>NZ_JAPCIA010000001.1:0-2400000 GCF_026107375.2 Sphingomonas sp. BT-65
CCCCACCCGGCCACCCATATGATGCTACCGCTGGGTGGCCGGGTGGGGGAGCGGGCCGGCGCCGCCAACCAAGCAAATGAACGCGCCGATCATCGTCACCGCTGTTCTGGGTCGTTCGGAGCAGGCGGCGCTCGATGCGTTGCGCCGCGAGCATTACCCGCCCGAGCGCAACGTGCTGCCCGCACATCTCACGCTGTTCCATCATCTCCCGCCATCGGTGGAGGACGAGCTCAAGCGCCGGCTGAGCGAGGCGACGCGCGGGGTGCGTGCGCCGGCGGCGAAGGCGGCGGGACTGATGTCGCTTGGGCGCGGGGTGGCGGTGAAGATCGAATCGCCGGGTCTAGCGGCGATCCGGCGCGAGCTGTGCGAGGCGTTCGCCGGGTTGCTGATGCCCCAGGATGCGGGCGGCTGGCGGCCGCACGTGACGATCCAGAACAAGGTTGCGCCGTCGATGGCGAAGCTGCTGATGGCGGCGCTGACCAAGGAATTCCGGCCGCGCGAGGTCGAGATCGCGGGGCTCGCGTCGTGGTGGTATCGCGGCGGACCGTGGGAGCCGCTGTCGCGCCACATGTTCGCTTGACCCGGTTTCAAAGCGCACTTATGTGCGCCGCTCGCCCGCGCCAGACCCGGCGGCGGGCCGCCTTGGTAGGGCGGAGTAGCTCAGTTGGTTAGAGCACGGGAATCATAATCCTGGGGTCGGGGGTTCAAGTCCCTCCTCCGCTACCATCAATGCCCCCGGGACGCTGCTCATACACCGCCCATCCCCGAATCACGGATCGTCTCCATCGCCACGAAGGTCGAGGTGCTGGCGACATGCGGAAGGCTCGAGATGCGCTCGCCGAGCACTTCGCGATAGCGGCGGATATCGGCGGTGCGGACCTTGAGCAGATAGTCGAAGCTGCTCGCGATCATGTGGCATTCCTCGACCTCCGGGATGCGCAGCACGGCGCGGCGGAAGGCGTCGAGCGCGTCCTCGCGCGTGTCGGAGAGCTTCACTTCGGTGAAGGCGATATGGTCGAGGCCGAGGCGTGCCGGATCGACGATCGCGCGGAAACCGCGGATCGTGCCGTTGGCGATCAGCCGCTTCACGCGCACTTGGCAGGGCGTTTTGGACAGGCCGACGCGGGCGGCGAGATCGGTGATCGCGATACGGCCGTCGGCGCGGAGCACGTCGATGATCTTGCGGTCGAACAAGTCCAGATCGGCGGCTTTGCCAGTCATATTTGCCTTCGCGTGGCGGAAAATGAAGGCAGAACGATACGCCAATGGGCCAGCAAAAGTCCAATCGCGAGGCGCAAAGCTGATAGGATGGTGCGACCATCTCGTCCGAGGCTCTCGATGACCGCACCCTTCGCCGATTTCGCGCCGCCCATCCGTCCACAGATCCCGCTGCGCGCGGCGATCACTGCGGCCTATCGCCGGCCCGAGCCCGAGTGCTTGCCCCCGTTGGTAGAGCAGGCGACGCTGCCCGAGGGCACGCGCCAGGCGGCTCGGGCGACCGCGGCGGCGCTGATCACCGCGCTGCGCGCCAAGCACAAGGGCACCGGCGTCGAAGGACTGGTGCAGGAATATGCGCTGTCGAGCCAGGAGGGCGTCGCGCTGATGTGTCTTGCCGAGGCGCTGCTGCGCATCCCCGACGACGACACGCGCGACGCGCTGATCCGTGACAAGATCGCCGATGGCGACTGGAAGTCGCATGTCGGCGACGGGCGCTCGCTGTTCGTCAACGCGGCGACCTGGGGACTGGTGGTGACCGGCAAGCTCACCGGCAGCGTCAACGATGCCGGGCTGGGCGCTGCGCTGACCCGGCTGATCGCGCGCGCGGGCGAGCCGGTGATCCGCCGCGGCGTGGACATGGCGATGCGCATGATGGGCGAGCAGTTCGTGACTGGTGAGACCATCGTCGAGGCGCTAAAACGCGCCCGCCCGCTGGAGGCGCGCGGCTTCCAGTACAGCTACGACATGCTGGGCGAGGCGGCGACGACGATGGTCGACGCCGAGCGTTATTATCGCGATTACGAGAACGCCGTGCGCGCGATCGGCGAGGCGTCGGCGGGACGCGGCGTGGTCGGCGGTCCGGGCATCTCGATCAAGCTCTCGGCTTTGCATCCGCGTTATGCACGGGCGCAGGCGGGCCGCGTGATGGGCGAGTTGCTGCCCAGGGTGAAGGCGCTGGCGGTGCTGGCCAGGGGCTATGACATCGGCTTCAACATCGATGCCGAGGAAGCCGACCGACTGGAGCTGTCGCTCGACCTGCTCGAGAGCCTGGCGCTCGATCCCGACCTCTCCGGATGGGACGGGCTGGGGTTCGTGGTGCAGGCCTATGGCAAGCGCTGCCCGTTCGTGATCGACTGGATCGTCGATCTCGCCGCGCGCGCTGAGCGGCGGATCATGGTGCGGCTGGTCAAGGGTGCGTACTGGGACGCCGAGATCAAGCGTGCGCAGGTCGACGGGCTGCCTGACTTCCCGGTGTACACGCGGAAAATCTATACCGATGTGGCGTACATCGCCTGCGCGCGGAAGCTGCTGGCGAACCGCGACAAGGTGTTCCCGCAGTTCGCGACGCACAATGCGCAGTCGTTGGCGACGATCTATCAGATGGCGGGACCGGATTTCGCGGTCGGCGATTACGAGTTCCAATGCCTCCACGGCATGGGCGAGCCGTTGTACGACGAGGTGGTCGGCCCGGCCAAGCTCAACCGGCCGTGCCGCATCTATGCCCCGGTGGGCACGCACGAGACATTGCTCGCTTATCTGGTACGGCGCCTGCTCGAGAACGGGGCCAACTCGTCCTTCGTCAACCGTATCGCCGATCCCGAAGTGTCGGTGGCCGAGCTGGTAGCCGATCCGGTCGAGCAGGTGCATTCGATGGATGTGGTGGGCGCGAAGCATCCCCTGATCGCGCTGCCCGGCGATCTCTACGGCGCGCGGCGCAATTCGGACGGGCTCGACCTGTCGAGCGAGACGGTGCTGGCGGGGCTCGGCGATGCGCTTCGGGCGAGCGCGGCGGCGGGCTGGGCGGCGGAACCCGCCGACCGGCTCGGCACTTCGCGGCCGGTGTACAATCCGGCGGACGGCAAGGACGTCGTCGGCACGGTGGTCGAGGTCAGCCCCGAGGCGGCGCAGGCCGCGGTTGCTGCGGCGCAGGCGGCTGCGGTGGGCTGGGCGGCGGTGCCTCCGGCCGAGCGCGCTGCATGCCTCGATCGCGCGGCGGACATCATGCAGGAGCGGATGCAAGTGCTGATGGGCCTGATCATGCGCGAGGCGGGCAAGTCTGCGCCCAACGCGATCTCCGAGGTACGCGAGGCGATCGACTTCCTGCGCTATTACGCCGCACAGGCGCGCGCGATGCTCGGCGCGGCGCACAAGCCGCTGGGCGCGGTCACCTGTATCAGCCCGTGGAACTTCCCACTGGCGATCTTCACCGGCCAGATCGCGGCCGCGCTGGTGACGGGCAACACCGTGCTCGCAAAACCTGCCGAGGAGACGCCGCTGATCGCCGCGCAGGGCGTCGCGATCCTGCATGAGGCCGGCATTCCCGCCGCGGCGCTGCAACTGGTGCCGGGCGACGGGAAGATCGGCGCGGCGTTGGTTGCCGCGCCGGGGACTCAGGCGGTGATGTTCACCGGATCGACCGAGGTGGCGCGGATCATCCAGAAGGAGCTGGCCAGGCGGCTGACCGCCGATGGCGCGCCGGTGCCGTTCATTGCCGAGACCGGGGGGCAGAACGCGATGATCGTCGACAGCTCGGCGCTGGCCGAGCAGGTGGTGGGCGACGTGATCGCCTCCGCGTTCGACAGCGCTGGGCAGCGTTGCTCGGCGCTGCGCGTGCTGTGCCTGCAGGAGGATGTGGCGGACCGCATCCTGGGCATGCTCAAGGGTGCGCTGCACGAGCTGTCGATCGGGCGCACCGACAGCCTCGCCACCGATATCGGCCCGGTGATCACCGCCGAGGCCAAGGCCAATATCGAAGGCCATATCGAGAAGATGCGCGGCATGGGCCGGGCGGTCGAGCAGATCGAGCTGGCGGGCGAAACCGCGCAGGGCACCTTCGTGCCGCCGACGATCGTCGAGCTGCAGAGCATCGCCGATCTCGAACGCGAAGTGTTCGGACCGGTGCTGCATGTGGTGCGCTACAAGCGCCGCGATCTCGACCGGGTGATCGATGCGATCAATGCCACGGGCTATGGCCTGACCTTCGGCCTGCACACGCGGCTCGACGAGACGATCGAGCATGTGACCGAGCGGGTCGAGGCGGGCAACCTCTACATCAATCGCAACATCATCGGTGCGGTGGTGGGCGTGCAGCCGTTCGGCGGACGCGGGCTTTCGGGCACCGGGCCCAAGGCGGGCGGGCCGCTCTATCTCGGCCGGCTGGTGCAGGCGGCCACGGTGCCGCCGGGGGTCGCTTCGACGATCGGCGATCCGGCGCTGCGCGACTTCGCGTTGTGGCTTGGCGATGCAGGCGAGGTCGCGCGAGCGGCGGGCGAGGCTTCGCTGGTGGGCGCGCAGGTCGAGCTACCGGGGCCGGTGGGTGAGCGCAACGTCTATGCGCTGCATCCGCGTGGCGCGATCCTGTTGCTGCCACAGACTCGCGAAGGGCTGATCACGCAGGTCGCGGCGGTGCTGGCGACGGGCAATCGCGCAATGATCGGCAACGCGGCGCTGCGTGGCGAGCTCGACGGCGTGCCGGCGCGGGTGTCGGCACGGCTGAGCTGGGCTGACGACTGGCGCAAGGCCGGGCCGTTCAGCGGCGCGCTGATTGAGGGGGATGCCGAGGCGCGCCTGGCGGCGTTGGCGGCGATTGCCGAGCTTCCCGGACCAATCGTGCTGGCGCAGGCGGGGACGCCGCGGCTCGACTGGCTGGTCGAGGAGGTCTCGACCTCGATCAATACCACTGCTGCGGGCGGCAATGCCAGCCTGATGGCCGTGGCCTGAGCGGCAAGCCGCGCTTGGCGCGCCCATAGGGGTTCGCCTTTGCCGCGGCGTTCCGCGCCTGCTACCCGCGCAGCGACGCTTGGGGAGAGGCGAATGCATTACGACGTGGTGATCGTGGGAGCCGGGCATGGCGGCGCGCAGGCGGCGATCGCGCTGCGCCAGGCGAAGTTCGAGGGGAGCATCGCGATCATCGGCGAGGAGCCGGAGCTGCCCTATGAGCGGCCGCCGCTGTCGAAGGAATATTTTTCGGGGGAGAAGGGGTTCGAGCGGATTCTCATCCGTCCGCGTTCCTTCTGGGAAGAACGGAACATTTCCATACTTACCGCCACTCGCGTTGCCGCGGTGGATCCCGCTTCGCACGAGGTAAGGACGGAACAAGGCGACAGCATCGGGTACGGCCACCTGATCTGGGCGACCGGCGGCAACCCGCGGAAGTTGAGTTGCGACGGCGGAAGTTTGCCCGGAGTCCACACGGTGCGCACGCGCGCCGATGCCGACCGGATGCTGGCCGAGCTGCCCCAGGTCACCCGCGCGGTGGTGATCGGCGGGGGCTATATCGGGCTCGAGGCAGCCGCAGTCCTCGCCAAGGCGGGCAAGCAAGTGGTGCTGCTCGAAGCGCTCGACCGCGTGCTGGCGCGGGTCGCGGGCGAGGCGCTCTCGCGCTTCTTCGAGGCCGAGCACCGCGCGCATGGCGTCGACGTGCGGCTGGGCGTCGCAGTCGACGGCATCGAGGCTGCGGACGGCAAGGTCAGTGGCGTGCGGCTCGCGGACGGCGAGCTGATCCCGGCGGAAATGGTGATCGTGGGCATCGGCATCGTCCCCGCGGTCGAGCCGCTGATCGCGGCCGGCGCGGAGGGCGGCAACGGCGTGTCGGTCGACGGCCATTGCCGCACCTCGTTGCCCGACGTGTTCGCGATCGGCGACTGCGCGCTGCACGCGAACGCCTTTGCCGACGGGATGCCGGTGCGGTTGGAGTCAGTGCAGAACGCGCACGACCAGGCGACCGTCGCGGCGAAGACGATCGCCGGGATCGAAGCGCATTACGACGCGGTGCCGTGGTTCTGGTCGAACCAGTACGACTTGAAACTCCAGACGGTAGGGCTTTCGACAGGGCACGACGCGACCGTGGTGCGCGGCGATCCGGCGGCGCGCAGCTTCTCGGTGATCTACTTGAAGGACGGGCAAGTGATCGCGCTCGACTGCGTCAACGCGACCAAGGACTATGTCCAGGGCCGCAAGTTGGTGGTCGAGCGAATGGCGGTCGATCCGGCAAGGCTGGCGGATGCCGCGACGCCGCTCAAGGAACTGGCGGGCTGAGAACCGGATTTCAGCTCATGCGTTGAAGGCGCATGCCTTCGAGCGTGATCCGCAGCTGGAATTACGATCCGGACGCCGCCCGGCTCGACATCCTGTTCGTGAGCGGGCGGCGCTACCGCTATTACGACGTGCCCGACCGCATCGCGCAGGGGATGCGCAGGGCAGTGTCGAAGGGGCAGTATTTCAACCGGCGTATTCGGGACCGATTTCGGTACAAGCTGCAGCGATGAATCCTCAACCGTTGGGCAGGATCAGGTATTTCTCGCCGGTCGCGCGGCGGTTGTAGGCGACGATGATGTCGGGCTGCACCGCCTGGTCGAGCGTGATGCGGCTGGTGTAGCTGCTGGCGAAAGTGGTGCGGAGTTCGGCGGCGACCTTGGTGCGCATGCGGACGACTTCCTCCATGCCGGCCGCCTGGAGATAGGGGGTGAGCAGCCATCCGCCGACGCCCCATTTCATGCCGAAGCCGCGCGCGATCTCGGTCGGCGCGGTGCTGAGGCCGCCATAGATATAGACCTGCTTCATCGTGGTGGAGCCATAGGGGCCGTTGGCGGGATTGGTGCGTACCGCGGCGGCCTCCATCGCGGTGAGGATTTGCCCCGCAAGCTTGCCGCCGCCGATCGCATCGAAGGCGAGGAAGGCCTGGGTCTCGGCGATGGCCTCGATCAGCTGCGCCATGAAATCCGGCGTGCTGCTGTCGACGACATGGGAGGCGCCGAGATCGCGGAGCAGCGCCGCCTGTGCTTCGCTGCGCACGATGTTGACCAGCGGCACGTCCTCGCTGCGGGTGAGCTTGACGAGCATCTGGCCGAGATTGGAAGCGGCGGCGGTGTGGACGAGGCCGGTATAGCCCTCGCGCCGCATCGTGCCGACCATGCCGAGCGCGGTCATCGGATTGACGAAGGAGGAAGCGCCTTCCTCGGCGCTGACGCCCTCGGGAAGCGGAAGGCAATCGCGGGCGCGGAGCAGGCGATACTGCGTGTAGAAACCGCCGCCCGCGGCCGCGACCGTCTTGCCGATCAGCGCCTGCGCAGCGGGATCGTCGCCCGCGGCGGCGACGGTTCCGGCCCCCTCGTTGCCGATCGGGAGCGGCTTGCCGGCGCGCGGGGCGACGGCGCGGCGTGCGGCCTCTGGGATTGCGGCACGGGCGCCGTCGGCGGTGGCGGTAAAGGCGCTGCTGTCGGCGGCGCTCAACAGCACGGCGAGATCGGAAGGGTTGATCGGGGTTGCCTCGACCCGGATCAGCACCTCGTCGCCCTGAGGCGCGGGGACGGGGACGTCGCGTATCGACAGTTCGAGCTGGCCGTCCTCGGTGACCGTGGAGAAGAGCTGGCGGGCCTGCGCGGGAAGGTCGGTCATCTTGGGCATCCTCCTGTTCCCCTCGACCATACCGCCATTTCTAAAAACCGTTCAACCCGACGCCCGCACGATAATCCGCTCGCTTGTGGCGGCGCCTTACGTTAAGGTGAGGTCCATGACCCAGGCTGCTGTCCCGTTCGAAGTTCCGATCCCCGTCGATCCGGCGGATATCGACTTCATGGGGCATGTGAACAATGCCAGCTATCTCAAATGGGTGCAGGAAGCGGTTCTCAGCCATTGGCAGAAGCTCGCTCCGACCGAGGAGGTCGCCAAGCACCTGTGGGTCGCGCTCAAGCACGAGATCACCTATCGCAAACCCGCCTTTCTGAACGACGAGGTGGTGGCGACGGTGCTGCTTGAGAAGGTGCAGGGCGTGCGTGCCTTCTACGAGACGGTGATCCGGCGCGGCGACGAGGTGCTGGCCGAGGTCAAGTCGAGCTGGTGCTGCGTCGACGCCAAGACGTTGCGCCCGGCGCGGATCGCCGAGCATATCGTCGAGCATTTCTTCGGAAAGCGCGAGGGGTAGGGGCGGAAGGCTCCGTCCTTCTCAGACCCCTACGCGCGCGGTCAGCGCCGCCACCATCCAAGCAGCCGCGGACGCGGGCCAATCGCGTTGCGATGCGGTCTGCGCCGCTCGCGTGCGCGGTGGATCGGGGCGACGACGATCATCGAGAAAATGGTGACGATTGCTATCGCAACCGCATAGGCACTCATGAGTCGGGGATCGATAGCAAGTCTCCGGCCGGTAAGCGGGAGCACGAGGTCCCCCAGCCAGCGGCGCTTACGGTCAAATAGACTGCCGATGATTTGAGGAGGCTAGCAGGCCGCGGGGGCCGCGGCCAGCGGCAAGCGCCGATTCAGCCAAGTATTTCGCGCACCGCGGCAACGGCAATCGCCGTTGCCCGGGCATCCTCCGCGTTGCGCGCACGGCGCAGGCCGGAAGTATCGATCAGATGTTGTAGGGTTCGTTCGATTCGGTTGTTCTGAAATTTCACTGGTTTTCCTGTTGGGGTTGCGAAGCCGGTTCGCGGCGTTCGCGCGCGCGATCGACGCTTTCCTGTCGTGCGGCCATGGCGAGCCAGGCGGCTTCGGCACGAAGGCAGCGTTCACGCACATTTTCGAGCGTCGCGGCATCGGCGTCGGCGCGTGCTCGCGCCGCGTGTTCACGATATGGGACTTGCGCCATCGAGTGGCTCCATTGTGGTCGGTGACTGGCGTGCGGCGCGCCGGGGCGACGCCGCACGCTTGAATCGCGGTTACTCTGCCGGGCTGAGATTGACCGCGGCCATCTTGCCGCGGCGATCCTCTTCCAGCTCATAGGTCACGCGCTGGTCCTGGGTGAGCGTGGCCATGCCCGACCGCTCGACGGCCGAGATGTGCACGAACGCGTCGTTGGTGCCGTCATCGGGGGCGATGAAGCCATAGCCCTTGTCGGCGTTGAAGAATTTGACGGTGCCGGTGATGCTCATGGAAAGTTCCTTCTTGTTTCGAGGGGCGAACCGACTGCCGGGATCGCCCCGGTGCCGCGGCTGCAGAAAGAAGGAAGTTGGGGCCGCAAAGCTCCGAGAACCGTCGATTTGCGACTGTAGCGATGGGAATATGGAGCAATAGCGTGAAAAAATCAAGGAGCTCTGCAAAGTCTTCGCGTATGGGCAATAAAATGAGCGAAAAATATTATCCGGCCCGAGGTGCGATCAGTTCCTTGCACCGCGTCATGACCGCAATGCCCTTCGCATCGGTTTCATAGCCACAAATGGTGAATCGGGCACGAAGATTGACGATCGGCATTGCGGCATTGACAATGCGCGCGCGGCTCAGAGCCAGCGCGGCACGCGGTTGGCATAGTCGATATAGGCGTCGCCAAACTTGCCGGCCATGTAGCGCTCCTCGCGCAGCACCACGCCATAATGGATCGTGACCGCGAGCGGGATCAGCATCCAGAACACCACCGGCGCATCCGCGGCGACGCCGATCGCGCAGTAGATCAGTGTCATGCCGAGATACATCGGGTTGCGCGTGAAGCGGTAAATGCCCTGGGCGACGAAGGCGGTGGTCGGCTGCCAGGGCGGCGCGGGCGTGCCGGCGCGGCGGAAGCGCGACACGGCCGCGACGATCGCCGCGACGCCGAGGAGCAGGAACAGCGCGGTGACGGTCCAGCGCAACGCCGCGGGCATGTCGAGACCCTGCGTCCGCACGACGAGGAATTCGAGCGCGAGGCCGAGAATCAGGAAGCCGAGATACAGGAGCGGCGGTGGGGCGATAACGCCAGCGGTGTCGCGTGTCGGTTCGGTCATGGCGGTCCCTTAACCCGTCGAATCGAACTTGTCGCGCTTGCGCTGGCCGAACAGCAGGCGGCGCTCGAGATGGAGGCGCGCGGCGGTGTAATAGGCCTCGAGGAAGGCGCGGTCCTCGCTCCAGCTTCCGCCCTGGTCGCGGCGGCCGATCTTGCGGCGGATGACCCCGGCGACGGTCGTGACCGTGTCGGGGTCGTTGCGGTGGAGCACGTCCTCCAGCCGCTGGATCTCGAACTGGCCGTAGGTTTCGAGCTCGTGCGGCGTGAAGCCCCAGGCGTCGGTCCGCGCGCTGTCGTTGGCGGCGAGCAGATCGGGCGCGATCTTCGGCCGCTCATTCTCCACCACCCAGGTGCCCGCGATCAGGTCTCCGGCGCGCAGGCGGTCGCGATTGAACAGCGGCATGAACAGGAAGATCCCCGTCCAGGCGAAGCCGAGCAGCGCCAGCCAGCGATTGCTGAACCCCTGGGCCTGCGCGCTGAGCAGGAAGATGAGCGGCAGGAACACCTCCACCTCGCGCATCAGGTTGCGCGCCAGGATCGCGCCGCCGGTGAGCCGTCCGCCGTCGCGCGCGACGACGCGCAGCTTGAGCATGCGCTTGCCGGGCGTGGCGGCGCGCACGCCGCTCTCGAACAGGGTGAAGTAGAAATTGCGCAGCAGGAAGAAGCCGAGCAGCCAGATGATCGCGGCCGGGCCGATGGTGCGGAAGCCGCCGATGATGAAGAAGGCGAGGACGGTGAGCGCGATGAGGATCACGAGCATGATCACCGCGTCGACCGTGAACGCGCCCGCGCGCGACCCCGCGCTGGCGAGGCGCAGGTGAAGCGTCACGCCCTCCGGCGTCACCAGCTCGCGCAGGCGGCGCTCCTTCTTGTCGGCGGCGGTGCGCGGCTCAGCCATGCGCGCGGCGTCCGCCCAGCGCGAAATAGCCGACCCACAAAGCTAACATCGCCGCGGCGATCGCGAAGCGCGCACCATCGGCGGTGATCAGCTGGCGCGCAAAGCCTTCGAGCAGGCCGGCGACGAGCAGCATGATCACCACCCCGATCATCACCAGCGCAGCGCGGCGCCCGGCCTCTCCGGCGGCAGCCATACGCGTGCGCGTGCCGGGAAAGGCGACGGCGCGCCCGATATGGAGGCCCGCCGCGCCGGCGAGGATGATCGCGCTCAATTCGGTCGAGCCGTGGATCATCAGCCAGCCGGTGAGGCCGACGCCGAGCCCCTTGGGGATGAACGCCGCGTACATCGCGCCGAGCAGCACGCCGTTGCTTGCGATCAGGAAGAAGGTCGGGATGCCGAAGGCGAAACCGAGTGCGAACGCCATGATCGAGATCTGGGCGTTGTGGGTGAAGAGGAAGGTGGCGAACACCTCGAGCCCGCCCTCCTTGGGACGGTCATAGAGGGTGGAGCGGAGATAGTCGGCGGTCGCGTTCATGTCGCGGCCGCTCGCCATCTCGGGCGGGATGATCGCATTGAACCAGGCCGGATCGCTGAGCACGAGGAAATAGCCCGCGACCGCGCTGGCAAGGAACAAGGCGGCGATCAGCAAGGTCTCGGGAAAGATGCCGCGCACCGCGGCGGGCCAGCCATAAGCGAAGAAGCCGCCGATCTGGCGCCAAAGCGGCTCGCGACAGCCGTAGAGGATGAAATAGGCGCGGGTGGAGAGGCTCTCGAGATAGGCGATCATCGACGCGTCGAGCGAGGTTTCGCGCGCGATCGACAGCGCCGAGAGCGTGGTGCGATAAAGACGCGGGAGTTCGACCAGATCCTCGTTGGTGAGGCGCTTGGGCGACTTCTTCTCGACGAGGTCGAGCAATGCTTCGAGACGCTGCCAGTCGGCCTCGCGCTCGGTGCGGAAATGGCGGACGCCGAAGGCGGGAGCGGTAGAGGCGGTCATGGGCGTTCGCGGTCCCGGACATAGCGTTCGGCGAGAGTGAGGGCGAGGTCGTCGGGATTTGCCTCGAGCACGTCGATGCCGAGACGCTTCAGCCGCTCGATGACGATACGGCGCTCGCGGATCAGGGTGTGGGCGATATTGACGCGGATCACATCGTCGACCTGCTCGGGGCGCGCATCGAGGATCGCGTCGAGCTCGGTGTCGTGGAACAGCACGAACAGCACGCGGTGGCGCTTGAGCATGCGTGCCGCGGCGGAGATCATCAGTTCGGCCGAGGTCGGATCGGTGAACTCGGTGAACAGGATGACGAGGCTGCGGCGCTGGAGGCGCTGGTCGAGCGTGACGAGCGAGAGGGTGAAGTTGCTCTCCTCCGCGCCATAGTCGATTGCCGCGGCGGTGCGGTGGAGCGTGGCGAAACCGCTGCTTCCGCTGACGCTGCCCGAATCCGCGCTGGGGCGGCCGGCGAAGCCGAACAGGCGGACCTGGTCGCCGGACTTGAGCGCGACGAACGCGGCGAGCAGCGCGGCGGAGACGGCGCGGTCGATGCGGGGGAGGCCGTCGACGGGCTCGCTCATCGCGCGGCCGCAGTCGATCGCGAAGACGACGCTGTTGTCGCGCTCGGTGCGGAATTCGCGTGCGAGTAGGGAGAAGTGGCGCGCCGAGGCCTTCCAGTCGATCGCGCGGCGCTCCATGCCCGGCTGGAAATCGGTGAGCGACTGGAACTCGGTGCCGTCGCCGCTGTCGGGACGGATGCGCGTGCCGAACTGGCGGCTGCGCAGGAACTGGCGCATGCCCTGCTCGCGCACCGGGCGCAGGCTGGGCAGGACGCGCACCTCGCCGTCCTCCGCACGGCTGCGCTGGCGCCAGGCGAGGCCGAGCGGGCCGGCGACCCGGGCCCAGATGCGCGCGACCTTCGCCGTGCCGCGGCGGCTGGCGGCGTAGCGGAGCGGCGCGGCGGCGGGATCGAGCGGTGCGGAGACCTCGGCGGCGTAGCGCAGCGCCGGGCCGCCCGCAGGGACGAGCTCGACCTTGTCGCCGACCTCGACCGAGCCGGGGAAGGCGGTGGCGAGATCGGCGTCGCGCAGCCGCGGGGCGAGCGCGCCGTCGAGGAAGGTGAGGACGAGGATCGCGAACACCCAGAACAGCGCGAACAGCCAGCCGTCCGGGCGAACAACGCCGAGCACCAGCGCGAGCGGGGCGGCCGCCAGCACCAGCGCCACCGCGCGCTGGGTGGGAACGATCAACGCGGTGCCTCGACCCGGTCGATCAGCTGCGCGACGATATCGTCGGCGCGGCGCCCGTCGATCTCGGCCGCGGGCGAGAGCACGACGCGATGGCGCAGCAGCGGCTGGGCGAGCAGCTTGACGTCGTCGGGGATGACATAGTCGCGGCCCTCGAGCGCGGCGGCGGCGCGGGCGGCGGCGGCGAGCGCCGAGGCCGCGCGGGGCGAGGCGCCGTTGGCGAGATCGGGATGGCCGCGGGTCGAGCGGATCAGCGCCACGACATAGGCGATCACCTCGTCTGCGAGCTTGACGCCAAGCACCGTTTCGCTCGCAGCGGCGATCCCGGCATGGTCGGCGACCTGCGCGACGCCGCTGTCCTCGGGCCGCGGCGATCCGGTGCGGGTGCCGTATTGCGCGACGATCGCGCGCTCGGCTGCTTCGTCGGGATAATCGATCGCAAGCTTGAACAGGAAGCGGTCGAGCTGCGCTTCGGGCAGGGGATAGACGCCCTGCTGCTCGATCGGGTTCTGAGTCGCGACGACGGTGAAATGGTCGGAGAGTTTTTCGGTGCCGCCGTCGATGGTTATAGACCGTTCCTGCATCGCTTCGAGAAGCGCGGCCTGAGTCTTGGGCGGGGTGCGGTTGATCTCGTCGGCGAGCAGCAGCTCGGTGAACACCGGGCCGCGCTTGAGCTCGAAGGTCGAGGTCTGGAAGTTGAACAGGCTGGTGCCAAGGATGTCGCCGGGCATCAGGTCGGGCGTGAACTGGATGCGGCCGAATTCGAGCCCGAGCGTGCGCGCGAAGCTCTGCGCGAGCAGGGTCTTGGCGGTACCGGGGGCGCCCTCGAGCAGGACATGGCCGCCCGAGAGCAAGGCGACGGTGAGCAGCCGCGTCGTCGCCGACTGGCCGACGACCGCTTTCGCCACCTCGGCATCGATCGCCGCGCCCAATGCGCGGACGTCTTCCAGGTTCATGCCTTCACTTCCTTTCGCCAATCGTCGAGTTTCTGTGCCGCGTGGAGCAACTCCGCCTCGGTTTTCGCGGTGCGGACCTGCGAGGCCGAGGCGGCATAGGAGGTTTGCGTGGGCAGGGCGTCGAGATGCGCGTCGAGCGTCTCGCCCTGCAGGGTGCGCGGTAGCGCGAGGCGGCGTGCCGCCCAGTCGCGGATCGCGTCCGCAAAGGCTTCGCCGCCGTCACGCGTGCGGCCGGCGCGGCGGGCGAGGCTGACGATGTTCTCGATCAGCGCACGCTTGCCGAAATCGAGCGCGCGCGGCTCGCGGCGCGGCGGGCCGAAGCGCGCCCAGGTGGCGAGGCCAGCGAGCAGCGCGGCGGCGAACAGCGCGAGCGTGACGCCGAGGAAGGGTGGCTCGAGCATCAGTTGGACGAGATTGCGGCCGCCCGCGCCATAGGGGAGCATCGTATCGAAGTTGATCGTGCCGGGATTGTCGGGGTCGAGCGCGGCGAGCAGCGCAATCGCGGCCTGGGCGTTCTGGCGATGCGCCAGGCCATAATTGTTGAGCAGATCCGGGTCGGCGAGGATGTAGATGTGCTTGCCCGGCACCTCGCCCAGCACGGCGCTGCCGTCCGGCGCGGCGATCAGCGAGTAGATCTTGTCGCCGTCCAGCGACTGCACGGTCTCCGGCGTGCGGAACGGACGGAGGTCGAGGCTGGTGGGGTAGGTGAGCCGCACCTTCGAATGGTGGTCGACCGTGACCTTGGTGACCGGCGCGAGCATGCGCATCAGCGTCGGTGCGGCGATCGCGGTCAACCGCTCCTCGCGATTCGGCCGAAGCTGCTGCGGGGCGGAGACCCATTTGGGCAGGATGATCAGCACCGGCGCGCTCTCGCCCGCCGCATCCTTGAGCGCGGCCTCGAGCTCGGCAGGCTTGGTCTGCAGGTTCGGGGTCAGGATCAGCAGCCCTTGCCCCGGCCGCGCGGCGGCGTCGCCCGAGAGCGCGACGGTGCCCCCGGACTGCTCGATCAGGTTGTTGAGCGCGCGGAAGCCGGTGGCGAAGCGCGAAGTGGGGCTAGGGGCATTGCCGCGCTGGCGGTCGACCAGCCCGCCATAGCCGCTGACCAGCAGGAAGCCGAGCATGAGCGCCACGCCGGCGGCGATCAGCAGCAGGACAGTGCGCGGACGGAAGGGGTTGACGGCATCGGCACCAGGCTCGCTTATTCCTCCCCCGGAGGGGGAGGGGGACCGCCGAAGGCGGTGGAGGGGTAGTCGCCACAAATGGACCGGCCCGCGGGGGGAGAATACCCCTCCACCAGCTTCGCTGGTCCCCCTCCCCCTCCGGGGGAGGAATTGAGTTGATCTGGCGCCGTTCATCGGTGCCCCAGCGCGAATCCGGCATAGTCGGCGCGGGCGCGGGTCCAGTCCGCCTCGCCGAGCGGATTGCCGGCGAACAGGCTGCGCTCGACGTCGGCGACGATCCGGCCGAAGACGGTGCGGGCGGCGTCGGGCAAGCTCTCGAACGCTGCGATGTCGCGGCTGGTGAGCGAGGGGCGCAGCGAATCGCCGCGCCAGCGCTCGATATCCTCGATGCTGCGATGGAGGATCAGGCGCACCGCCTCGGCATAGCGGCCCGCGGCGGCGAGGCGGTCGGCCTCGTCGAGCAAGGCGCGCGCGGCGCCGGCGTCGGGCGTCCAACCGGCGGGTTCGACGCTAGCCTCGCCGCGGCGGAACAGGCGCGCGGAGATCCATTCGCGGACCACGGGGAACAGGGCGAGGAGGAGGGCGATCACCACCAGCGCGATCGCGATCCACATCAGCACATACCAGCCGCCGCCGACCCAGTCGACGAAGCGGGCCAGCGCCTCGAACAGCTCGATCAGCCAGCGCGGCGGCTGGTTGACCTCGGGCTGACGCCAGGGAAGGTCGAACTGGATCGCGGGATCGGCACGCACCGCGCGATGCGCGGCATCGACGCGCGCCGGATCGCCAAAGGCGGCGGCGCCCTGCTGAGCGGCCCCCTGCTGAACGGCGCTGCCTGCGCCCGGTGCCGTCACTGGATTTCCCCCATGGCTGTGAGCGTTGGAGCAAATCGCCAAATTGCGCGCAACGCTTTTCGACCCTAACGGTTGGGAAACCGGGCTGTATGACCGGAATCGATCGAGCAGAGAGGGGCACAGCGAGTTGATCCGTACCATTATCGGCGTCGCCGCCGCCGCAGGCCTGGCCGCGTGTTCGGCCAGCGCGGAGGACAAACCCAAGAGCGCCGCGTCGGATGCGCCGGCGCAACGCGGGCCGGGCAAGGGCAAGGGGTTCGACCATGATCCCTATCCCTCAACCTACCGGGTCTATCCGGGCGTGCCGACGCTGTTGACCAACGTCACGATTCTCGACGGCGAGGGCGGGCGGATCGACAATGGCGCGGTGCTCTTCCGCGACGGCAAGATCGCCGAGGTCGGCCAGTCGATCGCGGCGCCCGAGGGGGCCCAGGTGGTCGACGGGCGCGGCAAGTACGTTACCCCCGGCGTGATCGATGTGCACAGCCATCTCGGCGACTATCCGAGCCCCGGCGTGCAGGCGCATTCGGACGGCAACGAGATGACCGCGCCCGTGACCGCTGAGGTCTGGGCCGAGCACAGCGTGTGGCCGCAGGACCCGGGGTTCAGCCGTGCGCTGACCAATGGCGGGGTGACCACGCTGCAGATCCTGCCCGGCTCGGCCAACCTGTTCGGCGGGCGATCGGTGACGCTCAAGAACGTCTATGCCCGCACGATGCAGGGGATGAAGTTCCCGGGCGCGCCCTATGGCCTCAAGATGGCGTGCGGCGAGAACCCCAAGCGAGTCTATGGCGCGCGCCAGCGCATGCCGGCGACGCGGATGGGCAACATCGCGCTCGACCGCGCCACCTGGGCCAAGGCGCAGGAGTATAAGCGGCGTTGGGACCGTTACGAGGACAAGGGCGGCGAGGTTCCCACGCGCGATCTGGCGATGGACACGCTGCGCGGCGTGCTCGACGGCGAGATCATCGTCCACAACCACTGCTACCGCGCCGACGAGATGGCCATCGTGCTCGATATGGCCAGGGAGTTCGGGTACAAGGTGGGCACGTTCCACCATGCGGTGGAAGCCTACAAGATCGCCGACCTGCTCAAGGCCAACGGGACCTGCGCGGCGGTGTGGGCCGACTGGTGGGGCTTCAAGATGGAGTCCTATGACGCGATCAAGGAAAACCTTGCGATCCTCGAGCGCGAAGGCGCGTGCGGCATGATCCATTCGGACGACGCCAACGGCATCCAGCGCCTGAACCAGGAGATCGCCAAGGTGCGCGCCGCGGCGAAGCGCGCCGGCTTCGACGTGCCCGAGGAGATCGCGTGGAAATGGGCGGCAATCACCCCGGCGAAGGCGCTGGGGATCGACAAGGTCACCGGCAGCCTCAAGCCTGGCAAGATGGCCGATGTGGTGCTGTGGAACGGCAATCCGTTCAGCGTCTATACCCGGCCCGAAAAGGTGTGGATCGACGGCGCGCTCCTATATGACGCTTATGACCCCAAACGACGGCCCGTATCCGACTTCGAGCTGGGTCAGCCGGGCGAGGGAGACGTGAAATGAAGGCGCTCCTTCTTACAGCGGCCGCGCTCGGCGTGGCGGTGCCGGCGGCGGCGCAGACCGTGGCTGTGACCAATGCCAGGCTGGTGACCGGTGACGGAGCGGCGCCGCTCGAGGGCGGCACGGTGGTGGTGCGCGATGGGCGCGTGGTCGCGGCTGGGCGCGGGGTCGCGGTACCGGCGGGCGTGACCGTCGTGGACGCGGGCGGACGCTGGGTGACGCCGGGCATCTTCGCGGGCTTCACGCGGATGGGCATCGTCGAGGTCGACGGAGTCAACGAGACCAACGACGCGGGCGCGAACAGCTCGCCGTTCAACGCGGCGATCGATGTGGTGCCCGCGGTCAACCCGCGGACCAGCGCGATCACCGTCAACCGCGCCGAGGGCGTGACGCGCGCGGTGGTCGCGCCGCAGGCGCGCGGGTCGATCTTCGGCGGGCAGGGCGCGATCATCGATCTTGGCGCCGATATGGACGCGGTGACCAAGGCGCGCGCCTTCCAGTTCATGGAATATGGCGAGACCGGCGCGGCGCGCGCCGGGGGCAGCCGCCCGGCCGCCTATGCGATGCTCAAGAACATCCTGTTCGAGGTGCGCGACTATGCCCGCGCGCCGGGCAGCTTCGCCGATCGCGGCAAGGATGCGCTGCTGACTCGCGCCGACGCGCAGGCGCTGGTGCCGGTGGTCAACGGCACGGTGCCGCTGCTGGTTCATGTCGAGCGAGCGTCCGACATCCTCGTGATGCTCGACCTCAAGCGCGAGATGCCGGGGCTCAAACTGGTGCTGGTCGGCGCGACCGAGGGCTGGACCGTGGCGCGGCAGATCGCGGCGGCGAAGGTGCCGGTGCTCGCCTCGGCGCTCGCCGACCTGCCGGCCTCGTTCGAGCAGCTCGCGGCGACCCAGTCGAACATCGGGCGGCTGCAAGCGGCAGGCGTGACCGTGGGTATCGGGATGATCAACGATGACGAGGCGCGGCAGGCGCGACTCGTCAAGCAATATGCCGGCAACCTCGTCGCTTTGGGCAAAATTCCGGGTGCGGCAGGGCTCGACTGGGGGCAGGCGTTCGCGGCGATCAGTTCGAAGCCGGCCGAGGCGATGGGGATGGGCGGCGAATTCGGCTCGCTGCGGCCTGGGCGGCGCGGTGACGTGGTGATCTGGGATGGCGACCCGCTCGAGATCGGAACCGCGGCCGTGCGCGTGTTCATCGACGGGGTCGAGCAACCGCTCGACACGCGCCAGGACAAGCTCAAGCAACGCTATTTCGATCCGAAGGAGGGTGCTTTGCCGAAGGCGTACGAGCGCTGAGCGCGAACGAACAGCCCGGTACCCTGGCGGAGCCGCGCCGCGCCGGACGGCCGCGCGACCCCGCCAAATATGGCGCGATCGTCGAGGCGGCGCGCGAGGCATTCTTTGCGCGTGGCTTTCAGGCAGCGACGATCGAGGACATCGCGCACACGGCGGGCGTGTCCAAAGTGACCGTCTATAGCCGCTTCGGGGACAAGGAGACGCTGTTCGAGGAGGTGATCCGCGTCGAGAGCGGGCGGATGGCGGCGGCGTTCGAGGATACGCTGGCGCGCGGGCATACGCTGGAGGACCAGCTCAACGCATTCGGCATCGCGCTCGCCGAGTTCAAATATAGCGAGGAGCATCAAGCGGTCGACCGCGTGCTGATGAACGAGATCGCGCAGATCCCGGAACTCGCACGGCGCTTCTATGCGGCGGGTCCGCAGCTCTGTTTCGACCGGCTGTCGCAGGTGCTGGGCGATGCCGCGGCGCATGGCGAGATCGAGATCGACGACCCGATGCGCGCGGCGGAGGATATTTGCGGGCTGTGGCTGGGCGCTGGCGATATGGGGATCAAGCTGGGGCTCGAGCCCTTGCCCTCGCCGCAGGTGATCCGCGCCAAGGTGATGCGGGCGACGCGGCTATTTCTCAAGATGGTCGGATCGAAGCCGTGACGATCGGCGTTGTGGGCGCGATGGAGGTGCAATTCATGCGGACGACTTATCTGACGATCACCGCGGCGCTGGCGCTCTCGGCTTGCGGCGGTGGCGGGCAGCAGGCGGTGAACGACGCCGCGGCCAACAACATGGTCGAGAATGTCGCGGACGCGACCAACTATCAGGCCGAAGTGATCGCACTGCCGCCGGCGCTGCAGAATGGCGTGTTCCTGCGCGCGGTGCGTGATGCTGGGTTCAATTGCCAGGAAGTGACCGAGACCGAGCGCTTCGATCCGGTCCAGGGCAATCCGGCGTGGCGCGTGACGTGCGACAACCGCACCCCGCACCTGATCTCGATCACGCGCGACGGCACCGCGAAGATCGTCAGCCGCACCGACGCGAGCTAGGTCCTAGCCCGATAAAAGAGGGGAGGCGGGCGGACCCGCCTCCCCTGAAGGCTCGGGGTTCAACTCCCGGCCGTGACCCGGTTGTGCCGGGCCACGGCCTTGTTCCTTGATCAGAGGGCGACCACGCCGCCGTCGTTCTTGGTGATCGCGACGATCGCCGAGCGCGGACGCGTGCCCGCCGGGGCAGTGCCGGTGGCCTGGGTCGCCGGCCAGCCGCTGGTCGGTGCGGCCGGTGTGCCGCCCTCGCCCGGGTGCTGGATACCGACGAACAGCGTGCGCCCGTCCGGGGTCGTGTCGACGCCGGTGATCTCGCACTCGACCGGGCCGACCAGGAAGCGCTTGAGCGTCGCGTCGGTGGCCAGCGCGCCGCGGCGCGTGGTCTGGGTCGCGGTGGCGCCGCCGGTGCCGCGGTTGGTGATCGTCACCGACGCGCCGTCGCCGGTCGTGCCCGGCATCGCGACGAGCATCTGGTTGTTGGTGCGATCGGTAAAGGCGCCGTCGTCGGTCTGGATCCACAGCAACGGATTGACCAGGCCACCGGCATTCTGCGGCCGCGAGAACCACAGGCCGTCGGGGCTGGAGAAGTCGTTGTTGGCGGTCAGGCCGGAGATGTTGACGTCGCTGTTCGAATCCGTCGAGTCGGCACCGAACAGGTAGATGTCCCATGCGAAGCTGGTCGCGGCGGGATCATCGGCAGTCTCGCGCAGGCGCAGGATATGGCCGTTGGGGTTGCCGAACTGTGCCGTGTTCGTCGCGCCGCGCGGGTCGTTATAGTGGCGCGGATTGGCGGCGTCGGTGCCGTTCAGCGGACGCAGCGTGGCATTGTTGTTGGTGAGGGTGAGATAGATCTCGCCGGTCACGTTGTTGGTCGCGGTCCATTCCGGACGGTCCATCTTGGTCGCGCCGACCGCGTCGCCCGCCAGCCGGGTGTTGACGAGGATGTCGATCTGGTTCTCGAACACATATTCGATGTCGCTGCCCTGTGCCGGGCGGTTCGGAACCTGGCCGAACACCAGCGGCACCCAGGTGCCGGTGCCGTTCGCGTTGAACTTGGCGACATAGAGCGTGCCGCTGTCGAGATACTTGTCGCCCACCGCCAGACGATCGGCGCGCTGCGCGTCGGCGAAGGTCCACGAGGCGGCGGTCACGAACTTGTAGAAATACTCGCCGCGCGCATCGTCGCCGAGATAAACCGCGAGCTTCTTGCCCTCGATGAACTTGCCGTACCACGCGCCCTCGTGGCCGAGGCGGCCGAGCGCGGTGCGCTTACGCGGTGCCTGGGTCTTGTCATAGGGATCGAACTCGACGCACCAGCCGAACTGATTCGGCTCGTTGCGCCAGTCGGTCGTCGCCGAGCCGCCCACGCCGGCGCGTGCGTCCCAGCGGCGGAAGGTGGTGTTCGTCGCATCCGCGGGGGTCACGGTCGACCAGCCGAAGCTGCCGCTGCCGCTGGTCACGCCATAGCGGCGCAGCGCGACCAGCTCGCGCGCAGTACGCTGGGCATCGTCGCCGCTGCGGCGGAAATAGCCGGCCCAATTCTCCTCGCAGGTGATGTTGGTGCCCCACAAAGTGTGGCCGTTGGCGCAGTTGTTGATCGTGCCGCGGCCCGCGGTGCCGTCGGTCGAAAAGGGCGTACGCAGCCATGCGCTACCGCGCACAGGGCCGTTGAACACGACCGGCGTGTTCGGCGTGATGCGGCGGTTGAAGGTCGAGTTCTGGACATAGCTCCAGGCGCGGTTCGCCCCCTCGACATATTCGGTGACCGACACGCCGTGCGCCTCGATCTCCTTGAGCGCTTCCGCCTCCGGGCGGACGCCGCCCGGGCTGGTCGGGCCGGCCGGGTGGAGATACTGGTCGTTCAGGTTCTCGTGGTTCTGGACCATCAGGCCGCGCACCGAGCTGTTGTCGTCGCGCGCGCCGGCGGCGGTGAGGCCGTACCAGTAGAGCGCGTCGCCATGGTCGCCGATGCGCTGCGCGAAATTGGTGTCGGTGCCGTCATTCTTGTACGCTGCGACGCCCGAAGCGATCGGATCGCCGAGACGGGTCATCACGGTGACGGTGTAGCCCGCCGGGACGGTGACCACGTCGTTCCTGTTCTTGGCGATCGAGGTGAAGCCCATGACTGCGGGGCTGACGGCGACGGTGGTCGTGCCCTGGGTCGTCTGACCCGCGTTGTCGGTCGCGCTGTACTGGAAGATCAGCGTCTGCTGCGCCGACACGCTCGGCGCGACGAAGCTGGCGTTCGCCGTGTTCGCGCCGATCAGCGTGGCGGCGGGGCCGCTGGTCTGCACCCAGGCGGAGGTAATCGCGCCATTGTCGGTCGCCTGACCGGTGAGCGTGACGACGCGGCCCGAGCTGGTGGCGCCCGAGGAGCCGACCGAGATCAGGTTGGGGAAGGGGTCCGCATCGGCGTTGGCGCTGTCGCACGCGGCGAGGACGCCGCCGCCGAACACCGCGACCGCCGCCGCCGAGGCGCCCGAACGCAGTGCGTCACGGCGCGAATAACGCTGCTCGATCAGCGCGTTGAGCGTGGGATTGGCGGTGTTGTTGGTGTCGACGTCGCCGTCGCTATAGCCAAAGGCCAGATCGGTGCTCTCGATCATGTTCTGGAACCCCCTTTTTGTCACCCTCATCCAGTGCGGATAGGGCTGTCGGGGCTGTGACCGCGGCGCTTTACAGTGTGATGGAGAAGCGTTGACGGCACCGTGTCGATTTGGCGACTCTTCGATGACAGGCTGTTTTTTACGGGGATAGATCGGTAGGGCGCAGGCGATGGAGGATGCGCGGGACAGCCTGGCCGATCGCATGGCGCAGCGATTCGCGGCGCGCGAGGTGCGGGCCGAGCCTCGATCGCCCGGACCGGTGAACTGGCGTCTCGCAGCCGCGCTGGCGGGCATGATCGCGCTGGGGCCACTGACGACGATCGTCGGGGCGGGCGTGATCGAGCATGGCGCGCGAGCGGAAGCAGCGCGGCTCCAGACGCAGGCGGCGCCACGGCTCAACGCGGAAGAACGGGAGCGGGCGGTGCGTGCGGCGCTGCGCACGGCGGCGCGCGACGCGGGCGTCGCGGTATGGCTCGACCGGGTGGCGGTCGCGATTCCGGCCGAGGCACGGGTCGCGCGCATGGTCAAGGCGGCGGACGGCGCGTTTGAGCTCGAGATCTCGACGCCCGATCCCGACCTGTTGCGCGGTGCGCTACGGGCCGATCCGGCGCTGGCTGGGTTCCGCGAAACCGGGCAGCGGCGCGCGGGCGCGATGATCGCGGTTACCTTGAGGTACGCCAAATGAACCGGGCGACGCTGATCGCGGGGATCGGTGGCGGCCTCGCGGTGGTGGCGCTGCTG
The DNA here is from genome assembly GCF_026107375.2 of Sphingomonas sp. BT-65. NCBI lineage: Bacteria > Pseudomonadati > Pseudomonadota > Alphaproteobacteria > Sphingomonadales > Sphingomonadaceae > Sphingomonas > Sphingomonas sp. BT-65. Next base: position 23,271 of record NZ_JAPCIA010000001.1, read on the forward strand.
GCGCCGGCGACCGGCACGGCGCTCGGTAAGCTGGGTCGCGCGCGCGAGGCTGCCACGGCGGCGAAAGCGGCGGTGGCGGCGCCGCGATCGGTCGCGGTGCCGCTGGTAGCCGCCGGGTTGCGCACACCGGGCGGTAGTGAAGCCGAGGCGGTACGCGGCTTGACCGGCCGGGTGCGGCGGCTGGCGGCCGAGGGCGGCGTGCTGGCGGAACAGGTCGCAGCGGTGCCGGCGGGCGAAGGGCTGGTGCGGTTGCGCTTGCGGCTCTCCGGGCCGGACAAGGCGGTGGTTGCGCTGGCCGACCGGATCGAGCGCGCGACGCCGCTGACGCGCTTCGCGGCGTGGCGGGTGACCGCGCTTCCCGGCGGCGGTCTGCGGCTCGAGGGCGAGGTGGTGGCGGCATGGCGTTGAACCGGACCGATGCGCTCGCGCTGGGCGGAGCGGCGCTGTTCGCGGTGGTGATGCCCGTCGCGCTGCTATGGCCCGGCGCAGATGTGAAGCTTCCGGCGCGTGCAGCCGACACGCGCGCGGTGGTGCCGCCGCCGATGCCGGTAGTCGCCGCGGTCTATGAGCGGCCGTTGTTCGCCGCGGTCGAGGCGAGCGACGAAATCCCCGCCGACGCACCCGCGCTGGTCGGCATCGCCGGGCGGCTCAACCGCGATGCGGTGGCGCTGGTGCGGCTGGCCGACGGCAGCTCGCGCAGCCTTGGCGTCGGCGAGAGTGTCGACGGCTGGCGGCTGGAGAGCCTGGCAATCGACGCGGCCTTCTTCACGCGCGGACGCGAGCGGGTGCGGGTGGCGATGGGCGCGTCCGATGCCACCGAAGATTCGGCGGCAGAAGAGCCCGTTCAGTAAATCCCGTCGATCTCCAGCGTCAGCCGCGGCTTGAGCGGTTTGAGCAGCAGGTTGCTCGGGGTGTTGAGATCCAGCTCCTCGCTGCGCAGCCGGGCATATTTTGCCTTGGCCATCGCCGCCGCGTCCTCGCCGTTGCGCAGGATGGTGGGCTTGAGGAAGATGAACAGCGTGCGCTTGTTGCGGCTTTCGCGGCGGCTCTTGAACAGCTCGCCGAGGATCGGGATGTCGCCGAGGATCGGCACCTGGCTCTTGACCTGGCCGTAATCGTCCGAGGTGAGGCCGCCGAGTACGATCGTCTGGCCATTGTCGACAAGCACGGTGGTGTTGATCGCGCGGCGATTGGTGATGAGGTCGCTTGCCTGCGTAAGCTGGGTGGCGGCGATCGACGAGGCTTCCTGCGCGACCTCGAGCCGGATGGTATCGCCCGCATTGATGCGGGGCAGCACTTTGAGCGTGATGCCGACATCCTTGCGCTCGATCGAGGTGTAGGGATTCACGTCGCCCCCGCCGCTGGGCAGGATCGAGCCCGTCACGAACGGCACTTCCTGCGCGACGACGAACTCGCCGACCTTGTTGTCGAGCGTGGTGATCTGCGGCGTCGAGAGCAGGTTCGACTTGGACGAGGTGCCGAGCGCCTGGACGAGGATCGAGAAGCTGTCGCCAATCGCGATATTGGCGGTGAGACCCGGGCCGAGCGCGGCGGCGAACGGCACGTCGAGCGCGTCGAGGATCTGACCCAGCGAGGGGCCGGCATTGCTGAACGAGGTCGCTGCGCCCTCGATCTGGTTGAGCACCGCGCCGCTGGTGCCGAGCTGGACCGCGAGCGCTTCGGCCTCCTCGCCGGTGATCTCGGCGATCGCGGCCTCGATCAGCACCTGCGGGCGGCGGACGTCGAGATCGGTGATCAGCGGCTCGATCGTGGCGATCGCGCTGGGCGTGCCGCGGACGACGACCGCGTTGATGTCGGGCGAGGGCTGGACGGTGAGCTCGGGCGTGGAAAAGCCCTGCGGGGTTTCGGTGCGCTGTTGCCCGAGCTGTGTCTGCTGCGCCTGGAGCGCGGCGCTGGCGGCGGCAGCGGCGGTGTCCGCCGGATTGCTGCCGCCCGATGCGACCATACCCCCGAGCACGCTGGTGGGGCTGCGGTAGCCGCCGCGCCGGTCGGAGAGGCTGCGGGCGACGGCATTGTTGGTCGTCGCCTCCTGGCCGAGCACGCCGCGCAGCACCTCGGTCACCGATTCGGCGTCGGCATAGTTGAGGCGGAACACGCGCGTCATCGGCGTGGCGCCACCCGGCGCGTCGAGCGAGGCGATCATGCGGCGCGCATCGGCGACCGCGGTCGGCGTGCCGCGCACGATCACGGTGTTGCTGCGCGCATCGGCCGCGACGCGCGCGCCGCCCGAGGCGGGGTCCCCGAGCACGCCCTGCAGCGCCTGCGCGACATCGAGCGCGCTGCCGTTGCGCAGCGCGATAGTGGCGAAGGTGAGGCCGCTGCCATTGCCGTCGAGCGCGCGCAAGATGCCCTCGATGCGGCGGACATTGTCGGCATAGTCAGTGACGACCACCGCGTTGGGCTGGGCCAGCGGCTCGACGCTGCCGAAGCTCGCGACCAGCGGCCGGGCAACGCGTGCCGCCTCCGCCGAGGGCACGTTCGACAGGCGAATCATGCGCGTGATCAGTTCCTGGCCGGAAGCGCCGCGCGAGGGAACGCCGCCGTCGCGCACGGCGTTGCCCGCCGGCACGATCCGCCACGCGCGGCCCGAGCGGACCGCCGCGAAACCATTGGCGCGGAGCACCGAGAGGAACAGCTCCCACACGCCGCTGGGCGAAAGCGGGCTCGCCGAGGTGACGGTGACGGTGCCCTTGACCGCCGGGTCGAGGATCAGCGTGCGGCCGGTGAGGCGCGAGATCTGGTCGGCGACGTCGGCGATCTCCACCCCGCGCATGTTGACGACGATATCCGCCGCCTCGCTTTCCTGCGCGAGGATAGGCTGCGCGGTCATGGCGACGAGCGCGAGGGTGAGGGCGGTGTTGCGGATCGGATTGGGCACGGGCGGGATACCTAGCGGGTCGGGACGGTCAGCGTCACGGGCTTTCCATCGCGAGTGATCTGGATCTGGACGGAGCCGAGCGACTGCGCGGCGGCGAGGGCATTAGCGGCCTGGCCCTGGGTGTTGATCGCCCGACCGTTGACGGAGGTGATGACGTCGCCTTGCTGAAGCCCCGGGGGAGCGCCGGCGCCAATCTGCACGCCTCCAGGAACGGGGGTCAGGCCGGAGACCAACGCCGAGGAGAGCGCCACGGCATTCGGCGAAAGCTGCGCGGCCGAGGCGGGCGGCTGGGCCGCCTGGGTCTGTTGTGGCGCGGGCTGGGCCGCGGCGGCTGCCTGCTGGTCGGCGGTCAGCGTTGGATCGGGGAACGCGAGGAATTCGATGCGGCCATTGACGCGCAGCAGCACGCGATCGCGCAGGATACCCTCGATCGTGCCGCCGCCCGGCGCCTCGCCGATGCGGAACGGCTTCGCAGGCTCGCCGCCCACCTCGATATAGGCGACCGACAGGTCGGCGGGGGAGGCGGCGAACACGCCGCGCAGCTTGAGCGGGAGTGCGGTGGCCTGCGAGGCGTCGGTGATCGCGCCCTTGCCGAACGGCGCGAAGGCGAGTGCGGCGGTGACGTCGGCGGGCTGCGCCACCGGCCGAGCGCCCGAGGGCACGGTGACCGCGCCGGTGCTGGCATGGCCCGCGATCCGCCAGGTAAGGCCGGCGAGCGCGATGGCGACCGAAACCACGACCGCCGCGGTCGCGATGTCGAGCGCGGTGCGCGCCTGACGCGGCGAGAGATCGGGCAAGCGGATCATGCGCGGCTGCCCTCGACGAAGCCGTCGAGCGATGCAAGCGGAGTCCGCTCGCCCTTCGCGAATACCTGGATGCGGACCTTATCGATGGCCCCGTCGTCGGTGCGCGTGCGTGCGATCTGGACGCGCCATTGCTGGCCGAGCAGCTCGGTTTCCCGCGTGTTGGCTGCGGGGTCGGCGAGCTGGATCTCGGCGAGGCGGTTCTCGGCCACCCACATCGCAGCGGCGCGGCGCTCCATCGCGCGAGTCGAATCGATGTGGCTTTCGGTCGCGCGAACCAGGCCGACCGTGGCGATGGCGAGCACCGCGAGCGCGACCAGCGCCTCGATCAGCGAGAAACCCTGTTCGCCCTTCACGACGCGGCTTCCACTTTCGTGGCGGTGGCGGTCATGCCGTCATAGCGCACCAGCCACTTGTCCGCGCCGTTCTCGACCAGCGCGCTCATCGGCTTGCCGCCGCCGTCGACGCCGAGCAGCAAGGGCGGCTGGACGTCGATCGTGACCGTGATGCCGGCAGGCAGCGTGTGCGGCGCCAGCGCGTCGCCGAGCGGCTTCATCGATCCGTCACGGCCGATCGCGGCGAACCCGTAGCCATGGCGCTCGGCGGTGAAGGCGAGGATACGGTCGCCGATCATCGCGTCGTCGGCCGCGGCCTGGAGGCGGAGCGCGAGGCGGCGCGCTTCGGTCTCGACCGAAGGTGCGCGAGTCGCGGCGCCGACGCCAAGCGCGATGCCGCCCGCGGCGATGCCGATGATGACGAGCACGATCAGCATCTCGATGAGCGTCATGCCGCGCTCGGCGTTGCTGATCCTCTCCCCCCGCACGGTCGTTATCCGCCCTTCGCGTCGAGATCGGCGTCGAGCCCCTCGCCGCCGGGCCGGCCGTCCTTGCCGAGCGACTTGAGCTCGAAGCCGCTGCCGGCCGAGGAATAGACGTACGGATTGCCCCAGGCGTCGACCGGATTCTCCGAGACATAGCCCCCTTCGGGCCATGCGGCGGGAACGGGCGGCGTGACCGGCTTCTCGGCGAGCGCCTTGAGGCCCTGCTCGGTGGTCGGATACTGGCCGTTGTCGAGACGGTACATCTTGAGCGCGCTCGACAGGCTCGCGAGATTGGTCTTGGTGGTGGTGACGCGGGCCTGGTCGGGTCGGCCGACGACGTTCATGGTAACGAGGCCCGCGACGATCGCGATGATGACGAGGACGACGATCATCTCGAGCAAAGTGAGCCCGGCTTCGCTGTGCGGGACGGGGCGGCGGCGCTTGCCCTTCGAGGCCGAGACTGCCACGGTGTCATGGAACTGTTTCAAAACTATGCGCATCGCGGCCCCATGCGTCCTTCCCGTGAAAGCAATGTTACAACCAGAGCATCCCGCGGAGCACCCGGAACCATGACCGGCCAACCCATTTCGGACCCCGCGGAGCCTCGCGCCGGCGGCGTGTGGACGCTGTCGGGCGGGCGGCCGATCATAGCCGAGCCGGACGGTCCTGCAACCTTGCTGGTGCCGAGCGAATCGGTGCTGCTCCTGGTGGTCGACCTTCCGCTCGGCACGCACGCCAAGCGCGTGGCGGCCTTGCCCTTCGCGATCGAGGATCGGATCGCCGATCCGATCGACGCGGTGCACATCGCGCTGGGCAGCGAGATCGCGCCGAAACGCTATCTGGTGGCGGTGGTCCGGCACGCGCGGATGCGTGAATGGGTCGAGATCGCGGAGGCCGAGGGGCTGGCGCATGCCGCGATGGTGCCCGACGCACTGGCACTGCCCGTGCCCGACGAGGGCTGGACCGCCGAGGCGGGTGACGGCCGCGTGCTGGTACGCAGCGGGGACGGGACTGGTTTTGCGATATCTTCGGCGCTGGTGGGGCAGGCCTGGGAAGCGGCTGGCCGGCCGCGCATCTGGAATGCCGGATCGGTGCCGGTTGGCGAGCTGCCGCAGGAGCCGCGCCCGGCGGGCGGCGGTGGATTGGCCGAGCGGTTGGCTAGGCCCGCGGTCGACTTGCGGCAGGGTGTCTATGCGCGGCGCGCGGCGGGCGGGAGCGGCTGGCTCAAGCGGCTGGGCTGGATCGCCGCGGCGGGAATCGCGGCCCATACGATGATCGCCGCGGCCGATGCGGTGATGCTGCGCGTGATCGCGGAACGTCGAGCGGACGATACGCGTGCGGTGGTGGCACAGGCCGCGCCGGGCGCGAATCTCGGCGAGGATCTGCAGGCCAGCGTGACGGACATGCTGCCGCCCCCTGGGGTGGCCGGCAGCCGGTTCGTGCCGCTGGTCACGCGCACCTCGAACGCGCTCGCGCCGCTGTCGAGCGCAGTGACGGCGCGTTCGATGCGGTTCGAGGGGAATGCATTGGTGATGGAGATCGAGCCGGGCGAGCCCGGGCTTGCCGGCCGCATCCGCGATGCGATGCGCGCGGCCGGGGTCAGCGCCGACGTGGCGGCGGGCGCGGACGGCGCGGTGCGTCTGACGGTGCGCGCATGAGCGGGGTTCGCATCACGCGCAGCCCGACGCTCGATGCCTGGGGGGCGAGGCTCAGCCAGTGGTGGAGCGGGCTCAGCTCGCGCGAACGCTGGATGGTGGGCGCGCTGGGCGCGATCCTCGCCGCGCTGGTGCTGGTGTTCGGCATCGTCAAGCCGCTGCAGGCGGCGCGTGCTGAGGCGCTGGCCGATATCCGCACCTATGAGACGCTGACCGCGCGGGTGCGCGCGGCGGGGGTGCTGACCCCGCAGGGCGCGCGGCCGCAACAGCGCTCAGGTACTCCAGCTGAAGCCGCCCAAGCGGCTGCTGGCGATGCGGGGATCACGGCGAACGTCGCGCCGGGCGGCGCCGGGCTGACCGCGCAGGTCGCCGAGGCGCCTTATGAGGCGGTGGTCGGCTGGATCGCCGACGTCGAGCGCACCACGCCGCTGCGCGCGCGCCGGGTCGAGCTGCGCAAGGGCGGCGCGGCCGGGCGGGTGAGCGCGACCGTCGAGTTCGCGCAATGAGCGAAGTGATCGAGCCGGTGACGCTGCCCTACAGCTATGCGCGCCGCGCGGGCGTGGTGCTGCGCGCGGGGGCAGGCGGACTCGAATGCGTGCATCGGCCCGATGCCGCGCTCGATGCGCTTCTCGAAGTGCAGCGAATCGCCCCTTCGGCGCGATTTGTGGCGGTCGAAGACGCCGTGTTCGACCAGGCGCTGGCGGCGAGCTATTCGGGAAGCGGCGCGGCCGCGGCCGAATTCGACCTTGGCGGCATGGACCTCGCGGCACTCGCCGACAGCGCAGCGGCGGTCGACGACCTGCTCGACACGCGCGACGATTCGCCGGTCATCCGCCTGATCAACGCGCTGCTGCTCGAAGCGGTCAAGGAAGGCGCGTCGGACGTGCATGTCGAGACGCAGGAGAAGCGCGTCGTGGTGCGCTTCCGCATCGATGGCGTGCTGCGTGACAAGCTGGAGCCGCAGCGCGCGCTGGCGCCGCTGCTGATCAGCCGCATCAAGGTCATGGCCAAGCTCGACATCGCCGAGAAGCGCGTGCCGCAGGACGGCCGGGTGACGCTGCGCATCGGCGGGCATGATGTCGACGCGCGCGTCTCGACCTTGCCCACCCAACATGGCGAGCGGGTGGTGATGCGTCTGCTCGAGAAGGGCTCGCTCAAGCTCGACATGGAAGCGCTCGGCATGAGCGCGCGCGACCGTGAGGTGTTCTCGCGGCTGCTCGAACGGCCGCATGGCATGCTGCTGGTCACCGGGCCGACCGGATCGGGCAAGACGACCAGCCTCTATGCCGCGCTCCAGCGCCTGAACGACCGCAAGCGCAACATCATGACGGTGGAAGATCCCATCGAGTACGAGCTTCCGGGGATCGGCCAGACCCAGGTCAACACGCGCACCGGGATGACCTTCGCCCGCGGGCTGCGGGCGATCCTGCGCCAGGATCCCGACGTCATCATGGTCGGCGAAATCCGCGACCAGGAGACCGCCGAGGTCGCGGTGCGATCGGCGATGACCGGACATTTCGTGCTCTCGACGCTGCACACCAACAGCGCGGTCGGATCGGTGACTCGACTGATCGACATGGGAGTCGAGCGCTATCTGCTCGCGCCGATGCTGGTGGGCCTTGCGGCGCAGCGGCTGGTGCGGCGGCTGTGCCCGAGCTGCCGCCGCGAGGATGTGGCGAGCGAGGGCGATGCGATGCTGCTCGGCGGGGCGCTGAAGGCAGGCGAGCCGGTGTGGCGCGCGGCGGGATGCGATGACTGCCATGGCGACGGCTATCGCGGACGTGCCGGCCTCTACGAGGTGGTGGCGGTCGACGAGCGCTTCCAGGCGATGATCCATGACGGCGCGTCGGAGGCGGAGATCGAGGCGCATGCCCGGCGCGAGAGCCCGAGCCTGCTCGACGACGGCGTGGCCAAGGTGCGTGCCGGGGTGACCACGGTCGAGGAAGTCGCGCGGGTCGTGAGGGAAGAAGCGTGAGTGCTTCCCAATTCCTCCCCCTCCGGGGGAGGTGGCATCGCGAAGCGATGACGGAGGGGCGGCGCGCAGCGCCGTATCGTTCGCCGCTAGGTCCCCGGCCTGCGGCCGGCCCCTCCACCACCGCTTCGCGGCGGTCTCCCTCCCCCAGCAAGCTGGGGGAGGAATAGGATGCCCGCCTTTGCTTATCGTGCCGCCGACCAGGGCGGCGCCGAGAAGAAGGGGCGGATCGAGGCGACCAGCGCCGCCGCTGCGCGCGCGATGCTGCGCGAGCAGGGGTTGCTGCCGCTGGCGGTCGACGCGGCGGTCGAGCGGCGCTCGATCGGGAGCATCAGGCTGCCGGGCCTTGGCCGGACGGGCATGAGCGCGCGCGAGCTGGCGACAGCGACCCGGCAGATCGCGACATTGGTCGGATCGGACATCCCGGTCGAGGAATCGCTGCGGCTGGCGGCGAGCCAGTCGGAGGCGCAGCGCGTGTCGTCCATCCTGCTCGAGGTACGCGCGGCGATTCTCGACGGGCGCAGCTTCGCCAATGCGCTGGGGACGCACCCCAAGACCTTTCCCGAATTCTACCGCGCCTCGGTTGCGGCGGGAGAATCGTCGGGCAAGCTGACCCAGGTGCTCGAGCATCTCGCGCATTTCGTCGAGAACCGGCAGGCGAACAGCCAGAAGCTGCAACTGGCTTTGCTCTATCCAGGGCTGCTGGCGACCGTGTCGCTCGGCGTGATCGTGCTGTTGCTGGTCTATGTCATCCCCGACATCGTCAAGGTGTTCGTCTCGCGCGGGACCGATCTGCCGCTGCTGACGCGGATGCTGATCGCGATCTCCGGCTTCCTGCAGGCCTGGGGCCTGTACATCCTGCTCGCCGCGCTGGTGGGATTCGTGATCTATGGCCGCTGGGTGGCGAACCCCGCCAACCGGCTTAAGGTGCACCGCGCCTTCACCGAGCGCTGGCCGTTCCGCCGGTTCAGCCGCCAGCACAATGCCGCGCGCTTCGCCGGGAGTCTCGCGACCCTGGTGTCGAGCGCGGTGCCGCTGGTCGAGGCGCTGCACGCCGCGGCGGCGGTGACGCCCAATCGCTGGGTGCGGACACGCGCGCTGCACGTCGCGGCGCGGGTGCGCGAGGGAATCAGCCTGCGTGCGGCGATGACCGAGGCGGGGGTGTTCCCGTTGATGCTGACCGCGATCGTCGCCTCGGGCGAGGCGAGCGGACAGCTCGGCCCGGCGCTGAGCCGCGCGGCGGACGAGCTCGACCGCGAACTCGATGCGGTGACCAGTGCGATGGTGGCGCTGGTCGAGCCGCTGGTGCTGCTGCTGATGGGCGGGATCGTGCTGATGATGGTGCTGGCAATCCTGTTGCCGATCATCAACTTGAACGACCTGGTGCAGCTCTAGTCCGGGCGCATCACGCGCATGCGCACGGCGACGGTGTCGCCCACGCCGATGCCGGTCGCGACGCGCACCGCGACCTTGAGCGGTAGCAGATAGCCGCCGCCGCGCGGGAACAGCGAAGTCGTGAAGTGCTCGCCGCGCACCTCGGCCTCGACCGGCACGCAACCCCAGCCATAGCTCGCTTCGCGGGCGGCCCAGCGGACTTCGCCGACCTGCTCGTCGGGAATCGCCACGAAGACATGGGGGGCGGGGCCGCGCCATTCGACGGCGATGCCGTCGAAGCGAATGTCGATCAGCGGAGCGGTCATGCGCGCCGCGTCACATCATCCCTTCGACGGTCGCGCCGGCGGGCATGCCGGTGAAGGGGAGGATGCGCGCGCCGTCGGCGGTCATGCGGACGCTGAGCCGGCCGTCTTCGCTGAGCGTCGCGTCGACCAGCGTCTGGCGGCGCTGCGCGGCGGGCGCGATGCGGATGCGGGTGGCGGTGCCGATCTTCTCGGCGGTGAGCAGCAGCGAAGGCACAGCGACCGGCGCGCCGCCGCCCTTGGGGGTGCAGGTGCCGGGATCGGTGGTGAGCTTGCCGTCGATCGCCTGATCGCCGCCGCCGATCGCGATCTTCGCGAATTCGAGCTGCATCACCAGATCGCAGGTGAAGGGCAAATTGGGCTGGAGCCCCTGGAGGATCGAGCTGTGCGCGCTGCCGCTCACATCGTCGAGCACGGTGCGGCCGAAGCGCATCAGCCCGCGGCCGCCCATGTCGGTGTCGGGGCCGGTCGCCTTCCAGTCGGCGGTGAAGGCGAGGCTGGTGAGCGAACGCAGCGGCGCCCAGTCCCATTCGAACTTGCTGCCCCCGGCGACTCCGACCTCGCCGTTCCACACTGTGCCGGCGACGCCGGTGCGCCATGGGCGGTTCTTGAGGAACACACTGGCGGGCATCGTCGCGAGCATCGCCAGCGCATAAGCCGCTATGCCCAGCACGACGAAGACGGTAAGACGCCGCCGTGCCGACCAAGACGCCAATCCGGACACCGGCGTTTCACCGCCGCGACTTGTTGAAATCAGGCCTGTTGCTGCCGCCGGCATTGCTTGCGAGTCCCTCCGTGTTCGCCGCTGCCGTGCAGGACAAGAAGCCCAAGCGCGACAAGCGGCAAGTGGCGATGCTGCTGCCGCTTTCGGGGCCGCGCGCCGCGCTGGGCCTTAGCATGCGGCAGGCGGCGTTGCTCGCGGATTCTGGGCCGGAGATCACCGCTTACGACACCGGCGGGACCGCGGCGGGGGCGGCGCTGGCGGCGCGCAATGCGCTCAAGGCCAAGGCGGCGATGATCCTGGGGCCGGTGACCGCCGAGGAAGCGACCGCAGTGGCTCGCGAGGTGGCAGGGCGCGTGCCGGTGGTGGCGTTCAGCAACAACGCGGTGGTGCGCGCGCCGGGCAGCTGGGTGTTCGGCATCACGCCCAGCCAGGTGACCAGCGCGATCCTGCGCTATGCCCGTTCGCGCGGCATCAAGAGCGTCGTGGTGATCGACGATGCCTCGCCCTGGGGCGCCGCGGCGGCGCTGGCGGCGGGCAAGGTGCAGGGCGAGATCGGGATCGACGTGCGCGTGCTGACGGTGACCGCGGACCAGCCTTTGCCGGTGGCCGGCGACGCGCCCGACGCGGTGCTGCTGCCCGGGAGCGGCGAGGCGGTGCTGGCGGCGGCGCGCAACCTCAAGGAGACGGGCATCCAGCTGCTCGGCACGGTGCAGGCGTTGGATCATCGCCCGGCGTCGCTGGAGGTGCTGAACGGCGCGTGGCTCGCGAGCCCCGATCCTGCAGCATTCGGGCGCTTCGCCGGGGAGTTCCGCTCGCGCCACGGCGGCGATCCGGGGGCGCTGGCCGCGCTGGCCTATGACGCGGGCGGGATCGTCAAGATACTGCGCAACAAGGGCGAGATCAGCCAGGCGGCATTGCTCCGCGAGACCAGCTATCCCTGCGTCACCGGCAACGCCCGCTTCCGCAGCGACGGCAGCGTGGCGCGCGAGCTGGCGATTCTGCTCGCCGGGCCGACGGGGTACGAGCCGGTCGCGGTGAGCCTGGGGGCATGACGCCGCGCCCTGACGAGGGCGGGTTCACGCTGCTCGAGCTGATCATCTCGCTCGGGCTGTTCGCGCTGATTGCGGTGGCGGGGCTGGGGCTGCTCGACAGCGTGCTCAACGTCCAGGGGCGGACCGACACGCGGCTCTCGCGGCTGGCCGACCTGCAGCGCGCGATGTTCGTGATCCAGAGCGACCTCGACCAGATCACCCGCGGCGAAGTTTCGGGCGGCGGGAGCGGCATTGCCTTCACCCGGATCGCGGGCGGCATGGGCGGGCCGCCGGTGCCGGTGCGCTATGGCGCGGCGGAGGGCGTGCTGGTGCGCTCGGCGCCGCAGCCGCAGATGCTGCTGCAAGGCGTGGCGGAGACGCGGTGGCGGTTCCGCGACGGCAATGCCTGGATCGATCGCTGGCCGCCGAGCGAGAAACGCAAGGCCGAATGGCCGCGCGCGGTTTCGATCGAGATGCAGATCGCCGGGGTGCAGGGGCCGCAAGGTCTGCTGCGCCGGGTGGTGATGCTGCCCGACCAGCCGAGAGACAAGTGATGCGCCGCCGTGACGACGAGCAGGGCATGATCCTGGTCAACGTGCTGATGTTCGTCGCGATCGCGAGCGGGCTGGTGCTGCTGATGATCAGCCGCGAGGAGCTGGCGCTCGACCGGTCGCTCAGAGGCCGCGAGGCGGCGCGGGCGGCGGCGATCGTGCGCGGCGGCGAGCTCTCGGCGATCAGCGCGCTGCGGCGCGATGCGCGGGAGGCACCCGATGTTGATCATGCGGGCGAGGAGTGGGCGTCGATCGGGGCGAAGGGCGCGGCGATCGACGGGGGCAGCTTCGACCTGGCGGTGAGTGACGCCGAGGGCCGGTTCAACGTCAATTCGCTGCGCAGCGGCGAGGTGGCGCCGGTGCTGCTGTTCCAGAAGCTGGCGGCGATTGCCGGGCTCGATGAGGCGCAGATGACCGAGGCGATCGCCTATGTCCGCGGCCAGGGGCCGGTGACCGATGTGCGGCCGATCCGGCTGCTGCCCGGCGTCGATCAGGGCGCGATCGCGCGGCTCGAGCGGATGGTGACCGCGCTGCCCGGCAACACGCAGATCAACCTGAACGCCGCCGATCAGGAGTTGCTCGCGATCCTGTTCGACGATCCGGTGATCGCCGAGCGGCTGGTCGCGATCCGCAAGCGCAACGGGCAGATCACGCTGCGCGACCTGTCCGACCAGAAGGTGAGCCAGCCGCCGGGGACGAGCTTCCAGTCGAACACCTTCTGGGTGCGGGTGCGGGCGACGATCGGCGGGACGGCGCAGGACGGCGCGACGCTGATCCAGCGCAAGGTCGAGGAGGACGGCAAGATCGAGGTGCTGCCGGTGGCGCGCTGGCGCAACGCCGCGGTGCCGCCCGAGGCGCCGGTGCTGGGCGGCTGACGGCGCGGAACGTCGCGATGGTCGCCCACGCACGCATGAGGCGGGCGCCCGGCGAAGTTGACACCCCATGGAGGGGAAGTTGACAGAATCGGCGGGTTGTCACGCGCGGTGTCAAGCAACGGGATCGACGGTTTCAAATAGCCGGGCGGATAACGCCGCCGGGCCGAATTCGAGCAGGCGAAATCCAACATTGCAAGGCGCTTGCCCCTTGCAATGAATGATATAGTGTATCATCTGCATCGCGTGCAGTTGGAGCGACGTGATGCGGGCGAAGATCGGCAAGTGGTTCGACGGATTTGCGGTGAGCGCCTCGGCGCTGTGCCTGGTGCATTGCCTGGGCCTGCCGCTGCTGATCGCAGCGTTGCCGGCCATCGCAAACCGGATCGATCCGGGGGAGGGGTTTCACCTCGCCGTGCTGCTGTTCGCGATCCCGACGAGCGCGTTCGCGTTGATCGAGGGCTGGCGAAAGCATCGTGGACTGACGCCGCTGTTCGTGGGCGGTGTGGGGCTGACGCTGATGGCACTCGGGCTGGCGTTCGAGCAATGGGTTGCGGTTGAGACAGGGGTGACCGTGGCGGGAAGCCTGCTGCTGGCAGGAGCGCATGTGGCGAACTGGCGGCGGCGCGCCAGCCGGGCCGCCCGCCCGACCTAGCAAGTGCATCCGGTCAGCTCGCTCGATTGACTTGGTTTGCGCGGTTATATATCGCGTTATATACCATGTTATCGGAGTTGCGACATGACGGATTTAATGCAGCAGATGGGAGCCGTCTTTCTGGGAAGCCGCCTCAAGCGGTTGGGAGAGCGGATGCAGGCGGGCGCGGCGCGGATCACGGCGGATGCCGGCCTGCCGGTGCAGCCGTCGCACATGGCGTTCCTTGCCGCGCTCGACGGTCAGGCAATGACGATCGGCCAGCTGGTGCAGGCGGTGGGGGTCAGCCAGCCCGGCGTGACGCGCTCGGTCGGCCAACTGGTGGAACTTGGCCTCGCCCAGTCCGATCTGGGTGAGGATCAGCGGCAGCGGACGATATCGCTCACCCCCGCCGGAACCGCCGTGTTGGCGCGGGCCAAATTATATGTGTGGCCACAGGTGGAAGAGGCGGTCCATGCGTTGTTCGGGGGCAGGGCGGATTCCTTCGTCGACCAGATCACGGAGTTGGAGGCTGCGCTCGAGGCGACGCCGATCGACCTTCTGGCGAGCCGCGCCAGACCGGAAATTCTGACGATCCGGGAATATAGCGACGATCTGGCGCCGCATTTTCACGACATCAATGCCGAATGGATCAACGCGATGTTTCGCCTTGAGTCCATCGATCGCGAAGTGCTCGAAAATCCCCGCGCGAAAATCATCGAGCCCGGCGGGGTCATCCTGTTCGTCGAGGCGAAGGGGCTGGGCATCGTCGGCACCTGCGCGCTGCTGAAAACCGGCGCCAACAGCTACGAGCTCACCAAGATGGGGGTGCGCGAGTCCGCCCGCGGGCTGAAGGCTGGCGAGTTCCTGCTTTCGGCCGTGATCGATCGCGCCATGTCGTTGAACGCGGACCCGCTCTATCTTCTCACCAACGCCAAATGCGCCGCGGCCATCCACCTGTACGAGAAGCTCGGCTTTCAGCATGATGCGGAGATCATGGCCAGGTATGGCGCGCTTTATGCCCGATGCAATGTCGCGATGCGCTATCGCCCGGATCGAGGCTGAGCGGGCTTACAAAATCCCCGGCAGGTCGAGCCCCATCTCCTTCGCGCAGTCCCGCGCGATCTCGTAGCCGGCATCCGCATGCCGCATCACGCCGGTAGCGGGATCGTTCCACAGCACCCGCTCAAGTCGCCGGGCGGCTTCGGGGGTGCCGTCGGCGACGATGACCATGCCCGAATGCTGCGAATAGCCCATGCCGACGCCCCCGCCGTGGTGGAGCGAGACCCAGGTGGCGCCCGATGCGGTGTTGAGCAGGGCGTTGAGTAGGGGCCAGTCGGACACCGCGTCGCTGCCGTCCATCATCGCCTCGGTCTCGCGATTGGGGCTGGCGACCGAGCCGCTGTCGAGATGGTCGCGGCCGATCACGATCGGGGCCTCGAGCTCGCCTGAGGCGACCATCGCGTTGAAGGCGAGCGCGAGGCGGTGGCGGTCGCCCAGGCCGACCCAGCAGATGCGCGCGGGCAGGCCCTGGAAGGCGATGCGCTCGCGCGCCATGTCGAGCCAGTTGTGGAGGTGGTGGTTGTCCGGAAGGAGCTGCTTCACCTTGGCGTCGGTCTTCCAGATATCCTCCGGATTGCCCGAGAGCGCGGCCCAGCGGAACGGGCCGATGCCGCGGCAGAACAGCGGGCGAATATAGGCAGGAACGAAGCCGGGGAAGGCGAAGGCGTTGTCGACGCCCTCGTCCTTGGCGACCTGGCGGATGTTGTTGCCGTAATCGAGGGTGGGGATGCCGGCTTCGTGGAAGGCGAGCATCGCGCGGACATGGGTGGCCATCGAGCTACGCGCCGCCTTCTCGACCTCGTGCGGAGCGGTCTCGCGTTTGGTGAACCACTCGTCGAGCGTCCAGCCGGCGGGGAGGTAGCCGTTGACCGGATCGTGCGCGCTGGTCTGGTCGGTGACGATGTCCGGGCGGACGCCGCGGCGGACGAGCTCGGGCAGCACTTCGGCGGCGTTGCCGAGCAGGCCGACCGAGACGGGCTTGTCGCTGGTTCGAATGATTTCAAGTGCTTCGTCGATATTGTTCGCAGCGCGATCGAGGTAGCGGGTGCGCAGGCGCATCTCGATTCGGCTCGGCTGGCACTCGACTGCGAGGCACGAAGCGCCCGCCATGGTCGCGGCGAGCGGCTGGGCGCCGCCCATGCCGCCGAGGCCGGCGGTGAGGATCCATTTGCCCGACAGGTCGCCGCCATAATGCTGGCGGCCGGCCTCGACGAAGGTTTCGTAGGTGCCCTGAACGATGCCTTGGGTGCCGATATAGATCCACGATCCGGCGGTCATCTGGCCGTACATCGCCAGCCCCTTGCGATCGAGCTCGTGGAAATGCTCCCAGGTCGCCCAATGGGGGACGAGGTTGGAGTTGGCGATGAGGACGCGCGGGGCATCGGGGTGCGTGCGGAACACGCCGACGGGCTTGCCGGATTGCACGAGCAGAGTCTGGTCGGCGTCGAGCTTGCGCAGTGCTTCGACGATGCGGTCATAGCTTTCCCAGTCGCGCGCGGCGCGGCCGATGCCGCCATAGACGACGAGCGACTCGGGTGCCTCGGCGACGTCCGCGTCGAGATTGTTCATCAGCATGCGCAGCGGGGCTTCGGTGAGCCAGCTCTTTGCGGACAGGTCGGTACCGGTCGGAGCCTTGATGCGGCGGCTGTTGTCGGTGCGGGTCATGGCGCTAGTCATTCTGGGGCTTTCGCGAAATCGATGCAGGCGGTGAGGACGGGGCGGAGGATGGCCTGACAGCCTGCCGCGGTCTCGTCGTGCCAGGGCGGTGGCCAGTCTTCCGGGGTCTCGATCAGGTAGGTGCGCATCGCCAGCTCCATCTGGATCGTGTGCACCCCTTCGTCCGGCCGGGCGTAGTGGCGGGTGATCCAGCCGCCCTTGAAGCGGCCGTTGGTGACGCGGCTGTGCGGGCTGGCGTCGCAGATTTGCTCGACGGCGGCGGTGAGCGCGGGCGCGCAGGAGGTGCCGTCATTGGTGCCGATGTTGAAGTTGGGCAGCTCGCCGTCGAACAGCTTGGGGACGACGCTGCGGATCGAATGGGCGTCGTAGAGCACGATCGTGGGGTGCAGCGCGCGCAGCCGCTCGATCTGGAGCGCGAGGGCGAGATGGTAGGGATCGAACCACTCGACGCGGCGACGTTCGATCTCGTGCGCGTCGGGGAGCGCGCCGGGCTCGTAGAGGGACAAGCCGTCGAAGGTCTGGATCGGGCACAGGCCGGTGGTGAACTGGCCGGGATAGAGGGTGTGGCCGCTGGGGTCGCGGTTCACGTCGATCACGGTGCGCGAGATGGTGGTGCGGACGATGGTGGCGTCGAGCTCGCGCGCGAAGGTGTAGAGATGGTCGACGTAGAGATCGGCGTCGTGCCGGGCGAGTTCGGGGGAAACGAGGCCGAAGATGCCTTCGGGGATGTCGGTGCCGGCATGGGGGATGCTGACGATGAGCGGGGCGGCGCCCTGTTCGACGCGGATCATCGTGCTGCGCTCCGCTTCACGCTGAGAGTTGGTTCTCGCGAAGGCGCGAAGGCGCTAAGAATAAGGAAGAAGGTGGGTTCGCGCAGAGACGCGGAGACGCGGAGGCGGTGATCTTTGGCGCGAAGCGCCAGATTGCTCGCGCGGTTGCGGCAAGGACAAGCATTGGAGCGACGAGAGCCGCTGACGCGGCAAGTCGCCCTCTCTGCGTCTCCGCGTCTCTGCGCGAACCCACCTTCTTCGCGCCATCGCGCCATCGCGTGAACCAACTTGCTCATGCCCCCACCCCCGGCAATCCCTCACCGAGCGCGCCGCTGGCGACTAGCGCGGTGGCGGCGGCCATGTCGGGGGCGAAGTGGCGGTCGTCCTCGAGATGGGGGACCTGCTCGCGGAGCAGCGCACGGGCGGCTTCGAGCGGTTCGCTCGAGGTGAGCGGGGCGTGGAAGTCGCAGCCCTGCGCGGCCGCGAGATATTCGATGCCGAGGATGTGGGCGAGGTTGGCGGTCATGTCGAGCAGGCGACGCGCACCGTGCGCGGCCATCGAGACATGGTCTTCCTGATTGGCCGAGGTGGGGATCGAATCGACGCTGGCGGGGTAGGCGCGCTGCTTGTTCTCGCTGACCAAAGCGGCGGCGGTTACCTGGGGGATCATGAAGCCGGAGTTGAGCCCGGGGCGCGGGGTGAGGAAGGCGGGGAGGCCGGACAGCGCGGGATCGACCAGCATCGCGATGCGGCGCTCGGCGAGGCTGCCGATCTCGCAGATGGCGAGCGCGAGCATGTCGGCGGCGAAGGCGACGGGCTCGGCGTGGAAATTGCCGCCGGAGAGGGCTTCACCCGTATCCGTGAAGATCAGCGGGTTGTCGGTGACGCCGTTGGCCTCGATCGCGAGCGTGGCGGCGGCCTGGCGGATCAGGTCGAGGCAGGCGCCCATCACCTGGGGCTGGCAGCGCAGGCAATAGGGGTCCTGCACGCGCTCGTCGCCCTCGCGGTGCGAGGCGCGGATTTCCGAGTTTGCCATCAGGCCGGCGAGGGCGTCTGCCACTTCGATTTGGCCGCGATGGCCGCGCGCGGCGTGGATGCGCGGGTCGAAGGGGGTGTCGGAGCCTTTGGCGGCCTCGGTCGAGAGGGCGCCGGTGACCAGCGCGGCGCGGAACAGGCGTTCGGTCTCGAACAGGGCGGCGAGGGCGTAGGCGGTGCTGAACTGCGTGCCGTTGAGGAGGGCGAGACCTTCCTTGGGGCCGAGGGTAAGGGTGCCGAGCATCTGGCGTGCGGGGCGAGCGATGCCGTCGATGAGGACGTCGCCGGTGCCGATCATCGCCGCGGCGAGATGCGCGAGCGGGGCGAGGTCGCCGCTCGCGCCGACCGAGCCCTGCGACGGGATCAGCGGGGTGATGCCGCGATCGAGCATGTCCTGAAGCATCGCGATCGTCGCCGGCTTCACGCCGCTATGACCCTGGGCGAGGCTGGCGAGCTTCAATGCAATCATCAGGCGGACGACCGGGGCGGGCATCGGGTCGCCGACGCCGGCGGCGTGGCTGAGGACGATGTTGCGCTGGAGGGTTTCGAGGTCTTCGTCGCCGATCCTGACCGAGGCGAGTTTCCCGAAGCCGGTGTTGATGCCGTAGACCGGCTCGTGGCGGGCGAGAATGGCTTGGACGGCGTCGGCGCTGGCCTGGACCTTGTCGTGGCACGACGGATCGAGCGGCGCGGGCTCGCCACGATAGATGGCGTTCCAGCTGGCGAGCGGGGTGTTGCCGGGGGTGATCATTGGCCTGCGTGGATCCGGGCGTGAAGGGGGTTGGCGCCGATGCGGTAGACCAGCTCGGCGAGGTCGGTGACGTTCCAGATGGCGAGGTCGGCGGATTTGCCGGGCTCGAGGGTGCCGACGAAACGATCCATCGCCAGCGCCTTCGCAGCGTTGCATGTGACGCCGCGCAAACACTCTTCCACCGTCAGCCGGAAGAGGGTCGCGCCCATGTTCATCGCCAGCAGAATGGACGCCATTGGCGAGGTGCCGGGGTTGCAGTCGGTGGCGATGGCGATCGGCACGCCCGCCGCGCGAAGTGCAGCGACAGGCGGCAGGCGGGTTTCTCGCGTGAAATAGAAGGCGCCGGGGAGGAGGGTGGCGACGGTGCCAGCCGCCGCCATGGCGGCGATCCCCGCGTCGTCCAGATATTCCAGATGGTCTGCGGAGAGAGCACCGTGGCGCGCGGCGAGGGCAGCGCCGTGGAGGTTGGAGAGTTGTTCGGCGTGGAGTTTGACGCGAAGGCCATGCGCTTTCGCCGTCGTGAAGATGCGATCGACTTGTTCGGCGGAGAACCCAATTCCCTCGCAATAAGCGTCCACGGCATGGGCTTCATGCCGGGCAGCCGGGATCATCTGATCGCAGATCAGATCGACATAGGCGTCCGCGTTCCCCTTGAACTCAGGTGGAACGGCGTGGGCGGCCAGAAGCGTCCTGAATATGTTGATGCCGCGCCCACTCCAGCCGAGCTGGTGCGCGGCGCGGAGCATCTTGAGCTCGTCGTCGAGGGTGAGGCCGTAGCCGGACTTGATCTCGACGGTGGTGACGCCCTCGGAAATGAGCTGGTCGAGGCGGGGGAGAGCGGAGGCCACCAATTCGTCTTCGCTCGCGGCGCGGGTGGCGGTGACGGTGGAGAGGATGCCGCCGCCGGCGCGGGCGATCTCCTCGTACGTGGCGCCTTCGAGGCGGGCCTCGAACTCCTTGGCGCGGTTGCCGGCGTGGATCAGATGGGTGTGGCAGTCGATCAGCCCGGGGGTGATCCAGCGGCCCTCGCAGTCGATGATCTCGGCGGCGTCGGGTGCGTCTATTTCGGGGCCGGCATAGGTGATCGCGTCGCCCGTGGCGGTGATCGCGCCGCGCTCAACAATGCCCGGGCCGCCGCCCGTCATCGTCGCGAGACGGGCGTTGCGCCAGAGCTTGTCCGCGGGAGTCGCCATGCGCCTTATGGTTGGACATGGCGTCGATTATGTCTAGACATAATCGGATGGACTTGTGGTTCGAATCCGCATTGCTGGAAGATGGCTGGGCCGATCGGGTGCGGCTTCGCCTGGCGGGCGGGCGGGTCGAGGCGATCGAGGCCGGGGTCGATCCAGCGGCAGGTGACGAACGGCATTTCGTGGCGCTGCCGGGGCTGCCCAATTTGCACAGCCACGCCTTCCAGCGCGCGATGGCGGGGCTGACCGAAGCGCGCGGGCGAGCGGACGACGATTTCTGGTCGTGGCGCGAGCTGATGTACCGCTTCGTGGGGCGGATCGGGCCGGAGGAGTGTGAGGCGGTCGCCGCGCTGGCCTATGCCGAGATGCTCGAGGCTGGGTTCACGCGGGTCGGAGAGTTTCATTACCTCCATCATGCGCCGGACGGGTCGCGTTACGATGACGTCGCCGAGATGTCGGGCCGGATCGCGGCGGCGGCGGAGACAGCGGGGATCGGGCTGACGCTGCTGCCGGTCTTCTATGCGCATGGCGGCTTCGGCGGGCAGCCGGCGGGGAAGGCGCAGGCGGGGTTCCTGAATGACGTCGATGGCTTTGCCGAGCTGGTCGAGCGGGCGAGTGTGAAGTTGGCGAAAGACGGGGTGATCGGGATCGCGCCGCATAGCCTGCGCGCGGTGACGCCCGAGGCGCTTCGCGAGCTGTTGCCGGTGGCGGAGGGCGGGCCGGTGCATATCCATATCGCCGAGCAGGTGAAGGAGGTCGCCGACTGCCTCGCCTGGAGCGGGCGTCGGCCAGTGCGCTGGCTGCTCGACGAGATGCCAGTCGATGCGCGCTGGACGCTGGTGCACGCGACGCATGTCGAGCCGGACGAGGTGGCGGGGATCGCCGCCAGCGGCGCGGTCGCAGGCCTGTGCCCGATCACCGAGGCCAATCTGGGCGACGGCCTGTTTCCCGCGGCCGAGTTCATGGCACAGGGCGGCATGATCGGGGTGGGGAGCGATTCGAACGTGCGGATCGACGCGGCAGAGGAATTGCGGCTGCTGGAATATGGGCAGCGGCTGACGCGGCGCGCGCGCAACGTGCTGGCCGGCGAGGAGCGGCCCGCGACGGGTGCGCGGCTGTTCGAAGCAGCAGTAAAGGGCGGTGGGCGGTCGCTGGGTGTGGAGACGGGATTGGCGGCCGGACGTCCGGCGGACATCGTCTCGCTCGATCGCGACGAACCGGCGTTCGCCGAGCGCGGTGGCGATGCACTGATCGACAGCTGGGTGTTCGTCAGCCATCGCGCGGTCGACTGCGTGTGGCGCGGTGGCGTCAAGCAGGTGGCGGGCGGACGCCACCGGCAACGCGACACGATCGAGGCGCGTTATCGCACCGCGCTGGCGAGGCTGTTGGCGTGAGCGTCGAGGCGCGAATCCGCGGCGACATCGAATCACGTATCCGCTCGGGCGAATGGGCGCCGGGGGTGCGCGTGCCGACCGAGCATGAGCTGGTCGAAGCCTATCGCTGCGCGCGCGCGACCGCGAACAAGGCGTTGAGCCGGCTGGCACGCGAGGGGCTGATCGAGCGCAAGCGGCGCGCGGGGAGCTTCGTGGCGCGGCCGCAGATCCGGACGGCCGTGGTCGGTGTGCCCGATATCGGCGCACTGATCGAGGCGCGGGGTGAACCTTATCGCTGGGAGCTGCTGACGGTCGAGCTGCAGCGCCGCGCGCCCGAAGGCTTTCCGGCGCGCGCCGGGGGCTGCTGGCTGGCGCTGTCGGGCATCCACCATGCCGGCAAGACGCCGTTCGGCTGGGAGGAGCGCTGGCTCGACCTAGCGGTGGCGCCGGGCGCCCAGGATGCCGATTTCGCCGCGACCGCGCCAGGCGCCTGGCTGCTCGCCAATGTCCCCTGGACCGATGCGCGGCACCGGATCGGCGCGGTAGGCGCGGAACCGGTCGCGGCGCGGCATCTGCGTATTGCGGCGGGTGCGCCGTGCCTGCAGATCGAGCGCTGGACGTGGCGTGGCAAGGAGCCCGTCACATCCGCGCGGCAGGTGTTTCCGGCGGATCACTATCAGCTGGTCGAAGATTTCACCCCCAGAGGGTGACGGGATCGGCTAAAGTATCGGTTGAAACCAAGGAGTGCGCATGTTCGACAAGGTCTTCCTGAAGCACCCGCGCGAGGTGGGCGAGAGCTATGGCGAGCATTTCGCGACCGCAACGGGGTTTGGTGCGCGCATGGTGGTGGGCGGGCTGGCCTGCATCGTCCATGGCGTGATCCCGGCGCTGTTCGTGCGCACGGCGAGCGACACGGTGAAGTCGCTCTACGGCCGGATGAAGGCGCGCCAGCCGGCCTTTGCCGAGAAGCCCCCGGCGTTCACCGAGCCCGCATGGCAGATGGAATACGAGATCTAAGCCGGAATCGGGGGGACCAATGCCGGTCGAACATGTCGCGATCGTCGGCGCGGGCTTTTCGGGCACGCTCCAGGCGATCAACCTGCTCCGCCACGAAGGGCCGCGCGCCACGCTGATCGAGCGTGGCAGCCGCGCGGGCGAGGGGCTGGCCTATGGCGCCGCCCATCCGAGCCATGTGCTCAACGTGCGCGCGGGCAATATGAGCGCGCTGCCCGACGATCCGGGGCATTTCGCGCGCTGGCTGGAGGCGCGCGGCATCAAGGACGCGGCGAGCGCATTCGCGTCGCGCGTCACGTACGGCGAATATCTGCGCGAGATGCTCGACGCGGCGCTCGCCAATAGCGGAGGCCGGCTGACGGTGCGCTATGGCGAGGTGGTGGATGCGACCACCACCCGTAACGGGGTCACGCTGGCGCTGGATAACGGGGAGACGATCGCGGCCGATGCGGCGGTGCTCGCGGTGGGCAATTTGCCGCCGCACGATCCGCCGGGGCTGACCGACGGCGCGCTGCCGGACGATCTCTACAAGGGCGATCCCTGGGCGGCGGACGTGGCGGAAGGGCTAGGCGCGGGAGACACCGTGCTGGTGATCGGCACCGGGCTGACCATGGTCGACGTCGCGCTGATGCTCGAGGCGCGGGGATTTTCCGGGCGGATCGTCGCGCTGTCGCGGCGCGGGTTGTTGCCGCGGCGGCATGATCGGACCAGCGACTGGGCGCGGATCGAGGAGCGGCCGGCGACGATCGCATCGGGGCTGGTGCGCCAGTTGCGCGCGCGGGCCGAGGCGATCGGCTGGCGCAACGCGGTGGACGAGCTGCGCCCCTTCACCCAGCCGATGTGGGCCAATGCCAGCGAGGCCGAGCGCGCGCGGTTCCTGCGGCATCTGCGGCCATGGTGGGACGTGCACCGCCACCGGCTGGCGCCCGAGGTGGCCGACCGGCTGGCGGCGATGCAGGATCGCGGGCAGCTGCACGTGCTGGCGGGCAAAACGATCGCGTTCGCGCCCGAGAATCGTGGGGTGACTATGACCTGGCGGCCGCGCGGAGGTGACGCGCCTGAGACGATGAAGGTGCGGCGGGTGATCAACTGTACCGGGCCACTGGGCGACCTCAATCGCACCATCGATCCACTGCTGGTCGCATTGCGCGAGCGCGGGACGATCCGGCCCGATGCGGCGAACCTGGGGATCGACGTCAACGGCGTGGGACAGGTGATCGGCGCGAACGGGCGGCCGAGCGAGCGGCTCTATGCGCTGGGGCCGATGACGCGCGGCGCGTTCTGGGAGATCGTCGCGGTGCCCGATATCCGGCGCCAGACCTGGGACGTCGCGCGGCGCCTGTCGAACGCCCACTGGGTGGGCGGCGAGGGGCTGTAGCGATTCGCCCCCCAATCCTCCCCCGCCAGGGGGTGGATTGATATGTGCGGAGGGTTCTAGCCCTCGCCGCGCAGGGCCAGGCCGCGCTCGATATCGCGCGCGACAACCGAGGCGGTGAGGCGCTCGACGAGCCGCTGCGCGCTGCGCCAGGCGGAGGCTTCGCCGGCGCGATGGCGGTTGCCGGCGATTAGGCGGCTGCCCCAGCTTTGCGCGAAGGGGGCGAAATCGGCCGGGTCGCTGCCCGGCAGGCGATCGGCGACGACCATCGAGGGAAAGGGCAACGCGGTGCGCGGCGAGGCGAACAGGTCGCGCTTGCCGGCGGCCGCTTCGGCGGTCTCGGGATCGAACAGCAGCGCCCCCGCGACGCGGTCGACATAATGCGAAGGCGACAGCCGCGCCCACCATGAGGCGGCGAAACAGCCCAGCCCCTCGGCGACCAGCAGCACCGCGCGGTCGGCGCGCAGCACCGCGTTGTCGAGCTGGGCGGCGAGGATCGAGCGGTTGCCGTTCGGATCGAGCGCGAGATGGGTATCGCCAAAGGCCGGCCAGCCGAAGCGTTCGCTCCAGGCAGGCGTCTGCGATTCGCTGATCGTTATCACCGAGAAGCGATGGGAAGCGGGTGCGAGCGCGAGCGTCATGGCAATCTCCGTTGCGCGCAAAATGCCAAATCCATGGCCGTTCGCGCAAGGTGCGAACGCGTGATCATCCTTTGGAGGTACGAAAGCAATGCTTCAGTGATGTGAAGCGGAGGTGCATGCGGCGGCGCGTTCAAGGAGGAAGGTGCGTTCCCGCGCGTTGCGCGTGAGCGCTGCGGCTGCTTCGAACTCGGTCTTCGCCTCCGCGAGGCGTCCGGCGCGGAACAGGAAGTCCGCGCGTGCTGCGGGGAGCGGGGCGTAGTTGCGCAGCGCCGCGGCTTCGGCGAGCTCGTCGACCAGGGCGAGACCCGCCTCGGGGCCGAACGCCATGCTGTGCGCCACGGCGCGGTTGAGGTCGACCACGGGCGAGGGCATTACCGCGCGCAGCCGGTCGTATAGCGCGGCGATGCGCGGCCAGTCGGTGTCCTCCGCCCGGCGCGCGCGGGCGTGGCAGGCGGCGAGCGCGGCCTGGAGTGCATAGGGGCCGCCGGCGCCGCCCAGCGCCTCGGCGCGGGCGAGGGCGTCGAGACCGCGGCGGATGAGCAGCTGGTCCCAGTGTGCGCGGTTCTGATCGGTGATCGGGACGAAGGCGCCGTCCGGGCCGGTGCGGGCGCGCAGGCGCGAGGCCTGGATCTCCATGAGCGCGAGCAGGCCATGGACTTCGGGTTCGCCGGGCATCAACCCCGCGAGGATGCGGCCGAGGCGCTGCGCCTCGGCGCACAGCGCGGGGCGGATCAGGTCCTCGCCCGCGGTGGCGGCATAGCCTTCGTTGAAGATCAGGTAGACCACCTCGAGCACCGAGGCGAGGCGCGCGTCGCGCTCGGCGCCGCGCGGCACCTCGAAGGCGAGCGCGGCGCTGCCGATGGTCTTCTTGGCGCGGACGATGCGTTGCGCGATCGTCGGCTCGGCGGAGAGGAAGGCCCGGGCGATCTCGTCGGTGGTAAGCCCGCCGATCAGGCGCAGCGTCAGCGCCGCGCGCGCCTCGGCCGAGATCACCGGGTGGCAGGCGGTGAAGATCAGCCCGAGCAGCTCGTCGCCGATATCGTCGTCCATGGCGGCCTCCAGGGCCTCGACGCTCGAATCCGCTTCGTCGAGGTCGCGGGCGATCTCCGCATGCTTGCGCTCCTGCATCTTCGCGCGGCGCAGGCCGTCGATCGCGCGGCGCTTCGCCGCGGCGGTGAGCCATGCGCCGGGATTCTGCGGGACGCCGGTCTTCGGCCATTCGGCGAGCGCGATCAGCAGCGCGTCCTGCGCCAGCTCCTCGGCCCGGTCGACGTCGCGGGTCATGCGGGCGAGGCTCGCGATGAGCCGCGCCCGCTCGATCCGGAAGACCGCCTCGATCGCCCGCTGGGTTGTTGCGTCCGCCGCCATGCCCAAGGGTTAGGGGAGCATGGCGGCGGAGAGCAAGCGGGTCAGCGCTTCTCGAGCTTTTCGCGCACGCCGTCGTGGATCGCCTCGGCCTCCGCCGGGATGAGATCAGCGAAGTCCTCCATCTCGAACAGCGGGCGGATCTCGATCTCGCTCGGGCCGAACATCGGGTTGGGGCAGCGCTTCACCCAGGCGACCGCCTCGTCCATGTCCTTGACTTCCCACAGCCAATAGCCGGCGACCAGCTCGCGCGTCTCGGCGAAGGGGCCATCGATCACGGTGCGGCTGGGACCGTCGAACGCGACGCGCTTGCCGTAGGACGAGGGCTTGAGCCCGTCGCCCGCGACCATCACGCCGGCATTGACCAGCTCCTCGTTGAACTTGCCCATGTCCACGAACATCTGGCTGAGCTCGGGCGAGGGCTTCATGCCTTCTTCGCTGTCCTCGGTCGCCTTCACGAACACCATCACACGCATTGGAATTCTCCTTGGTTGGCGAGGTCCGATCGGCCTCGTATCCTGACGACGAGCGAGCTTGCGCGGAATCGACACGGTGCACGAATTTTTTTCGACGGGCGTGTTTTCGTCGCCTGTGTCAGGCGAGTTCGGGCGCGCGCGTCACCATTTATAGCCGGTGTGCGTGGCGGGATTCTGCACTTTTGTCCGGTATTTGCCGCATGGTTTGGCCTTGGTCGGCTTGCAGGCCTTCTGGGGTATGGCCTTGGCTCGCGGGCATCTGATGGTCTTGCCTGCCGCGTCCTTGCAGGGCGCTGAGAGAGCAAGGCTGCCGGTGCCCGTCATGACGGCAATTGCTGCAACGAGGATGAAGCTCTTCATCGATGCCACTCCCGATCCGGGTGGCACGCAATGTGCCCGCGCGATGGCGCTGGCGCAATGGCTGGCTGGGCTGCGAAGTCATCGCCGGCCCTCGCGCAAGCCGGACGCGCATATCGATGACGCCGAACGATCATCGTGGTAAGAGAACAAACTTCTCTTCCGGATGCAGCGAATGGGCAACCAGCACAGCCGGCGCCTGGTTCTCGGACTCGGGATTTCCGTCGCTGCGTTTCCGCTGTTGGCTTCCTGCGCGCATCGCGTGACGACGAAGCGCGTTCCACGCATCGGTTTCATCATGGGCACTGGCCTCCCGGCAATGACCGAGGCCTTCCATGGCGAGTTGCGCAGGCTCGGATACATTGAGGGGAAGAACATCATCGTCGAGACGCGCCTGATTCGGCCCAACTCCACGGACGGCGCGACATATGTGGCCGAGCTGGCGCATATGGACCTGGACCTGATCGTTGCACCATCGCTGCCGATCGCGCTGGGTGTGCGCGAGGAAAATCCTGCCATGCCGATGGTGGTGGCGACCGCTCCCGGAATGGTGAGCAACGGTCTAGCGCGGAGCCTCGAACATCCCGGAGGCAATGTGACCGGGATGGACGAGCTTCCACCGGGTTTGACGGCAAGGCGCCTGAAGCGGCTGAAGGAGGCGGCACCCGCGGTTTCACGCGTGGCCCTGCTCTCGACCACGCCCGGGCGGGGCGGGCATGAGATCCAGCTGGCCGACGCCGAGCGGGCGGCACCGGGGATCGGTGTGAGTGTGAAAGCCTATGTCGTCAGGTCGTTGCCCGAGCTTCAGACCGCGCTCGCGGCGATGATCGATGACGGGATGGACGGGCTGCTCAATTTTCAGGGCGCGCTGTCACTCGCCAACCGGCAGCTCATCACCGACTTTGCGGCCAGGCACCGCGTCCCGGCAATCTATCAGTCGAAGCTCTTTGTCGAGGCGGGCGGACTCATGTCCCTGGCGCCGGACCAGGACGAGCAGTTCCGCATTGCGGCACGCTATGCCGATCGGATTCTGCGGGGCGCCAGGCCGGGGGATCTGCCGATCCGGCATCCGGCCCGTTATTTTCTCACGATCAATGCAAAGGTCGCGAACGCGTTGGGCCTGAGCCTTTCACCGGGTTTGCTTGCCGACGCCGACAGCGTCGTTCGCTGAACGAAGCGACCAGGGACTCGTTGTGCACCTCACCCAGTGCGCAGCACCATATCCCAACGATAGCGAAGAATGCCCGATGCATCGGCACCCGTGGTGGCGGCGATCACCATCGCCGGGCGGATGTTCGCGCGAAGCAGGGCGTCGGTCGCATTGAGCGGCTCATCCGGAAAATACATCTGGACGACCAGCCGGTCCGTGCGCCCGGCGAGGTCGAAATGGATATGCGGCGCGCGCATCCCCCGGCGGCCACCGGGATAGCCGGCGGGCTTGACCGTGATGATCCGGTACCTGCCGTCCGCATCGGTGGAGAGCGACGCATAGCCCTGGAAATTGGGGTCGAGTGGCGCAGGATTGTCATCGCTCGGATGCGCGTAGCGCCCGGCGGCATTGGCTTGCCAGATTTCGAGACGGGTGCCCGGCACCGGACGTCCTCTCAGATCCATGATCTGGCCCGATATCTCGATGACCTGGCCGATCGCCCGGCCCGTCCGGCCGGCAACCATCGTCAGGTCGGCATCGGTATCGGCCGGCTTGGCGAGCGGATAGAAAGGGCCGACGATCTCGTTCGGCGTCGGTTCGAGCCGCGCCTGCAGGGGCCGGGCAAGGGCGGGCGCAGCGGCCGCGGCTCCCGCGAGCTGCCCGAGGATCTGGCGTCGGGATTGCAGCATGGCACATCCTCCGCTCGTCACGTTGCGCGACGTATAGCATGGGCCGGCAGTCGCCGAACATCCGCTACGCTTGATCGAGGGCAGAAGCTTGGTTGGAATCGCCACCCGGTATGGTCAGGGCGATTGCGGCGATGATGGTCGGGGAGAGAGGATTCGAACCTCCGGCCCCTGCCTCCCGAAGACAGTGCTCTACCAGGCTGAGCTACTCCCCGACGGAGTGCCGGATCCTTGAAATGCCCCGGGTTGGGCGGACCGGCTTTCGCTTGGAGGCGCGCCTATAGCCAGCCGTTTCGTGGTGCGCAAGCGGGTGCGCGAAAGCTTTTTCAGCTGCCGCGTGCGCCGAGCATCGCCTCGATCGAGGTGAATTTCTCGCGCGGGGCGCCGTCGCGCGCGGCGGCGATCTCGGCGGCCTCGATCCTTTGCCAGTCGCGGAAGGTGACGACCTCCGCACCGCGCGACGCGAGCAAGGCGTCGAGACCGGCGCGTCCCGCCTTGCGGCTGCCGGGCTCGGTGTCCGCGGCGATCTTCTCGACGATCGCGAAGCCGTCGGGGCGGTTGGTGCCGATCGTACCGGTCGGGCCGCGGCGCGCCCAGCCGACCGCGTAGAGGCCGGGCAGCACGCGCCCCTCGTCATTGGCGAAGCGGCCGGCGCGGTCGTCATAGGGCACGCCCTCGATCGGCGGGGTGCGATAGCCGATGCACGAGACGACGAGGCTGGCGGGCACGGCATAGGTCTCGCCCGTGCCGACCGCGGCGCCACGCGCATCGAGCGTGGTGCGCTCGACGATCACGCGCTCGACCTTGCCGGCGCCCTCGATTCGCACGGGCATGGCGAAGAAGTCGAAGATGATGTGCACCGGCTTCTCGACATGCGCGGCGGCGAAGTTGCGCAGATGCGTGATCGACTTGCGGTGCCCGGGCTCGAGCATCGCATCGTCGATCTCGGGCGGGAAGTCGGCGGCATCGACCACCGGGGCGGCGCGCTCGAGCTCGCCGAGCTCGCCGAGCTCCTTGGGGGTCATGTTGATCTGGTGCGGGCCGCGGCGGCCGAGCAGGGTGATGGTGTCGATCGACGAATTCTCCAGCGCAGCGAGCGCATGGCCGACGATATCCGAGCCGGCGAACTCGGCCTGGGTCTTGGCGAGGATGCGCGCGACGTCGAGCGCGACATTGCCGTTGCCGATCACCACCGCGCCGGGGCCGCCGAGCGGCGGGGCGAGATCGGCATAGTCGGGATGGCCGTTATACCAGCCGACGAACGCCGCCGAGCCGGTGACCCCGGGCAGATCGGCGCCCGGAACCTCCAGCGGCCGATCGCGCGGCGCACCGGTGGCGAGGACGACGGCATCGTAGAGATCAAGCAGCTCGGGGATCGTCACCTGCTCGCCGATCGTGACGTTGCCGACGAAGCGGACATTATCGGTGAGCGCGGTCGCCTCGTAGCGGCGTGAGACGCCCTTGATCGACTGGTGATCGGGCGCGACGCCGGTGCGGATCAGGCCGAAGGGAACGGGGAGGCGATCGATGATGTCGACCCGGACCTGATCGCCGAACTGCTTCTGACATGCCTCCGCGGTGTAGTAGCCTGCCGGTCCCGAACCGATCACCGCGATATGCCGCATGCCCGACCCTCGTTCCTGTTGCGCAGCGAATGCTGCGTAGAGGCGGCACCGCCCTCCGCCATCATTCCAACGATCCTTCGGATCGCCGGAACCTTGGATGGCTCCGCCCGCTCCCCCACCCGGCCACCCATATGATGTTGGCGCTGGGTGGCCAGGTGGGGGAGCGGGCCGGTGCCGCACCCAGGACGCGAGCCTAGCGGCGAATGTGCGAAGGGCAAGCACTCGACGGGCGCGATTTCCTGCGGCAAGCCATTGCGATGAACCCCCTGGAGATCGCCGCATCGGCGCTGCTGCTGCTCAACATCGCGCTGGTCGCGCGGCGGAGCATCTGGAACTACCCCTTCGCGATCGCCGCGGTCTCGCTCTACGCGGTGCTGTTCTATGAGACCAAGCTCTACAGCGACATGCTGCTCCAGGGCTTCTACGTCGCGCTCAACCTTTATGGCTGGTTCAACTGGTCGCGGTCCAGGGCCGAGGCGGGCGAGGTGGTGGTGCGGACGCTGGGCTGGCAGGCGCGCGGGGCGTGGCTCGCGGGATGCGCCGCGCTGACCGGCGGGTGGGGGTGGCTGATGCACCGGCTGACCGATGCGGCGATGCCGTGGTGGGACGCGGGCGTGGCGATGACCAGCGTGGCGGCACAGATCCTGCTCTCGCGGCGTTATCTGGAGAATTGGGTGCTGTGGATCGCGGTCGATATCGTCGCCGTGCCGTTGTTCGCGATGCGCGGATTGTGGCTGACCGCCGGCGTCTATGCGATCCTGCTCGGGCTTTCGGTGTGGGGGCTAATTGACTGGCGCCGGGCATATCGTCGAAGGGCAGCGGCATGACGCTGCGCACCATCTGCCTCCACGGCCCCGAAAGCACCGGCAAGTCCACCCTCGCGCCGCGGCTCGCCGCGCATCTCGGCGGGGAGGTGGCCGAGGAATATGGCCGCGAATATGCCGAGACCCGGGGGATCGACTTCACCATGCAGGACCTGGTCGAGATCGCGCGGACGCATGACGCCGGGGTACAGACGATGCTCGCGGCGGGTCTGACGCCGCTGATCCTCGACACCGATCCGCTGATGACCGCGGTGTGGGCCGACATGCTGTTCGGCAGGCGCGACCCGTGGTTCGACGCATGGGAGAGAACGGCGGACCTCTATCTGCTGTTCGACATCGACTTGCCCTGGGTCGCCGACGGGACGCGGATGTTCGGCACGCCCGAGCTGCGCCAGCGCTTCTTCGACCTGTCGAAGGCGGAGCTGGAGCGGCGCGGCGTGCGCTGGGCGCTGGTCAGCGGCGAGGGCGAGGCGCGGTGGCAGAGCGTGCTGCGCGCGGTGGAGGGGGCTTCCTAGAGCGCCAGGGCCCAGGCCCGCTGCGCATCGGTATCCGGAACGGACAACCCCCGCGCGCTGCCGATTGCAGCCAGCGCAGCGGCCGGGTCGATGCCATTGTTCACCAGCACGGCGACGGCGATGATCGACGATCGTCCGATGCCGGCGCGACAGTGGATCGCGACCGGCCTTCCCGTTGCGGCGATTTCCGCGGCGAAGCGCTTTGCGGCGGCTGCGTCCTCCGGCACCGTCCGATCCGCGATCGGAAAGGAAACGAAGCGGATTCCATTCTGCTCACAAATTGCAGCTTCTTCCTCCAACCCCAGTTCAGCCACCTCCTCTGGCTCGAGAAGGCTGACCGCGATCTCGACACCTGAGCGTTTCCAGTGCTCGATTTCGTCCTCCAGCCAGTCACCGGAGCGTGGGCGAGCCATGATCGCCAGTCGCTGGCTGGATTCGGTATCGATCCAGTAGAGGTCGGAGGGCATGTTCGTTCCTGAAAGAAGGGGCTAGGGCACCCGCGTCACCGCGAGGCCGTCGCCATTCTTGCCGACGTCGATGCGGCGCAGCACCTTGCCGCTGTCCGCGTCGATCTCGGCGACCTGGTTGCGCGCGGTCTCGGCGGCGTAGAGGCGCTTGCCGTCTCCCGACCAGATCAGCGTGACCTGCGCCGCCTGCGGATCACCCGAGATGGGGAAGCTGCGCAGCACCGCGTGCGTCGCGGCGTCGATCAGCGTGACGCTGCCCTTGTTGACGTTGCTGGTGGCGACGGTCTTGCCGTCGGGGCTGGCGATCACGCGGATCGCATTGCCGTCGATCGCGAGCTCGGCGAGCTTCTCATAGGTGCCGGCGTCGAACACGGTGATGCGCGGCGCGGTGAGGTCGCCGACGAACACCTTGCCGCCCGCGACCGCGACCCCCTCGGGCTTGCCGCCGACGGTGAGGTCGCGGAGCTTGGCGTTCTTCACCAGGTCGAGCACGCTGACCGTGCCCGAGCCGATATTGGCGATGAAGGCGCGCTCCTCGCCGAGCAAAGCGGCCATGTGCGAACCCTGCTGCCCGGTGGCGATCGAGGTGATCTTGCCGTCGGGCTCGACGATCGCGACCGAGCTGCTGCCCTCGGTCGTGGCGATCAGCCGCTCGCTCTTGGGCATCCACAGCAGCCCGTGCGGGCGCTTGTTGGGCGAAAGCTCGATCGTCGCGACCTTGCCCAGCGGATCGAGGTCGACAATGTCGATCGAGGTGCCGCCATAGGAGACCACCGCCGCCTGGGTGCCGTCGCCCATCACCGCGATCTCGTGCGGCTGGGTGCCGGTCGGGACCTTGGCGAGCTGCTTGCCGTCGGCGAGATCGTAGATGCCGAGCGTGTCCTCGCCCTTGTTGCCGACCAGCAGCAGATCGCGCGCGGCGGCGGGGACGGCGGCGGTGGCGAGAAGGGCGGTGGCGAGGATCAGGCGGCGCATCGGTGTCTCCGGCGTTGGCGACGGAAGACTGGGCATTTCATGAAGGGCCCGCAAGCGAAAAGGCCCGCTCCACGACGGCGGAACGGGCCTTTCGCGCGACGTGGCCGAAGCCGCTTATTGCGACGGCGCGAGCCCGGTGTTGAGCACCCAGCCGACATTGTCGTTCTCGTCGGCGACTTCCCACCACAGGCCGTTCTTGTTCCCGGTCGGATAGACGATGCCGCCGGCGGGGATGGTGCGGATCACCTTGGCGCCGCCGGCCGCCGACACGCGCATCGCCACCGGGCGCTGCGCAGTGAAGGTCTTGGCCGGTGCGGCCTGCGCCGTGCCGGTATCGCCCGGACGCACCAGCCCGAGCTCGGTCACCAGATTGGTGTAGGCCTGGATGAACGACAGCGTGACGATGCGGCCGATCTCGGTATTGTCATAGCCGCCGCCGACCGCGCCCATGCCGCCGCCGAGGATTCCGACGCCACCGCCGCCGCCGAAGGCGAGGCTGTTCTTGGCGGCATAGCCTTCGGTCGTGGCGATCGTCTCGGTCGTGCGGACGTTGGTGATCGAGAGGACGGTGTTCGCTTCCATCTTCTTGCTGCGGATGCCGGCCGCGAGTCCGCCGAGCCGGCCGCCGACGAGCCCGCCGATCAGGCCGCCGGCCGCGCTGCCGCTGACATTGCTGTTGGCGCCCTGGATCTCGGCGACGAGAACGTAATCGGCCGCCTTGATCTGGCCCTGGCCGACATTCGAGCCGCGCTGCAGCCCGAGATTGCCGCCAATGGCGCGCTCACGCTCGGCCGCCTGCAGCCCGGAGCCGCGATCGACTAGGTTGAAGCAGCCCGAGCGCTGGACCAGCACCTTGAGCAGCTTCTGCGGCGGCGCCAGCGAATATTGCGTCCAGGGGCGGGGATCGTCGCCGTCGACGACCGAGATGGTACCGAGCTTGCGCGTGCAGCGCGGCACGTCGGTCATCGTCGCTTCCTGCAGCTTCTGGCCGCCGCTGGGCTTGGCGAGTCGCTGGGCGTGGGCGGAGCCCGCAACGCACAGAGCGAGCGCGGTGAGGGCCACCGCGGGAGACTTCAACATCGATTTCTTCCCCTGTTACCAGTCGTCCCGGAATAGCCGATCCCGCTCGCGGTGGGAATAGTTTCGAGGCCGGAATCGGTCGTCCAAAATGGGTAGCGCTATCCCTCGGCGGAGGGGTCAGGGGTCGATCTTGGTGTGCTCGCTCGAGCCATTCTCGATCGTCCAGAGATCGCCGAAATCCTCGTGCTTGAGCTCGCCCGGCCGCTTGCCGCCGAGCTGCGCGACGATGTCGGGGACGGTGTTGCTGTGGCCGACGATCAGCACCGGGCCGCGGGCCGCCCTGGCGCGGGCGACGATCGCGGGAGTGTCCTTGGGGTCATAGGTCTCGACAGCGACGTCGAGCATCGCGGCGAGCGGTGCCGCCGTCTGGCGCGTGCGCTTGAAGTCGCTGACATAGATCGCCTTGAGCGTGCGGCCGTAGAACCACGCCGCGAGCTTCTCCGCGCGGGCCTTGCCCTGGGGCAGGAGGTCGGGATCGGGTTGGCCGGCGGGGGTGTCGTAATGGCGGGTGACGTAGATCGGGGCGTCTTCCGATTGGCCGGCGAATGCGCTGGCGGCGCAGAACATGCTGAGCAGCGCGACGAGATACTTCAGGACTGGCATGGCGATTCACCTCCGCGCCGCTGCTTGGCGCAGTCGCGGGCGTGCGGCAAGCGAACCTGTCAGATCAGTGCTAGCGCATCGCGCGTCGCGGCGCCGCTGGCGGTATTGTCGAGGATGATCCAGCTGCGGGCATTGGCGGCAACCGCGCTTTGCCGCCACGCCGCCAAGGCCGCGTCGTCATAGGCGGACCAGTAGATGCGCGGGCTGCCGTGGAGGCGGAAATAGGCGAGGCCGCGCCATCCGCCCGGCATGGCGGCGGCCGGAACCGGCGCGGGATCGGCGGCGACGCGCGCGACGCGGTGCGCGACGAGCAGCGCGTCGGCCTGCGCATCGAACCAGCTCGGATGGCGCGGCTCGAACGCGATGGGCCCGCCGACAATGGCATCGAGCTGGGCGAAGAAGGTTTCGGCGAGCTTGACATCGAAGGCGAAGCTGGGCGGGAGCTGGACGAGCACCGGGCCGCGCTTCCCGCCAAGCCCGGCGATCTCGTCGGCGAAGCGCGCGAGCGGCGCCTCGCAATCCGCCAGCCGGGCCTCGTGCGTGATCGCCTTGGGCAGCTTGACGGCGAAGCGGAAGTCCGCCGAGACGCTCGCCGCCCAGCGCACATAGGTCGAGCGGCGATGGGGGCGGTAGAAGCTCGAATTAATTTCGGTCGCATTGAAGCGCCGCGCATAGCGTTCGAGGTTGCTGGCGCCGGGCGGGAAGCTGTCGCGGACGTCGCGCGGAAGTGCCCAGGCGGCGGTGCCGATGCGGAGAGTCATGCCGCACCAGCGCATGCGGGCGCGGGGGGTTCCTGCGCGGCATCTGCCCTGCTAACGGGCGCCGATCATGGCAACCGACCTTTCCCGTATCCGCAATTTCTCGATCATCGCGCATATCGACCATGGCAAGTCGACGCTGGCCGACCGGTTGATCCAGCGCACCGGCGGCCTGACCGCGCGCGAGATGTCCGAGCAGGTGCTCGACAACATGGACATCGAGAAGGAGCGCGGCATCACCATCAAGGCGCAGACCGTGCGCCTCGACTGGAAGGGGCCGGACGGGCTCGACTATGTCCTCAACCTGATGGACACGCCGGGGCATGTCGACTTCGCCTATGAGGTGAGCCGGTCGCTCGCCGCGTGCGAGGGCGCGCTGCTGGTGGTCGACGCGGCGCAGGGGGTCGAGGCCCAGACGCTCGCCAATGTCTACCAGTCGATCGAGCATGATCATGAGATTGTGCCCGTCATCAACAAGATCGACCTGCCCAGCGCCGAGCCCGAGAAGGTGCGGCACGAGATCGAGGAAGTGATCGGCATCGATGCGTCGAACGCGGTGCTGGCGAGCGCCAAGGCGGGAATCGGGATCGAGGAGATCCTGAACGCCGTGGTCGAGCGGATTCCGGCCCCGAAGGGCGATGCGAACGCGCCGCTCAAGGCGATGCTGGTCGACAGCTGGTACGACCCGTATCTGGGCGTCGTGATCCTGATCCGCGTGATCGACGGGACAATCAGGAAGGGCCAGCAGATCAAGTTCATGGCGGCGGGGACGACGCATCTGGTCGACCGCGTCGGCGCGTTCCGGCCGAAGATCGAACAGCTGCCCGACCTTGGCCCCGGCGAGATCGGCTTCATCACCGCGCAGATCAAGGAAGTGGCGCAGGCGCGCGTCGGCGACACGCTGACCGACGCCAAGCGGCCCGCCGCCGAGCCGCTGCCGGGCTTCAAGGAAGTGCAGCCGGTGGTGTTCTGTGGCCTGTTCCCGGTCGATGCCAACGACTTCGAGAAGCTGCGCGAGAGCATTTCGAAGCTGCGGCTCAACGATGCCAGCTTCTCGTTCGAGATGGAGACGTCGGCAGCGCTGGGCTTCGGCTTCCGCTGCGGGTTCCTCGGCCTGCTGCATCTGGAGATCATCCAGGAGCGGCTGATGCGCGAATATGATCTCGACCTGATCACCACCGCGCCGTCGGTGGTCTACCAGATCGAGCTGACGCATGGCGGTGGGCATATCGAGCTGCACAATCCGGCGGACATGCCCGAGCCGAACAAGATCGAGAGCATCGCGGAACCGTGGATTCAGGCGGTGATCTATGTGCCCGACGAGTATCTCGGCTCGATCCTGAAGCTGTGCCAGGACCGGCGCGGCATCCAGAAGAACCTGACCTATGTCGGCGGCCGCGCGCAGGCGACCTATGAGTTGCCGCTGAACGAGGTGGTGTTCGACTTCTACGACCGGCTGAAGTCGCTTTCCAAGGGCTATGCCAGTTTCGATTACGAACAGATCGGCTATCGCGAGGGCGATCTGGTGAAGATGGGCATCCTCGTCAACGAGGAGCCGGTGGACGCGCTGAGCATGATCGTCCACCGCGCCACCGCCGAGGTGCGCGGACGCGGCATGGTCGAGCGGCTCAAGGAACTGATCCCGCGCCACCTGTTCAAGATCCCGATCCAGGCGGCGATCGGCGGCAAGGTGATCGCGCGCGAGACGATCAGCGCGATGCGCAAGGACGTGACCGCGAAATGCTATGGCGGCGACGCCACCCGCAAGCGCAAGCTGCTGGAGAAGCAGAAGAAGGGCAAGGCGAAGATGCGCGAGTACGGCTCGGTCAGCATCCCGCAGGAAGCCTTTATCGCCGCGCTGCGGATGGGCGAGGAGTAGGGCGCTCTAAATCTCGACCTGGCTGCCCAGCTCGACCACGCGGTTGGGCGGCAGGTTGAAGAAGCTCATTGGCTGCTCCGACACGCGCGCCATCCACGCGAACAGCCGCTCGCGCCAGATCGCCATGCCGGGCCGCGAGGACGCGATCAGCGTCTGGCGGCTGAGGAAATAGATCGCCTTGGCCGGCAACGCCGGATCGAGCTCGGCGAGCGCGGCCGGAATGTCGGGCTGCTCGGCGAAACCGTATTTGATGATGATGCGCGTGACCGTTTCGGTCAGCATTTCCGCCCGTACTCGCTCCGCCGGATCGACCCGGGGCGTCAGCGCGGTGCGGACCGTGACGAGGAGAATCCGCTCGTGCAGGACCAGGTTGCATTTGAGGTTGTGGAGCAAGGCCGGCGGGATGCCCTCGGCGTTCGAGGTCAGATAGACCGCGGTCAGGGGCACGCGATGCACCTTCGCGCTCGATCGCTCGAACAGCTCGACGGGCATCGCAGCGCCGGCCAGCTTCTCCCGGAGCAATTCGCGCCCCTTGCGCCAAGTGGTGAAGATCAGCACCAGGACCGCGGCGATCACCGCGGGCAGCCAGCCGCCGTCGAGGAACTTGGTGGTGGAAGCCGCGAACAGCCCGAGATCGAGCGTGAGCAGCAGGCCATAGAGCGGAATCGCCCAGAGCGGGCTCCACTTCCAGATGCGGAAGATGACGAAGCCGATGAGGAGCGTGGTCAGCACCATCGTCGCGGTGACCGCGAGGCCGAAGGCGGCAGCAAGCGCGGTCGAGCTCCGGAAGCCGAGCACCAGCGCCACCACCGCGACGAACAGCATCGCATTGACGGTGGGCGAAAAGACCTGGCCGCGCTCGCTGGCGGAGGTATGGGCGATGCGCAGGCGGGGGAGATAGCCAAGCTGCACCGCCTGCTGCGTGACCGAGAAGGCGCCGGAGATGATCGACTGGCTGGCGATGATCGTCGCCGCGGTGGCGAGCAGCAACAGCGGCACCAGCGCGGCGGGGGGTGCCATCAGGTAGAAGGGCGAGCGGATCGCCGCCGGATCGGCGAGCACCAGCGCCGACTGGCCGGCATAGCAGAGGATCAGCGCGGGGAGCGCGAGCAGCAGCCAGGCGCGTGCGATCGGCTTGCGCCCGAAATGCCCCATGTCGGCGTAGAGCGCCTCCGCGCCGGTGACGGCGAGCACGACGGTACCGAGGGTGAAGAAGGCGCGCACTGGATCGGTGAGCAGGAATTGGACCGCATAGGCAGGGTTGGCGGCGGCGAGGACGTGCGGATTGGCGACGACCTGCCACCCGCCGAGCAGCGCGATCACGGCGAACCACAGCACCATCACCGGCCCGAACAACCGCCCGATCAGATGCGTGCCGTGCCGCTGCACCGCGAACAGCCCGGCAACCAGCGCGAGGGTGAGCGGGATGATCCAGGTGTCGAGATCGGGGCCGAGCAGTTCGAGCCCCTCGACCGCCGAGAGGATCGAGATGGCCGGCGTGATCACTGCATCGCCATAGAAGAGCGCGGTCGCAATCAACGCGGCGATGCCGATCAGCGGCAGCGCCGGGGACGAGCGCGCGACTCGCTGGATGAGGGCGAGCAGCGCGAAGCTGCCGCCCTCGCCGCGATTGTCGGCGCGCATCGTGACGAACACATATTTGACCGTGACGACCAGCAGCAGCGCCCAGATCAGCATCGACAGCACGCCGAGCACATGGAACCGGTCGAGCGGGAGCGGGTGATGGCCGATGAAGCTCTCGCGAAAGGCGTAGAGCGGGCTGGTGCCGATATCGCCGAACACGACCCCGGTGGCGCCGAGCGCGAGCTTCCATTGGCGGCTGGCGTGGCTGGCGTCGTCCGTTACGGTCATCGGGTCGTCCTGATGGGAGGCACCGGGACCAGGTAGCGGCGAGCGGCATTAAGATTCCATATGGAATTGCGCTGCTCAAGGTACCTCGCTTCTGGAGGGTCCTGCCGCCGGTCAGGTGTGCAGGGAGGGCGGTCGCACCCCCGGCGTCATCCGCGCCATCACTTCGTCGCGAACCATGAAATGGTGACGCAGCGCGGCCCCGATATGGACAAGCAACAGAATGAGCATCGCGTAGCCGAGAATCTCGTGCGCCTCGTGCCCGAAATCGGACATCGCTTCCGACACCGGCAGATAGGGAATGTCGAACAGGCCGAACCAGGTCAGCGGCCGGGGGTTGGGCCCGGACGACATCGCCCAGCCCGACAGTGGGATCGCCAGCATGAAGGCATAGAGCAGGAAATGCGAGACGCGCGCCGCGGTTCGTTGCCAGCCCATAATGTGCGCGGGAAGGCGTGGCGCGGGATGCGTGAACCGCCAGCCGATCCGGGCAAGGGTCAGGACAAGAATGGTGATCCCGATCGCCTTGTGGATCGGCATGATGCGCCAGTCGCGCGGCAGGCTGTCATGAAGCAAGCCATAGGCGAGATTGAAGATGAGGAGCGCCGCGATCAGCCAGTGAAGGAAGATCGCGCCGCGCGAATACCGCACCAAAGCTGATTCCGTGTTCGCCATTCGCGCGCTCCGTTTCGGTTCAGGGCATTGTTGTGCCGCGCCGGAACCGCTGCGTCGAGGGCGTAGCTAGAAAGCGTACGGCACAGGCGCGCGCACGTCGGGGTCGATGCGGATCTCGCTCGCGGCGGGCGGGAAGGCGCGCTGGTCGCAGTCGGTGCGCGGGCAGATGCGGCAACTCGTGCCGATCGCGGTGGCGACGCCGCCGGTGCGCAGGCTGTCGGCATAGACGAAGTCGGCGGCATGCGCCTCCTCGCAGCCCAGCGCGACGGCGTAGCGGCGCGGCGGGCGGGCATAGCTTGCCGAGGGCTTGACCAGCCCCTTGGCCATCGCGACGTAGCGGACGCCGTCGGGCGTCTCGGCGAGCTGGACGAGGATGCGGTCGGGGATCGCCACCGCTTCGTGCACCACCCACAGTGGGCAGGCCCCGCCGAAGCGCGCGAATTCGAGCCGGGTGGCCGAGTGGCGCTTGGTGATGTTGCCCGCCATGTCGACGCGGCAGAAGAAGAAGGGAATGCCCTGCGCGCCCGGCCGCTGAAGAGTAGAGAGGCGGTGGCAGGCTTGCTCGAAGCTGCTGCCGAAGCGCTGGCGCAAGCGGTCGATGTCGTGACGCACCTCGCGCGCCGCCTCGCGGAAGCGGGTGTAGGGCATGAGCAGCGCGCCCGCGGCGTAGTTGGCGAGGCCGAGCGAGAGCAGTTCGCGCGCGGCGGGGGAGGCGAGGCCGCTGGTTTGGCTGACCGCGCGCATCTGCTCGCCGAACTCGATCACGGCGAGGCGGTGCGCGAGCAGGAAGGCGCGGCTTTCGGGCGGGAGCACGCCGCTGATCGTGAGGCGGCGGCTGTCGGTGGCGAAGCGCGAAAGGCGCGTGTCGTCGTCGCGCGAATCCTCGATCCGCACGCTGTGGGTGTCGCGCAGCCGGTCCTCGATCGCGCGGGGATGGTCGAAGGTTTCGGCGAGCGCTTCCGCGGCGCGGTCGAGCACGTCGATATAATTACCCTCGGCCTGGTACCAGTCGCGCACCTCCTCCCATGGCAGCGATCCGGCGGTGCCCGCGCCGCTCTCGACCTTGTCGTCGAGCACGCGCAGCTGCGCCTGGCCGCGGCGCCAGGCATCGTGCAGCGCGACCATGCGGCGCGTGAGCGCGGGATGTTTCTCGACCCCGCGCTGGACCGCGGCTTCGTCGAGCGCGCCGCCGGGAATGCTGCTGTCGGTGCCGGCCTCGATCGCGCGGACGAGATCGGCGGTGGCCTCGTCCTCGCCGACTTCGCCCCACAGCTGCGGGAATTCGCGGGTCAGCGCGATCAGCACCGGCGGGGTGAGCGGGCGCTCCTCATTCTCGATCTGCGAGAGATAGCTGACCGAGACGCCGAGCCGCGCGGCCAGCGCCGCCTGCGGCAAGGCGAGGCGCTTGCGCAGGTCGCGGACGCGGGCTCCGGCGAAGAGGCGGCGGCGGGGTTGCTCCATCGCCCTGCCATATTCCGCAGATATGGACGATGCAACTTCGCAACATTGCATTTGCGCGGGAGCCCGTGTCCTGTGAAGGCGCCCGGCCAAGGAGAAATGCATGTCTTCGACGATCGAGGAACTCGAGCGCCGCCGCGCCGCGGCGCGGCTGGGCGGCGGGCAGAAGCGCATCGACGCGCAGCACGCCAAGGGCAAGCTCACCGCGCGCGAGCGGGTCGAGGTGCTGCTCGACGAAGGATCGTTCGAAGAGCTCGACATGTATGTCGAGCATAACTGCGTCGATTTCGGGATGCCGGATCAGGTGGTGCCCGGCGACGGCGTGGTCACCGGATCGGGCACGATCAACGGCCGCCTCGTCTTCGTGTTCAGCCAGGACTTCACCGTATTCGGCGGATCGCTGTCCGAGCGGCATGCGCAGAAGATCTGCAAGATCATGGACATGGCGATGAAGGTCGGCGCGCCCGTGATCGGCCTCAACGACAGCGGCGGCGCGCGCATCCAGGAGGGCGTCGCGTCCCTCGCCGGCTATGCCGAGGTGTTCCAGCGCAACGTGCTGGCGAGCGGCGTGGTGCCGCAGCTTTCCCTGATCATGGGCCCCTGCGCCGGAGGTGCAGTTTACTCGCCCGCGATGACCGACTTCATCTTCATGGTGAAGGATAGCTCATACATGTTCGTCACCGGACCCGATGTAGTGAAGACCGTTACCAACGAGATCGTCACGCAGGAGGATTTGGGTGGAGCGGTGACGCATACCACGAAGTCGGGCGTCGCCGACGTCGCCTTTGACAACGACATCGAGGCGCTGCTCGC
This sequence comes from Sphingomonas sp. BT-65, assembly GCF_026107375.2. Taxonomy (NCBI): domain Bacteria; kingdom Pseudomonadati; phylum Pseudomonadota; class Alphaproteobacteria; order Sphingomonadales; family Sphingomonadaceae; genus Sphingomonas; species Sphingomonas sp. BT-65. The sequence goes on from NZ_JAPCIA010000001.1 coordinate 65,389, forward strand.
GGCGCGCGACTTCGTGGACTTCCTTCCCGCCAGCAACCGCGAGCCGGTGCCCGAGCGGCCGTGCGAGGACCCGTGGGACCGGATCGAGAACAGCCTCGACACGCTGATCCCGCCCTCGGCCAACCAGCCCTATGACATGCACGAGCTGATCCGGAAGACGGTCGACGAGGGCGATTTCTTCGAGGTCCAGCCGACGCATGCGGGCAACATCATCATCGGCTTCGGCCGGATCGAGGGACGGACGGTGGGCATCGTCGCCAACCAGCCGATGGTGCTGGCGGGCGTGCTCGACATCAACTCGTCGAAAAAGGCGGCGCGGTTCGTGCGCTTCTGCGACGCGTTCGAGATCCCGATCGTGACCTTCGTCGACGTGCCGGGCTTCCTGCCGGGCGTGGGGCAGGAGCATTCGGGCATCATCAAGCACGGCGCGAAGCTGCTGTTCGCCTATGCCGAGGCGACGGTGCCCAAGATCACGGTGATCACGCGCAAAGCCTATGGCGGGGCGTATGACGTGATGGCGTCGAAGCACCTGCGCGGGGACTTAAACTATGCCTGGCCGACCGCGGAGATCGCGGTGATGGGCGCCAAGGGCGCGGTCGAGATCATCTTCCGCGGGCGCACGCCGGAGGAGATCGCGGAGCGGACGGCGGAATATGAGGCGCGCTTCGCGAATCCCTTCGTCGCGGCGAGCAAGGGGTTCGTCGACGAGGTGATCATGCCGCACTCGACCCGCCGCCGGATCGCGCTGGGGCTACGGAAACTGAGGAACAAGGCCCTCGAGAATCCGTGGAAGAAGCATGACAATATTCCGCTGTGACTGAGGGCAGCTGGATTTCGTGGGTTTTCGTAACCTTGGTTGGGGAGGCTGTCATTTGGCTCTTCATCCGGCACGCGACCAACAACCGGCGGGTGAGTTTTTTCGGCTTTGCCGCGACGCGGGAGGCTGATGACCCGGTTAGGTACAAGAAGATCGTCCAGCTTTACCGTGTTCAGATGATCCTGTTTCCCGTCATTGCGTTTTTTATCGTGTTTGCCCCGAGGTAGAAAATTGGGACCCAGCCGCCTTAACCACATCGGTGCCGCTATGTCCTCGATGGAGGCGTCGCTGTGACCGTGACCTCGCTCGAGCGGCTATGGGCCTATCTGTTCTTCGTCGGCGCGTTCGCGATGCTGGTGGCCATGGTGCGAACCGCGATCCGGGGTTGGGCCAGGGACGAGGATGGCGTGGTCCATTATCGCGACGACGGCCCCTACGCCTTCATGTTCATGCAGGCGTTACAGCTTGGCAGCGTCGCGCTTCTGGTGGCGCTTGGATTCATGGCATTGAACGAATGGAAATGACGCGATGAAACTCGGACGCCTCAACCATATCGGTGTCGCCACGCCCTCGATCGAGGCGTCGGTCGCGTTCTGGCGCGACGTGATGGGCGCGGAGACGATCCACATGCCGTTCGACCTGCCCGCGCAGGGGGTGAAGGTGTGCTTCGTCGATACGCCCAATACCCAGATCGAGCTGATCGAGCCGCTGGGCGCGGATTCGCCGATCCATGGCTTCCTCGCCAAGAACCCGGCGGGCGGGCAGCACCATGTCTGCTATGAAGTGCCCGACATCCACGAGGCCAAGGCGTGGTTCGAGGCCAAGGGCGCCAAGGTCCTGGGCGAGCCGCGGATCGGTGCGCATGGCACGCTGATCTTCTTCGTCCACCCCAGGGACATGGGCGGCGTGCTGACCGAGATCATGGAGTCACCGCGTGAAGACCACTGATCGTCACCCCGGCCTTGTGCCGGGGCCCGCCGCGCGGCAGGCGATGCAGCCGAGGTTGAGCGCAGCGCGCGCGGACGCGTGGATCCCGGCACAAGGCCGGGATGACGAAGGGGGTGATTGATGAGCGAAGAAACCGTCCTCTACGCACTCGACAAGGGCGTCGCGACGCTGCGACTCAACCGGCCGGACCGGCTGAATGCGGTGACCGGCGAGATGCTCGACCTGATCCGCGCCTCGCTGCTGCGCGCGGTGAACGAGGGCGCGCGGGCGGTGCTGCTGACGGGCGAAGGGCGGGCCTTCTGCTCGGGTGCCGACCTGATGGCGCGCGCGGACGGCGGGCCGGTCGATCCCGCCGACAATCTGGAGTTCCACTATCATCCGCTCGCCGAGACGCTGTCGAAGCTGCCGATCCCGGTCGTCACCGCGGTCAACGGACCGGCGGCGGGGGCGGGCGTGGGAATCGCGCTCGCCGGCGACATCGTGGTGATGGCGAGGTCGGCCTATCTGCTGCTTGCCTTCTCCAACATCGGATTGGTCCCCGATTGCGGCGCGACCTGGCTGGTCGCCAAGTCCGCCGGGCGCGCCAAGGCGCTGGAGATGGCGTTGCTCGGCGAGAAGATGAGCGCGGACGATGCCTTCGATTCCGGGCTGGTTGCGCGGGTGGTCGAGGACGATGCGCTGCTGGCGACCGCGGGCGAGATCGCAGCCAAGCTCGCCGCCAAGCCGACGATCGCGCTGGGCCTGATCCGGGCGCAGGTGAAAGCGGCGCTCAACTCGACGCTGTCCGAGACGCTGAGCATCGAGGCGCAGCATCAGCGCATCGCGGGCAAGACCGAGGATTTCCGTGAGGGTGTGATGGCGTTCATTCAGAAGCGGCCGCCGGAGTTCAAGGGCAAGTGACCGACAAGCCAGACCTCGATGCGTGGAAGGCGCTTTCCGACAAGGAAGTGAAGGGCCGCGATCTCATCTGGCACACGCCGGAAGGGATCGAGGTCAAGCCGCTCTACACGGCGGAGGACGTGGCGACCGATCCCGGGCTGCCGGGCTTCGCGCCGTTCACGCGCGGGGTGCGTGCGTCGATGTATGCCGGGCGGCCGTGGACGATCCGGCAGTACGCTGGCTTCTCGACCGCCGAGGAATCGAACGCCTTTTATCGCCGCAACCTCGCGGCGGGGCAGAAGGGGCTCTCGGTCGCCTTCGATCTGGCGACGCATCGCGGCTATGACAGCGATCATCCGCGTGTGCCGGGCGATGTCGGCAAGGCGGGCGTGGCGATCGACAGCGTCGAGGACATGAAGATCCTGTTCGACGGCATCCCGCTCGGCGAGATGTCGGTCAGCATGACGATGAACGGCGCGGTGATCCCGGTGCTCGCCTTCTTCATCGTCGCGGGCGAGGAGCAGGGCGTGCCGCTTGCCGCACTCGACGGGACCATCCAGAACGACATCCTCAAGGAGTTCATGGTCCGCAATACGTACATCTACCCGCCCGAGCCGAGCATGCGGATCATCTCCGACATCTTCGCATATACCTCGGCCAACATGCCGAAATTCAACAGTATTTCGATCTCCGGCTATCATATGCAGGAGGCCGGGGCGACTCAGGTGCAGGAGCTCGCCTTCACCATCGCCGACGGCATGGAATATGTGAAATACGGGGTCGCGAGCGGGCTCGACATCGACAAGTTCGCGGGGCGGCTGAGCTTCTTCTTCGCGATCGGCATGAACTTCTTCATGGAGGTGGCGAAGCTGCGCGCGGCGCGGGTGCTGTGGCATCGCGTGATGACCAGGCTGGGTGCGAAGGACGAACGCTCGAAGATGCTGCGCACGCATTGCCAGACATCGGGCGTGTCGCTGACCGAGCAGGACCCGTACAACAACGTCATCCGCACCACGATCGAGGCGATGGCGGCGATGCTCGGAGGCACGCAGAGCCTGCACACCAATGCGCTCGACGAGGCGATCGCGCTGCCCACCGACTTCTCCGCCCGGATCGCGCGCAACACGCAGATCGTGATCCAGGAAGAGACCGGGATGACCAAGGTCGTCGATCCGCTCGGCGGCAGCTACTATGTCGAGGCGCTGACGCAGGAGTTGGTCGACAAGGCGTGGGCGATCATCGAGCGCGTCGAGGCCGAGGGCGGGATGGCCAAGGCGGTCGCGGCGGGCTGGCCCAAGGCGATGATCGAGGAAGCTTCGGCTGCCACCGCCGCGCGGATCGACCGCGGCGAGCAGGTGATCGTGGGGGTCAACAAATACCGCAAGGCCGAGGAAGACCCGATCGACATCCTCGACGTCGACAACCATGCGGTGCGCGAGGCGCAGATCGCGCGGATCAAGAAGATGAAGGCGGCGCGCGACGAAACCAAGTGCCAGGCGGCGCTGGATGCATTGCGGGAGGGCGCGCGGGGCAGCGAGAACCTGCTGGCGCTCGCCGTGGAGGCGGCGCGGCATCGTGCGACCTTGGGCGAGATCAGCCTGGCGATGGAGGATGTGTTCGGCCGCCACGGTACCGTGCCGACGCCGGTCAAGGACATTTATGGCAGCGCTTATGGCGACGATGCGCGCTGGGAGCGGCTCAAGGAGGGCGTCACCGCAACCGAGCGGCGGCTGGGGCGGAAACCGCGCATGCTGGTCGCCAAGATGGGGCAGGACGGGCATGACCGTGGCGCCAACCTCGTCTCCTCGGCGTTCGGCGACCTGGGATTCGAGGTAGTGCCGGGGCCGCTGTTCCAGACCCCGCAGGAAGCCGCCGAGCTGGCGGTCGCCGAGAATGTCGACGTGGTCGGCTGCTCGAGCCTCGCCGCCGGGCACAAGACGCTGATCCCGCAGATGATCGGGCACCTCAAGGATGCCGGCCGCGGCGATATCAAGGTCATCGCGGGCGGGGTGATCCCGGCGCAGGACTATCAGTTCCTGCGCGACGCGGGGGTGCAGGCGATCTTCGGACCCGGAACGAACCTTGTAAATGCCGCCGCAGAGGTGTTGACGCTGCTTGGGCATAATTTGCCGCCCGAGGAGGAAGCAGCGGAATGACCGAAGTTCGCAACGACTGGACTCGCGAGGAAATCGCGGCGCTGTTCGACCTGCCTTTCCCCGAACTGCTGTTCCAGGCGGCGAGCGTGCACCGCGCGCAGTTTGCGGCGGACGAGGTGCAGCTCTCCACGCTGCTGTCGATCAAGACCGGGGGCTGCCCGGAGGATTGCGGCTATTGCAACCAGTCCACCCATGCCGAGACGGGCCTGAAAGCCACCAAGCTGATGGACGTGCGCGCGGTGCTGCAGGCGGCGGCGCAGGCCAAGGACAATGGCTCGTCGCGCTTCTGCATGGGGGCGGCGTGGCGCAACCCCAAGGACCGCGACATGCCCGCCATCGTCGAGATGGTGAAGGGGGTGCGCGGGATGGGCATGGAAACCTGCATGACGCTCGGCATGCTCAGCGAGAAGCAGGCCGCGATGCTCGCCGATGCGGGGCTCGATTACTACAACCACAATATCGATACCTCGCCTGAACGCTATGGCGAGGTGATCACCACGCGGACCTTCGAGGACCGGCTCGAGACGCTCGAGCATGTGCGCGAGGCGGGGATCAACGTGTGCTGCGGCGGGATCGTCGGCATGGGCGAAACGCGCGCGGATCGCGTGGGCTTCATCCATGCGCTGGCGACGCTGCCGAAGCATCCGGAGAGCGTGCCGGTGAACGCGCTGGTGCCGGTCAAGGGCACGGTGCTGGGCAACATGCTGGCCGACATGCCGCTCGCGAAGATCGACGAGATCGAGTTCGTGCGCACCGTAGCGGTGGCGCGGATCACGATGCCGGCGAGCATGGTGAGGCTCTCTGCGGGCCGCGAGAGCATGAGCGATTCGACTCAGGCTTTGTGCTTCATGGCGGGCGCCAACTCGATCTTCACCGGCGACAAGCTGCTCACCACCGGCAATGCCGGCGACGACAAGGACGCGGCGCTGTTCGCGCGGCTGGGGATGCGGCCGATGCAGGGCGAAGTGAAGGTCGAGCTGGAGGCGGCGGAGTGACGTTGCAGACGACCGAACGGCCAGCGCTTCGACTGCTCGTCCGCGTCGTCTGCACGCTTGCTTGCACGGTGATTTCGCTGGCGATCCTGCCGCTGCCCGCAATGGCGCAACCAGTCGGCACGCCGATCATTATCGGCCAGTCCTACCAGCTCCCCTCCACCACCATGGGCGCGGCGCGGACGATCAATGTGTGGCTGCCGCCGGGTTATGAGAAGGGGTCGCAGCGCTATCCGGTGCTGTATCTGCTCGACGGCGGGGTGGATCAGGACTTCCATCATATCAGCGCCCTTGCGCAGCTCGGCACGGTCGTGGGTACGACGCGCGATGTGATCGTGGTGGGGATCGAGACGGTCGACCGGCGCAACGAGCTGGCCTTTCCGGTCGCGGCCGACGCCAAGCTCAAGGCCGATTATCCCACTGCAGGCCAGTCCGAACGCTTCCGCCGGTTCATCGCTAGCGAGGTGAAGTCGTGGGTCGAGAAGAGCTATCGCACCAGCGGCGAGAATGCGCTGATCGGGGAATCGCTTGCCGGGTTGTTCGTGATCGAGACGATGCTGCGCGCGCCGAGCCTGTTCGACACCTGGATCGCGATCAGCCCGAGCCTGTGGTGGGACAATGAGGCGCTGGTGAAAGCCGCGCCGGCCCTGTTGCCCAAGGCGCACGGACGCCTGTGGCTGAGCGTCGCCAACGAACAGGGGATGGGCGTCGCGCCCTTCGCCGCGCTGCTCAAGGACAAGGCGCCCGCCGCGCTCAAATGGACTTATTTGCCGCGTCCCGAAGAGACCCACGCCACCATCTATCACGGCGCCGCGCTGGCGGCGATCCGCCAACTCTACCCGCAACCGAGCCAATAGGGGTCGCAATGTTCAAGAAGATCCTGGTCGCCAATCGCGGTGAGATCGCCTGCCGGGTGTTCCGCACCGCCAGGCGGATGGGGATCGCGACGGTCGCGGTCTATTCGGATGCCGATGCGCGTGCGCCGCATGTGCTGATGGCCGACGAGTCCGTGCGGCTGGGGCCGGCGGCGGCGAGCGAGAGCTATCTCAAGGCCGAGCTGATTCTCGCCGCGGCCAAGGCGACCGGGGCGGATGCGATCCATCCGGGCTATGGCTTTCTCTCGGAGCGCGAGAGCTTCGCCAAGGCTTGCGCCGAGGCGGGGATCGCGTTCATCGGGCCGCCGCCCAATGCCATCGCCGCGATGGGCGACAAGATCGAATCCAAGAAGCTCGCCAAGGAAGCGGGCGTCAACGTCGTGCCCGGCTATCTGGGCGAGATCGCCGATACCGACGAGGCGGTGAGGATCGCGTCGGAGATCGGCTATCCGGTGATGATGAAGGCCTCGGCCGGCGGCGGCGGCAAGGGCATGCGGCTGGCGTACAGCGAGCAGGACGTGCGCGACGGCTTCGAGGCGACCAAGCGCGAGGGGCTGGCGAGCTTCGGCGACGACCGTGTGTTCATCGAGAAATTCATCGAGCAGCCGCGTCATATCGAGATCCAGGTGCTGGGCGACCAGCATGGCAACATCGTCTATCTCGGTGAGCGCGAATGCTCGATCCAGCGGCGCCACCAGAAGGTGGTCGAGGAGGCGCCGTCGCCCTTCGTCACGCCCGCGATGCGGCGCAAGATGGGCGAGCAGGCGGTCGCGCTGGCGCAGGCGGTCGGCTATTACAGCGCGGGCACGGTCGAGCTGATCGTCAGCGGCGCCGACAAGACCGGCGACGGCTTCTACTTCCTCGAGATGAACACAAGGCTCCAAGTCGAGCATCCGGTGACCGAGGCGATCACGGGACTCGATCTGGTCGAGCAGATGATCCGCGTTGCGGCGGGCGAGAAGCTGGCGTTCGGACAGGACGATGTGAAGCTCACCGGCTGGGCGATCGAGAACCGCATCTATGCCGAGGATCCGTACCGTAGCTTCCTCCCCTCGACCGGGCGGCTGGTCCGCTATCGCCCACCCGCGGCGCAGGACACGCCGTACGGAGAAGTTGGCGGATATGGCTATGTCCGCGTCGACGATGGTGTCGCGGAGGGCGGCGAGGTCAGCATGTTCTATGACCCGATGATCGCCAAGCTGGTCACCTGGGGCGAGACGCGCGATGCGGCGGCCGACCTGCAGGTCGCGGCGCTCGACCGGTTCGAGCTGGAGGGGCTCGGCAACAACATCGATTTCCTCTCGGCGCTGATGCAGCATCCGCGCTTCCGTGCGGGGGCGCTGACCACCGGCTTCATCGCGGAGGAATATCCCGAGGGCTTCGCGGGTGCGCCGGCCGATGCGGCGCTCACCCGGCGGCTGGCGGCGGTAGCGGCGGCGCTGAGCTGGCGTCAGGCCGAGCGCGCGTCGCTGATCTCGGGCCAGCTGGGCGCGATGCCGCTGACGCCGTGCGACTGGGTCGTGCACATGGGCGCGATCGCGCATGAGGTGACGCTGGGCGACGGCGCGGTCGTCGATGGCGAGCTGATCGAGGGCAGCGTGGAGTGGAACCCGGGTGACCGGATCGCGGTGGCGCGCTCGGACGAGGGCGAGCTGGCGGTGCGCGTGACGAGGACGCGCACGGGCTGGGTGCTGACCACGCGCGGCGCGGCGCATCGCGTCGAGGTCTATCGCCCGCGCGTCGCCGAGCTGGCGAAGCACATGATCGAGAAGATCCCGCCCGACATGAGCCGCTTCCTGCTTGCGCCGATGCCGGGACTGCTCACGCGGGTCGAGGTGGCGGCGGGCGACCAGGTCGAAGCCGGCCAGCCGCTCGCGGTGGTCGAGGCGATGAAGATGGAGAACATCCTGCGCGCCGAAAAGTCGGGGACGGTCAAGGCGGTCAATTTCGGCGCGGGCGAGAGCCTGGCGGTGGACGCCGCGATCCTCGAGTTCGAATAGCTCAGTCGAGCCCGGCGTCGAGCGAGTCGAGGATGCGCGCGCCGGCCATGAACACCGCGATCGGGCAGGCGGCGAACAGCAGCCAGCCGCCCGCGCCGGGATATTGCTCGAGATAGTGGATGCCCCGGTCCACCGCGCCGACGCCGAGCGCGTAGATCACCATGAACGCCTCGAAGCGGGTCTTGATCGTGAACAAGCGTTTGACGCGGGACCACATGCCCAGGTTAACGCAAGAACCGGACCAGCGGCGGAAAAGGCCGGTTCCGCGTTAACGAATATGGTTACCTGTCAATTAATTCGACAGTTCCGAGCAGGTCGAGCAGCGTGGTGCGCGCCGCTTCGATGCGGGCGATCAGCGCGGGATCGCCGATCTCGTCCTGCGCGATCGACTCGGGCCAGTGCGTCTCGATCAGCGCGGCGATGCGATCGAGTTTGGCGTCGTCGACCAGGAAGCGCGGGTCGACCGTCGCGGGATCGGCGACGACGCGCAGGCGCAGGCAGGCGGGGCCGCCGCCATTGGCCATCGACTGGCGGACATCGACCACCTCGAGATGCCGGATCGGGCCGTTTCCGGCGACATGCGCCTGCAGCCAGTCCCACACGCTCGGCGTCTCGCGCGCCTCGGTCGGGAGGATCAGCGCGGTCTCGCCCGAGGGTAGCGTCACGAGCTGGGCGTTGAAGAGGTAGGAGGAGATGGCGTCGGCGAGGCTGACGGCGGATGCCGGGACCTCGACGATCTCGACCTCCGGCATCAGGCGGCGCAGGTCGGCGTAGAAGCTGTCCTTGTCCGCGAACGCCTGCTCGTGGGCGAACAGCACGCGGCCATTGCCCACCGCGACGACGTCGTTGTGGAAGGCGCCGGCGGCGATGGCTTGCTCGGACTGCTGGACGAATAGCGTCCGCGCCGGGTCGAGGCCGTGGCGGCGGGCGACGGCTTCGCTCGCCTCGCGATGCTGGCGCGCGGGGAAGGGGCCGCCGGAGATGCCATAGACGAACACTTCGATGCCGGGCGCGTCGTGCTCCGGGCAGAGGCGCATGTGGTTTGCGGCGCCTTCGTCGCCGAAGGGTGCCGGGACGGGCCCGTGGACGCGGAAGGCATCGTTGGCGAAGGCGAGGCGGAGCTGGGCTAGCGTCTCGGCCCATTCGTGGCTGCGGTGGGGCATCGTCACGAGATTGGCGACTGAGACGTGGCAGCGGCCGTCCTCGGTGTCCGGCGCCGGAGAGACGGTGGCAGCGTTGGCGGCCCACATCGCCGAGGCCGACAGCGCCTGCGCCTGGAGGTGCGGCGCGGCATCGGCGTAGTCGGTCGCCAGCGTTTCCAGCCAGCGATGGTCGGGACGGGCATGGGGCAGGAAAATGCCCTGGTGCAGCCCGAGCGCGATGTTGGCGCGCATCTTGGCGATGCCCTGCAGCGCCGCGGCGCGGGGCTGCGAGACCGCGCCGCTGTTGCGGGTCGCGGCGAGGTTGCCGGGGCTGAGGCCGGCATAATTGTGGCTGGGGCCGATGATGCCGTCGAAATTGATCTCAACGCGGGGCATGGCGGACCTCTTGCCCCGGCTCGACGCCGAGGATCGCAGCCGACGCGGAGTCGAGCGTCACGCCGCCGTCGGTCAGCCCGACGCGGCCGTGGCAGGCGCGGAAGGCGCCGAGCGTGCCGCGGGCGACGATGCTGGCGGTGCCTCCGTCGGCAAGCGCGGCGACGGTGTCGGTGCGGGAATCGCGGACCGTTGCGACCTGGTCGATGCGCGCGGTCATGGTCGGGCCGCCGTCGAAGATGTCGATGTAGTTCTCGAACGCGAAGCCCTCGGTCTCCAGCATCCGCATCGCGGCGCGGCCCGAGGGGTGGGGCAGGCCAATGACGCTGCGGGCATGCTCGGTGAGCATCGCGGTGTAGATCGGATGCTTGGGCATCAGGTCGGCGATGAACTGGTTGCCATGGATCGCGTTGAACTCGTCGGCCTGCTGGAAATTCATGCCGAAGAAGCGCCCGGCGACGCCGTCCCAGAAGGGCGAGCCGCCGGCCTCGTCGATCACCCCGCGCAGCTCGGCGAGGATGCGCTCGGCGAAGCGGGCGCGGTGCATCGCGATGAACAGGTAACGGCTGCGGGCGAGCAGCATGCCGAGGCCGCCGGCGCGCTCGCCCGGGTGAAGGAACAGGCCGCCGACCTCGCTGCAGCCTTCGAGGTCGTTGACCAGGCTCAGGATTTCGGCGCGGAAGGTGCGGGCGAGCGCTTCGCTATGCTTGGTCTCGGTGCCGAGGCGATAGCTGTAGAAGGGCCAGCGCTGCCCGACCTGGGTGAAGATCTGGCAGGTGCCGCGCACCTCGCCGGTTTCGGTATTCTCGAGCACCAGCACGAACAGCTCGTCCTTGAGCGCATCGTCGTTGCGCGCGAAGGCGGCGGCGCTGCGGGCGAGCTTGGCGAGCAAAGCCGGCTTCTCGGGCGGCAGGTTGGTGAAGCCGCCGCCGGTGAGCTTGGCCATCTCGTAGAGCGGCTGCAGGTCGTCCTCGCGCGCCGGGCGGATCAGGAAGCTCATACGCGGCCCCGCTCGATGATGCGCAGGATGGTGAGGGCGGAGAGCGCAGCGCGCTCGGGCAGGCTTTCGGGGATCAGAAATTCCTCCGCGCTATGGATCGCGCCACCCCTCGCGCCCATGGTATCGACCACGGGCACGCCGCAAGCGGCGATGTTGTTGCCGTCGCACACCCCGCCGGTGGCCTTCCAGGCGACGGGGATGTCGAGATCGGCGCCGGCCTGCTTGACCAGGCCAAACAGGCGTTCGGCGGCGGGGTCGAGCGGCTTGGGCGGGCGGTTGAAGCCGCCATGGACATGGACCGAGACGTCGTGCGCTGCGGCGACTTCGGCGGCGGCGGTCTCGACGAGTGCGGCGGCGCGGGCGATGGCTTCGGCCGAGGCGGGGCGGAAGTTGACGCGCAGGATCGCCAGATCGGGCACGACATTGTTGGGGCCGCCGCCTTCGATCCGCGCCGGGTTGACCGCGAGGCCGTCGCCCCTGGCCGCGGCGAGGCGGAGCGCAAGGTCGGCGGCGGCGACGATCGCGTTGCGGCCTTCCTCGGGATTGCGCCCGGCATGCGCGCTGCGGCCACGCACCACGATCGAGAAATTCCCGGTGCCGCCGCGGGCGCCGGCGAGCGTGCCGTCGGGCAAGGCGGGTTCGTAGGTGAGGGCGGCGACCTTGCCCTTCGCGGCCTGCGCGATCAGCGCGGCGGAGGCGAAGGAACCGGTCTCCTCGTCGGAGTTGATCACCACCTCATAGCCGAAGCGTTCGGCGGGGGTCGCTTCGACGGCGCGCAGGGCGGCGAGCATCAGCGAAAGGCCGGCCTTCATGTCCGCCGCGCCCGGGGCGTTGAGGCGGCCGTCGGGGAGCCAGGTCGCGGTCTGGAACGGGTGATCGGCGGGGAAGACGGTGTCCATATGCCCGGTGAACAGCATCTGCACCGGCGCCTCGGGCCGCACGCGCAGATGCAAATGGCGGCCATGGGCGAGCGGGAGGACGTCACCCTTGCCATCGACCGTCTCGACCGGCGCGGGCTCGACCAGCGTCAGCTCACCGGGGAGGGCGGCGAAGGCGCTGGCGAGCATCTCGGCCATGGTGGCGAGGCCGGGCAGGTTGCGCGTGCCGCTGTTGACCGCGACCCAGCGTTCGACCTGGGCCAGCATCGGCGCCGCGCGGGCATGCTCGATCGCGGCGATTTCGATTGCGGAGAGGCCCATGCGCGGGAGGTGTATCGGGACATTCGTGGCGGGTGAACCCCCGACGGATGAAAAGTATCGAGCGATACGAAGTGAGGGGCGGGCCGCGGTGAAACGTCCCAAAGGTCACACTGCCACGCGTGCGCGAGGCACGGATGCAGCGGGTGCTGGACCATATCGACCGGCATCTCGACGGCGATCTGGACCTGGACACGGTGAGCCGGGTCGCCGCCTTCTCGAAATTCCATTTCCACCGGCAGTTCACGGCGACCTTCGGGTTGTCGCTTCATCGCTATGTCCAGCTTGCCCGGTTGAAGCGCGCGTCGCACCAGCTGGCGACCAGGGACGCAAGGAGCGTCACGGACATCGCGATGGATGCCGGCTATGATGCGCCCGATGCCTTTGCCCGCGCCTTTCGGCAACGGTTCGGGCAATCCCCGTCATCGTTCAGGAAGTCGCCCGACTGGGCGCCGTGGCTTGCGGCCTTCGGGCCTCTCGACAATGCGAGGAGCAAGCTCATGCAGATTACCTATACCCCTGACGATGTGACGATTCAGGAGATGCCGCCGACGCCGGTGGCGATCCTGGAGCATCGCGGCGACCGCGCGACGCTCGGCGCCACGATCGAGCGGTTCATCGCCTGGCGCAAGTCCATGGGGCTGTCGCCGGAGAACAGCGCGACCTTCAACATCTTCCGCTCCGAGCGGACGCCTGCGAACCCGGCCGACTACAGCATGGACCTGTGCGTCGGCACCGACCGGCCGATCGACCCGGACGATGCGGACATGAAGCCTGGGGTGATCCCGGGCGGGCGCTGCGCGGTGCTGCGTGTCGTGCACGACACCCACAATCTCGAGCCCGCTGCGCTGTATCTCTATCGCGACTGGCTTCCGGCGAGCGGCGAGGAAGCGCGGGATTTCCCGCTCTATTGCCGGCGCCGGCTCGGCTTCTTCCCCGGCGCGGAGGTGCATGAGGTGACCGTGGAGCTGTTCCTGCCGCTGAAATAGGGTCGTGAGGGCGGCGCGGGGATTGCCGAGCTGTATTGCTCATGTAATACGGTTCATATGGAGATGCTCACGATCCTGTCGCTCGTCCTGGCAGCGCCTGCTGCCCGCACCCCATCGCCGAACGATGCCGTGCTGGCCGCGGACGCCGCGTTCTGGCGCGCGTTCAACCAGTGCGACGCGGCGGCGATGGGCCGGTTGCTCGCCGCCGACATCGAATTCTACCACGACAAGACCGGATTGACCGCGGGGCGGGACAAGGTGGTGGAGTCGCTGGTGAAGGGGCCGTGCGGTACGCCCGGGCTGCACGTGCGGCGCGAGGAGGTTGCGGGCAGCGTGGCGGTCGATCCGGTGCCCGGCCTTGGCGCGATCGTGAGCGGGGTGCATCGCTTCTACGCGAAGCAGGGCGATGCCGCGGAACGGCTGGACGGCGACGCGCGGTTCGCGGTGGTGTGGCGCAAGTCGGACACCGGATGGGCGATGGCGCGCGTGCTGAGCTACGCGCACCGTCCGGCTGGATAGGCAGCGGTCCGGGCTTTCGGAAATCGACCAGCAGCGACACTGGCAACGTCGGGTGGATGTGCAAAAGGCGCTATCAACCCCCTAGAGCACTCTGGAAATCTCCACCGTGGCCCTTTGCGCGGTGCCTGCGTTCGTGAAACTGGGCACGATGTCGATTCCAGGGAGCCCGTCACTGGCTGGCTTGACGACCCGCAATGACAGTTTTGAGCCAGTGCCGGCATGTTCGACGAACGCGCCATCGAAATCCTTATCGACGCCCAGCGTGCTGGACATGAGGACGACCGGAAAGTGCACGATCGCTTCCAGCGCCCAGGGGTTGCCGTCTCCCTCGTGATCATAGCTGATCCGGGCGACATAGGTGCCTGCGGTAAGCACGCCCGCAGCGAGGACGGATTTCGTAACGCCCGACGCAAACGGTCCCGCCACAACTCTAGTGATATCGGCGGCACCTTGATGCTCGCGAGCGCCATAGTTCTGGAAGTCCTCCTTGCCGACGGAGATATTGGCAGGACTGCGGTTGGTAACCAGACGAGCGGGATGCTCAGCCCTTCCCCCCTTGAAGAGGACCTTCGCGTTCCAATTCGCGCCGGTAGGGTCGGTAGGACCCGACATGCTTGAACCGAACATGTTGATATCAGCTGGTACCGGCGGAGAATCGCTACCCGACGCACAAACCGAACCAATCCAGTTGATTTGCGTGACAAGAACAACGTCGAACAAACAGTGATCGGGTTTAACCGGGAATTGGCAGCCAATGATGGTGATTGAGCTCACGGTATGTCCGGCTTCACCTGGGCTGCCGCTGCTGAACACGGCGCCTGTCCGAACGTTCGAATAGCTCTGCGCGCCTTCAAGGGTGACCGCATTGTTGCCCGTTTGCTCGACGCAGAATTCAAATCCATTGTAAACGCCGCCGAATATTCCCGCGTTCTGGCAGGTCAGGCGCACGACCCCGGTATCAACGGTCAAATCGTACAAATAGAGTGATCCTCCGCTACTCTCTATATTGAGAGGCACGCCGGTGCCATCACCGTTAGTTCGATACGTGACATTGCGGAATACAGTCTGATTGTTGTTGCTCGCCTCATGGCCTATGCCGGGGTTTCCGCCATTGGCGGATGTACTTAGATTGAGATTTTCAAATACGATATCGTTGTAGTTATTCAACTGATGGGGCCCTACCTCCCACCAGCTTGTATCAAGCCAGATCAGGCCAGCGTTATTGCTGCCGTCCACGCGAAAATCGCGAAGCGTAACCCCTGCCATATTCTTGGCAAAAATCATCAGGCCTGACATTCCGCTCTTGGCCTTGATGATCGATCCATAGCCCTCACCGAAGAACTGAGCAGGACCAGCAGAAGGTTCGTCATCTGCCGCGAAGCGGCAAAGCTGAATCGTCGAATTGATGTAGTATGTCCCCGCCGGAAGAAAGATCGCGCTGGAAATCGCGCTCGTCATCGGCTCCGAAACTTCCCCAGCGGCAACATGGCAAGCCTGTGTGATCGCGAGCGCATTGTCAGTGTTTGGGTTGCCATCCGCAACAGCACCAAACCATCTCGCATCAACAACGAGGCCTCCTTTTCGGAATACGAGCTTTCCATTCAATTGGTAGCCACCAGTCGAACGATCACCGCTGCCGCTCAAAACAAAGCACTGATAACCCCCGCATTCGAAATCGTTCAAGAACGTGATATTGTAAACACCGCAGACAAATTTTCCACCTTCCATGCGTACCGCTTTGGCGCCCAGGACGACATTCTCCGTCAACGTGTGGTCTTTTCGGATAACCAGCTCGGCATCAACCGTCACCGCGTACGCATCAGCGTCCGACAGTGAGGCAAAAATTGGATCATCATCGTACACTGTTCCCGGCATGGTCTAGTGTCCTTTGCTTTGCTTGGTTCCGTTACTTGGAGAAATTCAGTTTATCCCGTCGCCGCGCATTGGAGAGGCGGCGCCGAAGTTTGCGGCTGACTTCAGAAATCGACCAGCAGCGACGCGCGGCTCGTCGTGTCCGTCGTCTTGCGCCCCAGCGGCGGCGTGCTTTCGTAGTTCACCGCGTAGGACATCTGCGCGGAGAGGGGGCCGAACAGCTTGGCGCGCAGCGCGGTCTTGCCGGTGATCGTGCTGTTGGTCTGCTGCACATAGGCCGCAGCGTCCTGGCTGAAGGTGATGCCGCGCGACAGCTTCCAGTCGAAGTCGAGCTTGCCGCGCGCGGCGAGCTGGCTCTCGATCGTGTCGTCGGTGAGCACGGTGTGGCGGAAGGCCGGGCCGAGCTCGACGTCGAGCCGCATCGCGCCATCGTCGATCGCGGTGTAGCCGGCGCCCGCCGACACCGAATAGCGCTGGTAGAAGCCGGCGAAACGGTCGCTCTCGAACATCGCCGCGCCATAGATATAGGCGCGGTCCTCGACCTTGTAGTTGAGGTCGTAGGCGGCGATGTAGCGCTCCTGCGCGACGCGCCCGAGGCTTTCCTGATAGTCGGCCTGGAGCCGCAGCTTCTGGCGCCACAGGAAGCCGTCGCGCTTCAAATCGAGCACGCCGGTGAGGCCGACCGTCTCCGAGTTGCCGGTGTTGATGTAGCCGCCGAGCTCGGCGCGGCCCTTCACCAGATCGAGGAAGCGCGCCTCGCGCAGGCGGCGCATCGCAGCCTCGCGCCGCTCGTCCCTCCAGTCGCCGGCAGCGCGCTGGACCAGTTCGGCGCTCGGCCGGTCGCCGGCCTTGGCGTATTTGGCGATCGCGTTGACCGCGGCCTCGTCGCCCGCGCGCATCGCGGCGTCGAGCATGGCCTTGATCGCGGGGTGCATCTCGGGCGGCGCGGGCTCCTCTTCGGGCTCCTTCTTTTCGGAAGACGCTGCATCCTGCGCCGCCAGGGCGGTCCCGGGCAGCATCGAGGCGAGGATCAGCGGGGCGAGCAGGGGGAGGATCGGCCGGCGCATATTCGTCTCACTAATTCCGCAATGCGGCAAAATCGAGATCGGATCACCGTTTGATACTCAATCCTCCCCCGCCAGGGGGAGGTGGCAGGCGCAGCCTGACGGAGGGGGAGGACTCACCAACACTCGTTCTGGCATCCGCCCCCTCCGATGCCTTCGGCGCCACCTCCCCCTGGCGGGGGAGGATAGAAATCCTAAGCGGTGCGGCCGGCAGGCAGACCGAGCGGCTTGGCGAAGATTTCGAGCAGCCGGGCGTAGAGCTCGCGCTTGAACGGCACGATCACATGCGGAAGCTCGGCGGGCTCGATCCAGCGCCAGGCGCGGAACTCGGGCTCGGCGGTGGCGATGTCGATCGCTTCGTCGCCGGCGATGAGGCGGAACAGGAACCAGCGCTGGCGCTGGCCGCGCCACTTCCCTTTCCACACCTTGCCGAGCAGGTCGTCGGGGAGGTCGTAGTAAAGTTCTTCCTGCGCCGCGGAGACCAGTTCGACATGCTTGCGGGCGACGCCGGTCTCCTCCCACAGCTCGCGATAGGCGGCGTCGAGCGCGTCCTCGCCCGGGTCGATCCCGCCCTGCGGCATCTGCCACGCCTCGAGCGTCGAATCGAGGCGCTGGCCGACGAACACCAGGCCGTCGCGGTTGACCAGCATCACCCCGGCGCAGGGGCGGTAGGGAAGCGCCTCGCGATCGATCATGCCGCGGCCTGCAGCATCACGCGGTTGGCCTCGGCCTCGACCAGCAGATCCTTGAACGCGGCGAGCATGCCGGCGACGTCGCCCTGCGCGGAGGGGATCGCCTTGCGCAGGGTGATGAAGCCATGGATGTTGCCGGCCGCCTCACGGAACACCACCGGCACGCCCGCCCCGATCAGTGCGGCGGCATAGGCGCGGCCCTGGTCGCGGATCGGATCGAGGCTGGCGGTGACGATCACCGCAGGCGGGAGGCCGGTGAGCGAGGGGCCGCGCATCGGCGAGCAGCGCGGGTGCGCGGTGTCTGCCGCATAGCATTCGGCGAACCAGTCCATGCCGCGTTTGGTCAGCAGATAGCCCTCGGCAAAGGCGTCGAGCGAGGCATGGTGGGTGCCGAGATCGGTGGCGGGATAGATCAGCAGCTGGGCGATCACTGGCACCGCGGCGGGCCTGTCGCGCAAGTCGATCGCGGCGACCGCCGACATCTGTCCGCCGGCGCTGTCACCGGCGAGCGTGATCGCGGTGACCGCGCTGCCGAGCTCGGCCGGGCTCGAGGCGACCCAGCGCGCCGCGGCCTCGGCATCGTCCGATGCGGCGGGCCAGGGATGCTCAGGCGCTAGACGGTAGCCGACCGAGACCACCGGGAGGTCGAGCGTGCGCGCCATCTCCGCGGCGATTCCGGCGTGGGTGTCGATGTCGCCGATCACGAAGCCGCCGCCATGGAAATAGACCACCGCGGGTCCCGGCGCGCGCGCGGCACGCGCATCATAGAGGCGCGCCGGGATGGCGCCCGCGGGGCCTGGGATCTCGAGATCGCGGACCGTGGCGACCTCGCCGACGGGCAGGTCCACGAGATCCTTCATCGCGGCATATTGCGCGCGGTAGACGGCCGGCTGGGGCGGCCATTCGGGCTGCGGCATCGCTGCGATCATGTCGAGAAAGGCGCGCACATCGGGGCGGACGAAGGATTCGGCCAAGGCATCGTCTCCTGCTTGCTTGGCAGCGTTCTAGGCGAGCGGTCGCGCCCGCGTCCATCGGGTGAACCGCAACTTCGCCGGGCGACAAGAAGAAATTCGCTGTTCCCTCCGCAATCCGGCTGCTAGGGGCGCACCATGTTTCGAAAACGGCCCATTATCACCGCCCGGAACGCGACCCGCTGATCCAGCCGGTCGCGGCGTTCGGGCTGCCGCGAAACATCTCCAGCCGGCGATCCGCCCGCTGACTTTCCAAACCGAAATGACTATGTCGCTGCCCGAACCACCGGGCGGCTTGACCGCATGAAAGGGTCTTACATGGGTTATCGTGTCGTCGTCGCAGGCGCCACCGGCAATGTCGGTCGCGAGATGCTCAACATCCTGGCCGAGCGGGAATTCCCGATCGACGAGCTGGCGGTGGTCGCCTCGTCGCGCTCGACCGGCGACATGGTCGACTTCGGCGAGACCGGGAAGCAGTACAAGATCCAGAATATCGAGCATTTCGATCCCACCGGCTGGGACATCGCCCTGTTCGCGATCGGCAGCGAGGCGACCAAGATCCACGCCCCGCGCTTCGCCGCGGCGGGCTGCACGGTGATCGACAATTCGTCGCTCTACCGCATGGACCCGGATGTGCCGCTGATCGTGCCCGAGGTGAATCCCGAGGCGATCGACGGCTATAAGGCCAAGAACATTATCGCCAACCCGAACTGCTCGACCGCACAGATGGTGGTGGCGCTAAAGCCGCTGCACGATGCCGCGACGGTCAAGCGCGTGGTGGTCGCGACCTATCAGTCGGTGTCCGGCGCGGGCAAGGCGGGGATGGACGAGCTGTTCGAGCAGTCGCGCAACATCTTCGTCGGCGATCAGGCCGAAGCCAAGAAGTTCACCAAGCAGATCGCGTTCAACGTGATCCCGCATATCGACAGCTTCCTCGACGACGGGTCGACCAAGGAAGAGTGGAAGATGGTGGTCGAGACCAAGAAGATCCTCGACCCCAAGGTCAAGGTGATCGCGACCTGCGTGCGCGTGCCGGTGTTCGTCGGCCATTCGGAAGCCGTCCATGTCGAACTCGAGCGCGAGCTGTCGGCGGAGGATGCGCAGAAGATTTTGCGCGAGGCGCCGGGGATCATGTTGGTCGACAAGCGCGAGGACGGCGGATACGTGACCCCGGTCGAGTGCGTCGGCGACTATGCGACCTTCGTCAGCCGCGTGCGTGATGACTCGACGGTCGAGAACGGCCTCGCCTTCTGGTGCGTCAGCGACAACCTCCGCAAGGGCGCGGCGCTCAACGCGGTGCAGATCGCCGAACTGCTCGGCCGCCGGCATTTGAAGAAGGCGTGATCCACCGCGCCGCGGCGGGGATCAGTGCCCCGCCGCGGCCGGATCGTTCTCGACCGGCCCCTTTGGCTTCCTCAGGAACAGCACGAGCGGGATCGACAGCGCGGTGACGATCATCATCGCCTTGAAGTCGTTGAGATAGGCGATCATCGCCGCCTGGCGCGTGACCTCGGCATTGGCCATCGCCATCAGCACGTCGCCGCTGCCGCCCAGCGCCTGGAGCAGGCCCGGGTCGAGCGTGTCGAGCCGCTCCGGCGTAATGTGCTGGGCGAGATCGGCGTGGCTCGTCTGGGTGCTGCGCGCGAGCACGGTCGTGACCAGCGAGATGCCGATCGACGCGCCGATGTTGCGTGACAGGTTGAGCAGGCTCGCCCCCTCGGTGCGCTGGTGCGGAGAGAGGGTGGCGAAGGCCATGCCGTTGAGCGGCATGAAGATCAGGCCCATGCCGAGCCCCTGGATGAAGCCCGAGACGATGAAGGGCGTGCTGCCCATCTCCAGCGTCCATTGCGTCATGTCATAGAGCGACCAGGCGGCGAGGATGAAGCCGGCGGCGACTGCGATGCGCGGATCGAGCCCGCGCTGGATCAGCCGCGCCGACAGCGCCATCGTCACCAGCACGCCGATGCCGCGCGGCATCAGCAGCAGGCCGGTGTCGATCACCGGATAGCCGAACAGGTTCTGCAGCATCGGCGGGAGCAGCGCCATCGTCGCCATCATCACCACGCCGACCACCTGCATGAAGGCGAGCGCGGTGACGAGGTTGCCGTTCTTCCACAGATTGCGCTCGAACATCGGGTTCCTGCCCGTCGCCATGTGCACCGCGAACATCCACAGCGCGGTCGCGGCGAGCAACATCTCGATCCAGATCTCCGCCGAGCCGAACCAGTCCTCGCCCTGGCCGCGGTCGAGCATCAGCTGCAGCGCGCCGATGCCGATCGCGAGCAGCGAGAAGCCGAACAAGTCGAAGCCGCGCTTGCGGATCGGTCGGCTCGGCAGCAGCCACCACAGGATCGCGAGACAGATCGCGCCGAGCGGCAGGTTGACGTAGAACACCCAGCGCCAGTTGAAATTCTCGGTGAGGTAGCCGCCGAGCACCGGGCCCAGGATCGGGCCGATCATGATGCCCATGCCCCACACCGCCATCGCGCGCTGCTGGTCCTTGGGCTCGTTGATGTCGAGCATCACCGTCTGGCTGAGCGGGTTCATGAACGCCGCCGAGATGCCCTGGAGGATGCGGAAGGCGACCATCTCCTCGAGATTCTGCGCCATGCCGCACAGCGCCGAGGAGATGACGAAGCCGATGATCGAGATCAGGAACAGGTTGCGCGAGCCGATCCGGTCGGAGACCCAACCGGTGATCGGGATCGCGATCGCCGAGGCGACGATGTAGCTGGTCAGCACCCAGGTGATCGTGTCCGCGGTCGCGCCGAGCGAGGTCTGCATGTGCGGCAGCGCGACATTGGCGATGGTGGTGTCGAGGATCTGGATGATCGTCGCCAGCATCACGCCGAAGGTGAGCAGCCCCTTGTTGCGCACCGGCAGTGCCGCGCCGCTGACGGGCGGCGGCGCCGGTGGCGCTGGCGTGGAGGCGGCGGCTGCGGTGGCCATCGTCGGAGGCTTACTTGCCGACGTCGACCGTCACGTCGGCGGAGAGGCCGGCGATCAGCTGGCGCGGGCTCTTCTCGTCGATCGCGATGCGCACCGGCACGCGCTGCGTGACCTTGACCCAGTTGCCATTGGCATTCTGCGCCGGGAGCACCGAGAATTCGCTGCCGGTGCCCGCGCCGATCGAGGCGACATGGCCCTTGAGCTTGAGTCCGGGATAGGCGTCGAAGCTGACCTCGGCCGGCTGGCCGACGCGCATCTTGTTGAGGTCGGTCTCCTTGAAGTTCGCCTCGATCCACGAACCGCCCGAGCGGACGATGGTGACCGCGGGCAGGCCCGACATCATCATCTGCCCGATCTGGAGCCGGTCGGCCTGGCTGACCACGCCGTCGACCGGCGCGTAACGCGCGGTGCGCGAGAGATCGAGCGCGGCCTTGTCGCGCTGCGCGCGCGCCGAGGCGATGCCCGGGTTGACGCCGGGCACGGCGGCGCCGTCGGCGAGCTTCGAGCGCGCCTCGGCGGCATCGGCGACGGCGCGCTGGTAGCTCGCGCGCGCCTGCTCGACCGCGTGCAGCGACTGGTCGTAGCGGGCGCGAGTGGTGAAGCCGCGGTCCATCAGCGCCTTCTGGCGGTCATAATCCTCCTGCGCCGAAGCGATGGTGTCGCGCGCGGCCTGGATGTCGGCGCCGGTGCCGACATAGCTCGCCTGGAGCGTGCCGACCTCGACCTGCGCATTGGCGATCGCGGCGTCGGCCTGTTCGAGGGCGATGCGATAGGGCTCGGGGTCGATGCGGAAGAGGAGGTCGCCGGCCTTGACGACCTGGTTCTCCTTGACCGCGACCTCGGTAATGCGCCCCGCGACGTCGCTCGCGACCGAGACCTTGTCCTGCTGGACATAGGCATTGTCGGTCGAGACGGTGTCGGCCGACAGCGTCCACCACGTGCCGACCGCCACGATCAGCAGCAGCGGCACGCCGAACATCAGCAACGGGCGCAGCCAGCGGCGCTTGCGCGGCTCGGCGGCTGCTTCGGGTGCGATCTCGATCGCTTCGGTGGTGTCGAGCTTGGGGTCTGCGTCAGCCATTGGCGGCCTCTTTGATATCGTCGGCGGTGAGATTGGCGTGAACGGCGGCGAGGAGCTGGTGAAGGCGCGTGCGATCGGCGGCGCTGAGGCCGGTCAGCACATCGTCGAACAGCTCGTCGGCGATCTCGCGAAGCTGGAGCAGCACGGGTTGCGCCGCCTCGGTCAGATGGATGCGCCACACGCGGCGATCGTTGGGATCGCGACGGCGCTCGACCCAGCCGGCCTCTTCCAGCCGGTCGATCATGCGGCCCATCGTGATCGGCTCGATCTCGAGCAGTTCGGCGAGCGCGCCCTGGTTGCTGCCCTGATAGCGCTCGAGCAGCTTGAGCGTGCGCCACTGCGCGCGTGTGGTGCCAAGGCCGCGCACGCGCTCGTCGAAGCGCTTGCGCATCAGTCGCGAGATATCGCTGATCAGGAAGCCAAGTGAGTCGGTCATGTCGCGTGACATAATGAGCATGCTTATAATTTCCAGAGTGATTAGTTGCATTGTGCAACGCGACGATTGCGTATCGTGCAATCAGCTGAGGGTTTCACCCGGCGGCGAAGTGCGGCATCTCGGCAGCCATGCAGACTCAGACGTTCGAAAGCTTCGACGGCACAAGGCTGGCGTGGCGCGAGATAGGGGAGGGACGGCCGGTGGTGCTGATCCACGGCTATTTCTCCGACGCCGACACCAACTGGATCAAATACGGCACTGCCGCGAAGCTGGTGGAGGCGGGGTTCCGGATGATCATGCCGGACCTGCGCGCGCATGGGCAGAGCGACAGGCCGCAGGATGCCGCCGCCTATCCGCCCGATGCGCTGGCGATGGATGCCGAAGCGCTGATCGCGCATCTCGGACTCACCGACTACGACCTGGGCGGCTATTCGCTGGGCGCGCGGACCACGGTGCGCGTGCTGGCGCGCGGCATCGCGCCCAGACCGCGGCGCGTGGTGCTGTCGGGGCTGGGCGACGAGGGCGTCGTGGATACCGGGCGGCGCGCGGGCTTCTTCCGCCGGGTGCTGACCAATTTCGGCAGCTTCAAGCATGGCGATCCTGAGTTCATGTCGCAGGCCTTCCTCAAGACGACCAAGGGCGATCCGCAGGCGCTGCTGGGTGTGCTCGACACCTTCGTCGATACCCCGGCGGAAGATGTCGCGAAGATCGACCTTCCGGTGCTGGTGGTCGGCGGCGCGGCGGACGACGAGGTGGGATCGTTCGAAGACCTCGCCGCGATGCTGCCGCAGGGCCGCTTCGTCGAGATCCCCGGCAACCATATGAGCGCGGTGACGCGCGCCGAGCTGGGCGACGCGATCGTATCATTCCTGACTGCTTGACCGCGTCCGGAGGCGGGAGCAGTGTCCGCCGCATCCATAAAACACGAGTCTTGAGGGGCCCATGATCCGCACCGGAATTTCGACGATCGCGCTCGCCATGCTGATGGCCGCGCCTGCCGCCGCGCAGGAGAAGAAGGCAGCGCCGGGCGCGGCAACGCCGGCGGCCGCCGACGCGTTCCTCGAGCGCGCGACCAAGGAATTTGACGAATTCTCGCAGGACGATGCGCGGATTCAGTGGCTCTACGCGACCTATATCAACGACGACACCTCCGCCCTGGTCGCCAAGAGCCAGGCCAAGGGCACCGAGATGTTGGTCGGCTTCGCGCTCGAGGCGGCGAAGTACGATCGGGTGCAGGGCCTGTCGCCTGACACCAAGCGCCAGCTCGACATCCTGCGCAGCGGCATCACCTCGCCCGCGCCGACGCGCGCCGGGGCGGCTGCCACGCTGTCCAAGCTGCAGACCGACATGCAGACGGTCTATGGCACCGGCAAGGGCACGCTGAAGGGCCAGCCGATCAACGGCAGCGACATCGAGGCGGCGATGGGCACCAATCGCAACCCCGACGAGCTCAAGGAGATGTGGACGAGCTGGCACGACAATGTCGGCGCGCCGCAGCGCACCGACTATCAGCGTGCGGCCGGCCTGCTCAACGAGGGCGCGCGCGAGCTCGGCTTCAAGGATGTCGGCGCGATGTGGCGCTCCAACTACGACATGTCGCCCGAGGAGTTCGCCAAGCTCACCGACAAGCTTTGGAACGAGGTGAAGCCACTCTACGAGTCGCTGCACACCTATGTCCGGTGGAAGCTCAACGCGAAGTACGGCGACGCCGTCCAGCCCAAGACCGGCCCGATCCGCGCCGACCTGCTCGGCAACATGTGGGCGCAGGAATGGGGCAATATCTATGACGTCGTGGCGCCGCCGGGATCGGGCGACCTGGGCTTTGACGTCACCGACCTGCTGACCGCGAAACAATATGACGCGATCAAGATGGTCAAGACGGGCGAGGGCTTCTACTCCTCGCTCGGTTTCGCGCCGCTGCCCGAGACTTTCTGGAAGCGCTCGCTGTTCGTGAAGCCCGCCGATCGCGAGGTGCAATGCCACGCCTCGGCCTGGGACCTCGACAATGTCGACGATCTGCGCATCAAGATGTGCATCAAGGTCAATTCGGACGACTTCGTCACGATCCACCACGAGCTGGGGCATAATTATTATCAGCGCGCCTACAACAAGCAGCCGCTGATCTACCGCACCGGCGCCAATGACGGCTTCCACGAGGCGATCGGCGATTTCGTCGCGCTGTCGATCACGCCCGACTATCTCGTCTCGATCGACCTGCTCGATCAGAGCAAGGTGCCGAGCGCGGACAAGGACACCGGGCTGCTGCTGCGCCAGGCGATGGACAAGGTCGCGTTCCTGCCGTTCGGCCTGCTGATCGACAAATGGCGCTGGGGCGTGTTTTCGGGCGGGATCAAGCCGACCGGCTACCAGGCGTCGTGGGACGCGCTGCGGCTGCAATATCAGGGCATCACCCCGCCGGTGAAACGCGACGAGACCAAGTTCGACCCGGGCGCCAAATATCATATCCCGGCGAACGTGCCGTACACGCGCTACTTCCTCGCGCGGCTGCTGCAGTTCCAGTTCTACAAGGCGGCGTGCGACCAGGCCGGGTGGAAGGGGCCGCTCCACCGCTGCTCCTTCTACGGCAACAAGGAAGTCGGCACCAAGCTCGACGCGATGCTCAAGATGGGTGCGTCCAAGCCGTGGCCCGATGCGCTCGAGGCGTTCACCGGCAGCCGCGAGATGTCAGGTGCGGCGATGGTCGAGTATTTCGCGCCGTTGAAGGCGTGGCTCGACGAGCAGAACAAGGGCAAGCCGACGGGGTGGTGATCTTCCAAATCCTCCCCTGAGCTTGCTCAGGGGAGGGGGACCGCCGGAGGCGGTGGAGGGGTCGCCGTCGCAGACGGCGGAATTTCGCTGAGCCGTTCTCCGCCCTCTGCGGGGCGGCCCCTCCGTCAGCGCTGCGCGCTGCCACCTCCCCCCGATGGGGGAGGAATTTACTTGCCCTTTGGCTTCGGCTTGGCTGCATCCGGAGGGCCACCCGCGCCCTTCTTCACGGCGTAGAAGATGCCCGCGACCGTCGCGCCGATCGCGGCGGCGCCGCCGATCAGCGTGGCGAAGAAGTTGCGGTCGCCCATCTGCTCGCGCTTTTCGGCGGCGAACTGGACCGGTGCGGATTCCTTGACGGTCTGCGCGGCCGATTGCGCGGCGGCGCTGACCTTGGCCGCGGCTGCCTGTGCCGCGGCGCGGGGGCGGCTCGTGCCCGGTTTGGCGGCCGTGGCGCGCGGCTTGGCGGCAGCAGCCGGCTTGCGTGCGGCCGCCGTACGGCGCGGCGGGGGCGCCTTGTCGGCCGCGGCCTTGGCAGGGGCCTTCGCCGGAGCCGGAGCTGCGGTCTCGACCTTGGGCGCGGCGGCGGGCTTGGCCGCCCCTGGCTTCGCAGCCGGCTTCTTCGCGGCCGGCTTCTTCGCCGGGGCTTTCTTCGCGGCAGGTTTCTTGGCGGCCGGGGTGCCGGCTGCGTCGGTGGTCGGCTTGCTCGGGGCCTTGGCCATCACGATACTCCAGTGGTTTCGTGGCTGTAACCACCCTGACGCAATTCGGTTTCCGCCGTCAATGCAGGAAGATCAGCGGAAGGGGGGCTCGTTGAACGCCCGCAGCTTGCGCGAGTGGAGCTTGGCGCCCTCGCGGCGGAGCTGCTCGCACGCCTCGATCCCGATCTTCAGATGCTCGGCGATTGCGCGTTCGTAGAAGCGGTTGGCCTGGCCGGGGAGCTTGAGCTCGCCGTGCAGCGGCTTGTCCGAGACGCAGAGTAGCGTGCCGTAGGGAACGCGGAAGCGATAGCCCTGAGCAGCGAGCGTGGCGCTCTCCATGTCGACGCCGACCGCGCGGCTGAGCGAGAAGCGCAGCGCCGAGCGCGAGAAGCGCAGCTCCCAGTTGCGGTCGTCGGTGGTGACGATCGTGCCGGTGCGCAGCCGGCGCTTGAGTTCCTCGCCCGACTGGCCCGAAACGGTCTCCGCGGCGCGGGCGAGCGCCTGCTGCACCTCGGCGATCGCGGGCACGGGGATTTCGGGCGGGAGCACGTCGTCGAGCACGTGATCGTCGCGCAGATAGGCGTGGGCGAGGACATAGTCGCCGATCCGCTGGCTCGGACGGAGACCACCGCAATGACCAATCATCATCCACGCCTCGGGCCGCAGCACCGCGAGGTGATCGGTGATCGTCTTTGCGTTGGACGGGCCGACGCCGATATTGACCAAAGTGATGCCATCGCTGTTCTCGGCCATCAGGTGCCAGGCCGGCATCTGGTGCCGCCGCCATGCGCTGTCGGTGAGCAGCGTCTCCGGGTCATCGCCCGCGCGGATCACGATGCCGCCGGGACCCGAGACGCCGGTGAAGCGCCCCTCATTTCCCTGCTCGTCCGGGCCGAGCTGCGCGCACGACCAGCGTACGAACTCGTCGACATAGCGGTGATAGTTGGTGAACAGGATGTACTGCTGCGTGTGCTCGGACGGCGTACCGGTATAGTGGCGCAGCCGCGCGAGGCTGAAATCGGTGCGCAGCCCGTCGAACAGCGCGAGCGGGCGCGTCTGGTCGAGGCTGAGCCAGGTGCCGTCGGCGATCTCGTCGCCAATATGCGCAAGCTCGGTCGCCGGGAAATGCCGCGCCAGTTCGCTCGCCGAAACCTCGTCGAGCCGCAGCGCGTGACCGGGATCGAGGACATAGGGGAAGGGGATTTCCTGCCGTCCGGGGACTGCGGTGACCTCGACGTCATAATCCTCGATCAGCAGGGTCAGCTGCTCGATCAGATAGTCGGCGAACATCGCGGGCTTGGTGACGCTGATCGCATAATCGCCCGGGGTGACCAGCCGGCCGAAGGAGCGGGCAGGGGTGGGGCGGTCGACCTCGTCGCGATAGGCGAGGCGGATCTCGGGATAAGCGAAGCTGCCATCCTTGCGATGCGCAGGATCGGGCGCGATACCCTTGGTGAGATAGAGGTCGAGGGCGTCCTGAAGGCGCGTGACGGACGCGGTGTAGAGCCGATCCAGTTCGGCGACGATGTCTTCTGCTGTTGTCATCTTCCGCGGCTAATGCGCGAACGTGACATTAGCAAGTCCGGCGCGCGCCGGAACTGTGACGCGCGAGCCGGATGCCCGCGCGTCTTGCCAGTTACTCGGCGCTTTCCTTCTCGCGCAGCTTGCTGATGCCATAGGCGGCACCCGCAACTGCGGCGGCTGCGCCCGCGGCGACCGCGGCGGTCGTCGCGGGATGTTTCTTCGCGGCATCGAGCGCGGTTGTGACGGCCTCGCTCACCGCGTCGCGCGCGTCGGCGAGGGCATCCTTGGTGCGGTCGAGCAGCGAATCCTCGGCCGCGGCCTCAGCCGTGGTGTCGGGGGCGGTCTTGTCCTTCATCTGGCGTCTCCCTTCCACCGAACAGAACCGCCCGCAGGCGCGCCGGTTCCCGCCGCGGGCGGCGAACCGGCGCGCCTGCGAAACGGTCAGGCGTCAGAGCTGCTCGAGCAGGTGCTCGGCCGAGCTCACCTTGAACTCGCCCGGGGCCTCGACATTGAGCTGCTCGACCACGCCGTCGTTGACGATCATCGAGTAGCGCTGGCCGCGCGTGCCCAGGCCGAACTTGCTGCCGTCCATCTCGAGACCCACCGCCTTGGCGAACTCGCCATTGCCGTCGGCGAGCATCGTCACGTCGCCGGCCTCGGCGCTCTTGCTCCACGCGCCCATCACGAACGCGTCGTTGACCGCGGTGCAGGCGATCTCGTCGACGCCCTTGGCCTTGAGCTCGGCCGCCTTCTCGACATAGCCGGGCAGGTGGCGGGCGGAGCAGGTCGGAGTGAAGGCGCCGGGTACCGAGAAGAGCGCGACCTTGCGGCCCGCGAAGAACTCGTCCGAGCTGACCTGCTCGGGGCCATTCTCGGTGGGCTTGACGAAGGTGGCGCTGGGCACGCGATCGCCGACTTGGATGGTCATGCTGGTCTCCTCGGGCCGCGGAATGCGGACGCGCCTCAATTGGCGCACGGCGCGGCTTTTTCAAGCGTGGCGGAGCCGATCGGCTGCCGATATGTTGAGCGCAAATGGAGTCCTCAGCGTATCTCACCGGACAGGTCCTGCTCGCACTGCCGGGGATCGGCGATCCACGGTTCGAACGCGCGGTGATCGCGATGTGCGCGCATGACGACAATGGCGCGCTCGGCATCGGCGTCGGGCAGACGATCGCCGGGCTGGGGCTGCACGAGCTGCTCGATCAGTTCGAGATCGATCCCGGCAGCGCGCCCGATGCCCCGGTGCATTTCGGCGGCCCGGTCGAGCCGCGCCGCGGCTTCGTGCTGCATTCGACCGACTGGGGCGGGCAGGACACGATCGAGGTCGCCGGGCGCTGGGCGCTGTCGGGGACGATCGACATATTGCGCGCGATCGCCGAGGGCATTGGCCCGTCGCGCTGGCTGGTCGCGCTCGGCTATGCCGGCTGGGGCGAGGGGCAGCTCGACGAGGAGATGACCCGGCACGGTTGGTTCAACGTGCCGGGCGATCTCGACCTGCTCTACGGCGTCGAGGCGCACCGGCGCTGGGAGCAGGGGTTCGAGCGCGAAGGCATCGATCCGCGGCTGCTCGCCGCGAGCACCGGCACGGCCTAGCCGCCGTAGCGGGCGGCGAGCGCGTCGGCGATGCCGCGCATGGCGTCGCGCAGCGCGACGGGTTCGAGCACCTCGACCTCGGTGCCGAGCTTGAGCAGCTCGCGCGCGGCGTGGTCGGTCGACTCGATCGGGATCTCCGCATCGACCCAGCCCATGGCATCCGGCGCGGAGGCCGTCGCCCGTGCCATCGCGATCGCCGCCGCCGCGAGCACGGAGAGCCGGTCCATGCCCAACGGCGACAGCCGGATCCGCGCTGTCCCGTGATAAAGGCTCGCTTCGAATGCGCGGACGCTGGCGGCCCAGTGCACGGCGAGGTCGAAATCCGTCGGGCGTTCGAACCGCTCCCCCGTCGCCTCGAGCGCGCGGATCGCGTCCACACGATAGGTACGCGGCACCGAGCTGCCGATCGCGACGAGATACCAGGTGCCCGCTTTGAGCACGAGGCCGAGCGGGGCGAGGGTGCGGTCGGCGATCCCGGACCAGCTCTCGTAGCGGATGCGGATGCGCTCGGCGCCCCACACTGCGGCGGCGAGCTGGGGCAGGAAGGCGAGGTCGCTCGCCGTACGGTACCAGTCGACCGGATCGAGGTGAAACCGCGCGGCGACGCGCGAGGCGTCGGCGCGGCGCGCGGAGGGGAGGGCGGCGAGCAGCTTGCGGCGGGCGGCGGCGGTGGACTCGGCGAGGCCGAGCGCCGCGGCTGGCCCTTCGAGACCCGATAGAAACAGCGATTCCGCCTCGGCCGGGGTCATGCCGGTGAGCCGGGTGGTATAGCCGTCGAGCAGCTGGAACCCGCCGTCGCGGCCGCGATCGGCATAGACCGGCACGCCCGATGCGCTCAGATCGTCGATGTCGCGATAGATGGTGCGGATCGACACCTCGAACTCGTCCGCCAGCGCCCGCGCAGTCATCCGCCCGCGCGCCTGCAGAAGAAGAAGGATCGAAACCAGACGGCTCGCACGCATTTTCCTACCCTAGCAGGAAAAGCTGACAAAGGGTGTCAGCTTTACGGGGTTACCCCTTCCTTCGATCGCAACGAAGGAGACCTCGCATGCACACCCCACACGACACGCGCCGCGGCGCGCTCATCCGGGCGCTCGGCCTCGCCGCGACCGGCGGGCTGCTCGCCCAAGGCTTCCGTGCCGAAGCTGCGGCCGCCGGGCCGGCATTGGATTGGGCGTGGCTGGCCGGCAGCTGGAAGGTACGCCATCGCCGCCTCAAGTCGCGGCTGACCGGGAGCAAGGAATGGCAGGAATTCGACGGCACCTGCGTCAACTGGCCGCTGATGGGCGGCGCCGCGAATGTCGACAACAATGTGATCGGGCTGCCCGCGGGCGACTATCACGGCGTGGGGCTGCGCTGCTTCCATCTGGAGAAGCGCCAATGGGGCATCTGGTGGATCGACTCGCGCTTCGCCCGGATCGAGCCTCCTGTATGGGGCGGGTTCAGGAACGGCGTCGGCACCTTCATGGGCGAGGACACGCATGAGGGCACGCCGGTGACGGTGATGTTCCGCTGGTCAGCGATGACCGCCACCTCGGCGCACTGGGAGCAGGCTTTCTCGATCGACGGCGGCAAAAGCTGGGAGAGCAATTGGCACATGGATTTCGCGCGCGTTTCGGGATGAGCGAGAGCCGCGCCGAACCGGGGCGCAGACGGGATATAAAGATATCTTTATGTTTCGTTTGCGCTCGCGCGGCGAATTCGCTAGTGGCGCGGCCATGCCGCCGGGATTCCCGGCCGCGACGCTACACAAACGGAGAACCAGCGTGGCCACCGTGCTCGAAAAGACCGATTACGTCGTCAAGGACATCTCGCTCGCCGATTTCGGCCGCGCCGAGATCAACATCGCCGAAACCGAGATGCCCGGCCTGATGGCGCTGCGCGCCGAATTCGGCGCGAGCAAGCCGCTCAAGGGCGCGCGCATCACCGGCTCGCTGCACATGACGATCCAGACCGCGGTGCTGATCGAGACGCTGGCCGAGCTCGGCGCCGAGATCCGCTGGGCCTCGTGCAACATCTTCTCGACCCAGGACCATGCCGCCGCCGCGATCGCCGCGCGGGGCATCCCGGTCTTCGCGGTCAAGGGCGAGACGCTCGAGGAATATTGGGACTATGTCGTCCGCATCTTCGACTGGGGCACCGACACGGTCTGCAACATGATCCTCGACGATGGCGGCGACGCCACCATGTTCGCGCTGTGGGGCGCGCGCGTCGAGGCGGGCGAGGACCTGTTCGTGCCGTCGAACGAGGAAGAGGAGATCTTCGTCGCGACGCTCAAGCGCTTCCTCGCCGAGCGTCCGGGCTATCTCACCAAGACCGTCCAGACGATCAAGGGCGTGTCGGAAGAGACCACCACCGGCGTCCACCGCCTCTATGAGCTCGCCAAGAAGGGCAAGCTCCCGTTCCCGGCGATCAACGTCAACGACAGCGTGACCAAGTCGAAGTTCGACAACCTCTATGGCTGCAAGGAATCGCTGGTCGACGCGATCCGCCGCGGCACCGACGTGATGCTGGCCGGCAAGGTCGCCTGCGTCGCCGGCTTCGGCGATGTCGGCAAGGGTTCGGCGGCGTCGCTGCGCAATGGCGGCGCGCGCGTGCTGGTCACCGAGATCGACCCGATCTGCGCGCTGCAGGCGGCGATGGAGGGCTATGAGGTCGTGACGATGGAAGAGGCGGCGACCCGCGCCGACATCTTCTGTACCGCGACCGGCAACGCCGACGTGATCACCGTCGACCATATGCGCGCGATGAAGCCGATGGCGATCGTGTGCAACATCGGCCACTTCGACAGCGAGATCCAGATCGCGGGCCTCGCCAATTTCAAGTGGACCGAGGTCAAGCCGCAGGTCGACCTGGTCGAGTTCCCCGACGGCAAGCAGATCATCATCCTGTCGAAGGGTCGCCTGGTGAACCTGGGCAACGCGACCGGCCACCCGTCGTTCGTGATGTCGTCGAGCTTCACCAACCAGGTGCTGGCGCAGATCGAGCTGTGGACCAAGGCCGACGAGTACAAGAACGAGGTCTATGTCCTGCCCAAGCATCTCGACGAGAAGGTGGCGGCGCTGCACCTCGAGAAGCTCGGCGTGAAGCTGAGCAAGCTCAGCCAGCAGCAGGCCGATTACATCGGCGTGCCGGTGGAAGGGCCCTTCAAGCCGGATCATTACCGCTACTGAGTTCGGCGCTGCCGACAAAGTGCGACTGTCGAAAAGGGGCGCGTCCGGCAACGGGCGCGCCCCTTCCGATTCCCGCCGTTTACGCTTTGGGAAGGATCGTTCGGCAGGTGTGACGCCGACGCAACACCCCGTCGGAAAACCGGCACAGAGGGTTGCACGATGCGGCCGGCCGGGCGCAATCGATACGTTCGAGGGTAATCAAAAGGGATTAGGTATGCGTTCACTCCTCTCCTCCCGTAAGGCGGGGTATCGCCTCGCAGCTTCGTTCACCGCCATCGCGCTCGCAGGGGCGGCGCCGGCTTTCGCGCAGGATGCTCCCCAAGAGGAGGCCCCCGCGGCCGATGAAGCGAGCAGCGGCGAGACGGTCGTCATCACCGGCTCGCGCATCCAGCGTCCCGAGTTCGCGACGCCGAACCCGATCCAGGCCTTTGACGCCGAGACGATCGAGCAGTCGGGCGAAACCAACATCACGCAATTCCTGGCCGACTCGCCCGCGCTGCTGGGCTCGAGCCTCAGCTCGGACAACGCCGGATCGAACGCGGGTGGGGCCTCGACCGTCGGCGGCAATTATCTCGACCTGCGCAACCTCGGCACCAACCGCACGCTGGTGCTGGTCGATGGCCGCCGGCATGTGGCCGGCATTCCGGGTAGCGCGGCAGTCGACATCAACTCGATCCCGCTCGACCTGATCCAGCGCGTCGATGTGCTCACGGGCGGCGCCTCGGCCGTCTACGGCGCCGACGGCGTGTCGGGCGTCGTGAACTTCATCATGAAGCGCGATTTCGAGGGGCTGCGGCTGCGCGGCCAGGCCGGCATTTCGGAGCGCGGCGATGCGGGCAACCGCTATATTGGCGTCACCGCCGGCAAGAATTTCGCCGGGGGCCGCGGCAACGTCACCCTGTCCTACGAATATTCGAAGGACGACCGCTTCAGCCAGCTGCAGCGCCTGAACTACGGCCGCACCGGCCCGACGTGGCGCTTCGTCGCCAATCAGGACGACCCGTTCGACGCGGATCCGAACACCCCCGATTATCTGCCGCTGCGCGACCTGCGCTGGGCGGACACCTCGCCGGGCGGCGCGTTCGACCTCGATTACGACTTCGCCCCGGACTTCACCGGCGAGGGCAAGGTCTATGATCCCGGCACCTATGTCCGGAACGAGCCGTTCACCATCGGCGGCGATTCGACGCTGCAGGAAATCTATTTCGGCGATACCAATCCCGAGAGCGAGCGCCATGTCGCCAACCTGCTGACGAGCTTCGAAGTCAGCCCCGCGCTGCGCCTGTTCGCGGAAGGCAAGTACGCCCGGTCCAAGGCTTCGACGCTGTCGCAGCCGGTCTATGACCTCTACGTCCAGATCTATGGCGACAACTATTATCTGAACCAGCGGTTCGGCAGCGCCGTGGTCGGCGATGCGCTGCTGCTCGGCCGCGACCATTTCGATTTCGGTGTCCGCCGCGCCAAGGCGGATCGCGAGACGATCCGCACGGTGGTCGGCGCCGATGGTGAGATCGGTTCGAACCTGAACTATGAATTCTCCTATACCTTTGGGCAGACCAAGACCGAGGCGTTCTCACAGTCGCGCGTGCGCGATCGCTATTACGCCGCGATCGACGCGGTGAGCGACGGCGCCGGCGGCGTCACCTGCCGCATCAACCGGCCCGGCGAGACGCTGATCAAGAATTTCGGCTATATCGCGACGCAGCAATACGGCACCTTCAACCCCGTCACCGGCAACTATGAGGGCGCCGCAGCGACGTTCAGCCCCGGGGAGTGCGTGCCGCTCAACATCTTCGGTGCGGGTTCGCCCAGCCAGGAAGCGCTGGACTTCGTGTTCGTGGACGACATGGAGCGCGTCTCGATCCGCCAGCATGTCGTATCGGGCTCGATCCGTGGCAACACGGAATCGTTCTTCAAGCTGCCGGGCGGCCCGGTCGCCTTCGCCGTGGGTGCCGAATACCGCAGCGAGAGCACGCGCTTCGACCCGTCCGAATGGACCGAGGCCGGATTGCTGCTCGATAGTTCGCAGGCCTTCCCCGACAGCGGCAAGTTCGACGTCAAGGAAGTGTTCGGCGAAATCGACCTGCCGATCCTGCGCGACCTGCCGTTTGCGCACATCCTCTCGATCGGCGGTGCGGTGCGCTTCTCCGATTATTCCACGATCGGCAACACCACGACCTGGAGCATCAACGGCGTCTACTCGCCGATCCGCGACATCACCTTCCGCGGCACGCTGGGCCAGGCGGTGCGTGCACCGAACCTGGGCGAGTTGTTCAACGCGCCGTCGGGCACCTACCAGTTCATTCCCGACCCGTGCGGCATCGACCGCATCACCGACGGCACCGCGACGCGCCAGGCCAACTGCACCGCGATCCTGAGCGGCTTGGGGATCGATCCGACGACCTTCGATCCCGCGGGCGACGCGATCTCGCCGGAGAATACCAGCCTGCTCGGCCGGGCCGGCGGCAACCGCGAGCTGCAGGAAGAATCGGCGCGGACCTGGACGGCCGGCGTGGTCCTGCGGCCGCGCTTCATCCCGGGCCTGCAGCTCGCCGTCGACTGGTACGACATCAGCATCCGCCAGGCGATCAACACGCCGAGCGCGCAGGAACTGGCCGAGCTGTGCGTCGACCAGCCGACGATCGACAACGTCTATTGCGCCAATCTGAGCCGCGATCCGACGACCGGCTATATCTCGAACTTCCTGGTCCAGCCGGCCAACGTCGCCAGCTTCGACACGGAAGGTCTGGACGTCGTGCTGAACTATCGCGTCACGCCGGGCTCGTTCGGTACGTTCAACCTTCGGATGGCGGCCAACTACCTGCACAAGCTCGAGTTCATCCCGACCCCCGGCGCGGAAGTCGACGACGACCGCCTCGAGTCCGCCGTGCGCGCTCCCGAGTTCAGCGGAACCGCGGACCTCACCTGGATCTACGACAACATCAGCCTGAACTACGGGATCAACTATTTCTCGAAGACGCTGCGCTACTCGCGTGAGCAGGTCGAGGCCGATCCCGACATCACCTCGGCCGAGTACATGTACATCAAGCCGCGCTGGGAGCATGAGCTGCAGCTGTCGGTCAACGTCAACGACAACTTCACTTTCTATGCCGGTGCGAACAACTTGTTCGACAGCAAGCCGGATGTCGGCATGACGAACTATCCGGTCAGCTCGGTGGGCCGTTACCTCTACGCGGGCTTCAAGGCCAAGGTGTTCTAAGGCAAGACGATCGAACGACTTGGGGGCCGGGACGCATGTTCCGGCCCCTTTTTATGCGCGAATGGCGGAGGCCGGTTTGGCCGCAGACTTTCGCGCGCTCGTCGCTTCGCATCCGCGCGCTGGCTTTGCGCGGGCGAATGCATGCCCTAAGAGCCGGAAGATGAGGGCCCGGCGCGGTGATTGAGATTTCCAACGCGGCAGCGGTGACGGCGGGTGCCGTGCTGGCGCTGTTGACCGCGCTCGGCGGGTTTACGCTGTTTGCGGGGCTGCGCGCACGGGCGCGGGCGAGCGCGCTGCTCGACGCGCACCGGCGCGCCGATGCGCTCGCCGAGATCGGCCCGGCGCAGGCGATGATCGTACGCGCCGACGGGCGGATCGAACTGAGCGACAAGCTTGCCGACCTGTTCGGGCTCGAGGCGATCCCGAGCCATCTCAGCGAGATCGTCGGCAACGAAGCGGTGTTCGAGGCGAGCGAGGCCGCGGCGCTGGAGCGCGACATTGCCGCGGCGCAAAAGGCGGCGCGCCCGTTTCGTGCGACCGTGCGGGCGCGGGGCTCGTCGCGGACGCTGTTGATGATCGGGCAGCGCGCGCCCGATGCGGTGCGCGCGCCGGGCGGGGTGGTGCTGTGGGTGTTCGACGCCACCGAGGCGCAGGAGGAAGTCGCGCGCCTGTCGACCGAGGCCGCGCGCTATCGCGAGGCGTTCGAGGCGCTGACCGGCCTCATCCAGTCGGCGCCGATGCCGATGTGGTATCGCGACCGCGAGCTCAAGCTGGCGATGGTCAACAACGCCTATGTCTCCGCGGTCAACGGCAAGGATGCCGAAGCCGTGGTGCGGGCGGGGATCGAGCTGGTCGACGCCTCCGCGCCGGGCGGCCCGCTCGCCAGCGCGGGTGCGGCGCGCGATGCGCGGCGGGCCAAGATGGTCAAGCTCCCCGCGACGATCGGCGGCGCGCGGCGGATGCTGCACATCCACGACGTGCCGCTGCCGACTGGCGGCGTGGCGGGGTTCGCGGTCGATGTCGAGGAGCTCGAGCGCGCCCGCGCCGGGATCAAGCTCGCCGACGAGGCGCAGCGCGAGATGTTCGACCGCATGTCGTCGGGCGTCGCACAGTTCGGAGCCGACCGCAGCCTCGTCTTCTGCAACCAGCCGTTCCGCCGCATGTTCGCGATGCGCAGCGAGTGGCTCGCCGACGGGCCCGAGTTCGAGCGCGTGCTCGAACGCATGCGCGAGGCCAACCGGCTGCCCGTGGTGCGTGATTTCCCGGGCTGGAAGGCCGAGCGGCGCGACTGGTTCGTCGCCGCCGACGCGGCGCGCGAGGAGAATTGGACGCTGCCCGGCGGCACGCATCTGCGCGTCGTCGCCCAGCCGCTGCCCGAGGGCGGATTGCTGCTGCTCTTCGAGGATCTGACCGAGCAGGTGCAGCTCGCCAGCGCGCGCGACACGCTGCTGCGTGTGCGCACCGCGACGTTCGACAATCTGTTCGAGGCGCTGGGTGTGTTTGCGGCGGATGGCAGGCTGCAGCTGTGGAACAACCGCTTCCGCCAGCTCTGGGGATTCGAGGAAGCGTTCATCACCAGCCATCCGCGAGTCGATGCGCTGGCGAAGGAGGCCGGCGCGCGGCTCGCGAGCCCGGGCCGTGCGGTGCTGATCGCCGAGCTGGTGCGTGCGGCGACGGTCGAGCGCCAGCAGCGCGGCGCGATGATCGAGTTCAATGACGGGCGTTATTTCGAGGCGGCCGCGGTGCCGTTGCCCGACGGCAACGCGCTGTTCACGATGCTCGACATCTCGGACCGCCGCCGCGTCGAGAATGCGCTGCGCGAGCGCAACGAGGCGCTGGAAGCGGCCGACCGGGTCAAGACCGCCTTCGTCGCGAACATGAGCTACGAGCTGCGCACGCCGCTCACCTCGATCCAGGGCTTCGCCGAGATGCTGCACGGCGGCTATGCCGGCGAGTTGTCGCAGAGCGGGATCGAATATAGCGAGGCGATCCTCGATTCGGTCGCGCGGCTTGGCGCGCTGATCGACGATGTGCTCGACCTGACGCGCGAGGATGGGGCGCCAGCGCGTGGTGCGGTGGACTTGGAGCTCGCCGCGGGCGCGGCGGCCGAGGCGGTGGCGCCCGCAGCGCAGGCCAAGCGGATCGAGCTCGCGGTCGAGATTCTGGGCAGCGCGGGGGCGGTGCAGGGCGATGCGCGGCGCATCCGTCAGACGATCGAGCATCTGCTGCGCCACGCGGTGGCGGGAACCCCGGAGGCGGGACGCGTGCTGCTGCATATCGACGGCACGGCCGAGGGGGCGCGGATCGTCGTGTCGGATAACGGGCCGGGCATGGCCAAGAAGTTCGCAGACAAGGCGTTCGAGCGTTTCGCCCAGCCGGGGATCAGCCGCGGCGGCGACCGCGCGCTAGGTCTGGGGCTGCCGCTCGCCAAGCAGTTCGTCGAGGCGCATGGCGGGACGATCGAGCTGGTGTCCGAACCGGGGCAGGGGACGATGGTCACCGTCGAGCTGCCGCGCGGATGATCCGGCTGGCGGATGCGGCGGCGAGTGAGGCGCTGGGCGCGCAGCTGGCGGCGGTCGCGCGGCCGGGCGATGTGATCGCGCTGTCGGGACAGCTGGGCGTCGGCAAGACGAGCATCGCGCGCGGGCTGCTCGCCGCGCTGGGTCTCGAGGAGGAAGCGCCGTCGCCGAGCTTCGCGATCGTGCAGC
The DNA here is from genome assembly GCF_026107375.2 of Sphingomonas sp. BT-65. Classification (NCBI taxonomy): domain Bacteria; kingdom Pseudomonadati; phylum Pseudomonadota; class Alphaproteobacteria; order Sphingomonadales; family Sphingomonadaceae; genus Sphingomonas; species Sphingomonas sp. BT-65. The sequence continues at coordinate 104,045 of NZ_JAPCIA010000001.1, forward strand.
CCTATGGCCCGCCCGAAACGCGCTTTCCGGTGCTGCATGTCGATCTCTACCGGATCGAGAATCCAAGCGAGGTGGATGAGCTCGGGCTCGACGACGCGCGCTACGATTCGCTGCTGATCGTCGAATGGCCCGAGCGGTTGCCAGCATCGGCATGGAGTGAGGCACTGTGGCTCAGCCTGACGATCGAGCCGGACGGCGCGCGCGGCTTGACAGCGCAGGTGCCCGCGGCATGGAAGGATCGATGGTCCCAATGACTTCGATGCACGACATGAATCCGCCCGCCCGGGCGCCGCATTTCTTGAACGAGCTGGGCTGGGGGGATGGCGAGATCCTGCCGCTGGCCGGCGACGCCTCGTTCCGCCGCTATTTCCGCGTGCAGGCACCGGGGCGTACCGCGATCCTGATGGACGCGCCGCCGCCGCACGAGGACCCGCGCCCGTTCATCCATGTCGCGCGCTGGCTGACTGGCCGAGGCTTCGCGGCGCCGCACATCTATGGCGAGGATCTGACGACGGGGCTCGTCCTGATCGAGGATTTCGGCGATGCGCGGCTGCGCGAGACCGCCGACGCCGCGCCCGAGAGCGAGCTGCGCCTGTACGAGGCCGCGATCGACGTGCTGGTGCGGCTGCGCGAGCATGAGGCGGCGGATGTCGGCCCCTATGACCGCGACGTCTATCAGCGCGAGGCGGCGCTGCTGACCGACTGGTACTGCCCGGCGGTGGGGCTCGATGTCGATGCCGCCGGCTATGCCGCGGCATGGGACGCGGTGCTCGGGCCGGTGGCGAGGGACGGCGCGCCGGTGACCGTGCTGCGCGACTATCATGCCGAAAATCTGATGCTGATCGAGGGCAGCGAGACGCTGGGCCTGCTCGACTTCCAGGACGCGCTGGCGGGACACCCGGCGTACGACCTGGTCTCGCTGCTGCAGGATGCGCGGCGCGACGTGCATCCGGACCTGGAGGCGGCGTTGCTCGACCGTTATCGGCGGATCACCGGGGCGGACGACGCCTTTTTCGACGCCTATCACGTGCTCGGCGCGCAGCGGAATGCCAAGATCATCGGCATCTTCACCCGCCTCTGGAAGCGTGACGGCAAGCCGCGCTATCCGGGGCTGTGCCCGCGCGTGTGGGGCTATCTCGAGCGCGACCTCAGGCACCCGGCGCTGGCGCCGGTTGCGGCGTGGTTCGATGCGAATATCCCTGCCGCTCTGCGCGGCGATCCGATGACGGTGACGGCGTGAGCATCAAGAAGACGCTCGCGCTGCGCCCGGTGCCCGCCGCGCAAGTGCCGGAGACGGCGATGGTGATGGCTGCGGGCCTGGGCAAGCGCATGCGCCCGCTCACCGCGACCCGCCCCAAGCCGCTGGTCGAGGTCGCGGGCAAGCCGCTGATCGACCATGTGTTCGATCGGCTGCGCAGCGCGGGGGTCAAGCGCGCGGTGGTCAACGTCCACTATCTCGCCGACGCGCTCGAGGCGCATGTCTTACACCGCGTGAAGGACATCGAAGTGATCGTGTCTGATGAGCGCGGGCAGCTGATGGAGACCGGCGGCGGCCTCGTGCAGGCGCGCGAATGGCTGGGGGACAAGCCGTTCCTGTGCGTCAACAGCGACAATCTCTGGATCGACGGCCCGATCGACGCGATCCGCCAGCTCGCCGCGGCGTGGGATGACGAACGGATGGACGCGCTGCTGCTGCTCATCCCGCTCGCGCGTGCGCATTGCCATCGCGGGCAGGGCGATTTCCACCTCGACGCGTTCGGCAAGATCGTTGGCCGCCGCAAGCCCGGCCGCCTCGCGCCGTTCGTCTATACCGGCGTCCAGATCCTCTCGCCGCGCGTGATCCGCGACTGGCCTGAGGGGCCGTTCTCGACCAACCTGTTCTGGCAACGCGCGATCGAGGCGGGCCGCGCCTATGGCGTGGTGCACCAGGGCCTGTGGTTCGACGTCGGCTCGCCGCCCGCGATCCACGCGACGGAGGCAGTGCTGGCGGATGGCTAGTCACACGGCGGCGGCGTACTCTCCCGAAAGCTGGATTCGTTCGATATCGCGCCGCGGTGGCGCGCCGAACAGGCGGCGATATTCGCGGCTGAACTGCGACTGGCTTTCATAGCCGACCGCGAAGCCCGCTGAGCCAGCGCTTGCGCCCTCGGTCAGCATCATGCGGCGTGCCTCCTGCAGCCGCAGCTGCTTCTGATATTCGAGCGGCGTCATCCGCGTGACCGCCTTGAAATGCGCGTGGAACGAGGATGCGCTCATGCCCGCCGCCGCGGCGATCTCGCCGACGCGGAGCTGCTCGTGGAAGCCGCGGCGGATCCGGGCGATGGCGCGGCTGACCTGCCCCAGATGGCTGTCCGCCACCGCCATCTGCCGCAGCGTCGGGCCGTGTGGGCCCGTAAGCAGCCGGTAGAGGATCTCGCGCTCGATCAACGGCATCAGCGCGGGGATGGTCTCGGGCCGGTCGAGCAGCCTCACCAGCCGGCAGGCGGCATCGACCAGGTCGGGGTCACTGGGATAGACGGCCAGCATCGGCGCGTCGGCGCGCGGGCCGGGACTGCCCTCGGCGAGGATTAGGTCGGCAAGCGCCGCCTGATCGAGGTCGATCTTGCAGCAAAGATAGGGCGCATCGGGACTTGCCTCCAGGACATGGCCGACGAGCGGCAGATCGACCGAGACCAGAAGATAGCGCGCGGCATCATAGATCACGCTGTGATCGCCAAGCGACACGCGCTTCGATCCCTGGGCGATCAGGCAAAGTGACGCTTCATAGACCGAAGGCGTCGCGACCGTCGGCTGATTGGCGCGAATCAGCGACAGGCGTGGGATCGCGGTGCCGCCAAGACCTGGTTTTGGCATGTGCCGGGCGATCAACGCGGCCAGTTCTGCAACAGGTTCCATGCTCTCCGTTTCCACCCGGTGCGCACAAGTCGCAAGCCCGCCCGTCGCACTTTTGGAGGATCGTGCAAATGCTTCGGGCGATCGGCCTAACGGTTGCGACCGGCTCTACTCCATTTGTGGCGAGGCAATGAAGAAAGGAACCGACCATGACTGGATTGAGCGACAAGACCATTCTCATCACCGGCGCATCGAGCGGGATCGGCGAGGCAACCGCCCGTGAACTGGCCGCGGCTGGCGCGAAACTGGTGATCGGCGCGCGGCGGATCGATCGGCTCCGAGCGCTGGCGGAGGCGTTGGGCCCGCAGGTGGCGGCGCAGGAGCTGGACGTCACCAACCCGCAGAGCTTCGAAGCGTTCGTCGCCGCGGCGGAGGAGCGGTTCGGGCGGGTCGACGTGCTGGTCAACAATGCCGGCGTGATGCCGCTCTCGCCGCTCGCCGCGTTGAAGCGCGACGAATGGACGCGGATGATCGACGTCAACATCCATGGCGTACTCAACGGCATCGCCGCGGTGCTGCCGCGCTTCGTCGCGCAGCAGGGCGGGCATGTCGTCAACGTCGCCTCGATCGGTGCGCACCTCGTCGTGCCGACCGGCGCAGTCTATTGCGCGACCAAATATGCGGTCTGGGCGATCACCGAGGGTCTGCGCCAGGAACATGCCGAGGTCCGCGCGACGATCATCTCGCCCGGCGTGGTCGCGACCGAACTGGGGCACGACATTTCCGATCCGGAGGTCGCAGCCGGGCTCCAGCTGTGGCGCGCCAATTCGCTCAGCCCCGACGCGATCGCCCGCGCGATCCGCTACGCGGTCGAGCAGCCCGATGGCGTGGACGTCAACGAAGTGATCGTCCGTCCCTCCGGCTCGCCGATGTAGGCCGCGTCACAACCGCCTTCGAAATGCGGTCGGCCTCGCGACGATTCCGCCTCCTCCCGGCCAGACGCACTGGCCGGGAGATCGGCGTTGGCGACAGGACGGGGAAAGCGATGCGCATCAAGGTCGAGTCTGCCGGCCGAGGTCGCTTGCCTCAACCGCGTCCCTCGCTACGGTTTCGGGACGCATATGTCCGCACGCCTCCACCTCCACACGATTCCGCCGCACCGGGCGTTCGCCGATGCGCTCGCCAAGGGCCTGATCGAGCGGTTCGGCAAGGATCCGATGCGCCTGGCGCGCGGGATCGTTTTGGTGCCAACCAATCGCGCCAAGCGCGCAATCACCGATGCGTTCGTGCGCGCCAGCGGGGGCGGGTTGCTGCTGCCGCGGCTGGTGGCGGTCGGGGATCCGGAGCTCGACGAGGCGGCAGGGCCGTTCCTTGACCCGGCGGATGACGAGGACCCGGTCCCGCCTGCAGTCGATCCGCTGCAGCGGCGGCTGATCCTGGCGCGGCTGGTGCAGGCGGCCCAGCCCGGGATCGACGCGGCGGAGGCGGTGCGGCTGGCCGGGGATTTGCGGCGCACGCTCGATCAGCTGCTGATCGAGGAGGTCGACCCCCGCCGGATGCGCGACATTGCGGCGGGCGAGCTGTCCGAGCATTGGCAGCGCTCGCTCGACCTGTTCGAGATCGTACTGAGCAAATGGCCGCAAGAGCTTGGGAAGCTTGGGCGCATCGATCTGGCCGAGCGGCGCAACCGGCTACTCGACCGGGTCGCGATGCGCTGGCGGACCGATCCGCTCGACCGCTTCGTCTGCGCGGCGGGCATCACGACCTCCGCCCCGGCGATCGCGCGATTGCTGCGTGTCGTGGCTGGATTGCCGGCGGGAATGGTGGTGTTCCCGGGCGTCGATCTGGCGATGCCGGCGGAGGAATGGGCGATGCTCGGCCCGTTCGAACCGGACCCGGTGACCGGACGGCGCAAGCGCGCGCTCGAGACGCATCCGCAATTCCATTTGAAGCTGCTGATCGACCGGATGGGCGTGCAGCGTGGCGAGATCGAGCAATGGCGCGTCGCGACCGAGCTCGACGCGCTGCCCGCGCGGAGCAAGGCGATCGCGAGCGCGATGATGCCGGCTGAGCTCACCCGGGGGTGGAGCGACCTGCCAGCAGCCGAGCGCCGCCTCGGCGGCGTGAGCGGGCTCGAGGTGGCGACGCCGGCGGAAGAGGCGCAGGCGATCGCGCTGGCGCTGCGTGGGGCGCTGGAGGTCGAGGAACGCACCGCCGCGCTGGTGACGCCCGACCGCGCGCTGGCCAAGCGCGTGGCGGCGCATTGCGCGCGCTGGGGCATCGCGCTCGACGATTCGGCCGGCGCGCCGCTCGCCAGCCTGCCGCCCGGGACGTTGCTGCTCGCGCTCGCCGAGGCGGGCGCGCAGGCGTTCGCGCCGCTCGCCTTGCTGGCATTGCTCAAGCACCCGCTGGTCGCGGCCGGCGAGGACCGGCTGGCGTGGCTCGAAGGGGCGCGGTCGCTCGACCTCGCGCTGCGCGGGCCGCGCCCGGCGACCGGGCTGGCGGGGATCGAGGCGCACCTTGCAGATCCTGAAGGCCATGACGCGCATGTCCGGCGTGTCGCGCTGAGCTGGTGGCGTGAGATCGCGCCGACGTTGGCGCCGCTGGAAGCGCTCTATGCGGGCGGTGCGGCGCCGCTTCCCGGATTGCTGGCGCAGCTGCGCGAGACCGCGACGGCGCTGTGCGGCGAGGGGCTGTGGGGCCGCGCCGAGGGCCGCGCGGCGGCGGCGTTGCTCAACGATCTCGAGCGTGAGGCCGGGCATGGCCCGGCGCTGGTCGAGCCCGAGAGCCTCGCGGCGATGCTGCGCACGCTGATGGACGAGGTAGCGGTGCGGCCGCCGCAGGGCGGGCATCCGCGCCTCGCCATCTATGGCCTGATCGAGGCGCGATTGCAGACCGCGGACCTGGTGATCCTCGCCGGACTGAACGAGGGCGTGTGGCCGGGACTGCCCGCGCCCGACCCGTGGCTGGCGCCGCGCATCCGCAGCGAGCTGGGGCTGGCCGGGCTGGAGCGCCGGATCGGACTTGCGGCGCATGACCTTGGACAAGGTCTCGGCGCGCGCGAGGTGCTGCTGACCCGGGCGAAGCGCGATGCGGGCGCGCCGACCATCGCCTCGCGCTTCTGGCTGCGGCTCGAAGCTTTGTCGGGCGGGCTCGAGCGCGCCACCGAGCTGGAGGCATGGGCGCGGGCGATCGACGATCCCGGCAAGCACGAGCCCGCGGCGCGGCCCGAGCCGAGCCCGCCCACCGCGAGACGCCCGCGCGTGATTCCGGTCACCGATGTCGACCGGCTCAAGGCCGACCCCTATGCCTTCTACGCCAAGCGCATGCTGCGGCTGCGGCAGCTCGACCCGGTCGATGCCGATCCGAGCGCGGCGTGGCGGGGGACAGCAGTGCATGACGTGCTGGAGAAATGGGCGAAGCTCGACGCGTGTGATCCGGAGGCGCTGGAGCCGCGCGTGCTGGCGATGCTCGCCCAGGCCCACCCGATGATGCGCGCACTGTGGCAGCCGCGGCTGATCGAGGCGGTGCGCTGGATCGTGCGCGAGATCGCGGCACGTCCGCAGCGGCGCGTGCTGGCGGTCGAGCAGGAAGGGGCGATCGATGTCGCCGGGGTGACGCTCAAGGGCAAGTTCGACCGGATCGACGCGATGGGCGACGGCACGCTCGGCATCGTCGACTACAAGACCGGCCAGCCGCCCAGCACCAGGGCGGTGCGCGCGGGGTACAGCCTGCAGCTCGGGCTGCTGGGGTTGATCGCCGAGCGGGGCGGTTTCGAGGGGATCGCGGGCCGCGCGAGCTGCTTCGAATATTGGTCGCTGGCGCGCAAGGGCGGCGAGTTCGGCTATGTCCAGTCGCCGGTGGATGCAGCGGGCAAATACGGGAAGATGCTGCCGGAAGAGTTCGTGCCCGTCGCCGCGGAGAATTTCGCCGACACCGCGCGGGCCTATCTCACCGGCGACGCGCCGTTCACCGCCAAGCTGCACCCCGAATATGCGCCCTATTCGGAATATGACCAGCTGATGCGCCGCGACGAATGGTATGGCCGTGAGCGGCGCTGAGGTCCGCGCGCTCGATGCGCTGGTCGGGAGCCAGGCCGCCGCGTCCGCTCCCGACGGCAGCGTGTGGCTGTCGGCGTCCGCAGGGACGGGCAAGACGCATGTCCTCGCCTCGCGCGTGTTCCGGCTGCTGCTGCGCGGGGTCGATCCCGGGGCGATCCTGTGCCTCACCTTCACCAAGGCCGGCGCAGCGGAAATGGCCGCGCGCGTGAACGGACGCCTGGCGTATTGGGTACGTGCGAAGCGGGGCGAGATCGCCAACGATCTCGCGGCACTGGGCGAGGATTTCGGGCCGGAACGAGTGGCATTCGCCCGCACGCTGTTCGCCAAGGTGCTCGACGCGCCAGGCGGCGGCCTGCGCATCCAGACGATCCACAGCTTCTGCCAGACCCTGCTGTCTTCCTTCCCGATCGAGGCAGGGCTGACTCCCGGCTTTCGTCCGCTCGAAGCGCGCGAGGAGACCGCGTTGGCGCGCGATACGCTGGCGGCGATGCTGGCGGATGCGGGGCGTGAGGGGCGGGATGGGCTGATCGATGCGGTCGGCGCGCTCAGCTTGCGGCTGGGCGAGGGCAAGGCCGAGGCCTTCCTCCACGCCTGCGCCAAGGCGCCTGATGCGATGGCCGCGCTGCCCTCGGGCATCCAGCCGTGGTTGCGCCGCGCGATGGGATTGCCGCAGGGCGATGTGCTCGAGGAAGCCGCGCGCTGGTGCGCCGACGACAATTTCGACGTGGAGGGACTGCGCCGCATCGCCGACGCCAATTACGCTTGGGGCACGGCGACCGGAACCGAGGCGGCGGCGGTCGCGGAAGCGTGGCTCGCGGCGGATTCGGCGGCGCGGGTGGCGATGCTGGGCGAGCTCAAGAAGCTGGTGCTGACCGCCAAGGACGAGCCGAAGAAGGTGTCGTCCAGGCTCGCGGCGCTCGATCCGGATTACGAGATGCTCGCCGCCGAACTGGGCGAGGCGTGCATCGCGGTTGCCGGGATGATCGCGCGCGCCGGCTATGCCGACCTGCTCGCGCAGGGCCTCACCGCCGGGCGCGAATATGCCGCGGCCTATGCCCAGGCGAAGCGGCGTGCGGGCGCTGTCGATTTCGACGATCTGATCGGGCGCACCGTTGCGCTGCTCGACCAGCCGGGGATGGGCGACTGGATCCGCTTCAAGCTCGACCAAGTGACCAGCCATGTGCTGATCGACGAGGCGCAGGACACCAACATCGCGCAGTGGCGCATCGTGCGCGCGCTGGCCGACGAGTTCTTCGCGGGCGAAGGCGCGCATGGCGAGGAGGTGCGCACGCTGTTCACCGTGGGCGACTACAAGCAGGCGATCTTCGGCTTCCAGGGCACCGATCCGGTCAATTTCGCCGCCGCGCACGTCCATTTCCGCGAGCGCTCGGCCGGCGCGCTGGAGACGCTGTCGCTGACGCACTCGTTCCGCTCGACCGCGCCGATCCTGGAGTTCGTCGACGCGGCGGTGGCGGCGCTGCCCGAGCCGGGGATGGGGACCGAGTCCGAAACGCATGCCAGCCGTGTCGCCGGGCCGGGCACCGTGACCCTGTGGCCACCGGTCGTCGCGGGCGGCGATCCGGAAGACGAGGAAGGCTGGATCGACGATGCGACGCGCGAGGTCGCCAGTCGCATCGCCCGGCAGATCAAGGCCTGGGTCGGCACGCTTGAGCTGGAGAGCAAGGGACGGACGCTGCGGCCCGAGGATGTGATGATCCTGGTCAAGCGGCGCGGCGAACTCGCCTCGCTGCTGGTCGCGCGGCTGCATGCCGAGGGGGTGCCGGTCGCGGGGGTCGATCGCCTGCGGCTGAACGCGCCATTGGCGGTGCAGGATCTGCTCGCGGCGGTGCGCTTTGCCTTGCAGCCGGACGATGACCTCTCGCTGGCCGCATTGCTGGTGTCGCCGCTGATCGGGTGGAGCCAGGACGAGCTGATGCACGCCGCGATGCGCGAGCGCGGCAGCCTGTGGCGGCATCTGCGCGCAACCCTGCCCGACGCGCGGCTGGCCCCGCTCTACGGCCTGCTCGCGCGCGCTGACCTGATGACGCCGCATCGCTTCCTCGAGACGATCCTGTCAGGCGAGATGGACGGGCGGCGCAAGCTGTTGCGGCGGCTGGGCAGGGAAGCGCTCGACCCGATCGAGGAGCTGCTAACCGCCGCGCTCGGCTTCGAGGGGCTGGCGACCCCGACCCTGCAGCGCTTTCTCGACTGGTTCGACCGCGGCGATGTCGAGATCGTGCGCGATGCCGCGCAGCCGCAGGACGCGGTGCGGGTAATGACCGCGCACGGGGCGAAGGGCCTGCAGGCGCCTTTGGTGATCCTCGCCGACGCCACTGCCGATCCGCAGGGCGGCAACCGCGGCGGCTTCGTCAAATGGGCGCCCGAGGGGCATGACGGCCCGGCCTTCCCGATCTTCCGCCCGGGCAAGGCCGAGCGCGGCGGGCGGGTGGATGCAACCGTCGCGCTGGCCGATGCGCGCGAGCTGGAGGAGCATTGGCGGCTGTTCTACGTCGCCGCGACCCGCGCCGAGGAGCGGTTGGTGATCGCGGGCGCGATCGGGCCGAAGGCGAAGGGGGAGGCACCGGCGGCGAGCTGGTATGCGGCGTCGCGCGCGGCGTTCGATGCGCTGGGTGTGGCGGACGACGAGAACGAGCGAACCTTCATCGGCAGCCGCCCGCAACCGCCAATCGCGCGCAAGCCGCGCGGGGCTCCGGTGACGGAGGCGGCGGTCGAACTGCCCGGCTGGGTCAGGGCGCCCGCACCGGTCGAGGCTCGCCCGCCGCGTCCGCTCGCGCCGTCTTCCCTGGGGGATGATCTGGTCGCCGATCCGCCGCCCGGACCCGCGCTGCGTGCCGCGGCCGAGCGGGGACGGTTGATCCACGCGTTGCTGGAGCGTTTGCCCGCCGTTGCGATCGAACGGCGTGCCGAGGCGGCCGATCGCTGGCTGGCCGGCGCGGGAGGTGTGGCCGACGCTTCAGCACGTGCCGAGCTCGCCGCGGCGGCGCTGGGTGTGCTCGCTGACTCGCGCTTCGCTGCGCTGTTCGGGTCGGAGGCGCTGGCCGAGGCGCCGATCGCAGCGGTGGTGGCGGGCGGGCATGTCGTGTCAGGCACCGCCGACCGGCTGCTGGTAACCGGGGATCGCGTGCTCGTTGTCGACTTCAAGACCGGACGCCGCGCGCCGGCTTCGCTGGATGAGGTGCCGCCCTATCACGTGCGCCAGATGGCCGCCTATGTCGCGGCGCTGGAGGTGGTGTTTCCGGGTCGCCGGGTCGAAGCGGGGCTGCTTTACACCGCCACGCCGGTGCTGTTTGCGCTGCCGGACGATCTGGTTGCGGCGCACAAGCCGGGCTTCGTGGCCACGGAGCAAAGCTTGAGCTCAAACGCTTGAGAGGCGCGGGCCGCCTCCCTAGGTTGGCGCCAACCGAACAGGAGATTTGAAAATGGCCAAGGCCGTTACCGATGCAAGCTTCGAAGCCGACGTCCTTCAGTCGGACAAGCCCGTCCTCGTCGATTTCTGGGCCGAGTGGTGCGGGCCGTGCAAGATCATCGGGCCGAGCCTGGAGGAATTGGCCGAGGAACTGGCCGACAAGGTGACGATCACCAAGCTCAACATCGAGGAGAATCCGGACACGCCCGGCAACCTCGGCATTCGCGGTATCCCGACTTTGTTTGTCTACAAGGATGGCGAGAAGGTCGCACAGCAGATCGGCATCGCCGAGATCTCGACCAAGTCAAAGCTCAAGGCGTGGATCGAGAGCGTGGTATGACGGCAGCCACCTAGCGATGCTGAACGAAAGCGGGCGGAGTCATCGTGGCCCCGCCCGTTTCGATTCCGATCGCTCAGTAGCGGCGATCGTAGCGGTCGCGGCGATCGTAACGATCGTAGCGGTCGCCGCGGCGGTCATAGTCGCGATAGCCGGCGCGGGCGCGGGCGATCTCGCGGCGGCATTCGCGCTGCTCGCGGCGATATTCGTAGCGGTTGCGGGCGCGGCGCAGTTCGCGGGCGCATTCGCGCTGCTCCTGACGGACCTCGCTGCGGCGCGATCCATAGCGCTGGGCCTCGGCGGGAGCGATGGACACCAGCAGACTGGCACCCAGCGTCGCTGCAAGAACGAAGATTCGCATTTCGGCTCTCCATGTGCTCATCCGGGGACGTTCCCCAGGCGGATGATCATAGATACGCAACGCTACATGAACCCGTAGCGACGGCCGGCTTATCCCGCGTTCAGGACAGCGGTGGTCGATGACGGCGGCAAGTATATCCTGCCGGGAAAACGGCAGGCAACGCTAGCTGCGATAATCGGCGTTGATCGAGATATAGCCATGGGTCAGGTCGCAGGTCCACACGGTGGCGCGGCCCTCGCCAAGATCCAGATCGACGCCGATCTCGATGTCCTGGCCCTTGAGATGCGCGGCGACGGGGGCTTCGTCATAGCCCTCGACCGCGAGGCCCCCCTGCGCCACCTGCACCCCGCCGAAAGTGATCGCGAGGCGGTCGCGGTCGGCGGGCTCGCCGGCCTTGCCGATCGCCATGACGATGCGGCCCCAATTGGCGTCCTCGCCCGCGATCGCGGTCTTGACCAGCGGCGAGTTGGCGATGCTGAGCGCGATGCGGTGCGCGCTGCGGTCGCTCTCGGCGCCGTCGACGTCGATGCGGATGAACTTGGACGCGCCCTCGCCGTCGCGCACGACGAGATGGGCGAGGCGGAGGCAAAGGTCGGCGAGCGCGGCACGGAAGGCGTCGGCGCCGTCGTCATCCTCGTCGGCGAGCGGCGCATTGCCCGCCGTGCCGGTGGCGAAGGCGAGGACGGTGTCGCTGGTCGAGGTGTCGCTGTCGACGGTGATGCACGAGAAGCTCCTCGCGTTCGCGTCGGACAGCGCGCGCTGGAGGAAGGCGGGATCGACCGCAGCGTCGGTGAAGACATAGCCGAGCATCGTCGCCATGTCGGGCGCGATCATGCCGCTGCCCTTGATGATGCCGACCAGGCTCACCGTCTTGCCGCCGACGACCGCGGTGGTGACCGCGCCCTTCTCGAAGGTGTCGGTGGTGCCGATCGTCTTTGCCGCATCCTCCCAGCCGCACGGCGCCGCGGCGAAGGCGGCGTCGAGGCCCGCCTCGGCCTTGTCGATCGGCAGCGGCACGCCGATCACACCGGTCGAGGAGACGAACACGTCCGAGGGCTGGCAGTTCAGATGCCCTGCGACCCGCGCCGCGATCGCCTCGACCGCCGCGCGGCCGCGGTTGCCGGTGAAGGCGTTGCTGTTTCCGGCGTTAACGACGAGCGCACGCGCCTTGCCCAGCACCAGCGCCTCGCGGCACCATTCCACTTCGGGCGAGGGGCATTTGCTGGTGGTGGTGACGCCCGCCACCGCCGTGCCCTCGTCGAGCGTGACGAAGGTCAGGTCGCAGCGGTCCCATTCCTTGTAGCGCGCGCGGGCGACGCGCAGGGTGACGCCCGCGATCGGCGGGAGATAGGGGAAGCCGAGCGGGGCGAGGGGCGAACGCTGCATTGATGATCCTATATTCTCACCGTCACCCCGGCCCTGTGCTGGGGTCCACGGTTGGGCAGCCAATGCCCTGTCACCTTGACCGCAGCATCTGCCGCGCGGTGGACCCCGGCACAAGGCCGGGGTGACGAACTGGATTACTGGACCGCCCCAGCCGCACTCAGTACCGCACGGACGCTGGCGGTGGCGACGTCCTCGTCGATGCCGACGCCCCAGACGGTGCGCCCGTCCGCGGTGCGGCATTCGACATAGGCGGCAGCCTGCGCGCCCGAGCCGTGGCCGATCGCGTGCTCGGCATAATCGGCGATGTCGAGATCGACGCCGAAGCCCTCGCGCATCGCCGCGACGACGCTGGAGATGAGCCCGTTGCCGCGGCCGCTCACCGATTGCTGCGCGCCGTTCACCTCGATCGCGCCAGCGAAGATGCGGTCGCCATTGGGCGCGCGCGTCTCGTCATAAGCGCCCAGCGTGAAGCGCTGCGGATGCTCGAGGCGATAGGCTTCGACGAAGGCGCGCCAGATGTCCTGCGCGTTGAGCTCGCGGCTGCTCTCGTCGGCCAGGCGCTGGACGTGGCGGCTGAAATCGGCCTGGAGCCGCTTGGGCAGCTTGAGCCCCTTGTCCTGTTCCAGCACCCAGGCGACGCCGCCCTTGCCCGATTGCGAGTTGACGCGGATCACCGCCTCGTAGCTGCGGCCCAAATCGGCGGGGTCGATCGGGAGATAGGGCACCTCCCAATATTCGTCGTTGCGCGCGTCCTGCGCCGCGAAGCCCTTCTTGATCGCGTCCTGATGGCTGCCGGAGAAAGCGGTGAACACCAAGTCGCCGGCATAGGGCGTGCGCGGGTGGACCTGGATGTTGGTGCAATATTGCACCGTGTTCACGATCTCGTCGATGTCCGAGAAATCGAGCCCGGGGTTCACCCCCTGCGTGTACAGGTTGAGCGCGACGGTCACGAGGTCGCAATTGCCGGTGCGCTCGCCATTGCCGAGCAGGCAGCCCTCGACACGGTCGGCGCCGGCCATCAGGCCGAGCTCGGCGGCTGCCACGCCGGTACCGCGATCGTTATGCGTGTGCAGCGACACCACCACCGCATCGCGGCTCGGGATGTTGCGGCAGAACCACTCGATCTGGTCGGCATAGATGTTGGGCGTCGCTGCCTCGACCGTCGCGGGCAGGTTGAAGATGATCGGCTTGTCCGGGCTCGGCTGCAGCACGTCCATCACCGCCGCACACACCTCGACCGAGAAGTCGAGCTCGGCGGTCGAGAAGGTCTCGGGCGAATATTGGAAATGCCAGTCGGTGTCCGGCTGGGCGGCGGCGCAGTCGCGCAGCACCTTGGCGCCCTCGACCGCGATGCCCTTGATCTCCTCGCGGCTCATCCCGAACACGATCCGCCGCCACGCGGGGGAGACCGCGTTGTAGAGATGGACGATCGCCTTGGGCGCGCCGCGCAGGCTCGCGAAGCTGGTCTCGATCAGGTCGCGGCGCGATTGCGTCAGCACCTGCACGATCACGTCGTCCGGGATGCGGCTGTCGCGCACCAGGCTCGAGATGAAGTCGAACTCGGTCGCCCCGGCGGCGGGGAAGCCGACCTCGATCTCCTTGACCCCGACGCGGCAGAGCAGCTCGAAGAAGCGAGTCTTCTTCTCGGCGTCCATCGGATCGATCAGCGCCTGGTTGCCGTCGCGCATGTCGGTGGAGAGCCAGCGCGGCGCGCGGGTGATGGTACGGTTCGGCCATTGCCGGTCGGGCAGGTCGACCTGAGGGAAGGGGCGGTATTTGACGCTGGGGTCGCGCAACATTTGCGGTCTCGCTTCGAAATCGTGGCGTTCGGGGTTCGGTCTAGCCCTTAGGCCGTGTGCGCGGCACTGCGGCCACGCAAGGTCACGCGCCTAAGGGCGCGTAAGTCGAAGCAGGCGAAGGCGAAGCGTGCGCAACATCTGACCGTGCAGATAGACCGTGATCGCACACCCTGTCCAGTGCGTGACGGTGGCGGCGAGCCTGTTTGATCTTGCATGGGCGCAAGCCGCGCTTGGCTAGCGAGCGTGATCTGCCGGTGTGCCCTCCTTCAATCCAGCGCGCGCACGACTCGAAATCCGAGCCCGCCGCTGCGGTACATATCGAGCGTGTAACCGCGCGCCGGTGCAAAATTTCGCGCCGACGAACGCAGAAAGGAGGGAGGGTTGCCCCAGTCGCCGCCGCGTAGGACGCGATAGGCGCACGTCGTCGTTCCGGTCAGCCAGGCGAAACGGCCCTCGACCTTGAGCATTTTGTCCTGGCTCGCCGGGCTTCCGTCGGGCGGCACCAGCGACAGGTCGGGTGCGTAGCAATCGGCGGTCCATTGCATAACGTTGCCTTGCATGTCGTACAGACCGAACGGATTGGGCGGAAAGGCGCCGACTGGCGAGGTGTATTCCCATTTGTCCGCCCCCTCGGCCAAGCGCTTGGGCGTGCAGCAGGTGTCTGCGCCGAAATTCGCGTGATCGTGCGACAGCTTGGTGCCCTGCGGGTAAGGTGTCGTGCTTCCTCCGCGCGCGGCATATTCCCATTCCGCCTCGCTGGGCAGGCGATAGCGCTTTCCCGTGCGTTTGCTCAGCCATGCGGCATAGTCGGTCGCATCGGCAAAGGTCACGCAAACTACCGGATGGCGTCTGTCTTGGCTGAACCAAAGGCGTTGCCACGATGCTTCAGGGTCCATCTCATGCCCGGTCCGACCGCTATAGGCGCAGCCGGCTTGCAGCGGCCGTCCGGTATCGGCCGTGAAACGTTCATAGTCTTCCCGGGTCACGTGGTAGCGGCCCATCGCGAACGACCCGATCGTTACCTCGCGCCTGGGCAATTCGTCGGGCCGCGCCTCGCGATCATCGAGCGACGCGCCCATCGTGAAATGGCCGCCAGGAACAACCACCATTTCCGGACAATCGGGGCAATCGCGAACGATGCGCGACGCATCTCTGGCGATCGCCTGCACGGATGCACCGGCGGCGAGGCATATCGCGAACTGCGGAACAAATGCGAAGAGCGCTCGCATCCAACGGGTCCACCCTCGGGCACATCCTTAGCATGGGCGCGCGACCCCGAGAATTGATTTCTCCCGGTTCACCAGCCTGCGCGTGCCGGTCTGTGGCATCGCGCGGGTGATCAGCGCGCGAGCGCGTCTTCCAGCGCCTTGGCCCGCTCGGCCTGGCTCGTCGCCAAGCCGCCGATCTCGGCGATCGCGGCGTCGAGCGGGGGATAGGCGGGCGTGCCGGCCTGCGCGCGCTTCGAGGCTTCCTCCTCGAGGTCGCTGACCAATTGGACCGTCTCGCCGCGGATCGCGTCGAGTTCGGCGAGCGCGGTCTGTGCCGCGACCCAGGCCTCGCTTCCCTCCTGTACGCCGCGCGCGACCGCGACGCGCGATTCGGTGCCGATCGCGGCTTCCTGAAACCGCTTGGCTGCTGTAGCTGCGGCCTCGCGCTTCTCTGCGATCCGCGCGTCGAGTGCTGCATCGGGCGTCACGATCGGATCGGGCCGCACCGGCTCGGTCTCGTCGCGGCTCTCGATCGGGCGCGGCAGCAGCGAGGGGTAACCGTCATTGGCCAAGGTGCAGGCCGCGAGCGGCACGGTGGCAAGGACGAGCGCGGCGAGGGCAGGGAGGGATCGCATCGCTGGCCGGTCTATGCCGCGAAGAAAGCGTGTGCAACGGGCTTGCGTTTCCCGGAAAGCGCTTCTATCTGCGCCCCTCCACTGCGCGCCCGTAGCTCAGCTGGATAGAGCATCAGACTACGAATCTGAGGGTCGGACGTTCGAATCGTTCCGGGCGCGCCATTCAAAGCCCCGCTTTCCTGACCGGGAAAGCGGGGCTTTGTCGTTTCCGGACTTGCGGCGATAGCGGCAGATCAGTCGGGTGTCGCGGCCTTGTCGAGCCAGCCACCCTTGAAGCCGATGCGCTTCAGGCCGCGCACGATGTGCGGGTTCTTGCGCATCACCTTCCACACCAGGCCGCTGCGGTGGTTCTCCATCATCGCCAGGATCGGCCCCTGGTCGATGCCGAGATAGTCGTTCGCCACCCAGCCGCGCACCGGATCGACCGTGCCGCTGCGCGAGCCGACATCGGCGAAGGTGAAGCTCGGGTTGAACGCGTCCTTGAAGCCGTAGCGCGCATAGAGCCGCTCGCCCTGCGTCGTGCGCATCGCCATCAGCGCGGGGATCGTGACCTCGGGCGCGAACGGGATCGAGCCGCCGGCCGCGGTCGGCACGATCGTGCCGTCGTCGACCACGCGGGTCGCGCTGACGCCGCGCGCGGCATAGCCCGTGAACTTGCGCGCGACGCCATTGACCTCGCGGCCGCTCCCGCTCGCGGTCGGGCCGTCGGACGCGGTCCAGCCCCAGATGCTGTTGCTGTAGCCAGTCCATTTGTCGGGATTGTCCGCGCCATAGGCACGCTGCGCCAGCGTCGCGCGGCGGCTATTCTCGAAATAGTCGATGCCCTTGCCGGCCATGAAGGCGTCGCGGATGCCGCGGAAATCGACCCAGACATGGCTGTACTGGTGGCCGAACAGCGGCTCGAACTGGAGATGTTCCTGGCCGTAATAGCTGCCCCAGTCCTTCTCCAGCTCGGCGGCCCAGCCCTTGTCCCATGCTTCCTTGCCGACTGGATGCGTGGGCGAGCCGAGCGCCAGCACATAGACCAGCATGCCCTCATTATAGCCGACCCAGTCGTGGGTGAGCCATCCGGTGCCCGGCTTCCAGCCCATCGCGATGGCGGGCGAATTGGCGAGGTTGCGCGCCTGCGTGCCGGTGCGGCTGCGCTGCGCCCAGGCCCAGTCGACGCGGCGATAGATCTTCTCGGCGAGGTCGCGGATCTCCGCCTCGACCGCGTCGTCGCGATCGAAATAGCTCTGCGCGAACAGCGCCCCGCCGAGGAACAGCGAGGTGTCGACCGTCGACAGCTCGGTGTTGGCGTGGCGGGTGCCGTCGGCGTTCTTGAGGAAATGGTAGAAGAAGCCCTTGTGGCCGGTGAAGCCCGCCGCAGCCTCGCCCTGCGGCGCGTTCCAGTAGAAGCGCAGGCAGTCGCGGGTGCGCACCGCCGCCGCCTCGCGCGTGACATAGCCGCGCTCCGCGCCGATGCCGAAGGCGGTCAGCGCGAAGCCGGTCGCGGCGATGCTGGAGAAGGGGTTGCTCGGCCACCGGTCGGGCGCGAGGCAGCGTTCGCGGCTGGTCGTCTCCCAGAAATAGTCGAACGTCCGCCGGGTCAGGTCTTCGGAGAATGCCGCTTCACCCGGCGCAGGCGCTCGGACAGCGGTCGCAGCAGAGATGGGAGTGCAGGCGGCAACCAGCGGCAATGCCGCCAGGCCGAGCGATACGCGACGCAAGGACATGGGATACTCCAGAAGAAAAAGGGCGCGCGGCCCGGGAAGATCGGCCGCGCGCCCCGTTGGTCAGCCGGTTAGAACGAGAAACCTGCCGACAGTTTGATCGTCCGCGGCGGCCCTTCCATGTTGTAGGCCGTCGGATTGCGCTTCCCGGTCGTCGCGTTGAAGCTGGCGAAATTGTAGTCGTTGAACAGGTTGATGATGTCGATGCGGAACCGCAGCCGCGCCTCCTCGCTGAGGAATTTGATCGGGACGTATTTCGTCGCCGACAAGTCCATCTGGCGATAGCCCCACAGGTCGCCATTGCCCGCGGTCTTCGTCGAGACGATCGTCCGCTGCGGCGGCGTGCCCGCCGTATGGATGAACGCCGCGAGATATTTGGGCGACGCGATCTGGAACTTGCCCGCCAGGGTGATGCCCATCGGAATATCGCCCGTGGCGGCGATCACGAAGCGATGCTTGCGCGTCCCGGTCGCGGTGATCCACGGATAGTCATCGATGCTCGGGAAATCGAGCGCGAAGACCTCGCCCAGCTGTCGGTTCTCCTCGGCGTCGGTGAAGGTATAAGTCGCGTCGACGCTCCACGGCGAGGCTTGGGTGTAGCGCTTGGTCAGCTTGAAATAGGCCGTGTTGGCCTTCGTCTCGATCCCGTTGGTGCCCAGGATGATGCTGCCGAAGGGAGCCGGCCCGAACCCGAACGGCGAGTCCGGGTTGCCGGACGGCGGGAAGAAGCTGCCGTCGGGCCGGCGATTGCCCAGAATATAGGCGAAGCCGTCCTTGCTCTGCACGTAGCTATAGCCGACTTCGAGTTCGAGCAGGTTGAAATTGCCCCGCACGCCCAGGCTGAACTGGTCCGAATACGGCACCTTCAGATCGTTGTTGATGAAGCGCAGCTCGCGGCCGGCGCCGACCGGCAGCCCGGCGATCAATGCCGCGCGTCCCTCCGGCGTCAGATAGGCGGGATTCCAGGCGATGCAGGTCGCGCTCGGTGCGCAGACATTGAGCGCGTCGCCCGGATTGTTGAAGTTGAAGGTGCGGTTGGCGAACAGCCCTTGCGCCAGCTCCTGCTGGATGAAGTCGAACTGGGTTCGGTCGTAGGAACGGCCATAGCCGCCGAACAGCACGAACCGTTTGTCGGCATCGAACGCATAGCTGAAGCCGATGCGCGGCTGCCACGCGCCGGTGAATGCCTTGCGCTCCTTGCCGGTCGAGATGAAGTCGTCGATGTCGAAATTGGCGTTCGCCAGGTTCATATACGGCGGCGTGACGGTGCCGTTCGGCGCGGTGTAGGACGCGCGGCCGGCGACGAACTCCGCGATGGCCGGATCATGCACATAGTCGAGGTACGCCGGGGTCCGCTCATAATCCCAGCGCAGGCCGAGGTTGAGCGTCAGGCGATCGGTGATCTCCCAATCGTCCTGCGCATAGATGCCGAGCTGGAAATTGTCGGACACGATATTGGGATCGCCGCTTCCGACCGGCGCCGCGAATTCCATGCGGTAGGGAATGTCGTCGTTGAACGTGCCGCCGCCCGGATTGTAGTTCACATTGTAGGTGAAGATCGGGTTGACGCCGTTCTGCGTGTTCGTGTTCAGCGTGATCCACTTCGCCTTCACGCCCACCTTGAAAGTGTGGCCTTCGAAACCCGTGTAAGTGAAGTCGTCCGAGACCTGCCAGCCCTTCTGCCCCTTGTCCTGGAAGTTCCGGCCAGCGCCGGTGACCAGGATATCGCCGCGCCGCGTGCCGGTGAGCGGCGGCGTATTGGGAACGGTCGCGTTGAACCGGAAGGCGTTGCCGAAGGTCACCGGCCGCGGGCTCCATGACACGTCCTCATAGGCGACCTTGAGGTCGTTGACCCAGGTATCGGCTGTGTGCTCCCAGCGCGCCAGGCCGCGCCACTCTTCGACCTTCGCCAGGCCCCGGGTGCTGTACGCGTTGATGCCGGTGTTGAACTGTTCGCCGGTCTCGTCGCGATACTTGACCGAGAATTCGAACAGGTCGCGCGACGTCGGCGTGAAGTTGAGCTTGCCGAAATAGAGGTTCTCGTTGAACGTCTCGTTCTGCGGCCCGAAATATTGCTGATACTCGGTCGGGAAATAGCTCGGCGCCAGGTCGAGTCCCGGGATCACGTCGCGGGCGCGGATGATCCGCTTGCCCTCATAGGTACCGAAGAAGTGCAGAACGTCCTTGATGATCGGCCCGCCGAGTGCGCCGCCGAACTGCATGTCCCGGGTCTTGATCTTGGGAATGCGACGCGGGAAATTCTCGCTGGGCAGGCGATCGCGCAGATCCTGATTGGCGAAGTCGAAGAACGCTTCGCCGTGGAACTCGTTGGTGCCTGACTTGGTCACCGCGGTGATCGCGACCGAGCTGACCTGGTCGAACTCCGCCTTGTAGTTCGAGCTGATGACGCGATACTCGCCGATCGCGAGCTGCGGGAAGGGATTGCCCTGCGTCGAATCCTGGCCGGTGACGCCACCCTTCAGAACATAGTCCTTCTGCCCGATGCCATCGATGAAGATGTTGACCGAATTGGCGCCCTGTGCGCCGCCGCGCAGGCTGGTCTGATCGCTCTCGTTGGTGACGAATTGCACGCCGGGCGCAAGATCGGCGAACGACATGAAGTTGCGATTGGTCTGCGGCAGCTGCTCGATCAGCCGCTGGGAGATGTTGCGGCCAACCTCGCCGCCCTGCATCGAACGGATGCGGCTTCCCGTGATGATGATCGCATCGCCCGCGCCCTCGGCGATATCCGGCTGCGAGAAATCGAAATCGAGCACGGCATTCTGCGCGACATTGAGCTTGAACTCATCGGTGCGGCGCACGCCGTTCGGGGTGGTGAGTTCGAGGCGATAATTGCCGACCGGGAGCGAGGCGAACTGATAGCCGCCATCCGCATCGACGGTGGACGTACGCGTGAAGCCCGTGTCGACGTTGATCGCAGTGACTTGCGACACGCCGCCTTCGGCCTTCACCGTGCCCCGCAGCGACGCACCCGATACCTGCGCATGGGCAGGGGCGGAGACGCCGATGGCGAGCGCGGCAGCGCCGCTCGTCCAGGCGAGCGCGGCGGCGGCGGCGCGAACCCGCGAACGCCCAACGAAATCGGTTTTGGTGATCTGGAGCAACTTCACTGCATCCCCCCTGCAAAGTCGGTGACAACGTTTACCTTCGCCGTGGCGTCCCTCTTGGCGGGCGACTCGGCGGGGCGCTTTTATGTTCTTCGCGCGAGAACTGTAACCGGTTTCATTGAGAGCGTGTAGCCTTCGAACAACGGGTGAACGTTCACAACGTCATATCATCGTCATAGTGTTGCCCACGGGTCACGGTGGCCGGGCAGCGGCCCGCCATTCGCGGACCGCAAAAAAGGGGCGGCGGGACGGCAGCGTTAACCCTTTTACGGCCCCTTAACCCTGTGTGGTTACGCCATCGCAAGACTGAAAGAGGGGGAGCTCGCCTTGCGCATTCTGATCGTGGACGACGAGCCGGGGATGCACGAATCCTATCGCCAGTGTTTCGGCGGCGCGAGCCGGGAGCAGGGCGCGGTGCTGGACGCGATGGCGGCGGAGCTGTTCGGCGAGGGCGAGGCCACCGCCGCGCGCGAGGAAGCGGTCAAGTTCGAGACGGTCCATTGCATGCAAGGCGCCGAAGGCGTCGCCGCGGTTGCGG
This sequence comes from Sphingomonas sp. BT-65, assembly GCF_026107375.2. NCBI lineage: Bacteria > Pseudomonadati > Pseudomonadota > Alphaproteobacteria > Sphingomonadales > Sphingomonadaceae > Sphingomonas > Sphingomonas sp. BT-65. The sequence goes on from NZ_JAPCIA010000001.1 coordinate 125,469, forward strand.
CAGGCCTCGATCGCGGCGAGCGCTTCGCGGTCGCCTTCATCGACATCCGCATGCCGCCGGGGATCGACGGCAAGGAGACGGCGAAGCGGATCCGCGAACTCGATCCCGACATCAATCTTGTCATCGTCACCGGCTTCTCGGACTTCTCCCCGCTCGAGATCAGCCGCGCCGCGGGACCGGCTGACAAGATCTTCTATATCGCCAAGCCGTTCCAGGCCGAGGAGGTGGTGCAGACCGCGACCGCGCTCGGCAAGCGCTGGCAGGTCGATCGCGAGCTGGCGGCGGCGATGGTGCTGCTCGAGGAGCAGAAGGCCGAGCTCGCCGCCAACGAGAGCAAGGCGACGCACCTCGCCAATCACGACAGCCTGACCGATGCGCCCAACCGGCTCGCCTTCATGCGCGCGCTGACCGATCATGTGCGCGGGCCCGACATCTTCGCGATGGCGATGATGGACCTCGACCGGTTCAAGCTGGTCAACGACACGTTCGGGCATCTCGCCGGCGACGAGCTGATCCGCATGGTGTGCGGGGTTGTGCGCGAGACCATGCAAGATGCAGTACCGGGGGGCGGCTTCGTCGCGCGGCTCGGCGGCGACGAGTTCGCGGTGCTGATCAAGGTGACCGGCGAGGACGAGGCGGTGATGGCGGTCGAGCGGCTGCTGCTCGCCTGCGCCACCACCTTCACCGTGTTCGGCCATTCGGTGCAGGGTTCGGCCTCGGCCGGCCTGGTCATCGTCCAGCCCGGCATGCAGCACGACCCGATCGACGTGATGCGGCGCGCCGATCTCGCGCTCAACGAATCCAAGAAGGCCGGCCGCGGCGTGGTGCGCGTGTTCGACGAGAGCATGGACGAATCGATCCGCTTCCGCCGCCGGATCGAGGGGGGGCTCAGCCAGGCGATCGCAAACGGCGAATTGCGCCTCATGTACCAGCCGATCGTCGCGCGCGACGAGATGGAGGTCGTCGCGTTCGAGGCGCTGCTGCGCTGGAATAGCCCCGAATATGGCCATATCTCCCCAGGCCTCTTCATCCCGATCGCCGAGGAATCGAACCTCATCCACGAACTCGGCGACTGGGTGCTCGACGCGGCGCTGGCGACGCTCCGGCAATGGCCGGGGCAATATGTCTCGGTGAACTTCTCGCCGCGCCAGTTCCGCCGTCAGAATTTCGTCGGCCATGTCGTCGAGCGCGTCCAGCGCGCCGGGATCGAGCCAGGCCGGTTGCAGATCGAGATCACCGAGACCGCGATCTTCGACGACGCCGAGCGCGCCGCCGACACGCTCTACCGCCTGCGCCAGATGGGCTTCCGCATCGCGCTCGACGATTTCGGCACGGGCTATTCCTCGCTCTACAACATCCGCAAGTTCGCGCTCGATTGCCTCAAGATCGACAAGAGCTTCATCGACGGCATGGGCAAGGAGCGCGAAAGCGCGGCGATCGTCCACTCGATCATCCATCTCGGCCGCGCGCTCGGCATGGAAGTGGTGGCCGAGGGCGTCGAGACCGACGCGCATCTCCAGGCGCTCCAGCTTGCCGGGTGCAGCCACTATCAGGGCTATTACCTCGCGCGGCCGCTGGAGGCCGAGGACGCCGCCGAGCTCGCGCACGAGCGGTTCATGGCGCCGGCCGTGCCCGGCCCCGCCCGGGTCGAATTGGCGGTGCCGGGCAACGGCACCGAGGGCTGATGCCGGGTCTTCGCGCAGCACTCGCGCGGCTGCGCCGCCGCGTTCCCGTTTCGCTCGGTGCCAAGCTGGTCGCGATCCTGACCGGGGTCGCGCTGGTCGGCGCGGGCGCGGTGACCTTGCTACTCGCGCTCGTCATCACCCCGGGCTTCGACAAGCTCGAACAGGCGGCGGTCGACGCGCATATTGAGCGCACGCGCGCCGCGCTGACCGAATACGCCTCCAAGGTGGAGGCGTCGGTGCGCGACTATGGCGACTGGAACGAGAGCTACGAGTATATGCGGGCGCCGAACAAGGCGTTCGAGGAGGATAGCTTCGCGACCTCGGCGATGGTCAATCTCGGCGTCAACGGCATGGCCTATGTGACGCCGCAGGGCGAGGTGGTGATCGCCCGCTGGCTCGACATGGAGAGCGGCCGCGACCTTCCGGCGATGCGCGCGCGCCTGCTCGCCGCAATCGCGCGGATCGACCTCGCCAGGGTGCTGGCCAGCGACAACTCGGCGAGCTTCTACGTCCGCCTCGGCGACCGGATCGCCGCGATCGGCGTCGCCCGGGTGCGGCGCACCGACGGCAGCGGATCGCCGCGCGGGCATGTCGTGATGGCGCGCCTGATCACCTCCCAGCAGCTCTCGACCCTGCTCCAGCTCAAGGCGGTGCTCGACGTGCCGCACCCGGTGCCCGATGCGACGGTGATCCGGCACGAGCATGCGCTCGCCGTGGCGGTGCCCGTGCGCGGCGCCGACGGGGCGCCGGTCGCGAGCGCCACCTATCAGGTGCCGCGCGACCTGTCCGCGCTGGGGCGCAACATGCTGATCCTCGCGGTCGGCGGTACGATCCTGCTGCTGCTGATCGTGATGGCGGTGCTGAGCCTGATGATGGCGCGGCTGGTGCTGCGCCCGCTCCATCGCGTCGAGCGCCACATGGGCGTGGTGCGGCGCTCGGGCGACCTGGTGCCGCTCACCGAAACGCCCCGCGGCGACGAGATCGGCAGCCTCGTCACCAACTTCAACGCGATGCTGAGCCAGCTCAAGGATCTGCGCGAGCAGGTCGAGGTGCAGTCGTTCGAGCTCGGCCAGTCCGAAAGCGCGGTCGCAGTGATGCACAATGTGCGCAATGCGCTGAACCCGGTCAGCACGGTGTTGAGCCAGGGGCTCGACCCCGCACCGGTCGCCGATCGCGGACTGCTCGACCGCGCGCTCGCCGAACTCGCCGACGAGGGCATTCCGGCGGCGCGGCGGCAGAAGCTCGCCGCCTTCCTCGCCGCGGCGCTCGAAAGCGAGGCCCGCGCGCGTTCGGAACGCAATGCGCAGATGGAGATCGGCCGCGAGGCGCTCCATAATGTGCTCGAGATCATCGGCCGCCAGCAGGAACAGGCGCATGAGCGCCCGCCGCTCGACAGCTGCAACGTCACCGAGATCGTCGCGCGCAACGCCACGATCGCGCGCTATTCGGGGGGCAGCTCGATCGCCTTCCACTTCCCGTCCAAGCCGCACTGGGTGATGGCCAACCGCGTGCTGCTGAGCCAGGTGGTCGGCAACCTCTTCGCCAACGCCGCGGAGGCGATCGCCGCGACGGGGCGGGAAGGGGGCACGATCTCAGTCACCATCCGCGAGCTTGACGGCAAGGTCGAAGTGACGATCCGCGACGATGGCGAGGGCTTCGATCCCGAGACCGCGGCGCGATTGTTCCAGCGCGGCTATTCCACGCGCGCGCAAAAATCGGGCGGGCTCGGGCTGCACTGGTGCGCCAATTCGATGGTCGCGATGGGCGGTAGCCTCGCGCTGCGCAGCGACGGCAAGGGGCAGGGCGCGCGCGCGGTGCTGACGCTGCCGGCGTCGGAGACGGCGCGCGAGGGAATGGCGGCCTAGGCGACCGACGACCTCCAGCGCGCGCGTGCCGAGGGCGCCACATCATCCTTGCGCCGCAGATAGGGCGCAACCAGGTTGCGGGCGCGGAAGAATTCCTGGCGGTCGGGATCGAGTGTGTCGAAATTGCCGATCACGCGGCGGCATGCGTCCGACCGGCACTGGCAGATCATGTGCCAGTTCGATTGCGCGAGCGTGGTCGAATAGTCCCAGCTGATCTCGTCGCCCGCCGCGATCGGCCGGAGCGCGACGAGGATCACCCCATCCTCGGTGAAGCGCAGCCCGGCATTGGGGTCGCAGCTGTGATTGACCAGATCGTCGAGCTGACCCGATGGGCCCATATAGTGATCGGGCGTCACCTGCACGAAGCGATCGTCGCTGCCGCGCATCAGGCTCGGTACCTCGGTGACATGGAAGCGGCGGCCGGTGAAGCGCATCAGCTCCGCCCCCTCGGCGAAGCGGCAGGTGGCATAGACCGCCTTGCCGAGATGGTTCTCGCCCACCGCGAACAGGTTGCGCGCGGGACGATAGCGATCGAGGATCAGGAAGCCGCCGCGTTTCCAGCCGAGCGAACGCAGCGGATTGATCGTGGCGAGCCCGATTATGAACCAGATGCTGGCATGGCAGGCGAGCTCGACGAAGATATAGGCGAACTCGTCGAACCCGGTGCCGCCGGCGCGCGCTGCCACCAGCAGCGTGGCGAGATCGCCCATCGTCCACAGCCCCCAGGCGGGCGAACGCTCATGGCTGCGGTCCTTCCACACGCTCGCCCAGGTCGGCCAGAAGCTCACGGGCACCGCCGCGACCACCAGCATGTGTGCCCAGAACGCTTCGCGGAACGCAACCCAGATGATCAGCGCGACCAGGCACGTCGCCATGCACGCCGACTCGACATTGGTCGGTGGCGCCCAGTTGGAGCGGCGCCACAGCGCGATGGTGACGACGATGCAGCAGGTGGCGGAGAGCAGGAACACCCAGCCCTGCGGCGAGCCGGGATTGACCGCGTGATAGGTCAGCGCCTCGATCGCGGCGGATGCGCTCCAGATCAGCCAGGAGGCGCGGTTGGGCTGGACGATCTCCCGCCGCATGCCGAGCAGATAGATCGCATAGGCCGCGAAGCTGAATCCCATCGCCAGCACGAACCAGAAATCGGTCGTCATCAGCCCCCCTTGCCCAAGGAGCCGTTTACCCTATCCGGTAACCTTCGTCAAAGCGCGACTCGCGCTGAATCCACGAGTCGCGGCGATTCACAATTCGTGCTTGGCAACCTGTGCAAGCACCGAGGCCGCCAATTCGCTGCGGCAGATCAGCAGATCCGGGAGGCTCGATCCCGGCTGATTATAGACCAAAGGCGAACCGTCGATGCGCGAGGCGTGGAGCCCCGCGGCGAGCGCCACCGCGACCGGAGCGCAATTGTCCCACTGATGCTGGCCGCCCGAATGAAGGTAGATCTCCGCCTCGCCGAGCACGACCGCCATCGCCTTGGCGCCGGCCGAGCCCATGCCGACCGTTTCCGCGGGAAGCGCCCGCGACACCGCGGCGCAAAGCGCACTGGGCCGTGTCCGGCTGACCAGCATGCGCGGCGGCGACACTGCGGGCTGGAGCGTGGGGGGCGCATCGCTCGTCAACGTGATACCGCGGCGGGGCAGGGCCACCGCGCCGATTGCGGGCGCGCCGTCGATGGCGAGCGCGATATGCACGGCCCAGTCGTCGCGCCCCTCGGCGAACTCGCGCGTGCCGTCGAGCGGATCGACGATCCATACGCGGCGCGATGCCAGCCGTGCCGGATCGTCGGCGGATTCCTCCGACAGGATCGGATCGGCAGGGCGCGCCCCGCGCAGCATGTCGAGGATCAGACGGTTCGCCTCGCGGTCGCCGCGCGCACCGTCGGCATCTTCGGTCTGGATCTGCAGCAACAGCTTGCCCGCGGCTTCGGCGACGGCATGCGCCAGGCGCGCATCATCCATGCACGTCATCCACGGCCGGTTCCGTCGGCGGTCGAGGAGATCGGGAAGTCAGTTGCGACGCTGAAATTCGCGGCGCTTGGCTTCGGAACTGCCGGCCATGCGCAGCCTGCGCCAATGCGCCTTGTGGCGATAAACGAGCGCGGCTGCCGCCGCACCGACGAACAGGGTAGCGAGCATGCCATAGGCGATCCACTCGCGGACCTCGAGGTCTGCCAATACTCTACTCCACTTACAGACGCGGCCAACATGCGCGTCAAAGCACCGGAGACCAGATACCGACGATATGTTCGATGATCAATTCCGCAGCTGCCTCCGGACTGGTCCGCGTGGTGTCGATCCGGATTTCTGGACTCAACGGAGCTTCATACGGGCTTGAAATACCGGTGAAATTTGCGATTTCTCCAGTGCGTGCTTTTTTGTAAAGCCCCTTCACGTCGCGGCGTTCGGCCTCCTCGATCGGCGTGTCGATGTGGATCTCGAAGAACTCGCCCTCGGGCAGCATGTTGCGTACCATCTCGCGCTCGGCGCGGAACGGCGAGATGAAGGCGGTGAGCACGATCAGGCCCGCGTCCGCCATCAGCTTGGCGACCTCGCCGACGCGCCGGATATTCTCGACCCGGTCGGCGTCCGAGAAGCCGAGGTCGCGGTTGAGTCCGTGGCGGATATTGTCGCCGTCGAGCAGGAAACTGTGCTTGCCCATCGCGTGCAGCTTCTTCTCGACGAGATTGGCGATGGTCGACTTGCCCGAGCCCGACAGGCCGGTGAACCACAGCAGGCGCGGATGCTGGCCTTTTTGCGCGGCATGAAGGTCGCGGGTGATCTCGACCGCCTGCCAGTGGACGTTCTGCGCGCGGCGCAGCGCGTTGCGGATCATCCCCGCGGCGACGGTGGCGTTGGTCAGCTTGTCGATCAGGATGAAGCCGCCCAGGTCCCGGTTCGGACTCTCCCGGTCCCGTTCATAGGGCTCGAACACGATGCCGCGGTCGGTCGCGATCTCGGCGATCCCGATATCGTTGAGGTTGAGCGTCTTGGTGGAAAGCTTGGCCAGCGTGTTGACGTCGATCGCGTGCTCGGGCTCGCGCACCATCGCGCTCACCGTCTGCGTGCCGAGCTTGAGCCAGTAGCTGCGGCCGGGGAGGAGCTCCTGCTGGTCCATCCAGACCAACGTCGCGCTGAACTGGTCGGCGACCGCCGGCGGATCGCCTGCCGCTGCGATCACGTCGCCGCGCGAGCAGTCGATCTCGTCGGCGAGCGTCAGCGTGACCGACTGGTCGCGCCCGGCCTGGTCGAGGTCGCCGTCGAAGCTGACGATGCGCGCCACCGTCGTGGTCCGGCCGGAGGGCAGGATGCGCACCGGATCGCCCGGCTTCACCGTGCCGCCGGCGATCGTCCCTGCGAATCCGCGAAAGTCGAGATTGGGCCGGTTGACCCATTGCACGGGCATGCGGAACGGACGCGCTTCATCCTCGCCGCCGACCGGCACCGCCTCGAGATGCTCGATCAGTGCGGGCCCTTGGTACCAGGGTGTGCTGGCGCTGGTGGCGGTGATGTTGTCGCCCTTGAAGCCCGAGATCGGGATCGCGGTGAATTCGTCGATGCCGATACTCGTCGCGAACTCGCGATAATCGGCGACGATCTCGTCGAACACCGCCTGGTCATAGCCGACCAGGTCCATCTTGTTCACCGCCAGCGCGACGTGGCGGATGCCGAGCAGGTTGGCGAGATAGGAGTGGCGCCGGGTCTGGGTCAGCACGCCCTTGCGCGCGTCGATCAGGATCACGGCGAGGTCGGCGGTCGACGCGCCGGTGACCATATTGCGCGTATATTGTTCGTGGCCGGGCGTGTCCGCGACGATGAATTTGCGCTTCCCGGTCGAGAAGAAGCGATAGGCGACGTCGATCGTGATGCCCTGCTCGCGCTCGGCGGCAAGGCCGTCGACGAGAAGGGCGAAGTCGATCTCCTGCCCCTGCGTGCCCACGCGCTTGCTGTCGGCCTCCAGCGCGGCGAGCTGATCCTCGAAGATCATCTTGCTGTCGTAGAGCAGGCGGCCGATCAGCGTGGACTTGCCGTCATCGACGCTGCCGCAGGTGATGAAGCGCAGCAACGACTTGGACTGATGCTGCGCGAGATAGGCACCGATGTCGGAGGCGATCAGCGCGTCGGGTCGGTAGGAGGAAGACATCAGAAATACCCCTCCTGCTTCTTCTTCTCCATCGATGCGGCCTGGTCGTGGTCGATCGCGCGGCCCTGGCGCTCGCTGGTGGTGGTGAGCAGCATCTCCTGGATCACGTCGTCGAGGGTCGCGGCCTCGCTCTCGACCGCACCGGTCAGCGGGTAGCAGCCCAATGTCCGGAAGCGGATCGAGCGTTCGACGGGCGTCTCGCCCTTCAGCGGGAAGCGCTCGTCGTCGACCATCAGAAGGAGGCCGTCGCGCACCACGGTCGGGCGCGGCGCGGCGAAGTAGAGCGGGACGATCTCGATCCCCTCGGCGCGGATGTACTGCCAGATGTCGAGCTCGGTCCAGTTGGAGAGCGGGAAGACGCGGATGCTCTCGCCCTTGGCCTTCTTCGCATTGTAGAGCCGCCACAGTTCGGGCCGCTGCGCCTTGGGGTCCCAGCGGTGGCTGGCCGAGCGGAAGCTGAACACGCGTTCCTTGGCGCGGCTCTTCTCCTCGTCGCGCCGCGCGCCGCCAAACGCCGCGTCGAAGCCATATTGGTCGAGCGCCTGCTTGAGCCCCTCGGTCTTCCACATATCGGTATGCAAGCCGCCATGGTCGAACGGGTTGATCCCGCGCGCCTCCGCCTCCGGGTTGCGGTGGACGAGCAGCTCCATGCCCGCATCGCGCGCGGCCTTGTCGCGCAGCGCATACATGTCGCGGAACTTCCAGGTCGTATCGACATGGAGCAGCGGGAAGGGCGGCGGGGCGGGGTAGAAGGCTTTCCTGGCGAGGTGGAGCATCACCGCGCTGTCCTTGCCGATCGAATAGAGCATCACCGGGCGCTCCGCCTCGGCCACGACCTCGCGCAGGATATGGATGCTCTCGGCCTCGAGCCGGGCAAGATGGGTAAGCGACTGCATGGCCGCCGATCTAGTCACACGAACCGGGGGCTGCGATCTAGATAAAGTTTAGCGCCCACCAGCCGGGCGGGGGGCGGGGATCAGGCCCAGAGTCAGGTCCCAGAGTCAGGTCCCAGAGTCAGGTCCCAGAGTCAGGTGGCGTGTTTCTCGCTGCCAGCCAGCCGGGCCCTTGACCATGGCTATGCCACAACCCTTGCATCGGCCATGGTGGAAGCGGCTGCCGATGACGACGCTGCCGCGGTCACGCGCATGATGGCCGAGCGCACAGCGCGCGAGCTGAACGATGTCCATGTTGACGCCAATCCTTCGCTGGAATGGTGACGCCATACGATCCGATTCTTTCGAATTGAGGACAGCGCAATCCGGTCAGGCGTTGCTCTTCTGGTGCGGCTTGCCGATGCCGACGAGCTCGAGCCCGGCACGCTGCGCCTCGGCCGCGGTATAGATGTTGCGCAGGTCGATCAGCAGCGGCCGCTTGAGCAGCGACTTCATACGGCCGAGGTCGAGCGCGCGAAACGCGTCCCATTCGGTGACGATTACCAGCGCGTCCGCGTCCTCGGCGGCGGCATAGGGGCTGACGGAGAATTCGACGTCGTTCAGCACCTGCTTCGCCTGTTCGACGCCCTCGGGGTCATAGGCCTTCACCCGCGCGCCCGCGTCCTGCAGCGTCTGGATCACCGCGATCGACGGCGCGTCGCGCATGTCGTCGGTATTGGGCTTGAAGGTGAGGCCGAGGATCGCGACGGTCCTGTCGCGCACCTCGCCGCCCATCGCCTTGATGACCTTGCGCCCCATTGCGCGCTTGCGCTGGTCGTTGACCTGCACCGTCGCCTCGACGATGCGCAGCGGGGTCTCGTTGTCGTCCGCGGTCTTGAGCAGCGCCAGCGTGTCCTTGGGGAAGCACGAGCCGCCATAGCCGGGGCCGGCGTTGAGGAACTTGCGGCCGATGCGGTTGTCCATGCCGATGCCGCGCGACACTTCCTGCACGTCGGCGCCGACCTGCTCGCACAGGTCCGCGATCTCGTTGATGAAGGTGATCTTGACCGCGAGGAAGGCGTTGGCGGCATATTTGATCAGCTCGGCGGTACGGCGGCCGGTGAACAGCAGCGGCGCGGACTGGTTGAGCGAGAGCGGGCGATAGATGTCGCGCATCACCTGGCTCGCACCCTCGTCCTCGCTCCCCACGACGACGCGGTCGGGGCGTTTGAAATCCTCGATCGCCGCGCCCTCGCGCAGGAATTCGGGGTTGGAGACGACCTTGATCCCCTTGTCCGGCGCGATCCGCGCGACGATGCGCTCGACCTCGTCGCCGGTGCCGACCGGCACGGTCGACTTGGTCACGATCACCGCTGGTCCCTCGAGCGCGGCGACGATCTCCTCGGCGGCGGCGAAGACATAGGACAGGTCGGCATGGCCGTCGCCGCGGCGGCTCGGCGTGCCCACCGCGATGAACACGGCGTCGGCGCCCTTCACGCCCTCGGCCAGATCGGTGGTGAAGGCGAGGCGTCCCGCCTCGACATTCGACGCGACGAGCTCCGCCAGGCCCGGCTCGTAGATCGGCATCACATTCTGGTGCAGCAGCTCGATCTTGCGCGCGTCCTTGTCCACGCACACCACGTCATGCCCGAAATCGGAAAAGCACGCCCCCGAAACGAGGCCGACATAGCCGGTGCCGATCATCGCAATGCGCACGCCAAAGCCCTTTCGCTGAGAGTTACGGCGCTCTTAGCGGAACATGGGATGACGGCAAGTGGGAGGCGGCAGGCGTACCGAGCAGGCACGAAAAAACGCGCTACCTCAATAAGGTGCACGCGAACGTCATTCTAGAACATAGCCCGGGCAGACCGTTGTCACGGCAATCCGTGATGGCGGCGGCCCGGGCTAGGAGCGCTTACCAGGGGCGAAGGGTTTCGCCGTAGGACTCGCGAAAAAGCAGATCGAACATTCATTTTCTCCCATCGTGCGCAGTACACGCACAGCTTTTTCCTTAATCGAAAATTAATGATGAAGCAATGTTTAACGACACTGCTGGACAATGCTCGGCTGCCCGTGCCGATCGTTTCGTCCTTAAGAGTTCCTTCAAGAGTGGGGATTATTCGCGGACATGATGTCCGAGCGTGTCGAACCAGCCGCTGACGCCGCTCCGCCGATCCCGGCGGCCGGGAAGCTGTCGGCCGGGCGTCCGGCCCGGCTCGACATGTCGCGAACCATCGTACTGCCGCGCAACCGGCACGCGCTTCGCGGCAGGGACGCGGGCGATGGCACCGCCATCGGCCTGTGGCGCGCCCTGTCGCTGTGCGAGATCGTGAATTTCCAGACGCTTCGCCGGCATCTCGGCCGCTCGCGTGCGGACACGCTGGTGCACGACCTTGCCGATCATATCGCCGGGCTGGAGCCCGATGTCCGTCCGGCGCCCACGGGCCGCTCGCAGCTCGAGCTCGCGTTCGAGGCCGATTCAGCTGAATCGGCGACTGCGCTGGTCGAGCGCATGGCGCGCGCGTTTACGCGGGCGGTCGATCTCGACGGCGAGCGGCATCTCATCCAGTTGCGCTGGGGCGTTGCGGTCGCCCCGGTGATGGATGACGACGATGTGCGGCTCGCCGAGGCCGCGGAGTCGGCGCTGGCGCAGGCGCGCGCCGAATCGCGGATCGTGACGCTCGACCTGTCGCGGACCGACGTGGCGTTCGACCGGCTGGCGCTGATGCGCGAGCTGCCGCGCGCGATCACTTCGGGCCAGCTGTTCCTGCAATATCAGCCCAAGGTGCATGTCCGGAAGGAAGCGGTGGTCGGCGCCGAGGCGCTGGTGCGCTGGCGCCATCCGGTGCGCGGCCTGATCCTGCCCGGGGATTTCATCTCGGCGGCGGAGGAAGGCGGCGAGATCGCCGGCCTCACATTGTGGACGCTGCGCCAGGTGATCGCCGACCAGCAGGTGCTGGCGGCGCATGGTTATGACATGCCGGTGTTCATCAACATCTCGGGCGTGTTGCTGGCCGACGGAGCCTTCGTGAACGAAGCGTGCCGGGTCATCCAGGAATCGGGCGCCAAGATCGGGTTCGAGATTACCGAGACCGCAGTGATCCGCGATCCCGAGAGCGCGATCGGACACCTCAAGGCACTCGCCGAAATCGGCATCCCGCTGGCGATCGACGATTATGGCGCGGGCCTGTCCTCGCTCGCCTATTTGAAGCAGCTGCCCGCGGCCGAACTCAAGATCGACAAGATGTTCGTGATGCAGCTCACCAGCAGCAATCGCGATCCGCTGATCGTGCGCTCGACCATCGACCTCGCGCATGCGCTTGAGATGGAAGTGACCGCCGAGGGCGTCGAGACGCCCGCGGCGCTGGCGCTGCTCAGCGTGATGGGCTGCGATATGGTGCAGGGTTTCCTGATCAGCCGCCCGATCGCGCTCGACGCATTCATCCGCTTCCTGGACGAAGACGGCCACAAGGCCGCGTCGGCGATCCGGCCGACCTTTGCGCGGCCGGAAGGCTTCCGGCGCAAGAGCGGTTGATGCGCAGCCTGTCCATTGCCGTTGCGGCGCTGGCCCTCGGCCTGACCGGTCCGGCCCTCGCGCAGCAGGCGCCAGCCGATGCCCTGATCGACCGCGCCAAGGCCGCGATGATGGCCGAGCCGGGCGATGCAATGAAGCTCGCTGGCGACGCGGAGCGCCGTGCCGCCGCGATCCCGGATCCGCGCGCCCGCGCGATGACGATCGCGAGCGCGCTGTGGCTGCAGAGCGAGGCGTTGATCCGGTCGGGCGACGAGGTCGGCGCCGGGCCCAAGATCGCGCGCGCGCTGCGCTTGATCAGCCCCTATCCCGAACCGAGCAAGCTGCGCGGCGACCTGCTGATCGCGCGCGCCGGGGTACAGAAGGCGCAGCTGCGTCCGGCGGAGGCGCTGGCGTCGCTGCAGGATGCCTTCAACATCTTCGGCGCGGTGGGAGAGAAGCGGAGTCAGTCGATCGCGCTCCAGTCGATCGCGAACCTCTATACCGAGGCGAGCGACTTCGCCCGCGCCGACCGCTATCTGAAACAGGCGTCGGAAGTCTATGAGGGCGATCCGCGCCTCTCGTTGTTCCTCTACAATAACCGCGGCAGCGTGCTGCTGCGCTTCCAGCGGAATGCGGAGGCCGTCGCGCAATATCGTCGTGCCCTCGCGCTCGCGCGCAGCCTGCGCAGCGAGCCGCTGCTTCCGCCGATCCTCGCCAACCTGGCCCGGGCGTTGATCGCCAGCGAGTCGCTCGACGAGGCGGATGCGGTGATCAAGGAGGGCATGGCGATCGCCCGCCGCAACGGAAGCAAGGGGGCTGGGGCCCAATTGCTCGCGCTCGCGGCGGATTCGGCCTATCACCGCGGTCAGCTCGCGCGCGCCCGCGGGCTGATCGAGCGCAGCTTCGACGGCGTCGACATCGCCGATACCCCGGTCGCCTATCGCGATGCGCATTTGACCGCCTACAACATCTATCGCGAGCTCGGTGAAGGTGCACGGGCGCTGCCCCATCTCGAGCGCGTGCGCAAACTGGGTGACGAGGCGGCGCAGCTCGCGACCTCGACCAACCTTGCGCTGATGGCGGCGCGCTTCGACTATGCCAACCAGGAGCTGCGCATCGCGAACCTCAAGGCCGAGGAGGCCCGCCGTGAGGCCGCGTTCCAGCGCACCTTGCTGTTCGGGGTCGGCGGCGCGACGCTGATCATCATCACCTTGCTCAGCATCGGCCTGTTCACGATCCGCCGCAGCCGCAACCAGGTCCGCGCCGCGAACACCGAGCTCAACCTGACCAACGTCGCGCTGGAGAAGGCGCTCAAGGCCAAGACCGAGTTCCTGGCGACGACCAGCCACGAGATCCGCACGCCGCTCAACGGCATCCTCGGCATGACGCAGATCATGCTGCGCGACCCCGCCGTTCCCGCCGAGACGCGCGACCGGCTCGGCATCGTCCATGGTGCCGGCATGACGATGCGCGCGCTGGTCGACGACATCCTCGACGTCGCCAAGATGGAGACCGGCAACTTGACCGTCGAGCTGGCGGCGACCGATCTGCATGCGATGCTCAAGGACGTGACGCGGATGTGGGACGAGCAGGCGCGCGGCAAGGGGGTCGGCTTCGTGCTCGACACCGGCGACGCGCCGCGCTGGATCAAGACTGATTCGGGTCGCCTGCGGCAGATGCTGTTCAACCTCCTGTCGAACGCGCTCAAGTTCACCGAAAAGGGACAGGTCGCGGTCAAGGCGGAGTCGGCCGACGGGCGGCTGCGGATCGCGGTGTCCGACAGCGGCATCGGCATCCCGGCGGAAAAGCACGAAGAGATCTTCGAATCCTTCCGCCAGGTCGATGCCGGCACGACGCGCAAGTTCGGCGGCACCGGGCTCGGCCTCGCCATCGTGCGCAATCTCGCCCGGGCGCTGGACGGCGAGGTCTCCGTCGCCAGCGTCGAAGGGGAGGGAACGACCTTCACCATCGACCTGCCGCTGATCGAGGCCGAGGCAGCGGACACGGGTGCCGCGGCGAGCAGGACTGGCGAAGCCGCGGTGGTGCTCGACCGCAACCCAATCGCGCGCGGCATGCTGCGCACTCTGCTCGAGCCGAACTTCGCCAGCGTGCAGTTCGCGGCGACGCCCGACGAGATCCTTCCGCTGCTGCCCGAGAGCGGCCCCGCGCTACTGCTGGTGGACGAGGCGACGCTGAAGACGGCGGGCGACGATGTGCTCGCGGTCCTCGCCGAGTTGGCGGCTGCCGCGCATGCGAAGCGCGCGCGCGTTGCGCTATTGTGGGCTAAGCCGGATGAGACGATGCTGAGCGCGCTCGCAGAGGCCGGTGCCGATCTCGTGATCGCCAAGCCGGTCGCTGGCGCCGCATTGATAGAAGCCCTAATTGCCGGACGTGCAGAAAATTGTGCATCATCGTCCCCCTCGACGCTTGTGTCGCAAGCAGCTTGAGACGATAGCACACATATGATCTCATCGTTCCGGGACGGTAACGACATGGGCACGGCCCGCACATGAATATCCTGTTTATCGAGGATGACCCGATGAACCGGCGGGTCGTGCGCGACATGCTCGATGTCGCTGGCGCCTCGATGGCCGAGGCCGAGCATGCCGAAGAGGGGCTGCGGCGGATCGAGGTCGAGGATTTCGACGTCATTCTGGTCGACCTGCGCATGCCCGGGATGGACGGGATCGAGGCGATCGAGCGCATCCGCGCGCGCGAGGACGCCAAGGCCGAACTGCCGATCATCGTGGTAACTGCCGATACCGCGATCGACCTGCGCGAACGCTGCCTCACCGCCGGCGCTGACGAAGTGCTGTTTAAGCCCGTCGCGATGGACGCGCTGTTCGACACGATCGGCCGCGTGCTCGCGCTGCGCAGCGGCGGCGACGGGATGCTGCTCTAGCTTTTGGTTGCGGTTCGGCGATGCCGAACCGTGCGGCACCAGCCCGCTCCCCCAACCGGCCACCCACGAGAGTAACCTGATTGGGTGGCCGGGTGGGGCAGCGGGCTGGTGCCGTTGCCTAGCTCAGTACGTCCGTATCGGCATGTTGATCCAGGGGTGCTCCCGGAACCATTTGGTGATGATGTATTTGACGCCCTTCACTACTGCGGTGCCCTCGTGCAGCGTCGCGGGATTGGGCGCGCCGTCGGGCTTCATGTTGTTCCAGGCGAGCAGCAGCCCGCGCTTGGGCGCGACGCGCACCCCGGCCTGCGGGAACCAGGTCGCGCCGCCTTCCTCGACGTCGTTGAGGTAGATCATCGTCGTCCAGGTGCGCTGACCGCCCGATGCTTTCATCGCCGCCCAATATTCCTGGTTCTCGCTGAACCAGTCATAATGCGCGCGGAATTGCTGGCCTGGTGCGTAGCGCTGGCCCTGCATCGTCTCGCCATGTTCCGGCGGCAGGCCCAGCAGGTTCGCCATCCGCTCGTCGATCGGGCGCACCTCGGGCGACCAGCGGTCGAGGTCGCAGCTCTCGCTCGTGCGGAAATAGGGGTCGTCGGACGCGGCGAGCAATGTCGAGGGACGCCGGTTGGTGTCGATCAGCCCGATCAGACTGTCGCACTCGGCGTCGCTCAGAAAGCCCGGATAGTAATAGACCTGCGCCGCCTCGATCTTGGCCTTGCGCAGCGCCGGATTGGCCTCGAGCCGGGCCGCCACCTTTTGTGAGGTGCGCGCGCGGGCGATCGAGGCGCCGCCCTGCTTGGGTTTCGCGAAGATGCTCATGGCTCGCAACTTGCCGAGGCGGGCCCGAAACGCAAGAGGCCCGGCCGTTGCCGGCCGGGCCTCCGCTCGTGACGAATTCTTCGAGCGCTTACCAGAAGATGTCGTATTCCACGTCGACCACCTGGCCGGTGTAGATGTCCACCAGCAGCGCATCGTTATAATAACGCACCCAGCGATACGGGCCGTAGGCCGGGGGCAGGCGATAGTAGAACGGATCGTCGATCCAGTAGTTCGACGAGAACAGCATCGAACCCAGGGTCAGGCCGATCGAGAAGCGGCGATAGCCATAGTTCCACCCCGACGGCGCATAGTAGCGCGGCAGCCGGTAGATGTTCCGGTTGCGCGAGCGATAGCTGCCCCAGTCATAGCGGCGGTCCTGGCGCCAGCCGCGATTCCAGTTGCGGTTGTCGCCCCAGTCGCGGCGATCCCAATCACGACGATTATTGTCGCGGCCGTTCCAGTCGCGGCGGTTGTCGTCGCGGCGGTTCCAGTCGCGGCGATCATTGTCGCGCCGGTCCTGACGCCAGTCGCGGCGGTCGTCGCGGCGATCCGCGCGGAAATCCCCGCGATCGTCGCGGCGATCCCGGCGGAACTGCTCGGGAGTCACCTGACCCCGGCGCAGCTGACCGCGATCCTCCCGCCGCTCCTGGCGGAAGTCCTGGCGGTCGTCGCGGCGCTCCTGACGGAACTCGCGGCGCTCCTGGCGCCACTGCGGGGCCGCGCCCTGCTGGCCGAACTGGCGCTGCGGACGCTGCGCCTGCGGGACCTGCGGCTGGCGTTCGGCACGGAGCTGCTGGCGCTGTTGGCGCTCGGCCGGGGTAAAGGCGCGCTGCTCCTGCCGCTCGGTGCGCTGCTGCTGACGCTCGGCCCGCTGCTGCTGACGCTGTTCGCGCCCTTCGCCGCCGCGATTTTCCCATCGGCCGCGGTCCTGCGCAATCGCCGCGGCGGGGGTCAGGATGGTCGCGCCGATCAGCGCGGCCAGAATAAACTTCTTCATATCGATCCTCCGCTCCGGCGGAGCGCCGGCGTTCAGAATATCGCTGAGATGCCACGATTCGGCTGACACGCGTCTGAATCGCCCTGACAGCATTGCGAAAGGAATCATGCCCCTTCGTCGGTCGCCAGTGTCTGCTCGGTCTGTTCCTCGGGTGCGCCGTCATCCTCGCCGCGCGCCAGCCGTGCCGCGCGCCCCACCGCCTCGATCAGCCGCGGATAGATGCCGCAGCGGCAGAGGTTGGTGATCGCCGCCGCGATCTCCTCGTCCGTGGGGTTGCGGTTCTTGCGCAGCAGCACGGAGGCGGCCATCACCATGCCGGGAACACAGTATCCGCACTGGCCGACATTGGCGGCGAGGAAGGCGCGCTGCACGGGATGCGCGCGATTCTCCGCCAGTCCCTCGATCGTCGTCACGAAGCTGCCCTCGATCGCGCCGATCGTCACCTGGCAGGATCGCACCGCCGTACCGTCGATATCGACCGTGCACGCCCCGCAATCGCCCGAGCCGCAGCCATATTTGGTGCCGGTGAGGTTGGAGGCGTCGCGCAACGCCCAGAGCAGCGGCGTGCGCGCATCGAGCTTGTATTCGACGGGCTGGTTGTTGACGGTGAAGCGGGTCATGCGGCGCATACCCTAGACCGGATGCCCCGCCAAACCCAAGCCCGCTCAGCGCGGCAGCAACCGGCGAAGCATTCGCCGCCAGGCAGCCCCCGGCCAATCGGATCCCCAATCCGCCTTCGCTTCGAGCAGGTCGGCGACCGTCTCGTAATGCTCCGCCATCTCCTCGTGCACGATCCGGGCGCGTTCGCTGCCGGCATGGCCGACGCGGCGGCGTTCCTCGCGCGCGCGATCGCGGAAGAGGCGAACGTCGCATGGCTGCACCCGGTCCATTTCCTCGCTCATGCGACGAGCATCGGTTTGCCGCAGCGATAGCCGTCGACGCGGACATGCGCCGTGCCGATGCTGAGCCCGGCGAACGACAGCAGCTGGAACAGCGCGGTCTCCAGCGCGGGTGCGGCCTGGAGCAGCTTGGCGGCGATCTGCCCCTCGCCGGGCAGGCCGACGCCGAGCCCGAGGCCGAGCAGGTTCACGTCGATCTGAGTCGATGTCAGCAAGGTGGCGAGCAGGTTGGAGACCCCGTCGGTGGTGGCGATCGCCTTGGCCTGGTGCGCCGCGATCTCGGCCTTGGTGAAGCTCAGATTCTGCCAGTTCGATGCCTCCAGCGCACCGAGTGCCTTGGCGTTGACCGAGAGCAACGCCGCCAGCCCCGATCCGATCGAGATCGCGCCCAGGTTGCGCCGGCTCGCCACCGCGGTGACGGTGGCGTCGTTGAAGCGCAGGCCGAGCGCGCGGATGAAATAGGACGGGTTGGGATAGGTGGCGGAGACGCGCACCGCGTCGCCCGCGCCGCCCGGAGTGAAGCTGCGGTTCTCGCCGCTGCCCGAAACCGATCCGGTCGCGATCTGCGCGACGACGGGCGATTCCACGCGGTTGGCGGTGAGCACAGCGCGGGCGCGCGTGTCGGCGCTGGTCAGGTCCTGCGCCGCGGTCAGCGCCGCGGCGTCCACCGCGCCCTGCATCCGCCGCCGCTCGAGCGCGATCGCGCCGACATCGACCGCGGCGGCGGTGGCGGCGAGCACGAAGGGCAGGGCGGAGGCGACCAGCATCGCGGTGGCGCCGCGGCGGTCCGTCCATAGCGCGCGGCTCACGCTCCGGCTCCCAGGATCACGCAGTCGCGGGTGATCGTGGCGGGCGGCAGCGGCAGCACGCGCGAGAAGCCGAAGATCGGTAGCCAGGTCGCGTCATAGGCGATGCGCACGCGCAGCCGCCCGCCGCTCTGCTCGGTCGCGCTGACTTCGCTCAGCCGCTCGGGACGGACGAGGAAATAGGACGGGCCGTGGGTGGTGACGAAGCCGGTGACCATCGTCCGGCGCTCGGCGAGCGTCTCCCCGGCGATGCTGTGCCGCGCAGCATCGGCGGCGAGCTGCTGCACCGAATGCGCCGCGCCGAAATAAAGGCCGAAGCACAATATTCCCGCCAGCAGCGAGATGTGCACCGGCAACAGGATCGCGAATTCGACGATCGCCGTGCCGCGCTGGTCCGAAACCATACGCATTGACCGTTCCCCCCGGTTACGGGAAGGTTATCCGGCCGGGTTGGTTAACGGCGGTGAAGGAAAACCGGGACTCTGCTCCGCATCGGATGCGGAAAACCCTCCGGAACGGATCGAACGGCGGTCAGCCGCGCGCCTTGAGCAGCGCGCTGCGCAGCATGGTGCACACCGTCTCGTCGCGCTGGTTGAGCATGATGTGGCGGAAGGTGACGATGCCCTGGCCGGGGCGCGACCGGGAGGGGCGCAGCTCGACGACCTCGGTCTCGGCGCGCAGCGTGTCGCCGATGAACACCGGCTTGGGCATGCGCACCTCGTCATAGCCGAGATTGGCGACCAGCGTGCCGAGCGTGGTGTCGCCGACCGAGATGCCGACGAGCAGCGCGAAGGTGAAGGTGCCGTTGACGAGGATCCGCCCGAACTCGCTCGCTCCCGCGGCTTCGGCATCGAGGTGCAGCGGCTGCGGATTGTGGGTGAGCGTCGAGATCAGGAGGTTGTCGGTCTCGGTCACCGTGCGGCGCAACTCGTGCACGATCCGGTCGCCCACCTGCCACTCGTCGAAATAGCGACCCGCCATGCCTGCTCTCCCTTGTTGTGACCTCACATAACGTGCGCGCCACGGCTGTCAGCCCCGAACTGCGCGCGCAAGGCCGTCACGATCGGTGCCGCCGCCTCCTGCATCGCGGCAGTGTCGTCGCCCCAGGCGAGCATCAGGGTGCGCGAGAGGCCGAAGCCGAGCAGCGCCGGGCTCGCCACGCCGTCATGCCGGTGCGAGGCCGGGATCACGGTCACGCCCAGTCCCGCCGCGACCATCGCCAGCGCGCGGTCGTCATTGGTCGTGCGCAGCGCGAAGAACGGCCGGATGCCGCGCCGGGTGAAGTAGCGGCTGGTCTCCGACAGCGCCTCGCAATTGCGGCGGACGATCATCGTCTCGCCCGCCAGCGCCTCGCCGGGGACCGCCGCTTCGCCCGCCAGCGGATGCGAGGCAGGCAGCGCGAGCACATAGGCTTCGCTGCGCAGCGCCTTGACCTCGGGTCCGGGCTCGCCATGCGTCGCGGTCAGCGCGAGGTCGATACGCCCGCGCGCGAGATGCTGCGAAAGCGCCGCGGCATTGCCTTCGACCAGCTCGATTGCCAGCTGCGGCGCGGTCTGTGCAGCGCGCGCTGTGAACGCCGCGAGATCGGCGGTGGCAAGCGTGCTCAACACCCCCAGCCGCAACGTGCCTGCCGCGGTGAGGCCGCCGATCGACGCCTGCGCCAGGTTGAACTCGCGCTCGATCCGCCGGGCATGCACCGCGAAGCGCGCGCCGGCCTCGGTCAGCTCGACCCGCTGGCTGTTGCGGCGGAACAATTTGGCACCCGTCTCCCGCTCGAGCTTGGCGATCCCCGCCGAGAGGGTGGGCTGCGAGACATTGACTTGCGCCGCTGCCGCGGTGAACGTCCCGCTATCGATGACGGCAAGGAAATAGCGCAGCAGATAGCGGTCGATCATAGATACGGTCTATGCTCTTGCGCGCCGCCTTTCAATTTTTCTCTGCGGCGATGTCCCGCTAAGCTGCGTGCAAAATCCCAGGAGAGCCTGATGAGCCTGCCCCAGATGGATTTCGCGCTCGGCGAGACCGCGGAGATGATCCGCGACACCACCCAGCGCTTCGCGAGGGAGCGGATCGAGCCGCTCGCCGCGCGCATCGATGCCGAGGATTGGTTCCCGCGCGACGAGCTGTGGCCAGCGATGGGCGAGCTCGGCCTGCACGGCATCACCGTCGACGAGGAATATGGCGGCCTCGGCCTCGGCTATCTCGAGCATGTCATCGCGTGTGAGGAAGTGTCGCGTGCCTCCGCCTCGATCGGTCTCAGCTACGGCGCCCACTCGAACCTCTGCGTCAACCAGATCCGCCGCTGGGCGTCGCCGGAGCAGAAGGCGAAGTATCTGCCCAAGCTGATCTCGGGCGAGCATGTCGGCAGCCTCGCAATGTCCGAGGCCGGGGCGGGCAGCGACGTCGTCAGCATGAAGCTGCGCGCCGAGCACAAGGGCGACCGCTACGTCCTCAACGGCACCAAATTCTGGATCACCAACGCCGCCTATGCCGACACGCTGGTGGTCTATGCCAAGACCGGCGAGGGTAGCCGCGGCATCACCACCTTCCTGATCGAGAAGGACATGCCCGGCTTCAGCATCGGGCAGAAGATCGACAAGATGGGCATGCGCGGATCGCCCACCGCTGAGCTGGTGTTCGACGATTGCGAGGTGCCCGAAGAGAACGTCATGGGCCCGCTCAACGGCGGCGTCGGCGTGCTGATGTCGGGCCTCGATTACGAGCGCACCGTGCTCGCCGGCATCCAGCTCGGCATCATGCAGGCCTGCCTCGACGTGGTGCTGCCGTATCTGCGCGAGCGCAAGCAGTTCGGCCAGGCGATCGGCAGCTTCCAGCTGATGCAGGCCAAGGTCGCCGACATGTATGTCGCGCTCAACTCGGCGCGCGCCTATGTCTATGCGGTGGCGCAGGCGTGCGACGCGGGCAAGACCACGCGCTTCGACGCCGCGGGCGCGATCCTGCTCGCCAGCGAGAACGCCTTCAAGGTCGCGGGCGAGGCGGTGCAGGCGCTGGGCGGTGCGGGCTATACCAAGGACTGGCCGGTCGAGCGCTTCCTGCGCGACGCCAAGCTGCTCGACATCGGTGCCGGGACCAACGAGATCCGCCGCATGCTGATCGGCCGCGAGCTGGTGGGGGCGGCGTGAGCGCTCCGATTCTGAAATCCGCGCTGTCGGCGGAGGACGAGAGTTTCCACGTCAATGCAGCGCACAATCGCGCCCTGGCGGAGAAGCTGCGCGCCGACGTCGCGCTGTCCGCGCTCGGCGGCAACGCGAAGAGCCGCGAGCGGCATACCTCACGCGGCAAGCTGCTCCCGCGCGAGCGGGTCGAGCGGCTGCTCGATCCCGGCGCGCCGTTCCTCGAGATCGGCCAGCTCGCCGCGTGCGACATGTACGAGGGGGAGGTGCCCGGCGCCGGCATGATCGCGGGTATCGGCCGTGTCTCGGGCCGCCAGTGCATGATCGTGTGCAACGACGCGACCGTGAAGGGCGGCACCTACTATCCGATGACCGTCAAGAAGCATCTGCGCGCGCAGGAGATCGCCGAGGCCAACCGCCTGCCGTGCATCTATCTGGTCGATTCAGGCGGCGCCAACCTGCCGCACCAGGCCGAGGTGTTCCCCGACCGCGACCATTTCGGCCGCATCTTCTTCAACCAGGCCAACATGTCGGCCAAGGGCATCCCGCAGATCGCCTGCGTGATGGGCAGTTGCACCGCGGGCGGCGCCTATGTCCCCGCCATGTCCGACGAAAGTGTGATCGTGCGCAATCAGGGCACGATCTTCCTCGCCGGCCCGCCGCTGGTAAAGGCCGCGACGGGCGAGGAGATTTCAGCCGAGGACCTGGGCGGTGGCGACCTCCACGGCCGCAAGTCGGGCGTGGTCGATCACGTCGCGGAGAATGACGAGCACGCGCTGACCATCGTCCGCGACATCGTCAGCCACTTGCCGCGCGATCGCACCCCGGACATCGCGATCCAGGACCCGCGCCCGCCCAAGTTCGACGCCGAGGAACTGTATGGCATCGTCCCGACCGACGTGCGCGCGCCCTACGACGTGCACGAGGTGATCGCGCGCCTCGTCGACGGCTCGGAGTTCCACGAGTTCAAGGCGCTATACGGCAGCACGCTCGTCTGCGGCTTCGCGCACATCTGGGGCATCCCCGTCGCGATCCTCGCCAATAACGGCGTGCTGTTCAGCGAGAGCGCGGTCAAGGGCGCGCACTTCATCGAGCTCGCCTGCCAGCGCCGCATCCCTTTGCTGTTCCTCCAGAACATCTCGGGCTTCATGGTCGGCGGCAAGTACGAGGCGGAGGGGATCGCCAAGCACGGCGCGAAGCTCGTGACGGCAGTCGCCACCGCCAGCGTACCCAAGGTCACCGTGCTGATCGGCGGATCGTTCGGTGCTGGCAATTACGGCATGTGTGGCCGCGCCTACAGCCCACGCTTCCTGTTCAGCTGGCCCAACAGCCGCATCAGTGTGATGGGCGGCGAGCAGGCGGCGTCGGTCCTCGCCACGGTCCACCGCGACGCTGAGACATGGTCGCCGGAGCAAGCCGAGTCCTTCAAGGCCCCGATCCGCCAGAAATACGAGGACGAGGGCAATCCCTGGCACGCGACGGCACGGCTATGGGACGACGGCATCATCGATCCGGCGCAGACGCGCGACGTGCTGGGGCTGGCCTTCGCCGCGTGTTTGAACGCGCCGGTGGAGGAGGGGTCGCGCTTCGGCGTGTTCCGGATGTGATGGCGATGCGCGTGCATCTTGATGGAGACCTCATCACGACCGAAGCCGAATTTCATTCGGCGTTGCGCGATGCGTCCGGTATCGACTGGTATGGCGGTAATCTGGATGCGCTGTTTGACCTGCTGGTCGGTGTGGTTGACCCGCCGATCGAACTTCATTGGACAAGCGCTGAGCGGTCGCGGGCAGCGATCGGCGAGCGTTTCGACCGTATTGTCACCGTGATCCTCGACGCGGTCGCCGAACGTGGAGCCGACAAGCTCCGCTTCACACTGGAAGCCGGGCAATGATCAACTCCCTCCTCATCGCCAATCGCGGCGAGATCGCGTGCCGCATCATCCGCACCGCGCGGCAACTCGGCATCCGCACTGTCGCGGTCTATTCGGACGCCGACACCAACGCGCTTCACGTGCGCCAAGCCGACCAGGCGGTGCATATCGGCGCTTCCCCCGCCCGCGAATCCTACCTGCTCGGCGAGCGCATCATCGCCGCCGCGCAGGAAACCGGCGCCGAGGCGATTCACCCCGGCTACGGCTTCCTCTCGGAGAACGCCGATTTTGCCGAGGCGGTGATCGCCGCCGGCCTGATCTGGGTCGGCCCCAATCCCGACAGCATCCGCGCGATGGGCCTCAAGGATGCCGCCAAGAAGCTGATGCAGGACGCTCGCGTCCCCGTCACCCCCGGCTATCTCGGCGAGGACCAGTCGCTCGAACGCCTGCAGCGCGAGGCCGGCAGGATCGGCTATCCCGTGCTGATCAAGGCGGTCGCGGGCGGCGGCGGCAAGGGCATGCGCCGCGTCGATGCTGCGCAGCAATTCGCCGACGCGCTCGCCGCGTGCCAGCGCGAGGCGGCCTCCTCGTTCGGCGACGATCGCGTGCTGATCGAGAAGTACATCCTCACCCCGCGCCATATCGAGGTGCAGGTGTTCGGCGACACCCATGGCAACATCGTCCACCTGTTCGAGCGCGACTGCTCGATGCAGCGCCGTCACCAGAAGGTGATCGAGGAAGCGCCCGCGCCGGGGATGAGCAAGGAGGCGCGCTTCGCGGCGTGCGAGGCGGCGGTGAAGGCCGCGCGCGCGGTCGACTATGTCGGCGCGGGCACGATCGAGTTCATCGCCGACGCGTCGCACGGCCTCCACGCCGACCGCATCTGGTTCATGGAGATGAACACGCGGCTGCAGGTCGAGCATCCGGTGACCGAGGCGATCACCGGGGTCGACCTGGTCGAATGGCAGCTCCGCGTCGCCTCGGGCGAGCCGTTGCCGCTGCGGCAGGAGGAGATCGCGATCAACGGTCATGCCGTCGAGGTGCGGCTCTATGCCGAGGACCCGGCGCGGGGTTTTCTGCCGTCGACCGGCAAGCTCGAGGCGCTCGACTTCGCCGGCACCGTCCGGGTCGATACCGGGGTGGAGGCAGGCTCGACGATCTCGCCCTTCTACGATCCGATGATCGCCAAGCTGGTCGCGCATGGCGAACATCGCGACGACGCGATCGCGCTGCTGCGCGCGGACCTGAGCTATCTCACGGTTTGGCCGGTGCGCACCAATGCCGGCTTCCTGTTCCGCCTGCTCGGCGACGAGGGTTTTGTGCTGGGCCAGCTCGACACCGGCCTGATCGAGCGGCGCGGCGAGACGCTGACCATCGATCCGCTGCCGACCGCGGCGGATCTCACTTATGCCACCGCGTGGTTCGAGCAGGATCTGCCGGACGACACGGCGAGGATGCCGCGCGGTCTCGAAGGTTTTCGTCTCAATCGCGCCCCAGCCACCGGGCGCGTGGTCAGCGTGAATGGCGAGCGCGTGACGTTCGAGGCGGATCGCGGCATCCTCGCGTCGCATTTCTACCCGCATGCGCGCGACGGCGCAGCGCTGCTGGTGCATGGCGGTGCGACCTTCCGAGTGAGCGAGGCTCGAACCGACGGCGCTGCTGGCGCCGCAGCCGGCGACGGCTCGATCCTCGCGCCGATGCCTGGCCGCATCGTCTCGGTCGAGGTGATGGAGGGGCAGGCGGTGACCGCCGGCCAGAAGCTGCTGGTGCTCGAAGCGATGAAGATGGAGCAGGCGCTCACCGCCCCGTTCGATGGCACGATCGAAACCCTCAACGCGACGCCGGGGGCGCAGGTCCAGGTCGACGCGTTGCTGGTGAAGGTGGCGAAGTTGCCGTGACCGGCCTGCGCAGGTCGCCACGTCCGCCAGCGGTCATCCTCCTTCTCCGTCATCCCGGCCTTGTGCCGGGATCCACGGCGCCGCGGACGGCGCGATAAAGCCTCTTGCTCCAGCTCGCCTCCCGGTGGATCCCGGCACAGGGCCGGGATGACGGTTTATTTGCGATAACAGCAAATGAATCGATTGTGGTCGCCCCGAAACAACTTTCCTACAGCCCCCGATCCGGCATATCTAACCGGTCCCATGCTCCACACGGGACATCTCTTGCGCCGATCCGAGAGGCAATCGCAGCATCCGCCCGCTTCAGGGCGCCGCGAGTCTGTCAACTTCGTCAGCCGGACAAAGATGACAATGGCGACAGAATCGCGCGCCTTGTGCGTAATTTGGTCAACTTTCGATCGCTATTCGGCTTGTCCCAGCCGATCGCCGGCCATCAGACGCCTCTCACTCCCGCCAGCTCTTGTCGGTGCGGTCGACCAGCCGCACCATCGCCGCGAAGTCCGCCGCCCCGGGTGCGATCGAGGCCTGCGCCATGTGCAGGTCGCGCTGGTGCACCGCGACCACCTCGTCGGACACCACCAGCGGCTTGCCCATCGACAGCGTCGCCAGCTGGATCTCGCATGCGCGCTGCAGCGCCCAGTGCTTGACGAACGCCTCGGGCAGGGTGCGGCCCATCGCGACGATGCCGTGGTTGCGCAGCAGCATCATGCGCTTGTCGCCAAGATGCGCGATCAGCCGCTCGCCTTCCTCGTCGCGCACCGTCACGCCCTCGAAGTCGTGATAGGCGATCTGCCCGGCGAAGTTGCAGGCGTAGAAGTTGATCGGCTGCAGCCCGCCCTCCAGGCTGCTCACCGCCATGCCGGCGGTGGTGTGGGTGTGCATGATGCAATGCACGTCGGGCAGATGGCGATGGAACACCGAATGCTGCACGAAGCCCGCACGGTTGACGAGATAGGGGCTGCCGTCGACCTTGTTGCCGTCGATGTCGATCTTGACCAGGTTCGACGCCTTCACCTCGCTGAAGTGCAGGCCGAACGGGTTGATCAGGAAGGCATGGTCCTCGCCGGGCACCTTCAGCGTGATGTGGTTGTAGATCATCTCGGACCAGCCGAGCATGTCGAACACGCGATAGCAGGCGGCGAGCTGCTGGCGCGCCTCCCACTCGGCGTCGGACATGACGCGGGTCGTTGGGGCGGCGGCGGTGGCCATGGTGCTCTCCGTCTTTTTTCGTGGTTGCGGTATGTATGCCACGAACGGGCGGGGCAGGGCAACTTGCGCCGTGCGCGCGAAGCGGCTAGGGGCGGCCGCAGTCATCTGGGGAGTAGCCAGCCGTCTTCGGACGGGCCTCCGCGTCAACATACTTGGTCGAGAGACCGTGGCGCGAAGGGAGCCGGCAACGGTTCGGGCGAGACCAATGGCGCCATGCTTTCCCCTCCGGCCGGGCGGGAGGGCGTGGTGTCGTTGGAGCTTCGCACCGCCCGGCCCGGAGACCTTGCTTGGAAGCCTTCCTGACTTCGACCGCGCTGGTCGCGCTCGCCGAGATCGGCGACAAGACCCAGCTGCTCGCGATCGTGCTCGCCACGCGGTTCAAGCGGCCGGTGCCGATCATCCTCGGCATCTTTGTCGCGACGCTCGCCAATCATTTCCTCGCGGCGCTCGTCGGGCAGCAGGCGGCGGCGATCCTCGAGGGGACGTGGTTCCGCTACCTCATCGCCGCGTCGTTCATCGTCATGGCGGCCTGGACGCTGATCCCCGACAAGCTCGACGACGTCGCGGACAAGCCCGCCCGCTTCGGCGCGTTCCTCACCACCACCGTGTGTTTCTTTCTGGTCGAGATGGGCGACAAGACCCAGGTCGCGACCGTCGCGCTCGGCGCGCGCTTCGCAGATGTGGGCTGGGTCACCGCCGGGACGACGCTCGGCATGATGCTCGCCAATGTGCCCGCGGTGCTGCTCGGCAACGAATTGGTCAAGCGCGTGCCGCTCCGCATCGTGCGGATCGCCGCGGCACTCTTGTTCCTCGCGATCGGCATCTGGATGCTCGCGCAGACGATGCGGGGTGGATAGGCTCGCGCGCATGACGGACTCGCGAACCTGGCTGGCGATCGAGACGGGCGGCACCAAGCTGCTCGCCCGGCTGGTCCGCGGCGACGCCGTGCTCGCGGAGGAACGCTGGCCCACCACCACGCCCGAGGCGGCGGAGGCGGCCCTGCTCGGCTTCGTCGCGGAGCGGCTGCGGACCGGGATGGTCCTGAACGGCGCAGGTATGGCGGCGTTCGGGCCGATCGTGGTCGATCCCGCCGCGGCCAATTATGGCGAGGTGCTCGCGACTCCCAAGCCCGGCTGGACCGGCGCCAACCTCCGTGCCGCGCTCGAACGCCGGCTGGGTGTGCCCGTCGCCGTGGATACCGACGTCAACGCTGCGGCGCTTGCCGAACGCGAGTCGGGCGCGGGCAGGGGGTGCGCCAGCGTCGCCTATGTCACGGTCGGCACCGGCCTCGGCGCCGGGCTCGCCCGTGCCGGCGGGACGCTCGCCGGCGTGCTGCATCCCGAGATGGGGCATGTTCCCGTGCTGCGGCTCGATGGCGACTCGGCCTCCAGCACGTGCCCCTTCCATCTCAGCTGCGCCGAGGGAATGGCGGCGGGCCCGGCGGTGCAAGCGCGGCTGGCGGGAGGGAGACTGGAGGACTCACCCGGCGATTTTGCCGCGATCGCCGACTATCTCGGCCAGCTTTTCGCGACCATCGTCCTCGCCTGGTCGCCGCATCGCATCGTCGCGGGCGGCGGGGTGATGGCCGTGCCGGGGCTGCGCGAGGCGGCGGCGGCGCGCATGATCGCTGCGCTCGGCGGCTATGGGGTGGGGGAGGCCGCGCTCGCGCCCGGATTCGTGCGCGCGCCGGCGCTCGAACATGCCGGCCTCGAAGGCGCGCTGCTCCTCGCCCAACAGGCCGCCGCAAACCCGTTGCGTCCGGCAACCGAATGATTATATACCGACCGATATGGAAACCCTGACCGCCCCTGCCGTCAAAGGCCGTCCGCGCGAATTCTGCGTCGATGCCGCACTCGCCGCTGCGCTGCGCGTGTTCTGGAGCAAGGGCTATGAAGGCGCGTCGCTCAACGACCTGACCGAGGCGATGGGCATCACCCGGCCCAGCCTCTACGCCGCGTTCGGCAACAAGGAAGCGCTGTTCCGCAAGACGCTCGACCTCTACGAGGAAGAGAAGCTCTGCTACATCAGCAAGTCGCTGGAGCAGCCGACCGCGCGCGAGGTCGCGCGGCACCTGCTTTGCGGGAGCATGGAGAACCAGACCAGCAAGAGCGAGCCGCATGGCTGTCTCGGTGTGATCAGCTCGGTCGCGTGCGGGGCGGAGGCGGAATGCATCCGTCAGGAAGTGCTCGAGCGCGGCAAGGTCGCGCGCCGTGCGCTGGTCGAGCGGCTCGAACGCGCGCGGGACGAGGGCGATCTGCCCGCCACCGCCGATGTCGAGGGGCTGACCAGCTTCATCTATGCGATCATGCAGGGGATGGCGGTGCAGGCCGGCGCCGGCGCGACGCGTGCCGACCTCGAACGGCTGATCGATACCAGCATGGCGATGTGGCCGTCCAAATAAGGGCTTTGGCTAAATAAGGACTTTGGTGCCCCGTCGATAAAAATTTATCGATCGGTACAGAAAGCCATTGACGCAGCGCAGCAAGGTTTCTATACCGGTTGGTATGGAAGTTGGACTCGCCTCCGGGCAGGTCCCCGCATCGAAAGGGAAAGCCGATGCAGAAACACTGTACCGTTCCCCAGGTCTGACGACGGGCTGACGCCCGCTCATCCGACATCCCCATGACCGGCAGGCGCCCGGCGAACTCGTAGTTCGCCGCGTGAGGGTGCGCGTTCGTGCCGGTCGACAGCCCGAATTCATGCCGCGCTCCCCCGCGACGGCAAACCGCGGTGTTCGCGCCGCGCACAGAGGAGACATGCATCATGGCGTATCTTGCCTTTGCCGAACATGGCGCCGCTTTCGCCACCCCCGGCGCTGTCCGCACCGCCCCCGAATCCGCGCGCTTCTCGGCGCTCGAATGGTCGGTGGTGGCGCTGGCCGAGCGCGACCGGCTCTCGAGCCTGCGTGAGCCCGGCCGCATGGCGGTCGCGCTCGGCAGCCTGTTCGGCGAGCGCCGCAGCACGCGGCTCGCCGACCCCAAGCTGGAGGCGCTGCGCCGCATGGCCGTGCTGACCTGGCACAATGGCTATCGCGTCGCCCAATCCGCCGTGCGCGGCTTCCTCGCCGCCGGCTTCACCCCTGATCATTACGAGCTGCTCACCGGCAGCATCGTCGCCGCACGCGTCAAGCGCGACCGGAGGAATTCCCGATGAACATGATTACCCGTATCGAACCCGTTGAAGACCTTCCCGTGCGCCGCCGCTTCCGCGACTGGCCGCTGTGGCAGCGCGCCTCGATGGTCGTCCTGCCGCTCGTTGCGGTCGGCGCCGGCGTCGGCGTGTTCAATCGCGAGAGCCCGGCGATCGCCGCGCCGCCGCCGCCCACCGTCACCGTCGCCACGCCGCTGACGCGCGAGCTCACCGAATGGGACGACCATGTCGGCCGGTTCGAGGCATCGAAGAGCGTCGAGGTGCGTCCGCGCGTCTCGGGCGCGGTGACCGCGGTGCACTTCACCGACGGCGCGATCGTGCAGAAGGGGCAGCTGCTCTTCACCATCGATCCGCGCCCGTTCGCCGCCGCGCTCAACGAGGCGCGGGCGGGCGTCGCCCAGGCGCAGAGCGATCTCGCGCTCGCCGATGCCGATCTGGCGCGCGCCAGCCGGTTGCTCGCCGAGGATGCGGTGTCGAAGAGCGACTATGACCGGCTCGCCGCCCGCGTCCGCGCGGCGCGTGCCTCGCTCGCCGCGGCGCAGGCCCGGGTCGGCGGCCGTGCGCTCGACGTGCAGTTCACCCAGGTCCGCGCGCCGATCACTGGCCGCATCTCCGACCGCCGCGTCGATGCGGGCAACCTCGTCTCCACCGCCGATGCCGGCGGGGGCACGCTGCTCACCACGATCAACGCGCTCGACCCGATCTACTTCACCTTCGACAGCTCCGAGGCGCTCTACCTCAAGACGCAGCGCGAGCGGACCAGGTCGGGCGCCGCCGCGCAGCAGGTTGAGGTACGGCTGCAGGACGAGAGCGGCTATAACTGGAAGGGCAGGGTGGACTTCACCGACAACGGGATCAGCGCCCAGTCGGGTACGATCCGCGCGCGTGCGGTGATCGACAACCCGGATTACTTCCTCGCCCCCGGCATGTTCGGCAACATGCGCCTGACCGGCGGCTCGCCCGAGCGCGCGCTGCTCGTTCCCGATGCAGCGGTGCGCACCGATCAGGCGCGCAAGGTGGTGTTCGTGGTCGGCAAGGACGGCACGGTCGCCGCCAAGCAGGTCACGCCCGGGCCGCGCATCGGCAACCTCCGCACCATCCGCGCCGGCCTCGCGCCGACCGACAAGGTGGTGATCCAGGGGCTGCAGATGATCCAGCCCGGCGCCAAGGTGACCGAGCGCGTCGGCAAGATCGAGGCGCCGCGCTCTCCAGTCGCGCCACCGTCCGCGCCGATCAACGAACCCGCGGCCTCGCAGGCGACCATCGCCACGCGCTGACGCCGCCGCACTGACGACGAAACAACCTCCGCCCGCTGACTAGCGGGCGGAGCCAGCCAAGGCTTTGCCCGATGCGCTTCAGTCATTTCTTCATCCGCCGCCCGATCTTCGCGGGCGTGATCGCGATCCTCATCACGATCATCGGCGCCTTCGCCTATTTCGGGCTGCCGGTATCGCAATTCCCCGCCGTGGTTCCGCCGACGGTGACGGTCGCCGCCAACTATCCCGGCGCCTCGGCCGAGACCGTTGCGGACACCGTTGCCGCGCCGATCGAGCAGCAGATCAACGGCGTCGACAACATGCTCTACCAGTCATCGCAATCGACCGGCGACGGACGCGTGACGATCACCGTCACCTTCAAGCTCGGCACCGATCTCGATACCGCGCAGGTGCTGGTGCAGAACCGCGTCGCGCTCGCCGAGCCGAGCCTGCCCGAGGAAGTCCGGCGGCAGGGCGTGGTGGTGCGCAAGACCTCGCCCTCCTGGCTGATGGCGGTCAACGTCCTCTCGCCCGACGGCTCGCTCGATCGCGGCTATGTCTCCAACTATGCGCTGACCCAGATCAAGGACCGGCTGACCCGCGTCGACGGGATCGGCGACGTCCAGGTGTTCGGCGCGCGCGACTATGCGATGCGCGTGTGGATCGATCCCGGCCGCACCTCGGCGCTCGGCCTCACCGCCGGTGAGGTGGTCGCTGCGCTGCGCGCGCAGAACATCCAGGTCGCCGCCGGTACGGTCGGCCAGCCGCCGTTCGACACCGGCGCCGCGCAGCAGCTCAGCGTCGAGACGCAGGGCCGCTTCAAGACCGCCGACGAGTTCGCCGACATCATCGTCCGCACCGATCCCTCGGGCGCGATCACCCGCGTTCGCGATGTGGCGCGTGTCGAGCTCGGCGCCGAGGATTATGGCGTCAACGCCTATCTCTCGGGCCAGGACTCGATCATCATGGGCGTTACCCAACGTCCGGGCACCAATGCGCTCGCCGCGGCGGAGGGCGTCAAGGCGCAGCTTGCCGAGGCGGCGAAGAGCTTCCCCAAGGGGCTCGAATACCGGATCATCTGGAACCCGACCGAGTTCATCAGCGAATCGATGAACGCGGTGGCCGAGACGCTGCTCGAGGCCGTGCTGCTCGTCGTGCTCGTCATCCTCGTCTTCCTGCAGAGCTGGCGCGCCGCGATCATCCCGATCGTCGCCATCCCGGTGTCGCTGATCGGCGCCTTCGCGGTGCTGGCGGCGCTGGGCTATTCGCTCAACACGCTGTCGATGTTCGGCCTCGTGCTGGCGATCGGCATCGTCGTCGACGACGCGATCGTCGTGGTCGAGAATGTCGAGCGCAACCTCGAGCATGGCCTGTCTCCGCGTGAGGCGGCGCACAAGTCGATGGACGAGGTGTCGGCGGCGCTGGTCGCGATCGTGCTGGTGCTGTGCGCCGTGTTCGTGCCGACCACCTTCCTCACCGGCATCACCGGCGAGTTCTATCGCCAGTTCGCGGTGACCATCTCCGCCGCGACGATCATCTCGCTGATCCTCTCCCTCACTTTGTCGCCCGCGCTCGCCGCGCTTTTGCTCCGCCCCAAGGCGGCCGAAGCGCCGGCAAGCGGCTGGCGGCGCTGGGCGTGGCGCGCGGGCGACTGGTTCAACCGCAACTTCGATCGCCTCGGCGACTGGTACGCTGGCATCACCCGGCGCTTCGCCTCGGCGCCCAAGCGGATGTTCGCGACCTATGGCGGCCTCGTGGTCGCTACCGGGCTGATCTTCACCGCGACCCCGGCCGGGTTCATTCCCGCGCAGGATCAGGGCTATGCGCTCGCCGCGATCCAGCTGCCCCCGGGCAGCTCGATCGAGGAGACCGACCGTGTGCTCAAAAAGGCAGTGAAGAAGCTGCTCGCGGTGCCCGGCACCGAAGCGGCGGTGATGTTCTCGGGCTTCGACGGCGCGTCGAGCACCCAGGCGTCCAATGCCGCCGCGGCTTATGTCACCTTCAAGCCGTTCGAGGAGCGCGCCGGGACCGACCGGACCGAGCTCAACATCGAGAACGACATGCGCGCGGCGCTCGCCGACATGAACGAAGCGTTCGTCTTCGTCATCCCGCCGCCCGTCATCCAGGGCGTCGGCAATGGCGGCGGTTATCGCATGATGGTGCAGGACCGCAGCGATGCCGGCTACCAGGCGCTCGAACAGGCGGCTGGCGGCGTGATCGGCGAGGCGCACAAGAGCAAGGAGCTCGCCAACGTCTTCACGCTCTACAACACCGCGACGCCGCGCATCTACGCGAACATCGACCGCGCCAAGTCCGACATGCTCGGCGTGCCCGCGAGCCGCGTGTTCGAGGCGATGCAGGTCTATCTCGGTTCGTCCTACGTCAACGACTTCAACCTGCTCGGCCGCACCTTCCGCGTGACCGCGCAGGCGGATGCGCAGTTCCGCGACGATCCGGCCGATATCGCTCAGCTCAAGACGCGTTCCAACGGGGGCGGGATGGTGCCGATCGGCGCGGTCGCGACCTTCGAGGACCGCACTGGGCCGTATCGCGTGACCCGCTTCAACCTCTTCCCCGCGGTCGAGGTCGATGGCGACACCGCGCCGGGCTACTCGACCGGCCAGGCGCTGGCGCGGATGGAGGTGATCGCCAAGAACCTGCCGCAGGGCTTCTCGGCGGAGTGGACCGATCTCGCCTTCCAGCAGAAGGCGGCGGGCAATGTCGCGGCGCTGATCTTCGCGCTGTCGGTGGTGTTCGTCTTCCTCGTGCTGGCGGCGCAGTTCGAAAGCCTGATGCTGCCGATCTCGATCATCCTGATCGTGCCGATGACGCTGCTGGCTGCGATGCTGGGCGTCAACTTCCGGGGGCTGGACAACAACATCCTGACCCAGATCGGCCTGATCGTGCTGATCGGCCTTGCCGCGAAGAACGCGATCCTGATCGTCGAATTCGCCAAGCAGGCCGAGGAACGCGGCGCCACCGCGCTGCAGGCGGCGGTCGAGGCGGCGCGGGTGCGGCTGCGGCCGATCCTGATGACCAGCTTCGCCTTCATCCTCGGCGTGCTGCCGCTGGTGACAGCGTCGGGCCCGGGCTGGGAGTTGCGTCAGGCGCTGGGCACCGCGGTGTTCTACGGGATGATCGGCGTCACCGCCTTCGGCCTCGTCTTCACCCCGACCTTCTACGTCGCGTGCCGCGCGCTCGCCGACCGGATCAAGCGCCGCCCGCGCGGCGGCGCCCCGGTGGCCGAAGTGCAGCCCGCCGAGTGAACCTGAACCGAAAGGAGCAAGCCATGCTTCGCAATCTGATGACCGCCGCCTCCGCGCTGGCGCTCGCCGCCTGCGCCACCGGCCCCGACTATGCCGCCCCCCAGACGCCCTCCGCCGCGGCGGGCAAGTTCATCGCCGCGACCAGCCCTGCGGTCGACCCGCTCGCGCCGGTGCAGGGCGACTGGTGGCGGCTCTACGACGACGCCGTGCTCGACCAGCTGATCGCTGATGCACTCGCCGCCAACACCGACGTTCGCGTCGCGGTCGCCCGGCTTGCCCGGACTCGCGCCGCGCTGCGCGAGGTGCGCACCGACCGGCTGCCTGAGGTCGGCGTCGGGGCAGGGGCCAATTATGGCCGGCTGCCCGAGAGCCAGCGCGGCGCCGGCGCGCCACGCGAGGATTGGTCGATCGATGCCGGGCTCGAGGTGAGCTATGAGGTCGACCTCGCCGGGCGCGTCACGCGCGGGATCGAGGCGGCGCGCGGCGATGTCGGCGCGGCTGAGGCTGATGTCGAGGCGGTCCGCGTGAGCGTCGCCGCGGAGACCGCGCGCGCCTATGCCGATGCCGCGGCCTCGGCCGAGCGGATCGCGGTCGCCGAACGGATCGTGGCGCTGCTCGACCGCTCGCTCACCGTGACCGAACGGCGGCGCGAGGTTGGCCTCACCACCGGGCTCGACACCGCCCGCATCGCCACGCTGCGCAACCAGCGCCAGGCCGAGATCCCGGCGCTGGCGGCAGAGCGCGACGCGGCGCTGTTCCGCCTCGCCACGCTCACCGGCCGCGCGCCTGCCGACTTGCCGCAAATCGCGCGCGAGCGCGTGGCGACGCTGCGGCTCGACCAGCCGATCCCGGTTGGCGACGGCGCGCAGCTGCTCGCCCGCCGCCCCGACATTCGCGCGGCCGAGCGCCGCCTCGCCGCGGCTACTGCGCGGATCGGCGTCGCCACCGCGGACCTCTATCCCCGTATCACCCTCGGTGGCTCGATCGGCTCGACCGGGCCGAATATCGGCGACGTGTTCGGCGGCGGGCCGCTGCGTTGGCTGCTCGGCTCGCTGATCAACTGGTCGTTCACCGATCAGGCGCGCGGCCGTGCCCGCATCGCCGGGGCGGAGGCAGACACCCAGGCCGCGCTCGCCGAGTTCGACGGCACCGTGCTGCGTTCACTGCAGGAGACCGAGACCGCGCTCTCGGCCTATGGCCGCGCGCTCGACCGGCGCATCGCGCTCAAGGCCGCGCGCGACGCCGCCGAGCGTGCCGCGCGCATCGTCCGCGCGCAGCAGCGCGAGGGGCAGGTCGACAGCCTCGCCCTGCTCGACGCCGAGCGCACCTTCGCCGAGGCGGAGGCGCAACTCGCGGCGATCGATGCGGGTATCGCCGACGCACAGATCGATCTGTTCAAGGCGCTGGGCGGCGGCTGGGGAGAGCGGGCGGCAGGCTGAGAGGGCGGTGCATTACAGCGACGGCCTGCGCGGGTTGCAGATCGCGGCGCGGTTGGATTCGCTTTCGGGCGCGGACGCGGCGGTGAGCGCATGGGACGGGCTCGGCCCGCAGAGCTCGAGCACGACCGCCATGGCAAAGCTGGTTTTTGTCCGCCACAAGGAAAGCTGTTTGCCAAATTCCCATTAGACAAGTATGTATTGAGTCCACGGCGCTGGTCACGCCGTGCGGCGCTTCGTCGCCGACCCCCGACCCGCGGTTTTTGACGGAATGCAGATTGCGCCGCGTCACCAATTGCTAAAGCGCACGGTGTTGCCGATGGAGCCCGGCGGCCTCGTGTTTCCGAGTTGAAAGGAACGACGATGAGCCAGTGTATCTCCTCCGCAGCCCCGCCACGGCCTTTGGGCCGGATTCGTTCAGCGCACGGCTGATCCCACCCGACATCTGCAACTGACCGCCGCGGGCTGACGCTCGCGGTCACCGATCTGCGCGCCGTTCGGGCGCGACGGACGGCGGCGCTTGGCGCGCTTCCGGACGCGGCGGTCGCTTGCCCAATTGAGCAGGAAATTCCCCATGACCGCTGCGATCACGGATCTTTGGTACACACGCTGCCCGGTGCCCACCGGGCTCGGCATCGCCGTCCAGCTCGGCTGGTTTGCCGACGAGTTCCGCGGCGACGGGATCGGCCTCAAGTCGATCCAGGAAACCGCCGACCTCAATGCCCGCGAAAGCCATTTCGATCACAGCCTTCCCAGCTCGTTCCGGCAGGGCGGCAACATCCCGGCGATCTGGGCGCGTTCGAAAGGCCGCGACACGCGGGTGATCGGCCTGTCCTGGACCGACGAGTTTCAGGCGATCCTCGCGCTGCCTGCGTCGGGCATCCGCGCCGCGCGCGATCTTGCCGGACGGCGGATCGGGCTGCCGGTCAATCCGATCTCGATCGACTTCAACCGTGCGACCGCGCTCAAGGGCTTCGCCAGCGCGCTCGAGCTCGAAGGCCTGACGCTCGCCGATGTCGAGCGGATCGACACGGTCAGCGCCGATCCCGCGGGCAGCGGCACCGAAGGCATCGCCACCGGCGAGCGCACCCGTGCGCGCACCCGCCACGGCTATCGCGCCGAAGTGCTGGCGCTGGTGCGCGGCGAGGTCGATGCGATCTACGTCAAGGGCGCGCTGGGGCTCGAGACGGCACGGCTGGCGGGGGCGCATATCGTCGCTTCGCTCGGCGACCATCCCGATCCCTGGGTGCGCGCTAACAACGGCACGCCGCGCACACTCACCGTCGACGCGGCGCTGATCGAATCGCGTCCCGATCTGGTCGAGCGTTTCCTGGCGCGGGTGATCGCGGCGGGCGATTGGGCGCGCGCGCATCCCGACGAGACCATCGCCTATATCGCGCGCGAGACCGGATCGACCCCCGACTGGGTGCGCCGCGCCTATGGCGCCAACGCGCCCGCCAGCCTCGGCACCTTCCTCAATGACGAGGCCGCCGGCGCGCTCGGCCGGTACAAGGATTTCCTGTTCGAACACGGCTTCCTCGCCAGTGATTTCGACATCGCCGCGTGGATCGATCCCGCACCCTTCGCAGCGGTCGCCGGCCGCGCGCGCCAGGCGGCCTGAGCGCCCAACCCACAACTATCACCAGACGCAGGCCCGTGAGGCCGCGCAGGGGGGAATTAAGCGTGAAGTTTAAGTCTGAACATCGCACACGAAAGAAGACGGCCTGGCTGGTCGCGGCATCGCTCGCCGCGCTGGTCCCGGCAGCACATGCCGAAGAGGGCGAGGCGAGGGGAGACACTGCCGCGGCCGACCCCGCAGACGACGCCGCCGACCCGGTCGAGATCGTCGTCACCGCGGGCAAGCGCGAACAGTCGATTCAGGACGTCCCCACCGCGATCACCGCGCTGGGCGAAGACGTGTTCACGCTGCGGG
Source organism: Sphingomonas sp. BT-65 (assembly GCF_026107375.2). NCBI lineage: Bacteria > Pseudomonadati > Pseudomonadota > Alphaproteobacteria > Sphingomonadales > Sphingomonadaceae > Sphingomonas > Sphingomonas sp. BT-65. The sequence continues at coordinate 163,132 of NZ_JAPCIA010000001.1, forward strand.
GCGTCGGCCGCTCGGCGAGCGAAGTGCTCGCGCTCGTCCCCAACGCCTCGGCCGGGACTCAGCAGCATGGCCGGCCGCGCTGGTGGATCCGCGGCGTCGGCGCCGGGCAGCAGCAGATCGACCTCGCCAACCCGGTCGGCTTCTATCTCGACGAGGTCTATATCAGCAACGCCAGCGCCACCGGCCTGCCGCTGTTCGATCTCGAGCGTGTCGAGGTGCTGCGCGGGCCGCAGGGCACGCTCTGGGGCAAGAACACCACCGGCGGCGCGATCGCGGTGGTGACCAAGAAGCCGAGCTTCTCGCCGACCGGCAACGAGAATTACGTCAAGCTCGACTATGGCAGCTATGACGACAAGATCGTCCAGGCCGGCGTGGGCTTCGTCATCGCGCCCGACGCGCTCGCCGCGCGCATCTCCGGCCATATCGAGAACCGCGATGGCCGCTACACCAACCTGTTCACCGGCGACAAGGACAACGCCGTCGAGGACAGCGTCATTCGCGGCCAGTTGCTGGCGCGGGCAGGCGGCAATTTCGAGGCGCTGCTCGGCGTCCATTACCGCAAGTACAAGACGACCGGCGGCTATTGGACGATCGGCAGCTATCGCGCCGACGGCATCTATCGCAACGGCTATGCCCCGCCGACCGACCGCGACGCGGTCAACACCAATGCCGACGAATTCAGCGACACCGAGCAATATGGCGGGTCATTGAAGCTCGATTGGGATTTCGGCGCGGCGACCCTCACCTCGATCACCGGCTATGAGCGCTACGAGGTCACCTCGGGCGGCGACAGCGACTATACCCCGCTCGAAATCGCGCGGAACCACACCGAAGCGCGCAGCGAGCAGTGGAGCCAGGAGCTGCGGCTCGCCTCGAACGGCTCGGGCCGGCTCAAATGGATCGTCGGCCTCTATTATTTCAATGAGAAGATCGATTCCGACGCTGCCACGGCAACGCTGCCTGACGGTACCGTGCCCGCCCAGCCGGGCGACACCGCGCCGAACGCCTTTAGCCGCACGCTTTACGACCATCGCGCGGAAAGCGGCGCGGCGTTCGCGAATCTCGGCTACGACTTCACCGATACGCTCAACCTGACGGTCGGCGCGCGCTTCACCCGCGAGACGAAGACGCTGGATTTCAGCCGTATCGCCAACGCCAGCGCGGCGGGCGCGACATGGAGCAATTATGCGCGCTGGTGGGACAGCTATACCGGTACCTTCGGCCCCGCCGGCACCGGCGGCAATTTCTCCGGCAGTCTCAAGCGGACATGGGACAATTTCACCTATGACGTGACGCCGTCGTGGCGGATCGCGCCCGATCACCTGCTTTATTTCAAATATGCGCATGGCGTGAAATCAGGCGGCTTCAACACCGCCGCGCAGGTGCTCGCAGCACTGCAGGTGGTGGAGCCCGAGAAGCTCGACGCGTTCGAGATCGGCTACAAGTCGAGCTGGTTCGACGGCGCGCTCACCTTCAACGCCACCGCCTTCCACTATCAATACGACAATGTGCAGATCAACGTGGTCGGGCCGAACCCCGGCGCGGTCGCCGGCACCACCACGTCCTACCTCCAGAATGCCGAGGAAGCGCACGTCAACGGCGCCGAGTTCGAGCTGACTGCGCGGCCGGTGAAGGGCCTCGCGCTCAACGCCGCGCTCGGCCTGCTCGACACCAAATATGACAAGCTCCAGGTGGTGAACGGCGGCGCCAACCTGTCCGGCGCGGAGTTCGTGCGCGCGCCGCATGTCACGCTCAACCTCGGCGCATCCTACGAGTTCGAGCTGGGCAGCTCAGGCAGCCTCCAGCTCGGCGCCGACGCGCGCTACCAGTCGCACCAATATTACTACATCACGCCGCAGGACCGGGTGAACCGCTTCCTGCTCAACCAGCCCGGCTACACGCTGGCCAACGCGCGCGTCGCCTACACCACGCCCGACGACCGCTTCACCTTCACTGTCTACGTCAGCAACCTGTTCGACGAGGCGTACCGCAACCACGCGCTGCCGCAGTTCAACGCGGCGAACGGCGTGAGCGGCGACACCATCCAATGGGGCGATCCGCGCACCTGGGGTGCCTCGCTCGTGGCGCGCTTCTGATGGCGCATTCCCTCAACTTCCGGAGGCTCGCATGACCGCCTTTCCCAAGGAAATCTGGTACACACGCTGCCCGGTGCCGACCCCGCTCGGCATCGCGATCAATCAGGGCGTGATCGACCGCGATCTCGCCGAGCTCGGCATCACCGTCCGCTCGATCCAGGACACGACCGACCCGGACGTCCGCGCGAGCCACTACGACCATCATCTCGCGCACAGCTTCCGCCAGGGCGGCAGCGTGCCGGCGATCTGGGCGCGCGCCGCGGGCGCCGACACGCGCGTGATCGGCCTCAGCTGGATCGACGAGAGCCAGCTGATCCTGACGCTGCCCGGCTCAGGCATCCGCACGGTCGAGGATCTCAAGGGCCGTCGTATCGCGCTGCCATTCCGTGCGAACCAGAAAATCGACATCTTCCGCGCCACCGCGCTCCGTGCGCTGCTTGCGGGGCTGTCGCTCGGCGGCGTCGACGAGGACGAGGTCGAATGGGTCGATGTCGATGCCACCGATCTCGCGCCTGAGGGGCTCGAACTGGTGGGCCGCGGCAACTGGGGCGGACGCCCGCTCTACACCGCCGAGTTCCATGCGCTGGTGCGTGGCGAGGTCGATGCGATCCATGTGAAGGGCTCGCTGGGCCACGAGTTCGCCTTGCTCGCGGGCGCGCATGTCGTGATCGACACCGGCTTCCATCCCGATCCCAAGATCCGCATCAATAACGGCGCGCCGCGCCCGCTCACCGTCGATGCGGCGACGCTGGAGCGTTACCCGGCGGTCGCGCGTCGTCTGCTGTCGCATGTCGTGGCAGCGGGGGAGTGGGCCGAGGAACATCCCGAAGAGACCTTCGCCTATATCGCGCGCGAGACCGGCTCGCCCGAGCAGTTCGTCCGCGCCGCTTATGGCGGGGACACGCTCCACCGCCGGCTCAAGACCGATCTCGACGATGCCTCGGCCGCGGCGCTGCAGGATTTCAGCAACTTTCTGTTCGAGCGCGGCTTCCTGCCCGCGCGCGTCGATGTCGCGGCCTGGATCGACCGCCGGCCGTTCGACGCGCTCGACTTCACCCAGGCGCTGGACGCCGCATGAGCCGCAAGACGATCCTCATCGCCGTTGCGGCAATCGGCGTGCTGGCGGCGCTGGTCTTCTACCAGTTCCGCGGCGGCGCGGCGAGTGAGCCCGCACCGGGCCAGCTTCCGGCGACGCTGACCATCGCCGCGATCGCCTATCCGTTCGAAGGCCAGCAGCGCTATCAGGGGCAGAACGCGATCATCCAGCAGCAGGGCTGGCTGGAGAGCGAGCTGGCGAAGCGCGGGGTCAAGCTGCAATGGTTCCCGGTCTCGACCGCGGTCGGCGGTCCGGTGATCAACGAAGGCTTCGCCGCCAGGCGCATCGACTTCGCGAGCTATGGCGATTTCCCCGCGATCATCGCGATCGCGGGCGGGGTCGATCTGCGGCTGGTGGTGCCGGTGGGGCGGGGGCAGAATGCCTATCTGGTCGTGCGCGACGGCGTTGCCGCGAACAGCATCCAGGATCTGAAGGGCAAGCGTATCGCGCTGCACCGCGGCCGCCCGTGGGAGCTGCCCTTCGCCAAGCTCGCCGAGGCCAACGGGCTCAAGCTTAGCGACTTCCGCATCCTCAACATCAATCCTCCCGCCAGCCACGCCGCGCTCGCCTCGGGCGATGTCGATGCGGTGTTCCTGCTGTCCGACGCGCATCTGCTGGTCGAGAAGAAGATCGGACGGATCATCTGGTCGACCAAGCAGGCGCCGCAATCGTGGAAGATGCGCGCCGAGCTGTTCGGGCGCGGCGACTTCGTCGACCAGCATCCCGAGCTGACCCAGCTCGTCGCCGACGCCTATGTCCGCGCGCAGGCCTGGTCGTCGGACCCGGCGAACCGCGAGCAAGTGATCCAGATCACCTCGCGCGCCGAATCCCCGCGCAGCGTGATCGAGGCCGAGCTGGACGAGCCGCGCGTCGCCTGGGGCGACCGTTATTCGCCGCTCTACGACGACTTCATGGTCGCGCATTATCGCGACGCCGCGGCCTATACCTTCGAGCAGAAGCTGGTCCGCAAGAAGATCGACGTCGACAAGCTGCTCGACCAGCGCTTCGCGGCCAATGCGCTCGACCGGCTCAAGCTGCAGCGGCAGTGGAAGCCGGCCTCGGCGGAGGCGGCCGCGCGATGACCGATACCCGCTTCATGGCGAACTTCCTGCTGCTGGCGCTGGTGAGTGGACTCACCGTCGGGCTCGGCAAGGTGGTGACGACGATCTTTGCGATCGATCTCGGCGCCACCGCCTTCCAGATCGGGGTGATCGGGTCGATGGAATCGATCGGCATGGTGCTGGTCACCGTGCCGGCCGGCTTCATCATCGCCCGCTATGGCGCGCGTGGCATCTATTTCGCCTCCAGCCTTGGCCCGCTGCTGGTCAACCTCGCCATGCCCTTTGCGGCGGGCTGGGCGGCGCTCGCCGGCGGGCGCTGGCTGATCGGCCTGTGCATCCCGTTCCGCATGGTCGCGATGAACAGCGCGTTCCTCGAACGGCTGCGCGGCCGCGGCGAGACGCGCGGCGGCTGGTATCGCGGCGCGCTCACCGCCGGCATGGCGATCCTCGGTCCGGCCGCCGCCGGCATCCTGGTCCTCAACGCGGGGGTCACTGCCGCATTCTTCATCGTCGCCGCACTGTTCGGGGTGATGGCGGTGTTCAGCCTGTCCTTTCTCCCCGCACGCCAGCCCGCGGTCGAAGAGAGCGCGAGCTTCTTCGCGGAGATCGGCGCGCTGCTCGGCAACCGCGCGGTGGCGGAAAGCAGCTTCGTCGAGTTCCTGAGCTCGGCCACCGGCTCGCTCTTCTCGACCTTCATCCTGCTGCTCGCCGCGGCGCTGCCCCCGCTGACCAAGGAAGACGGCATCACCGTGCTGCTGGTGCAGGGCGTGAGTACGGTGGCGCTGCTGTTCCTCAGCGGCAGCTTCGTGGCGCGGCTCGGGCGCGGTACCGCCTATGCGCTAGCGCTCGCGCTCGCTGCGGCGGCACTGGTGTTGCTCGGTTTCGCGCACGGATTTCCGGCGCTGGCGGCGGGCGCGGTGTTGCTCAGCGCAGCCTCGGCGGTGGTCCATCTCATCAACGTGCGTATGCTCGCGGCCATTCCCGGCGCCAAGAGTAAGGCGGCGGGCCTGTACAACCTCGCCTCGATGACCGGCTCCTCCGCCGGGGCGCTCGGCGGCGGGCTGCTGACCAAGATCGTGCCGCTCCAGTCGGTGTTCCTGCTGTGGCTGCCGCTGCTGTTCGGCGCCGCCGCGATCGCCTTCGCGCGTCATCGCCTGGCCCGCCCGCTTACCCCGCAGGAGGTTCTGCCATGAACCACGTCACCCGCGTCGCCGCCGGTCTGGCGCCGCTGCTCGGCCTGCTTCTCCTCTGGCAGCTCGCTTCGACCAGCGGCGTCTTCCCGCCACAGGTGCTGGTCCCGCCGAGCGAGGTGGCCACGACGCTCGGCCAGCTGTGGCGCAACGGGGAACTGACCGGTCATCTCGGCACCAGCCTGTTCCGCCTCGTCTTCGGATTCCTCGCGGGTGCGGCGATCGGGCTCGCCTTCGGCACGTCGATGGCCTTGTCGAAGCTGTTCGAAGCGCTGTTCGCGCCGTTGTTCCAGGCGGTGCGGCAGGTGCCGGTGCTCGCCTTCATCCCGATGCTCGTGCTGCTGCTCGGGATCGAGGAGCGGTTCAAGATCGTCGTGGTCGCGGTCGCGGTGTTCTTCCCGGTCGCGCTCGCCACCTTCGATGGGGTCAGGGCGATCCCGCGATCCTATTTCGAGGTCGCGCGGCTCTACCGCACGCCGCCGCTGCCGTTCGTCGCGCGCATCCTGCTCCCCGCGGCGATCCCGCCGGTGCTCACCGGGCTGCGCCTCGGCCTCACCCGCGGCTGGCTGGTGCTGGTCGCGTGCGAGCTGCTCGCGGCGGACAGCGGCATCGGCCAGATGATGGAGATGGGGCGCCAGATGTTCCGCATCGACGTCGTCCTCGCCGGCGTGTTCGTCAGCGGGCTGGTCGGTTTCTTCCTCGATCGCTCGGTCAAGCTCGCCGAGCGCCGCTTCGTCCGCTGGAAGGAGGCCTGAGATGGCGCGCCTGAACACGCCCGCCGCCCGCATCCTGCTTGGCCTTGTCGTCCCGGTGCTGATCCTCTTCTGGTGGCAAGCCCAGTCGGCGCAGGGCGGTGCCCGCGCGCTCGCCTTCGTGCCGTTGCAGGAGGTCGGCGCGACGCTGGCGGCGCAGCTTGCCAGCGGTTTCCTGCTCAATGACGCGCTGGCGACGCTATCGCGCGCGGTCACCGGGCTGCTGCTCGGCGGGCTCGCCGGTACCGCGCTCGGCGTCGCGATGGCGATGTGGCGGCCGCTCGATCGCGTGGCCGGACCGCTCTACCACGCGGTGCGCCAGGTGCCGCTGCTCGGCTGGCTGCCGCTGATCGGCCTCTGGGTCGGCAATGGCGACGAGGCCAAGCTGCTGATCGTCAGCCTCGCTGCCTTCTACCCCACCGTGCTCAACAGCTATGAGGGCGTCCGCGCGGTCGAGCGCCGCTATGTCGAGGTGGGCGACCTGCTCGGCTTCTCGGCGGCGCAGCGTTTCGCGCACGTCCTGCTGCCCGCCGCGCTGCCGCTGATCCTCACCGGTGTGACTCAGGCGCTCGCCTTCGCGTGGATCGCGACGATCGGGACCGAGATCCTGTTCGGTGCGCAGGCCGGGCTCGGCGCGACGATGGGCGTCGCGCAGGCGCAGCAGCGGATGGACATCATCCTCGTCGCGATCCTCGCCGCCGCGCTGCTCGGCTTCACCCTCAACCACCTCTTCGCCCGTCTGCGCCGTCATCTGCTGCGCTGGCAGCCGGCGATCAACTGAAGGAGCTGGTCATGACCTTGCATACCCGCATCGACGCGCCACCCATTCCCGCCGAAGCACCCGCGACCGGCACGCTGACCATCTCGGGCCTGTCCAAGGACTTCCGGATCGACGGCGCCGCGCTGCCCGTGCTCGACCGCATCGACCTCGACATCCGCGCGGGGGAGTTCATCAGCATCGTCGGCGCCTCGGGCTGCGGCAAATCCACGTTGCTGCGGCTGATCGCCGGGCTCGACACCGACTATGCCGGCGAGATCCGGCTCGACGGCAAGCGCATCGCCGGTACCAGCCTCGATCGCGGGCTGATCTTCCAGGACCACCGCCTGTTCCCCTGGCTGACGCTCGAGGAGAATGTCGGGCTGGCGCTTCTCAACACCGACATCCCCAAGGCGCAGCGCCCGCGCATCGTCGCCGAGCATATCGCGCTGGTGAATCTGACGGGGTTCGAGAAGGCCTATCCGCACCAGCTGTCGGGCGGCATGGCGCAGCGCGCGGCGATTGCCCGCGCGCTGGTGACCGAGCCCAAGCTGCTGCTGCTCGACGAGCCGCTCGGCGCGCTCGATGCGCTCACGCGCGTGCATGTTCAGCACGAGTTGCAGCGCATCTGGCGGACCCACCGCTCGACAATGATAATGGTCACCCACGACGTCGAAGAAGCGGTGTTCCTCGGCGATCGCGTGGTGGTGATGGACGCCAAGCCCGGCCGCATCCGCCGTATCGTCGATGTTGATCTGCCGCATCCGCGCGACCGTAGCTCGCCGGTGCTGCACCGGCTGCGCGACGAGATCCTTGGCGAGCTCACGGGGCCGCCACCCGAGAAACTGGTGCACCTGCCGGTGCGGGAGGTGCGCGCATGAGCCGCACGCCCGATCATCCCGTCGAACCGCTGTTCGTCGACCGCTGGTCGCCGCGCAGCTTCTCGGGCGAGGCCGTCCCCGATGCGGTGCTGCGCAGCGCGTTCGAGGCGGCGCGCTGGGCGCCCTCTGCGTTCAACGGCCAGCCGTGGCGTTTCATCGTGTCGCGCAACGGCGATGCCGCGTGGCCGCTGTTCCTCGGTTTTCTCTCCACGCGCAATCGCGAATGGGCGCAACGTGCGTCGGCGCTGGTCGCGATCGTCTCGAACACGCTGGTCGAGCGGCGCGGGGAGACCGTCCACAATGGCAGTCACAGCTTCGACACCGGTGCTGCCTGGGCGAACTTCGCACATCAGGCGCTGCTGCTCGGCTGGCACACGCATGGCATCGGCGGGTTCGACCGCGAGGGCGCACGCTTCGCGCTCGGCATTCCCGACGACCATGCGGTCGAGACGATCATCGCGATCGGGCGGCAGGGCGCGCTCGATACGCTCCACGCCGATTTCCACGCACAGGAGCAGCCCAGCGGCCGCCGGCCGCTCGACGATTTCGTGTTCGAGGGGCGCTTTGGCGCGCCCGCTTTCCACTCAGAAAGGAGTGCCGCATGACCATCAAGTTTTACTGGCGGCTCGATCCCGCCGCCGAGCCGCAGCGGGGCGAGCCTTCCGCCCGGCCGACGTCGGGCTTTCTGCCGCGCGATGTCCGCACCGCGGGACTGACCCGCTACGACTATTATGCGCAGGTCGCCCGCGCCGCTGCGGTCACCGGGTTCGACGGACTGTTTGTCGCGTATCGCCCGGAGAGCGACGACAGCCAGATCGTCGCGGCTTCGGTCGCGCGCACCGCGCCGCGATTGCTGCTCGTGCCGGAGTTTCCGAGCACGGTCGGGTCGGCGGTCTATGCTGCCAAGGAAGCGGTGAGCTTCCAGCGCGCGACTCACGACCGGCTGGGCTGGGCGCTGGTAGGGAACGCGGATGCGGAGGACGCGGCGCGCACCGCCGAGTTCCTGCATGTCGCGCGCGGCGTGCACGGCACGCGCCCGTTCGATCACGAGGGCGAATATTTCTCGGTCAAGGGCGGCGGTTTCCAGCAGCCACTGGCGAACGTGCCGTTCCCGCCGGTCTATCTGCGCGGCGACGACGAGGAGGCGCTGGAACGCTCCGCCCGGCTCGCCGACGTGCACCTGCTTGCCGACGCGCCGTTCGACGAGCTGCGCAGCCGGATCGAGACGCTCGAGCGGCTTGCGATCGCGGCCGGGCGTGAGGTCGCGGCCGGCGTGGTCCTTACCGTCACGGCGCGCGAGAGCGACGAGGAAGCCGCCGACGCGGGCGGTGCCGGCATCGCCGGAAGCTATGACAGCGTCGCCGAACGCATCGCGACGCTGTACGCCGCCGGCATCACCCATTTCGTCCTGAGCGCCTCGCCCTCGCTCGAGGAAGCCTATCGCATCGGCCAGTTCGTCCTGCCGCGGGTCCGCGCCGCGCTGGGCGGCCTGCGCACCGCCGCCTGAGGAGACACATCATGTCCATCGATTTCTACTGGCGCCTGCCCACCCATGGCTGTCATGCCACCATCCGCCGCGGTTCGTACGACCGCGGCGACTGGTCGCCGCTCAAGCCCGGTAACCAGTCGCCGGGCCTTACGCCCGACGGGGAGGACGACGGCTATCGCTACATCGACCACCTCGCCGAGATCGCGAAGGCCGCGGAGCTGTCGGGTTTCATCGGCGGGCTGATCCCGTCCTTCCCCAACACCGACGATCCCTGGACCATCTCGCCGCTGCTCGCGCGCGAGACCAAGACCTTCCGCTTCATGATCGCGTTCCAGCCGGGGTTCCTCGATCCCGTCCATGCCGCACGCCTTTCCGCCAGCCTGCAACGCGCGACCGGCGGGCGTACGGTGTTCAACATCATCACCGGCGGTGGCGGCCCCTCGCAGCTGTGGTGGGGCGACAGCTTCGCGCATGACGACCGTTACGGCCGCACCACCGAGTTCCTCGACATTTTCCGCGGCGTGTGGCGCGGGCAGCCGTTCGACTATGACGGCCGCTTCTACCAGGTGGAGGGGGAGCATCTCTCGCAGTTGCTCGCGCGCGAGGAAATCCCGGAAATCTGGTTCTCGGGCTCGTCGGACGCGGCGCTGCAATCGGCCGCGAAGCACGCCGATTACTATCTGTCCTGGCTCGAACCCTATGCGCAGATCACCGACAAGTTCGCGCGGGTGAAGGAACGCACCGCCGAACTGGGCGGCGAGCAGAAATGTGCGATCCGCGTCGATCTCGTCGCGCGTCCGACCGAGGAGGAAGCGTGGCACGACATCCGCATCGGCTTCGAGAATGTGAGCGACGCGACACGTGCGCAGTGGCGCGGCCAGCCGACCGACTCGGTCGGCGCCTCGCGTCAGGCCGCATTGCGCCCGACCGAGGCGAAGCGCTGGGAGGAGCTGGTCGTCGGCAAGAACCTCTGGGGCGGGTTCAACTTGCTGCGCGGCGGTCCGGCGCTCGGCATCGTCGGCAGCTATGAACAGTGCGCCGAGCAGCTCGACGAGCTGATCCGCCGCGGCGCCGACGCCTTCATCCTCGCCGGCACCCCGCATCTCGAGGAAGCCTATCGCATCGGTGAGGAGGTGCTGCCGCTGCTCGGCCGCACCGCCGCCGTCCAACCCCTGCTCGAAGCCGCCGAATAAGGAGAATCCCCATGACCAAGCCCAACTCGACCATCACCGATTTCGCCGCCACCGCGATCCGCGACGCCGGCATCGCCTTCCGCGGCCTCGCCGCGACCGGCACGATCGCACCGAGCGGCACCGTCAACTTCGTCGAGCGTGTGCCTGGCGAGGAAGCGGTGGTGTCGATCGGCTATCCCGGCCCGTTCGCGCCCGACGCCGAGCTCAAGCCGACCATCTACGCGCTGGACGGCGAGGTGCTGCAGGGGCCGCCGGGCGCTAATCTCGGCGGCGGGCGCTATCTGTCGATCTTCCAGGCGCATGCCGACATCACCACGGTGAGCCACGTTCACACGGTGTATCTGGGGGCGTGGTCGCAGAGCCATCGCGCGCTGCCGATCCGCTACGTGCCGGTCCAGCGCTGGACGCGTGCGCGCGAGCTGCCGATTTATATCGACCGGCGGCAGGGCGAGGCGAACTTCATCCTTGAGGTACTGGCGCGCGACCCCGAAGTGCCGGCGATCCTCGAGGCGAATGGCGGCTCGACCGCGTGGGGCCGCAAGGGGCTGCTGGCCCTCGCGAGCTACATCGTGCTGCTCGAGGAAGGTGCGCGGTTCCAGGCGATCGCCGAGACGCTGGGCGGCGCGAAGGACTACGGCCCCGGCGTACTCGAGCAGCAGTGGAAAATGTCGGGCCTTCTCAAGTCTGATGAGACCCTGGCGGTCGCAGCCGAATAACTTCAGGCGTTTCGGCGCTAATGCTGGCGCTTGAGTTCGTGGCTTGCCGCCGAACTCGAGCGACAGCTTTGCGCCCATTTCCGGTCGTTCGATAGCGGGGAAACCAACCCTGTTTTCCTCTTTAGGCGCTATGCGCTCGCAGCCATGGCAGCCCCTGATGCCGATCCCCTAGGCACCGCTTCGCACCTGCCGTTGCAATCTGCTAGGCAGCGTTGATGGCGGGGAAGTCGGGCGCGTGACCGGGGAGCTGTGGAACGACTCATTTCGGCTGGGCGACTTCCTTGTCGATCCCCGGCGCAATCGTATCACCGGCGCCGAAGGCGAGGTTTCGCTCCAGCCCAAGGCGATCGACGTGCTCTGTGCGCTCGCCAGGCGTCATGGCGAGGTGCTCTCGCGCGCTGAGCTGATCGACATAGTGTGGGGGAGGGAGTTCGGCGCCGACGAGAGCCTGACGCGCGCCATCTCGCAGCTTCGCAAGGCGTTCGGCGACACTCGCGAGGAACCGCAAGTCATCGAGACCATCTCCAAGCGCGGATATCGGCTCATCGTCGCGCCCGAGCCGGTCGTGGTGAGAGAGGTTGGCGCATCCAGCGCGCCGGCCAGGCGAATCCCCATGTGGTGGATCGCCATCGGAGCGGCCGCGCTTATCCTCTTCGTCATGGCGGCAACGCAGCTGTTCCGCGCAGATCCGGGCAATCTGCCGCCCGCCCGCTCCGAGCGGACTGGTATCGTCGTGACGGTCGAGCCCTTCGCCGCCGATCCCGGTTTCCCCGGCAGCGGTTTTGCCGACGAGCTCGGGGCAGCCATCGCCCGCAGCCCTCTGGTGCGGGTGCGGACCAGTGCTGCGTCTGCCGAGCCGGGCACGATGCAGTATCGGCTGCGGGGAACGATCCGGCATATCGGCGACAGCGTCCGCGTCGCTGCACAGCTGACCGACGCCGCGACCGGCGAGGTCGTGTGGGGGGAAAGCTTCGATCGGCGCTTCGATCCGCAATTCTCCGAGCGTGCGTCGATCATCGGCACGATCAGCAGCGAGACACTGCTGCCCATGCTCCGCTCGGCCAAGGCAAAGGCTGACCGGCGAGCGATCCTTTCGCTCGCGCCGTGGGAGCTGACCCTGCTGGTAACCTGGGTACCCGGTTCCGAGGGGAAGCTGCCGCCCGGGCCGCCGAGCGAGGAAAGCTACTGGCTTCAACGCCGCGCGCTCGAGCTCGATCCGGATTATGCGCCCGCGCATGCGCTCTTCGCGCAGTTGGCGTCCTATCACGCCTTGTTCGATCCGCCTTTTGACAATGCGCGAGCGGGAAGGCGCGCGCAAAGCTATGCCGATCGCGCGCTCGAGCTTGCGCCTTATGATGCCGAGGTGTTGTATCAGGTCGCGCTGCACTACCGCTTCGCCGGTGATCGGGAGCGGGCGGCCGCGGCACTCGACCGCGTACTCGAGCTGCAGCCCAATCATCCGCTCGCCCGGATCGATCGCCCGTTCGTCGCGGGCCAATGCCAGTCCGATTCGGTTGCGGCGGTCGGGGAGCTCGCCCGCACGGTGGAGTCGCTTCCGCCTTCCAGCCCCGCGCGTTGGGTCGCGCTCGCGCATCTTTCCGCGCTCCACCTCGGCCGCGGGGAGTTCGCGCAGGCGCGCGAGACTGCGCTGCGATCGCGCCGGATCGTTCGCATGACATGGACGACCATCACCCTCGCCGCGGCGGACGCCGAGCTCGGCAATCGCGCCGAGGCGCTGGCTGCGCTGGCGGAGGAACGGCGCGAGTGGCCGAACCTCGATATCGGCGATTTCGCTGATCGCGTGGTGCCGCGCTGGTGCCTCGGCGGTCCCCGCACGCCGCAGGTCCAGATGAGCTTCCGCAAGCTCGCCGCGATGCTCGCGCGGCAAAGCTGAGGAAAAATTCCGAAAAAGATCGGTTCGTGCACAGGACCTCCTGCGCCGGACCGCGCACTCGGCTCATCCATGCACAGGACCTCCGCAAGCCTGGGCGCGCTGGCCATGACGCTCGTTGCTGCCCCTCACGCCACCGCGCAGCAAGCGCCCGTTTCAACCGCTGGGCCCGAAGATCGCCCGGAAGATCGCCTGGTCTATCCGGCGAGCTATTATGCGCAGTTCGAGCCGCGCACCGCGCGCGACATGATCGAACGAACCCCCGGCTTCAGCCTGATCGAGCCGAGCGAACGACGGGGCTTTTCGGGCGCGGTGGGCAATATCCTCGTCGACGGCGAGCGGCCGATCGCCAAGAGCCAGTCGCTGAGCGACATCCTCCAGCGCATCCCGGCAAGCCAGGTGGTGCGGGTCGAGCTGCTGCGCGGCGGCGCGGGCGACGCTTCGGGGCAGGGCCTCGTCGCCAATGTGGTCCGCACGCCCTCGGCGGGCCAGGGCGTCTGGCAGCTCGGCGCCGAACATGCCGGCCGGACGCCGGTGCCGAACGGTTGGGCATCCTGGAGCGGACGCATCGGCAAGGTCGACTACAGCCTGGGCGCCAACGGCTACAACCTGATGCGCCATTTGCCGGGCGACCGTGAGGTCCGCGACGGCGGCGGAAACCTCATCTCGACGCTCGAGGACCGGTCGCCGCGCACATTCGCCGAAATCGCCGTGAACGGCGAGGCGAGCCGGGCGATGTTCGGCGGCATCACCCGGCTCACCGGCCAGTTCGCCTATTCGCGCTATGCGGACGATGCATCGGTCGTCACATTCTCGCCCGCCGGGTTGCGGACCGAGGAGGAAGCCAACCCCTATTGGGAGACCAAGCGGACAATCGAGGGCGGGCTGAGCCACGAGCGCCCGCTGGGCGGCTGGGACCTGTCGCTTTCCGTGCTGCTCACGCGCACACGCTACGAGAGCGCGATCACATCGACGCATCGTGGGGACAGCGGCAGCGTCGACTCGGTCTTTACGCAGGACATCGCGCGCGACAGCGGCGAGACGATCCTGCGCGCCACGCTCGCGCGCGATTTCTCCTCCGCGCATCGCGTCGAGGCGGGACTCGAGGGCGCGATCAACACGCTCGAGCAGCGGCTCCTGCGCACGCTCGACCTGGGCCGGGGAGCCTTTCCGCTCCCAATCCCCAATTCGAACCTGGCGGTGAAGGAACATCGTGGCGACGCCTATCTGATCCACCGCTGGACGCCGGACCGGCGCTGGACCGTCGAGACCCGGCTCGCGGCGGAAGCCTCGCGCCTGTCCTTCACCGGCGATACCGAGCAGGCGGTCACGCTCGCTTTTCTCAAGCCATCGCTCCTGGTGACGCGCAGCATCGGCAGCAACGATCAGGTGCGGCTCCGCGTATATCGCGACGTGGGGCAGCTCGACTTCGCCGATTTCGTATCCACCGCCTCGCTCTCCGACGACATCATCAGGGGCGGCAATCCGGATTTGCGCCCCGAAACCTCGTGGCGGATCGAGGCGACCGCCGATCTCCGCTTCGGCAAGCAGGGCGCGGCGACGCTCACGCTGTTCCGCCACTGGCTGTCCGACGCGATCGACCTGGTCCCGGTCGGCCCGGTGGAGGATCCGTTCGATGCCCCCGGCAACATCGGCAGCGGCGACGTGTGGGGGGCGCAGGCCGTGCTGCGCCTTCCCCTCGCACCGGTGATCGCGGGCGGATCCTTCACGCTCGACGGCACCTGGCGCGAATCCCGTATCACCGATCCGGTCACGGGGGAGCGCCGCCGCGCGTCGAATTTTGAGGCGGTGGCGCTCAAGGCGGAATTTCGTCACGACGTGCCCCGTCGCAAATTCGCCTGGGGCATCGCCTACAAGGCAAAACCGGAGCGGGTCGCGTATCGGCTCGACGAGATCGACCGGCGCCGCGAGAGCCCGACGCTCGATCTGTTCGCCGAGACCACTGCGCTCAAGGGCTTCAAGCTTGGGGCTACGCTCGCCTCCCTGCTCGGAACGCCCGAGCGCCGCACGCGCACCTTCTTCGCACCCGACCGGAACGGCCCGGTCACCCGCGTCGAGCAAAGCGCCCGCTATCCGGGGCGCTGGCTGATCCTGACCGTGTCGGGAAGTTTTTGATGTGGGGGGAGAACGCCCGCGTCGGTGGCTCGACATGGCTAGGCGGTTAGCGCTCCATCATCGCGAGTGTCGGCAGGTGTCGATTCCTGCCGCGATCGCGCATCACATCCGCTGCGCGTTACGGGACATCCCGCCAGTCCCTGCGCACGACACGTGAGACGGTTGAGCTATATCTGCTCCTGAAGAAACTCCGCTGAGATGGCCCGGAGCGGTCCCATTAGATGCGAGGTCTGTTGCGACTTCGGCACGCTGGCGCTCAGAATATGGTCGGCGGACAAATTCAGCGCAACGGTTGACGGAAAGCACGCCGGTGAGGCTCTTAGGAACCAGAGGAGAGAAGCAACGGAACGCGAGGCGTTGGCCGAATGGGTGGGGCGCGAGATCCTGCCGCACGAGCGCGACCTGCGGCTGTGGCTGCAGCGTCGGTTGGTTGCCGTGGCTGACGTGGAGGACATCGTGCAGGAATGCTATTGCCGCCTGGCCCAGCTCGACGACGTCGCGCACGTCACGATGCCGCGCGCCTATCTCTTCACCATGGCGCGCAACCTGGCACAGCGGCAGCGCACGCGCGCACGGGTCGTCCGGATCGAAGCACTGGCGGAGACCGCCGTCGCCGAATGGGAATGCGATCAGCCCTCGCCCGAACGGTTCGCGGCTGCGCGCCAGGAGCTCGAGCGCGTACAAGCGGCGCTTTCCACCCTGCCTGAGCGCGCGCGGCGGATCTTCCTCATGCGCAAGGTCGAGGGCCTGACCCAGAAGGAGATCGCGACGGCGATGGGCGTCAGCGAGGCGGTGGTCGAGAATGACGCGAGCCGCAGCCTGCGCGCAATCCTGAAACTGATCACCGAGCCGGAACCGGAGCGGGCAACATCATCGACGGGGGGCGCTGCGCATGCCCGATCACGTTGAAGAGGCCGCCGCGGCCTGGGCGCTGCGCCATCCGCTCGATGCGGCCGGACGCGCTGAGCTCGAAGCGTGGCTGGCGCAGGATCGCCGCCATGCCGGCGCGCTGCTGCGCGCGCAGGCAGGATTGAGCGTGATCGACCATGCTGTGGCGAGAGATGCGCCGATCGATGTCGAGGGCGGGATGCCGTCCAATCCCGCCCCGACGCGGCGATGGTTGCTGGCGGGCGTCGGCGGCGCGATGGCGGCAGGGATTGCCGCCATCGTCGCCTGGCCGCACCTCATGGTCGAGCGCGTGACCACCGCGCGTGGCGAGATCCGGCGACTGCCGCTCGCCGACGGCTCGGTGGCGACGATCGACACGAGCAGCGTGTTGCGCGTCGCGATGGCGGACGACAGCCGCCGGATCGCGCTTCAGGAGGGACAGGCCTGGTTTCAGGTCGCCAAGGATCGCAAGCGCCCATTCGTGGTGGATGCCGGCATCGCTCAGGTGCGCGCGGTCGGCACCGCCTTCTCGGTTCGCCGTGCCGGCAATGGCGTGCGAGTGGCTGTCACCGAAGGCAGGGTCGCGGCTTGGGCGACGGACAGTGGCGGGACGATGACGATCCTGGAAGCGGGGCAATATGCCACCTTCCGGCCCGGCGCAGCGGGTCCCGAAGTCGTAACCGCGCCCGCCGCGATCGAACGCTCGCTGGCGTGGCGCAGCGGCGAAATCGCGCTGGAGAACGAGACGTTGGGCAGCGCTGTTGAACAGTTCAACCGTTACAATCAGCAGCAATTGGTGATCGTGGATGGGGATCTGGCCGGTGCGCGGCTGGTGGGACTTTTCCGGATCGATCGCCCCGGCGATTTTGCCGCGACGCTGAGCGCCTCGCTCGACGTCACTGCCACCACCACCCCTGCCGAAATCCGGCTGGTGCGAAAAAAGAACCCCCAACCCTGACGGAAACCCGCCGGGGCGGACTCTTGGTATCGAGAGCGCACCGGCAACAGGGCGCCCGATGAAAGACGGGGAGGATCGGATGACGCACGCGCGTATTCATTTGCTGGGGACCGCCGCTGCAATCGTGTTCGGCATGGCTTCGCCTGCTGAAGCAGCTGCACAGGTCCGCCGTTTCGACATTCCGGCGCAGCCGGCGCGGACCGGCATTCCGCTGTTCGCGCATCAGGCTGGCATCCAGATCCTCGCGTCGGGACCCATTACCGAAGGCGTGCGGGTCAATCGCGTCAAGGGATCGATGGAGGTCGCCGCGGCGCTGCGGCTCCTCCTGACCGGCACCGATCTGGTCCCGGTCAAGGTCGGCAACGCGTTCGTGCTGAAGCGGCGGGAAGCGGCCACGTCGCGCCAGCTCGCCGTCGCCCAGCATGAGTCCGCGCCGCAGGGCCAGGCGGACGGCGCGGCGCAGCAAACTTCCGATTCCGCCGCCGACGCACAGGCTGGCGAGGACATCGTCGTCACCGGTATCCGCGCGTCACTTCAGGAATCGATCAACGTCAAACGCACGGCCGGCAGCATCGTCGACGTCATCACCGCGCAGGACATCGGCAAGCTTCCCGACCAGAACGTGGCCGAATCGATGAGCCGGGTGACCGGCGTCCAGATCTCGCGGCGCGAGGGCGACGGATCGAACTTCACTGTGCGCGGGATCTCGCAGAATCGGCTCGAGATCAACGGCCGCAACTATATCGGGCCGGGCAATGGCGGCAACGCAGCGCTCGAATCGGTGAGCCCCGAGATCCTGTCGTCGATCGTCGTCATCAAGTCGCCGACCGCCGACATGCCGGAAGGCGCGCTCGGCGCGACGGTGAACCTCAAGACCAAGCGGCCGCTCGACCTCAAGGACCTCGTCGTCGCGGGGCGCATTCAGGGCGCTTATGCCGATCAGGCGGATCACGTCGGCTATCGCGGGTCGGCGATGGTCTCGAAGAAGTTCGGCGACCGTTTCGGGATACTCGCCAGCGTGGCCTATTCGGACACGAAGACTCAAGGCTATTCCTTCGACGCCGGTGGCTGGACGCAGACCGGCGCGATCGACGGCAATGGCGACGGCGTGGACGATCCGGGCCTGTTCCGCCCGAACCGGTTCATGGCGCGTATCTTCGACCGCTCCGAGCAGCGGTTGACGGTCAACGGCACCGCGCAATGGCGGCCCACCGATACGCTCGAGGTCATCCTCGATGCGACCTTCAACCACCTCAAGCGCCAGCGGAACAGCGTCAATTATCAGGTGCTGTTCAACAACAACGACGTCGACGCGATCGTGAACGACAGTGGCACGGTCGTTGCCGGCACGTTCACGGGGGTCACGGTCCGGCCGCTGATCTATGATGAGCCGACCGACCTCAAATCGACGCTGCTCGGCGGATCGGTGAAATGGGAGAATGGCCGGGCGCGAGTGAGCTTCGACATGTCCTATGCCCATGGCAAGGGCAGCGACGGCGGACCGGGCGCATCCTTCACCTATGTCGTCGTGCCGCGCGATGGCAACGTTGCCAATGCGAGCTATGATTTCAGGCCGGGCAATGCCGTGCCGGACCTGTCGATCGACGCCAATTTCAATCCCAACGACCCGGCGAACTACCGGCTGCTATCGGTCTTCGACTATGATGCGGTGACCGAGAACAAGGGGTACGATGCACGGCTCGACTGGCGCTACCGGACAGATTGGGGATTTCTCGAATCCGTCGAGGCCGGCATGCGCTACGAGCGCGTCGAGCTGCTCGCCGCCGATCCGCAGAACCTGCCCATCGCCGCGAGCCTGCTCGCCGCCGGCGACGCCAATGGCGACGGCATCCTCACGGTCGATGAGCTGCCCGGCCTCAGCTACGGCAAGGACTATGGCGCCTTCTTTCCCGGTGCGAGCGGCGCCTTTCCCCGCGACCTGCTCGGCGGCACGCTGGACAAGCGCGTGGCGCGCGACGGGTTCGGCCTCGCCGTGCCCGATCCCTACGACACCAGCATCACCGTCGGCCCGACCTCGATCAAGGACGTGAAGCAGGACACGCTGGGCGCGTATGTGAAGGGCAATTTCGAAGGCACGATCGGCGGGCTGCGCTACAGCGGGAATGCCGGCATCCGCTATGTCGATACCGCGCGCGCGTCGAAGGGGTATCTCTCGCCGACCGCGACGACGGTGGTGAAGTCCGATTTCAGCTACTGGCTGCCGAGCGCCAATCTGTCGCTCAACTTCAGCGAGGACCTCACCCTGCGCCTCGCCGCGGCGAAGGTGGTCGCGCGGCCGAGCCTGAACCAGGTCAGCGCCAGCTTCGTGCCCAACACCGTGTCGATGACCGGTTCGCGCGGCAATCCCAATCTGCGGCCATTCGAGGCGACGCAATATGATGCCACACTCGAATGGTATTTCGCGCCGTCCAGCTCGCTCACCGGCGCGCTGTTCTACAAGAAGGTCGATTCCTTCACCGTCACCACGGTGACGCGCGAATATGTCCCCGGCTTCTCGGACCGGTTCGGCCTGTTCGACATCTCGCAGCCGCAAAATGGCGAGGACGGCAGCATCAAGGGGTTCGAAGTCGCCTATCAGCACGCCTTCCGCTTCCTGCCTGGGCCATTCGACAATCTCGGCATCCAGGCCAACTACACCTATGTCGACAGCACGACGCCGCTGACCGACGCGATCACCGGCGAGCAATTGCCGCTCCCCGGCCTGTCGCGCGACAGCTACACGCTGATCGGCTATTATGAGGACGGCACCTTCTCGCTGCGCGTGGCCTATACCTATCGCAGCAAGTATCTGAATTCGGTCGGCGGCGCGGCGAGCGGCGGCAACACCTATATCGACGGGCGTGGACAGCTCGACGCATCGGCTCAGATCAACCTGACGCCCAATCTGCGCCTGACCTTCGAGGGCATCAACCTGACCAAGGCGATCGACCGCCAGTATCTGGGCGAGCCCGACCGCCTGACGTTCAGCGCGCAGGAGGATCGCCGGATCTTCTTCGGCATCGCCGCCAGCTTCTGAAGTATCACGAGCAAAAGGGACCGTCATGGACCGCAAGCGATTTCGCGCCCTCGCCATTGCATCGGCCTGGCTCCTGCCGGCGGCGGCCACTTCGCCTGCGGCCGCCCAGAAGCAGGCGAAGGCCGACATCGTCATCTATGGCTGCACCTCGGGTGGGGTGGTCGCCGCGATCGAGGGGCGGCGGCTTGGCCGGTCGGTACTGCTGGTGTGCCGCGAAGACTATCTTGGCGGCATGACGACCAATGGTCTCGGCTGGTCGGACACCGGTAACCATCGCGCGATCGGCGGCCTGTCGCTCGAATTCTACCGCAAGGTGAAGCGGCACTATGACGACCCGTCGGTGTGGGTCCATGCGTCACGCCCTGTCCGGAGTGAGAATTTCGTCGATGGCGACGCGATGTGGCAGTTCGAACCGAAGGTCGCCGAACGCATCTTCGAGGACTGGGTGAAACAAGCGGGCGTCACCGTCGTGCGCAGCCAGCCGCTCGACCGCTCGAAGGCTGGCGTCGAGAGGGACGGCAACCGCATCGCCGCGTTCCGATCGAAAACGGGGCAGCGTTTCGAAGGAAGGATGTTCATCGACGCCACGTACGAGGGCGACCTGATGGCCGGTGCTGGCGTCACCTTCACCGTCGGGCGCGAGGCGAATGCGACCTATGGCGAGACGCTCAATGGCGTCCAGCTCGCGAATACGACCAACCACCAGTTCACGCTCGACATCGATCCGTACCGAGTGCCCGGCGACCCTGCGAGTGGGCTGGTGCCGCGGGTCAGCGCCGGGCGCACTGCGCCGGACGGCACCGCCGACCGCAAGATCCAGGCCTATACCTATCGCATGTGCCTGACCGATGTGCCCGCCAATCGCGTGCCGTTCGCCAAGCCCGCGGGCTATGACGCGAGCCAGTACACGCTGCTCAAGCGCTACATGGACGCCGGCTATCGCAACTTCTTCCAGAAGTTCGACCGCATCCCCAACGGCAAGACCGACACCAATAATTTCGGCGCGTTCTCGTTCGACAATATCGGCATGAACTATCGCTATCCCGAGGGCAGCGACGCCGAACGCGCCGCGATCGCGCGTGAGCACACGATCTATCAGCAAGGGCTGCTCTGGTTCATGGCGAACGATCCCGGCGTCCCCGCCGAGACCCGCGCGGAAATGTCGAAATGGGGTCTTTGCAAGGACGAGTTCGCGGGCAACGGCCATTGGCCGCGCGAGATGTATGTGCGCGAGGCGCGCCGGATGGTGTCCGATTTCGTGATGGCCGAACCGCATCTGCGCGGCGCCAAGCAGACGCCGAGACCCGTCGGCATGGGGTCCTACAACATGGACTCGCACAATGTGCAGCGCATCGTCGATGCGCGGGGGTTCGTCCGCAACGAGGGCAATATTGAGATCAGCCCCGGGCGTGCCTATCCGATCAGCTATGACGCGATTGTGCCGAAGAAACAGGAAGCGGCGAACCTGTTGGTGCCGGTCGCGCTGTCGGCGTCGCACATCGCTTATGGATCGATCCGGATGGAGCCGGTGTTCATGATCCTGGGGCAGTCCGCGGCGGCGGCGGCGTCATTCGCCATCGAAGACGGCGTCGCGATTCAGGACGTGAGCTATTCCAGGCTCCGGGCCAGGCTGGTCTCGGAAGAGCAGATCCTCGACCTCGCGCAATGATCGTGCCGGGTTCAGCCGCTCACGTCTCTACGAACTGATCAAATCGGGCGGAATCGAGATCGCGAAGGACGGAAATTGCACCTTCGTGCTCGTTGAAAGCTTGCGGGTTGCGATCGAGCGCCGAAGGGTATCAAGAGGCGGGTGATCGGGTATTGTCGGCTTTGCGTTGGGGCGCGAGGGGCAGCCCAAACCGCAGGCGCGGGCAACGCCCGTCATAGCGCTGCGACTAATCGAAATTCATCATCTCTAAAACTGCTCTAAAACCCGCTCGGATTTTGAGCAATTTTAGAGAAGTTGCTGATTGCAATCGATTTTTGCGGCTAAGCGATTGAAATCGCTGGTGACCCCTACGGGTGTAGAACTTTTGTCTCAGGCAATGCTGAGGCAGGCTCGCTGCTCCCGCCATTATCGCATCAGAGGAAGAGCTGACCTGGTTCAGCGCGCGCGTCGAGGAATGGCCAGGTCGTTCATCAGATCTGTTCAGAACGAATCGCTGAGCTTGAAAGGGCCTAGCGCTACAGGCCGCTTTGCGCTCTCAACTTAGCCATTCCGTAGCGCCGCGCGCGGTCCCAATAGCTGCCGCTCGTTCAGCTTGAACGCAGACGGGCCGTGCTATCACGTTCTGGCGCAGAGATGCCGTGAGCGATGCTCGTGGTCAGGCCGAGGTCGGCCAGCCGCTTGCCGTTAGCGTCTCATTCTGCCGTCCGGCGCGAGGTTGACCGTCCGTCCCGTTTCCGCGGCTGCATAGATCGCCTCGATCAGCCTGAGGTCCCGCAGCCCCATTTCCCCGGATGTGCGGATTGCCTCGCCGTCCCGAACGGCGTTCGTGAAATGATCAAGCTGACGCGCGAACTGAACGCTTGGGTCGCCTGGCGCAAATTCCCGCGCGTTGCGCGCTTCGAGCCGCATCTTCTGACCGGAATAGCTGGTCGCCGGGTCCATGATCAGCGCTCCGTCGGTGCCGCGCACATGGGCGAAGTTGGTGCCCGCAGAATCGTAGGACGTTACCAGCTGAGCGACCGCGCCCGACGGAAACCGCAACTGCGAGGCCACATGTGCGAAGATCTCGGAGAAGCGGGGGTCGCCGGTTGGACGGAAGGTCGTAGCGCTGACGCTCTCCGGCATCTCGCCAGTGAGATAGAGGGCCGATTGGAGGCCGTAGATACCGTAGTCCTCGAGCGGGCCGCCGCCTGCGAGCATCCGGTTTGCTCGCCAGTTTTCGCTGGGGCTGGTCGGCCCCATTCGATAGGATTGCTCGCTACGCACCAGACGGATGGCGCCCACCGCCTTTTGCTCCATGAGCGTCATGGCTTCCAAATTGTACGGTTCGAAATGCGATCGATAGGCGAGCATCAGCTTGCGATCGGCACGACGGCTCGCGGCAATCATTCGCTCACAATCGGCGCTGGAAAGGGCCATCGGCTTTTCGCAAAGGACATGCTTGCCCGCCGCGAAGGCGCGGATCGCCCACTCGGCGTGCAAACCGGTCGGGAGGACGATATAAACGGCGTCGATGCGGTCGTCCGATGCGATCCGGGCAAATGCATCGTACGAATAGCGCGCATCTTCCGGAACGCCGTAGGCGTCGCCGACCCGACGCAGCTTGTCCGGATTTCCCGATACGATCGCTGCAATATGTGCCCGCTCGGCCTGATCAAAGCGCGGCATCATCTGATTAAGCGCATAACCACCCAGCCCGACGATCGCGAAGCCGACGCTGTCCGGGCGCTTGCGACGTGGCGGGGTGGAGGGGAGCTTCACACCCTCGGGCAGAGGCTGGCCCATCGCGCGTGTACCGCCACGCGCCTGGGCGAGCGTTGCGGCGGAACTAGCGGTCGCGGCAAGCGACGCTGCTACCACGCCTCCGCCAGCTTGAATGAACCGGCGCCGCGTTGTGACGTTGTTGACCATCACGCTCTCCTGTTCGGGTGCCATGCCCGCTTACGCTCTTCATGATGCTGACCGGACGAGTAACGCCGGAGGACAAGCTGCGACTCGCTTGGCATTTATACAACCGGACGGGCCTTAGCTAGCTCACTGACAGGATTCGAACCTGTGACTCTGCCTTCGGAGGGCTGGAAAATGGCCGCTTTGGCGTGTTCCTGACCCTGCCGTTCGACCGGCTGCTCGACATGACGCGCACCGTGCCCAGCGCCTGCGCCAACCTGACCGTCTGCACGATCGTCGCGCGGATGGAGGGGCTGGTCGGGCGCGAGCCGACGCCCGTCGTGGAGCTGGCGGAAGCCGCGACCTAGTCCGCGCCCCGTCCACGCCACAGCC
Organism: Sphingomonas sp. BT-65; assembly: GCF_026107375.2. NCBI lineage: Bacteria > Pseudomonadati > Pseudomonadota > Alphaproteobacteria > Sphingomonadales > Sphingomonadaceae > Sphingomonas > Sphingomonas sp. BT-65. Next base: position 187,222 of record NZ_JAPCIA010000001.1, read on the forward strand.
GCCAGACGCCCAGCGTCAGCAGCGGCAGCACGAACACGACCAGCGTGGCGATCGCCATCGCGCGATAGCCATTGGCGATCAGCGCGACGAGTCCGATGGCGCTCGCGATGAACACAGATCCGATGGTGATCGCGGCGGGCACAGCGATGCGCACCGCCTGTGGCATCGCCTTCCCGCGCCGCGCATAGGCGGCATCGATCCGCGCGTTGAAGGCCTGGACGAACCCAACGCTGCATTCGAGCAGTGCGAAGAACACCATGGTCTGGAAGGCGAAGTGGAAGAGCGGGCTGCCAAGCGCGTCGAGGACGTAGTTGGACGGCAGTTCCTCGTTCACGATGCCGGGATAGAAGCCGACCAGGCAGACGAAGAAGGCGATCGCCGGCGCCATCGCCAGAGGCCCCGCGAGCAGGCCCGAGATCACCGCATCGCGCCTGCTGCGCAGGTGCCGCAGCACCGGCAGGATCAGCACCGCGCCGATGATGTTGTAGGAGGCATAGGTGACGCCGCCCGTGAACCAGCCGTCGGTCGGCACCGGCATCGCGAAGCCTGCGCGGATCTGCGGCGTGTACGACCACAGCACCAGGACGAGGAAGATCGCATAGACGCCGTAGAGCAGCACCGAGACATATTTGAACACCGCCTCCGCCGCGCTTTGCCCCGCCGCACACACGATGAGCACCGACACGACCAGAGCAAGCGTGCCGGCGATGTGCGGCAGCCCGAACATCGCCGCCCCGATCGCTCCCGCCGCCGATCCGAACACCGACAGGACGAGGATCAGGAAGCCGAAATAGATGATCTCGAATGCGACATCGAAGCGGCCGAGCAAGGGACGGAAGAAGCTCTGATAGTCGGTCGCGCCGACCGCATAGGCGAAGCGGAAGGTGATCGCGCAGATAACGCTCCACATCGCCATCGCGAGCAGCATCCCCCACAGGCCGCCGGTGGGTCCCGCGGGCATGAAGAATTCGACCAGCTCGCGCCCGGTGGCATAGCCCCCGCCGATCACCACCGCCTTGAATGCGAATCCGGGGAGGAGATAGCGGTTGATCGTCGACACGGCGCTCACTTCTCGAGCTCCTCGAAGCTTGCATTGCCGATCGGATATTGCTGCCAGCCGTCCCGGTCGAAATGCCACCATTCCTGCGGATAGACGGTGAAGCCGTCGGCCTCCATCGCGCGGCGCAGCACCTCGCGCAGCCAGCGCTGCTCGTCGCTGCCGCCGACATAGTTGCTGTACGACCGGCTGGAGAATTCGTCGTAGCGGCCGGTGGTGACGATCGGCCTGCCGGTCGCGAGATCGACCATCGTCAGGTCGACCGCGGCGCCGCGATTGTGACGCGATCCCTTGCTGGGGTCGGCAACGAAGATGCGATTGGCCGGCGGGGTCGCGTCCCAGAACATCCTGGTCACGTACCAGGGGCGATAGGCGTCATGAACCAGTAGACCGAAGCCCTGCGGCGCGAGCGCCTGGTTGATCCGCGCCAGCGCCTGCGCCGCCAGCCGCTGAAGGAATGCGCCCGGCCGCTCGTAGATCTGCTGGCCGAGGAAGTTGTTGGTTCCGGCGTAACGCACGTCGAGACGGATCGCGGGATCGAGCGACTGGACCGCAACCAGATCGGATGCGGCTTTGCGGTCGGCCTCGACCGGCGGCGTCGCGCGTCGCGCCTGCTCGCGCACCCCGGCAATGCCGGTCGCCATCACCTTGCGGATCGCCGCTTCCGCCTCTTCCCCGAAATCGCGGCGGGGGAAGCGGATCGCGCCGAGCTTCGCGGCGGTCACCTTCCCAGCGGCATCGCGCTCGAAGGTCAGCGCCTCGAGCGGGTAGAGGCCGCGATCCTTCGGAAACGCATAGTGATCGGCGCCGACGCGGGTGAGCGGGAGCCAGTCGACCCATTCGATCCGGACATAGGGCTTGCCGTCGCGCTGGTAGATGCGCAGCACGTTATAGTCCCAGCCATATTCGCCGATCAGCGCGGCGAGTTCGGCATCGGGCGGCGGCGGGCGGCGCCATTGCGCGCGGGTGAAGCGACGGCCGTCCAGCTCGACCCAGCTCGCGTCAGGCGCGACCGCGACGCCCTCACGCCAGAGCTGCGCATCGTCGAGCATATAACGGTCGCCGACGCGGCGCAGCTCGCCCGCCAGTTCGGGCGCGTCGAGCACCAGCCGGCCGTCGAACACGCGCAGGTTGAGGCTGTCGCCGCCATTCTCGAAACGGCCGCTGAGACGGACGGCCTCCGCGCCGGCGATCGCCGCGCTGCGCTGCCAGCCAGGGGACGGACGGCCTTCGCGTGCGGCGAGCCAGCTGCGCAGCGCGTGTGTGCCGATCCGCTGCGCCGCGGTTCCGGAATCGACCGTCGCGAACACCACCACGCCGATCCCCGCATCGGGCATCAGCTGCAGGCTGGCGACATGACCATAGACCGCGCCGCCATGGCCGACAGTGCGCTGGCCGTCGAGCGTGCCGAGCACGAAGCCGAGGCCGAAGGCGCGGGGGCCGGTCTTGCCGTACTGCTCGCGCCACATCTCGGCGAGGCTCGTCGGCTTCAGCACCGCGCCGCCGCTGTTGAGCATCGCGCGGGCGAAGGCGCCGAGATCGGCGGTGTTGGTGTAAAGGCTGCCCGCGGCGGGTGTGCCGAGCTCGAGCGGCGGCGCGGCCCAGCGCCCGCCGTCGAAGCTCACCATCTGTGCGTAGGCGACCGGCCCGGCCAAGGCGGTGCGGTCGAACGCGCTCGCGCCCATGCCGAGCGGGCGCAGCACGAGGTCTGCGACCGCCTGCGCATAGGGTTTGCCCGAGACGCGCGCGACGACCTCGCCGACCACGGCGATGCCGGCGTTGGAATATTTGGTGACGGCGCCGGGCGCAGCGACCAGCCGGGTCGCATTGAGGCTGGCCACCGCATCGGCCTGGCCGTTCGCGGCGTCGTCGAAATAATGGCCGCGTGGCGCTTCGCGCACCAGTCCGCTGCGATGCGTCATCAGCTGGCGCAAGGTGATCGCGCCGCCGAACGGGTTCTGCGGGCGGAAATCGGGCAGGTAGCGCGTCACCGGGGCGTCGAGGTCGAGCTTGCCCTGCTCGACCAGCCGCATCACCGCGATGTCGGTGAACAGCTTGCTGACCGATCCCGCGCGGTAGAGCGTCGCGGGTGTGGCCGACACTTTGCCCGCTGCGTCCGCGGTGCCCCAGGCGCGCGACCAGACGACGCCGCTGCGATCGATCAGGGCGACGGCGATCGAGGGAATTTCCTTGTCCACCAGCTCGACCTGCGCCGCGGCCTCGACTGCGGCGGCGACCGGCGCAAGCTCAGCCGGCTGCGCGGCGGCGGGGGCGGCGCAGACCAGCGCCGCCGCCATCAAGGCGCGGATCACTGGCCGCCCAGCAGGTAATAGTCGTAAGCCGTGCGCGCGATCTCCGCGATCACCCGTTCCTGCGTGTCGACGCCCTTGGTGTCGCCCTTGACGAACACCGCGATCGCGAACTTGCCGCCATCGGGCATGGTGACGATGCCGACGTCGTTGGCGATGCTCATCAGCGTGCCGGTCTTGTGCGCGACCACGGTGCCGGGCGGGAGCAGGCCCTTCAAGCGCTTCTCGCCGGTGATGCAGCGCTCCATGATCGCGATCAGCTCTTTGGTGCTCGATGCGCTGAGCGCCTTGCCCGACTGGATGATCGTCAGCAGCTGGAGCATCGCTTCGGGGGTCGAGGCATCACGCGGATCGGCATTGAATGACGCATTGGGGATGCGCTTCTGGTCCATGTCGCGCTTCGAAGGATCGGCGGCGAAGGCGCGGTCGATATTCTCGCGGAAGGTTCCCGGTCCCGGGGTGATGTCGAGCGCACGGTAGATCAGCCGCGCGGTATCGGCATCGACGCGCTGGCCGCTGGTCACGCCCACCTTGCGCAGCCAGGCGGTGACCGCGGCGGGGCCGCCCGCCTGCGCGACCATCACATCGGTGGCGGTGTTGTCGCTGCGCGTCAGCATCAGCTCGAGCAGATTGTGCACCGACAGCGCGACGCCGGAATGCTTCATCTGCTCCGCGATCCCCGCCGAGTTGACGATCACCGCCGGATCGACGGTGACCATCGTGTCGAGCTTCAATTCGCCTTTGTCGATCCGGTCGAAGACCGCACCCGCCACCGCGATCTTGAAGGTGCTCGCCATCGGGAAGGTCTGGCCGGCGTTGAGCGTGAACAGCGGCCCGCCCCCGATCCGCTGCACCGCCACGCCGACGCTGCCGTCGGTCTGCTTCGCGAGCACGGCGAGCGCGCCCTCCAGCTTGGTCCGCGCGGATGCCGCCGGCGCCGGTGAGGCCTGGGCGCCGGCGGCAGGGATCAGCGGTGGCGCGACAAGGCACAGCAGCGAAAGGGGAGCCAATAGCCGCCCTGCCAACAAGTTCACGCGCACACGCAGTCTCCCCTTCTTCGTTCTGTTTCTATCGTGGGCCGTCAGAAGCTGAAGCGGATGCCGGCCGTGAACTGCCTCCCGATCACGTCATAGAGGTGACGAGCGGTCGCCCAGTCATAGCCGAGGATCGGCGGATCGGTGTTGAGCAGGTTGAGGATCGAGCCATAGGCCGCGACCTTGCTCTTGCCGCCGGTGGGACGGAACAGCGTCACTTCACCCGACAGGTCGAGATAGAAGCGGCCATTGCCGTGCATTTTGTCGCTGATCGGGGTGCCGTACGGTTTGGTGACGGTGGTGTCGCGGGTGATGAGGCCGCCGCCGATCCAGCGCCCGGTCAGGTTCACGCGATAGCCGTCGGTGCCGTAGCTCGCCGAGCTGGTGACGCGCAGATTGGGCGAGCCGTTCACCCCGTCGATGAAAGTCTGCGACAGTGTGCCGGCGAGGATCGTCTTCGTGCCGCCATCGCCGACCAGCTCGAGCTTGTTGATGTAGTTGGCGAGCACGCGCAGATCGAGGCTGCCGTTCCACAGATCGGTCCGGTACGAAGCCTCGAAATCGATGCCCGCGGTCATGATCGACTGGAAGTTCGCCGGCGCCAGCCGGAGCCCGGTGATCAGACCCGGGGTACCGCCCGCCGATGGCTCGCGGGTGACCAGCGCGCACGACCCGGCATCGCCATTGTTGCAGCGGGTGATGATCTGCTGTGCGGTGAGCGCGGCGATCGCGCCTTCGATCCTGATGTCGTAATAGTCGAGCGAGAAGCGCAGGTCGCGGCTCGGCGACACCACCATGCCCAGCGTCAGCGTGTCGGCAATCTCAGGCTCGAGGAACGGGTTGCCGCCCTGGGTGGTCGAGACCGTATAATTCTCGCCCCCGCGCGCCGTATCGGTGATGGGGAAGATCAGCGTCTGTCCGGCCGCGAACAGCTCCTGGATGTTGGGTGCGCGGATGTCGCGCGAGCGCGTGGCGCGGAAGCGCAGGAAGTCGGTCATCGCATAGTTGATGCCGATCTTCCACGTTTCGACCTGGCCTGAGGTCTTGTAGTCGGTGATGCGTCCGGCGAGGTCGAGCTCGAGATTCTTGGCATAGTCCTGATTGGCGAGGATCGGGATCAGCAGCTCGCCGAACGCTTCCTTGACTTCTTCCGTGCCGGAGAAGGGGATGGTGTTGCCGACGCGGAACACCGTCGCGCCGCCCGGCCGGCTCGCCGAGAGCGGATCGGACAGCACGTCGACCTCGAACTTGCGCCAATGGACGCCGCCCGCGAAGTTGACGGTTCCGGCGGGAAGCGAGAAGAGGCTGCCGCGCACGATCAGGTCCGCGGCCTGCTGCTTCATCTGCCAGTCGCGGATCGAATCGCCGGTGATGTAGTCGAGCGCGGCCTGCTGCGTCCCCGGGGCGACCACGCCGAACAGGTTGAGCGGGACGCAGCCATTGCCGGGGTTGGTGATCGTCGAGCGGCAGATCGGATCGACCACGCCCGGCGTCGCGGGATTGTCGACCGCGTCGAGCGCGTTGCGCCAGTTGGCGGTGATCCGCGCCCCGGCGAAGTTGGTGTAGTCGCGCGCCTTGCCGTAGACATAGGAGACGTCGTAGCTCCACGATCCGCCGAGCTTGCCGCGCAGCCCCGCCACCGCCTGCCAGTTCCACGTCACCTTGTTGATGTAGCCACGCGCATAGTCGTTGATCGCGCGGCCCATCACGAAGCTGGTGATGTCCGGATTGGCGTTGAGGATCGTGCGGATCGAGGCGGGCAGGAAGACGTTGTCGCGCTGGATCGTGATCTGGTCATTGGCAGTGATCGACGGCGCCTTCTCGATATCCGAGCGGGCATAGCCGAAGCTGGCGTAGAGCGTCGCGGCGGTATCGAACTCGAACTCGCTCGCGCCATAGGCGGCCCAGCGCTTGTACGGCTGCTTGAGCACCGCATCGCAGATGCCGCAGACGCCGTCGCCGCCCTGGTGTGCGTTGGCAGTCTGGTTGGTGCCATAGTTGAACGGGCCGGTCTGGCCGTTGCCGAGGAACTGGATGCCGCGCAGCAGCGCGGTGCCGTTGGCGCCGGTCGCGCTGTTGATCAGGCCGCCATAGGAGGTGTTCGAGCTGCGCGGCTGGTTGACCAGGATATAGGTCGGCGCAGTGTTGGTCGGCGTGCTTGCCGGGTTGGCGATGACGGCATAGTCGCCCCATTCGCGCTCGCCGTAATCGAGGATGCCCTTGCTCTGCGCGGCTTCGGCACCGACGATGATATGGCCGCGTCCGCCGGCGAACTTGGCGCCCGCCGCGATCGAGCCCAGATAGCTCTTGTTGTCGCCATAGTCGCTGATGCCGTATTGCGCGTTGCCGCGCACGCCCTCGAGCTTGTGGTCGATCTTGAAGTTGACCACGCCCGCGACCGCGTCCGAGCCATAGGCGGCGGAGGCGCCGCCGGTCACCACTTCTGCGCCCGAGATCACCGCCTGGGGGATGTTGTTGACGTTGACCACGCCCTCCGGCGACGAGGGTGTCGGCCGCTTGCCGTCGACCAGGGTCAGCGTGCGCAGATAGGTGAGGCCGCGCAGGTCGAGATAATTGCCCGCCGACAATTTGGAGAGGTTGGTCGTCGCTTCCGGCGTGACGCTGGGCTTGAGCGCGGGAAACTGGTTGAGCGCATCGGCGATGTTAGGCGCGGCGACGCGCTCGAAATCCTCGGTGCCGACGACGGTGACGGGCGTCGGCGTGTCGAAGCCGCTGCGCGCGATCTGAGAGCCGGTGACGATCACCTCTTCGGGCTCTTCTTCTGGGGCCGCCTGTGCCCAGGCGAAGCTCGGGAGAACCAGTGGGAGGCCGAAGGCCGCGCCCGCCATGATCCGGCGCTTCCAGCTGTCGCGCCGCATGCCCATCGTCTCCGCCATTGCGTGTCCCCTATTTTCGATTCGTGAAAACCGTGTCCCTGTGCGGCGATGGAGCCGCTTGTTCCGCGACTCTCTGATTTCTGGATTGGCAGTTGTTCTCTTATTGGAGAATGTCGTCAAGACAGAAAATGATGTGGGGTAGCGGTGGCCATGAAACTTCCATTCCCGATGCAGCAGGCCCATCGGAACCGATTTCAAATCCGCAAATCTGTGCTAAATAGCTGACAAATGACACCAAGCCTTGGAACCATCGTCAAACGTCTGCGCCAAGAGCGCGGATGGAAATTGTCGGATATGAGCAATGCCGTCGGCATACCGCTGTCGACCTTGTCGAAGATCGAGAACGACAAGCTGACGCTGAGCTACGACAAGCTCCAGCAGTTCGCGCGCTCGCTCAACATCCCGCTGACGGCCTTGTTCGCCGAGCCAGCGCCGAAGCAGGGCGCGCCGGTCGTGACCGGGCGGCGCAGCCTGGCGACGCTCGACCGTGCGATCCGCATCACCACGACCAACTACGAGTACAGCTATTTCTCCGGAGAGCTTCGCAATCGCCGGATGATCCCGATTCATGCGCGCGTAACCTCCAGGACGCTTGAGGAATTCGGCGATCTCGTGCGCCACAGCGGCGAGGAATTCGCCTATGTGATCGAAGGCGCGGCAGTGCTCCACACCGAATTCTACGAGCCGGTGACCCTGCACAAGGGCGAAGGCGTCTATATCGACAGCACCATGGGCCACGCCTATCTGGTGGCGCCCGGCTATGATGAGGCGACCATGCTGGTCGTGTGCGCATCGGGCGACGAGCATCTGCAGGACGAGCTGATCGCGGAAGCTGCCGCGCGGAAGGGTGAGGTCCCTTCGGCGGACGCCGGTGCGCCGCGCTGGTCGCGGCCGAGCTGAGCCGAGCTACTTTCGCAAAGTAGAATACTTTCCAAAATGAAAATCAGCGGCTAGCAATGCTCCCGTGGCGATTCGGACTTCACGCGAATCGCGAACAGGGGAGTGGCGCATGAAGCTGCACATTTTCGCCGCGGCCGCCGCGGCAGCCGTCGCGGTCGCACCGGTGCAGGGGCAGGAACCGGCACCCGAATATGACATCGTGATCCGCGGCGGGCGCGTCCTCGACGGCGCCGGCAACCCCTGGGTCTCCGCCGACGTGGCGATCAAGGACGGGCGCATCGCGCGGATCGGCAAGGTCGCCGGCAAAGGCAGGCAGGAGGTCGACGCGCGCGGCCGCTACGTCTCGCCAGGCTGGATCGACATGATGGACCAGTCGGGCCGCGTGCTGCGCACCAACGGCATCGCCGAGAACAAGCTGCGCACCGGCGTCACCACGCTGATCGCGGGCGAAGGCGGCACCCCCGTTTCCGCCGATCAGGTCGCGGCCTATTTCAAGGAGTTGGAGACCAAGGGGATTGCCGTCAATTTCGGCACCTATTATTCGCCTACGCAGGCGCGGCGCGAGGTGATGGGCGATGCCGCGGGCACCCCGACGCCCGAGCAGATGACCCAGATCAAGGCCAAGGTGCGCACCGCGATGAACGCGGGAACGCTGGGTCTCGCCACTGCGCTCATCTATCCGCCGGGCAGCTTCCAGACTACCGACGAGCTGGTCGAGATCGTCAGGACCGCGGCACCGTGCAACGCGATCTACGCGACGCATATGCGCGACGAGAGCGAAGGCCTGCTCGACGGCGTCAAGGAAGCGATCGCGATCGGCGAGCGCGCCGGGGTGAAGGTGGAGATCTTCCACCTGAAAGCCGCCTGGGCGCCCAAGTTCGGCCAGTTGATGCCGCAGGCGGTGAAGCTGATCGCCGACGCGCGTGCCCGCGGCGTCGACGTCGCGGCGGACATGTATCTCTATCCCTTCGCCGGCACAGGACTCGAGATCATCGCGCCCAACTGGGTGTATGAGAAGGGCTTCGCCGAGGCGGTGAAGCTGCTCAATGACCCGGCGCAGCGCGTGAAGATGAAGCGCGACATCGCCGCCGGACCGCAGCCGGGCTGGACCAACATGGTCGTCTCGGCCGGCGGCTGGGACAAGATCGTGCTGGGCAACGCGCACAATCCGCGCTGGGACAAATACCGATTCAAGTCGCTCGCGGAGATCGCCAAGGCCGAGGACAACGCCGACCCGGCGGATATCGCATGGGACATCATGCTCGCCGCGCTGCCCAAGCGTGCGGTCGCGCTCTACTTCATGATGGACGAGCGCGACATCGAGACCGCGCTCAAGCAGCCCTGGGTCTCGATCGGCAGCGATGCCGGGGCGGCCGAAGTGTTCGGCCAGATCGACGGCCTCGGCCTGCCCCACCCGCGCGCCTATGGCAACGCCGCGCGCGCCATCGCCGAATATGTGAAGCGCCGCCCGGTGCTGACGCTCGAGGACGCGGTGCGCAAGATGACCTCATGGCCCGCGCACCGCATGGGCCTCACCGACCGCGGCGTGCTGCGCGAGGGGCTGCGGGCGGACGTCACGATCTTCGACTATGACAAGCTCGATGACCGTGCGGCGTTCGATCAGCCCACCGTCTCCCCGGTCGGGATCGACGATGTGATCGTCAACGGCCAGCTGGTGCTGGCGGGCGGCAAGGTGACCGGCGCCAAGCCGGGTTCGGTTCTGAAGGGTGCCTGCGCGGCGCCGGGAGCGGGGCTCAAGTGACCAGGTTGAAACTGACGACGAGACTGGAGGAATGGGCGACGCACAGCCCGTTCCGCATCACCGGCAAGGTGTGGACGAGCGTGCCGCTGCTGATCGTCGAGCTTTCCGACGGCGAGCACACCGGGCGCGGCGAGGGTGCGGGCGTCTATTATCGCGACGACACCCCAGCAAAGATGATCCATGAGGTCGAGGCGGTGCGCGACGCGATCGAGGCGGGGATCACCCGCGCCGAGTTGGCGCAGCTGCTGCCGCCGGGCGGCGCGCGCAACGCGGTCGATTGCGCGCTGTGGGAGCTTGAAGCGCGGCAGCAGGACACGACGGTGATGGCGCTGGCAGGGATCCGCGATCCGCGCCCGCTGGTGACCGTGTGCACCGTCGGCGCCGACACGCCCGAGGCGATGGCGCAGCAAGCGCTCGCCTATGGGCCGGTGCCCGCGCTCAAGCTCAAGCTGACCGAAGACCTGTCCAATGCCGACCGGGTGCGCGCGGTGCGCGAAGCCTGTCCCAAAGCATGGATCGGGGTGGACGCCAACCAGGGCCTCAACCGGGCGACGACCGAGGCGCTGCTTCCCGCGCTGATGGCGGCGGATGTGGCGCTGCTCGAACAGCCGGTGCCGGTGGGGCTGGACGCGACGCTCGACGGCCTCAAGTCGCGCATCCCGCTCGCCGCCGATGAAAGCGCGCAGAGCCTCGCCGACCTGCCGTCGCTGATCGGCCGCTATCAGATGGTCAACATCAAGCTCGACAAGTGCGGCGGGCTGACCGAGGCGTTGGAGATCGCGAAGCAGGCGTCAGTTCTCGGCCTCAAGGTGATGGTCGGCAACATGCTCGGCACCTCGTGGTCGATGGCGCCGGCCTATGTCGTCGGGCAATATTGCGGCGTCGTCGATCTGGACGGCCCGCTTCTGCTTGGCCGCGACCGCGACGTCGCCGCACAGTATCGCGACGGCCGCGTCGGGATTTCACCCCTGGTATGGGGAGGCAGGGATGAAGCTGCCTTCGCTTGAACTGCCTGCCCCGTATCTGTTGTTCCTCGGCGACCTCCGCGAGCCGGGCTATGCCAAGACCGGGCTTGGCTTGGCCGAATGGGCGCGCGAGCGCTGCGTGGGCGAACTGGTCTTTGCCGGGACGGTGGTGAGCGCCGGCCTGCCGCGGATGACCGCTGCAGAAGCCGTCGCCGCTGGCGCGCGTTCGGTGGTGATCGGGGTCGCCAATCCCGGCGGGGCGATCGCCGAAAGCTGGATCGCCCCGCTGGTCGAGGCGATGGCTGCAGGGCTCGATCTGGTGAGCGGGATGCATGGCCGCCTCGCCGACCATCCCGCCATCGCCGCGGCGGCCGAGCGCCATGGCGTGAAGTTGCACGACGTGCGCGTCCCGCCCGCGGGCATTCCGGTCGGCACCGGCGATAAGCGCAGCGGCAAGCGGCTGCTGACCGTCGGCACCGATTGCGCGCTGGGCAAGAAATACACCGCGCTGGCGCTGGCGCGAGCATTCGCGAGTCGCGGCGTGCCGAGCGATTTCCGCGCGACCGGGCAGACCGGCATCTTGATCGCAGGCGGCGGCATCCCGATCGACGCGGTCGTCTCCGATTTCGTGTCGGGCGCGGCGGAGCTGCTCAGCCCGGACGCGGCGGCGGATCACTGGGATGTGATCGAGGGACAAGGGTCGCTGTTCCACCCGAGCTATGCCGCGGTCACGCTGGGCCTGGTGCATGGCAGCCAGCCCGACATGATCGTGCTGTGCCACATGCCTGGCCGCACTGCGATCCTGGGGCGGCCCAGCTATCCGCTTCCGGCGCTGGACGTCGCGATCGAGGCCTATCTCGGCGCGGCGCGGCTGACCAACCCCGACGTGCGCTGCGCCGGGATCAGCCTCAACACCGCGGCGATGGACGCGGCGGCCGCAGCGGACGAGATCGCGCGCGTGGCGGACCGCTATGGCCTGCCCGCCGCCGACCCGATCCGCGGCGGCACGGCTTTCGAAGCGCTGGTGGAGGCATGCCTGCGCTGACACAATAAACGCATAGGACAGGGAGTGATGGTGATGGTGAAACACGTCGGACTAGCATTTGTCGTGTTGGCCGTGCTGAGCGGCGTCCCGGTCACCGCCACCTCCGCGCCGGCGCCGGCGGCAAGTGCACCCAGCCAGCCGGCGCCGGCCTATGATATCGTGCTGCGCGGCGGCACCATCTATGACGGCAGCGGCAAGCCCGGCGTGAAGGGCGACGTTGCGATCCGGGGCGAGCGTATCGTCTATGTCGGCCCCAGGGCGCCCGGCAAGGCGAAGACTGTGATCGACGCCACCGGCATGGCGATCGCGCCGGGCTTCATCAACATGCTGAGCTGGGGCATCGAATCGCTGATCGCCGACGGCCGGGGCTTGAGCGAGCTCAAGCAGGGCGTGACGCTGCAGGTGTTCGGCGAGGGCGAGAGCATGGGGCCGCTCACCCCGGCGATGAAGGCGGACATGGTCCGCCGCCAGAGCGACCTGCGCTACAGCGTCGAATGGACCAGCCTCGGCGAGTATCTCGACTGGCTGGCGAAACGCGGCGTGTCGCAGAACATCGCCTCTTACGTGGGCGCCGCGACGGTGCGCACCAACGTGCTCGGCGAGGGCGATGTCGATCCCGATGCGGCGCAGCTCGCGCGGATGCGTGCGCTGGTCGCCGCCGAGATGCGGCAGGGCGCGCTCGGGGTCGGCTCCTCGCTGATCTACGCCCCCGCCAGCTATGCCGAGACGCCCGAGCTGGTCGCGCTGGTCGAGGAGGCCGCGCGCTGCGACGGAGGCTATATCAGCCATATGCGCTCTGAAGGCGACCGGCTGCTTGAGGCGATCGACGAGCTGATCTCGATCGCCCGCGCGACCGGCGCGCGTGCCGAGATCTACCATTTCAAGCAGGCCGGCCGCGACAACTGGCACAAGATCGACGCGGCGATCGCCCGTGTCGAGGCGGCGCGTCGCGAGGGGCTGAAGATCACCGCCAACATGTATCCCTATGACATCGCGGGCACCGGGCTCGACGCGGCGATGCCGACCTGGGTCCAGTCGGGCGGGCTCGAGGCGTGGATCGAGCAGCTGCGCAAACCCGAGATCCGCGCGCGCGTCATCGCCGAGATGAAGGCGCCGGGCGTCGGCTGGGAGAATATGTACCGCGCCGCGGGCGGCGCCGGCGGGATGATCGCGGTCGGCTTCAAGAACGAGAAACTGAAGCCGCTGTCGGGCAAGACGATCGCGCAGATCGCGGCGATGCGCGGCACCTCGCCCGAGGACACGATCATCGACCTGGTGATCGAGGACGGCAGCCGCGTCGGCACGCTCTATCGCCTGATGGACGAGAAGAATGTCGCGCGCGCGACCTCGCTGCCGTGGATGAGCTTCGGGTCCGACGCCGGGGCGCAGGCGCCCGAGGGCGCGTTCCTCAAGTCGCGCCCGCACCCGCGCGCCTATGGCACCTTCGCCCGCGTGCTGGGCAAGTACAGCCGCGACGAAGGACGCCTCTCGCTCGCCGAAGCGGTGCGACGGATGAGCGCGCTGCCCGCCGCCAACCTCGCGCTGCGCGAGCGCGGTTCGCTCAAGCCCGGCTACTATGCCGACGTGGTCGTGTTCGATCCCAAGACGATCGCCGATCGCGCGACCGTCGAGAACCCCTGGGCACTCGCCACCGGGGTACGCGACGTCTTCGTCAACGGCACCGCGGCGCTGCGCGACGGCGAGCCGACGCAGGTGCGGCCCGGGCAGGTGGTGCGCGGGCAGGGCTGGACCGGCTGGCCCGGCGGCGGAGCGTGTAAGCCGGCGAAATAGCCCCCGGACCGGAAGGTGCCGCCGGCCTGGACTTTACCGAGCAGGGTTCGCCGGTCGCGCCCACCTGTAGCAGCAATCGCGCGCTGGCGGACGGCTGGCCGCCGGATCGCCGCGGTCGCGACGGTCTTGTCCACAACCTCGTCGAAACGGCAGTCAGCACCTCGCGGTCGCGGATTGTGCGGGAGCGTTCCCCGAAAGCCGTCAGTCCGCAAGCGACACGTTCCCGTCGTTCAGCCGATCTGTCATAGTCGAGCACCGCGCACGGTCTATGGGCACTCGTTCATGAACGGTGGGAATGTCACGACGGTGCCCTTGACGCCGGTCATCATCTCGAAATTCGGATTGCGGCTTCGTCGTTGTCGATGCCGCCGGCGCATTCGAAGCGGCCGCGCAGATTGCCGACGCGGAAGTTGGCGAGGTTGAAGCCCTTGGCGGTGCCGCCGATACCATAGGCCATGTGCCCATGGCGGAAGACGACCGTTTCATCACGCTGTCCCAGCAGGGTCGTCATGCCGCCACCGCCCGCGCGGAGGCGGGAAGAGCCACCCCGAACCGCGCTCGTAGGAAACTTTTCCGGATCGTGGGGAACTCGCCCCGCGCCGACTCGCCAGGTATGGCGTAAATCTGCGACTGGTGACCCCTACGGGACTCGAACCCGTGTTTTCGCCGTGAGAGGGCGACGTCCTAGACCGCTAGACGAAGGGGCCGTGCGAGCGGGAAGCGGCGCCTCTACAGGCGGGGGGGCGGGGCGTCAAGCGCTGCGGAAACAACGCACCGCGGCGCTGGCAATCCGCGCCGTCCGCGCCTATCTGGGCGGCCGATGGCGCGTTCGACCCGATCGATGGACTGGGGCTTCCCCCGTTGGCGGCCCTACGGGTCCGAGCGCGAGACCGTGCGCGTCCGGCTGTGCGATCGTGAGGGCTGCGAGGAGCCGGGCGACCGTCCCGCGCCCAAATCGCCCAACAGTCCCGAACGCTGGTATTTCTGCGAAGCGCATGCCGCCGAATACAACCGCAACTGGAATTATTTCGAGGGGCTGACCGCCGAGGAGGCGGCCAAGCGCGAGGCGGAGGATCGCCGTACCGCCTCCGGTTATACCGAGAGCCGCCATAATGCCTGGGCAGGCCCCGGCGACGGCAGCCGTTCGCGCGACGAGATGCGCGCGCTCGAGGCGCTCGAGCTTGATCCCGACGCGGCGTTCGAGGCGGTGCGCGCGGCGTGGCGGCGGCTCGCCAAGGAAAACCATCCCGATCTCCGCCCCAACGACGCAGAGGCGGCGAAGCGCTTCCAGGCGGTCCAGACCGCCTATGAGGTGCTGCGCGCCGCCGAAGAAAGGCGGCAGTGGCGGCCGGAGTGAAGACGCAGGTCCGCTCCAACTGGTCGAGCACCGTGCTGGTCTGCGCCAAATGCTCGAAACGGCTCGGCGGCGGCTTTGGGCCGAAAGGCAAGCAGCCACTCGGCAAGGCGCTGCGCAAGCATCTAGGGCTCAAGAAGGGCCGCAAGTCCGCGGCGGGCGTGGTCGACGTCAAATGCCTCGGCGTGTGCCCGCGCGGCGCGGTGACGGTGGTCGACGCTGCGACCAGCCGCGAATGGCTGCTGGTGCCGGCCGGCGCAGATCTCGACGCGGTGGCGCGGGCGCTCGACCTGCTGCCCGGCGCGGAGGCCTAGCGCGCGCGGCGGATCCGCGTGGCGAGGTCGGTCGCGGCGTCCTGGCTGAAATTGCCGGCGATGCGGATCACATTGCCTTCGATCGGCTCGACCAGGCTCGGCCGCGAGACCGCCACGCGATCGAAGCTGATCTCGACGAGCTGGGCGACCCGGCACCGCTGGATCGCGGCGAATTTCTCGCGCCCGGACTTGGTGAGCATCAGATCGACCGCCCAGCCCGGATCGATGGACTCGCGGTCGGGCGCGGCTCGGACGATATCCTCGCCGTTGAAGCGCACGCCGCCGATCCACAGACCGGTGCCCGATTTTTCGAGCGGGCGGCTGGTGGTCATTTCCGCGGTGTCGTCGATCCGGGGCGGCGGCGTGCACACCGATGCAGGCGCCGCCACGAACATTGCCGCAAGCAAAAGAGACATGCCGTCCTCCCCACGTTGCCTGCCGCAATCTATCCCAGAGGGGGCGCGGGCACAAGCAACGGGCAGGTCTCAGCCGGCGTAGCGTTCCGCGGTGGCGCGGATCAGCGCGATCATGTTGGGAATGCCCTGGGTGCGGTTCGAGCTCAGCTGGTTGCGCAGGTCGAACGGCGTAAGTGCGCCGGCGATGTCGGTGGCGAGGATGTCGGCCGGGCTGCGGTCCTGCACCGCCAGCAGGATCAGCGCGATGATCCCCTTGGTGATCGCGGCGTTGCTGTCCGCCAGAAAGTGCAGCGCGCCATCCTCACGCACGGTCGGATAGACCCACACCGCCGCCGAGCAGCCGCGCACCAGCGTCGCATCGGTCTTGAGCGCGTCGGGCATCGGCTCGAGCGCACGGCCGAGATCGATCAGCAGGCGATAACGGTCGTCGGCGTCGAGGAACGCATATTCGTTCTGAACTTCGGCAAAGCTGAACATGGCCGCGCCTATAGCGGGGTTGCGCCGCCGCGCCAGCCCGGCATTCATGCGGCGGCGGTGCCCGGACGGGAGCGGCCCCGATTGGCGACCGCTCCCGGGGTGCGCCGCGATCCGCCGGATCTCCCGTCCCGGTGGCGCAGCGCACGGATCCCTTTAGAGATCGACGCCGGCGGCGATCGCTTCGAGCTTGCGGATGCGTTCCTTGAGATCGGCGATCTCGATCCGCGCACCGGCGCTGCTCGGCGCCGGCTGGTGGCCGTCGCCGGCACGCGCCAGGCTCAGCTCCTGCCGCTTGAGCGCCAGCCAGCCGCGCCAGCCGGCCAGGCCCGCCGCGGTGACCATGCCCAGACCGGCCAGCGCCGCGGTCGCCATGATCAGGTAGAAATTGGGATCACTCATCACGCCCTCCATCAGACGCGTTTCGCTTCGGTCGTTGCGCCGGTCAGTTCCGGCCGTCGCGCAGCTTCTCGATCTCGCGGTCGAGGTTGCTGACGCTGTGATTGTCGGTGATCACCCGCTCGAGAACCGCGATGCGTTCCTTGAGCGTGCGCACCTCCTCCTGCAGGCGGCGGGCCTCGGCCGCATTCGCGCCGGTATCGACGCTGGTCTCGTTGCCCCACTTATCCCGCCGGATGCCCATCTTCGCGCGGACGATGCCGCCGATGGTCACGACCAGGACGATCCCGATCACCATCTCAAACGGACCCATCATCTAGCCTCCTGCTCAAATCTGCCCGCTTGCGGGCGTGTCGTTTCAGTTCGCCGCTTCCGCCTGCTCGCGCGCCAGTTTCTCGGCGCGGCGAACGGGGCGGTCGCGCATCTCGGAGAGGGTGACGCCGATCGCGCCGATCACTCCCAGCACCGCGAAGAACCCGATCAACATTGCTCTTACTCCCGTTACACAGGGTTGGTTCAGTTTACCGGCCGCTCGTCGCGCAGCCGTTCGATCTCGTCGGAAAGGTCGAGACCCTTGTCGGTCGCGATCCGCTCCAGCACCCGCACCCGCTGCTCCAGCCGCTCGGTATGCGCCGCATATTGCGCGGCCTTCTCGGCGGTCTGGGCGTTGAGCGCCGCGGTCATCTTTTCCTTGTGTTTCAGCCAGCGCTCGAAGGCTGCGAAGCCGATCCCGCCGATCACCGGGATACCCACCACGATCATGAAGAAGATGAGCACACTGGTCGGCATGTCCTGGTCCTCTCAGTTCTTGGTCACGCGGAGCGCTTCGATCTCGCGATCCAGCGCCACGCTGCCGTCGGTCACGATCCGCTCCACATTCGCGAGGCGGTCCTTGATCGAACCGAGTTCGGCGCGGAGCTGGGCGTTCTCCTGGCTCAGCAGCTTGATCCGCTCCATCGCCTCTTCGTTCTTGCGCGGATAGATCGCCTGGCCCCAGGCCCCGTCGAGCGGATAGCCGTTCTTGATTCGCAGCCAGGTGGTGAACATCCATGCGATCATTCCGGCGACGCCGACGATCGCGATGACCGGGGCGATCGTGCCGAAGATCTGAACCTTTTCCATCGTCTCTGTTCCTGTCCTGTCGTTCAGCGCAGCGAGTCGATCTCGCGGGCGGTGCGTTCGGCGGGATCGGTGGCGATGCGCTCGAGCACCGCGATCCGCTCCTCCAGCCGGCCGATCTGGCCCGTCAGCCGCTCGTTCTCGCTGGTCAGCAGCTCGATCTTGCGTTCCGCGGCGGGATCGGCCTTGCCGGTCATGCCGCTCCATTCATTCTCCACCGGGTAGCCGTGCCGGGCACGGATCCAGGTCGAGGCGATCCAGCCGAAGGTCGAGATCGCGATGATCGCGATGACGAAACCCGGTCCACCCCAGTTCATAACTATGCCCTCCTGTTGAACGCCGCGCCTCAGCGCAGGCGCTCGATCTCGTCGGCGAGCTGCGTGTTGCGGCTCGTGTAGAAGGTTTCGATGTCGGCCATGCGGCGATCGATCTCGCGCAGCTTGGAGCGGACCTCCTGGGTCGAGCGGCGCGGGTTGGCGCGCACGCCCTGCCAGAACTTGCGGTCCTCGTCGTTGTGGTAGAGCCCGATCGGCTTCTGCGACGTGACCATCGCCAGGCCGAGATAGACGAAGAACATCAGCGGGAAGGTGAGGAAGAAGAGGACCAGGAACCCCAGGCGGATCCAGAGCGGGTCGACCCCGGTATATTCGCCGAGCCCCTCGCAGACGCCCAGCCACTTGCCGTTGATCTTGTCGCGGTAGAGTTGTGTGCGGCTTGCAGACATCTCAGTTCCTCCGTGTGCGTTCGTAGTCGGGAAGCTCGCGGATCGGGGGCAGCTCGGGCCCACGCACGCGGAACTCCGGATTGTCGGCGGCGATGATCCGCTCGATCGTCTGCAGGCGGTCCTCCAGGCGGCGGGCCGTATAGTGCAGCTCGTCGAGCAAATTCTCGTCCTCGCCGGTCAGCGTCTTCGCCTGCTTCCACTTGGTGACATAATGCAGGATCACCCAGGGCATCCCGATGAAGAGCATGCCGACGACGATGAACGCCATGAAAACGTCTTCCATCGTCTCAGCCCTCCTTGTTCAGGCGCGCCTTGAGCGCGGCCAGCTCGGCATCGACCTTCTCGGCCGACTGGAGCTCGGCGATCTCCTCCTCCAGCGTCTTCTTGGGCGCGCCCAGCGCCAGCGCGTCGGCGCGGCCCTCGGCGAAGTCGACCCGGCGCTCGAGCAGGTCGAAGCGGCTGAACGCCTCGCTCACCTTCGAGCCGTTGGTCATCTCGCGCAGCTTGACGCGGTTGTTGGCGCTTTCCAGGCGGGTCATGATCGCGTTCTGGCGGGCGCGGGCGTCGCGCAGCTTGGTCTGCAGCTTGGCGATATCCTCTTCCGAGGCGCGCAGCGCATCGTCGAGCACATGGATCTCGGCGTTGAGCTGATCGCACATGTCGGCCGCCTTCTGGCGCTCGACCAGCGCCGCCTTGGCCAGGTCCTCGCGCTCCTTCGAAAGGGCCAGCTCGGCCTTCTCGGTCCAGCTCGCCTGCAGGTTCTCCAGCTTCGCGATATGGCGCCGCATCTCCTTCTGGTCGGCGATCGTGCGCGCCGCGCTGGCGCGGACCTCGACCAGGGTCTCCTCCATTTCGAGGATGATCATGCGGATCATCTTCGCCGGGTCTTCCGCCTTGTCGAGAAGGTCGGTCATGTTGGCGGCGATGATGTCGCGGGTGCGAGAGAAAATGCCCATCTTCAACTTGCTCCTTGGAAACTTCGTGCCGCCGGGCGGGCTAGGGGGTACCCGCCCGGCGGGACCGCTCAGGCAATTGCCCGAGTGGAAACTTCTGCCGTCGCGGTGGCGGCGGGGCCGACCACGCTGGCGAGGCAGGTGGTGCTCACGACCAGGGTGCAGGTGATCGCCGCCAGCGTGGTGCGAAAGCTGTTGTTGCCCTTGTACATGTCGTTTCGTCCCTCTGATCTCGTATCTGGTTGCCGCCCGATGCGGCATGCCAGGAATATTGCAGGGGGCGTGCCAATTTCAGTCAGCCGCGGAAATCCGCCATTTTTATCGTGTTTCAGCCGCCGCGCGAAATGCAGACTTGCCAAGTGTTGGGAAAATACGCCAAAGCTTCGGACATGGAACGCGCAACCCAGGTCATCGGTCAATCCGGCGCCTTTCTCGACGCACTCGAGCTCGCCTCGCGCGCGGCGGCGCTCGACCGTCCGGTGCTGGTGATCGGCGAACGCGGCACCGGCAAGGAGCTGGTCGCCGAGCGTCTCCACCGCCTGTCGCCGCGCTGGGACCAGCCGCTCGTCATCATGAACTGCGCCGCGCTGCCCGAGACGCTGATCGAGGCCGAGCTGTTCGGCCATGAGGCGGGCTCCTTTACGGGGGCCGCCAAGTCGCGCGCCGGCCGGTTCGAGGAGGCCGATGGCGGCACGCTATTCCTCGACGAACTCGGCACGCTTTCGATGGCGGCACAGGACCGGCTGCTGCGCGCGGTCGAATATGGCGAGATCACGCGGATCGGTGCGTCCAGGCCGATCCAGGTCGATGTCCGTATCGTCGCCGCGACCAACGAGCATCTGCCCGAACGGGTCGAGCAGGGAAGCTTCCGCGCCGACTTGCTCGACCGGCTGAGCTTCGAGGTGGTGACGCTGCCCCCGCTGCGTGCGCGCGCCGGCGACATCCTGGTGCTCGCCGAGTTCTTCGGACGGCGCATGTCGTCGGAGATCGGCCGCGACTGGGAGGGGTTCGGCCCGACCGCGCTCGATGCGCTCACCGACTATAGCTGGCCCGGCAATGTCCGCGAGTTGCGCAACGTCGTCGAGCGCGCGGTCTATCGCTGGGACCGGCACGGGCCGGTCGACGCGATCCAGATCGACCCCTTCGCCTCGCCCTATCGCCCCAAGCCGATGCCGCACGGCATCCCGGGCAACGCTGCCCCGGTCCAGCTCGTCACCGAGGAGCCCGGCCCGCTGCCGCGCCGCGACGACGATCTCTCGGGCGACTTCAAGAGTCGCGTCACCCGCTTCGAGCGCGAGCTGTTGAGCCGCGCGCTGTCCGAGAACCGTTTCAACCAGCGCGCCACCGCCGAGGCGCTGGGCCTCAGCTACGACCAGCTCCGCCACGCGCTCAAGCGTCACGAACTGCTGAACGCCGGCGGCTAAGTCGGCCCTCAACACGCTTCTTCAGCCGTCACCCCAGCCTTGGGGCCCACCGGGAGGCGGGCGCTGCACAAGAGGATCTAGGTCAAGCGGTGCGGCACCGTGGACCCCGGCACAGGGCCGGGGTGACGGATCGTATCGGGTCAATTCTCAGCCATTGCCAGCGCCGCCACCCAACGCCTATCGGCCGCGGATGGAACTTACCGCCGAAATCCTCGCCTTCCTGATCGCGATCGCCTTTATCTCGGGCACGATCGACGCGATGGCGGGTGGTGGCGGGCTGCTCACTATCCCCGCGCTGATGGCGGTGGGCGTGCCACCGGTCGCGGCGCTCGCCACCAACAAGCTGCAGAGCAGCTTCGGCACCGCCTCGGCCTGCATCGCCTATTGGCGCGGCGGGCATATCGATCTCGCCCGCTTCGCGATCCCCGCTGCCGGCGCGTTCCTCGGCTCGGCCGCGGGCGCCTTCACCGTCCAGCATGTCGATCCGACCTTCCTCACGGCCTTCGTGCCGGTGCTGCTGATCCTGATGGCGCTCTATTTCCTGCTCGCCCCGCCGATGAGCGACGTCGACCGCGTCGCACGGCTTGGCCGCTTCGGGCTCACCGCGGTCGCGATGGTGCTCGGCTTCTATGACGGCTTCTTCGGTCCGGGCGCGGGGTCGTTCCTCACGACGATGATGGTCGCGCTCGCCGGGCTCGGGCTGGTCCGGGCGATCGCCAATGCCAAGTTCCTGAACTTCGCCACCAATGTCGCCGGTCTGCTGGCGATGATCGCGGGCGGCAAGGTGTTGTGGCTGCTCGGCCTCAGCATGGCCGCGGCCAACATCGTCGGCAACCAGATCGGCGCGCGCCTCGCGATGCGCTTCGGGGGCAGGGGGGTGCGTCCGCTGCTCGTGCTGATGTCGGTCGCGCTGACCGTCAAGCTGCTCGCCGACCCGGCCAATCCAGTGTGGGAGCTGCTCCCGCACTGATCGCCCATTTCGATCGCGTCACGAGAAAAATTTGTGCGGCGAAGCTCCGGCTGATGCGTTAGGCGGGCGCGACACCAGAAAATGGAGGGTAAAGATGGCTTTCGAACTTCCCACGCTGCCTTACGCCAAGGACGCGCTCGCGCCGACCATCTCGGCCGAGACGCTCGATTTCCACTATGGCAAGCACCACAAGGCCTATGTCGACAAGACCAACGGCTTCGTCGCCGACAAGGGGCTGGAGGGGAAGAAGCTCTCCGAGGTGATCCGCCACGCCAAGGAAACCGGCGACAAGGCGCTGTTCAACAACTCGGCGCAGATCTGGAACCACAGCTTCTACTGGTTCGGCCTGACCCCCGAGCCCAAGGAGCCCGCCGGCAAGCTCGCCGAGCTGATTGAGAAGAATTTCGGCTCGAAGGAAGAGTTGGTGAAGAAGCTGATCGCCGAGGCGACCAACCACTTCTCCAACGGCTGGGGCTGGCTGGTGCTGGACGGCGACGAGATCAAGGTGACCTCGCTCCACGACGCCGACACGCCGGTGGTCTATGACTACAAGCCGCTGCTGACGATCGATGTGTGGGAGCATGCCTACTACATCGACTACCGCAACGCGCGCCCGGGTTATCTCGAGGCGATCACCAAGATCATCGACTGGGATTTCGTCGCCGCCAACCTCGACGGCGAGGGCGTCAGCCGGGCCGATCAAGGCTGAACCGGGCGCTGGATATTGTCCTGGACGGGACAGGGAAGGGCCGGGGCATTGCTCCGGCCCTTTCTGCTTGGGATCCTCCGCGACGGTCGCGCGATCAGTTGAGCGCGCGCGACAGCCAGTGCATGACGTTCAGCGCGAACTGGCGATTGTCGAGACCTTCGACGTTCATGCCGATACGCAGCTGCGGCCGGCCCGGACCAAGCCGCACGAGCTGCGCCGACAGCATGCCGGCCTCACCGAGCACCACGACCCGGCCGGTGCCGTGCGCGAACGCGACCCCCTGTGCCCGCCCGCCGATAGCCTCGACGCCCTTGGGCATCCCCGGAGCACTGCTCTTCGTCGCCCGCAAGGCAGCGTCCGAACCGTCCAGAAGGGCGCGATCCGGCGCCTCCCATGCTTCGGCAGGAAATCGCAGCAGTGCGATCGAACCCGGCGGGCCGATCAGCGATTGTCCAGTGAAGGACTTGACGGTTCCGATCGCCTCGCCCGCTGAGCGTCCCTTGAGGATCGGATGGTCTCCGAGCCGGTCATTGCCGCGTGAATAGACGATCTGGCTCGTCAGGCCGCCGGCCTTGGCGCGTTCGAACGCCCATCCCTTGCCGAACCTGACGCCCAGGCGTGTCGCGAGTTGCTCGGCGGCAAGGCCGAAGGGTGCGTGATCGGCGATCAGCAGCAGCGAACCGCCCGCACGCACCCATTGGTCGATCGCGTCGATCTCCGCGGCGGTGAAGGCTGACCTGATCGTATCCTGGCCACGCGGGGATCCGGCATTGGCGATCACCAGCACCTTCGCGCCGGCGAGGCTGCCGGCGTCGAACGCCGCCCGCCCGGGCACCACCGTGTACCCGTCGGCGCGGAGCAGGGCGGCGAATGGCGCATATTGACCGGATGCGGTGTGGAAATTGTCGTGGCTCTCGTCGATGATCACCCGCGGGCCGTCCGCAGCATAAGCGGGCGTCGTGACGCTGGCATGGAAATCCGGATCGACGAGCTGCTCCTGGGCCTGAGCCGCGGGCACAGCGACCAGCATTGCAACCGATGCGACGAAACCGGCGATCCGCATAGGAGTCTCCGAGTTGGGGCGTTGTCCGGCGAGCTCCGGTTTACGCCCGAGGATTCGCCGGGATCAACCCGCTCACTGCTCCGGCGGCAGCGCCTTGTCGACGATCTCGCGGTCGGTCGTCAGGCCGTTGCGCAGCAGCATCGGGATGTTGCCCATCGCGAAGATCAGCGTCAGCGGCACCACGCCCCACAGCTTGAAGCCAACCCAGAAGTCCCAGCTTTGCGTGCGCCACACGATCTCGTTGAGCACCGCCATTGCGGCGAAGAACACCGTCCAGTTGATCGTCAGCAGCCGCCAGCCCTTCTCGGTCAGCCCGGGATAGGCGCTCTCGAGCAGCATCTGCAGCAGCGGCTTCTTCGTGATCAGCCCATAAGCCAGGACAATCGCGAACATCGCATAGACGATCGTCGGCTTGACCTTGATGAAGGTCTCGTCGTGGAACCACAGGGTCAGCCCGCCGAACACCAGCACCAACGCGCCCGAGATCCACAGCATCGGCGAGATGTGCTTGGTCTTCCATAGCGACACGCCCATCGCGACGAAGATCGCGACCATGAACGCTGCGGTCGCCGCCAGCATCCGCGCGAGCTGCGGCCCGCCCATGAAGCTGTTGACGGCGAAGAACACCGCGAGCGGACCGAAATCGATCAGCATGCGCAGGCCAGGAGAGGGGACGGGCTTGGTCTCGGTGGTCATGTTACCTCTGGAACGTTTCGACACCGGCGATGATCCGGGCGACCTCGTTGGGATCGAAGCCGCGCAGGTCGTCGACCTTCTCGCCGACGCCGATCGCGTGGATGGGCAGGCCGTATTTCTCCGCCGCCGCGACCAGCACCCCGCCCCGCGCGGTGCCGTCGAGCTTGGTCATCACCATGCCGGTGACGCCCGCGACCTCCTTGAATACCTCGATCTGGCTCAATGCGTTCTGTCCGGTGGTCGCGTCGAGCACGAGCACCACGTCGTGCGGCGCGCCGGGATCGATGCGCCCGAGCACGCGGCGGATCTTGGCGAGCTCGTCCATCAGCTCGCGCTTGTTCTGCAACCGGCCCGCAGTGTCGACGATCAGCACGTCCATGCGCTGGTCGGTCGCCTGCTTGAGCGCCTCGAACGCAAGCCCCGCCGCGTCGCCGCCCTCGGCCCCGGCGATGATCGGCACGCCGACGCGCTCGGCCCAGGTGCGCAGCTGCCCGATCGCCGCCGCGCGGAAGGTGTCGCCCGCCGCCAGCATGACCTTGAGCCCCTGATCCTTGAGGATCGCGGCGAGCTTGGCGATCGTGGTGGTCTTGCCCGATCCGTTGACGCCGATCACCAGGATTACCTGCGGCCGCGCCTTGTCGGTGGTCAGCGGCTTGGCGACCGGGACCAGCGCCTTCTCGATCTCCTCGGCGACCACCAACCGGATGCCGAGATCCTCCATGCCTCGCTCGAACTGGCCCTCCGCCAGCCGGTCGCGCACCCGCGCCGCGGTGGCGGGGCCGAGGTCCGAGGCGATCAGCGCTTCCTCGATCTCGTCGAGCGTATTGTCGTCGAGCCGCGCTGCGCCGAGGCCCGCAAGGTTGCCGACCAGCCGGTCCGACGTCTTCTTGAACCCGCCGAGCAGCCGCTCGCGCCACGAAGGTCCGCTCACGCCGCCTCCTCGCTCACCAAACCATTTTTCGTCACCCCGGGCTTGACCCGGGGTCCCGCTACCTCACCCGCCGCCAATGAGCGGGATCCCGGGTCAAGCCCGGGGTGACGGGGAGTGGCGAAGAGATTGCCGTTCTGCACGTCGATAATCGTCACTTCTCGAATTGTCCCGATTTCGGCTGTGTCACTCAGCCGAACCTCCGCGAAATTGCCCGCATGCCCCCGGTCGCCCGGCCGCTCCACCAAAATCGCCTGCCGCGTTCCAACGAGCGAGTCCAGCCAGCGCGCACGCCGCGCCGCCGCCCGCTCGCGCAACGCCGCCGCGCGTGCCTTGGCGATGCCAGGCGCGACCTGCGGCATCCGCGCCGCGGGCGTGCCGTCGCGCGGGCTGTAGGGGAAGATGTGCGCATGGACGATGTCGCAGTCGTCGATCAGCGCCAGCGTATTGGCGAACATCGTCTCATCCTCGGTCGGGAAGCCCGCGATCAGATCCGCGCCGATTGCGATGTCGGTCCGTGCAGCCTTTAGCCGTTCGACCAACGCGACCGACTGGGCGCGCAAATGCCGCCGTTTCATCCGCTTGAGCACCATGTCATCGCCGGCCTGCAGCGACAGGTGGACATGCGGCATCACCCGCGCTTCCTGAGTCAGCAACGCGAACAGCCGCGCGTCGATCTCGATCCCGTCGAGCGAGGAGAGCCGCAGCCGCTCGACCGCGGTGCGCGCCAGTACCCGCTCGACCAGCATGCCAAGGCTCGGCGCACCCGGCAGGTCGGGGCCGTAGCTCGTCAGGTCCACTCCCGTCAGCACGATCTCGCGATGCCCGGCTTCGACCAGCGCCCGCACCCGCTCGACCACGGCGCCCGCGGGCACCGACCGGCTGTTCCCGCGGCCATAGGGGATCGCGCAGAAGGTGCAGCGGTGATCGCACCCGTTCTGCACCTCGACGAAGGCGCGGGCGTGCGCGGAGAAGCTCGCGGCGAGATGTGGCGCGGTCTGCCGCACAGCCATGATATCCTGCACCTGGACTTTCGCGTCGTAAGCTTCCCAAGCTTCTGCTCGCAGCTTCTCGGCATTGCCGATCACCCGGTCGACCTCGGGCATCGCGCCGAACGCCTGGGGATCGATCTGCGCCGCGCATCCGGTCACCACCAGCTGCGCCCCCGGCCGCGCCCGCCGTGCGCGCCGGATCGCCTGGCGCGTCTGGCGCACTGCTTCGTTGGTCACCGCGCAGCTGTTGACGACGACGACATCCTTGGACCCAAGCAGGGCACGGATCGTTTCGCTTTCGGCAAGGTTGAGCCTGCAGCCGAGGCTGATTACCTCGGGTCCGGGACAGGAGGACGACATGGACGGCGATCTAGTTGCGACGGACGGCGAAGTCCATGACGAGGCACAGGTGGTGCTCGACTTCTGGTTCGGTGAGCTCACCCCCGAGCAGCATTTCGCCAAGGACGATGCGCTCGACGGCCGGATCCGCGAGCGTTTCGCCACGCTGCACGACCTCTTGCTCGCGACCGGCGCGGCGGGGTGGCGCAACGATCCCGGCAGCCTGCTCGCCGCGGTGATCGTGCTCGACCAGTTCAGTCGCAACATCCATCGCGGCACCGCCCAGGCCTTTGCCGGCGACACGCTCGCGCTCGCGCTGACAATGGAGGCGATCAAGAAGGGCTGGGACCGCGACCTCCCGCCCGATCGCGCGGCATTCCTCTACATGCCGCTGATGCACGCCGAGAATCCGGAGGCGCAGCGTCTCTGCATCCAGAAAATGGCGGCGATCGGCCTCGACGAGCAAGTCCGCTATGCGATGGGCCATGCCGTAGTGATCGAGCAGTTCGGCCGCTTCCCCAGCCGCAACGCCGCGCTCGGCCGGAAGTCGACCCCCGAGGAGCAGGTCTATCTGAGCCAGCCCGGCGTGGGGTGGTGACGGTCTAGCCCACCAGCCGCTCGTCGCCCGGCTGGATCGGTACGACTTCGGCTGCTGGACGCATCGCGGCAGGCTGGACGAGCAGCCGCTTCTCCGCGAGCAGCCGCCGCGCCCCGGCGAGCGACAGTGGTTTGCCGTAATACCAGCCCTGCGCCTTGGCGCAGCCGAGTACCTTCAAGCGCGCCTCGATCGCCGCGTCCTCCACGCCCTCGGCGGTGATCGGCAGGTTGAGGCTCTCGCCCAGGCTGACGATCGCGTTGACGATCGCCGCCGAATCCGCGCTCTCGTTCAATGAGATGACGAAGCTCTTGTCGATCTTGATCCGGTCGAAGGGCAGGGCGCGCAGGTGCGCGAGGCTCGAATAGCCGGTCCCGAAATCGTCGAGCGCGAGCCGCGCGCCCTGGTTCTTGAGGGAGCCGACGATCGACTGCGCGAGCGCCAGATTGTCGAACAGCGCGCTCTCGGTGATCTCGATCTCCAGCCGGCTCGCTGGGAAGCCGGTCTCGGTCATCACCTTGATGATCTTCTGCGACAGCCACGCGTCGCGCAGCTGCCAGGGCGAGATGTTGACCGACAGGGTGAGCGCCGGGTCCCAGTCGCGCGCCGCGGTGAACGCCTGGTGCATGATCGAGAGCGACATCTCGGAGATCATGCCGGTTTCCTCGGCGATCGGGATGAACAGGTCGGGGCTGATCAGCCCGCGCGTCGGATGCTCCCAGCGCGCCAGCACCTCGAACCCGTGCAGCTTGCCGGTGGCGAGGTCGATCTGCTGCTCGAAATAGGGGACGATCTCGCCGCGCGGGATCGCCGCGCGAAGTCCGGATTCGAGCTCGTTGCGGGTCTGCAGCTCACGCTCCATCGACTGGTCGAACCAGGCGTAGCGGTTGCGGCCCGATTTCTTCGCGGCGTACATCGCGATATCGGCCGAGCGCATCAGCGCGTCGATACTCTGACAATCGAAGTCGGAGCGCGCGACGCCGACCGAGCAGGAGATATGGAGGCGGAACCCGTCGGCCTCGATCGGCTGCGCCATGCGCGCGACCAGCTTGTCGGCGATCCGCTCGACCGTGTCGGGTTGGCCAGGATCGAACAGGAAGCCGCAGGCGAATTCGTCGCCGCCCAGCCGCGCGGTGAGCGCGATCGGCGGCATCGCCGCAGCGATCTCGCCCGCCACCGCGCGCAGCAGCGCGTCGCCGACGGCGTGGCCGTGCATGTCGTTGATCGTCTTGAAATGGTCGAGGTCGACGATCAGCAGCGCCATCGCCTTGCCGCGGCGGTGCGCGCGCACGAACATCGCGGCGCCTTCCTCGGCCAGGCTGCGGCGGTTGAGGAAGCCGGTCAGCGGATCGCGGCTCGCCAGCATGTGCGCGCGCTCCTCGGCGGCGGTGCGGATGCGCACCTCGGTGCGCAGCGCGTGGTGGCGGCGCCAGCCGAACAGGATCAACGCGACGTTGAGCAGTAGCGCGATCACCAATGTGCGGTCGGCGGGTGCGCCGCCCTCGAAATAATGTTTGAGCGTCTTCGACAGCACCGAGCTGCCGGTGCCGACGAACATCAGGATGGCGGCGACGCTGATCGCCCCGGTGATCAGGTCCGTGCCGGGCGGCTCCCGGTCGAAATCGCGCGTGTCGTCATAGTCCAGCGCCATGCCGGAAGGCCCCCTGTCTGCTCAGCGAGGCGGTATTTCACGTCGAGGGTGTAGATGGAGTTAAAACTGCGGGCAGTTGCACCCATCTCCATTTCCGGCTAAGCGGCCCGCCGACCGTTCCCAGGAACGCGACGCATGTTTGCCCAAGGGCAACGCTGGCCGACGAGGTTTCGTCCGCCGGCGTGTTTTGCGTTTCGGCATCTGGGAAGAATTGGAGAAGCGAGTGTTCGATAGTCTGAGCGAACGGCTTGGCGGCGTTTTCGACCGTCTCAAGGGCCGTGGCGCGCTGACCGAGGCCGATGTGCGGACCGCGATGCGCGAAGTGCGTATCGCGCTGCTCGAGGCCGACGTCGCGCTGCCCGTCGCACGCAGCTTCGTCGACGGCGTCACCGAGCAGGCGGTCGGCCAGCAGGTGCTGCGCTCGGTCACGCCGGGGCAGCAGGTCGTCAAGATCGTCAACGACGCGTTGATCGCGATGCTCGGGCCCGACACGGCCGAGCTCAGCATCGACGTCACCCCGCCCGCCGTCATCATGATGGTCGGCCTGCAGGGCTCGGGCAAGACCACCACCACCGCCAAGCTCGCCAAGCTGCTGAAGAAGCAGGGCAAGAAGGTGATGATGGCGTCGCTCGACGTCAATCGTCCCGCCGCGCAGGAGCAGCTCGCGGTGCTCGGCACGCAGATCGAGGGCGCGACGCTCCCGATCGTTTCCGGCCAGCAGCCGGTCGACATCGCCCGCCGCGCGCTCCAGGCCGCGAAGCTGCAGGGCTTCGACGTGCTGATGCTCGACACCGCGGGCCGCCTCCACGTCGACCAGCAGCTGATGGACGAGATGAAGGCGGTCGCCGACATCTCGCGCCCACAGGAAATCCTGCTCGTCGTCGACAGCCTGACCGGTCAGGACGCGGTCAACGTGGCGCAGAGCTTCGGCGAGCAGGTGCCGCTCACCGGCGTCGTGCTCACCCGCATGGACGGCGATGCCCGCGGCGGCGCTGCGCTGTCGATGCGCGCCGTCACCGGCAAGCCGATCAAGTTCGCCGG
Organism: Sphingomonas sp. BT-65; assembly: GCF_026107375.2. Lineage (NCBI taxonomy): Bacteria > Pseudomonadati > Pseudomonadota > Alphaproteobacteria > Sphingomonadales > Sphingomonadaceae > Sphingomonas > Sphingomonas sp. BT-65. Next base: position 217,143 of record NZ_JAPCIA010000001.1, read on the forward strand.
CGTCGGCGAGAAGCTCGACGCGATCGAGCCGTTCCATCCGCAGCGCGTCGCCGGCCGCATTCTCGGCATGGGCGACGTCGTCAGCCTCGTTGAGAAGGCCGCGCAGGCGATCGAGGCCGAAGACGCCGAGAAGATGGCCGCCCGGCTGGCCAAGGGCCAGTTCGACATGAACGACCTGCGCAACCAGCTCGCGCAGATGCGCCGCATGGGCGGCCTCGGCGCGCTCGCCGGCATGATCCCGGGCATGAAGAAGGCGCAGCAGGCGATGGCCAATGGCGCGGTCGATGAGCGCATCCTGCTCCGCATGGACGCGATGATCACCTCGATGACGCCCAAGGAGCGCGCCAAGCCCGAGCTGCTCAACGCCAAGCGCAAGATCCGTATCGCCAAGGGCAGCGGCACCAACGTCCAGGACGTGAACAAGCTGCTCAAGATGCACCAGGAAATGTCCACCGCGATGAAGCGCATCAAGAAGATGGGCGGGCTCAAGGGGCTGATGGGGATGCTTGGCAAGGGTGGAATGGGCGGCCTCGGCAATGCGCTGGGCGGCCCGCAAATGGGTGAGATGATGGGCAAGCTCGGCGGCCCAGGCGGCGGGCTGCCCGGCCTCCCGGGCAATGGCGAGATTCCCCCCGAGCTCGCAAATCTTTTGAACAAGAAGAAGTAATTGGTTCAGACTTTTAAGAAGGAAGACTAAGAATGGCACTCAGCATGCGTCTGTCGCGTGGCGGCTCGAAGAAGCGCCCTTACTACCGGATCGTCGTCGCCGACGCCCGCTCGCCCCGTGACGGCAAGTTCATCGAGAAGATCGGCACCTACAACCCGCTTCTCGCCAAGGATTCGCCCGAGCGTATCAAGCTCGACACCGATCGCGCCAAGCATTGGCTGAGCGTCGGCGCGCAGCCGACCGACCGCGTCGCCCGCTTCCTCGACGTCACCGGCGTCAAGGAGCGCGCTGCGCGCAACAATCCGAACAAGGGCAAGCCGGGCGAGAAGGCCGTCGAGCGCGCCGAGGAGCGTGCCGAGAAGCTGAAGGCCGCCGAGGAAGCCGCCGCCGCGGCCGCTGCGGCGCCGGAGCCCGAGGTCGTCGAGGAAGCGCCCGTCGAGGAGGAAGCTGCGGTCGAGGAAGCGCAGGCCGAGGCCGTCGAAGTCGTCGCCGCCGAAGTCGAAGCTGCGACCGAAGAGCCGACCGCGGAAGCCGAGCAGGTCGCCGAGGCGGTTGCCGAAGAGACCCCGGCCGTCGAGGCTTCCGCGGAGGAGGCTTCCGCGGAGGAAGCCCCGGTCGAGGCCGCTGCCGAGGAAGCTCCGGCTGCCGAGGAAGCCGCCGCCGAGGAGGCCCCGGCCGCCGACGCGACCGAGGAAAAGGCCGAGGGCTGATCCTTGGCTAACGACTCTCCCGTCACGCTCGCCGTCGTCATCGGCGCGCACGGCGTGACGGGGGAGGTCCGCTTGAAGGTCTTCGCCGAGGACCTCTCCGCGCACAGCAGCTTCAACGGCGGTGCGCTGACGCTCAAATCGGTGCGGCATGGCCCCAACGGCGCCATCGCCCGCTTCGCCGAAATCTCCGACCGCACCGCCGCCGAGAAGCTCCGCGGCACCGAACTCGCCGTTCCCCGCGCCGCGCTGCCGCCGCTGGGCGAGGGCGAATATTACCACGCCGACCTGATCGGCCTCGCCGCCGTCTCCGAAACGGGTGAATCGATCGGCACCGTCGCCGCGGTCGAGAATTTCGGCGCTGGCGACGTGGTCGAGGTCGAGAAGTCCGACGGCAAGCGCTTCATGGTGCCGATGCGGCCAGAGGCTGTGCCCCGCTGGGACGAGGCCACGCTCACCGTCGCAGAGGGCTGGGCCGAATGATCGCCGTCCTCTCGGACATCCATGGCAACCTTCCCGCGCTCGAAGCGGTCATCACGGACGCCCGCGACGCGGGTGCCACCAGCTTCGTCAATCTCGGCGACAGTCTCTCGGGCCCGCTCTGGCCGGTAGAGACCGCCGATCTCCTGATGCGTGAGGGCTGGCCGACGATCGCCGGCAATCACGAGCGGCAGGTGCTGACTCATTCGCTCGAGCGGATGGGCGCCTCCGACCGCTTTGCCAGCGAGCGGCTGAGCGCTGCGCAACTGGCCTGGCTCGCCGCGCAGCCGCCCGTGCTCGCACTGACCGACGACATCTTCCTCTGCCACGGCTCGCCGCGCAGCGATCTCGAGCCTCTGCTCCACACCGTCGAGCCCGCCGGCATCCGCGAAGCCACCGGTGCTGAGATCGCCGAGCGCCTCGGCGACACCGCCGCCGCGCTGACCCTTTGCGGCCACACGCATCTCCCACGCGTCATGAAACTGCCCGACGGCCGCACCGTCGCCAACCCGGGCAGTGTCGGCCTCCAGGCGTTCCACGACGATCACCCGCTTCCCTATGTCGTCGAGAATGGCGATCCGCTTACCCGCTATGCGCTGGTCCGCGGTGCCGAGGTCGAGTTGCGCGCCGTCGCCTATGACCACCAGGCGGCCGCGGCCAAGGCGGCGCGCGAGGACAGGGACGATTGGGCCGTCGCCCTGCGCACCGGCTTCGCCGACTGATTTTCGCTTCCAAAGTTGGATTTTATCTGGTTGCCTCGGGACATGAGGATGCCCCGAGACCCGCGCCGTTCGACCCGGCCAATGCCGGTTGACACCCGCGCGCGAAACCCCGTCAAAACTGTCAACTTTGTCAACTGGACGGTCCTCGCCGCGCTGCTCGCGACGGCGCCGTCGCTTGCCGCCGCCCAGGCGCACCCGCCGGTCCCGCCCGCCGCCCTCGTCGAGATCGGCGATGCATTCGCCAGCTTCCAGCAGCGCACGCCCGTGCCCGGTCTGGTCTATGCCGTGGTCAAGGACGGCAAGATCGTCCTTTCGGCGATGCAGGGCGTGCAGACGATCGGCGGCGCGCCCGTCACGCTCGACACGCGCTTCCGCATCGCCTCGATGAGCAAGGCGTTCACGGCGCTCGCCATCCTCAAGCTGCGCGACGAGGGCAAGCTCGCGCTCGACGATCTCGCCGAGAAGCACATCCCCGAGATGCGTGGCTGGAAATACCCGACCAGCGACAGCCCGCGCATCCGCATCCGCGACCTGCTCGCCCATGTCGGCGGTTTCGTCACCGACGATCCTTGGGGCGATCGCCAGCAGGTGCTCACCGAAGCCGAGTTCACCGCGATGATCGCCGCGGGCGTGCCGTGGGGCCGCCCGCTCCAGAGCCAGCACGAATATTCGAACTTCGGCTACGCGCTGCTCGGCCGCATCGTCACCAACACCTCGGGCAAACCCTACCAGGCCTATATCCGTGACACGATCATGCAGCCGCTCGGCATGAGCGCCACCACCTACGACATCACGCAGGTGCCCAGGGACAAGCTCGCGATCGGCTATCGCTGGGAGAATGAGGCGTGGGTCGAGGAACCGTCGATGCGCGACGGGGCCTTCGGTGCGATGGGCGGGGTGATCACCACCGCGCCCGACTATGCCAGATGGGTCGCGTTCCTGCTCGCGGCCTGGCCGTCGCGCGACGGTCCCGAGACCGGCCCGGTCAAGCGCGCCACCGTGCGCGAGATGGCGCAGGGCCTCAATTTCGTCCGCATCGCCCCGCGCAACGGCGCGCCGGAAGGGGACAAATGCGTTCACGCCTTCGCCTATGGCATGGGGATGCGGGTCACGCCCGACTGCAACCTCGGCCTCACGCTCAGCCATGGCGGCGGCTATCCCGGCTATGGCAGCTTCGTGGTGCTTGCGCCCGAGCTGGGCATCGCGGCGTTCGGCTTCGCCAACCGCACCTACCAAGCGCCCGCCGTGCCGGTGTGGCAGTCGCTCTGGGCGATGGCAAAGGCCGGTGCGATCGTGAATTACGACAAGTACAAGCCGCTCAATCCACTGCTCACGCAGATGCAGGACGCCGTCCGCACCGCCTATGCCGCGGGCACGCTCGCGCCGCTCGAGGGCAAGCTCGCGATGAACTTCACGATGGACCGCTCGGCGGAGAATTGGGTGAAGGAATTCGCGCGGATCAAGGCGATGGTCGGCGACTGTCCCACTGCCGAGCCGTTGCTCCCCAACAACTATCTCTCCACCAGCTTCCGCTGGAACTGTGCCAAGGGCAAGCTCGACGGCCAGATCCTGCTCGCGCCGACCAACCCGCCGACGATCCAGGCGCTCCGCTTCGCGCCGCGACCGGACTGAGCTCGCCCGCCGCTCGCGCTTGCAATGTTGGAATGTTTCTGATTTGTTCCAATTCGTGATGGTTGCGCGTCTGCTTCTTTCCTATCCCCGCGACATCGGAACCGTCCGAGAAGGGGAAATCGGGGGGGACGTAGTATGAACTTTGACAGCTTCCGCGGTGAATCAGCGCCGGATCGGGCGCTGCTGCGCGAGCATGTTGCGGATCGTCGTCGCCGCCACGCCCGCTTCGCCCATCGCATGGCTGATCTGGTCGAGCCCCTTGACCACGTCGCCCGCCGCGAACAGCCCGGGGATCGAGGTGCGCTGGTGATCGTCGACCTCCAGGCACCCGTCTTTCGAAGCATTCGCGCCGGCCGCGATGGCGAGGCCGGAGCGGATACGCGAGCCGAGCGCGGGATAGAGCGTATCGAACGCCATCCGGCCATTGGCCGTCCCGACACCGATCCGCTCGCCCTCGATCCGGAACCCGTCGCACGGCCCGTCGATCCGCGCGATTCCGGCCGCATCGAGCTCGGCTCGGCAATCCGCGTCCAGCCGGTGCTCCGCCTCCGGCGCGATCAGCGTCACATCGGCGCTGTAGCCGCGCAGGAACACCGCCTCGCGCATCCCGTGGTCGCCGGTGCCGATCACCCCGATCCGCTGGTCGGTCACCTCATAGGCATCGCAGATCGGGCAATAGCGCAGCAGGCCGCGCCGCAGCGCTTCGCCATGCAGTTCGTCTTCGATGCCCTCGGGCCGATGATTGACCACGCCGGTCGCCAGCAGAACGGCGCGCGCCGGAAAGGTGCGACCGTCGGCATGCACCGCGAACCCGGTCTCCAGCGGTTCGATCCGCGTCACCTCGAGCGTCTCGCGCACTGCGCCGAAGCGTTCGGCCTGGGTGAGCATCAGTCGAAGCAGTTCGCTTCCGGCGACGCCCTCCGGGTAGCCCGCATGGTTGCGCGTCTTCGGGATCAGCGCCGCGCGGCTCGATCCGCAGTCGAACAGCCGGATCGAGAGATGGAAGCGCGCGAGGTAGATCGCCGCGGTCAATCCGGCCGGTCCCGCGCCGATAATGATGCAATCCTCCATGCCGTCTCCCTTGCCAAGCGGCCGTCAAGCCGCGAACAGGCGCCATGAGCTTCGCCGCCACCGTCCTAACGCTTTACCCGGAGATGTTTCCCGGGCCGCTCGGCATTTCGCTCGCCGGGCGTGGCCTCGCCGAGGGCAAATGGTCGCTCGATACCGTGCAGATCCGCGACTTCGCGACCGACAGGCATCGCACGGTCGACGACACCCCGGCGGGCGGCGGGGCGGGGATGGTGCTCAAGGCGGATATCCTGGCGGCCGCCTGTGACAGCGTCGGCTATGACCGCCCGATGCTAGCCATGACCCCGCGTGGCGCCCCTCTGACCCAGCGGCGCGTGCGCGATCTTGCGGCCGGTCCCGGCGTCTCGATCCTGTGCGGCCGGTTCGAGGGATTCGACGAGCGCTTGTTCGAGGCGCGGGCGATCGAGCCGGTCTCCATCGGCGACTATGTGCTCTCCGGCGGGGAGATGGGGGCGCTGGTGCTGCTTGACGCTTGCATTCGCCTGCTTCCCGGCGTAATGGGCGCGCCTTCCAGCGGGGTCGAGGAAAGCTTCGAAAGCGGCTTGCTCGAATATCCGCAATATACCCGGCCCGTCGAATGGGAAGGGCGCACGATCCCCGAAGTGCTGCGATCGGGGGATCATGCGAGGATCGCGGCCTGGCGCAAGTCGATGGCCGAGACCGATACACGGCTAAGGAGGCCGGATCTTTGGGAGCGCCATGAGGGCGCTCGGGTCCAGTCTCCCTCTGGCGCGCGGCGACAGAAGGACGAATGAGATGAACCTCATCCAGCAGATCGAGGCCGAGAACGTCGCGAAGTTCCTGGCCGACAAGAAGATTCCGGATTTCCGCCCCGGCGACACGCTGAAGGTCGGCGTGAAGGTCGTCGAAGGCGAGCGCACCCGCGTCCAGAACTATGAGGGCGTCTGCATCGCCCGCGCCAACAAGGGCATGGGCAGCAACTTCACCGTTCGCAAGATTTCGTTCGGCGAGGGCGTCGAGCGCGTCTTCCCGCTCTATTCGCCGAACATCGACAGCATCGAGGTCGTCCGCAAGGGCGTGGTGCGTCGTGCCAAGCTCTATTACCTGCGCGGCCGCACCGGCAAGTCGGCCCGCATCGCCGAGCGCCGCGACGTGCGCCCGTCGAAGGAGGTCGAAGCGGCCGAATAAGCCGCGTCGCCAGACGAACAGCACGGGGCGCGGAAGGCTTGGCTTTCCGCGCCCCGCTTCGCTTCGGCGCGTTGAATTTCGGCCGAGTCGCCCTACCTTGAAGCTGTGGTGAACCGGAGGAATCAGATAGCGACGATCGCGCAGCTGAAGCTGCCGCTCTACGTCGCGTCGCTCTGGCTCGCACTCGCGACGGCGCTGCTTTCCTCGCTGATACCCGCCGGCTTGCCGCGCACCACCGTGCTCGGCTCCGCGTTCAACCCGGCGACCACCGCCGTCGCGCTCCAGCCGACCCGCGCCCAGCCGCGCATTCTTGCCGAGAATGTCCGCCGTGATGATAACCCGGCGAGCGGGCAGGGCGGCGCGATCCAGATCCTTTCAATTCCCGCCCTTCCGGCCGTTCGACCGGACGCCATCGCCGCTGTTCCCAAGCCAGCGACGGTGGCGTCGCCGATCGTCTCGCATGCCGTGGTCGACGGCAGCCCGCGTGGTCCGCCCCTGACCTGACCTTCCTGCCAACCCGCCGCGCACGCCGCGCCGAATTGGGAGAAACGTCATCGAAACGCCACGCAACAAGCGGCCGCCCTGGTGGTTCGCGCCCGCCGTCTGGGGCAGGATTGCCGGCAGCGCCGCACGCGCCGCGGCGCTGGTCGGCGCGACGACCGAGTGAGCCGCCCACAACAGGGACATCGAACTGCCTATGCACCACACGCCGCTCATCGCCACCATCGTCGCGGGCCTCGTCATGGCCTTCATCATGGGGTCGCTCGCCCACAAGCTGAAAGTGTCGCCGATCGCCGGCTATCTGCTCGCGGGGATCTTCGTCGGCCCGTTCACGCCCGGCTTCGTCGCCGATGGCGATCTCGCCGCCGAGCTCGCCGAGATCGGCGTGATCCTTTTGATGTTCGGCGTCGGCCTGCACTTCTCGCTGCGCGACCTGCTCGCGGTGAAGGGCGTCGCGGTGCCTGGCGCGATCGGCCAGATCGCGGGCGCGACTTTGATGGGCATGGGGCTGAGCTGGGCGCTGGGCTGGGACCCGCTCGCCGGTTTCGTCTTCGGCCTCGCGCTGTCGGTCGCCAGCACCGTCGTGCTGCTCCGCGCCCTCCAGGGCTTCGGCATCGTCGACACCGAGCGCGGTCGGATCGCGGTCGGCTGGCTGATCGTCGAGGATCTGGTGATGGTGCTCGCGCTGGTGCTGCTGCCCGCACTCGCCGAGGTGATGAAGGGCGACGCGCCGGCGAGCTGGACGGCATTGCTCGTGCCGCTCGCGCAGACCGCGTTCAAGGTCACTGGCTTCCTCGTCGTCATGCTGCTCGTCGCGCGCCGGGTGATCCCGATGGCGCTCCATTGGGTGGTGCATACCGGCTCGCGCGAGCTGTTTCGTCTCGCCGTGCTCGCGATCGCGCTCGGTGTGGCGTTTGGCGCGGCGGTGGTGTTCGACGTGTCGTTCGCGCTCGGTGCCTTCTTCGCCGGGATGATCCTCGGCGAGACCCCGCTCAGCCGCCAGGCGACCGAGGAGACGTTGCCACTGCGCGATGCGTTCGCTGTGCTGTTCTTCGTCTCGGTCGGCATGTTGTTCAACCCGGCGGTGGTGGTCGAACAGCCGCTGCCGCTGATCGCCACGGTGCTGATCATCGTGCTCGGCAAGTCGGTCGCGGCCTATCTGATCGTCCGCGCGCTCAAATACAGCCACCGCATCGCGATCACCGCCGCGGCGAGCCTCGCGCAGATCGGCGAATTCTCGTTCATCCTGGCGACGCTCGGCACCAGTCTCGCGATCCTGCCCGCGGCCGGCCGAGACCTGATCCTTGCCGGCGCGCTGCTCTCGATCCTGTTCAACCCTTTCATCTTCAACTGGTTCGTGCCCAAGCGGCAGGAGAAGACCGACCCGATCGAGCCGCCGGTCGATACCAGCGACCTGCGCGACCATGTCGTGCTGGTCGGCTTCGGCCGGGTCGGCAAGCTGATCGCGCGCGACCTGCTGGCGAAGCAGCGGCGCTTCATCCTGATCGAGGACCAGGCGGATATGGCGCGCGATGCTAAGGCCGAGGGGTTCGATGTGGTGCGCGGCAACGCGGTCGATCCCGAGGCGCTCAAGGCCGCCGGGGTCGAGCGCGCCGCCAGGCTGCTGATCGCGATCCCTGAAGGGTTCGAGGGCGGCGCGGTGGTGGAGGCGGCGCGCGCGATCAACCCCGGCATCGCCATCGTCGCGCGCGCGCATTCGGACGCCGAGGTCGAGCATCTCGAAGCCAAGGGCGCGGGCGAGGTGGTGATGGGCGAGCGCGAGATCGCCTCGCGCATGCTCAGCTTGTGTGCCGTGCCGGGCGCACGCCGACGCAGCAGGGCTGGGAAGCGATGAGCCGCAATTTCCGCAAGGAGATCGACCGCCGCATCGCCCTGCTCGAGCGAACCCGCGACACGCTCGACAATTGCATCGGCTGCGGTCGCCTGTCGCTGAAAAAAATGCGGACTGTTCAACCCGGGGACCGGCTGGGCGCCGAGGGGCCGGGACCGCGTCAGGTGCTCGGTCGCCTCTGATTGCATTGGATACTTTACGCGCACGCGTCGAGGCCCGATAGCCGGCGCATCGACACAAATATGAGCGGGTTGCGGGATGTGGAAAGCTGTGGTGGGTGGATTGGTGGCAATGGCGGGGGCGATGGCAATGCCGGCTGAGGCGCAACAGACCGCGCAGCCGCTCACGCTTGAACGCATCTTCGCCAGCCCCGACCTCGCCGGCACCACGCCACGCGCACTCAAGCTCTCGCCCGACGGCAAATATGTGACGGTGCTGCGCAACCGCACTGAGGACCGCGACCGGTTCGACCTGTGGGCGATGGACACCGCCAGCGGCGAATGGCGGATGCTGGTCGACAGCAAGAAGGTGGGCACCGGCGCCGAACTGTCCGAGGCCGAAAAGATGCAGCGCGAGCGCGCGCGGATCGGTGGCACGCGCGGGATCGTCGCTTATGACTGGGCGCCCGACGGCAGGTCGATCCTGGTGCCGCTCGACGGCGACCTTTATCTTGCCACGCTCGGCGGGGAGGTGCGCCGCCTGACGCAGAGCGAGGCTGGCGAGCTCAATCCCGAGATCAGTCCGCGCGGCGGTTTCGCGAGCTTCGTGCGCGACCAGAACCTCGTCGTGCTCGACCTCGCCACCGGCAAGGAGGCTAAGGCGACCAGCGAGGGCAAGGGCACCGCCTATTTCGGTGAAGCCGAGTTCGTCGCGCAGGAGGAGATGGGCCGCAAGACCGGTTATTGGTGGTCGCCCGAAGACAAGCGCATCGCCGTGCAGCGCTTCGACGAGGCGCCGGTCGGCATTGTGAGCCGCGCGGCGATCGGGGCGGAGGGCACCAAGGTCTACGACCAGCGCTACCCCAAGGCCGGCACCGCCAACGTGCTGGTCGAGCTCTATGTGATGAACCCCGACGGCAGCGGCCGGGTGAAGGCGGATCTCGGCAGCGAAACCGACATCTATCTCGCCCGCGTCGACTGGACGCCCGATGGGAAGACGCTGCTCATCCAGCGCCAGAACCGCGCGCAGACCGTGCTCGACATGCTCGCGGTCGATCCCGCGACTGGCAAGTCGCGCGTGCTGTTCAGCGAGAAATCGGGCGAGCGCAGCTGGATCAACCTCTCCGACGCCTATCGCCCGCTCAAGGACGGCAGCCTGATCTGGTGGTCCGAGCGTGACGGGCACGGCCATCTCTATCGCTTCCGCGACGGCAACTGGACCCAGCTGACCAAGGGCGACTGGGAAGTGGCCGAGCTGGTCGGGGTCGATGAGGCGAAGGGGCGGGTGACCTTCCTCGGCAACAAGGACGGCGTGCTCGAACGGCATCTCTACACGCTTGATCTCGACAAGCCGGGCGCGGTGACGCGGATCAGCGAGGCGGGCTATTGGTATGCCGCGAAGACCAACGACGCCGCGAACCGGATCGTCGTCACCCGCTCCAAGGGCGACCAGCCGCCGCAAGTGATGCTCACCGATGCGGCGGGCAAGCGCCTCGCCTGGATCGACGAGAATGCAGTGAAGGGCGATCATCCCTATGCGCCCTATCTCGCCAGCCATCGCGAGAAGCAGTTCGGCACGATCAAGGCAGCCGATGGCACGATCCTGCACTGGGAGATGATCACGCCGGCGCTGAGGCCGTCATATCGCTATCCGGTATTCTTCCATCACTATGGCGGCCCGCATTCGCAGCAGGTGAGCAAGGCGTGGGGCGGCGCGCTGCAGCAATATATCGTCGATCAGGGTTATATCTGGTTCGCACTCGACAATCGCGGCGCGGCCAATCGCGGCAAGGCGTTCGAGGATCATCTGTTCCAGGCGATGGGTGGAGTCGAGGTCGAGGACCAGATGGCCGGCGCGGCATATCTCAAGACGCTCGACTTCGTCGATCCCCTCAAGATCACCACCTATGGCTGGTCGTACGGCGGCTATATGACGCTCAAGCTGCTGGAAGCGGCGCCCGGGGTGTTCGCGGCCGGCGTCGCGGGTGCGCCGGTGAGCAAGTGGGAACTCTACGACACCCATTATACCGAGCGTTACATGGGCGACCCGCGCCAGGTGCAGGCGGCGTACGACAAGGCCAACACGGTCGCCGACGCGCTCAGGATCGCGGATCCGCTGCTGCTGATCCACGGCATGGCCGACGACAATGTCGTGCTCGAGCATTCGACCGTGATGATGGCGAAGCTCCAGGCCGGCGCGGTGCCGTTCGAAACGATGCTCTACCCCGGCCAGACCCACAAGGTCGGCGGACCCGGCGTCAGCGTCCATTTGTGGAAGACGATTATCGAGTTCCTCAATCGCAGCATTGCCGCGTCGGACATAGTCGCGCATTGAATTGACGGTGCGGGCGGCGAGGCCAACCTCGCACCGATAGGAGGGCAGGACGATGCGCAGGATGATCGTGGCGGCGGCATTGCTCGCCGGCTGGCCGGCCGCGGGGGAGGTGACCAAGTCCGAGCCGGGCGGGTTCGTCTCGACTCACAAGCTGGTCATCGCCGCGCCGCCCGAGAAGGTGTGGGACACGATCGTCCGGCCGTCGCTGTGGTGGAGCAAGGATCATAGTTACTCCGGCGACGCCGCCAACCTTTCGATCGATCCGCGGCCGGGCGGCTGCTGGTGCGAGAAGCTGACGGGCGGCACGATCGAGCATGCGCGAGTGCTCTATGCCGATCGCGGCAAGGTGCTGCGCATCGATGGCGCCTTTGGCCCGCTGCAGAGCGGCGCCGTGACCGGCAGGCTGACCTTTGCGCTCAAGCCGGAAGGGCAGGGGACGGTGGTGACCGTCACCTATATCGTCGGCGGCTGGCACCCCAGCGGCCTCGCCACCTTCGCGCAGCCGGTGGACGGCGTGTTCGCCGCGCAATGGCCCGCGCTCAAGAAGGCCGCCGAGCAGGGCGGTTGATCGTCATTCGCTTGGCCGCGCCCGCTGGATGGTGTATAGGGACCTAATGCGAAATCCCTTCGCCCCCGGTGCTTGACAGCCCGGGCGCGACTGCATATGTCGCGCATCTTCCGAAACCCGTCCGACCGGCAGCGCTCTCAAGCGTGTGCCGCGCGTATGCGTTTCGGGTCAACGCGACGAGATGGGGTTTGCTGCCATGCACGCCCCGTGGAGCTGGGAGAACAAGATTCATGGCACGTATTGCGGGCGTTAACCTGCCCACCAACAAGCGCGTTCTGATCGCGCTTCAGTATATCCACGGCATCGGCCCTGCGAAGGCCAAGGAAATCACGACCAAGCTGGGCATCGCCGCCGAGCGCCGCGTGCAGGACCTGACCGACCAGGAAGTGCTTCAGATCCGCGAGACCATCGACGGCGCCTACACCGTCGAGGGCGATCTTCGTCGCGAAACCGCGATGAACATCAAACGCCTGATGGACCTGGCCTGCTATCGCGGCCTGCGCCATCGCAAGGGGCTCCCCGTCCGCGGTCAGCGCACGCACACCAATGCGCGCACCCGCAAGGGCAAGGCAAAGCCGATCGCCGGCAAGAAGAAGTAAGCCGCTGGGCCGCCGACAAGCGGCCCGCCTGCTTCGCATTTCGAAGGATTACTGAACAATGGCACAAGCACCGCAGCGTCTTCGCCGTCGCGAACGCAAGAACATCACCGCCGGCGTCGCCCATGTGAACGCCAGCTTCAACAACACCATGATCACGATCACGGACGCGCAGGGCAATGCGATCAGCTGGTCGTCGGCCGGCATGATGGGCTTCAAGGGCTCGCGCAAGTCGACCCCGTATGCCGCGCAGGTCGCCGCCGAGGATGCGGGCCGCAAGGCTGCCGAGCACGGCGTGCGCACGCTCGAGGTCGAGGTCAAGGGTCCCGGTTCGGGCCGCGAGAGCGCTCTTCGTGCGCTTCAGGCGGTCGGTTTCCAGATCACCTCGATCCGCGACGTGACCTCGATCCCGCACAACGGCGTGCGTCCGTCAAAGCGTCGCCGCGTCTGATTTGCCTTTCCGCGTTGCCCGCGGGTCCGGGGTGCCGGGTCTGGGGCAGGGCGGCTCTATTTTCTGGCAGGATACCCCCCGTCCTGCCCAACCCAGGGGAAGCCCGTGTCTGTCAATGCAAAGAACTGGCAGGAACTGAAGAAGCCGAACGGCCTTGAGAAAAAGGGCGGTGACGGCAAGCGCAAGGCGACCTTCGTCGCCGAACCGCTGGAGCGCGGCTTCGGCCTGACGCTCGGCAACGCGCTGCGCCGCGTGCTGCTCTCGTCGCTCCAGGGCGCGGCGGTGACTTCGATCAAGATCGAGAACGTCCTTCACGAGTTCTCGAGCCTCGCCGGCGTGCGCGAGGACGTGACCGATCTCGTGCTCAACGTGAAGCAGATCGCGCTCAGGATGCAGGGCGAGGGCGCCAAGCGCCTCCAGCTCAGCGCCACCGGCCCGGCCGAGGTCAAGGCCGGCGACATCGCCGTGTCGGGCGACATCGAGGTGATGAACCCCGAGCTCGTCTTGTGCCACCTCGACGACGGCGCGACGCTCAACATGGAGCTGACCGCGGACACCGGCAAGGGCTATGTCCCCGCCGCCGCCAACCGTCCGGCCGATGCGCCGATCGGCCTGATCCCGGTCGACGCGCTCTACTCGCCGGTGCGGCAGGTCTCGTACAAGGTCGAGAACACCCGCGTCGGGCAGGAGCTCGATTACGACAAGCTCAGCCTGTCGATCGAGACCGATGGCACCGTGACCCCCGAGGATGCGCTCGCCTATGCCGCGCGCATCCTGCAGGACCAGCTGGCGCTGTTCGTCCACTTCGACGATTCGGCGATCACGCGTTCGGCGCCGATCGGCGTCGCCGCTCCGGCCGCTGCTGAAGCGGGTGCGGGCGACACCGCGACGATCAACCGCTATCTGCTCAAGAAGGTGGACGAGCTCGAGCTGTCGGTCCGTTCGGCCAACTGCCTCAAGAACGACAACATCATCTATATCGGCGATCTGGTCCAGAAGACCGAGGCCGAGATGCTGCGCACCCCGAACTTCGGCCGCAAGTCCTTGAACGAGATCAAGGAAGTGCTGTCGAGCATGGGCCTGCGCCTCGGCATGGAAATCCCGGGCTGGCCGCCTGAGAACATCGAGGAGATGGCCAAGAAGCTCGAGCAGGAGATCATGGGCTGAGCCCGGCGTCCGGGATTAGCGTGAGCTAATCCCGGGTTGATCGCCGGGCCCGGCCAGCGGGGCCGAAGGCTCCGACTGACGACGCGGCTTTGCCGCGGCGGCCATACCAAGGGTTATCGGCAGCCACCCCAAGCGCTGCCTGGTATGGGGTACCTTGCACGGCCCCCTAACGAACGAAGGACTAGAAATCATGCGCCATAAGTACGGCGGCCGTAAGCTTCAGCGTACCTCGGCCCATCGCGCCGCGCTGTTCCGCAACATGTCGGCCGCGCTGATCAAGCACGAGCAGATCACCACCACCGTCGCCAAGGCGAAGGAGCTTCGCCCCTATGTCGAGAAGCTGGTGACGCTGGCCAAGAAGGGCGGTCTCTCGAACCGCCGTCTCGCCCATGCCCGCTTACTCGACGACGCGCAGCTGGTGAAGCTGTTCGACGTGCTCGCGTCGCGCTATGCCGACCGCAACGGCGGCTATACCCGCATCATCAAGGCGGGCCCGCGCGCTTCGGACGCGTCGCCGATGGCGATCATCGAGTTCGTCGACCGCGACGTCTCGGCCAAGGGCCAGGATTCGGGTCCGGTGATGACCGACGAGGATTTCGACGAAGCCGCCTGATCGGCGCTCGTCGCGAGACAAGAGGAAAGGGCGGTCGCAGCGATGCGGCCGCCCTTTTTCTATTCGCAGCGTCCGGTGAGCCCCTTGCCGGCACGATACTGGACCTGGCGCGGCAGGTACTCGGGGAAGCGACAGGCGAACCAGTGGATGCGCCGCGCGCCGCGATAGATCGCCGGCGCCTCGCCGCCCGGCTTGAGGTCGTAGCTGCCGACCTGACCCTTGGCGCAGTCGAAGAACAGGTGCGTATCCCGCCGCGGCGGGCCGACGACGCACATATAGGCGACGACGCGGTAGTCGCAGCGGTTGCGCAGCGGGGCGACGATTGCACCGCCATCGGATGTCGGGACGACGCATGCATTTGCGTTCGCAGCGGATAGGGGCGCTGCCTGAAGGAGTGCCGGGATGATCAGGGCGAGCGGACCGGTCATGCCCGCATCCTGCACAATCCGCCGGATCGAAGCCAACGTTGCGAACCCGAAAGAATAACTGCGCTTTGGTGCGGGCCGCGGCTTCCCATCTTCACCTTCGAAACAAGATTCCGAGGACGAAATGAAGACGAACAGGCAATCCGGTGTGAGTGGCGCCGTGGCGATCGGCTTCGCCACGCTGCCGCTCGTCGTCATGGGCTGGGCGAGCTACGCGACGTCGGTGGGTCCGTTCGCCTGAGCGGGTAGCGTGAACGCTTGACCGCGCGCCGTGCCGCAATAGGGTGCGGCGCTTCCGTCTCAGGAGATACCAATGCGCCGCGCGCCGCTTCTCGCTCTCCCGCTGCTCTTCGCCGCCCCTGTTGTTCACGCCAGTCCGGAGTCGCCGACGACGATGCCTGCCCCGATCGCCTATCCCGAGACCAAGCGCGACGCCGTGACCGAGGAGGTGTTCGGACAGAAGGTCGCCGATCCGTTCCGCTGGCTCGAGAACGACGTGCGCAACGACAAGGAGGTCGCGGCCTGGGTCGAGGCGCAGAACAAGGTCACCGACGCCTATCTCGCGACGCTGCCCGGCCGCGATATCTTCAAGAACCGCATCAAGCAGCTGTTCGACTATGAGCGGTTCGGCGTGCCGACACGCAAGGGCGGCCGCTATTTCTACAGCCACAATACGGGCCTGCAGAACCAGGCGGTGCTGTGGGTGCGCGACAGCCTCGACGGCGCCGGCCGCGTGCTGATCGACCCGAACACATGGGCCAAGGACGGCGCCACCGCATTGTCTGAGTGGGTCCCGTCGGAGGACGGTAAGCTGCTCGTCTACGGCATCCAGGACGGCGGCACCGACTGGCGCACGGTCAAGGTGCTCGACGTCGCCACCGGCAAGACGCTGGACGACGAGGTCAAGTGGATCAAGTTCAGCAACCTCGCCTGGGCGAAGGACGGATCGGGCTTCTATTATTCGCGCTTCCCTGCGCCTGCCGAAGGCCAGGCGTTCCAGCAGCTTAACGAGAACCAGTCGGTCTATTTCCACAAGATCGGCACGCCGCAGAGCGCCGACACGCTGATCTACGCGACGCCCGAGACCCCCAAGCGCGGCCATTTCGCGCAGGTGACCGAGGACGGCAACTGGCTGGTCATCACCACGACCGAGGGCACCGACGACCGCTATGAGATCACTTTGCTCGACCTCAGGACCGCCGGCGCCAAGCCGCGCAAGCTGATCGCGGGACTCGAGAACAACTGGACCCTCGCCGGCAATGTCGGCACGCGCTTCTACTGGACGACCAACAAGGGCGCGCCGAAGATCAAATTGGTGACGATGGACGTCGCGCAAGCGAACCCGGTCGCGACCGACCTGATCCCCGAGGACGCCGCAACGCTCGAAGGCGCGGGCATCGTCGGCGGCCAGCTGTTCGTCAGCTATATGGTCGACGCCAAGGACGAGATGCGGCGCTACTCGATCGACGGCAAGCTGCTCGGCAAGGTTGCCACGCCGGGCATCGGCAGCGTCGCGGGCTTCAGCGGCGATCCGGACGAGAGCGAGGCGTTCTACGCCTTCACCAGCTTCAACATGCCCACCACCGTCTATCGCTATGACGTGAAGACCGGCGAGGCGAAGGCATGGGCGCAGCCCAAGGTGGCGTTCGATCCGGCGAAGTACAGCGTCGAGCAGCGCTTCTTCGCGTCGAAGGACGGCACCAGGGTGCCGATGTTCATCGTCAAGCGGAAGGACGTGACCGGCCCTGCGCCAACCCTGCTGTGGGGCTATGGCGGGTTCAACGTCAGCTACGGCCCGGCCTTCTCCTCGTCGCGGCTGGCGTGGATGGAGCAGGGCGGTGTGTTCGTGCTCGCCAACATCCGTGGCGGCGGTGAGTATGGCAAGGCGTGGCACGATGGCGGCCGCCTCGCCAACAAGCAGAACACGTTCGACGACTTCATCGGCGCGGGCGAGTATCTGATCGCGCAGGGCATCACGAAGAAGGACGGCCTTGCCATCCAGGGCGGATCGAACGGCGGCTTGCTCGTCGGCGCGGTGGTCAACCAGCGGCCCGACCTGTTCGCCGCGGCGTTGCCCGCGGTGGGCGTGATGGACATGCTGCGTTTCGACCGCTGGACCGCCGGCCGCTACTGGGTCGACGACTATGGCCACCCCTCCAAGGAAGCCGACTGGAAGATACTGCGCGCCTATTCGCCCTATCACAACATCGTGGCGGGCAAGGCCTATCCGGCGATCCTCGCCACCACCGCGGACACCGATGACCGCGTGGTGCCGGGTCACACCTTCAAATACACTGCGGCGCTGCAGGCGGCCGACATCGGGCCGAAGCCGCATCTGGTGCGGATCGAGACCCGCGCTGGTCACGGCACGGGCAAGCCGACCGACAAGGTGATCGAGGAAACCTCCGATCTCTGGGCGTTCGCCGCCAAGTGGACCGGGCTCGACGTCAAGCCGGTCAATTAAACCCGGCCTTGCACTGGGGCTGCCAGTCGATAGGTTCCGTTCACTCATCCGTGGACGGAGCCTTCGATGCGTTTGATCGGCCTGCCTTTTCTCGCCCTCGCCCTGGCGAGCTGCGCACCCACCGTCGCGCAGGAGACCGCTCCGGCGCCCTCGCTGCACCAGCGGCTGATGACGCTCGACACGCATCTCGACACGCCGGTGTGGTTCTCCAACCCGCACTGGAAGTTCGGCGACCGGCACGACTGGCGCACCGACCTGGCGCAGGTCGATCTCGGGCGGATGGAGACGGGCGCGCTCGATGGCGGGATGTTCGTCATCTACACCCGTCAAGGTCCGCTGACGCCGCAGGGCTTTGCCGACGCCAAGGCATTCGCGCTC
Source organism: Sphingomonas sp. BT-65 (assembly GCF_026107375.2). Taxonomy (NCBI): domain Bacteria; kingdom Pseudomonadati; phylum Pseudomonadota; class Alphaproteobacteria; order Sphingomonadales; family Sphingomonadaceae; genus Sphingomonas; species Sphingomonas sp. BT-65. The sequence continues at coordinate 235,097 of NZ_JAPCIA010000001.1, forward strand.
AAGCGGCTCGATGAGATCCACCAGACGATCGCCGCCTATCCCAGCCGGATCGAACCGGTCACCACCGCCGACCAGGCGGTGCGCGCCAACAAGGCGGGGCTGCGCTTCGCCTTCATCAGCATCGAGAACAGCTATCCGCTGGGCGAGGACCTCTCGCTGCTGCAGAAATTCTACGATGGCGGCGTGCGCATGGCCGGGCCGGTGCATTCCAAGGACAACCAGTTCGCCGACAGCGCGACCGGGACGGCGACCTGGAAGGGCCTGTCGCCGCTCGGCCGGAAGTGGGTCGCCGAGATGAACCGGCTCGGCATGGTGATCGACGGCAGCCATTCCTCCGACGCGACGTTCGACCAGATGCTCGATCTCAGCAAGGTGCCGATCATCCTGTCGCATTCCGGGCCGAAGGCGATGTGGGATCACAACCGCAACATCGACGACGACCGCATCCGCAAGCTCGCGGCGAAGGGCGGGGCGGTGTGCATGAACAGCGTGTTCCTGACCAAGATGACTTATACCGCCGAGCGCAACCGCCTCTCCGATCTTGCCGACAACATCGCCACGCTCTCGGCGGCGGAGCAGGCCAAGCTCACCGCCGACATCCGCAAGCTCGACGAGACCGCGCCGGTGCAGGACACCGATTTCGAGACGTTCATGCGCAACCTGCTCCACCTGCTCAAGGTCGCGGGCCCCGACCATGTATGCATCGGCGCCGATTGGGACGGCGGCGGCGGTGTGCGCGGGTTCGAGGACATCACCGCATTGCCCAAGGTGACCGAGCGGCTGGTCGCCGCGGGCTATTCGGAGGCGGACATCGCCAAGATCTGGTCGGGCAATGTGCTGCGCATCCTGCGCGCCGCGGACGCGGCCAAGGGCGGGTGATCGGTATGCGAATCGCGCACGCCGCGCTCGCGGAAGCTGTCAAAGCTCACACTACGTACCCCCCGGTTTCCCCTGGGGACAGTATCTGCTGCCGACGATGAGAAAGAGCGGGCGCGTGCCAAGCCATGCTGGAACATATGCAGAACAAATCCAACATCGCAAGTATCAGCGTGATCAGGGCACGCGGCGTACGCTGAGGATCTTCACCTTGGGCTCGAGCATCTGGCCCTTCATCACGCCCTCGCCCTTGGTGGGCGAGGTGGGGGCGTCGAGGATCTTCCAGATCACGTCCATCCCCTCGACCACCTTGCCGAACGCGGCATAGCCGAGATTGTCGCCCGGCGCCGACGGATTGGCGTCGAGCGAGGTCTGGTCGCCGACGCTGATCGTGAACTCGCCGCGCGCCGTGCCGGGCGCGAGCCGTGCGGTCGAGATCGCGCCGTTGACGTGCTTGACGCCGGTCTTGGTGGTCGGCTCATGTGCGATCGGGGGCAAGGCGCGCTTGGGATTGCCCTCGATCCCGAACTGGACGAAGCCGAATTTGTCCGCGACCTTGACCGAGCGGTAGAAGGCGATGCCGTCGAGCCGTTTCTGGTCGGCATAGCGCAGGAAGTTGCGCGCGGTGATCGGCGCGCGCTCGGTCTCGAGCTCGAGCACGAAGCGGCCCATGTTGGTCTCGATCGCCACCTTCTGCGTCGCCGGCTTGGGCGCAACCGCTGGAGCGGGTGCAGTGGTAGGCGCTGGTGTCGATGTCGTCTGGGCGAGCGCGGCGACGGGGGCGAGGAGGGCGCCAAAGAGCAAGGGGGCGAGCAGGGTGCGGCGGATCATCATGCGGTCAGCTTCGCGCAAGCCGGGCTGGGCTTCAACCGGCTTTCGTCCACAACAGAATCGCTTTGCTGGCGCGGGGGCGACCGCCACCCATGTTGCGAAAGGCGATGCCGTTCCCCTAGATGCGGCATCGCTTGCTATTTGGGCCACAAGGCCCTGGGGCCAACAGGACGTAGAATGACCGCGACGCACTCGACCCGCATGCTGATCCTCGGTTCCGGTCCGGCCGGCCTCAGCGCCGCCATCTATGGTGCGCGCGCCGGGCTCGCGCCGATCGTGGTGCAGGGCATCCAGCCGGGCGGGCAGTTGATGACCACCACCGATGTCGAGAATTATCCCGGCTTCCGCGAGGTGATCCAGGGCCCGTGGCTGATGGAGGAGATGCAGGCCCAGGCCGAGCATGTCGGCGCGCAGATGATGTACGACACGATCGTCGAGGTCGACCTGACCCAGCGTCCGTTCCGCATGGTCGGTGACGGCGGCACCGTCTATCTCGGCGATACGCTGGTGATCGCGACGGGCGCGCAGGCCAAGTGGCTCGGCCTCGACAGCGAGGAGGCGATGAAGGGCAAGGGCGCGAGTGCCTGCGCGACCTGCGACGGCTTCTTCTACCGCGGCAAGAAGGTGGCGGTGATCGGCGGCGGCAACACCGCGGTCGAAGAGGCGCTCTACCTCACCAACCACAGCCATGACGTCACGCTGATCCACCGCCGCGACACGCTGCGCGCCGAGAAGATCCTGCAGCAGCGGTTGTTCGCCAACCCCAAGATCAAGACGCTGTGGAACAAGGAAGTCGTCGAGTTCGTCGGCGGCGGCGATCCAGAGGGGCTGGTCGGCCTCAAGCTCAAGGACACGGTGACCGGCGAGCTCTCCGACATCGATGTCGAGGGCGGCTTCGTCGCGATCGGCCATCACCCGGCGACCGAGCTGTTCCGCGGGCATCTGAAGCTCGACGCCGACAGCTATATCGAGGTCGAGACCGGCACCACGCGCACCAGCGTGCCGGGCGTGTTCGCGTGCGGCGACGTGATGGACAAGGTGTATCGCCAGGCGATCACCGCGGCGGGGACGGGTTGCATGGCGGCGCTGGATGCCGAGCGGTTCCTGGCCGAGGCCGATTTCGAGGCGGTCGCCGAAGCCGCGGAGTGAGCGGCCGAAGTTGACGAAGCTACGCGGAACGCCTGCCAAACTGTCACCTTTGTCGCTTGACGAAGTTGACAAGAATGCGGGGTTTGTAGCGATTGCGCCTGTGAAGCGACTGGATCGCGCCGGGTTTGAATCCGTCGCCCCACTCACGCGCCGCCGCTGTGCCGGTGGCGCGACAGGGTGCGGGTTGGGTTCGAGGAGTCCGATGATCCATCGACCAGGGTAGATCAGATGAAATCCAACATTGGAAGGGGGCGGGCTCAGCCGTTGAGGTATCCGCTAACGACCCCATTGCGGACGCCGAGATGGCCTTTAATTTGCGGCAGTGGAGACTTGGATGTCGCAAGCTGACCGTATGAACTCTGCGTCGAATTCTTGGGAAGCTGATCCGTGGGACGCTTCCGACATACTTGCCGACGCTCAACTCGCCGGTTTTCAGGAAAGAGCGACCAAACCGATTGAGTGGGCTTCGATACGAAAAGCTGGCTCGTCAGTCTTTGGTATCGAACGACAGAAGCTGACCAGTGGCGATGTCGAATTTTATGCCACCCATGATGGCGAGGACCTGCTGTTGATGCAATTAGCTTGGCACGGCTTCCCTGACCCGCCTGAGTGGCGGTTGGCAAGCCGCCCGAGCGGTAGCGACGGGCCTTGGGAGTCATGGGGATATTTTGACGATTTGCCGGGACATTGGCGGATACCGTCAAACGGCAGCTAACCACCCCATAGCAAACCCACATCGCGGAGTTCCAGGAGAGGGTATGCGGCACGCCAATCCGGTGCCCTCAGCTCGCGCGGATGATCGTGGCCGCCATGCGGTTGAGCGGCGCGTCGATGCCGTGGCGGACGCCGAGCCGGACGATGACCTCGTTGCGCGCGTCGATCTCGGTCTCGCGACCGGCGAGGCGGTCGGCGTGGATCGAGTTGATCGAGTCCGCCGGCCCCGTCCGATAGCCCTCGACCACCTTGTCGGCGACCTCGTCGTCGAGCACGGCGCCCTCCGCCCGGCCGACCGCGATGCACTCGCGCACCAGCCCGCGCATCAGCTCGGCGATGTCGGGATCGTGCGCGATGCCCGCTGGCTTGAGCGTCAGCGCGCTGACCACGCCCGCACAGTTGATCGCCAGCTTCTGCCACGCGGCGGTCAGCCAGTCGTCGGTCAGCCGCAGCTCGATCGGGGTGGTGGCGAAGAGCACGGCGAAGGCGTCGCTCGCGGGGCCCGCGGGGATGGTGAGGCTGCCGGTCCGGCGCTGGACGACATCGCCGGGCGCTCGGCGCTCGGCCGGGATGTCGACGACCACCGGGACGATCCGGCTGGGATCGATCTGCGGAAAGCGCGAGAGATGCTCGACGCCATTCTGCAGGATGGCGACGCGCGTGCCGTCATGCACCAGCCGGTCGAGCCAGCGTGACGCGCCCGCCGCGTCATAGGTCTTGGTCGCGACGATCACCCAGTCCACCGGGTCGGCCGTGTCCGGATCGGTGAGGAGCAGGGGCTGGCTCTCGAGATCGCCGTCCGGCGTTTGCACGCGCAGGCGCTCGAACGGCGTGCGTGCGCACAGCGTGACGTCCAGCGCCGGATCGGCGATCAGCCAGGCGGCGATGGTCGCGCCGATCGCGCCCGTGCCGACGACTGCAATCTTCGTCATGCGTAGCTCCGAATTTCAGCTCTTGAGCGCCGCCAGCACCCGCTGCGTCAGCCAGGCCTTGTCCTGCGGGCGGGCGAAGCTGTGGCTGTCGGTATCGCAGATGTCGAGCGTGCGGCGGGCGCGAGCCTTGGTGAAGGCGTCGCCCTGCCAGTGATCGGCGAAGGCGAGGGCGGTGTTGTCGGCCTTGGCGAGCAGGATTGTGACCGGGGTCTCGCTGGCGTCGAGCCCGGCAGCGAGACGGGCGGGGAGGCTGGCGGGCGGTTGCGATTGCTTGGCAGATGCTTTCAACAAACCACTGACTAGCTTACGGATATTCACGCCGCCCGTGAACAGGCGGAGCAGCTCGCGCGGGTTCTTGAGCTTCTCGACATAGCGCGAGCGGATCGCGGCGGCGGGCGGGAGATCGTCGATCGCCTCGATCGTCCAGGGATTGGTGAGGACAAGCGCGTCGATACCGGTGTTCGTTTGGAACAGGATCAGCGCGCTCGCGGCGTCGCAATTGCCGAAGGCGACGATGCGCGTGAGGTGCGGTGCTTCGTGGCGGAAGGCGGCCACCGCTTCGCGGATGTCCTCAGCCGTGGACTCGAAGCCGTTGTTTTCACCAGTGGAATCGCCGATGCCGCGGCGGTCGTAGCGGAACGCCGGGTGGCCCGCGGCAGCGACGCTCGCGGCCAGTTCGGCCATGCCGCGATGCGCGCCGATGCGGATCTCGTTCCCCCCCGAGACGATCAGCAGGCCGGTACTGCCCGGCGCTTCATCGAGCGTGGCGGCGAGGGTTTCGCCCGCGCATGGGAAACTGGTCAGCCTGCGCATGTGGCGATCCAGGCGGCGATGTCGCCGGCGACGGCGCTGGCGAAGGCGAGGTCGTTGTCAGGCTCGGCGCGGCGCCAGAGCGGGCTGCCGGGGAGCTTGGCGTCGGCCGGCTTGGCCTCGGTCTCGAGACGGACGGTGCGGACGGCTTCGGTGGAGGGCGCCGCGGCGGACAGCTCGGCAAGGAAGGCGGGGGCGATCAGATTGCCCGCCAGCTCGACCGGTTCGGTCGCGGTATCGATCGCGGCCGGATCGAACGCCTCGCCCGCTTCGCGCGACGACGCCTGGCGTGCCCGGACCAGTTCGCGGCGCAGGTCGGCGCCGGTCATCGGCGAGAGGTGGTAGCGGCCGGCGATCTGCGCATCGCCATCGAGCAGCGCGCCGCTGCGAATGGCGAAGGTGAAGACAGGCACGCCCAGGCTCGCGGCTGCGGCGGCGAACCCCGCCCGCAGCTTGGCCAGGTCGGTCTCGTGGGTGGGAAGCAGGCTCTCGCCTTGACCCGGCAGGTCGGGCAGCAGGCCCACGATTCCGCGCTCGGCCAGCGCACGCAGAATCGTCACCGCGAAGGCGCGAGTGCGGTTGGCTTCCTCGAACAGCGGCAATGCGGCGACCACCACCGGGCCCTCGGCAGGCCCGAAGCGAAGCATCGCCTCGCGCCCGCCGGGCCAGTCGTAATGGCCGAACGCGGTCAGGTCAGCGCCTTGGCGGCGGCGAAGCGGACCAGCGCGCCGAAGGTCTCGAGCATCTCGCCGTCGACCTCGTCATCCTCGATGATGATGCCCAGGCGATCCTCGATCTCGGTGAGCACGCCGGCCACCGCCATCGAATCGAGCTCGGGCAGCGCGCCGAACAGCGGGGTCGCCTCGTCGAACGCGGCGGCGCGCTCGGCGCTGATCCCCAGCACGTCGCGCAGCACGCCGCGCACGGTTTCCTCGACCTCGTGAAATCCTTCCGGCTGCAACGCCCTTCCCCCTGCTATTTTTGTGTCCCGTTACCGGTTGCGGACCGGGCTGCCAAGTGCTGCACCTGCTAACATGCGACTTGGCACTGCATCGTTAACCGATGCGGGGTAAGGAGGCGCCATGGTGGAACTCGACCCGAATCCGCGCCCGATTGACGCGCTGTCCGCTCTTGGCGCGCCCGACGATATCGCGCTCGAGGACCGCGCGGGCGCCCTGACCTATGCCGAGCTTGAGGCCGCGGTGGGCGCGCTGGCGCTGTGGCTCAGGTCCGACGGGCTCGAGCCCGGCGCGCGCGTCGCGACCTGGCTGCCCAAGACGCGGCTCGCCTGCCTGATGCCGCTCGCCGCGGCGCGCGCGGGGCTGGTGCATGTGCCGGTCAATCCAGTGCTCAAGCGCGCGCAGGTGGCGCATATCCTCGCCGATAGCGGCGCTTCGCTGCTGCTCACCCAGCCGGCGCGATCGATGACCCTCGAAAGCGGCGACTTGCCCGATCACTGCCGGATCGCCGGGGACGACGAGGCGGGGCTGGAGGGGGAGGGGCTGCCGCCGTCGGACGCCGATCCGCAAGCGCTGGCGGCGATCCTCTACACCTCGGGCTCGACGGGGCGGCCCAAGGGGGTGATGCTGAGCCATGCGAACATGTGGCTGGGGGCGATCAGCGTCGCGCATTATCTCCGGATCACGCCCGCCGACCGCGTGCTGGGCGTGCTGCCGCTGAGCTTCGACTATGGCCAGAACCAGCTTTTCTCGACCTGGGCCGGCGGGGGGCGGGTGATCCCGCTCGACTATCTGACCGCGCGCGACGTGATCAAGGCGGCCGAGCGGCACGACATCACCACCGTTGCCGGCGTGCCGCCGCTGTGGGTGCAACTGCTCGACGCCGAATGGCCCGAGCTGGTCGCGCGCAGGCTCAGACGGCTGACCAATTCGGGCGGCGCGCTGACCACCCCTATGGTGCGCGGGTTGCGCGCGAAGTTCCCGAATGCGAACCTCTATCCGATGTACGGGCTGACCGAGGCGTTCCGCTCGACCTATCTCGACCCGTCGCTGGTCGACGCCAATCCGGACTCGATGGGCCGCGCGATCCCCTTTGCCGAGATCATGGTGGTGCGGCCCGACGGCACCCGCGCCGATCCCGGTGAGCCGGGCGAGCTGGTGCATGCCGGGCCGCTGGTGGCGCAGGGCTATTGGCAGGATCCTGAGCGGACGGCGCAGCGTTTCAAGCCGGCGCCTAGCTTCTCCGAATATGGCGGGATGGCGGTGTTCTCGGGCGACACGGTGACTGAAGGGGCGGACGGGCTGCTGCGCTTCGTCGGGCGCGACGACGAGATGATCAAGTCCGCCGGCAACCGCATCAGCCCGACCGAGGTCGAGGAAGCGGTGCTCGCCGGGGGCGAAGCGCGCGAGGCGGCGGCGTTCGGGGTCAAGGACGAGCGGCTGGGGCAGGCGATCGTGGTGGTCGCGGTGGCGCGGGGCGAGGCGGCGGTGGCCGAGGCGGCGCTGCGCGAGCGGCTGCGGCGCGAGCTGCCGAGCTTCATGCAGCCCGCACGCTACGAATGGCGCGAGAGCCTGCCGCGCAACGCCAATGGCAAGTTCGATCGTTCGGGTCTGAAGGCGGAGCTGACGTCATGAAGCCAATGGGGCCGATTCCTCCGTATTTCGCGGACCAGCGCGAACTGACGGTTGCGGGCAAACGCGCCGTGGACTGGGTTGCGGAGGCCGGATCGCCGCTGTTCGTCTATGATGTCGGCATCGTGCGCGAACGGCTGGCAAGGCTGCGTGCCGCGCTGCCGCCGGCGTGCGAGATCCATTTCGCGATCAAGGCCAACCCCTTGCCGGCGTTCCTCGAGGCCGTGGCGCCGCTGGTCGGCGGGCTCGACGTCGCGTCAGGCGGCGAATTGGCCAAGGCGCTCGCGGTCAAGGACGCGGCGCACATCAGCTTTGCCGGACCGGGCAAGCGCGATTGGGAATTGGAGGCGGCGATCGCGGCGGGCGCGACGCTCAATCTCGAGTCCGAGGGAGAGACCGGGCGCGCGCTGGCGATCGGCGAGCGGCTCGGCGTCGCGCCCAAGCTCGCGGTGCGGGTGAACCCGGACTTCGAGCTGCGAGGATCGGGGATGAAGATGGGCGGGCGCGCCTCGCCCTTCGGGGTCGATGCGGCGCGCGTGCCCGCGCTGGTCAAGCGGCTGATCGAAGCGGGTGCGGACTGGCGCGGCTTCCATATCTTCGCCGGATCGCAGTCGCTCGACACTGCGGCGATCGTCGAGACGCAGGCGGCGACGGTGGCGCTGGCGGCGCGGCTGGCGGACGAAGCGGGTGCGCAGCCGACGCTCGTGAACCTCGGCGGCGGGTTCGGCATCCCCTATTTCGCCGGGGATGTGCCCGTCGACGTCGAGGCAGTCGGCGCGGCGCTGGGTGACGCGCTGGCGGCGCGGCCGTCGGTGCTCGTCAACTCGGCTTTTGCGATCGAGCTTGGACGCTGGATCGCAGGCGAGTGCGGCGTCTATCTGATGACCGTGATCGACAAGAAGACGAGCGGGGAGGAGACGTTCCTGGTGTGCGACGGCGGGCTGCACCACCAGCTCGCCGCCTCGGGCAATTTCGGAACGGTGGTACGGCGCAACTATCCAGTGGCGGTGGCGGGAAAATTGGGTTCGGAACCGATCGAAACCGTCTCCATTGTGGGTCCGCTTTGCACGCCGCTCGACCGGCTTGCCGATCGCGTGGCCATGCCCGAAGCCGGGCCGGGCGACGTCATCGCGGTGTTCCTGGCGGGTGCCTATGGCGCGAGCGCGAGCCCGGCGGCATTCCTGGGGCATGGTCCCGCAGCCGAGATCGTCGCCGGCGGCTGATCAGGCGGAGCGCAGGCCGATCCGCAGGAAGTCGCGGGGGCGCGCGTCGCCCGCCGCGCCGCCACCGAACAAGGCGCCACCCACGCGTCCGACATCCATTCCCATCGGCAGCAGCACGAGCTGGGCGAGCGCGGTGCAGAGCAGGCCCCACCACGCCATCACCTCCTGCTCTTGGATCAATGACAGGGCGTCGCAGGCGAGCATCGGCACGAACATCACCCAGGCGGCCAGGCACCATTCGTTGCGTAGATAGCGGCTGCCGATCACGAAGGCCGCGAGGTGCTGGGCGAGGTTGACCCAAGGCATCGGCATTCCCAGCCACCACGCGAACTCGCCCGCCAGCCAGCTGAGCACGATCACGCGCGCCAGCGGGCTGAACGGGGCGACGAACAGCCCGGTCAGCAGGATGCCGATATAGTAGAGGTGCCCCGGTCCCATCCGTGTAAGGTCAGCCCTGGGGCTTCTGCGGACCCGGCCGCGGTCCGGGCGTCGGCGGCGAGGAGGGTCCCGGCGGCGGTGGCGGCGGCGCGGGCGGATAGCCGCCATGCTGTCCGCTGGAAGTGACCGGCTTGCGAATATCGATCATGTGCCCATCTCCCGCTTCGATACGGCCCCGTAACCGAATCGGGCCGCGTGGTGAATGTCATAACGCATGTCCCGGTCGAGTCCCGCGCTCTTCTTTCCTAACGGTATCTTTACCTCTGACACCCATAGCAATCGTTGAAATGTGCGTGGATTGCGGGGGCGGGACGCCGGTCCTCCGCGCACGGTACGGAGGTTTGGGGCAATGCGTTTTCGGCATGGTGCGCGGGTTCTGACGGCGGCGTCGATCGCAGCGGTCGCGCTTTCGAGCTGCGCGGGGGGCGGCAGCCGCCCGGAACTGCCGGCCACCACCTTCGTCGCCAGCCGCGAAGGGCCGGGCGAGGAATATGTCATCGGCCCGCTCGACAGCCTGCAGATCTTCGTGTGGCGCAATCCCGAGCTGTCGGCCAAGGTGCAGGTGCGCCCCGACGGCCGCATCACCACGCCGCTGATCAGCGACATGCCCGCGGTCGGCAAGACCCCGGCGATGCTGGCCGACGACCTCAAGATCGCGCTCGGCGAATATATCAAGGATCCGATCGTCTCGGTCATCGTCGAGAATTTCAGCGGCACCTACAGCCAGCAGATCCGCGTGGTCGGCGCGACCGAGAAGCCGGCGTCGATCCCGTATCGCGCCAACATGACCCTGCTCGACGCGATGATCGCGGTCGGCGGGCTCAACGAGTTCGCGGCGGGCAACCGCGCGCGACTGGTGCGCTTCGACAAGAATTCGGCGCGCCAGCGCGAATATCGCGTGCGCCTGTCGGACCTGCTCAAGAACGGGGATACGAGCGCGAACGTGCGGCTTGAGCCGGGCGACGTGATCATCATCCCCGAGAGCATGTTCTGAGGGGCCGCGGCTGATGGGGGGCCTTTGGGAAGAAGTGCGGACTGCGGTCCATGGCGTGTGGCAGCGGCGCTGGCTCGCCGCGGCGGTCGCCTGGGCGATCTGCCTGCTCGGCTGGCTGGTCGTGTCGCAGATCCCGAACCAGTATGAGAGCCGCGCGCGGGTGTTCGTGCAGCTGCGCCAGATCCTGCCGGGCGAAGGCCTCGCCAGCCAGCAGGAGCAGCAGAAGGACATCGACCGCGTCCGCCAGACGCTGGCCAGCGCGATCAACCTCGAGAAGGTGGTGCGCGGCACCGCGCTCGCCAACACCGTCGCCACCGACCGTGACGTCGCGGATCGCGTGGCCGGGCTGCAGCAGAAGATCAAGGTCACCGCGCAGCAGGACAATCTGTTCGAGATCACCGCGACCGCGGGCAACGGCAAGCTGTCGCGCGACATCGTGCAGAAGCTGATCGACATCTTTGTCGAGGACAATCTGACCCAGGGCCGGGACGAGGCGAGCCAGTCGCTCACCTTCCTCGACCAGCAGCTCGCCCAGCGCCAGAAGGCGCTCCAGGAGGCCGAAGGCAAGCAGGCCGAGTTCCAGGCGCGCTACCTCGGCTCGCTGCCCGGCACCGGCTCGCTCACCGAGCGGGTGGCGGCGGCGCGCAGCCAGCTGGCGCAGGTCAATGCCGATCTTGCCGCGGCCCAGAGCGGGCTGGCGGCGGTCAACGGCCAGATGGCGGGTACTTCCGCCTCGGTCTCCGGTCCGGGCGGCGGTGCCGTCGCGGGGCCGGCGCGCGCGCGTGTTTCGGCCATTCAGGGACAGCTGGCCGAAGCCCGCGCGCGCGGATGGACCGACGCCCATCCCGACGTGATCGCGCTCAAGAGCCAGCTCTCGGCGGCGCAGACCGCGGCGCGGGGTGAGCCGGTGTCGATGGCGGGTGGCGGCGCCAACGCCAATCCGCTCTATTTGAGCCTTCGCGCGATGCAGGCCGACAAGGCGGCGCAGGTCGCCGCGCTGACCAACCGCAAGGCGCAGATCGAGGCTGACATCAACGCGTTCGACCAGAAGATGGCCGGCGATCCCGCCGCCGCGCAGGAACAGGCCGAGATCGATCGCAACTATCAGGTGCTCAAGACCCAGTATGACAAGCTGCTCGCCGATCGCGAGCAGGTGAAGCTGCGCAGCCAGGCGGCGAGCCAGACCGACGCGGTCAAGTTCAGCGTGATCGATCCGCCGGTCACGCCCACCGCGCCGGCCGCGCCCAACCGGCTGCTGCTGCTCACCGGCGTGCTGATCGTCGGCCTCGGCGGCGGCGTCGCGGCGGCGTTCGGCCTCAGCCAGCTCGCCGGGACCTTCCCTACCGCCAAGCGCCTCGAAAAGGCGTCGGGCATGCCGGTGATCGGATCGGTCGGCGAAGTGGTGACCGCGGCGCAGACCGCGCTGCGCAAGAAGCGGGTGCAGATGTTCGCGGCGGCGATGGGCGGGCTCGTGTTCGCCTGGGTCGCATTGCTCGGGCTGGAAATCTTCCAGCGCGGCATGGCGTGAGGGGCGAGAGATGAACGATCAGACTCCCCGCCGCTACCAGGGTTCGCTGCTCGAGCGGGCGGCCGCGCGCTATGACCTGATGCACGAGCCGCGGGTGATCCCGGCGCTGCCGCAGGAAGCGGCGGCGGTACAGCCGCAGCAGCGCGTTCAGCCTCAGCCCGAACCGGCACCGCTGCCGGTGCTCGATCTGGCCGAAGCGCCGCGCGTCGAAGCGCCCGTCCCCGCACCGGCCGCGCAGCCCGTCCACACGCCGGGAGCCCGCCCGCGCATCGCGATCGACCGCGACAAGCTCGCCGAGGAGGGCATGCTCGTGCCCGGCGCCGCGGTGACCGCGCTCGCCGAGGAATTCCGGCTGATCAAGCGCCAACTGCTCAACACCGCGCGCGCGATCCATCGCTCCGAGCCGGACAAGTCGCGCATGATCCTGGTCTGCTCGGCCAAGCCGAACGACGGCAAGACCTTCTGCGCGATCAACCTCGCGCTCTCGATGGCGGCCGAGAAGGATGTCGAGATCCTGCTGGTCGATGCCGATTTCGCCAAGCCCGACGTGCTGCACCGCCTGGGAGCGCCCGAGAGGCTGGGCCTGCTCGACGTGCTGGCCGGCGACATCGACAGCGCCGAGGCGTGCGTCCTCGACACCGATGTACCGCAACTCTCGGTGCTGCCCGCGGGCACGCGATCGAACGCGGATACCGAGCTGCTCGCCAGCGCCCGGGCGCACGACGTACTCGACGCATTGGCCGCGGCGAACCCGAACCGCATCGTGATCTTCGATTCGCCGCCCGCGCTCGCCGCGTCGCCGGCTTCGGTGCTGGCCGGGCATGTCGGGCAGGTGATGCTCGTGGTCCGTGCCGACCGCACCAGCGAGAGCGACCTGCGCGAATCCGTCGGCCTGCTCGACGGGTGCGAGCAGATCCAGCTCGTGCTCAACAGTGTATCGTTCCAGCCGGGCGGCCGCCGCTTCGGCACCTATGGCGCCTATTACGGGGAGGGTGAGGCGTGAGGCTGCTTGCCGCGGCGATCGCCGCCACCGTCATCGCCGGGCTGCCGGCCGCCGCGCAGGAGCGGCGCAAGTCGATCGAGCCCTATGTCGAGGCCGCGCAGGTCCTGGTCGCCGACTTCGATTCGGATGAGGTGCTGACCTATACCAGCGTCGGCGTCGGCATCGACGCGTCGATCCAGACGCGCCGCGTCGAGGTGCAGCTCGCCTACAAATACGAGCATCGCTTCTCCTATAATCGCGACGTCGCCGACGGCGACACGCATAGCGGCCTCGCCCGCGCAGCGATCCGGGTGACCCCACATCTGACGCTCGAGGGCGGCGCGCTCGCCACGCGCACGCGCAGCGACATCCGCGGCGACGCGCCGGGCAACCTCGCGGGCAATGTGCGCAACGTCAGCCAGGTCTATTCGGCCTATGCCGGCCCGACCTTCCAGGCCGGCAACGGCCCGATCGACGTCAGCGCCGCCTATCGCTTCGGTTACACCAAGGTCGAGGAGCCGGACATCTCCGGCGTCGATCCGACCCAGCCGCCGGTCGATCTCTACGACTCCGCCACCAGCCATCTTGCCCAGGTCACCGCCGGGGTGAAGGCGGGGACGGTGCTTCCCGTCGGCCTCAGCGTCGCGGGCGCGTGGCAGCGCGAGGAGATGAGCCAGCTCGACCAGACCTATGACGGCAAGTTCGCGCGCGTCGATGCGGTGCTGCCGGTCGGCGCCGGTCTCGCCGTGGTCGGCGGCGTCGGCTACGAGAAGATCAAGATCACGCAGAAGGACCCGCTGCGCGACGCCGATGGCGACATCGTGCGCGACGGCAATGGCCGCTTCGTCACCGATCCGGCCTCGCCGCCGCGCATCGCCTATGACGTCGACGGCGTGTTCTGGGACGCGGGCGTGATCTACAAGCCGAGCTCGCGCCTGATGCTCGAGGCGCGCATCGGCCGCCGCTATGAATCGATGAGCTATACCGGGTCGCTGCAGTGGCAGATCTCGCGGCGCTCGGGGCTGCAGATCGGCGTGTACGACCATGTCGACAGCTTCGGCCGACAGCTCCAGCGCGACCTCGCGGCGCTGCCGACCAGCTTCCGCACCCCGGTCGATCCGTTCGGGGACACCTATAATGGCTGCGTGTTCGGCGACACCGGCACCGCCGCGGGCGGGTGCCTGACCGACGCTTTGAGCTCGATCGCCAGCGTCAATTATCGCGCGCGCGGCGTGGTCGGCGTGCTGTCGATGAACGCCGGGCCGACCACGCTGGGCTTCGGCGCAGGCTATGCCAACCGCCGCTACCATGTGCCGCCGGGCAGCTCGATCATCGCCGGCACCAGCGACGACACCTGGTACGCGCAGTTCTTCGCGTCGCAGGCGCTGGACTCGGTGTCGAGCGTCAGCGGCAACGTCTACGCCAATTATTTCGAGAGCGGCATTCCGGGCGCGCCGGGCGTGTTCGGGGCTGGCGCCAACGGTTCATACTATCGTAGCTTCGGTGCGCTCAGCGCGACGGCGACGCTCGGTATCTCGACATTCGATATCGAAGGCGAGGGCAACACGTCTGCACAGGCGCTGCTCGGCCTGCGGTACGGCTTCTAACGGGTGGGATGATGTACGACGAGCATTATGGCCTGAGCGGACGCCCGTTCCAGCTGACGCCGGATTCGGCGTTCTGGTTCGACACCGCCACGCATCGCAAGGCGATGGCCTATCTCGGCTATGGCCTGAGCCAAGGCGAGGGCTTCATCGTCATCACCGGCGCTCCGGGCGCGGGCAAGACCACGTTGGTCGGCCACCTGATGGACAATATCGACCGCGAGCGGCTGAACGTCATCCGCATCGTGACCAGCCAGGTGAAGTCGGAGGATCTGCTCCACCTCGTCGCCGCGGGGCTCGGCACCGACACCACCGGCCTCGCCAAGGCGCAGACGCTGGCGGCGATCGAGAAGGGGCTCCACGCCGTCGCGCGCTCCGGCAAGCGCACGCTGCTGATCGTCGACGAGGCGCAGGCGCTGCCGATGGAGAGCCTGGAGGAGCTGCGCATGCTCTCCAACTTCCAGGCCGGCGGCTATCCGCTGCTGCAGATCTTCCTGCTCGGCCAGCCCGAGTTCCGCGAGTTGTTCGCCGATCCGCGGCTGGAGCAGCTGCGCCAGCGCGTGATCGCGATGCATCAGCTCGACCCGATGGGACTGGAGGAGCTCGAGCCCTATCTCGTCCACCGCCTCTCGGTGGTCGGCTGGAACGGCCGTCCGCGCTTCGAGAAGGACGCGATCGCGGCGATCCACCGCTGGTCGGGCGGCATTCCGCGCAAGGTCAACCAGCTCGCCGGCCGCGTGATGCTGTTCGGCGCGATCGAGCAGCTCGACAGCTTCAGCGGCGGCGACGTCGCGACGGTGATCGCCGATCTCGATAACGATACCGTGGTCGCGGGGCGTCCGCTGGCGGCGGCTGCGGCTGCGCCCGTCCAGCCGGTCGAGGCAGCGCCTCAGCCGGTCACGGCGTCGATCCGCGAGGCTGTGACGCCCGCCCCGGACAGCGCGGCGATCGATGCGCTGTCGGCGCGGATCGCGCGGCTCGAGGCGCGGCTGGAGGAGCAGGACGCCGCGCTGCGCCGCGTGCTGACGCTGATGGTCGATTTCATTGAGGGCGAAGAGGATCGGGTGCCGCGGCGCGAAACCGCCGCCTGGCAATGACCGCGTCCGCGCCCGTCAACGCGCTCTCGGTCGACGTCGAGGACTGGTTCCAGGTCGGCGCGTTCGAGAAGGTGATCGCGCGCGGCGACTGGGATGCGCTCGACCACCGTGTCGAAGCAAATACTGACAAGGTGTTGGAATTGTTCGACGCGGGTGGGGTCAAGGCGACCTTCTTCACGCTCGGCTGGGTGGCGGACAAATATCCCGCGCTGATGCGCCGCATTGCCGATGCCGGGCATGAGGTGGCGAGCCATGGCTGGGACCACCAGCGCGTGTTCAACCTCACGCCCGATCAGTTCCGCGACGACATCGCCCGGGCTCGCGTGGCGCTGGAGGATGCGAGCGGGCAGCGGGTGGCGGGCTATCGCGCGCCGAGCTTCTCGATCGATATCCGCACACCGTGGGCGCACGAGATCCTCGCCGAGGCGGGCTATGCCTATTCGTCGAGCGTCGCGCCGATCGGGCACGATCATTATGGCTGGGCCGATGCGCCGCGCGGCGCCTACCGCCCGGTCGCAGGGAGCGAGCTGATCGAGCTGCCGGTGACCACGGCGAAGTTCCTTGGCAAGGAAGTGACCACCGGCGGCGGCTTTTTCCGCCTGTTGCCCGGCAATGTGATCTACCGCGCGATCGACGCGCTCAACGGCGCAGGCCGGCCGGCGATCTTCTACTTCCACCCGTGGGAGGTCGATCCCGGCCAGCCGCGCGTCGCCGGTGCGCCGCTCAAATCGAAGCTGCGCCACTATAGCCGGCTCGGCGCGATGGCGGGCAAGCTGCGCACGCTGATGGCCAAGCATCGCTGGGACCGCACCGATCGCGTCGCGGCGACCGAGGCGGCGAAGCTCCCGTGAACGCGCCTATGCGCCTGCGGTCGACGACATTGCGCGTCGCCGATCTCGCTGATCCGGCCGAGCGGGCGCGGATCGGTGCTTATGTCGACGCGCATCCCGACGGTACACCGTTCCACCTGGCGGCGTGGAGCGCGGCGGTCGAGAAGGGCTGCGGACAGAAGGCGCATTATCTGGTTGCCGAGCGCGGCGAACTCGGCATCGTCGGCGTGGTGCCGCTGACCGAGCTGCATTCGCCGCTGTTCGGCCGCGTGCTCGCTTCGGCCGGGTTTGGCGTGGGCGGCGGTATCCTGACCGACAAGCCCGAAGTGAAGCGGCTGCTCGCCGAGGAATGCTGGCAGCTCGCGGTGCGGCTGAGCTGCCCCAGCGCCGAGCTGCGCGGCGGGCCGCGTCCCGGGCGCGAGTGGAGCGTGGACGACACCCATTATCTCGGCTTCGCGCGCGATCTCGCCGCGGACGACGAGGCCGAACTGCTCCAGATCCCACGCAAGCAGCGCGCCGAGGTGCGCAAATCGCTCGGCTATGATCTCGACATTTCGGCGGGGCAGGATCCAGCCGACATCGCCGCCCATTATGCGGTCTATGCCGAATCGGTCCGCAATCTCGGCACCCCGGTCTTTCCGCGCCGCCTGTTCACAGAAATGTTGCATGAGTTTGGCAGTGCTGCGGACGTCCTGATCGTACGGGACGGGGGGAATGCGGTGGCTGGCGTATTGAGCCTGTATTGGCGTGGAACGGTCTATCCCTATTGGGGCGGCGGAACGGCGGACGCGCGGCGGCTGCGCGCTAACGACCGGATGTATTTCGAGCTGATGCGCCACGCGCGCAAGCGCGGCTGCACGCGCTTCGACTTTGGCCGGTCGAAGGTCGGCACTGGCGCGGCGGCGTTCAAGAAGAACTGGGGGTTCGAGCCGCAGCCGCTCACCTATTACGATCGTGTCGCCGACGGCGCATCGATCCGCGACGCCAATCCGCTCAACCCGAAGTACCGGCTTCAGGTGGCTGTGTGGAGCAAGCTCCCGCTCGCCATCGCCAACCGCGTCGGCCCGTGGATTTCGCGGGGGCTCGGCTAATGGGCGATATCCTGTTCCTCGCCCACCGCGTGCCGTTTCCGCCCGACCGCGGCGACAAGATCCGCGCGTTCAACATCCTGAGTTATCTCGCGCAGCGCAAGCGCGTGCATCTGATCGCCTTCGCCGACGACCCCGCGGATCTCAAGCGCAAGGGCGGTCTCAACAAGATCACCGGCAACCGCCAGATCGTGTGGCGCCGGAAGGGGCAGGCGGCCGCGGGCGTGCAGGCGCTGGTCCAGCGGCGGCCCTTCTCGCTCACCGCGTTCGACAATCCTGAGCTGCGCCAGGCGGTGGAGAACGTCCTCGCGCGGCATTCGATCGACACGATCTACGTCTTCTCCAGCCAGATGGCGCAGTATATCCCGCACAAGCCGCGCCAGCGCGTGGTGATGGACTTTGTCGACATGGATTCGGCCAAGTTCGCGGCCTACGGCAAGACCACACGCGGTTTCTCGGGCTGGATGCTCCGCCGCGAGGCGCGGATGCTCGCGCAATATGAGAAATGGGTGGCGGGCAAGGCCGATGCCAGCCTGTTCGTGAGCGAGGCCGAGGCCGCGCTGTTTCGCGAACGCACCCGGGCGCAGCGCGTGCATGCGGTGGAGAACGGGATCGACACGGTGAATTTCGATCCCGCCGCGGCGTTCCGCCGGCTCGAGGCGGTGGCGCCGATGATCGTGTTCACCGGGCAGATGGACTATCGTCCCAATGTCGAGGCCGTGGCCTGGTTCGCGCAATCGGTATTGCCGCATGTCCGCGTGCGTCATCCCGATGCGCAGTTCGTGATCGTCGGACGCAAACCCGATGCCGCGGTGCAGGCGCTGGCGAAGCTCGAGGGCGTCACCGTGACCGGCGAGGTGCCCGACGTGCGTCCCTGGCTTGCCGCCGCGTCAGTGGTCGTCGCGCCATTGAAGCTCGCGCGCGGGGTGCAGAACAAGGTGCTCGAGGCGATGGCGATGGCGCGGCCGGTGGTGGCCTCGTCCGCGGCGGCGACGGGTATCGACCATGGCGGCACAATCGAGGTGACCGAAGGCGTCGGCGGGATGGCCGATGCGGTGAGCGCGCTGCTCGACGATCCGGAGCGCGGCGCCGAGCTCGGCAGGGCGGCGCGTGAGCGGGTGATCGACCTCTATGGCTGGGATGCCAAGCTCGCCGTGCTGGACGACATCATGGGGTTCAAGGGGCGCAGCAATCCGCAGCCGCGCCGGAAGGTGGCGGCATGACGACGGCGGTGGCCGACGGCGCATTCGAGGCGCGCGGCGTGGCGTTCGATGTGACGTGGAAGCGGCATGCGCTGCTGCTCGTCGGCGTGTGGGCGGCGCTGCTGCTGATGTTTCATCGCGACGTCGCCGATCTCGCCACGATCTACTGGACCAACACGACCTTCGGCCACTGCCTGTTCATCGCACCGGTGGTGGCGTGGCTGGTGTGGCAGCGCCGCGCGGACCTGCCCGCAGTGCGCGCCGAGGCGTGGTGGCCGGGGCTCGCGGTGGTGGCGGGCGGCGGCTTTGCCTGGCTGCTCGGCGATGCCGCAGGGGTGGCGCTGTTCCGCCATCTCGGCCTGGTCGTGATGCTGCAGGGATCGGTGATCGCGCTGCTCGGCCCCAATGTCGCGCGCGCGCTGCTCTTCCCGCTCGCCTATATGATCTTCCTCGTGCCCTTCGGCGAAGGACTCGAGAAGCCGCTGCAGGACCTGACGGTCGCGATCCTGGTGCCCTTGCTCGACCTGTTCGGCGTGCCCGCGCATGTCGACGGGGTGCTGATCACCACGCCCAACGGCTATTTCGAGGTGGCAGAGGCGTGTTCGGGCGCGAAGTTCGTGATCGCGATGGTCGCGTACGGCGCGCTGGTCGCGAACGTCTGCTATATCAGCTGGACGCGGCGCGCGGCGTTCATGGCGGTGGCGCTGATCGTGCCGATGATCGCCAACGGCATCCGCGCCTTCGGCACCGTCTATGCCGCGTACCTGACCTCGGTCGAGGCGGCGACGGGCTATGACCATATCGTCTATGGCTGGGTGTTCTTCGGCGCGGTGATGGCGGGCGTGCTGGCGATCGGCTGGAAATGGTTCGACCGTGACCCCGACGCGCCGTGGTTCGACGCGGCGAAGCTCCAGCGCCGCTGGCCGGGCGCCGCGCGGATGCCTGCGGTGGTGGCGCTCACCGGGCTGTTCATCGTGAGCCTGTTCATGGCGTGGGGCGGGGCGATCGCCGCGCGCGCCGACGCGCTGCCGGGCAAGGTTGCGCTTCCGCAGGTCGCGGGGTGGACGGAGGTGCCCTCAAGCAAGCGCGCCGAGTGGACGCCCAATTTCCCCGGTGCCGATCATTTCCTGATGGGCCGTTATTCGGACGGGATGGGCGCGCAGGTCGATCTGGTGCTCGCTGTCTATGGCAGCCAGCGCGAGGGCAAGGAGCTGGTCGGCTTCGGCCAAGGCGCAATCCGCGAGAATGACAAATGGGTGCGGATCGAGGATCTGCCCGAGCTCGACGGCGGCGGCGCGATGCGCATGACCGCGCCCGGCCCGGTCGAGCGCGAGGTCGTCACCTGGTATCGCATCGGGGATGAGCTTACGCCGAACGAATCGCGCGTGAAGGCAGAAACGCTCAAGGCCAAGCTGCTGGGCGGGAAGCAGCGCGCGGTGGCGGTGATGGTCTCGGCCGAGAAGGGCGAATTGCCCGCGCGTGCGGCGATCAAGCGATTCCTGGGCGCGCTGGGCCCGGTCGACCGGGTCGCCGACCGCGCAGCCGGGGCGGATTGAGCACGGTCCGTCGCGGGCGGCGCTTGCACCTTGACGCCATCCCCGCAAAAGCGGGAGCAATGCTGCGATACGGGGCGGGAACGATTAGCTGATGTGCGGGATTGCGGGGCTCTACTATCCGGGCGTGCCCAAGCCGGTGGACCCGGCGCGCGTCAAGGCGATGGCCGACGCACTGGCGCATCGCGGCCCCGACGGATCGGGGGTGTGGACCGCGCCAGGGGTGGGGCTGGGCCACCGCCGTCTCTCGATCATCGACCTTGCCGGCGGCGCACAGCCGATGGCGACGCCCGAGGGCGACGTGATCGTCAGCTACAATGGCGAGATCTACAATTTCCAGGAGGTCCGCGCGGAGCTGGAGGCCAAGGGCGCGAAGTTCCTGAGCAACAGCGATACCGAGGTGCTGTTGCATGGCTGGCGCGCCTGGGGACCGGCAATGCTGGGCAAGCTCAACGGCATGTTCGCGGTGGCGCTCTATGACGCGCGGAAACAGCTGCTGCTGCTGGCGCGCGACCGGCTCGGGGTGAAGCCGCTCCATTATGTCGAACTGTCCGACGGCGCGGTCGCATTCGCCTCGGAGATCAAGGGGTTGCTGGCGCATCCTCTGCTTCGGCGGCAACCCGATTTCAGCGCGGTCGAGGATTTCCTGGGGCTTGGCTATGTGCCCGACGATGCCTCGGTGTTGGCGGGGGTGAAGAAGCTGCCGGCAGGCCATTATCTGCTGCTGGAACGCGGCAAGCCGGTGCCCACGTCGACCGAATGGTGGGACGTCGATTTCTCGAAGCGCGCCAGGGGATCGGCGCGCGACCTCGAAGCGGATCTGGTCGAGCATCTGCGCGCGGCGGTGCGCTCGCGGATGATCGCCGACGTGCCGCTCGGCGCGTTCCTGTCGGGCGGGGTGGATTCGAGCGCGGTCGTTGCGCTGATGGCCGAGGCGAGCCGCAATGCGGTCAAGACCTGCACGATCGGCTTCGACGAGACGGGCCATGACGAGCGCGTCTATGCCCGCGCGGTCGCCGAGCGATTCCGCACCGAGCATCGCACCCGCACCGTGGCGGCGGACGATTTCCAGCTGATCGACACGCTGGTCCATCATTTCGACGAGCCGTTCGCCGACGCGTCGGCGCTGGCGACCTATCGCGTGTGCGAGCTGGCGCGGGAGACGGTGACGGTGGCGCTGTCGGGGGATGGCGCGGACGAGGCGCTGGCCGGATACCGCCGCTACAAGTTCCACGCTGCCGAGGAGCGCGTGCGCGGCCTGCTCCCCGCTTCGGTGCGGCAGGGCGTGTTCGGCACGTTCGGGCGGCTCTATCCCAAGGCCGACTGGGCGCCGCGCCCGCTGCGCGCCAGGACGACCTTGCTTGCGCTCGCCGAAGATAGTGGTGCGGCATATGCCAAGGCGGTGGGGGTCACCACGCCGGACGTTCGCTTCGGCCTCTACACCGACTCCGCGCGCGCGCAGCTGGGCGGGCATCGCGCGGAGACGCGCTATGTCGAGACGATGCGTGCGGCCCCGGCACGCGACGGGCTCGACCGCGCGCAATATGCCGATTTCAAGCACTGGCTGCCCGGCGACATCCTGACCAAGATGGACCGCACCAGCATGGCCGTCAGCCTCGAGGCGCGCGAGCCATTGCTCGACTATCGCTTCGTGGAGTTCGCCGCGACCTTGCCCGCATCGATGCGCATCCGCGGCGGGCAGGGCAAATGGCTGATGAAGAAGGCGCTGGAGCCGTGGCTGCCGAAGGACATCCTCTATCGCCCCAAGATGGGGTTCGTGACCCCGGTTTCGGCGTGGTTCCGCAAGGCGCTGGCGGACGAGGCGGCGGCGCTGTCGCGCTCCGCGGTGCTCGCCGGGAGCGGCTGGTTCGAGCCCAAGGCGATCGCCCGCCTCGCCGAGGAACATCGCAGCGGCCGCGCCGAGCATGGCCGCACCTTGTGGCAGCTGATGATGCTCGAACGCAGCCTGTCGCGCTTGTTCGCCTAGTGGAAGCTTAGCCCCCAGAACCCCATCGCGGCGTGAACAGTGAGCATCACCAGTGGGATCGTCGCCAGCGTGAACAATGTGAAGCGCACCATGACGCGGTTGACCGTCGCCTGCACGATGCTGTGGGCGATGCGCAGGATGACATAGACCCAGGCGATCGTGGCGTTGAGATTGTCGCCCTGGCCGATCAGCGCCAGCGTCAGGCAGACCGCGTAGAAGATCGTCGGCTGCTCCATCAGGTGGTTGTAATTGTCCGCCGGCCACTGGCTCTTCGCCGGGATCACCTGTTTGAGATCGGGACCGGTGCCGCCGGTGAGCTTGCCGATATCGATCTTCGCCGCCTTCATCGCCGGGATGCGGCGGGCGTAAAGCCAGACCCACATCACCAGCGACCATCCGACCAGCGCGATCACCGGCCCCAGAATCTGACTGTGCATTGCTCGTCCTCCCCCGAAGTGTCGCGCGAAGCTGCACCAGCGCGCGCCGCTTGGAAAGATTTCGTTTCACAACGGAAAGGGTGGTGAAATCCGCCGGCCCGTGTCCGATATTAGCCATCTTCGCCGTCGGTAGGGGTTCGGACATGAAGCGCGCATCGATCGTCATTGCCGCCGCGGCGATCATCGTTACCATCGCGATGGGCGTGCGCCAGGCGTTCGGCCTGTTCCTGCCCGACATGAGCACCGGCCTCGGCATCGGCCGCTCGAGCTTCGGCCTCGCGCTCGCGATCCAGAATTTGCTGTTCGGCCTCGTCCAGCCGTTCGTCGGCGCGCTCGGCGACCGATATGGCGCGGGCCGCGTCGTCGCAGTCGGCACGCTGGTCTATATCGCGGGTCTGATCGGCGCTTCGCTGGCGACCAATGCGATCGGCCTCCACCTCTCGTTCGGCGTGCTGGTCGGCATGGCGCTGTCGGCGACCACCTTCGTGGTTGTGCTCGGCGCGGTCGGGCGCGTGGTGCCGCCCGAGAAGCGCAGCATGGCGTTCGGTATCGTCACCGCGGGCGGCTCGCTCGGCCAGTTCCTGCTCGTGCCGACCGGCCAGCTGCTGATCGGCGAGCTCGGCTGGCGCCTCGCGCTGGTTGCGATGGCCGGGATCGTCGCGGTGATGTTCGTGCTGGCGCTTGGCGTCGCGGGCAAGCCGGCAGCGCAGGCGGCGAGGGGCGAAGCGCCGACCCAGTCGCTCGGCGAGGCACTGCGCGAGGCTGCGGCGCATCGCGGCTTCTGGCTGCTCAACGCCGGCTTCTTCGTCTGCGGCTTCCACATCGCGTTCATCGCGACGCATTTCCCCGCCTATCTCACCGACAAGGGACTCGGCCTGTCGATCGGCGCCAACGCGCTGGCATTGGTCGGCCTGTTCAACATCTTCGGCTCCTATCTGTTCGGCGTTTGGGGCGACAAGCGCAGCAAGAAGTACCTGCTGAGCATCCTCTATGCCGCGCGCAGCGTGGTGATGATCGCCTTCCTCGCCTTACCGCTCACGCCCTTCACTGCGCTCGCCTTTGCCGCGGCGATGGGGTTCCTGTGGCTCGGCACCGTGCCGCTCACCAGCGGGCTGATCGGGCAGATCTTCGGGATCCGCTATCTCTCGACGCTCTACGGCATCGTATTCCTGAGCCATCAGGTCGGCAGCTTCTTCGGCGCGTGGCTGGGGGGGCTGATGTTCGACTTGACCGGCAGCTATGACAGCATCTGGGTAGCATCGGTCGCGCTCGGCTTCATGGCGGCCTTGGTCCACATGCCGATCCCCGACCGGCCGGTACCGCGCCTGCGCGAGGCGACTGCGTGAAGGCGCTTGGCCTGATCGCCCTTGCGGCCGTGCTCGCCGCCGGCTGGTGGCTGTGGCAGAGCGTCGGGCCCGACGTGCTGCTCGGCGCCGCGATCCAGTGGTGCGGGTAGCGGTCTGCGGCAGCTGGCGACGCGCTCGCTTCAATTAATCACATTATTGCTTGTGCGCTTGGCCCCGCGCATCGATGATGCCGGGGACGGACCCGCATGATTGGGGGAGAGCTGCGCCGTGACGACCGCGAGGAAGAAGGGCGCGATCGCCGCGCTGTTGCTGACCTGTCCTCTGCCCGGCGCCGTTTCGGCGCAGACCGCCGCGCCGCAAGCGCCGATTTCCTCGTCGGCCGACGACGCGACCGTCATCGGCCGGCGCCGCCCGGCCGCGGAGGCGCCCAAGTCGGCGACCTGCGAGATGCTGGCCCGCGACCCATTCTTCCGCGCGCAACTCGATGCCATCCGCCAGGCGGGCGGGGACTTGCTTGGCCCGCCGGTGCTGCTGCCGACGCGCATGCCGCGCAATCCCGATTACGCAGCGCCGCCGCGCGTAGCGGCGGGCTCGCCCTTGCCCGATCTCGGCAAATCGCGCTTCGGCGCCGAGCAGGTCTATACGGAAGAGGGGCCAGCGGTCGAATTCGAGGACGTGACGTCGGCGGTGGCCGCGGCGAACGATGCCTCGGTCGCGGATTCGAGCGCGGTCAGCACCGGAATGAGCATCGACGCGGCGCGCTCCGCCTGTCGCTCCACCTACAGCCGCGGCAGCGCGGTGGATGCCGGCGGCCGCGCGACCATCGCGAGCCGGGACGAGACGCTCCCGATGGCCTTCGCGCTGTTCGACCAGGGCCGCTACGCCGAGTCGCTCGACTGGTTCCGGAAGGCCGAACGCAAGCTGCCCTATGAGAGCGGCGGAGACGAGGCGGCCCTGTTCATCGGCAAGCTCTACCTCCAGGGACTCGGCGCGCAGTCGGATCCCGCTAAAGGCGTCGAGTGGCTCAAAAAGGCGGCGACCGCGCCGTTCAACTCGACCCGCGACACGCCGATCTTCGATCCCGCCCAGCCGGAGATGAACACCGCGGTGGGCGAGGCGGCGGTGATGCTCGGCAACATCTATCGCCGCGGCTACGGCCCGGTCGGGCGCAACCTCGGCGAGGCGCGTAAATGGTATCAGCGCGCCTATGACGTCGGCCATATCGCCGCGGCCAAGGCGATGGGCGATCTCTATTTCAGCGGTGCCGGCATGCCGCGCGACGCCAGGCAGGCGGCCAGCTGGTACCGCAAGGGCGCGCAGTTCGGCCACGCCTCCGCCCAGTTCGCGCTGGCGGAACTGCTCTATGACGGCGACGAGGGCGTGGCGCAGGACAAGAAGGCGGCCTTCACCTGGTACAAGGCTGCGGCCAAGGCCGAGCATCCCGGCGCGCTCTATGCGCTGGCGCGGGCCTATGATCTGGGCGAGGAGACCGCGCCCGATCCCAAGCGCGCGATCGTGCTCTACAAGGGCGCGGCGCTGCTCGGCAACGGGGCGGCGCAGGTGGCGATCGGAACCTATTTCTACGAGGGCAAGGAGATCGCCAAGGACGACGCCACCGCGCGCAAGTGGTTCGAGACCGCGGCCAAGCAGGGCGACCGCGACGGCATGTTCAACTTGGGCGCGATGATGGCGCGGGGCGAGGGCGGCGCGAAGGACGTGCCGCGCGCCTGGGCATGGCTGCGCGAGGCGGCGAAGCTCGGCCACGCCAATGCCCCGCGCGCGATGGCGGCGCTCGAGCAGCGGATGAGCGAACCCGAGCGCCAGGCGGTGGCAGCGATGCGGGCGGGACGCTAGGCAGGGCTCACCGCTGCTTCGTCAGCCTCGCGCTCGCCGCCGAGCGCGCGCTGGCCGAGCGTGACGACCAGCAGCGCGAGCACCGCGGCGGCGATCGAGACCCAGAAGCCGTTCTGCGCGCCGAAGCTGTCGACCACCCAGCCGGCGACGAACGCGCCCAGCGCCATGCCGATGCCGATCCCGGTCATCACCCAAGTCACCCCCTCGGTCAGCACCTCGGGCGGCACGCGGCGCTCGACGAGGCCGAAGGCGGTGATGAAGGTCGGCGAGACCGCAACGCCGCTGACGAAGATCGCGATGGCGAGCGCGGGCACGCTGCCGACCAGCAGCAGGGGCAGGGTGGTGAGCAGCAGCACGCCGAGCACCACCAGCAGCTGGCGATGGAGCGGGAAACGCAGGTTGAGCGCGCCGATGATCAGCCCCACCACGAACGAACCGAGTGCATAGACCCCGATCACCAGGCTCGCCGCGCCGGGCTGGCCGAAATCGCGGGTCAGCGCGACGGTGGTGACCTCGGCGGTGGCGAAGATCGATCCGACGAAGATCAGCGCGAGCGTCACCAGCTGCACCGGGCGCAGCAGGATCGCCGAGCGATGCGGGGCTCCCCCGACCGCGCGGACCTTGGGCGCGGTGGAGCGCTGGAGCACGAAGGCGGTCATGCCGAGCGCGAGCAGCAAGGTCGAAACGAGCACGCCCGCCTCGGGGAACAGCGCGACGCTGAGGCCCACCGAGAGCGAGGCCCCGGCGATATAGACCAGCTCGTCCGCCACCGATTCGAAGGCGAAGGCGGTATTGAGCTCGGGCCTGTCGCGGAAGATCTCGGTCCAGCGTGCGCGGACCATCGCCGGCATGCTCGGCATCGCCGCAGCGGCGAGCGCGGAGGCGAACAGTGTCCAGGCCGGCCAGCCGAGATGCGTCGCCAACATCAACAGCGCGAAGGCGATGACCGCGACGGCGGTGGTCGGCACCAGCAACCGGCTCTGGCCGTAGCGATCGACCAGCCGCGAGATCTGCGGCGCGGCGAAGGCGTTGGTCAGCGTGAAGGTCGCGGCGATCGCGCCCGCCAGCCAGTAACCGCTGCCCGATTGCGCGAGCATCGTCACGATCCCGATCGGCGCCATCGCGATGGGCAGGCGGGCGACGAACCCGGCGGCGGCGAATCCCTTGGTTCCGGGAGCGCGGAAGATCTCGCGATACGTGGCGAACATTGCCTAGACCTTTCGACTCTGGAAATGCAGGCCTTCACGGCTTACATACGCTTCGTATGCGAGTGAGGTGGTGACATACGCGTCGTATGTCAATGCAGCGTTCGAGAAAAAAGTTCGAGGAATTGAATGTCGCGCAGATCGCGCCCTGAGATGATCGCCGAGACCCGCGCCAAGCTGATCGCTGCGGCGCGCAAGGCGTTCGCCGCGCACGGCTATGCCGAAGCGTCAATGGACGATCTCACCGCCGCTGCGGGGCTGACGCGTGGCGCGCTCTATCACCATTTCGGGGGCAAGCAGGGACTGCTCGAGGCGGTGATCGAACAGATCGATGCCGAGATGGCCGAGCGGCTCGCCGCAGTCGCCGCGGCGGCGCCGACGCGCTGGGAGGGGCTGGTGCAGGAGAATATCGGCTATATCGAGCTTGCGCTGGAGCCCGACGTCCAGCGCATCATGCTGCGCGACGGTCCGGCGGTGCTCGGCGATCCGGCGAACTGGCCGAGCGCGCTCGCCTGCATCGCCTCGATCCGCCGCAATATCAAGGAGCTCCAGGCCGACGGCGTGGTCCGCGCCGATCTCGATGCCGAGGCGGCGGCGCGAATGATCACAGGTTCCTCGACTGACGCGGCGCTGTGGATCGCCAACTCGCCTGATCCCGCCGCGACCTCGCGCCGCGTGATCCCGGCGTTCAAGGCGATGCTGGAGGGGCTGCTGCTGCGCGATTGAGCGTGCGCGCTTCGGCCCAGCGATGCGCGAGGCGGCGGCCGATCAGGAACAGCGCGAGCACCACGGCCACCCCCAGCAGCAGATGCTCGATCAGCCGCAGCTCGCCCAGCACGAACTCCATGCTGTTGCCGAGCGCATAGCCAAGGCCGGTGAAGGCGTTGGACCACAGGATCGAGGCGATCGCGTTGAGCAGCGCGAAGCGCGTGCCGCTGATCGCGGTGGTGCCGATCGCGAGCGGACTGATCGCCTGGAAACCCGGCAGGAAGTGATAGCCGATCATGAAGCTGCCGGGGTGTCGCTCGAACAGCGCCTTGGCACGCGCGAAACCCGGCCGCGCGATCATCCGCCGCACGAAGGCATGGTCGCGCAGGCTGCGCCCGAGAAAGAAGAAGCCCTGGCTCGACGAAAAGGCTGCAAGCGACCCCGCGCCGATCGCACCGCTCGCCGACACCACGTCCTGATGCACGAGCACGCCGCCCATCGCCACCGCCAGCTCACCCTGGAACAGCGCGCTCACCAGGATCGCGAACACGCCATATTCGGCGAGGAAGGATTCCATCGATGGCCCCCTGTTCGTGCGGCCTAGCGCTCCGTAAGCCGCGGCATCAACTCGACGAAGTTGCAGGGTTTGTAACGGCTGTCGAGCTGATGCGCGAGGATGCCGTCCCAGCCGTCGCGCACCGCGCCGGTCGAGCCGGGCAGCGCGAAGATATAGGTGCCGCGCGCGACGCAGGCGGTGGCGCGCGACTGGATCGTCGAGGTGCCGATCTTGGCGTAGCTCAGGAACCGGAACAGTTCGCCGAAGCCGGGGATCATCTTGTCGGCGACGCGCTCCAGCGCCTCGGGCGTGACATCGCGCCCGGTCACGCCGGTGCCGCCGGTGGTGATCACGCAATCGACTTGCGCATCGTCGATCCAGGCATGGAGCTTGCCGACGATCAGTTCGGGATCGTCGGCAACGATCGCGCGGTCGGCAAGTTCGTGGCCGGCTGCGGTCAGCAGCTCGACCAGCGTATCGCCCGACTTGTCGTTCGCGTGGGTGCGCGTGTCGGAGACGGTGAGCACCGCGATCCGCACCGGGCGGAACGCGGCATCAGGGTCAATTGGCACCGATGGTGCTCGCCACGCTCGCGGCCGAGGCCTGCATGCGCACCGCGCCGCCGCCGTCCCGGCCCGGCACCTTGGGCCATAGCCCCTGGGCGATCGCCGCGCGGCTCGCGCTCTCGCGGCCGTCGTTCTTCTCGTACATCCAGTAGTTGCGCAGCACCGTCATGACATAGCCGCGCGTCTCCCAATAGGGGATGCTCTCGATGTAGAGCAGCGGGTCGCCATTGTCGCGGATCTGGTAGTTCCAGTTGGTCACCGGGGTCGGCCCGGCATTGTAGGCCGCGATCACCTTGGGCAGCAGCCCGCCGGTGAAGGGCTGGTCGCGCAATTGCTCGATATAGGATTGCCCGACTTCCATGTTGGTCGAGGGACGCGAGAGGTCGCCGCGACCGATCGTCACGCCGCGGCGGCGGCCAACGTCGATCGCTGCGCCGCT
Organism: Sphingomonas sp. BT-65; assembly: GCF_026107375.2. NCBI lineage: Bacteria > Pseudomonadati > Pseudomonadota > Alphaproteobacteria > Sphingomonadales > Sphingomonadaceae > Sphingomonas > Sphingomonas sp. BT-65. Next base: position 264,598 of record NZ_JAPCIA010000001.1, read on the forward strand.
CTTGATCTGCATCAGGCCATAGGCGCCCGCCGGACTCTCGACCGTGCGGTTGAAGCGCGATTCCTGCAGCGTGTGGGCGAACACCAGCGACTTGTCGATCCGCCAGCCGCCATCGGGGGTCCAGTTGGGTGCCGGGTAGCGTGCTTCCTCGAGCGGTTGCGCGCCCGGCGGGCAATTGTGGGTGAGCCACAGCTGGATCGCCGGGAGCGCGAGACGCCCGGCGAGGCGGGTCAGCGCGGCATGCTCGCGCGCGTCGCCGATCCTGGCCTGGTGCTTGATCACCTCGGCGGCGAGGCTGTCCTCGCCGATCTCGACCAGCGCGGTCGCGACGCGGACATTCGGGCGGCGCTCGATCGTCTTCCAGTCGGCCGACACGAACTTCTCGGTGCGTGCCGGCACTTCCTTCATGCCCAGCGCCTGGCGCGCGAGCAGGCCGTAGAAGGTCTCGCCATGCTGTGCCGCGCTCTTGAGCCGCGTGCTGACCAGGTCGGGGCGGCCGCACGCCATGTCGGCGCGCGAGGCCCAATAGAGGCCGGCGGTGCGCTTCTCGGTATCCCCGGCGCGCTGCGCGACCGAGGTGAACGCCGCCTGGGCCGCCGCGCAATCCTTCTGCCGCCACGCCGCGAGGCCCTGCACCCAGTCGGCGAGCGGGGCGAATTCGCCCTGGCCGACCTGCGCCTTGGCGGCGACGCGGCGCGCATCGGCATCGCGGCCGGTGGTGTAATACATCCAGGCGACGCGCTGGCGCCATTCGGTGAGCACCTCGGGCGCGAGTTCGGCGCTGCGCGACTCGAGCAAGGTCTCGGCGTTCGTCGCGTCGTCCGCCTTGATCAGCGGCTGCATCTCCACGACCAGCCGCATCGCCGCGGAATCGGCGGCGGGGGTCGAGCGGTGGCGGATGCGCGCGGGCGGCGCGTCGTACCAGATCATGCGCTGTGCCACGGGCAGCCCGGGAAGCTCGATCGCGCCGCGTGTCCGGGCGAGACGGGCGATCTGTTCGGCCTGGGGCAGCTCGGGCGCCTCGCCGAGCAGCGCCAGCAATTGCGGCAGCTCGGCGCGGGGCGAGCCCTTGGCGAGATAGAGTTCCGCGCGCGCCGTCGCGTGAAGCAGGCCGGGCCGCATCGAATCGAGGCGAAGCTGCGCGTCGGCCCAGCGCTGCGCGCGGATCGCCGCGAACACCGCGCGATAGGCTTCGCGCTCCGACGGGTCGAGCTGGGCGGGGACACCGTCGCTGGCCTCGCGCTTCTCGAAGCGCTCGGCCGCCTTCTCGTCGGATGCATGCGCGACGGCGGGAAGGGCAAGGGCAATTGCGGTGGCGGCAAACAGGATACGCGGGTTCACTTTTGCCCCCCAAGAAGCAACTGCAGGTCTTTCCAGGCATCGGCCTTCGCTGCGGGCCTGGTCAGCAGGAACCGCGGGTGGAAGGTCGCGACCACCAGCGATTGTCCATTTGCTTGGTTAACGGGCTCTAAACGACCACGCTGCAGCCCGCCCTCGGACCCGATAACCGCACGGCTCACCGTCTGGCCGAGCAGCAGCAGCTTCTGCGGCGCGGCAAGCGCGATGTGATGGCGCACCAGCTCGCCGAGCCGTGCCTCGGCCTCGCGCGGCACCTGGCCGGTGATCGGGCGCGCGGCGCACAGCGGCGCGAGATAGACGGAGTCGCGGTCGAGCCCGATCGCGGCGAGCATGCGGTCGAACAGCCGTCCTGCGCCGTTGCCGAGCAGACCGGGTGCCTCGCCCTCGAACTCGGGGAGGTCGGTGATCACCATCAGCGGTGCGGCGGGATTTCCGCTCGGCGCGACGATCGGTTCGCCCCAGCTCGCTTCCGGGGCGCCGCTGCCGAAGCGCCAGTCGATGAACGCTTCCAGCGTGGCGGGGAGCGGCGCTTCGGGCTCGGGTTCCGCCAGCGGGGCATGTTGGCCAGGGCTCGCCGTAGCGGCAGGCGCCGCCTCGCGTACGGTCCAGTCGCGCGGCGCTTCGTCCACGAGCATGTCCACGCCCGCGTCCTGCCACCATTGCAGCGCGCTGGCGGCTTCGGCCCGCCAATCCATTGCCCCCGCAATGCCCATGGATTTCACAGAGTCATGCCTTGACGCCATGGTCAATCTACCGCCATCGGAGGAGGGACAGGACGCGCCGCGCGTGCGACGACATGAGGGGACGCGTCCGCCAGGGGAGACGAAGAGTGAGCGAACGCGAGTCGATGCCATATGACGTCGTGATCGTCGGTGCGGGGCCTGCCGGCCTTACCGCTGCGATCCGGCTCAAGCAGCTGGCGGCCGAGGCCGGCGGCGAGATCAGCGTGTGCATCCTCGAAAAGGGATCGGAGGTCGGCGCGCACATCCTGTCGGGCGCGGTGATCGATCCGCGTTCGCTCGACGAGCTGCTGCCCGAATGGCGCACCGCCGGCTGCCCGCTGGCGGAGGTGCCGGTCCACGACAACCAGCACTGGCTGTTGTCGAAGAAGGGCAAGTGGAACGTCCCGCACCGCCTCATGCCGCGCTTCATGCACAATGAGGGCACCTACACCGGCAGCCTCGGCAACCTTTGTCGCTGGCTCGCCGAGCAGGCCGAAGGGCTGGGAGTCGAGATCTTCCCGGGCTTCGCCGCTGCCGAGATCCTCTACCACGAGGATGGGTCGGTGAAGGGCGTCGCCACCGGCGACATGGGCGTGGCGTGCGACGGCACGCACAAGCCCGACTATCAGCCCGGGCTCGAGCTGCACGCGCGCTATACCTTCTTCGGCGAGGGCGTGCGCGGGCATCTCTCCAAGCAGCTCCAGCGCCAGTTCGGGCTGTGCGAGGGCGTCGAGCCGCAGATCTACGGCCTCGGCGTCAAGGAATTGTGGGACATCGATCCCGAGCTGCACGTGCCCGGCCGCGTCATCCATACCCAGGGCTGGCCGCTCAATGAGACGCGGGGATCGAATGGCGGCGGCTTCCTCTACCACCAGGCCAATGGGCAGGTGGCGTTGGGCTTCGTCACCTGGCTCAACTACACCAACCCCTATCTCTCGCCCTTCCAGGAGATGCAGCGCTGGAAGACTCACCCGGCGATCGCCGAGATCCTGAAGGGCGGCAAGCGCGTCTCCTATGGCGCGCGCGCGATCAGCGACGGCGGGTTGCAGGCGATTCCCAAGCTCACCTTCCCCGGCGGCGTGCTGATCGGCGACAGCGCGGGCTTCCTCAACGTGCCGCGGATCAAGGGCACGCACACCGCGATGAAGAGCGGCATGCTCGCGGCCGAGGCGGCGTTCGCGGCGGTGCAGGCGGATCGCTCGAGCGACGAGCTCATCGCCTATCCGGAGGCGTTCCGGGCGAGCTGGGCGTACAAGGAGCTCAGCATCGTCCGTAACGTCGCGCCGCTGGTGAAGAAGTTCGGCGACCTGATCGGATCGGGCCTCGCCAACGTCACCATGTTCCTCGAGAGCTGGGGCGTGAAGATGCCCTTCACCATGGGCCACAAGCCCGATCACGAGAGCCTGTGGCGCAAGGACCTGGTCCAGCCGATCGACTATCCCAAGCCCGACGGCGTGCTGACCTTCGACCGGCTCTCCTCGGTGTTCCTGTCGAACACCAATCACGAGGAGGACCAGCCGGTCCATCTGACGCTCAAGGATCCGGATATCCCGGTCGAATATGATCTGCCCCTTTATGACGAGCCGGCGCAGCGTTATTGTCCGGCGGGCGTTTACGAGATCGTGGGCGAGGCGGAAGGGACGCCGAAGTTCGTGATCAACGCGCAGAACTGCGTCCATTGCAAGACATGCGACATCAAGGACCCCACGCAGAACATCAACTGGGTGGTGCCCGAGGGCGGTGGAGGACCGAATTATCCCAACATGTAAGCGCCCGAAGCATCTCGGTGCTCCAAATTCCTCCCCCGGAGGGGGAGGGGGACCAGCGCAGCTGGTGGAGGGGTATTCTCCGCTCGCTAGCCGGTTCTTTGGTGGCGACTACCCCTCCACCGCGCAAGCGCGGTCCCCCTCCCCCTCCGGGGGAGGAATTGGATGTCAGCGTGCACTGCTCCTGTCGCTTGCGATAACGGGACTCCTCCTCCCCAACGCCGCCCATGCCGATGCGCGCGACTATGTCCGCGCCCGCGCCGCGGCGGAGGATGGTGCGGTGGGCGTCGCGGCGGCGGGCTATGCCGCGGTGATGGCGACCGCGCCCGATGACGAGGTCGTGGCGATCCGCGCCTATCGCAACGCGCTGGCGGCGGGCGACATCGCGCTGGCGCGCCGCGCGGCCGCGGTGCTCACCCGCTCGGGCGTCGCGCCGGCGGACGTCGCGATCCTCGACTTCGCCGAGGCGCTGCGCAAGCGCGATCAGGCGGCGGCCGACGATGCGCTCGGCGGGATCGGGGCGGGCCCGCTCGATTTCCTCGCCCCGGTGCTGCGCGCCTGGCTCGCGCATGACCGCGGCGCCGATCCCTTCCCGATCCTCGATAATGCCAGCGAAAGCGGGCTCGCCCGCCGCTACATCGCCGAGCATCGCGCGCTGCTGCTGATCGCATCGGACCGGATCGAGGACGGCATCGCGGCATTGCGCGCAGCGGTCGGCGCCGATCCGGGCAGCATCGACCTGCGCTGGAACGCCGCGACGCTGCTCGCGGCGAAGGGCCGGCGCGACACCGCGCTGTCGCTGCTCGCCGGCGACGATCCGGTGCTGTCCGGGCTTCGTGCGCGCCTGAAGAAGGGGCCCAAGCCAGGCGCGGCGTTCGGCGCCAGCCGCGCCTTCACCCGGCTCGCCTCCGATCTTGCGGGGCAGGAGACGCAGGCGCTGTCGATCCTGCTCACGCGCTCGGCGCTGATGCTCGACCCAGGCGACGATCGCGCGCGGTTGCTGCTCGCCGACGCACTGGCAGGCGAACAGGCCTATGAGCGCGCGCAGGCCGCGCTGGATTCGGTCAAGAAGGACAGCCCCTTCTACGCCGCCGCGCTGACCGAGCGGGTCGGGCTGCGCGACAAGCAGGGCGACGATGCCGGGGCGCTTGCGCTCGCGGCGACGCTGGCGCGCGCGCGTGATGCGAGCATCGCCGATCGCCAGCGCTATGCCGACCTGCTGTCCGAGCAGGGGCGCGAGGCCGAGGCGGCCGGCATCTATGCCCAGGCGCTGGCCCAGGCCGGCGACGGCGCGACCTGGATCCAGCACCTCCAGCTCGGCGGCGCGCTCGAGCGCGCGGGCCGTTGGGACGAGGCGCTGCTGCATCTGCGCAAGGCGGTCGAGCTCGCGCCCGAACAGGCGGTCGCGCTCAACTATCTGGGCTATGCGCAGATCGAGCGCGGGGTGAATCTCGGCGAGGCGACCGCATTGCTGGAGCGCGCGAGCAAGCTGCGTCCCGATGACGCCGCGATCACCGACTCGCTCGGCTGGGCCTATTTCCGCCAGGGCGAGGTCGCCAAGGCACTGCCGCTGCTCGAAAAGGCCGCGCAGAGCGAGCCTGGCAGCGCGACGATCAATGAGCATCTCGGCGATGTCTATTGGCGGACCGGGCGGCGGTTCGAGGCGCGCTACGCTTGGCGCGCGGCCGCGCTCTATGCCGAGGGCGAGCAGAAGACGCGGCTCTCGGCCAAGCTCGCCGACGGCATCGGCCAGAGGACCGCGGCAAACTGATTCTGACCGAGCCTGCGCCCGCCAAGCTCAACCTTGCGCTGCATGTACGGCGGCGGCGCGAGGACGGCTATCACGAGCTGGAGACACTGTTCGCCTTCGTCGCCGACGGCGACGCGGTGACGCTGGGCGAGGGGCAGGGGTTCGCGGTGAACGGCCCGTTTGCCGCTGCGCTGCTAGGGGAGGACGACAATCTCGTCACCCGCGCCGCCGCGCGATTCGCGCAGGTTTTCGACCTGCCCGTGCCGGGGCGCATCACGCTGACCAAGCGGCTGCCCGTTGCATCCGGGCTGGGCGGGGGCTCGGCCGACGCCGCCGCGACGCTGCGCCTGCTCGCGCGCCATCACGGCATCGCGCTCGACGATCCGCGGTTGTTCGACTGCGCCGATGCGCTGGGATCGGATGTACCCGCCTGCCTCTACAGCCGCACCGCGATCGGACGCGGGCGCGGCGAGCAGCTCGTCCCGGTGGCGGGCGCGCCGGGGACGCCGGTGCTGCTGGTCAATCCGGGCGTGGCGGTGTCGACCGCCGAGGTGTTCCGCCGCTGGGACGGCATTGATCGCGGCACGCTGCGAGAGGGCGATTTGCTCGCGGCCGCGCGAGCCGGGCGCAACGATCTCGAGCCGCCCGCGCTGGCGATCGCTCCGGTGATCGGGGAGGTGCTGGAACTGCTCGGCGCGCAGCCGGGCGCGACGCTGGCGCGCATGTCCGGATCGGGCGCCACCTGTTTCGCGCTGTTCGACAGCCTCGCGGCGCGTACCTCGGCGACGGAGGCAGTCAGGGGCGCACAGCCCGGCTGGTGGTGTCTCGAAACGGTGCTGTTGTGACACTTATCTGTCCCATTTTGGCACAGTCCGGTCCGTCTAGTACAGGCGCTCTCTGGGGAACGGCAATTGGCCCCGGTCTTGCGAGGCATGGCTTGCGGGCCAGGCGCCGGGAGCGAAACGTCCGTGGATGGCCCCCGCTCGCTTCGGCGGGCGGGCGCTATCCTCGCTTACGAGGCCGGCGATGATCGCCTGGCAACTCCACGACCATATCGCGATCCTCACCCTCGAGCGTGGTGGGGCGCGCAATGCGATCCCGATCGCGGGCTGGGACGCGCTCGCCGACGCCGCACGCGCCATCGCCGCATCGGATGCCCGCGCGGTGATCCTGCGCTCGGCGATGCCCGGAGTCTTCTCCGCCGGCGCCGATCTCGCCGAATTCCGCGACCTGGTCGAGCAACCCGGCCTGCGCATCCGTTTCCGCGAGGCGATGGCGGCCGCGATCGAAGCCGTCGCCGCGCTCCCCATGCCAGTGATCGCCGCGGTCGATGGCAGCTGCTTCGGCGCCGCGGTCGCGCTGACGCTGGCGTGCGACATCGTGGTCGCGGGCGACGAGGCGGTGTTCGCCACCACGCCCGCCAAGCTCGGCCTGACCTACCCGGCGACCGACGTCGCCCGGCTCGCTGCGCGGGTGGGCGAGGGGCAGGCGGCACTGATGCTGTTCACCGGCGCGCGCATCGATGCCGACGAGGCCCCGCGTATCGGCCTCGCGCATCGCCGCGTCGCCCATGCCCAGCCCGCCGCGCATGAGCTCGCCAACGCCATTGCCGCCAACGTCCCCGAGGCGGTGCGCGCGCTCAAGGCGGTCCTCCGCGATCCCGCTGGGGCGGGGCATGCACGCACGTTCGACGATGCGTTCGGCTCTGAACCCTTCCGCACCCGCCTCGACGCATTCCTTGAGGGCAAGAGATGACCGCCGCGCATTTCATCGATGGCGCGGCGGATATCCTGATCCTCTGTGATCACGCCTCCAATGCCGTGCCATCCGACATCGATCTCGGCATTGCGCCCGCCCTGCTCGGCAAGCACATCGCCGTCGACATCGGCGCCGCCGCGGTCAGTGAGGCGCTCGCCGTGTACCTTGGCGCCCCCGCAATCCTCGCCACCATCTCGCGCCTCGTCATCGACCTCAACCGCGAGCCCGACAGCGCTGGGCTGATCCCGCACATCAGCGATGGCCACGCCATCCCCGGCAACGGCACCGCCGACCGCGCCGAGCGTATCGCCCGTTTTCACGCGCCCTATCACCGCGCGATCGCCGACACGATTCGCGCCCGCCGCCCCGAGCTGCTGGTCTCGGTCCACAGCTTCACGCCCCGGCTCGAACAGCATGACGGCCCGTCGCGCCCGTGGGAGATCGGCATCCTCTACAATCGCGACGCCCGTGCCGCGCGCCTCGGCATCCCGCTGCTAGAGGCGGCCGGCGTCGTCACCGGCGACAACGAGCCCTATTCGGGCCGCCTGCTCAACGCGACGATGAACCGCCACGCCGAGGGCAACGGCATCCCCTATCTCGGCATCGAGCTGCGCAACGACCTCATCTCCGACCCCGCCGGTGTGGCGCATTGGGCGCAGCTTCTCGCGTCGATAGTAAAAGACGTGCGCAACTCTCTTGCGCAAACGGGGTCCCCGGCGACATAGGCGTTCGCGCCATGACCAACCGTTTCGACAAGTCCCGCTTGCCCTCGCGCCACGTCTCCGTCGGCCCCGAGCGCGCCCCGCACCGCAGCTATTACTACGCCATGGGGATTTCCGAAGAGGATATCGCCAAGCCCTTCGTCGCGCTCGCCAGCGCGGGCAATGACAGCGCACCGTGCAACACCACGCTCGACGCGCAGGCCGATGCCGCGCGCAAGGGCGTGATCGACAATGGCGGCATGCCGCGCCGCTTCAACACGATCACCGTCACCGACGGCATCGCGATGGGCCACCAGGGGATGAAGTCCTCGCTGGTCAGCCGTGAGGTGATCGCGGATTCGGTCGAGCTCTCGGTGCGCGGCCATTGCTACGACGCGCTGGTCGGCTTCGCCGGGTGCGACAAGTCGCTGCCCGGCATGATGATGGCGATGCTGCGCCTCAATATTCCGTCGATCTTCGTCTATGGCGGCTCGATCCTCCCTGGGCGCTACCAGGACCGCGACGTCACCGTGGTCGACGTGTTCGAGGTGGTCGGCAAGTTCGCCGCCGGCACCTGTCCGATCAGCGAAGTCCATGCGCTGGAGAAGGTCGCGTGCCCCGGCCATGGGGCGTGCGGCGGGCAATATACCGCCAACACCATGGCATGCGTCGGCGAGGCGATCGGGCTGTCGCTGCCCAACAGCAATATGGTCCCCGCGCCCTATACCAGCCGCGAGCAGATCGCGGTCGCCGCGGGCTGGCAGGTGATGGAGTTGCTGGAGAAGAACATCCGCCCGCGCGACATCTGCACGCGTGAGGCGTTCATCAACGCCGCGCGCATCGTCGCCGCGACCGGCGGCTCGACCAATGGCGCGCTGCACCTGCCTGCAATGGCGAGCGAGGCGGGGATCGACTTCGATCTGTTCGACGTTGCCGAGATCTTCAAATCAACGCCTTACATCGCGGATTTGAAACCGGGCGGTAAGTATGTCGCCAAGGACATGTACGAGGCCGGTGGCGTCTACATGCTGATGAAAACGTTGCTCGCGAACGATCTGCTCGACGGCAACTGCCTCACGGTGACTGGCAAGACGCTGGGCGAGAATATCGACCAAGTCACCTGGAACCCCGACCAGAAGGTGATCTACGACGTCAAGGCGCCGCTCACCCCCACCGGTGGCGTGGTCGGCCTGCGCGGCAGCCTCGCTCCCAACGGCGCGATCGTGAAGGTCGCTGGCATGCACCGCCTGCAGTTCGAGGGGCCTGCGCGCTGCTTTGATTGCGAGGAGGACGCCTTCGCCGCGGTCGAGAGGCGCGAGATCCGCGAGGGCGAGGTCGTCATCATCCGCTACGAAGGACCCAAGGGCGGCCCCGGCATGCGCGAGATGCTGTCGACCACCGCCGCGCTCTATGGCCTCGGCATGGGCGAGAAGGTGGCGCTGATCACCGATGGGCGCTTCTCGGGCGCGACCCGGGGTTTCTGCATCGGCCATGTCGGACCCGAGGCGGCCGAATGCGGCCCAATCGCGCTGGTCGAGGATGGCGACATCATCCGCATCGATGCCGAGGCGGGGACGATCGATCTCGACGTGGCCGAGGATGTGCTGGCCGAACGCCGCGCGCGCTGGCAGCCGCGCGAGAATGCGTATCAATCCGGGGCATTGTGGCGCTATGCGCAGAATGTCGGACCGGCCTATAAGGGTGCGGTGACGCACCCGGGGGCGAAGTCCGAAAAGCATGTCTACGCGGATATCTGAAGTCCTGGCGACGACGGCGTTGCTGTCGCTCGCCGCCTGCGGAACCCAGGTCGAGACCGACGCCGAGCGCGCCGCGCGCGCCAAGGCCGAACTCGCACGTGCCGAGGCCGAGGGGCGTATCCCCTGCGCGGTCGGCGGCGCGGCCGAGTTCACGACCAACTGCACGATCGACCGTGCGCGCACGCAGGACGGGCTGATCCTCACCGTGCGCCATCCCGATGGCGGCTTCCACCGCCTGCGCGTCACCACCGACGGCCGCGGCGTGGTTGCGGCGGACGGTGCGCGCCAGGCGACCGTGTCGGTGATCGACAAGGACGCGATCGAGGTCGCGATCGAGGATGCGCGCTACCGCCTGCCCGCGCGGGTCAAGGGCGGCAGCTAGCCGCCGATTTGCGCCGCGCGCGCTTTCCACCTATCTCAGGCTCGCCAGAGGGCCGGGCGGCCGCGTTGCGCGCAAGCGTACCGAGGAAAGTCCGGGCTCCACGGGAACACGGTGCCGGGTAACGCCCGGCGGTCCCGGACTCGTTCCGGGATCAGGGAAAGTGCCACAGAGAGCAGACCGCTCACCGCTCTTCGGAGCAGGAGCAAGGGTGAAAGGGTGCGGCAAGAGCGCACCGCGCGACCGGCAACGGAAGCGGCACGGCAAACCCCACCGGGAGCAAGATCGAATAGGGGCCGCACATGGGGAGTTCCGCCTCGCGGCCCGGGTTGATTGCTTGAGCCCGCATGCGAGTGCGGGCCTAGAGGAATGGCCGCCCATCGCGCGCACCTCCGCAAGGAAAGGGCCGCGTGGACAGAACCCGGCTTACAGGCCCTCTGGCACTTTCGCCTTGCGCCGCGACGGGCTAACCGCACCGCCATGCGCATTCTCCTGACAGGCTCGTCCGGCTGGCTCGGCCGCTATCTCGCGCCCATGCTCCGCGACGCAGGGCACGAGGTCACCGGCCTCGACGTCGCGCCGGGCGCCGACACCGGCGTGATCGGCACCGTCGCCGACGCAGATCTCATCGAGCGCACGTTCGGCGAACACGGCATCGAGGCCGTGATCCACGGCGGCGCGCTGCACAAGCCCGACATCGCCCGCTATCCCAAGCAGGCATTCGTCGACGTCAACATCACCGGCACATTCAACCTGCTCGAGGCCGCGGCGATGGCCGGCCACGACCGCTTCGTATTCACATCGACCACTTCGCTGATGATCAGCCAGGCGATCCGCGACGAGGCGGGCGACGCCGCGGTGTGGCTCGACGAGACATCGGGCCCGATCGAGCCGCGCAACATCTATGGTGCCACCAAATACGCCGCCGAGCAGCTCTGCCGCCTGTTCCGCGCCGAGCATGGCCTCAACGCGATCGTCCTGCGCACCGGCCGCTTCTTCCCCGAGGACGATGATACCCACAGCCATCCGCCCGGCGAGAACCTCAAGGCCAACGAGTTCCTCCACCGCCGTCTAACGGTGGAAGACGCCGCCCGCGCGCACCTCGCCGCGCTGGAGAAAGCACCAGCGATCGGTTTCGGCGCGTATATCGTTTCCGCGCCCACGCCGTTCGCCCGCGCCGACGCTGCCGAGCTCAAGCACGATGCTGCCGCCGTCATCGCGCGCTATTTCCCCGAGGCGCCCGGCCTCTACGCCGCCCGTAACTGGGTGCTCCCGGAGCGGATCGGTCGCGTCTATGACAGCGCCCGTATCACCCGCGATCTCGGTTTCACCTTCGACACCGGCTTCGCCCAGATCCTCGCCGCGCTCCGCGACGGCGCTCCGCTGCCCTTCGCGCACGATGCGGACTATGTCTCGCCCAAGGAAGTCGCCTAGCAACACCGCTTGCTGCGCACCCCTGACAGGCGTAGCGTTTCGTCCATGTTCGCGTGGTTCCGCCGCCGCTATCTCGACCTTCTGTGCTCGATCTACATCTATAACGAGCATCGCGGCTACACGAGCATCGACCGCGTGCTGGAGGCGGTGCGGGCGCGTTCGCCGGACGATCACGCGCTGATCGCCGCGATCGAGAAGCACCGCGCCGACGAGCACAAGCACTACACGATGTTCAAGCGCTGGTTCGAGCTGCGCGGCGAGATGCCGCTCAAGGTCGATCGCACCTGCGGCCATATCGACCGCTTCGTCGAGATCATGTTCCGCCAGACGATCGACGATCTTGATACCAAGGCGATCATCGCCCGCGACGACCTGTTCGAGAAGCTGTGCCGCGTCATCTCGCTCACCGAGCAGCGCGGCTTCCGCCAGGTCGAGATCCTGCTGCGCCACCCGCTGGTGCGCCACGACCGCGCGCTGATCCGCATCTTCGAGGTGATCCACCGCGACGAGCCGAGCCACTGGGCGCCCTATGACGGCTGGCTCAAGGCGAATGGCAAGCGCGACCCGCGCTGGTGGGAGCGGGGGATCGACAGCTTCATCCATTCCGAGCTGCTGTTCCTCAAGCTCCCCGCGCTGTTCCTCAACCCCTGGCTGGGGCGCCGCGAGACCTGGGCCGATGCGGGGGACGCCGCGCCGCTTCGCGCCTGACGCCGATCGCATCCCGGAGCCTTGCCATGACGCCCACCATCACCGCCTTCGAAAACTCGCCCGATCGCGGCAAGGGCCTCGCGCGCGACATGCGCGTCCGCTGGGCGTTCGAGGAAGTGGGCCAGCCCTATGACGTGCGTCTCGTCTCGTTCCGAGGGCTAAAGGGGGCAGAACATCGTGCCCGCAATCCGTTCGGCCAGATTCCGACCTATGAAGAGGGTGATCTGACCCTGTTCGAGTCCGGTTCGATCGTGTTCCACATCGCCGAGCGCGATGGGGGCTTGCTGCCCAACGAGCCGAACGCCCGAGCGCGCGCGATCACCTGGATGTTCGCCGCACTGAACACCGTGGAGCCGCCGATCTTCGACCGCTCCCTCCTCAGGATCCTCGACCATGACAAGCCCTGGTTCGAGCAGCGCCTGCAGGCGCTCGACAAGAGCATCCGGCGATATCTGGACGACCTTTCCCGCCACCTCGGCGATTCCGACTGGCTCGACGGCGCGTTCAGCGCGGGCGACCTGCTGATGATCACGGTGCTGCGCCGGCTTGAAGGATCGGACCTGCTGGAGGTGTATCCGAATATCTCCGCCTATGTCGTCCGCGGCGAGGCGCGGCCCGCCTACCAACGCGCGTTCGCCGCGCAACAGGCGGTGTTCGAGGCGGCATCGGCGGGCTGACCGCCAACCCCAGCTTCACGCACGAAAATGCCGCCTGTGCTTGCTCCTGCGCAACAAAGGCGTAAGTGAGCCCCGTCATGGCCAGTAAACCGCTCACCCTGTACGAGAAGATCTGGGCCGCGCACGTCGTGGAACGCCGCGACGACGGCACGTGCCTGATCTATATCGACCGCCATTTGGTCCACGAAGTCACCAGCCCGCAGGCGTTCGAGGGGCTTCGCGCCAATGGCCGGCGCGTGCGGCGGCCCGATCTCACGCTCGCCGTGCCCGATCACAATCTCCCGACCACCCCGCGCGTCGACGCCGCGGGCAACCGCCTGCCGATCGCCGACCGCGAGAGCGCGCAGCAGCTCGCCGCGCTGGAGCGCAACGTCGCCGAGTTCGGCATCGACTATTTCGGCGCGACCGCGGCCGAGCAGGGCATCGTCCATGTCGTGGGGCCCGAGCAGGGCTTCACGCTCCCCGGCACCACGCTGGTGTGCGGCGACAGCCACACTTCGGCGCATGGCGCGCTCGGCGCGCTGGCGTTCGGCATCGGCACCAGCGAGGTCGAGCATGTGCTCGCCACCCAGACGCTGCTGCTCGCCCAGTCCAAGACAATGGAGATCCGCGTCGACGGCACGCTGGGCTTCGGCGTCTCGGCTAAGGACGTCGTCCTCGCGATCATCGGCAAGACCGGCGCCGCGGGCGGCACCGGCTATGTCGTCGAATATACCGGCGAGGTGATCCGCGCGCTCTCGATCGAGGGGCGGCTGACCGTCAGCAACATGTCGATCGAGGGCGGCGCGCGCTCGGGCCTGATCGCGCCCGACGAGAAGACCTTCGCGTACCTCAAGGGCCGCCCGATGGCGCCCAAGGGCGAGCAATGGGACCAGGCGGTGGCGTGGTGGAAGACGCTGCCGACCGATCCCGGCGCGGCGTACGACCGCGTCGTCACGCTCAACGGCAGCGACATCGCGCCCTCGCTTACCTGGGGCACCAGCCCTGAGGATGTCGTGCCAATCACCGGCGTCGTCCCCGATCCCGAGAGCTTCGCCGATCCGGCCAAGCGCGTCGCCGCGCAGAAGTCGCTCGACTATATGGGCCTCGCCCCCGGCACGCGGATGCAGGACATCGCGGTCGAGAACATCTTCATCGGCAGCTGCACCAACAGCCGGATCGAGGATCTGCGCGCCGCCGCCGATGTGGTGAAGGGCCGCCATGTCGCCGACGGTATCCGCCAGGCGCTGATCGTACCCGGCTCGGGGCTGGTCAAGCGCCAGGCCGAGGCCGAGGGGCTCGACCGCATCTTCCTCGAGGCCGGCTTCGAATGGCGTGAGCCGGGCTGCTCGATGTGCCTGGCGATGAACCCGGACAAGGTTCCCCCCGGCGAACGCTGCGCTTCCACTTCGAATCGGAATTTTGTAGGGAGGCAGGGTCCGGGGGCCCGAACCCATCTGGTTTCGCCTGCCATGGCGGCGGCGGCTGCGGTGACGGGAAGGCTCACGGACGTGCGTGACCTTGTAGGGGGATGACCAGTGAAGCGCGTATTGGTGTTGCTGGTGGCGGGTACGGCGTTGAGCGGAGCCGCGGCGGTCTATGCCGCCGCGAACGTCCAGGCGAGCGAGCCGGGCCAGAAGCCCGCGACCGCGAAGGACACGGTTCGCCGCTGATCCTGACGTGCCGGCGCGTTGCCGGCCGCGACTTGGTTCCTGCGCGGACGCGGCGTATCGATGCGATGCGCCGCCCGGGAGGACCGTCATGCTGAAAGCTGTGTTCGCTGCAACCGCCGCGCTTGCGCTGGCCGGCCAGGCTGCGCCGCCCGCGCCCGCGATCCAGCTCTACGCCTTCGAATGCGGCAAGCTGCAGGAGGACCTGAGCTGGTATTCGGACACCTTCCGCTTCGAAGGACAGAAGCGCGAGTTCGTCGCCGGCTGCTTCCTGATCCGCCATCCCAAGGGGGTGCTGCTGTGGGATACGGGCCTCACGCCTGACCTGATCGGCAAGCCGACGCCCGAGCAGAGCCTTGCCGCGACGATCCCGGATCGCCTCAAGGCGCTCGGCCTCACGCCCGCGGCGGTCACTTATGTCGGGATCAGCCACTATCACGCTGACCACACCGGCGGCGCGCGCGACTTCCCCAATGCCGAGTTGCTGATCGGCGCACGCGATTGGGAGGCGCTCAGGGCGCTGAAGGACAATCATCCGCGCGCCGCGCCACTCGCACACTGGCGCGGCGGCAAGGGCAAGATGCAAGCGATCCCGGGCGATCACGATGTATTCGGCGATGGCGCGGTGCAGATGCTCGCCATGCCCGGCCACACGCCGGGCCACACCGCCTTGCTCGTCAAGCTGCCGCGCACCGGCGCTGTGCTGCTGAGCGGCGACGAATATCATTTCCGCGAGAACCGCGCGCTGCTCGGGGTTCCCAAGTTCAACACCAGCCGGGCCGAGACATTGGCGTCGCATGCCCGCTTCGAGGAGATAGCGAAGGTGCTGAAGGCAAAGGTGATCATCCAGCACGACGCGCGTGACCTCGCGCTACTGCCGGCCTTCCCGAAGGCGGCCGAGTGATGGAACCGGTCAAGAAGGTCGAGGGGCGCGCCTATCCCTGGGGCGCCAAGAATATCGACACCGACATCATCATCCCCGCGCACTGGCTCAAGACGATCAGCCGCGAGGGCCTCGGCAAGGGCGCGTTCGAGAGCGTGCGCGCCGAGCCCGGCAATATCTTCGACGATGAGCGCTATGCCGGCTCGCCGATCCTGATCGCGGGGGAGAATTTCGGCTGCGGGTCGAGTCGCGAGCACGCCGCCTGGGCGCTCAAGGACATGGGCATCACCGCGGTGATCGCGCCGAGCTATTCCGACATCTTCTCGGGCAACGCGTTCAAGAACGGCATTGTCGCCGTGGTGCTCCCGCAGGAAGCGATCGACCGGCTGGTCGAGGTCGCCAAGACCGATCCCGTGACGATCGACCTCGAGACGATGACCGTCACCACGCCCTTCCAGGACCGCTTCACCTTCGAGATGGACCCGTTCCGCCGTGATTGCCTGATGCAAGGGCTGGACGAGGTCGGCCTGACGCTGGCAAAGGATACCGCGATTTCGAAATACGAATCGACGGTCGCCGAGCAGCGCCCGTGGATCGCGCGGGAGAGAGCTGATGCGGGCGTTGCTGTCGAATGAGATCGGCGGACCTGAAACTCTAACGATCGGCGAATTGCCCGATCCCGTCGCCAAGCCGGGCGAGGTGGTGGTCGCGATCAAGGCCTGCGCGATCAACTATCCCGACGTCCTGATCATCGAGGACAAATACCAGTTCAAGCCGCCGCGCCCCTTCGCCCCGGGCGGCGAGATCGCCGGCATCGTCGAAGCGGTGGGCGAGGGCGTCACCGACCTCGCGCCGGGCGACCGCGTGCTCGGTTCCACCGGCTGGAACGGCCTCGCCGAGAAGGCCGCGGTCGACCGCCGTCGCCTCTACCGCCTGCCCGAGGGCAAGAGCTTCGCGCAGGGCGCGTCGCTGCTGATGACCTATGGCACCAGCATCCACGCGCTGCTCGACCGCGGGCATCTGAAGGAAGGCGACACGCTGCTCGTGCTCGGCGCGGCGGGCGGCATCGGCCTGTCGGTGGTCGAGCTCGGCAAGGCGTTCGGCGCGCGCGTCGTCGCTGCCGTCTCGAGCGAGGAGAAGGCGGCCGCCGCCAGGGCCGCTGGCGCCGACGAGACCGTGATCTACGGCCGTGCGCCCTTCGACAAGGACCAGTCCAAGGCGCTCGCCGAGCAGTTCAAGGCCGCGGTCGGCCCCGACGGCGCACAGGTGATCTACGATCCCGTCGGCGGCGACTATGCCGAGCCCGCCTTGCGCTCGATCGGCTGGGAGGGGCGCTATCTCGTCGTCGGCTTCCCCGCGGGAATCCCGAAGCTCCCGCTCAACCTCACCTTGCTCAAGAGCTGCGACGTGTGCGGCGTGTTCTGGGGCGCCTTCGCCGCGCGCGACCCCAAGGCCAACGCCGCGCATGTCGAGCATCTCTTCCGCCTGTGGGAAGCGGGCAGGATCAACCCGCATGTCAGCGAGACCTTCGCCTTCGAGGACGGCGGCAAGGCGATCGCGAAGCTCGCCGGCCGCGGCGCGATCGGCAAACTGGTGGTGAAGGTCGCGGATTGAGCGCGCAGCGTGCTTCAAACAGGCTTGAAATGTTGGATTTCAGCTGCTCGGATCAATTTCGCTCTTTGAAATGTCGATCCGGACATAGTTGACATCTTCGCGATCGAATCGCTCAACATTGTCAACTTCGCGCTGTCCGCCCTCGTGCCGCACCAGCGACACCAGCACGAACGAGATGATCATCAGCAGGTACCAGGCGCCGAGCTTGCCGGGGTGGACCATCGCCCAGCCATTCTCCTGCCCGGGATAAAGCCAGGCGCGCGAGAAGGTGCCGATATTCTCCGCGAACCAGATGAACAGCGCGACCAGCAGCCAGCCGGCCAGCAGCGGCATCCAGCGTTCGGTGCGGAACGGCGTGAACCAGATCTTCGTCCGCCAGAACAGCAACCCGGTCGCCGCGAACAGCGCGAGGCGGATGTCGGGCAGCCAATGATGCGCGAAGAAGTTGGTATAGATCGCCGCGGCCAACGCCCAGGTCGTCCAGCGCGGCGGGTAATGTTCGAAGCGGAAGTGGAAGATGCGCCAGACGCGCGCGATATAGCTGCCCACCGCCGCGTACATGAATCCCGAGAACAGGGGCACCTCGCCGATCCGCAACAGGCTCGGCTCGGGATAGAGCCACGAGCCATGCGCGGTCTTGAACAGCTCCATCACCGTGCCGACGATGTGGAAGGCGAGGATCACCTTGGCCTCGTTCCAACTCTCCAGCCGGAAGCCCAGCATGCCGAGCTGGATCGCCACCGCCCCGATCGTCAGGAAATCATAGCGCGCGAGCGGCGCATCGGCGGGGTAGAACAGATGCGTCGCCAGCAGCAGGGCGAGCATCAGCGCCCCGAACAGGCACGCCCAGCCCTGCTTGAAGCCGAACAGCAGGAATTCGTAGAGCGCCCCCCGCCACCCCGAGACCGGCTGCGCCGCCTCCAGCCGTGCACGGATCCGGGCGAAGCGCGTGGCGCCGGCGGTCGCTTCGTATTCAGGCAACGGGCGGGATCTGTGCGGGATACTGTGGAAGCTGTGGGTCCAGGCACGCCCATTCGGGTGCCGCGCTGGTCCAGATCACCGCCTCGGGCGCACGCAGATTCGGATCGTCGAGCGCGCCCGCGCGG
This sequence comes from Sphingomonas sp. BT-65, assembly GCF_026107375.2. NCBI lineage: Bacteria > Pseudomonadati > Pseudomonadota > Alphaproteobacteria > Sphingomonadales > Sphingomonadaceae > Sphingomonas > Sphingomonas sp. BT-65. The sequence goes on from NZ_JAPCIA010000001.1 coordinate 282,861, forward strand.
ATGAAGGTGAGGTGCGGGCGGCTCTCGGCCAGGCTGAAGATCGGCGTGCCGCAGGTGGGGCAGAAGCCGCGGCGCATGCGGTTGCCGCTGTCCGCGATGCTCTCGTGCCAGCGGATCTCGCCGGTCGTGGTCACCGCTTCGCTCGGGAAGCAGACGTTCACCGTCGCGGTGCCGCCCCCCAGATACTGGCACAGCCGGCACCAGCATTGCCGCGCGGCAAGCGGTTCGCCCTCGATCGCGATGCGGACCTGGCCGCACAGGCATCCCGCGCTATGGGTCACTTCGCCTGCCTTCTTGCCATGAACGCCAGCCGCTCGAACAGCATCACGTCCTGCTCGTTCTTGAGCAGCGCGCCGTGCAGCGGGGGGATCGCCTTGCTCGGGTCGCGCGACTGGAGGACGTCGAGCGGCATGTCCTCATGCAGCAGCAGCTTGAGCCAGTCGAGCAGCTCGCTGGTGCTCGGCTTCTTCTTGAGCCCCGGCACCTCGCGGATGTCGTAGAAGATGTCCATCGCCTTGCTCACCAGCAGCTTCTGGATGCCGGGGAAGTGGACGTCGATGATCGCCTGCATCGTCTCGCGGTCAGGGAATTTGATGTAGTGGAAGAAGCAGCGGCGCAGGAACGCGTCGGGCAGTTCCTTCTCATTGTTGGAGGTGATCACCACGATCGGCCGCTCGGCGGCGCGCACCGTCTCGCCGGTCTCGTAGACATGGAATTCCATGCGATCGAGTTCCTGGAGCAGGTCGTTGGGGAATTCGATATCGGCCTTGTCGATCTCGTCGATCAGCAGCACGGGCAGGGTGGGGGAGGTGAACGCCTCCCACAATTTGCCCTTGCGGATGTAGTTGGAGATGTCGTGGACGCGTTCCTCGCCGAGTTGCCCGTCACGCAGCCGCGCCACCGCGTCATATTCATACAGGCCCTGATGCGCCTTGGTCGTCGACTTGACGTTCCACTCGATCAGCGGCGCGCTCACCGCCTTGGCGATCTCGTACGCCAGCACGGTCTTGCCCGTCCCCGGCTCGCCCTTGACCAGCAGGGGGCGACGCAGTGTGACCGCGGCGTTGACCGCGACCTTGAGGTCTTCGGTCGCGACGTAACTTTGCGTGCCTTCGAAGCGCATTCCAGTCTCCGCCGGATTGGAAGATCGGGTATGCGGGTAGCGGGATTGCGCCCGGCGACGCAAGCGGTTTGCCTGTCACCTTCCGCTTTCATACAGTCCGCGTGCGGTTTCGACTCGACGCCGCGCATGCAGAGAGAGGAACGTTCGATGCCGAAACTGTCTACCGGATCCCTGCTTCTCAGTGCCCCTCTGATGGGCCTCGCGCTTCTCGCCGGATGCGGCCAGCAGCCCGCAACCCCAGCCAACGGGACGACCGAAAACACGACGGCCGTCAACGAGACCGCGGCGGCGCCGACTGCCGCCGCACCGCAGACCGTGGCCTATGACTGCATGCCCGCGCTGCTGCTCAGTGCGACCTATGACAACGCCACCACGCCTGCCAAGGCGCGGCTGACGATCGGCGACCAGAGCTACGACCTGACCGGCGTGCAGGCGGCGAGCGGCGCCAAATACGCCACCGACCAGGGTCGCTCGGCCGGCAAGACGCTGGTGTGGTGGACCAAGGGCGAGGAAGGCACGCTGTTCGAGGGCAAGGTCGGCGGCACCGAGGCCGACGAGAAGAAGGTCTCGAGCTGCAGTCCGCGTCGCGGCTGATGTAGGGACGGCGGGGTGCGGCGATCGCGCCCCGCCTTTCCGACGTATCGCCTACTGCGCGTCGCGGGCCGAAGCGCGCGCTTCGAGCACGTCCCACAGGCCGCGATGCTGGGCCAGCATCTGCTGCGCGCCGAACAGCATCGCGCGCTCCACCGGCAGGGTCGCGGCGAGCGCGTCGATCACCGTCGCGGTTTCGAACGGCGGGGGCAGGGCGGAGGCGGGCGGATCGATCCCCAGCCGCTCCCCGGCGATGTCGAGCAGCGCGCGGATCGCGGGCCAGTCGAGCACCAGCGCGAGCACGGTGCCGTCGGCGCAGCCCGTGCGGTCGGACTGGGCGAGCATGTCGAGCGCATGACGCTGCGCGGCGATCGCCGCTTCGGACTGGGCCTGGCCCGGCGTGCTCGGCAGCGGGCCTGCCGCGGCGACGAGGCGGACGATATAGGCGCGCTCGGCGGCGAAGCCAGCGGATGCCTCGGCGATCCATGCGGCGGTCGCGCCTTCGTTTGAATGGCCGAGTGCCTGTTCGATCACGTCGGGGTGGCGGGCGTGGAGCAGGCAGAACTGGTGCACAGCGTCGGCAAGGTCACGCATCGGGGCGATGCCGGTGGTGAGGCGCGCGAGGAAGCGATGGCTCGCGCTGCCGTCGGCGGCAACCAGTGCCGTCAACGTGCCCGAAGCTCCGCCAAGTCCCGCCGTCTGCACCGACTCCACCGCCATAGGTCCCCACGCTCCTTGCGCGCCGGCCGCTCCGGCGCGTGTGAATCCCCTGTGGTCCACAGGTCTATACCGAAGCACGTAAAGACGTGGTTGATGCGCGGTTTACCGCGTCGAAGGGTGTGGAAAAGTCGATGGACGCACCACCGGGTCGAGTTGACGAGAAGCGCGCCTGCGGCGCCACTAGCTGAGCCAACCGCTTGGTCGATATGGCTTTTACGCCGGAATTCAGCCTGTGTTCGCGTTGCGGAAGCGGGGCAGAGCAGCGGTTAAGGGGGCACAAAACGATGTGGCCTCGGCGTCGGCGAATATGGGCGATGGCCGAAAGACGGGCGTTTTTGAAGGAAGAGTAACCACGTAAGGGCTTTTCAATAACTGACGCGTCAGTTATTTATTCGCCATGCCCCGCCGCACGCCGCCCGATCGCCGCGAGTCGATTCTCACCGCCGCGCGGACCGAATTCGCCGCGCGCGGCTATGCCGGGACGCGGATGGAGGATGTCGCCGCGCGGGTCGGCATCTCCAAGGCCGCACTTTACCTGCAGTTCGCGGACAAGGCGGCGCTGTTCCGCGAGCTGGTCGACTGGATGCTCGAGACGCGGCTTCCCTCGGCGCTTCCACCCGCGATGGAGTCGGCGCCGCCCGCTGCGCAGCTCGAGGCGCTGGTGCGCTTCGGGGCGAGCCAGCTCGGTCAGCCCGAGATCGCCTTCTTGCCCCGCCTCGTGATCGGCGAGGGGGGCAACTTCCCGGAAATGGCACGCACCTATCACGATCGTGCCGTCAACCGGATCCTGACCCTGGTCGAGACGATCATCGCGCGCGGCGTCGCGTCCGGGGAATTCCGGGCAGTCGATCCACATCTCGCGGCGCGCAGCGTGGCAGGTGCGCTGCTGCTCGGCGCGTTGTGGAAGACGGTGTTCGAGCCGGTCGGCGCCGAGCCGGTGGCGATGGAGGAGCTCGCCGCCTCGCACCTCGATATCGTGCTGAACGGGCTTCTTGCGGGAGTGCGCGGATGAAACGGATACTGCCCCTCGTCGTGATCGGGATTGCCGTGCTCGCCGGCCTGATCTGGTTCGCCTTCGGGCGCGATGACGGGCCCGAACCGTGGCTCGGCTATGTCGAGGGCGAGGCGATCGAGGTCGCGGCGCCGGTTTCGGGACAGCTCGCGTCGCTCAACGTCCAGCGCGGCGGGCAGGTGACGGCGGGGCAGGCACTGTTCGCGCTCAACCCGGAGACGACCGCGGCGGAGTTGCGCCGGCTCGAAGCCCAGCTCGCCACCGCGCGCGCCCAGCGCGACGATCTGACCAAGGCGCGCCAGCGGCCCGCCGAACTCGATATCGCCCGCGCCCAGCAGGCGGCGGCGCGCGCCGAGGTCACCCGCACCGCGCGCGACTATCAGCGCATCGCGACGCTCGCCCAGCGGGGTTTCGCGACCAAGGTGCAGCTCGACGCAGCGCGTGCAGCCGCCGAAAGTGCGCGCGCTGCGCTCAGCCAGGCACAGGCGAGCGAGGCCTCGGGCGAGCTTGCCGGCCGCACCGACCAGATCGCCGCCGCCGACGCCCAGATCACAGCGGCCGAGGCGGCGATCGCGGCGCAGCAGCGGCGCGGCGCGGAGATCGCCCCGGCGGCGCCCATCGCCGCACTGGTCGAGCAGACCTATTTCAACCCCGGCGAATGGGTGCCCGCCAACACACCAGTGGTGCGGCTGCTGCCCCCCGGCCGCGTCAAGATCCGCTTCTATGCGCCGCAGGACGCGATCTCCGGCCTCAAGCCGGGGTCGAAGGTGCGCGTCAGCTGCGACGGATGTGGCGATCCGGTCGCCGCGACCGTCCGCTATGTCGCGCCCCAGGCCGAGTTCACGCCACCGGTGATCTATTCGGAGCGCGCGCGCGCAAAATTGGTCTTCCTGGTCGAGGCCTATCCCGATGCCGGGGTCGAGCGGCTGCGTCCCGGCCTCCCGGTCGAGGTCCACCCGCAATGAGCGACGCGCCCGCGATCGACGTCAACGGGCTGACCAAGAGGTTCGGCAATCGCACCGTGGTCGACAAGTTCAGCCTCGAGGTCGCGCGCGGCCGCATCTGCGGCTTCCTCGGCCCCAACGGCTCGGGCAAGACCACCACGTTGCGCATGATCTGCGGCCTGCTCATCCCCGATGGCGGCGAGGGCACAGTGCTCGGTCTCAACCTGCGCACCCAGCGCGAGCTGATCAAGCTCAAGATCGGCTACATGACCCAGCGCTTCGGCCTGTTCGAGGACCTGACGATCCGCGAGAACCTCGCCTTCGTCGCCGACGCCTATGGTCTCGACGCCAAGACGCAGCGGGTGACCGCCGCGCTCGAACGTCTCGGGCTCGAAACGCGCGCCGATCAGCTCGCCGGCACGCTCTCGGGCGGGTGGAAACAGCGGCTCGCGCTCGCCGCCTGCGTATTGCACGATCCCGAGATATTGCTGCTCGACGAGCCCACCGCGGGCGTCGACCCGCTCGCCCGGCGCGAATTCTGGGACCAGGTCCATATGCTCTCGGCGGAGGGTACCACCGTGCTCGTTTCGACCCATTATATGGACGAGGCCGAGCGCTGCCACGACATCGCCTATATCGCCTATGGCGTGCTGCTCGCGCGCGGCACAGCAGAGGAGATCGTCGCCGGCTCGGGCCTCGTCGCGCTGGCGGGGGAGGGACCGGGCGCCGACCGCCTCGCCCCGCAGCTCGAGAACAAGCCCGGCGTCGACATGGCCGCCGCCTTCGGCCCCACATTGCACGTCTGCGGCCGCGACATGGCCGCGCTGCGCGCCGCGGTCGCCGATGTCGCACCCGGGATCAACTGGCGCGAGACCGAACCGACGCTGGAGGACGTGTTCATCCATCTGATGCGCGGCGCGACCGACAACAGCACCGGGCCGGCCGAATGACCCAGGGTCTCATCCTCGCCTGGCGCCGCATCTGGGCGGTCCTCGTCAAGGAGGTCCACCAGCTCCGCCGCGACCCGCTCACCTTCGGCATGGTCGTCGGCCTGCCGCTGGTCCAGCTCATCCTGTTCGGCTTCGCGATCAACAACGATCCCCGCCACCTGCGCGCCGCGCTCGAGATGAACGACCATTCGTCGATCACTCGCACGGTCGAGAATTCGCTGCGCGCCAGTTCCTATTTCGAGCTGGTACCGGTGACGAAGCCGGGGGAAGGCGAGGCGATGCTGCGCCGTGGCTCGGTCCAGTTCCTGATCGTCGTGCCGAGTGACTTCACCCGCGATCTCGTCCGCGGCGAGCGCCCCCAGCTCCTCGTCCTCGCCGACGCGACCGATCCCGCCGCGACCGGCAATGCCACCTTCGCGGTCGAGCAGGCGGTGCTCTCAGGCCTGCGCCACGACCTGATCGGACCGCTCTCGGCGCGTGCGGGCACCCCGTCTCCAGTCGATGTGGTCATCCAGCGCCGCTACAATCCCGAGGGAATCACCAGCCACAACATCGTCCCCGGCCTGCTCGCCGTCGTCCTCTCGATGACGATGGTGATGATGACGTCGATCGCCGTCGCGCGCGAGCGCGAGCGCGGCACGATGGAGAACCTTCTCGCCATGCCGCTGCGCCCGATGGAGGTGATGGCGGGCAAGATCCTGCCCTATGTGCTGATCGGCGCGGCACAGACGGTGATCATCGTCGTCCTCGCCGGCCTGATCTTCTCCGTGCCCTTCGCCGGCGCCGCCTGGCTGCTCGCGCTCGCCACCTTGGTCTTCATCACCGTCAGCCTGTTGCTCGGCTTCACGCTCTCGACCTTCGCCAAGACGCAGATGCAGGCGATGCAGATGAGCTTCTTCTACATCCTGCCCTCGATCCTGCTCTCGGGCTTCGCCTTCCCCTATGCCGGCATGCCGCGCTGGGCGCAGTGGCTGGGCGAGTTGCTTCCGGTCACCCACTATCTCCGCGTGGTGCGCGGGGTAATGCTCAAGGGCTGGGTGGCGAGCGAGGCGCTCACCCAGCTTCTCATCCTCGCCGTGCTGGGCGGGGTGTTCGCGGTGATCGCGATCCGCCGTTACGGGGATACGCTGGAGTAGAGCGCGGCTCTCGAAGAAAGTCCTGTCTGACAGGTTGCGTGGAGCGGTGGCTGGAACTACCACCGTCGTGCACCCGGAAGAATCACGACAGACGGAGAGAGAATATGCTCGGAAGGGCCCTCATATCGGGCATGGCGGCGCTTCTGGCGCTGCCCGCGGCGGCGCAGGATTACGGGCTCGACCGGCGCGACGACAATTTCCGCGAACGGCTGGTGCTGACCGAGGAGGCTCAGGCACCGGTGGTCGGCCCGGATCATCCGGGACTCGCGGGCAACAAGTCCGGGTTCGAGAACGGCTTCACGCTGAAGCTTGGCGGCATCTATCACATGTTCATCTCGGAGATGTTCGAGCGGCCGCACCTCGACCTGCGCATCGCGCACTGGACGAGCAGCGACGCGATCCACTGGACCCGCAAGGGCACGATCATGGAGAGCAAGCCCGGCCGGTCGCCGGAAAACCCCTTGTCCGAAGTGTGGATGCAGACGGTGATTTTCGACAAGAAGACCGACCGCTGGACCCTGTTCTACATCGCCTATCGCGGCGGCAACAGCAGCCGGGGCGAAGCGCTCAACATGGACCATGAAGGCGTCGCGCGCCGCGCCGTCTCGCAGACGGCGGGGATCGACGGGGTCGGCGGGCCCTACAAGGACGCCGGGGTGGCGATGGCGCCCGGCGGCAAGGACGCGGCGCTGTGGGAAGGACAGCAGGGGCTCGATTCCTTCTTCCCCTATCCGGTGGGCGACAAATGGGTGGCGCTGCACGGCAGCCACAACCACTTCCCGGTCTCGCCCTGGCAGGTCGGCGTCGCAACCGCCAAGAGCATGGACGCGAGCGTCTGGACCCGCGTGCCGAGCGAGCAGCCCTCGCCGATCGAGGGCCTGTTCATCGAGAACCCGATCGTGACCCGGCTGCGCAATGGCCATTACATCGCGGTCTACGACAACAACCATTTCGCGCCGAACCAGCCGGACATCGCGGCCAAGCCATTTAACTCAGTGGGCTACAGCATCTCGACGGACGGCATCCGCTGGCACCAGGGGCGCTCGCTGGTGGTGCAGGCGTCGCCAGCGAGCAACTGGGCGTCCGACCTGCGCACCCCGCTGGGGCTGGTCCCTGAGGAGGATGGCACGTTCACCTTGCTCTACACCGCGCGCATGAAAGACCGCCCATTCTGGGCGATCGGGCGTGTGCGGGTGAAACTGACGGAGGCGCAGGGCGGCACTGAATGAAAAAGGGCGGGAGTGAACCCCGCCCTTTTTGTTTGTCCGTAGTTCCCGGCCTTACTGATCGAGGAACGAGCGCATCTTGCGCGACCGGCTCGGGTGCTTGAGCTTGCGCAGCGCCTTCGCCTCGATCTGACGGATGCGCTCGCGGGTCACGCTGAACTGCTGGCCGACTTCCTCGAGTGTATGGTCGGTGTTCATGCCGATGCCGAAGCGCATGCGCAGCACGCGCTCCTCGCGCGGGGTGAGGCTGGCGAGGACGCGGGTGACCGTTTCCTTGAGGTTCGCCTGGATAGCGGCATCCACCGGGATGATCGCGTTCTTGTCCTCGATGAAGTCGCCGAGGTGGCTGTCTTCCTCGTCGCCGATCGGCGTTTCGAGGCTGATCGGCTCCTTGGCGATCTTCATCACCTTGCGCACCTTCTCGAGCGGCATGCTCAGGCGCTCGGCCATTTCCTCGGGCGTGGGTTCGCGGCCCTGCTCGTGGAGGAACTGGCGGCTGGTGCGGACCAGCTTGTTGATCGTCTCGATCATATGGACCGGGATGCGGATGGTGCGCGCCTGGTCGGCGATCGAGCGGGTGATCGCCTGGCGGATCCACCACGTCGCATAGGTCGAGAACTTGTAGCCGCGGCGATACTCGAACTTGTCCACCGCCTTCATCAGGCCGATGTTTCCTTCCTGGATCAGGTCCAGGAACTGCAGCCCGCGGTTGGTGTATTTCTTGGCGATCGAGATCACGAGGCGCAGGTTTGCCTCGACCATCTCCTTCTTGGCGATGCGCGCCTCACGCTCGCCCTTCTGCACCATGTTGACGATGCGGCGGAACTCGGTGAGCGCCATGCCGGTCTGCTGACTGATCTCGCTCACCTCGACGCGGATGCGGTCGACCGCCGCGGCCTCGTTCGTGGCGAAAGCTGCCCACTTCTTGTCCAGTCCGCCGACCGCGCCGAGCCACTGCTCGTCGAGCTCATGGCCCATATAGCGGTCGAGAAAGTCCTTGCGGTTGACCTTGTGCCGCTCGGCGAGGCGCAGCATCTGGCCGCCCAGCGCGGTGAGGCGACGGTTGAAGCTGTAGAGCTGGTCGACGAGATATTCGATCTTCGCCTGGTGGAACTGGACGCTCTCGACCTCGGCGGTGAGGTCCTCGCGCAGCTTCTGGTACTTCTTCTCGTCCGCGGCCGACAGCTCGCCACCCGCTGCCATCGCGTCGAGCCGCTGCTGCTGGACCTTGCTGAACTTCTTGTAGATCGCGGTGATGCTCGCGAACCGCTCCAGCGCCTGCGGCTTGAGCGTCTCCTCCATCTGCGCGAGGCTGAGGGTGTTGTCCTCCTCGTCGTCGTCGGAGGGACGCGGCGCGCGGCGCTCGGTAAGCTCGTCGTCCTCGTCGTCGGCGGGAGCCTCCTCGGGCTCCTCCTCTTCCTTGAACGAGGCGCCGGCGGTCTTCTCGCTGATCTCGCCCGAATCGTCGTCCTCAGCGCCCTCGACCTGCTCGGCCGACGGCCCCTTGGAGAGCATCGCGTCGAGATCGAGGATCTCGCGCAGCTGCATCGTGCCCTCGTTGAGGGCGTCCGACCAGCCGATGATCGCGTTGAAGGTGATCGGGGACTCGCAAAGCCCCAGGATCATCGTGTCGCGGCCGGCCTCGATACGCTTGGCGATCGCGATCTCGCCCTCGCGGCTGAGCAGCTCGACGGCGCCCATCTCGCGCAGGTACATGCGCACCGGATCGTCGGTGCGATCGACGGTTTCCTTCTTCTTCGCCGTTTCGAACGCAGGGGCGCTATCGTCCTGCCCGTCGCCGCCATCGATCTCGTCGGGCGTGTCGTCCTCGGGCTGCTCGTCCTCGCCGACATCTTCATTCTCGACGACGTTGACGCCCATGTCGCTGAGCGCGGACATCACGTCCTCGATCTGGTCGGTCGTGAACTGATCCTGCGGGAGCATTTCGTTGAGCTGGTCAACGGTGATGTAGCCGCGCTTCTTGGCGCGGGCGACGAGCTTCTTGATGGAGCCTTCGTTGAGATCGATCAGCGGCGCATCGCCGGTCTCGGTCGTATCCCCGTCGTCTGCCATGATTGCCTTTGCCATCGAGTGCCTTTGTATCGGATGGCGGCTATTATACGCCGCCCTATTCGCTGAATTAGTCTTCGTCCGCAAGCATCAGATTCGCGAGCCGCGCCTCGAGCTCCGCCTTGCGCCGCACGAGCGCCACCTGACGCTCGAACGCCTCGTCGCTGAAACGCGCCTGAACCGCCGCCGTTGCCTCGGCCAGGGCGGCATCGACCTGCGGCCTCGCCACGAGCACCGCGATCGCTTCACCCAGATCGAGCGCAGCCCGCCCCACGTCCCAGCCTTTCTGCGTGAAAGTGAAGGGAAGCGTGTCGGCGCGCAGCAGCTCGGCTGCTTGTCTGTCGAAACCGGACGACGCCAATATGGTACGCAAGCGATCGGTATCAAGCGCCTGATCTTCCAGCGCGACATCGACCACGGCCTCGAACAGCCGGCCGAGCGCGCCGTCGGCGAGACGCAGGCTGGACAGCGTCTCCATGTGGCGGGCGATCTCGGCCGGGTGGCGGATCAGTCCGGCCAGCACTGCCTTGGCGAGGACGCGATCGATGCCCGTCGCGCCGAGCGCCTGGACCGTGGGGCTGGGCGGCGGCTCGGGCGGCTGCCAGCGCTGGCCGGGGCGGCCCGGCATGCGGTTGGGCGCCCGCGGCGTGAAGCTGCGCGGTGCTGGTGCGAAATGCGCGTCGCAGCGGTTGCGGAACTCGGTGACATATTCGTGGCGGACATTGCCGTCCTGGATCGTCGCGGCGAGATCGGACAGGCGGCGCTTGAGGCTGGCGCGCCCCTCGGGCGTCTCCAGCGGTTCGGCGGCGAGCTCGTGATGCCAGATGCGGTCGGCGAGCGGCTGCGCGGCTTGAAGCAGCGCCTCGAACGCGTGCGGGCCGGCGGACCGGACGAGATCATCGGGATCCTGCCCGTTGGGCAGCGTGACGAAAGCGAGGCTGCGGCCCGGACCGAGATGGGGCAGGGCGCGGTGCGCGGCGCGGATCGCTGCCTTCTGCCCTGCAGCGTCGCCGTCGAAGGCGAGCAGCGGGATATCGGCCATCCGCCACAGCCGCTCGAGCTGATGCTCGGTCAGCGCGGTGCCGAGCGGCGCGACCGCCTCGCCGAACCCGGCCTGGGCGAGCGCGATCACGTCCATATACCCCTCGACCGCGATCACGCGGCCGGTCTTGCGCGAGGCGGCCTGGGCGCGATCGAGATTGTAGAGCGTGCGGCCCTTGTCGAAGAGCGGGGTCTCGGGGGAGTTGAGGTACTTCGGCTCGCCCTCGCCGATGATGCGCCCGCCGAACGCGATCACGCGGCCCCGCGCATCCTTGATCGGGATCATCAGGCGACCGCGGAAGCGATCGTAAGGCTCCTTGTTCTCGACCTGGATCAGCATCCCGGCCTCGACCAGCATCGGATCGCCATAGGATTTGAGCGTCTCGCGCAGCTTGGTGCGTGAGTCCGGCGCGAACCCCATGCCGAAGGCGCGCGCCGTGTCAGTGGTGATGCGGCGGCGTTCGAGCAGCGCGCGGGCCTCCGCGCCGGCGAGCCCGTGGAGCTGATCGACGTAGAATTTGGCGGCGTCGGCCATCGCCTCGTGCAGCCCCTTGGCCTTCTCCGCCTTCTCGGCGGCGCGCGGATCGGCCTGCGGCACATCCATTCCCGCCGCCGCGGCAAGTTCCTTCACCGCGTCCATGAAGGGCAAACCCTGCTGGTCGGTGAGCCAGCGGATCGCATCGCCATGCGCACCGCAACCGAAGCAATGGTAGAAGCCCTTGTCGTCGTTGATCGTGAACGACGGCGTCTTCTCGTTATGGAACGGGCAGCACGCCTTCCACTCGCGCCCCGCACGCGTGATCTTCACGCTGCGACCGATCAGGGCGGAAAGTGTCGTCCGCGCGCGCAGTTCGTCGAGGAAGGCGGGCGTCAGCGCCACTTACGAGAGAGCCGCCTTCACCAGCCCCGACGCCTTGCTCATGTCGAGCTGGCTCGCGTGGCGCGCCTTGAGCTCGGCCATTACCCGGCCCATGTCCTTCATGCCGCTGGTGCCCAGCTCGGCCTTGATCGCCTCGATCGCCGCCGTCGTCTCGGCTTCGCTCATCTGTGCAGGGAGGAAGCGTTCGATCACCGCCACCTCGGCCTTCTCGGCATCGGCGAGCTCCTGGCGGTTGCCCTTCTCGTACATCTCGATCGATTCGCGGCGCTGCTTGACCATCTTCTGCAGCACTTCCACCACCAGCGCGTCGTCGTCGGCGACCGGTGCCTGGGTCCGTGCCTCGATGTCGCGGTTCTTGATCGCGCTCTGGATCAGGCGGATGGCGGCGGTCCCTTCCTTGTCGCCGCCCTTCATGGCGGTGACGAGAGCGGCCTTGATGTCGTCGCGGATCATGTTGTTCTACCCACAGGTGAATCGGAAATAACCGCCATTAGACCCCCCGCGCGCCCGATGCGAGGGTTGACGGGAGGGGGGGAGGGGGTTAGCGGGCGGGCCTTAGCACACATTGCCGGAAACCCTGTAGGAGCGCCCTCTCATAATGGCCGACGCGACGCCTTTTGCCATGCCTGACGGAGCTACAGGTGTTCTTGTTCTTGCGACGGGCGAAGTGATCTGGGGGCGTGGTTTCGGCGCGGAGGGAAATGCGGCGGGCGAGGTGTGCTTCCACACCGCGATGACCGGCTATCAGGAGATCATGACCGACCCGTCCTTCGCGGGCCAGATGATCTGTTTCACCTTCCCGCATATCGGCAATGTCGGCGCCAACCCCGACGATGTCGAGGCCGACGCCCCTCACGCGCTCGGCATGATCGTGCGCGAGGACGTGACCGAGCCCTCCAACTTCCGCAGCGTCGAGCGGCTCGACGACTGGATGAAGAAGCATGAGCGGATCGGCCTTGCCGGGATCGACACCCGCGCGCTGACCCGCCGTATCCGCGGGCAGGGTGCGCCCAACGGCGTGATCGCGCATTCGGCGGAGGGCAAGTTCGACATTCCCTGGCTGCTGGAGCGCGCGAAGGCGTGGCCGGGGCTGGAGGGTATGGACCTTGCCATCACCGTTACCACCGAGACGCATTTCGGCTGGGAAGGCGGCGTATGGCGGCTTGGCTTCGGCTATGGCACCGAGGGTGCAGAGGATGGCCGCCCGCATGTCGTGGCGATCGATTACGGCTCGAAGCACAATATCTTCCGCAATCTGGTGAAGGCCGGCGCCAAGGTGACGGTGCTGCCCGCCACGGCGACTGCCGAACAGGTGCTGAGCTTCGATCCCGACGGTATCTTCCTGTCGAACGGCCCGGGCGATCCGGCGGCGACGGGTGAATATGCGGTGCCGGTGATCCGCGAGCTGCTGGAGACCAGGAAGCCCCTGTTCGGCATCTGCCTCGGCCATCAGCTGCTCGGCCTCGCGGTGGGCGCGCAGACCACCAAGATGTTCCAGGGGCATCGCGGCGCCAACCACCCGGTCAAGCGGCTGAGCGACGGCGCGGTCGAGATCACGTCGATGAACCACGGCTTCGCGGTGGATCGCGATACGCTGCCCGCAGGCGTGACCGAGACGCATGTGTCGCTGTTCGACGGCAGCAACTGCGGGATCGAGATCGACGGCGGCCGCGCGTTCAGCGTGCAGTATCACCCCGAGGCGTCGCCTGGGCCGCAGGACAGCTTCTATCTGTTCGAGCGGTTTGTGGGGATGCTGACTTGAACAGGATCTTCGCCGTGACGTTAGCCGCGGCGACTCTTAGTTTTTCAGGCTGCGGAGACGCAGCAGCACCGGTGGAGAATTCGCACATGGCCGGGCAACCATATGAAGAGTGTATCCGAAAAGTCGTTCAGCCCAGTTTCGCGATCATGGATCGGATGAAGGCCAACGGTCTCGATATCGAAAAGCCGCGACCGGTCACACATCTATTAGTGGGCGCTGACGAGAATGTTGAAAAGGCAGCGAGTTACGCGCGCGAGAAGGGGTTTTCGGTCCTTGAAGCGGGGAACGGTCGCCTTCTGATCGGCGAGGACGCACCAATCATCGAAGATTGGCTGAAGCATACACTTCCAATGTTCTGCTCGTTCGCGAGTGAGTTCGGCCTGACCTACGACGGTTGGGACGTAGATATTTCAAAAGATGGCTTGAAGCGGAAATAATGCCCAAACGCACCGACATCTCCTCCATCCTCGTCATCGGCGCCGGTCCCATCGTGATCGGTCAGGCGTGCGAGTTCGACTATTCGGGCACGCAGGCGATCAAGGCGCTCAAGGAAGAGGGCTATCGCATCGTCCTGGTCAATTCGAACCCGGCGACGATCATGACCGATCCCGAGCTGGCCGACGCCACCTATGTCGAGCCGATCACCCCCGCGATCGTCGCCAAGATCATCGAGAAGGAGCGGCCCGACGCCGTCCTGCCGACCATGGGCGGACAGACTGCGCTCAATACCGCGCTGGCGCTGGCGCAGGACGGCACGCTGGAGAAGTTCGGCTGCATCATGATCGGCGCCGATGCCGAGGCGATCGACAAGGCCGAGGACCGGCTCAAGTTCCGCGAGGCGATGGACAGGATCGGCCTCGACAGCGCGCGCTCGGCGATCGCGCATAGCGAGGCCGAGGCGCTCGAAGGGCTGGCGAAGGTCGGCTTGCCCGCGATCATCCGCCCGAGCTTCACGCTGGGCGGCACCGGCGGCGGCATCGCTTACAACAAGGAAGAGTTCGTCGAGATCGTCCGCAAGGGCCTTGATGCGTCGCCGACCACCGAGGTGCTGATCGAGGAATCGCTGCTCGGCTGGAAGGAATATGAGATGGAGGTCGTGCGGGACCGCAACGACAACGCCATCATCATCTGCTCGATCGAGAATGTCGATGCGATGGGGACGCATACGGGCGATTCCATCACGGTCGCGCCCGCGCTGACGCTGACCGACAAGGAATATCAGATCATGCGCAACGCCAGCATCGCGGTGCTGCGCGAGATCGGCGTCGAGACCGGCGGGTCGAACGTGCAGTTCGCGGTCAATCCCAAGGACGGCCGCCTGATCGTGATCGAGATGAACCCGCGCGTGTCACGTTCGTCGGCGTTGGCGTCGAAGGCGACCGGCTTCCCGATCGCCAAGGTCGCCGCCAAGCTGGCGGTCGGCTACACGCTCGACGAGATCGAGAACGACATCACCGGCGCGACCCCGGCGAGCTTCGAGCCGACGATCGACTATGTCGTGACCAAGATCCCGCGCTTCGCGTTCGAGAAATTCAAGGGCGCCGAGGCGGTGCTGGGCACGGCGATGAAGTCGGTCGGCGAGGTGATGGCGATCGGCCGCAACATCCATGAATCGATGCAGAAGGCGCTGCGCGGGCTCGAAACGGGCCTCAGCGGCTTCAACAATGTCGAACATCTGCAGGGCGCGCCGCGCGATGTGATCGAGGCGGCGCTGGCCGTCCGCTCGCCCGACCGGCTGCTGATCGCGGCGCAGGCGCTGCGGGAGGGTTTTACTGTCGCCGAGGTGCATACGCTCGCGCAGTACGACCCGTGGTTCCTCGAGCGGATCGCGGAGATCCTGCGCGCAGAGGCCGGGGTCGTGGCGAACGGCCTGCCGCGTGACGTAGCGGGGATGCGCAAGCTCAAGTCGATGGGCTTTTCCGACAAAAGGCTCGCTTGGCTGGCGCTGCAGTCGGCCAATCTGCGCGAGGGCGCGGGGCCGATGGCGCGCTCGTCGGGGCTGATCGGCGAGGTCGTCAAGGCGATGACCGGCGGCGTGACCGAGGCCGATGTGCGCGCGCTGCGCCACAAGCTCGGCGTGCGCCCGGTGTTCAAGCGGATCGACACCTGCGCTGCCGAGTTCGACGCGAAGACGCCGTATATGTACTCGACCTATGAGGCGCCGAGCTTCGGCGAGCCCGAGTGCGAGAGCCAGCCTTCCGAGCGCCGCAAGATCGTGATCCTGGGCGGTGGTCCCAACCGCATCGGGCAGGGGATCGAGTTCGATTATTGCTGCTGCCACGCCTGTTTCGCGCTGGCGGATGCGGGCTTCGAGACGATCATGATCAACTGCAACCCGGAGACGGTGAGCACCGACTATGACACCTCCGACCGCCTCTATTTCGAGCCGCTGACCGCCGAGGACGTTCTGGAAATCCTCGAGGTCGAAAAGTCGAAAGGCGAACTTGTCGGCGTCATTGTCCAGTTTGGCGGGCAGACCCCGCTCAATCTGGCGCGCGCGTTGGAGAGTGCGGGGATTCCCATCCTCGGCACCTCGCCCGACGCGATCGACCTGGCCGAGGATCGCGAGCAGTTTGCCGATCTGGTCGCGCGGCTCGGCCTCAAGCAGCCCGCCAACGGCATCGCGCGCAGCCGCGAGGAGGCGATCGCGGTGGCGGAGCGCATCGGCTATCCGGTGCTCACGCGGCCGTCCTTCGTGCTCGGCGGGCGGGCGATGGAGATCGTCGACACGCCCGAGCAGCTCGATCACTATATCCAGACCGCGGTCCAGGTCTCGGGCGACGCGCCGGTGCTGATCGACCAGTATCTGCGCGACGCGGTCGAGGTCGACGTGGACGCGATCGCCGATGGCGACGATGTCGTGGTCGCGGGCGTGCTCCAGCATATCGAGGAAGCCGGCGTCCATTCGGGCGACAGCGCCTGCTCGATCCCGCCCTATAGCCTCCCCGCCGAGGTGATCGCCGAGATCGAGCGCCAGACCGACGCGCTGGCGCGGGCGCTCAAGGTCAAGGGCCTGATGAACATCCAGTTCGCGGTCAAGGACGGCGCGGTCTATCTGATCGAAGTGAATCCGCGCGCCTCGCGCACCGTGCCGTTCGTCGCAAAGGCGATCGGCATCCCGATCGCCAAGATCGCGAGCCGGGTGATGGCGGGCGAGAAGCTCAAGGACCTGCCCAGGATCGATCGCGACATCGACTATATCGCGGTCAAGGAAGCGGTGTTCCCGTTCAACCGCTTCCCGGGCGTCGATCCAGTGCTGTCACCGGAAATGAAGTCAACCGGAGAAGTCATGGGAATCGATAATGATTTTCCCATCGCTTTCGCCAAGTCGCAGCTTGGCGCCGGCATGACTTTGCCCTCGGAAGGCCGTGTCTTTGTGAGCGTCAAGGACAGCGACAAGCCGGTGGTGCTGCCCGGCGTGCAGATCCTTGTCGAGCAGGGTTTCAGCATCGTCGCGACCGGGGGCACGGCGGACTATCTGGAAGCCAATGGCGTACCGGTCGAGCGCGTCAACAAGGTGGCGCAGGGCCGGCCGCACATCGTCGACCGCATCCGCGACGGCGATATCGCGCTAATCTTCAACACCACCGAGGGCTGGCAGTCCTTGAAGGATTCCGAATCGATCCGCGCCTCGGCATTGTCGCTCAAGATACCGTCTTTCACGACCGCTCCGGCGAGCGTGGCGGCGGCGCGGGCGATCGCGGCGTTGGCAGGCCAGTCTCTTGAAGTCCGTCCCCTGCAGTCCTACTATTCGCATTCGCACAATTGATCCCCACAGCATGAGGTAGGTGTGCGGGCGGTCTGGGAGGGCCGCTTGGGGAAGGGGTTTTGACGAAGGACGAATACGATGGCGACGGTCGAAAAGATGCCGATGCTGGCAGAGGGCTATGAGAAGCTCAACGCGCAGCTCAAGGCGCTGAAAGCCGAGCGTCCGCTGATCGTAGACGCGATCGAGGAAGCGCGCGCGCATGGCGATCTTTCGGAAAATGCCGAATATCATGCCGCCAAGGAGCGCCAGGGCCAGATCGAGGCGTCGATCGCCGATATCGAAGACAAGCTGTCGCGCGCGCAGATCATCGATCCGCGCGAGCTGTCGGGCGACCGCATCGTGTTCGGCGCGACCGTCACGCTGCTCGACGAGGACAGCAAGTCGGTGAAGTACCAGATCGTCGGCCAGGCCGAGGCGGACGCCAAGACCGGCCGGATCAGCTACAATTCGCCGCTCGGCCGCGCGCTGATCGGCAAGAGCAAGGGCGATGAGGTCGAGGTGACCGTGCCGGCGGGCGACCGCTGGTACGAGGTCAACAAGATCGAATTTATCTGAGGATTTCGGCGGCTGCGCCCGCATTCTTGACCGTCATCTCGGCCTTGTGCCGGGATCCACGGTGCCGCGCGGATTGCGCTTGAGCCTTCAAGACATTGTTCGCCGCTCGGTGGACCCCGGCACGAGGCCGGGGTGACGGCGTAACAGGCTTTAAGCGTTACGCCTCCAGGTCCGGCTCGAGCAGCCGGTGGAGGTGGACCACCACATATTTCATCTCGGCATCGTCGACGGTGCGCTGCGCTGCGCCGCGCCATGCCTTCTCGGCGCTGGCATAGTCCGCGAAGATGCCGACCACGTCGAGTTGGGTCGGATCCTGGAATTCGAGCGTCATCGGGTCCTTCACGCGGCCGCCGAAGACGAGGTGCAGCTTGCTCATGGAAACTCCTGGGGATGAGGTATCCCCGCCGCCTTAGCGCGCGCGCTGCATCGCGCTCAAGATAAGATCAGGCAGGACCGCAAGCTCAGGCGTCGGTCTTGGGGCGGCTCGCGTCCTTGGCCGCGGTGAAGGCGGTGCCGATGATCTTGCTGATCTGCTCCTTGGCGGCGTCGCGCTGGGGCAGGATCGCGTCGATCTCGGCCTTGCCGGCATCGCGCGCCGCAGCTGCGGCGGCGCCGGCGCCCTCGGCGATGCGCTTGCCGACCGGGGCGAGCAGTTCCTTCTCCTTGGCGAGGCGCGGCAGCAGCGCGCCGATCACCACGCCCAGCGCCACCCCGCCCGCGACCAGCGCCAGCGGGTTGTTCTCGATCGACGCGCTCGCCCGCTCGCGGCGGCTGCGGGTCCCGTTGGTCTCGGTCATTTGCTCGATCCTTTCTTCGAATGCTTCAAACTCTTGGTCCCCGCCGCGGTTGCATGCTTCGCGCCGCGCCACAGAAGTTTGGCGAGCGGCTTGCGCGCCAGGAACAGCACGGCGAGCCCCGCCGCCGCCGCGATGGCCTTGGGCCGCTTACGGATGGTCTCGACCCCATCGCGCACCAGGCCGCTCGCCACCGTCTCGACCGCGTCCTGCGCGAGCGTCACTGGGTTGAGCCGCGTCTGCATCTCGTCGAGCGTGCCGAACAACCGCTGGCGGGCGCTCTGGGACCGCGCGCGCGCGTCGAGGAGGGGTACGGGAAGCTGGTCGTCGCTCATGGCGCATCCTTGGGGCGTGTCGCACGGCGAAAGCGGCGCAGTGCCGCGCGCGCGAACAGTGCAGCGGCGACAGCCGCGACCAGCACGACGATCAGCGTTGCGAAGCCGGGGCCGACATAGGGGGTGAGGATCATCACCAGCCCGACGATCAGCGCGATCGCCGCGGCCTGGGCGAGCAGCAGCACGACGATCCCCAGCACCGCGGCCGCGCGCGCATCAGCGAGCCGGTCGAGCGCCAGCGCGCGCCAGTAGGCGATCTCCGCCTCGGCATAGGCGCGGCTGTCTGCGACGGCGCGCCCGATCAGCGTGCCGATGCCTTCTTCGTCGTCCGGCTCGTGGCGTTCGTCCACCTGATCCCCCCGAAGCGGCGGTTACGCCCTGGGCTTGCCGTCGCCGGCCCCTTTGTCGGCAAGATCGCCGGCGGCGTCCAATCCCGACTTGAGCAGCCGCGCCAGCACGAACCCGACGCCGGCGGCAATGCCCACCGCGACGGCGGGGCTCTTGCGCACGAAATCGCGCGCATCGTCGATCAGGTCGTCGACCTGCTTGCCGCGCAGCGATTCGGCGAAGCCCGAAAGCTGGTCGGCGGCGGAGCGCGCATATTGGCCATATTGCTCGCCAAGCCGCTCGTCGACCGAGCCCGCGGCGTCGCGCATCATGTTCGAGAATTCGTCGAGCGCGCCGGTCGCCTTCTCCTTGCCGGTGTCGGCAAAGGCGCGGGCCTTGTCGCCGGCCTGGCTGGCGATCTTGCCGGCCTCGGTGCGCACCTTCTCGGCCGCGCCGCGCTTGCCTTCCTCGCCGGCGGCGCCGGTGGTCTTGAGGGGATCGGCGGCGACCAGCGCGTCACCGGCCTCGTTCATGCTCTCGTCCTTGGGGAACGTTTCGTCAGCCATCGCTCTGAACCTCTTCCAGCCTTTCCCGGAACAACCACGGCGCGCGGGGAGGGTTCCCTTTACGTCACGAATTGCCCGGCGGCGGCGAACGGGATAGAGGCCCGCGCGACACCGTTGCGCCCAAGGTAGGGAGACCATTTCGTGACCGCAATCATCGACATCCATGCGCGCCAGATTCTCGACAGCCGCGGCAACCCGACGGTGGAGGTCGATGTGCTGCTGGAGGACGGCAGCTTCGGCCGCGCCGCGGTGCCTTCGGGTGCCTCGACCGGCGCGCACGAGGCGGTCGAGAAGCGCGACGGCGACAAGAGCGTCTATCTCGGCAAGGGCGTGCTCGAGGCGGTCGAGGGCGTCAACGGCGAGATCGCCGAGGAGATCGTCGGCCTCGACGCCGAGGACCAGGCCGACATCGATCATGCGATGATCGAGCTCGACGGGACCGAGAACAAAGGCCGCCTCGGTGCCAATGCGATCCTCGGCGTGTCGCTCGCGGTGGCGAAGGCGGCGGCGGATGCGCGCGGGCTGCCGCTCTACCGCTATGTCGGCGGCGTCTCGGCGCATGTGCTCCCGGTGCCGATGATGAACATCATCAACGGTGGCGAGCATGCCGACAACCCGATCGACTTCCAGGAATTCATGATTGTGCCGGTCGGCGCCGAGAGCCTGGCCGAGGCGGTGCGCTGCGGCGCCGAGATCTTCCACACGCTCAAGAAGAAGCTGCACGACAAGGGGCTGGCGACCGGCGTAGGCGACGAGGGCGGCTTCGCGCCCAACATCGCGAGCACGACCGAAGCGCTCGACTTCATCGTCGCGAGCATCGAGGCGGCGGGCTACAAGCCAGGCGAGAACGTGATGCTGGCGCTCGATTGCGCCGCGACCGAATATTATCGCGACGGCGCGTACAAGATGGTGGGCGAGGGCAAGACCTTCTCGTCGGCCGAGAATGCCGATTTCCTCGGCGGCCTGTGCGCCAGCTACCCGATCTTCTCGATCGAGGATGGCATGGCCGAGGACGATTGGGACGGCTGGAAGCTGCTGACTGAGAAGCTGGGCGGAAAGGTTCAGCTGGTGGGCGACGATCTGTTCGTGACCAATCCAGTTCGCCTGAAGCGCGGCATCGACGGGGGCTATGCCAACTCGCTGCTGGTCAAGGTCAACCAGATCGGCACGCTGACCGAGACGCTGGAAGCGGTCAGCTTGGCGCAGCGCTCGTCCTACACCGCGGTGATGTCACACCGTTCGGGCGAGACCGAGGACGCGACGATCGCCGACCTCGCGGTGGCGACCAATTGCGGGCAGATCAAGACCGGCAGCCTCGCGCGCTCTGACCGGCTCGCCAAGTACAACCAGCTGATCCGCATCGAGGAAGAGCTGGGCGACGCGGCGGTCTATGCCGGGCGATCGATTCTTCGGGCCTGATCGGGCCTTCGGGCTTGATCGGCGATTCGAGATGGGCGACAATTAACCATGGCACGTGCGACCCCGTTCAAGGCGATCCTCACCCGCGCAGGGCTTCCTGCCGTGGCGATCATCTTCATGGGCTTCTTCGCCTATTCGGCGGTGCTGGGCCCCAACGGGATGCTCACCTATGGCGACTATAAGCGCCAGCTCGCCGTGAAGCATGCCGAACTCGCCAAGCTCGAGAAGGCGCGGGCGGAGTTGCGCAATCGAGTCAAGCTGCTCGACCAGAAGGGCGCCGATCCCGACATGGTCGACGAGCTGACGCGCAAGAAACTCAACGTCGTCCACCCCGACGAGGTGATCGTTCCGCTCGATTGAGGCCGGGCGGCAACCGCCTCCGTGCCTTACGCGCGCGTCATCATTGCGCCTGGGCCGCGAACCGGCCTATAGGGCCGCTTCCATCTCTCCCAGGATGAGGGTCATCGTGGCAAAAGCGCCGGCAAAGAGCCGTAAAGTAGAACCAGCTGTAACTAATCGCGAACGTCCAAACGAACCGGAGCGGTACAAAGCCTCGAAAGAGCAATTGCTGGAATTCTACCGCCAGATGCTGCTCATCCGCCGGTTCGAGGAGAAGGCGGGACAGCTCTACGGCCTCGGCTTCATCGGCGGTTTCTGCCACCTCTATATCGGCCAG
This sequence comes from Sphingomonas sp. BT-65, assembly GCF_026107375.2. Classification (NCBI taxonomy): domain Bacteria; kingdom Pseudomonadati; phylum Pseudomonadota; class Alphaproteobacteria; order Sphingomonadales; family Sphingomonadaceae; genus Sphingomonas; species Sphingomonas sp. BT-65. The sequence continues at coordinate 304,757 of NZ_JAPCIA010000001.1, forward strand.
GAAGCGGTCGCGGTCGGCCTGCAGTCGGCGCTCGACGGCGACAAGGACTCGGTGATCACCGGCTATCGCGACCATGGCCACATGCTCGCCTATGGCATCGATCCCAAGGAGATCATGGCCGAGCTGACCGGCCGTGCCGCCGGCATTTCGCGCGGCAAGGGCGGGTCGATGCACATGTTCTCGACCGAGAAGAAGTTCTACGGCGGCCACGGCATCGTCGGCGCGCAGGTCTCGCTCGGCACCGGCCTCGCCTTCGCGCACAAGTATAACGAGGATGGCGGCGTCGCGATGGCCTATTTCGGCGACGGCGCGGCCAACCAGGGCCAGGTGTACGAGAGCTTCAACATGGCCGAGCTGTGGAAGCTCCCGATCATCTATGTGATCGAGAACAACCAGTACGCCATGGGCACCAGCGTCAACCGATCCTCGGCGGAGGATCAGCTGTTCAAGCGCGGCGAGAGCTTCCGCATTCCGGGCATCCAGGTCGACGGCATGGACGTGCTCGCCTGCCGCGGCGCGGCCGAGGAGGCACTGGAGTGGGTGCGCGCGGGCAAGGGGCCGATCATCCTCGAGATGAAGACCTATCGCTATCGCGGCCACTCGATGTCGGATCCCGCCAAATACCGTTCGCGCGACGAGGTGCAGGCGGTGCGTGACAACAGCGACCCGATCGAGGGCGTGAAGAAGGAGCTCGAAGCCGCTGGCGTCAAGGAAGACGAGCTCAAGGCGATCGAGGCCGAGATCCGCAAGGCGGTGAACGAAGCCGCCGATTTCGCCGAGCAGACGCCGGAGCCCGATCCGGCAGAACTTTATACCGACGTGCTGGTGGGGACCTACTGAGATGGCGATTGAGCTCAAGATGCCGGCGCTGTCGCCCACGATGGAAGAGGGCACCCTCGCCAAGTGGCTGGTCAAGGAAGGCGACACCGTGAAGTCCGGCGACATCCTCGCCGAGATCGAGACCGACAAGGCGACGATGGAGTTCGAAGCGGTCGACGAAGGCACAATCGCGTCGATCCTGGTCGCCGAGGGCACCGATGGGGTGAAGGTCGGCACCGTGATCGCGACGATCGCCGGTGAGGGTGAGGACGCCTCGCCCCCGGCGCCTGCGCCTGTCGCCAAAGCCGAAGCGCCTGCCGCCGAGCAGAAGGCCGCGGAATCCGAGGCCGGCGAGGATGGCGGCCCCAAGAAGGCCGACAGCGGCACCAAGCAGCTCGCCAGCGACAAGGCGGCGACCGTGGCCGACCCCGAAGTGCCGGCGGGCACCGAGATGGTGAAGACCACCGTCCGCGACGCGCTGCGCGACGCGATGGCCGAGGAGATGCGCGCCGACGCCCGCGTGTTCGTGATGGGCGAGGAAGTCGCCGAGTATCAGGGCGCCTACAAGGTGACCCAGGGCCTGCTCGACGAGTTCGGCGCCAAGCGCGTGATCGACACGCCGATCACCGAATATGGCTTTGCCGGCGTCGGCACTGGCGCGGCGATGGGCGGCCTCAAGCCGGTCATCGAGTTCATGACGTTCAACTTCGCGATGCAGGCGATCGATCACATCGTGAACTCGGCCGCCAAGACCAACTATATGTCCGGCGGCCAGATGCGCTGCCCGGTGGTGTTTCGCGGTCCCAACGGCGCGGCGAGCCGCGTCGCGGCGCAACACTCGCAGAATTACGGCCCCTGGTATGCCAGCGTGCCGGGCCTGATCGTGATCGCGCCCTATGACGCGGCAGATGCCAAAGGCCTGCTCAAGGCGGCGATCCGCAGCGAGGACCCCGTCGTATTCCTCGAGAACGAACTGATGTACGGCCGCACCTTCGAGGTGCCCAAGCTCGACGACTGGGTGCTGCCGATCGGCAAGGCGCGCATCGTGCGGCCGGGCAAGGACGTGACGATCGTCAGCTATTCGATCGGCGTCGGCGTCGCGCTCGAAGCCGCCGAGGCGTTGGCGGGCGAGGGGATCGACGCCGAGGTGATCGATCTGCGCACGCTGCGCCCGCTCGACAAGGCGACGGTGCTGGAGAGCCTCAAGAAGACCAACCGCATGGTCGTGGTCGAGGAAGGCTGGCCGGTCTGCTCGATCTCGTCGGAGATCGTGGCGATCGCGATGGAAGAGGGCTTCGACGATCTCGATGCGCCGGTAATCCGCGTGACCAACGAGGATGTGCCGCTGCCCTATGCCGCGAACCTCGAGAAGCTGGCGCTGATCACTGCGGACAAGGTCATCGCGGGCGTGAAGAAGGTGACCTACCGTTTTTCGAGATAGTTCTGCTCCTGACCCGCACATAGCGATGGCGCTACCCCCGCAACCTTGTTGATGCCGCGCGGATGGGTAGCGCTTGCGCCGCTGGTACTGTCGTCGCTGGTATTGCGGGAATCGCGGACCATCATCGACGCGATCTCATTGATTTCGCTCGATGGTGAGAGCGACGTCTTGACCAGGGGCTGATACCGGTAGCGGACCTCGACGAACATCGTAACGCCGTTCGTTGGCGCTATGACCTGGCGGCCGGTCGGACCGACACCCGTGACGCCCGCGCCGATGACGGTCGCGCTGTCGGTCTGTGAGCCGAAGGTGGAGGTCAGGTTTGTCTGGCTGCCTTTGCACCGCTGCCAGCGGATACGATAGCGGCCGGCCGTGGTCGCATGCGGCTCGACGCTTGAGATCGTGATATAGCCGTTGGCCAGCAGCGCCAGCTCGCCCGATTGCAGGTTCGCGCCGGTGAGCAGGTCGTTGATGTCGCTTTCGTAGATCTTCTTGGATTCGAGCTGGCTGCCCGAGCCCATCCGCGCCGCGTTGTCGGCCAGCTGCAACGCGATCTGGCTGACGCGCATCTTGGTGATGATGTAATTGGTGAGTTCGGCACCCGTGAGGCTCATCACCAGCACGACGGGCAGGCCAAAGGCGAACTCGAGCAGCGCCAGTCCGCTCGTGTCGCGGCCGAGTCGGCGCCCGCAATTTCCGATGAGGGACAGGAGCTGCTTCACGGGCAATTCCTCACGGTCGCCACGCCCTGGTCGCCATAAGGCTGGTTGCGCAGGATCGTCGATGCGGTGACCTTGGTCGTGTTCGAGCCCCCGATCACATTGTAGACAGGGAAGAAACGGGGATAGCTGACCGTCGCCGTGTATAGCACGGCGTCTTTCGCGCCGCCTTGGCTGAGATTGCCGCCGGTGGCGTCCCAGCGATTGTTGCCGTTGGTGTCCTCATAGGGCTCGCCCGGCGTGCCGCCCTGCGGGCCATCGCAGGTTCCGTTGCTGTTGGTGTCGGTCCACGGCTCGAACTGCGATGCCGCCGCATGTTCGTACCTGCGGTACCATTGCCGCGAAATCGTCACCGTGCCGTTGTTGGCCAGCGCCTTCACCTGTTTCCGCACCTTTTCGTCGAGCAGATCCTGCGTCGCGGTGACGAGTCCGGATTCGAGCGTCAGATCGCGTGCCGCCTTCTGCACCACGCCCTGTAGCGCGGCCCGCACGTACAGCGTGTGCGCCACGTCGAATGCGGCGAGCAGCATGAAACCCAACACCGGCGCCACGATCGCGAACTCGACGAGCGTGGCGCCGCGTTCGTGGCGGGCGAGCAGGCGAAGCCGGTGCGCGCCCTGGCTCACTTGGTAAGCCTCAGCTGCGAGATCTGGTCGGCGATCGACTTGAACGTCGTCTGGAGCGCACTGCCATCAGAGGCCGAGAAATAGCGGCCTTCCGAGGCGCATGCCTCGAGCCGATCCTGCGTTTCCTGGCTCTGCCCTTCGCCGAAGTTGATCACCCACAAGGTGATGTTCTTGTTCCGCACCCACTGGCAGATCGCGAGGAAGCGCAGGTTCACCTGCTCCTGCAGTTGCGCCTTGGTGGGGTTCTCAGGGGTCTGGCGGTGATCGAAGAAGGGCAGGCCATAAGCGGCGTAATCATAGGTATTTGCGTTGGTGTCACCGTCGGTCATGAAGATCATGTGCCGCTCGATCTCGCCGCCGTTCGGCGTGGCGAGGTTCTCGCTGCCGAAGATGCCGGTCGGCGACATCAGGCGTGCACCCCAGATGATGCCGATGTCGTGATAGGTATTGCCGTCCGGATCGAGCGAGTTGACATAGCCCTGGAACGTCGTCGGGTCGGTCCAGCTCTGGAGCTTGCGCGCCTCGGTGGGGCAGAAGAAGGTCGAGCGGTTGCCGTAGTCCGCGGTTGACGGCGAGATCGGGTCGACGGACCAGCCGCTGATATCCCCCTGCCCCCAACCATCCCAGCTAGTGGCGTCGTAGTTGGCGCCGTTGGTGTTGCCGCGCGTGAAGATCAGACGCGGCAGCGCGGGTTTCCAGCGCGATTCGTCGCTGTTGGGCACCATGTCGATGTCGAGGTCGATAGCCTCCGACGGAATCGGGTCGTAATCGGTGGTGGGAGTCGTCTCGCGCTCCTCGATGCACCCGGCCCAGGTGATCGTCGCCGCCGGAATATCTTTGCCACCCATGCCGGTCACCGGGTCGGCGATCGAAGTCGTATTAAGATCAGTCAACGAGCTTGGCATGGTGAAGCTGTTGTTCCAGCTGCTGCCACCGGCCTTAAGTCCTCTGACGTCGATTTCGAACTGGCCATAGTCCCAGGACGCGAACTTTTCTTCATAATAGGTGGTGGTGGTCGTCTTCTTGCGGCGGCAGCTCTTCCTGTCGTCGCCGCCGCCGGTCGACCGGTCGGGCGCGTTGCCCCAGCTCTCGGTCGAGTTCGATCCCCGCGACCAGCCCCATTCACCGTGGTCGCCACCATTGGTGGCGGTGCCGTCGCTCGGGAAGCTCGCCTCGACCGTAGGCGCAGGGACGGGACCGCCCGAACTGGCTGGCGTGGGGGTGAAGGAACCGAAGGCCTGGTTGTTCATGAACAGGAGGCAGTCGCTCTGGGTAAGCGAGCCGCCGCCATAGCTTTCCCAGCGTGTCTCGGTCTTCTGGGGCGGTACGGCCATGTCGGGCCTGCGCGTCTGATACGTCCACCGGTCCACCAGATAGTCGTTGGGCAGGAGCTTGCCCACGTTCACGGTGGTCGAATAGGGTACGAAACCGAACCGGATTTGCACCTGGCTGCCCGTGCCGCCGCTGGGTTCGTCGCCGTCGCAATCGGCATCCGGCACGTCGAGCCGCGCCACGATCTGATAGAAGCACTTCACCGCCTTGCGCAGCGCGGCGATGCGCGAATTCGCGTTGCCGTTGCAGCTCGTGTCGCCGTTCGGGCAAAAATCCATCGATCCGGTGGTATCGAGCACGAACATCACGTCGGTGTTCGGCAACCGCATCTCGGCGTCGCAGGTGACGGTGAGCGTTTCGTCGGCCCGGCCGAAAATGCGCATCAGCGTCATCGGCACTACCGCACGGGCATTCCCGGTCACCTTGCCTGCGGTCTCCGTGAAGCTGCGCCGCGTCGCCGGTTCCTCGAGCCTGGTCCCGTACGCATTGGCATTGAAATTCGCGTCGAAGAAACGTTCGGCCTCGCCGCGCGCGGCATAGGTGTTCGCGGACCAGCTGCCGCCGCCCATCATCTTGCGGCCCGCGAGCGCGCCGGCGTCGCAGGCATGTTGCAGGCGCGTCTTGACGATGTACATGCGGCTGATGTCCACGCCGCCGCCCACCATGCCCGCCAGCGGAATGATCGACGCCGCGATGATCGCGAGCGTGTTGCCGCGCGTGTCGCGGGCAAGTGATGTCAGCCAGGTTTGTGCGCTTCCCGCCGCTGCGCGCATGTTCATCGGTCCACCATCCCCCGTTCAATCGCGCGCTATGGAGCGGGTGCGGCTAACGCGCGCTGAAAGCGCATGGTTAACGCCGCGTCTACGCTGGCTCCGTTATGGAGAAGGCCGGTGATTTCCGATCCGGAACGGAGGATGATCCTCTCCTATGCGCCGACCGCTACGGCGCGCGGCGGGCTGGCCGCGCTGCTCGCGCTGGACGACAAGCTGGCGGAGACGGTGCGCACCACCAGCGAGCCGGCGCTGGGGCAGATCCGGCTGCAATGGTGGCATGACGCCCTGCTCGCGCTCGACACCGCGCCGGCGCCGCCCGAGCCGGTGCTGCAGGGGGTCGCGCGCGACGTGCTGCGGATGGGGCTGGCGGGGGCGATGGTGGCGGGGATCGCGCAGGCTTGGCAGGCGCTGATGCAGGCGGAGCTCGATGACCTCGCGCTGCGCACCTATGGCGCGCGGGGCCGGCGGATTTTCGAGCTGGCGGGCATATTGGCGGGCGCGTCGCCGGCCGATCCGCTGACGCTGGCCGGGGAGGGCTGGGCGCTGGCCGATCTGGCGACCGGGCTGAGCGATCCCGGCGAGGCGGCGGCGGCGCGGGCGATCGCCGAGAGCTCGCTGGCGCAGGCGACGGCGGCGCGCTGGAGCCGGAACGGGCGGGCGATGGGGGCGATGGCGCACCTGGCGCGGCTTGACCTGGAGGGCGTGGCCCAGGGATCGCCACGGCGCACGGCGCGCGCGCTATGGCATCGCATGACCGGCAAGTGACGTCTTGCTGCCGCCTGTGGAGACGCTAGCTTGCTGCCGTCCTGAGGGGGAGAGTCGGGCATGTGGCGCTATTTCGTGGGCGGTATCGCGGCGTTGCTGATGGCGGGGGCCGGGATTTTCCTGTTCAAGGGGAGCGCGACTCCCGAACCGGTGCCGCCGGCGCCCAAGGCCGCGCAGACCGCGGCAGCCGAAAGCGAAACGCAACCCGTGGCGGAGGTGCCGCGGGCGGATCGCAGCCGCGAGGAGAAGCGCTTCGATCGCGGCGACAAGGACCGGAACGGCACGATCACGCTCGCTGAGCTGCAGCAGCCGCGGCGCAAGGCCTTCGCCAAGCTCGACAAGGACGGCGACGGCAAGCTGTCGTTCGAGGAATGGACCGTGCGCACCACGACCAAATTCGCCGAGGCCGACAAGGACAAATCGGGCGGGCTGACCCGCGCCGAATTCGCCACCACCGCGCCCAAGCGGCGCCCCTCGGGTCCGCGCTGCGACTGCCGCGCCGAGGTGGCCAAGGCGCTGGCCGACGCGGCGGACGAGTAGGTCACGCTGCCTTGAGCCACGCGTCGAACGCGGCGCGGGCGCGGGCGGTGTACATGAGCTTGCGATCGGCCTTCTTGGTGCGGCCCTCGATCGGCGGCATCAGGCCGAAATTGACGTTCATCGGCTGGTAGGTCTCGACCTCCGCGCCGCCGGTGATGTGGCCGAGCAGCGCGCCGAGCGCGGTCTCAACCGGGGGCGGTGCGAGCGTATGGCCGAGGATCTCGGCCGCGGCGAAGCGGCCCGCGAGCAGGCCGATGGCCGAGCTTTCGACATAGCCCTCGCACCCCGTGACCTGGCCGGCGAAGCGGATATGCGGGCGCGATTTCAGGCGCAGCGTCGGATCGAGCAGTTCGGGCGAGCGGATAAAGGTGTTGCGGTGGAGGCCGCCGAGGCGCGCGAACTCGGCATTTTCGAGTCCCGGGATCGTCCGGAACAGCTCGACCTGCGCGCCATGCTTGAGCTTGGTCTGGAAGCCGACCATGTTCCACAACGTGCCGGTCGCGTTATCCTGGCGCAGCTGCACGCAGGCATAGGGCCAGCGGCCGGTGCTCGGTTGATCGAGTCCGACGCCCTTCATCGGGCCGTAGCGCAGCGTATCGACGCCGCGCTCGGCCATCACCTCGATCGGCATGCAGCCTTCGAAATAGGGAACATTCTCCCATTGCTTGAACTCGGACTTCTCGCCGTCGAGCAGGCCCTGGTGGAAGGCGAGATATTGCTCCTTCGTCATCGGGCAGTTGATGTAATCCTTGCCCGTGCCGCCGGGGCCGACCTTGTTCCAGCGTGACTGGAACCAGGCGACGTCCATGTCGATGCTGTCGCGATGGACGATCGGGGCGATGGCGTCGAAGAAGGCCAGGCTGTCCTTGCCGGTCGCCGCGCCGATGCTCTCGGCAAGGCCGGGCGCGGTGAGCGGGCCGGTGGCGACGATAGTGAGGCCCTCGCCAGGGAGCTGGTCCACCCGCTCGCGCACGATGGTGATGTTGGGATGCGCTTCGAGTGCCGCGGTGACGCCGTTCGAGAAATGGTCGCGATCGACCGCCAGCGCCGAGCCGGCGGGCACCTTGTGGACGTCGCCCTGCGCCATGATGATCGAGCCAAGGTCGCGCATCTCCTGATGCAGCAGGCCGACGGCGTTGCGCTCGGCATCGTCGGAGCGGAAGCTGTTCGAGCAGACCAGCTCGGCGAGGCCGTCGGTCTGGTGCGCGGGCGTCGTGCCGCCGCCGCCGCGCATTTCGGACAGCTTCACGCGGATGCCGGCATTGGCGAGCTGCCAGGCGGCTTCGGACCCGGCGAGGCCGCCGCCGATGATGTGGACCTGATGACTAGCGCTGGACACGGCTTGGTTGACACGCCTCTCTGGGCAAGTTGACAGAATCGAAGGGTGTCATGCGCGAACTTGACACGTGTCAGGCAGTGCCGGACGCCCCTGTCCAAGCCCTTACGCCAGGGTGGGGGTTGTAGGAAAAGGGAAAGTGCATGCGGGGGCTGTTCTGGATCGCGGTGCTGGCGGGGGCGAGTTACTCGCTGACCGCATGGGGCATGGTCGACGCGGGCGCGTGGCAGGCGGCGTGGAAGACGAGCGGCGTGGCGCTGCTCGCGGCCTGGGCGGCGAGCCGGGCGCGGAGCACCGATGGCTGGCTGATCGCGGGCGTGTTGGCGCTCGGTGCGCTGGGCGACCTGCTGCTCGAGATCGTCGACGGCTTCACTGCGGGCGGCGCGGCGTTCGCGGCGGGGCATGCGGTGGCGATCGCGCTCTATTTGCGCAACCGGCGGGCCAACCCTTCATCGAGCCAGAAGCTGCTGGGCTATGTAATCGCGCCGGCGACGGTGGGGATTTCCGCACTGCTCGCCGCACCGGCGGGGCAGGCGCTGCCGGTGGGCGCCTATGCCGCGTTCCTCGGCGTCATGGCGGCAACCGCGTGGACGAGCCGCTTTCCGCGTTATCGCGTCGGGATCGGCGCGGTGCTGTTCGTGGTGTCGGACCTGCTGATCTTCTCGCGGTTCGGGCTGCTCGAGGATTCGTTCGTGCCGAGCCTGCTGATCTGGCCGGCCTATTTCGCGGCGCAGGCGCTGATCGCGTGGGGTGTGGTTCAGACGCTGTCGTCGGACCAGCGGGTGCCGTAGCGGACGATCAGGGCGCAGGCGGAGCCAACGAAGAAGAAGAGGGCGATTATCTGCCATCCGCTATCCAGGTGCAGTAGGACAGGCATTGGCAACGCCATCAAGCCGCCGGCGATCGCCCAGAACAACGGGTGGCGGCTAGCCGGCCATTGGGCACCCAGGTTTCCCATGACGAAACCGCCGAGCAATATCGGGATAGCTCCAAGGATCACTCCGAACGGGATCGCGATTATTGCAGCTGGAATTATTCCGAGCAGTATTCCAACGACTTCGCCATCCTGTGGTCCGATGACGACCATCGCAATCAGCAGCGTCGTCAAAAAGATTGGGCCGGCGCTTAGCAGGGCGATTGCGGACCCGCGGGCATAACGGAAAGTCTTCATCCGAATTATCCTTCTGTCAGCTACGCGGGAGGGGCACCACCATCCGCATCCGCGCCGCCAGTTTGGGCGCGGCAGCATCCAGCCGGGCGGCGAGGCGGGGGAGGCGGCTGACGGGCACCGCGGGGTAGAGGTGGTGCTCGAGATGGAAGAACATGTTGTAGCTGACGAGGTTGAGCAGCCGTCCGCGCTGGGTGCGGGCGATGAGGCCGTCCTCGCAGCCATGATGCGTGATCCACACCGCGAAGAAGGCGGTGAAGCACTGCGCCGCCAGCATCGCGGCGATATGGTAGAGCAGCGGCGTCCACTGGCTGGCGAGCGCGGCGCCGATCACGAGGGCGTTGAGCGCGAGGTCGATCGCCATGCGCCGGCGCAGCTGCGGGCCACCGTGCCGCCAGCCATAGAGATGGGTCTCGACCGGGAAGCGCGGGCCGTAGAGCAATACCTGCCACAGCTTCATGTCGCCGCACTTGCCCTCGATATCGTCGGCGGTGCCGATCTTCGCATGGTGGTGGAGATGGTTGAATGCGACCGAGCTGTTGGAGCCGAGCATCAGCGCGCTGAGCCCATGCAGCACGCGGCGGTGGCCGCGCGGGCCGAAGCCGAGATTGTGGTGGATCGCCTCATGGTTGAGCCGCAGCGCGGTGAGGAAGAACATGAAGGTGGCGGGGACGGCGAGCAGCCAGAGGCCGAATTGCGCGAGGGTCAGCGACAGCGCCAGCCAGGGCAGGGGATGAAGGCACTCGACCACCCCGTCGCGCGGGCGCATCGTCACCAGATCGCGCCACGCGACACGGCGGAGCGCGGGATCGGCGGCGGCGGGATGATGTCGAGCCATCTTGTTTCTCCATTACTGGTATTTCTGTAGTTTCAGAAATTGATTGGCATGCGAGATGGGCCGTCGAGACGGGCGTGCGGGATCAGTCCTTGTTGCGGGAAGCGGGGATGAAGCGGGCGACCTTGCCGCCGAGCTTCATCAGCGTGACGAGCGTGGGCTTGGGCAGCACGCGGACCTGATCGTACCAGCCGCCGAGCGTGCCGATGAACTCATGCATCCGGCCGACGCGCTCGCGCACCTGGGGCGGGGCGGTCTCGTCGGCGGCCAGACGCGCGGCGAGCTCGCCGAGCAGCTGGATGGTGGGATCGACCTCGCGCCGCTTGCGCTCGGCGACGATGCGCATGAGCATCTCCCACAGGTCGGTCTCGGCGACGAAATGGTCGCGGCGGTCGCCCTCGACATGGACGCGGCGGACGATGCCGTAGCCCTGAAGCTCCTTGAGCGCAGTCGAGACGTTGGAGCGGGCGAGGCCGAGCGCCTCGACGATCTCCTCGGCATGGAGCGGGCGGTCGGCGAGATAGAGCAGCGCATGCACCTGTGCGACGGAGCGATTGACGCCCCATTGCGTTCCCATCTCACCCCAGTGGAGGATGAACGCCTTGGCGTCGGGATGTTCGGCGAAGCGGGTCATGTTGGTAATTTCTGTAATTTCAGAAATTGAAGGAGTCAACCATGATCGATCATCTCGGGATTCCAGTGGGCGATATCGCGGCGTCGCGGCGCTTCTACGAGGCGGCATTGGCGCCGCTCGGTTACAAGGTGATGGGCGAGGAGACCAACGGGCTCGGCAACAATGTCGTGCTGATGGGCGTGGACGAGGTGGATTTCGTGATCGCCGATGGCGAGCCGGTGAGCGACGGGGTGCATCATGCCTTTCGCGCGGAGAGCCGGGCGGCGGTGGATGCGTTCCACGCGGCGGCGCTGGCGACAGGGGGGCGGGACAATGGTGCGCCGGGGATACGCGAAGACTATCATCCGAATTACTATGCGGCGTTCGCGATCGATCCCGACGGGATGAACGTCGAGGCGGTGTGCCACAAAGCGGAGTGAGGGATGAAGGTCTTCACCATCGGCTATGAGGGCGCGACGATGGACTCGTTCCTCGCCGCGCTGGAGGGGGCGGGGGTGCGCCAGGTGATCGACGTGCGGCAATTGCCGCTGTCGCGCCGGCCGGGCTTCTCCAAGGCACCGCTCACCGCCGCGCTGAAGGAGCGCGGGATCGGCTATGTGCATCTGAAGGCGCTGGGCACGCCCAAGCCGGGGCGCGATGCCGCCAAGAAGGGCGACCGGGCGACGCTGAGGACGGTCTATGCCGGGCAGCTCGAATTGCCCGAGGCGCAGGCGCAGGCGGCGAAGATGCGCGAGCTGATCGCCGAGACGCCGAGCGCGCTGCTGTGCTTCGAGCGCGATCCGGGGATGTGTCACCGCACGCTGCTGATCGCCGCCGAAGGCCAGGGGATCGAGGTGGAAGACCTGTTCGCCGATGCGTGAGGTCTGCGGCATCCATGGCCTCGGCGCGCCGCTCGAGGATTTCGGGGTGCCGGGCGAGGTGCGGGTGCGGATCGGGGTGCGGGCGCCATCGGCCCCGCGTGACGGCGGAGGCTGAGATGGACCGGTTCACTGGCGGATGCCTGTGCGGCGACGTTCGCCTCGTGGCGACGGAGCGTCCCTATCGTGTCGGGATTTGCCACTGCCTCGACTGCCGCAAGCATCACGGGGCACTGTTCGAGGCGTCTGCGATCTTCCCGCGGGACGCGGTGACGATCGAGGGCGAAACGCGCGACTATGCCGGCCGCTTCTTCTGTCCCCGCTGCGGCTCATCGGTGTTTGGGCGTAGCGGCGACGAAGTGGAAGTGTCGCTGGGCGCGCTGGATGCGCCCGATCAGTTGACGCCGACCTACGAAAGCTGGGTCGTTCGCCGCGAGACCTGGCTCCCGCCATTTCCGCTCAGCCGGCACTATCAGCGGGATCGCGAGGGAACGGAGCGCTTCGAGGACTAGCCGGTCACCGGCAATTTGACCGCGCCGTCCGCGTCGCGTTCCAGCGGCGAGTAGGCGATCACGGCGTCGAGCGGGAGCGCGGCGTAGAGGTGCGGGAACTCGGCGCCGCCGCGCGAGACCTCCCACTTCACCGCCTCGCCCAGCGCGTCGAGGTCGACCGCGGCGACCCACAAATCCTCCTGTCCGGCGAAATGCTTGTCCACCGTCTCAGTGAGCTGGGCGTGCGCGGACATGTGGATATAGCCGTCGGCAAGGTCGACCGGCGCGCCGGCGAAGCTGCCGTCATGCTCGAGCGCATGCATCTGCGCGGCGGTCAGCACCTTGTAGGCGGTGGTCGGCTTCATTCGCCTCCTTCAGGCCCCTCGGCCAGGTCCTCGCCGGGCGTCGCGTCGGGCGTCGGCTCTCCAACGTCCGGACCGTCGGCGAGGTTCACTTCCGCCTCGTCCTCGGTCTCCTCGATCCGCGCGGCGGAGACGACATGCTCGTCGTCGGCGACGTTGAACAGGCGGACGCCGGCCGAGCCGCGGCCGATCACGCGCAGGTCGCCCAAGGACATGCGGATCATCTTGGCCTGATCGGTGACCAGCATCAGCTGGTGCCCCTTGGTCGCCGGGAAGCTCGCGACGACCAGGCCGTTGCGGGCGATGTTGTCGATGTTGGTGATGCCCTGGCCGCCGCGGCCGGTGCGGCGATACTCATAGGCCGACGAGAGCTTGCCATAGCCATTGGCGCAGACGGTGAGGATGAACTGCTCGCGGTCCTTGAGCTCTTCATAGCGCGCGTCGTCCATCCGCCGTGGCTGGCGGGTGCCCTCGGTATCCTCGCCCTTCCACGGCGCGTGGCGGAGGTAGTCCTCGCGCTCGTCCTGGTCGGTGATGCCGGCGCGGTGGAGGATCGAGAGCGAGATGACCTCATCGTCCTTTCCGAGGCGCATGCCGCGCACGCCGGTGGAGTTGCGGCTCTGGAATTCGCGCACATCGTCGCCCGGGAAGCGGATCGCCTTGCCCTGGCGCGTGGCGAGCAGCACGTCGTCGGCCTCGTCGAGCAGCGCCACGCCGATCAGCCGGTCGTCCTCGTCCTCGCCTTCGAACTTCATCGCGATCTTGCCGTTCGAGGGGACGTTGGTGAACGCATCCATCGAGTTGCGGCGCACCGAGCCTCTGGCGGTCGCGAACATGACGTGGAGCTTGCCCCATTCCGCCTCGTCCTCGGGCAGCGGGAGCACGGTCGAGATCGTCTCGCCCGCGGCGAGCGGGAGCAGGTTGATCATCGGGCGGCCGCGGGTGTTGGCGCCGCCCTCGGGCAGGCGCCACACCTTCATGCGATAGACCTTGCCCAGCGTCGAGAAGAACAGCACCGGCGTGTGGGTCGAGGTCACGAACAGCTCGGTGACCGCATCCTCGTCCTTGGTCGCCATGCCGGCGCGGCCCTTGCCGCCGCGGCCCTGCGCGCGGAAGGTGTCGAGGCTGGTGCGTTTGATATAGCCCTGGACCGTGACGGTCACGACCATGTCCTCGCGCTCGATCAGGTCTTCGTCCTCGATCCCGTCGGCGGCGGCGGCGATCTCGGTGCGGCGCGGGGTGGCGTATTGGTCGCGGACGGCGACCAGCTCCTCGCGCAGCACTTCGTAGAGCTTGGCGCGGTTGGCGAGGATCTCGAGCAGATCGGCGATCGAATCGGCCAGCTCGCGCAGCTCGTCGCCGATCTCGTCGCGGCCGAGCGCGGTGAGGCGGTGCAGGCGCAGGTCGAGGATCGCGCGGACCTGGAGGTCGGAGAGGCGATAGCTGTCGCCCGACACCTCGGTCTCGACCGCTTCGACGAGGCGGATGTACGGCGCAATCTCGGCGATCGGCCATTCGCGCATGAGGAGCGCCTCGCGCGCCGCCACCGGGCTCGACGAGCTGCGGATGATGCGCACCACCTCGTCGAGGTTGGTCACCGCGATGACCAGGCCGAGCAAGATGTGCGCACGGTCGCGCGCCTTGGCGAGCTCGAACTTCGAGCGGCGGGTGATGACCTGTTCGCGGAACTTGACGAACGCCTCGACGATGTCGCGCAGGTTGAGCAGCTCGGGGCGGCCGCCGCGGATCGCGAGCATGTTGGCGGGGAAGCTCGACTGCGCCGGGGTGTTGCGCCAGATCTGGTTGAGCACGACCTCAGGGGTTGCGTCGCGCTTCAGGTCGATGACGATGCGCACGCCCTCGCGGCTCGACTCGTCGCGGATGTCACTGACGCCGTCGACTCGCTTCTCCTTGGCGGCTTCGGCGATCTTCTCGACCAGCGCGTTCTTGCCCTGCTGATAGGGAATCTCGGTGAGCACGATCGAGCGGCGCTCGCCACGCTGCTCGAAGCTGTGGCGGCTGCGCACGATGATCGAGCCGCGCCCGGTCTGATAGGCGCTGCGGCAGCCCGAACGGCCGAGAATCAGCGCGCCGGTGGGGAAATCCGGCCCCGGCACGATCTCCATCAGCTCCTCGACCGTGACCGCGCCATTGTCCATGTACGCGAGACATGCGTCGATCACTTCGCCGAGATTGTGCGGCGGGATGTTGGTCGCCATGCCGACCGCGATGCCGCCGGCGCCGTTGACCAGCAAATTGGGGTAGCGCGCGGGGAGGACGGTGGGCTCGCTCTCGGAGCCGTCGTAATTGTCCTGGAAGTCGACCGTGTCCTTGTCGATGTCGTCGAGCAGCGACATCGCGACCTTGGCGAGGCGCGCCTCGGTATAGCGCATCGCCGCGGGCGGATCGGGATCCATCGAACCGAAATTGCCTTGGCCGTCGATCAGCGGCACCCGCATCGCCCAATCCTGGGCCATGCGCGCCATCGCGTCATAGATCGAGCTGTCGCCGTGCGGGTGATATTTACCCATCACGTCACCGACCAGGCGGGCCGACTTGCGATAGGCGCGGCCGGGAAGATAGCCGCCCTCCTGCGCCGCATAGAGGATTCGGCGGTGAACCGGCTTCAGGCCGTCGCGGACGTCGGGCAGGGCGCGCGCCACGATCACGCTCATCGCGTAATCGAGGTACGAGGTCTTCATCTCGTCGACGATCGAGATGGGGGTGATATCGGAAGGGTCCGCGAGGACGGTCTCGTCGGTCAAGTGCTGGTGCTTTCGAAGGGTTGTTTCAGAGTTGTGACCGCTCTAGCGGGGCGGGGACCACCTGCCAACCCCGCGCGCATGCACACGCGCGTACGCGTGCGCGCGTGGGTGGCGTGACGTGCTCCGATGGAGCCAAGACGTTCAATATGCGTTCAGCGAGCCGATGCGAGGGGCAAAACGACGCACTGCGCCTTGACCCGGCGAGGCGGATTACTAGAGCGGTTGCGCCCCTTTTTGCTACGCTGACCCCCTGCGTAAGGAGAGTCCTGAATGAAGTCTGTCTCGAAAGTCGCGCTGTCCGCGGCGATCGTTCTCGGCATGCCCGTCCTCTTCGCCACCGCCCCGGCCGCGGCGCAGAAGAAGGAAAAGGAAGAAGCCGCGCAGCTCAAGATGAGCGCCAACTACCGCAAGGCCGCGGTCGAGGCACAGGAGGCCGCCAAAGGCACCGACCTGGCGCTTGAGGAAACGAAGCTCGCCGCGCTCGAGGCGCTCGCCGTCAATCCTGACGAGAAATTCCTCGCGGCGCGGATGCGCTACGATCTCGAAACCAAGAAGAAGAGCAACACCGGCCGCGGCGCCGCGCTCGACACGCTGATCGCGAGCGGCAAGATCGCCGGCCCGGACCTCGGCAACCTCCACTTCCTGCGCGGCCAGCTGCTGGCGCAGGACAAGAAATATGCCGAGGCGCTGCCGCACTATGCCAAGGCGCGCGAACTCGGCTCCAACCAGCCCGATCTGCCGCTGCAGCGTGCGGTGGCGCAGCTCCAGACCAAGGATGTGAACGGCGGCGTCGCCTCGCTCGACGAAGCGATCAAGGCGCGCGAAGCGGCCGGCCAGAAGGCGCCGGAGAACTGGTACAAGATTGCGGTGTCCGAGCTCTACCGCTCGGGCAACAAGGATGCCGCTGCGCTCTGGATCAACAAGCAGATCGCCGCCTATCCCGGCCCCGACGCTTGGCGCTCGTCGCTGCTCATCTATCTCGAGCAGATCCAGGCCAAGGGCGTCACGCTCGATCCCGACCAGCGGCTCGACGTGCTGCGCCTGATGCGCGCGGCCAAGGCGATGGGCGGTGAGAACGATTATCTCCAGTACGCCGATGTCGCGCAGCGCCGCGGGCTGCCGGGCGAGGTCAAGTCGGTGATCGAGGAGGGTCGCGCGAGCGGCAAGGTCACCAAGACCAACACCCAGATCAACCAGCTCTATACGACCGCAGACAAGCAGGAAAAGGCGGAAGTCTCGCTGGCCGGCGAGGAGAAGAAGGCAGCGGCTGCGGCCAACGGCAGCGTCGCGATGCAGACGGCCGACGCGTATCTCGGCCAGCGCAACTATCCCAAGGCGATCGAGCTGTACCGGCTGGCGCTGCAGAAGGGCAGCGTGGACGCCAATGTGGTGAACACGCGCCTCGGCATCGCGCTGGCGCTGTCGGGCCAGAAGGCCGAGGCGAAGACGGCATTCGGCGCCGTCACCGGCACCCCGCGCGCCGACATCGCGCGCTTCTGGTCGACCTGGATGGATCTGCCCGCGGCCTGAGACCTGGCCGCGCGGAAACGAAGAGGGGCGGCCGGCGCGCCGCCCCTTTTTGCGTCAGGGCTCGACCGGGACCCCGGGGAGCGACTTGGACGAGCGGATCGTGAGCGAGGTGCGGACGTGCGCCACGTTGGGCGCGGTCGTCAGCCGCGTCGTCAGGAACTGCTGGAAGCTGGAGAGATCCCTGGCGACGATCTTGAGGATGAAGTCGATGTCGCCGTTGAGCATATAGCATTCGCGGATCTCGGGGATCTCGGCGACATGCGCCTCGAACGCCTCGAGGTCGGTCTCGGCCTGGCTCTTGAGACTGACCATTGCGAAGACGGTGATGGTGTAGCCCAGCCACACCGGATCGAGATCGGCGTGATACCCGCGAATCGCGCCCTTCTCCTCGAGCGTGCGGACGCGGCGCAGGCAGGGCGGCGCGGTCAGGCCGACCCGGTCGGCCAGATCGACGTTGGTCATCCGGCCATCGGCCTGTAGATGCGCCATGATCTGCCGGTCGATCTCGTCAAACGCCATTCGTCTTCCCCTTTTGCACGACAGCAATTGATCGCATTGTGTCTCGTATACATAAGATAATTACGCGCAAGCGCAATTGTCCCACAATGCGACGGCGCAAAATCGGCAGTTTCCTGCCGGGATTTCACCAGTTAAGGCTTTCTTACCGCGCGGCTTCTCGGCGGGTGGGACGACAGATCGGTGCGGTTCGACGATACCCTGGAAACGGTGCTGGCAGCGGACGTCTCGACGGCGTTCGGCAAGGCCTCGGCCTGGCGCCAGCTCATCGACCTGATCGGCCGCCGCCGCATTCCCGACGATTTCCGCGCGATCGCGCTGCTCGAATCGATTCGCGGTGAAGTGCCGCGCGCGGTGCGAATCACCAGCGCCCGCGCGCTCGAGCTGGCCGAGCCGCCCGCAGCGCTGGTCCAACTATGCGCGGTGGACGAGATCGCTGTCGCCGCGCCGATCCTGCGCACTGCCCAGCTGAGCGCGGATGAGTGGATCGAACTGCTGCCACGGCTCTCGCCGGCCGGCCGCGGCGTGCTGCGCGGACGCCGCGACCTGCCGCCGGGCGTGAATGAGGCGCTGGACGGCTATCGCGCCGCGGATTTCGTGATCCCGGCGGACGCCGCGGCGATCGAATCGGCCCAGGCGGATGCGCAGGAGCCGGTCGCGCAAGTTGTGGCAGGATCCTCGACCTTCGTGCCCGTGGGTGTCGCGGCGCTGGGTATTCCGGTCGTCGCGGCGGCGCTTCAATCGACGCAAAGCGGGACGCCTCAAAACGGAACGGGCGAAGAACCGACCGTCGCAACACCGGTTGCCACGGAGTCCGCCGAAGCGCAGACCCAGCCCATGCCGAGCGAAGACGCGATCGCTGCAAGGCCGCAGGACGATGTCGGCGGGCCGTTCGAGATCGCCGATGTCGTCGCGCGGATCGACGCCTTCTACACCCGCCAGCCAGACCAGCCGGTAGCGCCGAGCATGCCGGCGCCCGCCGCGGGCTTCCGGTTCGAGACCGATGCGCAGGGGATCATCACCTGGGTCGCCGGGGTGTCGCGCGCGCCGCTGATCGGGCTGTCGCTTGAGATTACCGCGCCGGGCGGCGGATCGCGCGTCGATGGCGTGGTGGCTGGCGCGTTCCGCCATCGCGCGAGTTTTGCCGGCGCGCGATTGTTCGTCGCGGGGGAGAGCGATGCGGCGGGCGACTGGCGGATCTCCGGTAGCGCCGCCTTCGACCCGGCGACCGGGCGCTTTTCGGGCTATCGCGGCACCGCCCGGCGTCCGCGCCGCGACGAGACCGCCGCCGCTGCGGGAAGCGGGAGCAGGAAGGCCGATTCGCTGCGCCAATTGATGCACGAGCTGCGCACTCCGACCAACGCCATCGCGGGCTTTGCCGAGCTGATCGAGCGCGAGATTCTGGGCGAGGCGCCGCTGGTCTATCGCGAACGGGCGCGCACGATCCGCGACCACGCGCGCGCGCTGCTCGCGGCGATCGACGATCTCGACATCGCGGCGCGGATCGACGCCCTGGCGCTGCGCCTCTATCCGGGCGAGGTCGCGCTGCAGCCGCTGCTCGCGCGGATCGGCGAGGAGCTGGCGGGGCTTGCCGCGCTGCGCGGTGCTTTGCTGGCGCTGCCCGATGGCGATCCGGTGGTGCGCGGGGATGCGCGGGCGATCGAGCGATTGCTCTCACGTATGCTCGCGACGTTGCTCTCGGCTGCCGGAGAGGGCGAGGGGATCGGCGTCGCCTTTGCCGAAACCGGCGATTCGGTCGCGATCGCCTTCGATCGTCCGCGCGCGTTCGCGGCCTATCCCGGCGAGGCGATCTTCACGATCGACGACGAGGGGGACGAGGCGGCGCTGCTCGGCACCGGCTTCGCGCTGCGCCTGATCCGCAACCTCGCGCGCGAGCTGTCGGGCGCACTGATCGTCGAGGCGGAGACGCTGACGATCCGGCTACCTGCGGCGGTAACCAAGTCTTTGGAGCAAGTGCGCTAGGCCATTCCGATGGGGATGGAACAACAGATCATGCCGCCGGTGGGATATCGCCTGCCCGCGCCCGCGCGCGAGGCCGAGATCGCGTGGCCCGAGGACTTCGGCACGCGCTTCACCGTGTTCGTCGATACCGAGGAGGAATTCGACTGGACGCAACCGCTGCGGCGCGAGAATCGCGCGACGCAGGCGATGCGCGCCCTGCCCGAGGTGCACCGGCTGTTCGCAGCGCATGACGTGCCGGCGAGCTATATGGTCGACCACCCGGTCGTGACCTGCCCGATGTCAGTCGACATCCTGCGCGAGCTGCTCGCCGACGGGCGATCGGCGATCGGCACACAGCTCCATCCGTGGGTCAATCCGCCGTTCGAGGAGATCGTGACCCCGCGCAACAGCTTCGTCGGCAATCTGCCGCGCGAGCTGGAGGCGGCGAAGCTCGCGATGCTGACCGGCGCGATCGCGGCAGCATTCGGCCGGCGCCCGGTGATGTTCCGCGCCGGCCGCTACGGGATCGGGCCGAGCTCGCTGTCGCTGCTGGCGGCGGAGGGTTATCGCGTCGATACATCGATGCGCTCGGGCTATGATTATTCGGCCGAGGGCGGGCCGGACTTCACCGCGGTGGGCAATCATGGCTTCTGGACGGGGGAGGGCGGGCTCGCCGAGCTTCCGCTTACCACCGTCTATACCGGCGCGGCGCGGAGCGGCGGCGTCGGGCTGTACGGCGCGCTGGGGCACTTGCCCAAGGGGCGCGGGATCGCGGCGCGGCTCGGGCTGCTCGCGCGCGTGGCTCTGACCCCGGAGGAGATGCCGCTGGAGCTGGCGCTGGAGGCGATCCGTGTGGCGGCGGGGGAGGGGGTGCGGATGCTCCTCTTCTCCTATCACTCGCCCTCGGCCGCGCCGGGCTACACCCCCTATGTCCGCGATGCGGCGGATCTGCGCGCGTTCCACCACTGGTGGGAGGCGGCGTTCGGGCTGCTCGCCAGGCTCGGCATCGCGCCGGCGTCGCATGACGAGATCCTGGCGGCGCTCGATCGCGCGGCGCTTGCCCGGGGCGGCGTTCGCCCCTAATCGCGGGAACCGCTGGGGGCCTGTAGCTCAATTGGTTAGAGCTGGCCGCTCATAACGGCTAGGTTGCGGGTTCAAGTCCTGCCGGGCCCACCAGCGGCGCGCCGGCGCCGCGATAGCGTAGCTATCGCCAGCTTCGGGCGCGCCCGGCCAGCGGCGCGGCGAGCGCCGACTGACGACGCGGTTCTGCCGCGGCGGGGCCTTGTGCAGTGAGGCTGAAACGCCTAACCGCACCCGCGTCGGGGAGTAGCGCAGCCTGGTAGCGCATCTGCTTTGGGAGCAGAGGGTCGCAGGTTCGAATCCTGTCTCCCCGACCATCTTTCGATGCCGGCTTTCGACAAGCGTGCGATGGCGGTCGATCAATGGCATGAAGGCACATGGTTTCTTCAGCAACCATTGCGTTACGGTCTCAAATGCCCAGCGCGAACAATTTACAGTCCGCCCCGTTCACGGTGCCGCCGCGCGTCGCGATGCTGTCGATCCTCGGATTCTGGATCTTCTATTACGTCAGCATCACGCTGCGCTCGTGGATCATGGACTATCCGGGCGCTTGGCACATGCTCGACAACCGGGCCTGGGTGTCGCTGTTCGGCATTGGCTTCACCTATCTGCTCTACCGCGCGCTGCGGCTGCTCTGCCTTCATACGCTGCGCGTCCGCGTCGTGGCCGCATTCCTGTTTTCCGCCATCACCGCGACCGCCTATTCGACGGTCAACTATCTGTCCTTCTATGTCGTCGACCCCAAGCCCGCGGAGATGGAGCGGGCGGCCCGGGAGCAGGAGGATGAAAAGAAACAGGACGGACCCGCGCACCTGATCGCGGAGAATGCGCTCAGCTGGTATTTCTTCTTCCTCTCCTGGTCGGTCTTCTACCTCGCTTTGTCCTATGCCGGGGCGGTACGCGCGTCGGAGCGCGAGGCTGCGCGGCTGCGCGCCGCGACACAGACGGCGGAGATCCGGGCGCTGCGCTACCAGGTCAATCCGCATTTCCTGTTCAACACGCTGAACTCGATCTCCTCGCTGGTCATGTCGGGCAAACGCGAGGACGCCGAAGCGATGATCCTCAACCTCTCCACCTTCTTCCGCACCAGTCTGGCCGCCGAGCCGACCGAGGACGTGCCGCTGGCCGACGAGATCGCGGTGCAGAAACTCTATCTGGAGATCGAGGCGGTGCGCTTTCCCGAGCGCCTGAAGCCGTCGTTCGAGATCGATCCCGCCGCGGCCAATGCCTGTGTGCCTGGCCTGATCCTGCAGCCGCTGATCGAGAATGCGATCAAATATGGCGTGGCGCCCGCGCGGCGGCCGGTGCAGATTTGCGTCTCTGCGAAGGTGGTCGGCGAGATGCTCGAGGTGACGGTCAGCGACGATGGCGACGGCGCGAAGGCGCAGAACGGCACCGGCGTCGGGCTGCGCAACGTGCGCGACCGGCTGACCGCCCGGTTCGGGGAGGCCGCGACGCTGACCGCCGGCAAGCGCCCGGAGGGCGGCTTCGCGGCGACGCTCAGGCTGCCGCTGGTGTACAATGGCTGCTGAGCGGCTGCGTACGCTGATCGTCGACGACGAGCCGCTCGCGGTCGAGCGGATGCAGATTCTGTGCGCGGGCATTCCCGAGATCGACCTGATCGGCACGGCGAGCGACGGCGAGGCGGCGTTGCGCCTGATCGAGGCGCTGAAACCCGATCTGGTGCTGCTCGATATCGCGATGCCGCATCGCGACGGGATCGCCGTGGCCGCCGCGCTCGGCGCCGCCGCGTGCCACCCGGCGGTGATCTTCTGCACCGCGTTCGAGCAGCATGCCGTTGCCGCGTTCGACGTCGCGGCGGTGGACTATGTGCTGAAGCCGGTGAGCGCCGAGCGGCTGGTCCGCGCGGTCGGCCGCGCGCTGGAGGCCGCCGGACGTCCGCGCACCGAGCCGCACGCGGCGAGCTCGCGCTGGATCGAGGAATTCTGGGTGCCGCACCGCTCGGAGATGGTGCGCGTGAGCGCCGACGACATCGAGCGGATCGATGCCGAGCGCGACTATATGCGCCTGAGTGTGGGCGGCCGAAGCTATCTGATCCACCAGACGATCAGCGAGCTCGAGCGGCGGCTGGACCCTGACCGGTTCCTGCGGCTGCATCGTTCGACGATCGTGCGCAAGGACCGCATCGTGAAACTGCGCCACGATGGCCTCGGCGTCTGGCACGCCGAGCTCGGCGACGGCGAACTGGTGCGGATCGGCCGCACCTATCAGGCCGCGGCCAAGGCCATCATGGCGAAATGACCCCGCCCGCCGGTCCCTCCGGCGGGCGGGGCAGTGAGGATGAGCGTCAGGGTGCTACAGTGACACTCATGTCCCGCGCCGCGAGCTGCCGGTTGGCGGCGTTGCGGTGGGCGAGTTCGATGGCGGGAGCGATCGATTCGAGCGTGGCGGTGACGCAGCGGTTGTTGGCGGCGATCCGCACCACCTCCATCTGCGGAGCCGGACCGCACACGCGCTGCGCGGCCTGCTTGAGGCGGCGATCGAACGTGGCCTTGCCGTGCGCGCTGGCAAGATTGAGATCGGCGTAGGAGACCTGGACGGCCTTCTCACCGCCGGCGAATGCCGGGACTGCGGCGAGGAGCGCAGCGGCGATTGCGGCCGCGCGGGCGAGATTGGACAACATGGTTCACTCCGGGGTTGCGGGGTGCGTCGTCTAGCGAACGCACTCTTCCGCTACGCCCCGGCGGCGGCGCCAGCTATCGGCGCTCGACCAGCGCGTTCGCCGCTTCCACCGGAACCGTTCGGCTCGACCAACGACCGATCGTCGACGACGAACGATCGGTCCGGCGCGAGGGAGCGAACATCGCGCCACGAAAAAAGGGCGCCCCGGAGGGACGCCCTTTCGATTCGACCGGACCCGATCGGGTCCAGGAAGAACGGGTCCGATTACTCGGCGATGTTCGCAGCCGCGTTGTCGAGCGTGTCGGCAGCGTTCTCGAGGGCGCCCTCGGCGACTTCGTTGGTCGCGTTGTCGGCGGCCAGCTCGAGGTTGTCGGCGGTGTCTTCGAGCGCCTCGGCGACGTTCTCGGCAGTGTTGTTGGCGGCGGGCGTGCTCTCGCAGGCGGCGAGCGACATCAGGCCGGTCGCGGCAGCGACGATGAGGACCTTCTTCATTCGTTTGCTCCCAAGCAAAATTATTCGGTTCGCCCCGGCCCGATTGCCGTGCGAGTTAGTCGGAATAACGCCCGTTACGCCGCCGTCAATGGGAATTCATCTGACAGCAAGGTTGTCGGCGCACCGAAATGATGCGCCGCGTCATTGCGCCGGACCGATCTCTTCGGGCGCATTTGCCACCTCGGCGAGCATCGCCGTCCACGCCGCAACGTTCTGGCGAAGCTGCGCGGGATCGATCTTGTCGAGCGTGTCATCGGGCGTGTGGTGCAGGTCGAAATAGCGCGTGCCGTCCTGCTGCAGGTCGATTCCGGCAACGCCCGAGGCGATCAGGTCGGACACGTCGGCGCCGCCCGAGGCGCGCTGCTGGCCGCGGCTGACGCCGAGTGGCGCGAGGGCGGCGGCCACGCGGTCGCCGAGCGGCTTGGCGCTGTCGGGAAGCTTGAAGTCGACCCGCCAGATGCGGTCGGCGCCGAAGTCCGATTCGGCGGCGAGCGCGTGCTTCTCGGCCTTGTGCGCCTTGAAATAGGCGCTGCCGCCGAACACGCCGACTTCCTCCGCCCCGGCCCACAGGACGCGGATCGTGCGGCGCGGCCGGCCGGCGTCCATGATTCGCTTGGCAGCGGCGGCAACGATGCCGCAGCCCGCGCCGTCATCGAACGCGCCGGTGCCGAGATCCCAGCTGTCGAGGTGGCAGGCGACGACCACCAGGCCCGCGGCGGGATCGCTGCCGGGCACTTCGGCGATGACATTGCCCGATTCGGTGGTGCCGATCTGGCGCGGGGTGAGGGTGAGCTTGACCTTCACCGGCTGGCCGCGCTTGAGGATGCGCTCGAGCTGCTCGGCGTCGGGGAGCGACAGCGCGGCGGCCGGGATCGCCGCGACTCCCTCGGGGAAGTTGGTGCCGCCAGCGTGCGGATTGCGGTGATAGTCGGTGCCGACCGAGCGGATCAGGATCGCCGCCGCGCCCTTGCGCGACGCGGTGGCCGGGCCCGAGCGGCGCACCGCGCCGAACGCGCCATATTGCGAGCCATCCTGGGTGCGCGTCATGCTGTGGCTGACGAACGCGATCTTGCCCTTGAGGCTGCCGTCGGGTGCGGCCTGCAACGCGGCGAGGGTCGGGAAATAGACGATCTCCGCCTCAAGCCCCTTGGCAGCGGTCGCACCCGAATTGCCCAGCGCGGTGAGGCGCAGCGGTTGCGGGAAGGGCGCGAGGACCTCGAGCGTCTCCTCGCCGCGCACCCAGGTCTTCATCTGGAACGGCTCGTTGCGGACGTTGCTGAAGCCCAGCGCCGCGAGCTTCTTCACCGCCCAGGCGCGTGCGCGCGCTTCGGCCTCGGTGCCGGCGAGGCGCGGGCCGATCTCGGTGGTCAAGCCTTCGGTGATGTCCCAGGCGATGTCGTCCTTGAGCGCGGCGTCGCGGAGAGCGGCGGTGTCGGCCTGGGCGAGGGCGGGGAGGGCGAGGCTGAGGCAGGTGGCCAGGGCAAGGGTCTTCACGCGCATTCACGTCCTCCGCTGAAAGATTGTTGCGGGGAGGCGTAACGGAATGGCGGGGCTCGCGGCAACCCGGCGTTGCGCGCTTTTCGACGAGCGGCATGTTTGCCATTCGCCATGGCCATCGCTACATGCGCGGCCAAACTTCCTGACCTCAAAGCTATCGCAACGGAGACCCGCACGTGGCCGCCCAATACGCCTTCGTGATGAAGGACATGACCAAAACCTTCCCCGGCGCGCCCAAGCCGGTGCTGAGCAACATCAACCTGCAATTCTATCAGGGCGCCAAGATCGGCATCGTCGGCCCCAACGGCGCCGGCAAGTCGACCCTGATCAAGATCATGGCCGGGATCGACAAGGATTTCTCTGGCGAGGCGTGGCCCGGCGAGAACATCACCGTCGGCTATCTCGAGCAGGAGCCGCAGCTCGATCCGACCAAGACGGTTCTGGAGAACGTCAAGGACGGCGCGCGCGAGACTGCCGATCTGGTCGAGCGGTTCAACGCGATCTCGGCCGAAATGGGCGATCCCAAGGACGACACCGACTTCGACGCGCTGATGGAGGAGATGGGCGAGCTCCAGGCCAAGATCGATGCGGTTGACGGCTGGAGCCTCGACAACCAGCTCGAGATCGCGATGGAAGCGCTGCGCTGCCCGCCGGGCGACTGGAGCGTCGACAACCTCTCGGGCGGTGAGAAGCGCCGCGTCGCGCTGACCCGGCTGCTGATCCAGAAGCCGTCGATCCTGCTGCTCGACGAGCCGACCAACCACCTCGACGCCGAGAGCGTCGAATGGCTCGAAAACCACCTCAAGGAATATGCCGGCGCGGTGCTGATGATCACCCACGATCGCTATTTCCTCGATAATGTCGTGGGCTGGATCCTCGAGCTCGATCGGGGGAAGTATTTCCCGTACGAGGGCAACTATTCGACCTATCTCGAGAAGAAGGCCAAGCGCCTCGAGCAGGAGGACCGCGAGGCGACCGGCCGCCAGAAGGCGATCAGGGACGAGCTCGAGTGGATCCGCGCCGGCACCAAGGGCCGCCAGACCAAGTCCAAGGCGCGTATCGCCAAGTTCGACCAGCTCGTCGCCGCGCAGGAGAACCGCACCCCGGGCAAGGCGCAGATCGTGATCCAGGTGCCCGAGCGCCTGGGCGGCAAGGTGATCGAGGTCGACAACATCTCGAAGGCCTATGGCGACAAGCTGCTGTTCGAGAATCTGTCCTTCACGCTGCCGGCCGGCGGCATCGTCGGCGTGATCGGGCCCAACGGCGCGGGTAAGTCGACGCTGTTCAAGCTGATCACCGGGCAGGAAACGCCCGACAGCGGCACGATCGAGATGGGGACGACGGTCCGCCTCGGCTATGTCGACCAGAGCCGCGATCACCTGGACAGCTCGAAGAACGTCTGGGAGGAGATCTCGGACGGGCTCGACTATATGAAGGTCAACGGCCACGACCAGTCGACGCGCGCTTATGTCGGCGCGTTCAACTTCAAGGGCCAGGACCAGCAGAAGAACGTTGGCAAGCTGTCAGGCGGCGAGCGCAACCGCGTCAACATCGCCAAGATGCTCAAGCGCGGCGGCAACGTCCTGCTGCTCGACGAGCCGACCAATGACCTCGATGTCGAGACGCTCGGCGCGCTCGAAGAGGCGATCGAGAATTTCGCGGGCTGCGCCGTAGTGATCAGCCACGATCGCTTCTTCCTCGATCGTTTGGCGACGCACATCCTGGCATTCGAGGGCAACAGCCATGTCGAATGGTTCGAAGGGAATTTCGAGGCCTATGAGGAGGACAAGCGCCGCCGCCTCGGCGATGCGGCGGATCGGCCTACGCGGTTGGCGTACAAGAAGCTGACTCGGTGATCGAAAGAAGGCCCGGCCGGCCAGCCGGGCCCTTTTCGTTTCAGCCCTTCTTCATCGCCTGATCGGCGCTCCACGCGCCACCGCCGGCTGCGGCGAGGTAGAGGAAGATGAAGCAGAACAGCAGGATCGCCTCGCCGCCATTGGCTGCGGGGAAGAAGCCCTTCGACCCGTGGGCGATGAAATAGCCGACCGCGCACATGCCCGATGCGATGAAGGCGACCGGGCGCGTGAACAAGCCGAGCACCAGCAACGCGCCGCCGACGAGCTCGATCGTGCCCGCGGTGATCAGCATCGGGGGCAGCGGACCCTCCATCGGGAAGGGCGGCAGGCCGAAGAATTTCGACGTGCCGTGCTGCAGGAACGAGAGCCCGGCGACGATGCGCAGGACGCTCAGCAGCTTGTCGGACCAGCTTGCAGGGATCGGCATGGTATTTCTCCTCGCGCGGCAAAGGGCTCAGCGCCGTTGCACAAGTGAAACCTTCCACTCCGGCAGTCGAAGATCAATCCCGCCGGTTCGAAACCAATCGTTTCGGTCTAGTCGCCAGTGACCCGCAGCGGGCCGAGGTCGCCAAGGCCGACCGTGCCGCTCGCCATCGCCATCATGCGGTCGAGGCTCTTCTTGGCCTTGAGGCGAATCTCCTCCTCGATCTCGATGCGCGGCTCGAGGTCGCGCAACGCGACGTAGAGCTTCTCGATCGTGTTGAGCGCCATGTACGGGCAGATGTTGCAGTTGCAGTTGCCGTCCGCGCCGGGCGCGCCGATGAAGGTCTTCTCCGGCACCGCCTTTTCCATCTGGTGGATGATGTGCGGCTCGGTCGCGACGATCATGGTGTCGCCGTCGAAATCCTTGGCGAAGGCGAGGATGCCGCTGGTCGAGCCGACATAATCGGCATGGTCGAGCACGTGCGGCGGGCATTCGGGGTGCGCGGCGACCGGTGCGTTCGGGTGCTGCGCCTTGAGCTTGAGGAGCTCGGTCTCGCTGAACGCCTCGTGCACGATGCACACGCCCGGCCACAACAGCATGTCGCGGCCGGTCTTGCGGTTGATATAGCCGCCGAGATGCTTGTCGGGACCGAAGATGATCTTCTGGTCCTTGGGAATCTGGCTCAGGATCTTCTCGGCCGACGAGCTGGTGACGATGATGTCGCTGAGCGCCTTCACCTCGACCGAGCAGTTGATGTAGGTCAGCGCGATGTGATCGGGATGCTGCGCGCGGAACGCGGCGAACTGCTCGGGCGGGCAGCTGTCCTCGAGGCTGCATCCGGCGTTCATGTCGGGCAGCACCACGATCTTCTGCGGCGAAAGGATCTTGGCGGTCTCGGCCATGAAGCGCACGCCACAAAAGGCGATCACCTCGGCGTCTGTCTCCGCTGCCTTGCGCGAGAGCTCGAGGCTGTCACCGACGAAATCGGCGAGGTCCTGGATCTCGGGCTTCTGGTAGTAATGGGCGAGGATCACCGCGTTGCGCTCCTTGCGCAGACGGTCGATCTCGGCGTGGACGTCGACGCCGGACAGGGTGGTCGGTGCGTTCATTGTGTGACCCTCGATCTTTGGCCCCACATGGCCTTCTCAGGGTCCGCGTTCAACCCATTGGCGGCGGTGGAGGCGCGAAATCGAGCGGGGCGACCGCCGCGCCAGGCGAGCCCGCGGTCACCGCCTGGTAGATTGCGGTGCCGAGCGGCGAATAGACGATCAGTTCGGACAGGATCATCCACCCCAGGAACGCGCCCAGGCCCCACCACCAGGCAGGATGCACCCGGCCGTCGCGGCGATAGTCGGCGATCATCCCCGCGGCGATGAATGCGAGGCCGGGCAGGTTGGCGATCTGATACGCCCAGGGCATCATCAACGGCATCGGCAGCAGCCGGCCGAAGCCGGGGCCGAGCAGGGCCACCATCGCGCTCATGTGCAGCCGGCGGTGCCAGTCGGTGCGGCGGCGCATGCTGACCGCGGCCGCTGTGAGTCCCGCGAACACCAGCACGATCAGCGAATTGGCGACAAGGAAATGCTGGGGGAGGAAGAAGAAGGGGGCCTGCCCGGCGCGAATCTTGAGCGCGATGATCGCCAAGCCGGCGATCACCATCGCCACGACCCAGCCGACCGCGACCCAGCCAAGCATGCGGTGCAGCCGGAGCGGACCGCGCGTCGCGAAGACGGTCTGCGCAACGTAGATCGTGACCCAGCCGAAGAAGATCACGGCATGCGCGTGGATATACCAGGGCGCGCCGAAGCTCGAGCGGCCCGCTGCGAGCTGGAGCGAGAAGCCGGCGACCAGCACCAGCGCCATCAGGAACGCGGACCAGAGAAAGAATCCGCCGTCGCGCCGCTCGGCGCCCACCGTGTCCGCAACCGTCGCCATCGTGTCAGCCCCCACGATCATGTCCGGGGCGCGAAGCTACCATCTTTCGGCGGACGGTCGAACTAGTTCTTCTCGCGTACCTCGCGTTCGCGCATCACCTGATCGACCGGCTTGGACATGTCCCAACGCTCGCGGCTCTGCGCGTTGCGTTCGGGCGGGAAGGTGACGACGACGCGCACGTCGCC
Source organism: Sphingomonas sp. BT-65 (assembly GCF_026107375.2). Classification (NCBI taxonomy): domain Bacteria; kingdom Pseudomonadati; phylum Pseudomonadota; class Alphaproteobacteria; order Sphingomonadales; family Sphingomonadaceae; genus Sphingomonas; species Sphingomonas sp. BT-65. The sequence goes on from NZ_JAPCIA010000001.1 coordinate 334,340, forward strand.
GAGCCCCGCGGCGGCGAGCGGCTGGGCGAGCAGGCGGGCGACCGCCTTTCGGCCCATCTCGCGCGCCTGCGCCATGCGCTCGGGGCTGGTTGCTTCCTTCTGCGCCACCGCTGCGGCGCGTATCGAGGTGCGCTGGCTGAGCGCCTCGGCCGCGCTGCGCGTGACGAAGATGCCGCTCGTCTCGACCAATGTCCGGCGGCCTTCGTCGGTGTTGGGCGGCGCGGCGGTGACGTCGGCCGCGTCGACGATCAGCGTGCGGCTCTGCGCATCCCATTGCAGGTCGCGGCGCGCGAGCTTCGACAGATCGACGAAATAGCCGACCGAATAGGGCATCTTGACCACCTGGTCGCTGCGCAGCCAGCCGAGGCCGCGAATGTCCGACGCCGTCGCCTGGACGATGCCGGAGAGCTCGGCGACCTTGAGCGTGCCCGTACCGGTCAGCCGCGCGGTGACGATCTGCGTGACCGGCGCGCCGCCCTCCTCAGGCAGCGTCTCCAGCCGCGTCTTGGCATAGCGGTCCCAGGAGAGCCATGCCGCTGCGGCGATCACCACCAGCGCCGCGACCGCGACGAGGATGCGCAGCGGCCGGTCCGTCGTCACGCCAGCCGCCACGCGCCATCCTCTTGCCCTGCAACGATCCCGCGCCGCCGCAGGTCGATCAGGTGCGCGAGCACCGAGCGGCCGGCCGCACCATGAAGCCGCGGATCGAGCCCGACATACATCTGCTCGACCATCGCCGGGATCTCGCCGGCCTCCTGCTTGAGCAGGCGCAGGATCTGGCCCTCGCGCTGCTTGCGGTGGCCCATCATGCCGCGCACCAGCCGCTGCGGCTTGTCCACCGCATCGCCATGCGCCGGGTAGTAGATGCGGTCGTCGCGCGCGAGCAGCTTGTCGAGGCTCGCCATATAGGCGGCCATGTCGCCGTCAGGCGGCGCGACCACGCTGGTCGACCAGCCCATCACGTGATCCCCGGTGAACAGCGCGCCGCTTTCCGCCAGCGCGTAGCAGAGATGGTTGGAGGTATGGCCGGGCGTGGCGACCGCGGTCAGCGTCCAGCCGTCGCCCTTCACCTGCTCGCCATCGGCGAGGACGCGGTCGGGCCGATAGTCGCGGTCGAACGCGGCGTCAGCGCGCGGGCCCTCGTCATCGAGCGCGAGCGGCGCGCAGCCGATGATCGGCGCGCCCGTCGCGGCCTGGACCGCGCGGCTCGCCGGGCTGTGGTCGCGGTGCGTGTGGGTGCACAGGATCGCACGCACCGGGCGCCTGCCGATCGCACGCAGCAGCGCGTCGACATGGCTCGGCAGGTCCGGTCCCGGATCGATCACCGCGAGATCGGTGGTGCCGACCAGATAGGTCTCGGTACCGGTATAGGTGAAAGGCGAGGGATTCGCGGCGAGGATCCGCACCACCAGCGGTTCCAGCTGGATCGCTTCGCCGGTTGCAGGATCGGTCATGTGGCCGAGATGGCGGCTCGCATTGCATGAGGCAAGAGCGCAAACGAAAAGGGCCGGCCGCCATAGGGGTAGCGGCCGGCCCGGTTGGAGCATTCCCCGCGGCGATGGGCATCAGACCGCGGGCCTCCTCCTCCCTCTCGTCAAACGCCGGGCGTCAATCCTCGTCGTCGGCGGTCTTGAGCTCGCGGATCGCCTCGTCGATGCCCTTGAGCGCGGCGGCCTTCTGCTCGGCGCTGAGCGCGTCCTGCGCCTCGATCGAACGGCGCGCCATCTTGAGCCCCATCATCGCCTGGCGCTTGCCCATCTCGGCGCTGGCGATCGCGATGGCCTTGCCACGCTCGGCCCGTGCGCGGGCGATCGCGGCGCGATGGGTCGCTGCATCGACGCGCGCCTCGATCCGGTCTGCGCAGATCACAATCTTGTGCTTGTCGCCGTCCTTGCTCTCGATCTTGATGTCGCCATCCTTGGGCGCCCCGCACTTGATCGAGGAGATGGCGGGGACGCGGGCGAGCTTGTGCATGTCGCCGTTCCACACGAAAGACTTGTCGCCCGACCAGACGAAGGACTTGCCGTCGCCGGGTGCATGGATCACGCGAACCTCGCGCTTCTTGCCGTCCTTGTCCTTTTCGATGATCATCACACGGCGCTCGACCTTCTTGGCCTTGGGTGCCTCCGGGGCATCGGGCGCTTCGACCGCGGCAGGCGCGTCGAGTGCCTCGGGTGCGTCTGGCGCTTCGGGCGCAGTGGGCGCGGCTGGCGCATCCTGCAGATCGACGCCGATCGCGTCGCCGACATCGGCGCGCAGGTTCGCCGCCGCCTGGGTGCCCGATGCGGTGAGCGCCAGGCCGGCCAGCGTCAGCGCCGCCGCGCCCGTCACGCCGGCGGTGATCCGCGCGCGTGACTTCCGGTCATGCTTCGAAAGCATTCTCAACCTCCCTTTGAGTTCATTGATGGTATGCAAGTGGCAAGCTGCCGAGACCGCACCCCCATGCGCGGACTTGACGATGGCGCGGCCGTAAGCGTGGCGCAGCGCCGGGGCGCGGCCTGAGAGCACCAGGGCATCGCAGGCCATCTCCTGGTCGGCACGGAAGGCGCGGAACGCCCGCCATGCGACCGGGTTGAACCAATGGAGCGCGAGCACGACCAGCGCGATCCAGTTGGCAATCAGGTCACCACGCAGATGGTGCCCGAGTTCGTGGGCGAGCGCGAGGTTGCGCTCGAGCGGATCGTAGCGCTCGGAGAAGTCGCGCGGGAAGGCGACGTACTTGCGCCAGATGCCGAAGGCGAGGGGGCCGGTGGCCGCGTCGGTCTCGATCACGTGCACCCGCCCCTCGGCGACGGTGCGCTCGATCCGCGCGCGGCGCAGCAGCCGGGCGCAGAAGCGGTTGTGCGCGATCAGGTGCCAGGCGAGAAACGCGATCGCGCCGGCCACCCAGATGCCGATGATCAGCAGTACGATGCCGGGGCCATCCGGCGTGAGCGTCGGCGGGACTGCCGCGACATTGGCTGGGCCGCTCGCCAGCTCGACATGGGCCTGAAGCACGGCGTTGTCGATGATCGCCTGCGGCGTCTTGTCGGCGTTGAGCACGCCCATCACCACGCCCGGCGATTCCTCGGCGCCGCGCGTGAGCGGCGCGATCAGGTCGGTGAATTGCCACGCGCCGGGCAGAGGCGGCATGAACATCCGCAGCACTGGCAGCGCCCACAGCGCATAGGCGATGTTGGGGCCGAAATGGCGGCCGACCGGCTTGCGGATCACAAGCACCAGCAGCATCAGCAGCGTCGTCGCGACGAACGTCTCGATTACCCAGGCGATCATTGCTTGATCTCCCTCAGCAGTGCTTCGATTTCGGCGATGTCCTGGTCAGTGAGCGCGTCGCGCTCGGCGAGATGGGCAACCAGCGGGGTCAGCTTGCCGCCGAACAGCCGGTCGATCAGGCGACGCGATTCGCCTTCGACATAGTCGCCGCGCTCGACCAGCGGGCGATAGAGATAGCGCCGGCCATCTTCGTCCGCGGCGATGATGTTCTTGGCGAGCAGGCGGCCGAGGAGGGTCTTGACCGTGTTGGCGCTCCAGCCGCGCGCGGGAGCGACTCGCTCGGAGACATCGGTGGCGGTGAGGGGCGACTCGTCCCACAGCACCTCCATCACGGCGTGCTCGGCGTCGCTGATCCGTTCGCTCATCTCACTCCCCTTCGATTACGCCTGTAATCGTTTCGACCACATCTGTAGTCAAGTGGCTGAACGCTGTCTGAACGGCGTCCGGCGAAGAAGGGGTAGGGGAGTGTCGGAAGTTCTTACAGGTCGCCGAGCGCGGCGATTTCATTAACCATGAAAATGGCAGATTTCCGCGGCTTGCGAATTCTGGCACGCGGGCTGCAACCGTTCAGGCACACGACTGTTCACAAGCCGTGTAACGCTTCAGGGGCGGGCAGCATTTACCGGATGCTGCCCGCCCCGCCCGTTTTGGGGCGAGCGACTCGGATCCCCGCCATATCCTGTACGATTCAGCCGGGAAGGGCTCCTGCCTTCGCGGGCCTGACGAAGGTCGGGAACGATTCCTTTCCGGCATTGGTCGCATAGCTCACCGGCGAGCCGTCGCGGCGACGGCGCCTGCGCGATAGCTTCGCGCCATCCTCCTCGAGTCGTTCCGCGGCGCGCGCCAGCGCCTTGGGATAGATCTCGTCGAACAGCCGCTCGAAGGTGCGCTGCCAGCCGAACTTCTCGACCACCATCGCCCGCGCCCGGGCACCGATCAGCTCGGGACCCTGGTTCCACAGCTTGACGACGTTGGCGGCCATCGCCCCGGTATCGTCGACCCGGCCGAGCAGGCCGAGTCCCTCGGGCACGCGATCGGGCATCGCGCCACTCGCGACGCCGACCACGGGCAGGCCGCACGATTGCGCTTCGAGCACCGAGATGCCGAACGTCTCGTCCGCCATCGCCGAGACATAGATGTCCGAGGAGGCAAGGGCGCGGGCGAGCTCGATCCGGTCTTTCTCGAAGCCCGGAAAGGCGATCGGGAGGCCCTGCGCGCGCGCCATCAGCTTCTCGCGCAGCTTGCCGTCACCCATCAGCACCATGGCGGCGCCGAGGTCCGCGGGCAGCTTGCGGAACATCTCGACCAGCTTGTCGGTGCGCTTCTCGTTGTCGATGCGTCCGGCATAGATGAGCAGCGGCCCGTCGCCGGCCAGGCCCAGCGATGCGCGATAGCCGGGATCGCGCTGCGACGGCGCGAACATCGCCGTGTCGACGCCGAGCGGCATCACGTCGGTGCGCGTGATCGTTTTGCGCGCCAGGATGCGCTGTGCGTCCTCGCTCAGCGTGTAGACGCGGTCGAACTCGCGATAGGTGATCTCGGCATAGCCATAAGCGAGCATGCGCATGAACCGCGCCGCCAGCTTGCCCGCCTTCGCCTCGACCACGCGATACACGTGCGCGTTAGGGAAATCGGTGCGGTAGCCCGCGACCAATGCCGTCTCGGGAAAGTCGCGCCGATGCTCGATCGCGGTCCAGGGCAGCACCCAGGGGCAGAGCGATTCGATGATGTCGGGCCGGTAATGCGCCAGCAGGTCGCGCACTACGTCGGTCCGCAGGATGAAGCGGTAATTGGGGCTCCCGCGGACCGGCTCCGCGCCGACCTCGGCGAAGATGTGTCGGCCGTTGATCGTCACCCGGTCCTCGGGCCCGGGCACGATCTGCAGCAGCTGGTGCGGCGTGTGGTTGAGCACATAATCGCGCTTCTCGCGCAGGTAAGTGCTGATGCCGCCGCCTCCGGCCGGCGAATAGCTCTGCGTCAGATCGCAGATCGTCAGGGACGCACTGTCCCTAGCCGCCGCGCCGAGCGCGGCAGCGAGAGGTTGCACGAACATGGTACGCTACCTTTTACAAAACCACGCAAACACCCGCGGTTGTTACGCGGCTGAAACGCCCTTCTCCTCGAGAAGTTGCGCCAGCTCGCCCGACTCGTACATCTCCATCATGATGTCCGAACCGCCGATGAACTCGCCCTTCACGTACAGTTGAGGAATGGTCGGCCAGTCCGAGAATTCCTTGATTCCCTGGCGCACGGCCTGGTCCTGAAGCACGTCGACGCTCTCGAACTCGACGCCGAGATGGTTGAGGATCGAGACCGCGCGGTTGGAGAAGCCGCACTGCGGGAACAGCGGGGTTCCCTTCATGAACAGCAGCACGTTGTTGCTGTCGACGATGCTCTGGATGTGGGCCTGGGTTTCGTCGGTCATGTCACTCGCTCCGGGTCATTCGTTACTGGCTGGCACGGCGGTGGTGAGCTGGAGCGCGTGGAGCACGCCTCCCATGCGCCCGCCGAGCGCGGCATAGACAGCCTGATGCTGCTTGATGCGGGGAATCCCCCGAAACGTCTCGCTCACGACGCGAGCGGCATAGTGATCGCCGTCGCCGGCCAGGTCGGTGATCTCGACCCGGGCATCGGGGATGCCCTGGCGGATCAGCGCCTCGATCTCGTCCGCCGCCATCGCCATCGTTACTTGGCTTCCATGAGCTGGCGGCGCGCCTCGACCATCTGGTCCTCCACCGCCTGGCGGACCGCCGCGTCGTCGATCTCGATGCCCGCAGCGGTGAGGTCGCCGAGCAGCTTGCGGATCACGTCCTCGTCGCCCGATTCCTCGAAATCGGCCTGGACCACCGCCTTGGCATAGGCGTCGGTCTCCTCGGGGGTGAGGTTCATCTTCGCCGCCGCCCAGTGGCCGAGCAGGCGGTTGCGCCGCGCGATCACGCGGAACGCCATGTCCTCGTCCATCGCAAACTTGGCCTCGAACGCGCGTTCGCGATCGTCGAAGGTCGTCATCCTCAATCACCCCATGATTGTTTCGGGTGGGAGATAGGTGGGGGAAGGGGGCATGGCAACGGGTCTGCCGACAATCGCGCGCGGGGCTTCGCGTGGCGGCCCTATCGGCTATAGCCGCCGCACCAGCGTCAGGGGACTTCGCGCATGACCGTATTCCAGCTCGACGGTTTCGATCTCGCGGCGTTCGTCGCCGCCACGCTCGCCGAGGATGTGGGGGCGGGGGACGTCACCTCCGCTGCGGTGATCCCCGCCGACGCGCTGTTCACCGGGGTGATGGACAGCCGCGACGCGATCGTGGCCGCCGGGTTGCCGATCGCCGCCGCCTTTTTCCGCGCGCTCGACCCGGCGGTCGAGATCGAGCTGCTCGCGGAGGAGGGTGTGCGCGTGCCGGCGGGCAGCGACCTCATGCGGCTGCGCGGCAATGCCCGCGCGCTGCTCACCGCCGAGCGCGCCGCGCTCAACACCGTCCAGCACCTTTCCGGCATCGCGACGATGACGCGGTCCTATGTCGACAAGATCGCCGGCACCGGCGCCATCCTGCTCGACACGCGCAAGACCATCCCGGGCCTGCGCCGGCTGGAGAAATACGCCACGCGCATGGGTGGCGCGCAGAATCACCGCATGGGGCTGTGGGATGCCGCGATGATCAAGGACAATCACGTCGCCGTCGCCGGATCGGTGGGCGAGGCAGTGCGCCGCGCGGTCGATGCGGGGATCGAGCGGATCATCGTCGAGGTCGACCGCATCGACCAGATCGAGCAGGCGCTCGCCGCGGGGGCGACGCATCTGCTGCTCGACAATATGGACCCGCCGACGCTGCGCGGCGCGGTGACCCTGGTCGGCGGGCGTGTCCCGACCGAGGCGTCCGGAGGCGTCCGGCTCGACACGATCCGCGCGATCGCGGAGACCGGCGTCAGCTATGTCAGTGTCGGCCGCCTCACTCAGTCGGCGCCGGCGGTGGATATCGGACTGGACTTCGCCCCCGCTTGAGCCTTAGCTGGCTGCAAAGGGGAGAAAAGATCCATGCGACCGGTTTCGATCGTCCGTTTCGAGCAGGCCTATGGGGCCTCAATCCTGGTGTGGCTGGTGAACCTGGCGCTCGGCTGGAAGGCGCGGCTCGCCAGCCTCGAGAACAACCCCGCCTTCGCCGGCAATCCGCAGATGGGGGAGCTGGCGCAGACCATGATGATCGGCACGACGGTGTTCATGCTGATCCTGTGGCTGCTGCTGTGGTATTTCACCGCGCGCCGCGCGAGCGAGGTCGCCAAATGGGTGGCGGTCGCGCTGTTCGGCCTGTCGGTGGTCGGCCTGCCCTTCACGCTGATGAGCTATCCGATCGTCGGCATGCTCAGCGTCGTGCTGAGCCTCGTCGCGTTCGTGCTGACCGCCTATGCGGTGTGGATGCTGTTCCGCCCCGATGCGCGGGCGTGGTTTGCGGGAACCCAGCCCGAATCGGAGGCGGCGCCGTTCGAATGACGGGGCGGGTGCGGCGCGCCGCGTCGCTCGTCCTCGCGCCCTTGCTGCTGGCCGCCGGACCCGCGCTCGCGCAAGCCGAGCGCTGCGCGGTTCCCGACCGGCTCCCGCAAGCCGGCGGCGCGGAGCGAGGAGGGCCGCGCCGCGTCGTGCCGGTCGGCGGCTACACGCTGGCGCTGACCTGGAACCCGGGCTTCTGCCGCCAGGCGGCCAATCGCGACGAGTTCCAATGCGAGCCGGTCAACCGCTTCGGTTTCGTGCTCCACGGGCTGTGGCCTGACGGACGCGGCGCGACCTGGCCGCAATATTGCGCGCCGCCGCCGCGCCTCCCCGAGGCCGAGATCCGCCGCAATCTCTGCGTCATGCCCTCGGCGGCGCTCCAGCGGCACCAATATGCCAAGCATGGCAGCTGCTCGGGCCTCGCACCCGCCGCCTATTTCGCGCGGGCGCGCAGCCTCTATGCGGCGATTCGCTATCCCGACATGGATGCGCTGTCGCGCCGCGCGGGGCTGACGGCAGGGCAGTTCGCCACCGCCTTCGCTCGCGCCAATCCGGGGATGACGCCGGCGATGCTGCGCGTGCGCGCCGGGCGCGACCGCTGGCTCGACGAGGTCTGGGTCTGCCTCGATACGCGCTTCCGTCCGCGCGCCTGTCCGGTGCATCAAAGCGGCCTCGCGGCGCACACGGCGCTCAGGGTCTGGCGCGGACGCTAGCCGTCGACCGTCGCGGTACCCGGGTGATGGCGGTCGAGATGCTTCCGGATGATCCGAAGGTTGCGCGTGTTCGAGCGGAAGAAGAAGTCCGCCGCATCGCCCACGCCGGGGATCAGGCCGATCGCCCAGTCGAACCCCACATTGCCCGCCATGCGCAGCATCGCACCCTTGGGCATGCCGAGGTTGCGCGCTTCCCAGAGCATATAGGCGCCCATCACCGCGGCAATCACGTCGCCGCCGACCGGGATCAGGCCGATCAGCGCATCGAGGCCGACGGTCTGGCGCGTGCCGGGGATGGTGAGCGTGCGTTCGAGCAGCTTCTCCATCGCCTCGACCCGCTTGCGCACCGCGGCCGCGTCGCGGCCCAGCGACAGCCCTGCGCGGGGTCCTTCGTTCATCGGTGTGGCCTTGGCCATTCGCGTCCTCTCACTGTCCCGCCTCGCGCAGATGCGTGAGCGGGTGCCAGGCGCGGGCGTTGGGCTGCCAGGCACGCAGGCGGAGCGCGACCAGCGACCAGCGCAGCGGCTGTGCGATCGGAATATAGGCGGCGTCCGCAGTGAGCGCCATGTCGGCGTCCGCGATGCGCTGGGCGCGATCGGTGAGGGTGGGGGCATCGCGCGCCGCCTCGATCTGCTCCATCAGGGGCTCCGGGCACAGGCGGCAGGCAGTGACCAGATACCAGCGCCCGCTGTCATAGGGCGCGACCGCATCGATCAGCCGCAGGTCGGCGTCCTCGTCCTCCTGTACCCACACCGGCCGGAGCCCCATGTCCATCAGGTCGCGCGCGATCCGGCTCCACAGCAACGTCGCGCCGGGGCTGCGCGCAAGCGCGACGCGGATCGTGCGTGGCGCGTCGGGGTTGGCCGCGTGCCAGGCGGCGACGCGGTTGCGCGCCGTGAGCCGTCGGCTCTCCAGTGGCAGCACCGCCCATTCCGGCACCGCCGGATCGGCGGCGGAATCGAGCCGGGCGGGAAGCAGCGTTTCGACGGGCTGCCATTCGGGCCGGAACGCGGCGGTCAGCGCCGCCCGGTCGAACGCCATCGCGATCGCTGCGCGATTCTCGGGCGTCGCGAGGAAGCCTTCGCGTGAGACGATCGCGAACCCGAACAGGCCCGCCGCTGGATCGACCTTGATGTTGGCCGGCGCGATCTCGATCCGCGCCAGCAACGGCCAGTCGCGATAGGTGCCGCCGAGCACCAGATCCGATTCGCGTTCGACGAAGCGGACGATCGCACGCGCGGCCCGCTCGCCGCGCAGGTGCACATCGTCGGCAGGATCGGGTTCCACCGTCTCGCCGCCGACGCGCGACGGATCGAAGCCGGGGCGCAACAGCAAGGGCGCCTGGCCGCGCTCGGTGCGGAACGGCCCGGTTCCGGCCAGCGCCGGGCGGCGCAGGATGGCGAGCTCGGGCTGGGCGAACAGCTTGAGCAGGTCGGGCCGCGGGCGTTTCAGGCGCACCTCGACGATCCGCGGCGTCATCTCGACGATCTCGTCGATCACTGCGACGAACGGTGCGATGGCGACGCGGCTCTTGGGGTCGATCGTGCGCTTGAGGCTCTGCACGACATCGGCCGCGTCGACCGGAGTCCCGTCGGGCCACTCGGCCTCGCGCAGGCGGAAGATGTAGCTGCGCCCGCCGTCGATCACGATCCAGCGCTCGGCGAGGCCCGGTTCGATGCCGCCGCTGCCGTCGAAGCGCACCAGCCCCTGCGCGGTCGAATCGAGCATCACGCGCGAGGCGAAGTCCAGCTCGCCCCGCGCCGGATCGGCGAGCTTGGCCTCGCCGCCGATCGCGCTGACTACCACCGCGACATCGTCGGGCCGCTGCTCGCACCCTGCCGCGAACAGCGCGAGCGCGGCGGCCAGGGGCAGGGCGGGGCGGAACATGCCCCCCGGTCTATGTGGCCGGGGCGGGGAATCCAACCCCGCCCCGGCATCCTCTCCGTATTCTTTTTGGGGACTTAGTTCTTTTCCTTGTCCACCAGCTGGTTCGCCTTGATCCACGGCATCATCGCGCGCAGCTCGGCGCCGGTCTTCTCGATCGGGTGCGCCGCGGCCGCCTTGCGGCTGGCCTTGAGCTCGGGCTGGCCGGCGCGGTTGTCGAGCACGAAGTCCTTGACGAAGCGGCCCGACTGGATGTCGGCGAGCACGCGCTTCATCTCCTTCTTGGTCTCGTCGGTGATGATGCGCGGGCCGGTCTTGATGTCACCATATTCGGCGGTGTTCGAGATCGAGTAGCGCATGTTGGCGATGCCGCCCTCATAAAGCAGGTCGACGATCAGCTTGGTCTCGTGCAGGCACTCGAAATAGGCCATTTCGGGGGCATAGCCCGCCTCGACCAGCGTCTCGAACCCGGCCTGGATCAGGTGGGTGATGCCGCCGCACAGCACCGCCTGCTCGCCGAACAGGTCGGTCTCGCACTCTTCCTTGAAGTTGGTCTCGATGATGCCCGAGCGGCCGCCGCCGACGCCCGAGGCATAGGCCAGCACGACGTCATGCGCGTTGCCGGTCGCGTCCTGGTGGATCGCGATCAGGCAGGGGACGCCGCCGCCGCGGACATATTCGCTGCGCACGGTGTGGCCCGGCCCCTTGGGCGCGATCATGATCACGTCGATGTCCGCGGGCGGCTCGATCAGGCCGAAATGGACATTGAGGCCGTGCGCGAAGGCGAGCGCCGCGCCGGGCTTCATATGGCCCTTGATGTCATTGTCCCAGATTGCGGCCTGATGCTCGTCGGGCGCGAGGATCATCAGGATGTCGGCCCATTGCGCGGCTTCGGTGGTCGACATCACCTTGAAGCCGGCGCCCTCGGCCTTCTTCGCCGTCGCCGATCCGGCGCGCAGCGCGACCGCGACTTCCTTGACGCCGCTGTCACGCAGGTTCTGCGCGTGGGCATGGCCCTGCGAGCCGTAACCCACGATGGCGATCTTCTTGCCCGTGATCAGGTTCAGGTCGGCATCACGATCGTAATAGACACGCATTTCGAAAATTCCCTTTCGTCATTCCCTGCGCACGGCGTTCCGCCGCGCCATAATCGATCCGTGCCCGCAAGGGGCGACAGTTAATCTGTAGAGCGGTCAGGCCGCCTCTTTGCCGCGCGAGATGGCGACGATGCCGGTGCGCGCGACCTCGATCAGCCCGACTTCGCCCATCAGCTCGATGAACTTGTCGATCTTCTCGGTCGATCCGGTCACCTCGAACACGAAGCTCGCGGTCGTCGCATCAACCACGCGGGCGCGATAGACGTCGGCGAGCCGCAGCGCCTCGATCCGGTGATCACCGGTGCCGGCGACCTTCACCAGCGCGAGTTCACGCTCGACATGGTCCCCCTCAGCGGTGAGGTCGTGCACCTTGTGCACCGGCACCAGCCGGTCGAGCTGCGCGACGATCTGCTCGAGCACGTGCGGGCTGGCCGAGGTGACGATCGTGATGCGGCTGACGGCCTTGTCGTGGGTGATCTCGCTCACCGTCAGGCTCTCGATATTATAGCCGCGCGCGGTGAACAGGCCGGCGATCCGGGCGAGGATGCCCGGTTCGTTGTCGACGATCACGGCAAGCGTATGCCGCTCGGCTTTCTCTTCCTTGATGTGCATGGGTTCAGACCAGCGCCTTGGCTTCGTCGTCCATTTCGCCGGAGACTTCGGCGGCCTGGAGCAGCATTTCGGTATGGGCGGCGCCCGACGGGATCATCGGGAAGCAGTTGGCGAGCTTGGCCACGCGGCAATCGACGATCACCGGCCCGTCATGCGCCAGCATCGCGGCGATGCCGTCGTCGAGCTGGTCCAGCCCCTCGATGCGGATGCCCTTCCAGCCATAGGCCTCGCCGAGCTTCACAAAGTCTGGCAAGGCATCGCTGTAACTCTCCGAATAGCGGCTGGAATAGGTCAGCTCCTGCCACTGGCGGACCATCCCCATATATTCGTTGTTGAGGATGAAGATCTTGACCGGCAGGCGGTACTGGGTCGCGGTCGCCAGCTCCTGGATGTTCATCTGGATCGATGCCTCGCCCGCGATGTCGATCACCAGCGCGCCCGGATTGCCGAGCTGCGCGCCGATCGCCGCGGGCAGGCCATAGCCCATCGTGCCGAGCCCGCCGCTCGTCAGCCACTTGTTGGGCGCCTCGAAGTGGAAGTGCTGCGCGGCCCACATCTGGTGCTGGCCGACCTCGGTGGTGATGATCGGCGCCTGGTCGCGTGTCGCCTCCCACAGCGCGCGGATCGCGCGTTGCGGCATGATCTCGTTCGAATCTTCGGGGAAGTCGAGGCAGCGCACCGCGCGCCAGCCCTCGATCCGCCGCCACCATTCGGAAAGGTCGGGCTTGGGATGCTGCCGCGCCTTCCAGATGCGGATCATGTCCTCGAGCGCATGGCCGACATCGGCGACGATCGGCAGGTCGACCCGCACCGTCTTGTTCATCGACGAGCGGTCGATATCGATGTGGATCTTCCGCGCATGCGGGGCGAAGGCGTCCAGCCGGCCTGTCACGCGATCGTCGAAGCGCGCGCCCAGCGCGACGATCAGGTCGGCCTGGTTCATCGCGTAATTGGCTTCGTAGGTGCCGTGCATGCCGAGCATGCCGAGCCACTGGTCGGACGAGGCGGGAAAGGCGCCGAGGCCCATCAGCGTCGAGGTGACCGGCGCGCCGGTGATCTTCGCCAGCTCGCGCAGCAGTTGCGCCGCCTGCGGACCCGAGTTGATGACCCCGCCGCCGGTGTAGAAGATCGGGCGCTCGGCCGCGGCCAGCATCTCGACCGCGGACTCGATCAGCGTCTTGTCCGCCTTCACCTGCGGGCGATAGGTCTTGTGCTGGATCGGGCCGGGCTTGGCGTAGCGCGCCGTCGCGATCTGGACGTCCTTGGGGATGTCGATCACCACCGGACCGGGGCGGCCCGAGGTGGCGATGTGGAACGCCTCGTGGACGATGCTGCCGAGCTGCGCCGGATCCTTCACCAGATAATTATGCTTGGTGCAGTGGCGGGTGATGCCGACCGTGTCGGCCTCCTGGAAGGCGTCCGATCCGATCAGGTGCGTCGGCACCTGGCCGGTGATGACGACCATCGGGATCGAATCCATCAGTGCGTCGGTGATGCCAGTGACCGCATTGGTCGCGCCGGGGCCGGAGGTGACGAGCACCACGCCGGGCTTGCCGGTCGAGCGCGCATATCCCTCCGCCGCATGCGTCGCCGCCTGCTCGTGGCGGACGAGGATGTGGCGGATTTTCTTCTGCTGAAAGATCGCGTCGTAAATCGGGAGCACCGCGCCGCCGGGATAGCCGAACACGACCTCCACACCGAGGTCGCTCAACGCCTCGATCAGGATGTCTGCTCCGCTCTTCTCGGTCACTGCTCGTCTCCCATGGGTTTGCCGCACTGCAATAGCAGCAGGGGAAGCGCGCTGCTATGCGTATGAAAACTACGTGTCAAGCGTAAAGATTATAAGAATCGTGCAAAATATGACATCTGATTGGAAATATCTGTCGAGTCAGTTCGCGGCCATACGGCGGGAGGCTGATGCCTAAGCCAGGTATATTGCCGCTTGGCATATTGCCGCGTCGCCGCCTGCGCACGTTCCAGCGCTTCGTCCCGCGTGATCGAACTCTCTAGAAACGCGCCGATTTCCGCGACCCCGATGGCCCGGCGCACCGGTGCATTGGTGGGAATGTCGTCCCGGGCGAGCAGGTCGCGAACCTCGTCAATCGCGCCTTCGTCGAACATCGCGACCAGCCGCCGGTCGCAACGCTCGGCGAGCCAGGCGCGGTCGGGCAGCAGGATCAGCGGCGCGAGGTCGATCGCCTCGCCGATCCCGCCGACGCGCTCGGTCTGCCAGGCGGCGAGGGGGCGTCCGGTCGAGCGCACCACCTCCAGCGCGCGCGCGACGCGCGTGGTATCGGAGGGGTTGAGCCGGGCGGCGGTTCCGGGATCCACTTCCCGCAGCAACGCATATGTCTCCGCCACCGGCAGCGCGCGGACCTCGGCGCGGATCGCCGGATCGATCTCGGGCACCGGCGCGATCCCGTCGAGCAAGGTGCGGATGTACATGCCCGTCCCGCCCGCCAGTACCGGGAGGCTGCCGCGCGCGTGCGCCGCCGCGATCTCCGCCTTCGCTTCCTCGGCCCAGCGCGCGGCGGAATAGTCCTCAGTGCCCGCGACATGCCCGAACAGCCGATGCGGCACGCGTGCCTCGTCTGCCGCGGAGGGCCGCGCGCTGAGCACATGCAGTTCGGCATAGACCTGCGCCGAATCCGCATTGATCACCGTGCCGCCGGTGCGCTCGGCGAGCTCGATCGCCAATGCGGACTTGCCGCTGGCGGTCGGCCCTGCAATTAGCGCCACCCTTGGCTTACGGGAGTGCGGCATGTTCATCGCGACGCTGATAGCAGCGGATCGGCTTGAGGCGGGCGATATTTCCTCCGCGCAGGACAAGCTGCGCGATGCTGGCTGCATGCCCGGCGAGGTGACCGGGCTCGAAGCGGGCAGGGCGGTGGACATCGCGTTCGCGCAGAGCCCTGACCAGGCCCGCGCTGCGCTGGAAGGCGCGTTCGATCGCGTCGACATCGTCGTCCAGCCTGCACAGGGCCGCCGCAAGCGCCTGCTCGTCGCCGACATGGACTCGACCATGATCACCGTCGAGTGCATCGACGAACTCGCCGATTATGCCGGGATCAAGCCGCAGATCGCCGAGGTCACCGAAGCCGCGATGCGCGGCGAGCTCGACTTCGCCGAGGCGCTCGACGCACGCGTCGCGCTGCTCAAGGGGCTCGGCGCCGACGCGATCGACCGCTGCCTCGCCGAGCGCGTCCAGCTGATGCCCGGCGCGCGCGCGCTGGTGCAGACGATGAAGGCCAATAGCGCCACCACGATCCTCGTCTCGGGCGGCTTCACCCGCTTCGCGCAGCCGGTGGGCGAGCAGATCGGCTTCGACCGCGTGATCGCCAACGAGTTGCTGATAGAGGCCGCGGCGCTGACCGGCGCTGTGACCAAGCCGATCGTCGATTCCGCGACCAAGGAGACGACGTTGCTGGGCGCGATGGCAGAGCTCGGCCTCGATGCGAGCGCGACGATGGCGGTCGGCGACGGCGCCAACGACCTCGCGATGATCAAGCAGGCGGGGCTCGGCGTCGCCTATCACGCCAAGCCGATCGCCGCCGCCGCCGCGGGCGCGCGAATCGACCATAACGACCTGACGGCGTTGCTCTACGCCCAGGGCATCCCGCGCGCCGAGTGGGTCGACTAGGCCCTAGTTTCGCACCGGCACGCAGGGGCTGACCCCGCGGCATGCACTGCTCGCCTCGCCGCTCGACGCGAACGGGCCGACCAGCACGCGGGTGAGCTTGCCGGATTTGACATAGGAGACCTGCCTTCCCGGGAAACGGCTGCTCATCTGGGCGCCAAGCTTGCGCGCATTGCCGGGGTCGCCGAACGCGCCGAGCTGGAGCCGCCAGCCGCCATCGCGCACCGGTGCGGGCTGTGCCGCTACGGGCTTGGGCTGTGCAGGGCGTGGAGTCTGGCGCTGCGCCGGGCGCACCATCGGCGGCACAGGCTTCGTTTCGACGCCCGGATCGGCCGGGATCGGCCGCGGATAGGCGGTCGAGGGCGGGATCTCGGTCGGTGTGATCCGGCCGCTCGGCCGGGTCGCGGGCGGCGGCGCGGTCGAAGCCAGCTGCGGCCGGCTCGCGTCGCGCTCATATTGGCGCGCCAGCTCGAGCCCCTTCTGCCGGTCCTGCAGCGTGATGTAGCGGTCCATCTGCGCCTGCGCGCTCGATGCCTGGGCCAGACCCTGCGCGGAAGCGCGTGCGGTCAGCGCATAGGCGCGGACCCAGTCCTTCTCGACCCCGTCGCCGTTGAAGTACATCGTACCCAGCACATATTGCGAGCGCGGCTCGCCGCGCGACGCGGCGCGTTGCAGCCATTCGGCCGCCTGCATCCGCTTGTTATTCTCGAACAAGGTCAGGCCGTAATTCTCCTCGGCCTGCGGATGGCCCTGCAGCGCCGCCTTGCGATACCATTCCTCGGCTTGCGCCAAATCGGCGGGCACGCCGCGGCCGAGCTTGTAAGCCTGGCCCATGTTGAACTGCGCGTCGGCATCGCCTGCTACCGCGGGGCCGCGCCATTCGGCGAGCGCCTTCTTGTAGTCGCCTCGCTGCCAGGCATCGACGCCGGCCTTGACGTCCGCCAGCGCGGGCGCCGCCGGAAGCACGGCCGCCGCGAGCAGCATCGCCCATGAAATCTTACGCATACCGCCAGTCCCCCGGTCGCCTCGGCACTGCCTGGATAATGCCAGTTAACCATCGTCTGGCCAAGAAATGCTTGCGCAAGCGTTAAGCACGCGCCGAGCCGAAGTCCGGTTCGTCGCCGCACCATTAACCGCTTCTTAGCTTCCCACTGGCATCCCAGCATCGGGCAACCGGGATTTTCAGAGGGGTAGATGCGCGTACTCGCGATGGCATCACAAAAGGGTGGTTCGGGCAAGACCACGCTGAGCGGGCACCTGGCGGTGCAAGCGCAGCGCGCGGGTCATGGTCCCGTCGTCCTCATCGACATCGATCCGCAGGGGTCGCTTTCGGACTGGTGGAACGAGCGCGAGACGGATTTCCCCGCCTTCGCCCAGACCACGGTCGCACGGCTCGCGGCGGACCTCGAAGTCCTTCGCCAGCAGGGCTTCCGCCTCGCCGTGATCGACACGCCGCCCGCCATCACCATGGCGATCCAGAGCGTGATCCAGGTCGCCGAGCTGATCGTCATCCCGACGCGTCCCTCGCCGCACGACCTGCGCGCGGTCGGCGCCACGGTCGACCTGTGCGACCGCGCCGGCAAGCCGCTGCTGTTCGTCGTCAACGCGGCGACGCCCAAGGCGAAGATCACCAGCGAGGCCGCGGTCGCGCTGTCCCAGCACGGCACGGTCGCGCCGGTGACGCTGCATCAGCGCACCGATTTCGCATCGTCGATGATCGACGGGCGTACCGTGATGGAGATCGATCCCAATGGCCGCTCGGCGGGCGAGGTGATCGCGCTCTGGTCGTACATCAACGACCGGCTCGAGAAGAATTTCCGCCGCACCGTGTTCACTGCGCCCGCCGCGACTCATGTCGCGTTCACCGGCCGTCCGCAGGGTGGCTTCGGCCGCCGGGTGGTGAGCTGATGCTCGGCTCCGCCAAGCCCGCCGCGTCGCTGTCCTCGGGCCTGCTCGCCCGCAAGGGTCAGGCGCGCCCCGCGATGCGCCCGCAGGGGTTCATCGGTCTCGATCCGGGCACCTCGCTCGATGATCTCGGCTGGAACGACATGGGACAGGAAGTGCATGAGGCCGCGGCCGTGCCGCCCGTGCTCGCCCAGCGCCAGGCGCTGGCCGAAGAGTTCACGCCGCCGGCCGCGCCGCTGGTCGAGATGGCGGCGCCTGTCGCGCCGATCTCGGTCCCCGCGCCGCAGCCGGAGCTCGACGCGTCCTCGGGCCGCCCGGTCTCGACCGCCACCGCCGCCCGCATCGGGCGCGAGGTCGCGGCGAAGAAGGGCAAAGCCGCCTTCACGCTGCGCCTCGACACCGACCGTCATCTCAAGCTGCGGCTCGCCTCGGCGCTGTCGGGCCGTTCGG
Source organism: Sphingomonas sp. BT-65 (assembly GCF_026107375.2). Lineage (NCBI taxonomy): Bacteria > Pseudomonadati > Pseudomonadota > Alphaproteobacteria > Sphingomonadales > Sphingomonadaceae > Sphingomonas > Sphingomonas sp. BT-65. Next base: position 352,393 of record NZ_JAPCIA010000001.1, read on the forward strand.
CTCAACTGCTCGTGACCGAGGCGCTTGACGCGTTTCTCGAAACTCTGCCCGAAGTCGGCGTGCTGGCGAACCAGCTCCCGGCGGGCAAGGCTCGCTGACCAGGGGGAACTGGAGCCATGAACGCACGTCGCATTCTCACCATCACCGTCTCGGGGCTGGTGCTCGGCGCGCCGGTCGTCGGCGGACCGACGCTGATCGGCGCCTTCACCGTCGTCGCCAACGGCAAGCTCGTCACGCAGGACAGCCGCGCCGCCGCGAAGGAAGCCAAGGCGGCGCGCAACGCGCTCAAGGGCGGCAACCCGCAAATGGCGGTGACTCACGCCGAAGCCGCGGTGACCTTCGATCCCAAGAATGGCGAATATCGCCAGCTGCTCGGCGAGACCTATCTGTTCGCCGGCCGCTTCATCTCGGCGGCGCAGGCGCTCAATGAGGCGCTGTCGCTCGATCCGGCCAATGGCCGCGTCGCGCTCAACCTCGCGCTCGCGCAGATCGCGACGGGCGAGTGGACCACCGCGCGCCAGACGCTCGAGACCCATGCCGCGCACATCCCGGCGAGCGACCGTGGCCTCGCCATCGCGCTGGCCGGCGATCCCGGCTCGGCGATCGCGCTGCTCACCGATGCCGCGCGCCAGCCCGGCGCAGACGCCAAGACCCGCCAGAACCTCGCGCTCGCGCTCGCGCTCGCCGGCAACTGGCAGCAGGCGCGCGCCGTAGCGGGGATCGATCTCTCGCCCGACCAGCTCGACGGCCGCATCATGCAATGGGCGAGCTTCTCGCGCCCGCAGAACGCCTATGACCAGGTCGCGGCGCTGCTCGGCGTCACGCCGATTGCGGACGGCGGCCAGCCCCAGCAGCTCGCGCTCGCCAACTCGATGTCGACCGCGGTCGCCGCGCAGCAGGTCGCCGATCCGGTCGAGACCTATATGCCCGACACCGGCGTCGCTGCTGCTGCGGTTGCCCCTGCGCCCGCCACGGCCGTGGACGTCGCGATGACTGGCGAGACCGCCGCGCCCGCGATCACCGCGCCCAGCGGCCAGCAGATCGTCTTCGCGCCGCGCCAGGAGGTCGTCCAGGCGATCCCCGCCGCGGTGGTGAAGCCGGCGCTTGCCAAGGTGGAGGCAGGCGCGCGCAAGCCGCTGCAGGTTCCCGTCAGGGCCGAGGTCGCCGAGTTCAAGCCGGGCAAGGGCGGCTGGTTCGTCCAGCTCGGCGCCTATGACAGCGTCGGTGTGGCGCAGGACGCCTGGGGCCGCTCGACGAAGCGCATCCCGGTGCTCAAGGGGATGACCCCGACAAGCGCCAGCATCTCGACCGGCGCCGGCACCTTCCACCGCCTCGCGGTGGGCGGCTTCGACCGCGCCGGGGCCGACACGCTGTGCCGCAAGGTGCGTGCGAGCGGCGGCAACTGCTTCGTGCGCACCGGCGCCGGCGACAAGACAGCGAGCTGGGCCAAGCCTGCGCGCGTGCAGGTCGCCTCGCGCTGAGCCCACATCTCACGAGAAAAGGGGGAAGGCCGGGTGGATCGCCCGGCCTTTTCCGTTTCAGGCGATCTCCGCGCCGCCCTTGAACAGTCGCACGGCCTTGCCCTGCACCGGCAGCCCGTCGAACGGGGTATTGCCGGCCTTGCCCGCCATACGGTCCGAATCGATCTGCCACGGCGCCTCGGGATCGACGAGCACGAGGTCCGCGGGCATACCGGGCGCCAGCGTTCCAGCTTCGATCCCAAGCAGTTTCGCGGGATTACTCGCAACCAGTGCGAAGAACTGGTCGAGCCCGATGCGTCCGTCGCGCACCAGCCCCAGGCCCAGCGCCAGCAGCGTCTCGGCGCCCGCCATGCCGGGCATCGAATCGGCGAAGGGCAGGCGCTTCTCCTCGGGACCGCGCGGATCATGGCTCGAGCAGAGCAGGTCGATCGTCCCGTCGGCGAGCGCCGCCAGCGCCGCTTGCCGGTCGGCTTCGTCGCGCAGCGGCGGGGAGAGCCGCGCGAAGGTGCGGAAGTCGGTGACGTTGATGTCCGACAGCAGCAGATGCGCCGGGGTGATTCCGCAGGTCACGCTAAGTCCACGTGCCTTGGCCTTGCGGACCAGCTCGAAGCCCGCCGCCGTCGTCACCTGGCGGAAATGGATCGCCGCGCCGGTTTCCTCAACGAGCATCAGATCACGCGCGATCGCCAGCGCCTCGGCGATCGCCGGGGCGGCGGGCAGGCCCAGCCGCGTCGCGGTCTCGCCCTCGGTCGCCACCGCCTGGCTGGCAAGCCCGCCATCCTCGGCATGCGCGATCACCGTCAGCCCGCAGTCGCGCGCATAGGCGAGCACACGGCGCATCACGCCCGAATCGGCGATCCAGCCGCGCCCGGTGGCGATCGCCCGCGCCCCAGCCTCGGCGTTGATCGCGAACTCAGCGAGGTCCTTGCCCTCCAGTCCGCGCGTCGCGGCTGCGATCGGGTGGACCCACAATTCGGGTTTGCCCATGTCGGCGGCGCGCTGGACGATGCCGGGTCCGTCGAGCACCGGCGACTGGTCGGGCATCAGGCCGATGCGCGCGATGCCGCCCGCGCGGCACGCCGCCTTGTCCATCGCGAACACGCCGAGATCGGTGAGCGCAGGGGCAAGCAGTCTGCCCCCGCAGTCGATCACCTCTGCACCTTCGGGCGCCTGCGCGGCGATCTCGTGATTGGCGACGTAGAGCTCGCCGTCGCTTTCGCCGCGCTCGGGGCACACCAGCCGGGCGTTGCGGAAGATCAGGTTCATGCCCAGCCCTCCACGCCGCGTGCGCGCCGGGTGAGCACGTCGAGGCACGCCATGCGCACCGCCACGCCCATCTCGACCTGCTCGGTGATCGCCGAGCGGCCGGGCATGTCGGCGACCGAAGAGGTGATCTCGACCCCGCGGTTCATCGGCCCGGGGTGCATCACCAGCGCATCGGGCTTGGCGCGCTCGAGCCGCTCCTCGGTCAGCCCGTAGTTGAGGTGATATTCGCGGGTCGAGGGGATGTACGCGCCCGACATCCGCTCATTCTGCAGCCGCAGCATCATCACAACGTCCGCGCCGTCGAGCGCCGCATCGAAATCGGTGAAGGGCGTCACGCCCATCTTCTCGATCGCCGCCGGCATCAGCGTCGAGGGCGCGACCACGCGCACTTCGGCGGCGAGGGCGGTGAGCGCGAGGATGTTCGAGCGCGCGACGCGGCTGTGCAATATGTCGCCGCAGATCACCACGCGCTGGTGCGCGATGGCACCGCGCCGCCGCCGGATCGTGAGCGCATCGAGCAGCGCCTGCGTCGGATGCTCGTGGCTGCCGTCGCCGGCGTTGAGCACCGGGCAGTCGACCTTGTCGGCGATCAGCTGCACCGCGCCCGAGCTCATGTGCCGGATCACAATCACGTCGGCGCGCATCGCGTTGAGCGTCACCGCGGTGTCGATCAGCGTCTCGCCCTTCTTCACGCTCGACTGCGCCGCGTGCATGTTGACGACATCGGCGCCGAGCCGCTTCCCCGCGATCTCGAACGAGAGCAAGGTCCGCGTCGAATTCTCGAAAAAGGCGTTGATCTGGGTGAGCCCATCGAGCCGGTGGTCGCTCTTGGCGCGGGTCCGGTTCGCCTCGATCCATTGCTCCGCCTCGTCGAGCAGGAACAATATCTCGTGCGGCTGAAGGCCCGAAATGCCCGTCAGGTGCGCGTGCGGGAACACGGCGCGCCCCTGGATCTGGGCGCCGGGGCGATGATCGATCGGCGGCTGCATTAAAGCCTGCGGTTAGCGAGGCGGGGGCGAGGGCGCAAGCCGCTTGACCCCTCATCGCGCTTGCGGGACGCTGGCGCCCCATGAAGAGCTATCTCGCGATCCTGCGCCATCACCTGACCAGCCTCCACCGCTTCTCGGGCCGTGACACGGCGGATCGCTTCTGGGCCTGGGCAATCACCGTCCTGGTCCTACTTCTAGTCGGGTTCGGCATGGCCGCCCAGCCGCTCATGGCCGGATGGTTCGCGCGGATCGACCGTTTTGCGCGCGAGCATCCCGAGCTGGCGACGCGCACCGTGGGGCCGGGCGGTTATTCGGTTCAGATCCAGGGCCATCATCCCGAGCTGATGCCCGATTTCGGCCCGTTCATCGGCCTGACCGCGGCGGTCGCGGTGATCGCCTTCGTGCTGCTCGCCGCGTCGCTCACCCGCCGGCTGCACGATACCGGGCGGAGCGGTGCCTGGGGACTGCTCCCGTTCCCCTTCCTGATCACCGGCTTCTGGTACATGAGCGCGATGTTCCAGGACCGCGCCGCGCCGCCCGACATCCGCACCTTCGCGCTGCTGTTCGCCAACAACATCGTCTATCTCGGCACGATCGCGCTGCTCATCTTCTTCACGATCCAGCGCGGCACGCCGGGTGCGAACCGCTACGGCCCGCCGCCGGTCAGTCGTTAAGGCTGCGTTCCTGGACGCGGCGCGGGGCGGGCAGGGGCCTCGAGCACCTTGTCGTACCAGCGCGAAAGGTCGCCGTGCATCTTCGCCAGCTCGTCGGGGTTGAGGTACACCATGTGCCCCGCCTCATAGTAGGTGAAGTCGATGTTCCGTTGCAGCGCCTCGTCGAGCAGCATGTGCGAGGCATCGAACTCCGCGCCGAAAAAGGCGGTGGCGAAGTCGTAATAGCCGTTGACGAACATCACCTTGAGATAGGGGTTGGTGCGCATCGTCCAGGCGAGATCGAGCCCTGAGTTGGGGGTGGTCTGCGGCTGCGTCGCATTGGGCGGGCTATGCTTCCAGTCCCAGCTCCAGCCTGGCCCGCGCGCGGTCATGCGATAGGGCATCTCGGTCTTGTAGCCGAGCACGCGCGTCGCATAGTCCTGGAACGTCGCGACGAACGCGCCCGACACCGCGGTCGAGGACGGGTCGTCGCCCGGGCTGTCGGCGTTCGCGTCGGTCATGTTGAGCGTGTAGCGCGAATCGAGCCGCCCCACCGCGAGCCGCCGCTCGCGCAACAGTTCGGTCTGGAAGTGCGCCAGGTCGATGCGCAGGTCGGCGCGCAGGATGAACGCTTCGCTGAGGCCGATATAGGCGGCCATCTGCTTCGCTACCGCTTGCTTCTCGATCGCCGGAATATTCGACCCCTTGGCCAGCGCCGCGGCGTAGGCGCCGGTGGTGAAGCCGCGCACCTCGTCGACGAACGCACGCAGGTCTGCCGGGCGATTGGGCAGGCGGTTGTGATACCACGCCGTCACCGCCATCGTCGGGAGCAGCGTCAGGTAGTTCTGGTCATAGCCCGACTGGCGCACGCCATAGTTCATGATCGTCGAGAACTGGACCATGCCGTTGAAGCTGATCCCGTCCTCCTCCAGCTTCGCCGCGACCACTGGATTGCGCAGCGTGCCATAGCTTTCGCCGAACAGGATCTTGGGGCTGCGCCAGCGATTGTTCTTGGCGATGTAGCGCGTGATCGCCCGTGCGAAGCCGTCGGCATCCTGGTCGACGCCCCAGAAATCCTTGCCGGTCTTGTCGCCCAGCGGCCGCGACCAGCCCGCGCCGATCGCGTCGATGAAGACGAGGTCGCTCTTGTCGATCAGCGAATAGGGGTTGGGTCCGAAGCCATAGGGGGCGGGGCGGATATATTCGGGGTTGGCGGTGGTCACCCGCACCGGGGCGAAGCTGCCCATGTGTAGCCAGATCGTCGGCGACCCCGGCCCGCCATTGTAGAAGAAGGTGACCGGGCGGTTCGCCCCGCCGCCGTCGCTTGTATAGGCGGTGTAGAAATAGCTCGCGGTCGGCTTGGCCTCGTCGTCGCGCACCGTCAGCGTACCGGCGGTCGCGGTATAGGCGATGCGCTGCCCGCCCACCGTGACGCTGCCCTTGCTGACCGCGCTCTGCTCCTCGACCGGCGGGCGCGCCTGCGCCGCCTCGGCCTCGGCCTTCATCGCTTCCTTGGCGTCCTTGGGCGGCGCGGCGGGCTTGTCCTGGGCGAGCGCAGGAAGCGCGAGGAAGGTGGCGGCGAGAAGCAATTGGCGCATGAAAACCCCCGAGTCTGGATGCGGCGCGACGCTGCCCGTTCCGGCGCGCTTATGCAACATTGTCACATGGACAGCGGCTTCAACCCGCCGCCAGCGCGTCGATCGCCCCTTGCAGGATGTAGCTCGCCGCGAGCTTGTCGACTCGCTCGGCGCGCTTGGCGCGCGAGAGGTCCTCGGCGATCATCTGGCGTTCGACCGCCGCGGTCGACCAGCGCTCGTCCCACAGCAGCACCGGCAGGCCGAGATCCTCGACATTGCGGGCGAAGGCGCGCGTCGATTGCGTGCGCGGGCTGTCGGTGCCGTCGAGGTTCAGCGGTAAGCCGATCACCAGCCCCTTGACCTGCTGCCCGGCGACCAGCGCGGCGAGCGCGGCCTTGTCCGCGGTGAACTTGGTGCGCTTGATCAGCAGCGCGGGGCTGGCGAACGACCAGCCCGCGTCACAAAGGGCAGTCCCGATCGTCTTGGTCCCTACGTCGAGCCCCAGCAGCCGCCCGCCGCCGGGCAGAGCCTCGCGGAATACGGCGCGGTCGGTGGTGATCATCCCGCCCGGCTCAGGCCGAACAGGCGCGACAGCCGCTGCTTGCGATACGCCGCCAGCCGCCGCTCGGCATCGGCGCGGACATTCGCCCAGAACAGCGAATAGTCGAACACGTGATAGTTGTTGCCGGGCAGCACATATTGCCCGCCCAGCCCCTCGGGCGGATTGCCGATCATCAGCACGCCGCGCCCCTCGCAGCGCGCCGCCACCACGCCCTTCTGGAGCGCAGCGGTCGAGAAATCGGCGGAGGGGACGAGGCTGCCGAGGTTGGCGCCAGCTTCCGCGCCTGCACCGGGCGTGCCGGTGATCGGGTTGGTGCAGATCATCGGGGTGCCCGCGCGCGGCGCGCCGGTGAACCCAGCAGTGGCGTCGAACGTGTCGAGCAGCAGCGACGGATCGGCGGGCTCGGCGAAGCTCTGCCACGAGAGGATGCACCCGGTCTGGTCGGCGCGCACGCATTCGGCGAGGCCGAGCCGCGGCAGGTCCGCTGTCTTGGACACCGGCCAGCCGACGACATAGGCCGCGACAACGCGCTTCGCGACCGGCTTGCCCGCCACGCGCTCGTGCAGCAGCCGGGTGAGGTGCAGCGCGCCCTGGCTGTGCCCGCCGAGCAGGATCGGCCGGTCACCCGCTTCCTTGAGGAACTGGTCGAACGCCGCCGAGATGTCGCGATAGGCGAGGTCGAGCGCCTTCTGCGCATCGTCCTTGCTCGTCAGGAACGCGCCGAACGTCGCCTGGCGATAGCGCGGCGCCCACACCGCGCCCGCGCCGTTGAACGCGCTCGCCTGGCCTCGCAGGAACAAAGCGGCGCGATCATTGGCTTCCTTGTCGTCGAGCGGCGCGTTCCAGTGCGCGCGGTTGAGGTACGAGGTCGGGTGGATGAAGAAGACCGCGGCAACGGGCTCCTTTGCAGCCGCATAGCCCTCGGGCGTCCACAATGCAGGATTACCCGGCTGGTCGGGCCGCGCCAGCCACATCTCGGCGCGGGCATAGCTGTCCGCCGGCAGCGCGGCCTGCGATTCGAAGCGCGCGCCCGGCACCATCGCCTGCCGGAGCAGTTCGGCGCCCCAAATGCGATAGGCAAAGGTTGCTGCAAGTGCGAGCACGATAAGCACCGCCACGATGTAGAGGAATTTGCGTGCCACTCAGGGCTCTCCATTGTGCAATGCAGCATAACTGGCCGCGCGGCAATCGCATTCCGTTGCGCGATGGTTGCGAAGGATGCAACCTGGAAACACGACACCGGACGGGGAGGGTGGAATGACGTCGCGCATCGAAGAGCAGGACGAACGCTGGCCGCTCCTGCCGGTCCTGCTCGCAGGGCTGGGCCTTGCCACTGGCCTCATCACGCACTGGATCATCGGCAGCGACCATCAGCCCCAGATCAGCGCGCTCCGCCTCGCGCTGCTGAGCTTCGTCAGCGTCTCGGCGCTGATCTTCGGCTTCGTCGTGGAGCGCAGCGACCTGCGCCGCTCGATCCTCTTCGCGCTCGGCTGCGGTTTGGTCGCCGCGTTGATCCTCTATTTCAACGGCGCCACCTCGGGCTGGAGCGAGACCGAGGGTTGGCGCGTGTTCAGCCTGGCGCTCGCGATCGGCATCGCCGCGCCCTTGTTCCAGGCCGGGCGCGAATCGGGCTTCCGGCCGATTTCCTATCCCGCCGCGCACGACCATACCTGGACCAACGCGGTGCTGTGGTGCCTCAGCTGGGCGTTCGTCGCTGTGACCATGCTGCTGTCGTTCCTGCTCGCCGCCCTGTTCCAGCTCATCGGCATCGATTTCCTGCGCGACCTGCTCGAGAAAGAATGGTTCTGGCGCGCGCTGGTGGGGCTCGCCTTCGGTCTCGGCCTCGCATTGCTGCGCGAGCACAGCCGGATCGTCGCGCTGCTCCGGAATGTCGCGATGCTGGTGCTCGGTGTGCTCGCGCCGGTGCTGGCGATCGGGCTCGGCCTGTTCCTGCTGGCTTTGCCCTTCACCGGTCTCCAACCGTTGTGGGAGGCGACTAAGTCGACCACCCCGATCCTGCTCGGCTGCGTCGTCGGCGCGCTGCTGCTGGTCAATGCGGTGATCGGCAACGGCGCCGATGACGCGCCGCGCAACCGCGTGCTGCGCTGGGCGGCTTTGGTGCTGGCGCTGGTGATCTTCCCGCTCGCGGTCATCGCCCAGCTCGCGACCGGGCTGCGGATCGGCCAATATGGCTACACGCCCGAGCGGCTGTGGGCGCTGACCTTCGTGATCCTCGCCACCGTCGTTGCCGTCGCCTATCTCGTCAGCGTGGTCCGCGGCCGCGGCGCCTGGGCGGAGCGGGTGCGCCCGGTCAACCTCAACCTCGCCATCCTCACCTGCGCCGTCGCATTACTGCTCGCCACGCCGATCCTGAGCTTCAACGCCATCTCGACCCGCGATCAGGTCGCGCGGCTCGAATCGGGTCAGGTGGCGCCCGACAAGTTCGACTGGGCGGCGCTCGCCTTCGACTTCGGCGAGCCGGGCAGGGCGGCGCTCGCGAAGCTCGCCGCCTCGAACAACCCCGCCTTCCGTCGGATCGCCGCCGACATCGCGAAGAAGAAATCCCGCTGGCAGATCGAGCGGACGGCGCCCGATCCCGCGTCCCGGCTCGCCGCGCTCGACAAGCGGCTGCGCATCCTCCCGCGCGCGGTCGCGCTGCCGCCGGCGCTGCGCGAGGCGTTGCTCGGTCCCGAGGCGTGCGGAAGCGGCGACGACCGGCCCTGTACCCTCATCTACGAAGCGGGCGCCCGGCGCGGATGGCGTTCAACGACTATTGCTATCGCGATCTTCCCGAACCGGATCCCACTTCCAAGGGCTTCGTCGCGCTTCAGGGGCGTTGCACCGATCCGGTGCATCTCCGGTTCGACGGCGGAAGCTGGGATGCGTTCGCGCCCAACGATGTGCTCGTCCGTACGCCCGCCCAGCGCAAGGCGATCGAGGACGGCTATCGCGAGGGCGAGCTCGAAGTCCGCCCGGTCGAGCGCCGCCAGCTCTTCGTCGGCGGGGTGCCGGTCGGCGACCCGTTCGAATAACCGCGCTTGATGGCAGGGGGGCGTCGCTGCTAGGCGCGCCCTCATGTCCGTAGACACCGCAACCGTGAAGAAGGTGGCGAGCCTCGCGCGCATCGCGATCAGCGATACCGATGCCGAGCGCCTCGCGCCCGAGCTCAACAACATCCTCGGCTGGATCGAGCAGCTCGGCGAGGTCGACACCTCGTCGGTCGAGCCGATGACCGCCGTCATCCCCAACAAGCTGCGCCTGCGCGACGATGTCGTCACCGACGGCGGCATCCGCGACGACGTGCTCGCCAACGCGCCGCTCGCCGAGCATGGCTTCTTCACCGTGCCGAAGGTGATTGAATGATGACGGTACGACATCATTCAATCATCCCGGACAGCGGCGTAGCCGCGACCGATCCGGGATCCAGGAACAAAGAATCATGAGCGACCTCACCACCCTCGGCGTCGCCGCGCTGCGCGACGGCATCCGCACCGGCGAATTCTCGGCGCGCGAAGTCGCCGATGCGTTCATCGTCAAGGTGAGCAAGGCCAAGCAGCTCAACGCCTTCATCGTTGAGACCCCTGATCACGCGATCGCCGCGGCCAAGGAAGCCGACGCCGCGCGCGCCGCGGGCGAGACGCTCAAGCCGCTCGCCGGCGTGCCGATCGGCATGAAGGACCTGTTCTGCACCAAGGGCGTGCAGACCACAGCGGCCAGCCACATGCTGGAGGGGTTCAAGCCGGTCTATGAATCCACTGTCTCGCAGAAGCTGTGGGACGCAGGCGCGGGCATGCTAGGCAAGCTCAATCTCGACCAGTTCGCGATGGGCTCGTCGAACGAGACCAGCTATTTCGGCAACGTCATCTCGCCGTGGCGGCGCCAGGACGGCGGCAACGCCGCGCTCGCGCCGGGCGGCTCGTCGGGCGGCTCGTCCGCGGCGATCAGTGCGCGGCTCGTCCCCGCGGCAACGGGCACCGACACCGGCGGCTCGATCCGTCAGCCCGCCGCCTTCACCGGTATTTCGGGCATCAAGCCGACCTATGGCCGCTGCTCACGCTGGGGCGTGGTCGCCTTTGCCTCGTCGCTCGACCAGGCCGGGCCGATGGCGCGCGACGTGCGCGACTGCGCGATCATGCTCGAGGCGATGGCCGGTTTCGACCCCAAGGACGCGACCTCGCTCGACATGGCAGTGCCCAATTGGGAAGCCGCGCTCTCGGCCGACCTGCGCGGCAAGAAGGTCGGCATCCCCAAGGAATATCGCGTCGACGGCATGCCGAGCGAGATCGAGGCGCTGTGGCAGCAGGGCATCGACTGGCTCAAGGATGCGGGCGCAGAGATCGTCGAGGTCTCGCTGCCCCACACCAAATACGCCCTGCCGGCCTATTACATCATCGCCCCGGCCGAGGCGTCGTCGAACCTCGCGCGCTATGACGGCGTGCGCTACGGCCAGCGCGACTTGCCCGACGGCGCGAATTTGCAGGACATGTACGCCGCGACCCGCGCCGCAGGCTTCGGACCGGAGGTGCAGCGCCGCATCCTGATCGGCACCTATGTGCTCTCGGCGGGCTTCTACGACGCCTATTACACCCAGGCGCAGAAGGTGCGGACCCTGATCGCGCAGGATTTCGAGAAGGCCTGGACGCAGTGCGACCTGCTGCTCACCCCCACCGCACCCTCAGCGGCGTTCGCGCTGGGCGAGAAGTCGGCCGATCCGCTGGCGATGTATTTGAACGACGTCTTCACCGTGCCCTCGTCGCTCGCGGGCATCCCGGCGATGTCGGTCCCCGGCGGGCTGGACAAGGACGGGCTCCCGCTCGGCCTGCAGATTATCGGCAAGCCGTTCGACGAGCAGGGCGTGCTCGACGCGAGCCTCGCGATCGAGCAGCGGGCGGGATTCACGGCGAAGCCGGAGCAATGGTGGTAAGATGGGGTTGCTGGTCGAGTTCGTTGTGGCGCGATCGGCGAATTCTTCGGCTGGCTTTTCTACGACCTCTGGAAGGAACGTCGCGAGGAACGCCGGCTCAAGCGCGAACAGAAGCGCACGAAACGGAACGGACCAATCGATTATGGCTGAGAGCAGCTACCGCATCAAAGGCGCAACCGGCGAGTGGGAGGTCGTGATCGGCCTCGAGGTCCACGCTCAGGTCACGTCCAACGCCAAGCTCTTCTCGGGCGCCGCGACCGAGTTCGGCGCCGAGCCGAACACGCAGGTGTCGCTGGTCGACGCGGCGATGCCCGGCATGCTCCCGGTCCCGAACCGCGAGTGCATCCGCCAGGCCGTCCGCACCGGCATGGCGATTGACGCGCAAATCAACAAATGGTCGCGGTTCGACCGCAAGAATTACTTCTACGCCGATCTGCCGCAGGGCTACCAGATCAGCCAGCTCTACCACCCGCTGGTGGGCGAGGGCGAGGTCGAGATCGAGGTCGAAGGCGCGACCAAGACGATCGGCGTCGAGCGCATCCATGTCGAGCAGGACGCCGGCAAGCTGATGCACGACCAGCATCCGCGCCTCTCCTATGTCGACCTCAACCGCTCGGGCGTTGCGCTGATGGAGATCGTCTCCAAGCCCGACATGCGTTCGCCCGCCGAAGCAGGGGCTTATCTGTCGAAGCTGCGGTCGATCCTGCGCTATGTCGGCTCGTGCGACGGCAATATGGACCAGGGCTCGATGCGCGCCGACGTCAACGTCTCGGTCCGCAAGCCCGGCGAGCCGTTCGGTACCCGCACCGAGACCAAGAACGTCAACTCGGTCCGCTTCGTCATGCAGACGGTCGAGATCGAGGCGCTGCGCCAGATCGACGTGATCGAGAACGGCGGCAAGATCGTCCAAGAGACCCGCCTGTTCGATCCCGACAAGGGCGAGACGCGGTCGATGCGCTCCAAGGAGGACGCGCACGACTATCGCTATTTCCCCGATCCCGACCTGCTCCCGCTCGAGCTCGACGACGCGTTCCTCGACGATTGCCGCGCCTCGCTCCCCGAGCTGCCCGACGCCAAGCGCGCGCGCTACCTCGCGCTCGGCATCACGCCCTATAATGCCGGCGTGCTCACCGCCGAGGTCGAATCCGCGCGCTATTTCGACGCGCTGCTCGAAGCAGGCGCCAAGGGCCCGGCGGCCGCTAACTGGGTGACCTCGGAGCTGTTCGGCGCGCTCAATCGCCTGGACAAGGATATCGAGCACAGCCCGGTCTCGCCCACCCAGGCGGCGGAGCTGCTCGGCCTCGTCGCCGAGGGCACGCTGTCCAATACGCTGGCCAAGCAGGTGTTCGAGATCATGCTCGAAACCGGCGACGATCCTGCGAAGATCGTCGAGGAACGCGGCCTCAAGCAGACCTCGGACACCGGCGCGATCGAGGCGGAGATCGCCAAGGTCCTCGAAGCCAATGCCGACAAGGTCGCCGAATACCGCTCGGGCAAGGACAAATTGTTCGGCTTCTTCGTCGGCCAGACGATGAAGGCGATGGCCGGTAAGGCCAACCCCAGCGTGGTCAACGACCTGCTCAAGAAGGCGCTCGACGGCTAGGGCGCGCGCGGCATCATTTCGCCGTGTCTTCCTGGTTCTTGGTGACCCCGCCGGTGCCGCCGACGGCGCCGTCCACGCCTTCCGCCGCGTAGTCGGCTTCGCCTTCACCTTCGGCCTCGACGACATTCTCGATGTCGCGGTTGCCGGCGGTCGCCTGCTCCAGGTCGCCACGCCGTTCGTGATTGTCCTGCGGCATACTGTCAGGGTGGGGGTCGCGGTTGCGGTCGGTCATCGCGGATTCTCCTTCATTTTCCAGACGCTTGGCTGCCTGATCCGCTCCGCGAAATCCTGTCTTGCAAGCGGCTGAAGTCAGGCTAACCATTTCACCTGCACCGATGGGGGTTGATTCGGCGCAATGGGGGAATGGATGCTCAGGAAAATCACGCTTGGCGTCGCTGCGGCGGCGCTGGTTTGCTCGCCTGCGGTTGCGGGTCCCAAGGATTTCACCGCGCAAGGCTATGCGCTCCCGGCGGACAAGCCGGTCACCATCGTGCTGATGCGCCCCGACATGCAGGTCGGTGAGCTGCAGGCGGGCGGGATGGTCGAGCCCAATGCCGACTGGACCACCGCCGCGCGCGGTCACCTCGCCAAGGCGCTCGAAACCGCGCACAAGTCGCGCGGGATCGAGTTCAAGCTGCTCGACGAGGGGCAGGAGGCCAACGCCCAGCTGGTCGCCGATTATGAATCGCTCCACCGCGCCGTCGCCGACGCGATCGTCACCTACAAATATTACGGCGCCAAGCTGCCGACCAAGAAGGACCGGTTCGACTGGACGCTCGGCCCGGGCGCGCAAAAGCTGGGCGAGGCCTCGGGCGCGAACTACGCACTGTTCTTCTTCGGCCGCGACAATTTCGCGAGCGCGGGGCGCAAGGCGGTGCAGGTCGCGGGTTTCCTCGGCTGCCTGATCGGCGTGTGCGTGATCACCAGCGGCGGGCAGCACGTCTACTACGCCTCGCTGGTCGAGCTCTCCACCGGCAACGTCGTGTGGTTCAACGTGCTGCGCGGGTCGAAGGGTGACGTGCGCGAGGCCGAGGGCGCGCAGGGCATGGTCGACGCGATCATGGCCTCGATGCCGACTCGCCCGGGCGAGGGCGGCGCGCCGGTCGCCACGGCGGCGAAGAAGCGCTGAGCGCCATGCGCCTGACCGCGATCCTCGCGGCGTCGCTCCTGGCATCCGCTGCGCCGGCCCTTGCCGCGCAAGCGGATCCGGCTACTGCGCAGGCGGACCCGGCCGCCGTGCAGCACGGGCCGCAGGACGCCGACGAACGTGGCCTGTGGATGCAGGTCGAGGACGCCGAACGCCGCCTCAAGGGATCGAACTTCGTGATCCGCGATCCCGCGCTCAACGCCTATGTCCGCGGCGTGTTCTGCCGCGCGGTGGGCGAGGCGGAGTGTGCGGGGGTGCGCATCTACATCACCCGCACGCCGTTCTTCAACGCGAACATGGCGCCCAACGGGATGATGCAGATCTGGTCGGGCCTGTTCCTGCGCGCGCGCGACGAGGCGCAGCTCGCGGCGGTGCTCGCGCACGAATACACCCACTATCGCAACCGCCACTCGCTGCGCCTGTTCCGCAACATCAAGGACAAGACCAACGCGATCGCCTGGCTCAGCTTCGTGCCCTTCGGGGCGATCGCGCAGCTCGGCCTGATCGGATCGGTGTTCGGCTTCTCGCGCGAGATGGAGCGCGAGGCGGATACGGGGTCGGTCAAGGCGCTCGCCGCCAGCGGCTACGACCCTGCCGCGGCGTCGCAGATCTGGGGGCAGATGCTTGCCGAGTTCGACGCCACTGCGGCCGAGCGCAAGCGCAAGCGGCGCAAGGAAGGCGGCATGTTCGCCACGCACCCGCCCAGCATCGAGCGAATGCAGGAGTTGAAGGCGCAGGCCGCGGCTCTGCCGGCGGGCGGTGAACGGCGCGCCGGCCGCGCCGAGTATCGCGCCGCGCTCGCGCCGTTCTGGGCGGACTTCATCGACGACCAGATCAAGCTCAACGATTTCGGCGCGACCGAGCTGCTGCTCGGCCAGCTCGCCAGCGAGGGCTGGACCGGCGAGCTGCTGTTCGCGCGCGGCGAGCTCTACCGCTCGCGCGGCGCCGCGGGCGATTTCGAGAAGGCGGCGGGCTTCTATCGCGACGCCATCGCTGCGGGCGCGGTGCCGCCCGAGGCGCATCGCGGGCTCGGCATGGCGTTGCTCCGTGCGGGCGCGGCGAGCGAGGGGCAGGCGGCGCTCCAGGAATATCTGCGGCTGCGGCCCGATGCGCGGGACAAGGCGATGATCGCAACATTGGCAGGGGGACAATCGTGAAACTTGGCGTGAAACATGGCGCGAAACGCGCAACGCTCATCCTTGGGGCGGCCGCGCTGCTCACCGCGGCGCCGGCGATGGCGGGCTTCAAGCTGATGCAGAAGGGCCAGCCGCAGCTGCTGCGCAAATCCTCGCTCACCGTGACGCCGACGATCCCGTGGAACCGCCTCGGTGCGCGGCTCGGCCGCAATGCCGAGGCGTGGACGCTCGACGGCCATTCGCTCAACGACCTGATCTTCTACACCGCGATCCCCGCCGGCAAGACGCTGTTCCGCGAGGTCGACAAGAAGAACAAGCCGCTGCCCAAGTTCGATTCGAAGATGCTCGCGCCCGACATCGCGGCGCTGTTCGAATCGAGCTACCGCATCGCCGGCTCGACCTCGCTGTTCTCGATCGACTCGATCGAGCCGGCGACCTTCGCTGGCAAGCCGGGCTTCCGTTTCGCCTACAGCTTCACCGTCCAGAACGAGGAAGTCCGCCGCGCGGGTGAAGCGACCGGCGCGGTGATCAACGGCCAGCTCTACATGATCACCTTCGAGGCGCCGAAGATCCATTATTTCGACCGCAACGTCGAAGACTATCGCGCGCTGGTCGCGACCGCCAAGGTCGGCTGACGCTCACGCCACCGGCTGCACCGGCGTCGCGGGCGGGTCGCCGTCCGGTTGCGGGGCCGGCACATCGATATCGGGCGCGGGTGGGTGGATCTCGGGCCCGCCCGGAGTCGGCTGCCCGGGAAGCGGGGCAGGGGGCGCCTCGGGCGGCGGGATGCTCGGCTTGGCCGGTTCGGGCTGGCCGGGGATCGGGGGTTCGACGGGCAAATCGGGTCTCCTTTTGCTGCCTCAACGCGCCGCCCGGGCGCCCGGTTGCTTCGCGCTTGCCCCCGCCCCATGCCTTGCTATAGAGCCCGCCGACCTGCGGTGTCCCTGAATGCGGGCGTGGCGGAACTGGTAGACGCGCTGGATTTAGGTTCCAGTATCGCAAGATGTGGGGGTTCGAGTCCCTTCGCCCGCACCAGTCCGCCGCCCGGCGCTCGGGCGGACGCCGCAAAACCGATTCCACTTCCAGAGCAGGAAGCCTGATTGAAATGCAGACTGTCGAGACGTTGAACGAGGGCCTGAAGCGCGCCTACACCCTGAAGATCACCGCGAAGGACATCGACTCGCGCGTCGATGCCGAGGTGAAGCGCGTGGCGCCCCAGATCCGCATGCCCGGCTTCCGCCCCGGCAAGGTCCCCACCAACCTCGTCCGCAAGATGCATGGCGAGGCGCTGACCCAGGACGCGCTCAACACCACGATCCAGGAAGGTGTGCAGAAGCTGATCGCCGACCACAAGCTGCGCCCCGCGATGCAGCCCTCGGTCAGCCTCGAAGGCGACTTCGCCCCGGGCAAGGACGCCGAGGTCAAGGTCGAGCTCGAAGTGCTGCCCGACGTGCCCGCGCCCTCGATCGAGGGCCTCAAGCTCGAGCGCTTGCTCGTCCCCGTCGACGAGAGCGCGATCGACGCGCAGCTCCAGCAGATCGCCGGCCAGCAGAAGGCGTGGGAAGACGCCAAGCCCAGCTACAAGGCCAAGCAGGGTGACCAGGTCACGATGGACTTCCTCGGCAAGGTCGACGGCGTCGCGTTCGAGGGCGGCACCGGCGAGGCGATGGCGGTCGAGATCGGCTCGGGCCGCCTGATCCCGGGCTTCGAGGACCAGATCGTCGGCGTCAAGGCGGGCGACGAGAAGCAGATCGAGGTGACCTTCCCCGCGGACTATGGCGTCGACACGCTCGCCGGCAAGCCCGCGACCTTCGACCTCAAGATCACCGCGGTGAAAACCGCCGGCGAGACCAAGGTCGACGAGGATTTCGCGAAGAATCTCGGCCTCGAGAGTCTCGACCAGCTGCGCACCATCCTCAAGAGCCAGCTCGAGAGCGAGACCGGCGGTCTGACGCGCACCTATATGAAGCGTAAGCTGCTCGACCAGCTCGCCGCGGGCCACGATTTCCCGGTCCCGCCGTCGATGGTCGAGGCCGAGTTCAACCAGATCTGGGCACAGCTCGAGCATGAGGCGAGCCACGAGGAAGACCCCGAGGCCGCGCGCAAGGAGCTGGAGAGCGAGAAGGACGATTACCACGCGATCGCCGAGCGCCGCGTGCGCCTCGGCCTGCTTCTCTCGGAGATCGGCCAGGCGAACGGCATCGAGGTGAGCCAGGCCGAGATGAACCGCCTGATCGCTCAGGCCGCGCAGCAGTATCGCCCCGAGGACCAGCAGCGCTTCGTCCAGTATATCCAGCAGGAGCCGATGGCGGCCGCCCAGCTGCGCGCGCCGCTCTATGAGGACAAGGTCGTCGACTTCCTGTTCGAGAAGGCCGAGGTCACCGAGCGCGAAGTGACCCGCGAGGAGCTGGAAGCCGCGATCGAGAGCGAGGAGGGCGCCGTCCCCCACGTCCACGGCCCGGGCTGCGGTCACGACCACGACCATGACCACGACCACAAGCCGGCGAAAAAGGCCAAGGCCAAGAAGGCCGACGAGGCTCCCGCCGCTGAAGCCGCCGAAGAAGTGAAGCCGGCCAAGAAGGCGGCCGCCAAGAAGGAAGCCAAGGCTGAGGAGGCTCCGGCCGCCGAGAAGGCCGAGGCCCCCGCCAAGAAGGCCCCGGCCAAGAAGGCCGCTGCCAAGGCCGACGACGCGGCTGCGGAAGCGCCCAAGAAGAAGGCCCCGGCCAAGAAGAAGGCGGACTGATCCCAATTCCCTCTCCCATTGGGAGAGGGAGGGAGCCGCGAAGCGGCGGACGGGTAAGGGCAGGGGTGGTTGCGAAACCGCGCACCCTCATCCAAGCTACGCTAAGCGCCTGCGGCGCCAAGCTGCGCTATCCTTCTCCCACCGGGAGAAGGTAGGGGGAAAGAATGGCGACCGAACCGCGCATTGCAGTGATCCTGCCCTGCTACAATGAGGAGGCCGCGATCGGGCAGACCGTCGCGGCCTTTCGCGCGTCGCTTCCCGGTGCCGCGATCCACGTCTACGACAACAACAGCAGCGACCGCACCGCCGATGTCGCGCGTGAAGCCGGCGCGATCGTCCGCGGCGAGCGGATGCAGGGCAAGGGTAATGTCGTGCGCCGCATGTTCGCCGATGTCGATGCCGACATCTACGTCATGGCCGATGGCGACGCGACCTATGACGCCGCCGCCGCGCCCGCGATGATCGCGAAGGTGCTGGACGAGGGCCTCGACATGGTCGTCGGCACGCGCATGCACGAGGCGGCGGACGCCTATCGCCGCGGCCATGTGCTCGGCAACCGCGCGATGACCGGGCTGCTCGCGCGCCTGTTCGGGCGCAGCTTCACCGATATCTTCTCGGGCTATCGCGTCTTCTCGCGCCGTTTCGTCAAGAGCTTCCCGGTGCTCTCCGCCGGGTTCGAGATCGAGACCGAGATCAGCGTCCACGCGCTCGAGCTCAAGATGCCGGTGGGGGAGGTGGAGACCCGCTATCTCGCCCGGCCCGATGGCTCGGCATCGAAGCTCTCGACCTACAGCGACGGCTTCCGTATCGCGCGCACGATCCTCACCCTCTACCGGATCGAGAAGCCGATGCTGTTCTTCGGCTGGATTGGCGCGCTGCTCGCGCTCATCGCGCTCATTCTCGCGGTGCCGCTGGTGATCACCTATGCGCAGACCGGCCTGGTGCCGCGCTTCCCGACTGCGATTCTCGCCACCGGCCTCGTAATCCTCTCGGCGCTCAGCCTGTTCGCCGGGCTGATCCTCGACACGGTGGTGCGCGGCCGGCGCGAGATGCGCCGGCTCGCCTATCTCGCCCAGCCGGGGCCGCTGCGCTGAGCGAGGCTGGGCTCAGTCAACGCCATCACGAACAACGCAAAGCCCGCCGCCATCGGCCAAGCGAGAATGCGGTCCATGAACCAGGCGTGCTGGGCGGTGTGCTGCCAGAACACCACCATCCATAGCGGGATGACGATCGCCGAACCGGCCATCGCCACTGCGCGAAACCGCGCCGCCGGGCACGCCGTGGCGCGCAGCCGGCCATAGCCCCACCCGCCCAGCGCGAGCGCGAGCAGCAATGCGCCGAGCGCGAGCCAGTGCATCCCGGGCGCCATCGCTTCGACCCCGGCCCAGACGCGGCCGAAGAACTCGGGCCAGCCCGCGGTGCCGTCGGGATTGTCCGCGTGGCTCATCCCGGTGCGGAACAGGAGCTGTCCTCCCGCTCCGGCGAGCGGGCCGGGTCCAAAGGTCGTCACGATCAGCACCAGCTTGGCCGCGGCCATCGTGACCGCTCCCACGACGAAGGCGAGCGCGCACTCGCCGGTCGTGGCAATGATCCGCCGGTCGCCCGCGAGCGTCAGCGGCACGCAGCCGATCGTCACTGCGAGACCCAGCGGCAATCCGCCGGTGATGAACTCGAACGCCATTGTCAGCGCGCCGAACACCGCGCAGCCGATCAGCGCGGTCGCGGGGGCGAGCGGGCGGCTCGCCGATGCCCGGCACAGGAATAGCAGGAACAGCAGCAGCACCAGATCGGCGGGGCCGTGACCGAGCGACTGACCGAAGGATTCGAGCCCGAACCATCGCGCGAACGTGGCGAACACCACCAGCCACACGGCGTTCGTCCCGGGCCGACGGCCTTGTGCCAGCCCGAGCGCGGCGAAGGCGAACCCGGCCAGCAGCGCAAGCGAGAGCGCGAGCTTGTAGAAACCGCGCAGGCCCTCGACCCCGAATGCGGGGAGCAGGAGGCGCGTGACGCTCGTATGGGCATGGAGATAGTTGTGATAGAAACGCGGCACGTCGCGCGCTCGATCGTCGGCGAGCGCCTTTAGCGCGCCGCACAGATTAGCGGTGCCGATCGGTGCCGACAGAGGCGTGACCGCCAGCTGCGCGGCCGGCGCGCGGTTGTCGATCGCCTGATATAGGATCAGGCAATCGAGGAACTGGTGCGCACCGATCTCGACGTCGCCCAGCCGCCATCCGGTCTGCAGCTCGAGCGTACCGGCGCCAAAGCTCGCCTGGATCGCGCGCTTGCCGGCATCGCGGTCGCTGCGCAGGCTGGCATTGGCCAGCGCGAAGAGCACCAGGAAGACGGCAAGCCCCGTTGCCACGGCGACCGCCGCCGCGCGCAGGAGCGCGAGCCTGGGCTGCGCGGATGCGCGCGCCATAACCGGCGTCGCTTCCACGGTCTCGTGAATCGTGTCGATACGGCTGCGGTCAAACATGCCGCTTCTTGGCGCAAAACCTCCTTCGCGGTGGTTAAGGGCGCGCATCCGCTCTGCGCGCCCGTGTCACGCCCGCCCTAGAAACGGTAAGCCAGGAACAGTCCGCCCTGCCACTGGTCGGGCGAGCCGCGCTCGGTGACCAGCGGTGCGTCGGCGGCGTCGCCGAGCAGGCGCGAATAGCCGCCCACCGCGGTCAGCATCCAGCGCGAGCCCAGCTGGTAGTTGAGGCTGAGCCCCGCGCCCACATCCTTGATCCCGCTCCCGGCGTCGAACACCGGGAGCCCGCTGGCGACGGACTGCGCCGGGGTGACGCTGAAATAGGTGCTCATATAGTCGCCGTCGGCCCAGCTCGCGCTGGCGCTGGCCGATGCGCTGAGCCGATCGGCCAGGTCGAAGCGGATCCCTGCCTCGCCTTCGCCGACCAGGCCATCATGGCCGCCCGCCACGTCCTTGACCAGCGAGGCGCGGAAGAAGGCCTGGCGGTACTCAACCGCCAGCGCGCCGCCGAGCTCGATCGCGAGGTCGACATCGCCGAGGCCGCGAAGGTCGCTGTTGCGATCCTCGGGCCGGTCGCGGCGATAGCGCGCGATCGGCCCCGCCTTGATCTGCAGGTCGTCGGACGGCTTCAGGCGCAGGATATTGATCCCGATCTCGGGTCCGCGGACATAGGCGAGATCGCGATAGGCGACTGAGATGAACGGGAAGGGCCGGACCTCGTGATCGTTCGATCCCTCATAGTCGTGGACGTACATCGCACCGGCGCCGATCATGACCTGCCAGTCGTCGCCCCCTTCCTCTTCGCGCTCCTGCGCGTGCGTCCGCGACATGGGCAAAGCGGCGAGGGGAATGGCGAGGATCAGCAGGGCGTGGCGCCAGGCGGGGAGGGAGCCGGCAAGGGTGAGGGACACGCGAAACAGGGGCATGGGCAGCACTCCAGGGGGGTGACGGGCTTATAGGTCTGCTCAGGCCTTCGCGGATTTCGCGCCCGTGACGGTGTGTTGCAGAGTGTTACGGCTGCAGACTCGATTCCGCCACCGGGCTAAGACGCCGCCCATGACGAGGAAGGAAAGCCCGCACATCCTGGTGGTGGACGACGATCGTCAGATCCGCACGATGCTCGCGCGCTATCTCAGCGACAACGGCCTGCGCGTCAGCGTCGCAGACGGCGGTCGCCAGATGGCCGAGCTCACTGGCAAATTCCGTTTCGACGTGGTCGTGCTCGACGTGATGATGCCGGGCGACGACGGGTTCACCTTGTGCCAGCGGTTGCGCGCGTCCAGCACGGTGCCGATCATCCTGCTTACCGCGCGCGGCGACGACACCGACCGCGTAATCGGGCTCGAGCTTGGCGCGGACGACTATGTCGCCAAGCCGTTCAATCCGCGCGAGCTGCTGGCCCGCATCCGCGCCGCGCTGCGCCGCGCTGCGATGTCCGCCGCCCCGCCGCCCGAGCCGTTCGCCGATCGCTTCCGCTTCGCCGGCTGGATGCTCGACACCAGCCGCCGCACGCTCGTCTCGCCCGCGGGCTCGCTGGTCGAACTCACCACTGGCGAGTTCGATCTGCTCGTCGCACTGGTCCAGCATCCGCAGCAGGTGCTGAGCCGCGACCAGTTGCTCGACTATGTCCATGGCCGCTCCAGCCTCAACATCGATCGCAGCGTCGACGTCCAGGTGAGCCGCCTGCGCCGCAAGATCGAGGCCGACCCGCAGGCGCCCGAGCTGGTCAAGACCGTGCGCAACGGCGGCTATTTCTTCTCCGTCACAGTCGAGCCGGTGACGGACGCATGAAACTCCGCTTGCCGCGGCTCAAGCTCGCCGCGCGGCTGGCGATCGCGATCGTCCTCGTCGCGGTGTCGTCCTTCTTGCTCGATCAGGCGCTGAGAACGATGATCCCGCCGCCGCCGTTCCTGGTCGCGCAGCGTTCCTGGCTGGTGGAGACGATCGTTCACGCGGCCCGCACTGACTGGGACGGAACGGAGCGACGAGCGGTTGGGCGCTTCCTCGATCTCCAGGTGCAGCCCGAGCCGGGCTTTTCCCAGGGCGGCGGGTCCGCCGACTTCGCCCGCGGTCTGCAGGCCTCGCTTGCCGAGGCGCTCGGAAGGCCGGCGGCCGATGTGCGTGTCCGGGCGGACACCTTCAGCGACAATTTCTGGGAGCGCTCGGCGACCACCTCGGTCGTGGTCATTCCCCGGCTGCCGATGCTGCTGAGCCCGCGGGAAGCGGCCAGCGATCGCTGGGAGCCGGAGCGCTTCGATCGCCTTCGGGGCCCGCTCGCCATGAAGGAAATCGCGGCGGGCCGCACCAGCGTGCTCGGCCGTCTCGACATCGCCGTGCGCCGGGGCGACGGCCGCTGGCTCGTGATGAATCCGCGTCAGATGGGGGATGCGCGCTGGCACTATATGCGCAATCTGCTGGCGATCGCAGGCAATCTGCTCATCCTCGCGATCTTCTCCTTCTGGATGGCGCGCAGCATCGTCGCGCCGCTGGGCCGGCTCGCCGGGGCGGCGGAGCGGCTCGGCCGGGATCGTGAGCCGACGCTGATCGGCGACATGCGCCTGCCCGAGTTTGCGGCGATCGCCGAGACGTTCGACGCGATGCAGCTTCGCCTCAAGCGCTTTGTCGACGAGCGCGTGCAGATGCTCGCCGCGATCTCGCACGACTTGCGCACCCCGCTCACCCGGCTCCGGCTGCTCGCCGAATATGTCGAGGACCCCGATCAGCGTGCCCAGCTCCAGTCCAACGTCGCCGAGATGGAGACGATGGTCGCCGATGCGCTCGCCTTCATGCGCGAGGAGGCGAGCCGCGAACCGATGGAGACGGTCGATCTCGCCACGCTGCTGATCAGCCTCGCCGATGCCTATCACGATCTTGGCGAGGACGTCGTCTACGAAGGCCCCGATCATCTCGACCTGCGCTGCCGCGCGGTGGCGATGCGGCGCGCCTTCGCCAACCTCATCGCCAATGGCTGCAAATATGGCGAGGCCGTCCACATACTCCTCGTGGACGGCGAGGAGGAGGTCTCGATCGCGTTCCGCGATCGCGGGCCCGGCATCCCGCCCGAGGATGCCGAGCGCGCGTTCGCCCCGTTCGTGCGGCTCGAAAGCTCGCGCGGGCGCGAGACCGGCGGCACCGGGCTCGGTCTCACGATCAGCCGCGACGTGATCCGCAGCCATGGCGGAGAGATCGGTTTCGAACGCGACCAATGCGGCTTCACCGTCCGGGTGCGGCTCCCGCGCCGCGCCGACTGAGCGGCGATCGGGCGCGCCGTTCACCGTCTTCCCCCCTTGCGCCGCGCAACCCGAGCGCCGATGTAGGCTGCGGGCAAAAACAACACGCACGAGATTCCCGCACATGCATCCCCTTATCGGTCAGATGACCGCCGATCCCGTCACCGGCGCGCTGGTTCCCATCGTCATCGAACAGTCGAGCCGCGGCGAGCGCAGCTTCGACATCTTCTCGCGGCTGCTGCGTGAGCGCATCATCTTCATCACCGGGCCGATCGAGGACCATATGGCCTCGCTGATCACCGCCCAGCTGCTTTTCCTCGAGTCCGAGAACCCGAAGAAGGACATCTGGATGTACATCAACTCGCCGGGCGGCGTGGTCACTGCCGGCATGGCGATCCACGACACCATGCAGTATATCCGCCCGCGCGTCGGCACGGTGTGCATCGGCCAGGCGGCGTCGATGGGCAGCTTCCTGCTCGCGGCCGGCGAGCCGGGCCTGCGCGTCGCGCTGACCAACGCCCGCATCATGGTGCATCAGCCCTCGGGCGGCGCGCAGGGCATGGCTTCGGACATCGAGATCCAGGCCAAGGAGATCCTGCGCATCAAGAAGCGCATGAACGACCTCTATGTGAAGTATACCGGCCAGCCGATCGAGAAGATCGAGACTGCGATGGACCGCGACACCTTCCTCGAGGCGGACGAGGCCAAGGCGTTCGGTCTGGTCGACGAAGTGTACGAAAAACGCCCGCAGCCCACTGACAGCGAGGGCGGGGCCGCTTAATCTCCCGCTCACCCTTGTTGGGGTAGAAGGCAAATTTGGATTGCCGGGGATGATCCCGGGTGTAGGATGCCGGGCTGCGTAAAGTGCCCGGCACGCGAAGGAAGACTGAATGACGAAGCTTAGCGGCGGCGATTCGAAGAGCACGCTCTACTGCTCGTTCTGCGGGAAGTCGCAGCACGAGGTGCGCAAGCTCATCGCCGGACCGACCGTGTTCATCTGCGACGAGTGCGTCGAGCTGTGCAACGACATCATCCGGGAGGAGACCAAATCGGCGCTCGTCTCGAAGAAGGATGGTGGCGTGCCCACGCCGCAGGAAATCTGCGACGTCCTCGACGATTACGTCATCGGCCAGTTCCGCGCGAAGCGCGTGCTGTCGGTCGCGGTGCACAATCACTACAAGCGGCTCAACCACGGCGCCAAGGGCGCCGATGTCGAGCTGAGCAAGTCCAACATCCTGCTCGTCGGCCCCACCGGCTGCGGCAAGACCTTGCTCGCCCAGACGCTGGCGCGCATCCTCGACGTGCCCTTCACCATGGCCGATGCGACCACGCTGACCGAGGCGGGTTATGTCGGCGAGGATGTCGAGAACATCATCCTCAAGCTGCTCCAGGCCTCCGACTATAATGTCGAGCGGGCGCAGCGCGGCATCGTCTATATCGACGAGATCGACAAGATCAGCCGCAAGGCCGAGAATCCGTCGATCACCCGCGACGTCTCGGGCGAGGGCGTGCAGCAGGCGCTGCTCAAGCTGATGGAGGGCACCACCGCGAGCGTCCCGCCGCAGGGCGGCCGCAAGCATCCGCAGCAGGAGTTCCTGCAGGTCGACACGACCAACATCCTGTTCATCTGCGGCGGCGCCTTCTCGGGCCTCGAGAAGATCATCGGCGACCGCCTGCAGGGCAAGTCGATCGGCTTCGGCGCCTATGTCGCCGCGCCCGAGGAGCGCCGCACCGGCGAGGTGCTGCGCCAGACCGAGCCCGAGGATCTGCTCAAGTTCGGCCTGATCCCCGAATTCGTCGGCCGTCTGCCGGTCGTCGCGACGCTCGAGGAC
The DNA here is from genome assembly GCF_026107375.2 of Sphingomonas sp. BT-65. Lineage (NCBI taxonomy): Bacteria > Pseudomonadati > Pseudomonadota > Alphaproteobacteria > Sphingomonadales > Sphingomonadaceae > Sphingomonas > Sphingomonas sp. BT-65. The sequence continues at coordinate 378,012 of NZ_JAPCIA010000001.1, forward strand.
CTCGACATCGAGGCGCTGGTCAAGATCCTGACCGAGCCCAAGAACGCGCTGGTCAAGCAGTATCAGAAACTGTTCGAGATGGAGAACGTCAAGCTCAGTTTCACCGACGACGCGCTCGTCTCGGTCTCCAAGAAGGCGATCGAGCGCAAGACCGGTGCGCGTGGCCTGCGCTCGATCCTCGAAGGCATCCTGCTCGACACGATGTTCGACCTGCCCAGCATGGACGGCGTCGACGAGGTTATGATCGACAAGGACGTGGTCGAGGGCCGCAAGGAGCCGATCCGCGTCTATGCCGAGAAGAAGAAGGCGGGTACCGGCGACGCGGCCTGATCCTGCCGGACATCGACGGAACGCGAGCGGGCGCCGGGCAACCGGCGCCCGCTTTGTTTCGTGATCATTTTGCATGTAGCTTAAGTCCTCCCCCGAAGGCGGTGGAGGGGTAGAACGCACGAGCGTGGCGATCGGCCTGAGCGTGACGCGGCTCGTGATGCGTGGGTATTGCGGCAGGGCGTCGCACCTTGCGGATTCCGGCGGCGGAAATCCTGCGCGACGTGGAACCGGTCGTCCGGCACATCATCGTCGTCGCGCGCGGAGAATACCCCTCCCCCTTCGGGGGAGGACTGACAACCTAGACTCAAGCTTCCCCGTTCCGCCCATTCCAGGCTATGCGAATTACCGCCTATCCCGGCGCGCATTCATCCGTAATCGAAGGACCCTCCATGCCGTCAGGTCTCGCCGCGCTTCTCGACGATGTCGCCGCCATCACCAAGCTCGCCGCTGCCTCGCTCGACGATGTCGGTGCCGCGGCGGGGAAGGCGGGGACCAAGGCCGCGGGCGTGGTGATCGACGATACCGCGGTCACCCCGCGCTACGTCACCGGCCTGACGCCCGATCGCGAGCTTCCGATCATCTGGAAGATCGCGCTCGGCTCGCTGCGCAACAAGCTGTTGCTGCTGCTCCCTGGCGCGTTGCTGCTCAGCTGGCTTCTGCCCTGGGCGATCACCCCGTTGCTCATGCTCGGTGGCGCGTTCCTGTGCTTCGAAGGGGCCGAGAAGGTGATCGAGGCGTTCGGTGCCGGCGATCATGGCGCCGAGGATGAGGCCGTCGGCGATCCCGCGCATCTCGAGGCCAGCAAGGTCGCCGGCGCGATCCGCACCGACCTCATCCTCTCGGCCGAGATCATGGCGATCGCGCTTGCCGACGTCGCGGACGAGCCCTTCCTCACCCGTGCCGCGGTGCTCGCGCTGGTCGGCCTTGCGATCACCGTCGGCGTCTATGGCGTGGTCGCGCTGATCGTGAAGATGGACGATATCGGCCTGCACCTTGCCCAGCGCGCCTCGCGCCTCGTTCAGATGGTCGGCCGCGGGTTGGTCAAGGGCATGCCGGTGGTGATGCAGGCGCTCTCGATCATCGGCACCGCGGCGATGATCTGGGTCGGCGGCGGCATCCTCGTCCATGGCGCCGCGCAACTCGGCTGGCACGCGCCGGAGGAGCTGATCCACCACGCCGCGGAGGCGGTGGGCCATGGGAACGGGCTCATCGGCTGGGTCGTTACGGCAATCGGATCGGGCATCGTCGGCCTCGTGCTCGGCGCGGCGATCGCGTTCGTCGTAGGGAAGCTGTTCCATGGGAAAGCCGACGCCCATTGAAGTCCGCGAGGCGACGCCGGCCGATCAGCCGCGCGTCGTCGCGACGTTGACCCGTGCCTTCGCCGAGGATCCCGTGGTCGCCTGGATCTTCCCCGACCCGCCAGTACGCGCCCGGCGCATGCCACGGGTGTTCGACATGTTCTTCGCGGGCACCGCGCCGCCCGGCATGCGCCTCGTCACGCCGGACTGCACCGCTGCGACGCTGTGGCACGCGCCAAACACGCCCGAGCAGGGCGGGTTGCGTGCGGCGTGGCGCATCTGGCGCGCGGCTGGCAGCGCCTTTTTCCGCTTCAAGCGCATCGGCGATGCGGTCGAGGCGCATTTCCCGCCGCAGCCCTTCTGGTATCTCCACATCGCCGGCGCCGACCCGGCGCATCAGGGCGAGGGGCTGGGCGCAGCGGTGGTGCAGGCCGGGCTCGACCGGATCGGCAATGCGACGGCCTATCTCGAGACCGCCAACCCGGCCAACCCCGGCTTCTACGCGAAGCTCGGCTTCCGTGTCCGCGACGAATGGGACGTTCCAGGCGGCGGACCGCATTTCTGGTCGATGATTCGCCCACAGAATTAACCAATTGGATTGGGGCGCAGTTTACCAATCACGCCGAAGCCTGACCCTCGCCGGGGGACGGCATGCGGAGGTGATCTTGCGATTCGACCGGGCGAGGCGCCCCATCTTCCCGCGCAGTCTCAGGCCGCGGATCTTCGCGCTGTGCTGCGTCAGCGCCTGCCTCCCGCTGTTCGCGCTCGCCATCTGGCAGGCCGCGCGCGACGCGATGGACTGGTCCACGCTCGGCATCGTGCTCGGCGCGACATTGATCGGCATCGCCTTCATCCTGCTCGCGATCGACAGCTTGCTCATCATGGTGCGGTCCGCGACCGAGGCGATCGCCTCGACCAATCGCCGCCAGCTCTCCGCGATCCGCGCGGTACGCCGGAACGAGATGTTCGGCGAGCTCATCGCCGGCATCGATCGCGTCGCAGAGGCGGCGCGGGCGCGCGTGGTCTCGCTCGACAGCGCCGCCTATCGCGATCCGCTGACCGGCCTGTGGAACCGCCGCGGCTTCCTCTCGCAGACCGCGGTGGCGGGGGAGGGGGCGGTCGCGCTGCTCGATCTCGACCAGTTCAAGGCGATCAACGAGCAATATGGCCGCGACGCCGGCGATCAGGTGTTGCGCGACTTCGCTGGCTTCCTGTCGCGCGTGCTGCGCAGCGGCGACATCGTCGCGCGCTGGGGCGGCGTGTCGTTCGCGGTGTTCTTCCCCGCCACAACCGAGCACGAGGCGGGGGTGATCCTCCACCGCCTGACCCGCCGCCTCGCCGCGGGCGCGGTCGAGGGGCCGGACACGATCCCGGTGTCCTTCTCGGGCGGCGTGGTCGATCTCGAGGGCGACCCGTTCGACCAGGCCGTCACCCGCGCCAGCGAAGCGCTCTCCGCCGCCAAGCGCAACGGCCGCGACCAGGTGCGGGTGGGGCGCAAGCATCTGCGGGCGGTGTAGGCCTCTTAGCCCTCTCCCGCTTGCGGGAGAGGATTGGGTGAGGGCCTTCTTCTTTGACCTATCGCCGCTGCATCGCCTCGATCGCCTCGCTCCGCCGCAGCACGCGCGCCATCGGGTCGACCACCACATGCGCGTCCGCAGGCGCGTCGATCGTCTCGCTCCCGCCCGCCATCGCGAGCTTACGCACCACGCCGTCCACCGCGACCTCGACCGGCAACGGGAAGGGGGCGCCCTTCGCCGTCTTCCAGCTCAGCGTCAGCTTGCCGCCCGCGCGCGCCTCGACCAGCTCGGGCAGCGCCGCCTCGCGCAGATAGACGTCGAAGAACCAGCTGAGATCACGCCCCGCCGCCGCGTTCATCAGCGTCTCGAACTCCGCCGTCGAGGCGAAGCGCGGTGCGAAATTGCCCGGCTTGGGATCGGGCCGACCATAGACCAGCCGCCGCGTCGCGTCGAAGAAAGCCTCGTCCCCGATCAGGTAGCGCAGCGTGTGCAGCACCCAGGCGCCTTTGTAGTAGATGTCCTGACCGGGTCCGCCCTGCTCCTCCTGATAGACCTGCTCGGAGGTCTTGACCTTGCCCGACACCAAGGGCTGGCGATTGAGGACGGACTTGCGCTGGTGCGCCATCATCGCGGCGTAGCGCGCCTCGCCCTCGCGCCACTGGCCGTAGAGCGGCTGCATGTACTGGCCATAGCCCTCGTGCAGCCAGAAATCGTCCCAGTTGGCCGCGGTCATCTGGTTGCCGAACCATTCGTGCGCCAGCTCGTGCTGGAACAGCCAGTCGAACCCGGTCTCATCCTTGCGATAGTCGTTGCCATAGGCGTTCACCGTCTGGTGCTCCATGCCCATATGCGGCGTCTCGACCACGCCCAGTTTCTCGTCGGCGAAGGGGAAGGGGCCGATCACGCTCTCGAAGAAATCGAGCGTCGGTGCGAACTCGGCGAACAGTCCTTGCGCCTGGCGTTCCTTGCCCGTCAGGTGCCACAGGTGCAGCGGCACCTTGTTGCCGAACTTGCTGTCATACGTTCCCTTGATCTCGCCATAGGGACCGATATTGATCGCGACGAGATAGGGGTTGATGTTCTTCGCCAGCCAGGTCCAGCGCGACATGCCGCCCGCGGCCGGCTCCACCGAGATGAGCTTGCCATTGGCGATCGCCTGGGTACCGGCGGGGGCGGTGATTGCGAGCTTGATCTCGGGCACCTCGCCCGCCGGAAAGTCGAGGCACGGCCAGTAGAGGTCGCAGCCATAGCCCTGCGCGGTGGTCGCGACCCATGGCTTGCCCTGCCAGCTCGACCACACGATGCCGTCGTCCCATGGCGCGTTGACCGCCTCGTGCGGCCGCCCGGCATAGCTGATCTTCGCCACGACCTTGCCGCCCGCCGGAACCGGCTTGGGCAGGTCGATCACCAGCCCCCCGTCGGGATTGCGCCATGCACCGGATTTGAGCGCCGCGCCGTCGATCAGGATTCCCGAAACCGCATAATTCTTGTCGAGGTCGATCAGCAGCCGGGTCTGCGCGATGCGTGTCGATAGCGCCAGTTCCGCCACCCCGGAGAGGAATCGCTTTTCGGGCTCGATCCGAACATCGACCACGACATGTTCCACTTTCAGCGCCGCGCGCTCCGGCTCGATCTCGCCGCCCGAGCGCATCGTCACGGGCGTGATCGGCGGTTCGCCCTTCTGCGCAAGTGCCGGGGAACAAAGCAGAAATGCGGCTGTCCACAGCCCCCGATTGATGCCACGCCCCCACACCCCATATAGATAGGCGACTCCGCTCCCTGCGGCGGACCCTGGAGTACACATGAAGTCCACCTATCCCGTCCTCCCGCTCCGCGACATCGTCGTCTTCCCGCACATGATCGTGCCGCTGTTCGTCGGCCGCGACAAGTCGGTCGCCGCGCTCGAAGCGGCGATGAACGACGACAAGGAGATCTTCCTCGTCGCGCAGCTCGATCCGGCGCAGGACGATCCCGGCCGCGAGGATCTCTACGACATCGGCGTGTCGGCCGAGGTGATGCAGCTGCTCAAGCTTCCCGACGGTACCGTGCGCGTGCTGGTCGCGGGCAAGGAGCGCGGCAAGCTCGAGATGGTGGAGGAAAAGGGCGGGTTCCTCACGGCCACTGTCGCGCCGGTCGAGGAGAAGGAGGTCGAGGGTACCGAACTCCAGGCGCTGATGCGCTCGGTGGTCGACCAGTTCGAGAATTACGCCAAGCTCAACCGCAAGCTGCCCGCCGAAACCGCGGTCCAGCTCGGTGAGATCGAGGAGGCCTCGCGCCTCGCCGACGCGATCGCCGGCAACATCGCGGTCAAGGTCGCCGACAAGCAGTCGCTGCTGGTCGAGACCGATCCGCACAAGCGGCTCGAGATGGTGTTCGCTTTCATGGAGGGCGAACTCGGCGTGCTTCAGGTCGAGAAGAAGATCCGCTCGCGCGTCAAGCGCCAGATGGAGAAGACCCAGCGCGAATATTATCTCAACGAGCAGCTGAAGGCGATCCAGCGCGAGCTGGGCAATGAGGGCGAGGAAGGCGAGGGCGACGAGATCGCCGAGCTGACCCAGAAGATCGCCACGCTCAAGCTGTCGAAGGAAGCGCGCGCCAAGGCACAGGGCGAGCTCAAGAAGCTCAAGACCATGGCGCCGATGAGCGCCGAGGCGACCGTCGTGCGCAACTATCTCGACGTGCTGCTCGGCCTGCCCTGGGGCAAGAAGTCGAAGCTCAAAAAGGACCTGGTCGAGGCCGAGGCGGTGCTCGACGCGGATCACTATGGCCTGGAGAAGGTCAAGGACCGCATCGTCGAGTATCTCGCGGTGCAGGCGCGCACCAACAAGCTCAAGGGCCCGATCCTGTGCCTCGTCGGCCCGCCGGGCGTAGGTAAGACCTCGCTGGGCAAGAGCATCGCCAAGGCAACGGGCCGCGAGTTCATCCGCCAGTCGCTCGGCGGCGTGCGCGACGAGGCCGAGATCCGCGGCCACCGCCGCACCTATATCGGCTCGCTGCCGGGCAAGATCGTGTCGAACCTCAAAAAGGCCGGCACCTCCAATCCACTGTTCCTGCTCGACGAGATCGACAAGCTCGGCCAGGATTTCCGCGGCGATCCCGCCTCGGCGCTGCTCGAAGTGCTTGATCCGGAGCAGAACAGCAAGTTCAACGATCATTATCTGGAGATTGATGTCGATCTTTCAGACGTGATGTTCGTGACGACCGCCAACTCGTTGAATTTGCCGCAACCTTTGCTCGACCGAATGGAGATCATCCGGCTCGAAGGCTATACCGAGGACGAGAAGGTCGAGATCGCGACCCGCCACCTGGTCGAGAAGCAGATCGACGCCCATGGCCTCAAGGCCGAGGAGTTCGAGCTCACCCAGGAGGGTCTGCGCGACCTGATCCGCTACTATACCCGCGAGGCCGGCGTCCGTACGCTGGAGCGCGAGATCGCCAAGCTCGCGCGCAAGGCGCTGCGCCGCATCCTGGAGGGCAAGGCGGAGAGCGTCGTGGTGACGCCCGAGAACCTCCACGAGTTCGCCGGCGTGCGGAAATACCGCTTCGGCATCGGCGAGGAGGAGCACCAGATCGGCGCCGTCACCGGCCTCGCCTGGACCGAGGTGGGCGGCGAGCTGCTGACGATCGAGAGCGTGACCGTGCCCGGCAAGGGCGCGATCAAGACCACTGGCAAGCTCGGCGACGTGATGAAGGAGTCGGTCGAGGCCGCGTTCAGCTTCATCAAGGCGCGTGCGCCCGCCTATGGCATCAAGCCGAGCATCTTCGCGCGCAAGGACATCCATATCCACTTGCCCGAGGGCGCGGTGCCCAAGGACGGGCCCTCGGCGGGCATCGGCATCGTCACCGCGATCGTCTCGACGCTCACCGGCGTGCCGGTGCGCAAGGACGTGGCGATGACCGGCGAGGTCACGCTGCGCGGTCGCGCGCTGCCGATCGGCGGGCTCAAGGAGAAGCTGCTCGCGGCGATGCGCGGCGGGATCACCACGGTGCTCATCCCGCAGGAGAATGAGAAGGATCTCGCCGAGATCCCGACCAACATCCGCGAGGGGCTCAAGATCGTTCCGGTGGCGCATGTCGACGAGGTGCTCAAGCTCGCGCTGACCGAGCCGCTTGCCGCGATCGACTGGACCGAGGCGGATGAGCTCGCGGCGCAGCCGCCCGCGCCAGTGACGGGGGCAGAGGCGCTCCGTCACTAGGTTGACGGCGCCTAAGGGCAGATTCTCGTGTGGTTTTGGCGCATTTTGCGCGCTTTCCGCTTTACAGCGACGGGTCAAGTCTGTTTGCTGCCCCACCGGCGTTTCGGCGCCGCGAGTCTTCTCATCACAAAAGCCACAGAAGAGCAGGGGTTCTAAGGGCATGAACAAGCAGGAACTGATCGCGACGGTCGCCGACACCGCTGGCCTCAGCAAGGGTGATGCGAGCAAGGCTGTGGAAGCCGTCTTCGACGCGGTCACCACCGCGCTCAAGAAGGGCGATGAAGTCCGTCTCGTCGGCTTCGGCACGTTCTCGGTCTCGAAGCGCAAGGCGTCGACCGGCCGCAACCCGCGCACGGGCGAGCCGATGGCGATCAAGGCCTCGTCGCAGCCCAAGTTCAAGGCCGGCAAGGGCCTCAAGGACGCGGTCAACTGACCACCATGAATTGAATTGGGCGACGGGGCTGGACAAGCCCGCTCCGTCCCCCTAGAGGCTCCGCTCCCCGGCCGGGCTCGCTTTGGCAGGGGTGCTTTGGTTCGCCGGAGCTTGGGCGCGTAGCTCAGTGGTAGAGCACTGTGTTCACACCGCAGGGGTCGCAAGTTCAATCCTTGCCGCGCCCACCATCCGCAAAGACCCGCCGGGCGCCGCCTGGCGGGTTTTTCTTTGCCCGCGCCGCATGCGTGCTCCGCCATTTCCCACCGCTGCGACGATCGTCACTAATCCGTCACAATTGAGTCACCGAACTTTCTCCGAAATCCCATCCGGGAGTCACGTGACATGCCTAGCGCGGCCCTGCGATCGGCAGGGGGATGTTCCGAGTCGATCCGGGGCCATGCGCCCGCACCCAGATAGACCGGGTCACCGGAACGGAGATTTTCATGGCCGACTTCAAGCGTTTCAGCCTCATTCTGATGACCAGCGTCGCCGCAACGACCCTCGCTTCGTGCGATGGCGCGACCAGCATCGCGACGCCCGGCGGCGGCAACGTGATCGTCAATCCGCCCGCGCCCGCGCCCTCGCCGAGCCCGTCGCCGACGCCCACGCCGATCACCGCCGCGCAGTTTGCCGGTACGGGTGGTCAGGTCGATGCGGCCTTCACGATCACGGCCGACGAGCAGCTCGCGCTCGCCACGACCGCGCCCGGCACCAACAACAATGTCAACGGCACGCGCGTCTATGCCGCGGGCTCGGGGCCTGTCGTCGCCTCGCCGACCATCTCGCCGCTGACGACCACCCCGACCGTGACCGATCCGACAACGCTGAACACCGGCGGCTCGACCTTCTTCACCGCCGGCTCGTTCCTCGGCGCGTTCAGCGGCCCCGCCGATACCGCTTTCCAGCAGTGGACCTGCAACTCACCGTCGGCGAACTTCGGTGCGGGCAGCGCCTCGTGCAACGCGCCGCCGCTCGTCGTCGCGGCCGGTGCCACGCCCGCGGCCAGCGCTTGCCCCACCGGCACCACCGACGGTGGCACCAACACCAACGTCCGCCTCTGCCGCCTGCCGAACAGCATCACAGCCAACCTGACGCTGCCGCGCATCACGGGCGTCGCCTATCTCCTCGACGGCAACGTTGAGGTCGGCACCGACGTGGGCACGACTGGTGCCGCCACGGGCCCGACGCTGACGATCGAGCCCGGCGTGACGATCGTCGCCAACCCGGCGGACGCTGCGAACGACGTGCTGCTCGTCAATCGCGGCGCGAAGATCGATGCCGTCGGCACCGCGGCGCTGCCGATCATCTTCACCTCGCGTCAGAACCTGTCGGCAACGGGCACCTCGGACTCGACCCAGGGTCAGTGGGGCGGCGTCATCCTGCTCGGCCAGGCGCCGACCGGCGTGTGCCGCACTGGCACGGGCCCGAACAACGCCGACGGCACCAGCACGACTTGCGACAACACTGCCGAGGGCCTGGCCACGACGCGCCTCTATGGCGGTCCGGACAAGGCCAGCAACAGCGGTCGCATGGCCTATGTCCAGATCCGCTTCACCGGCATCGACATTTCGGCCGGCGGCGGCAACGAGCTTCAGGGCCTGACGCTCGGTGGCGTGGGCTCGGGCACGCAGCTCGATCACATCCAGTCGCACAACTCGGCCGATGACGGCATCGAGGTGTTCGGCGGTACGACCAACCTCAAGTACGTCGCGATCACCGGCGCCGACGATGACGGCTTCGACTATGACAATGGCTATCGCGGCCTGGTCCAGTTCCTGCTCGTCGCGCAGAAGCCGGGCGGCGCCACCAGCGACTCGTTCATGCTCGAGGTCGACTCGAACGGTAACGAGGATCTGCTGCCGCGCACCTATGCGCAGATCGCGAACTTCACCTTCATCCACACCGCCGCCACCACCGGTACGCTGCGCATCCGCGGCGGCGCCGATGGCCGCTTCGTCAACGGCCTGGTGCAGAGCTCGGTGCCCTGCCTCAACGTGATCGCCGGTACGGCCGACCGGTCGACCTTCCGCGCGGCCGGCCAGGGCCCGACCATCAATGGCGGCCCGCAGGAGAATGGCCCGCCGATCTTCACGTCGGTCTACTTCGCCTGCAGCAATCGCTGACCGGCAGGCTTGTGACGATACCCGCCGGGACGACAGGAACTCCGTCGTCCCGGCGGTTCGCGGTTCTAGGAATATCGAGCGGGGCAGAAAGCTCATGAAGAAGCCATTCGCGTTCGGAGCCATGCTCCTGTTTACCAGCAACCTCGTCGCGCCGGCGGCGTTCGCGCAGGCGGGTGCGCCCGATCCGGCGACGCCTCCCGCCGGCCAGGAGACGCCTCCTGCGAGTCAGGACGTACCGGCGCCGGCTGACGCGCCGCAGGAAGAGGTGGAGGTCTCCACCCCGGGCGCGGACGAGGATGTCGGCGAAATCGTCGTCGTCGGCCGGAACATCCCGAACGTCATCCGGACCACCCCGCAGGTGGTGTCCGTCCTCACGCCGGAGGACATCGCCCGCACCGGTGAAGGCGACATCGCGGGCGCGCTGCAGCGCGTGACCGGCCTCTCGGTCGTCGGCAACGGTTTCGTGTTCGTGCGCGGTCTCGGCGATCGTTATTCCTCGGCGCTGCTCAACGGTTCGCCGCTGCCGTCGCCGGAGCCGCTTCGCCGCACCGTGCCGCTCGATATCTTCCCGACCAGCGTGGTCGGCTCGGCGCTCGTGCAGAAGACCTATTCGGTCAACTACCCGGCCGAGTTCGGCGGCGGCGTCATCAACCTGACGACGCGCGCGATCCCGAAGGAGGGGTTCATCTCCCTCGGCGGCAACGTCACCTTCGATACGCGGACGACCAGCGAATACGGCTATGCCTATGAGGGCGGCGACCGCGACTGGCTCGGCTATGACGACGGCACGCGCGACGTTCCGGCCTTCATCAAGGAAGTCGGCCTCAACGGCTCGCAGATCCCGGCTGACCAGGTCGCGCAGCTGACCAACACGCCCACCACCATCATGCAGGGCAACTATCATATCCCCGCGAACTTCTCGGGCGAACTGAGCCTGGGCGAGCGCTTCAATGTGGGGAGCGTCCAGCTCGGCTTGATCGCGTCCGCCGGCCTCAGCAACACCTGGCGCACGCGCGACGCGATCCAGCAGGATACCAACGACCCCACCGGCATCCTGCGCAGCGACTATCGCGCGATCATCACCGACAACCGGATCGTCGCGAACGGCCTGCTCGGCCTCGGCGCCGAGTTCGGCGACCAGACGATCCGCTGGACCAACGTCTACATCCACGACACGGTGAAGCAGGCGCGCGGTGCGACCGCGACGCTCTACCCGAACACGTCGGGCTTCGAGCGTTTCAACCAGAGCACCTCCTGGTTCGAGCGCGAGCTCTTCGAATCGCAGATCGTCGGCGAGTTCAAGATCAGCGACCTGAGCCTCGACGTGCGCGGCGCCTACGCCAAGACCCGCCGCGACTCGCCCTATGAGCGGACCTTCGTGTCGCGCTTCGATCCGAGCGTCGGCGGTTGGGTGAACGCGCTCAACGCGTCGAACGAGCAGGCGCAGATCGCCTTCAGCGAACTCGACGAGGAGCTGTGGAGCGGCCAGGCCGACCTGTCGTATAAGATGCCCACCGACTTCTTCTTCCGCTTGTCGGCCGGCTATTTCTACAGCGATCAGCAGCGCAGCTCGAGCCGCTTCACCTTCGCCTACCGTTACGGGCCCGGCGGCGGTCTGCCGCTCGCCTACCGCTATCTGCGGCCGGATCTGCTGCTGTCGCCCGAGGTGCTGGCCAAGATCGACGACCAGCTGGGCGGATGTCCGGATGGCCTCTGCATCGTGCTCGACAACGTGTCGGGCGGGCAGGGGGCGTCGGTCTACGATGCCGGTCTGACGGTCCATGCCGGCTACCTGCAGGCGGAGATCGAGCCGGTGAACGGTGTGCGCGCCACGTTCGGCGTGCGCTACGAGACGGCCGATGAATCGGTGGTCACGAATGATCCGGCGTCGGGTACGTCGCTCAACAACGACTATTGGCTGCCCGCGGCGACCGTGACGTGGAACTTCGCGGACAATATGCAGCTGCGCGTCCACGGGTCGAAGACCATCGCCCGTCCGCAGTTCCGCGAGCTGGCGCCGCAATTCTACCAGGACTTCGACAGCGACCGGCTCTTCTTCGGTAACCCGGCGCTGGTCGATTCGCAGCTCTACAATGCCGAAGCGCGCTACGAATGGTTCTTCGGCCGTAACGAGCGCCTGACCGCGGCGGGCTTCTACAAGAAGATCAAGAACCCGATCGAGCAGGTTTCGGCGTTCCCGACGCTCGACTCGCGCATCACCACCGGCTTCTCCTACGTTCCGGAAGCACAGCTCTATGGCGGTGAGATCGAGCTCCAGAAATACTTCCCGCTCGATGTCCTCGGCGGCGATTTCTGGTCGACGCGGCGGCTGCTGCTGATCGCCAACTATACCTATACGCATTCGGAGATCACCGCCGACGACACGCTGGTGCCGGACATCAACGCCGGACCGGGCGGCATCGTGCTACGGCCGGCCAACCTGCTGTATCGCGACGGCGCGCCGCTGACGGGCCAGTCGGATCACCTCGTCAACTTCCAGTTCGGCATCGAGGATACGGAAAAAACCTCGGCGATCACCTTGCTGGTCAATTATGCCAGCGAGCGTGTGACCGCGCGCGGCGCCTCGAACGCTTCGGGCGTCGGGTTCCTGCCGGACGTCTACGAGAAGCCCGGTATCCGCCTGGATGTCGTCGCGCGTCAGGCGATCGAGGTCTTCGGCGGCGAGATCGAGCTCAAGTTCGAGGCGCGCAACCTGACCGGTACCCGCTTCGAGGAGTTCCAGGAGTTCGAGACCAAGAAGGTCTATGTGAACCGCTACAATGTCGGCCGCACGTTCAGCATGGGCGCCACCGTCAAATTCTGACCGTCAGCGGTCAGGACAAAAGGGGGAAAGTCCCGGTCGCCACCCGCGGCCGGGACTTCTTTTTTATCCCCAGGGGCGTTCGCGAAACCATTTGGTGATGACGTATTTGAGCCCCGCACGCACCTTCATCGCATGGTGCAGGGTCGTCGGGTTTGGCGTGCCGTCGGGGCGTAGATTGCTCCAGGCGAGCAGCTTGCCCGTCTCGGGTTGGACGATCTTGTCGATCGCCTTGAACCGTGTCGCGCCCCCGGCCTCGACCTCGTTGAGATAGACCATCACGGTCCAGGTGCGCTGGCCGGCGACTGAGCAGAATTTCTCGAAGTCCACGCCGGTCGGCTCGAAATAATCGGTATGCGCCTTGAACTCCTGCCCGACGGCGTAGCGCTGGCCCTGCAGCGGCTCGCCATGCGCGGGCGAGAGACCGGTCAGCGCGGCGATCCGCCGGTCGACTTCCTGCGTCGCGGCAAGGCTGGCCGAGAGGTCGCAGGTCTCGCTCGTCCGGAACGCATTGTCGCCATTATAGTCGGACACCAGCGACGGCCGCCGGTCGTGGTCGATCAGCGCCATCAGTTCGGCGCATAGTTCCGGCTCGAGGAAGTTCTTGCGGACGAACAGCGTGAGCTTGGGGCTCGGCACTTTCTGGATACCCGGCTGGCGCGACAGGCGCTCGATGACCGGTTCAATGGGAAAGCCGGAGGGGGTGATCATGGGAGGCTAGATGCCAGAAGCTTCCCTGGATCGCCAGTCGCAGCAATCGTCTCAAAAGAGTCATGAAATAGAAGTCAAATTGTCACTCAAGCGACATAGCTGCGACACATGACACCTGCTCCGGCTCTGGAAGACCTGATCGGCGCCGCGGCGCGGGATGGCGCGACCGCACTGCATCTGCAGATCCAGCGTAACTCCGTCGCGGCGATGGCGCGGCAGGGCCAGGCACTCGCGCCGCTCGGCAGCTTCCGGGCGCCCGGTGGCTGGCTCAATCAGGCGGCCGCGCACCCGCGGGCGACGCGGATGGCGGACCGGATCGTGATCCGGATCGAGCCGCATTTCATTCCGCATGACATGCTGGCGCGGCTCGGCATGCCAGGCGCTATGCGCGATAGGCTCGCCCCGGTCCTCGCGCTGCCGGGCGGTGTGGTCCTCGCTGCTTCCCCTTCGCGCGACGATCGGCTTCGCCTGGCCGAAGCGCTTGCCGGCAGGGCAAGCTATGCGCCCGTGGTGACCGGTCAGCGGCAGGCGTTGCAGGCGGCGGCGGGCATGGATTGCGACGCGATCCTGCTCGACGGTCTCGCCGACCGCGATACCGCCGTGCTCGCGTTCGACCTGGCCCGTGCCGGACAACGGATCGTGATCGCGGTCGATGCGATCAGCGCGATCGCGGCGATCGGTGAATTGCGCGCACTGCGTGTCGAGCGCCACCTCCTCGGGGCAGGGCTGCGTGCGGCGGTCGCGGTTCACGGCGCGCAGCGGCTATGCCCCGGCTGCCGCTTGCCGGCCCAGGCGCGCGCGTCCGAGTCCGCGCTGCTCGGGATCGATCCCGGAACCGTGATCCACCGCCCGGCGGGTTGCGGTGGTTGCGACGGCACTGGCTATGTCGGCACCGCGCTGGTGTTTGAGGCGATCGCGGTGGACGGCGCATTGCATGGGCTGCTGGCGAAGGGCGCCGATGCAGCGTTGCTCGCGCGGCACGCGTTCGTTGCCGCGCCGACCCTGGCGGCTTCGGCGCGCATCCTGGCGCGTGAAGGCCGGATCACGCCGGAAGAAGCGATTCGAATCACCCGAACCACCGCGGCGGCGGTAGGGGCGGAGGCGCCGCATCCGCACATTTTGCCATCGTCGGGGGATTTGCTTGACGATAGGGGCCTCGCTTCGCTAAGCGCGCGCCTCCACGGCGACCGTAGTTCAATTGGTTAGAGCACCGGCTTGTGATGCCGGGGGTTGCGGGTTCAAGTCCCGTCGGTCGCCCCATTTCTTCCATCGGTGACTTTAGGGCTGGCGCTCCGCCGCGCGGAACAATATTACGCGCTTCGGAAATTTTGTTAGCCCGGAAATTTGGGCGCTGGAGCGGTGTATGAGCGCGGTTTGGGACCTCCCCGATTTCGACGAGCACGAGGGCGTGCACCTGATCTGCGATCCGCAGAGCGGACTCAAGGCGGTGATCGCGATCCACTCGACCAAGCTCGGCCCGGCGGCGGGTGGCGTGCGCTTCTGGCACTATGCCGATAGCGGCGCGGCGGTCACCGATGCGCTGCGCCTGTCGCGCGGCATGTCGTTCAAGAACGCGATGGCCGGGCTCCCGCTCGGCGGCGGTAAGGGCGTGGTGCTCGCGCCCGAGCGCGGCGCGACGATCAGCGAGGCGCAGCTCCTCGCATTTGGCGAGGCGGTCGAATCGCTCGGCGGCCGCTACGTCACGGCCGAGGATGTCGGCATGTCCGAGGCGCGAATGAAGGTCATCGCGACGCGCACGCGCCACGTCTCGGGCTTGCCGGTGCAGGGCGGCAATGCCGGGGGCGATCCCGGCCCGTTCACCGCACTCGGCATCTATCTCGGCGTCAAGGCCGCGGCGAAGCGCGCGCTCGGCGCGGACAACATGGCCGGCATCCATGTCGCGATCCAGGGCGTCGGCAGCGTCGGCGGCGGCCTTGCCCGCCGGCTCGCGGCCGATGGCGCGAAGCTGACGCTGGCCGACGTCAACGCCGACAAGGCCGCCGCGCTCGCGAAAGAGCTCGGCGCCGACACGGTAGCCGCCAACGAGATCCTGCGCGTCTCGGCCGATGTCGTCAGCCCCAATGCGCTTGGCGCGATCCTGACCGAAGCGTCGATCGCCGCGCTCGACTGCAAGGTCGTGGCGGGCGGCGCCAACAATCAGCTCGCCACCCCGGCGGACGGCGCGCGCATCCATGCCCGCGGCATCCTCTACGCGCCCGATTACGTCATCAACGCCGGCGGCATCATCAATGTCGGCCTGGAGTATCTCGGCAAAGGCGACCGCGCCGAGGTCGAGGCGCGGATCGCCAAAATCCCCGCGCGGCTCGACGAGGTGTGGGACGAAAGCGCCCGCACCGGCGCGCCGTCGAGCGAGGTGGCGGACACGATCGCCAAGCGGCTGATCGGGCGGGGGTAACCGGCACCACGCACGTTCCGCACCCCACGCGACGCGACCCATTTCGGTTGGCGCCGCCACGCCGTGGCGAACGCGTGTAAGCCGATGATCGGCATGCCGGAGCTCGCCAACTCCCTATCCTGGATCAACTTGCCGCATCCTGGTCATTGACCATCCCGCAAGGGCTTGAGACAGCTGATGCTGCGGCCTGCAAGAGGGATTCCGATGCGTAACATTGCCCTAGTCGTGATGCTCGGCCTCACCGCTTGCGGGGGCAATGGAGGCGGCGGCACTCCGACGCCAACGCCAACACCCGTCAATGCAGCGCCCGTCTTCACCTCGGCCGCGACCGCGAGCGTTGCGGAGAACGGCACGGGCGTCCAGTATCAAGCCGCAGCGACCGACGCGAATGGCGATGCAATCACCTTCTCGATTGCTGGCGGCGCGGATGCCGCGCGCTTCGGCATCACGACGGGCGGCGCGCTCAGCTTTTCCGCAATCCCCAATTATGACCTTCCGGCGGACGCGAATGGCGACAATATCTACGAGGTCCAACTCCGCGCCAGCGACGGCACGCTGTCAAACACGCTCAATCTGCAGATAACCGTCACCAACAGCGTTGAGGGCATACGCGTCCGCCGCATTTTGGGTGCCCTTTGGGAACCGTTCTTCGCCGCTCCCGATCCCAGGGATAGTGGGCGTCTCCTCTTGGGTAGTCACGGGGGTCGCGCCTATCTGATCTACCCTGCTACCGGCGGGCGTGCTGATTACACTGGTCCTTCGGGCGGTTCTGGCGCTGGAAACCAGGAGATGGGCCTGCTGGCGGTGGCTGGGTTTCCCAACCCTGCATCGTCTCGCTGGATCATGGTTCATCGGACACAAACGGATTTTTCGTCCGAGATCATCGAATTCAATATTGATACGCGAATCCAGCGCCAGATAATGGTGATCCCGCATCGTGCGGGGAGCCCGAACAACTATGGCGGGTGGATGGCGTTCGGACCAGACGGCTTTCTCTATATCGCAACGGGCGATGGCGGCGGTCTCGGCGACCCGGACAACAATGCGCAGAATCCAAACAGCCTTCTCGGCAAAATTTTGCGCGTCAAGGTCGAGGGGACGGGGGGATCAACGAGCTTCTCGCCCGCCCCCGGCAATCCGTTCATCGGTGGAGGGGGCAACCCGTTCGTATTCGCCATGGGCCTGCAGAATCCCCGCCGGGCCGCCTTTGACGGGAACCGGCTCATCATCACCGATCTCAGCGAAGTGGGGTTCGAAGAGGTCAATCTGATGCCGCTCGACCAGCCCGGCATCAATTTCGGCTGGCCCTATCTGGATGGAACCACAGCCTATAAGGGCACCGCGCCGTCCGGTCTCACGCCTCCCGTGTTGCTGTATCCGCATAGCGCCGGTCCCTGGCGGGCTGATTCCGACATCGGTTCGATCGTCGGCGGCTTCGTCTATCGCGGACCGATCGCATCCCTGCAGGGACACTATGTCTTCGCGGATTACTGGTTTGAGAACGTATACAGCATTCCAGTGAGTTCATTCGTCCAGGGCCAGACCTTGCCCTTTACCAGCGTGGAGCGCCGCACCGCGGACTTCAGACCGGATGCAGGGACGTCGCTCCAGCAGATTACGGGATTCGGTATGGATGGCGCCGGCAATCTCTATGTTCTCGATCTGCTCGGTGGTGAAATCTATATCGTCGAGCCTCGCTGACGCCGCGTCCGCCTATGGCGGGCCATTCGCTGGCGTTGGCGGACCATGCCCGATGATGATGAGCACTATGCCTGCGCTGTAGCGCTACGATCGGCCCGCAATGCGTGGAAGCGGACCTGCATCTGGCAGGCTCGCGGCCTCGTGATGGCCTGAACGCGATGCTGCGAGATAGGCGTGGCACATACGCGGCAGTTCGCGACGCAGGCATGCCAGATCAACTTGCGAACCCTTGCCCTCCATGACCACGCGCACCGAGCCCCCCAGCAAGGCCGCCAGCATGAAGGCAACGGCGTCGCGATCGGCAAAGCGCGCGTCAGGAATGGTGCCGAGCAAGGCGCCGATCAACTGCGTCATACGGGTCGCGGCCCGGCTGAGCGGCTCTGAAAGGTCGAACTCGGCAGCAATGCCGTAGATCGCGCGCGAGGCGACAATGTCTGCCGTCTTGGCGTCGAGCCAGCTCAGGGCCAAGCCCTCCGCGACCGTTGCCAGGTCGCATCCGCCAAGACGCCCGCGAGGTGGCGACGCAACGCGAAATCCAAGACGGCTTCACCCGCCGCCACCTCGCCGAAGCGGCGTTCGCGCGGACCTACCTCGCGATTCCTCCGCGCGGGACCGACGTTCGCTGCGAAGCTGCGCGGCGGCTGACCACGTGGCGGTGCGCAGCCTCCTGTCGCGCGTCGCGAAGCTGGAACAGTCTCGGAGTCCCGCCTCGCCAATCGAGCTTTGGTTCGGGTCGCTCGGAGCCTTCAGCGACGGTCTGCGCGCCGGGATCGCGGCGGGCGAGTACGACCCGGCCGACATGCCGGTGGTCATGGCTGGCATCGAACGCTGGCACCGCGACGGAGCTTGGGCGCGGTGAGCCAGTCGGTCCCCGCGTGGCTGGCAGCTTGGCGCGCCGGGCAGCAGCCGCTGAATCAACGCGAGCAGCCCGCAGCACCGTCCGCCGCGCCCACCGTCGCAGCAGCCCCGGCGCAGGTGGCCCCATCACCAGCCCCGCCCAAGGTGCACCCGCTGTCGAAGGGCTTCTCCGAGCCGCAGCCGTGGGAGTTCGACGGTTGCGCGCGGCGAGAGGCCGTCCTTGACCACGACCATCACCCGCCTCGCGTCGTCAGGCGAGTCGGCTGGCAGCGGTGCATGAGGTGCAGGGATCCTTTTTGGTCCGAGGACGTGATCAGGCTGCGCCTGTGCAGTGCGGGCCACGGGTGCCGCGAGAACGAGGACCGGTTCGCGCAGGGCGAGCGGGGCGGGTCTTACCGACAGGCTCGCCGCTGACGACCGCGTGGCTTTCGCGCCGTCCGCTTGATATGTCTGCCGGATGGCATTCTCGAACCCCCAAGTGTACCTAAGCGATCTCGCGCTACCTCTCTGTCGTCGCTTCGAAGCTGAGCCGACGAGCTACGAACTGGCGATTTCGAGCTGCATCATCCTGTACCATTTCGCTGACGTGGTTGCCCATGTCCGGGGCCGCAAAGCTCATGAGGTGGCGGACGAGATTTCGGCGACCATTCCCGAGTTCCATACCGTTCGGGCGATTGCGAACGCGGGCAAGCACGTCGAACTCATACGTCATCCGAAGTCCGCGCTTGTGGGACTTCGCGCGGAGCATCTCACGAGGGGCAAGGGCGCAGCCTTCAGCGATGGCTCGTACTTCTCGGATGGGACGACTTGGTCGGATATGCCGGAGACCGTGGTGGTGGAGACACCGGACGGTACGAAGCATGACGTCTTGCACGTGTGCCGTTCAGTCCTGAAATCCTTGGGCGAAAATCCAGAGTATTTTCAGGTCTAGCGCCGAACCAGCCTTCTCCGACAAATATCATAGCTGCTGCTGGACCCGCTTAAGCGAGTTCAACCGCTGCGCATTGATGCCCGATGGTCGCAAGCGTAAGCATGTCGTAAGCCATATGTTACCACACGACTCCCAACTGCGCCGCCTACCAGCGGCAGTCGCACCTGACTTGCGTATCAGGCTTGAGACGCTGGTGTTTGCGCACGACCAGATGGAAATCGCATATCGGAGGTTGTTCCAACACCTGAGCGATCTTGTCGGTGCGCCGCCATACGATATTCGCGCGCTGCTTTTTTCGGATGCTTGGACAATTGTGAGCCAAGTCCATGTCGTGCGGAAGATATTAAAATCGCTTACGGATGAAGAGAGGAGCGTGGAGGTCCAATCCTACCTCGACGACTTTCAGAGCGCGAAGCACCTTAGAGACAAAATCAGCCATTTGAACGAGCAAATTCCGAACTTAGTGAATGGACAAGGGAACAGCGACTCCATCTTCGGAACCATTAGCTTTTTCCGACCGGACCCAGAAAGATGCGTATTGAATTTGCCCTCCTCGGCTCATCTTGAGGGAAGTTTAGTTCTGATACCCAGCGGAACGTCCCCAAGAAATCTCGTCTCTAAGATTTCGACGGATGAGATGGATTACGGCCTGCCCGTCTGCGGGTTAAGATTGCTGGCATTTGACACGATGCTACGTCTCAATGAGCCGGTGCTACGCTTGCGAGGGATAATGGCGCGCATCTCGGAGCAGACAGCCACGCAACTGGAAGCGCATTTCGAAATGCTGGAAGCAGAAGGGGGTAGCGACATCCCGGCGTTGCGAGCGGCGGTACCTGGGGGGCAGTTCATTATGGGTCTGGAGATGCAATTGGACTACACCGATGGCCGCGAAGACGGGCCATCGAGATAGCTAGCGTTGGCGGAAGAGGTGGGATTCGAACCCACGGACGGCTTGCACCGTCGCTGGTTTTCAAGACCAGTTCCTTAAACCACTCGGACACTCTTCCATACCGATCACCGGCGTGCAGCTTACGACAGGCTTACGGGCGAACCCACCGCCCGAATCGGACTGTCGCTAACCGGCTGTAACATTTCTCCATTCCTGCACCTGCGACGGCAAGCTCCAGCAGCTTTCAAGACCGCTGCCTTAAACCACTCGGCCACCCTTCCGCACCGGGGCACGCCTTTGGGCGTTTGCCGTGTTTTCTGCAAGGGGCCTGCGTTTTCGCCAAGCAGGGGGTTCATGCCCGCGAAACGCTGTGGCAGAGAAGCGGAATGCGGGAAATCAAGGGCCTGTTACGGCGTATCGGTTTGGCGGGAACGGTGGTTGCGGCGTGTACGCTCGCAGGTGCCCCCGCCGCAGCTCAGGACGAGGCGGGGTTCCAGGCCTATATCAACGGCCCCCTCCGCCAGCAGGCACTGCGCGAGGGGGTGAGCGCGCGGACGCTCGACCGGGTGCTCCCGACGCTCACCTACAATCCGCGCGTGGTCGAGCTCGACCGCGACCAGCCCGGCGGCACCAATCCCAACGCGCCGATTCCCAGTTTCGCGCCCTACAAGGCGCGCCATGTCGATGCCGCGCGGATCAGCCGCGGCCGCGCGACCTATCGCCGCTTGCGTCCGCTGCTCGCTCGCGTCGAGCGCGAGACGGGGGTACCCGAATCGATCATGGTCGCGATCTTCGGGCACGAGACCAATTATGGCAGCTACACTGGCGGTTTCGACCTCCCGCGCAGCCTGGCGACGCTCGCTTATGAGGGCCGCCGCCGCACGCTGTTCGCGGGTGAGTTCATCGCGACGATGAAGATGGTCGACCGCGGCGTGCCGCGCGAGCGGCTGCTGGGCAGCTGGGCCGGGGCGTTCGGCTATCCGCAATTCCTGCCCTCGATCTATCTCCGCCTCGCGCGCGATGGCGATGGCGATGGCGTCGCGAACATCTGGTCGAACGAGGCGGACACGCTCGCGTCGATCGCCAATTATTTCGTCAACGCCGGATGGCGGCCCGGCCAGCCCTGGGGCGTCGCGGTCAACGTACCGTCGGGCTTCGATCGCACGCGGATCGTCAACCGCACCAGCTCGCCGCGCTGCGGGCGCGTGTTCGACCGGCATTCGGGCTGGAAGACGATGGCCGAATGGCGCGCGCTCGGCATCGTCCCGCAATCGGGAAGCTGGCCCGACGCCAATATCCAGGCGACCTTGCTCGAGCCCGACGGTCCGGGCAGGACCGCCTATCTGCTCACCGGAAACTATCGCGTGATCCTCGACTATAACTGCTCGAATTTCTATGCGTTGTCCGTGGGGTTGCTCGCCGATGAAGTCGAACTTTAGCTTGGTCCTGCCATTGGCGCTGCTCGCCGCATGCAGCGGGAGCGGGGGGAGTCTCGATGAGCTTCCGCCGGCGCCCGTCGCCGATGCCGGGCCCCAGGCGCAGCTTCCGCCGGCAACGGCCGGGGAGGGCGCGCCGCCGCCGATGGAGGGGCCGCAGGGCTCCTCGCAGCTTCGCCCCGGCGAAGACCGTTACGATCGCGTCGGTTATGCCGGCTATGCGGGAGCGGGCGAGGGGGTGTTCGCGCTGAGCGGTGAATTGCAGCCGGGCAGCTTCGCCGAGGTCACCGCGCTCGATACCGGCAGAACAATCCTGGTGCAGGTCCGCGGCGAGGGGCGTGGGCTGCTGGAGCTGTCCGGCGGTGCCGCAAAGCAGCTCGGCGTCACTGGCAATCCGGCCGTGCGCGTCCGCCGGGTGACCGTCACGCCGCAGGATTCGGCGCTGCTCTCGACCGGACAGGCCGCGCCGACGCGCGCCGATGCGCCGCAAGCGTTGCTCGTCGGCCTGCGCAAGCAGCTCGCCGAGCGCGTTCCGGCCGAAACCAAGCCCGCTCCCGTCGCAGCACAGCCGCGCCCGCCGCGCCGCGCTGCCCCGCCTGCAAAGACACCCGCACAGACCCAGCCAGCCCGTGCCGCGCGCGGCCTGTTCGTGCAGGTCGCCGCGCTGTCCAACGCCCAGCGCGCCCGCGCCCTCGCCGGGCAGCTCGGCGGCACCGTCCGCAGTGCGGGCAGCCTTCACCGCGTCCAGCTCGGCCCGTTCCCCAACCGTACCGCCGCCGAACGCGCACGTGCCGATGCCGCAAAACGTGGCTATGGCGATGCCCGCGTGATTTCCGTTCCCTGAACCCCTGCTTTCGGACTTGAAGAGATCCATGAAGAAGTTCCTGCTTACCTCCGCTGCCGCCTCTGTTCTTGTTGGGGCCACTGTCATCGCGCCGACCGCAGCGCAGACCCCGCCGTTCGAGACCGCGGCGCCGGTCGCGTTCATGGAGGATCTCTCCTCGGGCGCGGTGCTCTATGCGAAGGACGCCGATCGCCGCATGCCGCCCGCTTCGATGGCGAAGATGATGACCGCCTATGTCGCGTTCGACCTCATTAAGCAGGGCAAGCTCAAGCTCGACCAGATGGTCGATGTGCGGCCAGAGACCTGGGCGAAATGGCATGGTCCTTCAGCAGGTTCGACGATGTTCCTGTCACCGGGTCAGAAGGTCAGCGTCGAGAATCTGCTCAACGGCATCGTTGTCGTTTCGGGCAATGACGCGTGCGTCGTGCTGGCCGAGGCGGTCGCGGGGACCGAGCCGGCCTTCGTCAACCTGATGAACCAGAAGGCGCAGGAGCTCGGCCTGTCGAACAGCCGCTTCGGCACCTCGAACGGCTGGCCTGACGAGGGGCGCACCTATGTTACTGCGCGCGACCTCGCCAAGCTCGCCAAGGCGACGATTTCCAACCATCCCGACCTCTACAAACGCTTCTACTCGCGCGAGAGCTTCACTTTCGGCACCACCATGGGCGGCGCGCCGATCACCCAGGCCAATCGCGATCCGCTGCTCGGCAAGGTGCAGGGCGCCGACGGGCTCAAGACCGGGCATACCGAGGAGGCGGGCTATGGCTTCACCGGCTCGGCGCAGCAGAATGGCCGCCGTCTTGTGATGGTCGTCGCGGGGCTCGGCAGCTTCAACCAGCGCATCGACGAATCGGTCAAGTTCATGAACTGGGGCTTCCGCGCCTGGTCCTCGCAGAAGGTGGTGAGCAAGGGCCGCAAGGTCGACGCCGCGCAGGTCCAGCTCGGCGACGCCTCCGAGGTCGGCCTGGTCGCCCCGCGCGACCTCGCCATTGCGATCCCCGCCGGCACCAGCCCGCAGCTCAGCGCCAAGGTCGTCTATCAGGGCCCGATCAAGGCGCCGATCAAGGCCGGCACCCACATCGCCGATCTCGTCGTCACCGCGCCCGGCCTGCCCGAGCAGCGCATGCCGCTGGTTGCCGATGCAGATGTCGGTGAGGCGGGCTTCTTCGGCCGCGCCTGGGCCGGCCTCATGTCGCTGTTCGCGTGAGAGGGCGCTTCCTCAGCCTCGAGGGCGGGGAGGGCGCCGGCAAATCCACCCAGGCACGCCGGCTGGCGGAGGCGCTGGAGCAGCGCGGCATCCCCGTGGTGCTGACCCGTGAGCCGGGCGGTACCGAAGGGGCGGAGGCGATCCGCGGCCTGCTGATGCAGGGTGCGATCAACCGCTGGAGCGCGCATGCCGAGGCCCTTCTTTTCGCAGCGGCGCGCGCGGATCATGTCGAGAAGCTAATCCGCCCCTCGGTCGAATCCGGCAGCTGGGTGATCTGCGACCGCTATATCGATTCGACCCGCGCCTATCAGGGGGCGCAGGATATCGACGACGCCGCGATCCTGGCGTTGCACGGCTTCGGCTCCAAGGGCCTGTTGCCCGACCGCACCTTCATCCTCGACCTGCCCCAGGGGGCGGGGGCGGCGCGCGCGCTGGCGCGGGACGGCGGCGCGAACGACCGGTTCGGCGCGCGCGGTCCGGACTTCCACACTGCCGTCGCCGCGCACTTCCGCCGGATCGCCGCAGCCGAGCCCGATCGTGTCCGCGTGATCGATGCCACGCGCGACAAGGATGACGTCACGACGTCACTTCTCGACGCGCTCGCTGACCTGCTGCCATGACGTCACTTGCCGGCAATGCCGCGGCAAAGGCCGCGTTCCGCGCTGCCATGTCCGGCGCGCAGCTCCACCATGCCTGGTTGTTCGCGGGACCGGAGGGCGTGGGCAAGGCGAGCTTCGCGCGCCAGGCGGCGATGCGCATGCTGGCAGAGGCGGCGGGGAAGGGGGACCTCTCCGGCGAGTTCGACGTGCCCGAGGATCATCCCACACGGCGGATGATCGAGGCTGGGTCGCATCCCGATTATCGCGAGATGGCGCGGCTGCCCAAGGATCCCGACAAGCCCGGCGAGAATCTCGCGCGCTCGATTCCGATCGCGCAGGTCCGTGGCCTGGGGCCGATGTTCGCGACCAAGCCGAGCATGTCGGCGCGTCGCGTGGTGGTGATCGACTCGATCGACGACGTCGAACGCCCCGGCGCCGCCAACGCGCTGCTCAAGAATCTCGAAGAGCCGCCCCAGGGGACGATCTTCCTGCTCGTCAGCCATTCGCCGGGCCGGCTGCTCCCCACGATCCGCTCGCGCTGCCGCCTGTTGCGCTTCGATCCGCTGAGCGACGCCGAGGTGGGCGCGGTGCTGCGCGCAGAACTGCCCCAGGCCAGCGCGGCCGAGATCGACGCGCTGGTCAAGGCGGGCGGGGGCTCGCCAGGCAAGGCGCTGGGCTTCGCGGGGCTCGATCTCGCCACGCTCGATACCGAGATGTCGGCGATCGCCGCGCGCGGCGACCCTGACAATATGATCCGCTCGCGCCTCGCCAAGACGCTCGGGCCCAAGGCCGCGCAGCCGCGCTACGAAGCTTTCCTCGCCCGCGTCCCTGCCTTCATCGCCGCCGAGGCGCGGGGCAAGCAGGGAAGGGCCCTCGCCGACGCGCTCGATGCCTATGAGCAGGCAGCGCAGCTCGGCCCGCTCGCGCTCGCTCAGTCACTCGACGCGCAGGCGACGGTGTTCGAGATGGGCGGCATCCTCGCGCGATTGGCGGCGCGCTAGTCACCCTCACCCTCCGCGGCTTCGCCGCTCCTCCCTCTCCCATTGGGAGAGGGAAGGGGCCCGCGAGCGTAGCGAGTGGGAAGGGTGAGGGTGAGCCTTCTATCCGATCGCGCATTGCTCTAGAGCCCCCGCATGGCCGAACCCTATTACATCACCACCGCGATCCATTACCCCAACGGCAAGCCGCATATCGGCCACGCCTATGAGATGATCGCCGCCGACGCGATCGCGCGCTTTCAGCGCCAGGCGGGGCGCGACGTGCGGTTCATGACCGGCACCGATGAGCATGGCCTCAAGATGGCGCAGACCGCGCGCGCCCGCGACCTGACGGCGCGCCAGCTTGCAGATGAAATGTCAGCCTATTTCAGTGATATGGCGCGCGACCTGAATATCTCATATGATCGCTTCATCCGTACTGTCGACCCCGATCACTATGCCGCCAGCCAGGCGATTTGGAAGGCGATGGAGGCCAATGGCGACCTTTATCTCGATCGCTACGAGGGCTGGTATTCGGTCCGCGACGAAGCGTTTTACGAGGAGAAGGAGCTGACCGAGGGGGAAGGGGGCGTCAAGCTCTCGCCCCAGGGAACGCCGGTCGAATGGACCGCCGAGGAGACCTGGTTCTTCAAGCTCTCCAACTACCAGCAGAAGCTGCTCGACCTCTATACCGCACAGCCCGACTTCATCCGGCCCGAGCGGTCGCGCAACGAGATCGTGAAGTTCGTCGAGGGCGGGCTGGTCGACCTGTCGATCTCGCGCACCAGCTTCGACTGGGGTGTGCCGGTGCCGGATGCGCCGGGCCATGTCATGTATGTCTGGGTCGATGCGCTGACCAACTATCTCACCGGCATCGGCTATCCCGACGCAAGCAGCGCGCTCGCACATTACTGGCCGGCGAACCTGCACCTGATCGGCAAGGACATCACCCGGTTCCACACCGTCTACTGGCCGGCCTTCCTGATGTCCGCCGGCATCGCCTTGCCCAAGCAGGTGTTCGCGCATGGCTTCATCCTCAACCGCGGGGAGAAGATGTCGAAATCGACTGGCAACGTCGTCGATCCGATGGAGCTGGCGCGGCTCTACGGGGTGGATGCGCTGCGCTACTTCCTGCTGCGCGAGGTCAATTTCGGCAGCGACGGCAGCTTCAGCGACGAGGCGATCGTCACCCGCGCCAATGCCGACCTCGCCAACAGCTTCGGCAACCTGGCTCAGCGCACCCTCGCGTTCATCGCCAAGAACCTCGAGGGCGAACTGCCCGACAACGGCCGCGGCGAGGCGGCGGATGCCGAACTGCTGATCGCGGTTGCCGACGCCGGCCGCGAGTTCCGCGAGGCGTTCGAGGCGCTCGCGCTCGGCCAGGCGCTCGAGGCATGGATGCGCGCCGTCTTCGCTTGCAACCAATATATCGACGCCCAGGCGCCTTGGGCGCTGCGCAAGACTGATCCCGAACGGATGCACGCCGTGCTCGGCACCTTGGTCCGCGCGATCCGCGATCTCGCCATCCTCGTGCTGCCGGTGATCCCCGAATCCGCCGGCAAGATCCTCGATCAGCTCGGTCAGGATGCGCGCGACCATGCGGCCCTCGAGGACAGGAGCTGGTACGACGCCTTGACGTCCTCGGGCTTCCGCCTAGCACCGCCGACCGGCGTGTTCCCGCGGCTCGAGCTCGCGGAGGCGGCCGTATGAGGCTCGCCGACAGCCATTGCCACTTGAACTACAAGGGGCTGGGCGAGCAGCAGCCCGAAGTGCTGGCCCGCGCTCGCGAGAGCGGCGTGGTCGCGATGCTCAACATCGCCACGCGCGAGCGCGAATGGGACGAGGTGCTCGCCACCGCCGAGCGCGAGCCGGACGTCTGGGCGACGGTCGGCATCCACCCGCATGAGGCCGACGAGCATCCGCACATCGACACCGCCAAGCTCGTCGACCGCGCCCGGCATCCGCGCGTCGTCGGCATCGGCGAGACCGGGCTCGACTATTATTACGACCACAGCGACCGCGCGCGCCAGCAGGCGAGCTTCCGCGCCCATATCGCCGCGAGCCGCGAGACCGGCCTGCCGCTGATCGTCCACACCCGCGATGCCGAGCAGGACACGGCGAACATTCTCGCCGAGGAGATGGGGAAGGGCGCCTATCCCGGCGTGATCCATTGCTTCACCGCCAGCGGCGGCTTTGCCGACAAGGCGATGGCGCTCGGCCTCTACATCTCGATCTCGGGCATCGTGACCTTCAAGAATGCCCGCGACCTGCAGGAAACCGCCGCCCGCCTGCCGCTCGATCGCCTGCTGATCGAGACTGACGCGCCCTTTCTCGCTCCCGTTCCGCACCGGGGGAAGACCGGCGAGCCGGCCTTCGTCGCCGATACCTGCCGCTTCCTCGCGCAGCTGCGCGGCGAGGATCCCGAGGAGCTGGCCGACGCGACGCGCGCCAACTTCCACAAATTGTTCACGAAAACCCTGGCGTAGGGCGGGGGCGTGAAGGTCCGCATCCTCGGTTCCGGGACTTCCTCGGGCGTACCGCGGATCGGCGACGACTGGGGGGCATGCGATCCCGCCGAACCACGCAACCGCCGCACCCGCGCCTCGATCCTGGTCGAGAGCGCAACGACCCGTATCCTGGTCGACACCAGTCCCGACATGCGCGAGCAGTTGCTTGCCGCCAATGTCGCCGATGTCGACGCGGTGATCTGGACGCATGAGCATGCCGATCACACCCACGGAATCGACGATCTGCGTCAGCTGATGCATGCGCGCGGGGAACCCGTGCCTGGTTTCGCGCCGGAGGCGACGATACGTGGCCTATCCGAGCGCTTCCGCTACGTGTTCGAAGGCGGGGGGCCATATCGTGCGACCGCGACGATGGACCTGCTCGTCGACGGCATGACGATCGGCGACATCCGTGTCCGCACGGTGGATCAGCCGCATGGCGGCATCACCTCGGCCGGCCTGCGCTTCGAGCATGATGGAAAGTCGGTCGGATATGCGACTGATTTCAATGAATTTACACTGGATATGGAACGCCTCTACACCGGCCTCGACCTGTGGGTCGCCGACGCGCTCCGGCACGAACCGCATCCCACCCATCCGCATCTTGCCCAGACGCTCGCCTGGGCGCGCAAATGCGGTGCACGTCACACCGTCCTCGTGCATATGGACAAGACGATGGACTATAGAAGGCTGCTGGCCGAGCTGCCCCACGGGGTCGAGCCCGGCTATGACGGCATGGAGATGCAGGTTTGAACGAATCGCAGATCGTTCAGCTCGTCGCGCTGGTCGGGTTTCTGGTGCTGGTGCTGGGTTCGCTCAGCATCCGGCGGCTGCCCTTGGGCTTCATCCTCAAGACAATCATCGGCTGGGCGGTGATCGGCGGTCTGCTCTACCTCCTGGTCGTCAACCGCCACGCGATCCTCGATCAGCTCAACACGCTCGGTGCGCAGATCGGCGTGTCCGAGGCGCCGCAGGTCGCCGAGGGCGAGACGGTGCGCATCCGCCTGTCGCCCGACGGCCATTTCTGGGCGCGCGCGACGATCAACGGGATCGAACGCCGGATGTTGATCGACAGCGGCGCCACGGTGAGCGCGATCAGCGCGACCACTGCGCAGGCCGCCGGCATCGACTATGACCGCGGTGCGCCGGTTCGCGTCTCGACGGCCAACGGCATGGTCGAGGCACGCCGCGCACGCGCCGAGCGAGTCGAGGTCGGGCCGCTCGGCACCGACGATCTCGTCGTGTTCGTTGCGCCGAGCTTCGGCGATCTCGACGTGCTGGGGATGAACTTCCTGTCGCGGCTGCGTTCGTGGCGGGTGGAAGGGAACGTCCTGATCCTCGAGCCGCAACCGCGAACCACAGTGTGATTTAACATAATGTATATTATCGGACTTACGGAATGAGTGATCGGGAGGACTCCCCCGCAATCCAATTCGCCGCGATCGAGCCCCCCGGCATCGAGCGGCTGATGGCGATCATGGCGCGGCTGCGCGATCCAGTGACTGGCTGCGAATGGGATACCGTCCAGACCTTCGCGACGATCGCGCCGTACACGATCGAGGAGGCCTATGAGGTCGCCGACGCGATCGCGCGCCACGACATGCCCGACCTCAAGGACGAGCTTGGCGACCTGCTGCTCCAGGTGATCTTCCACAGCCGCATGGCGCAGGAAGCCGGACATTTCGCGCTGGCGGACGTCATCGCCGGCATCTGCGACAAGATGGAACGCCGCCACCCGCACATTTTCCGCGGCGCGGTCGAGGGCGGCCATCATCTGTGGGAACAAATCAAGGCCGCGGAGCGGGGGAATAAGGGGGCGGCGGGCGCGCTCGACGGCGTGGCGATCGGCCTCCCCGCCCTCACCCGCGCCGAAAAGCTCCAGAAGCGCGCCGCGCGCACTGGTTTCGACTGGCCCGATCCCAGCGGCGCGCGCGCCAAGATCGACGAGGAACTCGCCGAGGTCGAGGACGCGGACGACAACGAGCGCGCCGAGGAGATCGGCGACCTGCTGTTCGCCGTGGTCAACTGGTCGCGCAAACTGGGCATCGATCCGGAAGCGGCCTTGCGTGCGGCCAACGCCAAGTTCGAGCGCCGATTCCGATCGATGGAAGCCGAGGCTGGCGATGCCTTCGCCGGACTCTCGCTCGACGCGAAGGAGGAATTGTGGATAGCCGCTAAGCGGCGCTAACCGCCACCGCGTTGGGGTCCACCGCCATCAGCGCGGTTCCGGCATATTTCTCGGCTTCCGGCTCGAACAGCTTGCTGATCGCAAAGCTGCGCTCGGTTAGCGTCAGCCCCTTGAGCCCGTCAATCTTGAACGTGCCGATCTTCTCCTCGCGCGGGATCACGAAATCGCGCGACACGACCTGCGCGTCGACATAGAGCGCCCCGCCCCGCTGGTACAGGATGTGCGGTGCCAGCACCATGCGCGTGCGGTTATAGATCGCGGTCAGGCAGAGCTGCCTGACGATCCCCTCCAGCACGATCGGCGTCGGGTTGGCCGGCGAGTCGGCCCCGTTGGTATCCATCACGACAATCTGCCGACGATGCTGCGTTGCAGCAAGGAAAAATCGCCAGATCGGGTGGAAAAGCTGACAATTGGGTCAGTTGTCCCGCCATGGCATCTTGATCAGCCATGGCTTGGGCCGCCCGCTCGGGCGCGGTGTGCCGTCGAGCCGCTCGGCGCGCAGGATGCGGACTGACTTGAGGATCATCTGCCCGCGCATCACCCCGCGCCCGCCGCCGCTGGGCAGCGCGAGGATGCGACGCACCACATCCATCCCGCCCACGACCTTGCCGAACGCCGCGAAGCCCGGATTGCCCGGCCGCGCGTCGAGCGCGGGATTGTCGCCGACCATGATCGAGAAATTGCCGTTCGCCGAATTGGGATCGAGCCCGTGCGCCATCGAGATCGCGCCGCTCAGATGCTTGATGCCGGTGCGACTGGTGGACTCGAGCGGCAATGCCGGCAAGATCCGCCGGGCATCGGTGCCGATCCCGCCCTGGACGAAGCCCAGCTTGGGATCGCCCTTGCGCCGCGCCGCGCGGTAGAAGGTCGTTCCCTCGAGCCGCCCGTCGTCGACATAGAGCAGGAAATTGGCGACCGTCCTTGGCGCGCGCCGTGCATCCAGCGCCAGCGTGATGTTCCCCGCCGAGGTCACCAGCCGGACCCGGACGGTCGCGGGTTCGGGCGGCGCGGCGGCGAGCAGCGCGGCACCAGCCAGCACAAGAAACGCACGACGTTTCAACGTCATCCGCCCCGAACCTCGAACCTCTCATGATCCTTGGGCGCCATCCGCACTTCATAGATGGCGCGGTCGCCGTCCATCCAGTGCTCGACGACGTCGCCATGCTGGTGAAGCCATGCCGCGCCGGCGCCATCGCTCGGGTCGAGCGTGATCGTGTAGCGGCGGTGGCCCTGGGTGAGCAGCCCCGCGACTTTGTCGATCAGCGTAGCGATCCCCTCCCCGCTCAGTGCCGACACCGCCACGACATCCTCGCGCTTCGCCGCCTCGGCGAGCAGCTCGTCGCGGCGCTCGCCGTCGATCAGGTCGAGCTTGTTCCACGCCTCGAACCGTGGTGTGGCGGGATCGACTCCGATCTCGCCCAGCACCTGCTCGACATCGTCCTTCTGCGCCTGGCTGTCGGGATGCGCGATGTCGCGGACATGGATCAGCAGGTCGGCCGACACCACTTCCTCCAGCGTCGCCTTGAACGCCGCGACGAGCTGGGTGGGCAGCGCGGAGACGAAGCCCACCGTGTCCGAGATGATCGCCTTGTCGATCCCGGGCAGCGAGATCTGCCGCAGCGTCGGGTCGAGCGTCGCGAACAGCAGGTTCTCCGCCATGACGTCTGCGCCGGTCAGGCGATTGAAAAGCGTGGACTTTCCGGCGTTGGTATAGCCGACCAGCGCGATCACCGGCCACGGCGCACGCTGGCGCCGGCCGCGGTGCAGCCCGCGCGTGCGGCTGACCGATTCGAGCTCGCGCTTCAGCCGCGCCATCCGGTCGCGGATCAGCCGGCGGTCGGCCTCGATCTGCGTCTCGCCCGGGCCGCCGAGGAAACCGAAGCCGCCGCGCTGGCGCTCGAGGTGGGTCCAGCTGCGCACCAGCCGGCCCGCCTGATAGTCGAGATGCGCGAGCTCGACCTGCAGCCGGCCCTCGGCCGTTCGCGCCCGCTCGCCGAAGATCTCGAGGATCAGACCAGTGCGGTCGATCACCTTGCAGCCGAGCCCGGTCTCCAGATTGCGCTGCTGCACCGGGGTCAGCGCCGCGTCGAACACGGCAAGCCCCAGCTCGCGGTCGCGCACCGTCTCGGCCAGCGCCTGGACCTGACCCGATCCGATCAGCGTGCCTGGCTTGGGCGCGCGGATGCGCAAGGGCACGCGCTCGACCACCTCGACGCCGATCGCGAGCGCGAGGCCAGCGGTCTCCTCCAGCCGCGCCTCGGCGTCGCGCGTGCTGCCGCCGAGGTCGGGATAGACCACGACCGCGCGTGCACCGCGCGCAAACTCGTCCTGGTCGCGATCGAAGCCAGTACTCATGGGTTGCCTAGGCGGGTCCGCCCCTCACGCCTCCTCGCCGTCGTCGGCGAGGTTCAGCGGATGCGCCGGCTGGATGGTGGACACCGCGTGCTTGTAGACCAGCTGATAGACCCCGTCGCGCTGGAGCAGCATGCAGAACAGGTCGAACGCCGCGATCCCGCCCTGCAGCATCACGCCGTTGACCAGGAACATCGTCACATTCTCCTGCTGCCGCTTGACGGCGTTCAGGAAAATCTCCTGCAGGACCGGGTTCTTGGAGGCGTTCTCGGGCACGGCGTCGACGATCGACGCGACATCGACCGAGCCCGAAGGCATGATCGTCGAGATGGCGTGCTTGTAGATCAGCTGCGACTGGCCGTCGCGGCGCAGCAGCACGGAGAAATTGTCGAACCAGGTGACGATGCCCTGGAGCTTGACGCCCTTGACCAGGAACATCGTGACGGGGGTCTTGGATTTGCGGAGCGCGTTCAGGAAGAGATCCTGGAGCGAGGTCTGCTTGTCGGCCATATTTACGGTCCTGTTCTTGGCGGAATTTTTCCCGCAATGGCGCCGTTTCCCGGCGTCGGAGCGCGCCACCCGAGGCGCGTACGGCAATGTAGGGCGTCGGGGTACGAAGGTCTATAGCATTGCCCTCTCCCATCGGGAGAGGGAGGGGCCCGCGAGCGCAGCGAGTGGGAGGGTGAGGGCGACGCGCGTCAACGCGTCAACATGAATCGCCCTCACCCTTCCGCGCCTTCGGCGCTCCCTCCCTCTCCCAATGGGAGAGGGAAAGACCTATTCCTCGCGGCCCTCGTGGATGCCGAGCAGCTTGAGTTTCCGGTGCAGCGCCGAACGCTCCATGCCGATGAAGTGTGCGGTGCGCGAGATGTTGCCCGAGAAGCGCCGGATCTGGATGCGCAGATATTCGCGCTCGAACGTCTCGCGCGCTTCTTTTAGCGGCGCGCCCATCATCGCCGTCGCGCCGGCGCCATCGCCCTCGCCGCTGCGCCGGCCGAGCACTTCGGTCGGCAGCATGTCGATGTCGATCCGCCCGATCCGGTCCCCCGGCGCGAGGATCACCGTTGCCTCGACCACGTTGCGCAACTGGCGGACATTGCCCGGCCATTCATAGCTTTGCAGCGCGACCATCGCATCGGGCGCGACCTCGGGGGTCGGTACCCGGCGCTCATTGGCGTAATGCGCCACGAAATGCTCGACCAGCGGCGGGATGTCCTCGCGCCGCTCGGTCAGATGGGGGATCGCGACGGGCACGACGTTGAGCCGGTAGAACAGGTCCTCGCGGAACCGCCCCTCACCGATCTCCTCCATCAGGTCGCGCGCCGTGGCTGAGACCACGCGGACATCGACCTTGACCTGGCGCTGTCCGCCGACGCGGTTGAACTTCTGCTCGGTCAGCACGCGCAGGATGCGGCCCTGCGTCGCCATCGGCATGTCGGCGATCTCGTCGAGGAACAGCGTGCCGCCATGCGCCTGCTCGAGCAGCCCGGGATGGACCAGATCGCCATCCTCGACCCCGAACAGCTCCTCCTCGACCCGCTCGGGCGTCATCCGCGCCGCGCTGACGATCACGAACGGCCCCGTGACCCGGTTGCTCCATTCGTGGAGCAGCCGCGCAGCGACTTCCTTGCCGGTGCCCGGCCCGCCAGTGATCATCACCCGGCTGCCCGTCGCCGCCACGCGCTTGAGCGTCGCGCGCACTCCGTTGATCGAGCCCGAATTGCCGGTGAGGTCGGTCTCGCGCCCCACGCTGGCGCGCAGCGAGGCGACCTCGCGCCGCAGCCGCTCGGTCTCGGTCGCGCGTTCGACCAGCAGCAGCAGCCGCTCGGCCTCGAACGGCTTCTCGATAAAATCCGATGCGCCGCGCCGGATCGCCGCCACCGCGGTGTCGAGATTGCCATGGCCCGAGATCACCAGCACCGGGATCGACGCGTCGCGCCGCTTGATCTCGTCGAGCAGTTCGAGCCCGTCGAGCCGCGATCCCTGCAGCCACACGTCGAGCAGCACCAGGCTCGGCCGCCGCTGCGCGATCGCCTCGAGCGCTGCGTCGCTGTCCGCCGCGCCACGCGTCTCATAGCCCTCGTCCTCGAGCACGCCCGCGACCAGCTCGCGGATG
Source organism: Sphingomonas sp. BT-65 (assembly GCF_026107375.2). Lineage (NCBI taxonomy): Bacteria > Pseudomonadati > Pseudomonadota > Alphaproteobacteria > Sphingomonadales > Sphingomonadaceae > Sphingomonas > Sphingomonas sp. BT-65. The sequence goes on from NZ_JAPCIA010000001.1 coordinate 412,462, forward strand.
TCGCTCTCGTCGTCGACGACCAGAATGTCCAACGTCATACGCTTTATCCGTTCTTCGTTCTTGTAAGTGCGGCGGGCACGGCGCCTCCCGGCGCCTCTCCGTCCTCGCCGCCGGTTCCCGTCAGCCGCTCGAGCGTCGCCGTGTCGAAGCAGAGCGTGACGAGCGTGCCGCCGCCCGGCCGGTCGGCGAACGCCATCGTCCCGAAATGTTCCTCGACGATCTTCTTGACGATCGCGAGCCCCAGCCCTGTGCCCCGCGCGCGCGTCGTCATATAGGGCTCGACGATCCGCTCGCGCTCGGCGGGCAGGCCGATGCCATTGTCGGCCACGTCGATGAACAGCTGCCCCTCCTCGCCTTCGCGGATCGTCATCGCGACCTCTTTCGCCTCGCCGTCTTCACGCGCTTCCACCGCCTCGATCGCGTTCTTGACGAGGTTGGTCAGCGCCTGGCCCAGCTGGCGGCGGTCGCACACCAATGTCGGCACCGGGTCCGGATGGGTAAGCGTGAAGCGGATCTCGGGCTTCGCGACCTCGTGCAGGAACATCGTTTGCCGCGCGATGTCGAGCAGCGATTCCTCGCGGAAGACCGGCTTGGGCATCCGCGCGAAGGACGAGAATTCGTCGACCATGCGCCGCAGGTCGCCGACCTGCCGCACGATCGTGTCGGTCAGCTTGGCGAAGGTGCCGTCCTCGGCATCGACCTGCTTGCCATAGCGGCGCTGGAGCCGCTCGGCAGCGAGCTGGATCGGGGTCAGCGGGTTCTTGATCTCGTGCGCGATGCGGCGCGCGACGTCGGACCAGGCCGCGCGCCGCTGGTCGAGCAGCTGCTGGGTGATGTCGTCGAAGGTCAGCACCTGCCCCGCCTCGTCGTGGGTGATCTTCACCGCCAGCGTGCGCGCCTCGCCACCGCTGGTGAGCTGGACGATATCCTCGTGCGCCTCGCCGTCGAGCATCCCGTCGAGCTCGGGCGACACCTCCGCGAGCAGCCGCCCGACCGGCGCCTCGCCCGGATTGAGCAGCGCCATGGCGCTGCTGTTGATCAGGCGGATGCGGCGCTTGGCATCGATCGACAGCACGCCCGCGGTGACGCCCGACATCACCGCCTCGATCAGCGCGCGGCGGCTCTCCGACTGGGCATTGGCGTCGACCAGCGCGTTGGTCTGGTCCTGCAAGCGGTCGGTCATGCGGTTGAACGCGGTGGCGAGGATGCCAAGCTCGTCCTGGGACTTCGGCGTCGGCACGCGCGTGCCGAGATCGCCTTCCGCCACGTCATGCGCTGCCTTGACCAGGTCGCCCACCGGCCGAACGAGGCGGTCGGCGATCTCCAGCGCCACCCACACCGCCAACCCCACAATCAGCAGCGACAGCACCAGCAGCGCAACGTTGAACTGGAGCTGCAGTGATCGCGACCGCTCCGTGAGCGAAGTGAAGTCCCGCACCACGGATTCCGAGCGAGTCTTGCGGTCAAGTAGAATGGGATCAATGACGCGGGCCGCGTACAGATAGGTATTGTCACTTCCCGGGAAACGCGTGAGCGCCCGGAACCGTCCCCCGGCGTCCTCGACTACCACCGCTGTGGTGCCAGCCTTCAACTGCCGGATCGCGCTCGGACTAATTTGTTCTTCAATCAATCGGTCATACGGATTGAGAATGACAACAGTCAGGATTTCCCCTGAATCCGCCTGACGAACAATAGCGGCCTCAGATAGCTCGCGCTGTGTTGTCTGGACGAACAGATAGTTGAAAAACTCTCGACTCTCGATCGGCACACCCTCCGAGATCGCTCCCGCGAGGTCCAACGACATCTTCTCCGCGTTCGCGCCTACACGTTGCTTAAGGTCCTCTAGGCTCCCTGCTGCTATCGTCGACGCATTCTCCAGCATCGAGCGAGCGCGGTCGGAGTACCAGAACTCGACGCCGTACTGGAACAGCAGCGAGGCAACGATCGACACGAAGATGGTCGGCACGCTGGCGAGGATCGAGAAGATCGCCACCAGCCGTACGTGCAGCCGCGCCCGTCCCCCGAGTGGCGAGCGCGCCGCGCGCCGCATCGCGATGCGGCGGCCCATCAGCACGATCAGCGCGACCAATGGGACGAGGTTCGACACCAGCAGCAGCGCGACCAGCGGCGGGGTGAGCAGGCGCTGCGATCCGGTATTGCCGCTGATCACGAGATAGGTGGTCAGCATCACGCCGACCGCGATCCCGAACACCGCCAGCTCAAGGATCGGCGTAACCGAGAAGCGCCGCGCGGGCGCTTCAGTCTCGGCAATCGGCTTGGCGACGGCGGTCATCGTTGCATGGCTACAACAAGACCGTTGCCTTGAAAACACACTTATTCGAACAGGCTGCCGCTAGGGCATATCGTCCTGCCGCGCACCGCCGACATCGATCCCCAGCGTATCGAGCCGCTTGCGCAGCGTATTGCGGTTGATCCCCAGCGCCCGCGCCGCGCGCAGCTGGTTCTGGCCGTGGCGCGCGAGCATCGCTTCGATCAGCGGCCGCTCGACCTCGCCGATGATGCGGTCGTAGAGCGTGCCGTCCTCCAACACGTGCGGCTCCTCGATCGCGATCCGCGCCAGCCGCGCATGCACCGCCGCCTCGATCCCCTCGTCGCGCGCCGCCGGAAGCAGCGCCGCCCCCTCGCCCAGCATCGTGCGCACCGCGGCGGCGTCGATCCACTCGTCGCGGTGGAGCGCGGCCATCCGCCGCATCAGATTCTCGAGCTCGCGGACATTTCCCGGCCAGTCATGCGCCTCGAGCGCCGCGATCGCGTCGTCGCCGATCGCCTTGCGCGGCAGCCCGTCCTCCACCGCCCGATCGAGGAAATGGCGCGCGAGCAGCTTGATGTCCTGCCGCCGCTCGCGCAGCGCCGGCAGCGCGATCGGCACCACGTTCAAGCGGTAGAACAGATCCTCGCGGAACGCCCCGGCCACCACCTGGCTCATCAGGTCCTTGTTGGTCGCCGCGACGATGCGCACGTCCGCACGGATCGCCCGCGCCCCGCCCACCGTGGTGAACTCGCCCGATTGCAGCACCCGCAGCAGCCGCGTCTGCGCCTCCATCGGCATGTCGCCGATCTCGTCGAGGAACAGCGTGCCGCCCGACGCCTGCTCGAACTTGCCCGCAACCCGCGCCGCCGCACCGGTGAACGCGCCCTTCTCGTGTCCGAACAACTCGGCCTCGATCAGCTCGCGCGGGATCGCCGCCATGTTGAGCGCGACGAACGGCGCACGGCGCCTTGGCCCCAGGTCGTGGATCGCCTGCGCCACCAGCTCCTTGCCGGTGCCGCTCTCGCCGCTGATCAGCACGGTCAGTTCGTTGGAGACGACGCGCGCGATCACGCGATACACGTCCTGCATCGCCGGCGAACGCCCGATCAGCGACAGCGCATGATCCTCCGCCGCGGGCAGATCGTCGACCAGCCGCCGCCCCCGCGCCAGCGCGCTCCCGACCGCGGTGGTCAGCGCGTCGAGGTCGAACGGCTTGGGGAGATAGTCGAACGCCCCCGCCTCGGTCGCGCGCACCGCGGTCGCCAGCGTGTTCTGCGCCGACAGCACGATCACCGGCAGGTCGGGATATTCCCCGGTCAGCGTCGCCACGAAGTCGAGCCCGTTGCCGTCGGGCAGCACCACGTCGGTGATCACCACGTCGGGGATCGCGCTGCGCATCTCGCGCTTGAGCTCGCCGAGCGACGCGGCGGCGGTCACGCGATGCCCCGCACGGCGCAGCGCCTGGGTCACCACCGTGCGGATCGCGGCATCGTCATCGCAGATCAGGATGGCGCCGGTCACGCTCATGCGTCGCGCTCCCGCCGGCGCCAGACCTTGGCCAGCACGTAAACCCCCAGCCCGATCCAGATCACATTGACCGCCGCCGAAGGCAGCGCGCCGCGGACATAGGTGTTGATCAGCATCCCCGCGGCGCCCAGGACGTTCATCGTCTGATAGATGACGCTCTCCCCATCGAGCCGTTTGGTCGAAACCAGGCCATAGGCCGCCAGCACCAGCACCGCGCCCGCCCAGCCGACGATATCGACCCAGTCCATTGTCATCCGTCGGCCCTCGGCAAATTGACGCGGAACACGGTCATCTCGGGGTCTCCGGCGCGCGCATATTCGACCACCCCGCCCATGTCGCGCACCAGCTTCTCGACCAGCGGCAGCCCCAGCCCCTTGCCCTCGGGCTTGCCCGACACGAACGGCTCGAACAAATGGCTGGCGATGTCCGCCGGCGCGCCGGGGCCGTTGTCGCTCACCGAGAATTCGATCGGCAGCCAGCGCCGCGGCTGGTCGGGCGCGGGCCGCATCGCGACGCCATGCCGGTACTGCGTCGTCAGCACGATCTTCGGCTCGGGCGTGTCCTTGAGTGCTTCGGCGGCATTCTTGAGCAGGTTCATCGCCACCTGCTGGAACGCGTCCTTGTCCATCATCACCGGGGGCAGCGAGGGGTCGAACCGCTCCTCGATCATGATCCCGCGCGCGAACCCGGCCAGCGCCACCCGCCGCGCATGGTCGAGCAGCGGATAGATATTGTGCGGCGCCAGCTTGGGCGGGCGGGTATCGGTGAAGTCCTGCATCCGGTCGATCAGCGCGGCGATGCGATCGACCTCGGTGGTGATCAGCTGGGTGAGCTCCGCCCTGCCTTCTCCACTGTCATCGGCCAGCAGCTGCGCTGCCCCGCGGATACCTGAAAGGGGGTTCTTGATCTCGTGCGCCAGCATCGCCGCCGCGCCGATCGCCGCGCGCGCGCCCGCACTGCGATCCGCCCCCACCGACAGCCGGCGCGAGGTCGGCGCCTGGTGCAGCGTCACGATCCGCCAGCCGGGATGCTCGGCGATCGGTTGCTCGACGAAGTCGACGCGGGTGCGCGGGCTCCGCGTCGGCTCGATCTCGACGTCGAACGCGGCAAAGCCATGCCCGTCGCGCCGCCCGGCATAGCCCTCGGGCGGAGTCACGATGCGGTCGAGCCGCTGGCCGAGCATCGCCTTTTCGCTATGGTTGAGCAGATGCTCGCACGCCATGTTGGCGCGCACCACCCGGTCCTGCGGATCGAGCACCAGAGCGGCCACCGGCAGGCCGCCGAAAATCTCGGTCAGGTCGGGCTCGCCGGGCTGCGGCGGTGGCCTCAGGCCGCTTCTTGGCGGGGCCATGCTTCTTGCGGCTGCCCGCGGAACTGCGCATAGAATTCGTCGAGCATCGCCAGCACCGTTGCCGCCTTCGGCTCCTGGTTCACCTTGTTGCGGAACTCGGCCGAGCCGTGCAGCCCCTTGGTGTACCAGCCAATATGCTTGCGCATCATGTTGACGCCGGTCTCTTCGCCATAGTGGTCGAGCATCATCGCGTAATGCTCTGCGATCAGGGCATATTGCTCGTCGATGCTCGGGTCCGGCCGTTCGCGCGCCTTTTGCTCATCTGGCCCGGACAGCGCGTCCATCACCTGGCGCAACAGCCACGGCTTGCCATAGGCGCCGCGCCCGATCATCACGCCATCCGCGCCGGATTGCTCGAGCGCCATGCGCGCATCGTCGGGCGAACAGATGTCGCCATTGACGATCACCGGGATCGACACCGCGTCCTTGACCTTGCGGACAAAGGCCCAGTCCGCCGATCCCTTGTACATCTGGTTACGGGTGCGCCCGTGAACCGTGATCATCTTCGCGCCGATATCCTCGGCGACGCGCGCCAGTTCGGGCGCGTTGAGGCTGTCATGGCACCAGCCCATGCGCATCTTGACCGTCACCGGCACCTTGACCGCCTTGACGCATGCCTCGATCAGTTGCGCGGCAAGCTCCGGCACGCGCATCAGCGCCGACCCGGCATCGCCATTGGTCACCTTGCGCACCGGGCAGCCCATGTTGATGTCGATGATCGCAGCGCCGCGGTCCTCGTTGAGCTTCGCCGCCTCGCCCATCTCATAGGGGGTGCAGCCGACCAGCTGCATCGACACCGGCTCCTCGATCGGGTCCCATGCCGCCTTCTGGATCGACTGGCGCGTCTCACGGATCGCCGCCTGGCTCGCGATCATCTCGGTGACGTTGAGCCCGGAGCCGTAACGGCGCACGAGCCGGCGGAACGGCAGGTCGGTGACCCCCGTCATCGGCGCGAGCAGCACCGGCGTCTCGATCCGCACCGGGCCGATCTGGATGGGCTTCAACATCGTCATGATTGCCTGAAAAATAGGCAGTGGCCTCTACAGGCGCAATGGCATTGATGCAAGAGAAGGCGCTAGCGCAGATGCGGCAGCCGCCATTCGCCGATCAATGCGGCGGTGCGCAGCGCGAAGATCGTGACGCCGGCAATTGGTTCGGCGACGTCCTGGCGAACCTCGAACCGCCTGACCAGCAGGACGAGCAGGATCGCCCCGGCGACCGCGGCGGTGGCGTAGAAATCCTCGTGCAGGACCGAGGGGACGCGCGCCGTGAGCACGTCGCGAAGCATGCCCCCGCCGCATCCATTGACCGTGGCGATCACCACCACGGCCGCGCTGTTGAGCTTGTAGTCGAGCGACTTGCGGGCGCCCGCCACCGCTGCCAGTGCGAGGCCGACCGCTTCGAAGACGTCGACCGCAAGCGGCGGGGTGAAATCGCCGACATGACCCAGCATCAGCGATGCGGTGATAACCCCCAGTGTCGCCGCCACCGCCAATGCCGCATAGCGCCAGTCGCGGAAGGGAGCCGGCGGATGCTCGCCAAGAAGGAGGTCGCGAATGACCGCTCCGCCGACCGAACCGACGAACGACAGCACGAGGATGCCGAACAGATCCAGATCCGCCTGAACCCCCTTCAGGGCGCATTCGGTCGCCAGCACGAAGGTCGCGGCGAGATCCACACCGTCGAGCACCTTGTCGCGAATGCGATCAGTGGCGGAGTCGTCGGCCTTCATCGTGGCGCCGGCCGGCCGTTGATCTGCGCCATCTTTGCCCTCCACAAAATGTCGCGTTCCTTGCGGTCGAAGCTACTTGGGTGCGCAAGCCGCGCAAGGCCCTAACAACTTTCCTACACGTCCCCCAATCGCTACGCAGCACCGATGCGAAGCGCTGCCTCCCGTTCCTCACGCCACGCCCCGCGACCGCCCTCGCAGCTTCGCGCGCGCGGAGGTGTGACTTTTGGGACTTTCCGTACCGCGACGGTCCGCGCGCCGTGACAACCGCCGCGCTCATTGTTGCTGCCGGAAAGGGCGAACGCGCCGGCGGGACTGTCCCCAAGCAGTTCACCCAACTCTGTGGAAAACCTATGCTTGTGCATAGTGTTACTGCCATGTCCTCGCACCCGGCGATAACCGAAACCACCGTCGTCATCGGCGAGGGGCAGGAAGATCAGGCCCGCTCGGCGTTCGGGGAATCTGTCAACTTCGTCACCGGCGGCGCCGAACGCCGCGACTCGGTCCGCGCCGGCCTTGAGGCGCTGGTCGGCAAGGGCGTCACCCGCGTCCTCATCCACGACGCCGCCCGTCCCTTCCTCCCCGCCGCCGTCATCGACGCCTTGCTCGAAGCGCTCGATCGCGCTCCTGGCGCCGTTCCCGTCCTCCCCGTCGCCGACACGCTCGCGAAAGGCGACACCATTTTGGGCGACAATGTCCCCCGCGCTGGCCTCAACCGCATCCAGACGCCCCAGGCCTTCCACTTTGACGCCATCCTCGCCGCGCACCGCGCCTGGCCCGCAGGCGAGGAAGCCACCGACGACGCCCAGATGCTCCGCCGCATGGGCCAGGACGTCATGCTGGTGCCCGGAGACCCGATGCTCGAAAAGATCACCCACCCAGCTGATTTCGCTGCTGCCGAGGCGCGCCATGCCGCCACCTTGATCTCCCGCAGCGCGACCGGTTTCGACGTCCACCGGTTCGAGGCCGGTCAGGAACTCTGGCTCGGCGGCATCCTCATTCCCCACGACAAGGGCCTGTCGGGCCATAGCGACGCCGATGTCGCGCTCCATGCGATCACCGATGCGCTGCTCGGCACCATCGGCGCGGGCGATATCGGCATGCACTTCCCGCCCGGCGACCCCAAATGGCGCGGCGCCGCCTCGGCGCAGTTCCTCGAGCACGCCGCGGGCCTGGTGCGCGAACAGGGCGGGATCATCGATTTCATCGACCTCACCCTAATCTGCGAGGCACCCAAGATCGGCCCGCACCGCGAGGCGATCCGCGCCAGCATCGCCGCGATCTTGAGCCTGCCGGTGTCGCGGGTTAGCCTCAAGGCGACCACCACCGAGCGCCTTGGTTTCACCGGCCGCGGCGAAGGCATGGCCGCCCAGGCCACCGCCACGGTCCGTTTGCCGGAGTAACCCTATGCGTATCCCCCGTCTCGCCGCCACGGCCCTGCTCTGGGCCGGCCTCGCCGCGTCCACCGCCGCCTCGGCTCAGTCCGCCCGTCCCTGCCTCACCGACAGCGAGGCCGAAGCGCTGTTCCAGGTGATGCTGCCCGACGTGATTCGCGAGCTGGGCCGCGCCTGCCCGCAGCAGCGCTTTCTGCGCCAGCCGAGCGCTGCCTTCATGGCACGGATCAATGCCGGCGTGGCACCCGCGATGCCCGCGGCGCAGGGCGGCATCCGCAAGCTGCTCGGACCCGAAGGCCAGTTCATCGCCGAATCACAGCTCGCGATCCCCGCCGTGCGTTCGATCGTCGTCCCCGCGATCGCCCAGCAGATCCAGCCCGCCGACTGCCCGGGACTCGACAAGATCGTGAGCAATCTCGCACCACTTCCGCCGCGCAATCTCGCCGCCGTGTTCGCCGCGTTGCTCCAGCTCAGTCAGAACGACGAAAAGCGCGCGCCAAGGCTTCCGATATGCCCTATGGCCCGCCCGCGATGATGGACACGATTCTCCCGAGCCAACTGGTCGAGGCCGGCCGCAAGGTCGTCGACGCGAACCGGCTCGCCGGCCGCACCGTGGCGGTCGCCGAAAGCTGCACTGGCGGCCTGGTCTGTGCTGCGATCACCGAAATCCCCGGTTCGTCCGAAGTGCTGACCGGCGGCTTCGTCACCTATTCGAACGACGCCAAGATGGCCGAGCTCAAGGTCAGCCGCGACGTGCTGGAGACCTTCGGTGCGGTCTCGGTGGCCACGGCCTGGAGCATGGCGCAGGGTGCGCTTGAGGAAAGCGGCGCCGATGTCGCGGTGGCGATCACCGGCATCGCCGGTCCCGGCGGCGGGAGCGACAAGAAGCCGGTCGGCCATGTCGTCTTCGCCCGAGCCGAGAAGAATGCCGATCCTGATGTGATCGTCGCGGACACCCGCGAATTCGGCGATATCGGCCGCGGCGGCGTGCGGCTTCAGGCGGCGCTGTGCGCGCTCGAGCTGCTGCTGCCCGGCGAGCCCGCCGCACCCGACGCCGAATCGCCATAGAGCCGCGCCGCGCGCTCCTCGAACGCGTTGATCATCATCCGCAGCGCACGGTCGAACACCTGCCCCGCCAGCATCTCGAACACCCGGCTCTTGAAAGCGAAGTCGACCTCGAAATCGACCAGGCAGCCGCCCTGCCCGTCCGGCCGGAACTGCCAGTCATTGTGCAGATGCCTGAGCGGCCCGTCGAGATAGTCGACCCGGATATGCCCCGGCCGCTGCTTCTCGACGCGGCTGCTGAACGTCTCGCGCAGCCCCTTGAAGCCGACGATCAGGTCCGCGACCATCTCGGTCTCGCTGTCCGAACGGACGCGCACTGCGCTGACCCAGGGCAGGAACTCGCTATAGCGCCCGACATCGGCGACCAGGTCGAACATCTGCTCCGGCGTATAGGGCAGCCGCCGGGTCTCCGAGTGCTTCGGCATCAGGCCGGAACCGCCGCCTTCGCCAGCTTGGCCTCTCGTGCGGCCCTCATCTTCGCGAAGTCGTCGCCGGCGTGATAGCTCGACCGCGTCAGCGGCGAGGACGCGACCAGCAGGAAGCCCTTGGCACGCGCGATCGCGGCATAGGCATCGAACGCCTGCGGGGTGACGAAATCCTGCACCTTGGCGTGACGCGGCGTTGGCTGAAGATACTGGCCCATCGTCAGGAAATCGATGTCGGCCGAGCGCATGTCGTCCATCACCTGGTGCACTTCCAGCCGCTCCTCGCCGAGCCCGAGCATCACGCCCGACTTGGTGAAGATCGACGGATCCAGCTTCTTGACCGTCTCCAGCAGCCGGATCGAGGCATAATAGCGCGCGCCGGGGCGGATCGTCGGATAGAGCCTAGGCACCGTTTCCAGGTTGTGGTTGTAGACGTCGGGCCGCGCCGCGACGATCATCTCGATCGCCTGCTCATGCTTGTTACGGAAATCGGGGGTCAGGATCTCGATCGTGGTCGCCGGGCTCGCCTTGCGGATCGCCTCGATCACCTTGACGAACTGCTTCGCCCCGCCGTCGGGCAGGTCGTCGCGGTCGACCGAGGTGATCACGATATGCTCAAGCCCCATCTGCACCGCCGCTTCGGCGACGTTGTTGGGCTCCATCGGATCGACGGCGCGCGGCATGCCGGTCTTGACGTTGCAGAAGGCGCAGGCGCGGGTGCAGGTGTCGCCCAGGATCATCACCGTCGCGTGCTTCTTGCTCCAGCACTCGCCGATGTTCGGGCAGGCCGCTTCCTCGCACACCGTGGTCAGGCTCTTCGATCGCATCAGCGCGCGGGTTGCTGCAAAGCCGGCCGAAGTCGGCGCTTTCACGCGGATCCAGTCGGGCTTGCGCTGGCGTTCTGGACGGGCTTCGGGGATCGGGGCCATTTCGCTCATGGCGCGCAGATAGCGATCCCGCCCGCGGCTTGCCAGCCCCCACGGCCTGCGCCAATGGGACGCGCATGACTCACACCCACTTCTCCGATCTCATCGCCGGCTATCACCGGTTCCGCGCCGAGGAGTGGCCGCGCGAACATGCGCGCTGGGCGGAACTCAGCCGCGGCCAGAGCCCCAAGGTCATGGTCATCGCCTGCTCGGACAGCCGCGTCGATCCCGCTACGATCTTCGGCACGCACCCCGGCGAGGTGTTCGTGGTGCGCAACGTCGCCAACCTCGTGCCGCCGTTCGAGCTCGGCGGCGGACGCCACGGCGTCAGCGCGGCGCTCGAATTCGCGGTGACCCAGCTCGAGGTGGAGGAGATCGTGGTGATGGGCCATGGCGCGTGCGGCGGCGTCCATGCCGCCTTCTCGCGCCGCTTCGCGGGGGCTGCGCCCGGCGCGGGCGGCTTCATCGACCATTGGGTCGATCTGCTCGACGATGCGCGTACCCGGATCGTGGCCAAGCATGGCCATGGCGCCGAAGCGATCCACGAGCTGGAGCTCGAGACCGTCCGCGTCTCGATCGCCAATCTGCGCACCTTCCCCTGCATCCCCGAGCGCGAGTCGAAGGGATTGCTCACCATCCACGGCGCCTATTTCGCGATCACCGATGGTGTGCTTCACGTCATGGACGAGGGCGGAGCCTTCGCCCCGGCCTGAGCGTCCGCGCACAAAGCATGTGCGAAAAGAACACGGTTCGCGTACGGTCGCCGCGATGACGCAACCTGCGTGGACTCGTCCCTTGTTGTGGGTGCTGCTCGGCATTCTCATCGTCGTGCGGGCCGGGCCGCTTTGTGCGCCGGCCGCCGCGATGACACCGATCGCGCAGGGCACTCTCTCGGAAAGCGCCTGCCATGACGCGCCGGCAAAGCCACAGCCCGATCATCGCACGCCGGACGAGGCGAGATGCAATTCGATCTGCGCTCCGCTTCCCGCACCGATGGCGGCGTTCACGCCCCTGATCATGCCGCCCGCGGCACCCGTCGCGTACATGCCCCCGTTGCTGACCGGCCAGTCGCAGGCTCCGCCACTGCCGCCTCCTCGAACCGCCTAGATCCTCAAAATCGGTTCATTCAACGAAGGACTAGGCAACATGAAGATGATCAAGCTCGCCGGCGCTGCGCTGGCGCTCACCCTTTCGACCACTGCGATGGCCGCCTCCGGCGAGATGGCCTGCTGCAAGGACGGCAAGTGCTGCTGCTGTCAGGAAAAGAAGGAGCAACCCGGCGATCACAAGGATCACCGGGGTAAATAACCCAAGCGTGTGACTGGATGGGTGTCGCGGCCGGACGGCGGCGGCACCCATCTTTTCCGCGGCGTCAAGCTACTTCCCCGCCAGCGCCGCCAGCGCCATCTTCTCGAACGCGAGGTCGATCGCAGGCGGCTTCATCGGCACCTTGGCCTCCAGCTGGTCGGCGATCGCGGTGAGCGCGGCGATCCGCGCCGCCTTGCGGCTGTTGCCGTCGATCACCGTCCATGGCGCGTGCCGGGTGCTCGTCCGCTCGAACATCTCCTCGATCGCGTCGAGATAGTCCGCCCGCCGCGCGCGGTTGCGGAAATCGTCGGGGCCCGTTTTCCAGCGTTTCCACGGATCGTCGAGCCGCTCCGTCAGCTCCTTGTCCTGCTTCTCCTGCGTAATATGAACGAACAGCTTCACCATCGTCGCGCCAGCCTCGATCTGCTGCGCCTCGAAGTCGTTGATCTCGTCATAGCCGCGCTGCCACTCGGCTTTGCTGGCGTAGCCTTCGACCCGCTCGACCAGCACGCGGCCGTACCAGCTGCGATCGAAGATCGCGATGTGGCCCTTGGCCGGCAGCCGCGTCCAGAAGCGCCACAGGAAATGATGCGCCAGCTCATTCTCGCTCGGCGCGCTGATCGGCATCACCTCGAAGAAGCGCGGGTCCCATTGCCCGGTCAGCCGCTTGATGATCCCGCCCTTCCCCGCCGCGTCCCACCCTTCGAGCACCAGGATCGCGGCGCGCTCGTGCACGATATGCGCCACCTGGATGCGCTCCAGCCGCTCCTGCACCTCGGCCAGGGCCTGGTCATAGTCGCCGACGAACTTGTCGCCCTTTTCATAGTCGCTGAGATCGATTTTCATGCGCGGCACCCTAACATCCCTGAATCCGCGCTGAAATGCCCTGCATTTGCGCCTGAGCGGCCTTCGCAGCCGCCCCTTCCCTGAATTATGACAGTTGCATGCGCCGCATTGGTGCATGTGTGCGGGGTTAAGCGAATATGAGTGCTCAGCGTTTGGTGATCGAGGGGCGCGTGCAGCGCGTCGGCTATCGGGATTGGGCAGTGCGCACTGCGCACCAGCTCGGCGTGATCGGGTGGGTCCGCAATCTTCAGGACGGGCGGGTCGAGATTCTGGCGGACGGCGAGGACATGGCGCTCGACACCTTTGTCGACCGCTGCCGCGAAGGGCCGGTGATGGCGCATGTCGAGCGGGTCGACGCGATGCCGGCGGAAGCGGGTAATGTGAAGGGCTTCACCAAGCGCTTCACCGCCTGACGGGTATAGGCCCCTAATCCTCGACCAGTTTCAGCAACCTGCGCTCGACCGGGGCAAGCACCGGGCCGAGCTCGTGTCCGCGCTTGAGCACCGCGCCGGCTTCGTTGACCAGCGCCCACATGCCCTGGCGGTTGCGCAGCGCGGGACGCTTCTCGACGCGGAACTCGGGGCGCTCGGCGGCACGGCGGAAGGCGGCGAAGATCGCGGCGTCGCGGCCGAGTTGGATGGCATAATCCCGCCAGTGCCCGGCTGCGACCATGCGGCCGTAAAGATCGAGGATGCGGGTCAGCTCGACGCGCTCGAACCCCACTTGAGCGGGGCCGCGGAGCGGGAAAGGCGTTACGATCCCCGTCACGCGCGGTCGCGCTGCTCCTCGGTGCCGCGCGTGGTTTCGCGCTCGGCGAGCAGCTCGTCGACGCGCTTGCGCATCGCCTCCAGCTCGCAGCGCATAAGCTCGAGCTTCTGGGTCGCCGGATCGTAGAGCTCGCTGCACGGCGTGCCATAGGGCACGAAGTCCTTCTTCCACTTGCCCGCCTCGACCAAAGTCGCCTTGGCGGGGATGCCGACCATCACCGCGCCCTCGGGCACGTCCCTGGTTACCACCGCATTGGCGCCGATCCGCGCGCGCGCGCTCACCGTGATCGGCCCCAGCACTTGCGCGCCCGATCCGATGATCACGCCGTCCCTCAGCGTCGGATGCCGCTTGCCCGCGACGCCGTTATCGGGGCTAGTGCCGCCCAGCGTCACGCATTGGTAGATGGTCACGTCGTCGCCGATCTCGGCGGTCTCGCCGATCACCACGAAGCCATGGTCGATGAAGAAATTGCGCCCGATCTTCGCACCCGGATGGATGTCGATCCCGGTCAGCCAGCGCGAGGTGTGATTGACGAAGCGCGCGAGGAAGAACAGGTCGGCGCGATACAGCCGGTGCGCGACGCGGTGCCAGAACACCGCCCAAACGCCTGGATAGAGCAGGATTTCCGCACGACTCCGTGGCGCGGGATCCCGCGCGCGAATCGAATCGAGATAGGCTCCGAGACGACGGAACATGCAACAGGCCCCTTTGGTCTGTTCAGCTATTTAGGCTCGGAATGCTGGCTTTTCCAGCTTGGCGCATTTTTCCCGCTTGTCTCGTCTAAACACGATGTATCTTGTAGGGATTGAAACGCCGGGCCACACCCCGGGGCCGCAACCAGCGTGAAAGAGGATTGATGTTCGAAGCCATCGACTTCCAGGCATTGCTTCCCTTCATCGCAGTCGGTTTCGCCGCGCAGATCGTCGACGGCGCGCTGGGCATGGCGTTCGGGGTGATCTCCAGCACCTTGCTGGTCAGCGTTCTCGGCGTTCCGCCCGCCACCGCATCGGCCGGCGTCCACCTCGCGGAATGCTTCACCACCGGCGTTTCGGGCATCAGCCACGCGATTCACAAGAATGTGAACTGGAAGCTGTTCTTCCGCCTCCTCATCCCGGGGGTGATCGGCGGCGTCACCGGCGCTTACCTCCTCACCTCGCTCGACGCCTCGGTCACGCGGCCGTTCGTGATGACCTATCTCGCCGCAATCGGACTCTATCTGCTGTGGCGCGGAATCAGCTTTCCGACCCGCCACCACAAGGAGCCCAGGATCGTCGAGCCGCTCGGCCTCGCTGGCGGTTTCCTCGATGCGGCGGGCGGCGGCGGCTGGGGCCCGGTCGTCACCAGCAACCTGCTGATTCAGGGAACGCAGCCGCGCTACGTGATCGGTACGGTCAACAGCGTCGAGTTCTTCCTGACGCTGTCGGTGTCGATCACCTTCATCCTCCATCTCGGCTTCGCGGCCTTCACCGAAGCCGTGGTGGGGCTGCTGATCGGCGGCGTGATGGCGGCGCCCTTCGGGGCATTCCTCGCCAAGCGCGTACCGACCAAGACGCTGCTGATCCTTGTCGGCATCGTGCTGACGGTCACCAGCAGCTACAGCGTCTATCGCGCTCTCGTCTGATCCGCTCGATCAAATTTAAATCATTGAGTGATTGTCTCGATCAAACCGAACGAGACTTCCTGTTTCACTTGTGCGGCGCTGCAACGTAGATGCGGCGCTGCACAAGCTGCACTGCATCATAACGGAGACACCAGAACATGGCCCTCATCGGAAGCTCGCTCAAGCCGTTCACCGCGACCGCCTTCAAGGAAGGCAAGTTCGTCGACGTCACCGACGCCGACGTGCGCGGCAAATGGGCCGTTTTCTTCTTCTATCCGGCCGACTTCACCTTCGTCTGCCCGACCGAGCTCGAGGACCTCGCCGACGTCTACCCGACTCTCCAGAAGATGGGCGTCGAGGTATATTCGGTCTCGACCGACACGCATTTCAGCCACAAGGCATGGCACGACACCTCGCCCGCGATCGGCAAGATCAACTATTACATGCTGGGTGATCAGAACCACACGCTGTCGACCAATTTCGACGTGCTGCGCGAAGGCCAGGGCCTCGCCGATCGCGGCACCTTCGTGATCGATCCGGAGGGCGTGATCCAGATCGTCGAGATCACCAGCGAGGGCGTCGGCCGCAACGCGCAGGAGCTGCTGCGCAAGATCAAGGCGGCGCAGTATGTTGCAGCGCACCCCGGCGAAGTCTGCCCGGCCAAGTGGGAAGAGGGTGAAGAGACCCTCGCCCCGTCGCTCGACCTCGTCGGCAAGATCTAACACTTCGGCGCCCGCCCCCTCCCCTTGTGCGGGCGCCCAAGCGGCCCAGGGCTAACTTCCCGTAGCCCTGGGCCGTATTGTTTCTGGAATTCAGGAGATTCCGATGCTCGACGCACATCTCAAGCAGCAGCTCGAGGGCTACCTCGTGCACATCCGCGAGTCGGTGGAGCTCGTCGCCAGCCTGGGTGACGATGCCAAGTCGCGCGAGCTCGAAACCCTGCTCACCGAGATCGCCGAGCTGAGCGGCAAGATCACGCTCGTCCGCAGCGACGACAAGCGCAAGCCCAGCTTCATGATCCGCCGCGCTGGCACCGATATCGGCGTCCGCTTCGCCGGCATCCCGATGGGGCACGAATTCACCAGTCTCGTCCTCGCCCTGCTCCAGGTCGGTGGCCATCCGTCCAAGGCGGCGCAGGACGTGATCGAGCAAGTGAAGGGGCTCGAGGGCGAACTGCACTTCGAGACCTATTTCTCGCTGTCGTGCCAGAACTGCCCGGACGTGGTGCAGGCGCTCAACCTGATGGCGGTGCTCAACCCGAACGTCAGCCACGTCGCGATCGACGGCGCGCTGTTCAAGGACGAGGTCGATGCCCGCCAGGTGCTCGCCGTCCCTACCGTGTTCCTCAACGGTGAGCCGTTCGGCTCGGGCCGCATGGAGCTCGAGCAGATCGTGGCGAGGCTCGACAGCGGCGCCGAGGCCAAGGCCGCGGCAAAGCTCGAGGCCAAGGAGCCGTTCGACGTGCTCGTCGTCGGCGGCGGTCCCGCCGGCTCGGCCGCGGCGATCTACACCGCGCGTAAGGGGCTTCGCGTCGGCATCGCCGCCGAGCGCTTCGGT
The DNA here is from genome assembly GCF_026107375.2 of Sphingomonas sp. BT-65. Taxonomy (NCBI): domain Bacteria; kingdom Pseudomonadati; phylum Pseudomonadota; class Alphaproteobacteria; order Sphingomonadales; family Sphingomonadaceae; genus Sphingomonas; species Sphingomonas sp. BT-65. The sequence goes on from NZ_JAPCIA010000001.1 coordinate 429,230, forward strand.
GGCCAGGTGCTCGACACGATGGGCATCGAGAACTTCATCTCGGTCCCCTACACCGAAGGCCCCAAGCTCGCCGCCCAGCTCGAAGGCCACGTCAAGGAAAACGAAGTCGACATCATGAACCTCCAGCGCGCCGACAAGCTGATCCCGGCAACGCGCGAAGGCGGGCTGCACGAGGTCGTGCTGGCCAATGGCGCCAGGCTCAAGGCGAAGACCGTCATCCTCTCCACCGGCGCGCGCTGGCGGCAGATGGGCGTGCCCGGCGAGGACGCGTATCGCAACAAGGGCGTCGCCTATTGCCCGCACTGCGACGGGCCGTTGTTCAAGGGCAAGCGCGTCGCGGTGATCGGCGGCGGCAATTCCGGCGTCGAGGCGGCGATCGATCTCGCCGGGATCGTCGCACACGTCACGCTGATCGAATATGACAGCCAGCTGCGCGCCGACGCGGTGCTCCAGCGCAAGCTCGGCAGCCTGCCCAACGTCAAGGTCATCACCTCGGCGCTCACCACCCGCGTGAACGGCGGCGAGAAGGTGACCGGCCTCACCTACAAGGACCGCAACTCGGGCGCGGAGCACGACATCGAGCTGGAGGGTATCTTCGTCCAGATCGGCCTGGTGCCCAACACCGAGTGGCTCAAGGATTCGATCGCCCTTACCTCGCGTGGCGAGATCGAGATCGACGCGCGCGGCGAGACAAGCCAGCCCGGCATCTTCGCGGCAGGCGACGCGACCACCGTGCCCTACAAGCAGATCGTGATCGCGATGGGCGCCGGCTCGACCGCCGCGCTCTCGGCCTTCGACTATCTCATCCGCCTGCCTGCGGAGGAGATCGAGGCGGCCGCGGCTTGAGTTTCCGGCCGCCGTCCCGGTGCGAAACCGGGACGGCGGCTCTGGAATATATTCACCGCCCCACTTATATCGGCGCCATTCATCGCTTGGATCGATCAATGGCGCAGACCTATCTCCCCACGCTCAAGCAGCTTCAATATCTGGTCGCGCTCAAGGATCACGGCCATTTCGGCCGCGCGGCAGAGGCCAGCTATGTCACCCAGTCCACCCTGTCCGCGGGCCTGCGCGAGCTCGAGACGCTGATCGGCGTCGTCCTGGTCGAGCGCACCCGCCGCGTCGTCCGCTTCACGCCGCTCGGCGAACGGATCGTCGACAAGGCCCGCCGCGTACTGCGCGAGGCGGAAGAACTCGCCGATCTCGCTCGCGCCGCCGGGCGCCCGCTGTCGGGCGAGATGCGGATGAGCGTCATCCCCACTATCGCGCCTTTCCTGCTCCCACGCATCCTCCCTCGGCTCCGCGCCGACTATCCTGATCTCAAGCTGTTCCTGCGTGAGGAGCCGAGCGGGGCGGCGTGCGAGAGCCTGCACACCGGTCGCACCGATTGCGTGCTGCTGGCCCTCCCCTACGCCTGTGGCGACGTCGAGACCGCGCCTTTGTTCGACGACAGGCTGTTCGTCGCCTTCCCCGAGGGCGAGTATGAGCCGGATCACGCCTCGGTCACCCCGGGCGAGATCGACGAGACGCGCCTGCTCCTTCTCGAGGACGGTCATTGCCTCAAGGATCACGCGCTCGCCGCGTGCAACCGGCCCGAATTGCGCGCCGAGGCGACGATGCTCGGCACCTCGCTCCACACCATGGTGCAGATGGTCGACAATGGCCTCGGCGTGACGATGCTCCCCGAAATGGCGCTCGACGCGGGCATCCTCGACCACACCCATGTCGCCGCGCGCCCACTTCAGGCCGACAACCCCGCGCGCCGCATCGCCCTGGTGTGGCGCAAGGCGTCTCCGCGCGAGCGCGATTTCCGCTTGCTCGCCGAGGTGCTGGCTCAGTCGGGCTTGCCGTCCGATCCGCTCCAGCGCGCCGCGGCCTGATCGTCGCCCGCCCGGGCTTCGACCCAGTTCGCCGTCCCGCCGCGCGTTTCGCGCTTCCAGAACGGCGCCTCTGTTTTCAATCGGTCGATCAGGAAGGCGCAGGCATCCAGCGCCTCGCGCCGGTGCGTCGCTGCGGTCGCGACCAGCACCACCCGGTCGCCGGGTTCCATCGGCCCGATTCGATGCACGATCACCGCCGAGAGCAGGCTCCAGCGCGTCATCGCCTGCTCGGCGAGGTCGCACAGCACGCCCTCGGTCATCCCGGGATAATGTTCCAGCTCGAGTCCCGTCACGCCGTCATCGGCGCGCACGATCCCGATGAAGCTCGCCACCGCCCCCGCCCCGGTCTCCTCGATCCCGGCGAGTTCGGTGCCGATATCGATCGGCGCGGGATCGACCGAGACGCGGATCATCCGCCGGTCACCGGCGGGAAGAAGGCCACTTCCGCGACATTGCCCAGCTCGCTGTCGGGCGGCACGAAGCGCTGGTCCACGGCAGCGCGCAGCTTCGTAAGGTCGCCTAGCGCGTCGGCGTGGCCGTCGCTCCGTCCCTTCAGCCAATCCGCGAGATCCGCGACGGTGCGCACGGCCTCGGGCGGCTCGACCGTCTCCTCTCCGGTGCCGATGCGCTCGCGAACCCAGGCGAAATAGAGCAGCCGCATCAGCTGTCCATATGCTTCAGGCCGACGCGGAGGTAATCCCAGCCGGTGATCAGCGTCAGCAGCGCCGCAGCCCACAACATCACCAGGCTCACGTCATGCACCCATGGCCAGCCGGGCACTGCCCCCGCCAGCACCAGCCCGCCGAGCGACGCCAGCTGCAACGCCGTCTTCCACTTGGCCAGCGCCGAGACGGGCACCGACACCTGGATTCCGCCCAGGAACTCGCGCAGCCCAGACACCGCGATCTCGCGCAGCAGGATGACCAGCGCGGCGATCATGTGCAGGTCGGCGATGATCCCCTTGGCGCACAGGATCAGGATCACCGCCGCGACCATGATCTTGTCGGCGATCGGATCGAGGAAGATGCCGAGCTTCGACACCGTCCCGCGCGAGCGCGCGAGATAGCCGTCGAAATAGTCGGTGATCCCCATCAGGCAGTAGGTCGCGAAGGCGAGCGCATAGCCCGTCTCCCATTCCCGCCACCACAGGAAGAAGACGAGCAGCGGCACGGTGACGATCCGCGACAGGGTCAGGATATTGGGCAGGGTCAGCATCGGCCCCTGCTCTAGCATCGCCGGCGCCCGCAATCATCCCCCGGGATGCGCGGGCGCTGACACCGGTTTGTCACATCGCGCCGATAGCGGTTGCCGCCACCTGCCCCGCCCGGCTATGCCCGGCTCAGTTTCGACGGACGAAGGCCCGCCAACCACATGATCAACGCGCTCGGATTGCTCAAGGAGCGCCGGTTTCTCCCCCTTTTCACCACGCAGTTCCTGGGGGCGTTCAACGACAATCTGTTCAAGACCGCGCTGGTTCTGTTCGCCACCTATCAGGTGTTCAACGATCCCCAGCAGGAAAGCTATTTCAACGCGCTGGCGACGGGCCTCGCGATCCTGCCCTTCTTCGTCCTCTCCGCGCTCTCGGGGCAGCTCGCCGACACCTATGACAAGGCGCGCATCATCCGCATCGTCAAGACGGTCGAGATCGGCATCATGCTGTTCGGCGGCGCGGGCATCTATGTCGCGAAGATCGGCTACACCAATCTCGGCATCGGCATGATGCTCGGCGCGGTGTTCATGCTCGGCACCCACTCGACCTTTTTCGGCCCGATCAAATACGCGATCCTGCCCCAGCATCTGAAGGATGACGAGGTGCTCGGCGGCACCGGCCTGGTCGAGGCCGCGACCTATCTCTCGATCCTGCTGGGTACGGTGATTGCGGGCTGGGTCTCGGTCGAAACCGCGGGATTCCTGACGCTGGCGGTCGCCGCGATCGGCTGGTTCACCGGACGCCTTGTGCCGCCCGCGCCGCGCGCCGGACCGATGCTCGACATCAACTACAACCCGGTCACCTCCTCGTGGCGCCTGGTCGCCGCGACGATGCACATCCCGCGCCTGTTCCTCGCGATCTGCGCGATCAGCTTCTTCTGGACGATCGGATCGGTGCTGATCGTGATCTTCCCCCCGCTCGCCAAGAACCTGCTCACCGCCGACGAGCGCGTCGCTAGCCTGATGATCGCGATCTTCTCGGTCGGCGTCGCGATCGGATCGATCATCATCAACGCCATGCTCAAGGGCAAGATCTCCGCCAAATACTCGCCGATGTCGGTGATCCTGATGGCGGTGATCGTCGGCATCCTCTCGATCGAGGCGCGCTTCTGGGTGCCGGCGCCCAATGGCGGCCTCTACGGCGTGCTCGAATTCGTGGTGATGCCGCAGGCCTGGCTGTTGCTGCTGACGCTGATGGGCATCTCGATCACCGGCGGCATGTTCGTGGTGCCGCTCTACGCCTTCCTCACCACCACCGTGACCAAGGACCAGACTGCGCGCACCGTCGCCGCCAACAACATCGTCAACGCCGGTGCGATGACGATCGGCGCGATTGTGGTGATCGCGATCACCGCCGCCGGGGTTGGACCCGAGGATATGCTGCTACTGGTGTGCGCCATGTGCCTCGTCTCCGCCTGGATCGCGCAGAAGCTGCACCTCGCCTGCGACTAGGCGGCGTGGACGACCTTCTTCAGAGGAAGAAGGTGTAGAAGCAGACGAAGAACGCGCAGTAGCTCAGCACGAACAGCTTGAGGTCGCTGTCGTCCTCGCGCTTGCGGACGTTCGCGCGGATCACGGGCAGCGTGGCCCGGAACGGGTGCCCTTCGCTCGGGCGGCCGAGGATCGCCTGGTCTCGCATCGCCGACAGTTAACGTTTTGTTTACGATTTCGGCCATGCCGGATGATGGTTAACGCCGTCCGGATTTGGGACGCGAGGCGCCGTCCCCTGTCCAACCCGTCAATCTTCGCCAGCCTATTGCGTGATGTTATACTATATCCTATCCGGCTCACGGTTCAGACAGCAAATGGGGTAATCGTGATCAGTCGCATCCATCTCTACAGCGCAGCCTCGTTCCTCGCGTTCGCGCCGGGCGAAGCGCTCGCCAACAGCAGTGCCAGCACCGCCGGCCAGGCAGGCAGCCATGCTGAGGGCGAGGTGGTGATCACCGCCTCGCCGCTGCAGCAGACCGCCGACGAGACCGCGACTCCCGTGATCACGCTGAGCGGCGAGGAACTGGTCCATCGCCGCCAGGCGACGCTCGGCGAGACGCTCGCTGGCCAGCCTGGCATCCAGGTCGAGAATTTCGGCGGCGGCGCCAGTCGGCCGGTGATTCGCGGCCAGACCGCACCGCGCGTCCAGGCGCTGAGCGACAGCTCGGCGATCATGGATGCCTCGACCATCTCGCCCGATCACAATGTCACCACCGAGCCGCTGCTGCTGCGCGGGATCGAGGTGCTGCGCGGCCCCGCCACCCTGCTCTACGGCAGCGGCGCTGCGGGCGGCGCGATCAACCTGCTCGACGACAAGGTGCCGACCGAACTGCCCAAGGGCGGAATCTCCGGCGTTGCCGAAGGCCGGCTCGGCACCGCCGACGCGGAACGCGCGATCGTCGGCGGCGTCACCGCGGGCCTCGGGCCCTTCGCCTTCCGCGTCGAAGGCGTGCGTCGCAAGTCGGACGACTATCGCGTGCCCGATGCATTCGGCAGCGACCATGTCGAAGGCTCGTACAATGACACTTCGACGCTCAGCGCCGGCCTCTCCTGGATCGGGCCGCGCGGCTATCTCGGCGTCGCCTATACCCGCCAGCGCAGCGAATATGGCCTCCCCGGCCATAGCCACGAGTATGAGGACTGCCACCCGCACGGCACCAGCCTGCACTGCGGCGGTCACGGCCATGACGACGGCGATCACGATCATGATCATGACCATGATCACGGCGCGCCTTATGTGAAGCTGCGCAGCGACCGCTTCGACATCCGCAGCGACTATCGTGATCCCCTGCCAGGGTTCGAGAAGATGCGCTTCCGGATGTCCTTCACCGATTACGAGCATGACGAGCTCGACGACGGCGAGGTCGCCACGACCTTCCGCAACAAGGGTTTCGACGGGCGTTTCGAGCTCACTCACAAGCCGATCGCGGGCCTGCGCGGCGTGATCGGGGTACAGCATTGGGAGAGTGAGTTCAGCGCCGAAGGTGCCGAAGCGTTCCTGATCAGCACCGAGACCAGGAACACCGCGCTCTTCCTGATGGAAACGCTCTCGCTCGGACCGGTGCGGCTCGAGCTCGCGGCGCGACAGGAATGGCAGCAAGTCGAGCCGGCGGGGACGCGTTATCCCGGGATCAAGCACAGCCCCTTCTCGGCTTCAGGCGCGGCGATCTGGGATGTGGACGGCGACTATTCGGTCGCGCTGTCGCTTGCCCGGTCGCAGCGCGCGCCCAGCGTGCAGGAGCTTTACGCCTATGGTGTCCACCTCGCGACCAACACGTTCGAGATTGGGATGGTCACCGGCAACACCCGCCTGCCCGACGACGTCTCGCTCGGCGTGGAGACCTCGAACTCGATCAACCTGACGCTGCGCAAGACGCGCGGGCCGACCACCTTCACGATCGGCGCCTACCACCAGGATTTCGATAACTATATCTACGCCAAGACGCTCGACCAGTTCGAGGATTTCCGCCTGATCCGCTATGTCGGCGCCGACGCGACCTTCACTGGCGTCGACGGCGAGATCCGCCACGAGTTCACCCCCCAGTTCGCCGCGTCGATCTTCGGCGACTATGTCCGCGCCGAGCTCAAGGACGGGCTCGGCAACCTGCCGCGCATCCCCGCCGGTCGGCTCGGCGGCCGCGTCGACGCGCATGTCGGCCCGCTCACCTTCGATGCGGAATATTATCATGTGTTCGAGCAGGGTAAGGTCGCCGCGTTCGAGACCAGCACCCCGGGCTACGACATGGTCAACGCAACCCTTGCCTACCGGCTCGAGCTGGGCGGATCGGCCAATGCCGAGCTGTTCGTGCGCGGTACCAACCTCACCAACGAGCTGGCCTATAACCATGCCTCGTTCATCCGCGACGCGGCGCCGCTGCGCGGTCGCAACCTTGTGTTCGGCCTGCGCACCGCATTCTGATGGCAGAGGGAGCCGGCGCCGGATCCTCGCTGTTCGCGCATATCGAGGATCTCCAGGGCGATCTGCCTTGGGGATCTCTGCTCGATGCCGGCACCGGCACGCATTCGGTCCGCTGGGTCTCCTCGATCGCGACCGATCGCTGGGTCGCGGTCACCGGTGCCACCGCGCATGCGGTGCAGGTGCGCGACGCCGTTGAAGCCGCCCGCCGGCCGCAGGATCGGCTCATCGCAGCCAATTGGGCGGATCCCGAGCTGCTCAAGGGCGAGCGCTTCGATACCGTGCTCGCCGACTATCTAATCGGCGCAGTCGAGGGCTTCGCGCCTTATTTCCAGGGCGCGATGTTCGCCCGGCTGCGCGCGCTCACCGCCCGCCGCTTCTATCTCGTCGGGCTCGAACCCTATGTCACGCACGATCCAGCCACCGAAGCCGGGCGGTTGGTCTGGGAGATCGGGCGCTTCCGTGACGCTTGCCTGCTGCTTGCCGGCGAGCGGCCCTATCGCGAATATCCGATGGGCTGGGTGCTCGATCGCATGGCCGAAGCGGGCTTCAAGCCGATCGCCGCGCGGCGCTTCCCGATCCGCTACAAGGCGCGCTTCGTGAACAGCCAGATCGACATGTGCGCCGCGCGAATCGCCCGGCTCGGCGACCCGGCGCTGACGTCCGCGCTCACCGCGCGTGGCGAGGAGCTGCGCGCCCGTGCACTCGCCTTCGCTGCGCGCAAGGACGGCATCCGTCACGGTTTCGACTATGTGATCGCCGCCGAGCCGGGCTGAGCGTTAGTCATACGAAAAAGGACGGCTTTCGCCGCCCTTGCCTCGTCCCGTTTGGAAGGAATGGTGGAGCCGAGGGGGATCGAACCCCTGACCTTCGCAATGCCATTGCGACGCTCTCCCAGCTGAGCTACGGCCCCATCCGTTCCGGGAAGGCGATGGCCTCTAGCAGCCATCGCGTGGTTTGCAACCGGGTTTTTTTCGAGTTTCCGGTTCTCAGGTCTCTTCGTCGTCGTCGCCGGTGTCGACCCCCAGGTCGTCGTCGCCGCCCAGGTCGACATCGTCGTCGGGCGAGCCCTCAGCGTCCTCATCGACGTCCAGATCCTCATCGCCCAGATCCGCGTCCTCGACCTTGACCTTGTCGACCTCGCTCTTCACCACCTCGAACGGCAGCGGCTGCTTCGACTTGAGGACCGGCTCCGGCTCCCAGGCAAAGCCGCAGCTGATGCAGGTGACCGGCTCGTCCTTGGTCAGGTCATAGAAGCGCGTCGCGCATTTCGGGCAGGTCCGTTTCGTGCCCCATTCCGGCTTCACCATGTGCCGCTCTTACCTTTTCTTCGATTTAGCAGGGTGACGGGAAGCTTGTCCCCGTTTGAAGTGGCGCGCGCCTTGCCATAGCGCAAGCCCCCTGTCAAAGCCGCCGCCAATGAGCGCTGCAACACCCCTCCCTCTCGCCGTTTCCGCCCGCGGTCCACTGCGCGGTACTCTCACGGTGCCCGGCGACAAGTCGATCAGCCACCGCTCGCTGATGTTTGCCGGCCTTGCCGTCGGAGAAAGCCGGATCGAGGGACTGCTGGAGGGCGAGGATGTGCTCGCCACTGCCGCGGCGATGCGAGCGATGGGCACCACGATCGAGCGCCGCGACGACGGCGTATGGCACGTCTGGGGCGTCGGCGTCGGCGGGCTGCTCCAGCCCGAGATGGCGCTGGAGATGGGCAATTCGGGTACTTCAACGCGGCTGCTGATGGGCCTCGTCGCCAGCCACCCGATCACCGCGACCTTCACCGGCGATGCCTCGCTCTCCAAGCGCCCGATGGGCCGGGTGATCGATCCACTGTCGCGGATGGGCGCTGATTTCACATCGAGTCCCGGCGGCCGCCTCCCGCTCACCATGCGCGGCCTCTGCCCCGCGGTGCCGATCGAATACACGCTCCCCGTCGCCTCGGCCCAGGTCAAGTCGGCGGTGCTGCTCGCGGGGCTCAACACGCCGGGCATCACCCGCGTGATCGAGCCGGTCCCGACGCGCGACCATAGCGAACGCATGCTCACCGGCTTCGGCGCTGATCTGACCGTCGAGGAGACGCTGCAGGGCCGAATCATCTCGATCCGCGGTGAGGCCGAGCTCAGACCCCAGCAGATCACCGTCCCCGGCGACCCTTCCTCCGCCGCCTTCTGGATGGTCGCCGCCTCGATCGCCCCCGGCTCGGACATCACCATCGCCAATGTCGGCCTCAACCCGACGCGCACCGGGCTGATCACTGCGCTCAAGATGATGGGCGCTGACATCGCCCAGGTGAACCCGCGCATCGTCGGCGGCGAGCCGGTCGCCGACCTGCGCGTGCGCCACGCACCGCTCAAGGCGATCGAGGTGCCGCACGATCTCGCGCCGAGCATGATCGACGAATATCCCGTGCTGTTCGTCGCCGCTTCCTTTGCCGAGGGCCGCACCGTCGCACGCGGTGCCGATGAGCTCCGCGTCAAGGAATCGGACCGCATCGCCGCGATGGTCGCTGCGCTCCGGCCCAACGGCGTCGCACTCGAGGAGTATGAGGATGGCCTCGCCATCACCGGCACCGGCGGCGATCCTATCCCCGGCGGCGCTCCGGTCGCCTCGAAACTCGACCATCGTATCGCGATGAGCATGGCGGTGGCTGGACTCGGCGCGAAGGCCGACGTGAGCATCGACGACATTGCCCCGGTCGCCACCAGCTATCCGGGGTTCTTCTCGACCCTCGATTCGCTTACCGGCCGCACCGAACCATGATCATCGCCGTCGACGGACCCGCAGCATCGGGCAAGGGCACCATCGCCCGTGCCCTCGCGCGTCATTACGAGCTTCCCCATCTCGACACCGGGCTGCTCTACCGTGCGGTCGCCGCCACCGTACTGCGCGAGGAGCTGAACCCGGAGAAGGAAGCCGACGCCGTCGCCGCGACCGGGTTCGACGACCTGCTGCTTGCCGACGAATGGCTGCGCACCGATGAAGTGGGCAAGATCGCGTCCGTCGTATCAGCCCACCCGCTGGTCCGCGCCGCGCTGCTTCAGCGCCAGAAGCGTTTCGCCCACCAGCCCGGCGGCGCGATCCTCGATGGGCGCGATATCGGCACGGTGATCGCGCCCGACGCTGACGCCAAGCTGTTCGTCAAGGCGACTCCCACGATCCGTGCCCAGCGCCGCCACGCCGAGCTGCGCCGCAACGGCATCATGGCAAGCCTCGACAAGGTGCTTGCCGACATCCGTGCGCGCGACGAGCGCGACACCAAGCGCGCTGACGCGCCGCTGGTCGCCGCGCCCGATGCCGCGGTGCTCGACACCAGCTTCCTATCGATCGAGGCCGCCGTGCAGAAGGCGATCCAGCTAGTCGAGACGCAACGCGCGAAGAAGGCGGCCGCAACCGCCCGCTGATCAGCTGGCCGGGGGCGTCCCCTGCCCTTCGCTCGCCTGGATCGCCAGGAACTGCTCGAGCAGCGCCACCCGCGTCGCGATGTCCTTGCGATAGCTTGCATCGGGCGGGGTCAGCGTCAGCGCGCGCTTCCACCACGGCAACGCCGCGGCGAACTGCCCGGCGCGCACATGCGCGAGGCCATAGAAGAACGCCGGCCCCGGATGCTTCGGCGCCAGCGCCACCGCGCGCCGGAACGCCACCCCCGCCGCTGGCGACACCGTTCGCCCGTCGGCCTCGACCAACGTCATGCCGTACCAGGTCCACAGCGCGGCGTCGTTCGGCGAGGAGCGCACCCCGCCCTGCATGAACCTGGCGGCCTTCTCGGGATCGCCCCCACGGACCAGCGCATCGGCCGCGAAGAAATAGCCGTCAATATAGGTGAAGCGGCCGAACATCGCGCCGCGCAGGTCGCGCAGCATCGGCTCGTCGGGCTGCGCCTTCTTCGCTGCCTCGACCAGGGCGCCGGAGAGCTCGGGCCGCGCCTGCAGCGCATAGCCCGCTGCGCCCAGCATCAGCGCCGCGCCGGCGAACGACCACAAGGTCCGCGGCAGCCCGAGCAGCCACAGCAGCGCGAACGCCGCCGCACCAATCCCGGCGAGCACGATCCAGCCTATCATTTGCGCCGCCTCCGCAGCGTGCTACGCGCCAGCCACAGCCCGGCACCCAGCAACAACAAGGGCGCCAGCCACAGCGGCGCGGTCATCCAGCTCAGCGGCGGGTCATAGGTCACATAGCTGCCATAGCGCTCGACCAGCCAGTCGCGCACCGCTCCGGGCTTCTCCCCCGCCGCGATCTTCTGGCGCACGATTCGCCGCATATCGGCCGCCATGTCGACGTCGCTGTCGGCGATCGACTGGCCCTGGCAGACCAGGCAGCGCAGCGTCTCCATCAGCGCCGCGGCCTCCGCCTCTTTCGCGGCATCGGGCAACTGTGCATAGCCCAGATTCGCAGGCACGCTCGCGGCCAGCGCCACACCGAGCAACAGGCTCATCGCGCCGCCTCCAGCGCCTTGAGCAGCTTCGGCACATCCTCCGCGCGGATGTCGCCGATATGCTGCGCCGCGATCCGCCCCTGGCCGTCGATCACGAAGGTCTCGGGAACGCCCGCCGACCCGATCCCGATCTGCACCCGCCGCTCCTGATCGTTGCCGATCCGCGCGTAAGGATCGCCGTTCCGCGCCAGGAACGCCGCCACCGCCTCGGGCCGGTCCCTGATCGCCACCGCATCGATCTCGACGCCTGCCTGTTTGAGCCGCATCAGCTGAGGCGCCTCGGCGATGCACGGCACGCACCAGCTCGCGAAGACGTTGAGCAGCCGCGGCTTGCCGGTCGCGAGATCGGCGCGGCTGAGCCCCGGCTTGCCCTCGACCATCGCCGGCAGGCTGAATTCGGGCAGCGGCTTGCCGACCAGCGCGGACTTGACCACCGTCTCGCTCGTGCCGGTCAGCCGCCACGCCCCGAGCGCGACGACGCCCAGGAACACCACCAGCGGCACCCAAAGAGCCCAGCACCTCACCACTCCGCCTCCTCGCGCCGCCGCGCATTGCGCCGCTCGCGCTTCACCCGCCCGAGCAGCGAGAGCGCACCGCCGAGCGCGACCAGCCCGCCGCCGAACCAGATCAGCGTTACGAACGGCTTCCACCACAGCCGCAGCTGCCAGCGCCCCTGCGCATCCTGCTGCCCGAGCACGGCATAGAGCTGCCCATCGATCCGGGTCGAGATCGAGGCCTCGGCGGTGTCCGTCGGCGGCGAGGAATAATAGCGCCGCTGCGGACGTAACAGGAGCATCGGCCCGTCCACCGGCCCGCGCGAGGCTGTCACCCGCCCCTCGACCGCCGACCAGTTGTCACCGATCACCGGCGCTACACCGTTCAGAACCACGCGCCACGGCCCGACATAATAAGGCTGGCCATAGCGCGCCGCGACCAGCCGCTCGCTGGTGAAGGCGCTGTCTGCCGCCATCCCCGCGACGCTCACCGCCACCCCGAAATGCGCGATCATCATGCCCCAGGTGAACAGCGGCACGCGGCGCAGCTTGCGCTTCCACAGCGGCGCGAAGCTCGCCACCGCGAGCCCCGCGGCAAGCCCCAGACCGACGATCTCCATCCACCCGGCGTCCGGCGCCGCCGCGAACGTTCCGGCCATCACCAGCACCGCCAGCGTCGCCGGCACGGTCAGCTTGGCCAGCAGCGGGTTGAGATGATCCCGCCGCCAGTTGAGCAGCGGCCCCGCCGCCATCGCCGCCACCAGCGCCAGCGCGATCGGCCCCGCCGCCTTGTTGAAGAAGGGCGGCCCGACCGAGAGCTGCTCGCCCATCGCTTGCGCGACGATCGGATAGAGCGTCCCGATCAGCACGATGCCGAGGATCACGCTGAGCAGCAGATTGTTGAGCACCAGCCCGCCCTCGCGGCTGAGCAGGTCGAACCCCTGCCCCGCTTTCACCCGCCCGACCCGCAGGCCGTAGAGCGCCAGCGCACCGCCGATATAGAGGGCGAGCAGCACGAGGATGAAGCTCCCCCGTGTCGGATCGACCGCGAAGGCATGCACGCTGGTCAGGATGCCCGAGCGGACGAGGAAGGTCCCGACCATCGACATCGAGAAGGCCACGACGGCCAGCATCAGCGTCCAGGCGCGCAGCCCATCGCGCGCCGCCAGCACGTTGACCGAATGAAGCAATGCCGTCGCCGCGAGCCACGGCATCAGCGAGGCATTCTCGACCGGATCCCAGAACCACCAGCCGCCCCAGCCCAGCTCGTAATAGGCCCAATAGCTACCCGCGGTGATGCCGATCGTCAGGAACACCCAGGCGCCCAGCACCCAGGGCCGCATCGCCCGCGCGAACGCCGCGCCCACCTCGCCCGTCAGCATCGCGCCGACCGCGAAGGAGAAAGCGATCGAGAGCCCGACATAGCCGAAATAGAGCGTCGGTGGATGGAAGGCCAAGCCCGGGTCCTGCAGCAGCGGATTAAGCCCCATCCCGTCCAATGCCGGCGGATCGAGCCGGGTGAACGGGCTCGAAGCGATCAGCAGGAAGGCATAGAAACCGAGCGCGATGAAGGCCTGCGCGCCCAATGTCGCGGTCAGCGTCGCACGGTCGAGCTTCTTCTCCAGCAGCGCGATCGCCGCCCCGGCCAGCGCCAGCACCGTGACCCACAGCAGCATCGAGCCTTCATGGTTCCCCCACGCGCCCGCGAACTTGTAGAGCCACGGCTTGGCCGAATGGCTGTTCTGCGCGACCAGCAGCACCGACATGTCGGACCGCAGGAACAGCAGGATCAGCAGGCCGAACGACAGCGCCGCCAGCGCGCCCTGTACGATCGCCACCGGCCGCACCGCTTCGACCAACTGGTCCTGCTTGAGCCGCAACCCCAGCGCGGCCATCGCCAGCTGCATCAGCGCCATCGCCGCGGCGAACCACAGCGCCGCCAGCCCCGCCTCGGCGATCATTTAACGAGCGTGTCCGGCGATGGCATCTTGTCGGCGATCTCGGGCGGCATGTAGCGCTCGTCATGCTTGGCGAGCAGATTGTCCGCCACGAAGCCGCCATCGCTGGTGAACTTGCCCTCGGCGACCACGCCCGAACCTTCCTTGAACAGGTCGGGGGCGACGCCGGTGAAGCGCACCGGTACCTTCGCGTCCTTGTCGGCCACGACGAAGCTGATCGTCACGCCATCGGAAAGCCGCTTGAGCGACCCCGTCTCGACCATCCCGCCCAGCCGCACCGCCCTGCCGGCCGGGGGTTTCTTGGTCGCGACATCGCCGGGCGTATAGAAGAACGCCGCCTGGTCCTGGAGCGCGGAGAGCGCCAGCCCGCTCGCCCCGCCGATCGCGACGAGCGCGACGAGGCCAAGGATCAGCCGTTGATGCTTGCGCTTCATCGCCGGTCTCGCAGCGCGTCGGCCGCTTGCTCGGCCTTGCGCATCGCACGCCAGCTCGCCAGCGAAATCCCGCCGACGCCCGCGACGACCACCGCATAGGCGGCAAGGATGAACGGCCAATGGTTCATGCCGCCATCCGCCGCAGCCGCGCCTCGACGCGCTGGTTGGCCAGCGCCGCGCGCATCCGCATCAGCACGATCCCGCCGAACAACAGGCTAAAGCCGGGCAGCGTCAGCAGCAGCGGCCACAGCATCGAATCGTCGATGGTCGACTTGGTCAGCGTCAGGCTCTGTCCCTGGTGCAGCGTATTCCACCAAACCACGGAGTAGCGGATCACCGGCAGCAGCACCGTCCCCGCGATCCCGAACAGCGCCGGGATGCGCCCGTCCCCGCCGCGCTCGCGGTCGGCGCGCTCGAGCGCGATCCACGCGATGTAGATGAAGAACAGCAGCAGCATCGAGGTCAGCCGCCCGTCCCACTGCCACCAGGTGCCCCAGGTCGGCCGCCCCCAGATCGATCCGGTGATCAGGCACAGCGCGGCAAAGGTCGCCCCCACCGGTGCGATCGCGCGCGCGGCGACATTCGCCAGCGGGTGCCGCCACACGAGATAGGCGAAGCAGGCGATCGCCAGGCTGGTCCACCCGCCCATCCCCAGCCACGCGCTCGGCACATGGATATATAGGATCCGCACGCTCTCCTTCTGGAGATAGTCGGGCGGCGTCTGCGTGAGGCCACCCCAGCAACCCACGAGCACCAGCAGCAGCCCGCTCCAGAACAGGATGGGCGTCAGCGGTCGCGCGATCTTGAGGAAGCGCGTGGGGTTGGCGAGTGCGTGGATCACGGCGTTTCGCCGCCTTTAGGCGGATTCGCCCGCCAAGTCCAAATCCTTCCCGCCCCTCAGCGCTGCCTGGATGCCCCGAGCAGTCTGGGCGCGATCCCGCCGACGCGCGCGGGCGCATCCAGATCGTTCGTATCGAAGGTAAGCGACATCATCGGGCGGAAGGCAAAAGCGCGTGGCCGGCGCCCGACCATTGCCTCCACTTCCGATCGCATCCGGTTCTCGGCGAATGGCGCTCTGGCCACGCGGAAATCCTCCGCTCCCCCTCGATTCAGCCGCCCGGCGGCCGCGGGACGGGCCGGCAGGGCGGACTGCAGGGGTGCGGGCAAGTTGATGTACACGGGCTGGCGGGCAGCTCCGGTCGCCGCTGGCCGGTCCGCGATGATCAGGGCGCGCGCGTCGGAGCGGTCTTGTGCTGCCGTATCGGCGGCACCTGGACCGGTTGCGATCAGGCCGGCCAGCAACCAGGCACGCATCGCTCATCCCCTTCGCCGCGAAGCATGAGGGATTTGCGCGGAGCTGGCAAGTTTGTTGCGCCCCTTAGTTTTCGACCAGCTTCTCGAACTCGTCCTCGGTCAGCGGGATCTGGAATTCGAGGCCGGCCTCGAAGTCGCTGGCCCAGGCGACGCGCGCGGCCCAGTGGCCGAGATGCGGCAGCGTCAGCCAGATCATGGAGTCGCGGCGCAGCGCCGAGAAGGTCTCGATCTTGGCGCCGTGGATCGACAGGTCGACCACCTTGCACAGCGCGCGGTCGAGGCCGCCCCGGCCCACCTTCGCATCGAGCGAGACCGGCGCACGCGGAGCGCGCCGCCGGCCGAGCACCGCGGGTTCAAATTCGGCTGCAAAGCTGCGTCCCGATGACATCATCGGGCAAGCCTAGGCTGCGATGGCTAACGGCGCGTTAATGCCGTTAGCCTGCCCGCCTTACTTCTTGGAGAGCGAAAGCCCGCCGAAGCGCTTGTTGAAGCGCGCCACCTGACCGCCGGTATCCAGCATGGTGCCGCGGCCGCCGGTCCAGGCCGGGTGCGCCAGCGGATCGATGTCGAGCTGCATCGTGTCGCCTTCCTTGCCCCAGGTGGAGCGGGTTTCGAACACGGTGCCGTCGGTCATCTGCACCTTGATCATGTGATAGTCGG
The DNA here is from genome assembly GCF_026107375.2 of Sphingomonas sp. BT-65. Taxonomy (NCBI): domain Bacteria; kingdom Pseudomonadati; phylum Pseudomonadota; class Alphaproteobacteria; order Sphingomonadales; family Sphingomonadaceae; genus Sphingomonas; species Sphingomonas sp. BT-65. The sequence goes on from NZ_JAPCIA010000001.1 coordinate 445,515, forward strand.
GGTGCGTGTCTTTCTTCACGGGTCAGTTCCTTGCGATACGCCGCCGGTTTCCGACCGGCAGCAAGAGGCGCGGCCCCTAACAGAGCCGCGCCGATGTTGCAATGCGAAGGGTGTTCAGGCTGAGGGCGGGTCCGCGATCATCGCGGTGAACTCGCACTCGGTGGCGAGATCGTCGCCGAGATATGCCTTGCCGGCGAACTTGCAGATGCGCGCGCGTTTCTGCAGGAACTCGACCTCGAGCCGCAGCAGCACGCCGGGCTCGACCGGCTTGCGGAACTTCACGCCGTCGATCGACATGAAATAGACGAGCTTGCCTGACCCCGCGAGGCCCAGGCTCTCGACCGCGAGCACGCCCGCCGCCTGCGCCAGCGCCTCGACCTGGAGCACGCCGGGCATGATCGGCCTTCCCGGGAAATGCCCCTGGAAGAACTCCTCGTTGATGCTCACCGCCTTGATCGCGACGATGCGCTGGTCGGGGATCAGTTCCTCGACCCGGTCGACCAGCAGCATCGGGTAGCGGTGCGGGAGCGCCGCCATGACCCGCCCGATATCGAGCGGGGCCCCGGCGGAGGCCGGGGTGGAGCCTCCCGTCACTGCCGGATCGCTCACCGGCCCGGCGTTGCGGGCTGCGTGGGCTGCTGCGCCGGCTGCTGCGGCGGCGGCGGGGCGGTGGTGCTCACGCTCGGCAGCTGCTGGTTGAGCGTAGTCAGCACCGCATCGGTGATGTCGACCGACGCCGCCGAGAAGAGCAGGCTCTCCTTGGCGATCGCCGCGCTCGCGCCGCGCTGCTGGGCGATCTGCTGGACCACCGGCACCATGCGCTGCGCGATCTGCTGCTGCACGAACTGCACGTTGCGCTGGAAAGTCTGCTCGCGCTCGGAGACTTGGCGCTGGGCGCCCTGCGCCTTGGTCTGGAACGCCTGCACGCGCTGCTGAAGCGCCGCGTCGGGCTTGCCGGCGGCGGCCTTGAGCGCGGCTTCGAGCGAGCTCTGCTCGGTCTGCAGCGGCTGGCCCTGCTGCTGCGCGAACTGCTGGAGCGCGGTGCGCTGCTGCTGGAGCTGGGTGTTGGCCGCGACACAGGCGGTGCACTGGCTCATCACGCGATCGACGTCGACGACGGCGATCTTGGCATCCGCCAGCGCCTGCGCCGCGGCGGTACCGGCGCCCAGGGTCGCACCGGCGACCGCGAGCGCGGCGAGAATGGTCTTGGTGTTAGACATCAGAATGCAGTCCCTACGTTGAAGCTGAAGAGTTTGTCGTCGTCGCCCTCTAGCTTGGTGAGGGCGTAGGCGAGATCGAGCCGCAGCGGGCCGAACGGTGAGTTCCAGTTGGCGCCGATGCCGACCGCCACGCGCGGCCTGGGCGAGTTGCCCAGGAAGCGTTCGACGAATGGATCGGTCGTGACGTTATAGACCGCGTTGATCGACGTGCCCGAACAGGCGCCGCCCGCCGTGGACGAATAGCCCACCGAACAGGTGGTGAGCTGACCCGGCGCGACCGCGTCGGTGAGCGGAACCTGGAAGAGCGGGCGGCCTTCCGAATCGAACTGCGGCGTCAGGATCGGCAGCAGCGAGGGCGAGCCGTCGGCGTTGAACAGCGGGTTGCCGCTGCCGTCGGTCGCCTGGGTGAAGTTCGCGGTCGGGTTGGGCCGCCGCACGCCCCAGTTCGCGCCCGCCATCGCGAAGATCGACGGGCGAATGCCCATCTCGCGCGCACCCGCGCCGAGCGGGATCTCGAGTTCGAGCTTGGCCAGATAATAGGCGCGGCCGCCGATCGCGTCGTCGAAGATCTGGTCCTCGTCGGTGATCAGCGTCTGGTTGCCCGCGGCGACGCTGCCGGTGAAGCCGATGCGCTGGATACGCGGGCCCACACCGCGGATGTCGAAGCCGCGGAACTGCGGCTCGCCGAGGAAGAAGCGGTCGGTGATGCGCACCGGATCGACGCCCGCCGCGGAGCTCTCCAGGCTGTGGATATAGCCGCCCTCGAGCCCGGCCGAGAAGACCCAGCCGCCGCCGATGTTCCAGTATTTGTCGGCGTCGAAGCGCCCGCGCAGATAGCGCACGTCGCCGCCCAGACCTGCGAAGTCGCCGCCGATCACCAGCCGCTGGCCCGCGGTCGGGCGCAGTCGGCTGTTGAGGCTGTCATAGATCAGCGACAGGCCGACCGCCGACGTCCAGCGCTTGCCCAGCGCCTCGCAGAGATAGCGCCCGGCCTTGAGCGGGTCGCACGCGCCGTTGGTGAAGAAGGTGCTCTCGTCGAGGCCGACCGAATCATGGGTGAGCGAATAGCGGCCCGAAGCGGTCCAATATTCGGTCAGCGGCACGCCGAGCACGAGCTGCCCGCCGGTCGACACCTGCTCATAGGTGGTGCGGCGATCGGTGCCGAGATAGTTGAACGAATTATAGTCGCGCCGGAAGATCGTGCCGCCGAGCGCGATGTTCTGGTCGAACAGATAGGGCTCGGTGAAGCCGACCTCGACCGACTTCGAATAGCTCGAATAGTCGGCGGAGAGCCGCAGGTCCTGGCCCCTGCCGCGGAAGTTGCGCTGGCGGATCGAGCCCTGGAAGATGAACCGCTCGAGGCTCGAGAAGCCCGCCGAGAGCGTCAGCTCGCCGGTCGATTTCTCCTCGACATTGGCGGTCAGGATCACACGGTCGGGCGCCGAGCCTTCCTTCTGCTCGATCTCGAACTTGTCCTGGAAATAGCCGAGCGAGTTGATGCGGTCCTGCGAACGCTTGACCAGGAAAGTGTTGAACGCGTCGCCTTCCGCCAGGCGCATCTCGCGGCGGATCACCTTGTCCTGGGTCTGGGTGTTGCCGGTGATGTCGATTCGCTCGACATAGGTGCGGCGCGCCTCGGCGATGTTGAAGTTGATCGTCATCGTCAACTTGTCGCGGTCGCGCTGGAACTCGGGCGAGACGTTGGCGAAGGCATAGCCGAACATGCCGGCGGTTTCGGACAGGCTGTCGACCGTGTCCTCGACCAGCTTGGCGTTGTACCAGGCGCCTTCCTTGATCGTCAGGTTGGAAGCGAGGCGCTTGTCGTCGAAGTCGCGGATGTTGCTGTCGACCGTGACCGGACCGAATTTGTAGCGCGGCCCCTCCTCGACGACATAGGTGATGATGAAGTCGCGCTTGTCCGGCGTCAGCTCGGCGACCGCGGAGACCACGCGGAAATCGGCATAGCCCTGGGTCAGGTAGAATTGGCGCAGCTTCTGCTGGTCGTAGGCCAGCCGGTCCTGGTCATAGCTGGTGTTCGAGCTGAAGATGCTGGTGAGGCGCGCCTGCTTGGTCGCCATCTCGCCGCGCAGCTTGCCGTCGCTGAACACCTCGTTGCCGATGATGTTGATCTGGCGGACCTTCGACTTCGGGCCCTCCTGGATCTCGAAGATGATGTCGACGCGATTCTGGTCGAGGCTCACCATCTTGGGCTCGACGCTCGCGGCGAAGCGGCCCTGGCGGCGATACAGCTCGACGATGCGCGCGACGTCCGCGCGCACCGCGGTGCGGGTGAACATCTGGCGCGGCGCCAGCTTGATTTCCTTGACGATCTTGTCGTTCTTCAGCCGCTTGTTGCCCTCCAGCACCACGCGGTTGATGATCGGGTTCTCGCGCACGCGAACGACGATGTCGCCGGTCTCGACGCCCTCGATCGTCACGTCGGCGAGCAGCTCGCTCGCCAGCAGGTCGCGGATCGCCTGGTCGAGGCTCTCGGTGGTGTAGGACTGGCCCACGCGCAGGCGGGTATAGGACAGCACCGTCTCGGGCTCGAGCCGCTGGGTGCCCTCGACGCGCAGCGTGCGCACGGTACGCACCGGCGCGGGAATCGCCACCGGCGTCACCGGCTGCTGCGCGGCGGGCGCGGGTTGCTGCGCTGCCGGGGCTGGCTGCTGCTGCGCGGGCGCCTGCTGCGCACAGGCCACGCCCGACAGAATCGTGCCCGTCAGGAGCAGCGCGGTGGCGCGCACGCCGAGAGTTGTCACCTTGATTGCAGTCACCATCCTACCCCAGGATTCGAGAATATTTCAGGCCGAAGCTCGGGTCGGCGAACCGCCCTGCCCCAACCGCGTCAGCCGATCAACCCGGCCAGATTCCTCCACACGCCAAAGGCGCCCAGATCGTTGAACGTCACCATCAAAAACAGCGCCAGGATCGCCACCATCCCGCCGCGGAACGCCCATTCCATCACCTCCGGCTCCACGGGTTTCCGGCGCACCGCCTCGATCGCATAGAACAGAAGATGGCCGCCATCCAGCACCGGGACTGGCAACAGGTTAATGAATCCCAGATTAATCGACACGAGCGCGATCAGGAACACGAACTCCACCGGTCCCAGGACGAAGCGCTCGCCGGAAACCTGTGCGATTCGCAGCGGTCCGCCCAATTCCTTCACTGACCGGCGGCCGGTGATGATCTGACCGAGCCCATCGATCTGCATCTGGATGACCCGGCCGGTATCGCGAATGCCGGCCATCGGGGCTTCCCACAGGCTGACCGGCACCAGCTCGACCGGGCCGGAGCGCACGCCCAGCACACCCAGTCGATACACGTTGCCGAAGCGGTCCTTTTCCTCACGCACGCCGGTGGTGATGTTGAGGTCGAGCCTGCGGCCGTCGCGCTCGATCCCGATACGGATTGGCTCGGCAGGGCGCATGATCACATAGCGCGCGATCTCGTTGAAGCCTTCGACGGAACGCCCGCCGACCGAGAGGATCCGGTCCCCCGGCTGAAGTCCCGCGGCTGCCGCGACGCTTCCCTTGTCGACCGTTCCGATCACCGGCGCCGTGCTGGGCCGGCCATAGGCGACGGCGAACGCTGCCAGAATCAGGATCGCCACCACGAAATTGGTCACCGGCCCCGCCACCACCACGATCGCGCGCTGCCACACGGGCTTGGCCTGGAAGGTCCGCGCACGCTCGGCGGCGGGCAGCGACAGCCATTCGGGGCTGGGCTGGCTCGCCGGGTTCATGTCGCCGGCGAACTTCACATAGCCGCCGAGCGGCAGCCAGCCGAACTTCCAGCGCGTGCCGCGCTTGTCGGTGAACCCCGCGATCTCGCGCCCGAACCCGATCGAGAAGATGTCGGCCTTGATCCCGAACAGGCGTCCCGCCGCGTAATGACCCAGCTCGTGCACAAAGACGAGCGGCCCGATCACCAACAGGAAGGCGAGGATGTAGAGAAAGAAACCGGGATTCTCGGTCAAGCTACGCAGTCCTTCACACGCTCGCCCGCAATGTTCCGCGCCTCCGCGTCGATCGCAAGCACTTGATCGAGCGTCGCCGGTGCGGCCGGATCATAGCGTTCAAGCGTATCCGCGACGATTGCGGCAATTTCAAGAAAGCCGATACGCCGTGCGAGGAACGCGGCAACCGCCACTTCGTTCGCCGCGTTGAGCACCGCCGGGCGCGCCCCGCCTGCCGCCAGTGCCTCGCGCGCCAGGCGAAGGCATGGAAAACGCGCATGGTCGGGCGCCTCGAAATCCAGCCGCCCGATCCTGGTCAGGTCGAGCCGCTGGCACGGCGTCGCCATCCGCCGCGGCCAGGCGAGCGCGTGCGCGATCGGCACGCGCATGTCAGGGGAGCCGAGCTGCGCCAGCACCGAGCCGTCGGCATATTCGACCATCGAATGGATCACCGACTGGCGGTGCACGATCACATCCAGCTGCTCGGGCGCCACCGGGAACAGGTGGAACGCCTCGATCAGCTCCAGCCCCTTGTTCATCAGCGTCGCCGAATCGACGCTGATCTTCGCGCCCATCGACCAGTTGGGATGCGCCACCGCCTGCTCGGGCGTGATGCCGCGCATCTCGTCGAGGCTGCGCTCGCGGAACGGTCCGCCGCTCGCGGTCAGGATGATTCTTGATACTTGATCGGCGTTATCGGACTCAAAGCACTGGAAAATAGCGTTATGTTCCGAATCGACCGGGAGCAACGTGGCGCCGTGCCGTGCGACTTCGCGTGTCACCACCTCGCCTGCCGAGACGAGCGATTCCTTGTTGGCGAGTGCGACCGTGCCGCCGCCTTCGAGCGCCGCCAGCGCCGGCTTCAGGCCCGCGGTGCCGACAATCGCCGCCATCGTCCAGTCCGCGTCCATGCGCGCGGCCTCGCACACCGCCCGCGCGCCGCCCGCCGCCTCGACCCCGCTCCCCGCCAGCGCCTCGCGCAGCGCGGGCAGACAGGTCTCGTCTGCCACCACCGCCAGCTTCGCCCGCACCCGGCGCGCCGCCGCCGCCAGCCGCCCGACGTCGCAATTGGCGGTCAGCGCCACCACCTCGAACGCGTCGGGTTCGCGCTCGATCAGGTCGAGTGTCGAGGTGCCGACCGATCCGGTCGCGCCGAGGATCGACACGCGCCTCATCGGATCGCCAGTACCAGCAATGCCGCGAGCGGCGCCACCGGCACCAGCCCGTCGAGCCGGTCGAGCAGGCCGCCGTGACCCGGCAGCAGATTGCCCGAATCCTTGACCCCCGCACACCGCTTGAGCCAGCTCTCATAGAGGTCGCCCGCCTGCGCCAGCGCCGCCAGCAACGGCGTCGCCGCCGCGAGCCGCCAGTCGAGCCCCAGGCCGATCAGAACGAACGCGAACAGCCCTGCCGCCGTCACCCCGCCGAAGAAGCCGGCCCAGGTCTTGTTGGGGCTCACCGCGGGCAGCAGCTTGGGCCCGCCGATCGCGCGTCCCGCGAAATAGGCGCCGATGTCGCACGCCCAGACCAGCGCCATCGCCCAGAAGGCGAGCAGCAAGCCCTGATCCTGCGCGCGCAGCACCAGCAAAGCGAGCACCGGCAGCCCGACATAGACCTCGCCCGCGCCCAGCATCCCGTTGCGCGTGACGATCGCGACGAAGAACATCGCCCCGAGCACCAGCCCGAAGGCGAGGAACCCCGGCCCTGCCGCGATCGGCGCCATGATCGCGAGCGGCACGGTCAGCGCATATTGCGCGAGCTTGCGCTGCCGGGCATCCGCGCCGTGCAGCCCGCCCCATTCGTGGATCATCAGGATCCCGACGACCGCCAGCAGCAGCCAGAAGGCGAAGCCGCCCCACCACAGCGCGGTCGCCGCCATCGCGACCAGCACCGCGCCGACCAGCGCGCGCGTCGGCAGATCGGCATTCTTCCGGGGCGGAACTTCGTTCACAAGCCTCCGAACCGGCGCTGCCGCTTGCCGAACTGCGCGATCGCATCGGCCAGCGCGGCACCGTCGAAATCGGGCCACAGCGTATCGACGAACAGCAGCTCGGCATAGGCCGCCTGCCACAGCAGGAAATTGGACAGCCGCTGCTCGCCTGAGGTACGGATCAGCAGGTCGAGCGGGGGCAGTCCGTGCGTGGTCAGCGCGTCGCCGAACATCGCGTCGTCGATCTGCGCCGGATCGAGCTCCCCGGCCTTGGCCGCCACCGCCAGCCGCCGCGCCGCCGCCACGATCTCGGCCTGCGCGCCATAGTTGAGCGCGATCACCAGCGTCGCCCCGCTATTCGCCGCCGTGCGCGCGATCGCATCGTCGATCATCGCCACCAGGTCGTCCGACAGCGCATGATAGTCGCCGATCACGCGCAGCCGGACATTCTCGCCGACCAGGTCGCGCAGCTCGTTCTTGAGGAAGTGGCGCAGCAGGCCCATCAGGTCGCGCACTTCCTCCTCTGGCCGCCGCCAATTCTCCGACGAGAAGGCATAGAGCGTCAGCACCTCGATGCCGAGCTCGCGCGCCGCCTTGGACACGCGCCGCACCGCCTCCACGCCTTGCTTGTGCCCGGCGAGCCGCGGCAGCCGCTTGGCCTTCGCCCAGCGGCCGTTGCCGTCCATGATGATCGCGACGTGGCGGGGAATCGCTTCGCCTTCCGGGTTGGCCGGGGCAGGCGCGGAGAGTGCGGTCACTTGCCGAGAATTTCCTTTTCCTTGGCCGCCGCCGCCGCGTCGATCTCGGCGATCGTGCTGTCGGTCAGCTTCTGCACGTCGCCCTCGTGGCGCTTGCGGTCGTCCTCGCCGAATTCGCCCTTCTTCTCGTCGTTCTTGAGGTTGTCCATGCCGTCGCGGCGCACGTTGCGCGCGGCGATACGGGCCTTCTCGGCATATTGGCCGGCGAGCTTGGCCAGCTCCTTGCGGCGCTCCTCGGTCAGGTCCGGGATCGGCAGGCGCAGATTCTGCCCGTCGACGATCGGGTTGAGGCCGAGCCCGGCCGAACGGATCGCCTTGTCGACCGGCCCGACATTGGACTTGTCCCACACCTGCACGCTCAGCATGCGCGGCTCGGGTGCGGAAACCGTCGCCACCTGGTTCAGCGGCATCATCGCGCCATAGACCTCGACCGTCACCGGATCGAGCAGCGACACGTTGGCGCGGCCCGTGCGCAGGCCGGAAAGGTCGTGTTTCAGCGCCTCGACCGCGCCGTGCATGCGGCGCTCGAGGTCGGCCTTGTCATATGCGGCCATTGTCAGGCTCCTCTTATACAGATTGCGGATTGCGGACGATCGTCGAGGTGCCCTGTCCCTGCAGCACCGCCGCCAGATTGCCCTCGTCGCGGATGTTGAACACCACGATCGGAATGTCGTTGTCGCGGCACAAGGCCACCGCGGTCGCGTCCATGACCTTGAGGTTGTCGACCAGCACGCGGTCGAAGCTCAGCTCGTCGTAACGCGTCGCGTCGGGCACCTTCTTGGGGTCGGCATTGTACACGCCGTCGACACTGGTGCCCTTGAACAGCGCGTCGCAGTTCATCTCGGCCGCGCGCAGCGCCGCGGTGGTGTCGGTGGTGAAGAACGGCAGGCCGGTGCCCGCGGCGAAGATCACCACGCGGCCCTTCTCCATGTGCCGCATCGCCTTGCGCCGGATATACGGCTCGGACACGCTCGCCATCGGGATCGCCGACTGGACGCGCGTGTCGACGCCGAGCCTTTCCAGCGTGTTCTGCATCGCCAGCGCGTTCATCACCGTCGCCAGCATGCCCATGTAATCGGCGCTCGCCCGCTCGAAGCCCTGCGCCGCGCCGGCGAGGCCGCGGAAGATGTTGCCCCCGCCCACCACCATGCAGATCTCGAGGCCGGTCTCGGTCGCCGCCTTCACCTCGCGCGCGACGCGCTCGCAGGTTGCGGGGTCGATGCCGAACTGGCCCTGACCCATCAGCACCTCGCCCGACAGCTTGAGCAGGATTCGTTTGAAGCGCGGAGCGGTCATCTGGCCCTTGATTCTGTGGGTTGGTGGGAAGCGGCGCGGACCTTAGATGCGGCCTCGCGCAAAGCCAAGCGCAAGCCCGATTATTTGATCGCGGCCAGGGTGCGCCGATGCTAGCTTCCCGGCAGGGAGACTATCCGGATGATCCGCCAGCTGCTCGCCGTCTCGATGCTGTTCGCCGCCACGCCGCTCCTCGCGCAGCACGGCAAGAACGAGATCGCGCGCTGCACGCTGGCGATCGGCATCCAGTAGGAGCGGCGTGATGCCCACCCACGCCCAGCTCGCCGCCAAGCTCCTGCGCGATGCCGCCACCTTCTTCCGCAACGTCGGCGCGCAGAACCCCGATCTCGCCGAGGCGATGGACGAGAATGCCGCGGTCTATGAGCAGGTGGCCGACCTCACCGAAGCCGATCCCCTGCGCGAGCTGCCGCTCGACGACGATCCGGACTGACGCAAAAAGGGCGCAGCCGCCGCAGCGGCCACGCCCCTCTTGTTCGCAAGCGAAGAGAGCTTAGCGGGTGATGCCCGCCGTCGCCGCGACTTCCGCGGCGAAGTCGCTCTCTTCCTTCTCGATGCCTTCGCCGAGCTGGAAGCGGACATAGTCCTTGAGCACGATCGAGGTGCCCGCGTCCTTGCCCGCCTTGGCGATGACGTCGGCGACCGGGGTCTTGCCGTCCATCACGAACAGCTGGCTGAGCAGCGCGTTCTCCTTGGCGAACTTCTTGACCGCGCCCTCGACCATCTTCTCGATGATGTCGGCGGGCTTGCCGCTCTCCGCTGCCTTCTCGCGGCCGATCGCGCGCTCGCGCTCGAGCACGTCCTGGTCGAGGCCGCTCTCGTCGAGCGCCAGCGGGAAGGCCGCGGCGATGTGCATCGCGATCTGCTTGCCCAGCGGCTCGAGCACGTCGACGCCGGCGTCGCTCTCGAGCGCGACCAGCACGCCGATCTTGCCGAGGCCCGGGGCAGCCGCGTTGTGGACGTACGGGATCACCGCGCCGTTGGTCACGTCGACCTTCTTCGCGCGGCGCAGCACCTGGTTCTCGCCGATCGTCGAGATGTTGGCGGTCAGCACGTCCTCGACCGTGCCGCCCTGCGGCAGCGCGGCCGCCTTGAGCGCGTCGATGTCGTCGATGCCCTGCTCCAGCGCCACCGCGGTCACGTCGCGCACGAAGCCCTGGAAGATCTCGTTCTTGGCGACGAAGTCGGTCTGCGAGTTGACCTCGACCGCCACGCCCTTGGTGCCCGCGACGGCGACGCCGACCAGGCCTTCCGCGGCAGTGCGGCTCGACTTCTTGGCGGCAGCGGCCAGGCCCTTGGCGCGCAGCCAGTCGGCCGCGGCCTCGATGTCGCCATTGGTTTCCGCAAGCGCCTTCTTGCAGTCCATCATGCCGGCGCCGCTCTTCTCGCGCAGTTCCTTGACGGCTGCTGCAGTGATCTCGGCCATGTCTAGTTCCTTGAGGTTAGCTGTTTGCTTCGAATATGGTGCGGGCGGGGCATTGCGAAAACCGCCCTGCCCCGCCCCCATTACGGTTCGATGACGTGGTAGGCGCCGGGCGCTTACGCGTCGATCTGGCGCTCGCCCTCGGCGGCCGTCTCCGGCTCGGTCGAGGCGGCCGGGGCTTCCGGCTCGGCTTCGACAACCGGGGCCGGCTCGGCCACCGCCTCGGCGGCAGGCGCCGCTTCCGGCTCGGCAGCCGCGGGCTCGGCCAGCGCGGCCTCGACCGGCGGCTCTTCCGCCGCGCCGAAGTCGGCGCCGCTCACCACCTGGGCGTGCTGGTTGCCGCGGGTCGCCGCGATGGCGATCGCTTCGCAGTACAGGCGGATCGCACGGCTGGCGTCGTCATTCGCCGGAACCGGGAAGGCGATGCCGTCGGGCGACACGTTCGAATCGAGGATCGCGACGACCGGGATGCCCAGCGTGTTGGCTTCCTTGATCGCCAGCTCTTCCTTGTTGGCGTCGATCACGAACATGATGTCGGGGATGCCGCCCAGGTCGCGGATGCCGCCGAGCGACAGCTCGAGCTTGTCCTTCTCGCGGGTCAGGTTCAGCACTTCCTTCTTGGTCAGGCCGTGCGTGTCGCCCGAAAGCTGCTCCTCGAGCGTCTTGAGGCGCTTGATCGACTGGCTGATCGTCTTCCAGTTGGTGAGCATGCCGCCCAGCCAGCGGTGGTTGACGAAATGCTGGTTCGACTTGCGCGCCGCCTCGGCGATCGCGTCCTGCGCCTGGCGCTTGGTGCCGACGAACAGCACCTTGCCGCCGGCCGCGACGGTCGAGCTCACGAACTCCAGCGCGCGCGCGAACAGCGGCACGGTCTGCGAGAGGTCGATGATGTGGACGCCGTTGCGCTCGCCGAAGATGTAGGGCTTCATCTTCGGGTTCCAGCGGTGGGTCTGGTGACCGAAGTGCGCGCCCGATTCGAGCAGCTGCTGCATGGTGACGACAGGTGCCGCCATAGGGATAACTCCTTCCGGTTGAGCCTCTGGGAAGCGAGTGACCGTGAGCCGAACGGCTCGCAGCACCGGGTTATGATGCTTCCCATGTGGGGTTGAGGCGGCGCCCTTAGCGGAGGCGGCGGAGAAAGGCAAGCGGGGCGCGCCACTCACGGCGATCCACTTTTGTTCCAAATCCGCATTGACATTGGAACATCAGCGGAACATAACGCGTCCAACAGGCGGACATGGAACATGCGCCGCGCTCGAGCCCTCGGAGACCTTCAGGGATTCCAATGGCTTGATGAATCCGGGAGGCTCACATGGTCGCGCTGCTCGTTGCCCTGCTCTTCACCGCCGCCTTCGCGGTTTCGCTGTGGTCGATGTGGATCACGATCCAGCCGCGCCTCTCCTATATGCGTGCGCTGCTCGCCGGCGACACCGTCCCGGCCCTCGCGCCTGCCGTGGCGCCACGCGTCCGCGCGGTCACGCGCCCTGTCACGGTCTCGACCATCGGCGCCCGCCCGCTCCGCGCGGCCGCCTGATTCCCCTCCCTGGAAGGGAGGGGTTAGGGGTGGGTTGGCGCGCAGCGCCATTCGGAGGCTGGTTTCATGCTCCGCCGCATCGATCCAGAGCTAACCCGCCGCGCCCGCGAACTGCGCAACAACCCAACACCGACCGAACTCGCCGTCTGGCATCGCATCTCCCGCTACCGCCCAGCCTTCACCCGACAGCTCGTCGTAGCGCCATTCATCATCGACCTCGTTTGCCGTTCCGCGCGTCTGGGAATCGAATTTGATGGCAGCCAACATCGCGATATGGCCGAAGCCGACGCCCGGCGAACCCGCTATCTCCAACGCAAGGGCTGGCGCATCATCCGCCTCTGGAATTCGGACGTTCTCGCCAATCCCGACGGCGCGACCCTGCACATTCTGGCGCAAGCCGCCGAGTGCCTCGGCGGTACCCACCCCCTACCCCTCCCTTCCAGGGAGGGGAGAGTCAGAGTTCCGCGTTACAAGTAATCGCTCCCCTCCCTGAAAGGGAGGGGCCGGGGATGGGTTGGCGCGCAGCTCCTTAACCGCTCGCCACCCGCCCACTCCGCCGATACGCCCGTACGCTGAACGGCAGCGTCACCAGATAGGCCACCGACACCACCGTCAGCGTCTGCCACGGCGCCGTCACCAGCGCCGCGAGCAGGATCGCGAGCCCCACCAGCGCCTCGAACCGCACATTGCGCCGCAGCCGCAGCGACTTCCACGAATAGGTGGCGAGGCTCGAGACCATCAGCAGCCCGACGAATGCCACCCACGGCGTGACGATCCATGGCGAGCGCGCCAGCTCCTCGCCGCTCCACAGCCACACATAGAGCGGCAGCATCGCTAGCGCCGCGCCCGCCGGCGCCGGGATGCCCGTGAGATATCCCGCCAGCTTGCGCGGCTGCTCGGAGTCGATCTGCGAGTTGAACCGCGCCAGCCGCAATGCGCAGAACACGGCGAACAGCAACGCGATGATCCAGCCCAGCCGCGGCACGACCATCAGCGACCATAGATAGAGAATCAGCGCCGGCGCCACGCCGAACGAGATCGCGTCGGACAGGCTGTCGAGCTCCGCCCCGAACTTGCTCTCGCCATGCATCATCCGCGCGATCTGGCCGTCGATGCCATCGAGCGCGGCGGCAAGCATGATCATCAACACCGCGCGTTCCCAATCCTCCGCGATCGCGAAACGCACCCCGGTCAGGCCCGAGCACAGCGCCAGCGCGGTGATCGCATTGGGAAGCACCGCGCGCAGCGGAATGCCGCGCCGTTGCGATCGCGCCCTCAAAGCCATCGGCGCAAGCTCATCGAAGCTGCCTCACTGGGCGATGCCCTCGGCCACGATGCCGCCCTTGCGGCCGACCACCGTCTCGCCCGCGATGCAACGCTGGCCCAGCGCCACTTGCGCCGCATAGTCGTCGGGCAGGAACACGTCGACGCGGCTGCCGAAGCGGATCAGGCCGATGCGCTGCCCGGCCGCGACCATGTCGCCGGTCTTGACGAAGGTCACGATGCGCCGCGCCACCAGGCCGGCGATCTGGGTGAAGCCGACGCGCAGCCCGTCGCGGGTCTCGACCACGAAATGCTGGCGCTCATTCTCCTCGCTCGCCTTGTCGAGGTCGGCGTTGAGGAACTTGCCCGCGATATACACCACCTGGCGGATAGTCCCCGCTACGGGCGTGCGGTTGATGTGCACGTCGAACACGCTCATGAAGATCGAAACGCGCACCCGCGTCGCTTCGTTCAACCCGTCGGGTCCGGCGATCTCGCGCGGCACCGGCACGCGCTCGATCATCGTGACGAGGCCGTCGGCGGGCGAGACGATCAGCCCCTCCCCCTGCGGCGTCACGCGCACCGGATCGCGGAAGAACGCCGCGACCCAGATGGTCACGCCGACCAGCAGGAATCCGAGCTCGTCCCAGATCGCGAACAGGAACAGCAGGGTGACCGCGGCGGAGATAAGGACGTATTTGCGCCCCTCGGGGTGCACGGCGGGAAAGCGCCACTTGACCGTGTTGGTGACGACGGGCGGCTTGTCGAGTGAAGGCATGCTGGGGCTTTAGCCGCGTTCGCCTCCGCCTGACAATCGCTCGTCCCAACTTCCCTGTGCATGCCGCGGCTTGCAATGTTGGATTTGGCTTGCTTGGCTCGCCGCGCGGACGGCCGTGTCCGCCGCTCTTTGATATTCGAATGCGGATCAAGGCACGCTTGACGCCCGCGTTTAACCCCCGCGTTTTCGTCAACCTTGTCAATTTACTGAACGCTTGCGTATGTCAATTACCACTGGCTTGATCGCCCCGCCCCTTCCTCCTAGACGCACGGCCAAACCTCCCTCACGAACAGGAAAGCGAGCATGGCGAAGATCAAGGTGAAGAACCCGGTCGTCGAGATCGATGGCGACGAAATGACGCGGATCATCTGGGAATGGATCCGCGAGCGCCTGATCAAGCCCTATCTCGACATCGACCTCAAATATTACGATCTCGGCGTCGAGAAGCGCGACGAGACCAACGACCAGATCACGATCGATGCCGCCAACGCGATCAAGGAGTTCGGCGTCGGCGTGAAGTGCGCCACGATCACCCCGGACGAGGCGCGTGTCGAGGAATTCAACCTCAAGGAGATGTGGAAGTCGCCCAACGGCACGATCCGCAACATCCTGGGCGGCGTCGTGTTCCGCGAGCCGATCGTGATCTCCAACGTGCCCCGCCTGATCCCGGGCTGGACCAAGCCGATCGTCGTCGGCCGCCACGCGTTTGGCGACCAGTATCGCGCGACCGACTTCAAGGTCCCCGGCGCCGGCAAGCTGCGCCTCGTGTTCGAGGGCGCCGACGGCCAGGTGATTGACCGCGAGGTGTTCAACTTCCCCGGCTCGGGCGTCGCGATGGCGATGTACAATCTCGACGATTCGATCCGCGACTTCGCCCGCGCCTCGTTCAACTACGGCCTCAACCTGAAGTGGCCGGTCTATCTCTCGACCAAGAACACCATCCTCAAGGCCTATGACGGCCGCTTCAAGGACCTGTTCCAGGAAGTGTTCGAGACCGAGGGCTTCGCCGAGAAGTTCAAGGAAGCCGGCATCGTCTATGAGCATCGCCTGATCGACGACATGGTCGCCTCGGCGCTCAAGTGGAGCGGCGAGTTCGTCTGGGCCTGCAAGAACTATGACGGCGACGTCCAGTCGGACCAGGTCGCGCAGGGCTTCGGTTCGCTCGGCCTGATGACCTCGGTCCTGCTCTCGCCGGACGGCAAGACCGTCGAGGCCGAGGCGGCGCACGGCACCGTCACGCGCCACTATCGCCAGCACCAGCAGGGCAAGGCGACCTCGACCAACCCGATCGCCTCGATCTTCGCCTGGACCGGCGGCCTCAAGTTCCGCGGCAAGTTCGACGACACGCCCGATGTGGTGCGCTTCGCCGAGACGCTCGAGAAGGTCTGCATCGCGACCGTCGAGAGCGGCAAGATGACCAAGGACCTGGCATTGCTGATCGGCCCCGACCAGCCGTGGATGACCACCGAGCAATTCTTCGAGGCGATCCGCGCAAATCTCGAAGTCGAAATGGGAAAATGGCAGTAAGCCGCTGAAATTCCGGCCCGGGCGCCAAGACCGGCACCCGGGCCGATTTCATTTTCCTACAGCGGTGCAAATCGGCATAGACTTGCCGGTGACAAACCATTCCACCGCTGCTTAGAGTGCCGATATGGCGCTCGATCTATCAAATAGTGGCTTCAGCGACGCGCTGGTGATTCTCGGCGCGGCGGGCATCGTCATCCCCGCCTTCGCCCGCTTCCGGATCAGTCCGGTGATCGGCTTCATCCTCGTCGGCGCACTGGTCGGCCCCGCGGGGCTAGGCCAGCTCGTGCAGCAATTCCCCTGGCTCTACTATCTCACCATCACCAACCCGCATTCGATCGAGCCATTCGCCGAATTCGGCATCATCCTGCTGCTCTTCTCGATCGGGCTCGAACTCTCCTTCCGGCGATTATGGACGATGCGGACGTTGGTGTTCGGAGTCGGCGCCGCCGAACTGCTCGGTGCCGGACTGCTGATCGGCGCGGGCCTTTATTTCCTCGGTCAAAGCTGGTCCGGCGCGCTGGGCCTTGGCCTTGCGCTCGCGCTTTCCTCCACCGCGCTCGTCCTGCCCATTGCCGGCACCACCAGCCCCGTCGGCCGGTCGAGCTTCGCGATGCTGCTGTTCGAGGATCTGGCGCTGGTCCCTATCATCTTCCTCCTCGGCGCGCTCGCGCCCGCCGCCGGGAATGTCGGGATCGGCGAGTTGGCCGGCGTCCTCGGCCGCGGTGCGATCATCGTCGCGCTCCTCTATCTCGGCGGCCGGCTCTATCTGCCGCGCCTGTTCGGCCAGGCCGCGCGCACCAAGTCGCCCGAGCTGTTCCTCGCCGCCAGCCTGCTCGTCGTCATCGTCGCGAGCATGGCCACCACTGCGGTCGGCCTCTCGCCGATCGTCGGTGCGCTGCTCGCCGGACTGCTGATCGCCGAGACCGAATATCATAGCGAGGTCGAGGTCATCACTGCGCCGTTCAAGGGCCTCGCACTCGGCGTCTTCCTGATCACCGTCGGCATGCGGCTCGATTTGCGCATGGTGGTGCAGGATTGGCCGCTGCTGCTCGCCGCGATCCTCGGCGTGATGACGGTCAAGGTCGCGGTGACGACCCTGTTGCTCAAGCTGTCGGGTGCGCGCACCGCCACCGCGGCCGAGGCCGGGGTGCTGATGGCGAGCCCGTCCGAGACCACGCTGATCGTGCTGGGCGTCGCGGCGGCGGCCGGCCTGATCCTCCCTTCGACCGCCGCCTTCTGGACCACCGTCACCGCGATCGGCCTCACCATCACCCCGCTGCTCGCCAAGGCCGGGCGCTTCGCCTCGCGCAAGATCGAGGATCGCGACCACGAGAAGACCGTCGACCTGCAGGAAGTGACGATCGGCGGCTCGGTGATCATCGGCTTCGGCCGGGTCGGCCGCACGGTCGCTGACATGCTGCACGCGCATGGCAAGCCCTACATCGCGGTCGACGCCGATATCGACGGCGTCGCCGAGGCGCGGCGCGAGGGCTATACCGTGATGTTCGGCGACGTTTCGCGCAGCGAACTGGTCGATCGGCTCAACCTCGGCCATGCCGACGCGCTGATCCTGACGATGGATGACCCCGTCCTCACCGTGCGCCTCACCCGTCGCGTGCGCAGTTGGGTGCCCGACATCCCGATCATCGCCCGCGCCCGCGACGCCGCGCACGCCGCCGAGCTCTACAAGGCCGGCGCTACCGACGCGGTGCCCGAGACGCTCGAAAGTTCGCTGCAATTGTCCGAGGCGGTGCTGGTCGATCTCGGCGTCGCGGTCGGCCCGGTCATCGCCTCGATCCACGAGAAGCGCGACGAGATGCGCAAGTCGATCAAGGAAGCCGCCGCCCTCGAACGCGAACCCCGCCTGCGCCGGGTACGCAAGGAGGCGGAGGCCTAGGCCATCCGCGCCTTCACCACTCGTTCCAGCACGTCGAGCGGCATCGCGCCCTTGCGCAGCACCTCGTGGAACTGACGCGGATCCCAGTTCGCGCCCGCCTTCGCCTTGGCCTCGTCGCGCAGCCGCACCCAGACGGTGTGTCCGATCTTGTAGCTGCAGGCCTGGCCCGGCCACACCGTGTAGCGATCAATCTCGCCCTGGCTGCGGCCGCGGGCGATGCCGGTGGTGGCGATGAAATAGTCGGTCGCCTTCTCGCGGCTCCAGCGCTTGGCGTGCATGCCGCTATCGACTACCAGCCGCGTCGCCCGGAACAGCAGCGACTGGAGATAGCCGACCTGCCCCAGCGGGTCGCCTTCGAACATCCCCATCTCGTCGGCGAGCTGCTCGGTATAGAGCGCCCAGCCCTCGCTATAGGCGCTGAAGCCGCCGCGCCGCCGGATCAGCGGAATGTCGGGCGATTCGAGCGCGAGCATCACCTGCAGATGATGCCCCGGCACCGCCTCGTGGTGCGTCAGCGTCGCCAGTCCGAACTTGGGCCGGTCGAACGTGTCGCGCAGGTTGATGTAATAGATGCCCGGCCGCGAGCCATCGAGCGTCGCCGCCTGGTAATAGCCGCCCGGCGATCCCGCCTGGATCGCCGGCGGCACCCGGCGGACCTCGACCGGCGCCTTGGGCAAGGTCGCGAACTGCTCGGACAGCCGCGTCTCCATCGCCCGGATCTGCTTGTTGAGCTCGGCGAGCAGCGCCTCGCGCCCCGGATCGGTGTTGGGGAAGAGCTGGTCGGGCCGCTCGTTCAATGCCACGAGCCGCGCGCCGACGGCGCCCTCGCCCATCCCCTGCGCCTTGAGAATCGTATCGATCCGCGCGCTGATCTCGGCGACCTGCTCCAGACCCAATTTGTGGATCTCGTCCCCCGACAGCCGGGTGGTAGTCGCAGCCTCCGCCGCAGCTGCATAGTAAGCCTCGCCGTCGGGCAGCCGCCACACGCCCGCATCATGCACCGCCTTGCCGCGCAGCTCGGTCACCAGCGCGCGCTGGCGGTCGAGCGCGGGGAACACCTTCTCCGTCACGATTGTCGCCGCCGCACCGGCGCGCTCGGGCGGCAGGTTCGCCGCCTTGAGCTTCGCCGCAAAGCCGGTGACCAGCCCCGTCTCCGCCGCCGGCTTGTCGCGCAGCGCCGCATATTGCTTGAGCGCGGTGTCGAGGACATAGTCGGGCGCGAACACGCCCTTCGCCGCGTCGGTGCGCTGGCGCTCGGTCTCCTGGTCGATCACCGTCGCGAAGGCGCCGAGGCGCGCGAGATAGGCGTCGGCGTCCGCCGCGTCCTTCACCCGGTGCTGCGTGTCGAGGAAATCGGGCACATCCTGATAGGCGCCCGAGAGCTGGCTCAGCCGATAGGGGATGAAGCGCCCGCCGGTCTCACCATAGGCGAAGCGTTCGCGCCCGGCGATGCCGCGCTCGAGCTGATAGGCGACCACATCCTGGTCGAGCCGCGCATCCTCGCCGAGCGTTCCTGGATCGATCGCGCGGATCGCGGCCAGCTCGCGCTTCGAACGGGCGAGGTCGCGCGAGCTGTCCGCCGGGCTGCGTCCCGACAGCCGCGACTTGAGTGCGGCGTTCTTGCCGGTGTCGAGCCCGAGCGCGGTCGCGCCCTCCGGATTCTCCGCCAGGCGATCGGCGAAGATCTGGTCGAGCAGCGTCCGCAGCCTCGCATCACCCGCGCCCGCGGAACTCGCCTGCACGGCCCGGGCCGGAACAACACCAGCCAGCGCCGCTGCGCCAACCGAACATACGAACGAACGGCGGCGCATCGGCATCAGGCTTCCCCCTTTGTTTCGGATCAGTCGTTGAGCGCGGGAACGCGGCGGACACAGTCTGCCAGTGCCGCGGCGGTCGCGCCATCCTGCGAACGCAGCCGCGCCTCGGCCGCGGTCGAATCGCGTCCGACCTCGGTGTCGACGGCCCGCGCCGCCTTGCCCGCCGCGCGGCCCGAATCGGCGGCGGCCATGCTCCAGTAGATCTGGTGGTCGAACAGCTGCGACGCCTGTGGCGTGCCCTTGCCGAGCTTCGCGGCGGCGCTGGTCAAGGCGGCGCAGCGCAGCGCCTCGGGATAGGGCGGCAATTTCCCCTGCGGCGCTCCAGCAGAAGCCAGGGCGCCGGGGCTCACGAACAGGGCCGCAGCGGCAGCGGCGGCCAATAGAACACGATCAGGCAGCTTCTTTCTCCTCGGCAAGCGCCCCCTTCACGGCATCGATCGCGGCGGGGCCGTTTCCGCCCTCCGGTCCGCCACCCTGCGCCATGTCCGGGCGCCCGCCACCGCCCTGCCCGCCCAGTGCGGCAACGCCGCGCTTGACGAGTTCGACTGCGCTCAGGCTCCCAGTCAGGTCGTCGGTGACGCCGACCGCGATCGCTGCACGCCCTTCATTTACCGCGACAAAAGCTACCACACCTGAACCGATGCGGCCCTTGGCCTCGTCCACCGCGCCGCGCAGCGCCTTGGGATCAAGCCCATCGAGGATCTGGCCGATGAAGTTGACACCGCCGACCTGCTCGGGCCCGGCCTGCGCCGCCGCGCCACCGCCTCCGCCAAGCGCCAGCGCCTTCTTCGCCTCGGCCAGCTCCTTCTCGAGCCGCCGCCGCTCCTCGACCAGCGACAGCACGCGCGCCGGCACCTCGTCGGGCGACGCCTTGAGCGCCGCGGCGACCTCGCGCAGTTTCTCGTCGCGACCCTGCAGCCACAGCCGCGCCGCCTCGCCGGTCAGCGCCTCGATCCGCCGCACGCCGCTCGACACCGCGCTCTCGCTCACGATCTTGAAGATGGCGATGTCGCCGAGCGCCCGCACATGCGTGCCACCACACAGCTCGACCGAATAGGTCCGGTCGGCGTCATGACCCATCGAGAGCACGCGCACTTCGTCACCATATTTCTCACCGAACAGCGCAAGCGCGCCCGCCGCCACCGCATCGTCCGGAGTCATCAGCCGCGTGCCGACCGCATCATTCTCGCGGATATGGCGGTTCACGTCCGCCTCGATGTCCGCGATCTCTTGAGCGCTCAGCGCCGACGGATGCGAGAAATCGAAGCGCAGTCGATCCGGCGCCACCAGGCTGCCCTTCTGCGTGACGTGCGGCCCGAGCCGTTCGCGCAGCGCCGCATGCAGCAGGTGCGTGGCGCTGTGGTTGGCCCGCAGCTGATCGCGCCGCGCCACATCGATGGCGAGCTTCACCGTATCGCCAACCGCGATCTCGCCGGTCTCGATCGTTGCATGATGCGCATGCAGCCGGCCGAGCGGCTTGGAGGTGTCGTTGACCACCGCCCGCGCCTTGTCGCTGGCGATCAGGCCGGCATCGCCCATCTGGCCACCGCTCTCGCCGTAGAAGGGAGTCTGGTTGGTCAGGATCACGACCTCGTCGCCCTGCCCGACCTTCTCAACCCGCGCGCCTTCCTTGACGATCGCCACGACCTGGCCCTCGCCATCGGTCGCGGTGTAGCCGGTAAACTCGGTGCCGCCGAGTTCCTCGGCGATGTCGAACCACACATCGTCCGAAGCCTTGGCGCCCGAACCCTTCCACGCCGCGCGCGCCGCCGCCTTCTGCTGCGCCATCGCCGCGTCGAAGCCCTCGCGGTCGACGCTCATGCCCTGCGGGCGCAGCGCGTCCTCGGTCAGGTCATAGGGGAAGCCGAACGTGTCGTAGAGCTTGAACGCGGTCTCGCCGGGCAGCGTGTCGCCCTCGCCCATCCCCGCCGTCGCCTCGTCGAGCAGCTTGAGGCCGTTCGCCAGCGTCTGGCGGAACCGCGTCTCCTCCTGCAGCAACGTCGCCTCGATCAGCGGCTGCGCGCGGACCAGCTCGGGATAGGCGCCGCCCATCTCCGCGACCAGGCTCGGCACCATGCGGTGCATCAACGGCTCCTTGGCACCCAGGATATGCGCATGGCGCATCGCACGGCGCATGATCCGCCGCAGCACATAGCCGCGGCCCTCGTTCGCGGGCAGCACGCCGTCCGCGACCAGGAAGCCCGACGAGCGCAGATGGTCGGCGATCACGCGATGGCTCGCCTGATGCTCGCCCGTGGTCGAGGCACCGGTCAGCGCCCCGCTCTCGGCGATCAGCGCCTTGAACGTGTCGGTGTCGTAATTGTCGTGCACGCCCTGCAGCACCGCCGCGACGCGCTCCAGCCCCATGCCGGTATCGATGCTCGGCTTGGGCAGCTCGCTGACGATCTCGTCATTCTCCTGCAGATACTGCATGAAGACGAGGTTCCAGATCTCGACGAAGCGGTCGCCATCCTCCTCGGGCGAACCCGGCGGGCCGCCCCAGATATGGTCGCCATGGTCGTAGAAGATTTCCGAGCACGGCCCGCACGGCCCGTCCGATCCCATCGCCCAGAAATTGTCCTTGGTCGCGATGCGGATGATCCGCTCTTCGGGCAGGCCCGCGATCTTCCGCCACAGGTCGAACGCCTGGTCGTCGGTGTGATAGACGGTCGCGGTCAGCTTGTCGGGCGACAGGCCCCATTCCTTCGTCAGCAGCGTCCACGCATGCGTGATCGCCTGCTCTTTGAAATAGTCGCCGAACGAGAAGTTGCCGAGCATCTCGAAGAAGGTGTGGTGGCGCGCAGTGTACCCCACATTGTCGAGATCATTGTGCTTGCCGCCCGCGCGGACGCACTTCTGGCTCGACGCAGCGGTCTTGTACGGCCGCGTCTCCAGGCCGGTGAACACGTTCTTGAACGGCACCATACCGGCGTTGACGAACATAAGCGTCGGATCATTGTGCGGCACCAGCGGCGCCGACTGCACGCGCGCATGCCCCTGGTCCTCGAAATAGTCGAGGAAGCTGCGGCGGATATCGTTGGTCGAGGTCATGGCTGCGACTTAGGGGGTGAGCGGGTTCCGCTCAAGCGAAACGGTTCGATCAGGGTGATTGGGCAATCGCCGCCTTGAAACGAACATCTCACGAAGTGGGAAGATATCGGGCCATACGCGCTTCGAGCAGACGGACGAGGACCGGATCCATGTATTCATACTCGTCGGGAATATCGAGGCACACGATCCTTTGGCGGTCCAACGAAGAACGAAAATGCTTCTGGATCTTGTTTCGGTGAGCCCTTTCCATAACGAAGATGTAATCGGCCCATTCAACGAGTTCGGGGGTAAGTGGATTTTCAGCGTCGTGATTGGTACCGGCCGACGCGACGCGAATACCCTCACGACCTGCAAATAGCTGTTCGGCGGTCGGACTTCGGAGCCGGTTCTGACTGCAAACGAAGAGAAAATTCTTCATTTCAGCCCTCACCCGATCGGCTCTTCAAGCGACCTGGGCGGCACGCTGAACCATTTCGGCCCACTCGCGGTCATATGGAAGCAATCCTCCAGCCGCACCCCGAACTTGCCCGGGAGATAGATGCCCGGCTCGTTCGAGAAGCACATCCCCGGCGCCAACTTCGTCGTCTCGCCGCGCACCAGGTTGATCGGCTCATGCCCGTCCATCCCGATGCCGTGCCCGGTGCGGTGCGACAGGCCGGGCAGCTTGTAGTCCGGCCCATAGCCAAGCGATTCGTAGTAGCGCCGCACCGCGTCATCCACCGCTCCCGCCGGCGTGCCGATCTTCGCCGTGGCGAAGGCGATGTCCTGCCCCTTCCGCATCTCGTCCCACACCTTGCGCTGCTCGGCGGCCGGCTCGCCATGGACGAAGGTGCGCGAGATGTCGCTCTCATAGCCATGGACCCGCGCGCCGCAGTCCATCAGCACCACCTCATCCTTCACCACCCTCTGCGGCTTGCCGGTGCCGTGCGGATAGGCCGAAGCCTCGCCGAGCAGGATCAGGTTGAACGCCACCTCCCCGCCCAGCTTGCGCGTCGCGGCGGTCATCAGCGCGGCGATGTCCGGCGGCGTCATCCCCGCCTCGACCCGCGGATAGGTCCAGCGATAGGCCGCCATCGTCACATCCGCCGCCTTCTGCATCAGCGCGAGCTCGGCCGGGGTCTTGATCATCCGGCACCCGCGCACCACCGAATTGGCCGAAACGATCAGCCGCGCGTCCCCGATCGCCTCCGCCAGCCCCGCGACCGCGAAATGGCGCACCGTCTCCTCGATCCCAATACGGTGGTTATGCAGCTTCTTCTCGCGCAGCCAGCCCGCGATCACCGCGAACGGGCTCTCATGCTCCTGCCACACCCGGACCTGCGCCGGCACGCCGAGCGATTCGCGCACCGACGGTTCCTCGAAGAAGGGCGTGACGATCATCGGATCGCCCTCGATCGGGATCACCGCCGCGGTCAGCCGCTCGCTGCGGCTCCAGCGCACCCCGGTGAAGTAGAGCAGGCTCGCCCCAGGCTCGATCAGCACCGCGCCGATCCCGTTCGCCTTCATCAGCGCCTGCGCCCGGGCAAGCCGCGCGCGCCGCTCGTCCAACCCGATCGGCTTCACGTCGCCGGTGATGTTCGAGAGTGCCGACAAATCGGGCTCGGCGGCGCGGAGCACCCCGGCGTGCGCGGCGAGCGGGGCGACGGCGGCTGCGGCCAGCAGCGAACGGCGGGACAGGATCATGGTCGCCAGCGATACGGCCCTTGACCCGCGCGCCGCAATCCCCTGTCTAGGCGCCGCAACGAGGGGAGCCCAATGGCCAAGAGACTGACGACCTTCATCCTGATCGCACTGGTACTGGGCGCGATCCTTGGCCTGGGGCTGCATTACGGCGTCCACAATAGCTACGGCGCCGATTCGGCGGGTGCCGAGGCGCAGCTCAAGACGCTCGCCGGTTATTTTTCGATCGTCACCACGATCTTCCTGCGCCTGATCAAGATGATCATCGCCCCGCTGGTGTTCGCGACGCTCGTCGCCGGCATCGCGCATATGGGCGACACCGCGGCGCTCGGCCGCGTCGGTGGCCGCGCGGTCGGCTGGTTCATCTGCGCCAGCCTCGTCTCGCTCACGCTGGGCTTGATCCTCGTCAACCTGTTCCAGCCCGGCGTCGGGCTCAACTTCCCGCTGCCCCCCAGCGATGCCGTGAGCGGAGTCGAGAAGGCCGCTTTCAACCTCAAGGACTTCTTCACCCACGTCTTCCCTGCCTCGGGGGTCGAGGCGATGGCAAAGAACGAGATCCTCCAGATCGTGATCTTCTCGCTGTTCATCGGCGTGGCGATCACCGCGGTGGGCGAGAAAGCCAAGCCGCTGGTCAGTGCGATCGAGGCGCTGGTGCACGTGATGCTGCAGGTGACCAACTACGTCATGCGCTTCGCCCCGGTCGCGGTGTTCGCGGCGGTGGCGGGCACGCTGGCCGAGCGCGGACCGACGATCATCGGCAACCTCGCCTATTTCATGGGCACCTTTTACCTTGCGATGTTCCTGCTATGGGCGGTGCTCATCGCCGTCTGCTTCCTGATCGTCGGCAAGCGCACCGGGCTGCTCGTCCGTTACATCCGCGATCCGCTGCTGCTCGCCTTCTCCACCGCCTCGTCCGAAGCCGCCTATCCGCGCACGCTCGAGGCGCTCGACCGGTTCGGCGTGCCGCCGCGCATCGCCAGCTTCGTGCTGCCCTTGGGCTACAGCTTCAACCTCGACGGCTCGATGATTTACATGACCTTCGCGACGATCTTCATCGCGCAGGCCTATGGCATCGATCTGACCCTCGGGCAGGAAATCACGATGCTGCTGGTGCTGATGATCACCAGCAAGGGCATCGCCGGCGTTCCGCGCGCCAGCCTGGTGGTGATCGCCGCGACGCTGAGCTTCTTCGACATTCCCGAGGCCGGCCTGCTGCTGATCCTCGGCATCGACCATTTCCTCGACATGGGCCGTTCGGCGACCAACGTCGTCGGCAATGCAGTGGCGAGCGCGGTGGTCGCGAAATGGGAGGGCGGCCGCCTCGACCCGATCGAGCCCGCCGATATCGAGCCGCCGCACGCACCGACCGGCCATGGTCCGGCGGAGGATGTGCAGAGCTTCAGCGAGGTCGGCGAGCACCCACCCCGGCATCAGGCCCCCGAAAATCAGGCATAGGCATAGGGCCCGCCCGCGGCGACCGCGGCCTGATAGGCCGGGCGGGCATGCACTTTGTTCAGCCACGCGATCGTCGCGGGGCGCGACCCGTCAAGTCCCGCGCGGCTGCGCGCCGCCTCGAGCGGAAAGCTCATCATCACATCGGCGGCGCTGAACTCGTCCCCCGCGAACCAGTCATGCTCGGCGAGATGCGCCTCGACATAATCGAGATGCACGTCGATCATCGGCTGGATCTTCTTCTGCGCGGTCTTGCCGAGCAGCGGCACGCGGCCGAGCACCAGCTTGACCAGCAAGGGCGGCATCAGCGAACCTTCGGCATAGTGAAGGAAGTGGCGGTAGCGCAGCACGGACTCGCGATGCGCGGGTGGGCCGAGTCTGCCATCGGCCTTCTCGACCAGATACTCGATGATCGCGCCGGTCTCGGCGATCGTCCGGCCAAGCCCGCCATCGGCCTCGTCATCGACGATCACCGGCGACTTGCCGAGCGGATGCACCGCCCGCAGCTCTGGCGGCGCGAGCATCGTCGCCTTGTTCCGCTGGTAGAACTCGATTCGGTACGGCAGTCCGAGTTCCTCGAGCAGCCACAGGACACGTTGCGAGCGCGAATTCTCCAGATGGTGGACGGTGATCATCGTCAGCCTCTCCTCATTGATCTCCGCCTGCCCGCTGCGCCGCTGGCCGCAGCAGGTCCCTCAAGAACCCCCGGCCGGATCGATCGCGATCAACTCCACGGTGAACAGCAAGGTCGCGCCGCCCGGAATCGGGCTTCTCCCCTTCGGCCCATAGCCAAGCTCCTGCGGAATCGCGAACTCGACCTTGTCGCCGATGCCCATCAGCTGAACGCCCTCCTGCCACCCCCGGATCACGCGATTGAGCGGGAACGTCGCGGGCTCGCCGCGTTTGACCGAGCTGTCGAACTCCGCGCCGTCGCTGAAGGTGCCGACATAGTGCACGGTCACCTCATCGCTCGGGCCTGGCCGCGTGCCGCTGCCATTGCCGGCAATGCGGCGCCATCGCAGCCCGCTCGCAGTGACGTGCCATCCTGTGGCGCCCTGGCGCTCGGCG
This sequence comes from Sphingomonas sp. BT-65, assembly GCF_026107375.2. Taxonomy (NCBI): domain Bacteria; kingdom Pseudomonadati; phylum Pseudomonadota; class Alphaproteobacteria; order Sphingomonadales; family Sphingomonadaceae; genus Sphingomonas; species Sphingomonas sp. BT-65. Next base: position 472,185 of record NZ_JAPCIA010000001.1, read on the forward strand.
AGCGCAAGCATCTGCCGGTTATGCCAGGCCGTATCCTGCGAAAGGTCGGGCACGGCGGCATCTTGACCGGCAACGGAGGCCGGAATGGCGGCAAGCGCATAACCAAACGCAAGCAAGGAAGCTCCTGAAATCCCCCGTCCCAACCCGTTCTCCATTCTTCGCAGTTGTTTCGTCCGAGCAGCTATCACATCGTGCGGTCAATCACATCCTCGTGAAACCGAAAGACCCGGCGCGTGGGGCGCCGGGCCTTCCGATGGGAAACTAGTCCCGTGACCGCCGCCGCTCCATCTCGGTGCGGCGCGGCCCAATCCTGTTCGCGCGGGCCTGTCATCGCCCGAAGTTGACCAAGTTACGCGTAACGGCGCGCAACCTGTCGCCTTTGTCAGAGCTCGCCGTCGTCGTCCTCGGCGTCTGGTCCGGTCATCATCTCCTCGGCGACCTGCTCGGTGCGGTTGCGGATCGCGGCCTCGAGCCGGGCGCAGAGGTCCGCATTCTCCTTGAGGAAGGTCTTGGCGTTCTCGCGGCCCTGGCCGATCCGGACGCTGTCATAGCTGAACCACGCGCCCGACTTCTCGACCAGCCCGGCCTTGACGCCGAGATCGAGGATCTCGCCGATCTTGGAAATGCCCTCGCCATACATGATGTCGAACTCGACCTGCTTGAACGGCGGTGCGACCTTGTTCTTCACCACCTTCACGCGGGTGGTGTTGCCGATGATGTCGTCACGGTCCTTGATCTGGCCGGTGCGGCGGATGTCGAGGCGGACCGAGGCGTAGAATTTCAGCGCATTGCCGCCGGTCGTGGTCTCGGGGTTGCCGTACATCACGCCGATCTTCATGCGCAGCTGGTTGATGAAGATCACCATGCAGCGCGAGCGGCTGATCGAACCGGTGAGCTTGCGCAGCGACTGCGACATCAGCCGCGCCTGCAGGCCGACATGGCTGTCGCCCATCTCGCCCTCGATCTCGGCACGGGGCACCAGCGCGGCCACCGAATCGACCACCAGCACGTCGATCGCGTTCGAGCGCACCAGCGTGTCGACGATCTCGAGCGCCTGCTCGCCGGTGTCGGGCTGCGAGACGATCAGCTCGTCGATATCGACGCCGAGCTTCTTGGCATAGACTGGATCGAGCGCATGCTCGGCGTCGACGAATGCGGCGACGCCGCCATTCCGCTGCGCTTCGGCGATCACGTGCAGCGCGAGCGTGGTCTTGCCCGAGCTTTCGGGGCCGTACACCTCGATCACGCGGCCGCGCGGCAGCCCGCCAACGCCCAGCGCGATATCGAGCCCGAGCGAACCGGTCGAGATCGCCTCGACCTGCATCGTCTCCTTCGAGCCCAGCCGCATGGCGCTGCCCTTGCCGAAGGCGCGGTCGATCTGCGCGAGTGCGGCGTCGAGCGCCTTCTGCTTGTCCGAAGAAATCGCCATGTTTCCGTCGATCACCTTGAGGGAAGCTGCCATCCGAAGTCTCCGTCGCTAGAGGCTTTGCGTGTCCTCTTCAACACGCTCTGTTCAATCTCTGTCTGCCACTTGTGTATATCGTTTGTTCCGATAGAACAAGAGTGGAACGATCTTTTTTTGTTCTCCTTTTCGGAGTGCCGCCGATGACCGAGCCGAAACGCTGCCGCTGGGCCGAGGGCGATCCGCTGATGACGGCCTATCATGACGCCGAATGGGGCGTGCCCGTGCGCGATTCGCGCCTGTTGTGGGAGATGCTGATGCTGGAGGGGTTCCAGGCCGGCCTGTCCTGGTCGATCATCCTCAAGCGCCGCGAGAGTTTCCGCGCTGCGTTTGCCAACTGGGATCCGGCGAAGGTCGCCGCATTCGGCCCGGCGGACATCGAACGCCTGATGGCCGACCCCGGCATCATCCGCGCCCGCACCAAGATCGAGGCGGCGACCGGCAATGCCAAGGCCTATCTCGCCTTTGCCGAGCGGGGCGAGGATTTCGGCGCCTGGGCGTGGGAGCTGGCGGGCGGTGCGCCGGTGAAAGGCGACGGCATCAGCCTTCCCGCCAAGACGGAGACGTCCGAGGCGATTTCCAGGGCATTGAAGAAGCGCGGGTTCAAGTTCGTGGGACCGGTGATCGTCTATGCCTGGATGCAGGCGGTGGGGATGGTCAACGACCATGCGAAGGACTGCTTCCGGCGAAACGCGGTGTGACCGGCGGGTTGACGCGCGCCATTTCATGCATCATTTAAAGTTACATGATTCGTGACAGCCGCCTGTCGGGCGTTCTTCATCTACTATTGCATCTCGCCGACCATGACGGGCCGATGCCGTCGGAACTGCTGGCCAAGGCGATGGACACGAATCCCGTGGTCATCCGCCGCATCCTCGCTGGCTTGCGTGAGCGCGGCCATGTGCGCTCCGAGAAGGGCCATGGCGGCGGCTGGACACTCGCAAGGGGGCTCGACGAGCTTACCCTGCTCGATGTCTATGAAGCGCTGGGCCGCCCTGCCCTGCTCGCCATCGGCAACCGGTCGGCACAGCCCCGCTGTCTGGTCGAGCAGGCGGTCAATGCAGCGCTGGACGAGACGTTCGCCGCCGCCGAGGCGCTGATGCTGGCGCGATTGAAGCACGTAACGCTGGCTGATCTCCAGGACGATTTCCGCGCCCGTCTCGCGGCGCTTCCCATGCCTTGCGAAAAGGATCACCCCCATGACCACTGACGGCGCCCAGCAGTTCCTCGACAAGTTCGCCGATCCCGCCGCCGTCGCCAACTATGCCGAGAACCCGCCGCGCTACGTGCCCGGCTTCGCCGACCTCCACCGCATGACCGGCATCCTGCTCGCCGAGCGGGTGCCGGGGGACGCGCATATCCTGGTGCTAGGCGCGGGCGGCGGGCTGGAACTCAAGGCGCTTGCAGCGGCTTATCCCGGCTGGTGCTTCACCGGGGTCGATCCCGCCGCGGCAATGCTCGACCTGGCGGCGAGGACCCTCGGACCCGATACGCACCGCGCCGAGCTGATCGACGGCTATATCGACGATGCCCCGCCCGGCCCGTTCGACGGCGCGGTGTGCCTGCTGACATTGCACTTCCTCCCCGCGGACGAACGCTCGCGCACCGCCGCCGCGATCCGTGCCCGGCTCAAGCCCGGCGCGCCGTTCGTCGTGGCGCACAGCAGCTTCCCGCAGGATGCCGAGCGCGGGCGATGGCTGGACCGCTATGCCGCCTTCGCCATCGCCTCCAGCGCGGATCCGGAACAGGCGCGCGGCGCGCGAAACGCGGTCGATACCAGCCTCAACATGCTCTCGCCCGAGGCGGACGAGGCCGTGCTCAACGTTGCAGGGTTTCATGACGTGACGCTCTTCTACGCAGCGTTCACCTGGCGTGGCTGGGTCGGCTACGCCTGATCGCAACTAGGCGCTTGCCCTGCCCCCGGCTTGAGGCGATCCTGCGCGGCCATGAGCGACCTCTCCGCCTTCATCGCGGGCCTGCCCAAGGCCGAGCTGCACCTGCATATCGAGGGCAGCCTCGAGCCCGAGCTGATGTTCGCGCTGGCGAAGCGCAACAGGGTCGCGATCCCGTTCGACAGTGTGGAGGCGGTCCGCGCCGCCTACAGCTTCTCGCGGCTGCAGGATTTTCTCGACATCTACTATGCCGGCGCCGACGTGCTGCGGACCGAGCAGGACTTCTATGACCTTGCCGATGCCTATTTCGCGCGCGCCGCGGTGGACGGCGTGGTGCATGCCGAGATCTTCTTCGATCCGCAGACCCACACCGATCGCGGCATCCCGTTCCAGGTCGTGGCCGACGGCCTGCTCGCGGCGATGCATGATGCGGAGGCCCGGCATGGGCTCAGCTCGAAGCTGATCCTGTGCTTCCTGCGCCACCTCGACGAAGAGGCGGCGTTCGCCACGCTGAACGCGGCAGAGCCCTGGCTCGACCGGATCGAAGGCGTCGGTCTCGATTCGTCCGAAGTTGGACATCCGCCCGAAAAATTCGCGCGCGTGTTCGCCGCGGCGGGCGACATGGGCCTCAAGCGCGTCGCGCATGCCGGCGAAGAGGGGCCGCCCGATTATGTGTGGCAGGCACTCGACCTGCTCAACATCGACCGGCTCGACCATGGCAACCGCAGCCTCGAGGACCCGGCGCTGGTGCGGCGGCTGGCGGACGAGGGGATGACTCTCACCGTGTGCCCGCTCTCCAATCTGAAGCTGTGCGTGGTGGGCGACATGGCCAGCCATCCGCTCGACCGGATGCTCGCGGAAGGTCTCAACGCCACGGTCAATTCGGACGATCCGGCCTATTTCGGGGGCTATGTCGCGGACAATTACCGCGCGGTCGCCGCTGCACGCGGCCTGGGCAAGGCCGAGCTGGTCACGCTGGCGCGCAACAGCTTCACCGGTTCGTTCCTCGACGATGCGGCCAAGGCCGCACACCTCGCCCTTCTCGACGCGTTCGTGGCGGCGCATTGATGCCGGTCTTCACCCCGATCCCGCACGAGCAGTTCGTCGCCGACGTGCTCGCCATTGCCGCGGCAATCCATGCGGACGTGGAGTGGAAGCCCGACTTCATCATCGGTATCGGCCGCGGCGGTCTCGCGCCGGCGGTCTATCTGAGCCACGCGACGGGCATGTCGATGCTTTCGGTCGACCACAGTTCGCAAGTCCACGACTTCGCTGATGCCCCGCTCGAGCGGCTCGCGGCACGCACCCGGGCTGGCGAGCGGCTGCTGTTCCTCGACGACATCAACGACAGCGGCGCGACGATCGCCAAGCTGCGCGCCAAACTCGCCACGGCTGGCGCGGCGCCGGGGGCGGTGCGCTTCGCGACGCTGCTCGACAATGCGACCTCCAGCCAGCGCGTCGAATATGCGGCGCGGACGATCGACCGTGCGGTGACCAAGGACTGGTTCGTCTTCCCCTGGGAAGCGGTGGCCCCCGCCGCCGCCATTGCGGCGGACGCTGCGGAAGTGCCCGAGCGAACCGCCTAGAGCGCGTCGAACGCCTGTTCGATCGCATCCATGGTGAAGGGCTTGGCCAGCACCGGGCGGTGCTTGTGCCCGGCGGCGATCGTGTCGTCACTGCCCCCGGTCGCGACGAGGAACGGGATCCCCGCTTCCGCCAGCGCGTCGGCGACGGGCCAGCATTTCTCGCCGCCGTTCAGGTGGACGTCGACGATCGCCGCATCGATGCCGCCCGCGGCCACCAAAGGCAGCGCGGTCGAGACGCTGTCGGCGACGCCCGCGACCTGCTTGCCGAGGATGCCGAGGAAATCCTCGAGCATCATGGCAATCAGCGGTTCGTCCTCGACGACAAGGATGCGTAACGGGGCGGTCATCGCGCTCGGCTTTGCCGGAAAAATCGCCTTATGCCAAGAACTTATTTCGTAGTCAGCGCGGCGCGCGCGGCCTCCGCAAGCTGCTGTACCGAAAAGGGTTTGGGGAGGAACGCGACATTGTCGAGGTCGATCGACTTGCGCAGCTGCTCCTCGGCATAGCCCGACATGAAGACGATCTTGAGATCGGGATAACGCTTGCGCGCGTGGCGCACCATCGTCGGCCCGTCCATCGTCGGCATCACCACGTCGGTGATGAGCAGGTCGGGCTTCTGGCTGGTGGCGAGGAGTTCGAGCGCGGCCTCGCCATTCTCGGCGGTGAGCACGGTATAGCCCTGCCGCGCCAGCGCGCGCTCGGCGACGGCGCGGACCATCGCCTCGTCCTCGACCAGCAGCACGGTGCCGCTGCCCCACAGGTCGCCCTGGACGGGCTTGGCTGCCGGGACCTTGGCGGCGACATCCCCCGCTGCGTTGGCGGGCAGGTAGATGGTGAACACCGCCCCCTTCCCCTTGGGACTTTCGGCGAAGATGAACCCGCCCGACTGTTTGATGATGCCATAGACGGTCGACAGGCCGAGCCCGGTGCCCTTCCCCACTTCCTTGGTGGTGAAGAACGGCTCCCAGATATGCGCGAGCACGTCGGCGGGAATGCCGGTGCCGGTGTCGGAGATGCGCAGCGCGGTATAGTCGCCGACCGGCAGCACATCATCGTCCATCGCGCGGACTTCGTGCGCGGGAACGCCGAAGGTCTCGATGGTGAGCGTGCCGCCGCCGTTCGGGCTCTTGGTCAGCATCGCATCGCGCGCGTTAACGGCGAGGTTCACCACGACCTGCTCGAGCTGGCCCGGGTCGGCGCGCACCGGCCCCAGGTTGCGGCCGTGGCTCACCACCAGATCGACCGTCTCGCCGAGCAGGCGCTTCAAGAGGTTCGAAACCTCCGAGATCACGTCGGGCAGCTGCAGCACCTGCGGGCGCAGCGTCTGCTGGCGCGAGAAGGCGAGCAGCTGGCGGGTGAGCGCGGCGGCGCGGTTCGAGTTGATCAGGATCTGCTGGATGTCGTCATAGTCGCTGTCGCCCGGCGCGTGGCGCATCAGCATCAGGTCGCAATGGCCGATGATCGCGGTGAGGATGTTGTTGAAATCGTGCGCCACGCCGCCGGCGAGCTGGCCCACCGCCTGCATCTTGGTCGCCTGCGCCACCTGGCGCTTGAGGCGCCCCTCCTCGCCCGCATCCTTGAGGCTGAGCAGCACCGCCGCCTCGCCGAGCCCGCGCGCGGCGGCGATCGAGATCGCGACCCCCTCGTCGGGCGCATCGGCGAATCGCACCGTCATGTCCATCGAATGCACCGCCCCCGCGGCGAAACGGCGGATCGCGTCGGCCAGCGCGGTCTTGTCCTCGCGCACCACCAGGTCGCCGGGATAGAGCGGCGGGTTGGCGGGGTTGACGTGCGCGGCGCGGACGAACGCGTCGTTCATGTGCACGAAGCGCCCGTCGCCGCCGACCAGCGCGATGCCCGAGGGCAGCAGCGAGATCAGCGAGCGGACATGCGCGCCGGCGGTATCGCCGATCGCCGGATGCGGGATCGCCAGCTCGTCGTCGAGCAGCGCGACCAGCATCGGCGCGTTCTCGCCATCGAGGAAGGGGATCTCGAGCACGCGCAGCGGCGTGCCCGACAGGCCCTCGCGCTCAAAGCGCACGATGCCGAGATTGTCGGTGATCAGGAAGCGCGTGAAGTCGCGCCCCTCGATCATCGCATTCTCGTCGCCCATCGCGCGCTGGCGCACCACGCGGTTGGCGGCGCGCACGCGGCCGTCGCCGCCGAGCAGCGCCATCATGATCCCGGCGCTGCCCAGGCGGTCGCCCGAAGCGCCTGCGACCAGCGACTGCGCCTGCTTGGTCAGGTCGACCACGTCGGTGCCGGCGAAGCGCCACACCAGCATCGAATCGCCCACGCGCGTGATGTGGGCGGTGAGCTTGGTGCCCGCCGTCTCGAACGTGCCGCTCGAGGCGTTGCCGTCGCGCCACGCCGCGCGCCCTGCGGTGCCGAGCTGCGCCGAGACCCATTCGCTCGGCACCACGCCCGGCGGGGCGGGATAGCTGGGGAACAGCGCGCCGAACCGCTCATTGGCGCAGACCAGGCGCCCGGCACGATCGGTGACGGCGAGCGCGTCATTGCTCATCGACGCCAGCGTATGCGCGACCGACCAGTCGACCGCCGGTTCGTCGGCCTTCGCGGAGGGAAGCAGACGCACGGCGAGGAACACGGCGCCCGCGATCACCAGCGCCCCCGCGAGGAACCCCGCCGCAACCAGCGTCGAACCGGTCAGCCAGAGGATGATCCCGGCCGCCGCCGCGCCTGCCGCAAGCGCGACGATCAGCGGCGGGAGGGCGGAGCGGCGGTCTTCATCGGAGGGAGCGGGACGCGAGGCCATCGTTCCCTTTCCCGCCCCCCTGTCAAACCGTCAAGCACTCACCAGATACGAACGCGCTTTGCCGGGTCGAGATACAGCTTCTGCCCGTCCTTGGCGCCGAACGCGCCGTACCAGGGGTCGAGGTTGCGCACGACCCAGGCGCGCTGGATCGACGGCGCGTGCGGATCAGTCAGCAGCCGCTGGCGCAGATTCGCCTCGCGATAGTTGCGCCGCCAGATCTGCGCCCAGCCGAGATAGAAGCGCTGATCCGCCGAGAAGCCGTCGATCACCGGCGGCTTCTTCCCGCCCAGCGAATGCTGGTAGGCGTCATAGGCGATGGTGAGGCCGGCGAGGTCGCCGATATTCTCGCCCAGCGTGAACTCGCCCTTCACATGCTCGCCCGGCAGCGCCTCATAGGCGTCGTACTGCGCGACCAGCGCCTTGCTCGCCGCCTCGAACGCCTTGGTGTCCTCGGGCGTCCACCAGTCGGCGAGCTCGCCCTTCTCGTTATACTTGGCGCCCTGGTCGTCGAAATGGTGGCTGATCTCGTGGCCGATCACCGCGCCGATGCCGCCATAGTTGACCGCCGGATCGGCCTTGGGGTCGAAGAAGGGCGGCTGCAGGATCGCGGCCGGGAACACCACCTCCATCATGCCGAAATTGGCATAGGCGTTGATAGTCTGGGGCAGCATCCCCCATTCCCATTTGCGCACCGGCCCGCCCAGCTTGTCGATCATGTACTGGAAGTCGAACTGGTTCGAGCGCACCGCGTTGCCGAACAGGTCGTCGGCCTTGACCTCCAGGCCCGTATAGTCGCGCCAGCGGTCGGGATAGCCGACCTTGACGGTGAAGTTCTTGAGCTTGGCCTTGGCGCGCGCCTTGGTCTGCGGCTGCATCCATTCGAGCGCGTCGATCCGCCGGCCCATCGCGTCGAGCACGTTGGCGACCAGCTTGTTCATCTCCGCCTTGTATTCGGGCGGGAAGTAGCGCGCGGCATATTCCTTGCCGACCGCCTCACCCAGCGCGCCCTCGGTGAAGCCCACCGCGCGCTTCCAACGCTCCTCGCGCTGTGGCGTGCCCTGCAGTGCGGTACCGTAGAAAGCGAAATTCTCGTTCGCCACCGCATCGGGCAGATAGTTGGAGAGGCCGTCGAGGCTGCGCAGCAGCATCTGGTCCTTGAGCACCTCGAGCGGCGCCTTGTCGAGGATCTCGGCGGTGCCCTTCACCGCGCTCGGCTGGCCGATCAGCACCTCGGTGATCTTCGGGCTGATCGCTTTGAGCATTGCCGGCATGTCGAGCGTCGGGCTGGAGAACTCGGCGGTCTGCGCCAGCGTGAACTTGTTGTAGGCCTTGACTGCGTCCGAGGCATCCTCGCGGGTCCACTGGACCTTGGCGATCTGCGTCTCCAGGTCCATCACCGCCTTGGCGCGCGCCTCGCCATTGCCCTCGCCCGCCAGCGTCAGCATCCTGGCGAGATGCGCCACGTAAGCGGTGCGGAGCGCCGCCATCTTGGGATTGTCGACCAGGTACATGTCACGGTCGGGAAGGCCGGTGCCGCCCTGGTAGATGGTGAAGATGTAGTTCTCGGGAAGCTTGTCGTCCTGGCCGACATAGCCGCCGAACGGGCCGTTGATCCCCATCTTCGCAGCTTCGACCACCAGCGCCGGATAGCCGGCCTTGCTGTCGAGCGCCTTGACCTTGCCGAGCCAGGGTTGGATCGGCGCCAGCCCCCTGGCCTCGACCGCCGCGGTGTCGAGATAGCTCGTATAGGCGCGGCCGATCGCGCTGTTCTTGTCATCCTTCACTGCATCGAGAATGCCGCGTACGCGCTGCTTCGACAGGTCGTCGAGCGCGGTGAACATGCCGTAGTTGGACTTGTCGGCCGGGATCGGCGTGGCCTTGGCCCACGCCCCATTCGCGAACGTGTAGAAATCGTCGCCCGGTGCGACAGCCTTGTCCATGCCCTTCTCGTCGAAGCCGAAGCTGCCGAGCTGCGGCTTGGAGCCGGTTTCCGCGGCGGGAGCCGGCGCAGGCGCCTCGCGCGCCGAAAGCGCGGTGGCGGTGCCGGCCAGCGCAGTGCCGGCGAGGAGGACAGACGTGAGGAAGAGACGCATCGATGCACCTTTCGGGAGAGTCGGATGCGCGTGTCTTACGCCGATGATACGCCCGATCAAGTGTCGGCGGTTACTTCCCCGCCCGCGCCGCGATCCGCTTGCGCCATTTGCGCGCGATCCACAGCCGCCAGCCCACTGCGCTCAGCACATAACCCAGGATCGAGGCGATGATCGTGATCGTCACCAGCCCGGTGATCAGCGCAGGCCCCGCCTCCGACCACAGCCAGTTGAGCCAGCTGTCGTTCGCGACATGAGTCGCGATCGGCTGGCCCGGCACGGTGGCGTCGAAATGCAGGATCTTGCGCCCGACCCAATAGGCGAAGGCCCAGAGCGGCGGGGTAGTGAATGGATTGGTGAGGAAGGTGGTCAGCGACGCGACCGGAATGTTGGCGCGGAACGGCAGCGCGAGCAGCGCGGAGAAGAAGATCTGCGCGACCGGGATCATGATCCCCGTCACCATGCCCAGCGCTACGCCGCGCGGCACCGAGCGGCGGGTGAAGCGCCAGAGCTCCGGGGCGAGCACGCGATGCGCGACGGGGCGGAGCCACTTGTTCTGCTCCATCGACTCGCGCGTCGGCATGTTGCGGTCCGCCCAGGCCCGCATGCGGTCCCAGAAGGTCGGCTTAGCCACGGTCGCGGAGGAGCCTTCCCTGTTCACGCTTCCAGTCCCGCTCCTTGATCGACTCGCGCTTGTCGTGAGTCTTCTTGCCCTTCGCCAATGCCAGCTCCACTTTCGCGCGGCCGCGCGAGTTGAAGTAGATCGACAGCGGCACCAGGGTCATCCCCTCGCGTGCTACCGCGCCGTGAAGCTTCTCTATCTGCCGCAGATGAAGGAGCAATTTACGGGGCCGCTTGGGTTCGTGGTTGAAGCGGTTGCCGTGGCTGAATTCGGGGATGTTGGCGTTGACCAGCCAGGCCTGCTCGCCGCGGATCTCGGCATAGCTCTCAGCGATCGAGCCCTCGCCGAAGCGCAGCGCCTTCACCTCGGTGCCCTGCAGCGCGATGCCGGCCTCGTACACGTCCTCGATGAAATATTCGAAGCGAGCCTTGCGGTTCTCGGCGACGATCTTCTTCTTGTCGAATTCGGTGGGACGCGGGCGGGCCATAAGGAGGCGCGATGTAGGCCTGCGCGCGCTTAAAGGGAAGCGGACGGCGTCAGATAATCCCCGCCGCCGCCATCGCCGCGTCGACCGCCGCCTTGCTCGCCGCGCTCGGCTCGACCATCGGCAGACGCAGCTCGGCCGAGATCTCGGGTCGCAGCTTGTTCACCGCATACTTCACCGGCCCGGGCGAGGCATCGGTGAACAGCGCGAGATGCAGCGCGAACAGACGGTCGTGCAGCGCCAGCGCGACCGCGGTGTCGCCCTGCGCCCAGGCCGCCTGGAACTGCGCGCACAGTCTGGGCGCGACATTGGCAGCGACCGAGATGCACCCCACGCCGCCCATCGCGTTGAACGCGAGCGCGGTCTCGTCATTGCCCGATAGCTGGGCGAAGCCGGCCCGCAGTGCTGCGCGGTGCTTCGACACGCGCGCGAGATCACCGGTAGCGTCCTTGATCGCGACGAACTTGCCCGGGAACGCCTGGACGATGCGGATCACCGTCTCGGGCTGGATGTCGGTCGCGGTGCGGCCGGGGACGTTGTAGAGGATGATCGGCAGCTCGCACGCTGCAGCCACCGCCTCGAAATGGCGGAAGATGCCTTCCTGGCTCGGGCGGTTGTAATAGGGCGGCACCATCAGCACCGCATCGGCTCCAGCTTCCTTCGCGGCCTTGACGTTGCCGATCGCGACGCGCGTGTCGTTGGAGCCCGTCCCCGCGATCACCGGCACGCGTCCACGCACCTGATCGGCGCACACGCGCACGACCTCGAAATGCTCGTCCTTGGTCAGCGTCGCCGCCTCGCCCGTGGTGCCGACCGGCACCAGCGCGGACGAGCCCTCGGCGATCTGCCACTCGACGAAATCGCGGAACACGTCCTCGGCGAAGTCGCCATTACGGAAAGGGGTAATCAGGGCGGGGATCGATCCGGTGAACATCTGCGCGAAAAAGCCCCAATCGTCCGAAATTCGGGGTGGCCAATAGGCTTGGCTTGCGTATCATGTCCAGCATGCTTGCCTCTTTGTTCAGAAGCGGGCTTCTGCTCGCCGGCGTATCGGGTGTCGCGGTCTCATCCCAGGTCGTGCAGGACGGAGTCGAATTGTACGGGGCGCAGCTCGCCGGGCTGACCGCCTCGCAGCAGTTCGTCCCTGCGGCCGGGTCCTCGCTCCAGTATAATCTCGACCAGTGGAAGCGGCTGCAGCAGTCCGACCGCTGGCCGTTCACCGACTATGCGAATTTCCTGCTCGCGCATCCCGGCTGGCCGGGCGAGACGAGCCGGCGCGCGGCAGCGGAGACCGCGCTGGCTTCGGGCGCCGAGGCACCTGCCCTCGTTGTTCGATTCTTCGAGCGTTTCCCGCCCCTCACCGCCGCGGGCCGGGTGCGTTTCGCCGAGGCGCTCGCCGTCTCCAGCCGCCGCGCCGACGCCGACGAGCAGGCGCGCCGGGCGTGGCGCAGCGGGGCGTTGCGGCCGACCGACGAGAGCGCGATCCTCTCGGGCTTCCCGGGCGCGCTGACCGCCGCCGATCACGACGCGCGCATGGACGCGCTGCTCTGGCAGGACGCCCGCACCGCCGCCGCGCGCCAGGTCGCCTTCACCTCGCCGCAGAACCGCGCGCTGTTCGATGCGCGACTGGCGATGCAGAACAACTGGCCCGACGCGGCGTCCCGAGCGGCGGCGGTCGAGGCGGCCGGCGCGCGCGATCCCGGCTTCATCGCCGACCGCGCGATGTGGTTCCGCAACAACGGCGCCAGCGGCTCGGCGCGCTCGCTGCTCGCCCGCCCCCGCACCCTCGCCACCCTGCCGAGCAATGTCGGGGAATGGTACGAGGTGCTGCTCGTCAACGCCCGCGCGGCGGAGAGCGATGGCCAGTACAGCATCGCCTACGCCATCGCCTCACAGGTCGACGATGCGCTCCCGCCCGGCGCCGACGTCGCGGCGATGGGGCTCGGCATCCGCGACGACTATACCAGCCTCGTGTGGCTCGCCGGCACGGTCGCGATGCAGAAGCTGCGGCGACCCGCTGACGCGGTGATGATGTTCGACCGCTATTCGCGCGGCAGCCGCACACCGACCACGCAGTCCAAGGGCCTCTACTGGGCCGGCCGCGCCGCCGAAGCCGCGGGGCAGAGCGACGCCGCGCAGGGCTATTACCGGCGCGCGACGGCGTTCTCCGACCTCTATTACGGCCAGCTTGCCGCCGAACGGCTCGGCCTGGTGTTCAAGGCGCCGCCACCCGTGGATCTCACCCGCGCAACCCCGGCGGGGCGCAGTGCCTTCTACAATCGCGAGGTCGTCCGCGCCGCGCAGATGCTCGGCACGCTCGGCCGCTGGCAGGACCAGAGCCTGTTCGTCCGCCAGATCGCCGCGGACGCCACCACCGGCGAGGATCACGCCCTCGCCACCGAGCTCTCGCGCACGCTAGGCCGTCCCGATCTCGGCGTGATGGTCGGGCGCAGCGCGCTGCTCAACGGGCTCACCGACTATACCGTCGCCGGCTACCCGTCGGTGCGCGTGCCCTCGGGCCAGGAAAGCTATTTCACGATCATCCACGCCATCGCGCGGCAGGAGAGCCAGTTCGACAAGGCGGCGGTGAGCCATGCCGGGGCGCGCGGCCTGATGCAGCTGATGCCGGGCACCGCACGCGAGACCGCGGGCAAGCTCGGCCTTGGCTACAACATGGCCTCGCTCACCAGCGATACCGATTACAACATCCGGCTCGGCTCGACCTATTTCCAGCGCATGCTGAGCTATTATGGCGGCAGCTATCCGCTCGCGGTCGCCGCCTATAATGCCGGGCCCGGCAATGTGAACAAATGGCTGCGCGCCAATGGCGATCCGCGCACCGGCAGCATCGCGATGGTCGACTGGGTCGAGGCGATCCCGATCTACGAGACCAAGAACTATGTTCAGCGCGTGCTCGAGAATGCGGTGGTCTACGACCTGCTCCACCCCAATTACGCCCGGTCGCGCGGCCCGGCGCATCTGAGCTGGTATCTCGGCAAGAGCCGCCCGGGATGACGTGATCGAGGTCCTTCCGTATCAGGAGGCGCAGTTCGGCGAGGTCGATGCGCTGTGGCGCGCCGTCTTTCCCGAGGACCCGCCGCACAGCCACGCCGCCGCCGCGGTGCCACAGAAGCTCGCTGTGCAGCGTGAGCTGTTCCTCGTCGCGGTCGAGAGCGGGCGTGTGCTCGGCACGATCCTCGCCGGCTATGACGGGCACCGCGGCTGGCTCTACAAGCTCGCGGTCCACCCCAATGCCCGCCGCTGCGGGATCGGCGAGAAGCTGGTCCGCGCCGCCGAGAGGCGCCTCGCCGTGCTGGGCTGCGCCAAGGTCAACCTCCAGGTCCGCGACACCAACCACGAAGCTGCGCGCTTCTGGGCGCACATGGGCTATGCCGAGGAACCGCGCATCTCTATGGGCCGCAACCTCGCATGACCGACCGCCCAAACTACATCACCCCCGCCGGCTATACCGCGCTCAAGGCCGAGTATGACGCGCTGTTCGGCGGCGAGCGGCCCAAGCTGGTCGAGACGATCGCCTGGGCTGCAGGCAATGGCGACCGCTCGGAGAATGGCGACTATATCTACGGCCGCAAGCGGCTGCGTGAGATCGACCGGCGGCTCGGCTGGCTGTCCAAGCGGATGAAGGCGGCCAAGGTGATCGACCCGTCGCGCCAGGAGGACAGGACGCGCGTCTGGTTCGGCGCCACCGTCATCATCGCCGACGAGGATGACAATCACCGCACCCTGACCTTCGTCGGCGACGACGAGGCCGATGCCGGCAAGGGCCGCGTCGGCTGGAACGCTCCACTCGCCCGCGCCCTGCGGGGCGCAGCGATCGGCGACCTCCGCCGCGTGACGCTGCCGGCGGGCGAGAAGGAATATGAGGTGATGGAGATCACCTACCCCGTCTGATTTGAAGGGGAAATTCCTGCAAATAATATTGACTCGCAATAGCGGTCATGCTGTGGGCGCCCGCATCGCGCCGCGCTGACCCGCACCCCGACCCCGTGACGGTGATCCGGCGCCGACCTGGAAGGGGAATTTCATGAAGACGACGTATCGCTTTCTCACCACCGCGGCGCTGGTGCTGATCCCGACCGGCGCGCTGGCCCAGGAGGAAGCGGCGGACGAGAAAGCGAAGACCGACGAGATCGTCGTCTATGGCCGCGGCGAGCAGGACAATAATCTCGCCACCGGGCTCTCGCTCTCGCCGCGCGAAACGCCGCAGTCGATCAGCGTCATCACCCGCGAGCAGATGGAGGACCAGGCGGCTACCAACATCGCCGACGCGCTCGCCTACACCACCGGCATCTCGGTCAAGGCGGTCGATCGCGGCCGCAACATGCTCGCCGCACGCGGCTTCGAGATCACCAACTTCCAGATCGACGGCGCCCCCTTCACCACCGGCAATATCGGGCTCGAGGAGAATAGCAGCGCGATCTACGAGCGGATCGAGGTGATCCGCGGCGCCAACGGCCTGACCCAAGGCGCGGGCGAGCCTTCCGCGACGATCAACCTGGTGCGCAAGCACGCCGATTCGCGCGAGCTCGCGCTCGATTTCAGCCTGGAGGCCGGGTCGTGGGGCCGGATGGCGGTCACCGGCGACATCAGCACGCCGCTCACCAGGGACGGATCGGTGCGCGGGCGCCTGGTCGCGCAATATTACACGCAGGACTCGTTCATCGATATCGAGCAGACCGACGGCTATCTGCTCTACGGCGTGATCGACGCCGACCTCGGCGCCAACACGCGCATCAGCCTGGGCGCGAGCTATTCGCGCGACGATCGCGACGGCATCCTGTGGGGCCAGCTCCCCTATTGGCACAGCGACGGTTCGCGCACCGACTGGCCGCGTTCCAAGACCACCGGCGCGCAGTGGAATCTGTGGAACACGATCGAGACCACCGCCTTCCTGACGGTCGAGCAGCGGCTGGGCAGCGACTGGTCGCTGCGCGGCGACGTCAGCTATCACCAGCAGGACGAGGAATCGAAGCTGCTGTGGACCACCGGCTATCCCGATCCGGTCACCGGCATCGGCATCGACGCATCGGCTTATTGGTACAAGTCCAAGCCCAAGCAGTGGCACGCCAGCGCCTCGCTCAAGGGTGGCTTCAACCTGTTCGGGCAGCGGCACGAGCTGATCCTGGGCGGCACCTATCGCCACCTCACGGGCGGCTGGACCAATCGCGATCCCGATCCGGCAACCGTCGCGCCGATCGGCGACTTCAACCTGTGGGACGGCAACACCTATCCCGAGCCTTCATGGGGCGACCGCTACCGCATGAGCGGCTTCGGCACGACCGAGCAATATGCAGTCTATGGCGCCACCCGCCTGCAACTGCTCGACCAGCTCAAGCTGATCGCGGGCGGCCGGTTCAGCTGGTGGGAGCGCAATGAGGAAGTGGCGCTCTACACGCCCGCCCCGTTCACGATCAGCCACAAGGCCCGTTTCACGCCCTATGCCGGCCTGATCCTCGACGTGACGCGCAACATCTCCGCCTATGTGAGCTACACCAGCATCTTCAATCCGCAGGATTACAAGGACGTCAACCGCGACTACCTCCCTCCGCTCGTCGGCAACAATTACGAGGCCGGGCTGAAGGGCGAGTGGATGGGCGGGCGGCTGCGCGCCTCGGCGGCGATCTTCCGCATCGAGCAGGACAATTTCGCGCGGTTCGCCGGGAATTATCCCGGCACTGCCGACCCCTATTACGAGCCCGCGCAGGGCACGGTGTCAGAAGGCTATGAAGCCGAGATCGCGGGCGAGATCGTCAAGGGCTGGGACCTGAGCCTGGGCTGGAGCGCCTTCCGCGCCGAGGATGCCGACAGATTGCCGGTCCAGGCGCATCACCCGCGCAAGGTGCTGCGCATGGCGACGCGCTACGATTTCCGCGGTGCGCTCGAGGGGTTCAGCCTCGGCGGTTCGGCACGCTGGGAGAGCCGCCCGCCCAAGACCGCGGTCAACCCCGCGACCAACGCGACCGAGAATGTCGGGCAGCCGGCCTATCTGCTGGTCAACGCCATGGCGCGTTACGCGCTGGACGAGCATGTCTCGCTCCAGCTCAACATCAACAACCTGTTCGACAAGCATTATTTCAACAATAATTTCTGGTTCGACGGCTTCGTCTATGGCGAGCCGCGCAATGTCCGTGCGACGCTGCGCTTCACCTTCTGACCGGCCCGCCGGGCGCCGCGGTACGGCGCCCGGTGCGGTTGCTAGCCGTTCCACGGCGACGGCGCACCGAACAACGATTTCCACAGGACGACGATGGTCCAGTGCAGCAGGACCGCGGGCCAGATTGACGCCGTCTTCCAGTACAGCCGTGCGCAGGCCAGCCCCAGCGCGCCGGCCGACAACAGAAACCACGGATTGAGCACAAGTTCGGACCAGCGCGGTCCGAACAAGGGAGCTTGCAGGGGGTGCCACAGGACGAAGAGCAGCGTGGAAATCGCCGCAGCCCGCCACGGGAAGCGCTTCGGCGGATCCGGCGATGGCAGGAGCGCCGCGCGGAAGAATAACTCCTCGCCGAGCGACGGCACGGCAATGGCGAGCAGCGCGAGCTTCAGTGTGGCGACATTGAGAGCGGGTGCCCAGTTCAGCAACCCGCCTGCCGTCCCCAGAACCGCCAGCAGCGGAACCAGCCATGCCAGCTCGATCAGGCAAAGCCCGAGATGCGTTCGTGCGGGCGGCGTGGAGAGAGCCGCAGCCACCTTGCGAGTGATCCGATTGAGCATGGCGCGCTATGTCGCTGCCGCGATCTTCTTCCCCGCCGCCTTCCACCGGTCGCTGTTGGTCAGCGCCGAAGCCTCGATCTTGAGCTTGGCGCAGCCGGGCAGGCCGCGGATGATCGCGCGCAGATTGTCCGCCAGCACCGGCGGCATCCAGGGATTGAGCACCAGCCGCGTGATCGAGCCGAGGTCGATTCCGATCGGCAGCGAGAGCTTGGGCTCGTCGAAACAGGTCGCGACGATCCGCCATTCGCGCTCGTCGCTATAGCCCTCGCGCTTGACGAACGGCAGCCGGTGCGCGTCGGCCGGCGTCAGCTCTTCCAGTTGCTTGACCTGCAGATAGTCGACCGGCCGGGCGACAAGGCGAGGACCAGCGCCCACCGCGGTTTCGAGCGCGGCCTTTTCGAACTCGATGCACACGCCCTCCATCCCCTGGGTGAAGACGCGCCAGTGATGATAGGTCTCGCTCGCCATCGCGAAGCACAAAGCCAGCACCGACTTGGCGTCGGCATGCGCACGGTAGAGCTCCATGAACTCGACGTCGTTGGTGTCGTCCCATTTGGCAGGGCTGAGCAGCACGAGCCGCTGGTGGACGAGCGAGTCGAGCGCGCTCGACAGTGTCGTGTAGCGCCGCACGAACTTGTCGAGCGTCCGCGTGGCCATGCCTCAGCAGGCCACCACGTTCACTGCCAGTCCGCCCTGCGCGGTCTCCTTGTATTTGGAGCGCATGTCCTCGCCGGTCTGGCGCATCGTCTCGATCACCGCGTCGAGGCTGACGACATGGCTGCCGTCGCCGTGCATCGCGAGATAGGCGGCATTGATCGCCTTGATCGCGCCCATCGTGTTGCGCTCGATGCACGGGATCTGGACGAGCCCGCCGATCGGGTCGCAGGTGAGGCCGAGATTATGCTCCATCCCGATCTCGGCGGCATTCTCGATCTGGGCATTGGTCGCGCCGAGCGCCGCCGCCAGGCCCGCCGCCGCCATCGAGCAGGCGACGCCGACCTCGCCCTGGCAACCCATCTCGGCGGCCGAGATCGACGCGCGCTTCTTGTAGAGGAAGCCGATCGCCGCCGTGGTGAGCAGGAAGGTGCGCGCGCCCGCGGGCGTGGGTGAGGCGCAGAAGGTCTCGTAATAGCGCAGCACCGCCGGGATCACGCCCGCCGCGCCATTGGTCGGCGCGGTGACGACGCGGCCGCCCGCGGCATTCTCCTCGTTCACCGCCAGCGCCCACAGGCTCACCCAGTCGAACACCAGCGAGGGATCGGACCGCGGGCCGCGCGCGATCAGCCGGTTGTGCAGGTCGCGCGCGCGCCGCTTGACGTTGAGCCCGCCCGGCAACTCGCCCTCGCCGCGCATCCCGCGCTCGATGCACGCCGACATCGCCGCGCGCAGCGAATCGAGGAACGCGTCGGTCTCGGCATCGTCGCGCCATGCCGCCTCATTGGCGCGGACGATGTCGGCGATCGTCGCGCCCTTCTCCTCCGCCACCGCGAGCAGCTCCGCGCCCGAGGAGAAGTTCATCGGCAGCGTCACGTTCGAGCGCGGCGGCTCGCACCCGCCCTCGACCACCGCGCCGCCGCCGATCGAGTACCAGAAGGTCTCGTAGGGCTCGCCATCGGGATAGTGCGCGACGAAGCGCATGCCGTTGGGGTGCGCGGGCAGAAACTTGTCGGCGCGGAAGATCAGGTGCGTGCCCTCGACGAACGGCACCGGCACCAGGCCGCCAAGCGACAGCCGCCGTTCGGACCGGATCGTCGCCACGATGCTCGCCACCGCGTCGGGGTCGACGTTCTCGGGCTGATGCCCGGCGAGTCCGAGGATGATCGCGGTGTCGGTCGCGTGCCCCTTGCCGGTCAGCGCGAGCGAGCCGAACAGCTCGCACGACACCGACACCGGCGTGCCGCGATCGAGCGCCGCATCGGCGAAGGCATGGGCGGCGCGCATCGGCCCCACGGTATGCGAGCTCGACGGGCCGATGCCGATCGTGAACAGATCGGCCAGGCCGATCGTCGCCTCGACGCGCGAACGCGCCGCCATTCCTGAACCGTCGAGCATTCCGCCTTATCAGGCGGGATCGACGCCCGGCGCAAGGCGAATGTGAAGCTCCTTCAGCTGCTTGTCGCTCACCGTCGAGGGTGCCTGCATCATCAGGTCCTCGGCCTTCTGGTTCATCGGGAAGACGATCACCTCGCGGATGTTGGGCTGGTCGGCCAGCAGCATGACGATGCGGTCCACGCCCGGCGCCGAACCGCCGTGCGGCGGCGCGCCATATTTGAACGCGTTGATCATGCCCGCGAAGTTGGTGTCGACCTGCTCCTTGGAGTAGCCGGCGATCTCGAACGCCTTGTACATGATCTCCGGCCGGTGGTTGCGGATCGCGCCCGACGACAGCTCAATGCCGTTGCAGACGATGTCATACTGCCAGGCGAGGATGTCGAGCGGGTCCTTGGTCTCCAGCGCCTCCAGCTCGCCCTGCGGCATGCTGAACGGGTTGTGGCTGAAGTCGACCTTCTTGGCGTCCTCGTCATATTCGAACATCGGGAAGTCGACGATCCAGCAGAATTCGAAGCGGCTCTTGTCGATCAGCTCGAGCTGCTCGCCGACGCGGGTGCGGGCGAGGCCGGCGAGCTTCGCCGCCTGCGCTTCCTTGCCCGCGGCGAAGAAGATGCCGTCGTTGGGGCCGAGGCCGAGCGCATCGGCGATCGCCTTCATGCCCTCCTGGCCGTGGTTGTTGGCGATCGGTCCGCCGAACACGCCGTCCTTCTGCGTCGCATAGCCGAGTCCCGGGAAGCCCTCGCTCTGCGCCCAGCTGTTCATGTCGTCGAAGAATTTGCGGCTCTTCTCGTGCGTCCCCGGCGCGGGGATCGCGCGCACCACGTCGCCCGCCTCGACCATCGAAGCGAAGCGGCTGAAGCCCGAGCCCTTGAAGAAGCCGGAGACGTCGCCGATCACGATCGGGTTGCGCAGATCGGGCTTGTCGTTGCCGTATTTCAGCATCGATTCGCGATACGGAATGCGCTTGAACGGCAGCGGGCTGACGGTACGGCCCTTGCCCTGCCAGTCGGCGAACTCCTCGAACACGCCGTGCAGCACCGGCTCGATCGCCGCGAACACGTCGTCCTGCGTGACATAGCTCATCTCGAAGTCGAGCTGGTAGAATTCGCCCGGCGAGCGGTCGGCGCGCGCATCCTCGTCGCGGAAGCAGGGCGCGATCTGGAAGTAACGGTCGAAGCCCGCGACCATCAGCAGCTGCTTGAACATCTGCGGCGCCTGTGGGAGCGCGTAGAACTTGCCTGGATGCACGCGGCTCGGCACCAGATAGTCGCGCGCGCCTTCCGGCGACGACGCGGTCAGGATCGGCGTCTGGAACTCGGTGAAGCCCTGCTCGACCATGCGCTTGCGGATCGACGCGATGACATGGCTGCGCAGCAGTATGTTGGCGTGCAGCTGCTCGCGGCGCAGGTCGAGGAAACGGTAGCGCAGGCGGATATCCTCGGGATATTCGCTGTCGCCGAACACCGGCATCGGCAGTTCCTGTGCATGGCTCTGCACCGTCACGCCCTTGGCGAACACCTCGATCTCGCCGGTGGCAAGGTTCGCGTTCACCGTCGCGTCCGACCGCGCCTTGACCACGCCATCGATCGTCACGACCGATTCGACGCGCAGCCCCTCCAGCACCGGAAGCGCGGGCGAATCGCTGTCGGCGACGATCTGGGTCACGCCGTAGTGATCGCGCAGATCGACGAACAGCACGCCGCCGTGATCGCGCTTGCGGTGGATCCAGCCCGAAAGGCGGACGGTCTCACCGACCTGCGCGGCGTTGAGCTGGCCGCAAGTATGCGAACGATAGGCGTGCATGGTGACTTTCAACATCTTTGGTGAAAGTGGCGCGCTTCCCCTCCACACAGCCCTTTGTCAACCCGCGCGCACGCGTCTATGGGCCTGCGATGCACATTCACGGCCTGATCGAAGACTCAGCAAGTCTCGCCAATCTCTGCACCCGCCTCGCGCAGCAACCGTTCATCACGGTCGATACCGAATTCATGCGCGAGAACACCTTCTGGCCCGAGCTGTGCCTGATCCAGATCGCCGACACCAACGAGGCGGCGGCGATCGATCCGATGGCGGATGGCATCGACCTCGCCCCCCTGCTCGACCTGCTCGTCAACAACGAGGAGGTGCTCAAGGTCTTTCACGCCGGCGGGCAGGACATCGAGATCGTCTACAACCTCACCGGCAAGACCCCGCACCCGCTGTTCGACACCCAGGTCGCGGCGATGGCGCTCGGCCAGGGCGAGCAGATCGGTTACTCGAACCTGGTCGAGACCTATCTCGGCATCACGGTCGACAAGGGCGCGCGCTTCACCGACTGGAGCCGCCGCCCGCTCGACAAGCGCCAGATCGACTATGCCATCGCGGACGTGACGCATCTCTCCGAAATCTTCCCCAAGATGCTGGAGAAGCTGCGCAAGACCGGCCGCGGCGGCTGGCTCGACGAGGAGATGGAGCGGATCGCCGATCCCGAGAACTACCGCAACGACCCCGACAAGGCCTGGCAGCGCATCCGCGTCTCCAGCCGCAAGGCCGATGTGCTCGGGCGCCTCAAGGCGCTGGCGGCGTGGCGCGAGAAGGAAGCGCAGGGCAAGAACCTGCCGCGCGGCCGCATCGTCAAGGACGAGACGATCGCCGATCTCGCCGCCAACCCGCCGCGCAAGCAGGGCGACCTCACCCGCGTCCGCGGCCTCTCCGCCTCATGGGGCGGCAACGATATCGGCGGCCGGCTGATGGCGGCGCTCGAGGGCGCGACCGCGATGTCAGCGTCCGAGATGCCCGCGCGCGACGACCGCAAGCTCCCGCTCGGCAAGGAAGGCGCGCTGGTCGCCGACCTATTGAAGCTGCTGCTCAAGATCCGCTCGCGCGATATCAATGTCGCCGCGCGCCTGCTCGCCCGCTCGGACGATCTCGAGGCGCTCGCCGCGGGCCAGCGCGACGGGCTCTCGATCCTCGAGGGGTGGCGGTTCGAGCAGTTCGGGCGCGACGCGCTCGCGCTCGTTGAGGGTCAGTTAGGATTTACAGTGCGCAATGGTAAGCTCAAAATGACTCGGACCGAACAGCCACAAGAGTAGGAGAAGACGCCATGATCCGCTTCACCGTTCTGCTGTTGCCCGTCAGCCTGATTGCCTGCACGTCTTACCCCCGACCGCTCCCCGGCCCGGTCCGCTGCGACGCCGGCCGCGTGCAGGCCCTGGTCGGACGCGAGGCGCGTCCGGGTGTCGTCCAGCGTGCTCGGGTCCGCGCCGGCGCCCGCGACGTCCGCCTGATCCGTCCCGGCCAGCCCGTGACGATGGATTTCCGTTCGGACCGGCTGAACATCGAGGTCGATCACCGCAACCGGATCCGCTCGGCGCGCTGCGGGTGATGCGGACTGCCCGGCTTCAGGCCGGTCGGGGCGCAGCGCCGAACATCTGATCGGCGAAATCGTCGAGCAGCTTCTGTGACAGGCCGGTGTTGTTGAGGATGACCACGGTCGAGCCGTCGTCATAGCGATGACCGAGAACCGACCGGAATCCGGCGGTTCGGCCGGTCTCCCACGCTGCCTGGACCGGCTTGCCGGCAATCGTCAACATCCGCACCCGGCCGCCCAGCGAATAATCCTGCTCCGGCACGCGGATCATCCGCAGCGCGGCCAGCGATTCGGGCCTGAGAAACCCGAGGTCGAACACCCCGTGCGCCGCGCGCACCAGATCGCCGGCATTGCTGAAATAGCCGCCTCCGGCAGCCATCACCGGCGTGCGCGGGTCGGGCCATATGACTGGCGGTTCGGTCGTGCGATAGGACAATGCCGTGCCCGGCGCGGCCGGTGCGGCGGCATCGGCACGGGTGTGGCGCAGCCCGAGCGGATCGAGGGTGATCGCGCGCATTGCGTCCTGGAACGCCTTGCCGGTGAGCCGCTCGACGATCGCCACGAGCAGGAACCAGTTGGTCATCGCATAATCGAACCTGCTCCCCGGCTCGAACACCAGATCGCCCTGGCAGAAGCGGCGCACCGATTCGGCAGTCCCCAGATCGGTGGTGACCAGCGAGGAATCGAGCTTCGCGGCGGCGATGAAGCCATTTGGAATGCCGCTGGTGTTGGAGAGCAGGTGGACGAGCTTCACCCGCGCACCGGTATCGGCGCGAAACTCCGGCAACAGCGCGGAGATCGGGGTTTCGAGGGTCATGCGCCCCTGCTCGACCAGCTTGAGCGCCGTCACGCTGGTCAGCCATTTCGAGATCGAGGCGATCCCGTAGATCGTGTCCACCGTCGCCGGCCGCCCGGCTGCGATGTCCGCCATGCCGAATGCGCGGGCATAGGTGATGCGCCCCCCGCGCGCGGTGACAACCACGCCATGGAAGTTGTTGGCGCGCACGAAGCTGTCGACGCGTGGATCGTCCTCTCCTGCGGCAGGAAACGCCATGGCGGATCGGAATGCGGCGGCGCCGCAGAGGCAGCCGGCCAGCATGGTGCGGCGGTCGAACATGCAAACCCTTTCGGCTTCAAACGCTAGGTTCGTTTCGGATGAGAAACATGAATGACACCTGACGGCCGTGGCCGGCTAGACGTCCACCGCCGCGGTCAGCCCGAGCGCGCCCGCCAGCGCGCGATGGCGCTTCTCGACTGCCTCGCCGTAGAGTGCAGCATCGTCACCTTCGAGCCGCAGCACCAGCGCCTCATCCTCGATCGCCAGCGCCGAGCGCTTGAGCGGCCCGGCGACACCGCCGCTCAGCCGCTGGCCCAGGCGCATCGCCAGGCCCCACAGCTTGGCGTGCTCGAGATCGTCGAGACCGGCGAGCTGGCTGATCGGCGACGGCGATTCGAGTCCGCCGCCCAATGAGGTGAACAGCGCCTGCGCCAGCAGCGCCCGCCCGCGCGCGTCGATCCCGACCCAGTTGCCGTGCAGCGCGATCTCGAGGCCGCGCTCGGCACGGAACTCGGGGTTGGCGCGCCAGCCGACATCGGCGAGCAGGCATGCCGCGTGCCGCAGCCGCGCCAGATCGTCGTGATCCTCGAACAGCGGCGCGATCCATGCGTCGAGCAGGTCACCATGCTCGGGAAAGCGGCCCGATCGTTGCGCTTCGTCGCGCGCGGCGGCGATCAGCGGGTCCTCGCGGCGTTCCTCCGCCGTCAGGTCGCTGAACAACAGGCCTTCGCGCAGCCCGAAGGCGGACGCCACCGTCTCGCTGCTGCCGAGATGCTTGATCAGCACGCCGAGCAGCGCGGCCGCATCCTCCATCGTCGCGACACGCCCGGACGAAAGGTTGGGCACCGCGCGGATCTTGCCCTTGCCGAGTTGCGCGATCGTGCGCTGGAGCCGCGCCACGGTCGCCGCCGGCATGGTGTATTCGTGGATCACGGGCAGCGGATAGCCGGTGAGGTGCATGTCGAGCCGCGCCAGCGCGCGCCACGACCCGCCGACGAGGTAGAAGGGCAGCCCGCTCCCTCGCCCCGCCCAGCCCGCATCATCGAGCAGCTTCGCCACGATGCGGTCGAGCGTTCCCTTGCCCTTCGCGCGAATCGCGCCGATCCGCAGCACGCCGAGCGGGAAGGACGCGCGGTCGGTCACCGTCCCCGCCACCACGCGCACCAGTTCGAGCGAGCCGCCGCCCAGGTCGCCGACGATCCCGTCCGCCTCGGGGAGGCCCGACAGCACGCCATAGCCCGCCGCCAACGCCTCCGACTCGCCCGAGAGCAACTCGACCTCGAGCCCGAGCCGCCGCGCGATCGCGATCAGTTGCGTGCCGTTGGAGGCTTCGCGCACCGCGGCGGTCGCGACGGTGCGCAGCGAATCGACTTCCATCTCGCGCGCCAGGCTGGCGAAGCGGGCGAGCGCGGTGGCCGCGATCACCAGCGCCGCCTCGTCGATCGCGCCGGTCTCGGCGAGCGAGCTGCCAAGGCCCGCCATCACCTTCTCGTTGAACAGGATCGCGGGCAGCCGCGCCGCGCCGTCATAGACGACGAGGCGGATCGAGTTGGAGCCGATGTCGATGATGCCGGTGCGACGCGTGACGGGCGCGACTTCGGCGCGGGGTTTGCGGAGCAACAGCGTGGACACGCTCACCCGCTACGCTCGGCGCGCCAGCGACGCAACGACAGCTTGGGCACCGCCTCGCTCGTCTCGAGCGCCGCGCCGCGGCCCGAGAGCGACGGGTTGGTCATGAAATAGCGGTGCAGGTTGAACGGCTTGGGGCCGGGATCTTCGCGCACGTAGCGGCCATCGCTTTCCAGCTCCCAGCTCTGCTCGGTGTCGATCAGATTGGCGACCATCACCTGGTCGAGCACCTGATCATGCACCGTCGGGTTGAGGATCGGTAGCATGAACTCCACGCGCCGGTCGAAGTTGCGCGGCATCCAGTCGGCCGACGAGATGAACATCCTGGCACCGTCATTGGGCAATGCCTTGCCGTTGCCGAATGCCCAGATGCGGCTGTGCTCGAGGAAGCGGCCGACCACCGACTTGACCGTGATGTTCTCCGACATGCCCGGAATGCCCGGGCGCAGGCAGCAGATGCCGCGGATGATCAGGTCGACCTCGACCCCGGCATTGCTCGCCTCATACAGCTTCTCGATCATCGCCGGGTCGACCAGGCTGTTCATCTTGCCCCAGATCGCCGCCGGCTTGCCCGCCAGCGCGTTGGCGATCTCGGCATCGACCAGCTCGATCAGCCGGTCGCGCAGGTGCCGCGGCGAGACGGTGAGCAGCTCCAGGTCCTCCGGCTCGACATAGCCGGTGACGTAGTTGAAGATCTTGGCCGCATCGCGCCCGATCCGCGGATCGGCGGTGAAGAAGCTCAAATCGGTATAGATCCGCGCGGTCACCGGGTGATAATTGCCCGTGCCGAAATGGCAGTAGGTGCGGAACTCGTCGCCCTCGCGCCGCACCACCATCGAGACCTTGGCGTGGGTCTTCCAGGTGGTGAAGCCATAGATCACCTGAACGCCCGCGCGCTCGAGCGCTGAGGCCCAGAGCAGGTTCTGTTCCTCGTCGAACCGCGCCTTGAGCTCGACCACCGCGGTCACCGACTTGCCCGCCTCGGCCGCGGCGATCAGCGCCTGGATCACCGCCGACTGCTTGCCCGCGCGGTAGAGGGTCTGCTTGATCGCGAGCACATCGGGATCGCTCGCCGCCTGCTTCAAGAAGGCGAGCACCACGTCGAACGTCTCGTACGGGTGGTGGACGACGATGTCCTTGGCCTTGATCGCCGCGAAACAGTCGCCGCCGAACTCGCGGATCCGCTCGGGGAAGCGCGGCGAATAGGGCGGGAATTTGAGGTCGGGTCGGTCTTCCTCGACGATCATCGAAAGGTCGCCGACGCCGAGGAACCCACCGGTCTCGGTCAGCAGCGCCTCGCTCCCGCCCAGCTCTTCCTTGAGCACCGCCTCGAGCTCGGGATGGATGCCTTCCTCCATCTCGAGACGGATGACGCGCCCGCGCCGCCGCCGCTTGATCGCGGTGCGGAAGTAGAGGACCAGATCCTCGGCCTCTTCCTCCAGCTCGATATCGCTGTCGCGCAGCACCCGGAAGGTCGCTGCCCCCTTGATGTCATATCCAGGAAAAAGCAGCGGTGAGAAGCGCTTGAGCAGCGTTTCTACCGGCACGTAGCAGGCCCGATCGCCCGGCACGCGCACGAAGCGGGGGCTCGCCGGAGGCAGCAGCACCAGTTCGCGGATCGGCTCGCCGTCGCTCTGGCGGACAAGGTCGAAGATCACGCTCAATCCCTTGTTGGGGATGAACGGGAACGGATGCGCCGGGTCGAGCGCCTGGGGGGTCAGGATCGGGAAGATCTGGGTGCGGAAATGCGCCTCGACCCATTCGGCGACGTCACCGGTGATCGCATCGGCGTCGAGCACCTTGATCCCGCGCTCGCCAACTTCGCGGCGGATGTCGTTCCACACCGCCTGCTGGCTGTCGACCAGGTCGCTCGCATCCTCGACGATCGCGATGAGTTGCTGCGCCGGGGTCAGCCCGTCAGCGGAATGCGCCTCCACTTCCTGCATCTGCTGGCCCTTGAGGCCGGCGACGCGCACCATGAAGAATTCGTCGAGGTTGGAGCCCGAGATCGACAGGAAGCGCAGCCGTTCGAGCAGCGGATGCGCGGTGTTGCACGCTTCCTCCATCACCCGCCGGTTGAACGCCAGCCACGACAGCTCGCGGTTGAAATAGCGCGCGCCCGGTTCTGCGGGAGATTCATCTTCGGTCTTGATTTGCGCGCGGCTGGACATGGTTCCTCGTCAGGGTTGCGCGCCCGGTTCCTTGAGCAGGCCGGACGCGGTCAATGTGGCCTTCGCCGCCGGGATCGACAAGCGCCGGTTGCGGCGGCGGCTGGCATCCTCCTCCAGCGCCTCCGCGGTGCGCAGGATTGTCAGATAGTCCCGCTCGATCCGCCGCATCACCCAAGCCACTACATCGGGATTTGCGACGATCTCGTGACGATCGAGCAACTGTTGCAGGATGTCCGATGCCAACGCGTCATCAGGCTGCTCGATCCGTGCGATCGGGCTGGCATTGAGCCGCGAGCGCAGGTCGGGCAGCTTGACCTGCCAGATTGGCGGCGCATCGTCGGCGACCAGGAACAGCGGCCGATGCGCCGCCTGCGCGTCGTTCCAGGCATGGAACAGCAACGTCTCGCTCTGCCGGTCGGCCTCGTCGATCATCGTCCCGCCGCTGCGCACCGCCATGGTCCGCGCGAGCAGGCTGCGGCCGGACTTGCGCGGGCCGGTGATGATCGCCGCCATCACCGGCCAGGTCGCCCAGTGCTCGAGGATATGGACGGCTTTGGCGTTGCCCTCACCGACCAGGAACTTGTCCTCACGCGCGCCGGCCGGCCGGTCGAGCGGCAGAGCAAACTGGCTCATCCGTCGCTGTCGTTCCCGGCTTCGGCCGGTGGCGTCGCGGCCGCCGCCGGCGCGCTGCCCCCGCCCCGGCGGATGCGCAGCACGCCCGGCCCTTCCTCGACCTGCCAGCCGCGCGCCCGCAATGCCGCGGTCAGCGACGCCTGATTGCCCTCGAAGGTCACGCGCATCACCGAGATCCCGCCCAGCGCCATGCTAGTGGTGCTCGCGGACGTGACGCCGGGCACGCCGCGCACCGCCGATTCGCCGCTGGTCAGCGCCGCGACGTTGGGCGTGTCGAACTGGACGGTAAAGGCCGCCCCGGCGGTCGCCCCCGCGACGATCTCGCCGGTATCGACCAGCGCTTCCTCGCCGGTCTCCTCCACTGGCAGCTCGGGCCTGGGCGGCTCGGTGACGAGCAGCCGGTCGGTGCGCAGCAGCCCGGCGCGCATCGCGTCCTGATAGGCCTTGTCGATCCGCTGGATCCCGGCATCGATCAGCGCGGGCAGCGCATTGCCGTCGTTCACGCGCAGCACGAACTGCGCGATGCGGCGATTGTCGGGCCCGTGCCCCGCGGTGAACACCCCGACGATCGGCCCGCCGGGATAGCTCCGGCGCAGCTCCACGGTCGGGATCAGCACGTCGTCGGCGCCATATTGGTCGAGGATCGCGCGCCACCAGCCGCGCCCGCGCCGCGCCGTCTGCCCGGCGTTCATCAGCAGCCGGTCGGGCCCGCCGCCCGCCGGACGCACATAGTCGATCGCGCTGTTGCCGGTGCGGAATCGCTTCCACCCGTCGAGGAACACGCTGTTCCCCTCGAACACGCGATGCGCGCCGCCCGAGACCTGCACCGGGATCAGCAGCATCGGCGGCGAGCGCGTCATCTGTGCCGCGACGCCGAGCAGCGATGCCGCGCGGTTGCGGTCGAACAGCACGCCGAGCTTCGCGACATAGCGGTTGGGGCCGATCTGCTCGCGCTCGACGATGATCCCGGTGACCATCCCATCGAGCGCCGAATCGCCCAGGGTGGAACCATGCCCGGTGAGCCGTTGGGCGAGCATGCCCCACGCCTTGCGCTGCGCCAGCCGCCAGCCGCCGAGCCGCGCCGACTCCGCGTCCTTGGCGCGGACATCGACGGTGACGCCGCTCACCTCGAAGCTGCCCGAGCTGTCGCCCGAAGCGGGCCCCGCCTCGGCCTTGCCCGTGCTCTTGCCGACTTGCGCGAGGGCAAAACCTGCCGTCGCGAGCAGGGCAACCGCGGCCGTGGCGGCGAAAACGGGGGAGATGCGACGCGACATTCGCCGCCCTTTTGGCGAAGCAGGCGTGGAAATCCAAGCGCGATATCGCTAGGCGCACGCGCATGACCGATCCCAAGCCCTATACCTATGCCCAGGCGGGCGTCTCGATCGATGCCGGCAACGCGCTGGTCAAGGCGATCGCCCCGCTCGCCCGCTCCACCCGCCGCCCTGGCGCCGACGCCGATCTCGGCGGGTTTGGCGGGTTGTTCGACTTGAAGGCCGCAGGCTTCACCGATCCGCTGCTGGTCGCGGCGAACGACGGCGTCGGTACCAAGCTCAAGCTCGCGATCGAGCATGACCACCACGACGGTGTGGGGATCGATCTGGTCGCGATGTGCGCCAACGACCTGGTCGTGCAGGGCGCCGAGCCGCTGTTCTTTCTCGACTATTACGCCTCGGGCAAGCTCGTCCCCGGCGTCGCCGAGCGCGTGATCGCCTCGATCGCCGAGGGCTGCCGCCAGGCCGGCTGCGCGCTGATCGGCGGCGAGACCGCCGAGATGCCCGGCATGTACGCCGATGGCGACTATGACCTCGCCGGCTTCTGCGTCGGCGCGGTCGAGCGCGACCGGCTGCTCGACGGCACGAAGATCGCGCCGGGCGACGTCCTGCTCGGCCTCGCCTCGACCGGCGTGCATTCGAACGGCTATTCGCTGGTCCGCCGCCTCGCCGCGGACAAAGGCTGGAAGCTCGATCGCCCCGCGCTGTTCGACCAGGAGACGCTCCTGCTCGACGCGCTGATGGCGCCGACCCGCATCTATGTGAAGAGCCTGCTCCCGCTGCTGCGCGACGGCGCGATCAACGGGCTCGCCCATATCACCGGCGGCGGCCTGCTCGAGAATATCCCGCGCGTGCTGCCCGAGGGCTGCCATGCCCGGGCCGACGCCGACGCCTGGACCCAGCCGCGGCTGATGGCCTTCCTCCAGGCGCAGGGCAGCATCGAGCCCGAGGAAATGGCGCGCACCTTCAACTGCGGGATCGGCATGGTCGCGGTGGTTTCACCCGACAAGGCCGACGCGGTCGAGCAAGCGCTCGAAGCCGCGGGCGAGACCGTCCACCGCATCGGCACGATCGAGGCGGGCCAGCGCGGCTGCACTGTCGCCGGCAGCGCCGAGACTTGGAGCGCCCGCGCGGCCTGGTCCGCCACGCATAATGCCTAAGCGACATAATCTCCCCTCCCGCTTGCGGGAGGGGTCGGGGGAGGGTCTGTCCTCCTTCCTTCCGTTCGCCGCTTGCCGACACGCCCTCCCCCAGCCCCTCCCCCAAGCGGGAGGGGGGCGGTGAAGCGCCGTCTCGGTATCCTGATCTCCGGCCGCGGCTCCAATATGATGGCGCTGGCCGAGTTCGCGCGCGACCCGGCCAACCCCTACACAGTCGCGCTGGTCGCCTCGGACAAGCCCGAAGCCCCCGGCCTCGCCTGGGCCGAAACGAACGGCATCGCCACCTTCGCGCAATCGCCCAAGGGCATGCCCAAGGCCGAGTACGAGGCGAAGATCGACGCCGCGCTCCGCGAAGCCGGCGTCGAAGCCATCGCCCTCGCCGGCTATATGCGCCTGCTCAGCGACGCGTTCGTCGCGCGCTGGCGCGGGCGGATCGTCAACATCCACCCCTCGCTGCTGCCTAAATACAAGGGCCTCGACACCCACGCCCGCGCCATCGAGGCGGGCGACGCTGCGGGCGGCTGCTCGGTCCATATCGTCACCGAGGAGCTCGACGGGGGCGAGGTGCTCGGCCAGGCTGAAGTGCTGATCCTCCCCGGCGACACGCCCGACAGCCTCGCGCAGCGCGTACTCGCCGAGGAACATCGGCTCTATCCCCGCATTGTCGCGGAATGGCTGAGCAGATGAACCCCGAGGCGGCAGCGGCGCTCGACAAGCTCCGCGCCGCCGCGCTCGCACTGCCCGAGAGCGACGAGAAGCTGTCGCACGGCATGCCCGCCTTCTTCATCCAGAAGGGCAAGATGTTCGCCTATTTCTGGCACCATCATCACGGCGACGACGTCACCGCGGCGATCGTCAAGACCAGCGGGCCGGAGGAACAGGCGATGCTGATCGAGATGGAGCCGGACCTCTATTATCGCCCGCCCTATTTCGGCCCGTCGGGCTGGGTCGGTATGCATCTCGACCGAGACGCCACCGACTGGGACCGCGTCGCCGATCGCGTCGCGATCAGCTGGGAACTCGTCGCCCCGCGCCGCCTGTTAGAGGTTGGCGGACGTTAGATGGTTCACGCGAAGGCGCTACGGCGCGAAGAAGGGTAGTTCGCGCAGAGCCGCGGAGACGCAGAGGTGTTCAGAGCTTGGCGCGAAGCGCCGAACATCACCAATGGAACGGAAAGCGGCATCGTTGGAAGAATGAGAGCCGCTGACGCGGCGGCGTAAGCTCTCCGCGTCTCCGCGGCTCTGCGCGAGCAATTTCTTGCTTCTCTTCGCGCCTTAGCGCCTTCGCGTGAACCACTCTCTTGCTCTCTTAGCCCCCGCCCCCCAAACAGGGCCGATGCTGAAGGTCGCCAGCTACAATATGCGCAAGTCGATCGGCACCGACCGGCGGCGGCGGCCCGAGCGCACGCTGGAAGTGCTGCGCGAGATCGACGCCGACGTGGTCGCGCTGCAGGAGGCCGACCGCCGCTTCGGCGCCAAACAGGGGGTCATCACCCCGCACCTGCTCGAGGAACACAGCCCGTGGAAAGCGGTGCAGTTCGGCGTCCGCACGGGCAGCATGGGCTGGCACGGCAATGCGATCCTGGTGCGCAAGGAGGCGCAGGTCCTCGATTGCGAGATCCTGCACCTGCCCGCGCTGGAGCCGCGCGGCGCGGTGATGGCTGACCTGCGCGTCAATGGCGAACTGCTCCGCGTGGTCGGCATGCACCTCGACCTGTCAGGCCTGTGGCGCCGGCGTCAGGCGCACGCGATCCTCGCCCATCTCGACGCCAGCGCGCGACGGTTGCCGACGGTGATGATGGGCGACCTCAACGACTGGACCGCCCAGTCGGGCTGCCTGCGCGATTTCGGCCGGCATTTCACCTTCGCCGAGACCGGCCGCTCGTTCCACGCCCGCCGTCCGGTGGCGCGGCTCGACCGGATCATGGTTTCATCCGAGCTGTCGGTGTCCGAGAGCGGCGTGCATGACAGCGCCGCGGCGCGCACCGCATCCGATCATTTGCCCGTCTGGGCAGCTGTGGCACGGAGCTGAGATGCGCGACCGCGAACTCCGCCTCGCCCTGGTCTGCTATGGCGGCATCAGCCTCGCCGTCTACATGCACGGCATCACCAAGGAGATCTGGCACCTCGCCCGTGCCAGCCGCGCGCATCATGACGGCGACGCGCCGGGAACGGGGACCGAGGCAATCTATCACGCGCTGTTCGACGAGATCGGCGAGGCGACCGGTATCCGCTTGCGCACGATCGTCGACATCGTCGCCGGAGCGAGCGCGGGCGGCATCAACGGCATCTTTCTGGCCCAGGCGATCGCCACTGGCCAGTCGCTCGACCCGCTCACCGATCTGTGGCTCGAGGTCGCCGATGTCGAGGCGCTGCTCAACCCCGAGCACGGCCCCTCCCACAAGCTCGCCAAGATCTGGGCGCTGCCGATCGCCTGGATGCTCGCGCGCGACGGTTCGACCGTCGACCAGACCGTCGAGAGCGGCGCGCGCGAGGAGGTCCGCGCCAAGCTCGAGAAGTTCGTCCGCTCGCGCTGGTTCGAACCGCCCTTCGGCGGCAAGGAACTGCTCGGCATGATGCTCGACGCGCTCGACGCGATGGCGAAGACGCCCGCCGGCCCGCGGCTGCTGCCGGCCGGACAGCCGCTCGACCTGTTCGTCACCGTCACCGATTTCCGCGGCCATCCCGAGCGGCTCAAGCTCAACTCGCCGCCTGAGGTGGTCGAGACCGAGCACCGCCTCGTCTTCTCCTTCAGCGATCATGGCGATGCGGCGGCCGAGCTCGCGCATCCCGCCGAACTCGCCTTCGCCGCGCGCGCCACCTCCAGCTTCCCCGGCGCCTTCCCGCCCGCGACCGTCGGCGAGCTCGACGCGCTGCTCGCCGCGCGCAGCATGGCCTGGCCGGGCCGCGAGGCGTTCCTCGAACATGTCCTGCCGCGCCAGTACGCCGCCGGTGCCGCGGACAAGGCCGCGCTGATCGACGGCTCAGTGCTCGCCAACGCGCCCTTCCGTCCGGCGATCGACGCGCTCAAGGAACGCCCGGCGCGCCGCCAGATCGACCGCCGCTTCGTGTTCGTCGACCCGACGCCCGGCCACCGCCTCGGCTTCTACAGCGAGGCGCCGGACAATCCCGGCTTCTTCCAGACGATCATCGGCGCGCTCTCCGAACTGCCCCGCCAGCAGCCGATCCGCGACAATCTCGAAGCGCTCAGCCTGCGCTCGGCGCGGATCGAGCGCATGCTGGCGATCGTCGAGCGCATCCGCGCCGAGGTCGAGGGGCAGGTCGAATCGCTGTTCGGCTACACGCTGTTCCTCGACTATCCGACACCCAAGCGCCTCGCCGCCTGGCGCAGCCGCGCGCAGGTCGCCGCGGCGGCCAAGGCCGGCTATGGCCATGCCGCCTATGGCATGCTCAAGGTCGAGGGGGTCGCCGACCGCATCGCGACGCATCTCCACCAGATCGGCGACCAGCCCGGCCCCGACCGCTGGCGGCGCCTGCGCGACGCGGTCGGCGCGGAGATCCTGCGCCGCCGCGCCGACGATTTCGGCACCAGCCACCCCGGTTCGGCCAGCCCGGCGACGCTCGACCTGCTGCGCGCGCACGATCTCGGTTTCCGCATCCGCCGCCTGCGTCTGCTCGCGCGGCGCATGACCGAGCTCGACCAGGAGCATGAGAATGCCGAGCTGACCCCGATGCGCGACGCGATCTA
This sequence comes from Sphingomonas sp. BT-65, assembly GCF_026107375.2. Lineage (NCBI taxonomy): Bacteria > Pseudomonadati > Pseudomonadota > Alphaproteobacteria > Sphingomonadales > Sphingomonadaceae > Sphingomonas > Sphingomonas sp. BT-65. The sequence continues at coordinate 506,862 of NZ_JAPCIA010000001.1, forward strand.
CGAATCGCTCGCCGCCTATCTCGAATGCCAGCGCGCCGATCCGTTCCTCGGGCTGCGCGAGGCGGTGCGCGCCGCCGATCTCGACATCGCCGCGCTGCTCGACGCGCTCGCCGGCCGGATGGAGCTGCGCACGCTCGACCGCGAGACCGACGAGCGCCTCTCCGCCGGCCTTTCCGCGCTGTCGAAGGACATGCGTCGCCCGATGCTGCTCGCATATCTCGGTTTCCCCTTCTTCGACATCGCGACGCTGCCGCTGCTCCAGGGCGAGGGGCTCAACGAATTCGACCCGATCCGCGTCGACCGCATCTCGCCCGACGACGCCACCTCGATCCGCAAGGGCGGGGCGCAGGCGACCTTGAAGGGCATCCAGTTCAACAATTTCGGCGCCTTCTTCAGCCGCGCCTATCGGGAGAATGACTATCTCTGGGGACGCCTCCACGGTGCCGAGCGGCTCGTCGACATCCTGCTCTCGACTCTCCCCGCCAATACGACGCTCGAGCCCGGCCGGGTCGCCTCGGTCAAGCGCGAGATCTTCCTGGCGATTCTCGATGAGGAGGAACCGCGTCTGAAATCGATCCCCTCGCTCTTTGCGCAACTGCGCGCCGAGATCGGCTGAGGCTGGCCAATCCGCTGCGCCCAGCTTAAAGCTACCCGAAACGACAAGAACAAGGGCGCGCACCGCGAATGCAGTTTCTCAAGGCATTGTTCTGGTTCCTGATCCTCGGTCTCGTCGCGGCCTTTGCGGTGACCAACTGGCATCCGGTCGAAATCCAGCTGTGGAGCGGCCTCGTCGCCGATGTGAACCTGCCGTTCCTGCTGTTCGTCGTGTTCCTCGCCGGCTTCCTGCCCATGCTGCTGCTGTTCCACACGGTGCGCTGGCGGCTGCGCCAGCGGATCGGGATGCTCGAACGGACGGTCGAGGAGATGCGCAACCTCCATGCCGCTTCGCCCGCCGCATCGGGCATGCCGATCCAGCCCGATCCCGGGCTTGAGCCGGCAGAAACCCCCGCCGCCCCGCCGCTGGTGGCGCCATGAGCTCCCCGATCTACGTCGCCCTCGACACTCCCGATCTCGACCGCGCCAAGGCGATCGCCAAGCGCGTCCGCCACCATGTCGGCGGGATCAAGCTCGGGCTCGAATTCTTCATGGCCAATGGCCGCGCCGGCGTGCACGAGATGGCCGATATCGGCCTGCCGATCTTCCTCGACCTGAAGTTCCACGACATCCCCAACACCGTCGGCAAGGCGGTGCAGGCCCTGCGCCCGCTCGAGCCCGCGATCATCACCGTCCACGCCGCCGGCGGCCGCGCGATGCTGGAGGACGCCAAGGCCGCCGCGCCCAACGGCACCAAGGTGGTCGCGGTGACGATGCTCACCAGCCTCGACGCCAGCGACTTGCGCTCGATCGGCCTTTCGCCCGATCCGCATGAGCAGGTCGTGCGCCTCGCCGAGCTCGCCAGATCGGCGGGCGTCGACGGCATCGTCTGCTCGGGCGCGGAAGTGAAAGCCGCACACGATGCATGGAAGGACGGCTTCTTCGTCATCCCCGGCGTGCGCCCGTCGAACGGCAATTCGGGCGACCAGAAGCGCGTCGTCACGCCACGCGCCGCGCTCGACGCCGGCGCCTCGATCCTCGTCATCGGCCGCCCGATCACCCAGGCGGCCGATCCCGACCTCGCCGCACGCGAGATCGAGGCGACGCTTTGAGGCTCGCGCTGGCTGGGCCGGTGCTGCTCACCGCCTGCGCTCACGGCACGACAGGCGGCCAGGCAATAGGGGCGGATATTGCCATTCTCCCGCCAGCGACCATTGCCGAGATGTTGCACCAGTGCTCTCGCGAAGCTCCCGCCAGCGGTACCGGCAGCTGGCAACCTACAATATCCGACATTGCGAAGCTTGAAGCCGCCCTGCCTGATGCGCTTGCATCTACAAACCCTCGGGGCGGTGAGGATCTTCGCAACGCGCCAACCGGCTGGAGGCGCCAATATGTCGGTATCGTTCGTGATGGACGTCGTTACATCTATGGCAACTTCATACCGAAGGGTGTCGTTGAGCCGTCGATGATGAACTGGCGGCGCGAGCCCGTGCGAATCTGCGATGGTGGCCCAACGTTCTTTGGGGTCGAGTATGATGTTGCGAACGCGCGAGTCACTCACTTGGCCTTTAATGGTGCTATCTGAAAATCATCTGATGGAAATTCGCCCCGCGACCCCGGCCGATCTCTCGCGCCTCCACCCGGTCGTCGAGCGCGCCTATCGCGGCGACAGCGCCCGTGCCGGCTGGACGCATGAAGCCGATCTCGTCTCGGGTGAGCGCACCGATCTCGAAACCCTCCGCTCGCTGCTCGACGGCGACAGCCGCCTGCTGATCGCGCTCGACGAGGATACGATCCTCGGCTGCGTCAACGTCGCGAACCGTGGCGACGGCCTCGCCTATCTCGGCCTGCTCTGCGTCGATCCGCAGCTCCAGGCCGGCGGCATCGGCAAGCAGCTGGTCGCCGCCGCCGAAGCCACCGCGCGCGATAGCTTCGCCGCGACCCGTATCGAGATGACGGTGATCGAGCGCCGCGCCGAACTGATCGCCTGGTATCTCCGCCATGGCTATGCCGCTTCGGGCGAGATCCGTCCCTTCCCGGTCCCGCTCGATCCACCGCTGTCGATGACCGTGCTGGTCAAGCAATTGGCCGCCTGAGCCGCCCCGCACCAACTTCCGCTTGCCGAATCGCCTCCGCCGCCCGATGGACGGTGGCAATGCCGGTCACCGCCAAGATCTGTGGCCTCTCCACGCCCGCGACGCTCGATGCGGCCGTGGCCGGCGGCGCGAGCCATGTCGGCTTGGTCTTCTTCCCGCCCTCGCCGCGCCACGTGACCTTCGACCAGGCCGCCGCGCTCGCCGCGCGCGTGCCGGCGCAGGTGGGCAAGGTCGGCGTGTTCGTCGATCCCGAGGATGCGCTGCTCGACCAGGCGATCCGCGCCGCCCGGCTCGACGCGATCCAGCTCCACCGCACCACCCCCGAGCGCGCCGCAGAGATCGGTGCCCGCACGCGCCTGCCCGTCTGGGCGGCCGTCGCGGTCAAGACCCGCGCCGATCTCGACATCGCCAACGCCTATCGCGGCGCCGTCCAGCGGTTGCTCTACGACGCCAAGGTGCCCGACGACGCCAAGCTCCCCGGCGGCATGGGGCTGCGCTTCGACTGGACCTTGCTCCAGGGCTTCACCCACCCGTTGCCCTGGGCGCTGTCCGGCGGGCTCGACCCCACGAACGTCGCCGAAGCGGTGGGGATCACCGGCGCGCGGCTGGTCGACGTCTCGTCCGGAGTCGAGTCCGCGCCGGGCGTCAAGGACGAGGCGAAGATCGCGGCGTTCCTCAAAACCGTCGCGTCACTGTAACGGCTTGGCGCAGCGCGAGGACGCGCCTAAACGCCCTTCACGATGAACGTCCCCAACTCCCTTCGCGCCCAGCCTGACGAGCGCGGGCATTTCGGCCAGTTCGGCGGCCGCTACGTCGCCGAGACACTGATGCCGCTGATCCTCGACCTCGAGCGCGAGTATCGTGCGGCCAAGGTCGATCCGGCATTCAAGGCGCAGTTCGACGGCCTCATGACACATTATGTCGGCCGCCCCTCGCCGCTCTACTTCGCCGAGCGGCTGACCGCGCATTACGGCGGCGCGAAGATCTACTTCAAGCGCGAGGAGCTCAACCACACCGGCGCGCACAAGATCAACAACTGCATCGGCCAGATCCTGCTCGCCATCCGCATGGGCAAGACGCGGATCATCGCCGAGACCGGCGCGGGCCAGCATGGCGTCGCTACCGCCACTGTCGCCGCGCGCTTCGGGCTGCCCTGCACCATCTTCATGGGCGCCAAGGATATCGAGCGTCAGCAGCCCAACGTGTTCCGCATGAAGCTGCTCGGCGCCGAGGTGCGGCCCGTCACCAGCGGTTCGCAAAGCCTCAAGGATGCGATGAACGAGGCGCTGCGCGACTGGGTCGCGACCGTCCACGACACCTTCTACATCATCGGCACGGCGGCAGGCCCGCACCCCTACCCTGAGCTGGTACGCGATTTCCAGAGCGTGATCGGCACCGAGAGCCGCGCGCAGATGCTCGAGGCCGAGGGTCGCCTGCCCGACCTGCTGATCGCCGCGGTCGGCGGGGGCAGCAACGCGATCGGCCTGTTCCACCCCTTCCTCGACGATCCCGACGTCGCGATGATCGGCGTCGAGGCCGCGGGCAAGGGCATCGATACCAATGAGCATGCCGCCAGCCTCACCGGCGGCGCGCCGGGCATCCTCCACGGCAACAAGACCTATCTGCTGCAGGACGAGGACGGCCAGATCACCGAGGCGCATTCGATCAGCGCCGGCCTCGACTATCCCGGCATCGGCCCCGAGCATAGCTGGCTGCACGAGAGCGGCCGGGTGGAATATCTGCCGATCACCGACACCCAGGCGCTCGACGCGTTCCAGCTCTGCTGCAAGCTCGAAGGCATCATCCCCGCGCTCGAAAGCTCGCATGCGCTGGCAGCATTGGAGCTCAAGGCACGGGAAATGAACGAGGATCAGATCATCCTGGTCAACGTCTCGGGCCGCGGCGACAAGGATATCTACACCGTCGCGCAGGCGATGGGGGCGGAGATATGAAGAGCAGGATTGCCGCTGAATCTGCATTTCAGATCGGGCTGTTTTTGGGAATCGTTACAATTGGCTTTGCGGTTTCGACGATACTCGCACGCGCTGAAGTGCCAGGCGCTCGACTGATCGGAACCGCAGTGACGATAACGCTGATTTTCACAATCCTGTTAAAGTGGGAGCGTTTCTTCAACCGCTTCTGGCCGCGAGCGAAGAGATGACCCGCCTTACCTCCGCCTTCGCCGCTGCCGCGTCCCAGCATCGAGCCGCTCTCGTCACCTTCGTCACCGCGGGTGACGGCGATACCGCCGCGATCCTCGACGCGCTCGTTGCGGGCGGCGCCGATGTGATCGAGCTCGGCATGCCCTTCACCGATCCGATGGCCGATGGCCCGGCGATCCAGGCCGCCAACCTGCGCAGCCTCGCCGCGGGCACGCGCACCGCCGACGTGCTCGCCATCGCCGCCGCCTTCCGTCAGCGGCACCCGGAGGTGCCGCTGGTGCTGATGGGCTATGCCAACACCATGACCCGCCCGACGCCTGAGGCTTTCGCCCAGAGCGCCGCGGACGCGGGGGTGGACGGCACGATCATCGTCGATATCCCGCCCGAGGAGGCCGACGAGATCGCGCCCTTCGCCGCGCACGGCATCGCCACGATTCGCCTCGCCACCCCGACCACCGACGCCGCACGCCTGCCCGCAGTGCTGAACGGCGCGAGCGGCTTCCTCTACTACGTCTCGGTCGCGGGCATCACCGGCCTGCAACAGGCCGCGCAGGACAGCATCGAGGCCGCGGTCGCGAAGCTCAAGGCCGCCACCGACCTGCCCGTCGCAGTCGGTTTCGGCGTGCGCACCCCCGAGCAGGCCGCGGCGATCGGCCGCGTCGCCGATGGCGTCGTCGTCGGCTCGGCGATCATCGACCTGATCGCGCAGCACGGCGCCGATGCGCCCGCCGCGGTCCGCACCTATATCGAATCTCTCGGCGACGCCTTGAAGGCCGCCCGAAAGGACGCTTATGTTTAAGGAGAATTGGGCATGAGCTGGCTCACCCGCGTCCGCAACGCGATCTCCCTCGTCATCCCCAACAAGGCGGAGACGCCCGACAATCTCTGGCACAAGTGCAAGGGCTGCGGGCAGATGGTGTTCACCAAGGAACTCCAGGAAAATCTCTCGGTCTGCCCGATCTGCGACCATCATGAGCGCATCGGCGGCAAGACGCGCTTCGACCAGCTGTTCGACCCGGGCTACACGGTGCTGCCGAGCCCGCGCGCGACCGAGGACCCGCTCAAGTTCCGCGACCAGAAACCCTATCCCGCGCGCCTCAAGGCCGCGCGCGCCAGCACCGGCGAGCAGGACGCCTTCCTCAACGCCAGCGGCACGATCCTCGGCCACAAGGCGGTGGTCGGCGTGCAGGATTTCGCCTTCATGGGCGGATCGATGGGCCAGGCGGTGGGCGAGGCGTTCATCGCCGGTGTCGAGGCCGCGATCGCCGCACGCGCGCCGTACATCGTGTTCACCGCCAGCGGCGGTGCGCGCATGCAGGAGGGCATTCTCAGCCTGATGCAGATGCCGCGCAGCACCGTCGCCATCTCGATGCTCCACGATGCGGGCCTGCCCTATATCGTGGTGCTCACCGACCCGACTTCGGGCGGCGTGATGGCGGCGTACGCGATGCTCGGCGACGTCCAGATCGCCGAGCCCAAGGCGACCCTCGCCTTCACCGGCCGCCGCGTGATCGAGAACACGATCCGCGAGAAGCTGCCCGACGATTTCCAGACGTCGGAATATTATCTCGACCACGGCCTGATCGACATGGTCGTCCACCGCAAGGCGCTACGCGAGAAGCTGGGCCAGCTGATCGGGCTGCTGTGCGGCAAGGAGAAGGCGGCGGCCTGACCCTCGCGGCGCATATGCCCGACCACGCCACCTCCACCCATTCCGGTGTCCAGCGCCAGCTCGATCGCCTCTGGGCGCTCGGCCCCGGCGCCGACATCCTCGGGCTCGAGCGCATCACGCAATTGCTCGATCGCGTCGGCAACCCGCACCTCGCGCTCCCGCCGGTGCTCCATGTCGCGGGCACCAACGGCAAGGGCTCGACCTGCGCCTTTCTCCGCGCGGCGATCGAAGCCGCCAGCCTCACCGCGCACGTCTATTCGAGCCCGCACCTCGTCCGCTTCAACGAGCGCATCCGCCTCGCCGGCAAGCTGATCGACGACGACGCGCTCGCCGCGCTGCTCGAGGAAGTGCTCGATACCGGCGGCGATATCGGCGCCAGCTTCTTCGAAGTCACCACCGCCGCCGCCTTCCTCGCCTTCTCGCGCACGCCGGCCGACGCCTGCGTGATCGAGGTCGGCCTCGGCGGCCGGCTCGATGCCACCAACGTGATCCCCGCCCCCGCCGCTTGCGCGATCGCCCAGCTCGGCATCGACCATCAGGCGTTCCTGGGCGACACCGCCGAAGCCATCGCCGCAGAGAAGGCCGGCATCGCCAAGCCCGGCATCCCGCTCGTCACCATGTCCTATCCCGGCCTGGTCGCCGCCCGCATCGCCGAGGTCGCGACGGCCGCGGGCGCTCCACTGCTCGCACGCGGCGAGGCCTGGGACTTCGAGATCGCAAACGACCGCCTCCGCTATCGCGACGCCAGCGGCTCCCTCGAAACGCCGCTCCCCACCCTCGCCGGTCCGCACCAGCCCGCCAATCTCGCACTCGCCCTCGCCACGCTGCGCCACCAGCGGCGGCTCCAGCTCCCGCCCGCCGCGCTCATCGCGGCCGCAACCACCGCCCGCTGGCCCGCGCGCATGCAGCGCCTGACCGATGGCCCCTTGCTCGCCCTGCTCCCGCCCGGCAGCCAGTTGTGGCTCGACGGCGGCCACAACGAGGCCGCGGCCCACTCGGTCAGCGCCGCGCTCGCCGAGGTCGCGGGCGAGCGCCCCGTCCACCTCGTCCTCGGCATGCTGTCCAACAAGGACGCGACCGGCCTGCTCGCCCCCTTTGTCCCGCTGGCTGGATCGCTCACCGCGATTCCCGTGCCGGGCCACGCGCATCACCCGCCGGCGGACCTCGCCGAAGCCGCCCGCCGGCTCGGCATCGCGACCGCCGACACCGCCGAAAGCCCCGAATCCGCCCTCCACCTGATCGCATCCCGGCTTCCTCCACGCGAAGCACCGCCGGTCATCCTCATCCTCGGCTCGCTCTACCTCGCAGGTGAAGTGCTCCGCGCGAACGATGAGCTGCCCGACTGATCCTTATTGCGATTGACTATCAATAACAGCCTGTCAGGATAGCCGGACGAATCGACTCCGGAGTCCCGCATGACCGCACTCGCCACGCTTGGCCACGCCCTGCCCCGCATCCAGCCGGAGGATCCGGGCGCGCGGCTGTTGCTGTTCGGCATCCGTCAGCTCGGCGCCAACGGCCTGTCGGACGCCGCCGCGGCGCACGCCTTCGTCACCGCCTTTGGCAAGGGTTTCCGCCGCCCGCTCCTGCTGCTGCGCACCCTGATGGCCGAGATGTCGGCGGCCTCGTCGGGCCCGATCCAGATCGCGCCCTGGTGCTGCGCGCGGATGACCGGGGCCGAGGGCGCGCTGCTCGACGTCATCGCCTGCGCCCCGCTCGATCCCGAGCGTGCACGCCTGCTCCTCGCCGACCTGCTCGGCGCGCGGCGCGTCGACGGGGTGCTCGCCACCGCCCACGCACTGTCCAACGCCTTCGCCGACGCCGGGCTTCCGCTCGAAGCCTAGCCCGCCTTCGCGCGCAGCCGCGCCAGCGTGTCCGCGACCCAGCGGTACATCTCGGCCTCCGCCGCGCGCTGCTGCCGGTCGAGCCGCTTGGCCCGCACCTCGACCTCCTCCAGCACCTTGCGTGCCTTGTTCTCCCAGCCCTCGGCGAGCAGCAGCGCGGCATAGCGGCACCGCGCCTCCTCGCCCGGGAGTCGGGTCACGACATCGGCATAGAGCGCCAGCGCCTCCGCGTTGCGTCCGACATGCTCGAGCATCCGCGCGCGCAGCAGTCCCTGCCGGTCGCGCTCGCTCTGCCCGGCGGGCGGCTCCAGTGCATCGAGCAGCGCCAGCGCCTCACCCGCATGCCCCTGCTCGAAGATCGTGCGCGCCAGCTTGGCCTGCGTCCGCGCGTCGGGCGGTGCCTTGGCCACCGCTGCACGATAAGCCGCCTCCGCCTCGCTCCACCGGCCGAGATCGCTCGCGGCGTCGCCCAGGCGCACCTGGTTCGCGGCGGTATCGGTCAGTTCCAGCGCCTCACGCGCCGCGCGCAGCTCGCGCTCGGGGTCGAGCGCCGCGGCCGCCTTGGCCTGCACCGTGCGCACATGCCGGTTGCCCTGCAGCCCGGGCAGGATCTCGACGATGAAATAGGCGATCGCGCCGACCATCGGCAGGAAGATCAGCGCGGTCAGCCACAGCGGGTTGCGCCCGGTCTTCACTAGATGCACCACGCATGCGACCTGGATCGCGATGATGCCGAGCCAGGCGATCATGCCGGGTTGCGGATCACCGGCGGCTCGGGCGCGTCCGGTTCCGCGTCGGCGCGCGCGTCGCCCTCGCCCGCGGTCCCGGCGTCGCCGATCGAGCGGTCGACCAGCCCGGTGCGCATCATCCACCAGAAGATGACGATCCCCGGCACCGCCACCAGTCCGGTGAGCAGGTAGAAGTTCACATAGCCCATCGCCTCGATCAGCGATCCCGCGCTGGTCCCGGTGATGAAGCGCCCGACGATGCTCGCCGCGGCCGAGATCAGCGCGTACTGCGCCGCCGTGTAGCGCAGATCGGTCAGCGCCGAGAAATAGGCGACCAGCACCACGCCGCCGATGCCGCTCGCGAAATTCTCGAAGCACATCGATGCCGCCATCACCACGTTGGAATGGCCGATCGCGGCAAGCCCGGCGAAGGAGAGGTTCGAGATCGCCATCAGCACCAGGCTGATCAGCACCGACCGCTTCATCCCGATCCGGACATAGAGGATGCCCCCCACGAAAATGCCGATCATCAGCGCGAAGAAGCCGAGCCCGACATCGTAGAAAGCGATCTCGTCGTTGCTGAAGCCAAGGTCGTCGAACAGCAGCCGCACGGTGAGCTGGCTCAGCGTGTCGCCGAGCTTGTGGACGAGAATGAACAGCAGCACGATCAGCGCACCCTCGCGCGTGAAGAACTGCTGGAAGGGTCCCCAGATCGACTTGGCGACCTGGCCGATACCCTTCCGCTCGGCGGGGGCGCGATGGCGCGGCGGCTCGCCGACCACCAACCCGGCGATCACCGCGGGCAGGACGAACAGCGCGCAGGCGATATAGGCCGCCTCCCAGCCCGCGCGCGCCGCGATCACCAGCGCCAGCGCGCCGGCGCTCGCCGATCCGATCCGCCAGCCATATTGCGACATGCCCGAGCCGACGCCGAGCTGGCGCGGCTCGAGGATCTCGATGCGGAAACCGTCGATCACGATGTCATAGGTCGCGCCCGCCACACCGACCAGGATCGCCGCGGTGATGATCGGCATGATGTTGCTGGGGTCGGGCGGCGTCAGCGCCAGGTTGATCACGGCCGCGGCGACCAGCACCGCCGAGACGATCAGCCACGACACGCGCTGGCCCAGCCGGCCGAGCAGCGGAATGCGCACGCCGTCGACCACCCATGCCCAGATCCATTTGAGGTTGTAGACCAGGATCGCCAGCGTGAAGGCGGTGATGGTCGACTTGTCGATCCCCTCCTGCGCCAGCCGCGAGGTCAGCGTCGCGCCGATCATCGCATAGGGAAAGCCCGACGAGATGCCGAGCGCCAGCGCGGCGAGCGGCGCGGTCTCGAAATAAGGGCGCACGGCATCGGGCAGCTCCTCGCGCCAGCTCGCCGGCGCCGCGGCGCGCGCGGCGAGGAACGCCACGATCAGCGCACCCGCGCCGACGAACAGGCCGAAGGACGGCGCGAACACCGCACCCGCCTCGCGCAGCGCCTTGGGCGGGGCATAGATCGTGTAGAGCGATGCGATCAGCACCAGCGCCAGCGCGACGACGCTGCCCGCCACCAGCATCGATGCACCGCCGCGCCGCCGCCACACCAGGCTCGCACCCAGCGTGATCAGGATGATCAGCAGCGCGATGTTGAAGGTCATCGACGGGGCGAGCGTCACGCCGGGCCCGGTCACCCCGCGCGCGATGTCGAACCCGCGGCCGACGATCGCCTGCGCGCCCTGCAGCGTCACTGACATCCACGGCAGCAGCAGCGATGCCAGCGCGCCGAGCAGCGCGAGCTGCGCGATCACATAGCCGAAGCCGCTCTTGTCCTCAGTCCGCTCCATCCCCGCCCCTTTTTTCGACAAGCGCCGACCCTAGCGGCAAAAACGGCGAAGCAAAGCCCTCAGGCGGCGGGCTGAAACAGCTTCATGCTGGCGGGCAGGCGGCGCGGCGGCTTGCCGTCGAGCAATGCCTCGATCGCGGCGATCGCGGCGAGCAGGTGACGTTGCGGATAGGGCTTGGAGAGGCACCCGATCGCGATCGCCTCGACCTCGTCGAGCGGCCGGCCGGTCACCAGCAGCGCCGGTACGTTCCGTGCCCGCGCCGCATGCGCGACATCCGCGCCGTTGCCGTCGCGCAGGCCGAGGTCGACCAGCACCAGGTCGATCGCGTTCGGCGCGATGATGTGGCCGATCGCCTCGCCCACCGAATCGGTGGTGGCGACCACCACGAACCCCTCCTCGGTCAGGAAATGCTCGGTGTCGAACGCGAGCAGCGGCTCGTCCTCGACGATGAGGAGCCGCGTGATCCGCCGCTTCTTCTTCCCGAACAACATACGCCACCCACCTTGCGGTTCGACGAGAAGCTACGCCCGCCGCCCGGTTCCGCCGCACAAGAATTTTTACGGTCCAGCTACAAAGACGCGCCGACCCGCTGTATCCCGCCGCAAATGCCCACCTCATCGCCCACCCCGCCGCCCAAGCAAGGCGAGCGCATCGCAAAGCTGCTCGCCCGTGCCGGAATCGCGTCGCGCCGCGAGGTCGAGCGCATGATCGCCGAGGGCCGCGTCGCGATCGACGGCGAGGTGCTGACCACGCCCGCCACCGTGCTCCCCTCGCTGCGCGGCGTCACCGTCGACGGCAATCCCGTCGCCGCTGCCGCCCCCGCGCGCCTGTTCCGCTTCCACAAGCCCGCCGGCCTGCTCACCACCGAGCGCGATCCCGCCGGCCGCCCGACGATCTACAGCAAGCTGCCCAAGGGCTTGCCGCGCCTGATGCCGGTCGGCCGCCTCGATCTTTCGACCGAAGGCCTGTTGCTGATGACCACCGACGGCGAGCTCAAGCGCCAGCTCGAGCTCCCCGCCACCGGGGTCGAGCGCAGCTACCGCGCCCGCGCCTACGGCAATGTCAGCCAGGACCAGCTCGAAGATCTCATGCTGGGCGTGGAGATCGAGGGGGTGCGCTACGGCTCGATCGACGCCAATCTCGAACGCCGCACCGGCGCCAATGTCTGGATCGAGCTCACCCTGACCGAGGGCAAGAACCGCGAGGTGCGCCGCGTGCTCGAGCATCTCGGCCTCAAGGTCAGCCGCCTGATCCGCACGCGCTACGGCCCGTTCCACCTCGCCGACATGCCGGTCGGGGCGGTCGACGAGGTGCGCCAGCACGACCTCATCCTGTTCCGCAAGGCGCTCGCCGGCCCTGGCGGCGGCAAGGCCGCGTCGAGCCTGCAATTGTCGAGCAAGGTGAAGGCGGTCGCGACGGAAGCCCCGGCCGAAACTGCGCCCGCGCCCGCGCCTGTGACGGTTCCGAACCGCGCCGAACGCCGCAAGGCGGTCGCGCAGCAGGCTCCAGTCAGGAAGGACGGCGCACCAAAGGAGGAGCGGGCAAGGCCCGCGCTCCGCTCGAAGCCCGCCGGACCGGAGAAGTTCGGCGTCGGCCAACGGCGGCGCCAGCGCGCGGCCTCCAGCAGTGCGTCAAAGCGTGAGACCGATCCCCGCGGCGGCTCCGCCCCGGCAAAGGCAGCCAAGCCGAAACCCGCCCGTCCCCGCGTGGATGACGATGCCGGCCCGCTGCTCGATCGCCCCAAGCGCCGCTATCGTTCCAGTGACCGCCGCCCGCGTCCTCCCGCCAAGCGGGGTCCGCGCAAATGAGGATCATCGCCGGCCAGTGGCGCGGCCGTCCGCTCGTCGCGCCCAAGGGCGACGCCACCCGCCCCACCGCCGACCGCACGCGCGAGGCGCTGTTCTCGATGCTCGCCAGCCGCATCGGCAGCTTTGAGGGACTTGCCGTCGCTGATCTCTTCGCCGGCTCGGGTGCGCTGGGGCTCGAGGCGCTGTCGCGCGGCGCCGCCTCGTGCCTGTTCGTCGAGCAGGATCGCGCCGCGCTCGACGCGCTGCGCGCCAATGCCGAGAAGCTCGGGGTGCGCGCCGATGTCCGCGCCACCTCGGTCCTCGCGCTCGGGCCCGCGCCGAAACCGATGGACTTGATCCTGATGGACCCGCCCTATGGCACCGGCGCAGGATCGGTCGCGCTCGACAAGCTCGCCCGGCTCGGCTGGACCAGCCCCGCCACTTGGATCAGCATCGAGACCGCCAAGGCCGAAACCGTCGAAGTGGCGGGATTTATCTCCGAAACGGAGAGAATCCACGGCAAGGCCAAGCTCACGATCTTGCGCGCGGCGAACTAGCGGCGCATATTTGGGGCATGGGAAAGCTCGACCCAATCTACTCGGAATTCGAGACCGACGAGGAAGCGGAAGCCCACGACAAGTGGTTCCGCGCCCAGGTCGAAGCTGCGCTCGCGTCGAACAAGCCGCGGATTCCGCATGCGGAGGTGATGGCGAGGGCCGAAGCGATCATCGAGAAGCATCGGCGTGCGCAAGCCAAATTGGGAAGCTGACGCCGAGCTTCAGCTCCTCAATCTCCTGGAATTCGTTGGCGAACGAAATGCCTCGGCGGCTGCGCGGCTCAAGGCCACCATTGATGAAGCCATCGGAAGGAGCTGCCAGTTCCCCGAAATAGGTCGTCCTGGCCGAGTGGCAGGCACCCGCGAACTGATCGTCCATCCCAACTACATTGTCGTCTATCAGATCACTGAAACCGCAATCGATGTGCTGCGCCTGCTTCACGCTCGCCAGCTTTACCCCTGAGCCGTTGACGGAACCAAATCAGGCCCCGCGTCATTGTCTCCCGACAAACGGGAGGAGCCCCAGCGATGACAGGCAAGTTTCTAGCGATTTGCGCAGCCGCCATGCTCTTCGCCGGCCCCGCGCCGGCACAGGCGCAATGGCTCGATTCACATCTCGAGGCGCAACGCTGGAATAATCTGCGCAAGCACCAGCAGCGCCAGCGGCAGCGCGCGCAGCAGAAGCACAGGCGGGGCCAGCAATCCTCCCGCGTCACCCTCGCCGAGCGTCAATCCGCCTGGTCGCGCAACAAGGCCGAGTATCGCCGCCGCATGCTGCGCAACGGCACTGCCAGCGCCGACCGCTGGCTCGACAGCCTCGTCCTGGCGAGCCGCCGCTAGACCGCTTGGCGCCGTTCCCGGAGCAGCAGCAGCGCCACCAGACTCAGCGCCGCCGCCGCGCTCAGATACCAGCCGACCGGCATCAGCCCACCCCGCAGCGCCAGTGCCTGCGCGATCAGCGGGGTCAGCCCGCCGCCGATCACGCCCGCGATGTTGAAGGTCATCGACGCGCCGGTGTAGCGCACGCGCGGCGGGAACAGGTCGGTCAGCCACGCGCTCAGCGGCCCGTACACGAAGCCCATCGCGAACAACAGCAGCGCCAGGAACACGAACACCCCGCTCAGGCCACCCGCCATCAGCGGTGCCATCACGAACCCGCTCGCCGCGACCAGCACGCAGCCACCCGTCAGCACGCGCCGCGGATCATATCTCGCGTCCGCCATCCACGCCGCGAGATAGATGCCGCCGGCCATGAACAGGATCGCGACCAGCTGCACGCCCAGGAAAGCCCCCATCGGATAGCCGAGCGACTTGGTCCCCCAGCCGAGCAGGAACGCCGTCGCGATATAATAGGTCGCGAAGCACGCCACCGCGCCGATCGTCCCGCCGAGCAGCGCGCCGCCATGCCGCGTGAGGACCTCGCCCAGCGGCACCTTGGGCGGCGGCGCCTCGGCGAGGCTCGCCTTGAATTCGGGCGTCTCGCCCAGCTTGAGCCGCACCCACAGTCCCACCGCGACCAGCCCCGCCGAGAGTAGGAACGGGATTCGCCAGCCCCAATCGGCGAACTGCTCGGATGTCATCACCGAGCACAGGATCAGGAAGAGGCCATTGGCAGCGATGAATCCCGCCGGCGCGCCCATCTGCGGCGCGCTCCCGAATCGCGCGCGCCAGCCCGGCGGCGCATTCTCCACCGCCAGCAGCGCCGCCCCGCCCCATTCGCCGCCCAGCCCGAAGCCCTGCCCGAAGCGCAGCACGCACAGCGCGAATGGCGCGATCCACCCCGCCATCTCATAGGTCGGCAGGAACGCCACCAATGTCGTCGAAAGCCCCATCGTCAGCAGCGACGCGACCAATGTCGCCTTGCGCCCGATGCGGTCGCCATAATGGCCGAACACCGCCGCCCCCACCGGCCGCGCGAAGAATGCCACCGCCAGCGTCGCGAACGCCGCCATCTGCTGCACGCCGGGGTCGCCCTTGGGGAAGAAGATCTGACCGAACACCAGGCTCGCGGCGGTCGCGTAGATGTAGAAGTCGTAGAACTCGATCCCCGTCCCCACGAAGCTCGCCCAGAGCGCGCGGCGTTGCCGTGCCCGGTCAGCGTCCATCAAGCATCCCCACCAGACCGGCGCGCCCCCGCGCCTACTTCTTCGCGTCGAAGCAGGTCGTGCGAGTCACCTGCACCACCTTGCCCTTGTCGTCCTTGACCTCGTTGCGCCCCGCGACGCACGGCTTCTCTTCGGGTTTCTGCTCGAACCCGCCGGTGCGCCACCCGACATAGAGCGCCACCCCGGCCAGCGCGGCGAGCAGCACCAGACGGCGCTTGTCGAACCGGCTCTTGATCTTGTCCCACATGCCGCCCCTCCTGCATCAACCCGCGCGCCCGCGCTACAGGAAATCGGCGAGCGTGAGATCGACCGAACGCGCGCTTCCGCCGCTCTCGACCGTAAGCGGAATTACCGTGCCCGGAGCGCCATAGGTCCGCTCGATCAGCACCTCGAACGCCGGTGCCGTGATCCGGTCGCCCGGCTTGATGCCCGCGGCGGCCGCCGGGCTGCCCGGCCCGACCACCGCCACGACCGACGCCGTCCCTGCCCGATCGACCCACATGCCCCCGCGATTGTAGCTTTCCCCCTGCGGCGCCTGCCGGTTGCGCTTCAGCAGGAGCGCGCCGTCGCGATTGCTCGTCGCGAGGTTGAACAGGCGCAGGATCGGCAAGCCGATCAGGCCGGTATCGAATTCCTTCCAGTCCACCTCCTCGCGGATCTGGATCAGCGGACGCGGGATCGTCGCCCCGGCAATCTCGAAGCTGTCGGGGCGGACCAGCCGCGTCTTGCCGCCCGGCGCCCCCGGGGACCAGCGCGGCGCATTCCACAGCCCCGCCGCCTCGGCCGTCTTGCGGTAGATACGCATCATGCTCGGCATGCCGGTGTCGAGCCCGAAGCGGAGCGATTTACCGTTGATCGTCGCGTCGGCGAACAGGAACCGCGTGTCGTCGTTCTTGCCGCGCTGCACGATTGCCTTCTCGAACCGCGTCCAGCCCGAAAGCTCGCTCAGCCCCTCCGGGTGGATGCGCCACGCCCCGGCGTCGAGGTCGAGTTCGCCGTCGGTCACCGTCAGCACGCGTGCGGGCAGCGCCCCCACCGCGCCGTTACCCAGCTTGCGCTCGATCCCGCCAAGCGCGAGCACCGGCATCAGGAACCGCCCGCCCAGCAAGACTTCGGATGCCTGGAAGATCGGATAGTTCTTGTCGCCGAACGAGAGTCGCAGCCGGCGGGTACCCACTTGCCGCAGCTTCAGCTTCTCCGCGGCAGCAAGATCGATCAGCCCGATCTCGCCGCCCGTATCGAGCACGAACGGCATCATCGCGCTTCCCCCGATCGATCCGCCGACCACGATCCGGTTGTCGGTCAGGGTGATCGGAATGCTGGCCGCATCGGGCGCCGCCAGCGCCCGCCCGCCCCACAGTGCCGCCACGCTGGCCCCGATCATAGCTTGCCGCCGTCCGATCCGCATCGCCGTCTCCCGCCTCGGGAATCGATCATCCCGATCGCGATGATGGCCGAACATGCGGCCTTAAGCCAGCTTGCCCGCAGCGCCCACGTTCTCTAACTGTTCACCGATGTCCGTACCCGTGCCTTCACCCGACGACCCTCCCTATCTGCGCGGCCTCAACGCCCCGCAGCGCGAAGCCGTGCTCACCACCGACGGCCCGGTCCTCGTCCTTGCCGGCGCGGGCACGGGCAAGACCGCCGCGCTCACCGCGCGCCTCGCCCATCTCCTCTGGACCCGCCGCGCCTACCCGTCGGAGATCCTCAGCGTCACCTTCACCAACAAGGCCGCGCGCGAGATGCGCGAGCGAGTCCGCGGCCTGGTCGGCGACGCGGTCGAGGGCATGCCGTGGCTCGGCACCTTCCACGCGATCGGCGCCAAGATGCTGCGCCGCCACGCCGAGCTCGCCGGCCTGCAGACCAACTTCACCATCCTCGACACCGACGACCAGCTGCGCCTGTTGAAGCAGCTCATCCAGGCCAACGACCTCGACGAGAAGCGCTGGCCTGCGCGCCAGCTCGGCGGGCTGATCGACCAGTGGAAGAACAAGGGCCTCACCCCCGACATGCTCGAAGCCGGCGACTCCGAGGCATTCGCCAACGGCCGCGGCCAGTCGCTCTACCAGCAATATCAGGACCGCCTGCGCACCCTCAACGCCTGCGACTTCGGCGACCTGCTGCTCCACATGCTGACGATCCTGCGCAAGCACCGCGACGTGCTCGAACAATATCAGCAGCGCTTCCGCTACATCATGGTCGACGAGTATCAGGACACCAACACCGTCCAGTATCTCTGGCTCCGCCTGCTCGCGCAGGAGCGCAGGAACATCTGCTGCGTCGGCGACGACGACCAGTCGATCTATTCGTGGCGCGGCGCGCAGGTCGAGAATATCCTGAAGTTCGAGAAGGATTTCCCCGGCGCGAAGGTGATCCGCCTCGAGCAGAATTACCGCTCGACCCCGCACATCCTCGCCGCCGCCAGCGGCGTCATCGCCAACAATGGCGGCCGCCTCGGCAAGACCTTGTGGACCGAGGCCGACGAGGGCGAGAAGGTCCGCGTCGTCGGCGTGTGGGACGGCCCGGAAGAAGCCCGCCGCGTCGGCGAGGAGATCGAATCCGCCCAGATCCGCGAGGGCAAGTCCCTCGAAGCCTTCGCCATCCTCGTCCGCGCCCAGCACCAGACGCGCGAGTTCGAGGACCGCTTCATCGCCACCGGCCTGCCCTATCGCATCGTCGGCGGCTTCCGCTTCTACGAGCGCGCCGAGATCCGCGACGCGCTCGCCTATCTCCGCCTCGTCCACCAGGGCGCCGACGATCTCGCCTTCGAGCGCATCGTCAACGTCCCCAAGCGCGGCCTCGGCGACAAGGCGATCGCCCGCATCCACATGCTCGCCCGGGCCGAGGGCATCCCCCTGCTCGCCGCCGCCGCGCGCATCCTCGACACCGACGAGCTGACGCCCCAGGCCCGCCGCGCGCTCGGCAGCTTCGTCGGCGACGTCGCGCGCTGGCGCGACCGCGCGAGCCAGCTCCCGCATACCGAGCTCGCCCAGATCATCCTCGACGAAAGCGGCTACACCGCGATGTGGCAGGCCGACCGCACCGCCGAAGCCGCCGGCCGCCTCGAAAACCTCTCCGAGCTGGTACGCGCGATGGAGGAGTACGAGACGCTCGGCGCCTTCCTCGAGCATGTCAGCCTCGTCATGGACAACGACGCATCCGCAGACGAGCCCAAGGTCACGATCATGACCATCCACGCCGCCAAGGGGCTCGAGTTCGACACCGTCTTCCTCGCCGGCTGGGAGGAAGGCCTGTTCCCCAGCCAGCGCGCGCTCGACGAAGGCGGCCTCGCCAGCCTCGAGGAGGAACGCCGCCTCGCCTATGTCGCGATCACTCGCGCCCGCCGCCTCGCCGTGATCCTCCACGCCGCCAACCGCCGCATCTACGGCCAGTGGACCAGCTCGATCCCCAGCCGCTTCGTCGGCGAGCTGCCCAAGGCGCATGTCGAGGAGGAATCGACCATGACCGGCGGCGCCTCGCTATGGCGCGCCAACTGGAGCGAGCACGCCGACCCCTTCGCCAACGTGGGCAGAGGCACCGGCCGAGGCCCCGGCTGGCAACGCGCCGCCGCCCCGTCGTCGAGCTTCACCACCGCCCCCAAGCGGGTGGTCGAGAGCCGCGCCAGCGCGGTAAGTTTAGGGAACAAGGGCCGCGACGACCTGTCGCTCGGCATGCGCGTCTTCCACCAGAAGTTCGGCTATGGCGAAATCGTCGAGATCGAAGGCAACAAGCTGGAGATCGAGTTCGAAGCCGCCGGGCGGAAGCGGGTGATGGATAGTTTTGTGTCGGTGGGGTGAGGGGGAATCAGTGGCGGATTGGTTGAGAAGGCTCATCGGCCCGCATGCAGAAACTACAGCTACGGACGACAGATCACCGTCTGTTTTTACGAAGGATTCCAACGAGTTTCTTGAGGCGACAGCCAAGGATTTCTACAAATCTCAGACCGACCTAGACGAATCGATATGGCGCTCCCTGCCATTCTTCGCAGCAGCGTTCATATTTGTTGCAACTGTGATCGGTCAGTCGGCCACTAGGCTTCCAAAGCTGGCTACGAACTTTTTCGAGATCGTAACTCACCTTCTGTTTCTTGTTTCCTGCTTGCTTTGTGCGTGGGTGTTGCGTTGGTTTTACACGCTGTTGAAGCCAAGGGAGTATGAATTCCCTGCTAGTTTTGAGAGCCTCAAATCATATGCTACGGAGCTAGAAAATTACCATTCTTCTAATGGACTTAGCGACGAATCTCGTGATGCAGCCGTAACTAACGATTTGCGGGAGTTTCTGGCGGAGCAATATGGTACGGGTGCTAGCGCGAACCTGCGGCACAATGCGGAGCGACTCAAAGCGAGAAGCAAAGTGCTGCTATTCATGCTTCTCGCCTTTCTGCTCGCATTTTTATGCCATGCTACTATCTTCATAGTGGAGCGTTATCGAACCGCCTCGTTGGAGCGGAGAACTGTAAGCGATGAGCAACAAAGCAACCGAGCAAAAGCGGAAAGCTCCGACAAACGGCACGGTTCTCCACGTGCCAAAAGCGGGCCCGCCCCCAAAGCCTCCCAAAGCTCTTCTCGTTAGAGACGGTGCAGGGTTCTGGGGTGTCAAATCGGATAATCCGGTGAGGGTGAAAGCGTGACTAAACCGCCAACCACGTCGAAGCCAGGAATCGGACCTCAACGGCCACTCCCTCCTACAAATCAGGTGGTTATGAAAGGGTCTCGGGAACTTGGAACGACTCGCCCGTCCTTTAATCAAGCGCGGCCGCCCGCACCTAAAAAGTGATCGGGCATGATCGGCGCCGTACGAAGAGCCGCTCCGATTAGTCTCGTGCATTCCCCATGCTAACCTTCACCCCCCTCTCCCCCCGCGCCATCGCCATCGTTGCGGAAGGCCATTTCACCGCCGCCGACGTCGCGCCTGCGCTCGACAGGCTCGCCGCGATCCTCGACACCACGCCACAGCTCGATATCCTCGCCGATGTCCGCGGCTCGCCTTCGGTCGCGCTCGGCGCGATCGTCGAGGAGCTGAAGCACCTCCCCCTGCTCATCCGCCTGATCCGCGCGGTCGATCGCGTCGCGATCGTCGCCGATGCGGAGTGGGTGCGCACCGCCAGCCGGATCGAGGGCGCGCTGATCCCCGGCGTCCATTACGAGGTGTACGAGCGCAAGGACGAAGCCCATGCCCGCGCCTGGCTGCTCCGCGAGACCGACCGGCCGCGGCCCTCCTAGAAGAGTTGGTTCACGCGAAGGCGCGGAGGCGCGAAGAAGGTTTTTCGCGCAGAGACGCAGAGATGATGCGCCCGCCGCGCTAGCGGCTCTCAACCCGGGTCGGCGCGACAAACATCTATGTCGAGGATGAGCTGGCGCTTCGCGCGGCAGAACGCCCTCTCTGCGTCTCCGCGTCTCCGCGCGAACCAACTTCCTTCTTCTTTGCGCCCCCGCGCCTTCGCGTGAACCAATCTCATCCACGCCCGGAAAGGAACACACCAGGAACAAAAACAACTTTCCTACACGCCCGCCATATGCCCATAGACTGGCGGATGAACGACTCACGCACCCCGCCCGCCGCGTCAGACGAGGCCGATATCCTCGCCTTCACGCCCGTCCCCACGTCCAAACGCTATGACGGCTGGACCCCGCGCCGCCAGCGTGACTTCATCGATGCGCTCGCCGTGATGGGCGTGGTCCGCCGCGCCGCCCGCGCCGTCGGCATGAGCCGCCAGTCCGCCTACAACCTGCGCGAGCGTCCCGGCGCGGAGAGCTTCGCCGCCGCCTGGGACAATGCCCTGTCGCTGAGCTACGACCGCACCTTCGCGATGGCGATGGACCGCGCGATCAACGGCATCACCATTCCGCGCTACTACAAGGGGCGGCAAGTCGGCACGATCACCCGCCCCGACCTGCGCCTCGCCATGGCCGTCCTCGCCGAGCGCCCGGCGGCGCCATCCAAGGCACCGCCCCCGACAAAGCCGACCAAGTTGACAGGATGAGGCGCGTCACGCGCAACTTGGTCAACTTGTGCGGGCGCCCGGTGCCTCGCCCGTCGCCACCTCGACCCAGCCGAACTTGCGCTCCCGATACACCTCCGCCCACGGCGCCGGGAACGCGTCGGGATCGGCAAAGGCCCCGATCGGCACCGCGACCACATCGGGGATCTCGCGCTGGACATAGGCGACCGTCGATCCGCATCCGGGGCAAAAGCGATAGTCGATCGCCGCCCCGCTATCCCCGGTCCGCGCCCACACCCGCGTCTCCCCGGTCACCGTCACCCGCTCCGCTGGAAACCGCACCTGCGCAGCGAAGGCGCTGCCCGTGCGCTGCTGGCAGGCGAGGCAATGGCAGACCGAGATGCGCACGGGCTCGCCCTCGCACGCAACGCGCACTGCGCCGCAGCGGCAGCTCGCCTCACGCATGTTGGTCACAGCCCCGCCGCCGCCTCGATGATCGGCACGAACTTCTCCGCGGTCAGGCTCGCCCCGCCGACCAGCGCGCCGTCCACGTCCGCGCAGCCGAGCAGCGAAGCCGCATTGGCCCCGTTCACCGACCCGCCATACAGCACCCGCATCGCCGCCGCGGTCTCGCCGCCGAGCAGTTCGGCCAGCTTCGCCCGGATCGCCCCGTGCATCGCCGCGACATCGGCCGCGGTCGGCGTCCGTCCCGTGCCGATCGCCCAGACCGGCTCATAGGAGATCGCAAGCCAGTCCGCCGCCGCGCCGTCCGGCAACGATCCGGTGAGCTGCGCGGTCACCACCGCCTCGGCCTGCCCCGCGTCGCGCTGCTCCAGCGTCTCGCCGACGCACAGGATCGCGTTGAGGCCATGCCGGTGCGCCGCCTCGGCCTTGCCCTTGACGTCGGCATCGGTTTCGCCCTGGTCGGCGCGCCGCTCGCTATGCCCGACGATGGTCAGCGCAGCGCCCGCCTCGGCCAGCATCGCGGCGGAGATGCAGCCGGTATGCGCGCCCTGGTCCGCCGCGTGGCAATCCTGCCCCCCGACCGGCATGCGGCCCGCGACCTCGACCGCCGAAGCGATCAGCGTCGCCGGCACGCACAGCGCGACATCCACCCCGGGGTTTGCCACCGCGGCGCGTGCGATCGCCGCCACTTCGGGCAGCGCGGCCTTGAGGCCGTGCATCTTCCAGTTCCCCACCACCAGCTTGCGCCGCATCCCCTGCTCCCTGCTGTCCACTATTGGACAAGGCCGATACGCAGCCCCTGCACGCTGCACAAGCTTGATGGCAGCGCATTGGGACCCTAAAGCACCGTTCCATCTTTCCCATCGAACGGGTCTTCATGCTCACCTTCCTCCGCCGCGTCCTCTTCTCGACCGCCGGCAAGATCATCGCCCTGGCGCTGCTCGTCATCATCGCCGTCGCCTTCGCGCTCGGCGACATCACCAATCTCGGTGGAGGCGGCGGCCCGACCGGCGGGGCGCTGGTCCAAGTCGGCAACCGCAAGGTGACCGAGGCGGAGCTGCAGCAGCGGCTCAAGAACGCGCTGGAGCGCGCGCGCCAGCAGCAGCCGACGCTCGACATGGGACAGTTCGTCGCGATGGGCGGGTTCGACCAGGTGCTCGACGATATCATCAGCCGCCTCGCGCTCGAACAATATGCCACCGAGCATGGCATGGCGGTGTCGAAGGCCGCGGTCGACGGCGAGATCGCCAGCAGCCCGGCCTTCGCCGATCCGATCACCGGCCAGTTCAACCAGAAGGCGTTCGATCAGCTGCTCGCCCGCCAGGGCGTCACCGCCGATCAGGTCCGCGCCGATATCCGCCAGGGCACGCTCGCCCAGTGGGTCGCCGCCCCCGCGCTCGGCGCCGGCTATGTGCCGTCGGAACTGGTGATGCCCTATGCCTCGCTCCTGCTCGAGCGGCGCAAGGGCTCGGTCGGCTATGTCCCGATCACCGCGATCGACAAGGGCGCCGCGCCGACCGACGCCGAGCTCACCGGCTTCTACAACCGCCACCGCGCCCGCTACACGCTGCCCGAGCGCCGCGTGATCCGCTACGCCGTGGTCCGCCCCGAGCAGTTCGCCGGGAGCGCCAAGGCGACCGAGGTCGAGATCGCCGCCGCCTACAAGCAGGACGCGGCGAAATACGCCGCCTCGACCAAGCGCACGCTAGCGCAGCTGATCGTCGCCGATCAGAACGCCGCCAACGCGCTCGCCGCGAAGATCAAGGGTGGCGCGACGCTCGCCGCCGCGGCGGCTGGCGCAGGGCTCCAGCCCTCGACCATCGACAATGCCGAGAAGGAGAGCTTCGCCCGCGCGAGCAGCCCGCAGATCGCCGACGCCGCCTTCGCCGCGGCGCCGGGTGGGGTGGTCGGCCCGCTGCGCTCGCCGCTCGGCTGGCACATCGTCCGCGTCGAGAAGATCGAGCAGATCGCGGGCAAGTCGCTCGATCAGGTCCGCGGCGAGATCGCGGCCGAGATCACCAAGCGCAAGGAGGCCGAGGCGCTCGCCAATCTGCGCAGCCAGATCGACAGCGCGATCGCGGGCAACGCCACCTTCGACGAGGCGGTCGCCGACGCCAAGCTCAAGGCCGAGACCAGCCCGCCGCTGTTTGGCGACGGCCGTGTCGATCAGAACAATCAGGGCGCCGAGCCGACGCCGCCCGATCCGGTGCTGGCGCAGGTCGCACAGGGCGGGTTCGCGATGGAGACGAGCGACGATCCCCAGCTCGTGCCCGTCGGTCAGGACGGCAGCTTCGCGCTGATCAAGACCGAGCGCGTGGTCGCCGCCGCGCCGCGTCCGCTCGCACAGATCCGCGAGTTGGTCGCCGCCGACTTCATCCGCGACCGCCAGCTCCAGGCCGCGCGCAAGGCCGCCGTCGCCATCCTCGCCGACGTCAACAAGGGCACGCCGATCACCGACGCGATGAAGAAGACCGGCCTCGCGCTCCCGCCGCTTCAGCCGCTCGACGCGGTGCGCGGCCAGCTCTCGCAGGCCAGGATGCAGATCCCGCCGCCGGTGCAGCTGATGTTCAGCATCGCAGCGAAGAAGGCCAAGATGACCGAAGCGCCCAATGGCGGTGGTTACTGGGTGGTGTGGCTCGACGAGATCCAGCCGGGCAATGCCCGCGGCAACCAGGGGCTGGTCGCGCAGACCCGCAGCGGCCTGTCGCAGATGATCGGCTCCGAATATCTTGAGCAGTTCGTCGCCGCGGCGCGCAAGTCGGTCAACGTCAAGCGCGACGAGGCGGCGATCGCGCGATTGAAGGCGCAGCTCGGCGGCCAGTCGACCGGCGGCAACTGATCGCGATGGCGCCGGGAGTAGAGGGCCTCGATGCCGCACGCGCGGCGCTTGCCGAGGGCCGTCCGGCGCTGGTCTGGCGGCGGCAGCTCGCCGACACCGACACGCCGGTGGCGGCGGCGCTCAAGCTGATCGAGCCCGGCCGCGGCGATTTCCTGCTGGAGTCGGTCGAGGGCGGCGCAGTGCGCGGCCGCCACAGCCTGATCGGCCTCGCCCCCGACCTCGTCTTCCGCGCGCAGGGCGAGGCGGCGGAGATCAACGCGAACTGGCTCACCGACCGCGCGGTCTTCGCTCCGGCGGCCCAGCCGACGCTCGACGCCTTCCGCGCGCTCGTCCAGAGCTGCCGCATGGAGGTCCCGGCCGAGCTCCCTCGTGCGCTCGCCTGCCTCGTCGGCTATTTCGGTTACGAGACGATCGGGCTGGTCGAGAGGCTGCCGCGCGCCGCCAACGACGCGCTCGGCCTGCCCGACATGATCTTCGTGCGGCCGACGGTGATCCTGATCTTCGACCGGCTGGCGGATTCGCTGTTCCTCGTCGCTCCGGTCTGGCCCGATGCGGCGCGCGATGCCGAGACGCTGCTGGCGACCGCCGCCGAGCGCCTCGACGCCACCGCAGCGCGCCTCGCATCCGCGCCATTGCCTCCCAAGGCAGCCGCCGATGCCGCGGAGGTCGCCGCGCAGCCGACGATCCCCGCCCTCGACTATGCCGCGATGGTGGCACGCGCGAAGGACTATATCGCCGCCGGCGACATCTTTCAGGTCGTGCTCGCCCAACGCTTCACCGCACCCTTCGCGCTGCCGCCGATCGAGCTCTACCGCGCGCTGCGCCGGGTGAACCCCTCGCCCTTCCTCTATTTCCTCGACCTGCCCGGCTTCGCGCTCACCGGATCGAGCCCGGAGATCCTGGTCCGCGTCCGCGACGGCGACGTCACCATCCGCCCGATCGCCGGCACCCGACCGCGCGGCAAGACCCCGGCCGAGGACGAGGCCAACCGCTTGAGCCTGCTCGCCGATCCCAAGGAACGTGCCGAGCATCTGATGCTGCTCGATCTCGGCCGCAACGACACCGGCCGCGTCGCCGAGGCGGGCACGGTCAAGGTCACCGACAGCTACACCGTCGAATTCTATAGCCACGTGATGCACATCGTCTCGAACGTGGTGGGCAGGCTGCGTCCCGACGCCGATGCGCTCGACGCGCTGTTCGCCGGGTTTCCCGCGGGCACCGTCAGCGGCGCGCCCAAGGTGCGGGCATGCGAGATCATCGCCGAGCTCGAGCGCGACCAGCGCGGTCCCTATGCCGGCGGCGTCGGCTATTTCTCGCCCGACGGGTCGATGGACAGCTGCATCGTCCTGCGCACCGCGATTGTGAAGGACGGCACGATGCACGTCACCGCGGGCGCGGGCATCGTCGCCGACAGCGATCCAGCCTATGAGCAGCGCGAATGCGAGGCCAAGGCCGGCGCGCTGTTCGCCGCCGCGCGCGAAGCGATCGCGCGCGCGGCAGAACCCGGCTTCGGCCAGTAAAGCCTAGTCCTCGCCGCCCGGGATCGCCGCTTCCGCGGCCTTCTGCTCGGCGCGTTCGGCGCGCCATTGCTGAAGCATCTGGATCGTGCAGCCGGTGTGACCGAAGCTGCCGATCGGCGAACAGCTGCCGGGCAGCGTCACGCGGTTCACCTCGTCGACCAGCTCGGCGCGCCGCGTCCAGCTCACGCTGTCCGGCGAAAACTTGCTCTTCCGCAGCTTCTTGGGGATGCGATAGGGCGACTCCCCGACCTTCGAGCAGATGACGACCTCGTCCTCGCTCTCCGCCTTGGGGCACTGATCGTCGCCATAGAGCAGCACGCTGCGCACGCGCTGCGGCGGCGCGTTCCCGTCTTCCGCTTCCTGCGCCAGCACGGGGGTCGCGACGACCAGTGTCGCCAGCAGCATCATCCGGATCATCACGCAACTCCCGTACAAGCAAGACGCCCGATATAGGTATCGCACGGGGCCGCATTAAGGCGGGCTGAACCGTTACGGCCACGCAATTCGTGATTTACCCCATGAGGGTGAATTTAGCGCTTGCCTCGATTTACCCGGCAGGGGTAAGGGCACCGCTATGACGACTTTAGCCGGTTCCAAAATCCGCCGCTTCCGCGAGGAACGCTCCCTTTCCCGCGCCGCCTTCGGCGCCTGGTTCGATACGCCCGGCTCGACCGTCCAGGGCTGGGAGGAGGACGGCAAGCGCGCCTCCCCCGCGGTGCTCAACCAGATCGCGGCCAACGGCATCGCGCATCATCAGGACTGGTACGTCCATGTCCGCAACCTGGAGCAGGACATGGGATGGAGCCCTGACAGCTGGAAGAACGCCGAAGCGCGCCAGCTCCCGATTTACCCCGATGCCGCCGCACTCGACGCCGCGACCACGCAGCTGTCCAGCTTCCCGCCGCTCGTCTTCGCCGGCGAGGCGCGCGCGCTGACGCAGGAGCTGGCCAAGGTTGCGCGCGGTGAGGCCTTCCTGCTGCAAGGCGGCGACTGCGCCGAGAGCTTCGCCGAGTTCCACCCCAACAACATCCGCGACACGTTCCGCGTCATCCTGCAGATGGCGGTGGTGCTCACCTTCGCCTCGAAGCTGCCGACGGTGAAGCTCGGCCGCATGGCCGGCCAGTTCGCCAAGCCGCGCTCGGCCGATACCGAGACGATCGATGGCGTCACCCTGCCGAGCTACCGCGGCGACAACGTCAACGACATCGCCTTCACCCCCGAGGCACGAATCCCCGATCCGCAGCGGATGATCCAGGGCTACAGCCAGTCCGCCGCGACGCTCAACCTGCTGCGCGCCTTCGCCAGCGGCGGTTATGCCAATCTGCACCAGGTCCACAAATGGACGCTCGACTTCATGGGCAAGAGCCCATGGAGCGCCAAGTTCGCCGACGTCGCCGACCGCATCGGCGAGGCGCTGGACTTCATGCAGGCCTGCGGCATCGACGCCGACAGCGTCCCCCAGCTCAAGGGCACCGATTTCTACACCAGCCACGAGGCGCTGCTGCTCCCCTATGAGCAGGCGCTGACCCGGCAGGATTCGCTCACCGGCGACTGGTACGACACCAGCGCGCACTTCCTGTGGATCGGCGACCGCACGCGGTTCGACGGCTCGGCGCATGTCGAGTTCCTGCGCGGTATCGGCAATCCGATCGGCATGAAATGCGGCCCGAGCCTCGAGCCCGACGCGCTCATCCGCCTGCTCGACACGCTCAACCCGGCGCGCACGCCGGGCCGCATCACGCTCATCACCCGCTACGGTCACGACAAGATCGAGGACGGACTCCCCAAGCTGGTCCGCGCGGTGAAGCGCGAGGGACATCCGGTGGTGTGGAGCTGCGACCCGATGCACGGCAACGTCGTCAAGGCCGCCAATGGCTACAAGACCCGCCCGTTCGAGCGCATCCTCGCCGAGGTCCGCGGCTTCTTCGCCGTGCACCGTGCCGAGGGCACCTATGCCGGCGGCATCCATGCCGAGATGACCGGCCAGAACGTGACCGAGTGCACCGGCGGCATGATCGACATCGGCGAGCACGACCTTGCCGATCGCTACCACACGCATTGCGACCCGCGGCTCAACGCCGGGCAGAGCCTCGAGCTGGCGTTCCTGCTGGCGGAGATGCTCAACGACGAGATGGCGGAGCGGCGCAAGGCGGCGTGAGGGTTCAGCTTGGGGGCGCGGTGCGAAGGTAGCGCATCACCCAGTTGGTCTCCCAGCTCGCACCATCGTCGGTCGAGAATGCCTGTTCCCAGCGTGCCTCGTCGCGATTGACCGACGAGAAGCGGCCCCGCACCAGCACCGGCCGCCCCTCGAAGGTCTCGCGCGCGTAGAAGGTGCCGACGCCGTCGGCGAAGCGGCCGTAGAGCGGCGGATCGATCTTGCTGAGGTCGCTTGCCGCCAGATACCAGTCGGCCCAGCGCCCGCCCGGCTCGTCGAGTGCCCGCAGACCCATGCCGTAGGACGTCCTTCCGCCCCGGTAGGAGACGCTCTCGTTCAGATTGACCAGTCCGCCGAACAGCTGCTGGCAATGCGTGCGGCCCGCGAACTCTTCCCAGTCATTGCTGCCCGCGAGGCGCTTGCGCAGGCGGCGATGCTCGACGCGCCAACTGCCGAGGAAATAGTCGAAATCATGCTTGGATGCGGCACCGTCGGGCAGCGGCACCGGCGCCTCCTGCGCCAGCGCTCCGCGTGTTCCCGCGGCCGTAATCATCAGTGCCACGCCCTTCATCAGCGCGCGCCGGTTGCTCTGCATCACGCGATCCTCGTGAAATCGGAGGTCCAGTTGACCTCCCAGCTCTGTCCACCGTCTGCCGAGAAGGCCTGTTCCCACCGCGCGGTCTTGCCGGTGATCCGCGACCAGGTGACGCGCGCCTTGACCGGGCGGCCCTCATGGACGTCATCGGACAGATAGATCCCGATCCCATCGACGAACCGCCCACGCAGCGGCGCGCCGATCCGCGAGGGATCGCGCCCGTCAAGCCACCAGCTCAGCCATTCGCCCGTCGCCGGATCCCAGGCGCGGAAGCCGACCCCGCGAAATGCACCCGTCGGCGCTTCCATCAGATTGTCGCCGACATTGCCGTTGCCGCCCAGCACCGGCCAGTTGACGAAGGTCCCGCCGAACTCGTCCCAGTCGCGGGTGCCCGCCAATCTCCGGCGCAGCTTGCGGTGATGCACCTTCCAGCGCCCGGCGAGGAACGCCCAGTCGTCCGGTGCCCTTGCCGCATCTCCCCGCGGCAGCAGTGGCAAGGGCTCAGGCGCAGTGGAGGTGCGCGTGAAGAAATTCTCCCAGTTCATCTCCCAGGTCGCGCCGCCATCGGGCGAGAAGCTCTGCTGCCAGTGCGGCCGCGCGCCGTGGATCGCCTGCCAGTGGAAGCGCACGTCGATCGGCCGCCCTTCGAACGTGTCCGTGCCGGTGAAAGTGCCGGTATCGCCGTCGAACCGGCCCGTGACCGGCGGGTCGATCCGCGTCGGGTTGCGCCCGTCGAGCCACCAGATCGACCAGCGATCGCTCGCCGGATCATAGGCACGGATCCCCATCGCGCGATAATCCCCGCCCGGCAGGTGAAGCAGGTTGTCGTCGATCGTGCCCAACCCATCCAGCGTCATCCACACCGCACTGGTGCCGGCGAAGCGATCCCAATGCGTGTCCTGCGCCAGCCGCCGTCGCAACCGGCGGTGCTCGACTCGCCAATTGCCCTCGAGCCATGCCCAGTCGCGGCGCCGGTCCGCCGCCTGTGGCATCGCGCGGCCGCGCGAGCCCGCCAGGATCAGCCCCGAGCAACCCAGGCCAGCCAACACCCCGCGCCGATCCATGTTGCCGAACATCCGCATCGCACTCGCCCTTCTGAAGAGACACGCAAACTCTGCTGCCTTCGTGGCCCCTGCGGGACTCGAAAAATGGCAGTCCAGACTCAGTTTGACTTAGGGTATTGTGGCGCAGCTCTATCTTAACGGACACTGAGACAATAAGCTGAACTCATGGTAGCGCCCGGCCTTCCTTCATTGATCGCGATCCGCGCCTTCGAGGCGGCCGCGCGGCTCGGCGGCTTTGCGCCTGCCGCGCGCGAGCTGCAGACCACCGCCGCCGCGGTCAGCTATCATGTCCGCCAGCTCGAGACGCATCTGGGGGTCGCCCTGTTCCAGCGGCACGCCCAACGCGTCGAGCTGACCGCGGCGGGCGAGGTGCTCGCCGCTGACGCCCTCGCGGCGTTCGCGACGCTCCGCGCGGGCTTCGCGCGCGCGATCGATGCCGATCAGACTCGGCTCCGCGTCACCGCCTTGCCCACATTCGGAACCGTCTGGCTCGCGCCCCGCCTCGGCCGTTTCCGGGCGCTTCACCCCGAATTGCGCGTCGAGCTCGACCTCTCGCCGGACCCGCGCGACCTCTCCGGCGGCGGCTATGACATTGCGATCCGCAACGGGCATGGCAGCTGGCCGGGCCTGCGTACCGTGCCGCTCTTCCCCAGCGTATTTACGCCCTTGTGCGCGCCTGGGCTGGTCGAGGCGGTGCGCGGCCTCGATGATCCCCGCCACGCCCTCCGCGCGCCGCTGCTTGGCCGTCCGGACTGGTGGGAGCTCTGGTACAGGGATCTGGGCCACCCGGCAGGCCCGGGGCCGGAACGCTTTGGCACCACCTTCTCCGCCGAGCATCTCGATATCGCCGCAGCGATCGCCGGTCATGGCATTGCGATCGGCTCGCCGATCCTGTTCGCCGCCGATCTCGCTGCCGGCCGCCTCGCGCGCGTTCACCCGCATGCCGCCACCGACGGGCGCGCCTTCTGGCTCGCCTATCCCGCGATGCACCAGCCCAGTTCGAAGGTCATCGCCTTCCGGGACTGGATCGTGTCCGAAGTCTCGACGGCGAGCGTTTGAAGGCTCAGGCGGTGACCAGCGCCACCTCGTAGCTCGCGGTCGTCTTCGCCGCGACCTCTTCCTCGGTCACGCCCGGCGCCAGTTCGATCAGGCGGAAGGGCGAGCCGTGATCCAGGCGCTGGAACACCGCCAGGTCGGTGATGATCATGTCGACCACGTTCTTGCCGGTCAGCGGCAGCGTGCACTCGGGAATGAACTTGGGGCTGCCGTCCTTGGCGTTGTGCTCCATCACCACGATGATCTTCTTGACACCGGCGACCAGGTCCATCGCGCCGCCCATGCCCTTGATCATCTTGCCGGGGATCATCCAGTTGGCGATGTCGCCATTCTGCGCGACCTCCATCGCGCCCAGCACGGTCAGGTCGATATGCCCGCCGCGGATCATCGCGAAGCTGTCCGCGCTGCTGAAATAGACCGACTGAGGAAGCTCGCTGATCGTCTGTTTGCCCGCGTTGATCAGGTCGGGATCCTCCTCGCCCTCATAGGGGAAGGGGCCGATGCCGAGCATGCCGTTCTCCGACTGCAACGTCACCTCGACGCCTGCGGGGATGTGGTTGGCCACCAGCGTGGGGATACCGATGCCGAGATTCACGTAGAAGCCGTCGCGCAGTTCCTGCGCGGCGCGAGCGGCCATTTCATCGCGAGTCCAGGGCATCAAGTCTCTCCGTCAGGGTCACTGGGATGGGGTTGCGGCGGTGCTGCGCACGGGGTTAGGCAGGATGAACCAGCCCGCGCCCCATAACGGCGCCACCATCGTCTCGGTTGCCGCGGTCTGGCGCTTGCCGGAATCGCCGACCGCCTCGAACTGGCTGCTGAAGTCATTGAGCGAGTCGCCGACCAAGGCGACCACGCAATAGCCTGCCGCGATCACCTGGCGGACCTGCTCGTCGCCCTTCCCGGCTTCAGCATCTCCGCGCAGGATCAGCGTGCGGCCCGGCTGGAAACCGTCAAAACCGAGCCGGTCGAGCAATGCAGTCACGCCGGGGGCGCTCTCGGGCGAGCGGTGGCTGGTGAAGATCACCGCGATGCCTTCGCGCCGCGCGGCGTCGACCCCCTCGACCGCGCCGGGCGTCGCTGCGACCAGATCGGTCCCGTCGCCTTTCCAGCGGCGCCAGGGCGCACCGGGATCCGCCGCCTTCTCGGCGCTTTCATCGATGTCGAACACCACCGCCAGTGGCTTGCCGTCGCAGCTGGCATAGCGCGGCGCGTCCAGCGTCGTGCCCGGCGCAAGCACCACCGACTGGAGCGGTTCGCCGCGCTGGCGCCGGCCGGCCTGCGCGGCAAGGTGGTTCCACAGCGCTTGATAGGCCTGCAGGCTGAAGGCGGCGGCTTCGCCCGCACCTGCGCCGCCGATACCGGGATTTGCCGCCCCGTTCGCGATGGGCGGCAGTGCGCCACTCGGCGGGGGCAACTCGCCAGGCTGGGGCTGGCTCGCTCGCCGCGCCTCGATCGCGCGCATCATCGCCTGCCCCTCGGCGGTCTTGAGCTCACTCGGTGCCCGCTGCGCCTGCTCGGCTTCCTTGCGCTTTTCCGGCCCGCGCTTGCCGAACCCGATCTTGTCGCGCGCGATCATGCCGCCCGCGGCAATCGGGATCGCCGCCGCAACGCAGCCGCCCACCGCCACCGGCAGCAGCGCCAGCAAGGCGGCGGCGCACAGCCGGCTCACGCCGCCCCGGCGCTTTCGGCCCGCGGGCGCACGGTGCGGAACTCGATCTTCTTGTCGTACGGTGCGCCGACGATCATCCGCTTCACATAGATGCCGGGGAGATGCACCGCATCGGGGTCGAGCGTGCCGACCGGCACCACTTCCTCGACCTCTGCGACGCAGATGTTCGCCGCGGTCGCCATCGGCTGGTTGAAGTTGCGCGCCGTCTTGCGGAAGATCAGGTTGCCGGCCTCGTCCGCTTTCCACCCCTTGATGATCGCGATGTCGGCGCGGATGCCACGCTCCAGGATGTATTCCTCGCCGTCGAACACCTTGACCTCCTTGCCCTCGGCCACCTTCGTGCCGACGCCGGTCTTGGTGTAGAAGCCCGGGATCCCCGCCCCACCTGCGCGGCAGCGCTCGGCGAGCGTACCCTGGGGGCAGAATTCGACCTCGAGCTCGCCCGCCAGATACTGCCGCTCGAACTCCTTGTTCTCGCCGACATAGGAGGAGATCATTTTCCTGACCTGGCGGCTGCGCAGCAGCTTGCCGAGCCCTTCATTGTCGATCCCGGCATTGTTGCTCGCGATGGTCAGATCCTTGACGCCCGCCGCCTGGATCGCATCGATCAGCCGCTCCGGGATGCCGCACAGCCCGAACCCGCCGGCGCAGATCGTCATGCCGTCGTGGAGCAGTCCCTCGAGCGCGGCTCCAGCACTGGGATAGAGCTTCTTCATCGCGGCGATTCTCTCCTATATGCTGTCGCCCGTGGCGATAGTCACGCGATCCACTGTCGGTCAAGCGAACCTGAATCGACTTTCAACTCCAATCGATCCGGCAGTAAACGCGCTGCGTTGCAGCAAGAATGCGGCGGGCTGCGTTGAAGCGTTAACCTTCCCGACTTAGAGATGACGATGAACCCGGGGCGGGATTGCGCGCAATGATCGAGTTTTCCGTTTTCATCTATGGGCTGCTGTCGGCCTTCGTCCTGCTCTCCGCCGAGCAGAATCGCCGCCTTGCCCGCCCCAATCCCGCAATGGTCACCGCAGTCGGCTGGGGCCTGTTCTCGATGTCCTCGACGCTCGCGGTGCTGCTTGGCGGCGTCGCGCTCGCGCTGGTGCTGGGGGTCAACGTCCCCGAACTCGCCCAGTCCGCGCTTCGCTGACGCACAAAAATAGGGCGGCCGGAGCCGCCCAGTTGCTTGGGAAGGTTATCAGGTTCAGCGCACGGAACCGCGGCGCACCAGGTTGACGATCGCCAGCAGCACGACCGCGCCCAGGAACGAGATCAGCAGCGAAGTGATGCTGAACGAACCTTGGGTGATCGTTCCGCCGCCGACCAGCGGCGTGATGAGAAGCCCTGCCAGCAACGCGCCGACGACCCCAACCACGATGTTGAGGAATAGGCCCTGCTGGGCATCGGTGCGCATGACGATGCTGGCCAGCCAGCCGAGCACGCCGCCCACGATAAGAAGCACGATGAGGTTGATCATCCGTCGTCTCCCGCAATCCGGCTCGGCACTACCGAGTCATGCGGATATACGGTTGAAACGGCGGGACGTTCCGCCTGCGGACAATTTAGCCTGGGATAGGAAGCGGCGATGGCGATCTATGCATTCGACGGCATCGAACCCTCCATCGACGCCGACGCCTGGATCGCGCCGAGCGCCGATGTGATCGGCGACGCGCGCCTCGCGGCCGGCGCCAGCCTGTGGTTCGGCGCGGTCATCCGTGCCGACAACACGCCGATCATCGTCGGTGAGCGCAGCAACATCCAGGAAGGCGCGATGCTCCATTCCGATCCCGGTATCCCGCTCACCATCGGCGCCGACTGCACGATCGGCCATCACGCGATCCTGCACGGCTGCACGCTCGGCGACCGCGTGCTGGTCGGCATGGGCGCGATCGTCCTCAACCGCGCGGAGATCGGCGACGATTGCCTGATCGGCGCTGGCGCGCTCGTCACCGAGGGCAAGATCTTCCCGCCCGGGAGCCTGATCGTCGGCAGCCCGGCCCGCGCGGTGCGCGAGCTCGACGCTACGGCACGCGCCACCTTGCTCATCTCCGCACACAGCTACGCCGATCGCCAGCGCCGCTTCCGCGCCGGCCTGACCCGCATCGACTAGCGATTTCAAAGATCGGGTATGGCGATCCATGCCCGGTTGCGGTGCGCCGCTGGACAGGAACATCAGTTCGGGTATGAAACGCGAATGGCCCTACCCGCACTCTTCGACCGCCTGCGCCTGCCCGTCATCGGCTCGCCGCTGTTCATCGTCTCCGGCCCCGAGCTGGTGATCGCCCAATGCAAGGCGGGGATCGTCGGCTCGTTCCCCGCGCTCAACGCGCGACCGCAGAGCCAGCTCGACGAATGGCTCCACCAGATCACCGAGGAACTCGCGGCGTGGAACCGCGACAATCCGGGCCGCCCCGCCGCGCCCTACGCGGTCAACCAGATCGTCCACCGCTCGAACGACCGGCTCGAAGCCGACCTGACGACTTGCGCCAAGTGGCAGGTGCCGATCGTCATCACCTCACTGGGCGCGCAGGAGGCGGTCAACCAGGCGGTGCACGGCTGGGGCGGCATCACGCTACATGACGTGATCAACGAGCGGTTCGCGCACAAGGCGGTGGAAAAGGGCGCCGACGGCCTGATCCTCGTCTGCACCGGCGCGGGCGGCCATGCCGGTCAGCTCAGCCCCTTCGCCTTCATCCAGGAAACACGATCGTGGTTCGACGGCCCGGTCATCCTCTCGGGCGCGATCGCCAATGGCGGGGCGATCCTTGCGGCGCAGGCGATGGGCGCCGACCTCGCCTATATCGGCTCCCCCTTCATCGCGACCGCGGAGGCCAATGCCGGCGAGGCCTATAAGAACGGCATCGTCGAGGGTTCGGCGTCGGATATCGTCTACACCAACCTCTTCACTGGCGTGCATGGCAACTATCTGCGCGCTTCGATCACGAGCGCCGGCCTCGACCCGGACAATCTGCCCGTGAGCGATCCGAGCACGATGAACTTCGGCTCGGGCGGTAACCAGAAAGCCAAGGCATGGCGCGACATTTGGGGCTCGGGCCAGGGCATCGGCGCGGTCCACGCGGTGACCCCGGTCGCAGAATATGTCGACCGGCTGGACGGGGAGTATCGCGCGGCGCGCGCGCGAATCGCGTCGCTCCCCGAAGGCGGCTGGGCCGGGGCCGCGCTAGAAGGCGTGGGATAAGCGGTCGAGCATCCGCCGCGCCGGGCTGACCGGCACCGGCGCATCGTCGTCCTGAGTCGAGTCGATCCGCGCCACGCGGCGATACAGGTCCTGGCTCGCCGCGATCAGCCCCTGCGCGGCGAGCGGCATCGCGTCGAACGAAGCGCTGTCGGTCTCGGGTGCCTGGCCGAGCCGCCGCGACGGATCGAGCGCGTCGCCGAGCGCGATCTCCCCGGCATTCACCGCACGCTGGGTCAGCAGCCAGGCGATGACGTGCATCAGCCGCGTCGTCACCTTGAGCGACTCGCACGAGAAAACGACTCGCGTCATCGCATCGAGCGTATCCCGCTCGTCGCGCCCCATTTCGTCGAAATAGCCGCGCGCCTCGTCCGCCAGCAGCATCGCCTCGGTATAAAGCGAGTCGATCAGGCGCTGATGGATCTGCGCGGTAGTCTTGCCCCCAGTCATAATGAGCAACGCTGACAGAAACCTCCCGAGAGCGGAATAGCCAATCCGCGCAAGGCGATGTCCCAAAGCGATGCGCTGTGGATAGCGCAGGCTCAAGCGATGATGTCAGGGATCAGCCGGTCCTCGAGCATCGAGATCTCGTCGCGCAGCCGCAGCTTGCGTTTCTTGAGCCGCGCGATCTGGAGCTGGTCCGGCGCATTGCCGCTCGCCAGCGCCTCGATCGCCGCGTCAAGATCGCGATGCTCGATGCGCAGCAGTTCGAGGCGGCGCAGAATCTCGGTCTCGTCCATCACGCCACCCCATCCCCGGGCCATCCCCGGCATCCGTCATCCGGACCGGCCGGATCGGCCTGTCGCAGTTCGCCGTTGCCCCGTCGATGCCGTGATTCGCAAGGGGCGACAAGCGCCGCGAATCGTGATTTACTCCTTGATCCCCCAACCCTGAGCAGGAGGATTGCTTCCATGCAAAACGCGCATCTCTCGGCACTCGCGGCCAAGCACGCGACTCTCGATCGCAGGATCAGCGCCGAGTCGCAACGGCCCCTTCCCGATCAGATGATCATCGCCGACCTGAAGCGCCAGAAGCTCCGCGTAAAGGAGGAAATCGCGCACCTGTAAAGCGCGCTGTCACGGTGTCGCCCTGGCGCCCGCCAGGGTGACGCCCTAGCGACTCGCCGGTTGTTCAATACCGGCAAGCACGCACATCATTTTCGAAAGAGCGGACGGGACGGCGGCGGCGCGGTCTCCGTGGCCTTTGCATAACGCGGCGTCCGGGTGCCGTTTCCAACCGGCTTGCGCGCGGACATCGGGTCGATCTCGCGGTCGAACGCGATCCCGATCCGGCCCTCCGCCGACCAGGCAATTCGCCCACCGATCCAGCCCACGCCGCGCACATCGACCTGGACGCGCGTGCCGGTGGTCACCGGCTCGGCATATTCCGCCATCAGCCCGCCGGAGGAGAGATTGCGGACCCGCACCGTCACTTCCGGCTCGTCGTCGATGCGCAGCTGCGCGGAGAGCAGCAGGCTGTCGCGCGAGCCGCTGCGCTGGCTCGACGGATCGTCGCTGGTAATGGCGTTCAGGGGGTTGTTGGAAAACTGGTCCATCTGCCGCTCTGCAATTCACCTGCGCGCGGATTAGAGCAGGTAGGGCTATCCAAAGCGTTAATCGGCGCGGCGATTCGCAGCCATTCCGGCGCTATTCGTCGCGCGAAACCTTTTCGTTGCGCTCGTGACGTTCCTGCGCCTCGACGGTCATCGTCGCGATCGGCCGCGCTTCGAGGCGGCCGAGGCTGATCGGCTCGCCGGTCACTTCGCAATAGCCGTATTCGCCATCCTCGATCCGGCGCAACGCCGCATCGATCTTGGCGATCAGCTTGCGCTGGCGATCGCGCGTGCGCAGCTCGATCGACCAGTCGGTCTCGCTCGACGCGCGGTCGGTGAGGTCCGCCTCGCGCAGCGAATCAACCTGGAGCTGCGAGAGCGTGCCCGCGGCCTCGCGATGGATCGCGTCCTTCCAGGCGAGCAGCTTCTCGCGGAAATACTGGAGCTGGCGCGGGTTCATGAAGGGCTCGTCGGCGCTCGGCCGATAGCCATCGGGCAGATCATTGGCCGCCGGCGGGGCCTTTTCGGGGTCGTCGCGATGCTCGTAAACCGTCGCCATGCCACTCTCCACACCGGACTGCGACGGCAATGCCTATCGAAATCCGACTTTTGCCCGACGGCGCTATAGGGAGGTGCGCCCGGCTCCACAAGCGTCCGAATCCACAGATTCAAGCGCCAAGCCGTTCTTGCTGTGGAGGAAATTGCGCGAGACTGAACCAACCCGCACACTGACGTTCATATTAACCATATTCGTTAAGTAAAACGCGGGGCATTCAGCAAGATTTGTCCCTCTGCGGAACATTAACCATGTTGCGGCTGGCTGAGTGAGACAAAAACTCCCGCAACGATACCAAAGCATGGTTAACGCCATTGCGCTTAATAGTTTGTTCTGCACTTTCTGGGCATGAGCCTGTGCAGGCGCTGCATCATGCAGCATCGGGGCAGCCTCTGGGGATAAGAGAGAACGACCATGTCGGTTCGGATGGCCTTGGCGAAATTGTGCGCATGTGCATGCGGCGGCGCCGTGATCGGCGGCGGCGCGGTGCATGTCGCCGAATCCCGTGCTGAACGCACCTATATGTCCAAGCAGGCGGTGGCGAAGAAGCGCGTGATCACCAAGCGGGTGGTCAAGCGGCCGCTCCGCAAGCGGATCGTGCGGCGCACCGTCACCACCACGGCGCAGTGCCAGCCCCAGGTCGTCACGGTCACCACGCAGGGCGCGCCCGTTCCCCTGCCCCCGCCCGTCTACGCGGCCGAGATGCCCGCGGTCGGCGGCGGTGGCGGCGGCGCGGCGGCTGCGACCGGCGGCGGCTTCGGCGGCGGTGGCGGTTTCGGCGGCGGCTTCTTCGCGGGCGGCTTCTTCGGCGGTTCGGGCGGCGGTTCGAGCAGCGGCGGGATCGTGATCTCGTCGACCTCGTCCTCCTCGGGCGGTTCGACCAGCACCTCGGGCGGTTCGACCTCCTCCGCCTCGGGTGGCTCGGGTGGTTCATCGACCTCAACCTCGACCGGCGGCGTGTCGAGCACGAGCACCTCCTCGACGGGCGGTTCGTCCTCATCCACCTCGTCGGCGTCGGGCGGTTCGTCGGGCAACGTCTCGACCTCCGCCTCGTCCTCAGGCGATGTTTCATCCTCGTCGAGCGGCAACGTGTCGACCTCGACCTCGTCGAGCTCGTCGGGCAATGTTTCGACCTCGACGTCCACCTCGGCCTCCTCGTCGGGCGACGTCTCGTCGTCGACCTCGAGCGGCTGGAGCACGTCGAGCGGCTGGAGCAGCACGTCGTCGACCAGCACCTCGACCTCGACATCGAGTGGTTCCACCGGCTCGTCGGGCGGACCCGATCCGGTTCCGGCGCCGCCGATGGTGCTGCTGTTCGGTGCAGCCGCCGCGGCCCTGGTTGCGCGCAAGCGCTTCCAGAACCGCAAGGCGAAGGACGCGGCCCCGGCCGAGTAACTATCCGGCGGCGACCAGCGCCGCTTCGATTTCCGGAATCGTATGGCGGGTGAGATCCTTGTCGATCTCGCCCGCCAGTCGTTCCTCGACCTCCTTGTGATAGTGCCGGCGCAGCTCGCCCAGCGTCCTGGGCGGCGCAATGACGATCAGCGACTCGAAATCATTGTTCAGCGCCCGCGCCCTGAGCAGGTCCGCGGTGTCGGCCGCGAACCGGTCTTCCTCGAGCTGATGGAAGTCGGCTTCCTCATAGGCGCTGCGGCCATCACCGACGCTCGAGAAGGCACGCCCCGGAGCATCGGTCTTCTGCTCGCCATTCGCCGGATTCGCCTGCACGCGCTTGCGCTCGACCTGGAGGTTGGGATGCACCGCATCGCCCTCGTTCCTCAGGAACAGCATCTTGCGGCCGTCGGCGACCACGACAAAGGCGTTGTGCGGAACCTGCATCGCTCATCTCCTCATTTGTTGCGGAGGGGAACGCACAGGATGCGGAGCGGGTTGCGCCCGCCCGGCCGCCCCGCCATAGCCTGCGCGCCATGCACGACATCCGCCTGATCCGCGAAAATCCCGAAGCTTTCGATGCGGCGCTGGTCCGCCGGGGCGGCGAGCCGGAATCCGCCACTCTGGTCGCGCTCGACGAGGCGCGCCGCACGCTCACCACGCGCCAGCAGGAGGCGCAGGCCCGCCGCAACGACCTGTCGAAGCAGGTCGGCCAGGCCAAGGCCGCGAAGGACGAAAAGCGTGCGCAAGAGCTGATGGCCGAGGTCGCGAACCTCAAGGACGAGCTCGAAGCGCTCACCCTCTCGCAAGGGGCCGCGGACGAAGCGCTCAAGGTGGCGCTCTCCGCCATCCCTAACCTTCCCGCCGCGGATGTCCCCGACGGTGTGGACGAGGAAGAGAACCAGCTCGTCCACACCGTCGGCACCCAGCCCAGCTTTGCCTTCGAGCCGAAGGAACACGACAGCTTCGGCCCCGCGCTGGGCCTCGATTTCGAGACCGGTGCGCTACTCTCCGGCGCGCGCTTCACCCTCGTCCGCGGCCATGCGGCGAAGCTCGCCCGCGCGCTCGGCCAGTTCATGCTCGACACGCTGACGATCGAGCACGGCTATGAGGAGGTAAACCCGCCGCTGCTGGTGCGCGACGAGGCGGTCTACGGCACCGGCCAGCTGCCCAAGTTCGCCGAGGACCTGTTCCGCACTACCGACGGCCGCTGGCTGATCCCGACCGCCGAGGTCAGCCTCACCAACATCGTGCGCGAGCAGATCCTCGCCGCCGATGCGCTGCCGCTGCGCTTCACCGCGCTCACCCCCTGCTTCCGCTCGGAGGCGGGCGCCGCGGGGCGCGACACGCGCGGCTATATCCGCCAGCACCAGTTCGACAAGGTCGAGATGGTCTCGATCGTCACCCCCGAGACGTCCGAAGCGGAGCACGAGCGCATGACCGCCTGTGCCGAGGATGTGCTGACCCGGCTCGGCCTCGCCTTCCGCCGCATGAAGCTCTGCGCCGGCGACATGGGGTTCAGCGCCGCACGGACTTATGACCTCGAAGTGTGGCTGCCCGGTCAGGGCCGCTATCGCGAGATCTCGTCCTGCTCGACCTGCACCGACTTCCAGGCGCGCCGCATGAACGCGCGCTACCGGGCCGAGGGCGGCAAGCCCGCCTTCGTCCACACGCTCAACGGCTCGGGCCTCGCGGTCGGCCGCACGCTCGTCGCGGTGCTGGA
This sequence comes from Sphingomonas sp. BT-65, assembly GCF_026107375.2. Taxonomy (NCBI): domain Bacteria; kingdom Pseudomonadati; phylum Pseudomonadota; class Alphaproteobacteria; order Sphingomonadales; family Sphingomonadaceae; genus Sphingomonas; species Sphingomonas sp. BT-65. The sequence goes on from NZ_JAPCIA010000001.1 coordinate 547,952, forward strand.
GAACTACCAGCAGGAAGACGGCTCGGTCGCGGTGCCGGAGGTGCTCCAGCCCTATCTGCGCGGCCTCAACCGCCTTGAGCCGGCATGAGAATCCTCCTCACCAACGACGACGGCGTCCACGCCCGCGGGCTCGAGGTGCTTGAGCGCATCGCCCGCACCCTCTCCGACGACATCACCATCGTCGCCCCGCTCGAGGAGCAGTCGGGCAAGGGCCGCTCGCTCTCGCTCACCGAGCCGGTGCGCCTGCGCAAGTTCGGCGAGCGCCGCTTCGCCGTCACCGGCACCCCGACCGACGCGGTGATGATGGCGCTGGCGCAGATCATGAAGGACGCCAAGCCTGACCTCGTCCTCTCCGGCGTCAATCGCGGCGCCAACCTCGCCGAGGACGTCAGCTACTCCGGCACCGTCTCCGCCGCGATGGAGGGTGCGCTCGCCGGCATCCGCTCGATCGCGCTGAGCCAGCGCTACGCCGACCTCGCGCCGGGCGAGCGCGTGAGCTTCGACGCCGCCGAGCAATGGGGCGAGCGCGTGCTGCGTCCCCTGCTCGACGCCGATTGGGCGCCGCGCACGCTGATGAACATCAACTTCCCGCCCATTCCGGCGAGCGAGGTCGCTGGGATCAAGCCGGTCAACCAGGGTCTGCGCGACTATGGCCGGCTCAAGCTCGACAAGCGCACCGACCCGCGCGGTTTCGACTATTACTGGTTTGGGCTCGGCCGCGTCCCCTACACGCCGCTCGCCGATACCGATCTCGAGGCGATCGAGCAGGGCTACATCACTGTAACCCCGCTGCATTTGGACCTGACGCATCGTGAATCGCTTGATATGCTGGCCCGCGTTTATGGTTAATGCCGGGGGGCATGATCGGGATGGGGGACTATTGCAGGGGAGTCGCTGCGCTGGCGCTGGTCGCGCTGGCCAGTGGGTGCGTCCCGCAGGGTAGCGGTCCGCCGCTCGGCCGCGGCTACGTGCACGATCCGGACCCGACGGCCACGCCGCGGCACGAGACGGAGGTCGTCGCCCTGCCCGCGCCGCCGCCCGCCTGGGAAGCGCGCCCGGTCACCCCCGATGCGCGCACAGTTGCTGCATCGGTTTATGTCGTGCGCTCGGGCGACACGCTGCGTGGCATCGCCATCAAGACCGGGGCCGGATCGGAAGCGATCGCGCGCGCTAACGCGATCCCGCCGCCCTTCACCATCCGCGCCGGCCAGCGCCTGTCGATCCCCGGCGGCCGCTATCATCTCGTGCGCGAAGGGGAGACAGGGATCGCCATCGCGCGCGCCTATGGCGTCGCCTGGGACCAGATCATCGCCGTCAACGACCTGACCGAGCCCTATATCCTGCGCGTCGGCCAGCGCGTGCTGATCCCCGGCGCCGAGCGCCCGCGCACGCGCGAGGAGCGCGCCGCCGCCTTCCGCATCGACATCGACGACATCATGACCGGCGGCCAGCCCGCGATCGCCGAGCGCACCCGCCCGGCCCGCGCCACCGCCTCGTCCGCCCGCGTCCTCCCCTCGACCACGCCGGTGGCGCCGCCCGCCGCGCTCAGGGGCCAGTTCCAATGGCCGGTACGCGGGCAGATCGTCCGCCGCTTCGGCCCGGTGGCGAGCGGCGAGCGCAGCGACGGGCTCAAGATCGCGGTGCCGCACGACACGCCCGTGCTCGCCGCCGCCGACGGCACCGTCGCCTATGTCGGCAGCGACATCCCCTCCTTGGGCGGACTCGTCATCCTCCAGCATGGCGGCGGCTGGACCACCGTCTACGGCCATGCCGGCCAGCTCCTCGTCCAGCGCGGCCAATCGGTGAAGCGCGGGCAGATGATCGCGCTCTCGGGCGACAGCGGTGCCAGCCGCGCGCAGCTGCATTTCGAGATGCGGCAGGGCCGAACGCCGGTCGATCCGATCCCGAGGCTTCCTGCCCGCCCTTAGGGCGCGCGGCGAATGGCGATTGGCGCCGGGGCTGGCCGGGGATACGATCAACCAGGTTGTTCGGATGAGCGGGAGGGTCCGGCATGACGGCCGAGATGCGCGCGCTTCTGCTCACCCGCTATGGCGGCCCGGAAGCGGCCGAGCTGCGCTCCGCTGCCCGGCCCATTCCGGGTCCAGGTCAGCTGCTGGTCCGTGTCCGCGCCGCGGGCCTCAACCCGGTCGATTTCAAGACGCGCGAAGGCAAGCTCAAAGTCATTCAGCGCTATTCGCTGCCCGTCGTGATGGGCAACGAACTCGCTGGAGTGGTCGAGGCCATGGGCGCGGGCGTCACGCGCTTCGCCATCGGCGATCGCATCTTCGCGCGCGTGCCCAAGAGTTCGATGGGTGCCTTCGCCGAATATGCGGTTCTGCCTGAACCCGTAGCGGCGGCGATACCTCCTTCGCTGGATTTCGAAACTGCGGCGGGCGTCCCCCTCGCCGGTCTCACTGCGCTTCAGGCATTGCGCGACGAACTCGATCTCAGGCCTGGCAGCCGCGTGTTCATCCCCGGCGGTGCAGGCGGCGTCGGCACCTTCGCGATCCAGATCGCCAAATGGCTTGGCGCCGAAGTTACCACCACGGCGTCACTCCGCGGCAAAGCGCTGGTCGAGCGGCTCGGTGCCGATGTGGTGATCGACTATACGGCGCAGGATTTCGCCGATCAGGTCCGCGATATGGACGGCGTGTTCGACTTGGTCGGCGGTGACACGCTCGCGAAATCCTTCGGCGTGGTGAAGCCCGGCGCAAAGGTCGTCTCGGTCGCTGCCCTGCCTGAACCGCAGACCGCCTTCAAGGATCTGAACCGCGGCCCCGCCCTCGCCGCCCTATTCTGGTTGGCCAGCTACACCCTGCGCGCCCGTGCCCGCAGGCACGGCGCGACCTACCGCTACCTGTTCATGCACCCAAGCGGCAGCGAACTCACCGAACTCGCCCGGCTGATCGAGCAGGGCAAGCTCGAACCCGTCATCGACCGCGTCTTCCCCTTCGATCAGATCGGCGAGGCCTTCGCCCATCTCGAATCCGGCCGCGCCAAGGGCAAGGTCGTGGTGCGGATAGCGGATTGAAAGCCGTGCTCGCCAAAAGGGGAAAGCGTCCGGCCTAGCGGAGAAGCTGAAGCACCACGCCCATCACGCAATAGATCACCAGCCAATAGCCGGCGTCGATCAGGAACAGCCGCATCGACTGCCGCGAGAACAGATAGTTCACGCCGAGCGATGTCACGATGAAGCCGAGCGCGATCCCGCCCGCGATCATCACGCTGAGGCCCAGGTCGGGGGCGCCATAGGTCCCCAGCACATGATCGAGCACGAAGGACGCGATCAGGTTGAGCACGAATGCCGTACCGAAGATCAGCGGCATATTGGCCTTCGCCGCATCTTCCTGCGTGATGCCGCGCTCGGCCATCCATGCCTTGCCGAACAGCGGCCCATACCACAGCGCACCGACCGCAAACCCCGCGATCGCCGCCGCCAACACCGCGAGCCAGTGTATCTCCGTTCCCATGCAACCCTCCCCTGCTACACTTGTAGCGAAGGTATCGCAGTTACGGGTTGCTGGCAATTGCCAGAAGTTCCCGCGTCACCGCGGGGCGAGGGGCACGAAGCCGTTGTCGGTGAGCTCCATTGCATTGAGATCAAGTCCCGAAGCGCGTGCGCCCTGGCGCACCGCTGCGGCAAGCTGGCGAAGCATCGCCGGCTTGCCTTCTGCTTGATCCATATGGGAACCGATCAGCGCTGCCTGGATCAGATGGGCCTCGGCCATCTCCTGCTTTGCGGCATCGCTCGCAGTCGCCATTTCGGGGACCGATGCCATCGCACGCGCGGCTTGGGCGCGCACCGCGGCGATCTGGTTGGCCGGTGGCGTGTCGTTGCGTTGGCGTGAGGCAAGCCAGGCGTTGAGCCACCAGATCGCATAGGCATCGGCGATGTTGTCGGTCCGCATGCCATAAGCGGAGAGCGCCCGGCCCATCTTTGCGATCACATCGACGGAGGCGAACTCCTTCTCGAGCATCGCCGCGCCCTTGGGATCCTTCCTGCGCGACTTTTCCACGAACTGCGCGAAATTGGCGCGGCGCCGCTCGATCGACGGCTTGTAGGTCAACTGCACCGCCGGCGCGGGGACCCCGCGCGTACCCCCGCGCCGGGTGGACGAGACCGTCTCCTTGGCGGCCTCCGTCACGCTGTCCTCCATCGCGTAGATACCCATTCCGGTCATATCCATCGCGCTTGAATCCTGCGCCGCGGCCGGAACCGCGAGCCCGGTGAACAACGGGAAGAGCACGACCGAGCAGCGTTGGAGGTTCTGGAATCGCATCGACAATCTCCTGATAGCCCCACTCGACAACCTGGCCTCTGGCCCCTGACCCCTGACCTCGCCAGGCGAAAGGCGATTCCTGCGGACAAACTGATTTCGGCAGCGATGTTTCCCACTCACCATTGAGGAACGCGAAGAATGCGCCGCAAGCCCTCCCAATGTTGGATTTCATCTGCTCCATACTGCGCGATGGAACAGCGCATCGCTCGACCCGATTCCTGCCGCCGCGGCTCCGCGGCTCCGCAGGCGGCCCGCTGCAGCCTCGCGCCAACTCGCTCCACGCGTCGTCTGGCTTCGACCAACCCGCTCGGGACTTGGGGAGAGGGCAAATCGGGGGGGACGTAGTATGAACTTTGACAACTTCCAGCGTTTCCGCGCTCCGGCCGCTGGCGCCTGCCCTCTATCTTTTTCCGCGGAAATCCTTATGTGCGCGCCCGATCATGGCAACGCGACTCCCCGAAGCCCCCAAGGTGGGCATGGTGTCGCTCGGCTGTCCCAAGAATCTGGTCGACTCCGAGCGTATCCTGACCAAGCTCCGTTCCGACGGCTATGCCATGTCGGCCGACTATGTCGGTGCCGACGTGGTGCTGGTCAACACCTGCGGCTTCCTCGACAGCGCCAAGGAAGAGAGCCTTGAGGCGATCGGCGAGGCGATCGCAGAGAATGGCCGCGTCATCGTCACCGGCTGCATGGGCAAGGAAGCGGAGGTGATCCGCGCCCGCTTTCCCAATGTCTTGGCGGTCACAGGTGCGCATCAGTATGAGGAAGTCGTTGGTGCCGTCCACGACGCCGCGCCGATGCCGCCCAACGCCTTCCTCAACCTGGTGCCCGACAGCGGCCTCAAGCTCACCCCACGCCACTACAGCTATCTGAAGATCTCGGAGGGCTGCAATCACCGTTGCTCCTTCTGCATCATCCCCAGCCTGCGCGGCGACCTCGTCAGCCGCCGCCCCGACGCGATCCTGCGCGAGGCCGAGAAGCTGGTCGAAGCGGGCACCAAGGAGTTGCTGGTGATCAGCCAGGACACCTCGGCCTATGGCGTCGACATCCGCAGGGAGCCGCGGATGTGGAAGGGCGCGGAAGTGGTCCCGCACATGACTGATCTCGCTCGCGAGCTGGGCAGGATCGCCCCCTGGGTGCGGCTCCACTATGTCTACCCTTACCCGCATGTCGACCAAGTCATCCCGCTGATGGCCGAGGGGCTGATCCTCCCCTATCTCGACATCCCCTTCCAGCACGCCAGCCCCGCGGTTCTGCGCACCATGAAGCGCCCAGCGAACGAGGCGAAGGTGCTGGAGCGCTTGCGCAACTGGCGCAGCATCGCGCCCGACATCACGATCCGCTCGACCTTCGTCGTCGGCTTCCCCGGCGAGACCGAGGCGGATTTCCAATATCTCCTCGACTGGCTCGACGAGGCCCAGCTCGACCGCGTCGGCGCCTTCCGCTTCGAGCCGGTCGAGGGTGCGGCCGCCAACGACCTGCCCGGCGCTGTGCCGGAAGAGGTCAAGGAAGAGCGCTACGCCCGCATCATGGAAAAGACCGCCGCGATCAGCGCGGCCAAGCTTCAGGCCAAGGTCGGCCGTACGCTCGAGGTGATCGTCGACGAGGTCGAGGATGAGGGCGCCAACGCCCGGTCGCAGGCCGACGCGCCGGAGATCGACGGCCAGGTATTCCTGCGCGACGCCGGCCACTTGAAGCAGGGCGATATCGTCCGCGTGCGGGTCGAGGACGCCGACGATCACGATCTCTACGGAGTCCCCGTGACCTGAGGACATGGCGGTTCGCGCTTGAACCGTCATTAACCGGGTTTAGGTGCGTAACGATGCGTGCCCGAGCTCTCGTTACTACTGCCCTCGCTCCCGCTCTGTGGCTGGCGCTGGGCGGGATCCGGCAGGAAGAGGGCATCCGCAGCACTCCGATCGATCCCCTGACGATCGCCGACGACGATTTCGCCCGCCACCGCGACCCCGCCGAATGGCGGGGGCTCGCCGTCACCCAGATCGAGTTCCGCGAGGAGCGCGGCGCCTGGCGCCTGTTCCGCATCGCCAATCCGAAGAAACCCCGCGGCCCCTTCTGGTTCGTGCCGCACGACAATGAGAATGCCGGGTTTGAGGCCGCACTCGCCGGCGTGCGCAAGCATGGCGGCGTGGTGATTGCCGTCGATTCGGGGATCGCCGAGGACGGCAAGCGCCGCAATGCCGCGGTCGATCGCGGCCGCCCGATCGATCCCAACCGCAATTTCCGCGACGGCTATCCGCGCTACGCCAACGCCATCCTTGCCGATTATGCCCGCGGCGCCCGTCCGATCATCGCGCTCCACACCAACTCGCCGGGCTTCGACACGGGGGCTTCGCGCTGCAACCAGTCCGACCGCCCCGGCCGCGGCGAGGTCTCGATCCGCTTCTGCGACGATGTGATGCAGCCGCATCCCTCCCAAGGCCGCGCCTGGCCGTTCGACGATGACGACACGCTCGCCTATGTCGCCTGGCGCAGCGGCACCTCGCCCTCTACCGCCTGGTGCGGGCGGGCGTTGGTCAATGCCGACTTCAACCTGGTGTTCGAGCGCGTGGCGGTCAGCGACGGTTCGCTGTCCAACTATGCGCTGCTGCGCGGGCTCGACTATGTGAATTTCGAGACGCAGGAACGCGGCCTCGAGCCCGCCGCGCTGGCGGAAAGCCGCAACCGCCTCACCGCGATGATCGACCGCGCGCTCACGCTGTGCATGCGCCGATAAGCGCTTGGCGGCGATGCCCCAGGATGCTTACATCGCCGCAATGACCGACCTGTCTCCGCTGCTTCAGCCCGATCGCGGCCAGCCCGCGCGCACCATCCACCTCGTCCACCCCGACAAATGGCCCGAATGGCTCAAGGCCCAGCCGCCCCGCGTGCGCACCGCGATCGCCGCGCATAAGCTCACCGGCAAGGCGGGCAACCGCGCGGTCCTGCCCGGCGACAAGGACGACGTTTGGTCGATGCTGCTGGTCTGCGACGAAGCCGAGACCTCCCCCTTCCGCATCGCTTCGCTCGGCGAGCAGCTGCCTGCGGGCACCTATCGCCTGGCCGAGGGCGAGCCCGGCGCCGCGATGCTCGGCTGGGTGCTCGCGCAATACCGGTTCGAGCGTTACCGCAAGGAGGAGAACCCCGCCGGCCCGCGCACGCTGTTGACCGGCGAGCCGGGCCGGATCGAGGAGACGTTGCGCCTCGCCGCCGCAACCTTCAAGGTCCGCGATCTGGTCAACACCGCCGCCGCCGACATGGGGCCCGCCGAGCTGGAAGCGGAGGCCGCGGCGCTCGCCAAGGCGCACAAGGCCACACTCACTGTCACCCGTGGCGACGCGCTGGAGCAGGGCTATCCGATGATCCACGCGGTCGGCATGGCCGCCGCGCGCGGGCGCGAGCCACGGCTGATCGAGCTCGAATGGGGCGATCCCAAGCATCCCCGCATCACGCTGGTCGGCAAGGGCGTGTGCTTCGATACTGGCGGGCTCGACATCAAACCCTCGGCCGGCATGCGCCTGATGAAGAAGGACATGGGCGGCGCGGCGCACGCGCTGGCGCTCGCCGGCGTGGTGATGGCGCAGCGCCTGCCCGTGCACCTCCACCTCCTCATCCCCGCGGTCGAGAATGCCGTCGCGGGCAACGCCTTCCGTCCCGGCGACGTGCTCAAGACGAGGCTGGGGCTGACGGTCGAGAACACCAACACCGACGCCGAGGGTCGCCTCATCCTCGGCGACGCGCTCGCCAAAGCGGTCGAGGCCAAGCCCGTGCTGATCCTCGACTTCGCCACGCTCACCGGCGCCGCCCGCGTAGCGCTCGGCCCCGACCTCCCCGCGCTGTTCGCTAATGATGACGACCTCGCGAACGACCTGCTCGACCACGGCATCGCGCAGAAGGACCCGCTGTGGCGCCTGCCGCTGTGGGACGGCTATGACGAGATGCTAAAGTCCGACATCGCCGATATGGTCAACGCGCCCGACGGCCCCTTCGCTGGTCCGATCACTGCCGCGCTGTTCCTGCGCCGCTTCGTGCCCAAGGAGATCGCCTGGGCGCATCTCGACCTGTTCGCCTGGCGCCCGGCGGCAAAACCGGGACGGCCGAAAGGCGGCGACGCGATGAGCCTGCGCGCCGCCTGGGCGATGCTGAAGGGGCGGTACGCATGACGAACTTTCGCAACGGCGGCCGCATCCTGGTCGACAACCTCGTGGTCCAGGGCTGCGACCGCATCTTCCACGTCCCCGGCGAAAGCTTCCTCGCGGTGCTCGACGCGCTGCACGACACGCCGCAGGTCGACCTGGTCACCTGCCGGCAGGAGGGCGGCGCCGCGTTCATGGCCTGCGCCGACGGCACGATGACCGGCAAGCCGGGCGTGTGCTTCGTCACCCGCGGTCCGGGCGCGACCAACGCCAGCATCGGCGTGCATGTCGCGATGCAGGATTCGCAGCCGATGCTGCTGTTCATCGGCGACGTCGATCGCTCGATGCGCGACCGCGAGGGATTCCAAGAGGTCGACTTCCCCGCAATGTTCGCCCCGCTCGCCAAATGGGCGACGCGGATCGAGGACGCCCGCCGCATCCCCGAATATATCGCCCGCGCCTGGAACGTCGCGACCAGCGGCCGTCCGGGCCCGGTAGTGATCGCTTTGCCCGAGGACATGCTGCTCGACGAGGTCGAGGCGGTGGATCGGCCTCGGCTGGAGCGAATCGCGCAGGCTCCCGACGCCGATGCGCTTGCGTCGTTAGGCGAATTGCTGTCGCGCGCGGAAAATCCGATCGCGATCGTCGGCGGCGCGGGGTGGTCGCAGGCAAGCGGTGCGGCGTTCGCAGCGTGGGCCGAGAAGCTCGATTTACCGGTCGCTTCGGCCTTCCGTCGTCAGGATGCGCTGCCCTCAGGTTGCGGCGTCTATGCGGGAAACCTGGGCTATGGCCCTAGTCCACGATTGGTCGAACGTGTCCGCAACGCAGATCTGATCCTGGCCGTGGGTGCGCGGCTCGGCGAGGCAACGACCGACGGCTATACGCTCATCGCTCCCGATCCGGACGCGGGCGCCACGATAATCGAACGCCTGCCCGGTGCAGTGGCGATTGCCCCTGCGGATCCGGGCCGCAAACTCGTTCACATTCACCCTGATCCCAATGAACTGCATCGCGTTTATCGAACCGATCTCGCGATCTGCGCAGACATGAACCAGTTCGCCGCGGCGCTTGACGAAGTTCCAGTCGATCGCCTGTTCGCCGGAAGCATGGCAAACGAAGAATGGCGCACCTGGTCCACCCCGCAACCGCGCGAGGGCGTCACGCTCGACCTTGGCCAGTGCGTCGCGGCGATGCGCGAGCGGCTCGGGCCGGACGAAGCGATCATCTGCAACGGCGCGGGCAACTTCTCGGGCTGGTGGCACCGCTACTGGCATTATGGCACGCAGCCCTCGCAACTCGCCCCCACCGCCGGTGCGATGGGCTATGGCACGCCCGCCGCGGTCGCCGCGGCGCTGCGCCACCCGGAGAAGCTAGCAGTCGCACTCGCCGGCGACGGGGATTTCCTGATGAACGGGCAGGAGCTGGCGACCGCGATCCAGCACGGCGCGAACATGCTCGTGCTGGTGATCGACAACGGTGCCTATGGCACGATCCGGATGCACCAGGAGCGCGAGTTCCCCGCCCGCCTCTCCGGCACCACGCTGCACAATCCGGACTTCGCCGCGCTCGGCCGCGCCTATGGCTGCTGGGCCGAGACCGTCGAGCGCACCCCAGACTTCGCGCCTGCGCTCGATCGCGCGCTCGCGCAGAGCGGCGTCCGCCTGCTGCATCTCAAGACCGATGTGGAGTTCATCACCCCCGGCACCACGATCAGCGCGATCCGGGGCTAGGGACTGGATCAGGCCGCGGCCAGCGACCGCTTCTCCGCCATCGCGGCGGTGATCGCCTCGCCGGCCCAACGATCGCAGAGACCGACCGAACGGGCAAAGGCCTTGACAAAGCCCTTGGCGTAGATCCGGCCGGGGATCACGTCGAACCGCTCCGCCTCGATCGCGATCAGGTAGCGGATCGGCACGCGCGTTACGGCGGCGACCTGTTCGATCGTCATGTCGCGTTCGAGCCGCGCCCGCGCGAGAGTGTCGCCGAGGCTGCCGCGCGGCTCCATGCGCCATTCGCCTTGCGCGAAGGGAAGAACTGGATGTTCTGCGACCACATCTATGTTCATTGAGTCGAGCCCCCCGGAATGGCTGACTATGCCCCGGGGAAACCACCCCGGAAAGACAGGATAATGCACAGCGAAGGTTAACGAGTCGAATCAGCCCATCGGCGAAAAAGGGCCGCTTCCCGCAGGAAACGATCCTAATCCCGAATTCATACCGTTTTGTGTCAAGTACCCCGTGCCGGCTACCCCATTTGCCCCATCGGGCCGAGCGCCTCAGCTTGCCTTTGACTTGCCGGTCCGATCGCTCATGATGGTGGCCGGATGGACAGGGGGATGCGGCATGCCTGATCGTATCGCCGAGCTGTATCAGCGCCATGCGCTCGCCTTCGACGCCGCGCGCCGCCGCGGCTTTCCCGAGCGCGCCTGGTTCGACCGCTTCATCCGCCACATTCCCGCGGGCGGCGAGATTCTCGATCTGGGATGCGGTGGCGGCGAGCCCGTCGCCCGCTACCTGGTCGACCGCGGTTACCAGCTCACCGGCGTCGACATCGCGCCCTCGATGATCAAGCTGGCCCGCACCCGCTTCGCCCGGCATCGCTGGATCGAGGGGGACATGCGCAAGTTCGGCGCCGAATCGAGCGCCTATGACGGCATCATCGCGTGGAGCAGCCTGTTCCACCTCGACCCGCAAGCACAGGAGAAGCTGATCCCGCGCATTTCGATATGGCTCAAGCGCGGCGGTGTGGCCCTGTTCAACACCGGCCCTGCGAACGGCGTCGCGATCGGCGAGATCGAAGGCGAGGAGCTGTTCCACGCCAGCCTCGATCCCGGCGAGTATCGCGCGCTGTTCGCCCGCAGCGGCCTCGCCGTGATCGGCAATATCATCGAGGATGCGAACTGCGGCGGGATGACCGTCTGGCTGGTGGGGAAGGTCTAGATCAGCCCCGCCAGCGGGCTCGACGGATCGGCGTAACGCCGCTTTCCCATCCGCCCGGACAGATAGGCCAGCCGCCCGCTTTCCACCGCCAGCTTCATCGCGCGCGCCATCAGAATCGGGTCCTTGGCCTCGGCGATCGCGGTGTTCATCAGCACGCCGTCGCACCCGAGCTCCATCGCTACCGCCGCGTCGCTCGCGGTGCCGACGCCCGCATCGACCAGCACTGGCACCTTGGCGCCCTCGACGATCAGCCGGATTGTCACGAGGTTCTGGATGCCGAGGCCCGACCCGATCGGCGCGCCCAGCGGCATGATCGCCACCGCGCCGGCGTCCTCCAGCCGATTCGCAGCGATTGGATCGTCGACGCAATAGACCATCGGCTTGAAGCCCTCGTTCGCGAGGACCTCGGTCGCACGCAGCGTCTCGACCATGTCCGGATAGAGCGTCCTGGCCTCGCCCAGCACCTCGAGCTTGACCAGCTCCCAGCCGCCCGCCTCGCGCGCCAGCCGCAGGGTGCGGATCGCGCTTTCGGCGTCGAAGCAGCCCGCGGTATTGGGGAGGTAGGTGATCTTCTTGGGATCGATATAGTCGGTCAGCATCGGCGCATTTGGGTCGCTGACGTTCACCCGGCGCACCGCGACGGTCACGATCTCTGCGCCGCTCGCCTCAACCGCGGCGGCGTTCTGCTCGAAATCCTTGTACTTGCCAGTCCCGACGATCAGCCGCGAGCGGAAGGTCTTGCCCGCCACCGTCCAGCTGTCGTCCGCCATCGTCCCGGCATGATCGCCACCACCAACGAAATGCACGATCTCGATCTCGTCGCCATCCTCAACCAGCACCTGTGCCAGCGTCGAGCGCGGCACCACCTCCAGGTTGCGCTCGACCGCAACCTTCTCCGGCACCAGCCCGAGCTCGCCTGCCAGCTGCGCGAGCGTGATCCCGCCCCCGACGCGGCGATGCTCGCCATTGACTGTGATCGTGATGGTGCCGTCGCTGTGAGTCTGCATGCTGGTCCTTTCGCTCCGCGGCGATATAGGGATTTCGGCGCAACGCTCAAACGGAGTCGGACTTGGCCGATATCATCTATGTCCTCAACGGCCCGAACCTGAACCTGCTCGGCATGCGCGAGCCGGAGATCTACGGTTCGGACACGCTCGACGATATCGCCGGCCTGCTCGAGGATCGCGCCCGCGAGCTCGACCTTGCGATCGACATGCGCCAGTCGAATCACGAGGGCCATCTGGTCGACTGGATGCACGAGGCGCAGGCGCGCGGCGCGAAGGCGGTGCTGCTCAACGCTGGCGCCTACACCCACACGTCGCTCGCTCTCCACGATTGTATCAAGTCGATCCGCACCCCGGTGATCGAGGTGCATCTCTCCAACCCCCATGCGCGCGAGGGATTCCGGCGTTCGAGCCATGTCGGCCGTGCCGCCAAGGGAACAATCGCCGGGTTCGGGGCGCTTTCGTACCTCCTTGCGCTTGAAGCCGCCGCGCGGCTCTGACAGCCGGGACCCGTTTGCAAGCAGGTCCATCTTCACTAAGAGGCCCGTTTCCAAGCGGGCCCAGATAAACTAAAGGCGCGCTCTGATTTTCGAGGTCGCATGAGCGAAGATAACAAAGGGAACATGCACGTGGATATCGAGCTGGTGCGCCAGCTCGCCGCGGTGCTCGACGAAACCAACCTGACCGAGATCGAGGTCGAGGACGGCGACCGCAAGGTCCGCGTCGCGCGCAAGATCAGCGCCGCGCCGGTCACCTATGCTGCGCCCGCACCGCTCGCCCCGGCGCCGGCCGCTGCGCCCGCCGCGATGCCGTCCGATCCCGCCGCGATCACCCCGGCGCACGAGAATGCGGTCAAGTCGCCGATGGTCGGCACCGCCTATCTCTCCGGCGAACCCGGCGCCAAGCCGTTCATCGCGGTCGGCCAGCAGGTCAAGGCGGGCGACACGCTGATCATCGTCGAGGCGATGAAGGTGATGAACCCGATCGCCGCGCCACATGGCGGCACGGTCAAGGCGATCCTGATCGAGAACGGCCAGCCGGTCGAGTTCGACCAGCCGCTCGTCCTCGTCGAGTAAGCGCGTGCCGCAGATCAAGAAGCTTCTCATCGCGAACCGCGGTGAGATCGCGCTGCGCATCCATCGTGCCTGTCACGAGATGGGGATCAAGACCGTCGCGGTGCACTCGACCGCCGACGCCGACGCGATGCACGTCCGGCTTGCGGACGAGGCGATCTGTATCGGCCCGCCCGCCGCGGCCGACAGCTATCTCAACATCCCCAACATCATCTCAGCGGCCGAGATCAGCGGTGCCGACGCGATCCACCCGGGCTATGGCTTCCTCTCGGAAAACGCCAAGTTCGCCGAGATCGTCGAGCTGCATAACCTGATCTTCGTCGGCCCGAAGCCCGAGCATATCCGCGTGATGGGCGACAAGGTCGAGGCGAAACGCACTGCCGGCGCGCTCGGCCTGCCGCTCGTCCCCGGCTCGGACGGCGCGATCAGCGACGTGACCGCGGCGAAGAAGCTCGCCGCCGAAATCGGCTATCCGGTGATCATCAAGGCCGCCTCGGGCGGCGGCGGGCGCGGCATGAAGGTGTGCACGTCCGAGGATCAGTTCGAGACGCTGATGCAGCAGGCGGGCAGCGAGGCGAAGGCAGCGTTCGGCGACGCCACCGTCTATCTCGAGAAATATCTCGGCAACCCGCGCCACATCGAGATCCAGGTGTTCGGCGACGGCAACGGCAACGCCATCCATCTCGGCGAGCGCGACTGCTCGCTCCAGCGCCGTCACCAGAAGGTACTCGAGGAAGCCCCCTCCCCGGTGCTCGGCCAGGCCGACCGGGATCGGATCGGCGGCATCTGCGCCAGAGCGATGGCCGATATGGGCTATCGCGGCGCGGGCACGATCGAGTTCCTGTGGGAAGACGGCGAGTTCTACTTCATCGAGATGAACACCCGGCTTCAGGTCGAGCATCCGGTGACCGAGGCGATCACCGGCCTCGACCTCGTCCGCGAGCAGATCCGCATTGCCGAGGGTCATCCGCTGACGCTGCGCCAGGAAGACGTGCAGTTCCGCGGCCACGCCATCGAATGCCGCATCAATGCCGAGGATCCGCGCACCTTCGCGCCCTCGCCCGGCCTGGTGAAGCAGTATCACGCGCCGGGCGGCATGAACGTGCGCGTCGATAGCGGGCTCTACGCGGGCTACAAGGTACCGCCCTATTACGACAGCATGATCGCCAAGCTGATCGTCTATGGCACTACGCGCAACGGCGCGCTCCGCCGCCTGCGCCGCGCGCTCGAGGAGTTCGTGATCGAGGGGATGAAGACCACCATTCCCCTGCATCAGGCGCTGCTCGACGACCCGCAGTTCCAGCAGGGCGATTATACGATCAAGTGGCTCGAAGAGTGGCTGGCGCGCGAGGAAGAGAAGGGCTGAACCCTTCGCGGTGCGGCCGAGGCGAACGGCACCGGACGCACCGCCTCAACCTGGCAGGATCGCCCAGGGCCGGACGGGAAAGGTTCCCATTCGCCTGACCTTTGGCGGAACGGCGGAAAAGCGGAATCCGCTTGGAGGCAACTCGCCCAAGCGGGTCATATGCTCGACGATCGGGATTCCGGCGGCGAGCAGCACGCTGTGCACCGGCCGCGTGTTCTCCGAGACATTGTCGATGTTGAACGAATCGATCCCGACCAGCCGCACGCTCTGGTCGCGCAGATACGCCGCCGCCGCCTCGGTCAGATGCGGGTGCCCCTCGAAATACTGGTCGGTGCGCCAGTGCTGGTCCCAACCCGTGTGTACCAGCACCGCCCTGTCGCGCACCTCCTGCGCCGCGAACACCGTCCAGTCGATCGCGCGCTCCGTGGCGCCCTCGACCCGAACGACGACACCCTCGCAATCCGCCACGCGCGCCAGCGGCAGATCGGCCAGATCATGCCCGTCGGCGTAGCGGTGATAGGGCGTGTCGAGATAGGTGCCGGTGTTCCCGACCAGCTCGATCCGGTCGATCTGGAATTCGGTTCCCTCGGCGTAGATCGCCCGCGAAGCCTCGCGCGACAGATGGTCGCAGATCAGCGGCGCAGGCAGCCCCTTGTAGGTGATCATTCCCGCCTCGATCACATGGCTGAGGTCGATCAACCGCTGCCCTGGCGCGACCGTTGCGTCCGTCACGACCCCGCGCTTGTGCCGCTCCTCGACGATTCGCTTGTTGAGGATGCGCACCTCGCCGACCATCAGCAGCCGCAAGTCGCTGATCACGTAGCGCGCCAGCGCGGCGTCATCGATGTCATCGCCGTCGATGTCGAGCCGGAAATCCTGCCCCTGCACGCCGCCGCCATTGGTGAAGCTCACCTCGAAATCGAAGCACACCCGCTTTTCGGTCATCGCCGCTCCTTCGCTGCTGGCACCCGCGAAATTCCGCTCTATCTACGCACTCTGTCCAGTCCGGGAATCTGAGAATGAAGGCGACCATCTACCACAACCCTCGCTGCTCCAAGTCGCGCGAGGCGCTGGCGATCCTCGAGGATGCCGGGGTTGAGGTGACGGTGATCGAATATCTTAAGACCCCGCCCAGCCGGGCCGAGCTCGCGCGGCTCTACGCCAAGGCCGGCATCTCCCCGCGCGACGGCCTGCGCAAAGCCGAGGACGGCGCCAAGGCGCTCAAGGACGCCTCCGACGACGCGATCCTCGACGCGATGGCCACCGACCCGATCCTGATCGAACGTCCGCTGGTCGAGACCAAGAAAGGCGTGCGCCTCGCCCGCCCGCCCGAGAAGATCCGCGAGATCCTCTAGGCGGCGCGGTCGCGCGCGGCCATCTCCTCGGTCACGTCGATCTTGGTGCCGTAGAGATAGCGCGCAACGCCGCCCTCGCGCATCACGTCGGCGGTGACGCGCATCCAGCGCAGCTCGCCATCGGCGCGCCGGATCTGCGCTTCGAAGGTGAAGCTGCCGCAGCCCGCGATCGCGGCGCTGCGCAGCCGGGCCAGCTCGACCCGCGACTCCGGCAGATACATGGCGACGATGGCGTCGCGGTCCAGCACGCTCCCGCGCGGGAGGCCGAACAGGTCGTAGACCCCGTCACTCCAGATCAACGAATCGTCGCGCAGATCGCATTGCCATGCCGCCTGGATCGGCATCACCTGCGGCGTCGGATCGTGTCCCTGCATGATCCCGGGTTAGCAGCCGACATTGCAAAGTCCAGCCAACCGCTGCGTGACGTCGCGGGTGCGCATCCTAATCCGGCTCGGGCGGCAATCGCTCGAACACCCATTCGTGCGTCTCGCGCACATAGGCGGGGACCGGCCTGCCCTTGCCGTCACGCGACGGCCGGAAGCGGAAGCGCTCGCGGATCAGCCGGCAAGTAAGCGCATCGAGCCGCGCGATCCCGCTCGATCCGTCCACCTCGCATTCGGTCACCCGCCCGTCGGTCTGGACCAGGAACACCACGGTTACCCGCCCGCCGATCCCCGCGTCCGCCAGTTCCTCGGGATAGTCCGAATCGCGGATCCGCCCACGGATCTGGCGTGGGGGCGTCGCATCCGGATCGCCCGCGCCGTCGCCATCGCCGCTGCCGCCGCCGCCAAAGCCGTCGCCCTCGCCGCCCGCGCCGGTGCCCGGCCCGGCTACGTCCGCGGCACCACTTGTCGCCTGAACCCCGTCGGCCGCCTTCTCCGCCACGATCACCAGCGGCGGCACGATGATCGGCACCACCGGCTTCGGCACCACGACTTCGGTCGCGCGCGAGCGAAGGTTGGGCGGCGCCGCCTCGCCCGCAGGCCGCGTGTTGCGCTCGGGCATGCGCTCGGCTTTCGGTTTGGGCTTGGGCTCCGGCAGGACCTCGAACATCGCCACCTCTTCGCCCTCGGCGATCAGCCGCTCGCGCACCGCCAGCCCAAGGGCGAGCACCAGCCCGAGCCCCACCGTCGCCACCAGCGCCGCCACCGCGCCGCCAATCCGCTCGCGCCGGTTCGAAAGGGCAATCGACGTCATGCCCGCCTAAACGCACAAATCGCCTGAACCGGCGCTTTCCCTATTGTTCGATGGTCAGGGGTGACGAACCGTCTCGCCCCCGCTATGCGCGCGCCATGACTCAGACCACCGCCCAGATCACCCCCCAGAAGATTACTGGCGAGATCGTCGCCGAGCATGGCCTATCCCCCGAGGAATATGCGCGCGTCCTGCACGCGCTCGGCCGCGAGCCCAACCTCACCGAGCTGGGCATCTTCTCGGTCATGTGGTCCGAGCATTGCAGCTACAAGTCGAGCCGTATTCATCTGAAGAAGCTTCCGACCGAAGCGCCCTGGGTGATCTGCGGCCCCGGCGAGAATGCCGGCGTGATCGACATCGGCCCAGATGAGCAAGGGCGGGGCCAGGCCGCCATCTTCAAGATGGAGAGCCACAACCACCCGTCGTACATCGAACCCTATCAAGGCGCGGCGACCGGCGTCGGCGGCATCCTGCGCGACGTGTTCACGATGGGCGCGCGCCCGGTCGCAAACATGAACGCGCTGCGCTTCGGCCGTCCCGATCACCCCAAGATGAAGCATCTCATCGCCGGCGTGGTCCACGGCATCGGCGGCTATGGCAATTGCGTCGGCGTCCCGACCGTCGGCGGCGAGGTCAATTTCCACAAGGCCTATGACGGCAACATCCTGGTCAACGCGATGACCGTCGGCATCGCCCAGACCGACAAGATCTTCTATTCCGCCGCCTCGGGCGTCGGCAATCCGATCGTCTATGTCGGCTCCAAGACCGGCCGCGACGGCATCCATGGCGCGACCATGGCCAGCGCGGATTTCGGCGAGGATGCCGATGCCAAGCGCCCCACCGTCCAGGTCGGCGATCCATTCACCGAGAAGCTGCTGATCGAGGCGTGCCTCGAACTGATGGCCAGCGACGCGATCGTCGCGATCCAGGACATGGGCGCGGCCGGCCTGACCTCGTCCAGCGTCGAGATGGCGTCCAAGGGCGGCGTCGGCATCGAGCTGATCATGGACGACGTCCCCCAGCGCGAAACCGGCATGACACCCTATGAGATGATGCTGAGCGAGAGCCAGGAGCGAATGCTCATGGTCCTCAAGCCCGGCCGCGAAGCCTTTGCCGAAGCGATCTTCCGCAAATGGGAGCTGGATTTCGCAGTCATCGGCCATGTCACCGACACCGGTCGCATGGTGCTCAAGTGGAAGGGCGAGACCGTCGCCGACATTCCGCTTGCCCCGCTCGCCGACGAAGCCCCGCTCTACGACCGCCCGCACGTGCCGACACCCAAGCCCGCGGAGTTGTCGGACGAGCCGGAATCCACCAACATCACCGCCGACCTGCTCAAGCTGATGGCCTCGCCCGACATCGCCTCGCGCCGCTGGATCTGGGAGCAGTACGACCACATGGTCGGCGCCGACACCGTCCAGCGTCCGGGTGGCGACGCCGCGGTGGTCCGCGTCCATGGCACGCAAAAGGGCCTCGCGATCACCACCGATTGCACCCCGCGCTATTGCTTCGCCGACCCGGTCGAGGGCGGCAAGCAGGCGATCGCCGAAGCGTGGCGCAACCTGACCTCGGTCGGCGCCACCCCGCTCGCGGTCACCAACTGCCTCAACTTCGCCAACCCACAGCGCCCTGAGATCATGGGCCAGATCGTCGGCTGTCTCGAAGGGATGGGCGACGCCTGCCGCGCGCTCGACTTCCCGATCGTCTCGGGCAACGTCTCGCTCTATAACGAGAGCAAGGCAACCGGCGGCGGCTCGGCGATCCTGCCGACCCCCGCGATCGGCGGCGTTGGCCTGCTCGCCGACTGGTCGAAGTCGATGACGATTGGCTTCAAGGCGACCGGCGACGCGATCATCGCGGTGGGCGAGCGCGGCGGCCATCTCGGCCAGTCGATCTGGCTGCGCGAGATTCACGGTCGTGAAGAAGGCCCGCCTCCGCCCGTCGACCTCAAGGCCGAGAAGCGCACCGGCGACTTCGTCCGCGCGATGATCGATCGCGGCCTCGTCAACGCCGTTCATGACGTGTCCGACGGTGGCGTCGCCGTCACCCTCGCCGAGATGGCTCTGGCGTCCGGCATCGGCGCGATGGTCGATCAGGCGCAGCCGTTCGGCGTCGCCGGATCGTTCTTCGGCGAGGATCAGGGCCTCTATCTCGTCACCGTTCCCGACGAGGCACTGACCGAGTTCCTCACTGCGGCCGCCGAAGCGGACGTGCCCGCCGATCCGCTCGGCCGCACGATCAAGGACCGGCTGATCTTCGAGCTCGACGAGGGTGACTGGTGCGTCAGTCTCGCCGATCTGCGCGAGGCGCATGAAGGCTTCTTCCCCAATCTGATGGGGCCGGCCGACCAGCTAGCCTAGCAGAGCCCGCGGCGGTTCCTCAACCGGCCATGCCGCAGTCACGCGATTGCGTCCCGCGCGCTTGGAATCGTAGAGCGCGCGATCCGCGCGTTCGACCAGCCTGTGCTCGGTGTCGGTCTCGATGTCCGATATCCGCGCCGCGCCGATGCTGACGGTGACCCGGCCATCGGGTGCGGGGGATGCCAGGTCCAGCTCCTCGATCGTCGCGCGCATCGTCTCCGCCACCATCAGCGCCTCCGTCGGGCTCGCGCCGGGCAGGATCGCGACGAACTCCTCGCCGCCATAGCGCGCGACGACGTCGGTCGCCCGCGTCGCGCAGTCCTGCAGTGTCGCCGCGATGTCGCGAAGCCGCTCGTCGCCCACGCGATGACCGAGCGTATCGTTGAGCAGCTTGAAATGATCGACGTCGATCATCAGCAGCGCCAGGCCCTGGCCCGACCGCCGCGCCCGCGTCAGCTCGCGCCGCAGCGCCTCGTCGAACTGCCGGCGGTTGGGCAGCCCGGTCAGCGCATCGATCTGCGAAAGCTGCGCGAGCTGGTCGCGCTCGCCCAGACCGTGGAGCTGGACCAGCACCGCCCGCAAGCCATAGCCGAGCGTCGCCGCAACGCAGCCGGCGATCGCGAGCGCGGGCATCCGCGGCACCAGAGCTGCGGAGACGATCAGCAAGGCGATCGGCAGGATCAGCGGGCTGCCCGTGACCACCACCCGTTCGAACATCCGCCCGCGCCGCGGCACGCTGGCCAATCGGATGTCGCGCAGGGCAAGCGCAGCGAGCAGCACGAAGGGCATGCCGACCAGCGGACTCGCCAGCACGCCGAGCGTGCCGTCATCGACGAAGTGATTGTAGAAGCCGGCCACGGCCATGTAGACCAGCGCATAAGCCGTTAGAATGCCGAAGAGCAGCCGTTCGCGTTCGATCGAGCTGGCGCGGAACCGAACCAGCGCGAACACCGCGATGAACGCGTTCTGGATGTCGAACGTCCATGCCAGCGTCATCGCCCCCGCCTCGTCCGCCCCCGCCAGCGCGACGAAGCTGAAGATGAAGGCGCCGAACAACGCGCCCAGGACCAGCGCCAGCGCCCCGTCCACCAATCGCGCTCGCCACGGATCACCGCCGGGGCTGGCCAGCACGAAGGTCAGCGGGACGCCGTAGAGCACGAACAGCAGCATCGACAGCGCGCCGCTTCCGCTCGTGCCTGCGGGTGTCAGCGATCCCAGGAATTGGCAGCCGACCCCGGCCATCCAGCACAGCATCGCCGCCGCGACCGCAAGCCAGCCTTGCCGCGCCCGTCCGCGCGAGCGCGACGCTCGCCACGCGCTCGACGCGCAGGCGATGAAGGCGGCCATCGTCTCGAACAACAATGGCGGCCAGGCGACGGGATTCCAGCTTGCCAGTGCCGTCACGAGATGCGCGGGCACGAACAGCAGCGGCAGTATCACCGCGAAATACCCCGCGATTCGGTCGCCGGCGGCTCCCGCGTCGTCGCGCTGGTGCCCGGCAGTATGTGGCCCACGCACACCCATCGCCAAGGCTATACGCGGGCGTGGTTAACGTTTGCTCCCACGCGCGTCGTTCCGAACGGCGGAATCCGGCCCCTGGCGCAGTCATTTCCTACGGTGCGGATTTGTGCCACGTTCCGCTCGCGGTCCGTCAAATGGCCGCCAGGGCGGACTCGCGCGTTGGTGGTGAGACCTTTGTGACTTTCTGAACGGATCACGGGAGGAACGAGAGCAAATGACCGCCGGCTATTCCACCACTCCGCTCGCGGAAAAGCTCGGCTTCAAGCCCGGCATGCGCGTCTTCATCGCCGACATGCCCGGGGAGGTCCGCGCCTTGATCGCGCTCGACGCGCTCGGGCTCGAGCTGCTCGCGGCGCCGGGCGCCGGCATCGACGCCGCGCACGTCTTCGTCACGCAGCGCGCGAAGCTCGAGTTCGAGCTCGCCGCGCTGCGCCAGCTCATCGCACCGAGCGGCTTCGTCTGGGTCTCCTGGCCCAAGAAGGCCGCCAAGGCGGATACCGACATCACCGAAGACACGATCCGCGAGGTCGCGCTGCCGCTGGGGCTGGTCGACGTGAAGGTCTGCGCGGTGGACGAGACCTGGTCGGGGCTCAAGCTCATGGTCCGCAAGGAACTGCGGGCGGCGGAATAACAAGAAGGGGGAAGCCATGCAGAACTGGAGCACCGTCAAGCGCATCGGCGTGGCCACGCTGGTCGCCGGCACGCTCGATATCCTCGCCGCGATCGGCTTGACGCTGGCTTTTGGCCGCAAGGTCGATGCGATGCTGCGCTATGTCGCCTCGGGACCCTTTCCGGGTGCGAAGGATTGGGGCGCCGCCGGGGCTGCGACGGGGCTTGCGGTGCATTTCGCATTGATGGTGATCATGGCGGCCGTCTTCGTCCTCGCCGCCGACCGTATGCCGCAGCTCAAGACAAAACCGATCCAGTGGGGCGTGATCTACGGGCTCGTCACCTATGTCGCGATGAACCTCATCGCGGTGCCGCTGCGCTTCGGTACCTTCCCGGTGAGCGCGATCGGCATCTCGACTCAGCTTTTCTGCCACATCGTGCTCGTCGGCATCCCGATCGCGCTGATCGCGCGGCGCTAGCACTAGCATCTACGGGGGACCTCATGGCAACCACGACGGGCGACCGCATCCTCACGCTCGATACCGTACGCGGCGTCGCCGTGATGGGCATCCTGCTGCTCAACATCATCGCCTTCGCGATGCCCAGCCCGGCCTATTTCAACCCGGCTGCCTATGGCGGCGACACCGGGATCGACCTTGCCGTCTATCTCGCAAACTTCATCCTGTTCGACGGCAAGATGCGCGGCCTCTTCTCCTTCCTGTTCGGGGCATCGCTGCTGCTGGTGATCGATCGCGCCGAAGCGAAGGGCGAGAACCCGGCGCGTGTCCACTATGCGCGGATGGTGTGGCTGCTCGTCTTCGGCCTGCTCCACTGCTGGCTGATCTGGTGGGGCGACATCCTCAACCATTATGCGATGGTCGGCATGGTCGCCTTCCTGTTCCGCAAGGCGCGGGTGAAGACGCTGGTGACCGTCGGCGTGATCCTGCTCGTCGTCCACCTCGGGATTGCGGCGCTCATTCCCTTTACCGCGGCGGTCGCCGAGGCGATGCCGGCCGAGCCGGGCATGGCGGAGGCCGCCCAGGCGCTCGAACGGGGCTTCGGCAAGCCTTCTGCGACCTGGCTCGCCGAGCAGGTGGCGATCTATCGCGGCAGCTGGTGGCAAATCGCGGTCCATCGCTTCGCCGAGGCGCGTTTCCTGCCCTTCGCCGGCCTCTTCCAGTTCGGAAGTGAGACGCTGGCCTATATGCTGTTCGGCATGGTCGGGCTGAAGAGCGGCATGCTCACCGGAAGCTGGGACCGCCGCCGCTATCGCAAGTGGCTCCTGATCGGTTTCGGCATCGGCATCCCCGCTTATGCCCTGCTCGCCGCCTTCATGCTCGCGAAGGACTTCAGCCTTGTCGCAGTGACGACCGGCGTGTGGTTCGCTACCGTGCCGTTCCGCCCCTTGATGATCACGGGCTGGGCCAGCCTGATCATCCTTCTCATGCGGCCCGGCGGCGCGCTCACCGCACGCATCGCCGCGGCGGGGCGCATGGCCTTCACCAACTATCTCGCCACCAGCCTCATCTGCACGACGCTCTTCTACGGCTATGGCCTCGGCTGGTTCGGCGAGTTGTCGCGCGCGGAAGTCTATCTCGTCGTGTTCGCGGTCTGGGCGCTGATGCTGATCTGGTCGAAGCCGTGGCTCGAGCGATTCGCCTATGGCCCGCTCGAATGGCTGTGGCGCAGCCTGGCACGCGGGAAGCTGCAACCGATGGCTGGCGGTGCGCTCACCCGATCAGTTGCGAACGCCACGCAATAACCATTGCGAATCACTCGCAGTCGCCCTAACTGTTGCGAACTGCGAGAGGGTTTCGATGGTCGTCTGCGTCTGCAATGCTATTCGCGAGAAGGATGTGCGGGCGGCCGCACGTGAAGGCGCAATGAGCGCTTGCCAGGCCTATCGTGCGCTCGGACGCCAGGCGAAATGCGGCCAATGCGTGCCGTTCGCGCGAGCGATTATCGATGCGGAGCGTGCGGCTGCGTAGCGTTCGCAAGTCCGGAAACCCGCAGAAATCCGCCATTTTTTAACTGTCTGAAACGCTCTTTCAGCGCTATACTCGCGCGCCTGAACAACAAGAGGCGCATCCCATGAAGGGCGACCAGAAGGTCATCGACTATCTCAACGAGGTGCTCAAGAACGAGCTCACCGCGATCAACCAGTATTGGCTGCACTACCGCATGCTCGACCACTGGGGCGTCAAGAAGCTCGCCGAGTTCGAGCGCCACGAGTCGATCGACGAGATGAAGCATGCCGACATGGTGTCGGAGCGCATCCTGTTCCTCGACGGGTTGCCCAATTTCCAGCTGCTCGGCCGCCTGCGCATCGGCGAGACGGTGGAGGAGATCCTCAGGGCCGATCTCGACCTCGAGATGGAAGCGGTCGCGGTGCTCAAGGACGCGATCGAGCATTGCGAGAAGGTGCGCGACTATGTCAGCCGCGACCTGTTCCGCCAGATCCTCGACAGCGAGGAAGAGCATGTCGACACGCTGGAAACCCAGTTCGAGATGATCGAGCGCATGGGCATCCAGAATTACGTGCAGCTCAATTCGAAGCCCGAAGAGGGCGAGTAACCCCCCACCCGCTGGTCAGATCGGGCGGCGTCCAAAGGCGGCAGCCGGGCGCCGTTCGACCAGCGGGTTGGCCTCGCGCTCGAGCAACGCCAGCGTCGCCTCGAACAGCGGGCGCAGCTCCACCACATGGGGAAGCGCCTCGTTGGGCTCGTAGCGGTTCTCGATGCAGTGCCGGGCGATCGTTTCGATCGCCGCGGCGCATTCGGACAGCGGCTCCGCGCCGAACTGGCGCGATTCGCCCTTCAGCGTGTGCGCCGGCAGGACGAGCGCAGCGGCGTTGTTTGAACGCATCGCTTCCTCGATCTGCGCGACCGATTTGACGCCGTCTTCATGGAAGTAACCGAGGATGCGCACGAAGTTGGCGCCAAGCTCGGTACGAGCCTGCGAGAACGCAGTCCAATCCACCAGCCCGTTCGGATCCTGCGACGCCAAATTCACCCTCCCGCGGAATGCGGTATCATCTGTATGATGAATAAGGGCAAATCGGTAAACGTCCGGTTGACGCGGGCGATCATCCGACGCGGAATGCGGGGCTTCCGTCGATCGACAGCGCCGTCACCGTCGCGCCACGCGCTTCCGCCAATGCCCTGATCTCGCGTTCGGCAGCAGGATCGTCGGCGAGGATCTCGAGCGGCGTTCCCTGCTGCCGCAGCGCGCGCGCCAGTCGCAGCGCCGGCCACGGGCAGCGCAACCCGCGCGCGTCGATCCGCGTCATCTCATTCACGATCGAACGGGTTCTTCGACGGCCGCATCGTCAGCCGCACCGGCACCGCGCCGAAGTCGAACTCCTTGCGCATGCTGTTCACCAGGTAACGCTCATAGCTTTTGGGCAGCAGGTCCACCCGCGTGCCGAACAGGATGAAGCTCGGCGGCCGCGTCTTGGCCTGGGTCACATAGCGCGGCTTGATCCGCTTGCCGCCGGGCGCGGGCGGCGGATTGGCCTCGATCGCGCGTTCGAACCAGCGGTTGAGCTGGCCCGTGGTGATGCGCCGCGACCACGCCTCACGCGTCTCGAACGCCACCTTGAGCAGTGTATCCAGCCCCTTCCCCGTTGCCGCGGAGACCGTGAGCAGCGGCACGCCCTTGACCTGCGCCAGCCCTTCGTCGAGCGCGCCCTTGACCCCGTTGAACAGGCTTGAGGCGTTCTCCGCCACGTCCCATTTGTTGAGCGCGATCACCAGTGCGCGGCCTTCCTGGAGGACCTTGTCGGCGATCTTGAGGTCCTGCACCTCCAGGCCCCGCGTGGCGTCGAGCAGCAGCACGACCACCTCGGCGAAATCAATCGCGCGCAGCGCATCGACGACGGACATCGACTCGAGCTTCTCCTGCACCTTCGCGCGCTTGCGCATCCCCGCCGTGTCGATCAGGCGGATCGGGCGCATATTGCCCTCGAAATCTTCCCACTCGTAGTCGATCGCGATCGAATCGCGGGTGATCCCCGCCTCGGGTCCGGTGATCAGCCGATCCTGCCCGATCATACGATTGATCAGCGTCGATTTGCCCGCATTGGGCCGGCCCACGACCGCGAGCTTGAGGGGCCCCTCCTCGTCCGGATCGTCCTCGGCTTCTTCCTCACGATCGATGAACGGCAGCAACGCTTCGAACAGATCGCCGATGCCTTCGCCATGTTCGGCGGAAAAGGGCACTGGATCGCCGAGCCCCAGCGCCATCGCCTCGTGGATGCCGGGCTCCGCAGCGCGGCCTTCAGCCTTATTGGCAAGCAATACGATGGGCGTGCCCGAGCTACGCAGCCAGCGCGCCACCTCTTCGTCGAGCGGGGTGATGCCGGCACGCGCGTCGATCATGAACAGCGCGACATCGGCCTCGCGCACCGCGGCCTCGGTCTGCACGCGCATGCGACCGGGCAAGCTTGCGGGATCCTCGTCCTCGAAGCCTGCGGTATCGATGATCCGGAACGGCACGCCGAGCAGATCGGCATCCCCTTCACGCCGGTCGCGCGTCACGCCGGGCTGGTCGTCGACCAGCGCCAGCCGCTTGCCGACGAGGCGGTTGAACAGCGTCGACTTGCCGACATTGGGCCGGCCGATGATCGCAACGGTAGGACGGGACATCCGCGCCCTCTAACCCAAGCCGCGCCTCAGCGATAGGCGGTGATCTCGCCCTTGTCGGTCAGGACGTAGAGAACGCCGTTCGCGATCACGGGGCTCAGGCTCACCGCGTCGTCGCCCTTGAGCGTCGCGCCGACGCTGCCATCGGTCGGCGACGCGGAGACGAGCTCGCCACGCGAGTTGGACAGCCACAGCCGGTTGCCCGCGAGAAGCGGTCCGACCCAGGTGATCGGCCCCTTCTTGTCTTCCTCGTTGCGGAACGCGCGAAGCTGCGAGATCCAGCGGATCTTGCCGCTGCCGCGCGCGATGCAGACGAGACGCGCATCGTCGGTCACCACGAACAGCCACTCGCCCGCGATCCACGGCGTCGAGATGCCGGCGATATTCTGCTCCCACAGCCGCTGGCCGCTGGTGAGCTCGACTGCCGCCATGCGTCCGCCCTGCCCCACGGCATAGACACGGCCCTGGTCGATCACCGGTTCGGCATCGATATCGGCCAGGCTCGACACCGAGGTCGACATGGTCGAGCTCGACAACGTGTCGCTCCACAGCGTGCGGCCATTCTCGTAGCGATAGGCGTTGAGCTCGCCCGACGAGAAGCCGGCGACCACCGTGCCTTGCGCCGAAGCCGGCGCCGCGACGCCGAACACGCCCTGCGATTCGAGCGTGCCCGACTGAGTCCAGGTGACGTTGCCGTCGGCCTGGGTCAGCGCGAACAGCTGGTTGTCCTGCGAGACGACGTAGAGATTCTCGTTCGCCACGGTCGGTGCGCCGCGCAGCGGGCCGCCGGGCTTCTTGCGCCACACCTCGCTGCCCGCGGCAGCGTCGATCGCGACCACGTCGCCCAGGCCGTTGGTCGCATAGACCCGCCCGCCGTCGATGCTCACGCCGCCGCCGAACGCTGCGCGCCGATTCTCCTCGCCCTTGACGGTCGACAGCTGCCAGCGCCGCGCGCCGGTCGCCGCGTCGAACGCGTGCACCACGCCCTCGGTATCCATCACGTACAGCGCGCCGTTCGCCACCACCGGCGCGGCGCCGAGCCGCGTGCGGCCGCTGGTGCCCGGGATCTTCGCCGACCACACCCTTGCCGGCATCTCGCTCAGCGTCAGATGGCCCATCACCTTGGTGGCGTTGCCGCCCGGCTGGTTCCACGCCGCATTGGTCTCGGGCGCGGGCAGCACCACCTGCACTTCGGCGATCGTCTTGTCGGCGACGATGCTCGTCTCGGCGGCCAGGATCGGCACGCGCTGGCCGAGCACCGGCGTCTTCTTGTCGCCGCCCCTGAAGATGCCACAGGCACCCAGCGCGACCAGCGCCGCGATCGCGACGGGAATCCGAACCGACTTCATCATTTCGCCTTCTTGTCCTCACCTTCGTCCGGAACCGCATCGACGCCAAGTACGCCGGCCATCTGAACCGCGCGTTGACGGATCGCGCGCGGCACGCCCTCGCCCTTGGCGATCTCGCCATAGAGCTTGCCGGCTTCGTTTCGCTTGCCCTGCCGCAGATAGGCCACGGCGACCATTTCGCCGGCGCTGCCGAACCAGGCGCTGTCCTTGACCGCCAGTGTGCCGAGCCGTGCCACCACCTGCTCCGGCTTCAGCGAATCATATTCGGCAGTGGTCTGACGGATCAGCGCCAGGTCGCGAAGCTCCTGCGGCACGTTCGTATCCGCGGCGATCGCCGCCAGGGCCGCAGCGCCGCCCTTGAGATCGTTCTTGGCCAACAGAATATCGGCCTGGGCGAAACGCGCCGCCGCGCTGAACCCCTGCGAGTTTGACGCCGCCAGCTCCTTGAGCGGCGCCTCGGCCTCCTGTGCCTTGTTCTGGCTCAGCGATTTGATCGCGGCCTTGAACTTCTCGCCTTCCTCGCCCCGGCGCCCCTCGCTGTGGCTTTGCCAGTAGAGCCAGCCGCCGAACGCGATCAGACCGGCGATCACCGCCGCGATGATCCAGCGGCCGTAATTCTGCCAGATGTGCAACGCCTGGTCCTTGCGGAGTTCTTCATCGACCTCGCGCATAAAGGCTTCGTTGCTTTGCGGGCTCAGCGCCAAGGGTAACTCCATCGGGGATATGGGACGTGCGGGCGCGGACCTTAGCCGCGGTCACCGGGAAACGAAAGCGGATCAATCCTTGGGCTTGTACACCTGCTCGTCGCCCGGGAAGCTCCGGTCACGCACGGCGGCGGCATAGGTCTCAACCGCGGCGGAAATGCGGCCGGCCATGTCGTCGAACTTCCGCACGAAGCGCGGCGTGCGCTCGAACATGCCGAGCATGTCCTCGGTCACCAGCACCTGCCCGTCGCACTGTGCCGAGGCGCCGATTCCGATCACCGGACACGACACCGCCGCGACGATCTCGTTCGCCAGCGTCTCGACCACGCCCTCGGCGACGATCGAAAAGGCGCCGGCCTCGGCCACCGCCTTCGCGTCGCCGATAATCTTGGCATATTCGGCGTTGCCGCGGCCGCGCGCTCCATAGCCGCCCAGCGCGTTCACCGCCTGTGGGGTGAGGCCGATATGCCCCATCACCGGGATGCCGCGGCGCGTCAGGAACGCGACCGTCTCGGCCATCGCCTCCCCGCCTTCTAGCTTGACCCCCGCCGCGCCGGTTTCCGCCAGGATACGCGAGGCGGAAGCGAACGCCCGTTCCGGGCTCGCCTCGTAGCTGCCGAACGGCATGTCGACGACCACCACCGCATGATAGCTGCCCCGCACCACCGCAGCGCCATGCGCGCACATCATGTCGAGCGTGACCGGAAGCGTCGAGGGCAGGCCATAGATCACCTGCCCCAGGCTGTCGCCGACCAGCAGCACGTCGCAATGCGGATCGAGCAGCTGCGCCATGCGCGCGGTATAGGCGGTCAGCATCACCACCGGATCCTTGCCCTTGCGCGCCTGGATCGCCGGTACGGTCATCCGTTTCATCGGCGCCGGAGTCGGCGTGACGCGGCTGGTGGCGGTGTCGATGGTGAAGGTCGTGGACATGGCCGCGCGATAGCCGATCGTTTCAGGCCATTCCAGCGAAACGGCGGAATGGATGTTCGAGATAATTGACTCTATGTTATATAAACTTTACATTATGTCGTATTCAACGAACATCTGGGAGGCATCATGGCCTATCGGGAAAAAGTGCAGTGGGTGTCACTCGCGACCTCGCTGGTCGTCTGGGGCCTCTATTTCGCGCAGCTTGCGGCATCGCTGACGGCGGGACGGCCCGCGCCGGCCGATACGCTGGGCGGTTTCATCGGCGCCGTAATCCTGCTCGTCGTCATCCAGGTCGCGGCGATCATCGCTATCGCGATCCACCGGCCGTCCGAGGCCGAGCTTCCCGCCGACCCGCGCGAGCGCGAGATCGAGCAGAGCGCCGGCAAGGGCGCCTATGCGGTACTGAGCCTTGCGGTCGTCGCGATCATGCTCGCCACACCGGTGCTGACGATGGCCGCGCCCGCGGCGCTCGGTCAGCCAACGGGAGTGGTCGCGGCGATGCTGGTCGGCAATGCCCTGCTTGCCGCACTGGTGCTGGCATCGATCGTCCATTCGATCTGGCAGATCATCCTCTATCGTCGTCAGGCGTGAGCGCGTCATGGCCCGATCATCGATCGCCAACCAGATCCGGACGCTGCGCTTCATGGCGGGCGAGATGACCCAGGCCGAGCTCGGCGAGCGTGTCGGCGTCACGCGTCAGACGATCGCCGCGATCGAGCAGGGGAAATACTCCCCTACCCTCGAAACCGCGTTCCGCATCGCCCAGGTGTTCGGCAAGCCGCTGGAAGAGGTCTTCCAGTGGCAGAGCGGCTAGCGTTCAGCGCAGCCAGCCGCGCTTCTTCGCCATGCTCGAGAACCAGACCTGGAACAGCGCCATCGCGAAGATGAAGGCCGGGAAATAGGTGGTCCACACACCCTTCACCGCGATGATGTCGGTGGCGAGGAAGATGTAGCCGAACTGGATCACCACAGCGATCAGCGAGATCCAGTAGAGCGTCACCGCCCATTTCGCGCGCATCAGCAACCCGATCGAGCCGAGCACGCCGGCGCCGACCGCGATGACATAGTCGATGTTCAGCCACATCGGCAGCGACGCATAATATTGACGGTCCCATTCGGTCGCCTTCGGATCCATGTCCGGGCCGATCACGAAGTGCATGTAGAGCGAAGCGCAGCCTGCCAGTCCCCACAGCAGCAAGAGCGCTGCGACGATCGTGAACCAGACGGGCGGCTTTTGCGCGAAACTGCTTGCCATCAGAACACCTCCTATGGGTCGTTCGATATGGCCCACCCTACCCTAAATGGTGATTTTGCCAATCGTTTCGTTACAGTAACGCCGTCGCCCATTCCTCGGCCTTGAATCCCACCAGCACACCGCCGCGATACTCGACCACCGGGCGCTTGATCACCGACGGGTGCGCGGCCATCAGCTCCAGCGCCTTGGCCTTGTCGATATCGGCCTTGTCCGCCTCGTCGAGCTTGCGAAAGGTCGCGCCGGCACGGTTGAGCAGACGCTCCCATCCGACCGCCTCGGCCCATTTAGCCAGCCGCGCGGGATCGACGCCTTCCTTCTTGTAGTCGTGGAAGTCGTACGCGACGCCGTTGGCGTCGAGCCACGTCCGCGCCTTTTTCACCGTGTCGCAATTGGGGATGCCGTAGAAGGAAACGCTCATCGGAAGTTGCACACCTGTCCTGACCAGATCGCCGTCACCTTGGCAGCCGCGCCGGTCCCGCTCAACAGGCCCGAGAGTTCGCCCGCAGTGAATTCCTCGCCCAGCGAGCTTTCCGAGATCTCCGCGGCATAAGCGCCGGTCAGCGCCTTGCGCGTCGAACCGATGCCGATTCCCGAAGCCGTGGTCAGCGTCGCTCCATCGCGCTGATCGAGGAACCAGCCGACGAACTTGCCCTCCTGGAACCACACCAGCAGGCCGCCCGGCATCCGCGCAAAGTCCATCGCGCCCTCGCCGCATTCGCCGTTCGATCCACGCTCAGCCGGCGCGCCAAGCGCCGCCCCGACCGCGCGCTCGACCATTGCCCGCTCGGTCCCGAACGCCAGCTCTCGCGCGCGGCCGCTATTAGGGTCGACGAAGCTCAGCGCACCGGGCGCGAGATTGACCAGCGGCTTCGCCTCGGCAGGCGGGGTGCCAGCAACCGGACTGGCTGGCGGCGTCGCGACCTGCTCGGGCACGGTCGTCGATGGTTCGAAAACAACGTTCGTCGGTTCGCCACCGCACCCGGCCAACAGGCACAACGCTGCCACGGCATAGAGGGTTCGCATCGATCTCTCCCAGCTTTATGACCCGTTGTTGCACGAAAAAAGCCACCCCGGCCAGCATGGCGCGGGGTGGCAGGCCGACTTCGCTTGGGGACGAAGCGAGGGCTATTTGAGCTGTGCGGGATCGAGCGGTGTCATGTTGCTGACGATTTCGGCATTGGCGGTACGCACGGCGTCGGGGGCGACGACCATGCCGCGCTTGACGAGGTATCCGTCCGGGCCCCAGGCGTCGGCGAACGCGCTCACATACTCCTTGAGCCCGCGCACCGCTTGGAGATGCGCCTTCTTGACGTAGAGGTAGAGCGGCCGCGCGCCCGGATAGCTCCCGCCCGCGATCGCGTCATAGGTCGGCTCGACCCCGTCGATCGCGATCCCGCGTACCCATCCGGCATTCTCCTCGAGATAGCTGTAGCCGAAGATCCCGATCGCATTGGGGTTGGCGGTCAGCTTCTGGACGATGAGGTTGTCGTTCTCGCCCGAATCGACGAACGCGCCGTCGTTGCGCAGCGAGGTGCAGACCTTCTTGTGGGCGTCCTCGTCGCTTTTCTTGAGCTCGGCCATCCTGGGATCGCTGTCGCAGCCCTTGGTCAGGATGAGCTCGGTCAGCGCGTCGCGCGTGCCCGAGGTGGCGGGCGGGCCGAGCACCAGGATCGGGATCGCGGGCAGCGAGGGATCGACGTCCTTCCAGGTTTTGGCGGTCTGCGCTTCCCCGAACGGCGTCTCGGCGAGCGCGGCGTAGATCTGCTTGACCGTCAGCTTCATCGCGGGTCCCTCGACCGATTCGGCCAGTGCGATGCCGTCGATGCCGATCTGGATCTCGACGATCTCGTTGACGCCATTCTTGGCGCATTCGTCATATTCGGACTTCTTGAGCCGGCGCGAAGCGTTGACGATGTCGGGGTGCGAGGCGCCGACCCCGGCGCAGAACAGCTTGATGCCCGCGCCCGTGCCGGTCGATTCGACGATCGGCGAGCGCGCATCCTGCTGGGTCTTGACCCAGGTCTCGGCCACCAGCGTGGCGAACGGATAGACGTCGAGGAGCCCACAGAACGGATCTGGTCGCGCGAACCGCCCGCCTGGGCGCTACCGCCACCGGATTGCCCGCCACACGCGGACAGCGACAGGGCCAGCGCACCACCGGCGATCGAAGCGAAAAGACGATTCATTGGATTTCCCTTTTGCTGTTCGTGTCGGGTTCGGGCGGTGCGGGCGCAACCGTCACCGCCAGACGCATCGGCTGGCGCATCCCCACCGGCGGTGTCCCCGGCAGCTTGCGGCCAAGCAGCAGCGTCTTCAGTTGCGCATCGGCGCCTACCGGCACAGGCGTGACGGAGGCGGCGATCTCGGCACGCTCGATCTGGCTGGCTGCGTCGACGCCGATGATCAGCACCAGTTCGCGTTGCGCGGCGGTGCCGTCGGCTGCGGTCACCAGCGTATCGCGCAGCGCGACAGCGCCCGGCTCATCGCCGTTCAGCAGCGCATCGATATCGGTTTGCGCCAACGCGGCATAGGCCTGCCAGGCCGCAGGCGCCTGTTCGGCCGCGACGACCTGAACCGGTGCAGCAATCAGCAGGATCACGGCAAGGATCATTGCGTCCCGGCCGGCGCAGGCGGCAGCGTCTCGCGGTTGAAGCTGAACGGCGCGACCTTTGCGTCAAGCGCGGTGACCACATCGGGCGTCAGGTCGTTGGCGAGATTGCCGCCCATCACGCTGTTGCGGTCGAGCAGCAGCCCGCATTTGCGCGCGCGATAGGCCTCGGCGATCAGCGGCTGCGCGCGATCGGAGATCTGCGCCAGCACCTTGGCGCGCGTCGCCTCGATCTCGCGGCTGCGCTGCTCGGCCTTGACACGGATCGGCTGCATCCGCGCTTCCAGCGCCTGCTGGCGCTGCGCGCGCTGCTCGGGCGTCAGCTTGGCGAACTCGGCCTGGAACGCCGCTTGCTCCTTGTCGAGCGGCGCGCGCTCGTTGTTGACCTCGGTCTGCGCCTCGGTGGCGAGCTGCTGGAGCCGCGCCGTCGCAGCGGTCGCCACCTTGGCGTTGCCGAACACCGCCTGGCGCGAGAGCAGGCAGACGCCGGGCACCACCGGTCCGCCGAGCGGCTCGGCAGCAGGGCTCGCGGCGGGAGCGGCTTGCGCGGCGAGCGCGATGAAGAGCATAAAGATCATGCGTCCTGTTCCTCAGGATCGAGCCCGGCCTGGCGCGCGAGCAGCAATTGAAAACGGTCGAGCGAAGCGAGGTGGAAATGCACCAGCGCCAGCCACCCGCGCTTGTGCCAGTCGAGCACGGTCGCATCGTCGAGCGCATCGAACTTCGCCGGATCGACGATCTGGAACCCCTGCAGGCCGAAGGTGCGGCCATCGGGCAGTGTCGCGTCGGCGCGGCGTTCGGTCAGCAGATCCTTCTCGGCGAGCGCGGCGCAAAAGGCGCGCGTCATCTCAGATTCGGCGTGATAGGCGTCGCAAAAGGCGAGCGCCTGACGCGTGCGCTCGGTCGGCTCGCCGCCCTCGAACAGCGCAATCCCCGCCTCGCCCGTCTCGACGACTTGGCCCGATCCCGCATCGATCGCGAGGATGAAATGACCCGGCTCGCCGGTCGCGACGAAGCCGAACGGATAGCGACGGACATAGGCGGGAACATAGCTTTCGCGCGTCCATTCGCCGTCGCGGACGAACAGGTTGCGCCGCTCCAGCCCCAGCACCGCCACGGGCACCGCGCCCGGCATCGCGAACACCAGCGGGTAGCTTTGCGCAGAGCGCGCGAACTCGCTGGCGACGACCGGCACATAAGCCGCTTCCGCCGCGAAACCCGCATCACCTTCCAACAGCCGCCATGCCGCATGCGCCTCGCTCGAAAGCGGGCGGGGGTCGCGGTAGAAGGGCGGCAGCGCCGTCTGCGGCCGCTCGTCGGTCATTACTTCGGTCACGAACGCCCTCCCTTGCGGACCGGCCCCTTGAGCAGGAAGCTGTTGGGCCCGATCCGGCGTACCTGCACATTCTGTCCGCGAGTCAGCGCGCGCAGCGCCGCTTCGGTGGTCATCGATCCGCGCACCGGGCGCACGTTGACGCCCTCCAGGTCCTTGGGATCATAGACGATGTTGGCACGCGACAGCCGCCCCACTGCTAGCACCGCCTCGGCGACGGTCGGCTCGCTCACGTCGAAGCTGTAGCGGTTGTCCGCCACCCGCACGGGCTGGACCGCAGTGTCCATTGCCGCCGCCAACGCAGGCCCCGCGCGCGGCGTGACACTGTTGCTGGCGCCGGTGCCGCCGCTGTCCTGCGGGCATTGGCGCGGGTCGGTGCAGGCCTCGCCGAAGCCGGTCACCCGCACCTCGATGATCGAGGGCGAGCCGATCGCGGAGTTGCGGCGCACCTGACGTACCTGCTCGGTCACCATCGCCACCGCCTCGCGCGATTGCGCGTCGGCCTCGGTCGGCTGGATCAGGTTGAGCGGTGCCGCGGGCGGCGTCGGCAGGCCGATCGCGATGCCAGCGACGTCGATATTGTCGGTGCCCAGGATCTGCACCGCGAACACGTTGAAGTTGCCCGACACGCGGATGCCCGCGTCACCCGCATCAACGATGCCGTTGGGCGCGATCAGGTCGACGTCCGCCACCGGCGCGCCGGGGATCGACGCCACCGTACCGATGCCGGCACCGGTCGGCAGGCCGGCCGGCGTGCGGCCCATGGTGAACAGGTCGGGATGGAGCGTATAGTTGTAGAAGGTCGGCGAGATCGAGGTCTTGGCCCCCTTGCCCGCCGCGATGTCGCCATAGCTCGACCAGATCAGCATGTTGCCGCCCAGCGCGGTGAGGACGCGCGATTGGTTCACGGTCACATCGTCATAGGCGAAGATATTGATCGCGCCGCCATTGGCGGTGACGATCCCGGCGCGTAGCGCGTTGCCGCGGCCGCCATTGCTCGGCGGCTGGCCCGTCGCGTCGGCCGGCGCTGCGATGTTGGCGAGCTTGAGCGCGCCGCCCGGGATCATGAAGTCGATCTGCCCCCCGCCGTTTGAGAGCACGCGGCTGGCATAGGTCTCGAAATCGCCCTTCCAGCGCGATTCCCCTGCGGCCAGCGCTTCGCTCGCGCGCTTCTGGGCGCCGGGGAACAGCGTCTTGATCGCGTCATAGCCGCGGAAGGTGGTGTCGTTGCGCTCGCTCTCGGGGTCGTTGGCCTCGCGGCCCGTGGTGCGCAGCTCGAGATAGAGCACGTCGCGCAGGAACGGCGACTTATAGTCCTCACCCAGCCCCTCCCAATATTTCCACGCGGTATCGAGATATTCGAGCTGCTCCGCCTGGGTTTCGAGCGGTTCGAGCCCCTGGAGCTTGCGGACGTAATTGACGAGGCCCTGGCGCTGCTCGGGCAGGTAGAATTCGACGCCGATGTCCGCCGCCCGCGCCTTGCTCGGGAAGAACTGGTCGAACGGCGTCGCCTGCCCGTTGGGCAGCCCCATCCAATATTCGACCGCGCTCTCCATGTAATCGGCCTGCTGCGCCGCGGTCTCGAGCGGCGGCAGGCCCTGCAGCCCGCGCATATGGTTGACGAAGCCGGCGCGCAGTTCCTCGGTGAAGAAGATGCTGTCGGGGCGCACGTCGCCGCGCGTGTAGAGCCGGTCGAAGAGGTAATAGGAGAGCTCCTTCCCGCCGCCCGCGTCCTTGAGCAGGTAGGAGATGACCGAGCCGTTGGGGTCGAGATAGCTGGTCTCGAACGCCGCGACGTCGGGCCGCTGGTTGAAGCCGACGCTGATCGCGATGTCCGCCGCCTTCTGCCCCGGATTGAGCACCTCCGCCGGATTGGTGTCCCACGGCACGGGGTCGGGCAGCATCAGCCAGTTGCTGGTGATGCCGTTGGCGTTGCTGGGGATCCACAGATCGCCGCCGGTCTCGATCTCGAGGCGGCCGGGGCCGTTGACCGTGATGTAGTTGCTGCCGTTGAAATACATGCCGGCACCCGCGCGCACGATGCTGAGGTCGAGCGCATTGTTGTGCTGGAGCGTCAGGTTGGGGAAGTAGACGTCCCCGCCCGCCTGGATCCATGCCGCCTTGGGCAGGTCGATCGCGGCTGACGTGACGATGTCGTTCCCGGCATAGATGCGCACCGGCTGGGTGTCGCCGACGTGCAGCACCGGCGGATTCTCGCGCGTGAAGGCGATATTCGGCCCCGCGGTCAGGAAGTGCTGACGCTCGAACCGGCCGAGATTGTTGTTGGTGCTGAACGGATGCAGCGGTGTCTTGTGCAGCTCGACATAGGATTGACTCAGGATGATCCCGCCGAACCCGCTGCGGAAGTTGGACGCGTTGGCGTAGTTCGGGTCGAAGATGAACTGGTCGACGTTGCGCGTCGCGTTGCCGATATGCACGTCGCCGCGCGCGAGCAGGTCGAGCGTCCCGGTCGGCGACGGCGCGAGCAGCAGCCCGCCCAGCACGTTGATGTCGCCCGACGCCGCGACCACGCTGACATTGGCCGGCCACAACTCGAACGCGACGTTGCTCGTGCCCGCATAGGCACGGGTCGAGGTCCAGCCGCCGACATTGGTCGGGTTGAGGACGTCGCCGAACAGCCGCTCGATGTCGATGTTGCTGCCGTTGTTCCACAGCTTGATGTCGCCGCCGGCCGAGAACAGGCTGACCTTGGCGTCGGGCGTGTAGCTGAAGAAGCCGTTAGCGTCGTCGGGGCTGGGCATCAGCGGATCGAGCACCGCCTCGATGTTCATGTCGCCACCGCTGGTGACGCGGAACTCGCCCGACGAAGTGTAGAGCAAGGTGTAGATGTCGTTCGCCACCAGCTTCAGCATCGGATCGATGTAATAGTAGATCTGGCCGGTCGTCTGGCCCGGCAGGCCGCCGCCCGACGTGCCCGGCTTCCAGCCGATCGCCTTGTCGCTGGAGATGAACGCGCCGCCCGCGCTGATCACGCCCAGACCCTCGGCGACATAGAATTTGCCCGAGCCGATATTACCGCCGGCGCGGATGTTGAGGTCGCCGCCGCCGGTGACGGTGAGCGCCATCGGCTCGCCGATCTTGGTGTTGCCGACGACGCGGCCGGTGGTGGGCAAGTTGACCGCGAGGTTGAGGATGTCGCCCCCCGCGCTGATGTCGATATTGCCGCCGCCCAGCGCGCCGATGCCCGCCTGGTAGGTCGGGAAGTTGACGTACCAGGTGCTCTGGTCGAACGCACGGCCATTGGCCTGCGCGAACACGCCGTCGGTGCGGACCGAGCCCAGCGCGACGAGCCAGCCGCTCGGCAGCTGCGGACTACCCGAACCGAAGATCGTCCCCGCGACATTGACCGAGATGTCCCCGCCGTTGATCGGATAGGACGCACCCGCCGGAGCGTAGAAGCCGGCCAGCGTCGGCGCATTCTCACCCGCGGTGTAGATCACCGAAGGCCGGTACTGCAGCACCAGGTCCTTCGCGCTGGCGAGGTTGATGCCCGCAGTGCCGGTGCGCACCAGATAGCCGGTCGAGTTATCCCACTGGATGATCTCGCGTGCCGTCAGCGGATTGAGGTTGAAGGTGTTGGTCAGCGTCGAACCGTCGGCGCGCAATCGGGCATAGCCGCCGCCATCGTCGAACGCGAGCGTCGGCAGCGGGCGCCGGGCATAGTTATCGGTATCGACATAGTCGCCGGTCACCGGATCCTTGAGGATCGGCTGCCCCGTCTGCGGGTCGAGATACCGCCCCTGCGCATTGCGCGTCAGCTCGACCCAGCCGAGGTGGTAGTTGTTGGGCTGGCCAGTCCGCACGAAGCGGCCGGTCGTCGGGTCCTTGAGGTAGAGCCGGTTCTCGTTGCCACGCGCCGGATCGTAATAATATTCGATCGTGTCGGGCGTACCGCCGACGATGATCGAACCCTTGCCCTGATCGAGCAGCCCGCCCGGCAGCACCGCCAGCGAGTTCGGGCTCAGCACATTGGCGCCCGCGGTCAGGTTGAACGTCCAGCTCGGGCCGTTGAGCAGCAGGCCGTTCGCCTTGGGCGTGGTGAACCCGTCCGAGAGGTTGGCGTTGATCTTGAGGTCGCCCTTGGCGCGCAGCGTCAGCACGCCCGCCGCGCCGTTGAAGCGCACATTGTGGAGATCCCAGTCGGTCTTGAGCTCCATGTCGCCGTCGGAGCGCAGCTCGATCCCGGGCGCCACGGTGACGCCGCCGCCGAGCCGCGCCTGGATCGCCTGGGCGTTGTTCATGAACGCCGCCGCGTCGGCCTGGACCATGTTGATCACCGGCTGATCGATCACCGTCACGCCCTCATAGACGCGGAACGCCTCGGCCAGCACCTGACGCGCGCCGGTGATCGTGCCCGCGACCTGGCCGACCGCCATGTCGTTGCCGATCTGTGGCGCGCGCAGCCGCACTAGGCGGCCGCCGTCCCCCGTCCCCGACACGTCGATCAGCGATCCCGCCGCCAGGTCGATCCGTCCGCCGCCGCGGCCCTGCGTCTCGAGCAGCACCGTGCCGCCCGATCCGTCCGCGGCATTGGCCTTCGCCAGGATCTTGCCGCTCGCCAGCAGGTTGACGTTCTCCGCCGCGGCGAGCTGCACGCGGCCACCATTGGCACCGACCGTCTCGATCGTGCCGGCGAGATTGATCGAGCCGTCATTCGCCACCACGGCGAAGTCGCGCACCCGGATCGTGCCGGTGATCGTGGCGTCGCCCTGGTTGAACTCGAAGCGCCGCGATTCGCGGAACCCGCCCGCATCGAGCGCGGCGTTGAGGGCGGTGAAGTCGCCCAGCGTCGCGCTCAGCACCGAGAAGCTGCCCGAGCGGTAGCCGTCGATCGCGCTACCCTTGACGCCCGAACCCAGCGTCACGTTGCCGAGTCCGGCAAAGGCGTTGAGCGCGCCGGCATCGCCGCCCGCGCTCGAGCCCGACACGTCGATCACCGCGTTCTGCGCGAGCGTGATGTTGCCGCGATCCGAGGTCAGGTTGACCGTTCCCGCGCCAACGCCGACCTCGACGTCGAAGATGCGGCTGACATTGCTGGTCACGTCGATCGACGATCCGCTCGCCAGCACCACGTCGCCCTGGCGGGCGCGCAGGTTGACGATGCCGCCGGTCAGCCCGATGCGACCGCTGCTCGTGATCGAGGAACCGGTGAAGCCGATCGTCGCGCCGAAGGTCGAGAAGGGATCGAGCGTGCCGCCCGCACTGGCAAGCGAGATCGCCCCGCCCGCATCGAAGAACAGCCGCGCGCCGCTCTCGGCGGTCACCGCGCCCGCGTCGATCGTCAGCGCGCCGTTGGTGAACAGCGCGCCGTCGTCATGGCCGATCACTCGCTTCGCCGCATCGATCGTCAGCGTGCCGACGCCGGAGATGCGCTTGTCGCCGCCCGAGAAATGGATGTTATCGCCAGCGAGCAACATCGCGACGTCGCCGCTGCTACCCGCCACCGCGCCGCCATTGGCGTTGGCGATGGTCAGCGTGCCGGCCGAGACGGTGACCTTGTCCCCGCCGTCGCCGATCGCGCGAATTTCGCGCGCATCGAGCGTCAGGCCGTTGTCGGCGTCGAGCGTCACCGTGCCATGGAAGTCGATCGTGCTGTAGCTCTTGAGCGCGATGTCCTCGGCCGCCGCGAGCGCGCCGAGCGACCCGCCGGCGAAGACCAGCCCGGAGGTTCCCGCAGGCACCTCGCCCACGCTGACGCGCGAGGCGGCGGCGGCGATCTGCTTCGCCGCCAGCGACGCCTTGCCGCTGAGCGCGATGTCGCCGGTCGTGTCCATCGCCAGCGAGCGGCTCGAGCTGAGCTTCGCGCCGTCGGCGATGATCAGGTTGCCGCCCGGGGTCAGCGGCGCGAGGCCGCTGGCGACGCGCGAGGCGTTGACGATCGCGAGTTGGGCCGGATCGGCCAGCAGCGCGCTCAGCGCATCGACCGCGGTCAGGTTGCGCAGGATGTCGACCTGCCCGCTCGACGACAGGCGCAGCACCGTGCCCTGGTCGTAGATCGGGTGGATGATGTCGTCGGTGGTCGCCGGCGTGCCGCGCGTGTCGGTGAAGCCGGGATAGAAGGGCAGTACGCGCAGGTCGCCCGAGCTGCCCGTGATCTGGCCGCGCGTCTCGACTGCGGCACCTTCGGCGAGCCGCACCGTGTTGGCCGCCGCGAACAGTAGCTCGGGGCCGGCCAGCACCGATCCGACATTGTCGATGACGACATCGGTGGCGCCGACGCTCAGCTCGAGATTGACCGCGCCCTGGCGACGCACGCCGCCGAGCAACAGGCTCTCCGCGCCGAACGCGTTGAGCGCATTGCTGTCGAGCAGCAGGTAACCGGCATAGTTGCTGGTGTCGGTATCGGCATCGATCACCGCGATCTTCGGTGCGCTGATGTCGGCGAAGCCGCCGCGTCCGCCCTTCGCCGCGCCCGACTTGAGCGTCGCGTTGAGCTTCAGGTCCTTGCCCGCGGTGAGCACGACGCTGCCGCCGTCGATCGGGATCCGCGGGATGTCGCCGATCGGCTGGTTGGTGCGCAGCGCCTTCTTGAGGAACGCCTCGGAGGTGAAGAAGGTGCTCGCGAACGCTTCGGCATATTCGCTGCGCATGCGCAGCGCCTTGCCGTCCATCACCAGGAAGCCGGTGTTGCGCTGGTCGCGCACCGCCTGCCCGGCGATGAAGCGATAGCCCGCCTGGATCGTCGAGCCGTCGGGATTATACGCGACCTCGCCCAGCGGCATGTCGGCATAGTCGCCCTGGTAATGGTGCTTCGCCGTCACGCGATACGCGCCCGGCAGCGCGGCATAGGAGGCCGGCAGCAGCGTGTAATAGCCCGCTGCGAGGCCGTTGCCGCCCGAGAGGTAGATCTTGCTGCCGACCGCGAGCCCGGTGCCCTCGCCCAGCCCGACCGGCGCGATGTCGCCCTCGAAGCCGGGGATCACCGCGAAGATCTCGCCGGGCGCGCTCACCCAGTTATAATCGGCGTCGCGATAGCCGGTCAGCCAGTCGGTGCTGCCGCCAAGGCCCGGGACGAACTCGCGGGCGTAGAGGTCGCCGCTGCCCGCGACGTCCATCACCGCGCCGAACTGGAGATCGATGACCGCGGCGTTGACGTTGATTGTCTTGGCCGGCAGCGAGCGCAGCTCGACCGCACCCTGCGTCACCAGCGGATCGAGCCAGGTGTCGCCGTTCGACAGCCAGCCATAGGGAATGACATGCCCGTCGGCGTTGACCGAGGTGATGCTGCCCGGCAGCAACCGGACGCGGCCATCGGGGCCGGTCGCCTGGAAGGTAATCGAGCCGAGCGGCGAGCGGACCGTGCCGCCCTGGTCGATCTCGGGCGCGCGGAAGATCAGCTCGGCCGCGGCCTCATAAGGCGTGCCGTTGAGCGGGCCACCATCGTCCTGCTTGAGGATGGTGATCTTCTGGTCGGAGCTGACCGTGAACTGGCGCGCGGTGGCGGCGTAGATCTGGTCCGCCTTCAGCGTTAGCTTGCCCGGGGTGACGATCGAGCCGCTGTAGCGGCTGGTCGAATTACCCGCGCCGAGCAGGCGGATGTCGCCGCCACTGCTGATCGTCGTGTCGCCGAACCCATAGAAACTGGCGTTCACCACATCCACCAGCGTGCCGGCATGGACGGTGATGCGGCTATTGGGGTTGGCGGCCGGGATCACGTTGCGCAGCGCCGCCTCATGAAGCGTGCCGTCGACCTGCGGCGAACCGGTGATGTTGGAGGCGCTGTCGAGGCGGATGATGTTCGCCTCAAGCTTCACGTCGGCGCCGTTCGCGCCGATCAGCCGCGGTGTGTTGATCGTCAGGCGATCGAGCACGAAGCTGCCGTCCGCCTTGCGCCCGCCGAGCGTCGAGCTGCCGACGAACATGATGCCCGGCGACGCGTTGAGCGAGAGCGAGCCGAACCCGCCGCTCGCCAGGACGCGGTTCGCGTCGAAGCGCGGCATGATGTTGAGCCTGTTGGCCGGTGCGGGCAAGTCGTAACGGGCCTGCGACGACCGGAAGATGTCGGCCATCGCCGGATGCAGCCCGGGCAGTGCCGGCATCGCCGTCCCGGCATCGGCGGGAATGTTGTCGCCGATCAGCAGTGCGGTCGGATTGCCCGCAGCGTTGACGACATAATTGTTGAGCCAGGCGGTAAGCTCGGCGGCGTCCTTCACCATGAAGCCCGCCGGGAACGACGCGATCGCGTTGGTCGCGTATTGCGAGCTGTAGCGCGCCCAGTCGATCGTGTTGAGATCGATCCCGTACATGGTGGTCGGGCGCGTGTTGCCGCCCTTGAGATAGACGCGCGTGCGTAGGTTATTGAACAGCGAGACCGCGCTCGACACCGGCGTGAAACTACCTTGCGGCTGATAGCCCGCAGCGAGGCTCAGCGACAGCGCGCCGCCGCGCGCCGTGTCCCCGCCGGCGTGCGCGAGCAGCGTCGCGTCGTTCATGTCGGCGAGCAGGCTGGAGATTGAGATCGACCCGCCATCGGACGCCATCAGCGTCGGCGTGCGCACCGACACGCCGTTCGCGTCGGCCGGCGCCGGCACGTCGAAGGTGAAGCTGGTCCCCGACACGTCGAGCACCGCACCCTTCTCGATCGTGATGAAGTCGCGGCCCGAGATGCCGATCGATCCCCCCGCGAGCACTTCGCCGTCGAGCAGCTCGCGGCCGTCCTTGATCGTGCGGTCAGTCACCAGCACCACGCCCGGCGCCAGCAGCTTGGCGGTGCTGCGCAGCTTGTGGTTGTCGCCGATCAGGTCGATCGTGCCCGCCGGTGCCAGGATCGTCCCGGCGATGTCGCTGGCGGCGCCCAGGCGGATCGAGCCGCGCGCCTCGGTCGCGAGCAGCGCGCCCTCGCCCATGAGCAGGGCGGGCAGGTTGAGTTCCAT
Organism: Sphingomonas sp. BT-65; assembly: GCF_026107375.2. Taxonomy (NCBI): domain Bacteria; kingdom Pseudomonadati; phylum Pseudomonadota; class Alphaproteobacteria; order Sphingomonadales; family Sphingomonadaceae; genus Sphingomonas; species Sphingomonas sp. BT-65. The sequence goes on from NZ_JAPCIA010000001.1 coordinate 591,505, forward strand.
GCCGTGGCGCTGCGCCGCGGGCCGCTGCTCAAGCGGCACGAAACCGATATCAGCGACCGCGTAGATGTCGGTACCCGAGGCGAAGTCGAGATAGGACGGCCCGCCGGAGAGCCCCGGCACCTTGAGCACCAGCGAGGCGGCGCTCGCCTTCACCTGCACGCCATCGTTGATGGTGACGCCCGGCGCCTGCAGCGAGATCTTCGAGAAGCCGCTGCGCTCGAAGAATTCGGGCGCGATCAGCATCGCGCCATCCTGTTCCTCGCTCAGCGAGTCGCCGATCACGATCTGCGCCAGCGTGCTCAGCGAATAGGCGCCGTTGCCGCCCAGGCCATAGGCGCGGGCATTGGCGAGGCCGCTGAGGTCGAGCGTGTCCTGCGGCTGGATGCTGGCGTTGACCGAGAGGTCGCCGGCCTTGCCCGCGCGCAGCACGCCCTCGCGATCGACCCAGGCGCCGCCCGAGGTGTCGATCACCATGCTCTCGGGCAGGATCAGCGAGACGTCCTCGAAGATATCCTGGCCGGCATTGGTCGCCGAGATGCTCACCGATCCGCCGTCGATGCGCGGCACCGCGGCGATCGCCACCGGCTCGTCGCGCTCGAAATCATTGTACCAGGCGCCGCGCGTCTCGATCCGGCTGTTCTCGCCCATCACCAGGCTGAGCCCGCTCAGCGAGACGTCGCCGCCCTGCGTGCGGATGCTGCCCAGGAACTCCATGCGGTCGCCGGCTTCGAGCTCGAACGACGCGCCGTTCTGGAGGTTCAGGTTGACGCCCGCCTCGACGCGCACCGCAAGGCCGTCGCGCGGCGGGAACGGATTGAAGTCCGCGCTGCGATTGTCCTGCCGGGCATAATAGCTGCCCATGGTCGAGCGGTTGAAGAAGTCCTGCGACACGAGCATGCCGTTGTCGCTGCGCCGCCCGTTCTGGCCGCGCTTGGTGCCCTGCTCATATTCCTCGCCGAAGAAGTCGCCGTAAACGTCGGACAGTGTGCCCTCGATCCCGAAATTGTCGGGCAGCAGCTGCTCCATCGCCGTGATCAGGATGTTGTTGCTGACATACTCGCCTTCGCTCTCGCCGGCATTGTTCAGAATGAACTGGCCGCCCTTGGGCTGGTTGGCGCGCTGATACTTGCCGATCGTCGTCGCGCCCTTGACCGTGCCCTGCAGCACCACGTCGGGCGCCAGCACCGCGATCGTGCCGCCCGCCCCGCCCTCGACATAGCCGTCCTCGTAGCGGCCGAGCGTGCTCGACATGAACGGGATATAGTAGGTCTTCTGCCTGCCCCATTTGACGTCGTACTGAACCCATTCGTTGGCGAGGCCCATATAGAGCTCGTCCGGACTCGCCTCGCGAATGTCGATGATGCGGTTGTCGAGCGTGCGGATCAGGGTCGTGTTCACGAACCCCGCCTGATAGGTGATCTTGCCGCCCGAGACGTCGATCACCGAGCCCGACTTCATGATGAAGTCGTCGTCGACATCGATATTGAACGAACCACCGTTGAGCAGGAACTGGGCGAGCGTGCCCTGATTGAGGTTGTCGAAGCTCTCCCAGTTGGCGAAGTCGGTGCCGTAGCGGCGGTCGACGGTGATCTCGCGGCGATAGAGCGGCCCGTCGCGCTGCAGCGGCGAATCCGCGAGCTGCGCGGCGAACAGCTTGCCGGTGACCTGGTGGAAGCCCATCGGCAGGACGGTGCTCTTCCAGCCCGACAGGTCGATCGTCGCGCCCTTCTCCATCAGGAAGCGCACGCCGCTCTCATTGTCGAGATTGGCGCTGTTGCCGCGGTTGCTGCCGATCGCCATCGCGGTCGCGTCGAGCAGCACGTTCATCGTGCCACTCGGCATGTAGATCATCGAATCCTCCTGCATGTGCAGGCGGGCGCCGAGGATGTCGAGCGTGCCGACGCTCTGCGCGCCGGAGGTCAGCGGGATCTTGTCGCTCGCCTCGAGATCGGGCGTGATCTGGGTCAGGCTGCCCTTGCCGAAGATCACATCGCCATTGCCGTAGGACGGGCCGTCGACCTCGTTGTTCACGAACTCGCGATAGTCGTAGATCGCGGTCTTGAACTCGATCGCGCCGCGGAACAGCGCGGTCGAGGTCATCTCGATCGCGCCCATCTGCTCGAGGCTGTAGCCGCGGAAGTCGACGCGCCCGCCGCGCTCGGCGCGGATGATGCCCTCGTTGCGCGCGTGGAAGCCGAGATCGGCGACGCGTTTCGCCTGGATCTGGTTGAGATAGGCCTCGACGCGCTGGACCGCGTTCGGAACGGTGGCGCCGATCGCATAGGTCTCGCCGAACGCCTGCTTCCAGAAGTTCTGGCGCGCGACGGTATTAACGGTACCGAGGCTCATATACGGCAGGTTCGCGCGCATGAACGAGATCGGGTTGTAGGCGCCGGCATAGGCGGTGACGTTCTTGCCGTCGCCGACCAGATAGATGTTGTCGCCCGCCGCCAGGATCACCTGACCCTCGTCCTTGACCGAGAGCAGGCCGCGATTGGTCACCGCGGGACCGAACAGCATGATCTTGCCGTGGCTGCCGGTCTCGACCGAGCCGGTCGCGCCGACGGTCATCTTCCAGCGCAGCGGGTCGTTGGGATCGTCGATCGATGGCGCCGGGCGCAGCAGGTCGACCATCGGGTCGCTGCCGTTGATCCCCTTGTAGTTCCAGGTGTTGCTGAAGGTCGGATCGAGGCGGTTGTTATAGTCGCGGGCATAGGAGACCAGGCCCGCGTCGTCGCGGAAATCCAGGGCCGAAAGCACGGCCTGATGCGCCTTGACCTTGCCGTTGAGCACCAGCCCCTGCGGCCCGGCGAGCACGACCTGGCCCTCGGCCTCGATATCACCGTTGAGCACGGTCGTCCCCTGCTTCAGGGAACGGTTGAACAGCGTCCATTCCTTCTGCGCCTGCTTGATGCGCAGCACCTCGCCGGCCTGGCTCGAAAGGTCGCTCCAGTTGAGCCGCGCAACCCCGGTCGACTGGGTGATGGTGGTGACGTTGCCCGCGACGTCGACGTCCTTGACCCCGGTCCCGGTCACCAACTGGCGGACATTGACCTTGGCGTCCGGCCCCATCAGCACGCCATTGTCGTTGAACACGAACACACGGCCCTGCGCGCGGATCTCGCCGCCGATGAACGACGCCTGGGTGCCGTGCACGCGGTTGACCGCGATCCAGTCCGCCGACTGCTGCTGGAACTCGAGGATCTCGTTGGTCTGGAGCCGGAAATTCTCCCAGTCGAGCAGCGCCTTCTGCTGGTTCTGCTTGATCGACATCAGCGGCCGCCCGTCCGACGCCGATCCGATCACCGGCCGGTCCGCGCCCGACCATTGCGACATGGTGCCGTCGGGCAGCTTGACCCGCCCGGCCTGCATCGCCGTCATCGACTGGAACGGTGCCTGCTGCGCGTGCGCCACCGGCGCGGCAAAGCTCGCGGCCAGTGCCAAGGCGGAGAGGCTGCAGGTGCCGAACAGCCGCGTGGGGCGATTGGCGATCGGGGCGGTGCGGGTCGGTTGCATCGGGCTCTACTCCGGACGGGTCGGTCGGATTACGGGTTGTTCGGCTCGGGCTGGGACGCGGGCTTGGCCTCGGCAGGCGCGGCCAGCTCGGCGCGCATCCGCGCCTCGACGCTCGGCGGCAGCGTGTCCTTGGTGAAGCGCTGGGCGCGCAGCTTGTCCTCATAGTCCTGGACAAGGTTCTCGAGGCGCACGCGCGACGACTGGACGAAGGGCTCGCTTCCCCCGACCAGCGCGAAGAAATCCTTGCGCGCATAGCGGTCGAGGATCTCGCGGCCGAGCTTGAGCAGCTCGGCGTTGCGCGTGCGGCCGAGCTCGATCAGCTCGTCCTTGAGCTTCGCCTCCGCGCGCGCGCGGTCGAGCTGGCCGCGAGCATTGTCGGCGATCAGCATCTGGCGGCCGAGCTGGCGGCGCAGCGTCTCCACTTCGGCGCGCAACCGTTCGGCCTCGGTCGGCGGCTTGGCGGGGATTTCCGGCGCGGCGGGTTGCCCCGCCGTGGCGGCGGTGGGCGCCGCCACGGCGGTATCCTGCTCCTGCGCCGCCGCCAAAGGGGAAAAGGCAGCGGTGAGGGCCAGGACGAGTGCGGACGTACGAAAAGCCATGATCATGCCCTCCTCAGAAGCCCGAAGTCAGGTTGATCTGGAGGACGTCGACGTCGAACGGCGCGCGGTTGATCGACTTGGTGCTGTACCAGTTCACGCCGATCGCGGTGTTGGTGAACACGCCGAGCTGGCCCTCGATGAGGTAGCCCTTCACGTCGGTGCCGCCGAGGCCGAAGTCGCTGTCGGTGAAGATGTCGAGCACCGCGTCGGTGCCGATCCGCTTGTAGCCAACCCCCAGCTGCCAGTCGCCGAGCTTGGCGATCTTGTCGTGGCCGACATCGAGGCGGACCTGATAGCCGTAATTCTCGGGCGGCACGCTCGCCGGCTCGCCCACCCGCCGCGCGGCGATCTCGGCCCGGTTGAAGCCGATATTGTGGACATATTCGCCGGTCAGCCTGACCCCGATGTCGCCGAAGCCCGAATAGGCGATGCTGCCGGTGCCTGCGACCAGCTCGAACTTCGAGGCGAGGCCGGGCAGCGAGGTCACGCCGTCGGTGCGCAGGTCGAACAGCGAGTTGCCCTGCGACAGGAACAGCGGCGCGGTGAAGTCGTTGAGCCGCGAGCCGTCGGGCGCGTTGCGGATGCCTTGGACGTTGCGGAAGTCGTAATAGGCGCCGGCGACGGTCAGTTTGAGCTTCTCGGCAGGCTCGAACTCGACGCCCGCCTGCCCCGCGACGAGGTTGCGGTCATAGGGATCGAGCTCGCGCTCCTGCAGCGGGAACCAGCCGCCGGTCAGGAACAGCCTGGTGTTGAGTGTCTCCTCGCCGAACTGGTAGCTGAGCTTCGCCGCCACACCCTCTGGGTTGATATCGGTGTCCCACACCATGTCGGTCGAGACGAACGGATTGGGCATGCGCCCGCCGACCAAAGTCACCTGCTCGAGCGGCGACAGCTCGACGAACGCGCGGTCGATATAGATGCCGTCCTTCTGGAAGAAGTCGCCCAGCGTCTCGTTGGTCGAGACCGGCCCCGGATTGTCGCCCGAGGCGAGGCGGAAGCCGACCTTCACCTGATCGGTGATCTTCGCCTCGACTCCGAGCCGCGCGCGGTAGCGCAGCATGTAGCGGTTGATCGTCGAGTTGAGCAGCGGGAAGTCGTTGCGCGGCGATCCGCCGGCCTGGACGATCGCGTTGACGTCCGGGAATTGCGGGAAGTTGGTGTCGGAGAACAGGTTCGCCTGGTAACGCAGCCGGAAATCGCCCGAGAGGGTGATGCGATCGAGCCAGCCCGGCATCTTGTTCGGGGCGATCCAGCGCTTGGTTTCGGCCTCGGCGATCACCTCGGCCTTCACCTGGTCGCGGATCTGGTTGCGCACGGCCTCGGGCACATAGGGCACGTCGATCGTCGAGGACGTCTTGGGCGCCTCGCGCTGGGCGCGGAGTTCGGCCGCCTTCTTGGCGCGATCGAGCAGCTGCTGCGCCTTCTCGAGCGGGATCACCCCCTCGTCGACCAGCAGCTGGAGGATCTCGACGCCGACATCGTCGGTCTGCGCCTGCGCCGGCTGGGCGGCGAGCGCGATCACGGCCAGCGCGGTACCGCTGCGCAGGAGATTGGAAACGAACGGCATTTGGGTCTTCCCCCTCAGTTCGAATTGATTGCGGGAGGCGTCAGCCGCCCGTGCGTCGCATGTTGATCGTGGCGTAGGTCCGCCCGTTCTGGTTGGCCGGCAGCCCGCGGGTGAGCGGCGGCAGCGTCGCCAGCACCCGGCGCACCGCGTCGTCGAGCTCGGCATTGCCGGTCGAGGAGCGCAGCCGCGCGCCGGTGAACCTGCCCGTGCCGTCGATATCGACCATCACGTTCAGGAAGCCCTGCGCGGTGCGGGTCTTGGGATCCCGCTGCAGCGCACGCCGGATGTGCGTTTCGACGAACGCGCCCCAGCTGCCGCCGCCCAGGCCCCCGCCGCCACGCCCGAACAGGCCGCCACCGCCGCCCGCCGCGAGGCGGAAGCTGTCCGATCCCGCGTCCGCCGGCCGGTCGAGCCCGGCGGGCTCGCTGGTCGCGGGCGCCTCGGACGGCGCTTCGGCAGGCTGCTCCGAGGGCTGCTCGACGTCCTTCTGGATCTCGGGCTCCTCCTCGGGCGGCTCGACGATCTCGGGCTCCTCCTCCATGATCTTCTCTTCGGGCGGCGGAGGCGGTGGCGGGGTGACCACGCTGATCTCCTGGATCACCCGCTCACGCTCGGTCAGCGTGCCGCTGGGCCAGAAGTACCAGATGAGCAGTCCCGCCGCGGCGAGCAGGAGCAGGGCGAACCCTGCATTCCCGGCCCATTCCGGCAGGCGGCGGCCGTCACGCCGGTCGCCCGCGGGTGCGGTGGCGGCCATGGCTCAGGCCGCCTTCTGCCGCTCGGACACCAGCCCGAGCTGGGTGATGCCCACGCGCCCGCACACGTCGAGCACTTCCATGATGCGCCCGTATTGCGAGACCCGGTCGCCCTTGATCACCACCGGGAACTCGGGCGTCACCGCCTTGAACGAGCGCAGCTGGCTCTCCAGCTCGTCGATCGTCACCGGGATGGTGTCGAGGTAGATCGCACCCGAGCTGTCGATCGCGATCGCCTTGGTCGTCGGCTTGGCGAGGCTCACCGAGGACGACGCCTTGGGGACGTTGACCTTGATCCCCTGCACCGCCGCCGTCGTCATGATGATGAAGATGACGAGCAGCACGTACGCCAGGTCGAGCATCGGCGTGATGTTGATGTCGTCGTACGGCTTCTTCTTGGTGTGGACGCGCATGGTCCCCTCCTCACTCGGCCGCGACGGGCATAGGGGTGGGAACCGGCGCCGGGGCGCTGCGGTGAGTCTCGGCGATGCGCTTCTCGAGCTCGTCGACGAAGACGTCGGCGTCGGAGGCGATCTCCTCGAGGCGGCTGACGAGATAGTTGTAGCCGAACAGCGCCGGGATCGCGACCGCGAGGCCGGCGACCGTGGCGAGCAGCGCCGCGGCGATGCCGGGCGCAATCGCATTGATGTTGACGTCACCCGCGGCGGCTACGCCGGCGAAGGTGATCATCACGCCGATCACCGTGCCGAGCAGGCCGAGGAACGGGCCGCCCGAGATGGCGATGGTCAGCAGCACCATCCACTTGTTGAGCCGCTGGTTCTCGCGCACCTGCCCGGCGTCCATCGCCGAGCGGATCGCCTCGACCGATTCCCGGCCAAGGCCGGTGCGGTGCGCCAGGCTGCCCGGCGCCATGCGGTCGGCAAGCCCCTGGTCGGCGATCGCGAACAGCCGCGCCAGCGTCGAGTCAATGCCCATGCGGTTGAGCTCCTCACCCGGGATCGCACCCTGGATGCGGCCATTGGCGGTGGCGTGGCGATAGGCGGCGAGGAAGCGGCGGTTGGCCGACACCGTGCGCCCGACCAGCCGGCCCTTGGCGAACATCACCCACCAGCTGATCGCCGCCATGAACCCGAGCAGGATGATCACCGCCCAGGCGTCGGGCGTCAGCGCGTTGACCAGGATACCGAAGTAATTGTGGCCGCCGCTGCCCGCCGCATCCGGCTCGCTCGCGACGTTGACCAGCGTCGCGGAACGGCCCTGGCTCTGCGCGGCGAGCGCGATCGCCGCCGGGCTGCGCGCCGCATTGGCGCGGCCGAGCTCGTCGATGTCGCCGGTGAAGGCCGGGATCGGCCCGAGCGAACCGATCACTTCCTCGCCGTCGAGCTGGGGCAGCGCGGCCTGGATCGTGCCGATCGCGGCGCCGTTGAGGTAGAGCGTGACCACGCCCTCGCTCGCGGTGACCGCGAGATGAGCCCAGCTCCCCGGCGCGAGTGCGGTCGATGCCGCCGCTTCGCCCGTGGTGCCGTCGGCACCGGTCAGGCGGACATAGGGCACGCCGCCGCGCAGGCCGACCGCGAGCCGCGCCGGAGCCGCCTCGCCGCCCGCCGAGAGCTTGGTGAAGACCAGGCCTTCCTGCGGCCCGCCCGCCTGCGGACGCACCCAGGCCGACCAGGTCATCGACCCGCCCGCCGGAATGGCCAGCGATTGCGACGGCGCGATGCGCAGCTGGCTCTCGCCGGCGAAGGTCGCGCCGCCGGCGATCAGCCCCTCGACGCTCGGCTTCGCGGTGAACGCCGCGATGCGGTTGCGGTTGGCGGTCTGGTCGGCCGGCGCATTGCTCTCCGAGAAGTGCAGCACCAGACTCTGCTCGCCGTCATAGCTGCCATTGGCATTGGCGGCGGGCGTCGCGGCCTGATTGCCGTAGTAGAGCCAGATCTTCTGCGGCGAGCCGGCATCGACCTGCGGCATGTCGACCCAGATCAGCGCCAGCTCCGCGGTCGCGTCGTAGCGCTCGATATGATAGGTCAGCGCGGTCTTGTCGTCCGCCGCGACGAAGCGGATGTCGCCGCCGTCCGGGCGCGCCTTCGAAAAGTCGAAGATTCCCGAATGGAGCCGCACCAGCACCGGGACGCGGGTCAGCGAGCCCTGCACGCCGCGCATGCCCGACGCGTCGAGCGTCACTTCGCGGCGTTCGGTCCAGTCCTTGTTCCACCACGCCATGGCGGAGGACGGAAGCAGCGCGAGCCCCAAAAACAGCGCGCCGAGGATTTTCTTCATGATCACAACCCCCTCAGGAAATTCAGAATGCGAACCACAGGCGGAACTGCCCGCGCAGCTTGCCGTCGAAGTCGGTGAGCGTGTCGCCCGGATCGATCAGCGGCGCCGCCAGCAGCGCGTCGATGTTGACGTATTTGGCCAGGCGCAGGCGCGTGCCGAGGCCCAGGCTGGCGAGCTTGCCGTCGGCCTTGATGTTGCCGTCGATGTCGGGAAGCGCGTCGAGGATGCGCGTGTAGCCCCAGTCCGCGAAGCCGTAGAACCGCCACTCGTCGACGCCCTTGCCGATCAGGCCCGCCAGCGACGGCGAATAGAGGTCGAACTGGCTCGACACGCCGATGTCGCCGAGCTCCTGGCTCTCGAAATAGCCGCGCACGCTGTCCCACCCGCCGATCGAGAACTCCTCGTTCGAGATCAGCGGCTCGTCGGCGAGCTGGCCCGCGACGCGCCACGAATAGCGGATGTCGTTCTTGAAGGTGTAGCTGTACGATGCGTCGAGCCGCAGCGACGACCAGCTCGCGCTGGCGTTGAAGCGCTTGAGGCGGAACTCGAGCTCGTCGGCGTCGAGCCCGCGCAGGCCGACATTGACGCCCGCGGTGAACGAGAATTCGGAGCGCTCGCCGGTCCGCCCGGTGGCATATTGCAAGGTCAGCGGCATGTAGCTGATCGGCGTGCGGCCAAATTCGGGGCCGAGCACGAGATCTTCCTGGAAGTTCTTGTAGTCGAGACCGAGCGTCAGCGTGTGCTTCCAGTCGCCCTGCGAGAAATTGTAGATGCCGCGCACGCCGACAATGTCGCCCGAGCCGAGCACGTTGATCCCGCCGACCGCGGCGACGTCGCTGTCCGAATGCACGCCATAGACAACCACTGCGAAGGGTGTGCCCTGGATCGGCGCGACATAGCTGCCCGAGACGATCCACGACTGCGCCGGGTCCTGCGGGGTGAACTGGCCCTGCACGCTGAGGCTGTGCCCCAGCTGCCAGAGATTGGCGTAGATCAGGCTGGCCGAGAGGCGCAGCCGCTCGGTCTGCGCGCTGGCGCGGTCGTTGAGCTCGAGCGTGCCGTGGAGCGGCGCCTGGTCCTCGACCTGCAGGTCGACATCGACCGTGCCCGGCGTGTCGCCCGCGCGCAGCGCCGGGGTGATCGTCCGCTCGCCGCTCTTGTTGAGCGCGGCGATCTCGTCCGACACCTGCTTGTAATTGGGGACATTGCCCTCGGCGAGCGACGGGGCGCGCTTCTTGATGTCCTCGGACGAGAAGAAACGGGCGCCGGTGACGCGCAGGCGGCCGACCGCGAGCTCGGTGACCTGCAGCCGCACCACGCCGTCGCGCACTTCCTGCTCGGGGATCTCGACCGCGACGGTCTCATAGCCCTTGTCGCGATAGACCTTCTCGAGCGCGGCGCGGGCCTTCTCGACATCGTCCTGCGGGCGCTGCGGGCCGAGATAGGGCAGCACCGCCGTCTCGACCTCGACGCGCGAGAGCACGCTGTTGCCCTCGATCCGGTAGTTGAGGATGTCGACCGGCCGCGCGGTCGCGACCGGCTCGGCCGCCGGCGCATCCTGCGCCGCCGCCGGAGTCGCCAGCGCGACAAGCGCGCAACCTACGCACAATACGCCCTTACGAACCGCAAGACCGGCAATTCCCACCGTCACCCCCCAAACAAACCGAATCGCCGGATAGATAGTATTTGTTACGTATCAGAGACTCGTATTACTTTAATACTTGAATGACTTACGCGCACAGACGGGATCACACCGGAAATACTATTCCGATATGCGCGTGTATTATTCTGTAGTTGTTATTCTGTTCTAGGAACTGAACTTGAGCGCTACTAACGAACGCGCGGCACCGGACACTTCCGGCACCGCCACGGTCGATTTCATTTGCCTACTCATGAGACGCCCGGCACCGGCGACTCCATCAGTCATCGGCGAAAAAATTCGGCACCCGCGAAATGGCGGGCGAAACGTTTCACGCCGGCTGGCCGCCGATCAGCGCTTCTCCGCGCCGCCCTCGGCGATCACCGCGCCGTCCGCGTCCTCGCGATACGACCAGCCGTAAAGCTCCGCGACGAGTTCGCCGAACTGGCGCCCGCCATTGGTGGCGAAAATCCCGCTCAGCCGCTTGTCGCCCGGGGCGGCGGACAAGTGGATCGGCTTGCGCGTATAGCGGTTCATCTCGGTCACCGCCTCGTTCAGCGGCGTGTCGCGGAACACCAGCTCGCCGCGGCGCCATGAGGTGATCGAATCGATCGCGGGCCGGTCGACCCCGACCGCGCCATTGTCGCGCAGGATCATCCGCTGGCCGGGCAGCATCATCCGCGCCCCAGCCGAACTCTCGACCTTCACCTTGCCTTCCATCAGCGTCACCGACACTCCATTGGGAAGGCGCCGCACCAGGAAGATCGTGCCGACCGCCGTCACGCGCCGCCCGGCGGCCTCGACGACGAACGGCCGCTTGGCGTCGCTCTCGACCTCGAACATCGCCTCGCCGCGATCGAGGATCACGGTGCGCTCGGCGCCTGCGAAGGCGACGCGCAATTCGGTATCGGTATTGAGCGTGACGCGCGACCCGTCGGACAGCGTCGCGATCTCGCGCCCGCCGATTTCGGTGGTGAAGCGCTGGCCGCCGTCGCGCTGCCACAACAGCACGCCGGTAAACAGCAGCAGCACGGTCGCGGCGATCGCGGCGAATTGCGGGATGCCAGGACGCGCGAACCATGACGTCTTGGCGCGCGGCTTCTGCGCTGGCGCGAGCAGGCCCAGATCGTCCCAGATCGCCTGGGTGCGCGCGAAGGCGTCCTGATTGGCTTCGGATTCCGCAAGCCACGCCTCGAGCGCGCGCAGGTCCCCGTCGCCCGAACCGCGGTCCGTCCGCAAGGTCCAGTCGGCAGCCGCGTCGAGCGCCAGGGCCGGATTGCCCGCCATGTTTCCGTTCGCCGTCATTCCGTGTCCATCTCAGCCAGCAGGGTCAGTCCGCGCCGCAGCCGCCGCTCCACCGTCGCGGTGCCGACATTCTCGCGCTTCGCGATCTGCTCGATCGTCAATCCCTCCAGCCGCTTGAGGACGATCACCGTCCGAATCTCCTCCGGCAGCGCGTCGAGCGCAGCCCTCACCCGATCTAGACGTTTGCGCGCGCCAATCACATCATCGGGCGTCGGCGCGGGGTCGTGCAGGTCCATTTCCTCGACCGGAACGGGTTCGAACCGCCAGCGCGCATGGCGGCGCACGATGTCGGCGGCGAGGTTGAGCGCGACGCGCACGACGAAGCCTTCGGGGGCCGCGATCTCCTCCGACCGGCGCGCTTCCTCGAGCCGCAGGAATGCCTCTTGTGCGACCTCGTCCGCATCGTTGGCGGAAAGGCCGCGGCGCATCACCAGCGCCCTGATCCGTCTTGCCGTCGCGTCGATCGATCGCATGGGTCAGGCTTGGATAAAGGCGGCCGCGCCCCAGTGGTCGGCCCTCGCCCGGACACGCGCCGGTTACCGACCCCTGCCCAAAACGGCGAGTCCCGTGGCAGCGCCGCTGCCGTTCGTCAAGCGGGCCGCGCCCGAGACTGTCCCAGCTTCAATCGCCCAGCATATGGTCCGCCACGCTGTAGCTATGGCTGGCCTGATAGGCGTTCCGCCCCCGGTTCATGTGCGTCAGGTTGAACCGCCGAATCGCGCGCAACGCGCGGGGCGAGGCAAGGAACGCGCGGATCGAGGCGGCACCACGTACATTGACGCCGAAGATGTCCGCGCCGCGCGGAAGAAAATAGCTGACATCCTGTGGCGCCACGACGCAGCCCTCAAGGAAGGCGTGATCCAGATGCTCCTGCAGGAGCGATCGGTCCGTGGTGAAATCCGACAGATGGACGATGAATCTCGAACGCACGTCCTCGCCGTCCGCGTAGAGCGTGAAAAGCTCCATCCAGCTCGCATTGACGCGGACCAATGGCTTGTCGGAGGTCGACGGCAAACAGGAGACCGACCAATAGTAACGCTCAGTCATCCGCGGTATTGGAATACAGTTCTGGCCGTAGCGTCCTAGAATCTCCAGAACCTCGTCCGCCTGCGGCCGGCCAAGCAGCTTCTGAAAGCGCGCGGCATATTTGAACCGGTGTTCGAGCGATTCCGAGCGCTCGTCGGCGTCGGACAGGCCCGCCTCGCCCTCCATCCATTCGCGCTGCTGCTCGAGATCAACGAACTGGCGCAGGCCCTTGGGGCCGCTCATCGCTTCACCGGCTCGCGCCATCCGTCACTCCCACTCGATTGTTCGGGACTATACCAACCATCTGAATTCATTGTAGAAAATATTTTCGTGTTCAAATACTACCGGCCCAGCCGTCAGAAACCTAAGCCGTCGGCTGGATGCCGATCTGAAGCAGTTGGCACGCAAAGCCCAGATCGCCGACTTATTTACAGCGGCCATCAGATGTTTGGTGCCGGACCCCGCCGATCACACCCTTGGAAATGCCTTAACAAAAAAACATATCTGAGTTGCTGACGCGACTCGCATCACTCATCAAAAGAATCTCATGGCGGAAAAGGCGCACTGTCCGGCACTCACACGGTCGTTGGCACCAACGCCCCACGTCCTGCTTGTAGAGGACGATCCGGAACTCTCTCGCCTGCTTGTAGACGTGCTATCCGACAATGACGTCCGTGCATCGGCCGTTCGATCGGCTCGGGAGATGGACGGATTGCTGAATCGCGAGCCGGTAGATCTTATTGTGCTGGATTTGATGCTTCCGGGGGAGAACGGGCTGAGTATCTGCCGTCGCCTTCGTGCGTCATCCGACATACCGATTATCATGGTGACCGCGCGGGGCGAAGATGTCGACCGCATCATCGGTCTCGAGATCGGCGCCGACGACTATCTCCCCAAACCGTTCAATTCCCGCGAGCTCGTAGCGCGAATCCGCGCTCTCCTTCGCCGCGCGAGAGGCGAGATGGGGTCTGCTCGAGAAAGAGCGAAGCCGCTGACGTTCGACGGCTGGACCATCGATCCCGCCGCACGCCGGCTGCATGACCCCGAAGGTGTGAGAGTCGCGCTGACCAGCGTCGAATTCGATCTCCTGCTCGCGTTCTGCCGCAACCCCGGCCGGATTCTCTCGCGCGAGCAGTTGAGCGAAAGCGTTCACGGCGGCCGGGCGGGGCCGATCGACCGCAGCATCGACGTTCACGTGAGCCGGATCAGGCAGAAGGTGGAAGCGAATCCACGCGATCCCACACTGATCAAGACGGTACGGTTGGGAGGGTACATGTTCACTCCCGACGTGAGGGAGGGGTGATGCGGTGGCCAGAGCTGAGATTCGATAGGGTCCAGACGCAAATCAGCCTGCTTGCCGTCGTTTCGATCCTGCTTGGCATTTTGCTGACGGTTACCGTCGTTCTCCTATTCGATGTGCGGGTTCCCGATCGCGATTCGTCGAGAGAGATCGAGCGGATGGACACCGTCGCCCAGCTCGCGGAGGCTGCGGAGGACCCTGCCGAAGTTGCACACATCGTCGAGGCAGCGCAGCGCGCGAATGTCAGGGTGCGACTTGGGGATCGGGCGGCCAGGTCGTCCGAGGATGGCGTCAAGCTCGTTCGGGGGTCTTCCGGCAGCCGGTGGTCGGCGCAGCTCAGCAACGGCATGGTGCTCGTGTTCGAGCCCAAGGCCGCTCACATCTGGGGGTTCGTCGGGGCGTTGGCGGCCCTCATGTTGCCCATGGTGCTGCTCCTGGTCCTGGTGCTGTCGATCTATGCGGTTCGCCGGATCATCGCGCCGTTGTCCACGCTTGCAACGGCCGCGCAATCCTTCGGGCGCTCGCCGCACGACGATCGGCTGATCGTCCGCAAGGGGCCGATCGAAATCGTTCAGCTGGCGGACGGGCTGAGCGAGATGCGCTCGCGCATACGCGCTCTCATCGATGACCGCACGCGGATGCTCGCCGCGGTCAGCCACGATCTGCGCACGCCGCTGACGCGGTTACGGCTGCGCGTGGAGCGTGTCGCCGATCAGCCGATGCGCGAGGGCATGCTGCGCGAGCTCGAGCGCGTCGACCGCATGCTGCGCGAGACCCTGGATTTCCTGCGCGACGACGCCGGTGGCGAGGAACCGTCCCGCGCGGATCTGCCGAGTATCCTCCAAACCATTTGCGCCGACTTCGCGGATATCGGCCACGACGTGCGCTACGAGGGTCCGAAGCGCCTCACCTGGACATGCCGGCCCGGCACATTGGCGCGAGCCATCAGCAACATCGTGGACAATGGCTTGCGGCACGGCTCGAAAGTGCGCCTCCGCCTCCGTGTCGGCGAAGATGCTGCGGCGGAAATCGATGTCACCGACGACGGTGCGGGCATTCCGGAGTCGCTGCACGACCAGGTGTTCGCTCCCTTCTTCAAGGTCGATGACGCCAGGAGCGACGGCCCCGGGGGCTTTGGATTAGGCCTTTCCATTGCGAGAGCGACCGTGCGATCGCACGGCGGAGACATTTTCCTAAGGCAAGAAACACCGCGCGGTTTCACGGTCAGGATCGTCATCCCCGGTACGAACCCGTAGTCGCATCGGAAACCCTTGGGTCAATGCCCTGCACGTCGCGGGCGACGAAACAACTCTTCACACAAGTTAAAACTACGCCGTCGCGGCCTCCTCTAGCTCTGCTGCTCCCACAGCACGAAGCAGATGAGGTGTGAGCGATGTCCACGGTCGATGCGCAGAGGCAGCCCCATCTCCGCCTGAAAATCTCTTCCGCATCCACGCTGGCCATGCTGGCGCTCATGCCGGTTCCCGCCGAAGCGCAGGACGACGATGAAGGCGCGCTGGAGACCCGCGTGACGCTCGGACCGCGGCTGGCGCCCAGTTTTCCGGGTTCCGACCGCGTGCGCTTGCGCCCCTATGTCAATATTTCGCGCAGGCGCGGAGACCAGCGGTTTCCTTTCAGGGCGCCCGACGAGAACCCGAGCAGGGCAGTCTACGACCGGGGCGGCCTGTCATTCGGTCCGGTGCTCGGTTTCGTGGGCAAGCGCAGCCGCGACGACGTCGGCGGACTCGACGAAGTCGGCTTCACCGTAGAGGCGGGTGTTTTCACTCGCTACTGGATCAGCCCGCGTTTCCGGCTGTCGGCCCAGACACGACAGGGAGTCAGCGGGCACCGCGCGCTGACCGGCGTGATCGGTGCCGACTATGTCGCACGCGACGGTGACCGATGGCTATGGTCGCTCGGACCGCGACTGACCGTGGCGAGCCGCCGCTACGCCAAAGCCTATTTCGGCGTCACGCCGCGTGAGGCGGCTGCGACGGGCGTGGCCGCCTATAGCCCCGATGGCGGCCTGCACGCTGCAGGGGCGGTCGTCGGGGTCCAGCGGCAGCTGAGCCGGCGCTGGGGTGTCTTCGGCTATACCAAGTATGACCGGCTGCTGGGCGACGCGGCGGACTCGCCCGTCGTCGACCGTTTCGGATCGCGGGATCAATGGTCCGGCGGCCTGGCGGTGAGCTACGTCTTCGGACGCCGCCGCAAGTGATCCATTGCGATGAGACCGCGGCGCCGCGCTCGCGCCGCCGGATGCTGGTTTGCCTTGCGATCATCCTCGTCGGTCTCGCCGGCTTTGGCGCTTTCGGCCTTGCACGCCGCGCGTCCCCGCCCCCGGCGGCGAAGCCCAAGCCAGCCCTCACCGTGACCGTGGCTGCGCCGCGCCGGACTGTCTGGCCGGTGAGCTTCTCCGCCCAGGGCTCCATCGCGCCCTGGCAGGAGACCAGCGTCGGTGCGCAGGTCGGCGGCTATCCGCTGATCGACGTCCGCGCGAACGTCGGCGACCGCGTGTCGAAAGGCGACGTGCTCGCGCGTATCGACCCCGCGCTGCTGAAGACCGAAGAGGCGCGGCTGGAGGCGAACTACGCCGAGGCCGAAGCCAATCGCCAGCGCGCGCTCGACCTTCAGCTCCGGGCCAGCGGCGCGATCAGCGCGATGAATGTCCTCCAGCTTGTCACCAAGGCCAGGATGGCGGCCGCCGAGCTCGCAGCCAACCGCCTTCAGCTGCGCCATACCGTCGTCGTCGCGCCCGATGACGGCACCATCAGCGCACGCACCGCCACATTGGGCGCGGTGGCGGGCGTCGGCCAGGAGCTGTTCCGATTGATCTGCCGGGATCGCCTGGAGTGGCGCGGGGAACTGACCGCCGCGCAGATCGCGCAGGTCACGCGAGGCCAGACGATCGCACTCGACCTTCCCGACGGCAGCCGCGCGGTCGCCCGCGTGCGCCAGACCGCGCCCGGCCTCGACCCGCGATCCCGCCTCGGCATCGTCTATGCCGATCTCGAGCCTGGAAGCCGGGCGCGCGCGGGCATGTACGCCAAGGGCTCGGTGAAGCTGGGCGACAGCCCGGCGCTCGTCGTGCCTGCGACGAGCGTCATCATCCGCGACGGCCGCAACTATGTGGCGAAGCCCGCAGACCCGGGACTGACGCCTCGCGTGATCCTGGCGGAGGTGACAGTCGGCCGTCGCAATGGGACCGATGTCGAGATCGTCCAGGGGCTGGCCGACAGCGACCGCGTGGTCGCACGGGGGACGGCCTTCCTCAACGACGGCGATGTCGTTCGCCTGGCGACGGCAGAAGGACCACGAACATCGGGCGCAAGCGGGAAGCGCACTCCATGAACCTCGCCACATGGTCGATCCGCAATCCGATTCCGGTCATCCTGTTGTTCACGCTGCTCGCGGTCGGCGGCCTTTTGGGATTTCTCCGTCTCCCTATCCAGGACTTGCCGGATCTCGACCGGCCGACGGTCACGGTGACGCTCGTCCAGCCGGGCTCCGCACCGGCGCAGCTCGAGACAGAGGTGGCACGCAAGGTCGAGGATTCGATCGCAACCGTCGCCGGCGTCAGGCACATCACCACCTCGATCAGCGACGGGCAGGTCGCGATTACCGCTCAGTTCACTCTCGAGGCCGAGATCTCCCAGGCACTCATCGGGGTGAAGGACGCCGTCGACAGGGTTCGCTCCGATCTGCCCGCCGACGTGCTCGAACCCAGGGTCAGCGCGGTGCAGACCAGCGGCGGCGCCATCCTGGTCTATGCCGCCGGCTCCTCGCGAATGAACGAGGAGCGGCTGTCGTGGTTCGTCGACGACACGCTGGCCAAGGCGATTCTGGCGATTCCGGGCGTCGGGCGCTTCGAGCGGGTCGGCGGCGTCAATCGCGAGGTGCGCGTCGAAGTCGATCCGGTGCGAATGGCAGCGCTCGACGTGACGGCCGCCGACGTCTCCCGCGCGCTTCGCCAGGTCCAGCAGCAATCCTCGGGCGGCCGCGGCCAGATCGGCGGCCAGGAACAGTCGGTCCGCACCATCGCGACCGTGCGGCAGGCCGCCGATCTGGCCGCCTTGCCGGTCGTGCTTCCGGGCGGGCGCCATCTGCGGCTCGATCAGGTCGCCACCGTCCGCGACACGATCGCCGAGCGGACACAGCTCGCGCGCCGCGACGGCAAGCCCGCGGTCGGCTTCCAGATCTATCGAGCGAGGGGGTTCGACGAGACCAGGATCGCCGAAAAGGTGCGGGCGGCACTGGATCAGCTCAAGGCGCAAGACCCCTCGCTGAGCTTCTACCAGGTCTCGGGCACGGTCGATTTCACGCTCGAGCAATATCACGGTTCGATGGACATGCTCTACGAGGGCGCCGGCCTCACGGTCCTCGTGGTGTTCCTGTTCCTGCGCGACTGGCGCGCGGCGCTGATCGCATCGACCGCGCTGCCGCTCTCGATCCTGCCGGCATTCGCGGGCATGGCGGCGCTCGGCTACAGCCTCAATGTCGTGACCTTGCTGGCGCTCGCGATCGTCGTCGGCATCCTGGTCGACGATGCGATCGTCGAGATCGAGAATATCGAGCGTCATGCGCGGCCGGGCAAGCCGATCCGCGAGGCTGCCGAGCATGCGGTGTCCGAGATCGCGCTCGCGGTGATCGCCACGACGATGAGCCTGGTGGCGGTGTTCCTGCCGACCGCGATGATGAGCGGCGTGGCGGGCCTCGTCTTCAAGCAGTTCGGCTGGACCGTGGTGATCGCGGTGCTTTCCTCCCTCGTAGTGGCCCGCCTGCTGACGCCGATGATGGCCGCCTACATGCTGAAGCCGCGTTCGTCCGGGGAAGCCCCCAAGGAAGACCGGGACGGCTGGGTGATGACTCGCTACCTGGCGGCGGCGAATTGGTGCCTCCGTCATCGGGGCGTCACGATCGCCGCCGCCGCCTTGTTCTTCGTCGCCTCGCTCGGGCTGGCGCCGCTCATTCCATTCGGCCTGCTGCCGACGACGGATCGCGGCAACACGTCGATCAACATCGAGCTTCCGCCCGGAAGCTCGCTCGACGACACGCTCGCCGTTGCCGAGGCGGCGCGGCTCGCGATCAGGGACGTGCCCGGAATACGGACGATCCTCACGACAATAGGGCAACCGCAGCAAGCAGGAGGGGGGCGTCAGCAGGCTGGCACGATCGGCCGGGGAACGCTGATCCTGGCGCTCGATCCGTCCGGCGAGCGCGCGCCGCAGGCCGAGATAGAGCGGCAGGTCAGCGCCCACCTGAAGACCATTCCGGGCGCGCGCTTCTCGATCGGAGCGGGCCGTCCGGGCGAAAAGCTGCAGCTCACGCTTTTCGGCGACAACTCCCAGGCGCTCATCGCGACCGCGGAGCAACTTGCCCGCGAGCTGCGGGACGTCGCGGGGCTTTCCAACGTCCAGACCACCGCCAGCCTTGATCGGCCGGAAATCGTGATCCGGCCGGATCCCGCTCGCGCCGCCGAGCTGGGCGTCAGCACCGAGACGATCGGGGACGTCGCGCGGATCGCGACCGCGGGCGACCGGGACCAGAATGTCGCGCGCCTGAACCTCGACAATCGACAGCTCTACATTCGGGTGCAGTTCCCGAACCTCGACCGGCGTGACCTCGACGGTTTCGCCGATCTGCGCGTCAACGCGCGCGGCGGGCTGGTGCCATTGTCGAGCGTAGCCAATCTCTCGATCGAGAGCGGGCCGGCGCAGATCGACCGCTATGACCGCCACCGTTACGTGACCGTCAACGCCGATCTCGGCGGCGTCCCACTCGGCACGGCGCTCAAGCAGGCCGCGGCGCTTCCGGCATTACAGCACCTCTCGTCGGGGGTGCGGTTGATGAAGACCGGCGACGCCGAAATTCAGTCGGAGCTCGTCTCGAGTTTCGGCATCGCGATCCTGGCCGGCATTCTGTGCGTGTCCTCCGTGCTCATCCTGCTGTTCGCGGATGTCTTCCAGCCCGTCACAATCCTGTCGGCGCTGCCGCTGTCGCTGGGCGGCGCATTCCTGGCGCTGCTCGTCGCCGGCAGCGAATTCGATATCCCGTCGATGCTCGGCCTGGTGATGCTGATGGGCATCGTCGCCAAGAATTCGATCCTGCTCGTCGAGTTTGCAATCGTCGGCATCCGCGATCGCGGCCTTTCACGCCACGACGCGCTGATCGATGCCTGCCACAAACGCGCCCGGCCGATCGTGATGACCACCGTCGCCATGATCGCGGGCATGGCGCCGATCATGCTTGGGTTCAGTTCGGGGGCGAGCTTCCGACAGCCGATGGCCGTCGCGGTCATCGGCGGCCTGCTTAGCTCGACCGCGCTCAGCCTGCTGATCGTGCCGGTCGTGTTCGCCTATCTCGACGATCTCGAGAAATGGATCGGACGACACCTCCGTTCTACCGGCCGCTCGGGTCCGAAAGAACCTGACTCCAAGCCCGAAGGCGTCGTCGGATCATCTCAAGACCCACAATGGAGGCCCCGCAATGCGTGATACTATCCGTGCAATTCTACCCGCGGTGATCTTCGCCACTGCTGCTCCGGGTGCGGCTGCGGAGAAGATTCAGGCCGGCAGCCTCGCGGCACTCGATCGCGATGGCGACGGCTATGTGGATCGCGCCGAATTCCGGGACGCCGTCCGCATTCGCTTCAGCGCGATCGATAGTGACCGGAGCGGGTCGATTACGAGGCGTGAACTCCGCAGCTATGCCTTTAAGCATCTGCTCTTCAAGGCCCGCGATCCTATTCTTTCTCTTCGGCATCGCCCGAAGAACCCGCCGTTCGACGCCAATGGAGAAATGTCGTTCAACGCCTTTGCCCATATGCTGGCCACGCAGCGTTTCGACGCGGCCGATACCGACCATAACGGTCGAGTGTCTCGCGCAGAAGCCCGTGCCGCTGAACGCTAGGTCATCGATGCGCCGTTCCGCGGTAACCCGTCTCACAGACCGATCCGAGAAGGGGCGATGGAGCCGATCAGTTCGGTCGCCACGTCGAGCGATACCGCCGGATCCTATTGTGTCACCCGCTACGGCCCCGCTCCCTACGGTCACGGTCGCCGCCCCATAAACGATCAAAATAGCTGCCGCCCCAACATCCCTGAACGAACGTCAGCTTTCAGGACCACCTGCGAGAGGGCTGGACGACCGGAGATGGGGCGCGTTCCCGCCACTGAGCCTAGCGGGCGATTCTGTGCCTTCGAAACATGTCGACAACATTATGTCCCGATTGCCTCGGGTAGCGCTTGCCGGATCCAGGATGCGGCCTGTTCATAAGCGTGACCGACTTGCAGCACGGCCAGGTCGGCGTGGGCCGGGCCGATGATCTGCATGCCGATCGGCAGTTTGTGCGGACCGCCAAATCCGGCTGGCACCGACAAGGCGGGGAGGCCTGCCATGGTCACCGGAAAGGTGACTTCCATCCAGCGATGGTAGCTGTCCATCCTCCGCCCAGCGATCTCGGCCGGCCAGTGCAGATGGCCGTCGAACGGGAAAACCTGCGCGGTGGGGAGGATCAGGAAATCGAAGGTCGCGAACGCCTTGCGGAACGCCTCGTAAATGCGCGTCCGGCCCATCTGCGCCTGCGTGATCTGGATCGCGGTGAGCTTGCGATAGCCCTCGACCTCCCATAGCGCCTCGGGCTTCATCTGCGCGCGCTTTGCGGGATCGTCGGCAAAGGCAATGAGGTCGGGACCGACGGATCCGTGGCGCAGCGTCACCGCGGTCCGCCACATCGCATCGGCCGGTTCGTCCAGACTGGCGGCATCCACCGTCATGCCGATCGCGCGGAATGCGGCCAGCGCTTTCTCGCAGGTTTCGAGCACGCCCGGCTCCATCGGCAACGCACCGCCCAGGTCCCCGAGCCAGCCGATCCGCTTGCCCTTCCACTCGCGATCGAGCGGTCTGGCGAACACCGCAGGGTCGTCCTTCAGCGAAAAGGGCGCGCGCGGATCGGATCCCGCCTGAACCGACAGCAGCAGTGCCGCGTCGCGCACCGTCCGCGCCATCGGACCGGAGGTGGCAAAGGTCTGTCCGAACACGTCGCTCGATGGCGCCGACGGCACGCGCCCGAACGACGGGCGGAAGCCGAACACATTGTTCCATGCCGCGGGGTTGCGCAGCGATCCGCCGAAATCGCTGCCGTCCGCCAGCGGCATCATGCGCAGCGCCAGCGCGACCGCGGCGCCGCCCGAGCTGCCGCCCGCCGACTTGCGCGGATCATAGGCGTTGCGGGTAACGCCGAAGACCGGGTTGAAGCTGTGCGACCCCAGCGCGAACTCGGGCACGTTGGTCTTGCCGGTGAAGATCGCGCCTGCCGCGCGCATCCGTCCCACCACCAGCGAATCCGCTGCCGCGATATTGTCGCGCAGCAGCGGTGAGCCCTGGGTATGCGCGATCCCCTTGGCGGGCGCGGTGTCCTTTACGGCGTGAGGGAAGCCATGCAGTGCGCCGCGAAACCTGCCCTTCGCCGCATCCTCGTCCGCAGCCACTGCCTCGCGCAGCAGCTGCTCGCCATCGACGCGCGAGACGATGGCGTTGAACATCGGATTGAGCGCATCGACCCGCGCCAGATGCGCTGCCATCACCTCGCGGCTCGACACCTCGCGCCGCCGGATCGCGGCGGCGAGATCGACCGCGCTCATCGCGAGAATGTCGCTTCCCGCGATCGTACGCGCGGAGCCTGCCGCGGCTTGACTCACGATCGCCGCCGGAGCGGTTGCCAGCAGCTCGCGCCGCGTCATTCTCACTTCGTTGATCCTCCATCGGGCCGCGCCCTGGCAAACCAGCGATCCGGCAGCGCCTGCTTGCGCGGCCATTCCTCGCTCAGCGTCGCCGCGTTATAGATGCGGCCATTCTTCATCACCTTGTCGATCGCCGCGGCATTCTCGATCTTTTCCAGCGGGTTGGCGCTCATGATCAGGATGTCGGCATATTTGCCCGGCTCGATGCTGCCGATCATGCTCTTGCGGCCGATCGCCTCGGCGCTGTCGAGCGTCGCCGCGCGCAATACCTCGTGCGGCGTCGCGCCGCCCTCGGCATAAGCGCGCATCTCGTAATGATAGCCCAGCCCCTGGATCACCGCATGGCTCCCCATGCCGACCAGCCCGCCGGCCCTGCGGATTCGCAGCGCGTCGGCGGCGAACGATGCCGATGTGCGGTCCATCGGCGGCACCCACACGCGGTCCCGCATCTTGCTCTCGATGATTCCCTGGGGAACGAAGTGCGCGAGCTTCGCGTCCCGATCGACCTCGCCCGCGATCACCTGATCGTCGTACGGGGCGAACCCGCCATAGAGCACGCCGAAAGTGGGTGTGTAACCGATCCGCGACGACGCATAGAGCTTCACGACATCCTCGCGCAGAGGCGTGATCGGCAGATTATGCTCGTTGCCCGCCATGCCGTCGATGGCGTGGGTCAGGTTGAGGTTGAAGTCGCTGGCGCCCTCGGTCGTCGCCATCATCGCCATCTTGTCCGACGCTTCGACCACCAGCTTGCGCTGCGTGCGGTTGCCGACGAGATAAGCCTTGAGATTGCTCGTGCGGTAATAGTCGCGATAGCGCGTCAGCACCGCCTCCGCCTCGGCCGCCGAGTTGATCTCGCTGTTTACGAAGATCCCGGGTCCGGTCGAAAAGGCACGCGGACCCACCATGATCCCGGCGTCGATCATGTCCTGATAGCCGAACACGTCGATCGTGAAGGGCTGGACGTCGAGCCCGCTGGTCACGCCATAGGCAAGGTTGGCGAGCAAGCTCCAATGGTTCGCCTCCAGTACTTGGCGGGGCAGTTCGAACCAGTGGGCATGCGTGTCGACAAAGCCCGGCGTCAGATATTTGCCGCTCACGTCGATCACGGTCGCACCCGTCGGTACGGTCACCTCACCGGTCTTGCCGATCGCGACGATGCGATTGGCGGTGACCACCACGTCGGCTCCAGCGATCGTCTCGTCGCCGCGCATCGTGATCACGGTGCCGCCGCGCAGCACGGTCGAGCCCTGCGGCACGTCACGCGGAAGTTCGACCACCGCTTCGATCTTCGCCGCCTGCTTCTCGGCAAGACCCTTGGTGAGGGTGGCCGCCTGCGCGGCGTCGATCGTGCGCACGGTTGCGCCGAGCGACCACATCAAGGTCTTGCCGTCCCGCGACCAGTCGACATAGTCCGCGCCAATATCGGTCAGCCGCACCCCGAACACCACCGGCCGTGCCAGTTCCAGCGCCTGCGGATCGGCGGAGAAGGATGGCGGCACGTCGAGCAGCCAGGCCTGCGATGCTGCCTTGACCAGCATGCGCGTGCCGTCAGGACTCAGCCGGATATCTTCGGGCGGCGTCTGGATGTTGTTGAAATAGCGATTGGAGTTGGGCACGCGCAGGTCGAAGACGCGCCGCAGCATCCCGCTTTGTACCGCCACCGCCTCGATCGACGGCCCGCCCATATAGCGCAACCATTCACCCTTGGCGTCGAACGACAGCGACTTGATCCCCGACTTGCTGGCGATCACGCGGGCTTCGCCGCCAGCCAGCGGAAGCAACACGACATCGGTCGGCCGGCTGGCCTGAAGATCGGACGCCGACTGCAGCCGCTCGATGCTCGTCGCTCGCAGCACCGCGACCGAGCGCCCGTCCGGCGATACTGTAGGTTCGCTGTAATAGGCTGAAGCCTGTAACAGTCTCCGCGGCTTGCCGCCCGCCGTCGGGATCGACCACAGCGTTCCGCCGCCATCGCCCTCACCGGTCCAGGTCACATAGACCAGAGTCCGTCCGTCCGGCGACCAGGCGGGCTGGAACGCCATGCCCTCGACGCCCGCCACTGCGCGCGGCGTGCCGCCGGTGCGATCCTGCACATAGAGCTTGCCCAGCGCGGCAAAGGCGATGCGCGATCCATCTGGCGATAACCGCGGCGCCTGGATCACGCGCACGCGCACCGGGCCTGTCTCGTCTGGCACCTCGACCCGGGTGTTACGGCGCACCGCCAAGTCGACCGCAGCAGTGAACGGCACCGGCGAGCGCACGCCGTCCGCAATGCGGATGCGCGTCAGTTTACCGTCGATCGCGGTCAGCACCTCCCTGTCACCGGGCAGGAACGCCACCCGCGGCACCAAGTCGTTGTAATAACCTCCCATCTGGCTGTCGTGATCGACCGGAAAGCTCAGCCAGCGGTCGGCGCCGGTCTCGAGGTCTCGGATGCGCAGTCCCGTCTGCGCGCCCCAGCGGCTGGCATACACGATGCGCGTCCCGTCGCGCGACAGCGCCGGCCGCATGGCCGCGCCGGGCGAGGTGATGATCCGGTCCTCGGCGCCGGTTGCCAGCGTGCGCCGCATGATCTCCCAATGCGGCAGCACCTTGTCGGACCATAGCCCGCCGGTCTTGCGCGCATAATAGAGATATTTGCCGTCCGGCGATGCCGCCGCGCCCATCGCGTTGATGCGGTCGGCATTGCCCTCGTTTCCGGTCGGCCGCGCCTGCGTGACCTTGACCCCCGATCCGCCGCGCGGGTCATAGGCGAAGAGCTCGAACGCCAGGATGTTGTGGATCGTGCGCGAGACATAGACGAAGCGGCTGTCCGGCGACCAGGCGGGCGAGGTGTAGATCGCCGGATCGGTATCGCCCGACAGCTTGCGCGCATTGCTGCCATCGGCGTTGGCGACCCACAGATTGGCCGCGCCGGACCTGTCGGAAATAAAGGCGATCTGCCTGCCGTCGGGCGAGAAGACCGGCTGGGTCTCGAACGCGTCGCCCGTCAGCAGCGGCCGTGCCGTCCCGCCCGCCGCGTCCAGCGCATAGATGTCGCCGAGCAGGTCGAACAGGATCGTCCGGCCATCCGGAGCGATGTCCGGCGCCATCCAGGTCGCCTCCCGCGCCTCGAACTGGAGCCGGCCGGTCGCCGCTTGCTGAGTTTGCGCCACGCCGGGGATGGCGAATGCCGCTACCCCCAGTATGGTCGCGCGAACGAGCGAACAGCGCCCCTGCATTCCTGTCCCCCTTACAGCCGGATGCGCGCGCCCACCGTCACGAACCGTCCAACGGTATCGTAGAAGGGCGAGAACAGCGAGGCGATCGGCGGATCCTTGTCGAACAGGTTCGACACATTGGCGTAGATATCGAACTCGTGCCCATCGGCCTTGAGTGTCTTGCTCAGCTGCAGATCGACGTAGGTATAGGCCGGCACCCGGTTGTTCGTGATGTTCTGGTTCCGGTTGTAGAAGCCCGGCGCGATGTAGCGCGCGCGCACCACCGCGTTGAAGCCGTTGTCGGCGTAGCCGACGCTGCCGTTGATCCGCCAGTCGGGCATGCCCGTCACGAAGGCATAGCTGGTATTCTTGACATATTCGATCTTGGCGAGGCCGTCGTCGATGCTCAGGCTGTTCACCCATGTGCCGACCACGCGGAAGTTGAGCCTGCGGCTCGGATCGCCGTTCAGCGAGGTCGTATAGGCGATCTCACCGTCGACGCCGTTGGTGTTGTAGCGCTGCAGGTTCACCGAGTTCGACTGCACGCGCAGCAAATTGCCGCCCGCGTCGCGGAACACGCGCGCGCACAGTTCCTGGTTGCCGCCGCGGCAGCGATTGACCAGATCCTGCGCGCCGACCGAGGCGATCACCCCGTTGATCGTGATGTCGAAATAGTCGATCGACGCGGTCAGCCCGTGCAGCGGCGAGGTGGTGACGCCCGCGGTCCAGGTGTCGGCCTCCTCGGGCAGGAGGTCGGGATTGCCGCCGCCGTGGATCAGCACATTGACCGTCGAGCTGACATTGGTGACCGGGTTCACGTCGACGATGTTGACGTAGCTGATCGTCTGCGTGCTGTAGAGTTCGCTCAACGATGGCGCGCGGATGTCGCGCGAGCGCGTCACGCGGCCGATCACGCCGGGGACGAACTCGTTCGTCGCGCCCAGCTTCCACGACCAGATGCCGCCGCTGTTGCGATAGTCGGAATAGCGCACCGCACCGTTGAGTTCGAGCTTGTGGAAGAACGGCACGTCCTTGAGCAGCGGGATCACCACCTCGCCGAATGCTTCCTTGACCGAATCCTTGCCGGCCAGCTCGCCGAACTGGAAGGTGGTGAACGCCCGCGCCCGGTCGAGCTCGCCGGACACCGACCGCACCGATTCCCAGCGGCCTTCGACGCCGACCGCGATCGAGACCGGGCCCGCCCACAGATCGAATGGCTCGCCGCGCAGGCTGACCCCGAACGTGTCGAGCTTGGTCGTCGAGCGCGACGACGGCGTGCCGGTGACATAGTCGATCGCCGCAGCCGAGGGCGCGCCATAGCCGAACAGGTTGAGCGGCACGCAGTTGGTCGACGGGTTGGCCAGCGCGATCCGGCAGACCGGCGTTCCGCCCGGCCCGATCACCGAATCCACCGCATTGGCGAACTCGGTCGTCAGGCGGAAACCGGGCGTGTCGATGTTGTTCTGATACTCGCCATGGCTGTAATAGAGACCATAGCGCCACTTGCCGCCGCCGAAGCTGCCATCGAGCGCGATCGTTCCCTGATAGGCTTCGCGTTCGAGATCGATCGTCGTGTACGAAAGGTCGGAGTTGAACCGTCCCATGGTGAAGCTGGTCTGGCCGGCCGCCAGCATCTGCGCCTGGATTTCCGGGCGCAGGAACGCGTTGTCGCGCTGAATCGTGATGCCGCCGCGATTGTGATCGCCGAACCAGGTGTAGTTGCCCCAATAGCGCGAATAGCGGCCTTCGACAGTCAGCTTGGCATTGTCGAAGATTTCGTAGGAGGCATTGATCAGGCCCGCGACCCGCTTTTGCGGCGTGGCGAGCGGGCTGTAGTCGTCGTCCGAAGGCGATTCACCGCCGATCATGTTCGCGCCGACCGTCGTGCCGAGCGACGGGTTGCGCAGCGTGCCGTCGGGATTGAACCCCTTGCCTGCATTGACCCCGCTCAGGATGATGCCGCCGATCAGGGCATTGGCGTACCCGACATTGGGCGTCAGCGTGGAGACGCCGTTCTGCGTGATCAGCACCCAGCGGCCGGTGTTTTCACGCGCCGTCTTGGTCATCAGGCCGTCATTCTCGAGATATTCGCCGCCGACCATGAAGTGGCCGCGGCCACCCGCGAATTCCGTGCCGAACGCGGCTTCGAGCCGGCGCTGGCCGGCGTCACCATAAGTGGAGATACCTGCCTCGACGCCCAGCTTCAGGCCTTGGAGATCATGGTCGAGCAGGATGTTGACCACGCCCGCGACCGCGCCGGAACCCCATGCCGCCGACGCGCCGCCCGTGACGATGTCGACATTCTTGACCAGCACCGACGGGATCGTGCTCAGGTCGTTGTCGCTGGCGAAGCGGCGCCCGTCGAGCAGCACCAGCGTGCGCGCCGCGCCGAGGCCGCGCAGATCGACCGGCATGCGGCCTGCCTGCGCGTTGGTGCCCGAGGTCTGGGGCGACTGACCGGCCTTGAACTGCGGCAGGTCGGCCAGCGCCGCACCGACATTCGCGCGGCTGGCGATGCCGAGCTCCTGGGAGCTGACGCGGGTGAGCGGCGTCGGCGATTCGAACCCAGGCCGGTCGATGCGCGAGCCGGAGATGACGATCTCGGTATCGCCCGCATCGGCATCGCTTGCCTGCTCCTGCGGTGCAGCAGCGCTGTCCTGAGCGCGCACGAACGAAGGCTGGGCCGACACCGACGACAGAACCGGCTTCGCCTTGTGGATCACCAGCACGCGGCCGGTGCGGCGAACCGTGAGACCGGTTCCACGCAACAGGATCGCCAAGCCGCCATCGACGCTATGCGCACCCTGCAGCGGCACGCTGCGTATCCCGCGGACGACCTCGCCGCTGAACGAGACCTGCTGGCGCGAAACCTGCGCGAACTGCCGCAGCGCGGACGCCAGATCCTGCGCCGGGATATTGAAGCTGTAGGTCTGCACCTGCGCGACCGCCGCTACCGGCATGACCAGCGCCATCGCCGTCGCCGAACATGCGCCCGCTCTAAGGTTTCTCGTCATGATCATCGCCATATCCCTGAAACCGGCGTCTTGTTGCGCCTGAGGGGATAAGACGCGCCATCCTTGAAATTCCGACTGGTCCAATTCGAAAAAAATATGCGGACCAGCGGCGGCGTAACTTTATTGCGGCGCGATCGTGACGACGTCACGGTCCCGTATCACGCGAACAGGCAGCGTTTCCTCCACACCCGTGGCAAAGGCCTCGACATCGCCGGTGTTGAACACCCCGTTCACCCGTATCCGACCGGCCGTACCCTTGAGTTCGACGCGCCGCGCCGAATAGCGGTTGATCCGTCCGACCGCGAGGCTCAACGGCTCGTCCTCGAACACCAGCTGGCCGCCCTCCCATGATAGCGAGCGCACCGGATCGGCCTTGGCGAGTTGTGCTTGCGACACACCCGAGATGCCCACGACCAGTTCACTGCCTGGAATCAGCGCTGCGTCCTCGCCGCCGCTCTTTAGGGCGGGCAGCACTTCGGCGGCTGTCCGCGCTCCCGCCGGTAGATCGAGCACTACCACCCGGCCCTCGTAGAGGATCACCCGCAGCTTGCCGTTGACCATCTCCACGCTGAACGACGTGCCCGTCGCCACCACCAGCTTGTCGCCCGCCCGTACGCTGAACGGCTTCAGCGGATCCTTGGCGACATCGAATTTCGCCCGGCCGGATACCAGGCGCAGCTCGCGCCGGTCGCCGCGCATTCGCACATCGACTTCGGTCGCGGCATCCAGCGACGCGCGCGATCCGTCATCGAGCATCACCACGCGGCGCTCGCCGATACCGGTACGGTAGATATCCGGTGCGCTCTGCCACCACCATGCCGTCCCGCCGAGAGCGAGCAGCACCACGGCGAGCAGGGCCACCGTACGACCGGTCACCGCGCGCCGCGCCCAGCGCCATTGGTTGCGGCGCCGGAACGTCGCCAACGCGCGCTCGCGCAGATCGACCAGCTCGGGTGAGACAGCCGCCTCACCCACTTGCCGCCACAGGTTGCTCGACCGCTCGAACGCAGCGAGATTGTCCGTGCTCCCGGCCAGCCACGAATCGAACGCTTCCTGCCGCTCGTGTGACAGCGGACCCTCCGCCAATTCGAGGCACCAGGCCGCGGCGGCTTCAAACCGCTCGGGCGAAGGTTCGCGCGGGCTCAAATCGCGTCTCCCAGCCGCACCGTGAGCCGCGCCATCGCCTTGGTCAGATGCTTCTCGACCGTGCGCACGGTAATGCCAAAGCCCTCAGCGATCACGTCCTTGCTCATATATTCGAGGCGATACAGCACGAAGATCGCAGACGTCGTCGGATCGAGTTCGTCGAGTGCCGCGCGCAGTGCCGCCATCGAGCTGCGCGCTGCGGTCACGCGAAACGGATCGATCAGCTCGACCGCCTCGCCGTCGATCTGTCCCAGCGTCTCGCGATAGTTGCGCCGCACCTGATGGCGCCGCGCCCGGTCGCGCAGAAGGTTTGCCGCGATCTGGAACAGATAAGCGCTACCCGAGCGCAGCTCCATGTCCGGTTGCGCGGAGAGGCGCGAGAATACTTCCTGCGTCAGGTCCTCGGCCTCGGCGTGATCGTGTACGCGACGGAGAAAGAATGCCATCAGCGCGGGACGGAATTCCCGGCTGAGTTCGACAATATCCTTTCCATATGCAGCGCTCACGCGGCCTCACATCGTTATCTGACCGCTATTAGACGCGCGACCGCAATTTGACCGCCCCATTTTTCGCGGCTTCCTTCGAACGATGGTGAGAAAATGCCTGCAATCTGCTGCGCGCATATCGGCTGGAACCGCGCAGAGTTACTAGACGCCCTGTTGCGAGAAACCCGGATCTAGTTGTCATCCAAGCTTCGCACCCGCCCTTCCAAGCCATCCGGGCAGGATCGGCGAGCGCCGCCGCGCCCAGCTCCTACGACAGCCAAATAGGCTGCAGTGGCGATGACCGTTGCATCGATCATCGGTACCGTGGTGAACGTCATGCCATAGCGTTCCAACAACAAGGCGATCGCGATCGAACCGACCCAGGTGAGCACCGCCGGCCAGCGTACCCATGTCAGCGCTTCCAGCGTCTCGGCGGCATCTCGGTCGCGAAAGGTGACGAAGGTATCGATGACATAGATCGCGGCAATCGGCGGGATCAGGATGCCGAGAAACAGCAGGAACGGCACGAAGGAGTCGATGATTCCCATGATCGAGAAACTGCCCCCTAGCGCTCCGCCGATGCAGATGAACACCCATTCGCGGACCTTGGGGAAGGTCGCGCTCATCGACAGGCTGGCCGAATAGAGATTGGCCGCGTTGATCGTCCAGATCGACAGGATCAGGATAAGCAGCACCGGCAGGCCGAAGCCCAGCATCGTCACCAGCTTCATGATGTCGGTCTCCCCCGTCGCCAGCGCGGGCAAGGCAGCGGCGATCAGCAGCAGCGGCGTGGCGACCGGGAAGGACAGGATCATCGACGAGACCGCGCCGCGCGCCGTGCGGATATAGCGCGACAGATCGGGCATCGCCGCGACGGTCAGCATGTTGCCCCCCACGATCGCCGAGAGCGCGATGCCGAAGCTCATCGGCACCGGCGGCTTGTCCGCGGGCACCAGTTCTACGCCGTAGCGCCGCACGGCGAGGATAGCGACGGTGGCGAGGATCACGCCAAGCAGCGGCACCGCGACCAGCGCCAGCCGGTCGAGCGCGCGAAAACCGTAGATAGTCGAGACGATCATCAGCACGCTGCCCGCGATCACGAACGCGGTGAAGTCGCCGGGGATCGCGTAGCCCTGCTCTACCAGGGCGACGATCGCCCCGGCGAAGAACGAGACGTTCACCCCGAACCAGCAATAATGGACGATCGCGACGACGATGTTGACCAAGGCCGCGCCCCAGCGCCCGAACGAGCGCTGGATCAGCAGATAGGTGGTGAGCCGCGTGCGTACGCTCGTCCACGCCGTCAGGCACGCGCCGCCGCACAGGATCAGCCCGGCAAGGAACGCCGCCAGCGCCGCGGGCCAGAAGCCCAGCGCCATGCCCGTCTGCGCCCCGTTGAGGAATCCCGGCAGCGCGATGTTGAAGCTCGCGACGATCAGCGCGACGCGCCATCCCGCGACGGTCAGATGCTCCGGAAGCGGCGCGTTCGCATATTCTCCGCCCGGTGCGCCTGAACTCATCCCTTGTCCCACCCGTTCAATGTTTCGATTGGCTTATAGGCCTCGCCGAACCCGAAGGCCGCCGGTCCGACGAACGCCAGCGCGCGCGCCTCGCGTAGCATGGCGGGCGCCGCCGCGCCGACCACCTTTACGCGCTGGCCGTACTTCAGCCGTTCGGTCGTGATCGAGTCCGCCGTCTCTAGGTCCATCACCGTGATGAGATCGGGCACCAGTGCCAACACCTCACCGTCGCGGCGCGCGATGAGGTTCTCGTTCTGGAACTCGAGCTCCATCCGCCCCACTCCGCCGAACCCCTCGATCGCGACCCGCCCGACCGAGAAGCCGCCCCGTGTCTCGCGTTCGAGATCGACGATCTTGCCGTCGAACAGCCCGCCCGCGAACGGATAGAGGCCCGATGCCGCGAGCGCCGTGTAGAGCGCCTCGAACGGATCCTCACCCTGCTCCCGCGCTTCCCGGATCGCCGCGCCCGCCGCGATCGCCGCCGACACGCTCCCGCCGATGGCATGTGCCTTGGCCTGCGCCCCGGTCAGCGGATATTCGACCATGTGCGCGATCCCGCCCAGCGCGACCGAAAGGGCGCGGGCGACGCGCTCGTGGACGAGATTGTCGTCGGTCTCGATCACGTTCAATGATCCGCACGCCGCAGTCAGCACCGAGGGGCAGGCCGACAGGCCGTGGATGTTGAAGATCGCCATCTGCGATTCCGGAAACGCCCGGCCCATGCCGTCGGCATCGACCACCGGCACCCCCAGCCGCGCGGCGCTCATCAGCGGGGCAAGGCCATTGCCCCCGCCGATCTCGATCGGCAGCACTGCATCGATCTTGCGCCCCAGCTCCTTTTCCAGCCGTGCTAGGCCCGCCAGCGCCTCGCGTCCGCTCGGCAATTTCTCGACCGACACGGTCGGCGCGCCGATCCAGCCGCACGGCACGACCAGCGCGTCGTCGTTCAGGCTGTCGAGCGGCACCAACTCAAATGTCGCGCCGCGCGCCAATTCTGCCTCGCCCAGCAGCAAGCTGTAATAAGGGTCGCCGCCGCCGCCTGATCCGAGGAAGGCGGCGCCGCGGGCGAGGTCGGCCAGCGCCGTACGATCAATGCGCATGCTGGGCCGATCGCTTGCTCGCGGCTTCGCTGCGCGGTTCGGCGGCAAGGTCGCCGACGGCGCGCACCCGCAGCTGCGCCGCGCGGCCGGGCAGGTAGCTCAGAAACACTTCGTCCACCTCCACGATCTGAATAGTCTTCGGGTCACCGCCCGCCGCCGCGACTCGCGCGGTGACGTCGGCGCGCATCTGTTCGATGGCGGCGGTGCGCGGGGTCTGGTCGTAGGCGACGATCTGCTCGACCTGCGCGCCCACCTGCGCGATCGCCGCGCCCACCGCATTGGCCACGGCGGCGTGCGGCGGGCGAACCACCTTCGCCGCCCCTTTCAGCGTATCGGCGATCAGGAAATTGCCGCCGCCCACCGCCAGAATGGTGACGTCGCCGCGCGTCGTCTTCATCCGGTCGACGCCGTCCTCCAGCATCGCCTGGAACCGGTCCCACACC
Organism: Sphingomonas sp. BT-65; assembly: GCF_026107375.2. Classification (NCBI taxonomy): domain Bacteria; kingdom Pseudomonadati; phylum Pseudomonadota; class Alphaproteobacteria; order Sphingomonadales; family Sphingomonadaceae; genus Sphingomonas; species Sphingomonas sp. BT-65. The sequence goes on from NZ_JAPCIA010000001.1 coordinate 625,099, forward strand.
GCGGCGACTGTCGCCGCGCTGAGGCCGGGCAGCTTGCCGGCATCGCCGAACGCAGCCTTGCCTGCCGCCCCCGCGACATCGCTTGCGGTCAGCGTATCGCCGCCGAACAGCATCGCATCCTCGGCGATACGGTAGCCGACCGAATCCGGCCCGACGCGCAACGCCTCCTCGGGCAGCGCCCGCGCGCCATAGAGCGCCGGATCGAGATGCACCCGCGTGCCGCCACCCAGCCCGATCGCGAGGATGTCGGGCATGCGGAAATTGGTGCGCACCCCGCCGATATCGACCGCGACCGAGGATTCGCGCGGAAAACCGTTGGCGAGCGCCCCGATATCGGTGGTGGTACCGCCGACATCCATCACGATGCCGTCCTGCACTCCCGTCAGGAACGCAGCGCCGCGCATCGAATTGGTCGGCCCGGACCCGATCGTCAGCACCGGATGCGCCGCCGCCTGGCTCGCCGAGATCAGCGTCCCGTCGTTCTGCGAGATGTAGAGCGGCGCCGCGATGCCGAGATCCTTGAGCGCCCGCTCGAACGCGGCGACAACCGACGCCGCCAGCGTCGACAGCGCCGCGTTGAGGATCGCCGCATTCTCGCGCTCGATGAAGCCGATCCGCCCGATCGCGTTGGACCGCGTCACCGCCGCCTCGGGATGCACCGCGCGGACGATTTCCGCGGCCTGCTCCTCCATCGTCGCATTGACCGGAGCAAAGGCGCTGGTGATCGCCACCGCCTTGATCCCGCGGACCTTCAGCGCTTCTGCCGCCGCGCGCACCTTCGCTGCGTCGAACGGCGCGATCTCGCGCCCGTCGACCTCATATCCGCCGGGCAGCAGGAACACGTTGCCGCCCACGCAATCCGCCAGGTCCGCGGGCCATCCGGTCAGCGGCGGCAGCGCCTCGCCCGAGGGGCTGGCAAGGCGCAGCACGCCCACCGGCTCCAGCCGCTTGCGCTCGATCAGCGCGTTGGTGAAATGGGTGGTGCCGACCATCACCGATCGCACCGAAGTTGCGGCGATTCCACCCTGCGCCAGCACCGCGGCGATCGCCGCGGCCACGCCCGAACTGACATCGGCGGTGGTCGGCTGCTTGGTCGAGGCGAGGATCGCACTCCCGTCCATCAGCACGGCGTCGGTGTTCGTCCCGCCCACATCGACACCAATCCGCACGCAACACTCCCGGCCTGTTCGAAAATTCGTGCCTTGAGGGTGCGGAGCCAAGCCCTTGTCCGCAACGCGTAAAACGGGTGCCCGGCCCTGCCGAACGGGTAACGGGGGATGGTTTCCGGGTAACCATCGAACCGCCGCTTGAGCGACATGATCGTGTAACATACCCTGTCCGGGCACGCCGCGAATTGCGGTGGGCAAAAGAGGGAGGCCGCAACGGGAAAACGCCCGATGGATGCGTTGATCCATACCAAGCTCGCGCCGCCCATGTGGATGGGTAATCAGATCAGGCGCGATCAGCTGCTCGCCCGCCTCGACGCGGCGCTGGAGCGGCGGCTGACGCTCATCCAGGCGCCGGCCGGGTACGGCAAGACCAGCCTGCTGTCGCAGTGGAAGGACCGGCTCGATCCCGATGCGGTGCGCGTCGCCTGGCTGACGCTGGAGCGCGACGATTCGGACCTGCGCCGTCTCACCCGCTACATCGTCCGCGCGCTCGATGGCGCCGGACCGCACGACGGCGAGGAGGGCGAACATCTTGCCGCTGCCCTGCCTCCGCGCGCCGCGGTCTCGGCGATCGTCAACCGGCTGGCGCAGGAAAGCCGCCGGGTGGTGCTGATCCTCGACGATTACCACCGCGCCGAAAGCCCCGAGGTCGACGCCTTCGTACGTACGCTGATCCAGCTCGCGCCCGAACACTGCCATTTCATCATCGCCTCGCGCGATTATCCTTGGCTCGGCCAATCGATCCTCGCCGCCGAGGAGCAGCTGGTCGAGCTGACCGCCGACGATCTCAAATTCGCCGCGCATGAGGCAGAGGCGCTGCTGTCGCGCTTCCAAGGGCTGGGCGAGGCGGACGTGCGCAGCATCGTCGAGCGGACCGAGGGCTGGGCGATCGCGCTCCAGCTCGCCTCGTTGTCGCTCAAGCGCGGCGCCGATCACCGGCGGCTGGTCGAGGAATTCCACGGCCCCAGCTCGGACCTTGCCCGCTACCTCTCTGAACAGGTGCTGATGACGATGCCTGCGGAGACGCAGGAGATCGTGCTGCGCACCGCGTTGCTCGACCGGCTGACCGGCGACCTCGTCAACCTGCTGTGCGACCGCCAGGACGGCTGGATGATCCTCGAACGGCTCGAGGAGCAGGGTGTGTTCCTGACCCCGCTCAGCGCCGAGCGGAAAGCCTATCGCTACCACCAGCTCGTCGCCGAGCACCTGCGCGACCGCCTCGCCCGGCGCGACGCGGCGCAGTTCCGCGCGCTCCACCGCCGCGCCGCACAGTGGTTCGCCGAGCGTAGCGAAACCGCCGAGGCAGTGAGCCACGCCATCCAGGCCGATGACGACGCGATGCTCGCGACGATCCTCGAGGATGCGGGCGGCTGGCGGCTGATTCCGCTTGGGCATCAGGCGATGGTCGAGCGCGGCCTTGGCAAGCTGCCCGCCACGCTGATCGCCGCGCGTCCGCGTCTCGCACTCGCGCGCGTCTATCTCGAGATCAAGCGCGGCGAGATGGCGACCGCGCGCGCCGACTATGACCGCTTCGTTGCCGAAGCCGAGCGGGCGGGCCTTTCCGCTGACCAATGGGCCGAAATCCGTGTCGTCGGCGACGTGCTCGCCGATTACGAGAACGAACCCGTCACGCTCGACGATCTGCTCGCGCGCGAATCGCTGCTGCGCACCCTCCCCGCCAACGACCATCTCGTCCTCGCCAACATCAGCGAGACGCTCGGCGCGAAATATTTCGAGGGCGGCTGGCTCGAACGCGCGCTGGAGCCGACGATCGCCGCGCGCGAGCATTATCTGGCGATGGACTCGCTCTACAGCGACGTCTTCACCCGTTTCCTCGAAGCGCGCATCCGCCAGGCGCAGGCGCGGATGAAGGATGCCGCGGGCATCCTCGCCGCGACACGCGAGCAGATCGAGGCGAATTTCGGTCCGCGCTCGGACCTCGCCGCCAATTGCGCCGCGTTCGAGGCCGAGCTGCTCTACGAACAGGATCAGCCCGCCGCGGCGCTCGCTTTGCTCGACTGGGCGGTGCCGCATATGGAGCTGTCCGACGGCTGGACCGATGTCTACGCCGCGGCCTACCTGACCGCCGCGCGCGCCGAGGCATCGGAAGACACGCTCGACGCCGCGCAGGCGATCCTTGCACGGGCGCGGCGCCTCGCGGGACGGCGGCGGCTGCGCCAGCTCGATCTGCGCGCAGCACTGTGCGAGCTCGACCTGCTGATTCAATATGGCGACGATCCGGCGGAGGCCCATAAGGCCGCGGAAGCGCTCGACCTCGATGTGCTCGCCGACCGGGACGAGGAGGATTCGACGGTCCACCGCCCGGTCGTCACCGCCGCGCGCCTGTGCCGCGCGCGGCTGGCGCTGACCGGCGGCGATCATGCCGCCGCGCTTGCCGATCTCCAGAAGCTCAGGCGCTGGGCTGCGCAGCACGGTGCCGGGCGCCTGCTCGTCGATACCAATATCCTGCTCGCTTACGGCCACCGCGCTGCGGGCGACGCCGCCAAGGCGCGTGCCTGTTTCGACGATGCCGTCGGCACCGCGATGTTCCAGAATATCGCGCGTCCCTTCATCGACCAGCGCCGCTTCGCCGAACCGCTGCTGAGCGAGACGCTGGGCGGCACCGCGCAGCTCGACCGCTTCCGCGCGCAGTTCCTGAAGGGCATCGCCCGCTCGCTCGCGGCCCGGCCCATCGCCGGCCCCGCGCCCGGCCTGCTCAGCGACGCCGAGGCGGAGATCCTCGAGCATCTCGGCTTCGGCTACTCGAACAAGGAAATCGCACGGCTGATCGGCATGTCGCCCGATACGGTCAAATACCGGCTCAAATCGGTGTTCCGGAAGATCGGCGTGCACAAGCGCCGCGATGCCGTGCGGGTGCTGCGTGAGCGCGGACTCATTTCCGACGGCGCGGGTCAATCGGCCGCCTGAAGCGGCTTTCCCCGTTGCTGCCTACCCACTTACCCGTCTTGCGCTTCTCTTACCCCGATAAACGCGTGGCTCGACGGCCGATCCGGGTTTGAATGCTGCGGGAGGATCGAACCGCGCAACATAGGTGCGGAAGAACGATCCCGTCGGACATATAAATTTCGGGGAAGGGCTTTTGATCATGAGCACACGGATCGGACTTTACGGCTCGGCGCGCAGGCTGCGCGGCGCGCTGCTTGCGGCATGCTGCCTCGCGGCGCTGCCCGTTGCGGCCCAGGAAGCGGAGCCCGCGGTCGAGAACGAGGACGTCACCGTCATCGGCACGCGCGCGCAGACCGGTACCAAGACCGACGCCGCGCTCACCGAAATCCCCCAGTCGATCAGCATCATCACCGCGCAGGAGTTCAACGATCGCGCCGCGGTGAACCTGCAGGACGTGATCCGCTACAGCGCGGGCGCCGCCAGCGAGCTCAACGGCGTGGACACCCGTGGCGATTTCCTCGCGGTGCGCGGCACCGGCGCCGAACAGTATCTCGACGGCCTCAACCGCATGCCCGGCTTCATCTATGGCGGGCGGCTGGAGATCTTCACCGTCGAGCGCGCCGAACTGCTGCGCGGTCCCTCCTCGACGCTCTATGGCGGCGGCGGCGCGGGCGGCATCCTCAACTCGGTGAGCAAGCGGCCGAAAACGACTTTCGGCGGCGAGGTCGGGCTGATGTACGGCACCGATGATCTCAAGCAGCTTCAGTTCGACATCACCGGCCCGCTCGCACCCGGACTGTCCGCGCGGTTTGTGGGTCTCGTCCGCGACGGCAATCTCCAGCAGGAATCGCAGCGGAACGACCGCATCACGGTGATGCCCGCGATCACCTTCAAGCCCGGCCCGGATACTGAAGTCACGTTCATCGGCGTCTATCAGCGCGATCGCCTGGGCAGCCAGACTTATTTGCCGACAAGCAAGACGATCGACGCCACTGGCCCTGAGCGCATCTCGCACGACTTCTATCTCGGCGAGCCGGGCTTCAACCACACCCTCGCCGATTATTATGCGGCGACTATCCTGCTGACGCACAATTTCAGCGACCGGTTCAGCTTCAACAGCCGCAACCGCTTCTTCGAGCAGGACGTCGATTATCAGGAGGTGTTCGGTTACACCGGCTTCGGCGGCGCCTATGCCGATGCGGCGCGCACCATCGCCAACCGTGCCTGGTACCTCAACCGCGCCCAGTATAACGGCTTCAACAGCGACAATAACTTGGTACTGAGCTTTGACACCGGGCCGCTGACCCACCAGATCCTCGCTGGCTTCGACTATACCTCGTTCCGCGAGGACAAGGAGGAAGGCTTCGGCCAGGCCCCAGGCCTCAATCTCTACGATCCGGTCTATGGCGTCCCCTTCGTCACCGGCGTGGGCTGGAAGACGGACACCAAGAACTCGCAGCTGGGCTTCTACTTCCAGAACCAGATCCGTGCATGGGATCGTGTCTCGCTCGTCTTCGGCGCGCGGCACGACAATGTCCGCTCCAACGTCAACGGCGTCCAGCTCGAGGACAACAAGGCGTGGAGCTTCCGCGCTGGCATCATCGCCGATGTGGTCAAGGGCGTGTCGCCCTATTTCAACTATTCCGAGTCCTTCCTGCCGGTGTTCGGCTCGAACTTCTTCGGCGTCCCCTATGTGCCGCGGACCGGCCGCCAGTATGAAGCAGGCATCAAGTTCCAGCCTTCGTCGCGCATGCTGTTCACCGTCGCGGCGTACGACATCAAGGAACAGAACATCCTGATCGCCGACCCGAACGAGCTGCAGAACTTCATCCAGGGCGGTTCGTCGCGCTCGCGCGGTGTTGAAGCGGAAGCGAACATTCGCCTGCCGGGAGATTTCAGCCTAACCGCCTCCTACAGCTACACCCGCGCCGAATATCTCGTCGTCGACGGCCGCCGGCGCGGCGATCGGCGCGAGAACCTGCCCGAGCATCAGGCCTCGGCCTGGGCGACCAAGGGTTTCGACCTCGGCGGCGATCTCGGGGCCAAGGTCGGCGCGGGCGTGCGCTACCAAGGCGACAAGGTGAGCTTCGACCAGCTCTACCGCATCGCTCCGGTGACGCTGGTCGATGCGATGGTCGAGCTCAACTATCAGGATTGGACGCTGTCGGTGAACGGCGCCAACATCTTCGACAAGAAGGTCTACACCAACTGCAGCTACTCCGGTCCTCCGATCGACGAGGGCTATTGCTACATGGGCAAGGACCGCACGATCATGGCCTCGCTCCGCCGCAAATTCTGAACCACGCCTCCCGGGTCGGCCATCGCGCCGGCCCGTTCTTGTCAGCGTACCGGAGAGACCATGTTGAACCTGACCCGTCCCGCCCGCTTCGCCGCGTTCGCGCTGCTGATGGCGGGGATCACCGGTGCCGCGCAAGCACGCGACCGCGTGACCGCCGACACAATCCTGACCAATGCCCGCATCTACACCGTCGACAAGAAACAGCCCTGGGCCCAGTCGGTCGCGATCAGGGACGGCAAGATCGTCGCGGTCGGCCCCGCAGCGGCAGTGGCGAAGACCAGGGGCGTGAAGACCCGCATCGTCGATCTCGGCGGCCGCCTCGTCCTCCCCGCCTTCGGCGACGCCCATGCGCACCCGCTGTTCGGCGCGCTCTCCAAGACGCGCTGCTCGCTCCACGACGGCAAGACAATCGAGGATTACAAGCGCATCATAGCCAAATGCGTCTCCGACACGCCGGGCACCGGCACTGTCTATGGCGTGGGCTGGGAGGATTCGCTGTTCCCGCCCAACGGCGTGCCGAACAAGGCGATCCTCGACGCGATCTCCACCACCCGCCCGTTGATCTTCGACTCGGTCGGCGGCCATACCAACTGGGTGAACTCGAAGGCGCTCGAGCTGGCGGGCATCACCAAGGATACCCCCAACCCGGTCAACGGCACGATCGACCGCGATCCCGCGACCGGCGAGCCGGTCGGCAGCCTTCAGGAATCAGCGCAGGCGCTGGTCGCCGAGCTGATCCCGCCGCCCACCGACGCCGATTACCAGAGTTCGATCCTCTACACCGCCAGGCTGTTCAATAGCCTCGGCATCGTCGCCTGGAACGATGCGGGGGTCGAGTTCGACGATGCCGGCGGCAGCCGCATGGTCGACGCGTACAAGGCGGTGAAGGACGCGGGCAAGCTCACCACCTATGTCTCGGTCTCGCTCAAATGGAAGAATGAGCGCGGGATGGATCAATTCCCCGGCCTGCTCAAGGCGGCGGAACGCGCCAACGCGCTCGGCATCCCGACCCACACGGTCAAATTCTATGTCGACGGCGTGATCCCGCAAAAGACCGCGTACATGCTCGCGCCCTATGAGGGTGATACCCAGCGCGGCGCCCCGCAGATCGCGCCCGACACGCTCAAGCAAGCCGTCACCGCGACCGACGCGAAGAGCATGCACGCCTTCCTCCACGCGATCGGCGACGGCGGGGTGCGGCTCTCGCTCGATGCGGTCGAGGCGGCGCGCAAGGCGAATGGTGCGAAACCGACCTACCACATGGTGACGCACCTCAATGTCGTCGATCCGGCCGACCAGCCGCGTTTCGGCCGGCTCGACACCTATGCCCAGTTCCAGCCGACCTGGTCGTCCTGGTACCCCTATATGGAGCTGACCGAGGCGGCGATCGGCAAGAAGCGGATGGAATATATCTATCCCGCGGGCAGCATCGTCCGCGCCGGCGGCAAGCTCGCTTATGGCGCCGACTGGCCGGTCGCGACCGCCAACCCGCTCGAAGGGCTGGAGGTCGCGATCACGCGTCAGGTGGCGGGCGACCCCAAGGCGAAACCGCTGGTCGCCAGCGAGGGCGTGTCGCTCGCCGAGGCGATCGAGAGCCACACGCTCAACGTCGCCGCCGTCAACGGCATGGCGAAGTTCACCGGATCGCTGGAGGCCGGCAAGAACGCCGACCTCGTCGTGCTCGACAAGGACATCTTCAAGCTGCCGGTGCACCAGATCAGCAAGGCGAAGGTGCTGGTCACCCTGTTTCAGGGCAAGGCGGTGTACGGCGATCTGGGGGCGTTGAAGCCTTGATCCTCCCCCTCCGTCAGCTGCGCTGACACCTCCCCCTGGCGGGGGAGGATTCCCCCCTCACGGCCAGTTGACCGAAAACCGCAGCGTCGCGGGCACCGCGCGCACCGGCACGGTCATATGCCCCTCACCCGCGAAGATCTCCGATCGTGTGCGCAGGCCATAGGCCGACAGCGGCGCCGTGCGCTGGACGAAATCCTCGGCGTCCCAACGCTCGAGGATCGCTTCCTCGCGGTCGCCCGTCACGACCAGCAGCCGGCTGACCTTCGGCACCGTCCCGGCCTGAAGCCGGGCGGCGAAGTCGCGCTCTTCCTTCAGCGTCAGCGCCTCGTGCCAGAAGATCGACGGGCTCGCCGCGATGATCGCATGGAAGGCGCCGGGCCGCGTGTAGAGCGTGTGCAGCGCGAACAGCCCGCCCAGCGAATGGCCGAACAGCGACTGGCGGTCGGGGTTGGTCTTGTAGCGCCTGCCGATCTCGGTGCGCAGCTCGCCGGTCAGGAAATCGAGGAACCGGTCCCAGCCGCCGCTCTTCTCCCTGGCGAACTTGGCATAGGCGCCCGAGGTGGTTGGCGCGCCGGTGAAATCGTCGATCCGCCGCACGTCATAGGCTTCGTCGGTGGGATAGCCGACGCCGACAACGATCGCCTTGTCGCCCGGTGACCATTCCATCATCCGCCGCGTCTCGGCGAAGGACGCGAACAGCGCGTTGCCGTCGAGCACATAGAGCACCGGATAGCCGCCCTCGGGCGGAGCCGCCTTGGGGAAGGATACGAAAATGCGATAGATCTGGCCGTTCGCGGCCTTCATGTCGAACGCCGCGGTCTGCGGCATGGTGTAGCCGGGCGCGGTAGACGCCGCTTGCTGCGCTTGCGCCGCCACCGGAAATGCCAGCGCCATCGCACCCGCCAGCCTGATCCATTTGCGCGCCATCGCCAACTCCCCGGCCTGTTTCGTGTCACCTCAGGCTAGCCCCGCCGCCGCGCCGGCCAAACCCCGCCTGCGGGTAATGCCGGGATGAGCCGGGTAAGCCCTACCAGCCTTACCCGCCTTGCCCGGTCGTTACCCCGCGCGCGGGCGTGACGGCGCGGCCGCGCTGTGATGCCCTGTCGCCGGGGACTATTCGGCGCGGGCGCGGGCTATGAAGTACTGCCACGCCATCCCCGAGGAGGGACAGATATGCAGAAATTTACGGTGAAGCTCTGGTCGGCCGCCGGTGCCGCCGCAGCGGCCACCACGCTCGCCGCCCCGGCTGCTGCGGAGGATGGCCCGCCGCCCGCCATCCCCGCTCCGACCGACACCGTCTACCCCACCGGCTTCGATAAGGCGCTGTCGCTGATGCTTGCGGGCGAGGGCGGCGAGAACGGCATCGGCGTGCACAAGGTGTGGCCGACGCTGATGTTCCCCGCGCTCACCACCGATCAGATCAGCAAGGCGGTGACCGGCAACTCGCTCGTCATCGCGTATCACTACACCCACCAGTACGGCGCGGACGGACGCGTCGGCGGCTACAATATCCGCTACGATGCCGTCGACGTGAAGAAATGCCCCAAGATCGAAGTGCCCGGCGACGGGCTGCTGCTCTACGAGGGCGTGTGCAGCGCACAGGTCAGGGAACCCGTCACCGGCAGCTGGAAGGCGCAGGACCACAAGCTCTGCGTCGACATCCGCTGGGGCAAGGACGGGAAGATCGACGGCTGCTATTCGATGTTCTTCGTGATGGACAGCGTGGCGATGGTGAAGCCCGACGGCGGCGTCTCGGGCAAGGCTCATGCGCTGAAGAAGGGCGCGGCGCCAGACATGTAGAGGGGAGCGCCATGTTCATCTGCATCCCGGATATCCTGAGTTCCGCGCAGCTCGCGGAGCTTGCCGTGCAGATGGACCGGCAGTCCTTCATCGACGGGCGCGAGACCGCGGGCTGGGCCGCCGCCGGGGTCAAGGAGAACACCCAGGTCGCCGCCGACTCCCCCGGCTATGCCGCGATGCAGGCGATGGTCGCGGGGGCGCTGGCGGCCAGCCGCATCTTCGCGATGGCGGCGATGCCGCGGCAGATGCGGCCGATCCTGTTCAGCCGTTACGGCCCTGGCATGGGCTATGGCCCGCATGTCGACAATGCGCTGATGGGCGAGGCGCCGCAGATGCGGATCGACCTCGCCTTCACCCTCTTCCTTTCCGATCCGGAGCGCTATGAGGGCGGCGAGCTCGAGATCGACGAGCCCGCGGGCACGCGCAGCTTCAAGCTGCCCGCGGGCGCTGCGATCCTCTATCCCGCCAATTCGCTGCATTGGGTGACGACCGTGACCGCGGGCCGCCGCGACGTCGCGGTCGGTTGGCTGCAGAGCCTGGTGCGCGAGCACGACAAGCGCCGCGTGCTGTTCGAGCTCGAGAGCCTCCGCGCGACGATGTTCGCCGAGAGCGGCAAGACGGCGGCCTTCGACACGCTCTCGCGCAACACCAGCAACCTGTGGCGGATGTGGGCCGAACCCTAGGCGCCGAACGCCATCGGCGGCCAGCGATCGGCCCAGGGGCTCGCCACTTCCAGTTCTTCCCCGAGCCCCAGCAGCAGCTCGTCTCCGCCATGCCCGGCGGAGAACATCGCGCCCACAGGCAGCCCGCTCTCCCCCGCGAATAGCGGCAGCGAGATGCTCGGCGTCCCCGTCATGTTGTGCAGCGGGGTGTAGTTCACATAGCCGAACAGGGCGTCGAACAGCGCGTTCACGGGGCGCGTCGGCGCGAGATGGCCGAGCGGCGGCGGCACGCTCGCGGTGACGGGCGAAAGCACCACATCGAAGCGCGCATGAAACCCGGCCAGCGCCGCCGATGCGCGATCGACCTGCGCCAGCGCCTCGGCGAGCAGCTCGGGTGTCACGCGCGCGCGCCGCTCGGCAAGGCCCAGCGTCCACGGCTCGAGCACCTCGCTCGCCCGTGCACCATAGTGATCGACGGTCTCGCCACCGAGATAGTCCCACAAAGTCGTGAAGCCGGCACGCAACGCCGCGCGGTCGATCGGCTGGGTAACTTCCTCGACACGATGCCCCTGCGCCTCGCACAGCGCCGCCGCGCGCCGTACCACCGCCTCGACCTCTGTCTCTGGCTCGGTGCCGTCCATGCCAGTCAGGTCGAGCGCGATCCGCAGCTTGCGGCCCGGCGGCATCACCGCGCCCTTCTCCGCTGGGCGCAGCAGCCGCGCCGCCCAGACCGTGTCGCGCATCGAGCGGCCGTAGAGGCTGTCCGAGCAGAGGATGTCGTCGACCAGATTATAGGCCCGCGCGCGCACGTTCCAGCCGCGGCTGGGCTTGAAGCCGATGATCCCGCAGTTGGATGCCGGGATGCGGATCGATCCGCCCGCGTCGCTCGCGGTGGCGAAGGGCACCAGCCCCGCCGCCACCGCCGCGCCCGCGCCGCTGCTCGATCCGCCCGAGCTGCGCGACAGGTCCCACGGGTTGCAGGTCGGGCCGTAGAGCAGCGCCTCGCCGCTCGCGTTCAGCCCGAATTCGGGCATGGTCGACATGCCGACCGGCACCATTCCCGCGCGGTCGAGCGCCTGCGCCAGCGCAAAGGCGCGGCGGGCGACCTCGCCCTTCTTCGCACGCGACCCGGCCTCGCACGGGAAACCGGGATATTCGAGCGACGCCTTGAGCAGATAGGGCACCGCCGCCATCGGCGCGTCGCGATCGACCCGCGCCGCCGCCGCACGGGCATGGCCGAACGCGCGCACCGCGAGCGAATTGAGCGCGCCGTCGATCGCCTCGATCCGCGCGATCGCGGCCTCAACCAGCGCCTCGGGCGGCACGTCGCCGCGCCGCACCAGTTCGGCTTGGCCATGCCCGTCGAGCCGCGCGATCGCGTCGGCCTGCGCAAGCGTCATCGACATGCGTATTTCATCCCAAAATTGCTGATCGATCTGCACAACGGGCTGGGCGATTCGTCCAGTCCGTCACCCATTTGCCCGGCCGCGTTACCCGTCAGGCCGCCTGCGCCGCCTCGGCCATTGCCGGGGCGATCAGCCCGAACAGGTCGCGCGGATCCGCAGGCGCGGTGATGAGGTCGAGCGTCTCATACTGCCCGGTCTCGGTCGCGAGATCGCGCAGCAGCCGCAGCGCCGCGAAATCCTCGACGGCGAACCCGACCGAGTCGAACAAGGTGATCTCGTCGCGCCGCGTGCGCCCCGGCGCCTCGCCACGGATCACCTGCCACAGCTCGGTCACCGGGAAGTCGGCGGGCATCTGCTGGATCTCACCCTCGATCCGCGTCTGCTCGGTCAGTTCGACGAACACGCTGGCGCGGGAGAGGATGTCCTTCTGCAGCTCGGTCTTGCCCGGGCAATCGCCGCCCACTGCGTTGAGGTGCACGCCTGTACCGACCATGTTGTCCGAGAGGATCGTCGCCTGGACCTTGTCGGCGGTCACGGTGGTGACGATGTCCGCGCCCGTCACCGCACTCCCCGGCTCCTCGCACACCGTCACGCGAACGCCGCGCCCGGCCATGTTGCGCACGAACTTGGCGGTCGCGGCGGGATCGACGTCGTACACGCGCAAAGTCTCGATCCCCAGCACCGCGCGGAACGCCGCCGCCTGGAACTCGGACTGCGCGCCCAGCCCGATGATCGCCATCGTCTTCGCATCGGGCCGGGCGAGGTGCTTCGCTGCCAGCGCGGACATCGCCGCGGTGCGCAGCGCGGTCAGGATCGTCATCTCCGACAGGAACACCGGATAGCCGGTGTCGACCTCGGCCATCAGCCCGATCGCGACCACCGTCTGCAGCCCACGCTCGAAATTATACGGGTGCCCGTTGACGTACTTGAAGCTGTAGAGCGCATCGTCCTGCGTCGGCATCAGCTCGATCACCCCGCCGGGGCTGTGGCTGGCCAGCCGCGGGATCCGCTCGAACCGGTCCCAGCGGCGGAAATCGGCCTCCAGATAGTCGACCATCCGCGTCAGTACCGCGTCGATCCCCACCTGCGCCACGATCCGCCGGATCTCGCTCACGCCCACAAACTGCACCATCGCCGCCTCCCTTGATCTTTCGACGATGCTAGGGCGCGCGCGGGTGCAGGCGACAGGCGCATGCTGCGCAACTTCGCGCGGCCATTTGGTCAATCTGCCGGCCCGATCCGCACAGATTGCGGACCCGTCACCGTGCACAAACTGGCCCGTGACAAGCCCACGCAAGCGGTGTGGAGAATAAGCGGATGCACGAGCTCGACGATCTCGACCGGCGGCTGATCGCCGCGCTGCGCGAAGATGCGCGGATGCCGATCACCCGGCTCGCCGCGGTGCTCAAGGTATCGCGCACCACCGCGCAGGCGCGGCTTGACCGGCTGCTGGAGAGCGGCGCGGTGCTCGGCTTCACCATCCGCGCGCGTCAGGCGAACGATCAGGTGCGCGCGGTGATGATGATCGAGATCGAGGGTCGATCGACCATCGCGATCATCAAGCGGCTGCGCGGCTTTCCCGAGCTGGCGGCGCTGCACACCACCAATGGCGGCTGGGATCTGGTCGCGGAAATCACCGTCGCCAACCTCGCCGCTTTCGATCGCATCCTGCGTGAGGTCCGCCAGATCGACGGCGTGCTCAACAGCGAGACCAGCCTGCTGCTGAGCAGCCTCTAGGCGGCCCCGCGCCGCTGCGCCCAAGGCAGCAGGAACACCATCGCCGCGGCGATCAGCCCGCCCAGTCCCATCGTCAGCGACACCGCGAGCAGGCTGCTCCCGCTCGCGAACAGCGCGCCCGCGACCACCGGCCCCACCGCCGATCCGCCGCGCCCCATGCCGATCACGAACCCCGTCCCGCTCGCGCGCAGCGCCGCGGGATAGGTTTGCGCCAGGATCGGATAGAGCCCGACCACGCCGGCATTGATGAAGAAGGCCGCGACCGCCGCGGTCAGCGACAGCCGGACCAGGTCTGCGCCCGCCAGCCCGAACGCGCCGATCGCGATGAACCCGAGCAGCATCGCCCCGCCGACCAGCGGCCGCAAGTTGAAGCGCTGGCTGAGCAGCCCGATCAGCACCGCGCCGGTGAGGTTGCCGACATTGGCCCACACCAGCGCCCGCCCGGCCTGCGCTGCGTCGAACCCCAGATCGACCACGATCTTCGGGATCCATTTCTGGATGTAGTAGAAGAACAGGATCTGCGCGAAATACGCGATCGTCAGCAGGATGGTGATCCAGCGGAAATCGCGTGAGAAGAGCGAGAGGATCGACGGCCTGACCGTCTCCATCGGCACGGGGGGCAATGCGTCGGCCGGCGCATGGCCCAGCCGCACCAGCGTCCGGTTGACCGCCTCGAGCGCGCCCGCCGGCCGCCGCGCGATCAGCGATTCGATCGATTCGGGCAGGAACAGCACCGCCAGCGGGATCATCGCCGCGCTCGCCACCCCGCCCAGCATGAACACCGACCGCCAATCCCCGGTCGAGGCGAGTAGCGCTGATGCGACCAGCCCGCCCAGGATCGCCCCGGTCGAATAGCCCGCGATGTTGAGCGCGACGTTGAGTCCTCGCCTCTTGTCGTTCGAGAACTCGGCGACCATCGCGCTGGTCGACGACAGCATGCCCCCGATGCCGATTCCGGTGAGGAAGCGGATGACCGACAGCATCTCCACCCCGCTCGCGACCGTCGCCGCGAACATCCCCGCGGTCATCACCGTCAGGCAGCCGAGGATCGTCGGCCGCCGCCCGATCCGGTCGGCGACGTTGCCGATCAGCACCGATCCCGCCGCCATGCCGAGCAGCTCCATCGACAGCACGATGCCCAGCGTGGCCTTGTCGACGCCCCACTCGGCGGCGATCCCGGGCGCGGCGAAGCTGATCGCCAGCACGTCGAAGCCGTCCAATGCGTTGAGCGCGATGCACAAGGCCACCACCACGATCTGCAGCCGGTGCATCGGCGCAGCCGCAATCGCCGCGCGCGGGTCGTGGGTCATATGCCTCTCCCGCCGGCCGCGGTCCGCAATGGCCGCCCGGTCGTTTCGTTGAGCCTGTGTGTTTGGCCTAGCCCAGCGTCGCGAGGTGCTTCGCGACGATCGCCGCCATCTCCGGTCGCCGCTCGAGGCAGCGTGACACCGGCCCCACCACCACCACCGACAGCCGCCGCTCGCTGCCCGGCAGCGCCATCGCGACACCCGCGAGGTCCGGCGTGTATTCGATGTTGCTCTGGTGCCAGCCCATCGCCGCCGCCTCGGCCAGCCGCGCCTCGACCGCTTCCGGCCCCACCGGGGTGGTCGGCGCATAGGCGACGAAGTCGATCTTGCGGTAGAGCTTCTCGCGCTCCTCGCGCGGCATCTGCGCCAGCAGCGCGCGCCCCGCCGAGGTCGCGTGGATCGGCACCCGGTCGCCCACCTTGGCGAAGTAGCGCACCGGCTGGCGCGATTCCGCGACGTCGACGAAGGTCGCGAAGATCCCCGCCGGCGCCGCGATCGCCACCGTCTCGCCGGTCGCTTCCATCAGGTCCTTCGCCAGCCGCTGGAATTTCGCGGGCAGCGGCTCTGCCGCCGTCACCGCCTCGGCCAGCACCAGCCAGCGCGGGCTCGGATAATAGGCGCCGCGCCCGCGCGGCTCGTAGAGATAGCCCATCGAAGCGAGCGTGCCGATCAGCTTGAACGTGCTCGATCGCGGCCAGCCTAACTCGTCGGCCATTTCGGCCGGCGTCGCCGGGCGCAGGCGGCGCGCGAAATACTCCAGCACTTCGAGCGCGTTGGCGGCCTGACGGACGGTGTTCATGCCCGCCATATGGCGCAAGCGCCGCGCCCGGAAAAGCGTCCTGCCTGTCCGGGCGCCGGGCCACGCTCAGCGCGCCGTAAAGCCGCCATCGACCGGCAGCGCCACGCCGGTGACGAAGCTCGCCTCGTCCGAAGCCAGCCACAATGCCGCATCGGCAATCTCCCCCGCCTGCACCAGCCGTCCCATCGGCACGTTCGCGATCAGCCTGGCCTCGTTCGCCGCCGCCTCCGCCGGGTCGCCGCTGCGTCCCGTGAAGCCGATCTTCATCGGCGTGTCGGCAAGCCCCGGACACACCACGTTGACGCGGATCTTGTCGGCGGCCAGCGCGAGCGCGAGGCTCTTGGTCAGCCCGACCACGCCCCATTTCGCGGCCGAGTAGATCGGGCTCATCATCGATCCGACCAGGCCCGAGACCGATGCGGTGAAGATGATCGAACCGCCGCCGCGCTCGCGCATGTACGGCGCGACCTGCCCCGCACCCAGCGCCGCCGCGGTGACGTTGAGGTCGATCGCCTTGCGATAGGCGTCGAGGTCCAAATCCTCGACCGACGCCGGCCCCGGCATCCCGGCATGCGCCCACAATATGTCCGCGCCGCCCAGCCATTCGGCCGCCGTATGAATGCTGCCCTTGGCGTCCGCGGGATCGAGCAGGTCGGCGGTGATGCCCGTCACCCTGTCCGCGCCGAACTCGGCGACCAGCGCGTCGAGCGCTTCGCGGTTGACGTCGATCGCCGCCACCTTCGCCCCCTCGCGCACGAAGCGTTCGACCCCTGCGCGGCCCATGCCCGATGCGGCGGCGGTGACGATGGCGAGCTTGCCGTTCAGGCGCATGTCTTCTTCCTCAAGCAGCGAAGGGATCGGGGAACTTCCCCGTGGTCGAAACAATGGTGGTCTTGGTCTCGAGGAACGGATCGAGCCCCTCGATCCCGTTCTCGCGGCCCCAGCCGCTCGCCTTCACCCCGCCATAGGGGGTGGACCAGCGGATGTAGCGATAGGTGTTGACCCACACCATGCCGGCCTGGATCCGCGCAGCGACGCGATGCGCGCGCCCGGTATCGCCCGACCACAGCCCGGCGGCGAGGCCGTAGGGCGTCGAATTGGCGATCGCGACTGCTTCGTCCTCGCCCTCGAACGACATGATCGCGGCGACCGGCCCGAAAATCTCCTCCTGCGCAATCCGCATGTTCGCCGAGACCCCCGCGAACACCGTCGGCTCGACGAAATAGCCGCCCGAGAGGCCATCGCGGTCGATCCGGCTCCCGCCCGTGACCAGCTCGGCACCCTCGTCCCGGCCGATGCCGACATAGGACAGAGTCTTGTCGAGCTGCTGCGCATGCGCCTGCGGCCCCATATGCGTCGCGGGGTCGAGCGGCATGCCGACCCGCACTCGCCCGGCGCGCTCGCGAAACGCCTCGACCACGCGATCATAAATCGAGCGCTCGACCAGCACGCGGCTCCCCAACGCGCAGCTCTGCCCGCACAATGCCCAGGCCGATCCGGTCGCGGCATTGAGCGCGTTCTCGATATCGGCGTCGGCGAAGATGATGTGCGGCGCCTTGCCGCCCAGCTCGAAGGTGCAGCGAGTCAGCGTATCCGCCCCCGCCTTCAGGATCGCCTTCGCGGTCGATCCCTCGCCGGTGAAGCTGATCTTGGCGACATCGGGATGCTCGACCAGCCGCGCGCCTGCCACCGTCCCGTCGCCCGGCACGACATTGACCACGCCCGGTGGAAATCCCGCCGCCTCGAACAGCTTCGCCAGCGCGAGCGACGAAGCCGGCGTCGATTCCGCGGGCTTCAACACCACCGTGCATCCCGCCGCCAGCGCAGGGCCGAGCTTCCACGCCGCCGCCATCATCGGCACGTTCCACGGCGTGATCGCCCCGACCACGCCGACCGGATGGCGCGTGGTGAAGGCATGGACGCTGTCGTCCATCGGGATGGTGCGCCCGCCCAGCTTGTCGGCGAGCGAGGCGAACCAGTGATAATATTGCGCGTGCAGACCGATATCGCCGCGCGATTCCCGCACCGCCCGGCCATTGTCGCGCGTCTCGATCTGCGCGAGCGCGTCGACCTGCGTCGTATAGAGATCGGCGAATTTCCGAAGCAGCGCGGCGCGCTCCCACGGCGGCATCTTGCGCCAGGGACCCTCGAACGCCGTCTTCGCGGCGGCCACCGCGCGGTCGATATCTGCCGTCCCGCCGTACACGACATCGCCCCACGGCTCGCCCGTCGCCGGATCGATGCTCGGCCGCATGCCGCCATCAATCGGCGCCACCCATTCCCCGCCGATGAATAGCCTGTCGAACGTAAATCCGTCGAGCATCCCGACTCCATAAATTTCTATTTATGGACACATTAGTCTCTGCGTATGAATTTAAGTCAAGAAGGAGAGACGGGTAATGCTGCCGCTGCTGGAGGGGATTCGGGTCGAGGTCGGCGCGGTGGTGCTCGGCACCTATGCAGGGCAGATCCTCGCCGACTTGGGCGCGGGGTGATCAAGGTCGAGCCGCTCGAAGGCGACATCGCCTGCAACGCCCACTCCTCGGGCAGCGGCGGCGGCGCGCTGTTCGTGAACAACAAGCGCATGCTCGCGCTCGACCTCAAGGCGCCCGCAGACCGCGCCGCGCTGGCCCGGCTGATCGGCACCGCCGACGTCCTCTTCCACAACATGCGCATCGACGCCGCCAAGCGGTTCGGCCTCGGCTTCGACGCGGCCGCGGCGATCAACCCGCGCATCGTCCATTGCGCCGCGATCGGCTTCGGCCCTCGCGGCCCCTATCGCGACCGACCGGCGTTCAACGACATCATCCAGGCGACGAGCAGCATCGCAACCTCACCTGGCATCGCCCCGCGCGGGGCGGAATGCGGGTTCGACGAGGACGAGATCGAGGCGCTGATTGCTGGTGGCATCGCTAACGGCTGAGCCGCCCCGCCACGAACGCCGCCCCGTCGGCGATCCCCTGGCGCGCCACCGCCGCAACCGACATCGCCTCGAGGAAGCTGTGCGTCGCGCCGGTATAGACGATGGCGTCGGTCGCCACGCCGGCAACCCGCAGCCGCGCCACCATCGCCAGCGACTGCTCGGTCAGCAGGTCGCATTCGGGAATCACCAGCAGTACTCGCGGCAATCCGGCGAGATCCGCCAGCAACGGACACGCCATCGGATCGCTGCGCTCGCGCTCGAAGTCGGTCAGGTAGTTGGCATAATAGGCCACCGCCTCAGCGCGATCCATGATTGACCCTGGCCCGCCGAACGCCGCCTCCGCCGCATCCGACACCGCGGTCGAGAAATAGCCGTAGTTGGACAGGATACCCCGAACGATCCCGCCTTCGCCGCGATCCCGTAGCCGCAGCGCGGTGGCGAAGGACAGGTTGGCCCCCGCCGAATCCCCGCCTATCGCGAGTCTGCCCGGGTCGATCCCCAGCTCCGCCCCATGGTCCCTGAGCCACAGCATCAGCGCCTCGATCCGGTCGAGCGCCACCGGATATTTATGCTCGGGCGACAATGGATACTCGACCCCGATCACCGCGAACCCGCCCGCTGCCGCATATTCGCGCATCAGCCGGTCGTGCGTGTCGATCGAGAACAAGGTGAACCCGCCGCCGTGCAAATACACCAGCGCAGGGGCCGGCTCGGCCATCCCCAAGGGGAAATGCACCCGCACATGCAGCTGGCCCGCGCCCGGATCGAACACTCGCTCGATCGTCCGCGCCATCTCCGGCCCGCCCTGGGCCCAGCGCGCCCGCACCGCCTCGCACACCGCGCGCTGCCCGGGGAAGTCGAGCGTGTCGAACGGAGGATGCTGTGTCCAGCGCGCCTTCATCTCGGCCAGGAACGCCGCGATCTCCGGGTCGAGCGTCACTTGACCGGCAGCCACTGCGCGTCCTTGGCTCGTGCGAACCACGGCGTCGGGAGCTTGCGCGCCACCGGCCACAGTTCGTCGAGCGTGTCGGCATCGAACAGCTGCCCGCCGCGCATCACCAGCTTCACCGATCGCGTGTTGCGGATATCCGCCACCGGATCGCGGTCGAACACCACCAGATCGGCGTACTTGCCCGCCTCCAGCGTCCCCATGTCCTGCAATCGCCCGATCGTCTCCGCCGCGCCTGCCGTCGCCGCGTGCAGAACCACCATCGGCGTCATCCCGCCCAGCGTGTGCGCCTCCATCTCGTAGTGGAAACCGATCCCCGGCTCGTCGCCATGCGATCCCATGCCGACGAGCGCGCCGCTCTCCGCGAGTCGTCTCACATCCGCCGCCAGCACCGGCATGCGCGACGCATCGAGCGAACCCCATTCGCGATGCCCAAGCTTGTGCGCGATCGCCGGCGGCGACCAGAAGCGCTTCACCTTCGCGTCCAGCGCCGGATCGTATTTCGCGACATAATAGTGCCGCCCCGCCGGTCCACTGGTGTTGACCAGCAACGTCGAGACATAGCTGGTCCGCGTCAGTGCATAGAGCTTGAGCACATCCTCCTGCAGCGGCGCGACCGGCAGCGCATGCTCGTTCCCGGCATAGCCGTCGAGGATCTGGGTCAGGATCAGCTTGGGGTTGTGGCTCCCCTCGGTCGTTGGGACGATGCCTTGCTCGCGCGCGGCCATCGCGATCCATTGCCGCACCGTGCGGCTCTCGCCACGATACTGTTTGATGTTCCTGAGGCCCCAGGCCTCGCGATAGCGCCGCAGGATCGCTCGCGCTTCGTCGAGCGACGCGATCCGCTCCTTGGAGAACAGCGCCGGCCCGGTCGAGCGCAGGCGCGGCCCCACGATCAGTCCGGCGTCGACCAGGTCCTGATAGGCCACCTGATCGATCCCCAGCGTCGAGGGATCGAACGAGGTCGTAACGCCATAGGCCAGCCGCGCGCGCAGCCCCCATTCCTCGTACGAAATGACGTTGCGCCGTACGCCGCCGATATGATCGTGATCATCTATGAACCCCGGCGCGACCGTCTTGCCGCCAAGCTCGCGCACGGGCGTCCCGGCCGGCACCGCGAAGCTCCCGCGCGGTCCGATCGCGGCGATGCGGTCGCCGGTGATCAGGATGTCGGCGTCGCCGATCACCTTGTCCCCGCCGGCCATCGTCAGCGCGCGCGCTCCCCGCAGCAACAAGCTTCCGGCAGGCCGGGCACGCGGCAACTCAGCGACAAGTTCAACATGCCTCTTCGGCACCGTCGCGCCCGCATCAGGCAGCACCTGCACGAAATTCCCGACCGACCAGATCAGGCTCCCGTCGGCGCGCCAGTCGAAAAAGTCGGCGCCCAGGTCGGTCACGCGCCGTCCCGGATTGCTCGGCGCGGTCAGGTCGATCTCGACCTTGGGATCGGCGGGCGTGGGAATGACATAGAGCTGCTCGCTGGTCTGCGCCGCGATCCATTTGCCGTCTGGGCTGATGCGCATGTCGTCGACGGTCGCGAGCAGATCGGTGAAATAATAGCCCTGCGCCTTGACCATCGCGGCGCGGCGCCTCGCGCCAGACGCCAAATCCACCGCCGCCAGCCCGTCGTCGCTCATCACATACGCAGTGCCTGGCTGTTCATTCACGAAATGCGGCTTCTGCCCGAGCCGTCCGCTGGTTACCACGCGCGCCGCCCCGCCGCCCGCCGGAATCGCCACCAGTTCGCCCGGCCGCACCGTCCCGAACTCGAAGCTCGTCTGCTGCCGCGCCGCCGCGGGGGAACGCACCGCGAGGATCGTCCTGCCGTCGGGCGTGAAGGCCGGATGCGTGTAGAAGGCCGAAACGTCGCTCACCTTGACCGGTTTGCCCGATCCGTCGACGGCCACCGTCCATACCGCCCCGCCCGCGCCCTCGCTCCACGTCACATAGGCGATCCGCTTGCCGTCGGGACTCCAGCCCGGCAGCGACGGCGGGTCGCCCGCGATCGGCAACCGCATTGCCGCACCACCGTCGAGCGGCCGCACATAGATGCTCCCAAGCGCCGCGAATGCCACGCGCTTGCCGTCGGGCGAGGGAGTCGTCCCCTGCGGCAGTTTCGCCCGCACCACGCCGGTCTCCTCGCGAAAGCCGATCCGCGTGCCCGGCCCCACCTCGAGATCGAGCTTCGCGGTGAACGGAATGCGCGTTGCCGCCGATCCGTCGACCGGTCGCCGCTCGATCTTGCCGTTCACCGCGATCAGGATCGCCTTGCCGTCGGGGGTGAAGGTGTAGCGCGGGATCAGGTCCATCCATGCCGCGCCGTTCATCAGGTCGAGCGGCGCCGCACCGAGATCGCGATCCACTCCCGTCGCCAGCTCGCGCACGCGCAGCCGCGTCTGCGCCATGCGCCGCGAGGCATAGGCGAGCAGCCTGCCGTCGGGCGAAATCGCCGGGCGAAAGAAGGTCTCGCCCCCCGCCTCGCGCCCGCCCGAGCTGCCGATCACCGTCTCCTCCGCCCCGCTCGCCAGATCGCGCCGCATGATCGTCCACGGCACCGGCTCATCGAACGACAAGTCACCTACCCGCCGCGCGAAATAGAGCCACTTGCCGTCCTTCGACGCAGCCGCGCTGAGCGTGCTCTGCCAGGCCGAGCGCGGCGCATCGGGTTTGAGCTTGGCCGGCGCGACCAGCTCGCCCGGCCCGCCGTCCACCGCATGCTTCCACAACTCGTAGCGGTCCCAGCGGATGCGGTAGCGGCTCACATAGACATGCTTGCCGTCCGCGCTCCATTCGGGCGAGGTGCGCACCGCCCCCTCATCCTCGTCGGTAATCCGCCGCGCCCCACTCCCGTCCGCGCGCACGATCCAGACATTGTCGCCGCCCGAGCGGTCGCTGACATAGGCGATCCACTTGCCGTCGGGCGAGAAGACCGGCTGCACCTCGAACGCGATGCCCTGCGCGATCGGCACCGCGCGCCCGCCGCTCGCCGGCATCGCGTAGAGCTCGCCCAGCATGTCGAACAGGATCGTCTTCCCGTCGGGCGAGACCGCCAGCGACATGAAGCTGCCGCTCGACACCTCGTAGCTCAGCGTGCGGCGGTCCTTCATCGGCAGCGCGTCGTCGGCCAGCGCCGGCATCGCGAACGCGATCATCGACACCAGGCCCAATACGCGCTTCATACCCAACTCCCGCCGAATGATCTCGACTCCCCGCGCTGCTATCCGGCGAGTTCGCGCGAGCGCGCCGCCGCTGCTTCGACCACCGACTGGACGAGCCGGTCGATCGCATCCGTTTGGTCCATCTGCCCAAGGCCCGCGGCGGTCGTCCCGCCCGGGCTGGTCACTTGCCGCCGCAGATCCGCCAGCTCGGCCGGGTCCGCGCCCGCCAGCGCCGCCGCGCCGGTGAAGGTCGCGCGCGCCAGCTGCATCGCGAGCGCCGGCGGCAGCCCCTCCTCGGTCCCTGCCTTCGCGAGCGCCTCGGTGAAGCGGAAGAAATAGGAGGCCGGGCCGCTGCCCGACACCGCCGTCACAGCGTCGATCTGCGCCTCGTCATCGAGCCACACCACCTGCCCGGTCGGGCCGAGCAGTTCGTTGACCGTGGCGAAGTCGCTCATCCGCACGTCGCGCCCGGCGACCGCGGCGGTGATCCCCTGCCCGATCGCCGCGGGCGTGTTGGGCATGGTCCGCACCGCGCGCCCGCTGCCCAGCGCATCGCTCAGCCCCTGAAGCGTGATCCCGGCCATGATCGACACGAACAGCGCGTCGGCCCGCGCCAGCGGCCGCAGCGACTCCGCGATCGACGGGAACACCTGCGGCTTCACCGCCAGCACCACCGCCAGTTCGCCCCCGGCCTCGACATCGTCGAGCGAGCCCGCCCGCTCCGCCCCTTCGGGCAGTTCGGCCGCCAGCGGATCGAACACCAGCACGCGGTGCGCACCCTGCCAGCCGCGCGCCATCGCGCCGCCCATCCGTCCGCACCCGACCAGCAACACGTCCATCACCGAATATCCCTGTAGCGCTCGGCAAGCAGATCCTGCCGCGAGCGCGCCGATACCCAACGTCCCTCGACGATCACAGCCGTCGCGTTGGTTGACGGCTCGAGCGGGTCGCCGTCCCACACCACCAGATCGGCCTCGCTACCGGGCGCCAGCGTCCCGCCGCCCTTGCTCCAGATGCTCAGCGGATTGACCGTCACCGCGCGCAGCGCATCGGCATAGGGCAGCCCGTTGGCCACCGCGATCCCGGCGCCCTCGCGCAACGCCATCCCGGCATTGTAGTTCGAATGAATCCGCCCGCCCGCGAGGCCGAAGGCGACCTTCACCCCCGCCCGCGTCAGGATCGCGGCATTGTCCTGCCGCGCGCCCAGCTCGTCGAAGCTGCCGGGCAGGTTCGTCGAAGGATCGAGCACCACCGGGATCTTCGCCGCTGCGAGCGCGTCGGCGGCGCGCCATGCTTGGACGCCCTCGACGATGATCACGCGGATGCCGAAATCGCTGGCCAGCTTGACGGCCTCGCGAATGTCGGACTCGCGGTTGGTGTGGATCGCCAGCGGCGTCTCGCCCGCGATCACGCCGCGGATCAGTTCCTCCCCCGCGCGACGGCCACGACCGGGCGGCGGACCGTGGCGATCGCGTTTCTTGGCGTCACCCGCATCGCGGGCCGCCATCGCGCCCTTGGCATCGCTCAACACCTTGCGCAGCACGGTCCATTGCTGCGCGCGCGAGCCGAGCTTGTCCCACGCCCCGCCGCCGATCACGGCATAGACCGCCACCTCGCGCTCGCCCAGGATATCGACGCCCTCGCGGAAGCGCGCGATCACCGGCTCCCCGGCGAACACCGGGATGCGCGATTGCGCGGGATAGACCAGCGCGCGCGTGATGCCATCGGCGCGGATCAGGTCGACCAGGGTCGAATTGCCGTTGAGCGCGCGCGCCGGATCGAAGCCGGGATTGCGGTCGTCGGCCGATCCCTGATCGCGCGTGTCGGCCGACGCGGTCTCGATCAGCCCGACCTGGGTCGCGCCGTTCATCAGCCCCGGCGTCACGGGCTTGCCGCGCGCGTCGATCACGCTCGCATCCTGCGGCACGCTACCGCCCGGCGTGACCGAGACGATCTTGCCGTTCTCGATCAGGATGGTGGCGTCCTTCACCGGCTCGCCCGATTCCATCGTCCAGGCTTCGGCATGGGTGACCGCGATCGTCTGGGCGGCGGCGGGCGTCGCGGCGAGCGCCAGCGCCAATGCGATCATCCTCATCACCGCACGCCTCCCCGCCCGAGTTCGAAGTCGGACACAGGCGCGGCGGGCGGTTTTGCCCGGTCCCACGCCACCGCGCCGTCGATCAGCACGAGATCGGCCTTGGTGTAGATGCTGAACGGATCGCCCGACCACAGCACCAGGTCCGCGCGGTATCCCGGCGCCAGTGTCCCCACCTGCCTGTCCAGCCCCAGTAGCCTAGCCGGGTTGCTGGTGGTCCATTTGATCATCGTCTCGGGCAGGGTCTCGATCCCAATGCGCCGCCCCGCCGCCGCCGCCTTGGCCGCGGTGATGTTGAGTCGCTGGCCGTCCGCCGCCGAGTCCGAATGCATCATCACGCACACCCCGGCGCGTTCGAGCAGCGGCGCCTCGGCACGCACCGCGTCCTGCGCTTCCATCTTGAAGCCCCACCAGTCGGCCCACACCGCCGCGCACGTCCCGCTCTCGCGCAGCAGCCCCGGCACCTTGTACGCCTCGGTCGCGTGATGGATCGCGCCAATGCGGAAGCCGAACTCCTTCGCGACCGACAGCACCGCGGCGATATCCCCCGCGCGGTAGCAATGCAGGTTCACCCGCACGTCGCCCGCCAGGATGCCGAGCAGCGCTTCCTTCCTGAGGTCGCGCCCCGCCTTCCCCGCGGCACGGTCGCGGCCATAGGCCTGCGCGTCGAGGAACGCCTGCCGCATATAGGCGACCACCCCCTGCCGGCTGGTCGGCCCGTCATTGTCCTTGCTGGCGCCCCAACTCTTGGGGTTCTCGCCGCACGCCATCTTGAAGCCCTGCACGGCCCCCGCAGCCTTCATCCCCCACACGGTCGACGCGCGCACCGGCTTCACCACCACTGAGCGTCCCGCAAAGATCGGGGTCGAGCCGGGCAGGATCTGGATGGTCGTCACCCCCGCCGCGAGCGCACGGTCGAACGCCATGTCCTGCGCGTTGACTGCAGTCTCGATCCAGGTGTCGGCAGCGTTCGGCGTCGCGACCTCCGCTACGTCGGATGCCTCGCGATCGATGTCGGTGAGCGGGAGCACATAGGTGCCGTCATGGCTGTGCACATCGATCACGCCGGGCGTGATCCAGCGCCCCTTGGCATCCACCTCGCGCACGCCGGGATTGGCCAGCGCCTTGCCCACCGCGACGATCCTGCCGCCGCGCACCAGCACGTCGCCGCCGTCGATCCGCCCGCCCGCGCCGTCGAGGATCGTCGCCCCGCGCAACAGCATGTCGTCGGGCGCGGCGGGCTTGTAGCGGCTCGGGAACGGATCGCTCTTCCACGGTGCCTGCCCGGTCTGCGCCGCACCCGGCGCGGCCAGCATCGCCGCCATCGCAACCGCCGCCCCGAACCGAACCCCCTTCATCATCATCACCGCCCCCGGTTGAATCGCTTCATCCACGCCACGCTCCCGGCGTCGGGCAGTGCGCCCAGAATTGCGTGCAGCGTCGCGCTGTCCTCGTCCTGTCCGAGCTTGAACTTGCCCGAAAGCCCGGTCACGCGCGCCCGGAAGCCGATGATCCGTCCGAGCATCGCCTGGTAGCGCGAACCCAGCTCCTCGACGCCCCAGGGCCGCGCACGCGCCGCCTCCATCGCGTCGATCAGCACCTTGAGCGAATATTCGGTCAGCGTCTCGTCGAACGCGATCTCGGCGCTCACCTTGACCTGCGCATAGTTCCAGGTCGGCGCCCAGTCGCGCCGCCCGGCATGCTCGGGGCTGACATAGGCGTCCGGCCCGCTGAACAGGATCGTCGCGCGCGAATCCTCGATCAGTGCACGGTGGAGCGGATTGGACCGCATCAGATGCCCGATCAACTCGATCAGCCGGCCCTCGCCATCATAAACACCGACCAGCGGCAACAGGCTCGCCTCGAGCGCCCCTGCCCCGCCGCCGCATACCCAGGCGAGCGGATAGCCCTCGATCAGCGCGCGCACATCGGCATCGTCGAACCGCTCGAACAGCGGCCGCTTGTCCCGTGTCTCCACCGCGTCTGCGCTTGCTTCAGCCCCGTCCATCTGCCCCGACGCCTGTGATTGATGGCCCCCTTGTTCCCCAGCGTTCGGGTAGCAGCAAGCACCAAGACCGAAAAGCATCGGGGTCCAGCCCGGCGTTGCCAGCGCGGGTTTGCCGTATTAGCCTTGGCCCCTCATCATCGTTTTCAACATCGGGAGTAACCGGTCCAATGCTGCGTCCATGGCAAGTCAGCCTGGGGGAGCGAATCGATCCCGCACGCGACGTTCCGATCTACATGCAGATCATCCAGGCGCTGATCCGCGACATCGAGCGCGGGCGCCTCACCTCGGGCACCTACCTTCCCTCCAGCCGCGAGCTGGCGCAGGTTCTCGGCGTCAACCGCAAGACCGTGGTGCTCGCCTATGAGGATCTGATCGCGCAGGGCTGGCTCGATTCGGCCGGCACGCGCGGCACGATGGTCTCCGCCTCGCTGCCCGAGCCCGCCAACAAGCAGCGGACCGAGGCCGAGGCGACGATGAGCAACGCGCCGATCGACTATCGCTACGCCATCCCGCCCGAGCGCCCGCTCGCCTTGCCCTCCGGCCCCGGCCTCAAGCTCGACGAGGGCGCGCCCGATGGCCGCCTCTTCCCCGCCGAGCTGCTCGCCCGCGCCTATCGCTCTGCCGCGCACCGCGCCTCGCGGGAGAACCGCTTCCAGTACGGCAACCCGCGCGGCACCCCTGCCCTGCGTGAGAGCATCGCGACAATGCTCAAGAGCCAGCGCGGCCTGCCCGTCACGGCCGAGAATATCTGCATCACCCGCGGCAGCCAGAACGGCATCTTCCTCGCCGCGCATGTCCTGGTCCGCCCCGGTGACACGGTGATCGTCGAGGCGCTGACCTACGAACCGGCGATCGCCGCCTTCCGTGCGCTCGGCGCCAATGTCGTCGCGGTCGGTCTCGACGAGGACGGCATCGACATCGAAGCGGTCGAGCATGCCTGCCGCCGCAACGCGGTACGCGCGGTGTTCGTGACGCCGCACCACCAGTTCCCTACCACCGTCTCGCTCCGCCCCGAGCGCCGGCTGCGCCTGCTCGAGCTCTCGCACCAGTTCGGCTATGCGATCATCGAGGACGATTACGACCACGAATTCCACTTCGAATCGCAGCCTTTGCTCCCGATGGCCGGCTATGGCCCGGGCCATGTCATCTATGTCGGCTCGATGTCGAAGCTGCTGCTGCCGGCGCTGCGCATCGGCTATGTCGCAGCGCCGCCGCCGGTGATCGATGCGATCGCGCACATGGTCTCCTTGACCGACGGCATGGGCAATGCGCTGACCGAAGACGCCGCTGCCGAGCTGATCGAGAATGGCGAGCTCAGGCGCCACGCGCGGAAGGTGCGTCAGGTCTATGCCAAGCGCCGCGAGAGCTTCGCCGCCGAGATCGACCGCACGCTCGGCGACATCGCCGATTACAAGATGCCCGATGGCGGCCTCGCCTTCTGGCTGCGCTTCCGCACCGATCTCGACGCGATGGAGGCGCGCGCCGCGGCGATGGGGCTACGCTTTGCATCGTCGCGCTCGTTCATGACACGCGACGATGCCCCGCGCGGCCTGCGCATCGGCTTCGCCAGCCTGAATGAGCACGAGGCGCGCACCGCGGTCGCTGCGCTGCGCGAGGCGGCGGGGTGATTGGTCCCGTCACGGGATCAACAGTTGGATGTTTTCCGATCCATGACGAAGGCGGAGCTTCGGGCAAAAGGGAGGACAACATATGAAGCATCTCGCTCTCACTCTCGCCGCCTTGGCCCTGCCGCTGGCTCCCGCCACGGCGCAGGAGGCACCCAATCCCGCACACGCTCCGGCCACGCCCGAGGCCTGGCCCGAGGCATGGTTCGAGATCTTCAAGCTCGCGCCGGGCAAGCAGGAGGAGTTCATCCGTCGCATCGCGCAGGCGGACGAGGTCGCCGCGGCCGGCGGCCAGCCGCCGATCCAGCTCTTCTTCCATGAAAATGGCGCGGACTTCGACGTCATCATCTTCAAGCCCGTCACCGGCTTCAAGCCGACCGCGGCGCAGCAGGCGGCGATGGACGCCAAGCGTAAGGAACTGGGCATGGAGAGCGGCCCGGCCTATTTCGTCGGCATCCGCGAGCTGATCGCCGAACATACCGATTCCAAGACCTATGGCCCGCTCTCCGCCGCCAAATGGCTCGCGCGGCTCGACAAATGGCGGGCGGAGAACCCGCCGCGCAAGAAGGGAGGCAAGTGATGCTCGGCCGCCGCGGACTTCTCGTGCTGGGCGCCGGCACCGCGGCCGCCGCGGTCACGCACCATGCCTTCGCAGCCGAGGGCGACCTCGACACCGCCTATATCAATGCCCGCGTCTGGACCGGCGCAGGCCCCACCGTCCGCAGCGATGCGATCGGGGTGAAGGGCGACCGCATCGCCGCGATCGGCGCCGATGCGGTCCGCGCGCGCACCGGCAAGCGCACCCGCGTGATCGACCTCAAGGGCGCGTTCGTCACCCCCGGCTTCATCGATCCGCACGTCCATTTCGTGATGGCCTCGACGATGCTGTCGCAGCCCTCGCTGCGCGACGCCGCCAACCCGAAGGAGTTCGTCGAGCGCATCGCCGCAGCGGCCAGGACATTGCCCAAGGGCCAATGGCTCGAGGGCGGCAACTGGGATCAGGACCGCTGGGGCGGCGAGATGCCGCACCGCAAGTGGATCGATGCCGTCACCCCCGACACGCCGGTCGCGGTGGTGCGCTACGACCTCCACATGATGTTCCTCAACTCGCTGGCATTGAAGCTCGCGGGGATCGACCGCAACACCGTCGCCCCGCCGGGCGGGGTGATCGAGAAGGATGCCGACGGCGAACCTACCGGGATTATCAAGGACACCGTCAAGGAAATGGTCCTGCGCGCGATCGGCACCCCGACGCCCGAGCAGATCGACGCGACGACGCGCAAGGGGATCGACCTCGCGCTGAGCAAGGGTGTGACACAGGTCCACCCGACCGAGCTCGAGACGATCAGCTTCGATTCGACTCGCCGCCTGCGCGAAAAGGGCGAGACCGGGCTGCGATTCCGCCACTATCTCCCGCTCAAGGATTGGGAGACGCAGGCCGCTCTGATCAAGGAACAAGGCCGCGGCGACGACTGGGTCCAGTGGGGCGCGTGCAAGGTGGTGTTCGACGGCTCGCTCGGCTCACGCACCGCGCGCTTCTACGAACCCTATCATGACGAGCCGGGCACGCGCGGCGTGATCGTCACCGATCCGGGCGATCTCAGGCGCTGGATCACCGGCGCGGACAAGGCCGGCATCCAGGTCACCGCGCACGCGATCGGCGACGAGGCCAACGACATCGTCCTCGACACCTTCGCCGCCGTCGCCAAGGCCAACGGCCCGCGCGACCGCCGCTTCCGCGTCGAGCATGTCCAGCACATGAAGCCCGCCGCGATCCCGCGTTTCAAGGCGCAGGATGTGATCGCCTCGGTCCAGCCCTATCACGCGATCGACGACGGCCGCTGGGCGGTGCGCCGCATCGGCGAGAAACGGCTCGAGACCAGCTTCGCCTTCGGCTCGCTGGTCCGTTCGGGCGCGCATGTCTGCATGGGCTCGGACTGGCCGGTCGCGCCGATCGACCCGTTGACGGGGCTCGAGGCCGCGGTCGACCGCGAGACGATCGACGGCAAGAACCCGCGGGGTTGGTATCCCGAGCAGCGCGTCACGCTCGCCCAGGCGATGCGCTGCTACACGCGCGAAGGCGCTTATGCCGGCTTCAACGAGAAGAAGACGGGCCTGATCGCGCCCGGCCTGCTCGCCGATTTCGTGGTCTGGGATCGCGACTTTTTTGCGATTGACTCGCATTTACTTCTCAAGGCAAAGGCCCTCCGGACCATCGTGGGTGGCGTGCAGCGTTACGGTTGAAGCGCTTACCCGCCGTTGTTGCAAGATTACCCGATTGGACCCTTGCACATCGCCAAACTGGATGTTTCACGGCCCAATCCCGACTCGCATGTTACCCTCGCGATATCGAGCCTGGCCCAGAAGCAGGCCGTATCGGGAGGGACACGCAACACCAGCTCGGGGGAAGTTTTAATATGGTTGCCCATCGCACCGCAGCTCGAGGCGCCGGCCTTACGGCAGTCGCCGCCGCACTCGTCGCCATGCCGGCACTTGCACAGGAAGCCGAGAGCGAAGACGTCGTCATCACCGCACAGCGCGACAATCAGACTCAGGTCAGCCGCAACGGCTCGCTTGGCGCGCTGGGCGACAAGGACGCGATGGACACCCCGTTCGCGGTCAAGAGCTACAACGAGGCGCTGATCCTCAACCAGCAGCCGCTGACGCTGGGCGCGGTGCTCGAAAACGATCCCTCGGTGCGCACCACGCTCGGCTTCGGCAACATGTCCGAGCAGTTCGTCGTCCGCGGCTTCAACCTGTTCGGCGAAGACATTGCGATCGACGGCCTGTTCGGCATCACGCCGCGCCAGCTGGTCTCGCCCGAGCTCTACGACCAGATCCAGATCCTCAACGGCGCCAGCGCCTTCCTGTTCGGCGCCGCGCCGGGCGGCTCCGCGCTCGGCGGCACGGTCAACCTCACGCCCAAGCGCGCGAAGGACCAGGACACCAACCGCCTCACTGTCAACTATCTGTCGGACAAGCATTTCGGCGGCGCGTTCGACTTTGGCCGCCGTTTCGGCGAGGGCAAGGCGTTCGGCGCGCGCATCAACGGCGCGTTCCGCTCGGGCGACATCGCGATCGACGACGAATTCCGCCGCTCGGCGGTGGTCGGCGGCAGCTTCGACTATCGCACCGACAATCTGCGCGTCAGCCTCGATCTCGCCTATCAGAACGTCAAGGCGCAGCACATGCGCCCGATGGTCCAGCTCAACAACGCGTTCGGCACCGCGACCACGCTCCCGCGCGTCCCGCGCGCCGACATCAATTACGGCCAGTCCTGGTATAACCAGACGATCCGCGACGTCTTCGGCATCGTGAAGCTCGAATATGACGTGACCGACAACCTCATCTTCTACGCCTCGGCCGGCGCGCGCGACACCGCCGAGCGGGGCGTCTATCAGGGCTTCCAGGTCACCAATTCGGCCACCGGCGCGGCGTTCGTCACCGGCTCCAACATCCCGCGCAACGACAATAACGAGGCGGCGCAGGCCGGCCTGCGCTTCAAGGGCGAGGGCTGGGGCATCACCCACCAGCTCAACATGGGCTATTCGCACAGCCGCTACGTCAATCGCAACGCGTTCGAGTTCAGCACCTCGGTGCCGGCCACCTCGCCGCAGAATAATCTCTACAATCCGGTGCAGGTGGCGCGGCCGGCGTTCAATGGGTTCATCTCGGGCAATCTCGCCGACCCGAACCCGGCGAACCGCACGCGCCTCGACAGCATCTTCGTGTCCGATACGCTGGGCTTTGCCGAGGATGTGGTGCAACTGACGCTCGGACTGCGGCATCAGAGCATCCACTTCCGCGCCTACAACATCAACACCAACGTCCAGACCAGCCAGTATAAGGAGAGCACGACGACGCCGGTCGTCGGCCTCGTGATCCGTCCGAGCGAGAACATCTCGCTCTATGCCAACCGCATCGAGGGCCTGGCGCAGGGACCGGTTGCGGGTGCCGGCACGCTCAATGTCGGCCAGGTGTTCCCGCCGTTCCAGACGGTGCAGTATGAGATCGGCGGCAAGGTCCAGTTCGGCCGCTTCAATGCGTCGATCGCAGGATTCCAGACCGATCGCCCGCAAGGGATCAACGTCCCGACGCCGCCGGGCGTGACCCCGGCGGGCACCATCTTCACCGTCGATGGCCTGCAGCGCAACAAGGGCATCGAGGTCAGCGTCGATGGCGAGCCGATCGACGGCCTGCGCATCATTGCTGGTTTCTCCGTCACGGACGCCAAGCAGCGCCGCACGCAGGGCGGGCTGAACGACGGCCGCGACGCGGTGGGCGTGCCGGAATATACCGCCAACGCCAATGTCGAATGGGACGTCTATGGCGGCCTGACGCTCACCGGCCGCGTGATGCAGACCGGCAAGCAGGCGTTCAACGTCACCAACACCATCATCCTGCCCGAATGGACTCGCTTCGATCTCGGCGCGCGCTACGTGATCGATGCGGGCGGCGCGCCGCTCACCTTCCGTTTCAACGTCGATAACGTCGCCAACGAGCGCTACTGGGCTTCCTCGCTCGGCGGCTATCTCGTCCAGGGCATGCCGCGCACCTTCAAGGCCTCGGCGACGATCGACTTCTAGCTATCTCTCAACACTCCCTCCCCCGCCGGGGAGGGAACGCCTCCGAGCTGCAAGTTTGAGAACAAGCACCGCAAGGAACCTCAGGCCGGGCTGGCGACGGCCGGGCCTTTTCCTTGCCCACGCCTGCACATGGACGGGGCCAGCCCGCGCCGCGGGGCCACTGACGCAAATGCCTCTCAACCGCATAGAATCGCACTGAAATTGCGAATGTCCCGCAACACCACTGGCCCCTTCCCTTTGGCAAAAGTGGATGTTTAGCGGACCCAGCCCGCGAGACACACCGGCGGGCATGACCGCTCCCGTCCCACCCGCGCGGCCCTCGCTGCGTCGAAGCCTGCTCAAGCTCCACCGCTGGCTCAGCCTCGGGGCGGCGATATTCTGGCTCCTCCAGGCGATCACCGGAGTGCTCATCGTCTTCCATTGGGAGATCACCGATGCCGGCATCCCCGGCGCGCACCGCCCCACCGATCTGGCCGCGATCGAGCGCCGCATCGCCGCCATCGCGCCGCGTGACAGCGGGGTGACAGTCAAGTCGGTGTGGACTGCCGCCGGCTATGCCGACCGCTACAACATCATCGTCGAGGATGCCGAGGGGAACGGACTCACCGTCCGCGTCGCGGGCGACGGGACCCAGCTGCGCAACACGCGCGACGGCGAGACCACGCTGATGGGCTTCCTCGTCGGCTTCCATCACGACCTGCTCGGCGCCTGGGGCAGCTGGATCGTGTCGATCAGCGGCATCCTGCTGTGCACCAACCTCATTCTCGGCCTGGTCGCCGCCTGGCCCAGGCGCGGCACCTGGCGCCTGGCGCTGCGCCCGGCGACGCGCGGTCCGGCGGCCGCACGCCTCTATTCGTGGCATCGCGCGCTGGGCCTGTGGGTAGCAGCGCCCGCGCTGATCATCGCGGCCACCGGCACGCTTCTCAAGTTCGAGGGCGGGGTTGGCGACCTGGCCGGCGTAACGCCGGTCGCACTGCCGCCCAATCCACCGGCCGGCGATCCGATTGGATTCGCCGCCGCCGCCCGCGCCGGGCTCGCCGCGATCCCCGGCAGCACGCTGACGCAGGCCGCCTGGCCCAAGCCCGACGACGCGACCTGGCGCATCCGCGTTCGCGCACCGGGCGAACTCCGCCGCGCCTATGGCGGCAGCTATGTGCTGGTCGACGCCAATAGCGGCGCGGTCCGCGGCATCTTCCCGGCCGCGCAGGCCGCCCCCGCCAATGCCTTCATGAGCGCGCTATTCCCGATCCACACCGGCGAGGCGGGTGGCCTCCCCGGCCGCATCCTCTCGATCGCGATCGGCCTGTGGCTGATCACGATGATCGTCGCGGGCTCGCTGCTCTGGTTCCGGCGCCGCAAGCCCAGGAAGCCCGCATGAGGCCGATCGCCCTCCCGCTCGCCGCGATGGCGATGGCCAGCCCCGCACTCGCGCAGGATTCGCGCCTCGACGCACTCGAGCGGCAATTGGCCGATCAGCAGCAGCGCATCCGGCAGCTCGAGGCGCTGGTCGCGCAGCAGGCCGCGCTGATCGAGCGGATCGGCGCCACAGCCCCGGCGCCCGTCTCCGCCCCGTCACCCCAGCTCGTCGCCGCAACCGCCACGCCCGCTACCCCTGCCACGATCTCGGCCATGCGTATCCCCGGCCTCGACGTCAGCGGCGACTTGCGCATCCGCCAGGAGTGGAATTACGGCAGCGCCCGCGATCGCTCGCGCTCGGTGCTCCGCGCCCGCTTGCGCGCCAGCTATGCCGTCACCGAAAAGCTCGCGATCGGCACCCAGATCGCGACCGGCGATCCCGACGATCCCAACTCCACCGATGTCACGCTCGGAAATTTCCTCGACGATTTCGCCGTGTCGCTCGACCAGGCTTTCATCCGCTACGCCGATGGCGGGCTTACCGCGGTTGCCGGCAAGTTCCCGCAGATCTTCCAGCGCACCGACATGGTGTGGGACGGCGACGTCTCGCCCCAGGGCCTCGGCGCCAGCTACGCCGTCGATCTCGGCGGCGGCGCGAAGGCCGATGCCCGCGCGCTCTATTTCGTGATCGACGAGGCCTCGACCGCACGCGACAGCGACATGCTCGGCGGCCAGGTCACGCTCACCGCCCCGCTCGCATCCGATCTCAAGCTCGGCTTTGCGGGCAGCTATTATCATTATCGCCTCGGCTCAGTCGCGGGCGCGGATGCCGGCGACTTCCGCGGCAACCTCCTGTCAGGCGGCCGCTACCTCTCCGACTTCCACTTGGTCGAGGGGCTCGGCAGCCTCACCTACGCCGGGCTCTCGCCGCGCTGGCCGCTCACCTTCACCGCCGACTATGTCCGCAACCTCGGCGCAGCCGTCCCCGGCGACACCGGCTTCAACCTCGAATTCGCCGCCGGCCGTACTGCGCAGCGCGGCGACTGGCGCATCGCGTACAATTATTCGGAGGTCGAGGTCGACTCGGTCTTCGCCGCGTTCAGCCACGACAATCTCGATCTCTCGACCAACTATCGCCTCCACGGCTTCGGCATTGGCTATGTCCCGGCGTCGAACCTGCTGCTCGACCTCATTTGGTATCACTACCAGCCGCTCGACGCGCGCTACACCACCGCGCCGCTCACTTGGCTCGACCGCATCCGCCTCAACTTCATGGTCAGCTTCTGATGCTGCTCCCCGCGCTCGCGCTCGCCGCCGGGATCGCCGAGGCGCCACCCGAGCCGCCGCAGGACGGCACCCGCCCGCACAGCCACACCCACGCCCCGGCCGAGATCGAGGAGACGCACGGCCCGCTCCTCCTCCAGATCACCTATACCAGCGAGCTGATCGGCAACGCCGCGGGCGGCCTCGAGCGCGGGGCGCGCTATCTCGACAATCTCGACCTGGTGTTCGAAGCGGATCTGGAGCGCGTCGCCGGCTGGACCGGCGCGCAACTCCATCTCTACGGTCTCTACAACAACGGCAATTCGATCAGCGACCTGGTCGGCGACAGCCACGCCGTCAGCAACATCGAAACCGGCGTCCGCGCCCTGCGCCTCTACGAGGCATGGATCGACCAGAAGTTCGGCGAGCGCGTCTCACTCCGCGCCGGACTCTACGACCTCAACTCCGAATTCGACGCGCTCGACGCCTCGGGCCTGTTCGTCGGCAGCGCGCATGGCATCGGCACCGATTTCAGCCAGACCGGGCGGAACGGCCCGTCGATCTTCCCCTCGACCTCGCTCGCCGCGCGGGTCCAGGTCGAACCGGCCGCGGGCTGGGCGGTGCGCGCCGCGGTGCTCGACGCCGTGCCCGGTGACCCCGCCCGCCCCGGCCGCACCTTCATCCGCCTCAACAAGGACGAGGGCGCGCTGCTCGTCGGCGAAGTGCAGGCCCCGCTCGGCAAAGGGGGCAAGCTTCTTCTCGGCCGTTGGCGCTACACCGCCCGCTTCGACCTCACCGACGGCAGCGGCACCGCGACCGGCAACGCCGGCACCTATCTCCGCGCCGAACTCCCGCTCAGCGCCGCGCCCGGCCGCAAGCTCGACGGCTTCGCCCGCGTCGGTACCGCGAGCGGCCGCTTCAATATGTTCGATTTCTTCCTTAGCACTGGCCTCAAATTCACCGGCTGGCTCCCCGGCCGCGACGAAGACGAGTTCGGCATCGCGCTCGCCACCGGCTTCACCGCCGAGCCCTACCGCACCGCCACCGGCGCCTCGGCATCGGAGATCGCGGTCGAGGCCACGTACCGCACCCAGCTCGCCCCATGGCTCGCGGTCCAGCCCCATGCGCAATATATCCGCCGCCCCTCGGCCGACCCGACGGTCCCCGACGCGCTCGTCCTTGGCATCCGTACCGAAATCGGCGTCGACCTGTTCGATTTCTAGCGGACCGCTCGGCGCCCTCAGTCGCTAAAGGCGCCCCTCGCGGCTCGGCTCGGGCATGAGCAGCGCGGTCAGGAACGCCGTGCCTGCGGCGAAAGCGACATACCAGTAGAAGGCGCTCTCGACGCCCATCTGCTTGCAGAGCAGCGCGACCCATTCCGCCGTCCCGCCGAAAATCGCAGCGGCGACGCTGTGGGCGAAGCCGACGCCGAGCGCGCGGATATGCGCCGGGAACAGCTCGGCTTTGAACAGCCCGGAGACCGAGGTGTAGAAGCTGAGGATTAGCAGCGCCGTCACGACAAGGCCGAACGCCGCGCCCGGCGTCGCGCCCGCACCCGCGATCAGCGACAGCAGCGGCACTGCGCCGATTGTCATCAGGCCCGAGAAGATCAACAGGCAGGTGCGCCGCCCGATCGTGTCCGACAGCCGGCCGATGATCGGCTGGAGCAGCATGAACACGACGACCGCCGCGGTCATCACGCCGCTTGCACCCTGGGCCGTCATCCCGGCGGTGTTGACCAGGAACTTCTGCATGTAGGTGGTGAACGTGTAGAGGCAGATCGCCCCGCTCGCGCTCAACGACACGACGAAAAACACCGATTTGGGGTGCGCTGCGAGCGCCCGGAACGTGCCGGCGTCGACGTCGGGCGTGCCGATCTCGCCGGTCTCGTGCATGTGCTTGCTGAACAGCAGCACGGTGAGCGCCAGCACCGCGCCGATCGCGAACGGCACGCGCCATGCCCAAGCCCGGATCGCCTCGTCGCCCAAGGTCTGCTGCAGCCCGACGAGCACCAACAGTGCGCTGAGCTGCCCGCCGATCAGCGTGACGAACTGGAACGAGGCGATGAACCCGCGCCGGCCCTTCTTGGAGATTTCGCTGAGATAGGTCGCCGCCGCACCATATTGCCCGCCGGTCGAGAAGCCCTGCACCAGCCGCGCGACCAGCAGCAGCGCGGGCGCGAGCGCGCCGGCCTGCGCATAGATCGGCAAGGCCGCGATCATGAGCGAGCCGAAGCCCATCATCAGCACCGACAGCACCATGCCCGCGCGCCGCCCCTTCCGGTCTGAGAAGCGGCCGAAGAACCATCCGCCGAGCGGACGGATCAGGAAGCCCGCGGCATAGATGCCCGCGACGTTGAGCAGCTGCGCGGTCTGGTCGCCCGCCGGAAAGAAGGCTGAGGCAAAGTAGAGCGAGGTGAAGGCGTAGACGTAGAAGTCGTACCATTCGATGAGATTGCCCGCGGACCCCGCGACCACCGCGCGGATGCGCTGTGCGGGGGTCAGATGCTCGGTCGACGAGCTTGCGACGGCTGCACTTCCGGCAACGCTCACGCCGTTTCTCCCGCCGCAGCGCTGGATCGGCTGCCGTGGACGGCGGCTCCGGCGCGGATGAGGCTGTCGACCTCGCTCTCAGCCATCCCGCACTCGCGCAGCACGTCGCGCGTATCTTGGCCCAGCCCGCCCGGCGCCGTGTCGCGCAGGTGTGCGATTCCCGCGAACTCCACCGGTTGCGGCAAGCTGCGGCAGATCTCATCGGGATAGGACGGGTCCACGTCGAAGAAGCCGACATCGGCAAGGTGCGGATCGCGCAGCAGGTCGTCGAGCAAATTGACCTCAGCGCAGGGCACGTCGCGCGCCGACAGTGCGGCGATCCATGCCGCAGTGCTCCGCTCGGGCAGCACCTCGGCGACGATCGCGTACAGGTCGTCGATGCGCGACTGGCGCATCCGGGCGTCGGCGAACCACGGTTCCTCGCTCACGCCGTTGCGGCCGGCCTCGTCGAGGAAGCGGCGCCATTGCTCGCCGGTATAGGGCAGCACGGCGATCCATCCGTCCGCGGTGCGATACGGCCGCCGATCGGGCGACATGACGCGCGGATAACCGAGCGCGCCGTCGGCGGCGAAGGTCGCGCCGGCGAGATGCTCGTTGAGCACGAAGGAGGCGAGCGCCTCGAACATCGGCACCTCGACGCGGAACGGGCCGGGATGGCCATTGCCGCGCGCGACGAGCGCCGCGAGCACGCCGTAGACGACATGCAGCGCGGCGACCTTGTCGGCCAGGATCGTCGGCATGAACTGCGGCTCGCCGCCGCGTGCCGTGGACAGTCCGGCGATCCCGCTCGCGGCCTGAATGATGTCGTCGAACGCGGGCCGATTGCGGTATCGCCCGCGCTGCCCGAAGCCGATCGCGGCGCAATGCACGATGCGCGGGTTGGTCGCGGCGACGCTGTTATAGTCGAGGCCGAGCCGTGCGGCGGCGTCGATGCGCATATTGTGCAGCAGCACGTCGCTCCTGCCGATCAGCCGGTCGAGCGCCGCCCTGCCCCGCGGCTGCTTGAGGTCGAGCGCGATCATCCGCTTGTTGCGGTTGTTGTTGACGAACAGCGCCCCGCCGCTGTCGGCGCTGGGGTGGGAGTCGCGCGCGACGTCGCCGGTCAGCGGCTCGACCTTGACCACCTCGGCGCCAAGGTCGGCCAGGATCTGGCCTGCCAGCGGGCCGAGCACGACTGCGCCGACTTCCACGACGCGGATATCCTTGAGCAACGGGATCACGCAGCCGCCTCTTGTCCGCGGCATCTTGCATCCAGCACCATCCTCACCCCTACCCGTGATCGTCGCTTATTGCGTTCGGCGTCAGCGTAGATGAAGCGGACGGGCGCTCAATGTCGCCGATGATATGATTTGATGTCGGCGGAGAGGCCGGGTTTGACGAGCGCGAAGCGGGCGATACTCTCGCGCGACATGCACCAGCGCCTGACCCTTCCCCAGCTCGAGGCCTTTTTGCAACTCGAGGCGACCGCGAGCTTCCGCGACGCCGCGCTCGAACTCGGCGTTTCGCAGCCGGCGCTGAGCCGGACCATCCAGCAGATCGAGACGCGGCTCGGCGTGCGCCTGTTCGACCGCGACACAAGGCATGTGCGGCTGACCGCGGCGGGCGAGCAGCTGCGGCCGATCGCCGTCCGGCTGCTCAAGGACTATGAGGACTCCTTCAGCGACTTCGAGGCTTATGTCGAGGGTCGCGCCGGGCGCGTGCGCATTGCCGCATTGCCATCCGTCGCGGCGACATTGCTGCCCGGCGCCGTGCGGCGCTTCCGCCAGTCGCACCCCGGCGTCACCGTCGACATCTGGGAAGATGTCGGCGCGCCGGTGCACCGTGTTGTCGAGGAAGGGGAAGCGGACATCGGCATCGCGCCGCCGCCCGCCGAAACGCGCGGTCTGAACTTCCGCGCGATCTATCAGGACCGGCTGGTGCTGGTGTGCCGCGGCGATGATCCTCTGGCGAAAGCCGCGCGTCATGACTGGACGGTGTTCCGCCAGCGGCCGTTCATCGCCATGTCGCCGGACACAGGGCTGCGCAGCCTGATCGACCGCGCGTTCGCCGAGGCCGATGTGACCGTCGACCCCCTGTTCAATTGCAAGCAGCCGGCGACAGCGGGCGCGCTGGTCGTGGCCGGACAGGGCATCACCGTGCTGACGCGGCTGACCATCGAGCAGATCCGCGCGCCCGAGCTGGCGTGGTGCGCGCTCGACAATCCCGAAGCGTCGCGCCCCATCGGGTTGGTCACCTGCCCCGCGCGGTCGATGATGAGCCCGGCGCGCGACTTCATGCGCGACCTCGAAATCGAGGCGCGCTCGCTCGCGCTGGCTGCCGAAGGAAGCTGACGCTCGGCGACGGCGACGCTCACGCGAGCGTTATGAATAGAGGCTGCGGTTCGGGCGAGGATGTGCTCAACTGCCCTTGGGGCCAACCGCTCGGTGCACAGGTGCTCTATTTCGCGCTGATGGAGGGCCGGGACGGCACGATGAAGCCGCCCTATGATTTCCTCCACGGCACCTCCCCTGACGCGATCATCCTATTTCGGCGCCGGTTCCTGTCGCGGATGCGCGGCATCCGCGCGTTCGACATACGCACCGGCCGCACGATCTGGGACCGGCCCTTTGGCAGCCGACGTAGCCAGCTTTCAGAATCAGCGACCGGCTTCCTGAATAGCAAGGATTGGGGCGCGTAACGGATACGGATGCGGGCCTCCCAGCCGCGGCCGTATCCAAGCTCCGTGCCTCATGGCTCAGCGACACGCCGCAAATCGCTTGCTGAACTGCCAGGGAGCGAGGTACGTGACACTTTGATGACTCTTCCTCCGCCGGACCAGTCACGGGATCGCCGGATCGAGGATCCGACCAACCTTTGGCTCATACATCCTGCAGGCCGCCTGCTCTTGCCGTGGTTCGTCGCGCGCGGAATCCCGGCGAACGCCGTTTCATTGATCGGGCTGACGCTCGGCGCCCTGGCGGCGCTTGCCTATGTCCGCTGGGACGCATGGCCGTTCGCCTTCGCGGGACTATTGCTGTCGGTCGGTTGGTTGATCGCCGACGGGCTGGACGGAATGATCGCCCGGGCAACCGGTACGGCCAGCCCGCTCGGCCGAATATTGGACGGCTTGTGCGATCACGGCGTATTCGTCCTGATCTACGTCATGCTCGCAACGTCGATCGCTACGTTGGAAGGATGGGCGTTGGCCGTGGCGGCGGGCGCGGCGCATGCCTTGCAGTCCAACCTCTACGAAAGCGAGCGCGCCCGTTTCCATCGCCGCTGCAGAGGGGGCGTGATCACCGATCCGGTGCCGAGCCGCAATCCACTCGTGCGGCTCTACGATCATGTCGCAGGAGCGCTCGATCGCGCCGCCTTCCCTCTCGACCAAGCGCTTGGCAGTCACCGCGATCCGGCTGCCCACGATGCATATCGCGCCGCGGCCACCGGGCCAATGCGACTGATGAGCCTGCTGACCGCCAATGTGCGGGTATTGGCGATCTTCATCGCCTGCCTGGTGGGCGATCCCCGGCTATTCTGGTGGTTTGAGCTCGTCCCGCTCACGGCGGTGCTCGTCTCTGGGCTCCTCTGGCACCGTCAGGTTGAAACCGGCCTCATCCAGCGTCTGGCACGATCTCCAATTAGCCTCACCTACTCCACGGACGGAGCAATTCGTCAAAGCCCAATCGATCATCTAAAGGACATGAACAAATAATGTCGAGCATCAACATCGCCGTGGTCGGCGTCGGAAACTGCGCCAGCTCTCTCGTTCAGGGTCTCTCCCACTACCGCGACGGTGCGAACGATACCATCGGCCTGATGCACTGGGACCTGGGCGGATACCGCCCCAGCGACATCCAGGTCGTCGCCGCGTGGGATGTAGACCCGCGAAAGATCGGTAAGGACGTGTCCGAAGCGATCTTCGCCAAGCCCAACTGCACCGCAATTTTTTGCCAATCGGTTGAGCCTACCGGCACGAAAGTTCGCATGGGCAGGATTCTCGATGGCGTCGCCGATCACATGTCGGAATATGCCGCCGATCGCACCTTTCTGGTCGCTGACGAGCGGGAACCGACCAAGGAGGAAGTCGTCGCGGCGCTCCGCGAGGCCAAAACCGACGTGCTGATGAACTATCTGCCAGTCGGTTCACAGGCCGCGAGCGAGTTTTATGCCGAATGCGCCCTCGAGGCAGGCGTGGCGTTCGTCAACAACATCCCAGTCT
Organism: Sphingomonas sp. BT-65; assembly: GCF_026107375.2. Lineage (NCBI taxonomy): Bacteria > Pseudomonadati > Pseudomonadota > Alphaproteobacteria > Sphingomonadales > Sphingomonadaceae > Sphingomonas > Sphingomonas sp. BT-65. Next base: position 667,692 of record NZ_JAPCIA010000001.1, read on the forward strand.
TCATCGCCAGCAACCCCGAATGGGCGGATCGCTTCACTAAGGCAGGCGTGCCGATCATCGGAGACGACATCAAGGCGCAACTGGGCGCGACCATCGTCCATCGCGTGCTGACCGACCTTTTCGCCAAGCGCGGCGTGAAGCTGGAGCGCACCTACCAGCTGAACACCGGCGGCAACACCGACTTCCTCAACATGTCCAACCACCGCCGCCTGGCCTCCAAGAAAATATCGAAGACCGAGGCGGTGCAGTCTGTCGCGGCGGAGCGGCTCGACGACGAGAACGTGCATATCGGTCCGTCTGACTATGTGCCGTGGCAGAACGACAACAAGGTCTGCTTCCTGCGCATGGAAGGCTCGATGTTTGGCGGTGTACCGATGAACTTGGAGCTGCGCCTTTCGGTCGAAGACAGCCCTAACAGCGCGGGGGTGGCAATCGACATGATCCGCTGCGCCAAGTTGGCGAAGGACCGCGGCCTGGCCGGCCCGATCGACGCGGCCTCGGCCTATTTCTGCAAGCATCCGCGCGCGCAGATGACCGATGACGTCGCTGCCGGAGCGGTTGAAGAATTCATCGCTGTCCATTGAGGTGATCGAGACCGCGATCCTGTTAGCGGCGGGCGAAGGCAGCCGCCTGCGTTCGGCAGCGCCGCTCAAGCCGCTCTGCTGTGTAGCCGGCCGGACTCTCCTCGCGCATGCGATCTCCGGCTTGGCTGAGGCCGGCCTCGCGCGGGCGGTGGTCGTGCTCGGTTACGGCGCTGGCCGGATCGAGGCGCATATCGCCGGCCGGTCGTGGCCAATCACGGTGGAGACGGTCAGGGTTGATGACTACCGCAAGCCCAATGGCATGTCGGTGCTGGCGGCGCAGCACCACGTCACGGGCGGCGAGGCGCTGCTGGCGATGTGCGACCACCTTGTCGATCCGGCGCTGTATCGTCGTATGGCGCAGGCGGGCGCGGCCGGACATGCTCGGCTTGCCGTCGATCGGCGGATTGAGAACGATTGGGTCGATCTCGACGACGTTACGCGTGTGCGGACCGTCGATGAGCGGATCGTCGCGATCGGCAAGGGCCTCGATCCCTACGACTGTTTCGATACGGGCGTTTTCGCGGCGGGGCATGGCCTCTTCGCAGCGCTGCGCAGTCTCGAGGCGCCGTCCTTGACTGAGGGAATGCGTGTTCTCGCGTGCCAGGGAACCGCACTGACCGCAGACTGCAGCGACTTGGACTGGATCGACGTCGATGATCAGCGGGCTCTCGAGAAAGCTGAACGCTGGCGCGGTGCATCCGCCCCGCAGGCATAACGGGCGAGCCTGTCGAGTTCTGGGCGGGCGCTCTGCGACCTAAAGCCCCGGCCGCTCCTGACGAGGTCGTTCTAGCCTTCCGACAATCCCGAATCGGGCGCGCTCGGCCGCCCCACTTCATGTTGAATGGATGTCCAACTTCTGTCTCATCCATTTCGGATCTAAAACCCACCGCCTCGTAAAGTCGCATCGCAGCGTGATTGTCCAAAGGTAGTTCGATGGTGAGCTTGCGGCATCCTTCGGCTCAATCCTGATGCGCTGTCGCCTCGATCAACGCGCGTCCGATGCCCGAGCCACGTAGTGGCGCCACGACAAACAAGTCGTGAATGTGTAGAGTGCGACATGCACTGAATGTCGCGAAGCCGAGATAGCATGTCGCGATCCCGGCAGGCTCACCGATATGGCGCGCCACGAAAACCCTCGCGCCCGAATGAGCCCGAAGCATCGTCGTCATTTGTTCAAGTTGCCCGGGATCCATCGGCTTAGCCTGGCTTGCAGCCGGTTCACGGCGCGACATATCCGCCGTTGACGAAGATCGTCTGGCCGTTGACCCACTGCGCAGCGGGCGAAGCGAGGAAGCGCACCATTGGCACGACGTCTGCTACCGCGCCGAGCCGTCCCGCCACGGCGAGCCGCGTCGCATAGGCGATGGCCGCGGCGTCTTCGGGCGCGCGATAGAAAGGCGTGTCGATCGGCCCCGGTGCAAGCGCATTGACGGTCACGCCCCGCGGACCGATCTCGCGTGCCATCGAGCGGGTGAACTGCTCGAGCGCGGCCTTGGAGCCTTGGTAGAGCGCATAGTTGGGCATGAACCCGATCAGCAGGGAGGAGCAGATGTTGATGATGCGCCCGCCCTCGCCGAGATTGGGTGCCGCGGCCTGCATCAGGAAGAAGGGCACACGGGCGTTCACCTCAAACACATCGTCATATTCGGAACCGGCAATGTCGGCGATCGGCTTCTTCACCATCCGCCCGGCATTGTTCACGAGTATGTCGAGGCGCCCGAACGCCTCCCGCGTCGCAGCGACCAACCGCGCCGGTATGGCCGGGTCGCGCAGTTCCCCCTCGATGATCTCCGCTCGCGCGCCCGCGGCGCGGACGAGCCGGGCGGCCTCTTCCGCGTCGGCCCGGTCGCCGGCGTCGTGATAGTGGATCATGAGGTTGGCGCCGTCCTCGGCCAGCGCGACGGCATAGCCGCGGCCAAGATTGCGCGGCGCGCCCGTGATGAGCGCCGCCTTGCCGGCGAGCGGACGGTCCGAGCGCGCCTCCCCGCCTTGCGCCCGCGCCGTCGGCGCGGCCATCAGCCCCGCTGCCGTGATCGCCCCGATCGCCTCGCGCCGGCCGATGTTCGCGCTTGAGGTCATGCCATTCTCCTAGAGGTGATATCCGCCGTCGACCGGCAGCACCGCGCCGCTCATGAAGCGCGCTTCGGGCGAGCACAGGAAGGCGACTGCGTCCGCGATATCGCCGGGCGTTCCGACGCGGCCGAGCGCGGTGTTCTGCGCGATATAGTCGCGTGTCCCGGGCATCGAACGGAACAGCTCGGCATTGAAGTCATCGTCGAGGCCGCCAGGGGCAACGGCGTTGACGGTGATCCCGCGTGAACCGAAGTGGCTGGCGAGATAGAGCGTCAGGCTCTGCAGTGCGGCCTTGAACGGGCCATAGCTGACGAGAGGCGCGAAGGCGATCCGGGCGGTGCCCGAGCCCATGTTCACGATGCGCCCGCCATCGGCGATCAACTGGGCGAGCTGCTGGGTGAGGAAGAAAATGCTCTTGTAGTTGGTCGCGTAAACGGCATCGAGGTCTTCATCGGCGATCGTATCGAAGGTCCCGAGGCGCAGCGTGCCCGCGTTGTTGACGAGGATGTCGAGTTGCCGCCGGTCCCACGCGGCAAGCCGCTTGCGCAGCTCTGCGACGAGCCGCGGAATGTCCGCGCAACCGGCTAGGTCGGCCTGGATGGCGGCGCCACGGCAGCCGGCCGCCTCGACCTGTGCGACGGTGTCGGCTGCGCCAGCCGCCTGGACGCGGTAGGTGACGATGACGTCGGCGCCGCGGCGCGCGAGCGCAAGCGCGGTCAGCTTGCCGATGTTGCGGCTCCCGCCGGTGACGAGCGCGACTTTGCCAGCCAGGCTTCCTTGCATTGCTGCTCGATCCTCCCGCCACTCATTGCGTGTCGCAAGCTAGTCGCGGGCACGCGCGCTCCGTCAGGTCGATTCCTGCTGTCTTGCCGCGTCCCCAGCGGCTTCAGTCGGCTGCGCGGACAGGCACGGTCCGTTCGGGGGGACGAGGCCGAAATATTCGCGGAACTCCACGATCCGGTCCGCGCTCCCCTTCATGAAGATCGCGTGCAGGCCATCATACGGCGCACCGTCGATGACCCCGCGCCCGCGATCGCAGACCACGCCCCACTCGCCGTCCTGGAGCCGGAGGATCTCGCTGCTGTCATGGACGCGATTGCCCGCCCGAGCATGCCCCCGGCACCAGGCCTCCATCGCCGCCCTGCCGGCCCGGCCGACGTGGCGACCGGCCTGGGGGCCCGCAGGGAACTGGAAGACCAAGTCGTCGGCGCAGAGCGCGAGGAACGGCCCCCAGTTGCCGCTGCGCCAGCCGGCGAAGAAGGCGGCGAAGGCGCGATCGAGCAGGGCGGACCGCGTGGGCTCCGCGGCACCCGCTCGTCCGCCGAGGAACAGGGTAGCGACAGCCGCAAGGCCGCGCCGCGTGATGGCGTACGCCGGGCGGCTTCCCGGCAATGCGCTGGTCATGGTTCACCTTTCGAAGCCAGTTTTCCCGACGCTAGTCGCCCGGAGGAGCGTCTCGCAGGTCGATTCCTGCGGTCATTGGCCGGCTCGGATCTGCGACGGGAGCAGGCCGATGCGGGCGCGAAACAGGCGCCGGAAATGCCCCACATTGGTGTAGCCGATCTCCGCGGCGACGACCTCGAAGCTGTCGCTCGAGCTGCGCAGCCGCAGGCGCGCCCATTCAAGGCGCCGTGCCGTGACGAACTGGTGTGGGGCAAGCCCCGTTGCCCCCTTGAACGCGCGCGCGAAATGGAATGTGCTGAGGCAGGCCACCTGCGCCAGGCACTCGAGGGTCAGCTCCTCGGCGAGGTGCGCTTCGATGAAGTCTATCACCCTGGTGAGGCGTACCGGATCAAGCGCCCCCTTGTGCCGCTCGACCAAGCGCCCGCCGAATTTACCGGCAAGCGCGACGGCGTAGAGCTGTCGCAGCAACGTGTCGCGCGAGACATCGGCAAGCGGGCGCGAACCATCCGACACGGCCCGCAGGCGGTCGACGATCGCCCAGGCGTGGAGGTTGCTCCAGCCATGGAGGTCGGCGAGGTCGGCATGCGCCTCGACGCCGAGTTCGCAGGCAACCGCCTGACGCAGCGCCGCGCTTGCGCACACCTCGACCACTTCGGTTGGGGCATTGGTTCGTACCCATTCGACGGGCTCGCCGCCGGTCATGCCGACCGACCCCGGCGCGACATCGCGCCCGATCGTGCGGCCGCTGGCGAGCCGGACAATCGCGCCGCGCAAGCCGTTGTAGCCGATCGCGATCGCACCCGGCAGGGCGACGGTCTTGTGCGTTTCCTGAAGCACGGGCGGCATGCGCAGATGGGCGATACGGCCCTGGCTCCACTCGAGCCGCCGGATGTCGGGGCGATCGAACACGCTAGGTGGGTAACCCAGCGACTACGCGCGACGAACAGCAATTTTCGACCCTCCGGTGCTGGTTGGAACGGCCTAAGAGCGGGGCGCAGAAATGAGGGAGGCTGTCTTGACCGAGATATTCCGCACGCCGGTGCTGATCCCCGCCGCGGGCGGCCTGCTGGCGGGCCGGCTGCATCGCAATGTCGCGGACCTTCTCGAGCCGCAGCCCGGCATCGTCGCGAGCGGGTCGTGGCTTACCGTCAAGGAGCAGATGGCGGACGGCTACGCCGCCGAGCTCGCCGCCCGGGGCTATACGGTCCTGACCTTCGATTTCGCCGGCTGGGGCGAGAGCGGTGGCGGCCTGCCGCAGGTCGAGCTGCCCTTGCGCAAGGCGTCGGATATCGTCGCGGCTAGTCAATTCCTGCGTTCGCTCTCCTGCGTGCGCGGCGGCGACGTCGGGTACCTCGCGGTCTGTGCGAGCGCGATGTATGCGTGCGCCGCAATCGAGCGGCGCGCGCCGATCGGCGCGCTCGCCAGTGTCGCAGGCTGGTTCCACGACACGGCGACAGTCTCCGCATTTTATGGCGGGCCAGCGGGCGTCGCTGACCGCGTCGGTCGGGCGGCCGCCGCCGTCGAACGTTTCCGTGGGACGGGCGACCTCAGCCTCGTGCCAGCCTATGACGAAGGCAACGACCGCGCGGGCATGTTCATCCACATGGACTATTACGCCAACCCCGTCCGAGGCCGAATCCCCGCGTGGCGGAACGAGATGTCGGAGATCAGCTGGCTCTATTGGCTCACCTTCGACGGGCTCCGTGCGGCACGGCGCCTGGAACTGCCGACGCTGTTCGTGCACGGTGACGAATGCGCGCTGCCCGAGAATGTGAAGCAAATCCACGCCGCTGCCCAAGGGCCGAAGGAGCTGGTGTGGCAGTCGGGCTTCCAGGCCGACTTCTATGACCGTCCGGACCTGGTCGAGCTCGCCGTGGCGGCGGCCGACACGCATTATCGTCGATATCTGGAGGCGTGACCATGGAAGAGGGCTTCGAAATCGAGCGGGCGCGCGAACGCATCGTGCGATCAGGCGTCGCCGCCGTGGCGCAGGCGGAATGACCGGCATGCTCTAGCTCCGGGCGGCGCGCGCTCGGGCGATCACGCCGGGATAACGCTTGCCAGGATACCAGGGCGCGCTCAGCACCGCATCGAACCCGGGGAGCGCCCGCACATGCTTGGCCATCCGCTCGCGTAGCGCAGGATCGGGCAGCGGGCCGCGAAGCGCCGCGACATTCTCGGCGGCATGGTCGGGGTTGGCGGTGGCGGGAAGGGCGCAGGTGACGTCAGGGTGCGAGATCACCCATTTGAGGAAATAGGCAGCCCAGCTTTCGATGCCGATCTCGCGCGCGAACTGCGGCACCGGGCGCCCCTCGACGAGTGTGAAGAGCCGCGCCTTCTCGAAAGGCATGTTGACGAGCACGCCGACCCCCCGATCCCGCGCAGCCGGGAGGATGCGTCGCTCGGCGTCACGCATGGCGATCGAATAGTGGACCTGCACCAGATCGACCTCGCCCTGCTCGACCCAGCGCGCCAGGGGTTCGAAATGGTCGGGCTCGTGGTGGGTGACACCAACATGGCCGACCAGCCCGTCCTGCTTCCATTCGCGGATCAGCGGCAGGACGAAATCGACATTGACGAGGCTATGGCACTGCATCGCATCCAGCCGGGATCGCCAGAGCCGCTGCATGGACTGCTCAAGGCTGCGCCACGCATGCGACGCGTCAGCGAGATACTCGCCGGTCGACCAGATCTTGTTGGCGATGAACAGCTGTTCGCCGATGCCGGAGGCCGCGGCGAAATCGCCGACGTTCACTTCCGCCATCCCATAGAGCGGCGAGGTGTCCACCAGCGTGCTGCCCGCCGCAACATGGCGGGCGAGAACCTGCGCGAGATGCCGGCGATCAGCACCCGGCACCAGGTCGAAGGTCATGAACGTGCCAAGGCCGATCGCTGGAACCTCGATTGCCGTCTTGGGAATGCGGCGGAGATGGATGCCAGGAACTTGGGTGCGGGCACCGGCTCCGAGCTGTCCAAGGGCAGCGGCGGCGGCACCCCCCGCGATGAAGCGGCGGCGGTCAGTGACGGTCGCGAGCACGAGTTGTCTCTCCTGATTGAGAGCTGGCTTGCTACGTGAACTTCACTCCTGTCCGCGCGCGCGATCCTGACCTCCCGCCCGCAATCGTGACAATTTTTGCAGAGGGCGGCACAATCGCCCGAGCCCGACAAGGAGCAGCCCCCCATGGATGCACTTTCAGGAGATTACCGGCGCGTCGAGCCGCTCGCGGACGGGCATCGCTGGTTTGGATTTCGTCATGGCCGCTTCGATACCGGGCATCGGACCGGCGCGCCGCTTGTCGAAGGTGTCATTCGATCATCGCACCATATTGTCATGGTGACGCTCACCGGTAGCGCACGCCAGCTTGAGGTTCATTCTGATTGCGGACACCGCTTTGCGGGGCGGGAGCGCGCAGGCGCTGTATCATTCGTTCCTGCCGGGTGCGAACGTAGGCTCGTGCTCCGTGACGTTTCTTCGCAATGGGGCTCGATCGAGATTGCGCCCGGACTGGCAGCGGAAATCTGGCCGGAGGAGACCCGGAAAGTACCGAACTTCGCCTTCACCAATGCGCACCATCCCTTGATTGCTTCGATCGTCGGCGGGTTCGACCAATTCCACCGGAGCTTCGGCACGATCGATGCCGCATATTGCGAATCGATGATCCTCGCATTGACGCATTACCTCGCTTGGCAGTCGACGGGTGGGATGCCGGAGCGGCGGACACCCCATCGCCTTTCCCCAAGCCAGCTGCGGCGGGTGCGGGACCTGGTCGAGGCGAAGCTTGACCAAAGCTTGTCGGTCTCAGACTTGGCCGGGGCGGCGGGGGTTTCTACGGGGCATTTCCACCGCGCTTTTCGCGCAACCACGGGCATCACCCCACTTCAATATCTTCAGGAGGTGCGAGTAGATCGCGCCGCAAGACTGATCGTGGCCGGAGCAGGAGACATCACCCAAATCGCCTTTCAGGTCGGGTTTGGAAGCTCCGGCCACTTCGCACAGCTTTTCGCGAGGAAGATGGGCCTTAGTCCTTCGACATATCGCCGCCTGCATCTACAGTGAGAGTCCTCTCGCAAAAGTCCGCACGGCTCAAAGCGGATGCAGGGCAAACCACCCCCATAGCGGAAGCTCGACCATCACCCGAACCAACGGCAACTTTCGGGGCCACCCCAAGATTGTCTGAACGGCGGCTACGAGGGCGCAAAGCAGGCCCGCCTTTGTGCACGCTATTCTACGCCAGAGCACTCCCGCCCATCGAAGCGGCTTTACATCATCCGGGTAGTGCGCGCAGATCGGTCCTGCGAGACAGAGATGAAGCAGGCTAGGATAATGGGAGTGAAAGACGGACGAGAACAGCAATCATGCGGCGGCGAAAACCACCGCCAAACCTACGCTATTGCCGCTGTTCGTATCCGTCACTCCCACTCGATTGTCCCCGGCGGCTTCGAGGTATAGTCGTACACCACGCGGTTGACGCCCTTCACCTCGTTGACGATCCGCGTCGCCACCCGCGTCAGGAAGCTCGCGTCGAACGGATAGACGTCCGCCGTCATCCCGTCGGTGCTGGTCACCGCACGCAGCCCGCACACGCTGTCATAGGTGCGCCCGTCGCCCATCACGCCGACGGTCTTGACCGGCAGCAGCACCGCGAAGGCCTGCCAGATCGCGTCGTAGAGCCCGGCGTTGCGGATCTCCTCTAGATACACCGCGTCGGCCTTGCGCAGGATGTCGCAGCGCTCCTTGGTCACCTCGCCGGGGATACGGATCGCGAGGCCCGGCCCAGGGAAGGGATGCCGCCCGACGAAGACGTCGGGTAGCCCCAGCTCGCGGCCGAGCTCGCGGACCTCGTCCTTGAACAGCTCACGCAGCGGCTCGACCAGCTTCATGTTCATCCGCTCGGGCAGGCCGCCGACATTATGGTGGCTCTTGATCGTCACCGACGGCCCGCCGGTGAAGCTCACGCTCTCGATCACGTCGGGATAGAGCGTGCCCTGCGCCAGGAACTCCGCCCCGCCGATCTTGCGCGCCTCTTCCTCGAACACGTCGATGAAGGTCTTGCCGATGAACTTGCGCTTGGCCTCGGGATCGGTGACCCCCGCCAGCCCGTTGAGGAACAGCGTCTCCGCGTTCACATGCACCAGCGGGATGTTGTAATGCCCGCGGAACAGCGAGACGACCTGATCCGCCTCGCCCGCGCGCATCAGCCCGTGATCGACGAACACGCAGGTCAGCTGCTCGCCGATCGCCTCGTGGATCAGCACCGCCGCGACCGCGCTGTCGACCCCGCCCGACAGGCCGCAGATCACGCGCCCCTTGCCGACCTGCTTGCGGATCTCCTCGATCTTGGCCTGGCGGAACTCCGCCATCGTCCAGTCGCCCTTGAGCCCGCACACATGGCGCACGAAATTCGCCAGCAGCTTGGCCCCGTCCGGCGTGTGCACCACCTCCATGTGGAACTGGGTCGCGTAGTAGCGCCGCGCGTCGTCGGCCACGACGGCGAAGGGCGATCCGGGGCTGGTCGCGACCGAGCGGAAGCCGGGCGCCAGTTCGGTCACCTTGTCGCCATGGCTCATCCACACCTGATGCGTCTCGCCCTCGGCCCACAGCCCGTCGAACAGCACGCAGCTGTCCTCGATCTCGATGAAGGCGCGGCCGAACTCCCCGCTGTCGCCCAGCGTCACCGTGCCGCCGAGCTGGTGCATCATGACCTGCTGGCCATAGCAGATGCCAAGGATCGGCAGCCCCGAATCGAAAATCGCCTGCGGCGCCCGCGGCGACCCTTCCTCGAGCACCGAGGCGGGCGAGCCCGACAGGATCACCCCGCCCGGCTTCATCCGCTCGAAGGCCTCGGCGGCGCTGCTGAAGGGAGCGATTTCGCTGTAGACGCCCGCTTCGCGCACGCGGCGCGCGATGAGCTGGGTCACCTGGCTGCCGAAATCGACGATGAGGATGGATTCGCCCGGCTGTGTCATGGCGAGCCGATAGGCAGGCGCGCCCAGCGTGTAAAGGCGCGGAACCAATCCGGCCGCCGCGGATTCCTCCCGCCGCTATGGTCACCGGCCTCTTAACCCAGTCCGCAAACCGTTCCGAAGCGCGCAAACGCGTATGTCCGGTGGCATGACGACGAACCGGACCCCCCGCCGGATCGCGCTTCCGATGCTCGGCGCCGCCTTCCTTCTCGCGGTCCCGGCCTCGGCGTCGATCCTCGATTATGTCGGCGAGTGCGTGCCGTTCGCGCGCCAGGCCTCGGGCATCCAGATCTGGGGCGACGCCTGGACCTGGTGGAGCCAGGCCGCTGGCAAATACCAGCGCGGCGACCTGCCTGAGGTCGGCGCGGTGGTCGCCTTCGCCAAGTCGCGTCCCCTCCCCCTCGGCCATGTCTCGGTGGTCAGCCGCGTGATCGAGCCGCGCGTGGTGATGGTCACCCATGCCAACTGGTCGCGCTTCGACGGCAAGCGCGGCAAGGTCGAGCAGGACGTCACCTTGTTCGACGTCTCCCCACAGGGCGACTGGAGCCAGGTCAAGGTCTGGTACCGCGACACGCATGGCCTCGGCTCGACCACCTACCCCGTCCACGGCTTCATCTACGGCCGCCCCGCGAGCGGCGCCAAGGTCGCCAGGGCCCGCCCCACCCCCGAACTCACCGGCGACCGTCCCGACTATGTCGGCTCGCTGATCGACGCCTACGCGCGCTGACGCTGGACGCGGGAGCCCGCCCGCGCCAAACTCCGCCGATGTTCTTTTCCTTCGTCGACGAGCTCCGCGCCGCGGGCATCCCCGCCAGCATGAAGGAGCACCTGATCCTTCTCGAAGCGCTCGACCGCGACGTGATCGAGCGTACGCCGGAGAGCTTCTACTATCTCGCCCGCGCCACCTTCGTGAAGGACGAGGGGCTGCTCGACCGCTTCGACCAGGTCTTCGCCAAGGTGTTCCGTGGCATCTCGACGACCTTCGGCAACGCCACCGCCGCGATCCCCGAGGACTGGCTCAAGGCGATCGCCGAGAAATACCTCACCCCCGAGGAGATGGCCGCGATTCAGTCGCTCGGCTCGTGGGAAGAGATCATGGAGACGCTGCGCAAGCGGCTCGAGGAGCAGCAGGGCCGGCACGAGGGCGGCAACAAATGGGTCGGCACCGGCGGCACCTCGCCCTATGGCAATTCGGGCTACAATCCCGAGGGCGTGCGCATCGGCGGCGAGGGCCAGCACAAGCGCGCGCTCAAGGTGTGGGAAGGCCGCGAGTTCAAGAATCTGGACGCGACGCGCGAGCTCGGCACGCGCAATATCAAGGTCGCGATGCGCCGCCTGCGCCGCTTCGCGCGCGAGGGCGCGGCGGACGAGCTCGACATCGACGCGACGATCGACGGCACCGCGCGCCAGGGCTGGCTCGACATCCGCATGCGCCCCGAGCGGCACAATGCGGTGAAGCTGCTGCTCTTCCTCGACGTCGGCGGCTCGATGGACCCGTGGGTCAAGCTCTGCGAGGAGTTGTTCAGCGCCGCCACCTCGGAATTCAAGAACCTCGAATTCTTCTACTTCCACAACTGCCTCTATGAGGGCGTGTGGAAGGACAATCGCCGCCGCTTCCAGGAGCGCACGCCGACCTGGGACGTGCTCCACAAGTTCGGCCACGACTATAAGGTGATCTTCGTCGGCGACGCCTCGATGAGCCCTTACGAGATCAGCCACCCAGGCGGCTCGGTCGAGCATTACAACGAGGAAGCCGGCGCCGCGTGGATGCAGCGCGTGACCAATACCTATCCCGCATCGGTGTGGCTCAACCCGATCCCAGAGGAGCAATGGGGCTATTCGCAGTCGGTGCGCATCCTCCGCGAGCTGATGAGCGACCGCATGTACCCGCTCACGCTCGCGGGGCTCGACGATGCGATGCGCGAGCTGAGCCGGAAGGCATGAAGCTGCTTCCCCACGCCGCGCGGCAAATGCTCCGCCGGCACTTCGGCACTGTCTCGGTCGATGACCCGCGCGAGAATGCGGCCCGCGCGCCATATACCTACTTCCTGCCGTCGGAAAACGAGTTGCTCGCTCTCGCGCCTGGCGATCAGGTCAAGATCATCGTTCGCTCGCACCCGCCTTCGCCGGAATGGGATGCTGAGCGCATGTGGTTCCTGGTGACGGCAGCTTCGGGTGACAATCTCGCCGGCACGTTGGAAAATCAGCCGTCCGACATACCGCAACTTCGTCCAGGCGCCGCTCTGCAGTTTCACCGAAGCGACGTGACCGACATCATCTGGGCCGATGATCGATCGGTTCCGCCGCCCGGAATGACGCCGCGTCGGGAATATTGGGATCGTTGCCTCGTCGACCAGTGCGTGCTCGACGGAGAGATGCTCGTCCATTTCCTGTACCGCGAGGAGCCTGACCCCGATACGGTCCATGACGAGTATCGCGATAGCGGATGGCGGATCCGCGGGGATTATCGAAACATCGGCGATGCGGAGCTGGATGACCGCGAAGTGGCTTATGTCGCGCTCGGCGCCGTTCTCAATCGCGATGACAGCTGGATTCATCTGATCGATGCGCCCGCCGGCTCCCGCTTCCTTCGCGACTGGACCTCGAACAGGTTCGAGCCGCTGAGCGATGACGAACTGGACTGACTTGGGGAGGATTCATGTACATTCGCATCGCCATGGCGGCCGTGACGTGCTTGGCCGCAGCGGCCGCTGCGCCGGGAGCCGCAGCCGGCGAAACCGTGGTGACCGGCCCGCGGCACGGTGATCTGCTCGCTGTCGCCGATGCCTTCGACCGTGCCCAGCTCACCCAGGACCGCGCGGCACTCGAACGGATGGTCGATGACGGCCTCGTGTTCATCCAGTCGAGCGGCAAGCGGGCCGGGAAACAGGTGTTCATCGACGGCTGGACCACGCCCGGCGACAGCTACGATCCGATCACGCTGGTCGATCGCGTCGTGATCCGGCTCGGGCCCGATGCGTTTCTGGTTTCCGCCAGCACGACGCTGAGCGGCATCTCGGGCGGCAAGCGCTTCTCCAGCAGCTTCCGCTTCACCGACACCTTCCGCCGCGTCGGCGGCGAATGGCGTGCCGTTCACATCCAGGTGACGCGAACCGCCAGCTGACAGCCGCCATCTTCACGCTTGAAATGTTGGATTTCAATTGCTTGGCTCTACGCCGCTCTTTGAAATCGTCGGGTCCAGCCGGTTGACACCGTCCGCGTGACACCCCTCGAAACCGTCAACTTTGTTTGTCAACTTCGTCGGGTTGGCTCAGAGCCGCTCCACCGCGCGCTGCAGCTTGCGCAGCACGCCCGGATCGCCCGCGGGTGCATCGGCCGCTTCCTGCGCCAGCGCCATCAGCCGTACCGCGCCGAAGCTCGCCGCGAGGCCCTTGAGCCGCAGCGCGGCCCCGCGCCAGCTTTCCGGGTCGTCGGCGGTCGCGAGCGATTTCAACGATCGTTTCGCGCTGTCGAGAAACGCCTCGCGCAGCTCGGCGATCAGCCCGGGCTCGTCGCCCACCGCCGCCGCCAGCGTCGCATCGATTGCACCGGGATCATACGCCATGCCGTGCGTCTAACGCGCCGTGCTTAATGACTGGTTTCCCAGCGCTATCCCATTGTCGCGAAACCGTGCTAGACTGGGACAATGAACGGGGGAAGCAATGCAGCCGGCTTTGCGGCGAACGAGCGCGACGAGCTGATGCTCGTCGAGGAAGCGGCGCCGGCAAGCGCCGCCCATCCGGAATATGACCCGGTCGAGGAGATCGAGCCGGAGGAGCCGTACCGCGCGCCGGGCGAGTTGCTCGTGCCCTTGCTCGCCGCCGGCATCACCCTCGCCTGGTTCGGCGTGATGGGCTGGCTGCTCCAGCCGACGCTCGCCGCGCCGATGCCGCCGGTCCAGCTCGTCCAGCTGATCGCCGCCTTGTGCGTGCCGCCGATCCTGATCGGCATCCTGTGGCTGCTCTCCCGCCGCTCGAGCCGTGCCGAAGCACGCCGCTTCGCCAACACCGCGCGCGCGATGCGAGCCGAGGCCGCGACCCTCGAAAGCGTCGTCGCCACGCTTTCGCGCAAGATCGAGGCGAACCGTGCCGCGCTCGCCGCGCAGACCACCGCACTGATGGCGATGGGCGATGGCGCCGCCGAGCGGCTCCAGGCCGTCTCCAACGGCATGGCCGCGGAGGCGCGCTCGATCGACGCCAGCGCCAAGACCCTCATGGAGAGCGCCGCGACCGCCGAAAAGAGTGTCGCGATCGTCCTCGCCTCGCTGCCCAAGGCGCATGAGGGGATGACCGGCATGGCCGCGACGCTTGACGCCGCGGGGCTCAAGGCTGGCGAGCACGCCGCCGCGCTCGATGCGCAGCTCACGGTGCTCGCCGAACGCGGGCGCGAGGCGGACAATGTCGCCGGCGGCGCCGCCCAGCGCCTCGCCGCGCATATCGCCAAGATGGAGGCGACCAGCGAGACCGCCGGCGCGCGGCTCGAAGGCGTGGCGGGCGAGATGTCGGCGACCGTCGACGCCATGCTCGACCGCGCCGCCGCAGCGGTGGACGAGGCGCGCAAGGGCATCGCCGCGCAGGGTGAGGCGATGATGGCGATGCTCGCCGCCAACCAGGCCTCGCTCGACGCCGCGGGCCGCGAAAGCGTCGAGACGGTCGGCGCGCGCATCGCGCAGGTCGAGGAGACGATCGCCCGCATCGCCGACAAGCTCGGCGAGGAGCAGACTCGCGTCGACATCCTGCTCGCTTCGGTCACCGGCGGCATCGCCCAGGCCGATGGCGCGATGGCCGCGCTCCATTCGGCCGGGATGGAGCGGACCCAGACGCTGTCCGCCTCGATCAGCGCGCTCGACAGCTCGACCGCGGCGATGACCGAGACGCTCAAGGTCGGCGACGAGACCGCGCGCCGCGTCATCGCCACCGCCGAGGAGCTGCTCGTGGCGCTCGATTCCTCGGCACGCGAGATCGACGAGACGATGCCCGAGGCGCTCGCCCGGCTCGAGGACCGGATCGGCGCCACCCGCCAGGTCATCGCCGGCTCCAAGCCCGAGCTGCTCGCCCTCGTCACCGCTGCCGAGAGCACGCACGACGCGATCGAGGCGATCGCCGACGTCGTCTCGAAGCAACGCGACACGCTCGCCAAGACCCAGGCCTCGCTCCTCGAAAGCCTCGAATCCGGCCACGCCAAGACCGACCAGCTTGAGGAGATCGTCGACCGCGCGATCACCAACGCGCGCCGCTTCGCCGACGAGGCCGCGCCGCAGCTGGTCGACGCGCTGCTCCGCATCCGTGAGACCGCCAGCGCCGCCTCCGATCAGGCGCGCGCCACGCTCGCCGGCCTCGTGCCCGAGGCCGAGCGCCGGCTGGAGGAAGCAGGCAGCGCCGCGATGCGCCGCGCGCT
The DNA here is from genome assembly GCF_026107375.2 of Sphingomonas sp. BT-65. Lineage (NCBI taxonomy): Bacteria > Pseudomonadati > Pseudomonadota > Alphaproteobacteria > Sphingomonadales > Sphingomonadaceae > Sphingomonas > Sphingomonas sp. BT-65. Next base: position 683,114 of record NZ_JAPCIA010000001.1, read on the forward strand.
CGATAGCGGCCTCCGCCAGCAGCTGTTTGAGCTCGGCGAGGTCTCGGAGGCGGCGGTGACCGCCGCGTCGCTTGCCTCGGACCGGCTCACCCAGCAGATGCTCAGCATCGGCGAGGCGACGGCCGCGGTCGAGCGCCGCATCGAGGAAGCCCGCGCCGAGCGCGAGGAGGCCGATCGCGACAATTTCGCCCGCCGCGTCTCGCTGCTGGTCGAAGCGCTCAACTCCGCGTCGATCGACATCAGCAAGGCCTTCGCGCACGAGGTGTCGGACAGCGCCTGGTCGGCCTATCTCAAGGGCGATCGCGGCGTTTTCACCCGCCGCGCCGTCCGCCTGCTCGACACCGGCGACGCACGCGAGATCGCGACGCTCTATGACAACGACCCCGGCTTCCGCGAGCAGGTCAACCGCTACATCCATGATTTCGAGGCGATGCTGCGCCAGGTGCTGGCGCTGCGCGACGGCTCACCGCTCGGCGTGACCTTGCTTTCGTCGGACATGGGCAAGCTCTACGTCGCGCTCGCCCAGGCGATCGAGCGGCTGCGGACCTGACGGCTACTTCTTCGCCGCTTCGAGAACCTTGAGCGCGAACGCCAGCCGCTCCTGGCGCATCGCCTGGTCGGTCGCCTTGGGCCAGGCGCTGCTGGTGACCATCACCAGCTTGGTCGCCGGATCGACCAGGATGACCTGCCCGAAGATGCCCTGCGCGGCGTAATAGCCGCCGGGCAGCGTCCACCACTGATAGCCATAGCCGCCGCCGGGGAAAGTGGCGTGGGTGCGGGTCGCGTCGGCGAACCAGCCTTCCGGCACGATCCCCTTGCCGCCGTCGAGCGTCATCTGCCCGATCCGGGCGTAGTCGCGCAGCGAGACCGAGAGGCAGCAGCCGCTCACCTCCGCGCCGCTCTGGTCGGTCATCCAGAAGGCGTCGCGCTCCATGCCGTAGCGCCGCCACACCTTCTCGGTCAGATAGTCCGCCAGCTTCTTGCCCGTCGCGCGCCGCACCAGCACGCCGATCAGGTTGGTCTCGCCGGTCTTGTAGACGAACTTGCTGCCCGGCGGATCAACGCGGGGCAGCTTGCGCATATAGGCGACGGTCGGGTCCTGCCCCGCCGGCACCGCCTCGGCGAACATGCGTGCGACGTCGCTATTGGGATCGGTATAATCCTCGTTCCATTTGACCCCCGAGGTCATGGTGAGGATCTGCTTGATCGTGACTCCGTCATAGCCCGCACCGGCGAGGTCGGGGATGTATTTGGTCACCGGCTCGTCGAGCGACTTGATATAGCCGTCCCTGATCGCCGCACCGACCAAGGTCGAGGTCACCGACTTGGCGACCGAGAAGCTGGTCCACCGCCCCTCGCGCGAATAACCCAGCGCATAGCGCTCGAGCCGCACCTTGCCGTCCTGCAGCACGATCAGCCCGGCGACGTTCTGCGCCTTCATGAAGGCATCGACGTCGGTCGCGGCAATCGGTAGCGGGGCGCCGTCGGGCAGCGGTTTCACCTTGCCGCCCGCCCTGACGGTGTTGCCGGGGAAGATCTTCTCCATCGCCGGGAAGTTCTTGAGCCGCTCCTCTTGCGACCAGAACAGCACTGCCGCGCCGACCTGGCGCAGCCGGGCTTCGTCCTTGGCAGCCGCGGCAGGAGCCGGTGCGGGAGCCTCGGCCCTGGGCGCGCAGCTCCACAGTGCCACCGCCGAAAGCGCGATCCAGGCCGTCCGCATGCCCCTCTCCCTTCAGTCTTTTATGAGCGTAACCTGCGCCACCCAGATCCCACCGCCGCGGAACCCGCCTTCACAATACATGAGATAGTAGCGCCACAAATCCAGGAAATGCGGGTCGAATTCGGCCGGAATGCGCCCTGCTGCCACCGCCATATTGAACCGCTCGTGCCAGCTTTTCAGCGTCTCGGCATAATCGAGCCCGAAGACGTGCTGGTCATGCCAGCTCAGCCCCTGCTCCGCGGCGATCGCGCGGAAGCGGCTTTCCGACAGCAGCATGCCGCCCGGGAAGACATAGGTCTGGATGAAGTCGACGTTGCGCGCGTACGCCTCGAAGATCGCGTCGTCGATCGCGATATACTGGATCGCGGCGCGCCCGCCCGGCTTCAGCGCGCGGGAGATCGCGCCGAGATAGGCGGGCCAATATTCCTCGCCCACCGCCTCGACCATCTCGATGCTGGCAACGGCGTCATATTGCCCCGAAATGTCGCGATAGTCGGTCAGCGACACCTCGACCCCGTCGAGCGCGGCCGCGGCCATCCGCGCCTCGACATGCGCCTTCTGCTCGGTCGAGAGCGTGATGCCATGCACGCGCCGCCCGCCCCGCGCCGCGACCTCGGCGAACGGGCCCCAGCCGCAGCCGATCTCGAGGATGCGCTCGCCCGGCGCGGTGCCGGTCCGCGCGAGGATCGCGGCAAGCTTGGCCTGCTGCGCCGTCTCCAGCGTCATGCCCGGATCGGCGAACAGCGCGCTCGAATAGGTCATGCTGGCGTCGAGCCAGGGGGCGTAGAAGTCGTTCCCCAGGTCATAGTGATAGGCGATGTTGCGCCGCGCCCCGTCACGATCGTTGCGGCGCATCCAGTGCCACACGCGCTTCGCCAGCCGCGTCACCCCATGCGCCCGCCCGGCATTCCCCAGCGTCGCGCGATTGCGCATGAACAGGTCGAACAGCGGCACCGGATCGGGGCTGGTCCATTCGCGCGCCTGCCACGCTTCGTACCAGCCGATCGAGCCGCCCGTGGCGAGCCGCCAGAGCGCCCGCCAGCTGCGGATATCGACAATCGCCTGCGGGCCGGCGCTGCGACCGCCCAGCCACCGCCGGCTTCCCCCGGGCAGCGTCACGTCGATCGCTCCCTCGGCGAGCCCCGCGTCGATCCGGTCGAGCAATTTGCGCAGCAGCGGCGTCAGGAGCGTCGCGAGCACGCCTCCGCCCAGCGCCCTGGCGCCGTCGCCCCAGCCATCCCGGCGGCCCCTGTTTCGTGCCGGCGCCTGCATCGTCGCGCACAAACCACGCATGATTGAGTCGGGCAAGCGGCAAGTTGCCGTTTGCGTAACGATCACATCGCGTGCGGTTCCTTCTCGACCATCCAGGTCTGGCCCTTGCTGACGAGCTTCTGGAGATCGGCGACCTTGCCTTCGCTGGCGGCGCGGTTCTGCGCCACCACCGCGCTCTCGAAGGTCGGTGCGGGATCGTCGTAGAGTACGCCCAATGCCATCGGGAACGGGCCGAACGGCATCTCGACCAACATGTGGGCGACCGTGCGGTTGGCGACGTTATGGACGATCACGCCGGCGGCCTGCCAGTCACCTTCGACCACATCTACAATTTTCAACGTAAGCCGTTCAGTATCAAGCGCAATTCCCTTGGTTCCGCCGGCAAAGAGCATCGGCTGGCCATGCTCGAGCCAGAGCTGGTGCCCGGCATTGGCCTTCTCGGTGAAGGGCGCGAAGACGTCGTCATTGTAGACGATGCAGTTCTGGAAGATCTCGATGAACGCCGCGCCCTGATGGGCATGCGCCGCCTTGAGCACGCTCGGCAGATTCTTGTGCACGTCGATCCCGCGCGCGATGAACCGCGCGCCGCTGCCCAGCGCATAGGCGCAGGGCTTGGCCGGGTGATCGACCGAGCCGAAGGGGGTGGAGGGCGAGCGCGTCCCCTCGCGACTGGTCGGCGAATATTGGCCCTTGGTCAGGCCGTAGATCTCGTTGTTGAACAGCAGCACCTGGCAATTCAGGTTGCGCCGCAGCAGGTGCATCGTGTGGTTGCCGCCGATCGACAGGCCATCGCCGTCGCCGGTGATGATCCACACGTCGAGATCGGGATTGGCGAGCTTGACCCCCGTCGCCACCGCCGGCGCGCGGCCGTGGATGGTGTGGAAGCCATAGGTCTCCATATAATAGGGGAAGCGCGACGAGCAGCCGATGCCGCTGATGAACACGGTGTTCTCGGGCGTCGCGCCGATCTCCGGCATCGTCCGCTGAACCGCCTTGAGGATCGCATAGTCGCCGCAGCCCGGGCACCAGCGGACCTCCTGATCGGTCTCCCAGTCCTTGGGCGTCGAAGGCTTGATGGTGGTGATCTCGTTCATGGCAGGTCCCGTTCCGTCCGATTGCCGCGAAGCCAGAGCGCCAGAAGCGTCGCCAGGCCGACAACGACCGCACTGATGCAGATGTGCATGACTATGGCGAGGCCATGGAGAGGGCCGTAGTTGAAGTCCGGATTGGCGATCCTGAAAACAATCTCCGAAGCGGCCATCGCGAGGCCGATCGACGCAAAGAATATGGCGCCGCCGTTGAGTCTCGAAAATCGAGCAAGAACCGGTGGGGCCACCGCGGACACCACGAAGACGGACCCGGTCAGCAAGGGTTCAATCGCCACGGAGCGCCTCCTCGATGGCAGCCTCGATCTCATGGATGCGGAAGGGCTGACCGCTGACCTTGTTGAGCGGCTTGGCATCGACCAGGAACTGGTCGCGCAGCACTGTCTTGAGCTGGCCGGTGTTCATTTCCGGTACGAGGATACGCTCGTAACTCTTTAGCAACGGCCCAAGATTCTTCGGCATCGGCCAGATATGGCGGATATGGACATGGCTGACATCCAGCCCCTTGCGGCGCGCGCGGCGGACCGCCTGGGTGATCGGGCCATAGGTCGAACCCCAACCGACCACGACGAGCTTGCCGCCCGCCTCGCCCTGCTCGATTGCCTGATCGGGCACGTCGATCCCCTCGACCTTGGCCTTGCGGATGTCGGTCATCGCCTGATGCGTGTCGGGGGAATAGTCGATATTGCCCGTCCCCAGTGCCTTCTCGATCCCGCCGATGCGGTGGAGCAGGCCCGGCGTGCCCGGCTTGACCCAGGGGCGCTTCAATTTCTCGTCGCGGGCATAGGGCAGGAATTTCTCCCCCTCGGCCGGAAGCTCGGTGTGGAACTCCACCGGGAACGGCTTGTAGTCGCTCATGTCCGGCACCTTCCACGGCTCGGCCGCGTTCTGGAGATAGCCGTCGGTGAGCAGCATCACCGGGGTCATGTATTGCGTGGCGATACGCACCGCCTCGATCGCGCAATCGAAGCAGTCCGCGGCCGAGCGCGTCGCGATCACCGGCACCGGGGAGTCGCCGTTGCGGCCATAGACCGCCTGATAGAGATCCGACTGCTCGGTCTTGGTCGGCAGGCCGGTCGAGGGCCCGCCGCGCTGGGCGTTGACGATCACCAGCGGCAGCTCGGTCATGATCGCCAGCCCGATCGCCTCGGTCTTGAGCGCGATGCCCGGCCCCGAGGAGCAAGTGACGCCAAGGCTTCCCGCATAGGAGGCGCCCAGCGCCGAGGCGACCGCGGCGATCTCGTCCTCCGCCTGGAATGTGGTGACGCCGAACTCCTTGAGCCGCGCGAGATGGTGAAGGATCGCCGAGGCCGGCGTGATCGGATAGCCGCCATAGAAGAGCGGCAGCCCCGCGAGCTGCGCGCCAGCGACCAGCCCCAGGCTGATCGAATCCGCGCCGGTGACGGTGCGATAGAGGCCGGGCTCGACCGGCGCAGCGGGAACATGGAGCTGCCCGACGCCCTGCGCACCGAGCTCGGCGGTCTCGCCATAGGCATGGCCGGCGTTGAGTGCGGCGATGTTCGCCTCGGCCAGCTCGGGCGCCTTGGCGAATTTGGTGCGCAGCCAGTCGACCAGCGGCGCGCGGTCGCGGTCGAACATCCACAGCGCGAGGCCCAGCGTCCACATATTCTTGCAGCGCAGCGCTTCCTTGTTGCCGAGGCCGAACGGCTTCACGGCTTCCAGCGTAAGCTGCGAGATGTTGAGCTTGAGCAGCTGCCATTTGGCGAGGCTGCCGTCCTCGAGCGGGTTCTCGGCGTATTTCGCCTTGTCGAGATTGCGTTTGTTGAACTCGCCCTCGTCGGCGATGATCAGGCCCCCGGGCTTCAAATCGCCGACATTGGTCTTGAGCGCCGCCGGGTTCATCGCGACCAGCACGTCCGGCGCGTCGCCCGCGGTCTCGATCGCGGCGGAGCCGAAGTTGATCTGGAACGCCGAGACGCCGAACAGCGTGCCCTGCGGCGCGCGGATCTCGGCGGGGAAATCGGGGAAGGTCGCGAGATCGTTGCCCGCCAGCGCGGTCGACAGCGTGAACTGCCCGCCCGTCAGCTGCATGCCGTCGCCGGAGTCGCCGGCGAAGCGGACGACGACCGCCTCGGGCTGGGGATTGGCTGAAGCTTCTTCGGGCGTCACCTGGTGGACGGCGGTGGCCATTCAGTCTCTTCCTGCAATTTTCCCGCACCCTCTACGCATCGGGGGCTGACTCCAAGGTAGAATGACAGGGCGTGGTTGCAATCGCTTCTTTCATAACGCTTTGCGTGCGGGAAAGATCGATTGTTTCCACTTTGTCTCCGGCTGTGTCCTTGTTTGTTCGAGTATAGGCAGGATGAGGGTGTGTAGGAAAGCGAGGTGGGGTTTTTGGCGGATTTCTGCGGGTTTCGGGCGGTGTCTTGCGGGCGGCGAAGCTCCGGGAAGAGTGGCTGGCGGCGGGCTGGGGCCAAGGCCGAGCGAACCTTAAAACGGAACAAGTCGATGCCGATGTTTGGGAATCGGGGATTCCATTGTTCCGCGATTGGGTGGCGAGGCGGGCAGGTTGTCGACGCAGGCGGATAGAGGCCGGGTTGATCGAGTCGATATTGTGACGGGAGGATCCTCCCCCTCCGGGGGAGGTGGCATCGCACAGCGATGACGGAGGGGCGGCCGCGGAGACGGCCGAAACATCGTCAAGAATACCGCCCTCTGCGGGGCGGCCCCTCCACCAGCCTTCGGCTGGTCCCCCTCCCCCGTTGGGGGAGGATTCAATCCCTATCAGGCCGCCAGGGCCTCCAGCGCCTCGCTGGCTTCCATCCAGGTCAGCTCGGCCGCCTCGATCTGCTTCGCCACGGCGTCACGCTGCTTCATCAGCTCGGTCATGGTGAGCTTGGCGAGGTCGGGGGCGGCGCTCGCGGGATCGAACATCGCGCGGTCGATCGCGGAGAGCTTCTCGTTGAGCTTGGCGAGCTCGGCCTCCGCCGCCTTGGCCGACTTGCGCAGGGCGTTGCCCTTCTCGCGCGCCTCGGCGGCTTCGCGGCGGGCGTCCTTGCGGTTGACGCCCCCCTTCCCGCCTTCCGGCTTGGGCTCCTTGGCCAGCACGAAGGCGATATAGTCGTCGAGATTGCCGTCGAACGGCCGCGCCGTCCCCTGATCGACCAGCACGAGGCGATCGGCGGTCATCTCGATCATGTGGCGGTCGTGGCTGACGATCACCACCGCGCCGGTATAGGCGGCGAGCGCCTGGATCAGCGCCTCGCGCGCGTCGACGTCGAGGTGGTTGGTCGGCTCGTCGAGGATCAGCATGTGCGGCGCGTCGCGCGTGATCAGCGCGAGCGCGAGGCGAGCGCGCTCGCCACCCGAGAGCTTGCCGACCTGAGTCACCGCCTTGTCACCGGGGAAACCGAAGCGGCCGAGCTGGGCGCGGACAGCGGCGGACTTCTGGCCCTCCATTAGGCGCGCCATATGGTCGTAGGGCGTTTCGTCGCTGTGCAGTTCCTCCACCTGATACTGGGTGAAATAGCCGACGCGCATCTTGCCCGAGGCTGCCTTCTGCCCCTCGATCGGCGCGAGCTGCGCGGCGAGCAGGCGGGCGAGCGTGGTCTTGCCGTTGCCGTTGCGGCCGAGCAGCGCGATGCGGTCGTCCGGATCGATGCGCAGGTTGAGCCGCTGGAGGATCGGCACGCCGTCATAGCCGACGCTGGCGTGATCGAGCGTGATCAGCGGCGGGCGCAGCTGCTCGGGATCGGGGAAGCCGAAGGAGAGCGTGGGATCGTCGACCACCGCCGCGATCGGCTGCATGCGGGCGAGCGCCTTGGCGCGCGACTGGGCCTGCTTGGCGGTGGACGCGCGGGCCGAGTTGCGCGCGACATAGTCCTGCAGCTTGGCGCGCTCGGCGAGCTGCTTCTCGCGCGCCGCGGCCTGCTGCGCCTGACGCTCGGCGCGCTGCCGCTCGAACGAGTCGTAGCCGCCCGGGTAGAGGGTGAGCTTGCCGCGCTCGAGGTGGAGGATATGGTCCACCACATTGTTGAGGAAATCGCGCTCGTGGCTGACGATGACGATCGTCGCGGGATAGCTCTGGAGGAAATCCTCGAGCCACAGCACGGCTTCGAGATCGAGGTGGTTCGAGGGTTCGTCGAGGAGGAGCAGGTCGGGCTGGCTGAACAGGAGCGCGGCGAGCGCGACGCGCATGCGCCAGCCGCCCGAGAAGCTGTCGAGCGGGCGGTGCTGCGCGTCCTCGTCGAAGCCGAGGCCGACCAGGATGCGCGAGGCGCGCGAGGGCGCGGAATAGGCGTCGATCGCGCCCAGCCGCTCGTGGATCTCGCCGAGGCGGTGCGGGTCTTCGAGCCCCTCGGCCTCGGCCATCAGCGCGGCGCGCTCGATGTCGGCGGCGAGCACGGTCTCGAACGGGGTGGTCTTTCCGGCGGGAGCTTCCTGCGCGACATAGCCGAGGCGCGCGCCGCGCGGCATCTCGGCGCTGCCCTCGTCCGGGTCGATCTGGCCGGCGATCACCTTGACCAGGGTCGACTTGCCCGCGCCGTTGCGCCCGACCAGCCCGATGCGGCCGCGCGGGGGCAGCGCGGCGCTGGCGCGGTCGATGATGACGCGGCCGCCGAGACGGACGGTGATGGCGGAGAGGTTCAGCATGGACTGGTCAGATTGCTCGACTAAAAATTGATCCGTTCGCCCTGAGCTTGTCGAAGGGCTGTTCTTCTCGCTCGCCTAGGAAAAGAACGGTGCTTCGACAAGCTCAGCACGAACGGGGGTTGGACTAGGACAACCGGCCCTCGAAGTCTTCGTAGCCGAAGGACTTCACGATGCGCAGGCTGTCGTCGCGGCTGTCCCATAGCGCGATGCTCGGCAAGGGCACGCCGTTGAAGGTGGTGGTCTTGACCATCGAGTAATGCGCCTGGTCGAGGAAGGCGAAGCGCTGGCCGGGCTGCGGGCGCTCGGGGAAGCGATAGTCGCCGAGGATGTCGCCGGCGAGGCAGGAGGGGCCGCCGAGGCGGATCAGGACATCGCCGCCTTCGCCGAGCATCGCAGGACGGTACGGCGCCTCGATCACGTCGGGCATGTGGCAGGTGGCGGAGATGTCGACCACGCCGATCGGCATGCCGTTGTCGAACAGGTCGACGAACTCACCGACGAGGATGCCGGTGTCGAGCGCGATCGCCTCGCCCGGTTCGAGGACGATTTCGAGGCCGGTTTCCACGCGGACCTGCTTGAGGAACGCGACCAGATCGTCGCGCTGATAGTCGGCGCGGGTGATGTGGTGACCGCCGCCGAAGTTGAGCCATTTGAGCTGGCCGAGATAGGGCGCGATGCGGGGCTTCAATGCCTCCCAGGTGCGACGCAGCGGGGGGAAATCCTGCTCGCACAGCGAGTGGACGTGGAGGCCGTCGATGCCTTCGAGATGCTCAGGCTTGAGCTGGTCGGCGGGGAAGCCGAGGCGGCTGTGCGGTTGGGCTGGGTCGTATTTCTGGACCTCGCCCTCCGAATGCATCGGGTTGAGGCGGAGGCCGACGTCGAAGGTCTCGCCGCGAGCGCGGGCGGCGGCGAGCTCGGCCTTCATCGCTTCGTGCTGGCTCGGGGTGTTGAAGATGACGTGGTCGGAGAGCTTGCACACCTCGGCCATGTCCGCGGCCTTGTAGCCCGAGCAATAGGTCGCGATCTCACCGTGATAGTGATCCGCGGCGAGCTTGGCTTCCCACAGCCCAGAGGTGGCGACGCCGTCGAGATATTTGCCGATGAGGTCGCCGAGCGACCACATCGAGAAGGCCTTGAGCGCGAGCAGGATCTTGACCCCCGCGCGGTCGCGGACCTCGGCGATGACCTGGAGGTTACGCTCGACCGCCGCCGCGTCGACGACGAAGCAGGGCGACGGCACGCGCGACAGGTCGAACCGGGCGAAGGCGCCGGGGTCGCCGGCCTTGGTGGACATCACGGGCGGTGCGGCGCGGGTTTCCATGGCTTACTCCAGTCCTCCCCCGGAGGGGGAGGGGGACCAGCCAAAGGCTGGTGGAGGGGTAGTCTCCCCAAGCGAACCGGTGCTTTTGTGGAGACCTACCCCTCCACCACCGCTTCGCGGCGGTCCCCCTCCCCCTCCGGGGGAGGAATTGGGAGACGCCGCGTGTCGATCAGAACTTCAGCGGTTCGGCCAGCTCGTGGACCTGCCACGGCAGGCCGTGCTGGTTGAGCATGTCCATGAAGGGATCGGGATCGAACTGCTCCATGTTGAACACACCTTCCCCGCGCCACGTGCCATCGAGCATCAGCGCCGCGCCGATCATCGCCGGCACGCCGGTGGTGTAGCTCACCGCCTGATTGCCGGTCTCCTCGAACGCGTCCTCATGGTCGCAGACATTGTAGACGTAGAAGGTCTTCTCTTCGCCGTCCTTGGTGCCGGTCGCGATGTCGCCGATATTGGTCTTGCCCTTGGTCGTGGTGCCGAGCGTCGAGGGCTCGGGCAGCACGGCCTTGAGGAACTGGAGCGGGACGATCTCGCGGCCCTCGAACATGATCGGCTCGATCGAGGTCATGCCGACATTCTGCAGCACGCGCAGGTGTGTGAGATACTGCTCGCCGAAGGTCATCCAGAAGCGCGCGCGCTCGAGTCCCGGGAGGAACTTGACCAGGCTCTCCAGCTCCTCATGGTACATGAGGTACATGTTCTTGGCGCCGACCTGATCGAACTCGAACACCTGGCGCGACGACAGCGCCGGGGTTTCGACCCAGTCGCCATTCTCCCAGTGCCGCGCGGGCGCGGTGATCTCGCGGATGTTGATCTCGGGATTGAAGTTGGTCGCGAAATGCTGGCCGTGGTCGCCGCCGTTGCAGTCGAGGATGTCGAGCGTGCGGATCGTGTCGAGCAGGTGCTTCTTGATGTACATCGCGAACACGCTGGTGACGCCCGGATCGAAGCCCGAGCCGAGCAGCGCCATCAGGCCGGCGTTCTTGAAGCGGTCCTGATAGTCCCACTGCCAGCCATAATGGAACCGCGCCTCGTCGCGCGGCTCGTAGTTCGCGGTGTCGAGATAGTCGGTGCCGGTGGCGAGGCACGCGTCCATCAGGTTGAGGTCCTGATAGGGCAGCGCCAGGTTGACCAGGAGGTTGGGCTTGACCTGCTCGATCAGCTTGCTGGTGGCGGCGACGTCGTCGGCATCGACCTCGGCCACGTCGATCGTCACGCCGAAGCGCGCCTTCACCGATTCGGCGATCGCATCGCACTTGAAGCGGCGGCGGCTGGCCAGCGTGATCTTCCCGAACAGATCGGGGTTCTTCGCCATCTTGTGCACCGCGACCGATGAAACGCCGCCTGCGCCGATTACGAGAACGTCCTTCACGCCTTGTCCTTCCTCAAAATGTCCCGGGGAAATGGCGCTCCCATATTTGACCAACGCCCCGGATGCAAAGGGCGATCCTGTCGGCTAGCATTATGACATGGGCACGACGATCGATCGCAGGGCATTCATCGGGGGCGCCGCTGCGCTTGGTTTCGCGGGTGAGGCGCACGCGCAGATCAGACCGCCCCGGATCTTCGCCCCCGCCCCGCCCTGGCCGCCGCGCGAGCATTTCATGCTGTGGCCCGGCCTGGCGCCGGGCACGCCGCCGGGGATCCCGCGCTCGAACGTGCCCGTCCCGCTCCCGCTCGGCGCCGCGCAGCGCTGGGAGAAGGGCATCCGCTATCCCTATGTCGGCGTGTTCCGCCCCGTCCGGCCCGACGGCCGCGCGGTGCTGGTGATGCCCGGCGGCGGCTATGTGTTCGTCAGCCTGATCAACGAGGGGGTGAACGTCGCCCGGGCGCTCAACCCGCGCGGCATCACCGTGTTTGTGCTCGCCTATCGTCTGCCCGGCGAAGGCTGGCTCAATCGCACCGACGTGCCGCTGCAGGACGCGCAGCGGGCGATGCGGCTGATCCGCGCGCGGGCAACCGAGTTCCGCATCGATCCGGCCAAGCTCGGCATTTGCGGATTCTCGGCGGGCGGGCACCTCGGCGGCACGCTGACCGTCGGGCATGAAGATCCGGTCTATCGCCCGATCGATGCCGCCGACCGGCTCTCGGCGCGGCCCGCCTTTTCCGGGCTGATCTATCCCGTCACCCAGTTCGCCAGCGCCGGACCGAGCAGCGTATCCGGGCCCAATCTGCTGGGCCCCGCCCCGCCACCGGGCGGCGCCGCGCGTTTCGATATCCTCGCCCGCGTCAGTGCCGCGCTGCCGCCCCTGTTCCTCTGCCACGCGATGGACGACCGCACCGTGCCAGTCAGCCAAAGCATCGCGCTGATGGAGGCCGCGCGGCGCCATCGCGTGCCGGTCGAGGCGCATTTCCTCGAGCGCGGCGGCCATGGTTTCGGGGCGCTCAACCTGCCCGCGGCCAATCCCGGCGCGAAGTGGCTCGACTGGTTCGCGGCGTGGACCGCGACGCACGTCCGATAGCATCAATGTTCTTGAAATGTTCCGTCCGCGAGCGTAGTTTCAGCGGATGGCAAAGACCCGCCCCGTGCGCGGGGCCACGCATAACCGCGAAAGTATTCGCTTCAACCTGCCCGAGCGGGAGGCCGATGGCGACTGGCTCGACGCGCGCGAGGATATCGACGGCGAGCTGCCGCCGCTGCGCACCACGGTGACGGTCGAGAAGCCGAAGACGATCCTGACGCGCAACCAGTCGCCCGACATCGCCTTCGACCGGTCGGTGAACCCCTATCGCGGGTGCGAGCATGGCTGCATCTATTGCTTCGCGCGGCCGACGCATGCCTATCACGACCTGTCGCCGGGGCTGGATTTCGAGACCAAGCTGTTCGCCAAGCCCGACGCCCCCGCCCTGCTGCGCGACACGCTGGCGAAGCGCGGCTATGTCTGCCAGCCGATCGCGTTCGGCACCAACACCGATCCCTACCAGCCGATCGAGGCGGAATGGCGGATCACGCGGGGCTGCATCGAGGTGCTGGCCGAGTGCAACCACCCGATCACCATCACCACCAAGTCCGACCGGGTGACGCGCGACATCGACCTGCTCGCCCCGATGGCGGCGAATGGGCTGGCGGCGGTGATGATCTCGGTCACCTCGCTCGATCCGAAGGTCGCGCGCACGGTCGAGCCGCGCGCGCCGCATCCCGAGCGGCGGCTGGCGGCGGTGGCGAAGCTGCGTGCGGCGGGCATCCCGGTCTATGTCTCGCTCTCGCCGGTGATCCCGCAGATCACCGATCACGAGATGGAGCATATCATGGAGCGCGCGGCGGAGGCCGGGGCGCTGGGCTGCTTCTACCTCCCCGTGCGGCTGCCGCACGAGGTGGCGCCGCTGTTCCGCGCGTGGCTCGACACGCATTTCCCCGACCGCGCGGGCAAGGTGATGGCGACGATCCAGTCGATCCGCGGCGGGCGCGACAACGACCCCGATTTCCACACGCGCTTTCGCGGCCAGGGACCCTGGGCTGAGCTGCTGCGCACCCGCTTCAAGCGCGCGGCGCGGCGCTATGGCCTCGACAAGGAATATATCCCGCTTCGCCGCGACCTGTTCCGGCCGCCGGCAGGGGCGCAGGGGGAGCTGTTCTAGTTGCGTCACGGCGACCGCCGCGCGATGTTCGCGGCGATGCGGTCAATGCGGCTTCCCTCCTGGTGGCGCCAGGCGCTGCTCTATGGCGCCTTGCTGGCGCTCGGCACGGCATTGCTGCAATGGCTCGACTATCGCTGGCTCGCGCGCAGCCATTCGATCGAGCTCTACCTGCTGGTCGTTGCGGCCGCCTTTCTCGCGATCGGCCTCCTGATCGGCGCGCGCGTACTCGGCCGTAGCGCCCCGCCCCGCCCTGATGGCAATCCCGCCGCGCAAGCATCGCTCGGCATCAGCGAGCGCGAGATGACCGTGCTGCGCGAGCTCGCGGCGGGCCATGCCAACAAGCAGATCGCGCGCAATCTCGGCATCTCGCCCAATACCGTGAAGACGCATGTCGCGCGCCTGTTCGAGAAGCTCGGGGCCAGTCGTCGCACTGAAGCGCTTGCCCGCGCCCGCGAGCTGGGGCTGCTCGGCTGAGCAACCGTGTCCGGCCGCAGGCGTTGTGTCGCGATCCGGGAGGATGGAATGCGCTGGAACGATCGAACCCTGGCAATGCTGTGGATCGCCGCGATGCTCGGCTGCGGTGTCACGCCCGCAAGTGCGCAATATACCATCGATACCGCGATCCAGGGCTCGGTGCTGGGCGAGACCCGCAAGATCGATGGGAAGGCGAGGCCAAGCCAGCGCATGACGGCGGAGCAGCGCGCCTTCTGGAAGAAATATTGCGCGCGCTGGCCTGAGGGCGGTTCGTGCGACCGCTATCGCCGCGAAGTCGCGCGCTATCCGGATCGCAGGCGCTAGCTTCCCGTCATTCCTTCGGGCGAGATGCGGCAAATCACCCATTCAGGCGATTGCCCCGCCGCGCGCGCTGGCTGATCACCCGCCGCATCGAACGCATGCAACAGGGGATATGACATGCAGCGCCTGATCCTGATCTATGGCCTCATCGCCGGCGTGGTGGTGAGCGTTCCGCTTTTCCTGATGGGCACGCTGATGGCCGACAATCCGCCGACCGGCGCGGCCGGCATGGCGATCGGCTATCTCACCATGCTGATCGCGCTCAGCGCGGTGTTCGTCGCGATCAAGCGGCGGCGCGACCACGATCTCGGCGGCGCGATCCGCTTCTGGCCGGCCTTCGGGCTCGGCGTCGCCATCTCGGTGGTCGCGGCGCTGCTCTACGTGCTCACCTGGGAGGCCGTGCTCGCGATCAACGGCGGCGACTTCATCGCTGACATGAGCGCGAAGATGCTCGAACAGAAGCGCGCAGCGGGTGCCAGCGCAAGCGAGCTCGCAGCATTCCGGGCGCAGATGGACCAGATGCGCGAACTCTACGCCAATCCCATCCTGCGCATGCTGATCACGCTCACGGAGATCCTGCCGGTCGGCCTGCTCGTCTCGCTCGTCTCGGCCGCGCTGCTGCGCAATCCGCGCTTCATGCCGCTGCGAACTGAAACCCGCGATACTGCTCCCGAATCGCGGTCTTGAGCAGCTTGCCGGTGGCGGTGTGCGGCAGTGCCTCGACGAAGTGGATCTCGTCGGGGAGCCACCATTTGGCGACATGCTTGGCGAGGTGCTGCTGGACCTCCTCGGCGGTCACCATGCTGCCCGGCTTGCGGATCACCAATAGCAGCGGACGCTCGTCCCATTTGGGGTGATGAATACCGATCGCCGCCGCCTCAGCCACGCCCGCGCAGCCGACAGCGGCATTCTCCAGCTCGACCGAGCTGATCCACTCGCCGCCCGACTTGATCACGTCCTTGGCGCGATCGGTGATCTGCATCACGCCGTCGGGATGGAGGATCGCGACGTCGCCGGTGTCGAACCAGCCGTCCCCGGTGAGGCACGGGCCGCCCTCATCCTGGAAATATTGCTTGATGATCCAGGGACCGCGCACCTGCAGCCGGCCCGAGCTCTCGCCGTCGCGCGGCAGGACGACGCCATTGTCGTCGACCGTGCGCAGCTCGACGCCGAACGGCGCGCGGCCCTGGAACACGGTCTTGTCGACCTTGGCGTCGAAGTCGAGCTCGTCCCAGTCATAGCTCGGCGCGCCCATCGTGCCGATCGGGGAGGTCTCGGTCATGCCCCAGGCGTGGTTGACCCGCGCGCCCATCTTCATGATCCGCTCGATCATCGCGCGCGGCGCGGCCGAGCCGCCGATCGTGACGACCTTCAAATATTTCGGCGTCTCGCCGGTCTCGTCCATGTACTGGAACATCGCGAACCACACGGTCGGCACGCCGGCGGTGTGCGTGACCTTCTCGCGGTTCATCAGCTCGCACAGCACCTTGCCCTCGTTGATCGCGGACATGACGAGCTTCACGCCGACCATCGGCGCGGCGAAGGGCAGGCCCCAGCCGACCGCATGGAACATCGGCACCACGGGCAGCACCACGGCCTGGGTCGACAGGTCGAACACCGCCGGCTGCAGCTCGGCCATGGCGTGGATCACCGAGGAGCGGTGCGAGTAGAGTACGCCCTTGGGGTTGCCCGTCGTGCCACTGGTGTAGCAGAGCATGCAAGGCTCGCGCTCGTCGCCCTCGACCCAGCGATAGTCGCCGTCCTCGGCGCCAATCACCGCCTCGAAGCTGTCGAGGCCGTCGCCATCGAAGACGATGTAATGCTCGATCGTCTTCCATTCGGGCTTCATCTTGTCGACGATCGGCTGGAACATGCGGTCGTAGATCAGCACGCGGTCTTCGGCGTGGTTGGCGATGAAGGCGAGCTGGTCGGCGAACAGCCGCGGGTTGATGGTGTGGATGATCCCGCCCATGCCGATCGTGCCGTGCCAGGCGACGAGGTGGCGGCTGTGGTTCATCGCCATCGTCGCGACGCGATCCCCCGGCATGATCCCCATGCGTTCAAGGGCTTGCGCCAGCTTGCGTGAATCGCGCGCGATCCCGGCCCAGTCGGTGCGCGTCTCGCTGCCGTCGGCCCAGCGGCTGATGATCTCGCGGCTGCCGTGCTCGCGCTCGGCATGCTCGATCAGCCGCGGTACCCGAAGCTCGAAATCCTGCATCGCGCCCAGCATGATCCTCTCCTTATCCGCACGGGTTTCCGTGTCCGTAAGGGCATCCTGCGGATTTGAAGGGTGGGATGCAAGGGGGACGAATTGATCCTCCCCCGCAAGGGGGAGGTGGCGCCGAAGGCGACGGAGGGGGAGGAAACGATGCGGCCCGCCGTCCTCCCCCTCCGTCAGGCTGCGCCTGCCACCTCCCCCTGGCGGGGGAAGATAAAAAAACGGATCAACTCGCCAGCGCGAGCCTAGGCTGTTCGGTGGGCTTGAGCTCGGCGGTGACCACGCCGGGGAGCGCCTCGATCCGCGCCGCGAGCTCGCCGTCGAGGCGGAAATTGCGCCCGAGCACCAATTCCGCCTCGCCGCCGCCGGGCAGCGGGGCGTCGAGGATCACCTCGCAGCGTCCGCCACGCGCATCCTCGAGCAGGCGGGCGATCATCGGCAGCACGCTGGAATCGTTCACCGCCACGCGCAGGGTCAGGCGAACGTCCTTGGCCATTCCCTCGAACAGCTGGACCTTGCGGACGGTGACGCGCGCGCTGTCCTCACCCGCGCGGCGGTCGAGTTCGAGCGTCAGGATGCCGCAGCCGCCGGTACGCGAGGCGTCCTCCATGTCCTTGGCGGTGAGGTCGTCGAAGCAGGTACAGGGCACGGTACCGCTCGCGTCGGACAAGGTCGCCATCAGGTAGCGCTTGCCCCGCGCCGAGGTGCGCCAGCGCGCATCCTCGATCAGCGCGGCGATCGTCGCGCCGGCGCGGCCGCCCTCGGCGATTTCGATGTCGTTGAGGCTGACGATGGTGCGCGCCGAATGCAGCCGGGCGAGATGCTGGTAGCGGTCGAGCGGGTGGGCGGAGAAGAAGAAACCGAACGAATCCTTCTCCGCCTCGATCCGCTGGCCGAGCGTCCAGTGCGCGCTCTTGGGGAGCTGGATCGCGGCGCCGACCGGCTCGGCCTCGCCGAACAGGCCGCCCTGCCCGCTGGTGCGGTTCTCGTGCGTGCGCTGCGCCACCGCGAGGATCGTCTCGGCCGCGGCATGCACGCCGGGCCGGTCGGGCGCGATGCTGTCGAAGCCCCCCGCCCCGGCCAGTGCCTCGACCTGGCGCTTGTTGAGCAGCCGCGGATCGACGCGCCGCGCGAAATCGTCGAGGCTCTGGAAGCGGCCCTTGGCGTGGCGCTCCTCGACGAGCAGCTCCATCGCCTTCTCGCCCACGCCCTTGAGCCCGGCGAGCGCGTAGCGCACTGCGAACCCGTCCTCGACCGCCTCGACCGAGAACTCAGCCTCGCTGGCGTTGATGTCAGGGGGCAAGCACGGAACGCCGAGCCGCTTCATGTCCTCGACGAACACCGCGAGCTTCTCGGTCTGGCCGAGTTCGAAGCACATCGAGGCGGCGTAGAATTCGTGCGGGTAATGCGCCTTGAGCCAGGCGGTGTGGTAGGCGAGCAGCGCATAGGCCGCGGCGTGCGACTTGTTGAAGCCATAGCCCGCGAACTTGTCGATCAAGTCGAACAGCTCGTTCGCCTTGGCCTCGGGGATCGCGTTCACCTTGGCGCAGCCCTCGACGAACAGTGCGCGCTGCGCGTCCATTTCGGCCTTGATCTTCTTGCCCATCGCGCGGCGCAGCAGGTCGGCGCCGCCGAGCGAATAGCCGGCCAGGATCTGCGCGGCCTGCATCACCTGTTCCTGGTAGACGAAGATCCCGTAAGTCTCCTGCAGGATCCCCTCGAGCAGCGGGTGCGGGTATTCGATCGGCTCCTGCCCCTGCTTGCGCCGGCCGAACATCGGGATGTTGTCCATCGGGCCGGGGCGGTAGAGCGAGACGAGCGCGATGATGTCGCCGAAATTGGTGGGCCGCACTGCGGTCAGCGTGCGGCGCATGCCCTCCGATTCGAGCTGGAACACGCCGACCGTGTCGCCGCGCTGGAGCAATTCGTAGACCGCGGGATCGTCCCAGCCGAGCGTGGCGAGATCGATCTCGATGTTGCGCGCGGCGAGCAGCTCGACCGCCTTCTGCAGCACCGACAGCGTCTTGAGGCCGAGGAAGTCGAACTTCACCAGGCCCGCACCCTCGACATATTTCATGTCGAACTGCGTGACCGGCATGTCCGAGCGCGGATCGCGGTAGAGCGGGACCAGCTCGGCGAGCGGGCGGTCGCCGATCACCACGCCCGCGGCGTGAGTGGACGAGTGGCGCGGCAGACCCTCGAGCCGCATCGCGAGGTCGATCAGGTGGCGGACGCCCTCGTCACCGTCATACTCGGCCTTGAACTCGCTGACGCCGTTGAGCGAGCGCGGCAGCGTCCACGGATCGGTCGGGTGGTTGGGGACGAGCTTGGCGAGGCGGTCGACCTGGCCGTAGCTCATCTGCAGCACGCGCCCGGTGTCCTTGAGCACCGCGCGCGCCTTCATCGTTCCGAAGGTGATGATCTGCGCGACCTGGTTGCGGCCGTATTTCGCCTGGACGTAGCGGATCACCTCGCCGCGCCGGGTTTCGCAGAAGTCGATGTCGAAGTCGGGCATCGACACGCGTTCCGGGTTGAGGAAGCGTTCGAACAACAGGCCGAGCTCGAGCGGATCCAGATCGGTGATGGTGAGCGACCAGGCGACCACCGAGCCCGCGCCCGAGCCGCGGCCCGGGCCGACGGGAATGCCGTTGTTCTTGGCCCATTTGATGAAGTCCGCGACGATCAGGAAATAGCCGGGGAAGCCCATCTGGATGATGATGTCGGTCTCGAACGCGAGCCGCTCGAAATACTCGCGGCGCCGCTCGGGATCGGTGATCCCGGCCTTTTCCAGCCGCGCTTCGAGCCCCGCCCGCGCGTCCTCGCGCAGCTGTGCCGCCTCGCCCTCGAGATCGCCGGCGAGGCTCGGCAGGATCGGCTTGCGCTTGGGCGCGGCATAGGCGCAGCGCTGCGCGACGACGAGCGTGTTCGCGATCGCCTCGGGCAAGTCGTCGAACAGCCGCTTCATCTCCGCGGCGGGCTTCATCCACGCGTCGGGCGAGGAACGCGCGCGCTCGTCGCTCGCGACATAGGCCGAGCCGGCGATGCACAGCATCGCGTCATGCGCCTCGTGGAAATTGGGCTCGGCGTAGCAGGCGGGGTTGGTCGCGACGATCGGGATGCCGCGATCATAGGCGAGGTCGAGCAGTTTCGGCTCCGCCTTGCCCTCGACCTCGTCGAGCCGCCGGACGATCTCGATATAGAGCCGGTCGCCGAACAAAGCCTGCAGCCGGTCGGCATAGGCGAGCGCAGCGCTGTCCTGCTCCTCCGCGAACAGGCGGGCGAGCGCGCCTTCCTTGCCCGCGGTGAGCGCGATCACCCCGTCGGAGCGGCCCTCTAGATCGGAAAAGAGGACGTGCGCGTCCTTCTCGATCGGGCGTTCGAGATGCGCGCGCGACACCAGCTCGCACAGATTCTCGTAGCCGCGCTGGTCCTGCGCGAACAGCGCCAGCCAATCGAGCGGCGGCTCGACGCCGTCGGGCATGTCGGGCCGCGCCACGCTGAGCAGCGTGCCGACGATCGGCTGCACGCCCGCCTTCTTCGCCGCATCGCCGAACGGCATTGCCGCGTAAAGCCCGTTGCGGTCGCACAGCGCCGCCGCCGGAAAGCCAAGCTCGCGCGCCCGCGCCGCGATCGCCTTGGGCTCGATCGCGCCCTCCAGCATCGTGTAGGCGGAGAAGATGCGCAGGGGGACGAAGCCGGAATGGGGCATGACGCCAACCTAAGGACCGGAGGCAGAAATGGCCAGCCGGGGGCCCGGCTTACCCACAGCTTTCATCATGCCGTGGCATGGCTCGGGCGGCGCGACCATTAACGTCGGATTCGGTCTTTTCCGCTGTCGACTTGTTGGAAACAGATCGCTCTGATGCCGCCGCAGCAAGGAGGGTGGTCATGGCAGTCTACAACGGAACGAGCGGCAACGATTGGTACGGCGGCACCGCCGGATCCGATTCGATCTACGGCTTCGGCGGCGCCGACAACCTGCTCGGCGGGGACGGCGCCGACTATATCGATGGCGGCGACGGCAACGACAATGTCCTCGACTTCGACAGCATGGGCCCCGACCTTTATTCGGACACGCTCAGCGGCGGCGGCGGCAACGATTTCATCTACGGCGGATATCTGGACAATATCTATGGCGGCTCGGGGACCGATACCCTGATCATCCGCCTCGACTATGCCCCCAGCGGGATCGTGTTCGATTTCACCGCGCTGTGGACCGGGGCCACCTACACGCTCGCCGGCGCGACGATCCAGGGCATGGAGAAGCTGCAATATTGCGTCGGCAGCGCCTATAGCGACATCCTGACGACGGGCACGCCGGCGGGACAGATCGCCGAGATCCGCGGCCTCGGCGGCAGCGATCTGCTCACCGGCGGCGCCGGCACCGACTATCTCGCCGGTTATAGCGGGGTCGGTCCCTATGGAGTGGGCTACGACACCAGCTACGACGAACTTTATGGCTTGGGCGGAAATGACTTCCTGTCCTGCGGAATCGGCGACTATGTCGACGGCGGAAGCGGGACCGACCGGCTCAGCCTCGATCTGAATACGAGCAGCACCGGGGTCACGATCGATTTCACCACCCTGGTGACGAGCGGTAGTGACACGATCCTCGGCAGCACCTTCATCAGCCTTGAAGACATCGGCTACATAATGGGGTCGAGCGGCGACGACACCATCTACGCGTGGGCCGATCCGACCGCGACATTTCTCTATGGCCGCGACGGCAACGACACGCTGATCACCGGCAACGGCAACGACGTCCTCGATGGCGGCACCGGCGCGGATGCGCTCTACGGCGGCGGCGGCGACGACGAATATCGTGTCGATAATCTCGGCGACACCGTCGTCGAGAATGGCGGCCGGGACACGGTCGTCACGACAATCTCGCTCACCCTGGCGAACGATGTCGAGATCCTGAATCTCGACTATAGTGCCGGCGCGATCGACGGCACCGGCAACGGCCTCGCCAATATCATCAACGCCAACAGCTCGGCCAACGTCCTGAACGGCGCGGGCGGCGACGACTGGTTGAGCGGTCAGGACGGCGACGACGTACTGATCGGCGGTACCGGTCGGGACGAGTTGATCGGCGGCAGCGGCGCCGACCGGTATGTGTTCGACGATGGCGATATGGCCAGCACCAGCTGGGGCACCACCGATCGCATCTTCGGCTTCAACAGTGCGCAAGGCGACCGCATCGACTTGTCCCGAATCGATGCGATTGCGGGCGGGGCGGACGACGCCTTCAGCTTCATCGGCACCGCGGCGTTCAGCGGGGTGGCGGGCCAGCTGCGCTACGACACCGGCGGGGTGATCTATGGCGACCTCAACGGCGACGGCCTCGCCGATTTCGCGATCGGCTACAACACGGCGGTGACGCTGACGGGGACCGACTTCTTTCTGTGACGGATGCGGGAGCCGGTCGCGGCCGGCTCCCGTTTTCCGATCCTCAAAGCAGCTTCTCGATATCCCCCGTGATTTCCTCGGGCTTGGTCTGCGGGGCGTAGCGGTCGACCACCTTGCCGTCGCGGTCGATCAGGAACTTGGTGAAGTTCCACTTGATTCCCTCGGTCCCGAACAGGCCGGGCGCCTCGCGCTTGAGCCAGCGATAGAGCGGCGCCGCATCCGGCCCGTTGACGTCGATCTTGCCGAACACCGGGAAGGTGACGTCATAGGTCAGCGAACAGAAATTCGCGATCTCCGCCGCGTCGCCCGGCTCCTGCGCGCCGAACTGGTTGCAGGGAAAGCCCAGCACCTCGAACCCGCGACCGGCATAGCGGCGGTGCAGCGCCTCCAGCCCTTCATATTGCGGGGTGAAGCCGCATTTCGACGCGACGTTGACGATCAGCAGCACCTTGCCAGCATAGGCCGACAGGTCGATCTGCGTCCCTTCGGGCGTCGTGACCGGAATGTCGGTGATCGCCGTCATCAGCGCGCGAACTTGCCGGCCATGCCGATGATGTCGTCGAGCGGGTTGCCGTCGCCGTCGAGGTCGATGAGCTTGCCGAGGCCGCCGAGCCCGCCGCCCGCCGGTGCCGCGGCGCCGCCACCCCCGCCGAGGATGCTGCCGAGCAGCCCGCCAAGGCCGCCGAGCCCACCGCCCGCGCCTGCCTGGCCGCCTTGCCCGCCCTGCTTGGCGAGATAGCCCGCCACCAGCATCGCGAGGATCGGCAGCATCTTCTTGAGCAGTCCGGAATCGAGCCCGGTCTGCGCCGAGGCCTGGCCGGCGACGGTGCGGCTGACGTCCTTCGATCCGAAGATCTGCCCGAGCACGTCGTTGCCCTGATCGACCGGCGTCGGCTGCGCGCCCAGCACCGCGTCGAGCAGGCCGCCGCCGCCGAGCTGACCGAGCAGCCCGCCCAACCCCTCGAGGCCGCCGCTGGCCTGCGCCTGCTTCTTGAAGCCGCCGAGGATCGCGGGCAGCAGCGCGTCGGCGCCGGTCTTCGCCACTTCGGGCGACACGCCCAGATCCTTCGCCATCGATTCGATGCCGCCCGCCTGGGCGAGGATGTCGGTGAGATTCATGCGCTTTTCTCCTCAGGGTCGGGAATGGACGAGGATTGGCCGTGAACCACTATAGCACCCCAGCGCCGCGCCGCGAGCCATTCCCGCGCCGACGCCGCGTCATTCGGACCCGGCGCGCCCCTTCTTCGCGGGGCGATAGGTGAAGTCGAAGCTCGGCGTCCAGGTTGCGCCCTTGTCGCTCGAATTCTCGCCCAGCTGCCGCACCGACCCGTCCGGGTTGCGGCGATAGGTCATCCGCGTCAGCGCGCCGTTGGCGGCGAAGCCGGTGCCGGTCAGCACCATCGCCTTGCCGTCGAACGCGCCGCGGAACTCCGCCCAACTCGCCGATGAATCGGTCCAGAGCTGGCGCCATTCCTTCGCGCCCGCAACATAGGTATTGAGGCTGCCGCCGTCATTGCCATTGAGCGGCATCCAGTTCTCGCGGATCGCGCAGCCATTGTAGAGCTTCTCGATCCGGCTGTGCGCGACCAGCTTGTCGCCGCCGGTGGGATAGACGTCCCACTCGCCCACCCAGAAATCGAATTGCGCGAACTCGGGCGCGGTGCAAGCGGGTGGCGAGGCGGCCGGCGACGCGGTTTGCGCCGATGCGGGGATCGAGAGAAGCATCGTCCCCAGGACCATCATGCCACGCATCCTCGCCTCCTCTGGCTTCAGCCCTCCACATCCTCCGGCTGTATGGTGCCGTATACATCGTCGAACGCGACCATGCCCCCGCCCATACTCCCCGCCGTCGCCGGGAATCGGCTGTCCATCGAATTGTCGCGGTTGTCGCCGAGCAGGAAGAGCCTGCCCGGCGGCACCATC
This sequence comes from Sphingomonas sp. BT-65, assembly GCF_026107375.2. Taxonomy (NCBI): domain Bacteria; kingdom Pseudomonadati; phylum Pseudomonadota; class Alphaproteobacteria; order Sphingomonadales; family Sphingomonadaceae; genus Sphingomonas; species Sphingomonas sp. BT-65. Next base: position 707,074 of record NZ_JAPCIA010000001.1, read on the forward strand.
ACCGCCGCCATCTCGTCGCCCGGCGTCGCGCCCTGATCCAGCACCTGGTGCGCCGCGATTTCGCCGGGCAATTGCTCGGAACGGATCGCGGCCGCCTCTCCCTCGATCTCAATCCTTCCGGCATCGGTCTGGGGCACCGGCTTCCCGTTGAGGAGGACAAGCCCGCCACGCATCTCGACCCGGTCGCCGGGCAAGCCGACCACGCGCTTGATCCACATCGTGTCGCCGACCGCAAAGGCGATCACGTCACCGCGTTGCAGTTTCGAAGCCGGCCTGGGCCACGCGGTCAGCCGCTGACCCTCCCGGATGGTCGGCGCCATATTCTCTGATGCCGCGCGCAAGAACTTCCATGGCGGCCAGCCCGCATCACCTCGGGCGATCGTGACCGCGCCATAGGACGCCACGCCCAGCACCGCGGCGCCCGCGAGCCCGGCGGGAACGGCCCACCATTTCATTCCAGCACGCCCTCGTGCAGCCGCACCACGCGGTCCATCTTCGCCGCCAGCCGCTCGTTATGCGTGGCGATCAGCGCCGCCGCGCCCTCGCCGCGCACCAGCCGGAGGAATTCGGCGAGCACCACGTCGGCGGTCTTCTCGTCGAGATTGCCGGTCGGCTCGTCGGCGAGCACCAGCTTCGGCCGGTTGGCGAGCGCCCGCGCCACCGCGACGCGCTGCTGCTCGCCGCCCGAGAGCTGGCTCGGCCGGTGCGTCAGCCGCGCGCCGAGGCCGAGCGCGGTGAGCAGCGCTTCGCTCCGTTCGCGCGCATCGGTGAAGGTCGCGTCCTGGATCAGCTGCGGCAACTCGACATTCTCGAGCGCGTTGAAGTCGGGCAGCAAATGGTGGAACTGATAGACGAAGCCCAATTTGTCGCGCCGCGTGACGGTGCGCTGGTGACTTTCGAGCTTGGCCACCTCGATCCCGGCGATGCGGATCGATCCCTCGAACCCGCCCTCGAGCAGGCCGACGGCCTGGAGCAAGGTCGACTTGCCCGAGCCCGAGGGGCCGAGCAGCGCGACGATCTCGCCCTGCCCCACCGTCAGGTCGACGCCGCGCAGCACATGGATCACCGCCTCGCCCTGCTTGAAGGCGCGCTTGAGGCCGATCGTCTCTAGGACTGGCTCACTCATAGCGCAGCACCTGAACCGGATCGGTGCTCGCCGCCTTGAAGGCAGGGTAGAGCGTGGCGAGGAAGCTGAACACCAGCGCCATCAGCGCGATCCCCGCCACCTCGACCGGATCGGTCTTGGCGGGCAGCTCGGTGAGGTAGCGCATCGACGGGTCCCAGATTTGCTGCCCGGTGACGAAGCCGAGGAAACCCAGCACGCCCTGGCGGAAATAGAGCAGGATGAACCCCAGGATCAGCCCGGCGAGGATGCCGAGCGAGCCGATCACGGTGCCGACGGTCACGAAGATCTTGATGAGCCCGCTGCGCGTCGCGCCCATCGTGCGCAGGATCGCGATGTCGCGCGTCTTGGCACGCACCAGCATGATCAGCGAGGACAGGATGTTGAACACCGCGACCAGGATCAGGATCGAGAGTACGGTGAAGGTGACGAGCCGGTCTACCGCCAGCGCCTCGAACAGGGTCGCGTTGAGCGTGCGCCAGTCGGTGAGCTGGCCTGAGCCCGCCACCTGCTGCGCGAGCGGGCGAAGGATGTCGCCGACCTTGTCAGGATTGTTCGTGTCGATCTCGACCATCCCCACCGTGTCGCCCATCAGCAGCAGCGTCTGCGCGTCCTGCATCGGCATCACGACGAAGGCCTTGTCGTAATCATAGACGCCGACCTCGAAGATCGCGGCGACGCGGTAGGAGACGATGCGCGGCACCGTGCCGAACGGGCTGGTCAGCCCCTGCGGGCTGAGCAGCGAGACGCTGCTGCCGGGCGAGGCGCCGAGCGACTGCGCCAGCCGCGATCCGATCGCGATGCACTCGCAGCCCGGCGTGAGCCGCTTCAGGTCGCCGATCAGGACATTCTTGTTGAGCGTCGGATTGGCGCGGATGTCGGCGACGTTCATGCCGCGCACCAGCACGCCCTCGACCCGGCCCTGGAAGCTCGCCATCAGCGGCTGCTCGATCAGCGGAGTGGCGCTGGTGACGCCGGGGGTCTTGCGCGCCTGTTCGACGATCTCGCGCCAGTCGCGTAGCTGCCCGCCATAGCCCTGCACCACGGCGTGGCCGTTGAGCCCGGTGATCTTGTCGAACAGCTCGGCGCGGAAGCCGTTCATCACGCTCATCACGATCACCAGCGCGGCGACGCCGAGCATCACCGCGATCAGGCTGATCGACGCGACCAGGAAGATGAACGCCTCCCCCCGCCCGGGCAGAAGGTAGCGGCGGGCGATCATCCGCTCATATCGGGAAAGCAACATATGGAGGGGTTGTTAGGGCCGCGCGAGGGTGGGCGCAATCCGCCCTGTTGCCAAATAAACACAGGATGAACGCAAAGCGTTGCGGGTGACGTCATAGCCCCGTGACAAGCGGCCGAGGCCATCCTAGCACGTCCCTACGAAGCGCAGGCAATGGCCGTGGTTCGGGGAGGCTCCTTCGCCCCGTCTTTCTCGAAAGGCGCGTGGGCAGAGGTGGCCACAAGGGGGCTGACGAGGCATCGTCACGCAGGCGCCCGGGCTGGAAACGGCCCGGGCGTTTCCGCGTTTGTAGCCCATCGCTAGACGAGATCGTGAAACCTGTTGGCTCTGGATTTGGGCCAGACGGAACCGAAAAGTGTGATTTGCGAGCACCGGAGCGCAGCGTACTTCAGTACGTGAGCACCGGAGCACAGCAAATCGCGCTTTGCAGGCCCGTATGGCCCAAATCCAGAGCCAACAGGTCGGGGAGGAGCCGCAGGAGCCTGGTTGCGGCCCCTCCCCTGGCATCTGTCGTCCGCGCTGGCCTGTTGCTGTTCAATCGCGGCGGCAGATACGTCTCTTGTCGGGGCTAGAAGCTCAGCCCCACGGTCACGCCATAAGTGCGCGGGTCGCCGACATTGCCGGAGATCAGGCCGGTGTTGCCCGGGGTGGTCGCCAGCACGTCGAAATATTGCTCGTCGAACGCGTTGCGCACCCAGCCGAAGATGTTCAACCCCTCGTCGGTGCGGAAGCCGAGGCGGAAGTTGGCCAGCGTGTAGCCGTCGATATCGGTGTAGATCGAGCGCGAGGCGTTGGACGAGAATTTGGACCGCGAGTTCGCGTCCACGCCCAGATAGACCTCGCCATCCTTGCCGAAGATCTTCGCGGGCACGTTGTATTCCGCGCCGTAGGAGAAGGCCCAGTTGGAGATGCCGGGCAGCCACTGGCCGGAGATGTCGCACACAACCGGGCTCGGCGCCCCCGGCACGCCCGGCGCGCCGACCGGATTCGCCGCGGTTGGAGCCGGGCCGCCCGACAGTTCGGGCGGGCACGGCGCGTTGGTGAACTCGACATATTCATGGTCGGTATAGGCGCCGTTGACATAGAGGTTGAGCCGCTCGCTCGGGCGGATCGAGAAGTCCGCCTCGATCCCGCGCACGCGCACCTCGCCGGCATTGGCGAGATAGCCGCGCAGCGTGGTGTTCTGCCCGTCGTTCACCAGCGCCTGGTAATCCTTGATGATCGTCCAGAAGCCGGTGATGTTGAAGGTCGCCTTGCGGTCCCAGAACTGGGTCTTGGCGCCGATCTCGAAGTGATCGACCTTCTCGGGATCGACCTGGGCGAGCTGAGTCTGCGCGACGCCCGCCACCACCGGCACGCCGTTCAAGTTGAGGCCGCCCGATTTGAAGGTGTGGGCATAGGTCGCATAGAGCAGCACGTCACGCGACGGCTTGTACGACGCGGTAAGGTCGTAGGAGACGTTCCACGCGCGATAGGCCTCGTCCTCGAACGCCTGCGGCTGGAGCGCGGTGCGCTGCTCCACCTGGCGCGGGGTGCCGCCGGTCGCCGGGACCAGGTTGCCCTGCCCGTCGCGCACGATCGAGATATAGCTGCCGACCTTGTCGTCATAATTGACGCGGATGCCCGGCGAGAGCGTGATCTCGTCGGTCACGTTCCAGTTGAGCTTGCCGAACAGCGCGCCGCTGAAGTTCTTGAGGCGGATGTCGTTCTCGGCGGTCAGCCCGTCGAGCACGGTCGGGTCGTTCGACAATGCATTGCTCGGGTTGATCAGCCAGCGGCTTGCCGCCGGGCCCTGCCGCTGCGTGCCGGTGGTGTGGATGTCCTGGTAGAAGGCGAAGGCGCCGATCACATAGTCGAACCCTTTGCCCTCGCCGGCAAAACGGAATTCCTGGGTGAACTGGTCCTGCCGCGTCGGGTTCTGCGACAGCGTGGTGATCGGGAGACCCGTGAAGTCGCGGTCGTTCGCCGGCAGCCAGTCCCAGAAGCGCCACGCCGTCACCGAGGTCAGCGTGCCCGGCCCGACATCCCACTCGGCGCGCAGCGAGACGCCGCCCAGCGTGTTCCGGGCGTTGAGATCGGCGTCGAGGTCGGTCAGCCGGTCGAACGGATTGGTGCTCGGCGGGGCATAGCCGAACGCCGCAGTCAGCGCCGGATATTGCCGGTTCGCGGCGCGCTGGGTCGGCCCGTATTTCACATAGATCTGGGCGCAGCATTCGGGATTCTGGCGACTATAGTCGGCGCTCAGCGTCAGGTTGAGATTGTCGGTCGCACGCCACAGCAGCGCGCCGCGCAGGCCGATATTGTCCTGCTCGTTGACATAGTTGCCGGTGGCGACGTTGAACACGGTGCCGCGCCGGCTGGTCGCCGCGACGCCGAGGCGCACCGCGACGTCCTTGCCCAGCGGGCCGGAGATCGAGGCCTTGGCCTGCTTGAACTCGAGATTGCCGACCGACAGCTCGGCGCGCCCCTCGAAGTTGAAGCTCGGCGCCTTGCTGGTGATGTTGATCGCGCCGGCGACGGTGTTCTTGCCGTAGAGCGTACCCTGCGGCCCGCGCAGCGTCTCGATCTGCGCGACGTCGAGGAAGTCGAGCGTCGCGACCGCCACGCGGCTCAGATACACCTGGTCGATATAGACGCCGACCCCTTGGTCGATGCCGTCGTTGGTGAGGCCGAGCGGCGCGCCGAGGCCGCGGATGTTGACCGACGAGTTGCGCGGGTTGGTCGAGTAGAATTGCAGCGTCGGCTGAAGCTGCGCGAGGCGCGCGACGTTGAAGCTGCCGGTGTTGTCGAGCTCCTTCACGCCGACCACGCTGATCGGGATCGGCACGTCCTGCACCTGCTCCTCGCGGCGGCGCGCGGTGACGACGATGTCGGCCGACGCCGAGCTTCGCTGCACGTCCTCGGGATCGCGCTGAGTCTCGCCCGGCACCGTCGGGCGCTGGGCTTCCTGCACGGTTACGTCCGGCGGCGTCTCCTGCGCGAGCGCGGCGGGCGATGCGCCGGCGAGCAGCAGCATTGAAAGTGTGTTCAGGCTCACTTTGATGGCTCCCCTTGTGGTGTCCCAGGCAAACTCCACTAAGTTGATAGGTTTTAGCTACAAAGCGATTCTATTCCTATCTGATTGATGGGCTTTACATCGCGATCCAGGCACAGTTCGTCGCGCCCTTGAAACCGCCGGACGGCACCCCAGATCAGCGCAGCACGGCGCCTTCGGGGTCGCGCGAACCGGCATCGCAGCCAAGCTGGATGCCACAAGACGTTGAAATTGCTCATTGGAGGATTCAGACCATGCGTCAGATTGATCTCACCCCGTTCCGCCGCTCGACGATCGGCTTCGACCGGCTCTTCGACATGCTCGAAGCGACCGCGCGCCAGTCCAGCAGCGAGAATTATCCCCCCTTCAACCTCGAGCGGATCTCCGACGACCGCTACCGGATCACGATCGCCGTGGCCGGCTTCAAGCCCGACGAGATCGACATCACCGCGCAGCAGAACCTGCTGCTGGTCACCGGGAAGAAGGCCGAGTCGCAGGACAACAACGCCGCGCAGATGCTGCATCTCGGCATCGCCAATCGCGGGTTCGAGCGCCGTTTCGAGCTGGCCGATTTCGTCCGTGTCGAGAGCGCCAACCTCAACGACGGTCTGCTCGTGATCGCGCTGGTGCGTGAGGTGCCCGAGGCGATGAAGCCCAAGAAGATCGCCATCGGCGCCGGCGACGAGACCGGCGGCGACGGCGCAATCGAGCACCGCTCGGTCGCCTGAGCGACACACCAAAGGCGGCGCGACCTACCCCCTTGCGCGCCGCCCCTGGGGGCGTCCGGACGACAGTCCGGGCGCCCTTTTGCTTGCTCGAGGAGCAATGGGATAACAATTCCTCCCTCGGAGGGGAGGAATTGCATGCCTCTCATCTGCTTGTCACCCGGCTGTGGCTGATGCATCCCTCACCTGCCGGACCAGCGGCAGGACGAGGCAAGGGTTTCCAGAAGAATGTCCTCGGCAAGCTATCGCTTCGAAGGCTTCCACCTCGATCCCGGCAACCGCCGCCTGACGCGTCACGGCGAAGCGATCGAGCTCAACGCGCGCTATCTCGACGCCCTGACCCTGCTCGTCCGCGAGCCGGGCCAGCTCGTGTCCAAGGACAGCTTCATGAGCGAGGTGTGGCGCGGCGTGCCCGTCACCGACGAGGCGCTGACGCAGTGCATCCGCACGCTGCGCCGCCAGCTCGGCGACGATGCTGCCAGCCCGCGCTTCATCGAGACGGTGCCCAAGCACGGCTATCGCTTCATCGCCGCGGTCGAGGGAGATGCAGTGCCCTTGCCTCCCGCATCGCCCACTATTTCCGCCCCCTCCACCCGCCGCGACGACGCGGCGCTCACCGCCGGGTTCGGCATCGTCGGGGGTAGCATCGCCGGGGTGATCGGCGGGCTGGTCTACGGCTTTGCCGGGGCGTCGCAGCCCTTGCAGGCGAGCATGGGGGCGGCGTCGGTGATGCTCGTGCTGCTCAGCGTCACCATCCTGATCGGCACGATCGGCGCGGCAGCGGTGAGCATCGGCATCGCGGCGGCCAATGCGCTGTCGGCCAAGCCGTGGCGGTGGAGCGTGGTCGGCGGCGCAGCGGGCGGCTTGGTCATCGGCGCGATCGGCAAGCTGGTCGGGCTCGACGCCTTCACCTTGCTGCTGGGCCAGTCGCCCGGCGACATCACCGGCGCGGCGGAGGGAATGCTGCTCGGCGGCGGAGTCGGCCTCGGCGCCTGGCTCGCGCATCGCGTGCCCGCGCCCTCGCCGCGCCGCGGCCTGGCGCTCGGCGCGCTGGCGGGCGGCGCGGCCGGGCTGGCGGCGTCATTGCTCGGCGGACGGCTGCTCGCGGGAAGCCTGGCGTTGCTCGCCATGCACTTCCCCAATTCGCGCCTGCGCCTCGATCAGATCGGCGCGCTGTTCGGCGAAGGCAGCTTCGGGCCGGTCAGCCATGCCGTCACCGCCACCTTCGAGGGCGCGCTGTTCGGCGCCTGCATCGTCGGGGCGATGATCCTCGCCCGGCGCGAGCGCGGGAACAGCTAGCCCACCTTTCTGCCGTCATGCTGAACTTGTTTCAGCATCCATCTCTCCAGAGGCGACGGAGCCGATTGGGGCACAATGGACCCTGAAACAAGTTCAGGGTGACGTAATGAAGGGAATAATGAAGAGAAGGCGGCGTCTCAGACCAGCCGCGACTGCCGCACTGCCGCCTCGATGAAGCTCGCGAACAACGGGTGCGGATCGAACGGCTTGGATTTCAGCTCCGGGTGGAACTGCACACCGACGAACCAGGGATGGTCGGGCCGCTCGACGATCTCGGGCAGCATGCCGTCGGGCGACATGCCCGAGAACACCAGCCCGCCCTGCTCGAGCGCATCGCGATAGCCGGTGTTTACCTCATAGCGGTGGCGGTGGCGCTCACTGATCTCGTCTTCGCCATAGATCGACGCGACCACCGAATTGCCGGTGAGCTTCGCGGGATAGGCGCCGAGCCGCATCGTGCCGCCCAGGTCGCCGCCCTCCTCGCGCTTCTCGATCCCCGCGGCGCTCATCCATTCGGTGATGATGCCGACTACCGGCTCCGGCGTCGGGCCGAACTCGGTCGAGGAGGCGTTGGCCACGCCCGCCAGGTTCCGCGCACCCTCGACGCACGCCATCTGCATGCCGAAGCAGATGCCGAAATAGGGCACTTTCCGCTCGCGCGCAAAGCGGACGCTGGCGATCTTGCCCTCGGCGCCGCGCGATCCGAATGCGCCAGGCACCAGGATCGCGTGGCACGGCTCCAGGCTCGCGGCGACCTCGGCATCGTCGCCGGTCTCGAACAGCTCGGCGTCGATCCAGCGGATGTTGACCTTCACCCTGTTGGCGATGCCGCCATGGACCAGCGCCTCGTTGAGCGACTTGTAGGCGTCCGGCAGGCCGACATATTTGCCGACCACGCCGACCGTCACCTCGCCCTCGGGGTTGAACAGCCGGTCGGTGATCTCGGTCCAGCGCGACAGGTTAGGCTCGGCACCCGGTTCGATGCCGAAGGCACGCAGCACTTCGCCGTCCAGCCCCTCGGCATGATATTGCAGCGGCACCGCGTAGATGCTCGGCGCGTCGAGCGCGGGAATGACGGCGCTGGCCGGCACGTTGCAGAATTGCGCGATCTTGGCGCGCTCGCCCGCGGGCAGCGGCTTCTCGCAGCGGCACACCAGCACGTCGGGCTGAACGCCCAATGAGGCGAGCTCGCGCACGCTGTGCTGGGTCGGCTTGGTCTTGAGCTCGCCCGCGGCGGCGATGTACGGCACCAGCGTCACATGGATGCTGATCGAGCGGCCGCGGCCGAGCTCGTTCTTGAGCTGGCGGATCGCCTCGATGAACGGCAGCGATTCGATGTCGCCGACGGTGCCGCCGATCTCGCACAGCACGAAATCGAGATCCTCGGTCTCGGTCTGGGCGAAGTCCTTGATCGCGTCGGTGACGTGCGGGATCACCTGCACCGTCGCGCCGAGATAGTCGCCGCGCCGCTCGCGCTCGATGATCGTCTTGTAGATCCGGCCCGAGGTGACGTTGTCCGACTGCCGCGAGGCGACGCCGGTAAAGCGCTCGTAATGGCCGAGGTCGAGGTCGGTTTCGGCTCCGTCGTCGGTCACATAGACCTCGCCGTGCTGATACGGGCTCATCGTGCCCGGATCGACGTTGAGATAGGGGTCGAACTTCCGGATGCGGACCTTGTACCCGCGCGCCTGGAGGAGCGCCGCGAGGCTCGCCGCCATCAGGCCTTTTCCAAGCGAGGAGACCACGCCGCCGGTGATGAAAATATACCGCGTCATGGGAGTCACCGCTTAGCCTCTATGCACGAGTTGGGGCAAGCGCCCGAATCCGGACGCTGCCGAAAAAGTTGTTCGAAAGCCGCTTAGTTCGCGAGCGGAACAGCGCCGTTGTCGGCCGGGGCGGCCGGTACGGCGGTCGGCTGCGTCGCGGGAGCGGGGCCGCCGGTGACCGGGCCGGGTGCGGTCTGCGCGGGCTGGGTCACCCGGCTGGTGTCGATCGTGTCGGCGCCGCGAGTCGCCGCCAGCACCGCGAGCACGATGCTCATCACCACGAACAACGTCGCGAGGACCGCGGTCGCGCGCGTCAGGAAGTTCGCCGCGCCGCGCGCCGACATCAGGCCCGACGGGCTGCCGCCCGTGGTCAGGCCGCCGCCCTCGGACTTCTGCATCAGGATCACCGTCACCAGCAGCGCGGCGATGATGGCATGGACGACGAGGAGGAAGGTGAACAGCATGTCGATCTTTCGCGGGAAAGCGGCGACATAGTGGAGGTAACCGGCGCGATCAACCGTCCAGAGCTCCGGAAAACGTCACAGAAGCGGAACATTTCGGCGCAGCACTGAAACCCCTTGGCTAGCGGGGCGTTAATGCCCCGGAAAGCCCGGCTCCTTGCGGGCCTGTAACTAACATGAGTGCAGCGCGATGAACGCCATGAGCGACCAGTCGCTATACAGCTGGAAGAACACGCTGATCGACTATGTCCGGTCGGGCGAGCCGGATCTCACCAACCGACAGATGGCGCTGATGCTGCTCGTCTACCTCGATCCCGGCCCGCATACGGTGCGCGGATTGGCCAAGGCGCTCAACGTCTCCAAGCCCGTGGTCACGCGCGCCTTGAACAGGTTGGGCGCCCTCGGCTATCTGCGCCGCCAGCGCGACGAGACCGACAAGCGGAACATCTTCGTCGCACGTACACCGGAAGGGGCGGACTTTCTTGCAGAATTCGGGCATTTCGTCAGTGGCGACAACGGGGCAGGACAAGCAGTCAGGCGCAGCGCGTAACCGATTCGCGCTGACCGGCCGTTCGGTCCTGATCGACCCGCGCACCGACGCTGCCCGCCGCGATCTCGCGGATGTCCGCCTCGCCGATCGCGTCTTCGCGCCGCATTATGCCGCACCGGTCGCCTATGTCGTCGCCGCGTCTGTCGCGCTGCGTGCCGCCAAGGAAGCCGATGCGGAGGCACTGGCACAACTCGCCGCCGGCGACGTCTTCGAGGTGCTCGAGCTGTCCGCCGGCACCGCCTGGGGCCGCGCGCCAGGCGTCGGGCTGGTCGGCTATGTCGACGCCGCCAAGCTGAGGGCCGCCGCATGAAGGTCAGCGTGTTCATCGACGGTGCCGCCGGCACCACCGGGCTCGAGATCCGCGAGCGGCTCGCCACGCGCGCCGAGATCGAGCTGATCGCGCTCGACGACGCCGACCGCAAGGACCCGGCGAAACGCTCCGAAGCGCTCAACACCGCCGACTTCGTCATCCTCTGCCTGCCCGACGACGCCGCACGCGAGGCGGTCGAGCTCGTTACCAACGAGCGCACGCGGATCATCGACGCCTCGACCGCGCATCGCGTCGCCGAGGGCTGGACCTATGGCTTCGCCGAGCTCGAACCCTCTCAGGGGGCCGCGATCGCGGAGGCGCGCTATGTCAGCAACCCCGGCTGCTGGCCGACCGGCTTCCTCGCGCTGGTGCGGCCGCTGGTCCGCGCCGGCCTGATCCCGCCCGACTGGGTGCTCACCACCGGCGGCGCCTCGGGCTATTCGGGCGGCGGCAAGTCGATGATCGCCGAGTTCGAGGATGGCGGCGAGACCAGCGGCTTCCGCGCCTATGGCCTCAATCTCGAGCACAAGCACCTGCCCGAGATGCAGAAGCATGCGCGCATCGATCACGCCCCGATCTTCCAGCCCGCGGTCGCGCGCGTCTATCGCGGCATGCTGATCGAAGTGCCGCTGCCGCTCCAGGCGCTGCCGCGCAAGCCCTCGCCCGCCCAGATCGAGGCGGCGCTGACCGACGCCTATGCCGATTCGCCGATCGTGCGCGTGCTGCCCGCCGACGACGTCTCGCTGGTGCGGATCGAGGACGATGCCGGGACCGATCGGTTGACGATCCGCGTGTTCGGCAACGCCGAGCGCGGCCAGGCGCGGCTCGTCGCGACGTTCGACAATCTCGGCAAGGGTGCGGGCGGCGGCGCGGTGCAGAACCTCAACATCATGGCGGGGTTCGACCAGACCGCGGGGCTGGTGCTTTAGCGGAGAATAGCTATGCGCGCTTCGCACAGCGCGCATCCGCTGCTAGGGGGAGCCCGCAAGACATTGGGAGGATCGATGCGACAGCCATTCGGCAAGCTGCTGCTCTTCGGAGCCACCGGAGATCTCTCGCAGCGCATGCTGATTCCGTCGCTCTACGGCCTCCATGCGGACGGCTTGCTGCCCGACGGCCTGACGATCACGGGAACCGCACGGTCAACGCTGTCAGATGCCGAGTTCCGCGATTTCGCCGCCAAGGCGCTCGACACGCATCTGCCCGGGGACCGCAAGGACAAGGGCGCGATCGCCGCCTTTCTCGAACGGCTGCAGTACCAGGCGCTCGATGCCGCCAATATCGACGGCTATGCGGCGCTCGCCGAAAAGCTGGGCGACATCTCCAACGGCCTCGCCATCTTCCTGTCGACCGCGCCCAAATTCTTCGAGCCGACGATCAAGGGCCTCGCCGCCGCGGGGCTTGCGGGCAGCAATGTCCGCATCGGCCTCGAAAAGCCGCTCGGCACCGATCTCCAGTCCAGCCGCGAGATCAACGACGCGGTCGCCTCGGTCTTCCCCGAGGACCGCACCTTCCGCATCGATCACTATCTCGGCAAGGAGACGGTCCAGAACATCCTCGCGCTGCGCTTCGGCAACTCGCTGTTCGAGCCGATCTGGAACGCCGCGGGGATCGAGCATATCCAGATCACCGTCTCCGAGACGGTCGGCCTGGAGGGCCGCGCGGGCTATTATGACGATGTCGGTGCGCTGCGCGACATGGTCCAGAACCATATCCTCCAGCTGCTCGCGCTGATCGCGATGGAGCCCCCCGCCCGCTTCGATGGCACCTCGATCCGTGACGAGAAGGTCAAGGTGCTCCGCTCGCTCCGCCCGATCGCGGGGCAGGAAGCCGCCAACCTTACCGTCACCGGGCAATATACCGGCGGCGCCTCGACCGGGAAGATCGTCGCCGGCTATGCCGAGGAGCTCGAAAAACCCTCGCGCACCGAAACCTTCGTCGCGATCAAGGCGCATGTCGACAATTGGCGCTGGCAGGGCGTGCCCTTCTACCTGCGCACCGGCAAACGCATGACCGAGCGGCGCTCGGAAATCGTCGTCCAGTTCAAACACGTGCCCCACTCGATCTTCGCCGAGCGCGGCGGGGTGCTCCAGTCGAACACGCTGATCATCCGCATCCAGCCCGAGGAATATGTCCGCCTGCTGGTGATGGCCAAGGAGCCGGGCCTCGACCGCGAGGGCATCCGCCTGCGCGAGGTGCCGCTCAATCTCAGCCTCGAGCACGAGTTCGCCGGCACCCGCCGCCGCATCGCCTATGAGCGCCTGCTGCTGGACTTGCTCGAGGGCGACCCCACATTGTTCGTGCGCCGCGACGAGGTGGAAGCGCAATGGACCTGGATCGACGCGATCCGCGCCGGCTGGGACCAGGCCGACGTCAAGCCCAAGCCCTATGCCGCCGGCACCTGGGGTCCGAGCGCCGCGATCGCGCTGACCGAGCGGGATGGCGTGACATGGAACGAGTAGTGGCGGCAACCATTCCTCCCCCGGAGGGGGAGGTGGCATCGCGCAGCGATGACGGAGGGGTATTCTCCCCACGGGACATCGCTTGTGGTGACTACCCCTCCACCGCTTCGCGGTCCCCCTCCCCCTCGGGGGGAGGATTTGAAACCTACATCCCACCGGAGAACGACTAGAATGGCCGAAGAAATCGAATGGTGGGAGTATGAGGAAGCCGGGGAGTGGAGCGATGCGCTCGCCGGCGACATCGGCTTCATCATCGAGAGCGCGATCGATGCGCGCGGCGGCGCGGTGATCGCGCTGGCGGGCGGGCGCACCCCTGCACCGGTCTATGAGAAGCTCGTCGCGGCCAAGATCGACTGGAAGCGCGTGACGATCGTCCCGACCGACGACCGCATCGTCCCGCTCGGCGATGCGATGTCCAACGTCACTGGCCTCGGCAAGACCTTCCTCCCCAAAGGCGCGCGCGTGATCCCGCTCGTCAGCGAGAAGGCCGAGGACTACAAGGCCGCCGGCCGCGCCGCCGATGCCCGCCTCGCCGATTTCCACTGGCCGCTCGATCTCGTCCTGCTCGGCATGGGCGCCGACGGGCACACCGCGTCGATCTTCCCCGGCCCCGACCTCAACGAGGCGCTGAACGGCCCCAAGGAGCGCCGCGCGCTCGGTGTGATGCCCGATCCGCTGCCGCCCGAGGCACCCGTCGCCCGCGTCACCCTCTCCGGCACCGCCATCGCCAACGCCAAGTCGCTGATGATCGCGATCACCGGCGCCGAGAAGCGCAAGGTGCTCGAAGCCGCGATCAAGCAGGGTGCGTCGAGCGCCTACCCGATCGGCCGCGTGCTCGCCGAGACCGAACTGCCGGTCGATATCCACTGGCTGGGATGACCATGTCACCCTCACCCTTCCCACTCGCTACGCTCGCGGGCCCCTTCCCTCTCCCATTGGGAGAGGGAGGGAGGCGCCGAAGGCGCCGGAAGGGTGAGGGTGACCCGCTCTCCGAAGTGCGAGACGAAGCATGACCAACCTCCACCCCGAAGTCGCCGCGGTCACCGATCGCATCATCACCCGCTCGAAGAAGCGCCGCGACGCTTATAACGCGCTGATGGTCGCGCAGCGTGAGGCCGGCAGCAGCACCCGCGGGCGGCTCGGCTGCGCCAACCTCGCCCATGCCTATGCCGGCACCGACGAGCAGCGCGACCTGCTGAAGCCGGCGAACCGGATGAACATCGGCATCGTCACCGCGTACAACGACATGCTCTCGGCCCACGCGCCCTATTACCGCTATCCCGAGCAGATGAAGATCTGGGCGCTGGAAGCCGGCGCTACTGCGCAGGTCGCGGGCGGCGTGCCCGCGATGTGCGACGGCGTGACCCAGGGCTATGCCGGGATGGAGCTGTCGCTGTTCAGCCGCGACACGATTGCGCTCTCCACGGCGGTCGCGCTGAGCCACAACACCTTCGAGGGCGCGGCTTTGCTCGGCATCTGCGACAAGATCGTGCCGGGCCTGCTGATGGGCGCGCTGCGCTTCGGCCATCTGCCGATGGTGCTGATCCCCGGCGGCGCGATGCGCACCGGCATCGCCAACAAGGAGAAGGCCCGCGTCCGCGAGCTCTATGCCGAGGGCAAGGCGAACCGCGAGGAACTGCTCGAATCCGAGATCGCCGCCTATCACGGCAAGGGCACCTGCACCTTCTACGGCACGGCCAATTCCAACCAGATGATGGTCGAGGCGATGGGCCTGCACATGCCCGGCGCCGCGTTCGCCAATCCGCTGACCAAGCTGCGCCAGGAACTCACCCGGGCGGCGGTGCAGCGGCTTCCCGAGATCGGCTGGGACGGCAACGACTATCGCCCGATCGGCGAGATCGTCGACGAGCGCGCGATCGTCAACGCCGCGGTGGTGCTGCTCGCCACCGGCGGATCGACCAACCATCTCATCCACTTGCCCGCCATCGCGCGCTGCGCCGGGGTGCTGATCGACTGGGAGGATTTCGACCGGCTGTCGCGCGTCGTGCCGCTGCTGGCGCGCGTCTATCCCAATGGCTCGGCCGACGTGAACGGGTTCGAGGATGCGGGCGGCCCGACCTTCGTGATCCGCGAGCTGCTCAAGGGCGGCATCCTGCACGGCGACACGCTTACCGTCGCGGGCGGGAGCCTCGCCGATTATGTCAAGCGCCCGGTGCTGGAGGAGGACAAGCTCGTCTGGGTCGAGCACCCCGAGAAGAGCGGCGACGATACCATCCTGCGCACGATCGATGCGCCCTTCTCGCCCGAGGGCGGCTTCCGCATCCTTTCGGGCAATCTCGGCCGCGCCTGCATCAAGGTCAGCGCCGTCGAGCGCGACCGCTGGACGATCGAGGCGCCATGCCGCGTGTTCAGCGACCAGCAGGCGGTGCAGGACGCGTTCAAGGCCGGCGAGCTCGACCGCGACGTGGTCGTGGTCGTCCGCTTCCAGGGCCCGCGCGCCAACGGCATGCCCGAGCTGCACAAGCTCACCCCGCCGCTCGGCGTGCTGCAGAACAAGGGCTTCCGCGTCGCGCTCGTCACTGACGGCCGCATGTCGGGCGCGTCGGGCAAGGTCCCGGCCGCGATCCATCTGTCGCCCGAGGCGATCGGCGGCGGCCCGATCGGCAAGCTGCGCGACGGCGATATCGTCCGCCTGTGCGCCGAGGAGGGCGTCCTCCAGGCTCTGGTCGATCGGGCCGAATGGGACGCGCGTGAGCTGGCAGCAGCGCCGCCGCCCGCGATGGGTTTGGGACGCGAATTGTTCGCGATGATGCGCGCGGGCGCGAACGAGGCCGAAGCCGGCGGCTCGGCGATGCTCGCCGCCGCGGACCTATAAGAGAAGAGCGAGGGGTAGCCATGGAAGTCGTCGCGGTCGATATTGGCGGAACGCATGCGCGCTTCGCCATCGCCGAGGTCGAGGGCGGCCGCGTCGTCTCGATCGGCGAACCGGTCACCCAGAAGACCGCCGAGCATGGCAGCTTCCAGCTCGCCTGGCAGGCCTCGGCGCGCGAGTTCGGGCGCGACATGCCGCGTGCCGCGGCGATCGCCATCGCCTCGCCGATCAACGACGAGCTGATCAAGCTCACCAACAACCCGTGGATCATCCGCCCGCCGCTGATCAAGGAACGGCTCGACGTCGACAGCTATTCGCTGATCAACGATTTCGGCGCGGTCGGCCATGCCGTCGCCCAGCTCCCCTCGGAGCATTTCCTGCACCTGTCCGGCCCTGACGAACCCTTTGCCGAGAAGGGTTCGATCACCGTCTGCGGTCCCGGCACCGGGCTCGGTGTCGCGCAGGTCTTCCGCACCGGCACGCTCAGCTACCACGTCATCTCGACCGAGGGCGGGCATATGGACTTCGCCCCGCTCGACGGAATCGAGGACGCGATCGTCAAGCGCCTGCGCACCACCTACACCCGCGTCTCGGCCGAGCGGATCTGCGCCGGGCCCGGCATCGTCCCGATCTACGAGACGCTCGCCCAGCTTGAGGGCAAGCCGGTCAAGAGCCGCAATGACAAGGAGATCTGGAGCCTCGCGCTGGAGGGGCAGGACAGCCTCGCCGTCGCCGCGCTCGACCGCTTCTGTTTGAGCCTCGGCGCGGTCGCGGGCGATCTCGCGCTCGCGCACGGGCCGACCGGCGTGGTCATCGCCGGTGGCCTCGGGCTTCGGCTCAAGGACCATCTGCTCGCCTCTGGCTTTGCCCAGCGTTTCGTCGCAAAGGGCCGGTTCCAGGGATTGATGGCCTCGATCCCGGTCAAGCTCATCACCCACCCCCAGCCCGGCCTCTACGGCGCCGCGGCCGCCTACGCGCAGGAGCATACGCAGTGAGCATCGAAACCATCATGCGCACCAGCGCGGTCATCCCCGTGCTGGTGATCGAGGACGCCGCCACCGCCCGCCCGCTTGCTGAGGCGCTGGTGAAGGGCGGCCTCAAGGTGCTCGAGGTGACGATGCGCACCGCCGCCGCGCTCGACGCGATCCGCGAGATGAAGAAGGTCGAGGGCGCGATCGTCGGCGCCGGCACGGTGGTCAACACCGAGCAGTTCGCGCAGGTGATGGATGCGGGCGCCGAGTTCATCGTCTCCCCCGGCCTGACCATGCGGCTCGGCGAAGTGATCGTGCAGAGCGGCGTGCCGTTCCTGCCCGGCGTGACCAATGCCGGCGATATCATGCGCGGCTATGACCTGGGTCTCCGCCACTTCAAATTCTTCCCCGCCGAGACCAGCGGCGGCCTCAAGGCGCTGAAAGCCCTCGCCGCGCCCTTCTACGAGGCGAAATTCTGCCCCACCGGCGGCATCAGCCCCGCCACCGCGCCCGACTGGCTCGGCTTTGATCCGGTGTTGTGCGTCGGCGGCAGCTGGGTCACGCCCAAGGGCGCGAGCTATGACGAGGTCGAGCAGCTCGCCCGCGACGCGGCGGGGCTGGCGCGCTGACGGTTCGTCTCAGTTCAACGCGTCGTCATGGGCGCGCTGCGCTGCGGCCACGTCCGGCATATGGGTTTCGGCCCAATCGATCATCGATTGCAACGATCCGATCAGCCCGTAGCCGAGCGGCGTGATCGCATAGGTGACGGTCACCGGCACGGTCGCCACCACCGTCCGGCTAACCAGCCCGTCGCGCTCTAGCGACCGCAGCGTCTGGCTCAGCATCTTCTGCGAAACGCCTTCGACCCGCCGCTTGAGCGCGTTGAAGCGCATCTCCTCCTGCCCGAGCAGCAGCAGGATCAGCACGCTCCATTTGTCCGCGATCCGGTCGAGCAGCTTCCGCGTCGGACAATCGGCGGCATAGACATCGCCGCGCACGCCGGTTTCCCCAGGGTGACCAGCTATCCTCGAAGTGCCTTCTTGCATGATTAGTATCTATACCCGACTTGGTATCCATTGGAAACCTAAACAAGGGAATCGAGCATGAAGGTGGCAGTTGTCGGCGCGAGCGGACGCGCGGGATCGGAGATCACGAAGGAGCTTGCGGCTCGCGGCCATACGGTTGTCGCGATCGCGCGCAAGCCGCAGGCCATCCCGCAGGTGCCGGGCGTCACGCCGCGCGCGGGCGACGCCGCCGCGCCGGAAGCTCTCGCTGATCTCATCCGCGGCAGCGACGCCCTCATCAGCGCGCTGCACTTCGACGTCTCCGCCGAAACCTTGCTGTCGGCGCTGAAGCTGGCCGGGGTTCCGCGCCTGCTCGTTACCGGCGGCGCGGCGGGCCTTGAAGTCGCGCCCGGAGTCCGCGTGATCGACGACCCGGCGTTCCCGGAGGAATGGAAGGGCGCGGCGCTGGGCGGTATCGCCTTCCTCGAAGCGCTGCGCAGCGAGACGGAGATCGACTGGACCTATTTCTCGCCCGCCGCGCTGCTGTTCGAAGGCCACCGCCTCGGCACTTATCGCGGCGGCACCGACCAACTCGTCACCGATGCGAATGGCGAGAGCAAGATCAGCTTCGCAGATTATGCGATCGCGATGGTCGACGAGCTGGAACAGCGCCGCCACAGCCACGCGCGCTTCACCGCCGCCTATTGACCCCGCCCAGGCGCGGCGCGCTCGGCGGCGAGCCGCGCGCTCATCACTTGTCTGCGAATGCGAGGCTATCGATCTCGCAATCGGTGCAGGAATCTGCCTTCAGCACCAGCCGGTTCCGGCCCTGCATCAGCTCGACACCGGCGAACCGGACCGTCGTCCACGCGCTCCCGGCGGGGATGGCGATCGATACCGGTGCCCGTCCGTTCACCGCGAGTGAGAGCGTGCCGCCCGCGCCCCCTCGCGCACGGACGCTCAGGCTCCGCACGCCCGCCTGCTCGGCATCGACGGTATATTGCAGCCATTCGCCCGCCTGCACGCTAGTCACGTAGGGTGCGCCCTTGGCATCGACGGCGATATCGACGCCGTCGTTGCGGTAGGTCGTGCCCGAATTCCACGTCACTCGCTCGGCCCCGGTCGCGACATGGTAATTGGCGTCCTCGCGGTCCCAATAGGCATAGCCAGCCCGGCCAAGGTCGAAGTCCACCGCCGCGATCCTTCCGCCCGCCCGGCCAATCCGGTTCGCCTTGAACGCCAGCGTCGCATTGGTGTGCGGCTGGCGGAACATCGCGTCGATCACATCGGGATGCTGCAGGTTGTTCGCATAGCGCACGTCATGCGTCGCCAGCCGCATCAACGCCGCCTCCGCCGCCGCCCCGCTCGGTTTCGGCCCCTTGCCCAGCCAGTACGCAACCAGCGCATGCCACCCGGGATTGGCGTTCACCTGCAGCGGGTTGTTGTAGCGGATCTTCTTGAGCGGCCACCACGCCCAGCCGATCCCCTCGCCCTCGACCAGCGCGATCGCATCGCGGAACCAGGTGTTCGAATTCTCGCCCGTCTCCCCCAGCCACAGCGGCAGATCCAGCTTGTCGCGCAGCGCCAGATGCCCTTCGATCGACACGCGATCGTTGCGGTTCCAGTATTTGTGGAAGCTCAGCGCGGAGTTCGCATCGAGCGGCGCGTCGAGGCCGCCATAATTGTTGCCCCAGCAATTGCCCTCGATGATGATCATGTGGTTGCGGTCGACCGAGCGGATCGCCGCGATCACCTCGCGATAAAAGTCCCACAGCTGCACATTCGCCTTCGACGTGCAGCCATGCCCCTGTTTCGGCCCGTCGAAATCCCAATTGGGCTCGTTGAGCACGTCATAGGCGGCGATCCCCGGCTCGTTCGCATAGCGCTCGGCGAGCTTCTTCCACAGCGCCACCGTCTTGCGCCGGTTCTCCGCGCTCTCCCATAGCGAGGGCTTGGCGGGGTCGCGGTCGCTGATCGGCAGGTCGTTGCCCTGTCCGCCCGGCGCCGCGTGCAGATCGAGGATCAGGTGCATGTTGTTGGCACGCGTCCATTCGAGCAGCCGGTCGACCCGCGCGAAGCCGTCCTCGATCCACGTGTCCCGCCCCGCCACCGGCTCGCGTTCGATCGGCAGCGTGAACAGGTTGTAGTGCATCGGCAGCCGCACCGAGTTGAACCCCCAGCGCGCCATCGCGTCGATATCCGCCTTGGTCGTGAAATTATCGAGCCAGGCGCGATAGAAGGCCGCGGCCTTCTCTTCGCCGACCAGCTCGGTGATCCTGCGCCGGATCACATGCTGCTGACCTTTCTCGAGCCCGCCGAGCTCGAGCATATAGCCCTCCTGCAGCATCCAGCCGCCCAGCCCCATGCCGCGCAACAGCAGCGGCCGCCCCTCGGCATCGACGATCTGCTTGCCCTCGCGATGGACGAACCCCTGGGCGGCCGCAGGCGCAGCTCCGCCGAGCATCGACGCCGCCAGCGCCGCCATCATCCAACGCGTCCACGCCACCGGCCGTCCCCTCCAACGATTCTGTGTCGTTGGGAACGTTATCAATCCCGGAAAACCGCGTAAACGGCTTAGTCGGTCAGCGCCTCAGGTCACATCTCGCCGCGCGCGCGGCGCAGCGCATACCATTTCTGGACGTTGGCGTTGTGCTGCTCGAGCGTGTCGGCGAACACATGCCCGCCGCTCCCGTCCGCGACGAAGTAGAGCGCGTTGGTCTCCGCCGGGTTGAGCACCGCGTCGATGCTCGCGCGGCCCGGATTGGCGATCGGCCCCACCGGCAGCCCGGCGCTGGCATAGGTGTTGTAGCCGTTCCTGTCCTGCAGCTCCGAGCGCAGGATGCGCCGCCCCAGCGGCTTGCCCCTGGTCACCGGGTAGATCACCGTCGGATCGGCCTGCAGCGGCATGCCGCGCTTCAAGCGGTTGGAATAGACTCCCGCAACCATCCGCCGCTCCTCGGGCTTGCCCGTCTCCTTCTCGACGATCGAGGCGAGGATGATCGCCTGTTCGGGCGTGCTCACCGCGATCCCCGGCTTCCGCTTGGCCCAGGCCTGGGCGAGATATTTGCGCATCGCCGCCTGCATCCGGTCGAGCACCGCCTGCCGGCTGTCGCCGCGGTTATAGGCATAGCTGTCGGGCAGCACGCTGCCCTCGGCGGGCGCCGCCACCTTGCCCCCCATCTGCGGCGCCGCGTTCAGCCGCTCCTGCACCAGGATCGAGGGCATCCCCTCGGGCACCATCACGAAGCGCTGGAGCGTCTTGCCGCCCTGCAGCATCTTGAGGATGTCTGCCTGGCTGAGGCGAGCCGGCACGCGATACTCGCCCGCCTGGATCGGCTCGCCGCCGCCGAAGATGCGCGCCATCCACAGGAAGGTGCCGGCGTCCTCGATCGCGCCTGCCTTCTCCAGCGCCTCCGCCGCAGCGGTCATCGTCGCGCCAGCGGGCACCTCGACCGTCACATTGGCCTTGGCCGGCCCCGGCCCGCCCCATTGGTTCGCCGCCCAGAAGGCCGCGCCCACCACGAGGAGGACGGCGATGACACCCAGGCACCCAAGCTTGCGCAGCATCGCCGTGTTTCTCCTATGGAGAGATCAGACCGCTTTCATCACCAGCGACGCGTTGGTCCCGCCGAAGCCGAACGAGTTGTTCAGCACCGCCTTGACCTTACGCTCCTTGGCGGTGTGCGGCACCAGGTCCACGCCCGCGCAATTCTCGCTCGGATTGTCGAGGTTGAGCGTGGGCGGCACCACTTGGTCGCGCAGCGCGAGGATGCAGAAAATGCTCTCCACCGCGCCCGCGCCGCCCAGCAGGTGCCCGATCGCCGACTTGGTCGAGCTCATCGACAGGTCGCCGATCGCATTGCCGAACAGTTTCCGGACTGCGCCCAGCTCCAGCTCGTCGCCGAGCGGGGTCGAGGTGCCGTGCGCGTTGATATAGTCGATGTCGGAGAGGCTCAGCCCCGACTTCCGCATCGCCATTTCCATCGAGCGGAACGCGCCCGAGCCCTCGGGATGCGGCGCGGTCACGTGATAGGCGTCGCCCGACAGGCCATAGCCCACCACCTCGGCATAGATCTTCGCGCCGCGTGCCTTGGCCCGCTCATATTCCTCGAGCACCACCACGCCCGCGCCCTCGCCCATCACGAAGCCGTCGCGGCCCTCGTCCCACGGGCGGCTCGCCCGCCACGGCTCGTCGCGAAAGCCGGTCGACAGCGCGCGCGCCTGGCCGAAGCCGGCGATTCCGATCGGGCAGATCGCGCCCTCGGCGCCGCCCGCGAGCATCACATCGGCATCGTCCATCGCGATCATCCGCGCCGCGTCGCCGATCGCATGCGCGCCGGTCGAGCAGGCGGTGACCACCGCATGGTTCGGCCCCATCAGCCCGTATTTGATCTGCACCTGGCCGGTGATCAGGTTGATCAGCCGCCCATGGACGAAGTGCGGCGAGACGCGCTTCGGCCCCTTCTCGGCCAGCACCAGCGATTCGCTCTCGATCCCCGGCAGACCGCCGATGCCCGAACCGATCGAGCAGCCGGCGCGCAGCCGCTCGGCCTCGCTCATTTCGGTCAGGCCCGCATCCTCCAGCGCCTGGCCGGCGGCGTCGATGCCATAGACAATGAACGGATCGACCTGGCGCTGGACCTTGTGGTCGACGCGCTTGCCCGGATCGAAGCCGTATTCATGGTCCGCCGGCTTCACCTCGCACGCATAGTTGCTGTGGAAGTCGGTGGCGTCGAACCGGGTGATCGTCCCCGCGCCCGATTTGGCCGCGATGATGTTCTTCCAGGCGGTCTCGACATCGGCACCCAGCGGGGTCACGAGGCCAAGGCCAGTCACGACGACGCGGCGCATAATCTGTCTCCGTTAGGGCATCGTGCTGAAAGCTGGGTAGCGGTTTTCAGCGACAACGATGCGGCATCCAATAGTCTCAAAACCGAAACGGCTCCCCGCCCCTTTCCGGGACCGGGAGCCGTTCGTCAATTCCTGCCCGCAAGGGCGGCCATGCGGTTTGCCCGCTTAGCCCTGATTCTCGTCGATATAGGTGATCGCGTCCTTGACGGTCGTGATCTTCTCGGCGGCATCATCGGGGATCTCGACGCCGAATTCCTCTTCGAACGCCATCACCAGCTCGACGATGTCGAGGCTGTCCGCGCCCAGGTCGTCGATGAAGCTCGCGTCCTCGGTCACCTTCTCGGCCTCGACGCCGAGGTGCTCGACGACGATCTTCTTCACGCGATCGGCGGTCTCGCTCATACCCTGTTCCTTCTTAAATTGGGCCGTTGGATTGCTGTTTCCTGAACGCACGTAGAACGCCGCCCGGCCCCGCGCAAGGGGGCGCGAGCGGTTCGCAGCGCGTCAGATCATCGCCATGCCGCCATTCACGTGCAGCGTCTGGCCGGTGACGTAACCGGCTTCCTTGCTCGCCAGATACACCACCGCCGCGCCGATATCCTCACCGGTGCCGAGGTCGCCCGCAGGGATGCGGCCGAGCAGCGCGGCCTTCTGCGCCTCCGGCAGCACATCGGTCATCGCCGAGCGGATGAAGCCGGGTGCGACGCAGTTGACGGTGATGTTGCGGCTGGCCAGCTCCTGCGCCAGCGCCTTGGACATGCCGACCAGCCCCGCCTTCGACGCGGCATAATTGGCCTGCCCCGGATTGCCGGTCGCGCCGACCACCGAGGTGATCGAAACGATACGGCCATAGCGCGCCTTCATCATCGGCTTGGCGGCGGCGCGCATCAGGCGGAACGCAGCCTCCAGATTCACCCGGATCACCGTATCCCACTCCTCGTCCTTCATCCGCATCGCGAGGTTGTCGCGGGTGACGCCGGCATTGTTGACGAGGATGTCGAGCTTGCCCAGCGCCTCCACCGCCGAGGGCACCAGCGCGTCAACCGCCGCGCCGTCCGACAGGTCGCACTGGAGCGCGACATGATCCCCGCCGAGCTCCGCGCGAAACGCCTCCAGCTTCCCGGCATTGGACCCGGACACCGCCAGCCGCGCCCCCTGGCTGGCAAGCGCCCTGGCGATCGCCGACCCGATCCCTCCCGAAGCGCCGGTCACCAGCGCGGTCATGCCTGTAAGGTCGAACATCATGTCATTCCTTGATTTTGGTTCACGCGAAGGCGCGAAGGCGCAAAGGGCTTGTAGTCGTTGACGACCCGCTTCAGCCCTTCCTTGAGCGTTTCGCCGCCAAAGTTGATGAGCAGCCCAAGGGGCTGCTTGGTTAGTCGTAGATACGTCAGCAGTTGCTTCGAGTGAGCGCCGGTCAGGCGCTCCTCTATCGATTTGATCTCGATGAGGAGGCGTCCATCAATCAACAAATCGATCCGAAACGCATTCTCGAACCGTAAACCGTCGAACTCGATATCGACCGGTTGCTGCCGTAGCGCGACATAACCCATCTGGGTCAATCTACCTGCAAGTAGCACCTCGTAAACGCTCTCAAGTAGTCCCGGACCCAGTTCACGGTGCAGTTTCAGCGCAACGTCGATGACGTCGGATGCGATCGCCTCCAGGTCTGACATCTTCGCGCCTCCGCGCCTTCGCGTGAACCAATCCTTCTTCTTACCGCTTCAAAGCGCCTTCTCCAGCGCCTCGATATCATCCATCGTCACCACGCTCGTGACCGCGGCATCCGGCGCAATGCGCTTGACCATCGCGCCCAGCACCTTGCCGCCCAGCTCGACGAACTCGCCTACGCCCGCGTCGAACATCGCCGCCACCGACTCGCGCCAGCGCACCATGCCGGTCACCTGCTCGACCAGCAGCGTGCGGATCGTATCCGGGTCGTGCACCGGCGAGGCGGTTACGTTCGCATAGACCGGCACCAGCGGCGGACGGATCGCGACCTGCGCCAGCGCCTTCTCCATCGCGTCGGCCGCGGGCTGCATCATCGGGCAGTGGAACGGCGCCGAGACCGGCAGCAGCACCGCGCGCTTGGCGCCATGATCCTTGGCAAGTCCCACCGCGCGGTCGATCGCGCCCTTGGCGCCCGAGATCACCACCTGCGAAGGATCATTGTCATTGGCGACGGTGCAAACCTCACCCTCGGCCGCGGCATCGGCGATCGCCTGCGCCTTGACCAGATCCGCGCCGAGCAAGGCCGCCATCGCGCCCTCGCCCACCGGCACCGCCGCCTGCATCGCCTGCCCGCGCAGCTTGAGCAGCTTTGCCGTCACGCCCAGATCGAGCGCCCCCGCGGCGCACAGCGCGGTATATTCACCCAGCGAGTGCCCCGCGACGAAATCGGCCTTCTCCGCCAGCCGCACGCCGCCTTCCCTCTCCAGCACGCGCAGCACCGCGATGGCATGCGCCATGATCGCCGGCTGGGCGTTCTCGGTCAGCAGCAGGTCGCCCTCCGGCCCCTCGGTCATCAGCTTGAACAGCTTCTGTCCCAGCGCTTCGTCCACTTCCTGGAACACTTCGCGCGCCGCCACGCTCGCCTGCGCCAGCGCAAGGCCCATGCCGACCGACTGGCTTCCCTGCCCCGGAAAGATGAAGGCACGCATGTTCAGGCTCCTCTCGAAATCAGGCGGCTGCCCTAAGACCCGCGCTCGCCGACCGCAAGATGAACGAACGCGACAGGCTTGCGACAATCGGTGACCATTTTCGGGAGCGCGTGCGAAACTTCCGCGACACGCCACCCCCAAACATGTCCCTGTGGCCGCTGAGGGCGACTGCATGAAGTGAGGAGACAGGATATGAAGAAGTTCGTGCTCGCGGCGGTCGCCGCCTCGATGATCGCCAGCCCGGTGCTGATGGCCACCCCTGCCGCCGCCGCGCCGCAGCGGCAGACCACCACCGTGGTCAAGCACAAGCCGAACGGCAAGGTCGTGGTCAAGAGGACCACGGTGAAGAAGGCGCCGGTCCAGTATCGCAGCTGGAAGCGTGGCCAGCGCTTCGACAGCCGCTACGCCCGCAACTACCGGCAGATCGACTATCGCCACTATCGCGGCCTCAAGGCGCCGCCCCGCGGCTACCGCTACGTCCAGTCGGGCAATGACGCGGTGCTGGTCGGCGTCACCAGCGGCATCGTCGCCGCGGTGATCGCGAACATCATCCGGTAAGCCCGCACAGGCCTACCAAACTCAGCTTCCTCCGGGCGGCGGGGTGTCAACCACCCCGCCGCCTTCGCGCATGCGTGATTTTCTGCTTTCAATGTTGGAATTCAGATGCTTGCATCACTTCATGTAGAGATGATGCGAGCTCGCGAATGACACCGACACCCCTCAAAACTGTCAACCGATCTTGTCAACTTCGTCAACTTTGGCGTGAAGAATCAACCTTCCCTTGCAATTCGCCGCACCCCGGCGTAGAGGCGCCACCGTTGAGCGGCAGCCTCGGCTGGCCGCTTTTCGTATTTGGAACGACAGCCGGAGGGGCGTCGCACGGTGCGGCGTCAGCGATCGGCCAACAGTGAGAAAGACGCATGGCTCTGTACGAGCATGTGTTCCTTGCGCGCCAGGATCTGGCACAGGCGCAGGTGGACGCACTGGCGGAAACCGCCACCAAGATCGTCGAGGACAACGCCGGCAAGGTCGTCAAGACCGAGACCTGGGGTCTTCGTTCGCTCGCCTACAAGATCGCGAAGAACCGCAAGGCGCATTACGTGATGCTCGAGATCGACGCCCCCGCGGGTGTCGTCGCCGAGCTCGAGCGCCAGACGCAGATCAACGAGGACGTGATCCGCTACATGACCGTCCGCGTGGACGAGCTGGAGCAGGGCCCGACCGTGATGATGCGCAAGGGTCAGGACCGCGAGCGCGGCCGCGGCCGTCGTGATCGTGAAGAAGGTGGCAACACCGGCTTCGGCGGCCAGGGCGAGTAAGGAGAGAGTATCATGGCACGACCCTTTTTCCGCCGCCGCAAGAGCTGCCCCTTCTCCGCGAAGGACGCGCCCCGGATCGACTATAAGGACGTCCGCCTGCTGCAGGGCTTCGTCTCCGAGCGTGGCAAGATCGTCCCCTCGCGTATCACCTCGGTGAGCGCGAAGAAGCAGCGCGAGCTCGCCATCGCGATCAAGCGCGCCCGTCACCTGGGCCTGCTGCCCTTCATCGTTAAGTAAGGAGCGGACCCATGGAAGTCATTCTGCTCGAGCGGGTCGAGAAGCTCGGCCATATCGGCGACGTGGTGAAGGTGAAGGACGGGTTCGCCCGCAACTTCCTGCTCCCGAACAAGAAGGCGCTGCGCGCCAACGAGGCCAACCGCAAGGTCTTCGAAGCCAATCGTGATCGCCTGGTCGCCGAGAACGCCGCCAAGCGTAGCGAGGCCGAGAAGGAATCGAAGGGCCTCGAGGGCGTTTCGGTCACCCTGATCCGCCAGGCGTCGAACACCGGCCAGCTCTACGGCTCGGTCGCGGTGCGCGACATCGTCGAGGCGCTGGTCGCCGACGGCCACAAGGTCAACAAGTCGCAGGTCGTCCTCGACAAGCCGATCAAGGCGATCGGCCTGTCCGAGGTCAAGGTCGCGCTCCACGCCGAGGTCGCGGTGACCGTCAAGGTCAACGTCGCCCGCTCGCCCGAAGAGGCCGAGATGCAGGCGCAGGGCGTCGACGTCATGGCCGCGATGTTCGAGAAGGACGAGACCGGCTTCGTGGAAGCCCGCGACCCCAACCTCGAGCCCGGCGAGATCGCCGCGGATGAGGCCCCGGCCGCCGAGGAGCAGGCCGAGGGCTGACCCCTCGCCATTCCGGCACGAAACAGAGAAGGCCGTCCGGCAAACCGGGCGGCCTTTTCCGTTTCCGGCCGCTTGCAATGTTGGATTTCGCTTGCTCAACTGGTCTTGTGGCTGACGCCATCGCTCTTTGACTTGTCGATCAACCGATGATCTTCGCCATTCACTTCATTGTCGCCCTTTCTCTGCTCGCCTCACCCACCGCTGCCAGTTCGGCGCTGGAACGCGAGATCATCGCCGAGCTCAACCGTGCTCGCACCGACCCGGACGGCTATGCCGACCGACTCGCCGTCTATCGCCGCTATTTCAACGGCAAGATCGCCCGCTACCCCGGCAATCCTGACGGACTGCGCACCGCCGAAGGGGTTGCGGCGGTCGACGAAGCGATCCGCGTACTGCGGCGGCAGCCGCCCGTCCGGACCGTCAGCGCCGCTGCGTTGCTCGCTCGCGCCGCGCGACCACGTCGAGGAACAGGGGCCGCGCGGCGTCACCGGCCACCCTTCGGCCAATGGCGACCGCGTCCGCCAGCGGCTCGTCCGCCGTGGGGGCGGCGCCTATGTCGCGGAGGTCATCACTTACGGCCCGCCCAGCGCGGTCGAGGTAGTTCGGCAGCTGATCGTCGACGACAATGTGCCCGATCGCGGGCATCGCCGGTCGGTCTATGCCGCACAATGGGCCTATGCCGGTGCCGCCTGCGGACCGCACAAGCGCTACAAGGTGATGTGCGTCGTCACCTTCGCACGAACGGCGAACGGTCACCCCTGACGTGACTATTTCCGCCCGAACAGTTTCTCGATGTCGCCATGCGCCAGCTTCACCCAGGTCGGGCGGCCGTGGTTGCACTGGCCCGAGTGGGGCGTGACCTCCATCTCGCGGAGCAGCGCGTTCATCTCCGCCACCGACAGCACCCGCCCTGCGCGCACCGATCCGTGGCACGCCATCGTCGCCGCGACATGGTCGAGCCGCTCCTTGAGGCTCAGCGCCTCGTCGAACGCCGCCAGCTCGTCGGCGATGTCGGTGACCAAAGCGGTCACGTCGCCCCCGCCGAGCATCGCCGGGGTCGCCCGCACCAGCATCGCCCGCGGCCCGAAGCGTTCAAGCTCGAGACCGAACTCGGCCAGCTCCGCCGCCCGCGCCTCAAGCCGGTCGCAGGCCGGCTCGTCGAGCTCGACTACTTCGGGCAGCAGCAGCGCCTGGCTCGCCACCCCGCCATTGCTCATCGCCCGCCGCATCCGCTCGAGCACCAGCCGCTCGTGCGCGGCATGCTGGTCGACCAGCACCAAGCCATCCTCGGCCTCGGCGACGATATAGGTGCGCGCCACCTGCCCCCGCGCCACGCCGAGCGGGAAGCTGGTGACACCCGGCACTGGCTCAGCCGCCGGTTCGGCGCGGGCCTGGGGCGGCGCGATGAAGCTCGCCCGGCGGTCGAACACGGCATGGGGTCGCACGAGCGTCGTGTCACCGGCGCCCACGCCCCACAAATTTTGCTGCGGCTCAGGCGTTGGTGCCGGCTGCTCGGACTGCCACAGCCCCATCACGGCGGCATCGGCCCGCTGCACGCTGCGGTGCCCCGCCTCGTCCAGCGCGCGCCGCAGCCCGCTGACGATCAGCCCGCGCGCCAGCTGCGGATCGCGGAAGCGCACCTCGGTCTTGGCCGGATGCACGTTCACGTCGACCTGGTCGGCGGGCACGTCGAGGAACAGCGCCACCACCGGATGCCGGTCGCGCGCCAGCATCTCGGCATATGCGCCGCGCACCGCTCCGGCGAGCAGCCGGTCCTTCACCGGCCGCCCGTTGACGAACAGATATTGATGGTCCGCCACGCCACGGTTGAAGGTCGGCAGCCCGGCAACCCCGCCCAGCACATGCCCCTCGCGCTCGAAATCGACCCCGACGCTGTTCGCCGCCAGCTCGCGATCGGTCAGCGCCGCCACCCGCTCCGGCCGGGTCATCCCCTTCTGTACGCTGAGCACGCGCCGCCCGTCATGCTCGACCGAAAAGCCGATATCCGGCCGCGCCATCGCCAGCCGCTTCACCACGTCGAGGCACGCCGCATATTCGGCGCGAGTCGAGCGCAGGAACTTGCGCCGCGCCGGCACCTTCTCGAACAGCCCCTCGACCCGCACCCGCGTGCCTGGCGGGAGCGCGGCGGGGCCCTCGCCCGCCAGTGCGCCATTGTCGACGGTACGCGCCCAGCCTTCCGCTCCACGCACCCGGCTCTCGATCGTCAGCCGCGCGACGCTGGCGATCGACGGCAGCGCCTCGCCACGAAAGCCCAGGG
Organism: Sphingomonas sp. BT-65; assembly: GCF_026107375.2. Classification (NCBI taxonomy): domain Bacteria; kingdom Pseudomonadati; phylum Pseudomonadota; class Alphaproteobacteria; order Sphingomonadales; family Sphingomonadaceae; genus Sphingomonas; species Sphingomonas sp. BT-65. The sequence goes on from NZ_JAPCIA010000001.1 coordinate 736,811, forward strand.
TCGTCACCGCTTCGATCGCGTCATCGGGCAGTTTCGAGGTCGCGTGCCGTTCCAGCGCAAGTGCCATTTCGGCGCGGTCCATGCCGCAGCCGTCATCGGTCACCTCGATCAGGTCGATACCGCCGCCCGCGAGCCGCACCGCGATCCGCGAGGCGCCGGAATCGATCGCATTTTCCACAAGTTCCTTGAGCGCGCTGGCAGGGCGCTCCACCACTTCGCCCGCGGCAATTCGATTGACAAGATGCTCCGGGAGACGGCGTATTGACATGGACGCCGGTGTAGCCCAAGCGGCGCCATTCCGCGACCCGTATCCGCCAGATTTCCCCGGCCGGAGTCGATCCGCCGGGGCGGGTCAGGATTATAGTATCAGTGCGAATCCGCGGCTTGGGCCACGCCGCGACAGGACGGTGCGATCAAGATGGTATTTTCCCGCCTTTTCAAGTTCATGTCCCACGATCTTGCGATCGATCTGGGAACCGCGAATACGGTTGTCTACCTGCGCGGGCGCGGGGTCGTCCTGAATGAGCCGTCGGTCGTGGCGGTCGAGACGCTGAACGGCATCAAGCGGGTCAAGGCGGTCGGCGACGACGCCAAGCTGATGATGGGCAAGACCCCCGGCACGATCGAGGCGATTCGTCCGCTGCGCGACGGCGTCATCGCCGACATCGACGTCGCCGAGCAGATGATCAGCCACTTCATCCGCAAGGTCACCGGGCAGCGCAAGTTCATGCGCTGGCCGCAGATCGTGATCTGCGTCCCCTCGGGCTCCACCTCGGTCGAGCGCCGCGCGATCCGCGACGCCGCGTCGAATGCGGGCGCCAGCCAGGTGTGGCTGATCGAGGAGCCGATGGCCGCGGCGATCGGCGCCGACATGCCGGTGACCGAGCCGATCGGCTCGATGGTCGTCGATATCGGCGGCGGCACCACCGAAGTCGCCGTGCTCTCGCTACGCGGCCTCGCCTATTCGACCTCGGTGCGTGTCGGCGGCGACAAGATGGACGAAGCGATCGTCTCCTATGTCCGCCGCAACCACAATCTGCTGATCGGCGAGAGCACCGCCGAACGGATCAAGCAGGAAGTCGGCGTCGCCAAGCCGCCGGCTGACGGCATCGGCCGCACGATCCACATCAAGGGCCGCGACCTCGTCAACGGCGTGCCCAAGGAAATCCAGATCAATCAGGGCCAGATCGCCGAGGCGCTGAGCGAGCCGGTCGGCACGATCGTCGAGGGCGTGCGCATCGCGCTCGAGAACACCGCGCCCGAACTCGCGGCGGACATCGTCGACCAGGGCATCGTGCTCACCGGCGGCGGCGCGCTGCTCGAGGGGATCGACGAGGTGCTGCGCGACGAGACCGGCCTCCCGGTCACCGTCGCCGAGGACCCGCTGACCTGTGTCGCGCTCGGCACTGGGCGCGCGCTGGAGGATCCGGTGTTCCGCGGCGTGCTGATCCAGGTTTAACGGGGACGAGAGGAAATGGCGCCGCCACGTAACCGGCGCCCCGGATTTTCACGGCGGGCGCAATACGGCCTCTTCATCAGCTATGTCCTCGCGGCTGGCGGCGCGCTGGTCGGCGTGGTGTTGCTGGTGCTCTCCTTCCTCCACCCGCCGGCCTATGCGGTGGCGCGCGGCACGCTGGCCGAGCTCGTGACGCCGATCGCCTCGGGGCTCGACTGGACGCGGCGCGGCATCTCCGGCATCCCTGAGGGCATCGGCAGCTATTTCGGCGTGCGCGGCGAGAATGCGCGGCTGCGCGCCGAGGCCGAAGCCAACCGCAAGCTGGTCGACGAAGCGCGCACCATCGCCTATGACAACAAGCGTCTGCGGGCCGTGCTCAAGCTGCGCGACCGCGTCGCCCAGCCCGTGGCGACCGCGCGCCTCGTCTATTCGACTGGATCGAGCACCCGGCGCTTCGCGACGCTCAACGCCGGATCGTGGCAGGGCGTGCGCGCTGGCCAGCCCGTGCGCGGGCCCGACGGGCTGATCGGCCGGGTGATCGAGGTCAGCCCCAACACCGCACGCATCCTGCTGATCCTCGATCCCGAGAGCATCGTCCCGGTGCGCCGCGTCCGCGACGGCCTGCCGGCGATCGCCGCGGGCCGCGGCGACGGGCTGATCGAGATCCGCTCGGCCGGCGCGGCGCAGGTACTGTTCGAGCCGGGCGACGCCTTCGTCACCTCCGGCACCGGCGGCATCTTCCCGCCCAACATCGCAGTGGCGCAGGTGCGCCGCCGCTCGCGCGACACCGCGGAAGCGGCGACCTTCGCCAGCCCGGATTCGCTCGACTATGCGATCGTGCAGCAAGCCTATTTCCCGGAGGCGGGCGACATCCGTGTCCGCGAGGCTGCACCACAGTGAGCGGATCGCCCTATGCCGGCCTCGGCAAGGCCGACACCTCGACTCGCGCCCGCTGGCTCGCTCCCCTGACGATCGTCATCGGCTCGCTGATGACGATCGTGCCGTTCAAGGCCTCCTTCCCGATCCTCCCGCCCTTCGGGCTGATGATGCTGCTCGCCTGGCGGCTTCATCGCCCTGACCTGCTCAAGCCGTGGGCGCCGGTGCTGCTCGGCTTCGTCGATGATTTGATCAGCGGCCAGCCGCTCGGCAATTCGATGCTGTTCTGGACGGTGTCGTTCATCGCCATCGATGTGCTAGATACCCGGATCGTGTGGCGGGATTTCCTGCAGGATTGGCTTCTGGCCGCGGGTGCGATCGGCTTCTGCCTGATCGGCGGCCGCCTCGTCGCGTCGCCGCTCGGCGCGCATGTCGATACCGTACTGCTGATCCAGATCGTCATCGCGGTTGCGCTGTTCCCGGTGTTCTCGCGCCTCGTCGCCCGCCTTGACGGCAAGCGGAGAGGGCGATGAACGGCCCGGTCCGCATGATTACCGAGGCGCAGCAGGGCTACAGCTTCTCGCGCCGCGCGCTGTTCCTCGGCGGTGCGCAGGTGGTCGGCGGCCTGATCCTCGCCGCACGCATGACCTGGCTCTCGGTCTATGAGAACGACAAGTACAAGCTGCTGGCCGAGAGCAACCGCGTCAATCTGACGCTGATTCCACCGCGCCGCGGCTGGATCGTCGACCGGGCCGGCGTGCCGATCGCCAACAACCGCACCGATTTCCGCGTCGACATCATCCCCGACCGGATGGAGAAGGAAAGCCGCGACCGCGTGCTTGGCCAGCTGCGCGACCTGCTGGCGCTGACCGCCGAGGATGTCGCGCGGATCCAGGAGGACCTCAAGGGCGCTGCCGGCTTCCAGCCGGTGCAGGTCGCCGAGAATCTCGACTGGGAGCGGTTCGCCGCGGTCAGCGTGCGCCTGCCCGAACTGCCCGGCGTCGCGCCGACGCGCGGGTTCGCGCGTAACTATCCCGCGGGCGCCGCGGTCGCCCATCTCATCGGCTATGTCGGCGCGGCGACCGCCGAGCAGTTCAAGGAGACCAAGGACCCGCTGCTCGTCACCCCGGGGTTCAAGCTCGGCAAGGACGGGCTCGAGAAGGTCCTGGAGAGCCCGCTGCGCGGCAAAGCCGGCGCCAAGCGGGTCGAGGTCACCGCGCGGGGCAAGCTGGTGCGCGAGCTCGCCACGCGCCCGGATGACCCGGGCAGCACGGTGCGCCTCACCATCGATGCCGGGCTCCAGGAATATACCGCGCGGCGCCTCGGCAACGAATCCGGCTCGGTCACCGTGTTCGACGTCACCAATGGCGACATCCTCGCGATGGTGTCGATGCCGGCTTACGACCCCAACGCCTTTTCCGACGGGATCAGCCGCACCGAGTGGAAGATGCTGTCGGAGGACGACCATCTTCCACTGACCAACAAGACGCTCCAGGGCCTCTACCCGCCCGGATCGACCTTCAAGCCCGCGACCGCGCTCGCCATCCTCGGCGCTGGGGTCGATCCCAAGCGCGTGGTCTATTGCAATGGCGGCTATCAGCTCGGCAATCGCCGCTTCGGCTGCCTCGGCCGCCACGGGCCGATGACGATGCACACGGCGATTGCGCGCAGCTGCAACACCTATTTCTACACGATGGGACGCGAGATCGGGATCGAGGCGATCGCCGCAGCCGCGCGCAAGCTCGGCTTCGGCGCCGAGTTCGATCTTCCCCTGCCCTCGCAGCGCTACGGCACGGTGCCCGACAGCGCGTGGAAGCTGCGCCGCTACAAGCAGGAATGGACTCAGGCGGACACGCTCAATGCCGCGATCGGCCAGGGCTATGTGCTCGTCAGCCCCTTCCAGCTGGCGCTCTCGGCTGCGCGCGTCGCTTCGGGCCGCGCGCTGATCCCGGCGCTGCTCACCAGCCGGCGGCAGACCGCGCAGCATCTCGATTTCCCCGAGGAGCATCTCGCGATCGTCCGCGCCGGGATGGACGAGGTGGTCAACGGCCACGGCACCGCCGGCGCCTCGCGCCTCCGGCTCGACGGGATCCGCATGGGCGGCAAGACCGGCACGGCGCAGGTCCGCCGCATCATGGACCGCAATCGCGGCCAGGGCGGCGAGTGGAAATATCGCGACCATGGTCTGTTCGTCTGCTTCGCGCCGGTCGACAATCCGCGCTACGCCGCCTCGGTGGTGATCGAGCACGGCATGGGCGGCGCCCGCGCCGCCGCGCCGGTGGCGAAGGACGTGCTCACCTGGCTGTTCGACCGGCAGCAGGCGATGGACACGCTGGCGCGCTTCGAGACCGAATGGGGCGGCGATATCCGCGCGCGCATGGCGGCGAAGGAGCTTGCCTATCGCGCGGCGCAGGGCCTGCCCGCCGCGGCGCCGACGCCGGGGGCCTCTCCCCTGCCCGCGCCGACCGCGACGCCCTCGCCTGGCGCGACGCCTGTGCCAGGCCCCTCACCCTCCGCGACGCCGCCTGCGGCTGCCGCGACGCCAGGGATCATTGCCGAATGACCCGCTCCGGTTCCAGCTCCGGTTTCGTCCCTGCGCCGCTCGCGCAATTGCCATGGCTGGTGATTCTGCTGATCTGTGCGATCGGTGGGTTCGGGGTGCTCGTGCTGTTCTCGGCAGCGGGCGGCGACCCCAAATGGGCGATGCCTCAGGGGATCCGCTTCGCCGGCTTCCTCGTCATGGCGCTGGCGATCTCCTATGTGCCGATGCGCTGGTGGTCGTCCGCAGCCTTTCCGCTCTATGGCCTGTTCCTCGTCATGCTGATCGGCGTCGAGCTGCTCGGCGCGGTCGCCGGTGGCAGCCAGCGCTGGCTCGACCTCGGCATCATCCGCATCCAGCCGTCGGAGATGATGAAGGTCGCCATCGTCCTTGCCTGCGCCAAATTCTACGAGATGCTGCCCGCAAGCGAGATCCGCAAGTTCGGCGCGATCTGGCCGGCCGCGGTGATGATCGGCCTGCCCGCGGCGCTGGTGATGCTGCAGCCCGATCTCGGCACCGCGCTGATGATCACTGCGGGCGGGCTTGCCGTCATGTTTCTCGCCGGGGTACCGCTGCGCCTGTTCATCGGCGGCACGCTCGCGCTCGCGGTGTCGGTGCCGATCATCGTCAACTATGTGCTGCACGACTATCAGCGCAACCGCGTGCTCACCTTCCTCAACCCCGAGAACGACCCGCTCGGCACCGGCTATCACATCAGCCAGTCCAAGATCGCGATCGGCTCCGGCGGGTGGTTCGGCAAGGGGTTCCTCAACGGTACGCAGAGCCATCTCGATTATCTGCCCGAGGGCCACACCGATTTCGCGCTGGCGACGATGATGGAGGAATGGGGGCTGATGGGCGGCCTGTTCGTGATCATCGCCTATGGCCTGCTGATTCGCTGGGGGATCGCCGTCGGCGTGCGCAGCCAGACGCGCTTCGCCAAGCTGACCGCCGCAGGCATCTCGACCACCATTTTCTTCTACGTCTTCATCAACATGGCGATGGTGGTCGGCTTGGCGCCGGTCGTCGGCATCCCCTTGCCGCTGATCAGTTTCGGTGGATCGGCGCAGATGACGACGCTGATCTGCGTCGGGATCCTGATGTCGCTCGATCGCGAGAACCGGCTCAACCGGCGCACGTCGAGCTGGCAGTGAATTTTTGCGGCAAAGAGTGTTGCAATCGCAAAACCCCGATGCTAGGCGCGCCGCTCCCGACCGAGGCAGCGCTCTCCAACAGCGCTCCTGATCGCCCGGAATGGACGCATAGCTCAGTTGGTAGAGCAGCTGACTCTTAATCAGCGGGTCCTAGGTTCGAGCCCTAGTGCGTCCACCACCATTTTCAATGACTTAGCCGGAAAATTGACCTCTCTCAGAGGCTCTATTTTCGCCACGTAATCACCACGTAATCAAACACGCGCGATGGCTATTTGCGGGTGAATCGTTGCGCGATTGCGACTAATTGCGACCGAGGCGGCGCCTAAGCCGGATCGGTCGAGACGGCTCGCAACGCCTTCAACGCGTCGACAAATGGCTGGACGAGCTGCCGGACGGATTGCCGAATCCCGTCGATCAATGCGCGCATCGCATCCGTTTGCGCGTCCTCACCATGCACCATGATGAATTTGGAATAGGCCCTTGCCAGCATGAAGAAGCCGTCAAGGGGCGTGAGTTCACGTTCGTTGCCCGGAGCATCGTGCTTGAGCCAGTCGCGAACGTGATTCAGGTGCTGCGCGATGACCTGCTTTTCCGGGATTTGCAGCGCTTCGGCGCCAGCGACCTTGAGCCACCCGAACAATGTCCCGCCCTCGGGTTCCGGCAGCGAGCTCTCGGCCGCGCCGGCCAGGGTCACCGACGATGCGTAGAATCCCTCCTGCCAAAGCCTGATTGCCTGATCGATCTGCTCCGCGGCGGCTGCCTTCTTCGTCATTGGCATGGTGTAAACTTCCATGGAACGCGCTTGGATCGAACCGTGACGCAGGCAGGCAGTGCCCGCAACCGGACGAGCATGCGGCAATGTCTTTCGGTTCTCTCCAAGACGTTTTTCAAGGCACTCGCTGATCGAAGCGCCGAAGCAGCAGCCGGGCGGTCACCAGATTGATCTGGAGACGGAAGGTCGCATCCTCCTCCTCGGAGAGACCGGGATGTCCTCCATGGGGATGCATCCGGCTCATCAAGCCCTGAATATATTGCGGCTTCTGATTGTTGACGTTCCATTCGTTGTAGTCGGACAGCAAGAACGGCGGATTGAGCTGGCCGAGAAAATCGCGTTTCAACTTGCTGTCCTGTGGCCCGCTGTAGCCAAGCCTCTCCGCAATTTCGTTGAGGTAGGACTCATAGAAGTTCCGCAATGCGCCATTGGCGGACGCCCATTCTCCCCGGCCGAAGGCGGACAGGGCTTGCTTCAGATGCCCTTTGGTCACGGTCAGGCAGTACCGATCGATCAGCAGCATGACTTCGCTTTCCGCTTCCCGAAAATCGAGTTCGGGAATGTCCGCGGGCAACATGCGGACCAGGTTCAACGAGGTGCTGGTTCTCCCGCTCTGCCAGGAGAAATCGGACTCGCCATCGGTTTGGTCTTCGACCAGCTCAAATCCATCGAAGCGCAATCCGGCGACCAATCTGGTCCATTCGGGCTTGGCTTTCGTCTTGGGAGGCGCCTGGATGGCGGTCTCGATCAAGGCTCTCCCCAGCGGGACAGGCCCATGTTCTGTGAACGCCTCGATGTCTTCCTCGATGGCGATCTTCGCCAGGCTCGCCACGCGTCCAGCCTTACTCGAGGCGTCGCATCGCCCATCGATCCCCCATTGAACTTCAAGAACGTCCATGTCGCTGTGCGACTTGAAGTCGGCCACGACTTCGGCGGCCGCCACGAGGGTCAGGCGATTGAATTTGGTCATGACACCCGTCTGCCCGAACGGGACGCGGAGAGGGAGGAAAAATCCACGGGCCGATCGGCGGCGATCCGTCATGGGCTGACGTTGCCGTGCTAAGCCCGGTCGGTCTCCGGCGCCGGCGCCGCATTGTCATGGATGGCGACCGCGAGGCGCTGCAGGCTCGGCGAGCCGCCGAGCGCCTGGCCGATGGACAGCAACTCGAAATAGAGCCCTTCCGTCTTGTCGCAGGCGATCCGCTGCTCGAGCTCGGCCACCAGTTCGAACAGCGCGCGCTTCTCGGCATTGGCATTGCCCGCCGCGCGGTCGAGATGGACGCCGCCGGCATAGTTGGCGAAATAGTCTATGATCTGCTTGCGCGAGATCGTCTGGCCGCGCCGGACCGCCGCGGGCGTATCGAGATAGGCGCTCAAGCGCCATTCGCGTTCGACGAGGGGTTTGAGGGCATTGTCCTCGCTCTCGCCGCGCGTGTCGCGCAGGATCGCGCCGGTGCTCACGGCGAATCCTTCCTCGGCATCGGCCGGCACGCCGGTCTTGGGATGGTCCACGCGCCAGACGCCCACCATGCTCATCTGCGCATGATCGACCGTCGCGCCGCCCGCGACCAGCGAAGCCGCGTGCCGCAATTCCATATGCTCATGGGCAGCGATTGCGGCCAGGTCCGGTGCGACGACCGTAGGGACGCCCTCCAAGCCGTGATGGCGCCAGGCGCGCTGGATCATGTTCTCGTTCAGCAACCGCCGCAGGGTCGCGCTGCCTCGGCGAAGCTCGCCGTCCGATGGCGGCTTGGGTGCGTGCAGCCAAGTGTCGCGGAGCCAATCGAGATCCTCGGCGATAGGTAAATAGGGCGACGCGGGAACCCGCTCGGCGCCGGAGCGCAGGACGTTGCGGAAGCGCATGGGCTTGGGTTCCGGCGCAGCCGCTTCATGGGGCGGCGCAATGCCTGCGGCTTCTTCCTCATCCATATCGCTTCCTTCCGATCCCGGTTCGGCGGGTTTAGCTCAGAAGCATTGTGAAAGGACAATTTGGCGCTTCCCTTCGGGACCGACGCTCTATCTCCGCTCCGCTCCGACCGAACCCCTGGCGGGTTTCGGCCTGCCGGTGACGATCACCGTAGCGCGGCGGCGATGGTCTCGCCGCTGAATGCACGCGGGGTCCAGAGGAGCGCACACTGACGGCCTTCTTGCGAAGGCCGCAGGGGTCGCGCGTTTTCGTGGCCGCGTGGCACTCTTGCTCTGGCCGGAGGGCGCGGCGGCGGCTGGCCCCCAGGTCCGCGCGCACGCCGCCGCGCCGGCCGTCCGCCGCAAGGGTGCATCTGTTTGCGGGCGCCGCCAGGGCGGCGCGGTGCTTGGGGCTCCGCCCCCGGCGCACTTCGGAGCGTCTTCCGCCCAGCTTCCTCCGCGCGTGCCGCGCTCCGTGCAGCCGGTTCCCCGCGAAGCCGCCTCTCCGTTTGCACCCCCGGTCTCGCCGACGGGCAGGGTTTCAGCGCGGCGCTTCCCGCTGCGCGGAAACCCAAGGAGTAGGAAGATGACCAAGATTGTTCAGATCGAAACCACGGCTGCCGAGCCTGTGTCGGGCGTCGAAATTTTCGTGCCGCTCAACAAACTCAAGAAGTCGCCGAAGAACGCCCGCAAGGTGCCGCATGGCGAGGCCGCCATCGAGGCGCTGGCGGCGTCCATCCAGCACAAGGGGATGATCCAGAACCTTGTGGTGGAGCCGGAGACGAAGGACGGTGAGCCGACCGGCTGCTATTTCGTCACCGCTGGCGAAGGCCGCAGGCTCGCGCAATTGCTTCGCGCCAAGCGCAAGCAGATCAAGCGGACGCAGCCTATTCGCTGCTATCTCGACACCGAGAACGACGCGGCGGAGATCAGCCTTGACGAGAACGTCACCCGGACGCCGATGCACCCCGCCGACCAGTTCGAGCGGTTCCATGAACTGTCCCGCGACAAGGGATGGGGCGCGGAGGAAATCGGCGCGCGGTTCGGCGTCAGCCCCGAGATCGTCAAGCGGCGGCTGAGGCTTGGCGCGGTCAGCCCGAAGTTGATGGAGATTTACCGGCAGGACGGGTTGACCCTCGACCAGCTTGCCGCGTTCGCCATCACCGACGACCATGCCCGGCAGGAGCAGGTGTTCGAGAAGCTGTCCTACAACAAGGAGCCGTGGATCATCCGGCGCGACCTGACCGCCGACAAGGTTCCGGCCGACGACCGACGCGCGGTGTTCATCGGCGCGGATGCCTATATCGAGGCGGGCGGGTCCATCATCCGCGACCTGTTCACCGACGATGCGGGCGGCTTCTTCGAGGATGCCGCGTTGCTCGATACGCTCGTGATCGAGCGGTTGCGCGAGATCGCCGGCGACGTGCTGGCCGAGGGGTGGAAATGGGCCGATGCGTCCATCGACTTCCCGCACGACCATGGCTTGCGGCGCTACTATCCGCAGTCCGTTCCCCTGTCCGACGAGGACGAGGCGCGGCTTTCGGAAGCGGCGGCGGAGCATGACGCCCTGACCGAAGGCTATTCGTCCTATGACGAAATGCCGGAGGACGAGCGCGGGAAGGCGCAGGCGTTGCTGGCGGAGATCGAGGCGATCAGCGCCAAGCGGTCGGCCTTCGACCCCGAGGTGGTCGCGCGCGGCGGCGTTTTCGTCTCGCTCAATTCGCAAGGGCGGGTGCGTGTCGAGGCGGGTTTCGTGCGCGCCGAGGACGAGCCGCAACCCGAGCCGCAGCCGGAGGCCGAGAACGCCGAAGGCGTCGAGCCGGAGGACGACGGCGACGGGAACGGTCTTGAGCCGGAGGATGAGGACGAAGTTGCGGGCAAGCCGCTTCCCGACAGCCTCATTCGCGACCTGACCGCGCACCGGACGCTTGGCCTTCGCCTCGCGCTTGGCGAACAGCCGGAGGTGGCGATGGTGGCGCTGACCCATGCGATGGTGACGCAGGTGTTCTATCGCGGCTACGGTCGATCCTGTCTCGATATTGCGGCCAAGAGCGAAGCCTTGGGCGGACATGCCGAGGGCATCGCTGACACCAACGCGGCGGAGGCGCTGGCGGAGCGGCACGACCGTTTCGGCGCGCAGCTTCCGACCGAGGCGGCGGACCTGTTCGGCCATATCGCCGGGCTGGACGCCGACGAGCGGACGGCCTTGCTCGCGCATTGCGTGTCGCTGACCGTCAATGCGGTGAAGGTGCCGTGGGAGCGTTCGACCGCCAATGTCGCCGCGGGCGACGTGCTGGCCGGCGCGCTCGACCTCGACATGACGGCGCACTGGACGCCGACCGCCCGCAGCTATTTCGGGCGGATCACCAAGGCGCAGATCGCGGAGGCGGTGAGCGAGGCGGTATCCCCGGAGGCGGCGGAACGCATCCTGCCGATGAAGAAGCCGGACATGGCCGAGGCGGCGGAGCAGTTGGTCGCAGCCACCGGATGGCTGCCCGAGGCGCTGCGGACGGTGCCGCCCGTCGCAGCCGCGCCTGAACAGGCGCCCGAGACCGAGGAACGGGAAGCGCCCGAAATGGCGGTCGCTGCCGAATAACAATCTGTCGGGCCGCGCGCCGACCGGCGCGCGGCATTTTTTAGCCCGGCAAGGCCGGAAATGCGAACGCGGCGAGCTTCGCGGGCAGGTCCGCCCAGGGACGCAGGTCGAAGCGCCGCACCGCGCACCACTTGGCATCATAGATCGTCTCGGCGTACCGCGCGCCGGTGTCGCAGGCGAGCGTGACGACGCTCCCGGTCCGTCCCTGCCGCTGCATCGCCTGGCCGAGCAGCAGCGCCCCCACGACATTGGTGCCGGTCGACGGACCGAACGCCTCGCCAAGCCGATCGCGCAACCAATGCGCGCCCGCCACCGACGCCACGTCGGGCACCGCCAGCATCGCGTCGATCAGCTTGGGATTGAACCCCGGCTCCACGCAGGCGCGCCCGATTCCCTCGACCACCGGGCTGGTTCGGCCGATCGCCGCCCGATCTCCGGCGCTATAGGCGGCGAAGAACGCCGACCCCTCCGGATCGACCACGCACAGCCGGGCTCGCGCGAGCTCGGGACGCAGGCGGATATAGCGACCAATCGTCGCACTGGTGCCGCCGGTCCCGGCGCCGACCACGATCCACGCCGGAACGGGATGCTCTTCGCGCTGCATCTGCGCGAACAGACTCTGCGCGATATTGTTCGACCCGCGCCAGTCGGTCGCTTCGGCGGCGCGCGCGAACTGATTCATGAAATGCCCGCCGCGCTGGTCGGCGAGGTCGGCAGCGAACACGCAGAGATCGGTGCCGGGTGCGACGCACACCACCTCGCCGCCCGCCTCGCGGATAGCAATGATCTTCGCCGGCGCGGTGGCCGCCGGTATCACGGCGACGAACGGCAGTCCGAGCCGGTGCGCGAACCAGGCCTCCGAAATCGCGGTCGAACCCGACGACGCTTCGACAATCACCGTGCCGGGACCGATCTCGCCGCTGCAGATCGCATGCGCGAACAGCGCGTGGGCGAGCCGGTGCTTGAGGCTTCCCGAGGGGTGTGCGGTCTCGTCCTTCAAATAAAAGTCGACGCCCGCGATCTCGGGGACCGGCAACCGGATGAGCGGCGTGTCGGCGGCGCGCCGGCGCTCGTCGGCGAGGATCGCCATCGCCCGGGCGACCCAGCTACGATCGATCGGGCTGGATGCATTGTCGTTGAGTGCCGCGCCACTTGCTCGGATGTCGCACGTTCCTTTCTCCGCAGCGCCATCGACCTTGTCGCGATAACCTGAATTCACGCGCCTTTCCCCTGTTGTCCTATCGTCTCTTATGACGCGCGAGCCGAGGCCGGGGGCAGGCGACCGCCGAAATCCGTCCGTGGCGGCGATACGCCGAGGATCGTGACGAGTCCCAGTTCGACCATGCCCGCACCTACACGGCCTCTCTTGGATGGCGGATGGACGAAGCCGGCTGACGCCTCGCCCGGCTGAGCCGCAACGGCTGCATGACGGCCATTTTCCGCCGCGCGCCATGCGCGCTTTGCATCGCGAAGCAAAATGCCCGGCCCTCCGCCGTCCTCCGCTCGCGCTTCGGTCCTCCGGATGCGGCGCCGGCCGCTTCGTCCCTGTCACCGCCATCGAGGCCGCGATGGGCGCGGGCTCGATCGACAGGAGACTATCATGGCTACCATCGGCACCTTCACCAAGACTGCGGACGGCTTCACCGGCACGGTCAAGACCCTCACCCTCAACGTCAAGGCGACTTTCCGTCCGTCCGAGAAGGACAATGAGAAGGCCCCGGATTTCCGCATCTATGCCGGCACCGTCGAATTCGGCGCGGCCTGGAGCAAGACCTCGCGCGAGGGCCGGGACTATCACTCGTGCAAGCTCGACGATCCGAGCTTCCCCGCGCCGATCTACGCGTCGCTGGTCGCGGCCGAGGACGGCGAGACCTTCAACCTCATCTGGTCGCGCTGAGCGCGCCCGCCCCGGCCGTAAGGCCGGGGCGCCCTCTTTCGGAGACGGATCATGATCCTCCTCACATCTGAAATCCGCGCCGCGCTCCTCGCCAACGGCGAGAAGACCAAGACCGGCAACGACCACGATCCCCGACCGGTCGTGAAGCTGTTCACCCCGGACGCCGGCGCCACCTGGCTGCTGACCGAGCTCGATCCCGACGATCCCGACATCGCCTTCGGACTATGCGATTTGGGCCTGGGTTGTCCCGAGCTCGGCAGCGTCTCGATCGCCGAGATCGAGAGCGTCCGCGGCCGCTTCGGGCTGCCGGTCGAGCGCGACCTCTGGTTCGAGGCCGACAAGCCGCTCAGCGTCTATGCCGACAGCGCCCGCACCGCTGGCTACATCCAGACCTGAGCATCGCGCGCCCTGCCTGCGGCGGGGCGCGCTTCCCAATTTGCGGAAAAGCGCAAAACCGCAAATCTGCAGAAACGGATCATCGCAGAATCGCACCGGCTTACGGCGGGTCAGCTGGTCCAACGCTGTCCGATACTGAAGGCGCCGCGTCTGAGAGGTGGCGGGGGCTCTCCGGCAGCGAAGGGAGCCGACATGCACGGCTTCGCTGCCTGGCAGGCGATCGCCGCCTATCTCTACGTGCTCGGCCTCGACGATCCCGCGATGGCCTGGGAATATCTGCGCCGCAACGCCGACTATCGCGCCGCGTGGCGCCGCCGACGCGGGGTGCCCGACGATTGGGGCCTCACCGCCTGGGAAGACCCGCGCCGGGATGCCCGCGGCGCCGATCCGCTCTGGCGCCAGCTTGATCTGCCGATGCGCATCGTACCGGCAATGCCCCCGGCGGGGCCGTTCGGGTTCTGGCGGCTGCCGGGGATCAAGCGCATCCTCCACGACGGCGCGCGGCTGCGCGTCACCAGCTGGATCGCCGGCACGCCGCGGCGCTTCGCCATCTCGCCGCAGCTCGCCGAGGCGGCGCCGCACGCTTATCAGCTGGACGCCGGGTTCGAGGCCGAGCCCAGCCGCCGCGCCGCGCTCGCGACCATCGCCGCGCTCGAACGGCCGGCGCCGGCGCGCGCGCGGGCCGCGCGCCGCGACGCGATCGTGCGGATGCGCATACTCGCCGCGCTCGACGGCGAGGATGCCGGCGCCTCGCACCGCGAGATCGGCGCGGCATTGTTCGGCGAGGCGCGCGTCGCGTCGCGCTGGTCGGCCGACGGCGAGCTGCGCGCCCAGGTTCGCTATCTGCTCGCGCGCGGCCACGCCCTTGTCGCCGGCGATTATCGCGCACTGATCGCGCCGCCCGGAGGTTCGGGCGGAGCGTCCTAACCTCCCTGCCGAGCGCGCCCGGCTCTGCCCAACCTGCTTCCACGCCCCGGCACCGCGCCGGGCCTTGGCAGCACGAGGCGCAGTATGAGCGATATCCTGTCCGATTCCCGCCCCCGTTACCTCGACAATGACGAGGCGGCGGCGTTCCTGAAGCTGTCCCCGCGCACCCTCGAAAAGCAGCGCGTGCGCGGCGGCGGGCCGGTGTTCCGCAAGTTCGGACGGCGCGTGGTCTATGCGCTCGCCGATCTCGAGCGCTGGGCGGACGCCCGCGCCTATTCCTCGACCTCGCACGCCGACGCGCGCTGACCCGCGATGGCGCTGCACCGCGACCGCGGCCGCCCGGCCCAGCTCGACCTGTTCCGCGCGATCGGCGGCGACATCGCCGCGCGCGACGCGCAGGATCTCATGGCCTATCCCTTCTTCAGCCTCGCCAAGACCCCGCGCACTCGCCCGATCGACTATAGCCTGGGCGGCGTCACCGTCCGCGTCGAAGCCACCCACGAGCACGGCATGGCGACGATCTGGGACGCCGACGTGCTGATCTGGGCGGCGAGCCAGATCGTCGAGGCGCGCGACCGCGGTCTGACGCCGTCGCGGCTGATGGCGGCGACGCCCTACGAGATATTGACCTTCACCGGGCGCGGCACCTCGCTGCGCGCCTATCAGCGGCTCAAGGCCGCGCTCGACCGGCTCCAGTCGACCAGCATCGCCACTTCGATCCGCCAGCCGACGACGCGCCGGCTGCACCGGTTCAGCTGGATCAACGAATGGAAGGAGACCGCCGACCACAAGGGCCGGCCGCTCGGGCTTGAGCTGATCCTGCCCGACTGGTTCTTCGCCGGCGTCGTCGACGCCGCGCTCGTCCTCACCATCGACGAGGACTATTTCGAGCTGACCGGCGGGATCGAGCGCTGGCTCTACCGGCTGGTGCGCAAGCATGGCGGCCGCCAGCCCGCGGGGTGGAGCTTCGACTTCCGCCACCTCCATATGAAGTCGGGCAGCCTGGCGCGCTATTCCGACTTCGCGCTCGACCTGCGCGACATCGCCGCGCGCCAGGCGCTGCCCGGCTACGCGCTCGACGTCAGCCGGTCGGACGCGGCCGAGCTGCTGAGCTTCCAGCCCATTCCCGAACATCCCTTCGACCGGCACCTGCGCCGGCTCGCGCGGCGGGGGATAAGCGCGTGACGCTGTCGTGCTATCAGGCGCAGCGACTATCGTGCCATCAGGCGCACGCGCCTCGTGCTATCGGGCGCACGGAATCCCACGCGACTCGCGCAAAGCCGCGGAAAACCGCGCCCTCTAACCTTTCTAACAGATTCCTTCGGAATCCTTCTAACGCCGAGCGCGCCCGGCTTGCTGTGGACAAGTCCCGGTGATCGTCGCGCTGCTCAACCAGAAAGGCGGGGTCGGCAAGACCACGCTCGCGCTCCATCTCGCCGGAGCCTGGGCGGCCGAAGGGCGGCCCGTGCTGCTGGTCGACGCCGATCCGCAGGCGTCGGCGCTCGACTGGTCCGACGCCCGCGCCCGCGAGGGGCTCGACCGCCGGTTCGGCGTCGTCGGCCTGCCGCGTGAAACGCTCCACCGCGAATTGCCCGCGCTCGCCCGCGGCGCGGCGCATATCCTGATCGACGGTCCGCCGCGCGTCACCGGCGTCGCGCGCGCGGCGCTGCTCGCCGCCGATCTGGTGCTGGTCCCCGTCCAGCCCTCGCCGCTCGACGGCTGGGCGTCGGCCGAAATGCTCCGGCTGATCGAGGAGGCGCGGCTGTTCCGGCCCGAGCTGGCCGCGCGCTTCGCGCTCAACCGCTGCGCGCCCCGCACCCATCTGCTGCGCGACACTGCCGCCGCGCTGGCCGCGGCCGATCCGCCGCGGCTCGACAGCCGGATCGGACAGCGCGTCGCGTTCGCCGAGGCGATGCGGACCGGCCGGCTCGCCGACGAGCTCGACCCCGCCGGCCCGGCCGCGGCGGAGATCGCCGCGCTCGCCGCCGAAGTCGAGGCGCTGGCGCCATGACCGGCGCGCCCGCCGATCGCGGCTTCGCCGCGCGGCCGCGCGATTCCGACGCCTGGGTGCGCGCGCCGGAAGCGGCGCCGCGCACGCCGCGCGCCGACATCTACACCGCGCGGCTGACCCTGGATGTGACGCCGGCGCTGCGCGGGCGGATCAAGCTCGCCGCCTTCGCGCAGGGACAGACCGTCGCCGAAATGCTGCGCGCGTTGCTCGACCGCGAATTCCCGGAAGCCGCGCCATGACCCTGGCCCTGACCGCCGTGCATCTGCTTCATCGACGCGAGCGCGCCGACCGCTGGCTGCGCTTCGGCGCGCCGGTCGCCGAACGGCGACGCGGCCGGCATTCGCTCGCCCTGTTCGCGCCAGGCCAATGCTTCGGCCTGGTCGATTGGGAAGCGAACGAATTCGGCACGATCCGCTGGCGCTTCGCAGTGCTCCGCGCCGCCTCGCCGGGCGCGCTCGTCGTCACGCTGCGCGGCATCCAGCCCGGCGCCGAACTGCTGATCGACGCTGCCGGCAAAGGCCCGGCCAAACGCGCGCTGGCGTTCGTCGACGCGATCGAGGCGGCCGGCGGCGACCCCGCCGCGCTCGACCCCGACCACTGGCGCGCGGCCGGCACCCGGCTTGCGGTGCGCGACGATCCGCGGCCGTTCGATCGGCTGGCGCAGGGCGCGGCCGCGGCGCGGCGGAGCCTCGCGCCATGACTCGCCGGAGCACTTTGGCGCTCGCTGCCGGCGGCCTCGCCCTGCTCGCCGCGGCGGCTGCGGGGAGCTTCCCGATCCGGCTCACCTACAATCCTTCCGCCAGCGCGCCGCGCGGCTGGTACGCGGCCGCGCCCGCAGATCGGCTGCGCGTCGGCGACCAGGTGCTCGCCTGGCCGCCGCCCGCGGCGGCGGCGCTGGCCGACCGCCGCGGGTATGTTCCCAGGACCGTCCCGCTGCTGAAGCGCGTCGCGGCGACCGCGGGCGCGCGCGTCTGCCGCGCCGGCATGTGGCTGAGCATCGACGGCCACACGGTCGCGCTGGCGCGTCCGCGCGACCGCGCCGGCCGGCCGCTGCCGCGCTGGTCGGGATGCCGCCGGCTCGCCGCCGACGAGCTGCTGCTCCTCGCCGCTGCGACGGACTCGTTCGACGGGCGCTATTTCGGCCCGGTCCGGCGGTCGCAGATCATTGCACGCGTCCGGCCGCTCTGGACATGGTGAAGGCCGCGCTTCTGGCGCTGCTCCTTGCGGCGAGCGCGGCGCGGGCGCAGGCCCCTGCGGCCCCGGCCGGCGATCCCTGGGCCGCCTATGTCGCCGAGGCGTCGCAGCGCTTCGATATGCCCGAAGCGTGGATCCGCGAGGTGATGCGCGCCGAGAGCGGCGGGCGCACGCACCGCAATGGGCTGCCGATCGTCAGCCGCGCCGGCGCGATGGGGCTGATGCAGGTGATGCCCGCGACCTATGCGGAGATGGCGCGTCGGCACGGGCTCGGCCCCGATCCGTTCGCGCCGCGCGACAACATCCTCGCCGGCGCCGCCTATCTTCGGCTGATGTTCGACCGGTTCGGCAGTCCCGGCTTCCTCGCCGCCTACAACGCCGGGCCCGGCCGCTACGCCGACTATCTCGCCGGGCGCCGCAGGCTGCCGCTCGAAACGCGAACCTATCTCGCCACGGTATCGGCGCGGCTGGCGATCGGCGCATCGGCCGCCGCTGCGCCGCCAGCCGCGCCCGCGCCCCAGACGCTGTTCGCGACCGCGCGGGCGCCCGACGATCGCCTGTTCTTTCCGTTGCGCGCGCAGCGGCGGGATCGGGGCCAGGACGTGCAGCAATGAAGGTTGCGGAGCTGGGCAAGATAGAAGGCCACGGCACGCGCCGGCGCGTTTGCGGCGGTCTGCACATCGGTTGGCGCGGCACGCGCCGAGGAACGCGCGGTGCCGCCGATCGCCGTTTTGGCTGCTGTTCTCCCACGTCCCGCGTGCCGTGCGCGCCGGGCTGCGCCGGGGCATGACCGATGGCCGGCGCTGACGACGACTTCCGGCTTCGGCCGCGTCCGCCGAGGCGGCCTCGCCGGGGACCGTCGGCGAAGTTCGTCACCCGCGTGCTGCGCGCCGCGGGCAAGGCCGGACCGCTTCGCCCGCCGCAGCGCCGCCGCGCGTCCGCGGCGCGGCTCGCGCGCGGCGCGATCGCCGCGCGGCTGGTCGGATCGCAGCTCGGCCGGCAGGCGCGGCGCGTGGTGATCAAGACCCGGTTGATGGTGCTGGCCGACGCCGGCGCGCGCTCGACGATCACCCATCTCGCCTATCTCGAGCGCGACGCGGTCGGACCCAATGGCGAGCGCGGCCATGCCTATGGCCGCGACGCCGAGCAGATCGACACGGGCGATTTCGAGGCGCGCGGCCGCGGCGACCGCCATCAGTTCCGCATCATCGTCGCGCCGGAGGACGGCGCGGCGCTTGGCGATCTCAAAGCCTTTACCCGCGGGCTGATGGCGCGGATGGAAGCGGACCTCGGCACGCGGCTCGATTGGGTCGCGGTCGATCATCACGAAACCGCCAATCCCCATAGCCATGTCGTGCTGCGCGGCGTCGACCAAGCCGGCGCCGACCTAGTCATCGCCCGCGACTATATCGCACACGGCATGCGCATGCGCGCCTCCGGGCTCGCCACCGAATGGCTCGGGCCGCGCACCGAACGCGAGATCGCCCAGGCGCTCGATCGCGACGCGGTCGCCGATCGCTGGACCGGACTCGACCGCGCACTCGTCCGCGCGGCGGGCTCGGAACGCGAGGTGACGCCGTCCGGGCCGCTGCGAAGCGCTCAGGGGCGCCGGCTGCACCACCTCGAAACGCTGGGCCTCGCCGAGCCGGTGGGACGCGGCCGCTGGCGGCTCGCGGCGCAGCTCGAACCGACGCTGCGCGCGCTCGGGGAGCGCGGCGACATTGTCCGCACGATGCAGCGGGCGTTCGGCGCCGGCCAGCGCGCCTTGGTCCTGCCCGGCGAGGACGAGGCGCAAGGCGCGGTGACCGGCTGCATCGCCGCCAAGGGCCTTGCCGACGAGCTCGGCGATCAGGGCTATCTGGTGATCGACGGCGTCGACGGCCGCGCCCACTACGCGCGGCTGCCCCGCGGCAGCGACCTCGCCGCCTGGCCTGTCGGCGGCATCGTCGAGCTGCACCGTGCCGGCGCGGCCGATCGGACGATCGCCGCCGTCGCTGAGGACGGGATCTACTCGGTCGCGCGGCATCGCGCGCGCGCCGCGAGCGAGCGCAATCCCGACGGCTTCGTTGCCGCGCACGTCCGGCGGCTTGAGGCGCTGCGGCGCGCGGGCCTGGCCGAACGGCTCGACGGCGATCGCTGGCGGGTGCCGCCGGACTTCGTCGCGCGCGGCGCGGCGCACGACCGCACGCAGGACGTGGCGCCGCGGCTGCGGTCGACCTTGCCGCTCGACGCGCAGGTCCGCGCGATCGGCGCCACCTGGCTCGACCAGACCCTGGTCGAGGGCCGCGACCGGCTTGCGCTTGGCGGGTTCGGCGCCGAAGTGCGCGACGCGCTCGGCCGGCGCGAAGCCGTGCTCGAGCGCGAAGGCTTGGCTCGGCGCGCGAACGGACGGTTGATCCTCGCGCGCGACCTGCTCGCGCAGCTGCGCGTCCGCGACCTCGACGCCGCGGCGCGGACGATCGCCGCCGACACCGGGCTGGCGTATCGCGGCGCTGCGCATGGCGCCGTCGCCGGTACCTATGTCGGTGCGGTCGACCGTCCGAGCGGCCGCTTCGCCATGCTCGACGACGGTGCCGGCGGGTTCGCGCTCGTGCCTTGGCGGCCGGTGATCGAACAGCGGCTCGGTCAGTGGATTTCGGGCGTCGCGCGCGGGTCGGAGATCAGCTGGAACCTCGGCCGCACGCGCGGCATCGGGCCGTGAATCCCCGAAACGGCGATCGCCGTGGCCAGATCCGAACCATTTTGGCAGAGTCGCTGTCCCGGCGTTCGCCTGCTGCGTCTTATGCGATATCATCATCCCGCCGATTGGAAGGCGTCGGACCGGTGCAGACGGAGCAGGTCAGTGATCAGGTGCAGTTCAACCGCCGCTGGCGGCCCGCGCTCATGTCGTTTTTCCTGCGCCGCGTCCGCGATCATGCGGAGGCCGAGGACCTGACCCAGGAAGTGTTCGCGCGCCTCCTCGGCAGCAGCGAAACCATCACCACGTCGCCCGACGCCTATGTGTTCCAGGTGGCGGCGAACCTGCTCACCGACCGCGCGCGGCGGGCGCGGGTGCGAGCCGACTATCGCGAGAGCCTCGGCCAGGTCGACGACCTGGGGGTCGAGCCGCTCGACCCGCATCGCATCGCGGTTGGCCGCGCCGCCATGGAGAGCTTCACTCGGAGCCTCGACGAGCTGCCTGAGCGGACCCGCATCATCTTCGTCCTCTACCGCATCGAGCAGATGGGCCAGGGCGAGATCGCCGACGCGCTGGGCATCACCAGCAGCGCGGTCAAGAAGCATGTCGCCAAGGCGATGGCGTTCTTCATGGCTCGGCTGAGGGACGCGCCATGAGCCGCGTCGACCCCCAGGACATGCCCGAGGGGCGCGACGAGGAGGCCGCGATCTGGTGCATGCGGCTCGCCGAGGATCGGCTGTCGCCCCACGAGCAGCGCGAGTTCGACGCTTGGCTCGCGGTGCCCGGCAATGCCGAGGCGTTCGACGACGCAGTGCTGGTCTGGCAGACGGCGGAAGCAGCCGCGCATCGCCCCGAGGTGATCCACGCGCGCACCGAAGCGCTCGACGCCTTTCGCGACGGCAATAGCCGCCGTTGGGTGCGCCGCGCCTCGCGACGCTGGTATTGGCCGGTCGGCACCGTCGCGGCGATCCTGCTGGTGGCGCTAACCAGCCTCATGCTGCTTCACGACCCGGTCCAGGTCTTCGAGACCGGCATCGGCGAGCGGCGCATCGCGATGCTTCAGGACGGTTCGCGCCTGTCGCTAGATGCCGCCACCAAGGTCGATGTCCACTTGGCGAGCAACCGCCGCGAGCTCACGCTGCTTAGCGGGCGCGCGAAGTTCGATGTCGCCAGGGATCCACTCCGCCCGTTCAGCGTGCTCGCCGGCGATAAGCTGATCGTCGCCACCGGCACCTCGTTCAGCGTCGAGATCCTCCGCGGCCAGGTCCGCGTGCTGCTCTACGAGGGGCATGTCGACGTGCTCGACCAGCCTTCAGGCGGTGCCGCGCCCCGGCAACTTGAGCTCAAGCGTGCTGGCGGCGCGCCGCCGCTTCCGGCCGCCCAGGCGCTGACGCCCGGCCGTGAGCTGGTCACGCCGATCAGCGCCGGGACCGCGACGATCGCGCTGGCCGATCTGCCGCGCAGCCTCTCTTGGGAGGGAGGCCAGCTGAGCTTCGACGGCGAGGCCCTGCCCGCCGCAGTCGAGCGTATGAACCGCTACGCGGCGAAGAAGCTCGTTGTGGGAGATTCCTATGTCGCGTCGCTCAAGGTCGACGGCGTCTACACCGCCGGCGACACCGACGCCTTTGTCGAAGGCATGTCAGCGCTTTACGGCGTCAAGGCGGTTCCCGGGGCCGACAGCGTGACGCTGAAACGCGACTGATCGTTAACAAATTCAGCGGGCGGCGCTGTCCCTGCCCGTGCGTGGCGCGTCCTACCCTCCGCATTTCGCCGAACGCGCGGCGGACGCTAAACGGGGGGTACGAAACGATGGCGATGGGGAATTCGAAGCAGTTGCTCAGGAGTGGCATCGCCGCGACCGCGACGCTGATGTTCGCGCAGGCGGTGCCCGCCTATGCGCAGGAGCAGACCTACAGCTTCGACATTCCTGCTCAGGACATGGGGCCGGCGCTGCGCGCGTTCGCGCGCGCGTCGCGCCAGCAGGTCGCTTTCGACGACAAGGCCGTGCGTGGCAGGCGTAGCACCGCCATCAAGGGCCAGATGTCCGCGCGGCAAGCCCTCGAGCGCCTGATCGGTGGCTCGGGACTGACGGTCGAGCGCGGCACCTCGGGCTTGTTCATTGTCCGGCCTTCAGCCGCAGGGGCGCAAGCTGACACTGTGGCGTCTTTGGGGGATGGCGCAGTTTCCAATGTGGACGATTCGGATCGGTCGGCCGGCGCCACGCCTGATATTCTTGTCGTGGGGCGACGGACGATCAACGCCGACATCAAGCGCACGGAGGATGACGCACAGCCCTATGTCGTGTTCAGCGGCGATGATGTCAGGCGCTCTCAGGCAACAAACCTGGAAGACTTTCTGAAGACCCGTCTTCCCATGAATTCTCTCGACATGTCGTTCAGTCAGGCTGCGGCAAATGGCAATCGCAGCACGATCAACCTGCGCGGCCTCGGAGCCAATCAGACCCTGATTCTCGTGGACGGCCGCAGGTTTCCGGGCGCGGTCCAAAATGCGTCCGTTCGCCAGCCGGACATCAACGGCCTGCCGCTTTCGGCGATCGAAAGGATCGAGGTTCTGCCTGCGACGGCTTCGGGCATTTATGGTGGAGGGGCCACCGGCGGCGTCGTAAATATCATCACGCGGAAGGATTATACAGGGCTCGAAGGAAATTTGACCTTCGGGCTCACCGATCGCGGCGACAGCGGAACCTACCGGATCGATGCCAGCGCCGGCATTGCCCTCGAAGGCGGTCGCACCCGAATCTTGGTCGCCGCCAGCCATGAGCGATCTGAGCCTCTGTACACCGGGGACCGGGATTTCGTGGAGCGCGCCCGCGCGCTGCAGTTCGCGAACAATCCCAATGCGTTCTATAACCTTACATCGCCGCCATCCGGCTATACCACCAACATCTGTTCGGCCGCTTCGCCAACCGCGACAACCTGCAGCAATGCACCACTTGTTCTGGACAGTGGAGCATCGCTGGGATCGAACCGCACCTTTGTCCCGATCGGATATGCGGGTTCTGATGGTGGCGCCGCGCTGGTCGGCAATGCCGGCCAATACAGCCTCGGCATTCCCAACGATGTCAGTGCCGCCCGACGCGCCCTGTTCTCGGGGATGACGACCAACTCGGTGTCCGTCAATGTGAACCGGAAGTTCAATGAAAAGCTCGATGTCTTCGCCGACTTCACATGGCTGGACAATGGCGCTGACGGTCTGACCGGATTCCCGACAAGCATCGTGACTATTCCCGGGTCGGCACCAACCAATCCGTTCCAGAACGCGATCCTGGTGCGGTATCCGGTGACCGGTCCTGGATTCCCGTTCATCAATGACTCGACTACCGTCCGAGCGACGGGTGGGCTGATTCTGCGGCTACCGAGCAACTGGTCCGCAGCCGCAGACTTCACCTGGGGTTTCGGCGAACTAAAGCGGCGCGCAACGGAACAGTTCCTCGGCGATCCCGATGGGAGCGGCCCGGGCATCTCGCTGCTCACGGCACTTCAGAATGGCACATTGAATCCCATCAAGGACCTCAATGCATTTCCCCTCGATTTTGGCCCGTACTTGCTTCCTACGCCAACGCTCCAGAGCACAAACAAGACGATTTTCCGGAATGCCAGCTTCCGGCTGTCGGGACCAATCGCTACACTTCCGGCCGGAAAGGCTACGGTCACGGGTCTGCTGGAGTGGAGAGAGGATGAGGCGGAAGACATTTTCACAACTTCCGTGAACGCAAGCGCTGCGCGCAATACCATGTTCTTTCCTGCACGGCGGCAGTCCGTTCTGGCTTCCTATGCGGAAGTCCGTGTTCCTCTGTTTTCCGAAGCGAACTCCATCTCGTTGATCAACGAACTCGAGCTTCAAGGCTCTGTCCGTTATGAGCGCTACCGCACAGTGGCACCGAGCCCGACCTCCGCCACCGTGCCGTCACCCGAAGGTCCCCTCCCAGACTTGACCTACAGCACCAACAGAGTGTCGGCGACAAGCTACACAGCCGCCGTCAAATACTCTCCCTTCAAGGGGCTGTCGCTTCGCGGGAGTTATAACACCGGCTTCCTGCCACCATCGATAACGCAGATTGTGCCGAATATCGTGACCGGTTTCTCGCTGGCCCTAGTCGATCCCAAACGTGGGAATGGGACCTCCACTTTCGCCTTCACGCAAATCACGAGCGGAAATCCTGATCTTTCGCCTGAACGCTCGGAGAGCTGGTCGATCGGTGCGGTGCTTTCGCCTCCTTCGGTTCGTGGCCTCCGTTTGTCGGTGGACTACACCAATATTCGGAAGACCGATGAATTGTTCAGCCCAGATTTTCAGACGATCCTGAACCTCGAAGATGCGCTGGCCGGCCGTGTAATACGAAAGCCCCTGACGCCTGACGACATCGCTCGCGGCTACACCGGCGGCGTTGTTGAAAGCATCGACCGGAGCCTGCTCAACGTGACCGGCAGCAAGGTCGAGGCGGTCGACATCCAGGCGGACTATGAGTTCGACCTCGGAAAGGCCGGGGCGGTTCAACTCTACGCTGTGGCGACATGGCAGCCGACCTTCGAGCGGCAGACGCTTCCGACATTGCCGTTCGTCAGCTCGGTGGGCTTCAGCGGCGGTATCCTCGAATGGAGAGGAAACGTCGGCCTTGACTGGACGATCGGCGGAACCACTTTGAGTTGGAACGCGCAATATTATGATTCCTATTCGATCTGTGTAGCCACTGATCTTGCGAACCCCTGCTCCCAGAAAACGCTGAACCAGGGATCGGCAACAGTTCCCTCCCAGATGTACCATGACCTCTCATTTCGGCACCGCTTCTCGGGCAGCGAGCTAGGAGGAAGCATCTTGGAGAATGTGGAGGTGCTCTTCAGCGTCCTTAACGTATTCGACAAGCGCCCCCCGATCTTGGCGACCATAGCTGCAGCGGACGGCTACAGCACATACGGCGACCCACGCATGCGCCGCTTCCGCCTGAGCCTGCGCAAGGCCTTCTAGGTTCCAGTCAACTGGATGATTTCTTATGCAAGTAGCGCGCGCGCTTCGAGTCGTCTGGGTCTCGGTGGCTCTCATTCTAACCTGTGCTGGACCGGCTCAATCCGAAGGCAATCTGGAAGCAAAGGAGGAGGCACCGCCTAGACGGCTGGAGCGAATATCAAATTCCTCCATCTCCCCGGATGGCACCTATGTCCTTTATCGGATGGCCGCGGATCGAAACGGGGAGCCGGTGCTGGCGACTTACCATCTCATCAACGTGATGACGGGTGCCACGATCCAGCTACCCGGCGCCGCGTATCTGGTAAACGCGAAGGATCACGTAAACCCGCCAATCTGGGCGCCGGACAGCTCAAAGATTGCCTATACGGCAGTGGAAGGTGATATCTGGCGGCTGATCATCTGGGATACGAAGCGTGGCCGCTTGTCGCTTGGGGACAGTGGTGCGGTCTGCGGACGGGCGGAACGAGCCCGTGAAGGCGGGTGCGTTGTTCAGTCCCTTGAGTGGACACCCGATTCTCGAAGCGTGATATTTCTTGCTCCGCCTTCAGGGACGCCCCTCTCCGAGCTTTCAATTAGGAGCGCCAAAGGACATCGGCTGCCGTGGGAGCGGCTTTTGATGTCCGATCCAGAAAACGACGGCGCAACGCGAATAAGCTCACGCGACACTGCTGGATTGAAAGCCGTTAATACTACTAGCGTCGTGGAAGCGCGTTTGATCAGTACAGAAGACGGCGAAATATCGACGATCGCTTCACGATCCCTACTACAGAGTATTAAAGTTTCCCCAGACGGCCGCTCAATTCTGATCGCATATGAAGGCCCGCGCAATGATGTCATTCCGCAGAGGCATGTTTATTATGAAGTGCTTTCGATCAAGCAGCCGGACGCCAGCAAACGTCAGCCACTGCTGATGAAAGCGTATCCGGAGCGAACGTCCTGGTCACCGGACAGCAGGAAAATCGCGTTTGTCGAAAGCGGGCCGACCACGGATGGCGACATCATCCTCTATGAACTGCAATCGGGGACGCTGACAAATCTGACCGGCAAGATAGATCTTCCCGGAGAAGCTCCCGAAGCGGATCGAACTGTTGAGGGAAGGGATGCAACCTATGCGGGGCGCAAATTCGGCGCAAGCGACAGAATTGATTGGACGGCCAACGGCGCGGAGCTTCTTGTTTCCCGCCAGGTGCTGATGAACGGCAGTTGGAGACGGCAACTGTGGGTAGTCTCGGCGCGTTCCGGCGCGGCGCGTAGCCTTTCAGGCAAGTTCGCGTGCGACGTTGCACAGAATTCGCTGACACTGTCTCTTGGGACGATAGTAGGCATGTCGTGCGATGCGTCGATCGCGTTTGCCGACGTTGACGGCCGCGCAGAGGACGCTTCCCGGAAGCTCTCCATTCCCGGCAGATTGACCTCAAGGCGGCTCCCCACCGTGTCCAAGACGGGCCGTATCGCCTTTGTGATTGAGAGCGCGGAGAATGGCGAGGAGATCAACCTGTTTGACCCGCGGTCGCATGCGCTGCGACGGCTTACATCGGTAAACACCGATCTGGCCGCAGCCGGCTCATCACGGATTGTAAGATGGAGCTACAATTCACAGCCCCGAGCCGGCAGGATTTTCCTTCCAGCGACAGCAGGTCAAAATTTCGCAAAACCGCCACTGATCATACAACTGTATCCGCGCGATGAGCACTACATTAAAGTCGATGATCAGCAATTTGTGACTGCCGACACGGAACTCCACATTCCGCTCGCGGATTTGGTTCGCCGCGGATATTCAGTGTTCAAACCAGAGTTTCCTACTCAAGGAGGAGGGAACAGTTGTTCCGCGCTTGCGGATGAAGTCAGGGCTGCAATTCGTCAGGTCGAAGCGCTTGGTTACGCCGACGTGCGGCGTGTTGGAGTATTCGGTCATAGCTTTGGTGGCTGGGCCGCGACCTGCATCATGACTCGCCTGCCCGATATTTCGGCCGGGGTCAGTGTGGCTGGCATTTCAGATTGGATATCCGGCGCCTTCTCTCCAATTACGAACTCTTCCCCGACGGGGGGACAGTTGAGAATTGGGAAAACCATCTGGGAAGACCCCGAGGCTTTTTGGAGAGAGTCTCCGTTGTCCGGGGTACATAATATCCAGGCCCCTTTGCTACTACTTCATGGAAAACGGGATGATGCCGTCGCGATGGAGCAATCGCTGCATATGTATTTTGCCATGAAATCCGTAGGCAAGGACGTTACGTTGATTGCCTACGACGACGCTGATCACTCTTCGATCTTCAGGAACCCTCATTATTCGAGGCATGTGATTGATTGGTTCGAGCGGTTGGTACCGATCCCACGTACAGTCGGAACGTCAGCGTCAGGCGCGATACGCTAAGGGATGTGTCGAATATCGCGGGCTCCAAATGGATGGGGTTGATTCCCCAGCACCTAAACCGCGCTGAGCGGGAAAACACAGCGCCGCTTCCCGTTGACGACGCGACGATTGCGCGTTTCTTCAATCGGATTCGGTGTGGGCTCACGAAAGCGGAACGCGGGGATTAGCGGAGCGCACACTGACGCCTTCTGGCGAAGCCGCCAGGGGTCGCGCCTTGTGGGTCCGCGTGGCACACTTGCTCGGACCGGAGGTCGCAGCGGCGGCTGGCGCCCAAGCCCGCGCGCACGCCGCCCCGCCGGCCGGTCCTCCGCAAGAGTGCATCCTGTTGTTGCTCCTTACGGAACGGGGAGCGCCGAAATTTCGTCGCACGCTGTAGCGCGTTGATCTGCGCTCTTCTTTCGGCGGCTGCGCTCAGACCGGAATCAATACCTTTGCGGTTCGTGCTCATATCCCGCAAGTCTTTGACCGAGGACGCTTTGTTCGCCGAACCTTGAGCCGCGGGCGACGCACGAGGTGCCGCCCGCCTGTTCAGGGAGGCGCGGAGCATGCAGCCTACCACGGTGCTGTTCGGTCAATTGTCGCTGGTGCTGGCCTGCGTTCTCGCGGGCCTGGTCGCCGCGACCCAATGGACGGCCGCCGCGCTCGGCTATCAACCCGCCTTGGGGGCGCCTCTGTTCCTGTGGCGCGGCACGCCGATCTACGAGCCCTGGTCGATCTTCATCTGGTGGTTCCTCTACGAGGCCTATGCGCCGCGCATTTTCGCGATCGGCGGCGGGATCGCGGCGGTCGGCGGGCTCACCGGCACGCTGACCGCGGTCGCGGGATCGGTGTGGCGCGCGCGGCAGGCGCGCAACGTCACCACCGACGGCTCGGCGCGCTGGGCGGGGCCGCGCGACATCGCCGCGGCCGGGCTCGCGGCGGCCGACGGCGTGTTCCTCGGACGGTCGCGTTCGGCCTATCTGCGCCACGACGGACCCGAGCATGTCATGGCGTTCGCGCCGACCCGCTCGGGCAAGGGCGTCGGCCTGGTCGTGCCGTCGCTGCTCGGCTGGACCGGCTCGGCGGTGGTCCACGACATCAAGGGCGAGAATTGGCAACTGACCGCCGGCTGGCGGGCGCGCTTCTCGCACTGCCTGCTGTTCAATCCCACTGACGACCGCTCCGCCGCCTACAATCCGCTGCTCGAGGTCCGCCGCGGCGCGCACGAGGTGCGCGACGTCCAGAACATCGCCGACATCCTGGTCGACCCGGAAGGCGCGCTCGAGCGGCGCAACCATTGGGAGAAGACCAGCCATGCGCTGTTGGTCGGCGCGATCCTCCATGTGCTGTACGCCGAGGAGGAGAAGACGCTCGCGCGGGTCGCCGCCTTCCTCTCCGATCCGGCGCGCTCGTTCGAGCGGACTCTGGCGGCGATGATGACCACGCCGCACCTGGGCGACGCCGGCGTCCATCCGGTGATCGCCTCGGCAGCGCGCGAGCTGCTCAACAAGAGCGAGAACGAGCGCTCGGGCGTGCTCTCGACCGCGATGTCGTTCCTAGGACTCTATCGCGATCCGACCGTCGCGGCCGTCACCTCGCGCTGCGACTGGCGGATCGCCGACCTGATCGAAGCCGACGCGCCGGTCTCGCTCTATCTGGTGGTGCCGCCCTCGGACATCTCGCGGACCAAGCCGCTGGTGCGGCTGATTCTCAACCAGATCGGCCGCCGGCTGACCGAGAGCCTCGACGGCGCGGACGGCATAGCCCGGCGGCACCGCGTGCTGCTGATGCTCGACGAGTTTCCGGCGCTGGGGCGGCTCGACTTCTTCGAGTCCGCCCTCGCCTTCATGGCAGGCTACGGCCTGCGCGCCTTCCTGATCGCGCAGTCCTTGAACCAGATCGAGAAGGCCTACGGCCCCAACAACGCGATCCTCGACAATTGCCACGTCCGCGTCGCCTTCGCGACCAACGACGAGCGCACCGCCAAGCGCATCTCCGACGCGCTCGGCACCGCCACCGAGCTGCAGTGCGCCGCGCACGACACCGTCGCGCTGCGCACCAAGCCCGGCATTGCCAGCATGACCGAGCTGGTCCGCTCGACGCTGCGGCTGCGTCCCGACCGGATCATCGTCGGCGAAGTGCGCGGTCCCGAAGCGCTGGACCTGCTCAAGGCCTGGGGCACCGGCCATCCCGGCGGCATCGCCACGCTCCACGCCGGCTCGGCGGCGGGCGCGCTGTTGCGGCTCGAGCAGCTCATCCAGGAAGCGGTCATCACCGTACCGCGCGCGCTGATCGCCGAGACCGTCGACCTGGTCGTGTTCATCGCCGGGCGCGGGCGCGACCGCCGCGTCGAGGATCTGGTCCGCGTCCGCGGGCTCGATGCCGCCGGCCAGTACGACCTCGAACCGCTGCTCCAAGGAGGCAAGCCATGACCTGTTCGCGTAGTCCCGCAGTTCCCCGGAAGCGGATTTACGGAAATCTCCGAAAGCGGATTTACGTATCGGCGCTCGTGCTGGCGGCGGCGCTGCTCGCGGCGCCGGCGCACGCCGGCGGCTCGTCGATGCCGTGGGAGGCGCCGCTCCAGTCGATCCTCGAATCAGTCGAAGGCCCGGTCGCGAAGATCGTCGCGGTGATCATCATCATCACCACCGGGCTGACGCTGGCGTTCGGCGACACCTCGGGCGGGTTCCGCCGCCTCGTCCAGATCGTGTTCGGCCTGTCGATCGCCTTCGCGGCGTCGAGTTTCTTCCTGTCCTTCTTCAGCTTCTCGGGCGGAGCCTTGGTGTGACTTTGCCCGACGGCTTCGAGGTGCCGGTCCACCGCGCGCTGACCGAGCCGATCCTGCTCGGCGGCGCGCCGCGCGCGCTCGCGATCGTCAACGGCACGCTCGCCGCCGCGATCGGCATCGGCCTCCAGCTCTGGGTGGTCGGCGTCGCGGTGTGGGCGATCGGCCATGCCGTCGCGGTGTGGTGCGCGCGGTCCGATCCCGACTTCGTCGAGGTGCTCTCGCGCCACCTCAAGCACAAAGCCCACTTGGGGGCCGGGTGATGCTCAACCTCGCCGAATATGCCCGCCGCCCGACGCGCCTCGCCGACTATCTGCCTTGGGCGGCGCTGGTCGCGCCGGGCGTGGTGCTCAACAAGGACGGCAGCTTCCAGCGGACGATGCGCTTCCGCGGACCCGACCTCGACAGCGCGACCGATTCCGAGCTGGTCGCGGCGACCGCGCGGCTCAACAACGCCTTGAAGCGTCTCGGCTCGGGCTGGGCTCTCTATGTCGACGCCGATCGGCGGCCTGCGCCCGCCTATCCCGACAGTGATTTTCCCGATGCGCTGTCGGCGCTGGTCGACGCCGCGCGCCGCGCTGCCTTCGCCGGCGAGGACGAGGACATGCCCGCGCGGCATTTCGAGAGCGGCTATCATCTGACCCTCGCCTGGCTGCCGCCTGCCGAGACCCGCGCCAGGGCGCGCGGGCTGCTGGTCGAGGGCGGCGACCGCCGCTCGGTCGACTGGCGCGAGCAGTGCCAGGCGTTCGCGGCCGAGAGCGACCGGATCGCCGCGCTGGTCGAGACGATCATGCCCGAAGCCGCCTGGCTCGACGACGCCGAGACGCTCACCTATCTCCACGGCGCGGTATCGGCGGCTCCGAAGCCGGTCGCGGTGCCCGAGACGCCGGTCTATCTCGACGCGCTGCTTGGCGCCGACGACTTGGTCGGCGGGCTGTCGCCGATGCTCGGCGACCGGCATCTGCGGCTGCTGACCGTGCGCGGCTTCCCCGCCTCGACCTGGCCGGGGCTGCTCGACGATCTCAACCGGCTCGGCTTCCCCTATCGCTGGACCACGCGCTTCCTGTGCCTCGGCAAGGACGAGGCCGAGCGCCAGCTGGTCAGGCTCCGCCGCCAATGGTTCGCCAAGCGCAAGGGCGTGGTCTCGCTGCTGCGCGAGGTGATCTACCAGCAGGAAGTCGTGCTGGTCGACAGCGACGCCGCCAACAAGTCGGCCGACGCCGATCTCGCCCTGCAGGCGCTCGGTTCCGACGCGGTCGCCTTCGGCCATGTCACCGCCACACTGCTGGTGAGCGCGCGCGACGAAGGCATCGCCGCCGAGCGCGCGCGGGCGGTCGAGCGGATCGTCCAGGGCCGCGGCTTCGTCACCATGAACGAGACGCTCAACGCGGTCGAAGCCTGGCTGTCGACCTTGCCCGGCCACGCCTATGCGAATGTCCGCCAGCCTTTGATCTCGACCGTCAACCTTGTCCACATGCTGCCGGTCTCGGCGGTCTGGGCCGGCCCCGAGCGCAACGCGCATCTGGACGGCCCGCCGCTGATCGTCACCCGCACCGACGGCGCGACGCCGTTCCGCTTCAGCCCCCATGTTGGCGACGTCGGCCATACGCTGGTGGTCGGCCCGACCGGCGCCGGCAAGTCGGTGCTGCTCGGGCTGATCGCGCTCCAGTTCCGCCGCTACCCCGGTGCCCGGATATTCCTGTTCGACAAAGGCGGCTCGGCGCGCGCGACGATCCTCGGCATGGGCGGCGAGCATTACGACCTCGGCGCCGGCGACGAGGAGTCGGCGCTCGCCTTCCAGCCGCTCAGCGGCATCGACGCCGACCCCGAGCGGATCTGGGCGGCCGAGTGGATCGCGGGCTTGGTCGCGCACGAGGGCGTCGCGCTCGATCCGCCGGTCAAGGACGCGATCTGGGCGGGGTTGATGAGCCTTGCCTCGGCACCGCGCGAGGAGCGCACGCTGACCGGCCTGTCGGCGCTGCTCGCCTCCAATCCGCTCCGCCAGGCGCTCGCCCCCTACACGCTCGCCGGCCCGCACGGCCGGCTGCTCGACGCCGACCATGACCGGCTCGGAAGCGCCCAAGTGCAGGCGTTCGAGATGGAGGAGCTGATGCACGCGCGCTCGGCAGTGCTTCCGGTGCTCACCTATCTGTTCCACCGGCTCGAGCAGCGCTTCGACGGCGCGCCGACATTGCTGATCCTCGACGAGGCCTGGGTGTTCCTCGACGATCCGCTGTTCGCCGGCCGCATCCGCGAGTGGCTCAAGGTGCTGCGCAAGAAGAACGTCGCGGTGATCTTCGCCACCCAGAGCCTCGCCGACATCCAGCGCTCCACGATCGCGCCGGCGATCGTCGAGAGCTGCCCGTCGCGGCTGTTCCTGCCCAACCCGCAGGCCACCGAGCCGCAGTTGAAGGAAATCTACCAGGGGTTCGGGCTCAACGCGCGCCAGATCGCGATCATCGCCCAGGCCACGCCCAAGCGCGACTATTACTATCAGTCGCCGCTCGGCAACCGGCTGTTCGATCTCGATATCGGACAGCTCGCGCTCGCCTTTCTCGCGTCGGCCGGCCCCGCCGACCAGCGTGTCATGGACAACATCCTCGCCGAGCACGGCGCGGCCGGCTTCGCCGCCCAATGGGCGCGCCATCGCGGCCTCGCCTGGGCCGCCGACCTCCTCGCCCCCTCCCCCCACGAAGCCAAGGAGACGTCCCCATGAAGAAGCCCGTCCTCATCGCCGCGGCGGTCGCGCTGCTGTGCGCCGCACCGGCATCTGCCATCCCGGTGTTCGACGCATCCAACTATGCGCAGAACATCCTCACCGCCGCGCGCACGCTCACCATGATCAACAACCAGGTGCAGCAGCTCCAGAACGATGCGCAGTCGCTGATCAATCAGGCGCGCAACCTCACGTCGCTGCCGTCGAACGTGATCGGCGAACTCCAGGCGCGGCTGCGCGAGAGCGAGCGGCTGATCCAGCAGGCCAAGGGCGTCGCGTTCGACG
Source organism: Sphingomonas sp. BT-65 (assembly GCF_026107375.2). NCBI lineage: Bacteria > Pseudomonadati > Pseudomonadota > Alphaproteobacteria > Sphingomonadales > Sphingomonadaceae > Sphingomonas > Sphingomonas sp. BT-65. The sequence goes on from NZ_JAPCIA010000001.1 coordinate 770,336, forward strand.
TTGCCGAGGCCGACGCCGCGTTCCAGCGCGCCTATCCGCAGGCCTATGCCGGGCTGACCCGCGAGCAGATGACCGCAAACGCGCGCGAGCGCCTAGAGAATTCGCTCGAGGCCCTGCGCACTGCGACCCAGGTCCAGGCGCAGGCCGCGACCGGCCTCGCCGGCGACGACGCGACGCTCGCCGACCTTGTCGCCAAGAGCCAGAGCGCGGTCGGCACGCTGCAGGCGACCCAGGCGACCAACCAGCTGCTCGCGCTCCAGGCCCAGCAGGCGATGCAGGCGCAACGGCTCGAGCTCGCCAACGGCCGCGCCGCCGCGCTCGAGGCCGCGCGCGGCCTCGCCGCGGAGGCCGAGGGCCAGGAGAACCGGCGGCGGTTCATGGGCGGCTCCGGCGCGTCCTACACGCCCGCCAGCGTCACCTTCTACCGCAGCTGAAAGGCCCCGCCATGCTCCGCCACCCTTCCGCCGCCATCCTGCTCTTCCTGCTTGCCGGCTGCGGTTCCAAACCCGCCGACCCGCCGGCGAAGGCGGTCACGCGTGACGGCGACGACCCGCTGGTGGCGGAGCTGGCGGCCGATCCCGAGCGTCTCGCCGAGCTGCGCCGCCGCTGCCGCGCCGACCGCACGGCCGTCGGCGCCGCGACCTGCGAGACGGTGGCGCAGGCGAATCGGCGGCGGTTCTTCGGACCGCCGCCGGCCGAGCCGGGGAACTGAGGCATATGAACGACTTGAACGTCATCGACCGGTTCCTCGACACCTTCGCCCGCTATATCGACAGCGGGTTCGGGCTGCTCGGCGGCGAGGTCGGCTGGCTGTCGGCGACGCTGATCGCCATCGACGTCACGCTCGCCGCCCTGTTCTGGGCGTTCGGCGGCGCCGACGACCTGTTCGCGCGGCTGATCAAGAAGGTGCTCTATGTCGGCGCCTTCGCGTTCATTCTGACCAACTTCAACAGCCTCGCCTCGATCCTCTTCCGCTCGTTCGCGGGGCTCGGTCTGCAGGCCTCGGGTTCGGGCATGACCGAGGCGCAGCTGCTCCAGCCCGGCCGCCTCGCCGCGGTCGGAGTCGACGCCGGGCGGCCGCTGCTCGATCAGATCGGCGAGATGTCGGGGCTGTTCGAGGTCTTCTCCAACATCGACATCATCGTCGTGCTGTTCTGCGCCTGGCTGGTGATCATCATCGCATTCTTCATCCTGGCGGTGCAGATGTTCGTGACTCTGATCGAGTTCAAGCTCACCACGCTTGCCGGCTTCGTGCTCGTCCCCTTCGCCTTCTGGAACAAGACCGCGTTCCTCGCCGAGCGCGTGCTCGGCAATGTCGTCTCGTCGGGCATCAAGATCCTCGTGCTCGCGGTGATCGTCGGCATCGGCTCGGGGCTGTTCGCCGAATTCCGCGTGCCTCCCGGCACCGAGATGACGATCGACCATGCGCTCGCCATCGCGCTCGGATCTCTCACCCTGCTCGGCCTCGGCATCTTCGGCCCGGGCATCGCGACCGGACTGGTGTCGGGCGCGCCGCAGCTCGGCGCGGGCGCAGCCGCCGGCACCGCGCTCGGCGTCGCCGGGCTGGCCGCCGCAGGCGGTGCCGTCGTCGCAGGCGGCGCGGGCCTCGCCGCCGGGGCGGCCGGCTCGACCCTGCGCGGCGCAACCTCGCTCGCCGCCGGAGCCCGCGCCGCCTATGCCGAAGGCGGCATGACCGGCGTCGCGCGCGCCGGCGCAAGCGCGGTCTCAGGCGCTGCCCGGTCGACCGCGGCGCGCGTGTTCGGTGAGCGCGGCGCCGAATCCGGCGACGGCCCGCCCGCCTGGGCAAAGCGCATGCAGCGGCGCCAGGCCGCCACCCACGGCGTCACCGTCGCCGCGCATACGCTGCGGTCGGGCGATCGCGGCGGCCCCGGCGCGTCCCCTACCCTGCCCAAGGAGGATTGACCGATGCGCTGGAAACGCCCCGGCGTGCGCTACGCCGCCTCGCCCGAACCCGAGACGCCCTATCAGCGCGCCGGTCAGGTCTGGGACGAGCGGATCGGATCGGCCCGCGTCCAGGCCCGCAACTGGCGGCTGACCGCCTTCGGACTGATCGGGCTCGCCAGCCTGGTCGCGCTCGACAATATCCGGCTGCGCTCCACCGCGACGATCACGCCGTGGATCGTCCGGGTCGACCAGGTCGGCGCGGCCACCGCCATCGGCCCGGCGAGCGACGCCGAGCCCAACGACCGTGAGATCGCCTACAGCCTTGCGCGCTGGATCGAATGGACCCGCTCGGTGTCGATCGACCCGGTCGTGCTGCGCGAGAACTGGCTGCGCGCTTATGCCTTCGTCACCGACCGCGGCGCCGCCACCTTGAACGAGCAGGCGCGCGCCAACGACCCGTTCGCGCGCGTCGGCGAGCGCGCGGTGACGGTCGAGGTGCAGAGCGTGATCCGCGCCTCGCCGTCGAGCTTCCGCCTCGCCTGGACCGAATGCCGCTACGAGCGTGGGCAGCTCGCCGGTGCCGAGCGCTGGAGCGCCATCCTCACCATCGTCCACCAAGCCCCCAAGGACGCCGACACCATCGCCCGCAACCCGCTCGGCCTCTACGTCCACGGCCTCGACTGGAGCCGTGAGCTCGGTGCGGCGGCGGTGCCGGCGCAATGCGGAGGACCCGCCCAATGACCCGAACCGCTCCGATCCTGCTGCTTCTGCTCGCCGGCTGCGCCGGTCAACCGCGGCCCGCGCCCGCCATCGCGCTCGACGATCCGCCGCCGGCGGTGCCGGCCGAGTCGGTGCCCGAACCGCCGCGGCCGGTGGAGGTCGTCGCCGTGCCCGAGCCGCTGCCGCTGCCCGGCCAGCTCAAGCCGCGTCCCGGACCCGCTTTGCCCGAGACCGGCGATCCCAAGGCGCGCATCGCCCGCGCCCATGCCGCGGCGCGGGTCGAGCCCGCGGGCGATCTTTACATCAACGCCACCCAGGTCTGGCCGTTCGCGCCCGGCGCGCTCTACCAGCTCTATCTGAGCCCTGGCCACGTCACCGACATCGCGCTCGAGCCCGGCGAGCAGCTCGTTTCGGTCTCGGCGGGCGACACCGTGCGCTGGATCGTCGGCGACACCACGAGCGGCAGCGGCGCGGCCGCCCAGGTCCATATCCTCGTCAAGCCGATCGCGGGCGGACTTTCCACCAACCTCGTCATCAACAGCGACCGCCGCACCTATCATCTCGAGCTGTCCTCTGCGCCGGCGAGCTGGATGGCGTCGGTCAGCTGGAGCTATCCGACGGACGCGCTGCTCGCACTGCGCCGGGATGCCGCGCGCTCTGCTGCGGCGGCACCGGTCGCCGAAGGCGTCGCGCTCGACCGGCTCAACTTCCGCTACCGGATCAGCGGCGACGATCCGGCGTGGCGGCCGCTGCGCGCGTTCGACGACGGCGTGCATGTCTACGTTCAGTTTCCCGCCGGCATCGCCCAGGGCGACATGCCGCCCCTGTTCGTGATCGGACCGGCCGGCGAGACCGAGCTGGTCAACTATCGCGTCCGCGCGCCCTATTACATCGTCGACCGGCTGTTCGGCGCGGCCGAGCTGCGCCTGGGCGGCAAGCGCGCCGAGACCGTCCGCATCGAGCGCGACGACGCGAAGCGCCGCGAGCGCCGGCCATGAGCGAGGAACGGGCCACGCCCCCGCCGCCCAAGCTCGATCCCGACCGGCTCGCGCTGCGCGTCCAGCCCCGCCCGGTGCTGCGGATGAGCCGGCGCATGATCGCGGCGGTCGCCGGCGTGGCCGGAATCGGCCTCGCCGGCACGGCGATCTGGTCGCTCTCGAGCCGGCACGCCGGCCCGGCCGCCGGCAGCGAGCTCTACAATGTCGACCGCGTCCAGACCGCCGAGGGGCTCGAGCGGCTGCCGCCCGACTATCGCGTGACCGCGAAGACGCCGCCCGGCGTGCCGCAGCTCGGCGCTCCGATGCCCGGCGACCTCGGTCGGCCGATCGTGCGCGCGCAGGAGGAAGGCCGGCTCGACCCCGCCGTGCCGCCGGTCGCGGCGGACCCGGAGGCGGAAGCACGGCGGGCACGCCTCGAGCAGGCGCGCCGCGAACGCGAGGCGGTGCGGCGTTCGGACGTGCTGTTCCAGAGCGCGCAGGCCGAGCGCGGCCCGGCGATCGCGATGCCGGCGATCGGCGAAGCCGCGGCCCCAGGAGCCGCTCTTACGGCCGCCCCGTCGCCCGCCGACGGCACCCAGGCCGCGAAGCGCGCCTTCCTCGCCGCCGAACCGGGCAAGCGGATTTACGGAACTGCGGATTTGCAGGAACCGCGCTCGCCCTATCAGCTGATGGCGGGCACCGTCATTCCGGCGGCGCTCGTCACCGGCATCAGCTCGGACCTGCCCGGCCAGGCGATCGCCGCCGTCACCGCCAATGTCTACGACAGCGTCACCGGCCGCCATCTGCTCGTACCCCAGGGAACGCGGCTGATCGGCCGCTACGACAGCGCGGTGGGCTATGCCCAGAGCCGGCTTCTGCTGGTGTGGGAGCGGCTGATCTTCCCCGACGGCAGCTCGATTCTGCTCGACGCGCTCCCCGGCGTCGATGTCGGCGGCCGCGCCGGGCTCAAGGACCGGACCGACAATCATTTCGATCGGCTCGCCGGCGGCGCGTTGCTCGCGACTTTGCTCGGGGTCGGCGCCGACCTGGGCACGAACAATGTCGGCAGCAACGGCTCGGTCGTGATCGCGCTGCGCTCAAGCGCGCAGGATGCGGTTGCGCAGGTCGGCCAGGAAATCACCCGGCGCAATCTCGACGTGCAGCCGACGCTGACGATCCGGCCGGGGTTTCCGCTGCGCGTCCTCGTTCAACGCGATTTGGTGCTGCGGCCTGTTGCGCAATGACTTTACGGGAACGAGAAACGACGTTGATCACTTCCCCTTGCTTCGCGCCCGATCCTGGATGTCGAATCCGGGCTGCGACAAGCCAACGATAATGTCGATGAAGCGCTTTGCCTCGGCGATAACCTCACCCGCCTCTGTGGCGTTGCTGAAGCGCCCCTGGTGCACAACCTCGTTACGGACCTTGTTGATCTTCTCGGCCGAAGCGATCAGCGCCTTCGCGGTCTTGCTCTTTTTCGGGCGCGCAAAATAGATCGGCACGAACAGCCGTTCGACTTTCCCTCTGAGGCCGTTTGCCCAGAACAGGAATTGGTCGACGACGACGGCATCAAACTGAGTTTGCTCGGCCCACTCATGCCTGATCGCGTAGTTCGCCGCGATCTCCGCCGCAGTCGAGCACCGCACGATTGCCGCCGACGGTTCGTCCCGAAGATGAAGTCCGGAAAGCTTGTTCCACTGCGACTGCAGCTTATCGAGATCTGAACGCTCGTTGTAGGGCGTCTTCCGTTTCGCCCGATGCTCGTCATCCGACTTCGTCATATGGCCCCCACATCTTCCGTGCTTCACTTTAGGAAGCCGCGCCGGACGGGAAAAGGGCCTTCCCTATGCCGGGTTCCTGGTGCGACGCTATGTGATTTTTCTCCAAATCGGAGCGAATAGATTTCAGTTTTATGTCAGGTTTTGCTGCCCGGCCGAGATTCCGGTGCGTCTCACCAGTGAGAAGACGGCCAGCGGTTTGCCCGTCGAGGGAGGCCGCATGGAGCTTCGGCACCTTAGATACTTTGTCGCCCTCGCCGAAGAACTGCACTTCGGGCGCGCGGCGGCGCGGCTCGGCATCGAGCAGCCGCCGCTCAGCCGGCAGATACGCGATCTCGAAGCCGAATTGGGCGTGGTGCTATTCAATCGCAATTCGCGTTCGACCTGGCTCAGCCCGCACGGCGAGCGCTTCCTGCGCGATGCGCGCCGAATCCTCTACGACGTCGACCAATCGATCACCGAGCTGCGCGCGCGCCCGGCCGACGCCGTGCGGCTGCGCATCGGCTTTGCCGAAGGCCTGTCGGGCATGCCGTTCGGCGACCTGCTGCGCGCCGCCGACGCGGCGGAGCCGGGCCTGCGCATCCGGCTGGTCGAGCGCCCGCTTGCCGAGATGGTCCAGATGCTCAGCCGCGGCACGCTCGACGCCGTGTTCGCGCCCGAGCAGGCCAGTACGCAGGACACGGTGTCGTCGGTCGCATGGGAGGAGCCGATCGCGGCGATCCTTCCCAGGTCCGACCGCCGCTTGCGCTCACCGATGGCGCTCCGCGACCTGTCGTTGCCGCTGATCCTGCCCGATCGCGAGCTGCTGCCGGGTCTCGCCGCGCAGATCGAGCAGCTGCTGACCTCTGAGCAGAAGGCGCAGGCCGCGCCGTCGCGCTTCGCCGCGCTGGCGATGCTCTATGCGTTGGTCGCCTCCGGCCACGGCGCGGGATTGATGCCGGCGTCGCTCCTCACGGAATCCGAATGGAACGACGTGCGCCCGATCGGCGATTCCGGAGCCCGCGTCACGATCTGGCTGACCGTCCGGCGCGACTGCACCGTGCCGGCGCTCGCGACCCTGCAGGCGCTGCTGCGCGCTTCCAATGCGGCGCGCGGGTCCTAGGTGCGGAGCGTGGTCAGAGGTGCTTGGTCAGCACGTCGAACCCGCCTGCGGTCAGCGCCGCGACCAGCGTCTCCCCGTGCGGGCGGCGCGGGCGTGGCGGAAATCAAGTCGGGCGAGCTGACGGTTGCGGCATCGAAACGGCGGGCGATCAATGGCGCGCGCGGAACTCGGCTTGGAGCTGGACCGCGCGCTTAAGGTGCGATCGCACGCTCGTGGTCAAATGCTCGAATTCGGGCAATTTGCTCAGCTCGTGAATGGTGTCGCGGGGATCCGACCCGCACTCACGTCCAGCGAGCAGCTTATCCACTCGACGCAGCCGCGACAGCACGTCGCCGATAGATGCCGGCGTCATTCCCCTCTCTTCGGAGAGCCACCGACGAAAATCGTCGTCGCTGTCGGCCAATCCACGGCTCCGTTCGTAGATGGCGATCGACTCGCCCACTCGCTGCGCGAGCGCAAGAGGCACCGCATTCGCAACCATCGTGTCGATATCCGTCCTTGTGCCGCTGAAGGCGAACTCGCGCGCGAACGTCTGAATGCGGGCGCGTTCCTGCGGCGTCAACTGTCTGACCCCCTCCAGCGTATCCGACGCGTCATTCTCGTGAAGGCGGTATTTCGGCGAGATCGGCCGATTGGTGGATCTCACGGTGGCGGACGGCTCGTCGATTGAGTAGATCGCCTTCCGCCCCCAATTGCGGGGATGGCGGTAATAGACGTCGATGCCGAACTCGTCGCCGAGATAGTCCCGGACCGACATCCGATTTTCGCGCCGCACATCTTCGAGCTGCCGCTTCAGGAAGCCATCTTCCTCGCCGAGGCAACCGATGCAGAAGAACCGCTTTCGAATCTGCGGCACGCCGAAAAAGGATGCGTCCAGAACCACTTCGGTCAGACCGTAGCCGGCGCTGGACAGCGTCGGGCGCGCGTGGCTGTAAGCCGCGCTGCCGACCACCGCCCCCACGTTCTCCATCACGAACCACTGCGGACGAACCGCGCGCACGATCTCGGCGAACACCATCGTGAGGTCCGCGCGGTCCGTTTCACGGCGCTGACCCGCCGCCGAAAAATCCTGGCAGGGCGGCCCGCCGACGATGATGTCGGGATTTTCGCGGTTCACGCGATACGTCGCCTCGACGAGGTTCGATAAATCGATAGCGCTCGCGTCGTGATCGAAATTGGCGTTGTAAACGTCGCGGGCCGCGTCCCACTTCTCGGCCGCCATCACGACTTCGTAGTCGGCGCTCTGAAAGCCGGCGGACATGCCGCCGCATCCGGCGAATAAATCTGCAACCCGCATCGTAGCTCCCGACCCCTGTGGGAGGGAGCTATAGCGTTCAATTCGGCGGCGTCAATAAATTGACGCCGCCCGCCTCAGCCATCTTTGGACGGCGCGGGGAGCCCTTTGGCGGGGGCGGGGAGCGCCGCGGCGGGCTCGAGGAGATGATCGAGCTTGTCCATCGTCGCCCGTAGCCGGCCGTCGTTTTCAGCGATTTTGCGCAGCAGGCCCCAGACCTCGTCGCCGGCGAAGCGTTGCACAAGTTCGATCCGGCTGTCGTCGGCCTCGGGCTCGGCCCGGGTCAACATCGCGGCGAGCATGTCCACATACGCCGCCTGCCCCTCGCGGAACACCTCGTTCCAGCTCTTGACGGTAGTCCGCGTGTCGGTCGTGCGGAAGGCCGGCGCGCCCGGATTGCCGACCAGGAGCCCGGTGACCGCCGCATCGGGGTGATTGGCTTGGACGAAATGCAGATAATCGCTCAGCTGCCGGTCGTTTTCGGCGTTGAGCTCCGGTTGCCAAGGCGACTTGAGCTCGACGACCTCGATCGTTCTCTCGTCGACGCTGGTCAGAAAAACCACGTCGGCGCGCTCGGCTTCGGTCATTCCCTTGATGATCCGGCCGATGCGCCAAGTCTTGTCGTCGAGCAGGTCCGCCGCCTTCTCAACCGAAGTCTTCAGCTGCTGATTGGCGGTGAGCAGTTCGCCGCGCGGCTGCAGGATCCAAGGAAACACCTCGATCAGCTTCTGCAAGCGGGTTTCGGACGTTCTGTTCTTCAACTCCTGCAGCATCGTCAACGCATAGGCCCGCTGCGCGAACGTCAGCGCCAAGTTCATCGCCTCGGGAACGGCGTGCTGATCGAGCCGCAACACGAAAGCCGCGAGCTGCTCCGGTGCGGCTCCGGCCTTGACGAAGTCCTCCCAGACTTCCTTGATGAGTTTCCGAGCGGGCAAATTGGTCCAGGCCTTGGAGACGGCAAGCAGCAGATCGCCGCGCGCCTTTTCCACCTCCGACTTGGGGAGGTCGCGCGTAGCATCGGCGACCAATTGATCCACGGCCTCGTTCTCCGCGGCTGAAAACACCGGGATTTTCTTCGCGTCGCGCAACGCGCCCGCCGTCGTTCGAGTCTCCTTGCCGTGCTTGCCCGCCCGATGCTTGGTGTAGGCATCGAGCCATTTCGACACCTTGTCCTTGCCCCAGGCCGCCAAATCCTGCGCGGCCGCGGCATCCCAGTCGATGCTGGTCCGATCCGTCGACACCAGGTCTTCGTCGAGCTCGTCGAGCCAATCCGCTTCGACGACCGCGTAAAGATATCGCTGGAACACTTCTTTGCCGGTCGATTTGAAGAAGAAGGGCCGGTCCTGCGCGATCTTGCCATGCACGAACACGCCGACCCCGGCCTCGTCGGTCGTGGGCCCCGCCTTCTCGAAAAAGCCGGCCCAGAAGCGGACGTCCTTGCCGTCGATCTTTTCCGTGACCGTCGCGCCCGGTTCGGGCGGTATGCGAAGTTCAAATTCCGGCAGGGCCTCGGCCTCTTCGATCTTCGCGCCGTCGACGTGAACCTCGAAGTCGGGCCGCGCCAGGATGACGGTGAAGCGCCGCGACAGTCCCGACACGGTGGCGGCCCTGTCGGGAAGCGCGTTCGGTGTCAGCTGCGTCATCAACACGAGCGTGCCGTGACCGACGGGGCGAACTTTCGCGAGGAATTCGGCGACCTTGGCGCGTATCGCGGGGTCGCCGCCGACGGGATCCGCGGCCGCATCCACATCCTCGGCGGGAAAGTCCGGTTCGTACCGCCCCGTCGCGCCGGCTTTTTTCAGGCCGGGAAGCTCGAGCGTGAACCAATTGAGCTTGCCGTCGGCGAACGTCGCCACGTCCACCCGCCCGGCGATCCCGAACGGCGCGAGCTTGCCGATGCCCTTCCGGCCCATCGGCGGCCGCCCGCCGTCGGACCGGTCCTTGGGGTTGGCGCGCTTCGCCTTGCCGATCACGAGATACCGCTCGTTGATCGTCGGGAGGGTCATGCCGCTGCCGTCGTCGGCGACCGCGATGTACGCGTCCTGTCCGGGAGCGGCCTCCCGGACATCGACCCAGACATGCTTGGCATCCGCGTCCCAGCTGTTCGCCACCAGCTCGGCCAACACGTTGGACGGCTTGTTCTGGTAGAGCTTGATGCCGAGATGTTCGATGACGTTGTGGTCGAACAGAAGCGCCGGTCGGGGCGGAGGCGCGCCGTCGGGCTGCGCGCCCGCTGAGGAAGCGCCGTCGGTCGTAGGATCGGACATGCTAGGCGGCGACCTTGAATTCGGGCTGCGGCAACAATTGCTCGATCTGCTCCGCGCCCAACGACTGCACGTCGAAAGTCACGTCCAAATGGTGCATGATCTCGATCACGCGCATGATGCTGCCTTTCCCCTGTCCCTTGGCCCCTTTTCGGACCGCGTTCTTCTTGGGATCCCAATAGAGTCGATGCAGCAATCGCACAAACTCGGTCGACCCCGCTAGGCCGAGCTCGGCCGTGCGGCTCATTACTTGCTCTTCCATCTTCGTCTGCTCGGACGCTTTGCCCAGCAGCACCCGCGCGTGCGGGCCGAAGCGATGCACCGCGACCACGCCGCCTCGAACGAGGTGTCTATGGCTATGGTCTTGGTTTCGCCCGGCAATTTTCTCGACGATGTGTCGCGAGCGAGCGCCGATGATGTAGTGGCCCTTCTCGAAGGGGAAGGTCGACCGCCAAAAGAACAACGACAGCCAGGGCCAGACGTTCGGTTCCGCGAGCATCTTGGTGAGGTTGTCCGTACCCACGTTGCCGGCGACCGACATGGCCAGATCGAACTTGGTCTCGAAGACGTTCTTGGAGAGCTTCCCGACGTGCAGATCGGCCGCGTACTTCGCGTCGTGCAGCAGCTCGACGGGCGGCGGCGCTGCCGTTCGCCGTTCATCGTCCGTGCGCTTCTCAAGATAGTCCGAGAACCTCTTCAGCCCCTCCGCCGTGAAGGCGCGGATCGGATAAGCGCTCATGTCATGCCTCCGCGGCGGCCATGAGCCGCTCGTTGGTTTTCTCGGTCAATTTGTAGCGCGCCGCGAACGCGACCGCCGCCTCACGCACCCATTTGTCGGCCAGGCCGAGTTGCGACGGGCCGTGCTCCAGCTGGGGAATGGGCTCGTCGTGAAAGCGCGAGACGTGCTCGATCCACTTCTTCCCCCACGCCGCTTGCTGCAGGTCGTCGCGCAGGCACAGTCGAAAGAGCACCTCGCGAAACACCTGCGGCACGATCGCGCCGGCCAAGGCCGGATCATGCGTGAGATAGTTCGCGTGATCGACCATCTCGCGATTGACCAAGACGACGGGTCCGGCCGCGTCCTCCTCCGACCAATCGATCATCCACGGCAGCTCGCCGAGATCCTCCGGACGGACGACGATGAGCTCCGCGCGGTCGGCCGGCGGAGCGTCGCCGTCGGAGGTGATCTTGTCGGCCTCGGCCAGCAGCCGACGGTCGTCCTTGTCGACGATCTTCAGCCGAAAGCTGATTCCCGCCGCGCCCTCGAAACCGTCGAGCGGCGCCTCGAATAGCGGGGCGGCCTTCCCCGTCAAATCCTTCACCGATCCGACGACCTTCCGGAAATAGGAGGAGGTCGACATCCGCCACGCTTCGATCACCACATCGGCCGCGAGCCATATCGCCTGATCGTGCGGATGCTCGTCGGGCAGCTCCAGTCGCGTGAGTTGCGCGACGGCACCCCCGGATTCCGCTTCCTCGACGGCGAAGGTGAGCGCGTGCTGCGGAATGCGGACGCGATCCGTGAAGTTGAAGCGGCGCTGAACCTTACGCGGCATGCGCGCCCTCCTCTTCGTCGATGTCGACCTCGACGAACAAGTCGCGCGACGGCAGGAATCCCGTGACCTTGACCTGGAAGCCCGGCTTCGCCTGCTCGATGATCAAGCCGCCCGGCTCCGCGGCGAAGGCACCGTCGCCTTCGGCCTCGATCGCGATTCCGCCCTTCGTGAGGTCGAAATCGTCCGGACTCCATCTCGGTTTGCCGCGCCGGCGGTCGTAGGCGACGGCCACCTTCGCGGCCAGCGCGCCGCCGCCTACCGCGGTCCGCTTGACCGTGAAACCGCCGGCGATGCGGGCGAGCTCGAAGGATTCCCCGCCCTTCTTGTCGATGTCGATCTTCTTCTTGTCGTCCTTGTCCTCGTCCTTTTTCTCCTTTTCTGGCGGCTTCCGCGTCCAGAAAAAGTCTTTGAGAGCGTCCTTGATCGCCGCGGGGCCTTCGGCGTGCGCGGCGATCTGATGCAGGTCGCGCAGCGCCATCCGAACGGTGCGCAGCACGTCTCCCGCCCCCTTGTACGAGTTCTTGACGCGATCGGCGATCCAGCGAGCGTGCGCCGGCCCCTCGGAATCCCCCAGGATTCGGGAGGCGGCGCCTTCGTCCGCGACAAGCAGCGCGACCGCAGATTTGCCGATGATCTTGGGCGTTTCGGGAACGCTGACGCGCCCGCGCACATAGGTCTCTCGGGCGTCCTCGGCGCTGCCGGCGCGCCGGAGATACAATTTGACGGTCCCGATCTGCTCGGCTTCGCCCGTGGGGCGAACCGGTATCGGCAGCTCGACGGCCACGATTTCGTTGTCGGCCCAGGCCTTTCGGATCGCCGCCAGACCTTCTTCATCGAAATCGCTCGCCGCCAGACCGGCCTTGATCGAGGAGGCCGCCGGCTTGATCAGCGGCGGCGGCTGGTCCGAGGTGACGATCCGACTGAGTTCGACGGCCGCGGACAATTGCGGCAGCGAGGCCGCCGCCGCCGCCGCGATCGTATCCCGGTCGAGCACGACGTCGTCGACCTCCACGATCAGGCGCCCCGACAGTATCTGGTGAAAGCAATGCTCTATGGCGGCGGCCACGAGCTTTTCCGCCGTCAACGCCTTCGACGGAAAGGGGACCACGACGGAGAGACCCGGCTCGTCGTCCCGCGCCAGGTCGAAATCGGCGATGAACGTGTCGGCCTCGTCGCCCTGGAACGGGCGGGGCCACTCATCGAGATTGGCGGGGGAAAACAGCCCGTATGCGTCGTAATGCGCCTCATCGCCTGGAATGCGATGGAATTTCAGGGCGGCCTGGCCGTACAACAGCTTCTCGCCGTCGTCGGACCTGCGCGTCACCCCGAAGACGAAACGCAGCTGCGACCCGGCGGCGATGGTGCTCTTTCCCACGCCGTGACGGCCGCCCGAGACCCCGCCTTTCCCGGAGTCGCCGTAGCGCTTCCAAAAGCGGATGAAGCCGCTGTCGTCGTCATCGTCGGAATCGTAGGCTCCGAGCAGGCCCGACGTCCCGAAATCCTCAATGGCGAGAAATGGGACCGCCCCGGTTGCGTCGAGCGTCGATGCGGCCGCCTCGTCGCAAGCCTCGAGATGGACCCGCAACCCTTTCAAATAGTGGTTGTGGAAGACGTCGCGGTCGATCTCGCCGAACCGAAACTTCAATCGGACGGCATCGACGCCCTTGCGCGCCGCGTCGCCGCTGTTCTGGCTGACCTCTCGGACCAGAGACTGCGCTATATCGCGGTTCTCATCGACGAAAAACTCGTCGTGCTTAGGGTTGGAGGCGACGCTCCATTTGCCGAGAGGGTTGAAGTTCCACATCGTTAGAGCTTGAACTCGATCTTGTTTTTCACGGGCGTGTCGCTGAAGCGGCGCTGCATGCTATCGATTTCCTTGCCCAGCGCAGCCGCAATCTTCTTCACATCGGCGTCGTTGAATTCGTAAGCCGCTCGATTGGACAGGTTGCCGATCAGGCGGATCGCCCGGATCGCGTTGCCCACGCGCTTCTCGGCGATACGAACGAACTTGGCGCGCCGGTCGTCGCCGCCCTCTTTCGCGGCGCCTTTGGATGTAGCCATTTCGCGTCTCCTTTCGCATCGGGGCGATAACGAGGATCGCAGGGATTGTCAAATATACGCGATAATTTTTACGATATATTGCGTGTATTGCCCAGCAATGGGTCGCGATATTCCCACGATAAATTGTCGATTATACGCGGAGATTTGCGCTTCCTGGATGGCGCGCCTGGCGCTTTCTCTAGCGCGCGGAATCGAGGAATGCGGCTGCGCAGGCTAGCGTTGCGGCCGTGTCGCGCAGCTCGCATTCCCAGATGACGAGAGCCTCCCAACCAAGCGCTTGAAGGCGCTCCAGCGCGGCTTTGTCCCGAGCCTCATTCGCTTCGAGCTTCGCCGACCAATAATCGGTTCTTGATTTGGGCACGCGCGCGCGCCGGCAGGAAGGATCGCGATGGGAGTGCCAGAAGCACCCATGAATGAAGATGACTTTTCGCCGCGCCGGGAAAACGAGGTCGGGTCTGCCGGGAAGATTCTTTCGGTGCAGGCGGAAACGATATCCCGCCCGGTGCAGGAGGGAGCGCACGACGAGTTCGGGGCGGGTGTCCGCGCTCCGCACCGCCCGCATGATGGCGCTTCTCTTTTCAGTGTCGAATGTGTCGGCCACGTTCCAGGCCCTCCACCTCCGAGCTAGGGATCAAACGATCGGCGGCGCGCCGCCGCGTCACGCGGGCGCGGCCCGCGCCTCGATCCAGTCGTGAACGGCGAACAGGAAATCGTTGTGGGTGAGATCGTCGGGGTCGATCCGGCGCGGCGCCAGCAGCGCCCCGGCCTCCGCCTGAAAGGCCCGATAGTCCGCTTGCAGCGCCGCCGCTCCGCGGAGCGGCGGCGCATTGCGCGGCCGATGCTCGGACAGCCAGTTGCGGACGCAGCGGATCGCTTCGTCCGGGTCCTTTCCATGCGCCTCGATGTCCTGGCCGCTGATGTCGGAAATGGCGGCATCGTAGCGATGGCGCTCGGCGTCGAGGATCAGCGCGCGCTTGCGCCGGTGCCGCTTCTCACCGAGCAGGCGGGCGCCGAGATGAAGCCCAAGTTCCAGCGGCATGTTGAAGCGCGGCAGGCCACCCGGATCGACCTCGATGCGAGACAGGTCGTGAATGCCCCAATCGCACTCACCGATCATCGCTGCGATCTTGGCGACGCGAACCTCCGCGCCGTCCGTTGAGTCGAGCGCACAACGCGGATGATAGCCCGACGCGATGACGGTAAAGACCATCGCGCGGAAGATCGGCTTGAACCCGTCGTCGAACGGACAGTTGATGAAAACCGACTTGGAAGCGGGGGGCTTACGCCTGGGCGGGTTCGCCACGCGACCGCTCGGCGTTGCTCCGAAAGCCCTCACGGATCGCCTGGGCCAGCGGCGAGCGCCGGCCCGTCACTGGGGCGATCTTGATTCCGTGATAGACTACGGTGCGATCGGGCTGCGAAGCCCGTCGCGTGCGAGTCTTCTTTTTCGCCGTCGTCGTCATATCCCCTATATGCGGTTTTAGGTCTCGGCAGACAAGATCGCCTGCACTGGATTCGACGCACGAACGCGCCCGTGGGGCAGCACGTTCACGCATAGCGCGCGAACGGAATCACGTTGGTGGTCGGCTCGCGCCCTTCGATCAGATTTCCGAGATGGAGCGCCCAGATGTCGAGCGCCTTCCGCTTCTCGGGATCATAGCGATAGCGGTTGTAAACGCCGGCCACGCCCGCGCGTGTGCCGCTGATATGGTTGAGCACCGCTTCGGTCACTTCCACCGGAACGCCCAGCGCCTGCATGTTGGTGGCGCCCGTCCGGCGGAGATCGTGCAGGCGCCAAGGCGCGAATTCGACCTCGTCCGGATCTTCGCCGCGCTTCTCGGCGCGCTCGCGCATGATCTCTAGCATCCGTGCGTCGAGCGCCTTCTTGGCCTTGGAGAAGCCGGAGACCGCTGTGGTGCCGGTGGTGGTGAACACCAGCCCCTTCCGCTTCGGGCCGAAGCACTCAAGTTCGGCGATCGCAAGCGCGCTCAAATGGACGCGATGCGCCTCATCGTTCTTGGCCCGTTCGTCCGGCAGCTCCCACATGGCTGCGTCGAGCTCGATCTCGCGCCAGTCGACCGCCGCCACCTCCTCGCGCCGCTGCAATGTGAGGATGAGCAGCCGGAAGCAGCCCCGCCACACATCGGCCAGATCGGCGGCCGCCAGCCAGGCGCAGATCAGCTCCTCGCGATTTAGCACGCGCTTACGAGCGGGCACGGGCTTGGGGCCTTTCATCCCGGCGATGGGCGACGCCTCAAGGTCGCCTTCGTCGACCGCCCAGTTGAAGAATTTGCGCAAGACGGAATGAACGAGCTTCTTCTGGCCAGGCCGATCGCTGTAGCTGTCGAGCAGCTCGGTCACGTCCTTGCGCTTGAGCGCGGTGATGGGCTTGTTCTCGAAGTGGGGCTTGGCCGCGTTCATCACGCTCTCGCCATCCTCCCAACTGTCGACCCAATGGACCTTCAGATAGAGTTCGACGAACCGATCAGCGTAGCCGTCGAACGCCAGGAGTTCGGCCTGCTTCTTCGCCTCCCGCTTTTCCTCGATGGGATCGACACCCTGCTTGACCTTGAACAGGAAGCCTTCGGCAAACTCCCGAGCGGTCGCCGGCGTCCAGGGACTGCCATGAATGCCGATCGTGGTCCGGCGAGCCGGCCCGCCGTCGATGCGATATTGAATGACGTAGGATTTGACGGCTCGGGGCGTGATCCGCAGACCAAAGCCCTTGAGCTCAGTGTCCCATAGGAACGTATCGCCTTGCGCAGCCGGCTCGGCAGCATCTACGACCCGTTTCGAGATTTTCTCGTTCGCCATCTTACAGAACCCACGTAATCGCCACGTAATCAATTGGGCGGCAACCGAGGCTCAACGTAGCAAACTTCGTCGTAGAAATCCACTGTAGTTTCAATGTCTTGTCCCGCTCCAGCGTAGGCAGTCGCGTCCAAGACAAGGCCAAAATTCAACTCTTAATCAGCGGGTCCTTGGTTCGAGCCCAAGTGCGTCCACCATCCTTTCTCCTTATATCTCAACATCTTACGCCGTCTTGTGACGCCAAAATCAGCACGCCCTTGCGCGGGGCTGTGGGTGATTTTGCACCATCGACTTCCGCAGTTTTCCGCGCCTCTCCGTCTTCGCGGATTTTCGGCACAAAAGTCAGCTGGTCGGCATAGGGCTGAAGGTGCTTCACCGACATGTGCGCATAGCGCCGCACCATCGATTCCGACTTCCAGCCGCCCAGCTCCTGCAGCACCCAGGTGGGCACGTCGCTCTGCCGAAGCCAGCTCGCCCAGGTGTGCCTCAGATCGTGCCAGCGAAAATCGGTGATCCCGCATTTCGCCAGCGCGGCGCGCCAGGTGCGTGTGTTCGCCGAGCGAAGCGGCTTGCCCCGATAGGTGAACACATGCGTCTTGTGCTTGCCGGCCTGCCGTTCGAGCACGGCCATCGCGACGTCGTTGAGCGGGACCCCTAAGGCGTCGCCGTTCTTGGTGTCGCCATGCGCGATCGTCGCCATCCGTCTGCCAAGCTGCACCCGGTCCCAGGTGAGACCCAGCACATTGCCCTGACGCAGCCCCGTCGCGAGCGCAAACACGACCACGTCACGCTGATGCTCGGGCAATTCCTCGAGCAGCCGTTCGGCCTGCTCCTCGGTGATCCACCGAACCCGGACCTTGCCGCCGCGGCTGTAGGTCTTGAACGCCGGCACCCGATCGATCCATTCCCATTCCCGCATCGCCCGCCGGAAGATGGCGCGGATGAGCGCCACGTAGAGATCCTTGGTGCGATCCGAGCATCGGATATGCTTCTCGATCAGCCGGTCGATCAGCTCCCGGTCGATCTGGTCGAGAAGCTTGCCTCTCAAATGACCAGTGAACCAACGGATGCGCTGCACATCGTCCCGATAGGACTTCTTGCCCGCCTTCTCCTTGAGCCATCGGACTGCCGCGTCATCCCAGCTGCGCTGGGGCTTGCGCTTCAGCCTGAGCTGATCCCACATCTCGGCCTTCAGCCTGTCGTGGTATTCCTTCGCCTTCTCCCGGTCGGTGGTGCCAGTAGAATGTCTAACTCGGCTTCCGTCCGGGCCTGTGAAGTCGACGTAATATCGACCTGCACGTTTCCAGAGTGCCATATTGCCTCCTTGGTTGAGGCACTCGGCTGCATTCGTGCAGCCGCAGAATAGGTCGCCCGAGTCGCCGCCACAAGGTCGGCCTCAACGAACCGCCAGGCACGGCCGATGCGTGCGCCGGGAACGAGACCGAGCCGCACCCAGCTGCGCAGGGTATTCGGGTGCACCTTGAGCATGGCGGCTGCGTCGCGGAGCGTGAGCAGACGCATGGGACTCTCATCCCGCCTTGCCGGGGCCCCCGCCCTTCCTCGCCCTGGCGAATGCGCGGTCGCTCTCGAGGAACGCGGCGAGCATCGCCGGCACGAGCTCGGCGACCGGCTCGCCGCGGCCATAGGCCTGCTCGTACATCGCGGCATAGTCGGCGAGCGCGGCGGCAAGCTCCGGCGCGACGCTGATCGACATCTTGACTGGCGTGCGGTCCGGCAGCCTGGGAAGCTTGAGGTCCATCGCTACCGCTCCGCCCTTTGCCAAGGCCGAAGCACGATATCCTTGTGCACCACCACGCGCAGCGGCCATCCCGGCCGCACCCGGATGGTGGGCTGGACGTCGAGGCTGCGCCCGACGAGCTTATCTCCCGCCCTGGCGCCGCTCTGCTGCGCGGACTCCCGGATCGCCTCGACCAGGCCGCTTTCGCCGGTGAAGCTCAATTCGGTTCCGACGCCGAGCAGCGTCGACAGGGCGACCCCCTTCAGGAGCTGCCAGGTATGGCGATCGATCCGGTCGGCGAGCCCGGCATAGCCTGCCGTGTCGGTCGCCGGCACATTGTCGATCCGGATCGAGCCGCCGTCGGGCAGGATGATGCGCTGCCAGACAACCAGCGCGCGGTTCTGGCCGAAGGCGACCACGCTGTCGTAGCGCCCGATCAGCCGCGAGCCCTGCGGGATCAGCACGGTCCGACCCGTCACGCTGTCGTGGACGTTCTCCGTCACCTGCGCGGTCACCAGGCCCGGCAGGTCGGAATTGAGGCCGGTGATCAGGCTCGCGGCGATGATGCTGCCGGCGTGAAGCGTCCAGGGCGAGATCGGAGCCGCGAGGCCATGCGGGTTGATGTTGCCATCGCTGTTGGCGCGGCCGACCAACGCGTTCTTGCGCTGCTGGCCATTGGGATCGCGATCAGGATCGGGTGCAGCCGGTGCCGTCTGCGCGGACGGGCCTTCGCTTGCTCCGACGGGCGGACCGGCAGGTGCGGCTTCTGCTCTCGTCCCGGCCAGCTGAAGCATCACGCCGGATTCGCGCGCCGCCTTCCGCTCGGCCGCGATGCGCTGCCGCTCGGCTTCGGCTTGCTGCGCCGCCCGAGCTACCGCGTCGGCGGCGGGATCGGTGGGCATCGGCGCTCCCATCTCGCGCTGATGGTTGAGGATCGGTCGCCCGAGGTCGCCGGGCAGCGGCGGTCCGAGCTGCGGCACATCGCCATAATTGGCCGGCGCGCCCGCCAAGGCATCGGGTGGGGCTTTTGCGGCGACGTGCTTGTCGTCGCTTGGCGCGACCAGGCTCAGGCTCGGCGGCTTCAGCGCCAGCCACGCGACCCCGGCGATTGCGGTCGATCCGCCCGCGGCGATCGCAATGATCGCGCCGCGGCGGAAACGCGTCACCCTCCCCGGCGCCGCGCGCAGGACGAGGGTCTCCGGGTCGGCCTTGGGCGGCGCCGCAGCACCGGACGGGGCGGGCGTGTCGGTCACGACGCCCTCCCCGCCCGGCCCAGCGCCCGCCGCTCGGGAGCACGTTCGATGCGGACGATCTTCTGGCGCTTGCCGCCGAGCCGTAGCTCCGCGGCGCCGAACAGGCGGTCGACCACATAGTAGCGGCCGGCGACGCGGTAGTTGACGAGCTGGGCATCGCCGTCCTCGCCAAGGACGAACAGTGGCGGCGCCTCACCGACCGCGAGCGAGGCTGCGAACTCGATATAGGTCTGCCGCCCGTCGTCGAAGGCGCGAAGCGGCCGCCATGCTGGCCGGTCCCCCGAAATGGCATAGTCGAAGTTGAGGCTTTCGACCGCGAGGCCGGTTGCGACCGGCGCTGCCGCCTCGGCTGCCTCGCGCTGGCGCTTCACCGCGATCAGCTCGTCCTGCGGATAGGTGGCGGCAATCCCGATCTCGACGCCGAGCGCGCCACCAACACGACCCTGTCGGTCGAGCTCCGGCCGCGGTTCCTCGAGGGCCTGAGGATCGAGGCGAGCTGGTTCGACATCAAGTATCGCGGGCGCATCGCCTCGCCGATCACCAACACGCTGGCGTCGCTCGCGGACCCGCTGGCTGCGAATTTCGTCGACCTGTCCCCCACCCCGCAGCAGGTGCTCGACTATATCGCCACGCTGCCGCTCGGCCTCGGCAACCAGACCGGGCAGCCGTTCGATCCGGCACGCGTCGCGGCGATCGTCGACACGTCGCTGCGCAACACCGCGTACGAGCATGTCCAGGGCGTCGACATCGCACTGGACTATCGCGCGGACCTCGGCGGCGGCAGCCAGCTACGGCTCGCCGCCTCGGCGAGCTATCTCGATATCGACCGGCAATTGCAGCCTGGACAGCCCTCGGCGCCCCGTACCGGCGTGATCTTCACCCCTCCGCACTGGCGCGCACGCGGCTCGGCGAGCTGGGAAGCCCGCGAAACCCAGCTTGCCATTGCGTTCAACTATCTGGGCAGCACGCTCGACAACACCTTCCTCGACGTCCGGCCGATCGGCACCTTCACCACGCTCGACCTCAGCGGGTCGTGGCGGCCGGCTGTCGATCATGGCCTCTTGCGCAATCTCGAGCTGCGCCTCAGCGTCCAGAACCTGCTCAATGAGGAGCCTGACCCGATCCGCAACACGGATCCCGCCGGTATCCCCTTCGATTCGACCAACCAGTCGCCGATCGGCCGGTTCGTCAGCGTCTCGGTGACCAAGCAATGGTGAGCCTCACGCACATCGCGCTGATCGGCGCAGCGGCCGCGGCGCTGCCGCAATTCGCCTATGCCGCCGATAGCTGCGCGGACGTGCTCCCCGCGGGCGACATGGCCGGGCCGGTGCGGGCGCTGGCGCCGGAGGATCTTGTCCGGCTGCGCGATATCGGCCCGGTGGAGCCGGGCCCGCAGGCGTCCGGCCTGCTCACCCTCTCGCCGGACCGCACGCGCGCCGCCTTCCAGGTCCGCCGCGCGGATCCGGTCCGCAACACCTATTGCCTCGCGATGGTGGTGGTCGAGCTGCGCCCGGACGGGCCGTGGCGCGTGGTCGATCGCGGCGGCGAGGCGATCCGGCAATCCTATACCGCCCGGGGCAAAGCGAACTTCCCGATGGGCGTTGCGAAGCCGATCACGCCGCGCTGGTCGCCCGACGGCAAATCGATCGTCTTCCTGCGGCGCGACGCCGGCACGGTGCAGCTCTGGCGCGCAAATGCCGATGGCAGCGGCAGCATGCCCATCACGCAGAGCGCCGACGATATCGAGGATTTCCGTATCGCGCCCGACGGACGCAGCATTATCTATGCCGCGCTGACAGGCTTGAAGCCGGGCCTCGCAGCCCTGGAGCAGGAGGGCCGGTCGGGCTTCCACTATGACGATCGCTTCGGGCCGGCGTCGAGCTCGCTCCCCTGGCTGCGGCCGCCGATCCCACGCACGGTCCATGTCCTGGACCTGGCCGGCGGCGCGACCCGCCCGGCCACCGACGAGGAGGCAGCCATGCTGAAAGCAAGCAGCATGGCAGAAGGCGACTGGACCAACGCATCCTCATCCCATGGCAGCGCGTCGATCGAGGTGCCGCGAGGTCCCATGGGCGCCGCATCCGCGCGTCTGTCGATCACCACCGATGGGCGCACCCTGACCTGCACCGCGGAAGCGTGCACGGGGGCGAGCCGTCCCTGGTGGACGAGCGACGGCAGGGTCCGCTTCCGGCGTCGGGAGGGATGGGCGAAGCGCAGCACCGCCATCTACGAATGGCAGCCCGGCCGGCGGCACGTCCGGCGCCTATATGCCACGGACGACCTGCTGCTCTCGTGCGTTCTCGATCGCGACACGCTCATCTGCCTGCGCGAGGGTTCGTTGCAGCCGCGCCGGCTCGAGCGGCTCGATCCGGCGACCGGGCGCAGCCGCGTCCTTTTCGATCCCAATCCGGAATTCGCGAGGCTCGCGCTCGGCCGGGTCGAGCGGCTGGAGCAGCGCAACAGCTTCGGCCTCGAATCCTTCGCCGATCTCGTCCTGCCGGTCGGCTACAGGCCGGGCACGCGCTATCCTTTGGTCGTGGTCCAATATTCGTCGCGCGGCTTCCTGCGCGGCGGCACCGGGGACGACTATCCGATCCAGGCCTTCGCCAATCGCGGCTTCGCGGTGCTCAGCATTGACAAGCCGATATCGGTCGGCGCGCTCCACACGACCGACTTCCTCGAGGGCGACCGGATCAACCTCAAGGATTTCGCCGATCGCCGCAGCACATTGGAATCGCTCGAGATCGCAGTGAGGGCCGCTATCGATCGCGGCATCGCGGATCCGGCGCGCATCGGCATCACCGGCTTCAGCGACGGCGCGTCCACCGCCGGCTTCGCGCTGCTGCATTCAAAGCTGTTCGCGGCCTATGCGATGAGCAACTGCTGCTGGGACACCATGCTGGCGATGCGGGTCGGGCCGGCAGCGGCACGGCAGTTCCACTTCATGGGCTATCCCAGGCTGACCGACGACAGTCCTGCCGCGAGGGAGTTCTGGAGCAAGATCGCCATCTCGCCCAACGCGAGGAAGATCCGCGCCCCGATCCTGCTCCAGCTGTCGCAGCACGAGCTGCTCACATCCCTGCAGAGCTACACCGCCCTCAAGGAAGTCGGGGCTCCGGTCGATCTCTTCGTCTTCCCGGGCGAATATCATGTGAAATGGCAGCCGGCGCATCGGCTGGCGCTCTACGAGCGTTCGATCGACTGGTTCGACTATTGGCTCAACGGGGCCCGCGACCTCGGCCCGGAACGCGAGAGCGAGGTCAGGCACTGGGACGCGCTGCGCAAGGGCCAGGCTGGACCGGGCGTCCCTGCCCCACCGGACGCGACGTCCAGGCCCTGACCCACGCCTCGATATTGGCGAGCTCGAGCAGGCGCATATGCTCCTCGCCCGTCGTCTGCCGGTCGGGGGCAAGCGCCTGCTCGAGCGCGGCGCGATCGAGCAGGCCGCGCCCGGCGAGCGCGCCGTCCAGCAAGCGCTCGCGAAGCGCGCCGCGATTGTGCCGGACGATTACCCCAAGGAACGGGTCCGGCGTACCCTTGCTCCGGCGCTCGACGATCGCTGACGGAAGCAGCCCGGCAAAGGCCGTGCGGGCGGCGGCGCGGTCGCGTCCGCCCGCGCGCCATTCCCAGCTCGGGATGGCGAGGCAGGCCTCCATCACCGGCTGGGCGAGCAGCGGATTGACCACCGGCGCGCGCAGGCTGCGGTCGGGCTCGATCGTGAGCTGGACGCGGACGAGACCTGCGATGTGCGCCGCCTTGCCGGGCAACGCGCGCTCGGGCGCGTCGAGCCAGGGATGGCTGAGGTCGCTCCGGCCGGCCGCCTCCACGAGATCGGGATGGAGCAAGGCGAGCTTGGGCTTCCACCGATAGGCCGCCGGCCGTCTTGCGACCCTCAGCGCGGCGCCCAGCACGCGCATCGGTCCGGCGCCGGTCTGGGCGCAGATGTCGCGAAACGTGCGAAACGCACCAACCCCCAGCCCCTCGTGCAGCACGCGGTCGGCGAGCGCTGCGGCGGACTGGGAATAGCCGAAGACATTGTCGCCGCCGTTGCCCGTGAAGAAGACATCGGCCGATTCGCGTTCGGCCACCGCCATATGCGCGCGTTCATAGGCCTGGTTCTGGGCGCGGCCCGCGGGGCGCGGCAGATGGAGTCCCTGTGCCCGGGCGATGTCGACGGCATCGAGATCGTAAGGACATTCGGCGAGCGGCAACCCGAGATGCGCGCACAGCGCGCGCGCATAGCTGCGCTCGTCGCCGGCGGGATCGGCGGTGTACATCGTGGCGCAGCGCACGTCGGAACCGGCCTCGGCCAGGCATGCCGCGACGATCGAGGAATCGAGCCCGCCCGACAGGCTGACGAGCGGCCGCTGCGAGAGCGACGCCCAGCCGGCGACGCATTGCTGCACGACACGGCGCAGCCGGACGGCCCGCTCCTCCTCCGGCAAGCCGTCGGGCTCGGCATGGTCCCAGGGCGACCAGCGCATCGCCACCCGCTCGCCCGCACCGGTCAGCGCCACCGCGGCGCCGGGCAGCAGCGCGGTCACGCCGGCGAGCGCGGTCTCGCGCGTCGGAAGGCCGCCCGACCAGAGGAGGCGCGCGAGCGCATTCCAGTCGATGCCCGGGACGATCGCACCGCCCGCGAGCAGCAGGTCGAGGTCCGAGGCGAGCAACAGGCCGTCCGCGCTTTCGCCACGGTAGCAGGGAAGCGCGCCGGATGGATCGCGCATAATCTCGACCGTGTCGCCGCGGCGCTGCACGGCGACATAGCCGCCCCACCAGGCGCCGAGCAGATGATCCATGCCGCGTTGCGCAAAGGCGCCATGGTCGCTGGCGCGCAATGCCGAGACCGCGCGCGCAGGCCCATGGCGGTGGAACAGGGCGCCGACCACCGCGCCGAAACCCGGGATCTCAAGGCAGCCGCAGCTGCCGTTGACGAGCAGCGCCAGCCGCTCCTCGGACCATGCGAGCCGCAGCCCCGTCGCGCTCTCAACGCGCTGCGCCCACCCGGCAAGGTTGTCGCCGCCAGAGATCAGGAGAAGGTAGCGCGGCCTCATGGCACCACCAGGATCGGCGTGTAGAGGCGCACCTGCTCGAGGTCGCCGACGATCACCGCATCGCCAGCCTGCACCCAGCTGTGCGCCGCGAAGGGATTCAGCCGGACCCCGAACGCCAGGGCGGCGTCGAGCTTGTACCGGTCGCACATCCATCGTGCCGCGATCGCGCGGGGCAGACATTGATCCTCGGCGCGCAGAACCGTCGCGGCCGCGCGGAAGGCGTCGGCGACCGCCCGCGCCCGGGCCTCGTCGGAGATCGGATCGCGGACGGGACCGACGAGCTTTGCGCTTCGCGCAGCGGCGATGCGCGCGAGCAGGATCGCGACCGGCACCCGGCGCAGCGAAGCGCGCGCACGGAGCTGACCGGCGGCCGCGGCCATGACGCCAAGCGCGCGCATCCTTCCCGGTCGCTCTTCGGCAAGATCGCGCAGCGCCGGCGGGCAGGCCGCCGGCCCGCGGCTGCCGCCCTCGCCCCCGGCAAGAACGCCGCGTGCCACGAGACGGTCGAGCGCGGATGCGCATGCCGCCTCGCCCGCGGCCCAGGCCTGGAACGCGCGGTCGCTGTCGCGCGGCAGGCAGAAATAGCGGTCGCGCGCGAGGTCGAGAAACACGCTTCGCCCTCCGCAAGGACACCAGCTGAGGCCCGCGCGCAGGCGCAGCGACATGGCGCTTGCTCCCTTGGATGGAAAAGGTGCGCGCGTCCGGACGGGCACGCGCCCATAGGGATCAGTCGTCGGACAGGCCGGGGAGGATGCGCTCGCCGTCCTCGATGTCGGCGAAGCCGACCTGAACGCCCTTGGTCTCGGTGCTCACGGCACCGAGCTCGATCACGTCTTCATGCTCGCGGTTCATGGCAATTC
This sequence comes from Sphingomonas sp. BT-65, assembly GCF_026107375.2. Classification (NCBI taxonomy): domain Bacteria; kingdom Pseudomonadati; phylum Pseudomonadota; class Alphaproteobacteria; order Sphingomonadales; family Sphingomonadaceae; genus Sphingomonas; species Sphingomonas sp. BT-65. Next base: position 795,709 of record NZ_JAPCIA010000001.1, read on the forward strand.
TCCTTGGTTGAGAAATGTCATGGCCATGACCCGCACGACGATAGCGGCGCAGCCGATTATAAGAAGATTATAATCCGCAAATAATCCGATTGTTTGCGCTGGGGCGCCCTAGGCTCTCGCTCGACAGGCGAGCCGGGTGTGAGAACATGCGATGGGGTCGCATGCGCCACCGCCTTTAGCCGTGGGGCCTGGACATGCGCGGCGGCCACCCGGCCATTCGTTTCGCGGACAGCTCCGTCATGCCGAGCGACAGGCCGAGATGGCGCGTCGAGAAGCTTCTCGACCCGCGGAAGCGTTCCTGGATGGACGCGGATGCTGAAAGGCGTCTCATGGCGCCAGCAGATAGATGCGCTTGCCACGATAGTCCCAGACGGTCTTGTACTGGCGAAGCAGGCCATAGCCGATGGTCAGGAGGTGAGGCTCGTTGATCCCGATCGGGACTGCGGCCGGGGACCGCGCGGCTTCCACCTCCATTGCGGAAATGATGGGCAAGGACTGGCCAGCAAGCTCCAGCCCGGCGAGGTCATAGGCGCCTTCCCTGTCGGAAGAGACGGTCAGGTGTCGCGACCGCAGCAGCGCCGCCTTGCCGGCAGCGTCCGTGAACAACGAACCATATTGGCCTGTGTCCCAGGCAGCGATGATGGCCATGCCGCCTATCCGGCCCGGCATCAGCGGGTGGTTGGGGAGCTTGCGCGTCTCGAACGGCAGCTCGGCTATGACCCTTTCACCCTTCAGGTAAGCGCCTGGTCCGCCTTTGTAGAAGGTTGCACGCGAGGCTCTGTAGTCGAGCTTCATGGCGTAGCCGGCCCAGGCGTGATGGCCGAGCCAGCCAAGAAAATCCGGCGTGATGCCTTCGAGCTGGCGCGCGTCCTGGGCCTGCACGGTCGTCGCCCGGGCGAAGTGGAGGGCACCGATCCGTATCGCCATCAGCTCCGGCACGAGCCGCACCGCGAACGTCTCTCCGCTGCCGAAATGCCCGGTCCCGATCGTTCTCCCTTTCGCGACCGGAACGCGATGATCATTGATCGCAAGCGCCTGTTCCGCGCCCGTGTCGAGCATGAGCTTGCCCTTCACACCGGCAACCGAACCTTCGATGAAAGGATATTCGCCCACCATCACGATGGGCAGCGACACCGTCTCGCCAGCGAGGCGGACTTCCGGCGCCCGCTGCGATTTGGGCGGAACGGTCTGAGCGCTCGCGTCCACCGCCGAACCCGGGACGAGAGCAGGAATCGCGAGCAGCATCGCGTTCCAGCACTTGCGGACGGCGCGCCTCGTCCACGCGCGAACCGGACATTTGTCGGTGCTCAGCATGGAACGGATATCCATGTGGCTAGCTGTCGAACGCTTCATCGAGCGGGGTTCCAGCTTTGGTCATGATGGTGGGTGCCCCCTCCAACACACGCTGGATCGGACATTTGGTCGCGATCTCGAGGAGGCGTGCACGCTGGCCCTCGCTCAGTCGCGATCCACGAAGGATGACGGTCTTGTCGAAGACATCGACCGGCTCGGACGCTCCCGCCGGCAACTTTTTCGCGCGATCGACCGTCACTTCGACATGATCGAGTGGCCAGTCGTGCTGGAGGGCATACCATCGAACGGTCATGGCGGTGCATTCCGCAAGCGCGGCCGTCATCAAGTCGAATGGCGCAGGACCAAGGTTCCAGCCGCCCGCGTCGACCGGCTCGTCGCCCGTCAGGAGATGGGCACCCATCTCGATACGCACGGCGTAGGGGCTCTCGCCTGTTTCCTTCACGAACACCCGGGTGCGTCGCAGCGCCATTCTCGTTCCTTCAGATCGTCACAGCAGGCAATGGCCTTTTGATCACGGCCCGGCCCGGCCAACGGGCAAGCTCGCCCCATCGAAAGCGGGTCGGTCGCCGGAGCCAGGGGATTTTCCGGGCCCACCGGGACTGCCCCATCAAGCCGACGATCAGCTCGGCGGCGCCGGTATCTTCAAGCCCCGTTGGACGGCCGGCCTCGCGAGAGCCCTGCCAAGCCAGGCGGCAAGGTTGCGATACTCGCCCGCGCCGATCTGCTCGCCCAGCCCGGACTCCACCAGCGCGTTGATCCAGCCGACGAGGGCGATATCGGCAATTGAGTACCCGCTCCTCAGCATCCAGTCCTGCCCGTTCAAAGCCTGGTCGAGCACATCGAGGAGGCGGCGGCTCTCGTTCGCATAGCGCTCGCGCGGACGCTTATCCTCCCAATCCTTGCCGCCGGTCACCGAGAAGAAGCCGAGCTGCCCGATCATCGGGCCTACGCCGCCCATCTGGAACATAACCCATTGTGTCGCGTGCCAACGATCGGCGGCGGTGTCCCCGATCAGCCTGCCGGTCTTGTCCGCGAGATAGAGCAGAATGGCGCCACTCTCGAACAGCGTCAGCGGCCTGCCGTCAGGCCCATCAGGATCAATGATCGCGGGGATCTTGCCGTTGGGATTGAGCGACAGAAACTCGGGCGTCTTCTGATCGTCCGCATCGAAGCGCACCCAATGCGCTTCATAGGGCAGCCCGATCTCCTCGAGCATGATCGATGCCTTGACCCCGTTCGGCGTGTTGACCGAGTAGAGCTGGAGCCGCTCGGGATGCGTTGCCGGCCAACGCCCCGTGATCGGAAAGGATGAAAGATCCGCCACGAGCGAAGTCCCGCCTCGATCGCCGCTAGCCATCGACGATGTCCGCATATTCGGGATGACGGGCATAGAAGCCGCCCATGAACCTGCAGCGAAGAACGGCCTTGCGACCGCTCGCGCGGATCGCATCGAAAACCCCTCGCGCGAGCTCGGAACCGATGCCGCGCCCCGCGAAGGCCTGCGGTACCTCGGTGTGCGTGAGCGTGAGGCGATCGCCGTCGACCTGGTAATAGGCGACGGCGGGCTCGTCGGAGCCCTCGATCGCAAGCTCGAAGCGATGCTCGGCCGGGTTGTCCCTGACCTTGCTCATGCGCGCGCTCTCTGCTCGATGAAGGCCAGCAGGTCAGCGTTGATGATGTCGGGATGGGTCGCAAACAGCCCGTGCGACAGGCCAGGATAAGTTTTGAGAATGCCGTTCGACAGTAGCTTGATCGCCTCGCGTGCCGATGCGTCGATCGGCACCACCTGGTCGTCCTCGCCATGCAGCACCAGGACAGGCACGGATACGGCCTTCAGGTCATCGGTAAAGTCGGTTTCCGAAAACGCGGCCACGCAATCATAGTGCGCCTTGGCGCCACCGCTCATGCCCTGGCGCCACCAGTTGCGGATCAGCCCCTCGCTGACCTCCGCGCCGTCGCGGTTGAAGCCGTAGAAGGGACCGCTCGGCACATCGAGGAAGAACTGCGCGCGATTGCGGCTGAGCGCGTCGCGAAAGCCGTCGAACACGGACATTGGCAGGCCGCCGGGGTACCGGTCGGTGGCCAGCATGATGGGGGTGACCGCGCCGATCAGCACCGCCTTGGCAACCCGGTTCGGCGCGCTGCGCGCGACATAGCGGATGACCTCGCCGCCGCCGGTCGAATGGCCGATGTGAACCACGTTGCTGAGATCGAGCGCGCGCACCAGCGCCGCGACATCGGCGGCGTAGGTATCCATGTCGTTTCCGGTATCGGTCTGGTCGGAACGACCATGGCCACGCCGATCATGGGCGATCACCCGAAATCCCTTGCCGAGGAAGAACAGCATCTGGTTGTCCCAGTCGTCTGCGCTGAGCGGCCATCCATGGTGGAACATGATCGGCTGGCCGTCCTTCGGGCCCCAATCCTTGTAGAAGATGCTGACGCCGTCGCTCGTGACGATCGTGGACATGAGAGGGTCTCCCTGATGTTGATTGGGTCGGAGGAGGAAGGCCGCCGTGGCCTGCCAGATGCCTTTGCGGGCAAGTGGCGGCGATCTGAGCCGCCGCCACTTGCCGCGCTCGCCGTCAGGCGGCCTGCGCCGCCTTTTCGGGGTTGAAGCCGTCGAAGCTCTCGAAGACGCCCATGAAGCCGGGAACGGTGGCTTCCCGCGCCCAGTCGCGCTGGAGCTCGCAATACATCTGCACGCGGCTGATCAGCTTCGCGCCCGCCTGCTCGACCCGGCGCAGCGCGGCCTCGTGCGCGGCCACCGACGTGCCACCGACCGCATCGACGGGCACATAGACCTCATACCCCTCCTGGATCGCATCCAGCGCGGGGAAAGTGAGGCAGGCCTCGGTCCAGAGCGCGGTCATGATCAGCTTGCGGCGGCCGAGCGCCTTGACCGCATCCTTGAAGCCCGTGTCCTCCCAGCTGTTGATCGAGGTGCGATCGTAGGTCGGCAAATGGCCCAGGACGTTCTGCAGCTCCTGGATCGGCGGCTTGTTGCGGCCGGTCGCGACGTTGACCGTCGAGTGGACGATGGGGAGATTGTAGTTCACGGCCGCCTTGGCGGTGCTGACGATGTTGAACACAAGCTCGTCGCGCGGCATCGAGCGGATCGAGGAGACCTGGATCGGCTGATAATCGATGATGATGAAGGCCGCGTTGTCAGGGGTGAGAAGGTGATCGGTCTGCGGGTTGCGGATGGTCTCACTGGCCATGGTTGGTCCCTTTCCTGTTCAAGTCGCGCGTCGGGGGCGGGCTGGCGCCCTTGTTCAAGCGGAGAGTCGCGCGCCAACCGCTCCGCAGGAAGAAGGGGCCGGATGCGCTCTGCATCCGGCCCCTTGATCATGTTGCTGCGGCGACGAAGCGCCCGCTGTTGAAGTCTTCGGCGGCCTGCCGGATTTCTACTTCGCTGTTCATCACGAACGGGCCGTATCCTACGATCGGCTCGTCGATGGGCTCGCCTGTCAGCACCAGCAGCTTGGCATCGCCATCGGCGTGAATGGCAATGTCGCCGCCTTCGCGACCGAGGAGCACCATTTCCGCCTCGCCTGCCTCCTGGCTGTCTGCGATGGTGACATGACCCGTGAGGACAACGATCATTGCCGTGTGCCCCGCAGGCAGATCGAGGTTCACGTCCGCCCCGGCGTTCACGCTGAGGTCCCAGACATTGATCGGCGTGAAAGTGCGCGCAGCTCCCTTCGTCCCCCGATAGTCGCCCGCGATGATCCGGATCGTGCCAGCACGGTTGGGGAGCTTCACGACCGGAATATCGGCCTTCAGAATGCCCTGGTACCCGGCCGGCGCCATCTTGTCCTTGGCAGGCAGGTTCACCCACAGCTGCACCATGCGGAAAGGTCCGCCAGCCCGGGCGAAGCCGGGCGAATGATACTCCTCGTGGATGATGCCGCCTGCGGCAGTCATCCACTGGACGTCGCCCGGTCCGATCACGCCGCCGTTGCCGGCAGAGTCGCGGTGCTCGACCTCCCCTTCGTAGACGATCGTGACCGTCTCGAAGCCTCGATGCGGGTGCTTGCCGACGCCGCGACGCTGGCTTGTCGGCTCGAACAGATGCGGCCCGGCGTAGTCGAGCAGCAGGAACGGGCTGACGTGGGCGCCCAGGTCGTTGTACGAAAAGAGCGAGCGAACGGGAAAGCCGTCGCCGACCCAATGCTGCCGGTCGTTACCGTACCGGCCGATGACCTTGGCCATGTGCGTTCTCCGATTCCGACGCGCCGCCCCTGCGGCTGCGTGTTGGATCGTAGATTATGGCGGGACGACAAAATGAAAAGATTGCCAGAAGCGACACAGCGTCCTACGCAAAGGACGATGAAAGATCTCAACGATCTCTATTATTTTGCCGCGGTCGTTGATCATGGCGGATTTTCCGCGGCCGGGCGGGCGCTCGGCATCCAGAAATCGCTGCTCAGCCGCCGGGTTCTGGCGCTTGAGGAGCGCCTCGGCATCAGGCTTCTCAACCGATCCTCCCGGCGCTTCTCCGTCACGGAGGTCGGGCGCGAGTTCTACGATCGGTGCATCGCGATGCTGGTGGAGGCGGAAGCCGCGGAGCAGGTAGCGGCGCAGGTCCAGGGCGAACCGCGCGGCGTCGTGCGGATGAGCTGCCCCACCGCATTGCTGTCGTTCCAGTTCGGCGAATTGGTCGCGCGCTTCATGATGATCAATCCGCGTGTCCAAATTCTTCTGGAGAGCACCAACCGCCGGGTCGACGTGATCTCCGAAGGATTGGACCTCGCGATACGGGTGCGGTTTCCGCCGCTGGACTCGATCGGTCTGGTGATGCGGCGCCTTGATGAGAGCGCCCAATGCCTGGTTGCTGCTCCGAAGCTGGTAGGTGGCCAGCTGCAATCGCCGGCCGACCTTCATGGCCTTCCAAGTCTGGATCAGGTGCGTCCAACCCGCGAGCATAGCTGGGGACTTCACCATGCCGACGGAAAGGTGGCGACGGTTCCGCATACGCCCCGCCTGGTAACTGACGACATGTCGGTGCTCCGCGATGCGGCGATGGTTGGCGCGGGAGTGGTGCAGTTGCCGACGATCTTCGTCTCCGATGACGTGAAGAAAGGACGGCTCGTCGACGTGCTCCCGGATTGGCGACCTCAGTCCGGGATCGTTCATGCCGTCTTCCCGTCGCGCCGCGGGCTGCTCCCGTCCGTACGCGCGCTGCTGGACTTCTTCGCGCGTGAATGCGCGATCCAGCGCACTCGCGCGGAAAAGATCGTGCCGCCCGGGTTGCAGCCCCGAGGCTGGAGCGATGGAACGACGGCCAGCGAGGATAGCGCTCAAAAGACAAGAGGGCCGTACGAGGAGTTGCCCCCGTGGCTGAGCCAGGTTCGATAGCAGATAGTACTAATAAGAGTCGGAAGGATGTCACCGGAGCAGCCCGGTGTCTTTCCATCTCAGATCATTGCTCGTCTTGAGCTGAGCGCAGTGCACGCATCCGACCATCGGAGCGTCGCGGGGTGGTGCCAGCGGCATTTCGGAAAACGCACGGTTGGCAATGTTCTGGCCTGCCGTGTCGCGTAACGGGGAACGATAAATGGATATCGAGGGCTTGCGAACATTTGTGGAGGTTGCCGATGCGGGCGGCGTGACTGCCGCTGCTTTGCGTCTCGGCGTGTCCAAATCCATCGTAAGCCGGCGGCTCGCGAGGATCGAGACCGAACTGGGCGTTCAATTGCTCGCGCGGACCACACGCGGTGCTGCCCTCACAGAGGCAGGTATCACCTTTCGGGGTCACGCCGCCAGGATCTGCGCGGAGTACGACATCGCCTTGGAAACAATCCTGCCGGCAGGCGAGCTGCGCGGGAGCTTCAGAATTGCCGCGCCACTGACCTTCGGTCCGACACATTTCGCGTCCGTCATCGCCGATATGGCGCGCCTCAATCCCCAGCTGCAGATTCGATCTTCTTACTCTGACCGCTTCGTCGATCTCATCGCGGAAGGCTTCGACTGCGCGATCCGGATCGGCCATTTGACCGACTCGAATCTGATCGCGAAGAAGGTCGGATATACGCCCGCGATCTACGTCGCGACCCCCGAATACATCGAGCGCCACGGCGCACCGGAAACGCCGGAGGAGTTTGGCGCCCACGATGTCGTGATGCACGGGACCGAGACCTGGCTTGCCATGGATGGCGATAAGGTGATCCACCTGAAGCCGCAGGGGCGGTTCAAGGCCGACAATGCCGTGGCTCTCGTTGCGGCGGCGGTCGCTGGCGTGGGCGTAGCCGGAATTCCCAAGGAGCTGATCATCGAGCACCTCGATTCCGGGGCACTCGTTCCGGTGATGAAGCGCTATCCACCACCCAACCTCGGCATCTATGTGGTGCGGCCGCCAGGACAGCATCCAGAGCGCAAGGTGCGGGTTCTGACAGAGATGATGATCGCATGCTGCCAGAATCTCTGCAAAGCGATCATGCTGCGTGACGCGCATCGGCTGGGCTAGCCGCGGCGGAAATTGCGGCCCCTGCGTTCGTTCCTGAAGCCGCAACACAGCACGACATGATGTGAAGCTACCGCCGCTCCGGTGCGAATGGCACGATCGAAAGCAGTCGCCGCGCGACCGCCAGATCGATGCCTTTGGCGCCGCCTACCACCAGGGCAACCTTGCGCGCCATTCGATCCATCTAAAGCTCCTGATCGCAACGAAGCTGTGAACCCGCACGAGCCGGTCGAATCCGGAAAGTCGCCCAACGTGACCCCGGCTCTCGACTCAAATGATCGCGCTTTATCCTTGGCGGAGCCTCAGACGCTGGTCTCCGATCCGTCGGGATTTGCCTTGATGAGATACTCGCCGCTTTCCCGGAAGCTGCGGACGGTCGCGAAGGTATCTTCCATAAACTGCACGTAGGACAGCTTGCCGTTCTCGCCGCGCGCCAGAACCGCGAAGGGTGATGTCACCGTTTTACCCAACACGGTCGATGTGTAGGTAAAAGAACCGAAAATCGCAGCGCCGTTCTCATTTTCAAAGCTGTCCTGAATTTCGAAAGCGTCTGTCCTCCAGTACCGGCCGACGTCGATAAAGGTCTGAACCAGCCCCTCGGTGCCTTTGTTCGTGCCCGCCCAAGGCATGATCTGCTTCAGTTCAGCGTGCTCATAGTTGAGCGAGACATAGATGAAGTCATCCGTGGTGAACTGCTTGACGAAGTCGAGATCGGTCGGGTTCGACAGGATTGACTGCAGTACCGCCAAAGGCGATGCCGTCGACGCGGGTTGAGCTGTGGAGTGTGCAGCAGGGGACATGATGGATTCCTCGTTTGGGCATTTCAGAAATTGAGGTGCCGGCGCGCTTCAAACCTGGCACCCCCGTCCCGCTCTCACGCGCCGCGTCGCGCCTCCCCTCGGTGATAGGAATTCCGCCCCCGGCTCTCTAGCCACGACCTATGAGGAGCTGTGTTGCACGACCCGGAACATCGTCGTTGAAGTCCCGCAATCGGCGACCTCGGGACGTGTTCTGACGTTCTCTGCTGAACTGCCGTGAGCGCTCATGGCGACAGGATATGCCCCACGCTCCCCGCGTGGCCGTGCCACCAGCGCCTTTGTCCCCGAGAGGATGAGGCAGAGCATCGGCTCGAATGCCGAGATTCCACGCCTGGCGCCGCGTTCCACTTCACGCAACACAGCTTGGCACTTCCCGAAGCTAAGAAACGCTGATCGCGACCGCTAAGTTCGCGGATCAGGAAATCGTGCGCCTTTCCCATCCCGCGACAACACGCGGGTGACCTGGGCCAGATAGGGTAGAAAAGGACGAGTATATGATTGATCTTAAAGGCAAGCGGGCGCTGGTAACCGGTGGATCCCGCGGCATCGGCGCAGCGATCGCGCTGGTGCTTGCCGAGAATGGTGCGGACGTCGCCTTTACGTATCAGAATGCGGCTGAAAAGGCGCAGAGCGTCGTCAAGTCTATCGAGGCGGCAGGACGCCGCGCAGTCGCGATTCAGGCGGATAGCGCCGATCCGGAGGCGATCGCCCGTTCCGTGAACGAGGCGGTCACCGCGCTCGGCGGCATCGACATTCTGGTGAACAGCGCCGCGATCGGCCACTCCGGCATGATCGCCGATATCGACCTTGGCGAGTATCAGCGCGTGATGGACGTCAACGTTCGTGCTCCCGTGCTGTTCGCAAAGGCTGTGATCCCGCACCTGAGCGAAGGCGGCCGTATCATCACGATCGGCTCGGCGCTTGGCGAGCGCGTTCCGTTCCCGGGCATCACGACCTATGCGATGTCGAAGGCGGCACTGACCTCGTTCACCCGCGGCCTCTCGCGCGAGCTCGGGCCCAAGGGCATCACCGTCAACCTGATCCAGCCGGGCGCGACCAACACGGATTCGAACCCGGCGGACGGCGAGGCGGCCGACTTCCAGCGCAGCCTGACGTCGCTGGGCCGGTACGCCGAACCGCGCGAGATCGGTAACGCTGTCGCCTATCTGGCCAGCCCGGCCGCAAGCATCATCACCGGCGCGACGCTGACCGTCGACGGTGGTGCGATCGCTTGAATCGTGACGGTGGCGGCGCGCATGACGGCTATGGTGGCCGGAAGGCGCGCCGCTCCGGAACAGGGCGACCGCTTGATCGCCATACCGTCGTAAGAAGATTGCATCACGAGGATCTGTATGACTGCAGTGCATTACCGGACGCAGAAGGTCGGCGAGGTCGAGCTATTCTATCGCGAAGCGGGTCCGGCCGACGCTCCCGTGCTGCTGCTCCTTCATGGGTTCCCCACGGCCAGTCACATGTTCCGCGACCTGATCCCCGAGCTTGCGGACCGCTACCGGGTGATCGCGCCCGACCTCCCCGGGTTCGGACAGACCAGGGCGCCGGACCGCGGCGAATTCACCTACAGCTTCGACAAGCTGGCCGAAGTCATCGAGGGGTTCGTCGATGCCCTCGGGCTAGAGCGCTTCGCGCTTTACATCTTCGACTATGGCGCGCCGACTGGCCTGCGGATGGCGATCAGGCACCCAGAGCGGATCACCGCGATCATCTCGCAGAACGGCAACGCCTATGAGGAGGGCTTCAGCGACCAATGGGGCGCCTGGCAGGCCTATTGGCGCGATCCCAGCGAGGCGAACCGCGAAGCGTGCCGCGACTCTCTGTCACCCGAGACGATACGCGATTGGCAATATGGCACCGGGGCCGATCCCGAGCTGCTGAGCCCTGACGGCCAGGAGCTCGACATCGCCTATATGGCGCGACCAGGAGCGGAAGAGGTGCAGCTCGACCTCATTCTCGACTATCGCAGCAACGTCGCGCTCTACCCCCGATTTCAAGCCTATTTCCGAGAGCATCAGCCGCCGTTCCTCGCCGTGTGGGGGCGGCACGACCCTGCGTTCGTTCCGGCCGGCGCGCTTGCCTACAAGCGGGATCTCCCGGGTGCCGAGATCCACCTGCTCGACACAGGACATTTCGCGCTCGAGACGCACCATCGTGAAATCGCGCAGCACATCCGCGACTTTCTCGGACGCGTCCTTCCCGAGCGCGCGGGCTCGCCTGGTGCGCCGCTCAGGCTACCGGCCGATATCGACTTTGCCGCCCTAATGGGCGCCAATCTCGAGCGCGTCTTCGGCGAGCATGACCCCGCTCGCCGGATCGAGGCTATCCGCGAACTCTATGCCCCCGATGCCATCCTGCACGAGCCCGACCGATCGGTGCACGGCCACGAAGCCATCTCCCAGGCCGTGACCGAGCTTTTGGGCCATCTGCCCCGGGATTTCGTCTTCACGCCTGTCCGGCCGGCGCTCGGCCACAATGGCGTCGGGCGTCTGCAATGGACCGCCGGACCGCCCGATGGCCCGGTGGCGGTCACCGGGCTGGACGTGGCGCACATCGAGCACGGCGTCATCAAGGCGCTGCATGTCTTCCTTGATCCGCAAGGCGCTTAGCGCGTCCGGCGAAGCCTGCGCCGCACCCGTGGCCGGACCCGTCAGTCGATGATCGCCGTTACCCTGATTTCGATCCGCATCTCCGGCAGGCCGAGCGCCTCGACGCCGGTTTGCGTCCAGATCGGCGCCCGGTCAGGCATATAGTGGCGATACAGGCGCGCGATCGTCGCGTTCACCTCAGGCGGGAAACCGCCGACGTGATAGCTATTGACGTGCACCACATCCTTCCAGCTGGCGCCGGCAGGCGCGAGCACCTTCTCGACGTTGCGGAAGGCCTGCGCGATCTCGTCCTCGATCGAGGCGGGTATGTTCAGTTCATCGTCCCACCCGCCCTGTCCCGACGTCTCCACCCGATTCCCGATCTTGAGCGTCTGTGACATATGCAGCGCGTCGAACAGTTTCTGCCCGGCGCCCTCTGTTACGAACATTTCCGGCTTCGCCATTAGAAGAACCTCCTGACGTCAATTCGTACCGATCCGCCGGCGGGGCTTTCGTCTCTCTTCATGACATCGGCGGCGCCGGAGGAGCCGCTTCGTCCGGGAGCGGGATGAACTCGGCGTTGTCGGCGTCGGGCAGCTTCATTCGCCCTGCCTTCCAGTCTGCCGCCGCCTGCGCGAGCCGCTCCTGCGAGGACGAGACGAAGTTCCAGTAGATGTGGCGCGGGCCGACCGGCTCGCCGCCGAGCAGCATAATCGTGGATTGCTCGATCGCGGTCACGCGCGAAGCGGAGCCGCCCACGACCAGCATTTGTCCGGCATCGAAGCGCCGGCCGTCCACCTCCAGCGCGCCCGAAGCGATATAGACCGCGCGCTCGCTGTGACCGCTCGGGATTTCGGCGCTCGCGCCGGGTGCCAGGTCGAGGTGGGCGTAGAAAAGCGGCGAGTGCGTCTGCGCCCCTGCGGTGAGCCCATATGCGCTGCCCGCGATCAGGTGGCCCGTGACCCCGCTTTCGGTCCACTGCGGAAGGTCGCTGCCGCTATGGTGGGAGAAGGACGGTTCGGTCTCCTCGACTTCGCTTGGGAGCGCCACCCACGCCTGGATTCCATGGATCCTGTCCCCCTGTGCGCGGGCGCGCTCCAGCCGCTCGCTATGGGTGATGCCGCGCCCGGCCGTCATCCAGTTGACCTCCTGGGGACGGATCGCCTGCGCATAGGCCAGGCTGTCGCGGTGCATGATCTCGCCGGCGAACAGGTAGGTGACCGTGGAGAGACCAATATGCGGATGCGGGCGAACATCGACGCTGCGATCAACGCCGCGCGGGATGTCGATCGGCCCGATATGGTCGAAGAAGATGAAGGGCCCCACCATCCGGCGCTTTGCGAAGGGCAGGACCCGGCCCACCTCGAAGCTGCCACCAAGGTTCCGCCGCCGTTGTTCGATGACCAGCTCGATCATTGTCTTTCCTACTCTGCCGAAGTGTCCACGACGTCTGCATATTCGGGATGGCGCGCGTAATAGGCTGCCATGAACGGGCAGCGGAGGACCGCCTTGCGGCCGCTTGCTCGCAGCAGCTCGAACACGCCTCGCGCCAGCTTCGAACCGATCCCCTGCCCCGAGAACCGTTCCGGCACGATGGTGTGGGTGAGGGTGAGCCGCTCACCCTGCAGCCGATAATAGGCGGCAGCGATCTCGTGGCTGCCATGGATGGCAAGCTCAAAACGCCTTTCGGCGGGATTGTCGTCGACTGTGCTCAAGGGGATCGTCTCCTGTTGCTTCGGTGATGCCGGCTAACCCAGGCCGACCAGGCTGAGGCGGAAAGCGTCGAGTTCGGCATCAGTCTTCGATCGCGCCGCCGCTATGATTTCGCTCGCGCGGTCGCCGACGGGCATGTGACTGGCTGGCGCGCGCGCCTGCGCGATCTGCACCACCCGCGCCGCAACTTCGGCGATACCCGTGCCCCCAATCGCAAGCTCCTCCAGCCGTGACGCGGTCGTGATCATGCGTTTGCCGTAGAGGTCGCGCTGCGCGGGCGTCAGCTTTGCCGCGGCGCGCACCGCCCTGGTGGCTCGGTCCGTGTCAGCGGCCGGCCGGATGAGGTCTGTGGTGATCACCACCACATCCATCCCTGAAGGCTGCACCTCCGCCCGATATGCTGAGGAGAGCGCCTCGAGCGCCGCCATCGAGGCTGCAGACGGCCCGCAGAACGGAACCGCCAGGCTGGCGATCCACGAGCTGACCAGGATGACCCTGCCCCGCGCTATCCGCAGCGAAGGCAGGAATGCGTTGATGACAGAGAGGGAGCCAAGCACATTCAGCTCGAGCTCTCGCCTGACGGCATCGAGCGGAAAGACCTCCAGCGGGCCGCTCTCGAGGCGCTCCGGAACGATCATCAGGGCGTCAAGCCCGGCGCCGTCGAGCGCGTCCGAGACGCCCTCAGCCCAAGCCGTCAGCCCTTGTGTGTTGGTGATATCGCAGGCTGCGAGGCTCACGCGCCCGCCCGATGCCGCTTTCAGGTCCTGAACCTGGGCCGCCGACTCTGCGGTACCGAAGACCACGCTTCCTTCACTGGCGAACTCGAGCGCGACTTCCCGACCCAGCCCGGCGCCAGCGCCGGCGATCACAACGGATCGAAGCCGCTTGGAGGAGGGGCGTGACATTACCGGCCGGCGGAAAGGGTGATGCGGCCCCCTTCCCTCGCAGCGCGCTCACGCACTATGGGTGCGACTTCCGTGCCCAGAAGTTCGATCGATCGCTTCATTGCGGCCGTCTCGAGCGAGGCAGTGCTCATCTGGAAGGTCACGCGGGCAATGTCGCCAAGCGCCCCGCTCGCGCGGAGGATCTTGGCGGCAACGGTATCCGGGGCTCCGACGAGGAAGGCACCTTCCGGGCCAGCCAGGGCGTCGAAGTCGCGACGCGTGGGCGGCGCCCAGCCGCGCTCGCGTCCGATCGTCCCGGTCAGGTGCGACCAGCCAGGATAGAAGGCGTCGGCCGCGGCGATATCGGTCTCTCCGACGAAGCCCATCGCGTGAACGCCGACCTTCAACCTTTCGGGGGCAACGCCGGCCTCGGCACCGGCCTCGCGATAGAGGTCCACAAGGGGACGAAAGCGTTCGAAGCTTCCTCCGATGATCGCGATCATCAACGGCAGACCAAGGGCGCCAGCCCGCACGAAAGACTGAGGCGTCCCGCCCACGCCGATCCAGACCGGCAGCTGCGCCTGGTGAGGACGCGGAAAAACGCCCTGCCCGCGCAGCGCGGGTCGGAAGCGACCCTCCCAATCTGGATTGGGTGTCTCGCGCAGCTCCAGAAGAAGATCGAGCTTTTCGGCGAAAAGGTCATCATAGGCGTGCAGGTCGAGGCCAAAGAGCGGGAAGGCTTCCGTGAAGGAACCCCGGCCGACGACCAGTTCCGCCCGGCCTTTGGAGATCAGGTCGAGGGTCGCGAACTCCTGAAAGACGCGGACCGGGTCTGCGGCGCTGAGCACCGTGACCGCACTGGTCAGCTTGATCTGCTTCGTGCGAGCCGCTGCCGCAGCGAGAATGACGGTCGGCGCGGAGTCGAGGAACTCGGCGCGGTGGTGCTCGCCGATGCCAAACAGGTCGAGACCGACGCGGTCGGCGACCTCGACCTCCTCGAGGAGGTCAGCCATCCGATCGCTTGCGGACGGAAGCCGGCCCGTGGCCGGGTCGGGAAGGATCGCGGCGAAGCTGTCGATGCCGATTTCCATCTGTTGTCCTTTCAGCGTCGGTCCACCACCGATGCTCAGATTCTTGCCGGTACCTGACGCGCCCGCTCATCCGGTTCGAACATCGGTCGCCCGCCTGCCGCGGGCTTCGCCTCGTCCTGAAGTACGTCCCAATGCTCGGCGAGCCTGTTGTTCTCGACACGGAAAATGTCGACCACGACCTGCGGCGCGGGAGCCCAACCGCGGATGCGGCCATGAATCGCGACGTAATTGCCCTCGGCGATCATCATGCCCGGCTCGTAAAAGACTTCGTCCGTCAGCTCCGAGACGAGCTTTTGAAGCGCTGCGCGTCCCTGTGGGATGCTGGGGTTATGCTGGACATAATCGGGTGCGTAGAGCCGCGCGACCGCCGAGGCGTCGCGGCGCTGAAAGAGCGCGGTCATTGCCTCGAGCACCAGCGCCTTGTTGCGCTCGGGACGATCATCGCCCGGAAGGTCCGCAGGCCTGGTGACCTCGATCGATCCTTCCATCCTTAAAAATCGCCCACCCGGCAAGGTGACGAACGAGTGCACGACCCCACGATCGAAGTCCTGCACGTTCGTGACCGTGGCACCGCTCTCCTCTACCCAGCTCACCAGGAAGATGCCGTTGCCCAGCGGCTGCACCTCGATGGAGACGGTCTCCTTGTGCGCGAATGGCCCCTCGGCGATGTCGAACGCCATCTGCGTGAGTGAGTGAAGCTTCAGGCTGACTTTGAAGTCGGGATAGGTGACATTCATCTCCTGTCCGACCGGAAAACCGGCGATCGACATTGTCATTCTCCTTGGTTGCGCGGTTGCAGCCTCGCCAGGTTCGACAAAGGAACCAGGGCAGGAAGAGTGAAGTCCCATCGAGAAAAGCGGCAGGTCGCCATCACGCCCGCGACCCGCATGGTGCGCATCGACCCGGTCTCCCGAGTGGAGCGCACCCGGTCGGGAGCGCCTGAGGAAGCCCAAGATTGAGCCGGCAGCGCTCCACTGTCGGGACCGCGGGGATGGCAGGGGCCGACGAGGAACACGGCCTGCGGCCGCATCCCGCCGGCTTCGCCATCCGGCCTCATCAGCCCGCCGCCGGGACCGCCGTATTCAGCAGCTGCTGTTCCCACATATAGGCGACGCCGCTGCCACCGACATGGTCGATCATGACTTGCGTCAGCGGGCCGGCCGTCTCGAGCCGGGCCCAGTCGCGCTGCCATTCCGCGGCCAGCGCTACCCACGTCATCATGTTGATGCCGGCCGCGATCATGCGCTGAATGGCGACCGCGTGCGCCTCAACCGAGGTGCCCCCTGAGGCGTCGGTGATCACCGTCACGTCCCAGCCTTCCCCCGCCGCCTGGATGGCCGGCATCGCGACGCAGATCTCTGTCCAGAGGCCGGCGATGATCAGCTGCTTGCGCCCGGTCGCCTTCACGGCATCGACGACCGCCTTGTCCTCCCACGTGTTGATGAACGTGCGATCGATCACCTCCTGGCCGGGGAAGACATCGGTGACGTGCTTGAAAATCAGGCCGCCGCGGCCCGCCAGGACGCTCGTCATGATCGTCGGAACGCCGAAGACTTTGGCGGTCTTGGCGAGAGCGGTGGTGTTGTTCACGACCGCCTGAGGATCGTGACTGTTCAGGTTCGCGAGCTGGTAGGGCTGGTGATCGATGAGCACGAGCACTGAGTCTTCGGGGCGAAGAAGCGAGTCGAGGCCGTTGCGAAAGGTCATGTCGGTTCCCTTGCTGCCGTAATCGGCTTACGGGAGACACCAGGACTGGGCATCACCCAAGGAGGGTGTGCCATCGCCTTTTCCGACGCGGTAGCTCCACATCATGCTATGCTGTGTTGCGCATCTGGGAACACCGCATGGATATCGAGGAACTTCGGACGTTCGTGGAGGTCGCGGATGCAGGCGGTGTAACTGCCGCGGCGCTGCGATTGGGGGTGTCGAAGTCGATCGTCAGTCGGAGGCTGGCGCGGCTCGAGGCAGATCTGGGCATCCAGCTGCTTGCGCGCACGACGCGGGGCGCAGCGCTGACGGAGGCCGGGATTACCTTCCGGGATTACGCAGCAAGGGTTTGCAGCGAAATCGACATAGCCCGCGAGACCATCCTCCCAGCCGGCGCCCTGCGGGGGCGCTTCAGGATCGCGGCTCCGCTCACCTTTGGACCCACCCACTTCGCGTCTGTCATCGCGGAGCTGGCGCGGCGCAATCCCGAATTGCAGGTTCAGACATGCTATTCAGACCGGTTCGTTGACCTCATCGCAGACGGGTTCGACTGCGCCATCCGCGTAGGCCACCTCAGTGACTCCAGCCTGATGGCCAGAAGGGTGGGCTGGACGACCGCCAAATATGTCGCCGCTCCGGGATACATAGAGAAGCATGGCGCGCCGCAAACGCCCGAAGAGTTTGGGACTCACCAGGTCGTCATGCAGGGCACCGAGAGTTGGCTGGCGAAGGACGGCGACAAGGTCGTCCTGATGAAGCCGCAGGGGCGGTTCAAAGCCGATAATGCGGTCGCGCTTGTCGCCGCGGCACTTGCAGGCATTGGCCTCGCCGGGCTGCCCGAGGCGCTGATCACCGAACATCTCGCATCGGGTGCCCTCGTAGAGGTGATGCCGCGCTATCCGCTACCCGAACTGGGAATATATGTGATCCGTCCGCCGGGGCAGCACCCTGCCCGCAAGATCCGCGTGCTCACGGAGATGCTGATCGAGTGCTTCGGCGAGTCCGCCCTGAACACGCAGGAAACGCGTTGACCGATGCTTGGCGTTCCGGGTCGTGCAACACAGCACCACCCAAGGCAGCACTACCCTGAGCGCCACTGAGGCGACACATTGGCGGCAGACCGACGCCCGGCCGCCTCCGGGCGGCACCGTTCGGATGACAGCGCGTCGTTTCATGATCTGCGTTCCCGCGCGGGTCGCATCACGCATCAGGTCGCGGCGCGCCAAACGGCAAAGATAGGAACATCAGTGCAGATCAACTTCAGGCTCATGCTCGGCGCGGCGCTTGCGGCCGGAACCTGGGTTGGACCCGCGAATGCTCAGACCTCCGCGAAGCAGGATCAGCAGGAGCAGTGGCAGTCAGAGGCCAACCAGCGCGATCGTCCTACAGAGACGCCCGACAAGCCCGTCAGCATCGCGTTCAAGCTCCGCGACAACCTTGTCGCACTCGACGTGACGCTGAACGGCCGGCGACAGTCGGCGGTACTCGACAGCGGTGCCGGTGCTCTTCTGGTGGATCAGCGGACGACTGCAGCGCTCGGTCTCACAGCGGCAGAGTCGATCGGGGACGTTGCGGGTGCTGGTGCTCAGGCGCAGCAGCTACGGCCGATCGATATCGCAGCTCTGAACGTCGGGCCACTCGGCTTTGAGAAGCTGCCCGGGCTCTCCGCGAACCTCGGGCAACTCTCCTTGTCGGCGGGATTCCCCATTGAGGTTCTGATCGGCGCTCCCGCTTTCAAATATGGCGCGGTACGAGTCGATTACAGGCGAGAGCTGATCACTTTCGGCCCGAGCGGGAGCATAGGCAAGTGCGCAGCTCCGATCCCGATCACGATCGTCTCTGACGTCCCCATGGTTGAAGCCGAGATCAGGCCAACGCCGGCCGCCAATCCGGTAAAGCTCAAGCTCGTCGTGGATCTTGGCACACGGCACCATGCTTTGATGATCGGCGGTCCCTTCGTGCGCAGCGAAGCGGGCAAAGTGCTGATTGCTTCGGGCAAGGTGCAGCAGGTGGGCCATGGCACAGGCGGGCAAGTGCAGGGCAGCGTTGCTCCCATCGCGGAAATGCGCCTTGGCGGAACAGTCATCACCGGCGTTGAGGCAGCGCTCTCATCCGGAGTGGGAGCGTTTGAAGCGGGCCTGTTTGACGGGTCGCTCGGCGTTCCGTTGTGGAAGGCAGGCGCGATCACCTTCGACTACCCGGCCAAGACCCTTTGCATCGAAGGGTAAAGCGCCGGCTCGGTATCGAGAGACATGATGCACCGACGCCCGCTCCGGTATCGCGCGCGCTTATGTCCCGCCAAGCCGTCCTGATCATCGATTGACCCGGCGCGGCCGCTGGATCCGGGCGTTACCAGCCGCGCAGGCCCCTCCCCGCCACCGATGGAAGTAGACCCTTGAAACGTATCTGTGTCTTTTCCGGCTCGAGCGCCGGCCGTCTTGGACAATATCGTGTTGCCGCTACCCGGCTGGGCACGCTTCTGGCGGAACGCGGCATCGGTCTGGTCTATGGTGGCGCGGCGGTCGGACTGATGGGAGCCGTCGCGGACGCGGCGATAGCGGCGGGCGGCTCGGTGACCGGCGTGATCCCCCAAGCCTTGGTCGATCGGGAGGTCGCCCATACCGGATTGCCGGACCTGCGGGTGGTCGGCTCTATGCACGAGCGCAAGGCGCTGATGGCCGAGATGTCCGATGCGTTCATCGCTCT
Source organism: Sphingomonas sp. BT-65 (assembly GCF_026107375.2). Classification (NCBI taxonomy): domain Bacteria; kingdom Pseudomonadati; phylum Pseudomonadota; class Alphaproteobacteria; order Sphingomonadales; family Sphingomonadaceae; genus Sphingomonas; species Sphingomonas sp. BT-65. Next base: position 815,008 of record NZ_JAPCIA010000001.1, read on the forward strand.
GCCGGGCGGTATCGGCACTTTCGAGGAGATCTTCGAGGTGTGGACGTGGACCCAGCTCGGCAGCCACGCCAAGCCCTGCGCGGTTTTGAACATCGAAGGCTTTTACGACAAGTTGCTCGGGTTTCTCGATCACGTCGTCGACGAGGCTTTCCTTAAGCTTGTCCACCGTGGCATGCTCCTCGCCTCGACCGATCCTGCGGCACTGCTCGACATGATCGGAAGCTATCAGGTTCCGAGCGAAACGAAGTGGATCAGCTCTGACGAGCGCTGAAGACCGGCGCCTGACGCGCGGTTTTGAGCCGACCCGAATGCTGGCGCCGCAGGTGCAGCGCCGGTGGGGAAGGAGTTATCGAGCGACATGACCGATCAAGAACATGGGGTGGCCGTGCCGGCGCGCCGCATACCGTTTCCCACCTCCATCAGTGCCGAAGCGCGGGCCAGGCTTGAACAGCTCGTCGGGGCGGATGGCGTCCCGCTGAATGCGCGCTACACGATGCCACTGCCGGAGGATCATGCCGGATGGATGGCGGTCAAAGCCGCGGCCGATGGGCACTATGCCGCTGCGGTAAAAGGGCTGGCCGGCACGCTCCGCTCACAGGTCGAGACCGTCCACACGGACGGTGCGACGCTTCACGTCGCGACACCGGAGACCATATCGAATCCGGAATGCGCCTATCTGGACTTTCACGGCGGCGCGCTGGTGTTCGGCGGCGGGGATGCATGCATCGCCCAGGCGCGGATGCAGGCGGATCAGCATGGGGCACTATGCTACGGCGTCGACTACAGAATGCCGCCGGAACATCCCTACCCCGCCGCACTCGACGATGCGATGGCAGCGTACCGCCACGTTCTGGCGCGCCATGCACCAACCCGCATCGTCGTGGGCGGGCGATCGGCAGGCGGTAATCTGGCCGCGGCCATGCTCCTGCGCGCCAAGGACGAGGCGCTTCCGATGCCGGCAGGGCTGGTCCTGCTTTCACCTCAGGTCGATCTGACCGAGTCCGGCGACAGCTTTCAGGTCAACCAGATCGTCGATGTTGTGCTGCCCGGCTCGCTGATGCGGAACAACGAGTTGTACGCCGGCGGGGCTGACCTGTCGCATCCCCATCTGTCTCCCCTGTTCGGCGATCTCGCGGGATTCCCCCCGAGCTTCCTGCAATCAGGCACGCGGGACCTCTTCCTGTCCAACACGGTACGGATGCACCGCGCATTGCGCCGGGCGAGCGTGGACGCGGAACTGCATATCTTCGAGGCTATGCCGCACGGTGGCTTTCAGGGAAACGCACCGGAGGACCACGACCTGGCGGCCGAGATGTCCCGGTTTGTCAAAGCCCGTTGGCGATGACGCGCGCTCCCGAAACTCGATCGTTTCGAGACAACTGGCGGCCTGACGAGCGGCCGCTATCCGCTTCGGGATTCCCGATAGATGCGGGGCGGCAAAGTCCTAATTTCGGCCATTCCGGTCGCCGCGTCGAGCAAGGTGAACGAACGGCCGCTTTCAGAGTCGTTGAGCTATCTCGCACGACTGCTAATGGGGCGCATAGCCGCCGGCACCACGAGCGGGAGCTAAAACGGCTATTCACAATCATTAGCGGTCAGGAAACATATTGCGGGTGGAGAGCGTGCTGGAGGCCGCCGTGATGATCTGGCTCGCAAAGATATTCGGCGCTTGGCTGCTCACAATCGTGGCCGTGCCGATCATTGGCGATCTGCTGCTAGGCAAACGCGGTGCGTCGGCGCCCTCATGGGGATACGGCCATCGACGTCCGGCCGCCGTCCTGTCACCCACGCCTAGGTTGTGGAAGTTCAGGGACGACAGCGCGCCCTCAACGGGGTTTGCGGAAGCGGTAAATGATGCGGTCAGTCTTTCCGCGGATCGCGGGATCGAGCGACAGCTTCGAATGATCGTCGGCGGAATTGCGCAGCAGATCGGACTCGGCTTCGAGCTTAAACCCCGCGCGCTCGAAATCCGCGCGGAGCACCGCCGGGTCGATGCGGTGGAGCTTTCTGACGACCGCGCGTGTGTCGCCGCCGGGCGCGGCGACGTGATCGACGACGCCGACAATCCCGCCTGGCTTGGTCGCCGCGAAGATTTTGGCGAGGAACGCGTGCGGGTCCATCCGCGGAAACTGGAACTGTTCGTTCTCCCAATAGGCGTCGTGATAGACGAGGTGCATTAGCACAAAGTCGAAGCTCGCAGGATCAAGCGTCAGATCGGCGGCGGTGCTCGAGATCAGGTGGACGCTGGGAACGCGCGCGATCAGGCCGGCAAAGTTCTTCTTGCCTGCATCGTCGAGCAGATTGGCGGGCTCCCACGCGACCACCGCACCCTTGGGACCGACCGCGCGGCCCATGATCTCGGCATAATAGCCGACGCGCGTGAACGGGGCCGCGGTCCCGGTGAACAGGTCGAGCGCGCGGTCGCCCTGTTCAAGCCCGAGAAACTTCAGCACCTCGACGGGCTTGCGGCTTTCGTCGAGCGCGACCGCCTCGGCCGGCCTCCCGGGAGCGGCGACGGCCGCCCGCACATCGGCGGGAGCGGCTTGGACTGTCGCCATTGGCAGTGGCGCGGCGAGTATAAGCGGCAGCAGGAGCGGTTTCAGAATGCGCATTTGGTTTTCTCCGATGGTGACGCTCACTGGAGGACGAAAGCGCTTTCCGTCTCAGTCCGGAATCAGGTGAGGTTCCTCGACGTCTAATCTGTCTGGCCGACCGCAGACCAATCGCGCTCCCCACCGCCAGCACCGATGATCGCGTCCATGCGCGAGGCGATCAGCTCAGTCAGCGGCAGATCGGCGTCGCCTGCCGCCGCGAACGCCAATCCCACGTCCTTGCGGCCCAGCCGCATCGGGAACCCCGCCGGCTCGAACCGCTGCTCCGCGATGATCGGGCCGTAGCTCCCGATCAGGCGATTGCCGTAGTTCACGTCGAGCAGCAGCGCCGCCATCCGATCCGCGGCGATGCCGTGGGCGGCGACGATGCGGAACTGTTCCGTCAGCATCTGCATGATGGCCGGGATGCCGGCGTTGAGCGCGACCTTCGCTGCCGCGGCCATCACCGGGCGGTCGCCGACCCGTTGCGTCCCCGCCCCGATCGCGTCGAACAAGGGCTGTGCGACATCCAGATCCTCCGCCGCGCCCGCCGCGATCACCGACAGCTTGCCTGCCGCCGCGACGTCCGGGCGGCCCAGCACCTGCGCCGACACGAAACGCTGTCCCGCCGCGGCGTGCGCCGCCGCCAGTCTGGCGGTGAGGTCCACGCTGACCGTGCTGCACGAAATATGGAGCAGGTCGGGACCTGCCGCGAGCAGTCCGCCGTCCCCGAACACGACCGCCTCGACGGCCGCGTCGTCGGCCAGCATGGTCATGACGGTGCCGGCCCGGGCGGCCGCGGCGAGGTCGGCGGCGACTTTCGCACCCCGAGCGGCGAACGGCTCGGTCTTGGCCCGGTCCCGGTTCCAGACGGTGACCTGGTGACCGGCCGCCACGAGATTATCGGCCATGCCCGAGCCCATCTGCCCGAGCCCGATAAGTGATACATCCATTTTCAACTCCTCTAGCTCCGAAGGCCATGGCGATCTGAGCTGACCAACCAGGCGACATCGGCGTTGCTCTTATGCGTCGACCATATCGGCAACGTGCGCGACGAGGCCGGTTTGGCCCGGCGCAACATGGTCGGCCATGGTGTGGCGATCGGGGAAGTCACCGCCATTTTGCGACCGGAAGGGGATCGGCGTGTCGGAGAACAGCCCGGTGAGACGCACACGCCATGCTGCCTTGATCACCTCCACTTCTTCCGCCGTGGAAACGTGACCCGCGCCATAGACCGCGTGCGTAGGGAGCACGTCCATGCCGGGGTAAAACAGCGCGCCATGGGTCAGCGGGAACAGCAGTTGCTCGATCGGCCCGTTGATACCCCGCGGGCCATAGTCGGCCGCTGGGCCGCCTGCCTGCACGTTGACCAGCGCTCGTTTGCCCTTGAGGATGCCTTCGCCAAAGCGGAACTCGTTGGAGCCATTCTGATAGCCGTAGGCAAAGCCGAAGGCATAGACCCGCTCGATCCAGCCCTTCAGGATCGCGGGCACGCCGTACCACCACAGCGGGAATTGCAGGATCACAGCATCGGCCGCGAGCAGCTTCTGCTGCTCAGCGATCACGTCGGGCGTCTGATGTCCGCTTCCGTAAGCATGGCCCGATTCCATGATGAAAGACAGCCGCTCGGGGTTGTCACGCACTGGAAAGTCATCGGCATCGTACACCGCCTTCCACTTCATGCCGTAGAGGTCCGAATGAATCACGGTGTGCCCCGCTGCCGACAACGTCTCAGCAGTCACATCGACCAACTGCCGTGTCAGCGAAGTGGGTTCGGGGTGCGCGTAAACGATGAGAACTTTCATGATGATCTCTTCTTGATAGTTGGGGGGTAGTCAGTATTCGACGACGATCTTGCCGAAATGGCCGCCAGATTCCTGGAGCCGGAAGGCGTCCGCGATTTCGGCCAGCGGAAAGGAGTGGTCGATCACCGGGTGGCCGTGAACGGCGTCGATACCGCGGATCAGGTCCAATTGGTGTCGGCGACTGCCGACGATCAGGCCCTGGAGCCGTTGCTGCCGCACCATGAGCATGGCTGTTGGCACGTCGCCCGCCATCCCGGTCAGCACGCCGATCAAAGAGATGTGGCCGCCGACACGTGCGGCCTTGATCGACTGCGTTAGTGTGCCTGGGCCGCCTACTTCCACGACATGGTCCACGCCCGTGCCGCCCGTCAGGTTCCGCACCCGGTCGCCCCAGTTCTCGTCCTGGCGATAGTTGATGACGTGCGCAGCGCCCATCGTGCGAAGCCGCTCCAGCTTCTCGTCGGAGGAGGAAGTCGCGATCACCGTGGCTCCCATGGCCCGCGCGATCTGCAGCGCGAAGATCGACACGCCGCCCGTGCCGAGGACCAACACGCTGTCGCCGACCTTGAGGCCGCCGTTGACCACCAAAGCCCGCCAGGCTGTCACACCGGCCGTAGTCAGGGTCGCGGCGGCGGCGTGGCTCCATCCTGCCGGCGCGCGCGTGAAGGACGTGGCGGGCGCCACCACGACCTCCCGGGCGAAGCCGTCGATCCCGTCGCCCGGCGTGGTGGTGAAATCGGCAAGGGTGGCCTCACCGTCCAGCCAGGTCGGAAAGAAGGTGGATACGACATGGTCGCCGGGCTTGAACTCCGTGACCCCGGAACCGACCGCCTCCACTACCCCGGCGCCATCCGCCATGGGGATGCGTCCATCAGCGCATGGCAGCCGTCCTGTCACTACGCCTAGATCGTGAAAGTTCAGGGAGGTGGCATGCACACGCACGCGGATGGCGTTCGGTCCGGGATCGCCGGGGTCGGGAAGGTCCACCAGCGCCAGGCCGTCGAGTCCTTGCTGTGGATGAGCATGAATAGCTTTCATAGGTAAACTGATATCCGTGCCGTCGATTGAAGCGCCGCGGGATTTAGCCCGCTCCGAGCCTAAATGGTGCGGCCACCCTGGGTATTGAAATCGAACGTTTTATGTGTCGTTATCGACACGATGGATACCAGGAACCTCGATCTCGGACTTCTCGTGACGCTTGAGGCCCTGCTTGCGGAGCGCAACGTCACACGCGCTGCGCGCCGGCTGAACCTCAGCCAGCCTGCTTTGTCGGCACGGCTGGCGCGGCTCCGCGAAGCGCTGGGCGATCCGCTCCTGATCCCGGGCCAGCGCGGAATGATCCTGACCCAGCGGGCGCTCGAGATGATGCAGCCACTGCACGAGGCACTGGAGGGTGTTCGCCGCGTTGTCGAGCAAGGAGCGACGATCAATCCGGAGACCCTGCGTGCGACCGTGGTGATCGCGGCGAGCGACTACGTCCAGTATGCGCTGCTGGCACGCTACTCGGTTGCCTTGCGGGCCGAGGCGCCGATGATCCGCATCGCCTGGCGGGCGTTGGACGTGATGGCACTCACGACACAGTTGGAGCGTGGCGAGGTGGACCTGGCCTTGGCAGCGCCCCAACACGCGCCGGCGGCGATGCGCCAGCGCCGACTCTACGAGGAGGAGTATGTGGTCATCGCGCGACAGGGGCATCCAGCCGTAGGCGGTACCCTTGATCTGGACTTGTTCTGCGCGCTGGACCACGTCGTGGTTTCACCTCAGGGCGGCGGCTTTGCCGGGCCCACCGATGCGGCTCTTGAGGCGATCGGCCGCCGTCGTACCGTCGCCTTGTCCACATCGGGCTTCCTGATCGTGCCGGAGATCGTGTCACGATCCGATATGATCGCGCTGATCCCACGCCGGATCGCAGACGGTTGGTCAGACCGGGTGCAGGTGCTGGAACCGCCGCTCCACATACCCGGATTTGTCATCACCAGTATCTGGCACGAACGCACGACCAACCATCCAGCACAAAGCTGGCTACGAGACAGGCTCGCTGCGTTGGCATGACGTTCCGCCCAACGTGTAAAGACTAGGCCAATTTTCCCAAAACACGATCGAGTGCCGGGACGCGCAAATAACAGCTCTCGACCGAGTCCGTCGTTCGACGAAATCTTTGTAAACTGCGGCTTCGTCCCAGACCCGACCTTTGAGACCGTCGGCAAGTATGTCCGCTTTCAGGTGATCGTCAGACGATCCGCTATGATTGGCATTAGGGCACTATGCCGACTTAAGATCGGCGGGAACGAACGGCAGCTTCCAGGCAGCGCTCGATCCACTTCGAAGGGCCGAAATTGGGGCGCATTGCTGCCTGGCTGCTCACGCCGAAAGCGGTCCGACTGATCTTTGGCCGTTAGCCGACCGTCGGCTTTCGGAATCGAATCGGCCAAAGCCGTCGATGACGTGGTAGTTCTCACGCGCCGTGTCGCTCCTGAAAGCCGACAACCAGGCCTTCGTTGACCCAACAAGCGAGCCACCGTCCGGCGCGCGCTATGCCCTCCTGCTCGCCGAAAGCATCCACTGCGCTCTGGCATAATTCCGCGAAGGAAAGCCCCGCGCGTAGTTGGACAAGTGCCTGACGCTCATAGTGATCGACAGCACGGAAGCATGAAACCTGGTCCCGCCGCCAGACGAGCACCGCGCCGGCCGCGTCGAGACGCTCGGCCGCGGGGGGCGTCTCGCCGGCGGCCAGCGCGGACCATATCGCCGGGGCATCGGTCGCCATATCACCAAGATCGAGCGTCGGTGTCAGGTGGAGAATCGCCCTGTCCCAGTCGATTTCGGCGAGGTCCGCCATCGTGAGCGCCCGCGCGTCCGGGCCGACAAAGGCTTCTTCCAGCGCGAGTTCGAGCCAGGCCAGCTCCACTATTTCCGGATCATCGGGATAGAGAATGCGCAGCGTCGCCGGAAAATCGCGTGCATAGGCATCCAGCGTCCAGCTGCTCGGAGGCACGCGATCGATATGAGTCACGGCTGCGACGACGAACGCCTCGTACCCGATCCACGCCCGCGTCCGCGCGAAACTTGCCTCCAGGCAACCGACGAGCTGCGCGCGATAATTGTTCTGGTAGACACGAAGGCCCGGGCCTGCGGAAGCGCCGAACCGGCGGGCAGCGCCGCCATTCTCGTCGACTAGCCAGGCGCGGAAGTCGCGTTGAAGTGCGAGCAGCGTCATGCCGCGTCTGCCAAAGCGCCCGCGGCGATCCGCCGTGCGACGCTCAATTCGCCCAGCAGGTCGGCGAGCGGCGGGATGTCATCGTCACGCTCGATCATCGTGGCGACGGACCCGAGGCGCGGGAGGACATGGGCGTAGAGATCCCAGACCGACGCCGGCACGGCGCGGTCGTGCGTATCGATCAGCAGCTCCGCCCCCTGGCTGTGGCCGGCGAGATGGATCTGGCGCACCCGCGCGTGCGGCACGCCATCGAGATAGGCGAGCGGGTCGAAGCCATGGTTGCTCGCGCTGACGAACACATTGTTGACGTCGAGCAGCAAGTCGCAGCCGGTTCGCGCGCACATCGCGTCGAGAAACGCCCATTCGGTCATGTCCGCGGGTGTGAAAGCGATATAGCTCGACGGGTTCTCGATCAGCATCGTGCGGCCCAGCGCGTCCTGCGCGCGGTCGATATTGGCGCAGACAATGTCGAGCGCTTCCTCAGTATAAGGCAGCGGCAGCAGGTCGTGCGAGCTGAACCCCTCGCTCCGCGTCCAGCTCAGATGGTCGGACACGAGCAGCGGCTCGATCTCGTCGATCAGCAGGCGGAGGCGCTGCAGATACGCGCCGTCGAGACCGTCGGCCGAGCCGATCGACATCGAGACGCCGTGCAGCGCCACCGGATAGCGCATGCGGATGTCGCGCAGGATCTGGCGGGGGCGACCGCCGTCGACCATGAAATTCTCGGAGATCACCTCGAGGAAATCCACCGCGACGCGGTGTTCGAGGAACTCGGCATAATGCGGCTTGCGCAGGCCAAGGCCGAAGCCGGCGAAGTTAGTGCTCATCGGATCATCCCTGAAGGGCAGGATCGGCCCGGCGACGCGATCGCCGGGCCGGACTGGATCATTTGGCCTCGGTCAGGCTGCCGCCGGCGGCCTTGCACGCCTTGGCGGTCATCGCCTTGAAGCCGTGGCCCTTGCACTCGTTCTGGCCCTTGCACTCGTTCTTCGCGGTCTTGCAGTCCGACGTGCCCTTGCAGGTGTTGATGCCATAGCAATGGACCGTCTTTGCGCTCACGCCATCCTTGGCGATGGCGGCAGTGGGGACGGACGCCGCTGCGATGGCGACGATGGCGGCGGAAGCGGCGACGCTGAGGCCGGTGCGGGTGATGATCATGATGGGAAACTCCAGAAAGGGTTCAGCCGGAATGGCTTCCCTCATTCGCGGTGGCTCGTCCCCCGGTTACAGCCGACGCGAAATTACCAGCGGAGGAGACGCGGCCCGAGTAACGCCCCGAGCAATGTCGCGAGCAGGATGCCGAGCGAATACCAGGTCAGCACGAAGACCGCCGATACTTCCGGACAGTGGAGGCAATAGACCGTCGCGGCGAACGCCCCTGCTGCGAGACCCGCCGCCGCGCCGGCCGCGCGTAGCCGCGTCGGCGCAAGCCGGCGGAAGGACCAGAGCAGACCGATGAAAATCGGAACAGCCAGTCCGAGGACACGCGTCGGACATGTCCTCCAGCTATGTCCCAGCCACATCGCCAGCCAGTCGGCAGGCGGCGTCCGCGCCAGCTCGAGCAGGCCGACGCACGCAAGCAGCACGATGGGGATCGCCGTCAGCCAAAGGGCCCGCAGCGGACGGCGTTCGGGTCGGGCGAGCTGCACGATCAGGGCCAGCGCCGCGACGGAAAGCGAGAGCGTGTAGCCCCACTTCATCCAGAACGGAAAGCCGTGCATTGCCGTGGCGAGATCCGGGCGGATTCCCATCCAGGCGATCACCAGAACGACGGATGCGAGCCCCCCCAGGCCCACACCTGCCAGAACCCGGCGCCCTACCGCGCCGCGTCGTACCGGCCCGGCATCGTGCACCAGCCGGGAGATGAGATCGTCCGTCTTCATCGCGCGGCCCCCTGGATGCGTACCATCAGGGCTTTCAACCCGCGGTGCACCGACACCTTTACGTCGGATTCGCCGATACCGTCAGCCTGCGCGGCCTCTGAAACGCTGAGTCCTTCGATCCGCGTGGCACGGATCATCCGGGCCTGCTTGAGCGGCAATTCGGCGAGGAGTTGTTCGACATCCAGTCTTGCGAGCGTACCGCTCTCGAAATCCTCCGCGACCAGCATCTCTTCCAGCCCCTCGATCGGACGCAGGCGGCCCGCTCGCCGGAAGTGGTCGATCATCTTGTAGCGTGCGATCGCGAACAGCCATGCCGTGAAGGCGCGATCCCGATCATAGGTGGAGCGGCGCGTGTGCACCGCGATCAACGTTTCCTGCACCAGATCCTCGATGTCGTCGTCGGAGCCGTTCGCGCGCCGCCGATAGAAGCCCCGAAGCAGGGGAACGAGCAGGCGCAGCAATGTCGCATGGGCCGCGGCGTCGCCGTCGAGCCCATCCGCCATCAATCCGCGCAAGACTTCCTCACTCGCCCGCATTCGTGCTCCTCAGCCCCTGTTCGGCGAAGCCGGCAACGAGGTTACAGGCCCGCGCAAATTTTTTTCTGCGCTTTGGCTGTAACGCATGCTCCGCGCCGCCCGAATTATCCGGCGTGACACGGGCATGCCGCCTCCTCCCCGGTCACCGCGCGGCCCGGCTCCCCTGTCCGGGCCGCGCGCAGAGGCATCAGACAAGGAAAGACCCATGCGTACTACCCATGCCACGCTTGCCGCCACTCTGGCGATCGCTTCGGCGGCCGCCCTCGCCGCTCCGGCATCCGCCCAGACCAAACCCGCGATGGAAAAATGCTACGGCGTGTCCCTCGCCGGCAAGAATGACTGTGCCGCCGGCCCGGGCACCAGCTGCGCGGGGACCTCGAAGGTCAACTATCAGGGCAATGCCTGGAAGCTGGTCAAGGCCGGTACCTGCACCACGATCAAGACGCCCAAGGGCAACGGCTCGCTGAAGCCCAAGGCCTGATGCCGGCAGGCCGGGCCGCCGATGGCGCCCGGCCGCGCCCTGCCGGAGATGATCATGACTTCTCTTCTCGCACTCCATGACCGCCTTGCGCGGCATATCGCCATGCTGATGCCCGACGCGTTGCTGCTGTTCGTCGCACGGCTTGGTATCGCTGGCGTGTTCTTCCTGTCGGGCCGCACCAAGGTCGATGGCATCCTGCACATCACCGACGGCACCTATGAACTGTTTCAGACAGAATATGCGCTGCCGCTGATCCCGCCGGGCGTCGCAGCCGTCGCCGCGACAGGGGCCGAGCATCTGTTTCCGATCCTGCTGGTGATCGGCCTGATGACTCGCGCCTCGGCGGTGGCACTGTTCGTCATGACGCTGGTCATCCAGCTTTTCGTCTATCCCGACGCATGGTCGACGCATCTCAGCTGGGCGGCGATCCTGCTGGTGCTGATCGCTCGCGGCGGTGGCGCCTGGTCGACGGACGCGGCACTATCGAAGATGGCGGGGGAAGCGATCGATCGAAAGGCACGGCGCGCCTGACCCATCGGATCGAGGATCTCGGCGCAAATGCGGAGCGACCGGTAAAACGGGCTCCCCGGGCGAACACAGAGCCATGACCACGTCTCTGACCTTTCTGGGTTTTGGATCGCTCGCAACGATAAAACTGACATGGCTCGATCGAGGATTTTTCATGATTTGCCACCTGCTTATTCGCCTGAAGAATTGGTTACCTGGCGTGGCGGCAGCTGCTACCTTGTTAGCCAGCTTCACACCAACGGCGTGGGCGGCTCCACAGGCGTCTTCCAATTCGACTACGACCTATCACAGGATGCAGATCGACGGCGTCGGGGTTTTCTATCGCGAAGCCGGACCGAAAGATGCGCCGACAATCGTCTTGCTGCATGGTTTTCCGACCTCGTCTCGCCAGTACGAAGCGCTGATCCCGCTGCTGGCCACCCGATACCACATCATCGCGCCGGATTACCCGGGCTTCGGACAAAGCGACGCACCCGAACCGTCCGCCTTCCCCTATACGTTCGATCATCTCGCGAAGGTGATGGATGACCTGCTGGTACGCCTCAAGATCAGCCGCTACAGCCTGTACATTCACGATTACGGCGCTCCAGTAGGTTTCCGGATGATGCTCGCACATCCAGAGCGATTGGACGCGCTAATAACGCAGAACGGCAATGCTTATCGAGAAGGCTTAGGCAAGAAATGGCCCGGCATTGCTAAATTTTGGGCTGATCCGAAAGGTCATCCGGAGGTCCTTGATACCTTCTTGTCTTTCGAGACCACGATGCAGCGTCATACAGCGGGCACAACGCATCCAGAGCGCTATAATCCGGACGCTTGGATAAACGAGTTTGCGTACCTTGCAAAACCAGGTCAACGCGCGATCCATTCGGCGTTGCTCTACGACTATCGGAACAATGTCGCGGCCTACCCGCAGTGGCAGGCCTGGCTTCGCGAACGTCAGCCGCCGACCCTGGTTGTATGGGGAGCCAATGACCCTTCCTTCATCGCCGCAGGGGGCGCGGCGTTTAAGAGAGATTTGCCTGACGCGGAAATTCACTTGCTCGATGCGGGCCACTTTGCGCTCGACGAGAAGACCGACGAAATTGCCCACCTAATCCTCGATTTTATGGCCCGGCGTTCGGAGTAAGTTTCGATAAACTAGGTTATTTCCTTCTGTTGGCGAGTTTGCGAGAAAGCATTTGCGGCTGAAATAACCTTCTCTCCTAGCCGCCGACCCGGCGTTCACTCAAAAGTGCCATTTGCTCACCGCCAAGTGAGCGGCCGCCTCGCGTTTCTGACGCGCGGCAGCGAGGCCCACATCGGGATATTTGCAGAAGCTGAGCAGCTTCTCCTTGCCGTCGAACCGGTATTTCAGGCGCCACAGCTTCGATCCGCTGGGCTGGACGAGAAGGTGCAGGCCGCCCCCGTCGGATAGCTTGAAAGGCCGCTGCCGACGCTGGGTGTATTTGACCTCGAGGTCCTTCAACGGCACGTGGGGGTATCGCCTGTTTTCGAACAGGCCGAAAATACCCCAAAAAATGCCCCCATTAGACGAGTCGTTTCAAGTATCAGACTAGTTGAGCTGATGAAGGACGGGCATGCCCTCAGCGACCGCAAGCCTCGAAGTCGTTGCGCGGCACCGACGAGCGCGCCGTAGCCGCTGTAGTCGACACGGGCACGAAGCAGCCATTCGAGAAGCGGCTGACCAACTTCGCCGAACAGGATGCCCGTCGCCGTGACGACGCCTGTCCAGAGCAACGTCGACCGCCAACCGTGTCGCCGTAAGCCGACCGGTGCCAGCCTTCCCGCCTCCACGAAGGTCCACATGAGCGCCAGGCCGGCAAGCAGCAGGACGTGAAGCGGGATGGCGGCCGGGAGGAAGACAAAGGCGACCACCTGGCCGCACACGAGAACACCGTGAAGGTTGCGCGAACGTTGCGATCATCGTCCAAGAAATGGCAGCCGAGCCGACGGCGGTCAGCGGCGCGGCGGAAGTGAAACCGTGTCCCCCACCACGTCTATCGCCACCTTTCCGCGAAGCGCGTACGCGCTTCTGCCCTCCAGGAGCCCGTGCGCTTCTCCCATCCGGGCCAGCGGCAGGATCGCACCGACGACAGGCCGGACGAGGCTGCGCTCCGCGAGGTCGGTGAGCAGGTCGAGCTTGCCTCGGTTCTGCCGTGTGAAGACGAAGTGATACGCGGCGTTCCGGCCCCATGCTTCAAGCAGATTCTGCGGCTGGGGGATGTCGACGATACTGACAACACGTCCCATGTCCGCGAGCACCAGCGGACTGCGCGTCAGAGTATCGCCGCCGATGGTATCGAACACGACGTCGACGCCCCGGCCGCCCGTCAGCCGCGTTACGGGTTCGACATAATCCTCCGCGCCATGGTCGATCGCGTCGTCGGCGCCGAGCGACCGCACGAACTCGTGATCCGCAGCACGCGCGGTGGTCAGCACGCGGGCGCCGATCGCCTTGGCGACCTGGATCGCGATCGTTCCTACGCCGCCGGCACCGCCGTGTATGAGGACGGTTTCGCCCAAGGCAAGACGCGCGCGCGTCACGAATGCCTCCACGACGGTGCCCCCGACCAGCGTCAGGCTGGCTGCCTCGATATGGCTAAGGTTCGCGGGCTTGCGGCCCACCAGATCGACGTCGACGACGTGCCGTTCCGCATAGGATCCGGGGCCCCCGAAGATCCGGGGCGTGTAATAGACCTCGTCGCCTGCGGCGAACTCCGTCACGTCTGCGCCCGTTTCCTCGACGAGGCCGGAGACATCGTGCCCGATGATTGCAGGCAAGGTTACCAGATCTGCATAGTCGCCGCGACGGATCTGATAGTCGAGCGGATTGACAGCCGACGCATGCACCCGGACGCGTAGCTGCCGCGGGCCGACCGGCGGCACGGGAACGTCGCGCAATTCGAATGCGTCACGCCCACCAAAGCGAGTTAAAACGACGGCCTTCATGGTCTCGGTCATCGGATTATCCTAGAAGAGCGATATTGGGCGCGCACCAAGCGCGCATCCCGGCATGGGGGTCAGACGGTGATGACTGGAAGGCCGGCGAGCCGCCGCGCCTCCATGTCCTCGTGTGCCACGGCAATCCGGTCGAACGGATAACGGGCGATGGGGAGGTCGCCGAACAGGCCGGCTCGAATCGCGTCCCAGAGCTGGGCAGTAGCCGAGACGACGGTTTCGCCCCGGACATATTGCGGCGTGCCGCCGCCCCGGAGTTGGACGGCGCGGGAGCGGAGCTGATCGGCCGCGGGAGGCGCCTGTCCCGACGCGGCGCCGATCGTGGCGATCACGCCGCCATCCCGCACACAAGCGACCGCCAACGGAAAGGTCGCGCGTCCGACGAAGTCGTAGACCACGTCGACGCCGGCGAGTGCGAGCGCGCGGATCCTGTCGGAAAGCGCGGGATCGTCGGCGACGAATGCATGGTCGGCGCCCGCCGCGACCGACGCCAGTTTGCCGGCCGATCCTGCCACGCCGATTACCGTTGCTCCAAGCGACCTCGCCCAGCGCGACAGGATCGACCCGACGCTACCCGATGCCCCGAGCACGAGGGCGACCTCACCCGCCTTCAACGGGTGCAGGGCGTACAATCCCATCCAGGCCGTCAGTCCCTTCGCAAGGAAGATCGCCGCCACCTCGTTAGAGATGTCGGCCGGCAGGCGAACCAGCGCCTCGGCGGGGACGAGCGAAGCGGTGGCGTATGCTCCCTCGACGAAGAAATAAGCGACGCGGTCTCCCGGTGCAAAGCCGATCACCCCAGGGCCGACGGCGTCGACCTCACCCGCCGCTTCGAAGCCCGGCGTGGCGGGAAGCCGCATCGGGTATAGGCCCTTCCGGACCATGACATCGACATAGTTGATGCCGATCGCTGTTTGCACCAGCCGTACCTGCCCGGCGCCGGGCAATCCGACCTCCGTCTCCACCACTCTCAGGACGGCAGGCGTGCCGGTCGTCCGCATCTCGATTTTCCTGGCCATGCTCGGCTCCTCCGGATTTGACCGCTTCATGCGAGGGCGACCGGCCGCATCGTGCCGGCGTGCGGGAACCTGCCGTGGCGATAAGCGGCGTAATATCCCGCCAACTCGTCGCGGGAGCCGGCGATGAAAGGCCCCTGCGCCACGACCTCAATGTTCTGGGGCTGTCCGGCGTACAGCAATATCCGGGCGCCTTTCGCGCCGGCTCGTAGCGCAAGCGTGCTGGAACCGCCGCCGGCGGGACCGGTCCAGCCGACCATGCTCTTCGACAGCGGTTCGCCACCGGCACCGGCCGCCGCCTCACCATCGATCATCACCGTGAAGGCGTTGTAGGCGGCGGGCAGTTCCGGCGCGAAGTTAGCACCCGGCTCCAGCCGGATGTCCGCCAGCGTGACGGGCACCGCATTCTTCGTCGGCGCCGCCGCGTCACCCAGCCGGCCGCTGTAGACCGTCGCCTCGACCCCCGGTTCGACATGGACCGGCATCGCCGCGCGCTGCAGGATTTGCACCCGCGGCGGCATGTTGCGCTGTTCCTCAGGCAGGATCAGCCACAGCTGGAACAATCGCATACCGGTCGACACCATCGCATCCTCCGAATGGACGATGCCGCTGCCCGCCGTCATCCATTCGACGTCGCCTTCCGCCAGCCGGCCGCCGGTGTCCTCCATCGTCCCGTTCAGCATGAAGGTTACGGTTTCCAGCCCGGCATGGGGATGCGCCTCGCCGAAGCGCCCTTCCAGCGTGATGTGATCGTCCGCCATCAGGAAGAACGGGTCGGTGGCGTGGAAATCTCCCGGAGCCACCACCAGCGCCGCCTTGTGCCGTTCGCCATCGAAGCCGGGTCCGAGCGGCGGTATGGTGGTGACGCGATCGATCGATCTGTGAAGCATGGTCCATCCCTTCGAGGTTAAGCTCGACAACCGCCAGCGCAGTTATCGTGCCGGTTCGTGCCTCATCATCTCGAAATGCCCTCGCCACGATCAAGACGGGGATCGAAGAACCCAGCGTTGCTGGACGCGCAACCCGACGATGCGGCTCGCAGCGATGCTTGGTCTTGCCGCGACCCTGTACCTTGCGGTGCTCCTCTTGTTGCGCGCACGGCGGCGCCTTGCCGAGCTACGGACCGAAGTAGGTGCCGGTGCGGCAAGTAAGGAAGAAGCGCCTGCCGCCGGTTCGGGATGGACACAGCCGCGCGTCGTTCCGGCGATCGGAGCGATCATGGCGGCGCTGGCGATCGGGGGCGTCGTGCTGATTTTGGCAGCGTTCGGACGGGCCTGACGCGTACATCAGATTTCGCGGTCGAACTTCTCGTAGAGAAAGTCGACGAGTGCCCGCACCCGTGCGATACCGGCGCGTGCCGGCGGCATGAAAATCTGCAGATCGCCGCCCTCGTGCGGGAAGTCCGGCAGCACCGCCTCGAACTCGCCGCGTGCCAGCGGCTCTTCAACCATGAACATGGGGACGAGCACGATGCCGAGACTCGCGCGCGCCGCGGCCAGCAGCATCTGCCCGTTGTCGGTGCAGAAGCGCGAGTTTATCCGCACGTGCTCCCAGCCGTCTGGTCCCTGTAGTCGCCAGCGGCCGGGATCGAGCGCATACAGGATGGTATCGTGGTCGGCCAGGTCCGCCGGCCGGGCGGGACGCCCCCGCGCATCGAGATAGGCCGGGCTCGCCACCATCGCCCATCGCACCTTGGCCAGTTTGCGCGTGATGAGGATCGAGTCCGGCACGGCACCCGGCCAGATCGCCAGATCATAGGCCTCCGCGATCATATCCACCTGGCGATCGGTGAACCGGACGTCGAACTCGATGCGCGGATAGCGCGCCGCGAACTCGGCAAGGATCGGTGCCAGCAGGAACTCGCCGAAGGCGGCGGGCACCTGGATGCGAAGCTGCCCGAAGATCTCGCTGGTCGACTTGGTGACGACCTCGCGCGCCGACTCCAGCTCCGACAGGCCGGCGGCGGCCCGCTCGTGATACTCGCGGCCGATATCGGTCAGCGTCGTGCCGCGCGGGGTGCGCGTCAGCAACTGGGCACCGAGCACCCCCTCCAGGCGGCTCACGCGGCGGCTGACGATCGATTTGGCGATGCCCAGGCGCGTCGCTGCATTGGCGATGCTCCCCGTCTCCACCACGCGGACGAACGCGATGACATCGAGCAGATCGACCGGCGCGGGTTCCGGCATGCGCAACTCCAGGTTCCTGCCTTGGCGGCTATTGCAACAGGGCACGAGGGGTAAACCAGACGGCGACGCAGCGGAAGACCGCTTACGAACCTCATGGAGGACCCGATGAACCAGCCAGCACTTGCCAGTGCCGCACAGCAACAAGCCACGATCACCCATGCCCGCGCGGCCGTGGTCGAGCAAAAGGATGGACCGTTCATCATGCAGGACATCGCTCTCGAAGCGCCGCGAGCCGACGAAGTTCTAGTTCGCATGGTCGCGACCGGCATCTGCGCAACCGACTCGCATGTCCGCCAACAACTGATGCCGTCGCCGTTGCCCGCCATTCTCGGTCACGAAGGCGCCGGCGTCGTCATGCGGACCGGCGCATCGGTCACCCATCTAAAGCCGGGCGACCATGTCGTGTTGTCCTATCATTCCTGCGGACAGTGCAAGCCGTGCCTGTCCTCTCATGCCGCCTATTGCGAGAAGGTCTGGGAGGCGAATTTTGCGGGGGCGCGGCTGGACGGCACCATCGGCGTCGAGCGACACGGCGCCGACGACCTCCACGCGCATTTCTTCGGACAGTCGTCCTTTGCGACCTATGCGCTGGCACACCAGCGCAACACCGTCAAAGTGCCGGATGATCTCCCGCTGGAGATTATGGGGCCGCTAGGCTGCGGCTTCCAGACGGGCGCGGGTGCGATCCTCAAGGCGATGAAGGTGCCAGTGGGCGCGAGCGTCGCCGTCTTCGGCGTCGGCGCGGTCGGCCTTGCCGCCATCATGGCGGCGAAGGTCGCGGATGCCGCAACCGTCATCGCGATCGACGTGAATGCCGAACGGCTCGAGCTCGCAAGCGAACTCGGCGCGACACACATCGTGAACGTCTCCGAAGAGCCGGATGTGACGGCCGCGATCCGCGCGATCTCGCCACGCGGGGTCGAATTCGTCCTCGACACCAGCGGGCGCGCCGCCAACCTCGATGCCGGTATCGGCGCGCTGGCGCCGATGGGGCATTTCGGCTTCGTCGCCTTCAACGCGCATTCGGGCGCGTTCGTCGACGCATCGCGCCTGACCATCGGGCAGACGCTGCAGGGCATCATCCAGGGCGACGCAATTTCCGCACTGATGATCCCCGAGCTGATCGGCCTCTATCGCACCGGTCGCTTCCCGTTCGACCGCCTCATCACCTTCTACGACTTCGGGGACATCAACCGGGCATTCGACGACGTAGTCGCCGGCCGCGTCATCAAGGCGGTGCTGCGGTTCGACGCCGCGCACGCCTGAGCCACACAGCAGAAAGGAAACAAAGCCATGTGCAACAATCACCAGAAGGCGATCGTCGCCGACGACACGCCAGCGTTCTTCGCGATCGACCGCTACGGCTTTCCCGAAGCGGGCGAGCATCCGGCCGATCCGCCGCACTACTATCCACCCTATTTCAGCAGCGAGAAATTTCAGACCCTCGGCTACCATGTCGAGGAGCTTCGCGACGGCTTCTACTGGGTCACCAGCGGTGGGTACGACGCGGCCTTCGTCGTGACGGAAGACGGCGTGATCGCGATCGACGCACCTCCGACGATCGGCGAAAACATGCTGGCGGCGATCGAGGAGGTCACCGACAAGGCGGTGACACACGTCATCTACAGCCATTGGCACACCGACCATATCGGCGCCGCATCGGTGTTCGGCTCCGGCGTGGAGATCGTCGCGCACGCGATCACCAAGGAATTGCTCGAACGCTTTCCCGACCCGAACCGCCCGATCCCGACTCTGACGTTCGACAAGGATTACACGCTGAACGTCGGCGGCGTGACTCTGGAGTTGTCGTACAAGGGCGAGAACCACTGCCCCGGCAACATCTTCATCTATGCGCCGGCCCATAGAGTGCTGACCGTCATCGACATCATCAGCCCCGGCAGCGCCACCTTCATGCATTGCGATGCGTCGCAGAACATCATGGGCTGGTATCAGGCGCAACAGCAGTTGACGGAGTTCGACTTCGACTTCCTGGTCGCCGGTCACCACATGACTTACGGCACACCCGAGACGGTGAAGGCCTCGATCGAATACTTCGCCGACGTCCTCGACGGCGCACAAGCCGCGGTCGACCGCTTCTCCCGCTCCGACGCGCTGATCGGCATCCTCGACGGTGCGGGCTGGGACAAAGTTTTCGTGGGAACAGAGAACTGGATCAACTCGATGGCGAACTACGCCACGAAGTATGTGCTCGAGAAGCGCAGCAGCAACGGGCAGCTGTGGTCGGAACGGCTGGCCGGGGTGACCACCCAGACGAAATATCACGCCTACACGGTGCTGGAGTCGATCAGGCTCGAGCGCCCGCGGCCGAACTATCGCCTGCGCGGCGAGAACGCGCCGCCCTTCCTGACCTGATCCGCCAAGGCCTCGCGGCAGCCGAAACTACCGCAGGCCGTCTCCTTCCGGACACGCGCCACGGCGCGCGTGCCACGGATCGGCACGCCCGCTCCCCTCCGCAAAGGACGATGCGATGACGAACTCTCCGGCCCGGAACTGGATCAACGGCGCCTTCGCCGCGCCGATGGCGCCTCCCGCAGCGCCCGCTCGATACGGGGGCAGCGAAAGCGATGCAGTCGATCGGTCCGGATGCGCGGACGCCTGACGGAGATATGGAGACGGACGCATGTTGAATCTTACGCTCGGCCACGATCTCACGCTGGGTCTTGGGGCGGCTTTGCTTTCCCCAAGCGGCGCCGACGCAGATGTACCGCCATCAGACGCCCAGGCATGGTTTCGCACTCTGGAGAAGACCACGGGCGGTGCGGCGGTCGCTTGCCGACGTTGGCTTCTGCGACGATAGGGTCGCGTGATGGACTTGCATGGCATCGATCTCAACTTGCTGGTGGCATTCGACGCGTTGATCGCCGAACGAAACGTCACCCGCGCCGGCCTGCGAATTGGCCGCACCCAGCCGGCGATGAGCGCGGCGTTGGGCCGCCTGCGCGATCTGCTCCAGGACGAACTGTTCGTCCGGGGACCCAAAGGCCTGCAGCCTACGCCGCGTGCGCTCGAGCTGGCGGAACCGATTTCGCGCGCGTTGCGCGATATCCAACACACGCTGGTCTTCACGCAGGCGTTCGAGCCGAGCGCTGCGTCGATTACTTTCTCGCTCGGCTTGTCGGGCCATGCCGAAAGCGTCGTGTTGCCGCCGCTGTTGCAGATCCTCGCGGCCCGCGCACCGCTTATCGATCTCCGCGTCCGCGACTACGCTACGCGGGACGAGGCAACGCGGATGCTCGATGCCGGCGAAGTCGACGTGGCAATCGGCCTGCCGCCCGTCGATCGTGGGCGCATTCTGTCCGCCCGCCTGTTTCAGGAACGGTTCGTCTGCATCCTGCGGAGGGACCATCCCGCCGCGAGCCGGGCACTCGACCTTGAACGTTTCCTGTCGCTCCCGCACATCCTCGTCTCGCCGGAGAACGAAGGGCTGGACGTGGCCGATGCGGCGCTCGCCAGCAAGGGTCTGAAGCGTCGGGTGGCGCTGACCATACAGCATATGGCGAGCGCGCCCGCACTGGTCGCCGCCTCCGACATGGTCGCTACGGTTCTTGAAAGTGTCGTACGGCGGTCGGGCTGCGCGGAGCAGCTGAATGTCAGCGACTTCCCGCTGCGCCTGAACCCCGTACCCTTCGTCCTCAACTGGCACCGCCGGAACGACCAACACCCCGCCCAACGTTGGTTCCGCGCCTGCCTGTCCGGTGCTTTCCCCCATGTTTGGCAGAGATCGGAGCAGGTCTGTGCGGATCTCCGACAGCAATATTATTGATTGGGAGCAAGCGACGCCGCCATCCATGCGGTGGATGATGATGCATACTGGATATCGATTTAGATTGATTATTCCCGTCACCTAAATGTCCGGCAACGGCGCGACTTCATGCGCCAATGGCTGGAGCATCATCATCATGACGGACGGTAAGTTTCGTGTCGGCATTATCGGCGCGGACACGCAGGCAAGCTGGGCGGGCGCATCCCACATTCCCGCCCTCGCGGCGCAACCCTCGCTGGTCCTCGCTGGCGTTGCCACACGTCGCGAGGAAAGCGCCAAGGCAGCCGCCGAGGTGTTCGGCGCCGAACGCTGGTATGCCGACCCTTTCAAGCTCATCGAGGACAAGGGGATCGACGTCGTCACCGTCGCCGTGAAGGTGCCGGCGCACCATGATCTGGTGATGGCTGCGCTGGCCGCGGGCAAGGCGGTTTACGCGGAGTCTCCCCTGGGCGCGACGCTCGCAGAAACCGAGGCGATGGCGGCAGCGGGCAGATCTCTTCACACCGCGATCGGATTGCAGGGCCGGCACAATCCCGCGGTCCGCCGCGCGGCCGAACTGGTCGCTTCGGGCAAGCTCGGCCGCCTGTTGTCGGCGCGCGTCGATGCGACGACGTTCGGCTATGGGCCGCAAGTGACGAGCAACTACGACTATTTCAACAAGGCCGCGTCCGGCGCCAGCTTCATGACTATCACCGTCGGCCACGTCCTCGACGTGATCGAAGCCGTGCTCGGCGACATCACGCAGGTTGATGCGCGCACCGCGTTGCACTGGCCGCAGATCGAGGTGGTCGACACCGGCGAAACTTCCACTCGCGAGATCCCCGACCATCTGGACCTGATCGCCGCGACGGCGACCGGCACCCCGGTATCGGTCCAGGTGCTGGCCGGCGTGCCCGCAGACGAAGCGCGGTTCCGCTTCGATATCCGCGGCACGGAAGGACGCCTGACGCTGACCGGCGATCACCTCGCCGGCGTGCAGGTCGGCGATCTCCGCCTGACGGCCTCCGTCGATTTTGCCGCTCCCGACGCGCCCATCGCGACCGGCGTCGGGCCTACAGCGGCCGACTTCTGGGCCGGCGCGGCGATCAATGTCGGCGAGGTCTATGCCTCGCTCGCGCGCGATCTGGTGGCGGGCACCTACCACACGCCCGGCTTCGACCACGCGCTCCATAACAGCCGCCTCGTCGCTGCCGTCGAGCGTGCGGCGCAGTCCGGCGAGCGGCAGTCGATCTGATCCAGGGAGACATGTCATGCGCTTGCGCAAACTTGGCAGCAGTGGGTTGTTCGTGTCCGAACTCTGCTTTGGCGCGATGACCTTCGGCGGCACGGACGGCCTGTGGGGACAGGTCGGCAAATTGGGACAGGAGGATGCCGATGCGCTGGTCGGCGCTGCGCTCGACGCGGGCGTGAACCTGTTCGACACGGCGAATGTCTACGCGCATGGCCGGAGCGAAGAGATTCTCGGCCGCTCGCTGAAAAACATCGGCGTCGCCCGGGATCACCTGATCGTGGCCACGAAGGTGGCCTCGTCGATGGGCGAAGGGCCGAACCAGGGCGGCGCATCGCGCCGACACATCCTTAGCGAATGCCATGCCAGCCTGCGCCGGCTAGCGCTCGACCATATCGACCTCTACCAGGTTCACGCCTTCGATCCCGCGACTCCGGTCGAGGAGACGCTGGAGGCGCTCGACACGCTCGTGCGTGCCGGTGACGTTCGATACATCGGGCTTTCGAACTGGGCCGCCTGGCAGATCATGAAAGCGATCGGCATCGCGCGGGCGCGTAACCTGGCCCCGATCACCTCGCTCCAGGCCTATTACACGCTCGTCGGCCGCGACGCCGAGCGCGAGATCGTGCCGCTGCTGACCGCCGAACAGGTCGGCATGATGGTCTGGAGCCCGCTTGCCGGTGGTTATCTCAGCGGCAAATATGCCGATGGCGGCAATCTTGAAGCGGCACGGCAGACCGAGCTCGACTTTCCACCGATCGATCGCGTCCGTGGAGAACCGCTGATCGGCGTGTTGAAGGAAGTCGCGATCAAGCATGGGCGCCGGCCCGCGCAGATCGCTATAGCATGGCTGCTAAAACAGCCCGTGGTGTCCACCGTCATCATAGGCGCAAAGCGCGTCGAGCAATTGCACGAGAATCTACAGGCAGCGGAGGTCGAACTCGATCCGGACGACATGGGTCGC
This sequence comes from Sphingomonas sp. BT-65, assembly GCF_026107375.2. Taxonomy (NCBI): domain Bacteria; kingdom Pseudomonadati; phylum Pseudomonadota; class Alphaproteobacteria; order Sphingomonadales; family Sphingomonadaceae; genus Sphingomonas; species Sphingomonas sp. BT-65. Next base: position 838,188 of record NZ_JAPCIA010000001.1, read on the forward strand.
CTGGGCGCAGCCAGCCGCCTTCCGATAGAGTATCCGGGCTGGCTGCTGAACCGGACGGCGGAGCGAGATATGTGATCAATGTTGCCAGCGTTCACACAGAGCGCACGACGGCAAGGGTTCCGCTAATGGCAACGCCGGGTTTCTCCAACGCCGGCTTCCGCAACGCCTCCACCGCCCTATTCTCCTGATAACAATCATCAGGAGATCGCGACATGCCTGCAGTCCTCGTCCACGGCGTACCCGACACTCACCGGCTCTGGGACACCGTCCGCTCTCATCTTGAGCGCAACGACATTATCACGGTCGATCTCCCCGGCTTTGGCAATCCGTTGCCGTCGGACTTCAGGTCAACAAAGGAAGAGTATCTCGACTGGCTTATCAACCGGATCGATGAGATCGGCGAACCCGTAGATCTGGTCGGTCATGACTGGGGATGCCTGCTGACAGGCCGTCTCACGTCAATCCGACCGGATCTGGTGCGGACCTGGACCGGCATCAGCGGACCCATCGATCCAGAATACCCATGGCACTATCTCGCCAAGATCTGGCAGACGCCAGGTGAGGGCGAGCAATGGATGAAGGATCTCGACCTCGAGGAATTTGCGGCGAAACTCGTCGAGGCACAGATGCCGAAAGATGCGGCGGATGAATCGGTTCGGCATCTCGATGCCACTATGCGGACAAGCATTCTCGCACTTTACCGTTCCGCAATCGAGGTCGGGGCGGAGTGGAAACCGGGTTTGAGCGGCATAACCGCGCCAGCGCTGGTGATCTGGGGTCTGGACGATCCGTTTCTGCCGCACCGCTTCGCCGACGAGCTCGGCAATGCCACACACGCACGCGCCGTCGTGAAGCTGCGCGCCTCGCATTGGCCGATGATAGAGCGTCCGGCCGATGTCGCGCGCGAACTCGAGGCCCATTGGACTCAAGCTTAATTCCCTGCGCGTGCGTGGGCTCAAATCCACGCAGGCGCAACGCGAACGGCAATGCCTGGTCACTCGCTATGCGCCCGAGCATTTGTCCGGAACGAAACCATGGTGAAGCAGCACGGCGCGCCTTGCCCGGGCTCCACCAGACAGGAGCGCGCCTACATGACCAATTCAGCAAACACCCGGATCGGCGTCGGCATCGTCGGCGCCAGTGCCGATCGAGGCTGGGGCGGAATCGCTCACGTCCCGGCGCTGCGGGCGCTCGATGCGTTCCAGATCCGCGCCGTCAGCACGACTCGTATGGAGAGCGCGAACGCGACCGCCAGCCGACTGGGCGCCGATCTCGCCTTTGACACACATCAGGCGCTGGTCCTGCGGCCGGAGGTCGACCTGGTGGTGGTTGCGGTTAAGGTGCCGGAGCACAAGCAGATCGTTTCCGATGCGCTCGCCGCGGGCAAGATGGTCTATTGCGAATGGCCGCTCGCGCGAAACCTATCGGAAGCCGAAGCGCTGGAGGGGCTTGCCCGCGAACGGCGGCTGCGCACGGTCATCGGGTTGCAGGGCGGCCTGCACCCGCCGATCCGCTACCTTCACGACCTCGTCCGGCAGGGCGTGATCGGCCTGCCGCTCAGCACGAGCGTCCGAGCGCATCTGAACGAAGACATGTGGGTCGGCCGATATGACCCGCCATTCGAATACATGGCTCGCGCCGAGAATGGCGCCACGCTTCAAAGCATCATGCTCGGCCACGCGCTCCAACCGCTCGCGCACGTACTCGGCGCATTCGAGAGCCTGTCCGCCGTCGTCGCCAATCAGCGCGGCGACGGCGTCCGCCTCTCGGATGGCACGTCCCTCCCGAAGGACGCGCCGGACGAGATCGTCGTCGCCGGCGTTCTCGAAGGCGGGATCGTCACTTCGCTGCACTTCAGCGCCGGGCAGCCCGCCGGCTCGGCGATGGTGTGGGAGATCCAGGGCACGGGAGGCAGTCTGCACGTTGAGACGGCGTCGGGCTACATCCACTTCGGCGATGTGACCATCACGTTGCGCGACAGCGAGCCTGTCCAGCAGCTACAGGTCCCGCCCGCATATGCGGCTCCCGACCTGCAACTCGAAGCGCCCGCGGCGGGCGTCGCCCGCCTCTACGCCCAGCTCGCTGCCGACCTCCGCGACGGAACCGCAGATGCGCCGGACTTCGCGGTCGCGCTCGATCGTCACCGGGTGCTCGAGGCGATCACAGAGGCCGCTGAAACGGGGCATCGCCAGCATCTGTCCCCCTCAGCGGAGTCAACTCCGATCCCTGAAACCCAGGAAGCGCCCTGATCCGCCCCGCCGTCGCCCATCTACGCGCCTGCACTCGCCTGCTGACCGACGATTGCGGGAGATCAAGCGCGGCAGCAGCCTGGCGAAAGCTGCCGGTTTCGGCAGCGGCAAGTGCGCAACGCAAATTGCGCAGGTCGAGCGTCATATTGGGCACAATCAGCTTCCGACAGGGTTGGTCAAAGAAAAGGGATGAAGGGCTTCGAAAAGGCCCATCTCCCTCTAATCCTTGTTCTTTCATCGACAGATCGAGCTACTGCGCATTCTTGATGAAGGTCTTGGTCAGACGACGAGTCAGCCGAACTTGACGAGGTTCAGCGCCGGCAGGGGCCCACCGGGAAATTGTACGAGTTGACCGCCAATTGAAATCGAGCCGAGATCGATGTCGAAAAAGCCGATCCTGTCGATGATGACGGCCACTTCAGCCTTGGCCCGCTGATCGTCACCCGAATAAAAGAGGACGCGCCTGCCGCCTTCCGATTTGCGGATCGCCCGACAATTGGGCGGGGGTGAGATGGTTGAACGCCTTCACGACCCGCGCACCGGGAACGATGTCCGCGAATACATCTGACGAGATGCGGCCACCCAGATCCACCGGGCGATAGAGCGGCGCCTCAACGGGGTTATTGGCATCGATCACGACCCTGCCGCCGAAATCCAGATCCGCGAGCGCGCCGGGAATTTTCGACCACTGGACAGCCACAAGAACGATGTCCTGTGCTGCCGCTTCCTTGACCGTTCCAGCCCGAATTGACCCTCCGAACGTCGAGACGAGCTCCGCAATGCTGTCAGGTCCGCGGCTGTTCGCGATGACGGCCTCAATGCCTGCCTTGCCTAACGCCTTCGCGAACGCACCGCCGAAGTTGCCTGCGCCGATAATACCAACCGTCATGAGCCAGTCCTTCAACCACGTGTTTCCGTTGACCAGAGAATGGACCCTGCATAGGCATATCAACAGTCGTAGATGGATTGTTTGAGTTTCAATTCTCGCTTGAAGGTTGATTCACATGGAGACACTCGCCAACCTGGAAGCGTTCGTCCGTAGCGCGGAGGCAAACAGCTTCTCGGGCGCGGCTCGCCGACTCTCCCTCACGCCGGCGGCAGTCAGCCGGAACGTCGGCATGCTCGAACGAAATCTGGGCGTGCGGCTATTCCATCGCTCGACACGCAAATTGGCCCTGACGGAAGAGGGTGAAGCCTTCCTGCAAAGCATCGGCGACAGCCTTGCCGATCTTCAGAGCGCAATCGACGGCGCCTCGCAGGTCAAGGGCGAGCCAGTCGGCGTCCTGAAAGTGAGCATGAGCCTCTCCTTCGCCATGGGCTACGTGCTTCCCGCGTTGCCAGAATTTCTCAGCAGGTATCCGGGCATCCGGCCCGATTGGCATTTCGACAGCCGCCAAGTCGACCTGGTTGCGGAAGGCTTCGACGTCGCGATCGGCGGAGGCTTTGATCTAAATCCTGGAATTGTTGCCAAGGCACTAGCGCCCGTTCACGTCGTCGCCGTCTGCGCGCCCAGCTATTTCGGCAGAAGAGCTCTACCGACGAGCCCGGCGGATCTCGCTGAATACGATGGGATTCTCATGCGCTTCTCGACATCGGGTCGCATCCGGCAATGGATGATGCGGAATGCTCAGGGTGATGAGGAGCGCGCGCTGTTGAAGGAGACAATCGTTATGAGCGATTCCGCCCCGATGATCCAAGCGGCCCTTGCGGGGCTTGGTATCGCAATGGTGGCTATGCCGGACGCGCTTCCGCATCTGGAGAGCGGCGCGCTGAAACGCATCCTACCGAAATGGTATGCAGATGCGGGATCAATATCGCTCTACTACTCAGGTCGCGCCTTACAACCGCTCAAGACTAGAGCATTCATCGACTTTTTCACGGAGCACTTTCGTCGAGAGCGCATCAGCGCACGGTTCGCTGGAAGCCTCAAATAAGCGAGCGCACTCCATTGCCCTGACTATTGTCTCAGGAAAAGATGGGCACCTCCACTGTCTCTTTCCAAACAGGCGCCGAAAGGTCCGATGCTGATGGAGCGGAGCGAGGTGCCCAATAGGGATGTATGCGCGGGGTTCTGTTAGCCCATAGCCCTTAGGGTGCCGTTGATCATACCTTGGCATCAGCCTTTGGGCGAACACAGGAGATTTTGACTGAGGTGGCTGCGAGCGCCGGGAATCTCACCCGGTTTCGCGATAGAACGATCGCAGCCCCTCCCTGTAATGGGCTAGGTTTTAGGTAAGCGTACCTCCATCAACCGTCAGGATGGTGCCCGTTATCTGGCGCGCGGCATTCGACGCGAGAAATGCGACCGCCGCTGCCACGTCCTCCGGCTCGCCATACCGCCCCAGTGGGATCAGCGCCCGCTGGAAATCACCGAACTCGCCTTCGGCCGGGTTCATTTCCGTATTCGTTGAACCAGGCTGCACCAGATTGACGGTGATATCACGAGGACCCAGTTCGCGCGCCAAACCTCGCGTAAATGACTGGAGGGCGGATTTCGTCATCGAGTAAACCGTCGATGGCCCGACAATTCGCTCGGCGCCGGCGGACCCGATCGTGATAATGCGCCCCCCGGCAGTGAGGTGGGGCATGGCCGCCTGAGATGCCAGGATGGGGGACCGCGCATTGACGGCAAAGAGCGCGTCGATCTCGTCGACTGTGAAGTCCGCCACGTCCTTGTAGGTAGCGATCGCGGCGTTGTTGACGAGGATATCAAGACCGCCAAGGGCGCTCACCGCCTCGTCCACCGAGCGCTTGATTGCAATCGGATCTGCGCTATCGGCTTGGATTGCAACGGCGGCACGGCCCTTCCTCTTTATCAATTCCACCACTTCTGCCGCACGGCCGGCGGAATGCGAGTAGGTGATGGCAACGTCTGCGCCTTTTTCCGCCAGCGCAACTGCGATAGCCGCACCAATCCCGCGTGACCCTCCGGTCACCAGTGCGCGTTTTCCAGTCAGCTCGGTCATCGAATATTCCTTCCTCAGTATTTGCGCGACGTGCGCGCTGCCATGGCGATTTTCGCCGATCATCACGCGATCGATGTTGGCGCCGCACCCTGAAGATGGACGGGATACCGCTTCACAATAAGCGGGAAATCAATTGATTTATCTTCAACGGATCGTTTGCAATAGGTAGGAGTGTCGGCCCGCGACCGCTTGCCATATCCGCCTCGGTTACCGGCAGCGTCTCGCCAGAAGCTGCCAGTCTGCTTCCACTCAATAGCGGCGCCCGGCCGCTGCCTGGACGAACGGCCGCTTTCGGGATCGTCGGCAGTTCGGTTGATCGGCCGAAATTGGGGCGCAAAACAGGCCCGCGCTGCGGATAATTTCGATCTCAATCGATCGATCAATTGGGTGGGCCGGCGAGCGAAAGGCCGCCCCTCTCGGGACGACCCTTCCATTGTCATCCGAACGCGGGCAGCTCAGGCGAGCCGGACCCCCGCGGTGGAGGTCATTCTCAGAGATTCTGCCGCGCGGCATGTGACAATGAGACATCAGACCACTTCCTCCGACGCGCCCGCGTCTTCTCAGCCCGGCGGCGGTGCGGCGCCCTGCGAATCCAGGCTATGTTCCTTCACCAGCCGCAGCGCGTCGCGGTGCGAGCAGACCCATAGCACCAGCGTCTCGCCCTCGTCCGATCCGGTGAGCACATGTCTCGACCGGCTGTCGAAATAGACGCTGTCGCCGCTCGCCAAGACCAAGGGTTCGTAAAGCTCAGTGTGGAGAGTCGCCTCGCCCTTGATCACATAGATGAATTCCTCGCCTTCATGCGCGGTGAGGTCGCTGGACTGGACCTTCGCGCCCGGCTTGATGACCGTCAGCAGCGGCAGGAATTCCTTGTTGGAGACGTCGGCCGCTAACGCCTCATAGATGTAGCGCGGCGTCTCGAGCTTCGCGCCAGTGCCCTTGCGGGTGATACCGCGCCGACCGGTCGAGCTGTTGCGGACATTGGGACGGAACAGTTCGGCGACATCGACGCCGAGTCCGATCGACAGGCTGAGGAGCGTATCGTAGCCGGGCGACAGCTGGCCGCTCTCGACCTTCGATATCGTCGAAGTGGAAAGGTCACCGCGTTCGGCGACTTCGCGCAAGGTCAGCCCGGCCTGGGTACGGAGCGCCCGCACGACATTGCCGATGCTCGACGTCGCCGCGCCGCGGCTGGGCGTTTCGGACGGAAGGGATTTCGGACTGGCCACGCTGCCTCGCAATCATGAAATTCGGTTTGTCGAACCGCCCGCCGAACCGTTCGTCCGAGCAGCCTCAAGATTCTCCGCCACACTCTTCACCCGGCACGATCGTCGCGAGGCCTTGTGAGACTGCATTGACAATCATACACAAAAGTTTCCAGTCCGAAAACATTCGTGCTTGAATCCCAAATGCACCACCCCGTCGCACCAGACAAGGAAAGACGGCGCTATCATGTCCGATGTGATCGAAATCTCTTATATTAATGCCTTCACCCGCCGGGCCGGCGGGGGGAATCCCGCTGCGGTCTGCCGACTCGACGCCTGGGGACCCGACGCGCGGCTGCGCGCGATCGCGACGACGGCAGGCCCATCGGTCACCGCCTTTGTCCTGCCCGACGTAGATGGCGTCTATCCGCTGCGGTGGTTCACGCGGGGAGGCCGCGAGGTCGACAGCTTCTGTGGCCATGCGACCTTCGCCGCGGCCCATCTCCTGTCGCTCGAACACCAGGCGGCCGATGGTTTTGATCTGCGGTCGCCGACCGGACAATATCGCATCGGCCGCGAGGGCGCGTTGCTGACGATGGCGGCGCCGCGCTGGCGCGTCACGGACGCCGAACTGCCGCCGGAGCTGGCCGAGTCTCTGGAGGTGCTGCCGCAGCATTGCGCGCGGTCGGACCGCGACTGGCTGGTCCGCTACGACTCGATCGAGACGGTCCGCGACCTGGCGCCGCGCTTCGACGTAATGAAGCGGCTCGGCGATGTCGGCATCATTGCCATGGCCAGGGCCGACGACAAACTCGCCTTCCGCTTTTTCTGTCCCGGCTTCAGCATCGGCGAGAACGAGGATCCCGCGACGGGCTCGGCGTTGAGTAGCCTGATTCCCTATTGGCACCCACGCCTCCATTGGGGCCTCTACTCGGTGACCCAGCCTTCCGCGCGTGGCGGGGAGTTCGCGTGTTGGCTGAGAGGGGACGAGATCGTCGTCGGCGCGCCGTCGGTGCTCTCGCACCGAGGGTCGGTAACCGTCGCGCCCGCCGGCGGGCAAGCGCGCACGGGCGGATTATAAGAAAGTTTCGTATAATACTTGTATTTTCCAATCATACATATATTCGTCACAAACTGCGCCGGTCCTGAAGCCGGTGATCAGGGAGAATGAACATGGGGTGGTTGGGGAAACCGGAAAAATGGCGGTTCATTGCGACCGCGATGATGGCGGGGTCTTCGCTGGCCGCGATGTCCGCCGCGCACGCCCAGGACAAGCCCCAGGGCCAGACGGCCGCCAGCGCCGATCCGCAACCCTATTCCGACGATATCGTGGTGACCGCACAGAAGCGCGAGGAGCGCCTGCTCTCGGTGCCGGTGCCGGTGACGGCGGTGTCGGCCGACCGGCTGCTGAGCGAAGGCCGCACCCGCATCGAGGATTATTTCTCGCAGGTCCCCGGGCTCAGCCTGCTGGCGTCGGGCAGCGGGCAGAACACGCTGGCGATCCGCGGCATCTCGACCAGCTCGTCGACGAATCCGACCGTCGGCATCGTCATCGACGACGTGCCCTTCGGCGCGAGCAGCGTCACCTCCTATTCGTCGCGGCTAATCCCCGATCTCGACCCGTCCGACCTTGCGCGCATCGAAGTGCTGCGCGGGCCGCAGGGCACGCTCTACGGCGCGAGCAGCATGGGCGGCCTGCTCAAATATGTAACGGTCGCGCCCTCGACCGCGGGCGTGTCCGGCCGGGTACAGGCCAATATCGAGCAGATCGACGGCGGCGGCCTCGGCTATGGCGCGCGCGCGGCGCTCAACCTGCCGCTCGGCGACGACATTGCCCTCAGGGTGAGTGGCTTCGGCCGCCGCACCGCCGGGTTCGTCGACAATCTCACTACCGGCGAAGACAATGTCGACCGGTCGCGCAGCTTTGGTGGGCGGGCGGCGTTGCTGTGGCAGATCGCCGACAACGTCTCCTGGACCGTGTCCGCGCTGGCGCAGGATACCAAGGGCAATGGCGCCAACAATGTCGACGTCGCCAATATTTCTGTGCTGAACGCGCCGCTGACCCAGACCCGGATGCCGGGCACCGGCCAGTATCGCAGCAAGGTCACCCTGGTCACGTCGAACCTGCAGATCGACTGGGGAGACACCAGCCTCGTCATCAGCTCGGGCTATAATCGCAGCGTCTACCGCTCGATGGCCGACTCCAGCCCGGCCTATGGCCCGATCGCCGCGCAGATCGTCGGCGTGTCGGGGGCGACCTTCGCGGTGGACTACAATACCGAGAAACTGACCCAGGAAATCCGCGTCGAGCGCAAGTTCGGCGAACATGCCGATCTGACCCTGGGGGGCTATTTCGGCAACGAACGGACGCATGGCGCGCAGATCATCGACGCGCGGGTGGCGAGCACCGGCAGCTTCTTCGCCAATCTCGCGACGATCAAGTCGCAGACCAAGCTCGACGAACTGGCGGGCTTCGGCACCTTGACCCTGCATTTCGGGCGGTTCAGCCTGCAGGGCGGCGGGCGTTACGCCCGCAACGAGCAATCCTATCCGCGCGACGCGCGCGGGCCGTTGATCGGCAACGGCTTCAGCAATGTCCATTCCGAGAGCGGGCTGTTCAGCTATCTGATCTCGCCGCAGTTCAACATCACCGACAAGGTGATGCTCTATGGCCGGGTGGCGACCGGCTATCGGATCGGCGGGCCCAACCCCAATGCCGCGGCGGGCGCGCCGGCGAGCTACGCGCCGGACAAGACGACCAATTACGAGCTGGGGCTGAAGGGCACCTTCTTCGATCGCCTCGCGACGGTCGACGCCTCATTGTTCCATATCGACTGGAACAACATCCAGCTGTCGCTGAGCAATCCGCTCAATGGCCTGACCTATTTCACCAACGGTCCGCGCGCCAAGAGCGAGGGCGCGGAACTGGCCTTGACCCTGGCGCCCGGCGGCGGCCTCACGGTGGCGGCGACCGGCACCTACAATGTCGCCGAGCTGACCACGAACCTGCCGGCCGGCGGCGGCTACGGCCTGGACGGCGACCGCCTTCCCTTCAGCAGCCGCTATGCCGGCTCGGTCTCGGCCGATGAAAGGTTCGCGATCGGCGGCAGCGCGCAAGCCTTTGTCGGCGCGACGCTGACCTATGTCGGCAAGCGCTATGGCGACTTCCAGCGCACCGCCGCGCTGGTCCGGACCGTGATGCCGGCCTATACCACGGTCGATCTGCGCGCGGGGGTGGACGTGGACAAATGGTCGCTCAGTCTCTTCGCGTCGAACGTCGGCGACAAGCGCGGGATCATCGGCGGCACCACCAACGGGCTCCAGCAGACCCCGACCGGCCCGTTCAACTATATCTATATCCGGCCAAGGACATTCGGTGTTTCCGTGGCAAAACGCTTCTGATGCCGGCGCGGGCACGGCCGGGATCCGCCGGCGGCGCCCGGCCCGTCGCCACGGGCCTCGAGAACAGGATGGCCGGACGATGCGATATCAGCCTGCACGGAATCGCCCGGCACTCGCCCGGTCCGTTGCTCCTTTAGGGACAATGCGCGCGTGACAGTCTCCCCCGCCCCGTCGATCCCGCTCAGCGCCCGTCTCGGCTGGGCGATCGGCGAGTTCGCCATTGCCGGGCACATGGCGATCATCTCGATCTATCTGCTCTACTACCTCACCGACGTGCACCATTTCCCGGGGGCGCTGGCCGGCACGCTGATCTTCGTGCCGCGCTTGTGGAACGTCATCACCGATCCGCTGATGGGCGGCCTGTCGGACCGGGTGAAGAGCCGCTGGGGGCGGCGGCGCCCCTTCCTGTTCGCCGGCGCGATCCTGTGGGGCGGCGCCTATGTCGCGATGTTCTGGATTCCGGCCGACTGGAGCCTGAGCCACAAGGCGATCTGGTTCCTGGTCTCCTTCCTCGCGGTCAATACCGGCCTCAGCCTCTATCACGTCCCCTATTCGGCGATGCTCCCCGAAATGACCCGCGATGCGAGTCTGAGGATCAAGCTCAGCGCGCTCAAGGAGATCGCGGCGCGGCTGGCCGTGCTGATCGCGGTGCTCGCCAGCCCGCTGATCGCGTCGGCGGCGCCGGACGCGCTGACCGGCCATCGCTGGGTCGGCCTCGCGGCCGGCCTGTTCATCTTCGTATCGGGCCTGACCGCCTTCTTCACCACCGCCAAGGCGCCGTCGGTCGCCTTCCAGCCGCAGACGCTGAGCCTGGGAGAGCAATGGCGCACCTTCCGCGCCAATCGTCCGCTGTTCCGCCTGTCGGGGGCCTATCTGTTCGCCTGCGCGTGCGACGCCTTTTACAGCGCGCTGATGATCTATTTCCTGACCGTCTCGCTGCGCGCGGACGGCCGGCTGGTCGGCGCCTTCTACCCCATAGGCTCGCTGACCGCGATGGCGATGACCGCACTCTGGGCCTGGTACGGCGTGCGGGTCGGGCGCAAGCGGGGGGCCGAGATCGCGTTCGGCGCGGCCGCCGCGATCTTCTGCTGCGCGCTGTTCCTGCCCTCGAGCAACGTCTTCTGGATGATCCCGTTCATGGTCGCGCTGGGCGCGGCGATGGCGGGTGTCTTCCTGTTCCCCAGCTCGATCGCGCCGGACGCGGCGGAATATGACGAGGCGATCAGCGGCCAGCGGCGCGAGGGCGCCATTTTCGGCGCGTGGATCTTTACCCAGCAGACCGGCATGGCGCTCGGCTCGCTGATGACCGGGATATTCCTCGACCTGGTCGGCTATGATCCGACGGTGACGACGGCCGTTCCGCCCCATGTCGCCGACGGCATCCGGCTCGGATTTGCGCTGCTGCCCGCCGCGCTGCTGCTCATCGGATTCCTCTTCCTGCGCGGCGTGACGATCGGCGGCCGCGCCTCTGCCGTGCGGCCCGACATCGCGCTTGCCCAGCCCGCTGCGCTTTCCGCGCCGGCGGCGACAACCCCTAAAGGTGCCCTTTGATCCAGCTCACCGACCAGCAGGTTCGCGCCGCGCTCGATTGGCGCGCCCTCGCCGCCCGGATCGAGGACATGGTCGCGCGCGACGAAGTCGATTGCGCGCCGCGCGCCGCCTATGACCTGCCCGGCTCGGGCACCTTGCTGCTGATGCCAGCCTGGCGGGATTCGTCGGTGATCGGCCTGAAGACGGTGACGGTCTGGCCCGACAACCATTTGTTCAACCAGGCCTCGCACAGCGCCACCTATATGCTGATGGACGCACGCTCGGGGGTCCTGCTGGCGGTGATGGAAGCGCATGAACTGACCGTGCGCCGGACCGCCGCCGTCTCGGCGATCGCGACCCGGCGGCTGATGCGGCCCGATGCGCGCCAGCTGCTGGTGATCGGCACCGGACCGGTCGCCGCGGCGTTGATCGACGCCTATGCCGCGCTGCTGCCGTTCGACCGGGTGCAGCTCTACGGGCGCGATCCCGCCAAGGCGGCGGCGCTCGCGGCCGCCGCGCGCGATCGCGGCCTGGCGTGCGAGGCGGTCGCCGATCTCGAGACCGCCGCGCGCGCGGCCGATGTGATTTCGATGGCGACGAGCGCGCAAGCGCCGCTGCTGCGCGGCGACTGGCTGCGTCACGGCACCCATGTCGATCTGGTGGGCAGCTTCACGCCGGCGATGCGCGAGGCCGACGATCGGGTGATGGCGCGCGCCACCGTCTGGGTCGACACGCTTGCCGCGTTCGACGCCTGCGGCGACCTGCTCGACCCGATCGCCAGCGGCGCGCTCGACCGCGACCGGCTGGGCGGCACGCTACGCGACCTGATCGTGCGGCCGCCGGCACGTCCCGATGAGGCGATCACCGTATTCAAGGCGGTCGGCTATGCCGTCCCCGATTTCGCCGCCGCGCAATGCGCATTGGACGCAGCGACCCCGGTCGCGCGCCCGGCGGCACATCTGACCGAGGGGGTATAAGATGCGCGTGCGGAACCTTGTCCTGACCGGCGCCCTGCTCGCCGGCGCGGCGTCCCTCCTTCCGGCTGCGGCCCCTGGAGCGGCAGCACAGGCGGTCCCCGCTCCGCGCGATGCGGCGGACGATGCGCTGCCGAGCGCGGTCGAGGCGCAGGCGGTCACCACGCACCGCATCGCGATCGGCGGCAAGACGCTCGCTTACAAGGCGATCGCCGGCACGCTCACGCTGCGCGACGATGCCGGCAAGCCCAAGGCGAGCATGTTCTACGTCGCCTATGTCCGCGACCCCCTAGACCCGCGCCGCCCCCTGACCTTCTTCTACAATGGCGGCCCGGGCTCTTCCTCGCTGTGGCTGCACATGGCCTCGTTCGGGCCGCGTCGCGTGATGCTGAACACGCCCAATCCGGCTGCCGGCGCCCCCAGTCGCCTGGTCGACAACGAGGCGACCTTGCTGCCCGAATCGGACCTCGTCTTTCTCGACGCGATCCATACCGGCTTTTCGCGTCCGCTGGGCGAGAGCGGCGCGGACGCCTTCCTCTCGGCCGATGCCGATATCGACATCTTCACCCGCGGCATCGAGCGTTTCCTGACGGTCCAGAACCGGTGGAACGCACCGGTCTACCTGCTCGGCGAATCCTACGGCACCAGCCGCTCGGCCGGGGTGGCCAATCTCCTCCAGAAGCATGGCGTGCAGCTCAGCGGCGTGATCCAGCTCGGCACGATCCTCGATATCGCGCGCGAGCTGACCCATGGCGACCGGTCCTTCATGACCGCCGTCCCGACCCTTGCCGCGACCGCGGCCTATCACGGCGTCACCCATCCGCCGGGCGACCGCGACGCCTATCTACGCGAGGTCGCGGCCTGGGTCGAAGGGCCCTATTCGCAGGCGCTCGCCAAGGGCAACACGATCGGCGACGACGAGAAGCAGGCCATCGCCCGCCAGCTGGCCGCTTATATCGGGCTCGATCCGGCCTTCGTCCTGCGCGAGAATCTGAGGATCAGCCATGCGGCGTTCCGGCGCGAGCTGCTGCGTCCCAGCGGCAAGATCGTCGGCGAGATCGACACGCGCTTTTCGGCTGCGGTCGGCACGGCCGGCAACGACGCATCGCTCGATCCCTCCTGGACCGGCATCTTCCGCCCGATGGTCTCGCTGTGGAACGACTATGTCCGCAACGAGCTCAAGTTCGACACCGGGCCGAGCTATCGCCGCGCCTATTCCGGCGCCTTCGAGAAATTCGACTTCCGGCGCGGCAACGGCGCCGGCTGGGGCAATTACGGCAAAGACCTTGCCGAGGCGATGATCGAGAACCCGAAGTTGAAAATCCTCTCGATCAACGGTCTCTACGATCTGTCGACGGTCTATTACGGCGCCGATTACGACTATCGCCATCTCGCCATTCCGCCCGCGCTGCGCGGGAACATCGCCTATCTCTATTACCCCTCGGGTCACATGCTCTATATCGACGACCAGGTTCGCCGGGACATGGTCCGCGATATCCGTCCCTTCTATGCGCAATGACCCCGAGCAGGCGCCCGCCGGGTCGCGCGCGGCCGTCCCCTCCAGCCGAAAGACGCGGATGACCAGGACCCTGGCCTTTGGATCGCATTGCAGCGCGACGCTCGCCGCGGTGCTGCTGCTCGGCCTCGCCGCGCCGGGCTTGGCGCTCGCGCAGGCCGCACCGCCGGCCAAGCCCACGCCGCCGACCACGCCCGCTTATGTCACGCGCGAGAGCGACACGCGCCTCAGCCTCGCCGACCTGCCCGCCCCGCGCCAGTTCGTCACCCGGCATGAGCAGGTCATCGGCGGCCGCAGGATCGCCTACAAGGCGACCGCGGAAGAGTTGTACATCACCAATGGCGAAGGCGAACCGGTCGCCAGCTTTTTCAACTTCAGCTATGTCGACGAGGGCACGGCGGCCACCCAGCGGCCGGTCATCTTCGTGTTCAACGGCGGACCCGGCTCGGCCTCCCTGTGGCTGCACCTCGGCGTGCTCGGGCCGACCCGCATGGTCTTCGACCGCGACGTCGACCCCCGCAACATCCCGCCGTTCCGGACCGCGCCCAACCCGGACAGCCTGCTCGACGTCGCCGATCTCGTCTTCATCGATCCCGTCGGCACCGGCTTCAGCCGCGCGCTCGGACGGGCCAAGCAGGCCGATTTCAACGGCGTCGACGCCGATGCAGACAGCGTGGCGCGCTTCATCGAGGCGTGGCTCACCAAATATGGCCGCTGGAGCTCGCCGAAGTTCGTCATGGGCGAAAGCTATGGCGCAAGCCGTGCCGCGATCCTGCCGCGCGCCTTGCTCGGCGGCGTCAACTATGCCGGCTCGCTGCGCGGCATCACGCTCGACGGCATCATCCTGGTCGGCGGCGACATCAACGGCGGCGCGAACGTCCCCGCGACCGATCCCGAGACGCGGGTCCGCGGCGTCGGCGCGCTGATCCCGGGCATGGCGGTCACCGCGCGCTATCACGGGCTGGTCGCCCCGCTCGGCGCCACCGTCGCCGACCATTATGCCGCGGTCGAACGCTTCGTGCGCGACACGTTCGTGCCCGCCGCCTTGCGGTTCGAAGCGGGCACGCTCCCGCCGGCCGAGGCGCAGGCGCTGGCCGACAAGCTGGCCGCCTATACCGGCGTGCCGGCCAAGACCTGGCTCGAGCGCAAGTTCGCGATCTCGCAGCCCGATTACGGCGCGCTGGCGTTGGCCGCCGGCGGCCGACGGATCGGGCTGTACGACAGCCGCTACACCTTGCCGGCGGCCGGCGATGGCGGCGATTTCGTCGCCGACGATCCCGCGATGACGCAATATACCCCGCCGATGGTCGGCGCCTTCCAGGATGTGCTGCGCAACGACCTCAAGGTCCGGATGGACGTGCCGTACAAGACCATCAACTGGGAAGGCGTCTTCAACCATTGGGACCGCCGCCGGGCCGGTGTGACGCCGACCCAGACCGCCGCCGACGACCTGCGCATCGCGATGCGCCGGCAGCCGCGACTGCGCGTCCTGTTCATGAGCGGCCTGTACGACATGCTGGCGACGCCGATGGGCTTTGAAAGCGCGATCGTGCGCAGCTACCTGCCGCGGGACCGGGTGACCGCCCGGCGCTATGAATCGGGCCACATGTCCTATCTCGGCGGGACCGCCAAGGCCTTTGCCGGCGACGTGCGCGCCTTCGTACGCACCACCCTGTCGGCATCGGCCGACCAGCCCGCCCCCCAAGCCAAATGATTGGATCGAGGATGACCCGGACCGGCCTGATTGCCCGCTTATGCGTCGTTGCGCTGGCGACGGCGACCCCCGCCGCCGCCCAGATCGCGCCGCCCCCGCTGGTGCCGCTGGTGATGACCGCGGAGCCCGGCCCGCGCCGCTTCGTCGCGCAGCACCGGGCCGTGGTGAACGGCAAGAAGCTCGCCTATCGCAGCGAGGTTTCCGAGACGATCGTGCGCGAGAAGGCCGGCGGCAAGGCGGCCGCCAGCCTGGTCGCGATCGCCTATCTTGCCGACGGCGTCCGCGACCCGGCCAAGCGTCCCGTCATCTTCGCCTTCAATGGCGGGCCGGGCGGCGCCTCCGGGTTCGTGAACCTGCTGGCGCTCGGCCCGCAGGCCTGCGCCCGCCCGGCGGCCTGCCAGCTGGCGCCCAATCCGAACTCGCCGCTCGACGCGGCCGATCTCGTCTTCGTCGATCCGCCCGACACCGGATACAGCCACATCCTGCCCGGCGTGGACCGCCAGCAGTTCCTGTCGATCGACGGCGATTCCGCCGCGCTGACCGCGCAGGCGATCAGCTGGCTGCGCGACCATGGCCGGCTCGACTCGCCCGTCTATCTGCTCGGCGAAAGCTATGGCACGATGCGCGTGGTCGCGATGGCGCGCGACCTAAGGCGCAGCGCGCCGTCGGTCCGCGTCGCGGGGCTGATGCTGGCCGGGAACAGCCTGGGCTATTTCCAGAAGGGCCAGATGCCCGACATCCTCTACACCGCCAACGCGCTGCCGATGATGGCGTCGATCGCCTGGTATCATGGCCGTATCGACAACCGCACGCAGAGCTGGACCGAGGCCGTGGACAAGGCCCGGTTGTTCGCGCGGACCAACTATATCGCGGCGCTGATGCAGGGGCGCGAACTGGCGGCCGGCGAGAAGCGCGCGATCATGGACGCGCTGCCTGCGATCACCGGGATCGACCGGTCCTATTTCGAGAAGAACGACACCATCGTCGTCGACGATTTCAACAAGCGCCTGCTCGAGGACAAGGGACTGGTGCTCGACTCCTATGACGGTCGCGAGACGCACCCGGCCGGCTACAAGGACGATTTCTCCATGATGGCGTTGTTCGGGGCGTCGCTCGACCGCTATGCGGCCGAGCAGCTGCAGTCCCCGGGCCTGGGCCCCTATCTCGCCTTCAACCTGAAACTCTATCCCACCTGGAACTATTATACGAGCGGAGCGATGGCGCTCGACCGCACGCTCGCCGAGGAAATGCGGGGGAGCGACCGCCTGCGCGTGCTGCTGGTCCAGGGCAAATATGATACCATGACGACGCTGGGGAACAGCGAATATATCATGCGGCAAACCAATGTCGTGCCGCAGCGCTACGCGGTCGCCTACTATGAGGGCGGCCATATGCTCAGCCCGACGACGGAATTCATGAACCGGCTGCGCGCCTTCGTCACCCCCTGAGACCCTCGATCAGGGGACAGGCGCGTAGCGCGCCCATCACGCCGATCGACCTGGAGGCCGGCAGGAGCGCCGCGGCGGTCCTGCCGGCTATGCGCTGCTACGCCTTGGCCATGGCGTTCATCGGAACAGAATGGATCTCCGACGTCACCCTCGAGGTAACGGTGGGGGGAACCGGCATCCCGCCCGCATCGCTCCTACGCCGTTCGCCAAAGCCTGAAGAGGCCATAGCGCGCAAGACTCGAGCAAAGGTGCGGGTAGCCATGCGCGATCGCCCGCAAGGGCGTCGTATCGACTGGTCATGGCAGGCCATGACGCCCCGCATTGCGCCTGCGCGGCGGCGGGAGGACCTCGTGCCCCTAGACCGGCAAGGCGGTGGTATATTTCGTCATCGACAGCGCGAAATGCGACGACGCGCCGGCGACCGAGCTGTGGGCAAGCAAGGTCTGCATCAGGAAGTCGTTATAGTCGGCAACGTCGGCGACGACGATCCGCAGCAGATAGTCCCAATCCCCCGACATCGAGAAGCACTCGATGATTTCGGGCCGGCTGTCGACGAACTGCTCGAACGCTTGCCGCGCCTCGACCGCATGGCTGCGCATGCGGATGTTGCACAGCACATTGACGCCGCGGCCGACCGCCACCGGGTCGACCAGTCGTACCGTGCGACGCAGCACGCCTGCGGTTTCCAGCGCCTTGACCCGTCGCCAGCACGATGCCGATGACGCGCCGACACGGTCGGCCAGGTCCGCATGACTGAGCGTCGCGTCCTCCTGGAGCAGCGTCACGATTCGCGTGTCGACGGCATCTAGAGGATGAGAATATTTCATTTTCTTCTCTTATGGTTGAAAATCGTTTCTTTTTTATGCCGAAAAATCGAAAGAAAGATAGGCATTATCCACTGAAGTGATGCGATCATACATCGCATGGCACACGCAGACCTTACCCGCCCCGATGGGACCGCCGAAGACTGGACCATTCCACAGGACTGGACTGCCTATACGGCCGAGGAGCATGCGACCTGGGACAGGCTGTTCGAGCGCCAGGCAAGGATGCTGCCCGGACGCGTGACCCCCGAATTCATGGAGGGGCTCGACGTGCTGCGCCTGACCAAGCCCGGCATTCCCGATTTCGAAGAATTGTCGGAACGGCTGATGAAGGCGACCGGATGGCAGGTCGTCGCGGTGCCGGGGCTGGTCCCCGACGATGTGTTCTTCGAACATCTCGCCAATCGCCGCTTCGTCGCCGGCAGTTTCATCCGCACGCCCGGGCAGCTCGACTATCTGCAGGAGCCGGACGTCTTTCACGACGTATTCGGCCATGTCCCGCTGCTCGCGCATCCGGTCTTCGCCGATTATATGCAGGCTTACGGCATCGGCGGACAGCGCGCCGCCAAGCTCGGCGCGATCGAGCGGCTGTCGCGGCTCTATTGGTACACGGTCGAGTTCGGGCTGGTGCGCTCCGGCAATGAGCGCAAGCTCTACGGCGCCGGCATCGTCTCCTCCTACACCGAATCGGTTTTCGCGCTGGACGATCCATCGCCCAATCGCATCGGCTTCGATCTCAAGCGGCTGATGCGCACCAAATATCGGATCGACGATTTCCAGCAGAATTATTTCGTCATCGACAGTTTCGAGGACCTGCTCGACCAGACGCTCAATACCGATTTCGAGCCGCTCTATGCCGCCTTGGAAGACGAGCCCGATATCGAGATCGAAGCAATCCTGCCTACCGACCTCGTCTATACCAGAGGCACCCAAGCTTATGCCCGCGCGAAGGCAGCCGAATGACGCTCCTGCTCGACGAGCCGTCAGCGGCAGCCTTGTTCGACGGGCTGGATCGCCAGCCGCCCGACGCGCTGCTTGCGGTGATCGGGATGCATCGTGCCGATCCGCGCGCCGACAAGATCGACGTGGGCGTCGGTGTCTACCGCGATGCCGCCGGCACGACGCCGGTGATGCGGGCGGTCAAGGCGGCCGAGGCGCGGCTGCTCGCGGGACAGGACAGCAAGAGCTATCTCGGCGCCGAGGGCGACCAGCATTATACCGACCTGCTCGCCACGGTCGCGCTCGGGCCCGGGCTGGCGACGGATCCGCGGATCACCGGCATCCAGACTCCGGGAGGCACCGGTGCGCTGCGGCTGGCCGCGGAACTGATCGCGCGGTCGGGCAAGGCGCCGACCATTTGGGTAGGCACGCCGACCTGGCCCAACCATGGACCGATCTTTCGCGAGGCCGGCCTGACGGTCCGCACCCATGCGTATTTCGATGCCGTACGCTCCGACCTCGATTTCGACGCCTTTGTCGCGGGCCTGGCCGAGGCCAAGGCGGGCGACGTGGTGCTGCTGCACGGCTGCTGCCACAACCCGACCGGCACGGCCTTCACCACCGAGCAATGGCATGCGCTGGCGGCGCTGGCCGCGGGTCGCGGGCTCATTCCGCTGATCGACCTCGCCTATCAGGGGCTGGGGCGCGGACTGGACGAGGACGCGGCGGGGATGCGCGCGATACTCGCGGCGGTGCCCGAGGCGCTGCTCGCCTATAGCTGCGACAAGAATTTCGCGCTCTATCGCGAACGGGTGGGCGCTTTGTGGGTGCAGGCCGCCACACCGGCGGCCGTGGTTCCGGTCCGTGAGACGATCCTGGTCCTGGCACGCAGCCTTTGGTCGATGCCGCCCGATCACGGCGCGGCGGTCGTGCGCCTGATCCTCGAAGATGCCGATCTCGCCAGCGACTGGCGCGCCGAACTTGCCGAGATGTGCATGCGGATCAACGGCCTGCGTACGGCGCTCGGCGACGCGCATCCGTCGCTCGCCCTGCTCGCGCGCCAGCAGGGGCTGTTCGCGCTGCTGCCCATCGACCGCGACGCTGTCGCCATGCTGCGCGCGCAGCACGGCATCTACATGCCCGACGCGGGCCGCATCAACATCGCCGGGCTGCGCGCCGAGACTGTCGCGCCGTTCGTCGCCGCGCTCTCGCCCCATCTTCCGCACCGTTGAAAAGGCAAGACCATGACCGATCCGAACAACCCGCTGGGCCTCGACGGCTTCGCTTTCTGCGAATTCACCTCGCCCGATCCCGACACCCTCGCGCAGCAGTTCGAGCAATTGGGCTTCGTGCCCACGCACCAATATCCGGCCAAGGCGGTGACGCGCTACAAGCAGGGCCGCATCACCCTGTTGCTGAACCGCGCACCGGTTGGGCAGGCCGCCGACTTCCGTGCCGCGCACGGTCCGTCGGCGAGCGGCATGGCCTTTTATGTCGCCGATCCGAAAACCGCCTATGACCATGCGATCGCCGAGGGCGCGACCGCGGTCGATGCCGCCGCCGGCACGCTCGGCGACGGCAGCTTTGCCATCGAGGGGATCGGCGGTTCCTACCTCTATCTCGTGAAGGCGGGCGACGATCTCTTTGCAGACTGGACCGAGATTCCCGGCTGGCAGGAAGCGGAAGCGGCGAACAATGTCGGGCTCGACCTGCTCGACCATCTCACCCACAATGTCCGGCGCGGCGAGATGCGCACCTGGTCAAGCTTCTATGGCCGGCTCTTCGGGTTCGAGGAGCAGAAATATTTCGACATCAAGGGCCAGGCCACCGGCCTGTTCAGCCAGGCGATGATCGCGCCCGACAAGGCGATCCGCATCCCCTTGAACGAGAGCCAGGACGACAAGAGCCAGATCGAGGAATTCATCCGCGAATATAATGGCGAAGGCATCCAGCATCTCGCGCTGACCACGCCGGACATCTTCGACACGGTCGAGAAGCTGCGCGCGCGCGGCGTCCGTCTGCAGGATACGATCGAGACCTATTACGAGCTGGTCGACAAGCGCGTGCCTGGCCATGGCGAGGATCTCGAGCGCCTCCGCCGGAACCGCATTCTGATCGACGGCAATGTCGGCGACGAGGGTATCCTGCTCCAGATCTTTACCGAGAACATCGTGGGTCCGATCTTCTTCGAGATCATCCAGCGCAAGGGCAACGAAGGCTTCGGCAACGGCAATTTCCAGGCGTTGTTCGAATCGATCGAGCTCGACCAGATCCGGCGCGGAGTCATCACCGTCGACGCCTGACATCGAACTGGCGCCGCCCGTCCGTCCGCACGGCTATCGACAAAGAGGAAAAAATGAACGTCCAGACCGCGATCGCGAGCGCCGACGCCGGCTACGTCCCGGGTTTCGGCAACCATGTCGCGACCGAAGCCGTCGTCGGTGCGCTGCCGATCGGCCGCAACTCGCCACAGCAGGTGCCGTTCGGGCTGTATGCCGAGCAACTCTCGGGCAGCGCGTTCACCGCGCCGCGCCAGGAGAACCGGCGCTCGTGGCTCTACCGGATGCGCCCCGCCGCCAGCCACGACGCGTTCGTGCCCTATGCCGGCGCGCCGCATCTGCGCTCGGCGCCGTTCGCCGAAATGCCGCCATCGCCGAACCGGCTGCGCTGGGATGCGCCGGCGATCGACGCAGGCAGCGACTTTGTCGACGGCCTGACAACCTATGGCGGCAACGGCGATGTCGGTGCCGGTGCGGGCATCGCCATCCACCTCTACGCCGCCAGCCGCGACATGAAGGATCGGGCCTTCTTCTCGGCCGATGGCGAACTGCTGATCGTACCCCAACAGGGTCGACTTGAAATCACCACCGAACTGGGACGGATCGACCTCGCGCCGCTCCAGATCGCGGTGATCCCGCGCGGCGTCCGGTTTAAGGTGGTGCTTCCTGACCGCGCCGCGCGGGGCTATGTTTGCGAGAATTACGGCAGTCCGTTCCGCCTGCCCGATTTGGGGCCGATCGGCGCGAACGGCCTCGCCAACCCGCGCGATTTCGAGACACCCGCCGCCTGGTTCGAGGATCGCGAGGCGCCGTTCGAGCTGATCCAGAAATTCCAGGGCGGACTCTGGTCGACCCGGCTCGGCCATTCGCCGTTCGATGTCGTCGCCTGGCACGGCAACCTCGCGCCGTATCGCTACGACCTCACCTGCTTCAACACGATCAACACGGTGAGTTTCGACCATCCCGACCCGTCGATCTTCACCGTGCTGACATCCCCCAGCGAGATCGCTGGTACCGCCAATTGCGATTTCGTGATCTTCCCGCCCCGCTGGATGGTCGCCGAGGACACGTTCCGCCCGCCCTGGTTCCATCGCAACGTGATGAGCGAGTTCATGGGGCTGATCGAGGGCGCCTATGACGCCAAGGAGGGCGGTTTCGTCCCAGGCGGTGCGTCGCTCCACAACCAGATGAACGGCCACGGCCCCGATGCGGCAAGCTATGCCAAGGCGGTCGCGGCGGAGCTCAAGCCCCACAGGATCGACGGGACCGTGGCGTTCATGTTCGAGAGCCGTCACGTCATCCGCCCGACCCGCTGGGCGATGGAGAGCCCCGCGCTGCAATCCGATTATGACGATTGCTGGGCCGATTTCCCCAAGGCGACGCTCCCGCGATGACGGTTGCGATCGACGAGACGCACGATCCGGCACGCACCAGCTGGGTCGCGAGCGCGCAAGGCCATCCCGATTTCCCGATCCAGAACCTGCCGCTGGGCGTGTTCTCGAACGGCAACGGCGCACCGCGCGGCGGCATCGCGATCGGCGACTTCATCCTCGACCTCGCCGCACTGGCGCGAAGCGGGCTTCTCGATGGCGCCGCGCTCCAGGCGGCAGAGGCTGCCTCGGGCGATACGCTCAATCCGCTGCTGGCGCTCGGCACCGCGCCGCGCCGCGCGCTGCGGCGTTCGGTATCGGCGTTGCTCGCCCGCGATCGCCCCCATCGCGATGCGGTCGCGCCGATGCTGCATCCGGCGCACACCTGCGCGCTGCACCTGCCCGCACGGGTCGGCGACTATACCGACTTCTATGTCGGCATTCATCACGCCACCAATGTCGGGCTGCTGTTCAGGCCCGACAATCCGCTCCTGCCCAATTACAAGCATGTGCCGATCGGCTATCACGGACGGGCATCCTCGGTGCGCGTGTCGGGGACACCGGTCCTCCGCCCGCACGGCCAGCTCAAGGCGCCGGATGCCGTCGCCCCCACGCTGGCGGCCACGCGCCGGCTCGATTACGAACTCGAACTCGGCGTCTGGATCGGAACCGGCAACCTGCCCGGCTCGGCGATCCCGATCGAGGAGGCGGGCGAGTATGTCGCGGGCCTGAGCCTGCTCAACGACTGGTCGGCGCGCGACGTCCAGGCCTGGGAATATCAGCCGCTGGGTCCGTTCCTCGCCAAGAATTTCCTGACCACGGTGTCGCCCTGGATCGTGACCGCCGAGGCGCTGGCGCCCTTCCGGATCGCCCAGCCGCCACGGCCCGAAGGTGACCCCGCGCCTCTTCCCTATCTGCTCGACGCCGGCGATCAGGCACAGGGCGCGCTCGCCATCACGCTCGAAGTCACGATCAGCTCCGAACGGATGCGCGCCGAAGGGCGTGCCCCGCTCCGGTTGAGCCGGGGTCCGGCATCGAACATGTATTGGACGATCGCCCAGATGGTCGCCCATCACAGCGTCAACGGCTGCGACCTGAATCCCGGCGACCTGCTGGGTACGGGCACCATCTCCGGGCCGACCCGCGACACCTTTGGCAGCTTGCTCGAGCTGTCGCGCGGCGGCGTCGAGCCGGTGACGTTGCCGACCGGCGAGACGCGCGCGTTTCTCGAGGATGGCGACCTGCTGTCGATGTCCGGCCGGATGGAAACGGAAGGCCTGGTCAGCATCGGCTTCGGCCCCTGTACCGGCACTGTCGAACCGGCGCGGAAAAGCTGATGCGGCTGCACGACTATTGGCGCTCGGGCGCTTCCTATCGGGTCCGGATCGCGCTCAATCTGAAGAATCTGCACTACGAACAGGTGGCGCACGATCTACGCACCGGGGCGCAAGCCGATCCCGCCTATGCGGTGATCAACCCGCAAAGGCTCGTGCCCGCGCTCGAGATGGAAGGCCAGGTGCTGACGCAGAGCCTGGCTATCGTCGAATGGCTCGAGGAACGACATCCGGCACCGGCATTGCTGCCCACCGATCCGGACTCCCGCGCGATCGTCCGGGCGATGGCGGGGGTGATCGCCAGCGATATTCATCCGCTCAACAACCTGCGCGTTCTCGTCGCGCTGCGCCGGGACCTCGACGCCGGCGAAACCCGGATATCGGCATGGATCGCCCGCTGGATCGGCGAAGGCTTCGCCGCACTCGAGACGATGATCGTCCGGCACGGCGGCGCCCATGCCTTTGGCGACGCGCCCGGCCTAGTCGATTGCTGTCTCGTGCCGCAGCTCTACTCGGCCGAGCGGTTCGCGATGCCGTTGGATGCTTTTCCGCGCGTCGTCGCGGCGGGCGCGGCTGCGCGCGGGCTACCTGCCGTCGCCGCCGCGCATCCCGATCGCCAACCGGATGCCGACGCGCGATGAGCGAGCCCGCCCGCCTCTCCTCCATCCCCGCCGGCGTCGCGCTGGGGCCGGTGACGCTGGTCGCCGATGGTTGCGCGCGCAACTTTGTGATCCAGACGAAAGCGGGCCGATTCCACGGGTTCGTCGTGCGCCGCGGCGAGCACGTCCACGGCTACGTCGATCGCTGTCCGCACGCCGGTTTGCCGCTGGCGCAGCATCTCGACGAATATCTTACCCAGGATGCCCGTTTCATCGCCTGCAGCTGGCACGGAGCGCTGTTCGATCCCACCAGCGGCGTCTGCGTAGGAGGGCCGTGCGTCGGTCTGCGCCTGACGCCTTGGCCCGTTGCCATCATCGACCGAGAAATCCGGACGATCGAGAAAGAGGATTTGCCATGCACCTGATCATCACTGGCGCCGATGGCGCACTGGGCAGCGCGGTCGTTGCTCGCCACGTCGAAGCGGGCGACCGCGTCGCGGCGCTCCACGGCGCAGCGCCCGCGGACCCGTCAAGCGGGCGCTTTGCGGCGGGCGACCTTGCCGATGAAGCAAATGCTCGGGACGTTATGGCGCAGGCGGCGCGGTGGTTGGGCACGGTCGATGCGCTGATCCACCTTGTCGGCGGGTTTCAATGGGCCACGACCGCCACGACGACGCTTGCCGACTGGCGCGCGATGTTCGATGCCAATATCGCGACAGCCGTCGCCAGCGTGAATGCGGCGTTACCATATTTCTCTGACGGTGGCGCCATCGTACTAATTGGCGCCGTCTCCGCGCAGCCGGCCAAGGCGGGCTTTGGTCCGTACGGCGCCGCCAAAGCAGGCGTGGCGCGCCTTACCGAAGCACTGGCGGCCGAACTGGCCCCGCGCGGCATCCGGGTCAATGCGGCGCTGCCCTCCATCATCGACACGCCCCGCAATCGCGCCGACATGCCTGATGTCGACCCGGCAAGCTGGACCACGCCGGCCGCTGTTGCCGACACGATCGCCTTTCTGGCCTCGCCTGCCGCGCGAGGGGTGACCGGCGCATTGCTGCCCGTCACCAACCCTGCCTGAGGATAAAGATAATGCAATTACGCTCCCGAGTTACGCCGGCGGAAATTGCCGCCCTGGCGGCGTGGACTGTCGATCCCGTCCGGCAAGCGCTCCACCGCCGCCTCCAGTTCGCGACCTTTGGCGAGGCGCTGGGGGCGATGGTCCGGATCGGCGTCGAGGCGGACAAGGAGGACCATCATCCCGAATGGTCGAATGTCTTCGGTACAATCGACATCTGGCTGACGACGCACGATGCCGGCGGGATCTCCGCACGTGATCTGGCGCTGGCACGCACGATCGATCTCATGTTTCCGCCCAAGACCGTCACCGCGGTGTGAAATTGCTGCTGAAGGAGATCGCGGCCTGGATAAGTGGCAGGCCGCTAGGGCCGGCGCAGATGATCGGCCAGGACGACATGGTCGTCACCTCGCCGACCCCCGGCAATGCGCGCACCGCATCGGCGATGCAGCCCAGATCGGCGGCATCGACTGCGCTGACCTGCACCAGCAGGTCGGGGTCGCCGGCCAGCGCCTGGATGCTGCGCACCTCCGGAAACCTTTTCAAAGGGGCGACCGAACGTGCGCAATTCCCGCCCGCGCCATGGCGGATCGCTGAACTCCTTGAGCGTCGTATCCTTGCGCGCATTTTCGAGTTGCTGGCGCACGCTCAGGTCACGCCAATGCCAGAGCATCAAGCCGATCGGCAGGCCAAAGATTAGGAGCAACGCTTGGAAGAGGTCCCGCCACTCGGGGCCCTCGCCATGTTTCGGAGTGAAAAAGCGCCAGACCAGATGGCCTTGATCAAAAGCCAGATAGAATGGCAACGAATACCGCGCAGCAGACCGCCACGCTCATCAACTTGATGGGGCGTCCAGCCCGGCCACCACCGGGTGCCAAGGCACGTGCCAAAGCAGGTATCGTCCATACCGAGCGCGTGCCATCCGCATCGGACCGGCTCGTGAACCGAACGTGAGCGGCGATCACTTGCCACCCTCGGCGTCGGGCACGAAGCATTGCATGAAATGCTGGGAGACGACCGAATTGATTGCCGTTTTTCGCGTCAGCAGGACGGCGTGAAGACTGGGTAGCGTTTCGCGCACGGGAACGGCGGTCAGGCCGAACCGCTCGAACTCCACATCTGCGAGCGGCTTGGAGAAGAAGCCGACGACGTCCATCTCGGCGAACAGATTCAATGCTGCCGCGATTGAATCGCAGTGGGTGAGGCATTTGGGCTGTGGAAGACCGTTTGCGACGAAGACCTGTTGAAACAGCGTGCCGGGGATGCTGTCGCTTGAGGGCGGAAGCAGCCAGTCCGCATCGACGAGATCGGCGACCGATCGAACCGCCGCAAGCGGGTGCGACGCGCGCACTCCAATGACATAGGGCATGGCCGATAGGAATTGCCGGGAAATGTCATCAGGGCACTGAAAGCTCGGCAGTACGTGCATCAGCGCAAAATCGACGGACCCTTCCCGCAATGCCGTCAGCGCGTGGGCGTAGGTCGCGTCGCGCAGGTTGACATCGACATAGGGCAGCGTGGCGCGAAACCGCTGAAAGGCTCGGGGCAGCAGGGCGCATGCCGTCGCGGTCGACACGGCGACGGCCACCGATCCGGTCTTCCCCAAGGCCAGATGCTTCATCTCGTCGTCGAGCCGATTCAGGTCGGACAACAGCGCCCGGCCACGCGTCAGCAAAAGCTCGCCGAATTCGGTCAGCTCGATGCCGCGCACCGCCCGGCTCATCAGCGGCACGCCGAAATGTTCTTCTAGATGGCGGATCGTGGTCGACACGGCCGGTTGCGAAATTCCGATCCGCCGGGCGCCCGAATGGATACTGCCCTCTTCTGCCACCGCAAGATAGATCTTGAGTTGATTGACCTTCATGGCGTCGCTCCAGGGTCGCGGGGGATACAAGAATCCTATCGCATGTAATCAAGAATTATTATTTTCTAATCATTGATATTCGTCAATCCTCTACCCGTGAACGAACGGCGCGAGTCGGACCGGGATGCGACACCGACAAGAAGAGCAATGATCAGAGGGGAAATCCGTTGAAGCAGCCGAACAACAAGCACTTTGGCGTCCAGTCATCGCTCATTGCATTGGCATGCACGTCGCTTGCGATGCCGGCCCTTGCGCAGGCGCAGGCTGAAACGGCGCAAGTGCCCCCGGCCGCTGCGACCTCCGACGAGGTGGTCGGTGACGGCGATATCGTCGTCACGGCCCTGCGCCGGGACACGAGCCTCCAGCGTACCCCGATCACGATCAGCGCAGTGACGGGCGAAAGCCTGGCGCAGGCAGGTGTCACCGATGTGACCGGCATTACGCAGGCGGTGCCCAATCTGGTGTTCGTCGATGGCGGCGCGGATCGCACCCGCGTCGTGATCCGCGGCATTCAATCGGTCGGTGAGCCGACTGTCGGCTTATATTATGACGAGACCGCCGTGACGGGCGTCGTCAGCGCCGGTAACGATGCCGGCCTCTCGACGCCGCGCATTAAGATGTTCGACGTCGATCGGGTCGAAGTGCTTCGCGGTCCTCAAGGCACGCTGTATGGGGCCGGCTCGATGGCCGGTACGGTCCGCGTTCTCTTCAACAAGCCGTCTCAAAAGCTGGAAGGGGCATTCGAGGGCGATGTCGGCTTCATCAAGGGCGGATCGACCCGCCACGACGTAGAAGGGATGATCAACGTCCCGATCATCGGCGACGTGCTTGCCACCCGCCTGGTCCTGTTCGATGCGAACAGCGGCGGTTTCATCCGTAACACCTTCCTCAACCTCGATAATACCGGCGCCGCGCACAGCCAGGGTGGACGCCTGCTCGTTCGACTGACGCCGTCCGATCGGCTGACCATCGACGCATCGGCCATCTACCAAAAGATCGAGGGGGAGTCGCCGCTGTGGTTCCTGGGCGGGCCGGCTTATGAAAACCGCTTCAGGACCCGGCTTTCGCTTGACGATAAAATTCAACTGTACAGCGCAACGGCGCGCTGGGACGCGGGCGGTATCAACATCACGGCAGTCGGATCCTATTCCGATCGCGAGTTGAACAACGTCTCCGGTGACTTGTCCGACCTGCTCACGACGAACATCAACAACGCGGCGGTATGTCAGCGGCTGCGCGGCAATGGGGCGCCTTGCAGCGCGGCAACCCAGGCAACTTTCAACAGCTATGTCCGCAGCAATATCCCGAGCGGGGTGACGCCGCGTCTGAGGACGACCGGTCCGACGTTCGAACTGCGTGTCGGTTCGAGTGGGCGGCGGTTCTTCGAATGGACCGTCGGCGGCTTTTATTCCGATCGCCGTGGGACCGTGAACAACGGTGCGACACTGGCAGACGCTGCGACCGGCGAATTTATCCGGCCGTCCGTATACCTCTACCAGCGGTTCGTGCAGGACACGCTGACGCAAAAAGCGATCTTCGGTGAGGGCAGCCTTCATCTCACCGACAAGCTGACGCTGACCGCCGGTGCTCGCTACTTCAAATTCGATCGGTCGATCAGTGGCGAAACCGTAAAGGGCTTCGATCTCCTGAACATCAACGTCCAGCCCTATGCCAGGACCTCGTCTTCGGACAAGGGCTGGATCACCAAGTTCAACGCGGCTTACCAGGCGTCCGACACGATCCTCTTCTACGCATCGGCCGCTCAGGGCTTTCGGCCGGGCGGGGTGAATCAGGTCTTGGGGCTTCCGGCGGCGCTTGCCCCCTACGCCGCCGACAGCCTGTGGAATTATGAAGTCGGCCTCAAGACCAGTTGGTTCAGCAATCGCCTGAACTTCAATATCGACGCATATCGGATTGACTGGAAGGATATGCAGGTCACGGGGCGCACGCCGACCGGCACCTTCGCATTCATCTCGAATGCGGGTGCGGCACGTTCGCAAGGCATCGAGGCGGAATTGTCCGCGCGCCCGCTGCAGGGCCTGAGCATCCAGGCGAATGCCGCCTTCTCGTCGTCAAAGCTGACCGAGGACCAGATCAATTCGTCGTTGCTCGCAGCTGGTCGGAAGGGTGATCGCATTCCGTACACGCCGAACGTCACGATCGGCGGCTCGGTGAACTATACGCGCTCGTTGACCGATGCACTCAATCTCACCGCGCATGTCGATTTCAACCATGTCGGGCAGTCCTATTCCGAGTTCAGCCCAACCAGTGTGTTTCGCCGCAACCTTCCGGCCTACACGCTGACCAATCTGCGCATCGGTCTCGACAACGAAACCGCGCGCTGGGGTATCTACGCTTATATGAACAACGTCTTCGACACGGTCGCAGTCACCTACACCACCCAGACCGCATCGACGGGCGGGAATGCCTATACGTCCAGCGCCGCGCCGCGCACCGTCGGGCTTGGCGTCCGTGGCCGCTTCTGATTCGACCGGGGCCGGGGAAGCGGCCTCGGATCCAGGTTGGTTCGACGGCGTGATCCGAATCCGATTGCTGTGAGAGGAAGACCCATGACCTACAAGCTTGTCGTTGCCGCCGCCATTCTGGCCATGGGTGTCCCCGCGCACGCGAAGCAAAGCAACGGCACCGGCACATTTGAGGAAACCGGCGCCTACTGGAGCAACGGCGAGCTTCCAAAGAGTTTCAAGCTCAGGATAACGATGACCGTCGAAGGTGACACCCTCCGCTATCACGGCGAGAATACGACCGATCCAGCGAAGCCGATTGTGTCGGACTGGTCCGGCAAGGCGGACGGCAAGGTCTATCCGTTCAACGGCGGCTATTTCGATCAGATGGCGATCCACAAGGTTTATGAGGATCAGTATCTTGTCGAGAAATATCGCGGCGGTGAGCTGGTCATCGGGGAGTTCTGGCGCTTTGTGCCAAAGACGGATCAGTGGATCCGGCACGGTGTGGTCGCGAAGTCGATCCTTCCGAACGGTACCAAGACCTACATTGAATATTTCAAGCGGGCGGGACGCAAGTGATGCGAATGCTGGCTGCCCTGCTGCCCTTGGCGCTGATCTCAAGTCCGATGGCCGCTTCGCCGCAGCGCATGAGCGGCGCGTTTTCCGAGCGGCAGGTATACTTCAACGACGGCGCCCCGCCAACGCTCAAGATCGATATGGAGATCAAGGTCGACAAGGACACGCTGACGTATCGCGGCGTGAACACCATGGATCCCGCCAACCCGATCATTACGGAATTCTCCGGAAAATTCGATGGCAAGGTCCGACCCTATGTCGGCCGACATTTCGATCATCTGGCGATCCACAAGCTTCATCACGACGAATTCCTGGTCGAGAAATATCAGGATGGTCAGGTCGTGATCGGAGAATTCTGGCGTTACGCGGCGGATACCGACGAATGGATCCGGCATGGTGTCGTCGCCAAGATGCCGGGCGGCAAGACCCGGACTTATGTCGAATATTATCGCCGCCAAAAGTGATTGTCCGCCGGCCGGGCGCTTCAATAATGCAATCGAGGAGACGAGAATGCCGCGCGCATTGATGAGCCTGGTCATGGGTGTCGCAGTGGCGGCACCGGGTGTGGCCCAGGCGTCGGACCCTGCCGCGCAGCGCGCGCGCATCGATGCGACGGTCGCCGCAGAATATCCGGCGCTAGAAGCGACGTACAAGGATTTGCATCGCAATCCGGAGCTGGCATTCGCGGAAACGCGCACCGCCGCGATCCTGGCGAAGCAGATGCGTGCGCTCGGCTTCGAAGTTACGGAAAAGGTCGGCAAGACTGGGGTCGTCGCGGTTCTGCGCAACGGCGCCGGACCGACTGTTATGGTGCGTACCGACATGGATGCGCTGCCGATGCAGGAGAAGACCGGCCTGTCCTACGCAAGTAAGGTTCAGACACAGATCGACGGTAAGCCGGTCTTCGTCGCCCACAGCTGCGGACATGACGTGCACATGGCGTGGTGGCTGGGCGCGGCGGAGGCCCTGGCTTCCATGAAGTCGGAGTGGCGCGGGACGCTGGTATTCGTGGCTCAGCCGGCAGAGGAAACAGGCAAGGGGGCCGCTGCCATGATCACGGACGGTCTGTTCACTCGCTTTCCCAGGCCGGATTACGGCTTCGCGGCGCATATTGGCAATCGAACCGCCGGCACGGTGCTGATCAAGGACGGACCGCATTCTTCGGCGGCCGATCTTTTCCGTGTGACGTTCATCGGCAAGGGAGGCCATGGCGCAAGACCGCACCTCGCGATCGACCCCATCGTAATGGGAGCGCATTTCGTCTCTGACATCCAGGCTGTCGTCAGCCGCGAGAAAGATCCCAACGTTGCTGGCGTTTTGACCGTCGGCAGCTTCATCTCCGGATCGGCCGGAAACATCATTCCGGACCAGGC
The DNA here is from genome assembly GCF_026107375.2 of Sphingomonas sp. BT-65. NCBI lineage: Bacteria > Pseudomonadati > Pseudomonadota > Alphaproteobacteria > Sphingomonadales > Sphingomonadaceae > Sphingomonas > Sphingomonas sp. BT-65. Next base: position 869,890 of record NZ_JAPCIA010000001.1, read on the forward strand.
CGTACTCGAACTGACCACACGCACATTCTCAGCAGACGCTCGCAGGATCATGGCGACCGGCGTGCAACGCACCGCGAAAGCGGCAGCGGACATGGCCGGGGCCGGCGCGCCAAAGGTGGAGCTGATCGCTGGGACACCCGCTTTGTTCAACAATCCGGAACTGACGCCGCGGGCCGCGACGGTGCTGAAGGCCGCATTCGGTGATAACCGCATCAACTACATCGCGCCTGCCGAACCCGGCAGCCCCACGAGCGAGGACTATGCGGAGTTCGCGGCCGCGGGTGTCCCGTCGGTCTATTTCAACATCGGCGGCGGCGATCCCGAGGCGAACGCCAGGGCAAAGGCCGGGGGGCCGCCCTTACCCGCCAATCACTCGCCCGAGTTCACGGTGCTGCCAGAGCCGGCGATCAAGACCGGCGCCGCGGTCCTGTCACTCGCCGTTCTGATGGTCGCCGGACGCGACGTCCCGCAGGTGGCGGCCGATGGCAAGTAACGCGGCCAGTATCGTCTTTGCCGATCAGGCCTCGGTTTATCGGCGCGGTGAACGGGCGAAGCTCGTCGCGGGCGTGACGATCGGCAATGCGCTCGAATTCTTCGACATCACGGTCTACAGCTTCGTCGCGGTCACGATCGGCAAGGTATTTTTCCCCAATCTTGGCGCTTACGAGCAACTGCTGCTTTCGGTTGCCACCTTCGGCGTCGGTTTCGTGACCCGCCCGCTGGGTGGATTGGTGCTTGGCGCATATGCCGATCGAGCAGGGCGCAAGGCGGCGATGACCTTGACCCTCGCGTTAATGGCGTTGGGCTCGGCTATGATCGGGCTTGCGCCAACCTATGAGCAGATCGGTATCCTGGCCCCGCTCTTGGTCGTGTTCGCACGGCTGTTGCAAGGGTTTTCGGCCGGGGGCGAGGTGGGCGCATCGACCGCGTTGCTGGTCGAGCTGTCCGGCCCCAGAACCCGCAGCTTCTACACTAGCTGGCAGCTGGCTAGCCAAGGCCTCGGCGTGGCATTCGGCGCGCTTGTCGCGACCGCGACGTCGAGCCTGCTTGATCCGGCCGCGTTCATCAGCTGGGGGTGGCGAGTACCGTTCCTGATCGGTACGCTCATCCTGCCGATCGGGCTTTATATCCGGCGGACGCTCAAAGAGCCTGCTACGCCGGCGGTAAACAGCGGCGACGCGGCGGCGCATCCATTCCGCAGCCTATTCACTTCGCACAAGCGCGATCTCGCGCTGGCGGTCATGTTGACCATCGGCGGGACTGTCAGTGCGTACATGATCACATTTTACCTGCCCACCTACGGCATTGCGGAACTGAAACTGCCGATGGCTTCGGCGCTCCAGGCCGGCATCCTTGGTGGCGTCATGACGTTCCTCGTCGCACCGCTAGGGGGTATCGCCGCGGACAGGCTTTCGCCCAAGAAGATCGCGATCACCGTGCGCTCCATTCTCGCGCTGCTGATGGTCCCCGCGTTTCTGTTGATCAACGCCGTGCCGACCCCGCTCATGCTGATGGTCACAGTGGGTGTGCTGGCCAGCCTGCAGGCGCTGGGATCAGGCGCGACTATGGCGATCATTCCGTCGCTATTGCCGCGGCACTTGCGAGCGAGTGGGCTCGGCACCGTCTATGCGATCGGCGTGGCTATCTTCGGCGGCTTCGCACAATTCGCCGCGACGTGGCTTGTTCACAATACCGGGTCGAAGATCAGTCCGGCCTGGTACGTCATCGCCTGCATTGTGATTTCACTTATAGCGCTGTGGGCGATCGAAGATCGCACTTCCGGCGAAATCGATTAAGAAGGTTCAGTCGGTGCTGCTCGAAAATATGTTTCCTGAGAGCTATCAGGAAAGTCGCGAGACTTTCGCTCGGAAGATCGCCGCACTGAATGGGCGACTTGACAGCTTCGTCCTGCCGAATGCCGTCGGTGCTGCAGGCGAACCGTTGGCGATGGATGTCGCACGCCTAGGTGCGGCGGGCGGCGCTAAAGTGCTGCTGATAACCACGGCGACGCATGGGGTTGAGGGCTTCTGCGGCGCCGGATGCCTCAACCTGCTTCTAGACGACGAGCATCTTCGCGGACAGGCTGCAAGGGCCGGCATCGATCTGTTGCTAGTGCATGGGGTTAACCCTTACGGCTTTTCCCACCTTCGCCGTGTGAATGAGGACAATATCGATCTCAACCGGAACTGGGTCGATTTCGCGGCCGGCGTCCCTGAAAACCGGGTGTATGAGGACCTGGATCCCTATCTGGTTCCTGAAGCTTGGCCGCCCACGCCGGCGGCCGACGCAAGGCTCGATCGGATTATAGACCAGATGGGCTTTGAGCAATTCCGGCGCGCGATCGCGGCAGGGCAGTATAGCAGCGACAGCGGCCTCTACTTCGGAGGGCGGCGAAAAAGCTGGAGTCTTGAGACACTCTCGGCGGCGCTCCAACATCATCTGGTCGAGCAATCGTGTGTGGGCTGGATTGACATACATTCTGGACTAGGCCCTCCCGGCCATGGCGAGAAGATGTACGTTGGCCGCGCCGATCCTGAAGAAGAAGCGCGAGCCCGGAGATGGTGGGGCCAGGACGTTTCGAGCCTCCACGGCAACGATGCAGCATCGGGACGTGTCTCAGGGTCACTCGCCCAACTGATCTATGACCTCGCTATCCCGCTGCAATCTACCTCGATCGCGTTAGAATACGGGACGATCGGCTCCCGCGGCGTGCGGCACGCGTTGCGCGGTGATCAATGGTTGTACCGCAATCCGTCGGCTCCGCCCGCACAAGCCTATGCGATAAAGAAGGCGATCAAGGACGCGTTCTTCTGCAACGATGCCGTTTGGAAGGGGATGGTTCTGGCGCAGTTTCGCGCGACAGCCCTTCAGGCGATCAACGGCATGGCCACGGAAGAGTTTTCCGATGTGAGCCTTGCGGGTTTTCGATGAGAGAAACGGACCTGCTATCGGACCTCCCTGCACTGATAGCTGCCCACCCCAGACGGCTAGGTTGAAGGTGTTCTGACGGTGACAGCTTTCGCGCCCACGCGACCAGAAGCCGCCGGTCGGCCAACGGCCCAGGAGCCGCTAGGCTGGTTCCGGCGTGAACTGCCGGTCGGCAACACGCCCATTTCGGCCGCTCAGGCCTAAACTTGTCGGTGCCCGAAGCCGTCGTTCGCGCATCATTCGGTTTCCGCGAACGCCAAGACTTCGGGCACCTCGGCGGCTTCGCGAACCCCTTTTGATCCTAGCCGGACCGCCGCCACCGTGCCGCGCAGCGCACCGGCTCGCTGACTATCGACGGTGCGAAACCGGAAGCCCATGGCGCGCAACGCGGTAACGACCTGCTCGGGATAGGCACCGGTCGGGATCAATTCATCCTGCTCGGCGAGCGGCAGGCCCGCTTGCTCGAAGTTCAGCAACAGCGGGGGCGCCGCCAGCCAATCGGTCATCGCTTCCCCGCGGCTGAAACCGATCATCAGCCGGACCGATTCGGGCACCACCGACGACCCCAAACCCGCAATTGCGACGCTGGGCCTGCCGTCGCGCAGCAGCATGAGCGGCGCCATATCGCTGGGAAGCCGCCCACCGGGCACGATCGCCGCCAGGCGCTGCTGATAGATGCCTGCTGCCATGGGGATCGGTATGCCGCCCACCACCATCCCGCTGTCGCCCCAGATCATCGTGTTGCTCGAATGGACCAGCGCCGCGACATTGCCCCAGCGATCCACCGCGACGACCGTCGCGGTGTGATGCCCGGTCGGCTGTGGTGACGCGATGCCGGCGAGCGCATCGAGCCTCACGCGCCATGCGACGCGCCGGCCTGCGCCGATGCGAGCCAGCCCTGGTGGGTGGGAAGCAAGGTCCGCTTCCTGCGGCACGAAGGCTGGGCATGACGAGGAGGAACAGGGAGCGCTCGTCGGCGAGCTTGTAGGGCTTCGCTCGAGGCTTGGCGTTACGGATCGCGAGTGCGGTAAGGCCCATGGGGTATCTCCATCCAAAAAGCGGGTGGATTGGGGGCCGAATATACCCTCAAAAGCGGGGGTATATGGGCGAACCCACCCGAACCATGTCGGACAAGATATTTGAAAAAGGCGTTTGGCCCCAGCCACTTACGCGACGCTGACAGTCTGCTTCTAGAGGCAAGTTTCGAGTAGCAGACATCCGCATCTTGATGATCCACATTTCGATGCGAGCATCGAGAACCTTATTAGATAACGCGTCGATCCAACGGGCTGGGACGCCGAGCTGTTTCGGCTGCTCGGGGCAAACCATCGAACACCGGCGCTTGCAGTACCGCGGGATTGCCCCTTTATACGAGGCCCGCACTCCGCCGATTTACCCCGCGAATTGTGCGAAAACATTCTGACGGCGGACAATATCCATGTTGATGCAAAGCGAATCCTCATCGACCGCGCCGAAGGCCAGATTCAACCCGCGCCGCTTCCTCTTTCTGGCGGCGCTGTGGATGACGATCGGAGCATTTGCCGGCTTCATAGTCGCCGGGGCGAACGGGGTGGCGCCCGATTCATGGATACCGTTCGTGGTGATCGGATTCATCGCGGCAAGCTTCCTGTTCACCGGCGTGTTCGTGGCGAGCATAGCGCGCAATCTGAAACCGATGATCGAGTCCGCACAGGGCGGCATCGCGAACCGAATTCTCGAGTCCGCCAAGGGCGGAGCTACGCCCGACAGGCGCGTGTTGGCGCGCGTCGGCAAGCTTGAAGAGGCGGGGCTGACGGTCTCGAACTTCAATCACCTGTTCATCTTCACGCTGACGGTGTTTCCGGAACATGACGCCCCTTACGAAACGGTGATCCGCCAGTTCATCACGATGGGCGAGTTGCCCAATTTCCACACTGGACGCTTTGTCGTGTTCGTCGAAGATCCGGAGAACCCCGGCTACGGTCTCATCGACAAAGATCCGCCAGAGGATTGGCAGCAAAAGGCCGCCGAACCGCCCAGCACATACAAGACGCAGAAAGCCGAGAAATCCTATCCCGACAAAGGCACGGGGTTGTTGGGCGGCCCGTTGCATCTGTCCGCTCGGATGTCACCGCTGAGGTTGATCGCCAATTTAATCGCGACGCTGGCCTTCCTCGTGCTTGGTTTCTTGGCCCCCTTCGCCCTCGTGACGGGCGGGATCGAGACGGTGACGACATTCGTGCAGGACTTGCCGAAAACGCTCACCGGACGGGACGAGGGAAACTTCGATCAGGAGAAGCTTCGCAAGGCATATGAGCGTGCAGTCGCCTATGCGGGCAACCGGCAAATCTATCGCATGAATATCTATAAGGATTATGTGAAGCTGACGATCGCAAATCCAGCTCGCGAAAATGCTTATGACGACATCACCATGCGCGGCGCAGTCGTTGATTCCCGGCCGGACGGGACAAGTGCTTCGATCAAGCCCGAAGAGACTTTCCGTGTCTCCGATACGAATTTCGCGATGCTCGAACATGCGCTGGGCGATGCGCTGGTGCACGGCGACAAAAATCGGCTTTCCTATATTGGGTTCCGCAATCGATCGGCCATCTCGACGATCAGGATCAATGGCGCGTCCGGCATGACGATATATGAGAAGAAATCCATTGTTGTTACAGTTGGGTTCGATAGCGATTATGGATCGACTTCCCGAACATATGATGCCGCGACCGGACAGCTTCTGAATTAAATCCGCCAGCCATTGCTCCCCGAAGACGATCTAGTTCGGAGCCAGCAACCGCAATCGCAGACCTTCAGAAAAACTGATCGCTCGGAGAACTGCCACTAGCTTGACCGGAGTCGGAGGCGCGGTTTCGGAGTACGAATTCGAGACGGTGCTCGGAATGGGCGTGGGATCCGCTGAATGATGGACTTGGGCGTTCGTCGAAACTGCTGGTTCTGGGCCGCAACCGGACCGGCGGCTTCCGGCGCAACGGGCGAACTTAGCCACCGTTTGGCACATGAGTATCGCTTCCGCCTAATCCGATTGCTCCCCCAGCGCACATCGGGCGTCTCACCAACGCATCGGGGTGTTGCGGCTCAATCAGTGCGTTGAGATGTGGGAGAAAGTTTAGGTGATCGCAGACACTATCAGCTTGGATTAGAGTTGAAGGCCGAGATGGGGCGCCCGCGGCTTCTTCGGCTTGGTCGCCGCGACGGCCTTCATGTACGGCTTGGTCTCGACCGGAACGAAGCGCAGGACGATTAGCCGCTGCTCGATGCGCTGGGTTTGACCTATCCGCAGTATCTTGTCCTGAATGTCCTCTGGCGGGAGGACAGTCAGACGGTTGGCAGCGTCGCAAACCAGCTTGCGCTTGAATCCAGCACGTTGACGCCACTGCTCAAGCGACTCGAGACCGCCGGCCTCATTCAGCGCGCCCGCAATCCAGAAAATGAGCGGCAAGTGATCGTATCGATAACCGACAAAGGTGCCGCACTCCGCTCGAAGGCAGCATGTCTGGGAGACACGCTTCTAACGGCGTCTGGTGAAACTCCCGCCGCCTTGGGCAAGCTCAACCGCCAGGTGGCGGAGCTCCGAGATGCGGTTTATGATCACATCGGGGGTTGGGCGTCACCCGAAGCTCATTCGCCTGGTCGGCCTTAGAGGTCCCATTCCGACGCCTGCACCTCCGAGAGCGAAGTGACGAACGTCGTAGCGAGCCTTAAACTGTGCGGATCGTTCCCCCGTCTATGACAAATTCGGCGCCATGGATGGCAGCGGCCCGGTCGGCTGCGAGGTAAGCGATGAGGTCGGCCACCTCCTCAGGCTCGGCTCCCCGCCCGATCGGGATTCCGCCCAGCGCATCGAGCACGGACTGACGCGCGTCCTCGATCGTGCCGCCATTGGCAGTCCGAAGCGTTTCAAGAAAGTCTCCGGTAGCCTCCGTCATGATCCAGCCGGGCGAGACGGAGTTGACCCGCACGCCCTTCGGCCCGAGTTCCCTGGAGATAGACTTGCTGTAGGTTCTGAGGGCAGCCTTGGCGGCGGCATAGCCGGTCGTCGATTCCGGCAGCGGCAGGACGGACTGGATCGAGGTCACGTGCACCACGGTGCCTTTGCCTCGCTCGAGCATCTGCGGGATCAGCAGGCGGTCGAGCCGGACGGTCGCGAGCAGATTGAGGTTCAGCTCAGCAAGCCAGTGCTCGTCCGTCAGCGCGACGAAGCCACCGGCCGGCGAGGCCGAGCCGCCGACGACATGGGCAAGGATGTCGATCCCGCCCAGCCGCTCGATCGCTGCGTTAGCTAGCGTTTCGCCGCCCTCTGGCGTGGTAAGGTCCGCCTGGACGTATTCGACGCCCTCGATGGTGTCCTTGATCGCCCGGGCAGCGGTGATGACACGCGCTCCGCCTGCCATGAAGCGCTCGACTGTAGCGCGGCCCAGACCCTTGGTGCCACCGCTGACAAGTACACGCTTGCCGGTGAACTCGGTGGGATCGACCTTGATGCTCATACCGTGGTCTCCAGCGTCTTGATGGCGCCGTGCACCAGCGTGAAGCGATAGGTGAAGCGGAGCGGGCTGCCCGGGAAGTCGCCGTGCGCGGGGCCTTCGACCACGACATCGTCGCCCTCTTCCCGAACGATATCAGGCGTGAAGATCGCCTTCACCGGGATCACTTCGTCCTCGAACAGCTGGCGGATCGCCGCCTGTCCCTCGAAAAGCTTGCCATTGTCGATGAAGACGGCGTCGCGCAGGAAGGGCTTCAACATGCCGTCGATATCGAGACGCGCATTTGCCTCGACATAGTCGGCGATCGGTTTTGGTAGGTCCATTGACATGTTCATCTCCTCGACGGTGACGAGGCATCTTTAGCGATGGACTTTCCGCCCGATAATCGAGACAAATTGGTATAGCGTGTCACGGAAATCGGGATAATGAGTCGCCATTCGCTGATCGAGCTCGAGGCGGTTCTAGCCATCGTCCGGTGCGGCTCTTTTCGCGCCGCGGCGATCGATCTCGGCATGTCGACTACGGCCATCAGCAATGCGGTGGGCAAGCTGGAGCGGGAGCTTGCCGTGCGGTTGTTCAATCGCACCACGCGAAGCGTCTCGCTCACTTACGCCGGGCGGGTTTTCGTCGCGCAGATCAAGCCAGCGCTCGAGGACATCCGGAAGGCGATGAACACGGCGCGCTCGCAGCAGGAGGTGCCGTCCGGCACCTTGCGCATCAATGCGTTCGCGACAGCGGCGCGTGAGATCATGGCGCCGCTGGTCCTGACCTACCTGCAACGCTATCCGCAGGTTCATATCGACCTCGTCACCGAAGGCCGCCTTGTCGATGTCGTGGCGGCGGGCTTCGATCTGGGCGTGCGCAGCGCGGATCTCGTGCCCAGCGACGCGATTGCCATACCGCTGGGTCAGACGCGACGCATGGCGGTTGCCGCATCCCCTGCCTTTTTCGAAAGCAGGGCTGTCCCCCAGGTGCCGCAGGAGTTGCTCACTTACCCCTGCCTCCGCGTGCGGCTCCCCAACGGCGCCTTGTTCCGATGGCGGTTCGAGAAGGGCGGCGAGGAATTGCAGCTCGACGTCGAGGGCCCGATCACCCTCGATGAAGCGTCCCTGGCCCGGATCGCGGCAACGAACGGCGTCGGGATTGGCTATTTCATGGAAACTGATGTCCGCGAGGACATCGCGGCAGGTAGGCTCGTCCGCATTCTCGAAGACTGGACGCCGCCGCTCGCGCCGCTGTGCCTCTATTATTCCAATCGGCGCAATTCATCAGCGGCCTTCCAAGCCTTCATCTCGCTCGCGCGCGATTTCGCCGCCGGACGGCTCCCACAGCCTTGAGCGCCACTACTGCGGGTTACCGCAATGGCCTCTTTCCTACCAATGGACGATGGCCGAACGTGACGCGATCAGCGGCAGCTTTCGGGCTTGCGATTGGCCTGCGCGAACGACCGCTAGTGGGGCGCAAAGCTGCCTATGATCCAAAAAATTCAATGTAGGTGATTTTGTGTCGGTGTGGATTGTCGCGGATTATAGCCCATTGTGACATATTGAGCAGCTGATCATACACGGATGCAGCCAAGTACCTGTTAATACTGAACAATACGCCACGCCGGGAGCGCCTCTTAATCAGCGGGTCCTAGGTTCGAGCCCTAGTGCGTCCACCATCTTTTCAATTACTTAGTGGCTGGTTTTGCGAATTTCCAACAGAGGGAGATTTGCAAAGTAAGCACCGGGTAAGCATGCAAATCGTCTGTCGCGCCCGCGGACCGTAAGCGGACATCGACCATGTGAGCATGGGAATCACTGGATCTGGGGCGGTAGTGGACCGGCGGCTTTGGGATCGAAAGCACGCGAGCGGACCTACGACCCGCAAGGCGCGATGTCTTGCGGCAAATCGATCAGCCCCCTTGGGTACGATCATGCCGTCCTCGAATCGGCTGCCCGGTCTCCAAAGACCCTTCCTAACCCAATGCCCCGAAGCGTTGGATGAGATTGCACCCCAGCGAATTTCCATGCCGGGCAGCAAGCCCCGCTATCGAAGTCAGACGTCCACGACGGTCCATCGCAATAACCTCTCCGATGATCAGCATAATGCTGGCTTAACCTTACTGCAGCGCAACATGATGCCTTGATCGATGCTAACCTCGCCACAACAGCAAGGGGTTGTTCGCTATGCCAAGCCTGTACATCTCGCCTGCCGGATCCGGGGACAAAAGCGGCAGCGACATCAACAACGCAGCGTCGATCGGTTCGCTCAACACCCTGATCGGAAGGGCGGGCCCCGGGGGCGAGGTGCTGCTGCTGGCCGACCAGGGCGACTACAACGTCACCGGCATCCTCGGTATCACCCGCGGCGGAGCTGAGGGCCAGCCGGTGGTGGTGCGCGGCATCGATTCCGGCGGCAATGCCATGGCCGCGCATTTCATAGGCTCGCGCCCTGCCGACTGGCAGGCGGGCGATGCCTCCGGCAACGAGCTGTTCAAACTCGGCACCGGCGCGGACGATCTCGAATTCCGCGACCTGCGGATCGATAATGTCGGCACCGCCTTCCGCGTCACCGCCGACCTCGCCAACCTCCACATCGAGGATGTCGACGCGAACAATGTCCGCCGCTTCTTCGAGGATTATTCCAGCGCGCCCTCGGGCACCGCGACGATCACCGGGCTGACGATCCGCAACGTCGACGTGCACGGCTTCTCCAAGGTCGCGATCCGCCTCCAGTACGACACCAATGGCGTGGTGATCGACAATGTCACGGCGGACATGGCCGGGCAGACCGGCGACGACCTGCCTGCGGGCATCCATCTCGACGATACCGTCCACAACGTCACGCTCAGCCAGGTGGTGATGGAGAATGTCCAAAGCACCGCCGGCGCCTATTTCAACGGCGACGGTTTCGCGAGCGAGCGCGGCGTCTATGACGTGCGCTTCATCGACACGGTCGCGCGCGGCAACAGCGACGGCGGCTACGACCTCAAGTCGAGCGGCACCGTGCTCGTCCGCGCGCTGAGCGAGGAGAATGGCCGCAACTACCGGCTCTGGGCCGAGGCGACGCTGATCGACTCGGTTGGCCTCAACCCCGTGCTGCGCGGCGGCATCTCCGAGCAGAACCAGCTCTGGCTCGACAGCGCCGCCGACGTCGCCGTGATCGGCGGGCGCTTCGATGATGCCGGATCGCGCACCAAGGTGATCTCCTCGCAGGGGCGGCTCACCTTACAGGACGTCGAGATCACCCGGTCCGAGCTCTCGACGCTTGCCACGCGCGATTCGCTCCCCGGCCTCATCGGCGCCGAGACGATCCGCGAAACGCTGACCGTCGATCAGGGCGACGCCTCGCCCGGCGCGACCAACTATATCGCGCTGCTTCCCCTGCCCGCCACCGCCACGGCGGATGCGCTGCTGGGCACCGCGGGCGACGACATCTTCCTTGTCGACGACACCGGCGACCGGATCACCGAGGCCGCCGGCGCCGGGTTCGACCGGGTCGAGACGACGCTCGACAGCTACACGCTCGCCGGCAATGTCGAGCAACTGATCCGCCGCGGCGCCGCCGATTTCACTGGCAATGGCAACGCACTCGCCAACGCGGTGATCGGCGGCGCCGGCAGCGATACGCTGGGCGGGCTCGACGGCAATGACGACATCGCCGGCAATTCGGGCGACGATTCACTCGCGGGCGGCAATGGCGAGGATCTGCTCTCGGGCCAGTCCGGCGCCGACACGCTGCTCGGCGGCTGGCAGTCCGACACGCTCACTGGCGGCACGGGCGCGGACCGGCTGGTCGGCGACCAGGAATGGCTGAGCAGCCAGGGCGCCAACGACCGGCTCGACGGCGGCGACGATGCCGACCTGCTGATCGGCGACGCGACCAATATTTACGGCAGCGGCAAGGGCGGCAACGACCGGCTGACCGGTGGCGCGGGCGACGACGTGCTGATCGGCGACGGCGACGTGATGAAGGACAGCGCCAGGGGCGGCGCCGACACGCTCGAAGGCGGCGACGGCAATGACTGGCTCTATGGCGACGGCCGGGAGTCGACCGGGACGGTGGCTGGCGGCGCCGACAAGCTCTATGGCGGCGATGGCCCCGATTACCTGATCGGCGGCGGCGGCAACGACCTGCTTACGGGCGGCGCGGGTGCTGACTGGTTCGTTTTCGCGCCCGGCTCGGGTGCCGACGAGATCAGCGACTTCGCCTCGGGCGCAGACCATATCGATCTCAGCGCCTTCGACATCGCCTATGAGCAACTCGGGTTCACGGCGAGCGCGGACGGAGTCCGCATCACCATGGGCACGGACAGCATCTTCGTCCGCGGCGCACAGGGGTTTTCGCCCGACGATTTCGTCTTCGGCTGACGCGAGGCTCAGCCGAAGACGAAGTCCGCCTGATCGAGCGCGGTGACGCCGCGCACGAAGATCGTATCGGTGCCGCCCAGCTGGATCGTTACCCCCGCGCTGCTGATGGTGAAGCGCAGCGCCTCATAGGCGATGTCGAAGGCGCTGAGGTCGATCCGGTCGGCCTCGGCGCCGCCGCGGGTGAAATCGCTGATCTCGTCGCCTCCCGATCCCGGGGCGAACACGAACCGGTCGCCGCCCGCGCCGCCGGTCAGCTTGTCCGCCCCACCCCGCGCGCCAGCCGTCATGTTCATCGCGTCGCCGTACAGTATGTCGTTGCCGAGCCCGCCGATCAGCGTGTCCGCGCCGCCGACACCGCTTGCGGTCATGCTCATCCCGTCACCGACCAGCACGTCGTCGCCGTCGCCGCCGTCCAGCGTGTCCCTGGCGGCGAGCGACGAGACCCAGTCGGTATCCCCGACCAGCATGTCGTTGCCCGCGCCACCATAGAGCCGGTCGGTCTGCTGGCCGCCGTACAGCGTGTCGCCACCGTCCTCGCCGTAGAGCGTATCCTCGTTCTTGCCGCCATCGAGCCGGTCGGCGCCGACGCCACCCCGCAGCGTGTCGTTGCCGTCGTCGCCGGAGAGCGCGTCGTCCCCGTCCCCGCCGGTCAGCACATTGGCTCCGACGCTGCCCAGCAGCACATCCGCAAAGGCTGAGCCCTGCGCATTCTCTATACTGACCAGCCTGTCGCCCATGGCATCGCCACCGGTGGCAGTCTGGGCGCGCAGATTGACCAGCACGCCGCCGAGCGAGCCGGCATATTCCACGGTGTCCGATCCCGTGCCGCCGTCGAGCACATCGCCGCCCGCCCCGCCGCGCAGCACGTCCGCGCCGTCTCCGCCGCTCAGCCGATCCTCGCCACCGCTGCCAACGACGAAATTGTCGAGCGCATTGCCGGTCATCGTCGCGCCGATCGTCCCGGTATAGACCAGCTCCTCGACATTGGCGCCGAGCGTGTAGCTGGTCGCGGCGGTGCGGATGCGATCGCGGCCCTCCCCCGCCGCCTCGATCACCTGGTCGCCCGCCTCGTAGACGACATAGAGATCATTGCCCGTGCCGCCGCGCAGCACATCGCTGCCGCCGCCGCCATCGAGCTGATCGTCCCCCGCCCCGCCGGCCAGCAGATCGTCGCCGCCCCGCCCATAGAGGATGTCGCCGACCAGCGGATCGTTGCCACCGGTGATGGTGTCGGAATGGTTGGAACCGATCACGATCTCGATGCCGACCAGCCGATCCCCCTCGGCCTCGCCGCCGTGATTGACGTTAGTGGCAAGGTTCACGGTGACCGCGGCGGACTTGGTATAATCGACTTGGTCGCGCCCCGCCCCGCCGTCGAGCAGGTCCGCGCCCGCGCCGCCGACCAGCTTGTCGTCGCCATCGAGCCCGTAGAGCGCGTCGTCCAGCGCCTTGCCGTACATGCTGTTATCGAGCGCATTGCCGGTGCCGGCAAAGCCGCCGCCGCCGGTATAGCTGAGGTCCTCGACCCCGTCGGTCAGCGTCAGCGAGGACAGGCTCGTACGCACGATGTCGAGCCCGCCGCCGACCGTCTCGGTCACCTGGTCGCCGGCATTGTCGACCACATAGGAGTCGTCGCCCGCGCCGCCGATCATCACATCCGCGCCCGCGCCGCCGTCGAGCGCGTCGTTGCCCGCGCCGCCCTCGATCCGGTTGGCGTTCGCGTCGCCCGTCAGCGTGTCGGCGAAGGCGCTGCCCACGACGCCTTCGATCCCGGCGATATTGTCGCCCTGCGCATCGCCGCCCGACAGGATATTGGTCGCCAAGTTGACCTTCACGCCCGCGGCGCTGCCCGCATAGACCACGATGTCGAAGCCGCCGGCACCGTCCAGCCGGTCGCCCGCCGCGCCGCCGACCAGTATCTGGTCCGCCCCGTCGCCGACGATCGTATCGACGAAGCCTGTGCCGATGAAACGCTCGATCCCGTCGAACCGGTCGCCTTCGGCATCGCCGCCGCTGCTCGCGCCGGTCTGGAGGTTGATCGAGACGGCGCCCGCATTGGCGCTATAGTCGACCGTATCGACACCGTCCCCGCCGACCAGCACATCGGCGCCCGCGCCGCCCTGAAGCAGATCGTCACCGCCGCGCCCTTCGAGCCGGTCCGCGCCCGCGCCGCCATACAGCGCCTCGGCGGCGCCCACCCCGGCCAGCGAATCGTCGAAGGCCGAGCCGACCAGCGCCTCGACGCTCACCAGCCGGTCGCCCGCCGCATCGCCGGTGCCGCCCTGCACCGACAGGGCAAGATCGACCTGCACCGCTGCCGTCGAGCCCGAATAGTCGGCGGTATCGAACCCGTCGCGCCCATTGATCAGGTCCGCGCCCTTGCCGCCGACCAGCAGGTTGCCGCCTGCATCGCCGTTCAACACATCGTCGAACGCCGAGCCGATCAGGCCCTCGATCGCGACCAGGCCCACCCCGCCCGAAGCCGTGCCCGCCGCAAGGTCCGCCGTCACCGTGCTCGCGCTGGTCGAGAAGTCGGCAACGTCGATCCCCGCTCCGCCGTCGAGCCGGTCCGCCCCGCCCTTGCCGGCCAGCCGGTCGTCCCCGCCGCCGCCCGACAGCGCATTGGCCGCACCATCGCCGACCAGCACGTCGCCAAAGCCGCTGCCGACCAGATTCTCGATCCCCGCCAGTACATCGCCCTGGGCATCCCCGCCGCTGCCGGTGCCACCCAGCACCGCGTTCATCGCAGCGCCGCTCGCCGAATAATCGGCGGTGTCGATCCCGGCGCCGCCGGTCAGCCGGTCCGCGCCCGCGCCCCCGGTCAGCACATTGTCGAAGCCATCGCCGGTCAGCACATCGCCGAAGCCCGAGCCGATCAGCCGCTCGATCCCCTGGAGCCGGTCGCCCTGGGCATCGCCGCCAACCCCGGTGCCGGCGACAAGATCGACCGTGACCGCGCCGCCGCTGCCCGAATAATCCGCGCTGTCGAACCCGGCGCCGCCGATCAGCGTGTCGGCGCCTGCCCCGCCGACGATCAGGTCATCGCCGCCGCGCCCGTCGATCCGGTCGTCGCCCGCGCCGCCGGCGATCCAGTCCGCGCCGTCATTGCCCGACAGCGTATCGGCAAAACCCGAGCCTTCGATCCCCTCGATCCCGACCAGCCGGTCGCCCGCCGCCTCACCGCCGCTCGCCGCGCCATTGGCGAGATCGACGACCACCGCCGCGCTGCTGCTGCCATAGTCCACCCGATCGAGCCCGGCGCCCCCGTCGAGCAAATCCGCGCCCGCGCCGCCATCCAGCATGTCATCGCCGGCACCGCCCGAAAGCGCGTCGTCGCCCGCCCCGCCGAACAGCTGGTTCGCGCCCGCGTCGCCCGCAAGGACATCGGCGAAGGCCGAGCCTTTGACCCCCTCGAACCCGTCGAACAGGTCGCCCTCGGCGTCCCCGCCACTCGCGGTGAGGCGCAGCAGGTCGATGCGCACTCCAGCGACGCTGCCGGCATAGCTAAGCAGGTCGTGCCCCGCGCCGCCGACCATGATGTCCCGCCCGGCGCCGCCTTCGACATGGTCGTCGCCGGCATCGCCGACCAGCATGTCGTTGCCCGCGCCGCCGGCGAGCAGATCATCGCCCGCCCCGCCGCTCAGCATGTCGCGCCCCTCGCCCCCCGCCAGCGCATCGGCCGCGGCCGTGCCCGCCAGCAGGTCGTCGCCGATGGTCCCCGCCGTCACCGCGACGCGTTGCCCGGTCAGGGTCAGTACCGATCCGGTGCCGCGCAGCGACTGGGTCGTGCCCGGCCCGGTGACGAGCCCGAAATCTTCGACCACCAGCCTGCCGTTCCGCTCCGCCAGGTTGAACAGCGTCGGCGAACCGGGGTCGGAGAAGAACGCCCCGTCGATCGTCGCGCTTGCGCCTTCGGCCAGCCAGATATGCTCGCGATTGCCGCCCGCCAGCGGCGCGCCCGCGTCCAAGCTGACGATGTTGCTGAGCTGCGCGCCCGTGCCCCACAGCCGGATGTTGCGGCCATTGCCCGAGACGATCGCGCCGTCGACCACGATGTTATCGCTCTTCAAGTCGAGTCCGCCATCGCTGTTGCCCGTGGCGATCACGTCGCGCAGCGTGATGTTGTAGGTGCCGCGCTCCGTCGCGAAGCCGTCGCCGTTGCGATAATCGTTCACCGTATCGAGCGCGTTGCGCATGGCGACACGATCGATCGTCACGTCGTGCGCGGTGCCGGTGATATGGACGCCGATCGCGAAATTGTCGCCGTCCTGGAACTGGCTGTCGCCGCGCACATCCTCGATCAGCACGTTGCTGCTGTCGTACTGGATGCGGATCGCGCCCTTGGAATAGCCGTTCACTGCGACGTCGCGGATCGTCAACCCGGTGATCGTCGCGCTGGCATTGGCCCCCGAGACCATGTTGTCGAAGAAGCGGGCGACGTTCGTGGCGTCGACATGCTCGATCGCCAGGTTGCGCACATCCGCGCCGACGCGGAAGGCCGTGCCGACATTCTGGAAGGCAAGATCGCTGAAGCGCAGATTGTCCGCGCCGCCGAGCAGCCGGAATATCTCCTCACCCGAAGGGCTGGCCGGGTCGAAGGGCTCGCGCCGCGTGCCGGTGATCGTCGCCGCCATCGCATTGCCCGCGCTATCGACCCCGCGGATCGTCACCGGCGCGCTCGCCGTCCCTCCCGCGACGATCGCCAGCGCCCCGGTCGGCGCGGTATAGGCCCCCTGGTCGGCGAGCAGCAGCACCTGCCCGCCCGGCCCCGCCGCCGCGATCAGCTGCGGCAGGTCCTCCAGCGTCGCTGCGTTCGCGGCGCTCGAGCCGTCGCCCGAACCGCTGCCAGTCGGCGAGATGTAGAGCGTAGGCATGGCAAGGCTCCCGTCATAGGCTCGAAAAGGTCACCCCCAACGAAATCACGCGCCCGCCCTGGCGTCGCGCCCAAGCTCGAAGCTCGCGCGATCGCCGCTTCTCCGTTCCGCACGGGTGTGACGAGGGCTGCTTGAGACATGGATACGCCTGTTCAGTGCAGTCGCGACCAGACAGCCCGCGGCGGCACCCGGGTCAACCATATGCCGCGCCTGCGAACGCTGAATCGCCCCTTTGCTCCGACGACCGGAGCCGCCGACGCCTTCGCTCTCCAGGCTTTGGCCGCTACCAAGGATCGCGCCGGACGATTCAGGTTGCTGCACCGCAAAAAGCAAACGCCTGAGGGACCCGATCGGGAGACTCGCCGTGCAGCAGGACCTTTCCCTAGGTACGTCCCCACCGCCCGCGGACAACGGGCTCGCCGCCTTCGCCATGATCCTCGCCATGCACCGCATCGCCGCGGACCCGGCCGAGCTGCGCCACAGCCTGGGCCATGCCGAACCCGTCACGGCATCCGATCTGGTGCGCCTGGCAAAGCGCATCGAAGGCGCCCGCGCCCGCGCCACGACCGGCGACTTCGAGCGGCTGAGGCGCCTTCCCATGCCGGTGCTGGCCAGCGGCGCCGAGGGCTGGTTCGTGATTGGCCGCGTCGGCGAGGATGCCGTGGCGATCCAGCGCCCCGGCGCCGAAATCGAGCGCTGGGACCGCGCCGCGCTGGAGGCCCGCTGGTCGGGGGCGCTGCTCCTCGTCGCCACCCGCGATTCCGCGCAGGTCGCCGCGCCCGCCTTCGACATGACCTGGTTCGTTCCCCAGATCGTCAAATACCGGAAGCTGATCGGTGAGGTGCTGCTGATCACCCTCGCGCTCAACCTGCTCGGCCTCGCCGCGCCGCTCTTCTTCCAGAATGTCGTCGACAAGGTGCTGGCGCACAACAGCCTGGCCACGCTGCAAGTGCTCAGCATCGGGCTCGTGCTGGTCTCGCTCTGGGAAGTCGCGTTCGGCTGGCTGCGCACCCGGCTCTATTCGGAGACCAGCCAGAAACTCGACGTCGAGCTGGGCAGCCGCCTCTTCCGCCACCTGCTCCGCCTCCCGCTCGCCTATTTCGAGAATCGCCGCGTCGGCGACACCGTCACCCGCGTCCGCGAGCTGGAGACGGTGCGCGAGTTCATGACCAATGCCTCGCTCACTGTGCTGGTCGATCCGCTGTTCACGATCGTCTTCCTGGTGGCGATGTGGCTCTATTCGCCCACGCTCCTCGTCATCGTCGCCCTGACGCTCCCCGCCTATGTGATCGTCTCGCTCGTCGTCACCGGTCCCTTGCGCCGCCGGCTCGACGAGAAATTCGCGCGCGGCGCTGCCAACAACGCGCTGCTCGTCGAGAGCGTCTCGGGCATGCAGACGCTCAAGGCCGCCGCGGTCGAGCCGCAATGGCAGGATCGCTGGGAACGCCAGCTGGCCGCCTACAGCGCCGCCAACCAGCGCGTGATCAACCTCGGCAATTCGGGCAGCCAGGCGGTCCAGCTCATCTCCAAATTGAGCCTCGCCGCGATCCTGTTCTTCGGCGCGCAGCAGGTGATCGCCGGCGCGCTGACCATCGGCGGGCTGGTCGCGTTCAACATGTTCGCCCAGCGCGTCTCCGGCCCGGTGATCCGCATGGCGCAGCTCTGGCAGGACTTCCAGCAGGTCCGCCTCTCGGTCCAGCGCATGGGCGACATCCTCAATGCCGGCCCCGAACCCGGCGCCGGATCGCGCACCGCGCTGCCGGCGCTCCAGGGCCATGTCCGCTTCGAGAATGTCCGCTTCCGCTATGCCGCCGACGGCCCCTGGACGCTCGACGACATCAGCCTCGATCTGCCCGCCGGCACCACGCTCGGCATCGCCGGCGCCTCGGGATCGGGCAAGTCGACGCTGACCAAGCTGCTCCAGCGCCTCTACTTGCCCGCCGCCGGCCGGGTGCTGGTCGATGGAGTCGATCTGGCGCAAATCGACCCCGCCTGGCTGCGCCGCCAGATCGGGGTGGTGCTGCAGGAGAATATCCTGTTCAACCGCTCGATCCGCGAGAATATTGCGCTCGCCGACCCCATCACGCCGATCGAGCGAGTGACGACCGCCGCCCGCCTCGCCGGCGCGCACGACTTCATCCTGGAACTGCCCCGCGGCTATGACACGATCGTCGAGGAACGCGGCGTCAATTTCTCCGGCGGCCAGCGCCAGCGCCTCGCCATTGCTCGCGCGCTGATCACCAATCCGCGCATCCTGATCCTCGACGAGGCGACCTCCGCGCTCGATGCCGAGAGCGAGGAGATCGTCCAGCGCAACCTCAAGGCGATCGCCGCCGGCCGCACCGTGCTGATCATCGCGCATCGCCTCTCCGCGATCCGCCAATGCGACCGCATCCTGACGCTCGACAAGGGGCGCATCGTCGAGAGCGGCACGCATGACGAGCTGCTCCGCCTCGGCGGCCGCTATGCCGCGCTCCACCACCGCCAGATTGGCGTCCAGGCAGGGGCCGCCGCATGAACGCGCTCACCCATCACTGGACTGCCGTCCGCGACGCGCTCGACAACGAGCGGGCGCGATCGCGCGTTCTGCGCACCAGGGAGACCGATTTCCTCCCCGCCGCGCTCGAAGTGGTCGAGCGCCCGGTCTCGCCGACCGCGCGGGTCACCGCCTGGGTGCTTCTCGGCCTGCTCGTGGTGGCCCTGCTCTGGCTGTTCCTTGGCCGGGTCGACGTCGTCGCCTCGGCACCGGGCAAGCTGGTCCCCGCCGACGACGTCAAGCTGATCCAGCCCGGCGCGGCGGGGATCGTCCACGCCATATTGGTTCGCGACGGCCAGCGTGTCCGCGCCGGCCAGCCTCTGGTCGAGCTCGATCCCACCGTCTCCGATGCCGACACGGCGCAAGCCAGCAAGGCGCTGGAGACCGCCGCGCTCGACGCCGCCCGGCTGCGCGCGATCCTCTCGGCGCTCGACGGCCAGGGCCTGCGCTTCACCCCGCCCGCCGGAACCACAGCCGACGTCGCCGCTACCCAGATCGCGCTCGCCAACGCCCAGCTCGCCGAGATCCAGGCGGCTGGCCAGACGCGCGCCGCAGACACCCAGGCTGCCCGCGCCGCCCGTGCCGAGGCGCAGATCCAGGCGGCCAAGCTCAGCGAGACGCTGCCCCTGCTCGACGAGCAGATCGCCGCCAACGAGACGCTGCTCGAGAAAGGCTATGTCTCGAAGCTGCGCGTGATCGAGATGCGCCGCCAGCGCCTCGCCGCCGCGCGCGACCGCGACGCCGCGCTCGCCACGGCGCGCAAGGCGGAGGCGCAGATCGCGGTGGCCGGCGGCAATTCGAGCCAGTCCACCGCCGAGGCGCGCGCCCGCGTCCTCGCCGATCTCGCCAAGGCCGAGAGTGACGCGCGGCTGCGCAAGGAGGAGCTGACCAAGGCGGCCAGGCGCGGCAGCCTGCAGCGCCTCGTCAGCCCGGTCGATGGCACCGTCACGCAACTCGCCATCCACACCATCGGCGGCGTGGTCGAGGCGGCCAAGCCGATCATGGTGATCGTGCCCGCGCGTGGAAAGCTGGTCGCCGAGGTGATGATCGCCAACAAGGATGTCGGCTTCGTTGGCGCCGGCCAACCGGTCGCGCTCAAGGTCGAGGCCTTTCCCTTCACGCGCTACGGCGCAGTGCCGGGCAGGCTCGAGCAGATCAGCTCGGACGCGGTGCAGGACGAGAAGCGCGGACTGATCTACACCGCGCGGGTGACGCTGGACCAGACGACGATCCTGCGGGATGGTGCGCAGATCCCCCTCACCCCCGGCATGGCGGTCACCGCCGACGTCCGCACCGGCCGCCGTTCGCTCGCTTCCTATCTGCTGAGCCCGATCGACGAGATCCGCAGGACGGCGGCGCGGGAGCGCTAACGCCTTCTCCCCTCTGGAGAGAGGGGGAGTGCCGCACCGTCGAAGCCGAGCTCACGCGCGATCTCGCCGAGTAGGCTCTTCAAGCCACAGGCGCGGCCCCGTGATCAACGCGCTACGCATACAGGCATTGGACGACTACCGGGCGGCGACGGATGAACTTGGTCCCGACTAGAACGCTCAGTCGACGAGCCAGATGATCACGAATCCGTAATCTCGATCGACGCCATCACACTGCCCATGTTATTGAAGTAAAACAGCCAAGCATCGTTCGCGTAGAGATAGAGGCGTCCGTCCCGGCCAGCGATAAACTCGCCCTGGCTTCCGATCCTGAAGCAGGGGCGCTTCATATGTCCAACCACGGCGATCAAGGCGAACCAGGGGGATCTCGGATCACGCCGCGTCCATTTCACCGGCTCGAGCCAAGGGCGCTCGAAGCCGTCGGGCGTGCACCTAATGGTTGAATCAATCCACTCTCCGGTCGCGCTCACTGACACGCGTTGCCCGCGCGTTACGTCCAGAAGCGTGTCGTTCCAACGTTGACGCGCCAAAACTTGAACGTCATGCTTCATCATCAAATCCACAAGATTTCAGTGCTGCTTATACTCTATTCGTCTTCTGGGGGAGAGACGTCATGAGGCGCAAACTACGTATTTTGTCCATTCTGGCTTTTTCTTTCGTTTGCGCTGCCTGCCAAATCAAACCCGTGCAATATGCGGGAACGCCGGCACCGCAACCGCGATGCAGCGAGATCAGGACACGTATCGCGATCGATCCGCCGGTAAAGGCGCTCGGCGGGGAAGCGGAGCTGATCGAGAGCCGCGATCCATTGTCCCGCGCGATCCTCGAAAGCTACCGGCGCGCGGCATCATCTCCGCTGATGCGCAAGCAGGACGAGACGGATCGCGGACCGGTATCGGACTCGATGCTGTTTCTCTCCGGCGGCAGCCAGAATGGCGCCTTTGGCGCGGGCTTTCTCGATCAATGGGCGGAACTTCGCACCCAGGCCGACAAGCCCGGCAACCTGCCGCGTTTCCGGGTCATCACCGGCATCAGCACCGGCGCCCTCCAGTCGACCTTCGCCTTTCTCGGCGACACCGATGAAATCGTCGGGCAATACACCATCACCAAGGAAAGCGAGCTGCTTCACCCCTTTGCGAAGAGTGGCCTCAAGGGCGGCTCGACGATTCAGAAGGCGGGCGCTGCCCTTGCGGTGATACGCCGCGGGGCCATCGCCGAGCTCGAACCCCTCCGCGAGACGCTTCGCAATCTCATCAATCCCAAACGGCTGGAAGCTGTTGCGCGCGAAGCCGCGGCCGGGCGCTTCCTGCTGGTCGGCGCGGTCGAGATGGATACGGGCGATGCATATGTCTTCGATCTCACAAAGGCCGCGACGAGTTTCGTCGCCGGCGATGCCACGATGCGCGATTGCTACATCGAAGCGCTGATGGCCTCCTCGTCCGTGCCGTTGGCGGCGCTCCCGGTGTTCATCGACGGCAAGATGTACATCGATGGCGGTGCGCGTTTCGGCGTTCTGTCGGACTATAGTGGCGCGCTGCTCGAGGCTGCGGCGCTCATCCCGGCGCAGACAAAGAAGAATCTGTTCATCATCGTCAACGGCACGCTGGAGGCCGGAACCGTCTGCCACTTGCGCGATTGCGAAGGGGCACCTCTTCCCGAGACGCCCGCCGGGACCGTTCCGCAGCACGCGAAATGGAGCTTCGATGGATTGGCATTCCGCTCGATGTCGATCCTGATCAACCAGTCCTATCGCGCATCGGTCTATTGGGCGACCGATCAGGCCAAGGAACGCGGCTTTGCCCCGCACTTCGTGCGGATCGACAGCGAATCGCTGAATGCGCATCAGGCCGTGGTCGGGATCGGACCCGAAGCGGATACGCGGCAAAGCTGCGCTTACTGGCGCAAGCTCGACAAGCAATTGGACGCGCCGCTCGAGTTCCACCCACGCTTCATGCGCTGTCAAATCGACTATGGCCGCAACCGGCGGGAAATCGCCGATTGGGCGGAGCTGGAGTGAACCCGTCTCCGGCGGGATAGCACCGGACATTCCAGGCAAGCCGGGGGGCGGCAGCATGAAATCGACAGGGGTGTCAGCGCGGATTGGACGTCGCGAGCTGTTGAGCACAGGAGCGGCGCTTCTGGCGGGTGGATGCGTCCATTGCCGCTTCCCTCCGCCCGCAGGCGTCGAACTTGCCGCGATCAGCGACGCGCACGCGCATTTCTTCAATGCCGCCGACCTTCCAGTGGCCGGCTTCACCAAATTCGTCCTCATTCCCCGCTATTTCCCCTCGCTGCCGGACTTCGCGCTGGCGCTCGTCGACATCATTGCCTTCGTCGCCAAGACGCTGAGCTTGTCGGCGAGCGAGGAACTGCGTCAGCTCTCGCGTGCCGGCTCGATCGGCGGACAGGCGCCGTCCCAGGCCGATTTCGCGAAACGCGCGGCGCAGGCGCATCGCATCGGCCTTGGCGACGTTGCGCCCGTCGCCGATCGCCTCAGCGCATTTACCGTGCGGGACGGCCCGGGCCGTCGCGCCAGCCATCAGGCGCTCGCCCGGCTGTTCGGGGCCGAAGAGAGCAGCCTGGAGACCCGACGAGCCGCCCATCTCGAAGAGCGGGATTTCTTGGCGATCATCGCGCGGGACAGCGACGCCAGACCAAGCGCGACGCCCACCGCGCCGAACCGCCCCCGGCCACAACCCGCCGCCGAGCCGGAGGATGGGCTCCAATGCCCCGCAGGCCGCGATGAAGCTCCTCCCGCCTCGCAGGCACAGCAGCAGGAATCCGTGCGCACGCTGCTGCGCTGGGCATGGCTCATGTGCCAGCCGCGCTGCGCGCATGTCGAAACCTACCTCAAGACCATTGCCAAACCCGAGGCTCAAGTCCGCGACGCGATCAACCTGCTGGTCGATTTCGACCGCTGGCTCGATGATCGGCCCGCTCGCGGATCGGGCATGCGGGAGCAGGTCGAATATTGGACGCGCTACGGAGACGTCTCGGCGAACCTACCGGGACGCATTCGGCTGCACAGCTTTGCGGGCTTCGACCCGTTGCGCGATGCGGAAGAACGAGTGCTCGAAGGAAGGGAAGCCGGGCAAACCTCGCTCGCCGCGATGAAGCGCTGGGTGCTCGCCGGGCGCGATCCGAGCTCGGTCGAGCGCCATCGCATCACGGGCTTCAAGCTCTACCCGCCAATGGGATTCCGGCCCGACAGCAATGCCGGGCTCGAGATCGGCGAGGCGCGCGGCGGTATCGCGATCCATGCGCGCTGGCGCGATGCAGGCGTCGGGCGCGTCGGGGCAGAGATCGACCGCTCGCTCGAGGATTTCTTCGAATTTTGCGTGCGCGAGAACGTCCCCGTGTTCACGCACGCGCGCGAAAGCAACATTGCGCTGCCGGGGCAGGAGTTGGCGCCCTCCCCGGCTTACTGGCTGACCCGGATCGAGGAGATCGTCCGGCGCTATCCCGGCATGCCGCCGCTGCGGCTTTGCATTGGCCATTTCGACATGTTCAGTTGCCATAAGGGCCCGTCGACCGATCATGACGTTCTGCGGCGGGCGCTTGCGCTCAATCGTCCCGACACTGCCGGCAGGCGCAAGGCGCGCATCTATTTCGATTTCAG
Source organism: Sphingomonas sp. BT-65 (assembly GCF_026107375.2). Taxonomy (NCBI): domain Bacteria; kingdom Pseudomonadati; phylum Pseudomonadota; class Alphaproteobacteria; order Sphingomonadales; family Sphingomonadaceae; genus Sphingomonas; species Sphingomonas sp. BT-65. The sequence continues at coordinate 894,077 of NZ_JAPCIA010000001.1, forward strand.
TTTCGACGTGCGCATTCTCCAGGGCGACGGCCGCACGTTGCTCGAGGAACTCGCCGGGATCTGCAAGAGCGCCGGCGACGATGGCGACGCGATCATGTTCGGGTCCGACTGGATCATGCTCGCCAACCAGTCGAACGCTGCCGACTTCCTCGCCGCGGCCCATGCGGCGGCGATGCAGGTCGATTTCTGGCGCGAGCGTGCCGACAAGCTTTTTCGGGCAAACCTCATCTCCTATCTGACACCCGCCCCAGGTCCCGGCCGCAGGGTTTAATCTGCTGGCGGTACCTTATGCCCAGTCCAGACGGTTTCATGCTTTGTCGGTTTGCTGACTATAGGCCGCTTTTGGTCCTCGGCGTGGTCAATCTAAGCGGCCGCTATGAAGGCGCAAAGCTGCCATGCCTGCCACGCTTCACTTCCTGAGCATCTCCGACAATTGTTGCGGAGAAGCCATCACGCCGGCCTCGGTCAGGTAGCCAGACACCAAGGCGGCAGGCGTGATGTCGAACGCGGGATTACGTGCTGGAGACCCGACGGTAGCGACGCGGCGCATGATGCCCTCTTCGTCGGGCCCTTTCAGGAAACGCACTTCTTCTTCGGAGCGCTCTTCGATCGGAACGCTGGCTCCGTCGGCTGTGTCGGGGTCAAAGGTGCTTGACGGAAGCGCGACATAAAAAGGCACGCCATGCGCCGCCGCGGCCAGTGCCTTCAGGTAAGTCCCGATCTTGTTGCAGACGTCGCCATTGGCGGTGACGCGATCGGTCCCGACGATCACCATGTCGACCTCGCCGCGCTGCATCAGCAGCCCGCCGGCATTGTCGGTGACGAAGCTGTGCGGAACGCCGTGGCTGGCAAGCTCGAAGGCGGTCAGTGCGCCCTGGTTGCGCGGCCGCGTCTCGTCCACCCATACGTGGAGCGGGATTCCCCTGTCGTGCGCGAGATAGAGCGGCGCGGTCGCGGTGCCCCAGTCGACCGTGGCCAGCCATCCCGGATTGCAGTGAGTCATGACGTTGACCGCGCCGCCCTTCCTTCGCGCCATCTCCTCGATCAGCGGCAGCGCGGCCTCGCCGATCGCCCGGTTCACGGCGACATCCTCGTCACAGATCGCGGCGGCGCAGGCATAGGCGGCGGTGGCGCGCTCGGCAGGAGCAAGCGGGAGCACGGCCGCGCGGACCCGGTCGAGCGCCCAACGCAGGTTCACGGCCGTCGGACGGGTTCGCAGCAGCGTGGCGAAGGCGGTCTCCAGCCCCGCATCGGACGGATCCTCGCGCAGCGCGAGCGCGAGGCCGTACGCGGCCACCGCGCCGATCAGCGGCGCCCCGCGCGTCGCCATGTCGGCGATCGCTTCGGCGGCGTCCTCCATCCGGATCAGCCGCATCCGCCGGACCTCCCACGGAAGATGCCGCTGGTCGAAGATGCCGACGCTCCATCCGTCCGGCTCGAGCCAGATCGAACGCGTTGCGTGACCCTCGATCTTCATGCGTCAATTTCCTGCGGCAAGATGGTGTCGAAGCTCGACGCGACGGGATAGCGGTCCGCGGCCGCGGCGCCGTCGCGCGCGAGCAGCGTGACCGACAAGCCTGCCTCATCGGCGGCGTCGAGTTCCTCGATCACATCGGACAGGAACAGGATCGCGCGCGGTTCCACGCCGATCGCGCGGGCGATGGCCACGTAGGAGTCAGCCTCGCGCTTGGCGCCGATGGCGGTATCGAAATAGCCGGCGAAGAGCGGCGTCAGGTCGCCCGCATCGCTATGGCCGAACAGCAGCTTCTGCGCGGCGACCGATCCCGACGAATAGACGTAGAGCGGGACCCCGCGCGCATGCCAGCGCCGCAGTCCGGCAACGGCGTCGGGATAGACATGGCCGGTGAAGGCGCCCGCCGCATAGCCATCCGCCCAGATCATGCCCTGCAGCGTCTTGAGCGGGCCGATCTTGCAGTCGGCGTCATGCCAAGCGTGGAGTTGCGCGATACAGCCCTCAAGGTCGAGATGCGGCAGGGCCGCCTCCGCGCGGACCTGCTCCAGCACCGGCGCGACGGCCTCAGGGTTCTCCCGCACGAACTCGGCGAGCCGCGCGCGCGAATAGGGAAACAGCACCTCAGCGACGAACGCGATGCTGGAGGTCGTCCCCTCGATATCGGTGACGATCGCGCGCGGACTCATGCAGCGCCTGCGTAGCGCGGGATCGACTCCGCGATGGGATCGCCGGTGAAGCGCGCGACCCAGCCGTCCGGCGTGGTGAACAGCCGGATCGCGGTGAAGCTTGGCCGCTCCCCGGTATCGAACCAATGCCGCGTGCCGGCCGGGAGGACGATCAGGTCGCCGGCGGTGCATTCGAGGGCATGCACCGCCGCGCCGCTGCGGATGTAGAACAGGCCGGCCCCCTCGACGAAGAAACGAACCTCGTCGTCGTCATGGACATGCTCGGACAGGAACTTGGCGCGGAACTCGACGCGTTGGGGATGATCGGGCGTCAGCCGCACCACATCGCACGAACGGTACCCGCCCCGCGCCTTGAGCCGGTCGATCTCGTCGGCGAACAGCGCGAGGATCGCGGCGTCGCTCCGATCGTCGCCCAGCGCGGCGGCGGGCCAGCGTTCGAGATGCACGCCGGTCGGCGCGAGCGCCGCCACGATCGACGCATGATCCTCGATCGCCTCCTCCGCCTCGAACGGCGCCGTGTCGCGATACCGCGTCAGTCTGGTCACTGCCTCACTCCTTCGCCCTTCGCCGCTTCCCACTCGCAGGCCAGCAGATACTCGCTGCCCTCGGCGACCGCCTCGGCAGCCGCCATCGTCGCGCCCCAGGCGTAGAGACCGTGCCCGCGGATGTAGAAGGCCGGCAGGATCGGCGACTGCGCGGTGAGCAGCGGGCGAAGCTCGTCCGACAGGGCCATCATGTCCTGGCTGTTCTCCACCAGCGGCATGGCCACGGAGGTCGCATGTGTATCGACGCCCGGATAGATTTTGAGCAGTTCGTAGCCGGAGAGCACGATCGCACGCGCCTCCGCCAGCCTGCGGCTCAACACCACGCCGGGAATCGAATGCGTATGCAGGATCGCGCCCGCGCCCGGATCCACAGCATAGATCAGACAGTGCAGCAGCGTTTCCGCCGACGGCTTCTTGCCGTCGAGCGGGGAACCCTCGGCGGAGACGCGCATGATCTGGTCGAGCTCGAGACGCCCCTTGTGCGCGCCGGAGACGGTGATCGCCAGCGTGCCGTCTGCGAGCCGCATCGAATAATTGCCCGCGGTGGCAGGCGCGAGGCCGCACTGATCCAGCCGGTTGCCTGCGGTGACGATCGCTTCGGCGGCTTCGGCGAAACTGGTCACGCGATCCTTCCTCGAAAATCACTCAGCCGTTCGATGGCGGTATCCAGCACGCCGCTCTCCTTGGCAAAGCAGAAGCGCAGATAATTTTTCTGCGCCCGCTCGGCATAGAAGGCCGATACGGGAATGGCGGCCACGCCCGCTTCATCGATCATCCGCTCGGCAATGACGACGTCGTCGGGAGGCAGGCCCGACGCCGCGAGATCGACCGTGACGAACCATGTGCCGCGCGCGGGCAGGACCCGATAACCCGCCGCGCCCAACCCGGCCGTCAGGTGATCGCGTGCCGCCGAGAATCGCGCGCGATGGGCGTCATGCCAGGTCTCGGAAAGCGCCAGGCCGTCCGCCACCGCCCATTGCAGCGAAGGGGCGGTGGTGAAGGTCAGGAACTGGTGGCGCGCGGCAATCGCATTGGCGAGCGCGGGCGCGGCAACCGCCCACCCCACCTTCCAACCCGTGAGCGCGAAGATCTTGCCCGCCGATCCGATCTTCACCGTGCGGTTGCGCAAGCTGGCGACGTGCAGCGGCGAAACATGCGGTGCGCCGTCGAGAAGCGTGGCTTCCCAGACTTCGTCGCACAGGAGCAAGAGGTCGTGGCGCTCGCATAGCGCACCGATTGCTTCGAGCGTGCCGGAGTCGAGCGCGGTGCCGGTCGGATTGTGCGGGGTGTTGAGCACGATCAGCCGGGTGCGCGGCGAAATGGCTGCTTCCAGCGCATCGATCGGCAGCGTCCAGCCCGGCGGCTGCAGGTCGACCAGCCGTGCAGTCGCGCCTGCCAGCTCGACCATCGGCAGGTAGGAATCGTAGAGCGGCTGGACCAGGATGACTTCGTCGCCAGGTTCGAGGAGCGCGAGGAAGGCGGCCGCCAACGCCTCGGTCCCGCCCGAGGTCACCACGATCTCGTCGTCCGCGATGGCGAGGCCCTGCGTCCGGCGGTAATAGGCCGCGATCGCTTCGCGCAACGCAGGCAGCCCCCGCATGGCCGGATATTGATTGGACCGGCCCCGCACGGCACTCGCCGCAGCCTCCAGCAGCTCGGCCGGTTCGGGAAAGTCGGGAAAGCCCTGGCCCAGATTGATCGCGCCGCGCGCTTGCGCGCGCCGCGATGTGCTCTCGAAAATCGTGGTTACGGGCGAGCTGGCGGGGCCTCGGATCACGGCGTCGCTCTTTGAGCTGTTACATGACGATTTGATGACACTAGCAAACGTTATGCCCGCACACCTACTTCGCCCGTTCTTGCGCCTCCACGACCGATGCGCGGATCTGGAACAGATTATCGTCGACTTCGTCCATCTGGACCGGACCGAGCATCTCGTAGCCGTCCGCCTCGACCAATTTGGCGAGGCCGCCGACCAGCATCTCTTGCCGCTTCTTGAGAAATTCATCCCCGGTCGGCGGCGGTATCGTTGCCGTGATCGCACATCCGCGGGCATCGCACCCGAAGTCGACGTCGAGGAGCAGAGGATAGGCCTGGCGGACATGCGCGACCAGCTTGGCCGGTAGCACCGGGACAGTTGTCGTCCGCGCTTGTGCGCCTGCGGGAGATGGGGGAGGAATGCCCGGTACGGCCGGCGCGTTCACAGCCACCACGCCCTCAGTCGCGGGTTTTTCGCCACTCTCGGCGCCCCACTGGAAGAACCAGAATGCTGCCGCGGCGATGGCGACGGCAAGAACCACGCCGCCGATGGTCGATATCCGCTTCGGTATCTCTCGATCCTCTCGCATGTGCGCCTCGATAGCTTAAGCGTCCGCCCACCGGGGTGCCCCACGCCGCCGGATTGCGGCGGCGCGGGGCGGGGGCCGATCAGCAGATGGTCGAGCCGGCCGGGCAGCCGGGCGAGTTCGGACCCGAATCGACGGTGGGGTTGAAGCCCGGCGTGATGCTGCTGTTCACCGTTGCTTGCAGCACGCCCGTGAAACGGGAATCCTTGTTGTCGAAGTTCGCGCCGCTGAAATTATAGTTCGACACGGCGTCACGGACGCTGACCGACGGATAGCCGTTCCAGCTGATCAGCGGCTGGATCAGCCACTGGCCGGTGCCGTTTTCGGGCGGCTCGTCGCCATTGTCGGTCTTCGAGAAGCGCCAGAGATGCGAGAAGCCCCAGGTCTCGTAGTGATAGACCATCTTGACGTGCTGGCCGCTCGCATCGTTGAGGAAGCGCAACTGGCCGCCGCTCGTCGCCCGGGTCTCCCAACCACCGTGATTGCCGCGGGTGACGCCCACCACGGTGCTGTTGGTGCCCTGGTCGGTGGTCCAGACGATGACCGATTCCCAATCATAGGCGTGCGAGAAGTCCGACTGCCAGAAATAGCTGTAGACGCGCGCGCAATAGCCGTTGTTGCAGCGGGCACGCACATAGACGTTGCTGGTCGTGCGGTAGTTCGGGTTGCGGCACGAGGCCGGCGGGCGGGTGGCGTAGGTCGACGCGCCCGGGCTGATCGCGCCCGCCGCGTTGACCGCCGGCACGTTGAAACAAACGTCGGTGTCGAAATCGATCGCCGGCTGGAACCTTTTGTCGAGCGCAGTCGCCAGTTCCGGCAGCGGCGCCACCGGGGCCGGCCAGCCCTGCGCATGCGCCGGCTGAACCAGCATGAGCGCGCCGAAAGCAGCGATGGCGAGCGTGTAAACGGGGGATATGCTGAACCTGAATTGATCCTTCATAAGGCCTCCTGTTGTAAGCCGGGCACTCGAGCTGTTGGGCTGCGAGCGTCGGCAACGGGGAGCGGTCGCGGTTTCGAACACCCCCAAATGGAAGACGGACGGCGGCGGCGATCAGGACAGAGTTTTTTCGCTACGTGCCGTATCCGCCGGCGCGTCGCTGGACCCGACAACGGGTTCCAGTGACGCGCCGGCTCTACGTCCTGTGCGGGGTCAGAACTCGGCGCTGATGCCGAGGGTGAAGGTCCGGCCGCTGGTGGTGTAGACCTCGGTCCGATAGGCATCGACGCTGGCGAACTGGCGGATCGGCTCGTTCGTCAGGTTGATGCCCTCGGCGATCAGCCGGACGCCCGGGCGGATGTTGAAATGGGCCTGGAAGTCGACATTGTTCGTCGCCCGGATGCCGCCGCCCGAATTGGCGAGCGCGTTGCCGGCGCCCGTCAGATACTGGCTGCGATAGGCGTTCGAGACGCGCACGCCCCACACCGGATTCTCGTAATAGAGCGTCGCGTTGAACGCCCATTTCGAGAGGTTGTCGAGCGGCAGCACGCGCGAGCTCGTCACACCATTGGTGGTGTAGAAGGCCGTGCGCTGGCCGTCGAACCAGGTGCCGTTGGCGACGATGCCGAGATTCTTGAGCGCGCCCGGCAGGAAGGTGAAGTCGTGCTGGAACGCGACCTCGATCCCCTTGATGTCCGCGCCTGGGCCGTTGATCGGCTGGGTCACGTCATAGGGCGTGCTGGCATCCTGGCCCTGGATCAGCAGCGACAGCGGCAGACCGGTCTCGCCATAGGGGATCTGCTTCGACGAGGAGGTAATGAAGCTGTCCATGCTCTTGTAGAAGAAGCCGATCGAGGCGAAGCCGTGGCGGTCCATATACCATTCCACAGAGCCTTCGACCGACGTGGCCTTGTACGGCTTGAGGAAGGGGTTGCCGAGGCTGAGCGAGCCGCCGTTCGGGCGCGTGGTGATCGAGCCGGCCGCCGCGAGGTCGCCCAGGCCCGGACGGTTGACGTTGCGGCTGGCGCTGAGGCGCACCACCACGTCCTTGGTCACATCGAGCGCGAGATTGGCCGCGGGCAGCCAGCCATTGCTATTGGTGCTGATCGCGACCGGCTGGAAACCGGAGGCGGTCGCCAGGTGACCCGACGAGGTGAGGTCGGTCGAATAATAGCGCAGGCCGGCATTGGCGCGCAGCCGCATGCCGCCGACCTGCGTGTCGAGATCGAGCTGCGCGAAGCCGGCCCAGGTCGCTTCTTCGACGCGATAGTCGCTGCCGGCCTGAAGATTGGCGGCGGTCAGGTCGCGCTTGTCGCCGATAAGGGCATAGGACCCGTCGACATCGCCGACGATGTACTGGAGCAGCGTGTCGACCGCGACGAGCTGCTTGAGATCGTTGGGGATCGTCGTCAGCGTCGGCGTGTTGTGGAACACCTTGTTCGCCCAGATGTATCCGCTGTTGACGAAGTGTTTGTACGCGCCGCCGGCCCTCAGCGTGAGCGCGTCATTGAGCTCATAGGCGGCGTCCAGCTTGCCATTGGCGTAGGTGCTGGTGACCTCGTTCTCCTGCACGTCGAGGCGCTGGAGCTGCCAGTTGTTGGGATCGGTCAGATCCTTGCCATAGGTGTTGACCGGGATCGTCGGTCGCGTGTCGTAGCTGAAGGCCATGTTCCTGGCCTCCATGAACACCTTGTCGAACACCGGCTGGGCGAAGTCCGACTGCTCATAGCCGCCCAGCGCGCGGATCGTCAGGCGATCGGTGAGCTTCCATTCGAGGTTCGCCACCGCCTGATAGAAATCGGTGTGGTTCTCGACGATATGGTGCTCGGAGCGCTGGTCGATGCCGGTGAAGCTCGCCGCGCGCAGGGTGTTGGTGTCGTCGATCACCGCGCTCTGGATGATCTGCGTGCCGCCGATCGAGGTGCCGGTCAGCGGGTTGGCACCGGCGCTGGCGATCGCATAGTCGTTGCGATAGTCCCAGAGCCGGCCATAGAGCAGGTCGACGTCGAGCTTGAAATTGTCGCCCGGGTGGTATTGCAGCGCGGAAGTGATGCCGAGCCGCTTGCGGTCGGTGTACCAGCTCGAGGGCGACTGGGCGGTGGGCTGCCACACGCCGTTCAGCAGCTTGGTGCGGGTGTCGGCATCGATGTTCGGGCCGATGTTCGCCGCGGCATATCTGGTGAGGCCCCAGCCCCAGTTGCGATAGCCATATTCGTTGCTGCGGATCTGGCTGTAGGCGACCGAGACCAGCGCGCCCAAATCGCCCCAGCGGCCCGAGGCGAGAGCGACCACGCGCGGCGTGACACCGGTCGTGTTGGTGTTGGTCTGGCCCTTGGCCGAGACCACGAACTTCGAGCCGGCATAGTCGAACGGCTTGGCGGTATAGAGCTGCACGGTGCCGGCGATGCCGCCCTCGTCCTGCTCGGCCGCATAGGATTTCTGCACCGACACGCGGTTGAACAGCTCGGAGGCGAACAGGCTGTAGTCGAACGAGCGCGAACGGCTCACGCCGCCGCGATTGTCCATACCCGAGGCGGTGTTGCCCAGCACTTCCATGCCGTTGAGCTGGGTGCGGGTGAAATCGGCGCCCAGGCCGCGCAGCGCGATCTGGCGGCCTTCGCCGCTGTCGCGGGTGATGGTGATGCCGGGAACACGCTGCAGCGATTCCGCGAGGTTCAGGTCGGGAAAGGCGGCGATATCGGTGGCGACGATGTTATCCTGCGCGCCCACCGCGGCCCGCTTGAGCTCCTGGGCCTCGGTGAGGCTCTGGCGGTAGCCATTGACGACGATTTCGCTCACCGGCTCTTCCACCGGCGCAGCGGCGGTGGCGTCGGGCACCTCCTGAGCCGCCGCGACCGCACGCGGCGCAGCAACGGCGGCTGCGCGCGGAGCCGGCGGCCTGGTCGCGGGCTTGAGCACCACCACACTGCCGCGCATCGAGGCGACCAGGCCGGTGCCGCGGAGCAGCTGGTCGAGCGCCGCCCGCGTGGTCAGCGCGCCGCGGACGCCGCCGGTGCGGCGGCCGGAGACGGCCGACGGCGCGACCACCACCTGCAGGCCGGTGACGCGCGAGAACTCCGTCAGCGCCGGGCGCAGATCCGACGCGGCGATGTCGAACCGCATCTCGCGCCTGGCCGCGGCTTCACCCGATGGCTGCGCCTGCGCAATGGCCGGCATCGCCAGCGCGACGGTCAGCGAGAACAACGATACCCCCTTGATATGCTTCATGACTTCCTCCGCTCCGGCGCAAATGCGCCTCTGAGCGGAAGACGAGGGCTTGGTTCCATCTGGACAAAAGAATTTTGTTGCAGTGCAGCGTCAATTGGATGACATTTTTGCGTCGCCGTCCGCGGTGGGGACAAGGCGGAGCCGATCGCGCTCGCGAACGACCCGGAAGCGGTGAATTTCGCCCATCGCGCCAAGCAGCTCCTCCGCATCGTCGAGCTTGACGCGGCCGGCCAGCGGGACGCGGGCAAGGCTCGCCGGCGGCGGTGCGATCACCGGGCCGCTGCGCCGGTTGAGCGCCTCGATGAGCTCGCCAAGCACCATGTCGTCGGTATCGACCCACGCCTGGCGCCAATCCTGCTGCGCCGTATCGAAACGCGTCGGCGTCATCGCGGCGCCGCCGGCGAAGCTCGACCGCCAGCCGGCCGGCACCACGACCCCGCCCTCCCCACTGCCGGTGCCGCCGAACTGCACCTTGCCGCGATAGACGGCGAGCTTCACTGCCCGCTGGCTGAGATCGATCGAGAAGGCCGTGCCGAGCACGCGCGTGCTCGACGCGCCGGCGCGCACGACGAACGGGCGCTCCGCCTCGTGCGCGATGTCGAAATAGGCCTCGCCGCGCCGCAGCTCGACCAGGCGCGACTTGCCGTCGATGGTGACGTCGAGGCTGGTCGCGCCATCGAGCTCGACTCTGGATCCGTCTGCGAGCTGCACGCTGCGCTGTTCACCGCGCTCGGTCTCGATGTGCTGCACGACAGGCGCGGGGGACAGGAACGCCCCGCTCTGCCAGGCACCGACCCCCACCACGGCCACCAGCACCGCTGCCAGCCCGCTACCAAGCGCGCGGCGGCGCCCTTGGCGCATCGCGCGCACCTCTTCGTCGGAGAGGCGGCGCACCGACGCGACTTCGGAGAGCGCCTCGGCCAGCGCCGGATCGTCGAGCATCGCCTGGATATCTGCGGCGGCGGCCGGCGGACGCTCGGCGAGCACCGCCTCGTCCTCGCGCATCGCCCATTGGGCGGCCTTGCGGAGCGTGGCGCGGCGGCTCATGCGCCGCCTCCGATGGCGAGACCGCGGCGTTCCAGTGCGTAGCGCAGGTCGGCGAGCGCACGCGTGCAATGCTTGTCGACCGCCGCCAGGGTCATGCCGAGATCGGCCGCCACCACTGCACCCGGAACCCCGTCGAGCCTGCGCCGGAGGAATATCTCGCGGCGCAGCGGCGGCATGACATTGAGCGCACGCACCAGGATCTCGACGCGCTGGCGATAGTCCAGCACCTCGTCGACCCGCGGCAGCGGGCAGGCGATGTCCTCGGCCAGTTCGGCAGCGGGCGGCTGAGCGCGCAGGCGGCGGAAATGGTCATGCACCAGATTGCGCGCGACGGCGAAGCAGAAGGCGGCGGTGTCCGCGATGGGCCGCTTGCGGCGATAGTCGTAGAGCCGGACATAGGTTTCCTGGACGATGTCCTCGCCCTCGATCCCGTCGCGCAGCCGGCCGGTGACGAACCGGTGTAACGCCTGGCGCAGCGCCACGTCCTCCGCCTGCGCCTCGCGGCGGGTGAGGATCGGCGTAATCTGGTTCACGCGACGCGAGCCGTGGCCCGGGCGGTGCGCGGCGATCGCGATACTATCATGCCGCTCATTGCGCGCTCCCACACGAATCGCCAACGACCCGCATTCCGGCTAGGCCGGCTCCGTGAAGCGGAAATGACAGTCCGCGGATCGACGCTGGCGCCATCCCGGCGCCCTGCCTATCGCGTCGCCGAGTCGAGTACGGCGGAGGCGGTGGACGATGCGGTTCGGATAGCTCCGCTTGTCCGATTCCATCGAATGGGTTGGGCCGGCTTCACGCTGTTCGACGTGAGCCGCATGAACGCCATCGGGTGTCGTATAGTGGCGAGCGGGCATAACCGCCCACTGCCCTCGCTCTTGTCAATACGTCTCTCGAGAAATTCGCCTAAGTTTCCGGAACCACTGGATTGTAATAGGCATACCATTCGTTCCAACATTTCCCGATATGTCAGAACATAACCGATATCTCACTCGCTTTTCTTTACGTTACTTATATGAATCTTCAAAGAAATTTCAGGCAAGGTTTGCTTACCGGAATTGCAACCATAGTGGAGGGACTTGCTGCGATGAGTCGAGCCTTATGAGCGATAGTTTCATGTTTAGCTCCGTACCAATCTGCACTATGGTCAAGTTACGAGTCGCAGAACAACGTTTCCGTTCTGTACTAAAATAAGAAAAGCCGGTCGCCGTTGGCAAGAGGATTAACTTCGCATCAATAGTGATGCGAGGATGGGGCAATTTGTCCTTACTCCCGGCTTCCTCATTCCAGCGAATGCACGTTCGATTGTTCGGCATTGCAGGATGAGGTGAAGCGATGAGCTTTGTTCCTTCTTTTCCCGGCGTCTATATTCGCGAGGTTCCCAGCGGCTCGCGCAGCATCGCCGGCGCATCCACATCGATCGCCGCGTTCGTCGGCAGCTTTGCCCGCGGACCCGTGGACAGTCCGGTGCGTCTGTTCTCGCTGGCCGATTTCGAGACGCATTTCGGCGGCATCGCCGGCGACCACCCGGCGAGCTTCGCGGTCTCGCAATTCTTCGTCAATGGCGGCGGTACGGCCTATGCCGTGCGGGTCGCCAACGGGGCCGATGCGGCTTCGGTGACGATGCAGGACTGGGGCGGCGCGGGCCCGGTGCTGCGCGCCACCGCCGGGCGGATGATCGGCGACCGCGTGATCGCCAACCCGGGCGCCTGGGGCAATGCGCTGCGCATCGACATCGACTATCGCACCGCCGATCCCACGACTCAGTTCAACCTGATCGTCAGCGAGGTGCGGCTGCAGGACGGCGTCGCCCAGGCGGTGCGCACGGAGGTGTTCCGCAACCTGACGATGGCCGCCGGCCCAAACAACGCGATCGCGGTGGTCAATGCCGGCTCGGCGCTGATCACGCTCGATCGCGACGCGGGATGGGCGACCGACCGGCCCGGACCGACCGGCTTCTATTCGGACGACCTGGTCGCGACGCCGCCCAATCTCGCGCTGCTCACCGGGCAGGGCGAAATCGACATCGACTTCGGCACAGGTGCGGAAACTGTCGAGGTCGACTACGGCGCCGGCTCGCCCGCGACCCTCGCTGCCGCCGCCGCGACGCTGCAGGACGCGATCCGCGCGGCGCAGCCCGCCAACCGGCTGTTCGCCCAGGCGACCGTCACGGTCGAGGGCGATCGCCTGCGCGTCGCGCCCGGGCGCACCTCGCCCGACTATGCCCCCGGGACCATCGTCAGCATTGCCGATGCGACCGGCACCTTCGCGGCGACGTTGCTGCTCGATCCCGGCGTCCCCAATGTCGAGCAATATTTCCCGGCCGCCGCGCCGGTCGGACTGATCGACGCTGCGATCGTCGGCGACGACGGCAACGCGATCGACGCCCCGACCCTGTCCGGCAATCGCGGACTGCGCACCAGCTTCTATGCGCTCGACAATATCGACGCGTTCAACATGCTGGCCATTCCCCAGGCGGCCGAGCTCGGCGATACTGCGCTCCAGGCCGGCGTGATGGCCCCGGCGCTCGCCTATGTGATCGAGAAGCGAGCGATGCTGTTCGTCGACCCGCCGCCCGGCACCGATACGCTCGATGAGGCCGAGGCGTGGCTCGACGAGATCGCCGGCGCCGGCCTGCGCTCGCCCAACTCGGTGGCCTATTATCCGCGGCTGCGCGTGTCCGACCCGACCGATGGCGGCCGGCTGCGCGAGGTCGCGCCGTCCGGGACGATGGCCGGGGTGTGGGCGCGGACCGACGGCGAAAGCGGAGTGTGGAAGGCCCCCGCGGGAACCACCGCCTCGCTGCGCGGGGTGCCCGAGCTGACGCATGTGCTGAGCGATCCGCAGAATGGCGTGCTCAACCCCGTCGGGCTCAACGCGCTGCGCAGCTTCGACATCCCCGGCAACATCGCCTGGGGCGCGCGCACGCTGATGGGCGCGGACCTGCTGGCGTCGGACTGGAAGTACATCCCTGTCCGAAGGACCGCGCTGTTCATCGAGAGCTCGCTGTTCGATGGCCTGCAATGGGCGGTGTTCCAGCCCAATGCGGACCCGCTGTGGCTCGAGATCCGCGGCGCGGTGACCGCCTTCATGCAGCGATTGTTCCGCCAGGGCGCCTTCAAGGGCACCTCGCCGCGCGACGCCTATATCGTCCGCTGCGGTCCGGACACCACGACCCAGGCCGACATCAACGCCGGGATCGTCAACGTGTTCGTCGGGTTCGCGCCGCTCCAGCCGGCCGAATTCGTCGTGGTGAGCCTGCAGTTGCAGCTCCAGCAAGCAGCCTGAGGAGGGGTCGATGACGCAGCTCAACACTGCCGGGCAGCGGGTGATCCCCTATGCCGGCTACAAGTTCCGCATCAAGGAAGTCGGCGGCGACTATTTCTTCGCGGTCAACAAGGTCAGCGCGCTCAGCCGCACGGTCGAGGTGATGGAATATCGCGAGGGCGGCGACCCCTCGCTGACCCGCAAGTCCCCCGGCCAGGTCAAGTATGAGGCGATCACGCTCGAGCGCGGGGTGACTCACAACGCCCAGTTCGAGCAATGGGCCAACAAGGTGTGGAACTACGGCTCGGCGCTCGGCGGCGAGGTCTCGCTCGGCGACTTCCGCAAGGACCTGCTGCTTGAAATCTACAACGAGGCCGGGCAGCTCGTACTGGGCTACAACATCTATCGCGCCTGGGTGTCGGAATTCCGCGCCTTCCCCGAGCTCGACGCCTCGACCTCCTCGTTCGCGATCCAGACCATCAAGCTCGAGCATGAGGGCTGGGAGCGCGAATATTCGATCAACCAGCCCGCGGAGCCCGCCTTCACCGAGCCGGAGTAAGGGCGATGCATGAAGGAGGTCCCGATTTCCTCGCCCTCTGGGAGGAGGGCGCAGGCGAGCACCCGCTCGACCGGGCGCTCGGGCTGATCTCCGCGGTCGAGGGCATGCCGCGCGGCGAGGCGGCGGCGCTGCCGCTCGATCGGCGCGACCGCGCGCTCTACCGGATCGCCGCGCGGCTGTTCGGCAATCGCATCAGCCTGATCGCGACCTGCCCGGACTGCGCCGGCGAGACCGAGCTGAGCTTCTCCGCGACCGACGCGCTCGCGGTTCCTCTCCCCGCCGAGCGGATCGCGCTGGCCGACGGCAGCGCGTGCCGACTGCCGGATTCACGCGACCTGGCCGCTGCGTTGCGCGCGCCCGATCCCGAGGCCGCGCTGCTCGCGGCGGTGCTCGACACGACCGCGGACCCAGTCCGCGCCGCCGAAGCCGAGGCCGCCTTGGCCAGCGCTGGCGGGCTGGCCGACCTGACGTTGGCCCATCATTGCGACACCTGCGGCACCGATAGCGAGACGGCGTTCGACATCCTCGATTATCTCTGGCGGCGGATTTCCGCCGAAGCGCAGCGGCTGCTGCGCGACATCCATGTCATCGCCCGCGCTTATGGCTGGAGCAGCGAGGCGGTGCTGGCGCTCTCGCCAAGCCGTCGTGCGGCGCACATCGCGTTGATCGAAGGATGAGCGGCGCGCGTCCCTCTGCCGGCCTCGCCGCCCGGCTCCTCGATCGTGCCGATGGCGGAGTCAGCACGCTGCGCCCAAGCATCGCGCAGACCTTCGCCGCCGAACAGGCGCGCGGCGCGCCGGTGCTGGAGCGGACCGAGGAGGTCGCGGCACCTCCGCCGGTTTCACCGCAGCGCCGGGACGCGTCCGCCCCTGTTGTATCCGCTGCGCCGACTGCCTCACCGGCGCTGCAGCGCTTGATGCCGCCGCTTGCCCCTCTCGCCCCGCTGGTGGCCACGCAAGCGAGTGAGGCTGCGATCGAACCGAGCTCCTCCGCGCTGCCCGCGGCTGCCGCCCCCGCCGCCCCTCAGGATCCGATTGCGCAGGCCCACGCCGGAGCCGCATCAAGTCCCGTTCTGCTGCCTCCGCACGGCGTCCAGCGCGCGCAACCTCACCCGCGCCAGACCGACAGCCTCTCGGCCGCGGTGATGCAGCTGCTCGCGCCCGATTACGTGCCGCCGGCGGCAGCGCCCGGAACCACGTCACCGCCCGTGCGCGAGGACGTGCAGATGCGGAGCGACCGCCCCGCCGTGCCCGCGGTGTCCGCCCCCATGCCGGCGTCCGCGCGCGCTCCCGAGCCCGGTCTCACCATCCATATCGGCGAGATTGTCGTCGCGCCCGAGCCGCGCCCCGCCGCGCGCGAGCCTGCCCCGCGGCCCGTCTGGCAGCCGCCGCTGTCGCTCGCCGAATATCGCGCGACCCGCGCACGGGAACGCCGATGAGTACCGCGCTCGCCATCGCCGGGGTCACGCAATTGCTGCGCGACCTGCTCAACGACGGGTTGGTCGACAACGACGTCGCCGCCAACATCGGCACCAACGTCGTGGTTCACGCCCGCGCGCCCGATCTGCTCGATCCGGTCACCGACGAGAATTCGGTGCTCAACGTGTTCCTCTACAAGGTCGACCCGCAACCCAACTGGACCAACGAGATCCTCGCGACGCGCGGCCCCGACGGGCGCCGTGTCGCCAACACCCCGCTCGCGCTCGACCTCTACTATCTGGTCAGCGCCGCTTCGGGCGAGGATCTCCACGCCGATATCCTGCTCGGCCACGCGATGCAGATCCTCCACGAGCATCCCGGGTTCGACCGCGACGAGATCATCGCCGGGCTCAACCCCTCCCCGGTGATCGCCGGCGGACTACCCCCGGTGCTCCAGGCACTGGCGCAGACGGGGCTGGCGAACCAGATCGAGCAGTTGGCGATCGCGCCGATCTACCTCGGGCTCGAGGAGATGTCGAAGCTGTGGACCGCGTTCCAGACGTCGTACCGCAGCTCGATGGCGTATCGCGTCTCCTCGGTGATCATCGCGATCGAGGAGCCGACGGTGCAGCCGCTTCCTGTGCTGACGATCGGCCCCAACAACACCGGCCCCGATGTCGCGCCCTCGCTCACCGCGGGACCGCCCTTCCTGCGCGCGGTGACGCTGCCACAGGGCCAGCCGAGCGCGCGGATCGGCGACACGATCGTGCTGTGGGGCCAGGGGCTCGACGGCGCCGATCAGCTGATCCGGTTCGAGAGCCCGGCGCTCGATGACCCGATCGACCTGCCGCCCGATCCCGGCGGGGGCGCGCGGATGCGCAGCGTCACCATCCCCAATGCGCCCGCGGTGTGGGCGGCCGGGCAGTTCACCGTGCGCTTCCTCGCCGCCCCGGCGCCCGCCGAGCCGCAGCGCCTATCGAACAGCGTCGCGGTGCAGATCGCGCCGCGCCCGCAGCTCCCGCCGGTCAGCGTGACCCGGCCCGACGCCGACACTGTGCAGGTGACGCTCGGCATCCGCCCGCGCATCCGGCCCGGCCAGCAGGTCGAGCTGATCCTCGGCGGCACCGCCGCGCTCGCCCCGCCGCGCGACACCGCACAGACCCAGGCGGTGTTCGACTTTCCCGCGCTGCCGGCCGGCAACTACCCGCTGCGGCTGCGCGTCGACGGAGTCGAAAGCTGGCTGGTCCAGCGCGAGCTCCCCCCGATCGGCCCCGATTTCGCGCCGCGCCCCCCCGCCTTCGATCCTGCGCAAGCGCTCACGGTGCCGGTATGACGCGCCCGACTGACATCCGCGTCGACCGCCTGGTGCTCCCGGCCAGCGAGCGTCACCGCGCAGAGGCGTTCCGCACTGCGCTCGAGCAGGGCCTTGCCGCCCGGCTCGGCGGCGCCCCGCAGCCGGCGGGCGGCGATCACCCGCTCGCGGCGCGCACTGCGCAAGCCATCGCGCGGCGCATCCAGGGAGGCGGCGCATGAACCCGGTACAGCCGCATTTCCTCAAGGCGGGGATCGTCTGCTACGATCTCGCCGCGGGCCGCGCGGTGCGGACGCTTCCCATGCTGGTCAATCCGGCGACGCTGCGGCGCTCGTTCGAGATCAAGGAAAGCGCGGTCAGCTCGTACAGCACCGGACCGCTGCGGCTCACTGCGCCGGCGGTCGAATCGATCGACGTCGAGATCAAGCTCGATGCGGCCGACGCGATCCTGCGCAGCCTCGACGGCGCATCGCTGTCGGGCGCGGCCGGCGCGGCAGCAGCCGAAGGCGTGCGGCCGTGGATCGCGGCGCTCCAGATGCTCATCACGCCTACCGCCGACACGCTGCAGAGCAACGACGCGCTGCGCCAGTCGGGCGCGCTCGAGATCGTGCCGATGGAACAGCCGCTCACGCTGTTCGTGTGGGGGGCGGGCAACATCCTGCCGGTCAAGCTCGCCTCGCTGTCGTTCAACGAGGATCTGTTCGATCCGCGGCTGGTACCGGTCACCGCCACCGCCACCCTCGGGATGCGCGCGCTCAGCGTGGCCGATCTCGGCGTCACGACGCGCGGCGGCGCGCTGTTCATGGCCTATCTGCGCGGGGTCGAACGCCGTGCCGCGATGGTGCCCGACGGGTCCGCCGCCGAACTCGGCATCGCGGGGGCGCTATGAGCGAGATCGCTCGCCTGCTCGCCCCGCCGACCGCGGACAAGGCGCCCTTCCCGCCCGACAGCCGCTACCATGGGCTGCCGCTGCTGCGGATGGAGCTGCCCGACGGCCGCGAGGTCGCCTGTATCGGCCGGCGCTTCCTTCCGCCGCTCGACGCCTATGAGCGGATCGCGGTGCACGAGGTGCAGGGCGCCGACCGGCTCGACCTGCTCGCCGCACAATATTTCGCCGATCCCGAGCAGGGCTGGCGGCTGCCCGAGGCCAATGCGGTGCGCGATCCGCGGACCTTGCTGGACACGGCAGGGTCGCGCATCGCGATCGCCATCGCCTCGACCCTGACGGCGGGAGGCTGAGGCGATGTCGGTCCGCCTCAAGCTGTTCATCGGCCCCGCGGTGCCGCTGCCCGCCCCGCCCGAGGTGCTCGACGCGTTGGTCTCGGCCTCGGTCACCAGCGCTTCGGCCGAGGCGCCCGGGGTGTTCCAGCTGGTCTTCGAGCTCGACCGGCGCTCGCCGCTCAACCTGCTGTTCCTGGTCAGCAGCGGTGCGACGATCCCGCTGGTCCGGGTGGTGATCGCAGCGCAGGTCAATGGCCGCGAGAGCGTGCTGATCGACGGCGTGAGCACCAACCACTCCCTCTCCGCCGGCGAATCCCCGGGCACCACGCGGCTCACCGTGACCGGCGAGGATCTGAGCCGCGTGCTCGACTATATCGAGCTGCCCGACCTGCGCTATCCGGCCATGCCCGATTTCGCGCGGGTGGCGCTGATCGTCGCCAAATACGCCTTTCTCGGGATCATCCCCAAGGTCATCCCCTCGATCCTGCTCGACGTCCCGCTGCCGACCGGCACGATCCCGCAGCAGCAGGGCACCGACCTCAAATACATCCAGAAGCTCGCCGACGACGTCGGCTACATCTTCATGATGCAGCCGGGCCCGGCGGTGGGGATGAGCTTCGCCTATTGGGGGCCGGACCTGCGCGTCGGCGAGGTCCAGCCGGCGCTGTCGTTCGACATGGATGCGCACCGCAATGTCGAATCCGCCACCGGCAGCGTCGATACGCAGAAGGCGAAGCTTCCGATCGTCGTCATCCAGAATCCGGAGACCAAGGTGCCGATCCCGATCCCGGCGATCGCCAATCCAGTACTCAATCCGCCGCTCGGCCTGATTCCGCCGATCCCGCTGCAGGTCGAGCGGATCACCGGATCGGCCAAGCACAATCCCGTGCAGGCGGCGCTGATCGGCATGGCCAAGGCGGCGCGCGCGCAGGTCGGCTATTCGAAGGTCTCGGGCAAGCTCAACCCGCTGCGCTACGGCCGCCTGCTCGAGCCGCACAAGCTGGTCGGGCTGCAGGGTGCCGGGCCGGCCTATACCGGCCTGCATTATGTCGAGAAGGTCACGACGAGCTTTTCCGAGGGCGAGGTCTCGCAGGAGTTCGAGCTGACGCGCAACGGCGTGCTCTCCACCGTTCCGAAGGTGGCGGCATGACCGGGCCCTATTACGGCAAATACCGCGGGACGGTGATCAACAACGTCGATCCGTTGCAGGTCGGGCGGCTGATGGTGACCGTGCCCGACGTCACCGGACTCGCGCCCAGCACTTGGTGCAACCCATGCTTCCCGGTCGCGGGCATGCAGATGGGGATCTGGGCGGTGCCGGTGATCGGCTCCGGCGTCTATGTCGAGTTCGAGCAGGGCGATCCCGATTACCCGATATGGACCGGCTGCTGGATCGCCACCGCCGCCGAAAAGCCGCTGCTCGCCAACACCGCGCCGCCGCCGACCCCGGCGATCACGCTGCAGACTCCGCTCAAGAACGGCATCGTCATTTCCGACGGGCTTGGGCCGATGGGAGTCGGCGGGATCGTCATCCAGAGCTCGACCGGGGCGATGATCGCGGTGAACGATACCGGGATCACGATCACCAACGGCAAGGGCGCGGTGATCACGATGGTGGGCCCCACCGTCGACATCAACCTCGGCGCGCTGACGGTGACGTGATGCCTGGGCCCCTCCTCCATGTCGGCGCGACCGTGCTCTGCGCCCATGCCGGCCAGGCCACGCCGACCGTGCCCAATCCGCGCGTGATGGTCTCCGCCCAGCCGACCGTGACTCAGCCGGGACCGTGGCTCATCGCCGGTTGCACGCTGCCGCCTCCCCCGGCCGCGAACGGGCCCTGCGTCACCGCCAGCTTCGTCACCGGCTCGGTCCGCGTCCTGTCGCTCGGCCAGCCTTTGCTGCTGATGGACAGCGTCTCGATCGCCGCGCCGACCGGCACGCCGCTGACCCCGACCGTCGTCCAGCCGCGGGTGATCGCGACATGACCGCGCCGCTCTACACCGACTATCCCTATCGCTTCGGCGCCGACGGGCTGACCGCGCGGACGAATCGCGCCGACCATGTCCGCGACCTGCTCGAGCAGCTGCTCTTCACCCGCCCCGGCGAGCGGCTGACCCGGCCGCAGCTCGGCGTAGGGCTGGGC
Organism: Sphingomonas sp. BT-65; assembly: GCF_026107375.2. Lineage (NCBI taxonomy): Bacteria > Pseudomonadati > Pseudomonadota > Alphaproteobacteria > Sphingomonadales > Sphingomonadaceae > Sphingomonas > Sphingomonas sp. BT-65. Next base: position 914,256 of record NZ_JAPCIA010000001.1, read on the forward strand.
GACCTGCTGTTCGGCCCGTTGAGCGAAGATGTCGCCGCCACCGCGCAGATGCTGGTCGAGCTGGCGATCCAGCAGCATCTCTCGCGCGAGATCTCCGAAGCGCGCGTGGCGGTGCGGATCGACGGCTCGGCGCTGCTGATCGACATCGCCTACCGGATCATCGCCACCGGCGAGGCTGGCGAGACCATTTTGCGAGCGGAGGGCGTGGCATGATCCAGCATTGCTGCGACCTGCGCCGCCGCGAAGCGACGCGCCAGAGCACCCTCAACGGGATCGACTTCCTCGAGGTGATCGACAACGCCGCGCCGTCCGAGGCCGACCGGCAGCGCTTCCTGCACGTGCACCTGCTCAAGGATCCCGCGCCCGTGGTCTATGACGAGACCAACCTGGTGGTCGAGGGCCCCGGCGGGACGCTCCCGATCGTCGCCGTGCAGACCGGGTTGCCGCCGCAAGCCAACATCGTGGTGATCGAACTCCTCGCACCCGGCGACTTCACCATCCATCGGCTGCGCTTCCGCCGCGGCCTGCTCGACGAGCGGCCGCCGCTCGAGCTCGATCCGCAGCTCGCGGCGATCGACTTCTCGTTCAAGGTCGAGTGCCCGTCGGACTTCGATTGCCTGCAGCCGTGCGGCTGTTCCGATCCACCGCGTCCCCTGCCCGAGATCGACTATCTCGCGCGCGACATTGCGAGCTTCCGCCGGCTGATGATCGGGCGGCTCGCAACCGTCCAGCCCGACGCGCCGCCGCCGCACGTCGCCGACTTGCGCATGGCGCTGGTCGATGGGCTGGCGGTGATGGCCGACCAGATCGCGCAGCTGCAGGACGCGGCGCACACCGACGCGTGGCTGGCGCATGTCCGCAGCCGGGTATCGGCGCGGCGGCTGGGGCTCGCGGTCGACTATGCGCTCGACGAAGGCCGCAACGCACGCTGCTTCGTCCATCTCGCGGTGGGCGCCGATTTGCTCCCCGTCGCGCCGGACTTCGACCCTGTGATCCCGGCCGGCACCGCCTTCGCTACGCGGATCGGCGGCGAAGGCGGGGTGTTGTCGGGCCCGGCCGCGCTCGCCCAGGCTGAAGTGGTATTCGAAGCGCTCCTGCCGCTGGCCGAGTTGCGCAGCGCGCATGGCGAGATGGCGTTCCACACCTGGTCCGATCAGGCCTGCTGCCTGCCGGCGGGCGCCACCACGGCGACGCTCGCCGGGCATTTCCCCAACCTTTCGCCCGGCCAATTCCTCGCCTTCGAGGAGGTGCTGGGCCCGCGCACCGGCAATCCTGCCGACCGCGATCGTGCGAACCGGCCGGTGGTCCGGCTGGAGGAGGTCATCGCCTTCGCCGGCGCCGTGCCGCTCACCGATCCGGTCACGGGGGCGCTGATCACCGAGATTCGCTGGGTCGGCGAGGACGCGCTGGTGCGCCCGCTATGCCTGTCGGCCGAGACCGACGCCGCCTATGGGCGCGTCTATCTGCCGCAGGTCTCGGTCTCGCGCGGCAATATCGTGCTGGCCGACCATGGCCGCACGATCGCCGACGAGCCGCTCGGGAGCGTGCCCGAGCCGGTGCGCGCCTGGGCGCCCGGACGCGGGCCGCTGGCGCTGGCCGATGCCGGGGCCCGGCCGCGCAGCTGCAGCGAGACGATCTGCGACCGGCCCGAGGCCGAGGCGATCATCCCGCGGTTCGCGCCGACGCTCGCCGCCGCGCCGCTGACCTTCGCCGCGCCGCTCGACCCGCTCGCCGGGGCCGTCGCGCTGCTCGCGCCGCCGGGGCTGCCGCAACCGGCGATCACGCTGATCGGCACGCTCGACGGCGACCCGCGCGACTATTCCGCGCAGCGCAACCTGCTCGGCAGTGGTCCCGACACGCCCGATTTCGTTCCCGAGATCGAAGCCGATGGGCGCGCAACCCTGCGCTTCGGCGACGACGTCAACGGCCTGCGGCCCAACGCGCGCACCGCCTTCGTCGCCACCTATCGCGTCGGGCTGGGCCCGCTCGGCAATATCGGCGAGGACCGGCTGGTCCATGTGCTGGGGCCCGCCGGGATCGACGCGGTGCGCAATATGACCGCGGCGGTCGGCGGTCGCGCGCCCGAGAGCGTGGCGGCGATGCGCCGCCGCGCCCCCTTCGCCTATCGCCGCCAGGACCGCGCGGTGACCCGCGACGATCACGACGTCATCGCCGCCCGCTTCCGCCCGCCCGAGGGGCCGCTGCAGGGCAGCGTGACCGACATCATGCACACCGGATCGTGGCATACGGTCAAGATCACCGCCGACCGCACCGGGGGGCTCGCCGTCGACGACGCGTTCCGCGACACGCTGCGCGCGTTCATCGAGCCCTATCGCATGGCCGGCCGCGACCTCGAGGTCGATCAGCCGATCGCGGTCCCGCTCGAGATCGATCTGCAGGTATGTGTGTCCGAGCGCTACCAGCGCGGCCAGGTCAAAGCGGCGCTGCTCGAGGTATTCTCCAACCGCGTCCTGCCCGACGGCACGCTCGGCGCCTTCCATCCCGACCGGATGCGCTTTGGGGCGACCGTCTACCTCTCGCCGCTGATCGCGCTGGCGCGGGGCGTCGCCGGGGTGGTCGAGGTCAAGGCGACGCTGTTCCAGCGCTTCAACGATCCCGACAGCAGCGGCCTCGCCGCCTCGAAGCTGCTGTTCGGCCGGCGCGAGATCGCGCGGCTCGACAATGATCCCAGCCACCCGGATCGCGGCGTGCTGCGGCTCGCCATGCGGGGAGGACGCTGATGGCCGGCCCGACGATCTGCGGCTGCTGCGGCGGGCTTGCGGTCACCGCGCCGAGCGCCAGCTTCGCGCGCGCCGGGCTCACGCAGGTCCCGCTGCGCGCGGGCGGTTATTGGAGCTATCGCGATTCGCTGATCGCGCGGCTGACCGCGGCCGAACACGGCCCGCTCGCCGAACTCAAGTCGCGCGATCCGGCGGTCGATTTCTCGATCGCGCTGATCGACGCCTGGTCGACCACGGGCGAGGTGCTGAGTTTCTATGCCGAGCGGCTGACCAACGAGACGCTGTTGCCGACCGCGCAGGAGCGGCTGTCGCTGCATATGCTCGCCGAGCTGGTCGGCTACCGGCCCGGCCCGGGCGTCGCGGCATCGGTCAAGCTCGCCTTCACCATGGCCGAAGCGCCCGGCGCGCCGCGCGCGGTCACCTTGCCCTCGGGCATCAAGGTCCAGTCGACGCCCGGCCCCGACGAGAAACCAGTACTGTTCGAAACCGGCGCCGCGATCCCCGCGCGGCCCGCCTGGAACGCGATGCGGCCCCAGCTCGCGGCGGTCCAGCCGCTGCTCGCGACCACCACCCAGCTCTATCTCAGCGGAACGCAGACCGGCCTCAAGCCGGGCGACGCACTGTTCTACCGTGCCGACAACAACAGCCCGGTCTTCGCCCGGATCACCACGGTCACCCCCCTGCCCGCCGATCCGGCCAAGGATCCCGACCGCCCCGACCTGACCTTGCTGCGCCTCGTGCCGCTGGCCACCAGCCCGCTGGAAATCGGCATTGCCGGCCCGCCGCCGTCGATCGCGCCCAACTTCCCGCCCGCGCTCGCCGCGGTGCTCGGCGACACGATCGACGCCGGCGAGCTCACCGAGCTGCTGGCGGCCGAAGGCATCAGCGAGGACGCACTGTTCGATCCGCTCGCCGCGGCCGATCCGCCGCCCAAGCGCGTGCTCGCCTTCCGTGCCAGCGCCGGGACCTTCGGCAAGACCGCACCCGCGCTCGACATGCTGCCCACGACCCTGACCGGCACGATCCCGATCTACGACACTAACGATGACGGCAACATCGTGATCGACCACACCATCGATGCGCCCTATGCCGACCGCATCGAGGCGACCTGGGCCGATTCCGGCACGCTCCAACTGCTCGCCGCCAACGAGAACTACGTGTTCCTCGATCGCGTCGTCGAGGGCGTCGGCGCGGGCAGCGCGGTGGCGCTGGTCGACGGCGATGCCTGGGGCATCTACCTGGCGGAGACGGTGACCGAGACCGCGGTCTCCGACTTCGCGATCACCGGCAAGTGCACGCGGATCAAGCTGCACGACGACGCCGGCTTCGGCGACTTCAGCATCCGCGGCGCCACCGCCTGGGTAATCAGCGAATGGCTGGACCTTCCGCCGGCGCCGCTGTTCGCCAAGCTGCCCGCCGGTACCGACACCATCGCGCTCGACGGCTTCCGCCCGGGGCTGCAGCCGGGACAGCTGCTCGCGCTCACCGGGTTGCTCGCCGACGGAGTCGACGCACCGGCCGCCGAACATGCGACGATCGCCGAAGTCGAGCACCAGATGACCCCCGGGGCACGGACGACGATCACCCTCGCCACGGGCCTGACGCAGGATTTCGACCGCCGCGCGCTGCGCATCAACGCCAATGTCGCGCCGGCGACGCATGGCGAGACGCGCTTCGAGATACTCGGCAGCGGCGGCAGCCGCGCCGCCTATCCCGCATTCGCCGCGAAACAGGGGCCGCTGACCTTCGTCAGCGCCGAAGTCCCGGGGGGCGGCCGGCCCGAGCTGACACTGCGGATCAACGGGATCGCCTGGCACGAGGCGCCCGACCTGCTCGACGCCGGTCCCGCCGACCGCATCTACACGCTCGCGCTCGACGAGACGGGCAAGCCGCGGATCGGCTTCGGCGACGGGCTGCAGGGCGCGCTGCCCCCGGCCGGGCAGGATAATATCACGCTCGACTATCGCGTCGGGCTGGGTCTGGGCGGGCGGGTCAAGGCGGGGCAGCTCGACACGCTCTTGTCACGCCCGCTCGGGCTCGAGGGGGTGCGCAACCCGCTGCCCAGCGAAGGCGGCGCGGATCCGGTCGGGGTGGACGCGCTGCGTGGCGAGCTGCCGCTCTACTGCCGCACGATGGACCGGGTGGTGTCGCTCAGCGACTTCGCCGATTTCGCGCTGACCTATAGCGGGATCGCCAAGGCGCGCGCCGAGCGGGTCAAGGTCCCGGGCCTCCCCGCCCCCGGCGTCGCGCTGACCGTAGCCGGCGAGCTCGGCGCCCCGGTGCCGGCGAGCGGCGAGCTCCACCAGAAGCTGCGCAAGGCGCTGGCGGGCAGCGGCATCCCCTTCGCGCGCTTCGCGCTGCGCGATTTCCGGCTCACCTACTTCCGCCTCGCCGCCAAGCTGGTCCCGCATCCCGACCATGTCGCCGCCGATGTGCTCGCCGCCGCCGAAAAGGCGCTGCGCACGGCGTTCGGGTTCGACGCACGCGAGTTCGCGCAGACCGTCTATGATTCGCAGGTCGTCACGGTGCTCCAGGGCGTGCCCGGGGTGGTCGCGGTGATGCTCGACCGGCTCTACACCGGCGCCGTCCCGCTGCGGCAGGCAATGCTCCCGGCAGCGAGCGCGACCGACACGCTCGGGGCCGAGCTGCTGCTGCTCCATCCTGGACCACTCGACTGGCTGGAGGTGGCGGCATGAACGCGAACCTGCCGATGGGCGACTGGCTCTACGACACGCTGCCCGAGGTCTACCGGCTGCGCGACGCCGAGCAGGGCTATCCGCTGCGCGCCTATCTTGCCGTGCTCGGCGAGCAGGGCGACGCGCTGTGGGACGAAGCCCAGCGGCTCTACGACAACCAGTTCCTCGAGACCTGCGAACCGTGGCTGGTGCCCTATCTCGCCGCGCTGCTCGGCTATCGGCCGGTGCACGAGATCGGCCCGGTCAGCCAGCGCGCGCTGGCGGCGCAGTGGATCGCGCTGGTCCGCTCGAAGGGCACCGCCGCGACGCTCGAGGAGGTCGCGCGCGGCGCCACCGGATGGCCGGCGCGCGTGGTCGAGTTCTTCCAGCTGCTCTCCCATCCGCAATATCTCAACCACGAGCGTGCGCAGGTTCACGGCGCGCTCGACCTGCGCAACGCCCAGCGGCTCGAGGACCTCGGCACCGCCTTCGACAGCGCGCATTACAGCGTCGACGCCGGCCGCATCGTCCGCGGCGAAGGGCTGCACAACATCGCCAATATCGGGCTCTACCTATGGCGGCTGCGCCCCGGCCCCTGGCCGCGGCATCTGGCGCTGCGGATGGGGACGCGGCGCTATGCCTGCCACCCGCTGGGCCTCGACACGCAGTGCTTCAACCTGCCGCTGACCGAGGCCGACCGGCGTTCGCTGGCGGGGCCGCAGCATCTGCCGATCCCCTTGTCGCGCCGCCGGCTGCATGAGGATCTCGCCGGCTATCACCCCCGCGCCTTCCGCATCTGGATCGACGGGATCGAGGTGGATCCGGCGGCTTTGTGCATCTGCAACCTGTCGGACCAGGGCGCCGGATGGGCGCATATGCCCGATATTTTGGTCGCCTTCGATCCGGTGCTCGGCCGGATCGCCACCCCCGCCTCGCAAGCCGCGCCGAACCGCGTCGAGGTGCTGTTCCACGACGCCTTCCCGGGCGATGTCGGCGGCGGCGCCTATGAGCGCGCGGCGGGCTTCGCCGAAGCGCTCGCGCCGCTCGTGCCGGTCAATCTCGGCGACAACCTCCAGGCCGCGATCGATTCGGTCCAGACCGGCGGTGTGGTCGAGCTGCGCGACAGCGAGCGTTTCGACGGCGCCTTCACGATCGACGCTGCCGCTGACGAACGGATCGAGCTGCGCGCCGCCAATGGCGAGCGCCCGGTGCTCGGTCTGACCGCCGATTGCACGATCACCGGCGCCGCCGAAAGCGAAGTGACGCTCAACGGCCTGCTGATCGCCGGCGGGGCGCTGGTGGTGCCGGACAACGGCACCAATGCGCTGCGCCGCCTGACGCTGCGCCACATGACATTGCTCCCGGGGATCACCGCCGACCCCGATGGCACGGCGCAGCAGCCGCAGGCGCCGTCGCTGGTGATCGAGGCGCCGGGCGTGCTGGTCGAGATCGAGCGCTCGGTTCTGGGCGGCATCCGCGCACACCCGTCGACCGTGATCGTGATCCGCGACAGCGCCGTCGACGCCACCGAGCGCCACCATATCGCCTTTGCGGCGCTCGACGGGATCGCCGCCGCTGGGCTGGTGACGATCGAGGATTCGACCGTGATCGGAAAGGTTCACGCCCGGGTCTTCACATTGATTTCGAACTCGATCCTCGACGCTGCGCTCGACCCGGCGGGGGACACGTGGCCGCTCGCGATCCATGCCGAGGATACCCAGCAGGGCTGTGCGCGGTTCAGCTGGATTCCTTCGGGCTCACGCGTGCCGCGCCGCTATCGCTGCCAGCCGAGCCTGGCGCTGGGCGAGGCGCTGCGCGCCGCCAAGGAAGCCAATCCCGCGCTCTCCCCGCTCGCCATCGCGACGATCGAGCGCCGCATCGTCACTCCGCTCAAGCCGGCCTACACCGCCCGCCGCTACGGCCGCCCGGGCTATCTGCAGCTGCTCACCGCCACCCCCCTCGCGATCCGCACCGGCGCCGACGACGAGAGCGAGATGGGCCTGTGGAGCCACGTTCACCAGCCGCACCGCGAAAGCAACCTCGCGGTGCGGACCGAGGAGTTCCTGCCCAGCGGGCTGGAGGCAAGCCATGTCTATGCAACCTGAGCGGCGCCCGGCGCCGCCGACGGGAAGGATGGGAAGATGACCGTCGACATCAGCCGCAAGACCTTCGATCCCCGGCGCCATACCGCGTGGACGACGGAGATGCAGGGCCGCGTCGCCACCGATGCGCCCAGGAACGAGAATCAGGCGCAGCGCGACCGCCGGGTCCGGGCGTTGATGACCGATCTTGCCGGCCGCTGCGGCTATCCGGAGATATTGCCCGGCAGTTTCGAGATCGGGATCGCCGGCGGCGGGCTGACGATCGCGCCGGGCCGCTATTATGTCGACGGGCACCTGGCCGACAATTTCGGCGCCGGGAATCCGCTGTTCGATACCGTGCTGTCCGAGGAGCGTGGTTCCGATCCGGTCGCGTTCGCCGACCAGCCCTATGGCACCGGCGGCGCCGCAGCGCCCGCCGATGGGCTGCACATCGCCTATGTCGACGTCTGGCAGCGCGACGTCACCTTCCTCGAGGACCTGTCGATCCTCGACCCGGCGATCGCCACCGACACCTTCGCGCGGCGCCAGACGGTGTGGCAGGTGCGCACCTTCGGCCCGGTCGACCCGGACACGAGCTGCAGCACCGATCCAACCGGCTGGGATGTCTTCATCAGCCCGTCGCGCGCGCGGCTGACCACGCGAGCCAACCCGGCCAATGCGGTCACCGATCCGTGCCTGCTGCCGCCCGGCGCGCTGTATCGCGGGATCGACAACCGCACCTATCTGGTCGCGATCCACGGTTTCGACGCGGCCGGCGCGCCGCTGGTCAAATTCTCGCGCACCAATGGCAGCGTCGCCACGGCGATCCTCGCCCAGCCGCAGGGCGACGTGCTCGAGGTGGCGCAGGTCGCGAAGGACGATTTCCTGCGCTTCAACCCCGGCGACTGGGTCGAGATCACCGACGAGGCCCGCCTGCTCGCCGGAGAGGCGGGAACCATGGCGCGCGTGCTCAGCGTCGACGACCCGTCGAACACGATCACGCTCGAGGATCCGCTGCCCGCCGGCGCACTGCTGCTGGTCGGCCCTGGACCCGATGCCGACCAGACGGTGCATCCCGTCCTGCGCCGCTGGGACCAGGCCGGCGAGATCCGCGACGAGAACGGGACGGTGCTCGCCGACCTCGACGCGCCCGGCGCGACCGGGCTGATCCCGGTGCCGACCGACGGCACCTTCGTCTCGCTCGAGGACGGGGTCGAGGCGGCGTTCACGCTCGCCGCCGGGATCGGCGACGCGCATGTCAACGACAATTGGAGCTTCGTCGCGCGTTATGCCGACAGCTCGGTCGAGGAGCTCTCGGCCGCGCCGCCGCAGGACTATCACCATCATTATTGCCGGCTGGCGATGGTCGAGGCCGCGGGCGGGGTCTTCACCGAGGTGGTCGAGGATTGCCGCGATCCGCTCGACGGCGATTGCGACTGCTGCTGCACGGTGACGGTCGAGGTCGGCGATTCGATCCAGGCGGCGATCGACAGCCTCCCGGTCGCGACCGGCGGCTGCGTCTGCCTGGTCGCGGGCGAGCACCAGCTCGACGGCGCGCTGTCGCTCACCACCTCGAATGTCCATCTGGTCGGCGAGAGTCGCGGGGCGATCGTCCGCCGGATGGGTGGCGGAACGGTGCTGCGGGTGGACGACGCGCGCAACATCGACATCGACATGATCGACTTCCGCCACGACAGCGGCGGCGACGGCGACGCGCTGCTGGAGATCACCGACTGCGATAGCGTGAACGTCGCCCGCTGCGCCTTCTCGGCGCTCAGGGGCACGACCTCCACCGGCGTGGCGGTCAGCGGTTCCGAGGACGTGTCCATTCGCGACTGCGACTTCACCGCGCTCGCCAACGGCGTCCTCACGATCGGCGAGAACGGGCTGCTGACCATCGCCGACAATATGTTCGACCTGCGCGGCGAGCAGCTGGCCGGCCTGATCGGGGTGGGCGCATTTAAGTCCACCGCACAGCTCAGCATCACGGGCAACACCATCGCCGGCGTGCTGAGCGGGATCGTGATCAACGACGATCCGGCGTCCGAGACGCGGCATTCGCTCGCTACCGGATCGCTGATCGCCGACAACCGGATCCGCCTCAGCGCCGCCGAGCAGCAGGGTACCGACCAGCCGCTGCGCGGGATCGACAGCGCTGCCGACGAATGCACGGTGCGCGGCAACCACGTGAGCCTGGAAGGGCGAGTGAGCCTGGGCATCGTCGTCTCGGGCAACGACCTGGTGGTGGTCGAGAACCAAGTCGAGATCGACCCCGACGAGCAGGGCGGCGCATCGGGCGGGATCGTGGTTGGCGCGACCGACGACGACGCCTCGCACCTGACCGACGGCGTCACGGTGGCGCACAATTCGGTGCGCGGCACCACGATCGGTATCGTGATCGGCCATGCCAGCGCGGTGACCGTCACCGACAACCGGCTTCATGCAGGCGAGGAGCCGTTCCTGATGGCGCTGGCGCTGAACGACACCGTATCCGCCACGGTGCGCGACAACGCGTTCGACCGGGCGGCGATCGGGCTGTTCGGAAGCGACGGCCGCTACACGCTCGTGGCGGACAACGGTTTCGCGCCGGGCGGGCTCGCAATCGCGCTGACGCAGGATTTCGCCGCGACGATCGAGGGCAACGTCATCGACCAGTCGCGCAGCTTCGGCATCGCGCTGCTCCAGGCGAGCGGGCGCACCGCGGTGACCGGCAATCGCCTGCGCAACTGCGGATATGACGGAGCATTCGCCGGCGGGATCGGCGCGCTCTATGTGCTCGGCGAGCTGGCGGTCTGCGGAAACGAGGTGGTCGACACCGGCCTCGGCCCGGACGGCAAGGCCAACAACGCCGCGGTTTTCGGGATCCTCGGCGCGCTCGTGCTCGAGGCGCTCGTCAGCGAGAACCTGGTCACCACCACGCTGGCCGAGGCCCGCCCCAACGGGCTCGAGGACCGGGCGCTGGGGCTGCTCGGACTGTTCGAGTTCTCGACGGGGCAGAACGAACTGACGGTCGGCTACCCCTGCACGATCGTCAACAACAAGTTCTACGGCAAGGGCTTCTCCGCGCTCGTCCAGCTCTCCCAGATCCAGGCAAGCGACAGCTTCCACCTGCGGTTCGAGCGGGTGTTCTTCACCGGCAACTATTGCAACCATTGGGGCACGCGCGATCCCGCGCGCGCGACGGTGGTGCTCGTGGGCAGCGCCGGCGTGGTGATGGGCAACCAGGTCAAGGGCATGCCGCGCAGCGCGCCGTCGATCGATCTCAACGGGATGGCCGGCACCGTGATCGGCAACATCACCGCCGGCGACATCGTCAACGACCCCAACTTCCCGGCCCCCGAACCCCAATTCAACCGCCGGTTGTGACCCGGCGCTGCGCATAGGAGACAGTGATGAAATTCGCCGACCTCGTCGCCACCCGCATGAAGGCGATCGACGCGCTCGAAAAGCGCATGTCCGCCCGGCCCACGCGCGAGCTTGCCGATCAGCTCGGCAAGGCGACCGCCGCGGCCCAGATCGAACGGATCGAACTGCGCATCGCGCGGCTCGACCGGCACAAGGCCGCCACGCTCGCCCGGATCGACGCGGCGCTCGCGAATGAGAACGAAGCGCTGACGGCCGCCCGCAAGCGCGCGAAGGAGCAACCCGGCATGGTGTCCAAGGGCGGAAGCGACGTGGCGTCGCCGAAGTCCGCAAAGCCGGCCAAGCCCGCCGCCAAGGCGACGCGGTCCAAATCCGCCGCCAAGGCGACGCGATCCAAATCCGCCAAGCCGCGCTGAGCGATGCACAATTTCGGCACCATCACGCTGCCCAAGGCGATCGACCGGCCGCTCGCCGACGGTGACCGGATCGCCCGCGCCGCCGACCTGCTGCGCGCGCACATCGCTTTCGAACCGCAACCGGCAATCACCCCGGTCGATCTGGACCGGCTGCTCGGCGAAGCCGGATCGGCACCATGGTCGGCGCTGGACCGGGTGGCGCGCGTGTTCGAGCTGGACCGTTTCGAGACCGCATTGCTCCTGACGCTTGCGGCAGCCTCGGTCGACCCGGCGCTCGCCGCGACCTGCGCGGCGCTGCAGGGGCAGGAGCGCAGCGGCGCGATCTCCTTCGCCCTCGCCGGGCGGCTGCTGCCCGAAGCGCGCCTCGCCGCGCTGCGCCCCGATGCACCGCTGCGCCTGTGGCGGCTGATCGTGCCGGCCGGCCCGGCCGAAGCGGCGAGCGTGACTCGCTTTCAAATCGACGAGCATGTGCTGTTCCATCTGGCCGGCGCCGAGATCGCATCCGAATATCTGGCGCCGCTGCCCGCCGACGGCTGGCTTGCGCCGAGCCAACGGGCCTGCGTCGAACAGGTCGCCGCGCTGCTCGATCTCGACGATCCGCGCGGCGGCACCGCGGTGCAGCTGTGCGGCGAGGATGGCGGAACCCTGCGCGCGCTGGCGGCCGCGACAGGCGGGCGGCTTGGACTTCCGGTGCTCGCACTGACCGCCGCGGCGTTGCCCACGGCGCGGACCGAGCTGATCGAACTGGCGCGCGCCTGCAGCCGTGACCTCGCGCTGGCCGAGGCAATGCTGCTGCTCGACGCAAGCGGCGCTTCCGCCGATGCGGGCGGCGCGGCCGCGCAGTTCGCTGCGCTGGTGGAAGCCCCGGTGATGATTGCCGCCCCGGCTCCGCTGGCGGTATCCGGACGGCCCGCGCTGCGGCTGGATGTCCCGCCCCCGACACTGGCTGAACGGCGAGAGCATTGGCGTGAACTCGCACCGCAGCTTGCTCCGTCCGAGATCGGCTTGCTGGCGCGCACCTTTCTGCTCGACGGCGCTAGCCGCACCGCTGCGGCCCGGCTGGCCGGCGCCAGCGCCGATCGCGCCGCGTTGTGGCAGGCATGCCGGATGCAGGCGCGCGACCGGCTCGAGGGCCTCGCCGAGCGCATCGTCTCACCGGTCGGCTGGGAAGACCTCGTGCTGCCCGATGCCCAGCACGAGCTGCTGCGCGACATCGTCGATCACGTGACCTTTGCCGGCCGGGTGTTCGAGGACTGGGGCTTCGACACCCGTCTCAGCCGCGGCACGGGGGTCGCGGCGCTGTTTGCGGGCCCCTCCGGCACGGGCAAGACGCTCGCCGCCGAAGTCCTCGCCAACGCGCTGGAGCGCGATCTCTACCGGATCGACCTCAGCCAGGTGGTGAGCAAATATATCGGCGAGACCGAAAAGAACCTCTCGCGCATTTTCGCCGCAGCCGAGGGCGGCGGCGCGATCCTGCTGTTCGACGAGGCCGATGCACTGTTCGGCAAGCGCAGCGAGGTGCAGGACAGCCATGACCGCTACGCGAACATTGAGGTCAGCTACCTGTTGCAGCGGATGGAGACCTATGCCGGTCTCTCGATCCTCACCACCAACCTCAAGGATGCGCTCGACAAGGCCTTTCTCCGCCGGCTGCGCTTCATCGTCCAGTTCGCCTACCCCAATGCCGAGCAGCGCGGCCGCATCTGGGAGCGCGCCTTTCCGGCCGAGCTGCCGCGCGAGGGGATCGATTATGCGCGGCTCGCCCAGTATGATCTGACCGGCGGGGCGATCCGCAACGTCGCGCTCGCCGCCGCCTTCCTCGCGGCGCGTTCGGGCGGCCCGCTGACCATGGCCCATTGCGCCGCAGCCGCCGCGCGCGAATATCGCAAGCTCGAAAAGCCGCTCGGCGCGCGCGAACTCGGGCGGGGGCGCTGATGGGCGCGCCGGCGGCCGCCGTCCAGGCGCGGGCCGGCCCGGCGCAGCAATCCGCCTCGCCCGCGCAGGCGCAGACCGCCACATCCGAGATCGAGCCCGAGCGCCGGCGCAGCCGGACCCAGACCCAGCAATGGCTCGCATTTCTGGGCGGACAGGGCGTCCGCCCCGCACTGGCGGTCGGCGGCGCGGACACGCCGGAGGAACGCGCGGCGGATCGCCTCGCCGAAGCGGTGCTCAAGGTCCAGCAATCGAGCGGCTTGGCGGGCGCGAGCTGCCCCGAATGCGCCGCCAAGCTCGCCGCGGGCCGGCCGGAGGACGAGACCTGCCCCACCTGCGCCGCCGGCCGGACGCGCACGGTCCGCCGCATGCCCCTCGCCCGGCCGGGCGGCGCATCGCGCGCCGGCGCGGCGGCGCCGCCCAGCGTGCACCGAACCCTCGCGCGCCGCGGTGCGCCGCTTTCGCCATCGACGCGAGCCTATTTCGAGCCGCGCTTCGGCGCCGCGCTCGATCATGTCCGGGTCCATACCGACCAGGTCGCCGCGCGGTCCGCGGCCGAGGTCGGGGCGCATGCCTATGCCGTGGGCAGCGACCTGGTCTTCGCCAAGGGCCGTTACGCGCCCGGGACCACCCGCGGCAACCGGCTGCTCGCCCATGAGCTCGCGCATGTCGTGCTCGAGGGGAATGCCGGCCTGCTCCGGCGCGATCCGGACGAGGAAGCGCCGCTGACCCGCACGCAGGAAATCGCCCAGTCGCGGACCAGCCCGGGGATGATCTCCGGGCAGGCGCGGCCGATGACGCTGAGCCTGTGGAACTTCGGAATCGACGTGGCGACACTCAAGCCCGAGCACCGCGCCGTGCTGCAGGAGCTCGGCCACCTGATCCAGACGCACGGCGCCCGCACGCTGATGCTGCGCGCGATCGGCTTCACCGACGAAACCGGGCCCGAAGAGCATAATCTCGATCTCTCGCGGCGCCGGGCACAGGCCGTGTCGGCGCTGCTGACTCCGATGACCGGCCGGGTGCGGGTTACCGCGGTCGGCGAAGCCAACCCCGCCGCCGACAACGCGACCGTCGACGGGCGCTCGCGAAACCGCCGGGTCGACTTGCGCCTGACGCTGCCGCCGCCGCCGATCCCGGATCCGACGCCGGACCCCGATCCCGACCCTGATCCGGAGCCTGATCCCACCCCCGATCCCGACCCGGACCCCGATCCAGACCCCGATCCGCCGGACGAACCGGAACGGCCGCGCCCCGACGATCCTTCCTTCTGCGAGGAGCATCCGATCCTGTGCGGCTTGCCGATCCTGCCGGGCCTGCCGCTCCTTGCGCCGCTGATCTGCATCATCGCGCCCGAGCTGTGCATCGGCGCGGTCTGCCTGGCCTTGCCTGAGCTCTGCGCGATCCCGGTCGTCCCGGACCCCCCGGGCGGTCCGCCGGAGCCCCCCGACCGTCCGGAGCGCCCGCGGCCTGAGGAGGAAGGCGGGCCGCGCGTCCACTTCGTTCCGGATGTCGCGGCCGACAACTCGCCAGCGGGGATGCCCGACCGGATCGGCCTGCGCGATCCGGTGCTGGTGACGGCGGTGGTCGAGAACCCGCCGCCGGTCACGCAGCCGATCACGATTTCGGTCAGTGCGCCCAACACCGCCGCAGGCGACGCCACGATCGACGGCGCCGCGACCGCCAGCATCACCGGCACCACGATACTGTCTATCCTCGGCTCGCAGATGACCGAAGCCGGGATCGGGCCCCAGCTGCAGCTCGGCGCCGAGTGGCAATCGAGCCTGGTCGGATGGAGCAACAGCTTCGCTGTGTCCTCGATCTCGCAGAACTGGACGGCGGAGCTCGATTCGACCGACACCACCCAATATGGCTGCGCGTTCTACGCGAAGATGAACTGGGGATCGGACAGCGGCAGCCAGCGCGATCTCGACGAATGCTATTATGTCGAGGCCGTTGCCGTCGATGTCGAGCGCGGCGGGTTGCGGGGCATGGGCACCGGCGGCGTCAACAACCCGGCCGATGCCGAGCCGAGCGACTTCGGCCCGACCTTCGACCAGCACGGCACGCCCTATCGCTGGATCAGGCGCCCCGGCTACGCACGGATCAAGCAGCTGTTCCGCATCTACGACGCGCGCTCCGGATCGGGATGGGTCGCCTCGCCCGCATCGGGCTACACCATCGAACGGATCGTCGAGCGCGACACGCGCAACCCCCGCTGTTGGCAGCTCACGGTCAAGAAGAAGGGCGCGGCCGTCAGCGCCCTCGGACTGTCGTCGAGCGCCGGCAGCGGCGACATCGAGCATAGCTTTCACGGCATCAACTGCGCGTCGCCGCCGCGGCCGCCCGATCCGCCGCCAGAACCGGAACCCGAACCTGAGCCCGAGCCGATACCCGAACCCGAGCCGGAGCCCGAACCGCAGGCCGAACCCGAGCCCGAATGCGATCGCGCCGAACTGTCGCGGCGGGTCGATGCATGCATCGAGGAGGCGCGCGAGGGTGCGATCGCCTGCACGCTCGAAGCGGTGATCCCGCCGCTGGGCGGATGGGGCGGCGTGGGATCCGGCATCCGATATTATCAGTGCCTCGACGACGTGCGCGAGCGGTTGCTCGAATGCGATCGCGAAGCCAAGCGCGACACCAATTGCCCCGATCAGCAATTCGCCCAGACCGACGACGAGGAGGGGGGCGAAGGCCCCGCGCTGGCATGACGTCGGACGGCCAGCCCGCGGTCGTCGTTTCGGGCGGACTGCTGCTCGCACTGCTCCCTCCGCTCGGCGGGCGCGCCGTCGGACCCCAGGCCTGGCTCAAATGGGCGGGTCCCGGACCGCTGATAATCGGAGAGTCACGCCTTTCCACGCCGGACGGAGCCCCAGGCGAAGGATTGGACGATGCGTTCGATCTGACGCGCGGCACGTCGATCGACCCGCCGGGCAGCCTGGCGCTCGTCGAACCGCGGCCGCCGCGTGGGCTGACCTGCTGGACCCTCGATGGACTGCGCGTGACGGCGCAGCCCGTCGAGCCGGAACGATCGCTCATCGTGCTCTGGCTTCCCCTGCTGGTCCCTGTGCCCGACGACCCGCACTTCATCGTCGCGATCGTCAATTACGGACCGGATCCGCTTTCCCTGCCCGATCTCGTATTCGAAAGCCGGCTGCGGATCGATCGCGCGGACCACGTCTTCGCCGAGCCGGGCCTATGGGACGGCCGCGCGCTTGTCGACGCCGGCGCCGCCGCGGTCCTGCGCTTGCGTTTCGATCATTTCGGCGCGACCGTGCCCCGCAGTTCAGCGGTGATGGAATTCGCCTGTGGTGCCTGGTCGAGCGATCCGCTCCCGGTCGCGTGGCGGCAAGCCGATGCGTGATCCACGCAATCGCGAAGGAGCCTTGTGATGCGCGCCTTCCCCGGTCGATCCGTGTTCCGGCCCGGCGTGGGGCCGGCCGTGCCCGCACCCGCGCCAGCCGAGACGCAGGCGCAGCCGGTCCGCGACCGGCCCCCGGCCGATCGCTGGCTGGCGTTCCTCACCGGACAGGGGGTTCATCCCAAGCTCGCCGTCAGCACGCCAGGCGACGCGGACGAGCGCGAGGCCGATGCCCTGGCCGATCGGGTCATGCGCATGACCGCGCCCGCGCCCGGGCCGCTGCCGGTCTCGGCCACAAATGGCGCCGCGCTCGCCCGCGCCTGCTGCGCGAGTTGCGAAGCGGATGACGACGAAACACCGATCGCCCGCAAGGCAGCGGACGGCGGCGGCGTAGCCCAGCGCTCGGCGCACAGCGCAGCGGCCGCGGTCGCCAACGGCGGCGCGCCGCTCGCGTCCGCCGAACGCGCCTTTTTCGAGCCGCGCTTCGGACACGACCTGTCGGGCGTGCGGATCCATACGGACGCGCGCGCCGCGCAGGCGGCCCGGGGGATCAACGCACTCGCCTACACGCACGGCCAGAACATCGCCTTCGCGCCCGGCCACTACCGGCCGGGCACGTCGGAGGGCCGGCGCCTGCTGGCGCACGAGCTGGCCCACACCCTCCAGCACAGCGGCGGCGCGCCGCTGCTGGGCGGGCATGCCGATACGCCCGGCGCGATGACGATCCGCCGCCAGACCGCCGACACGATCTATCGCCAGTGCCCTCCTCCGGAAATGCGCCGCGGTGGCGCGGCCGGATGCGGGATCTGCATGGGCGGCAATTTCGGCGCGATCGGCGCGATCGTCCATCAGCTGATCCAGTATCAGTTCTTCTTTGCCGATCCCACGCTGGTGCCCTCGGGGCCGGGCATGGAGCTGGTCGTCCCGACCGTTCCGGAAGGGGATACGCCCCCGTTCAACCCCGAGGTCGATCTGTCGCGGATCAGCGACTGGCATGGCCTGCGCACGATCGAGATCGCCGAGATCAAGCCGTTCGACGATGCCGGCGTCCAGATCGAGGAGGCGCGCCACAAGCTGGACGACTATGGCCGCGAACTGCGCGAAGGCGGCTTGTTCGATGACGTGCGGCTGCTCGAAGCGCCTCCGCCTGCCCCCTTCCCGCTTGCCGAGCCGACGCGTCCGCCTGGCTGCCCGCCGCAGATGATCCATGTCTGCCAGATCGAGCCCGGCATCTATCAATATTATTGCAGCCCCTCATGGGCAGAGGCGCAGCGCAACCCGGCTTGCCGTTGCGGCCGGCGCGAACGCCGCGAGCGTGAGCGTGAACGGGTGCGCGACCGGGTTCGCGAGCCCTATGACGTGCCGATCGCGCCGCCAGTCGGCGTCCCCGATGCCCCGGGCGTGCCCGAAGGCCACCGGCCGCCGGTCGGCGTGCCCGACACGCCGATCCCCGTGAACCCGCCCGTCGTCGTCCCGGCGCCGCCCGTCACGGTGCCCGAAGGCCCCGTCTCGGTACCTGAGGGTCCGGTCGAGGTGCCAGAAGGCCCGGTTTCGGTGCCCGAGGGCCCGGTCGAAGTGCCGGAGGGACCGGTCTCCGTTCCCGACGGGCCGATCTGGCTGCCGGGCTGGGATGGCGAGCCGGCCAACGACAATGTCGAGGCCGGCGACGAGGGCATGCAGGAAGCGGCGCGGGTCGCGCTGGCCGCAACGGCTGCAGCCGCGGCCTTGTGGGCGATACGCCGGCTTGGCGGGGCGGCCGCGCGCCGATTCCTCGCACCGCTCGAGGCGGCCGCGCTCGCGGCGCTGGTGATCTTCTATTCCGACCGTGCCGAGGCCGGTGTCGGCCCCGGGGATTCACCCCTCGAATCGCTGTTCGACGCGATGGAGCAGGACGGCATCCCGATCGACGACGAGATGCGCGCGCGGATCGAAGCCGATCCGGCGCTCAGGGACGCGCTCGAGAACGCCGCGCGCTCCGGCGACCTGACCGAGGCGCAGCGCGCGATCGCGCAGCGGACGATGGAGATCATCGCGGAGAATCCCGACGCGTTCTCCGACGAGGACCTGCGCATCCTGGCCGAAGGCATGGAGGCCGCGACCAACAGCGACCCCGCGACCCAGCCCACCGTCGAAAGCTTGCGCCGTGCGATCGAGGCGCGCCGTCGCGGCGAACCGATCGGGCCGATCATCGACCAGGGCCTGCAGGATGCCCGCGAAGGCGTGTCGCGCGCGCCGGAGGCCGAGCCGGATCCGGCGAGCAGCGAGGCCGAGGGCGGCGTCTCCGAGCCGGTGCCGGAGCCGGCACCCGAAACGCCCGCGGAGCCGCTGCCGATCCCGCAGGAGTATCGCGACCGGCTCGCCGCCACGCCCGAGCGCGAGCGGCTGTTCCGCGAGATGACCGCGCATCATGACGGCCTGCCGCTGACCGACGCGATGATCGAGCGCTTCCTCGCCACCGTGCCCGAGGACCTGACCGCCGAGCAGGCCGACGCGCTGATCGACCGGGTGGTCGCGGCGCTCGACGCCACCGAGGACGAGATCTTCGCGCAGCTCGAGCAAGCCGTCGCCGAGGTCCGCGCCGCAACGCCGGACGAGCCGGGCGAGGTCATCGAGGCCCCCGCGCCTGGACCTGTGCCGGAGGCCCCCGCCCCCGAGGAACCCGCGCCGGTACCCGCCGAAACCGCTCCGGCCGAACCGGACGCCGCGCCCGCGCCGCGCGGGCTGACCGAGGCGCAGCTGACCCGGCTCCGGGAATTCATCGCCGGAAACCCCCGTCCGGGCCGGATCAGCCCTCTGCCCTCCGCCGAGAACCGTGTGCCGCACCATCGCTTCACGCGACTGGTCGCGATGGCGGCCGGCGACGGCACCCTGGTGGCCGGCTTCATGACCATGCGGATCACGACCGTGCGCAGCGTCAACGATTTCGATGTGATCATGAGCCCGACGGTCTTCTACCGCGCCGACGGGCGGCGGCGCGGCATCTGGCCGCCGACTCCGACCAGCACCGACATCCAGGGCGAATAGTCCCGGCGGATCATCGGCTCCGGCTGATTGCCGCAACCAGATCGGTCGACGACAGCGAGGCGGCCACCCAGCGCGCGAAGTCGTCGCGCAGCAGCCGCGTCGCACGCACGCGGACATCCGGCGCCTCGGTGATCTCGACATAGCCCAGCAGCGCCGCCGCGCGCAGCATGTTGCGGACATGGACGCGCGTCGTCGCGCTGCGCTCGGCAGCGGTCGAGTAGAAGCCGGGCGGGGACCAGCCGTCCGGATTGTCGCGCATCGCCTGCATCAGCGTCGTCAGCACCCGCGCGCCGGCCGCCTGATGCAGGAACGAATCAACCGCCGGGTGCTCGGAAATGGTGCGGCGCGCGACCTCGAGCGTCTGCAGCGACATCTTCCGATAGACGCGGTGATATTCCGGGTCGCGCGCCAGCGCCGGGCGATAGCGCGGTTCCTCGGGCATCAGCAGCGCCAGCGGCGCGTGGAACACCGCCACCCATTCGCGGTCGATCGCGAGCATGAGTTCGGAAGGGCGCAGCCGGTGGCGGCGCCGGTCGCCGGGCATCGCTTCGTGGAGCAGATGACCGTCGCTGCGCATCTCCTCGACCATGCGCCGCACGCGGCGCGCGGGGCCGATGCCCATCTGCGCCGCCCCCCCGGCAAGCGTCGCCACGCTGAGCCAGGTCGCGGGATCCTCGTCGCGCTCGTTCATCGCGATGCAGATCGCGAGCATGAACGTCACCGCGCGATCATATTCGAACAGGTCGCGGACCAGGCGGCGCGCATCGCCGTGGAGCCGGGCCAGGCCATCGATCAGCAGCGAGGCCGCGCTGTCGAAACGGGGATGCGCCAGCAGGGTTTCCGTCGAAATGAAATCCGGAACCGTTCCCGGTCCCCCCTGCCCGTCAAACACGCACGTCACCCGTCGAATCGCCTGTCCTGCTGGGAAGAGATCGTACCAACTTGTTTCGTTGAACACGAAAATTTCCGCCATAGAAACCCGGCCAGAGAGACCGGCTCGCGGAGACGCCGCCGAGCCGCCGCAGGGGGAATTACGTGACCGGACTGAATTCGACGAACGCCCGTTTCGGGCGGCGCCATCGTGCGCCCAAGCTTGCGGGGACCACTGCGATGGCGGCCGCGCTCGCCTGCATGCTGGCATCCGAACGTGCCCAGGCCCAGGCCGTCGAAGCATGCGGCGCGGTCGCGGACGACGGCTCGGTGCAGTGCACCGGGGCCGGCAATCCCTATCGGCGCGGCATCGCCTATGAAACCTCGGTCGATGCCGAGGGACGGCCGATCGGCCTGATGGTCTCGCTCGACGCCGATGTCGCGGTACGCCCCGGTGAGGCCCGGCCGATCCCGGCTGCGGTGGACCTGACCGGCTATGGCGATGCCGCGGTCACCCTGCGCGCCGCCGAAGGCAGCAGCGTGCGGACGCGGGGGCTGCAGCAGGCGGGCATCCAGATCCTCACCGAAGGCGGCCATATCGACATCGTGGCGCCGAGGATCGTTACCCATGGACTAGGCAGCGACGGCATCTTCGCCCGCTCCACCGCGGGCAGCGACATTTCGATCGAAGCGAGCGCGGTGCGCACCCGCGGCGATCAGTCATGGGGGATTTATGCCCAGGCGGCGAACGGCGGCGACGTGTCGATCGTCGCTTCGGGCACGGTCCGCACCGACGGGCACGCCAGCACGGCAATCGGCGGTAGCAGCCCCCTGGGCAGCGTGCGGATCGAAGCGGGCGATGTGCGCACGCTGGGTACCGGGTCGGACGGCCTCGCCGCCCGCGGCCAATCGGTCTCGGCCTTGATCAGCGGCACGGTGCGGACCGAGGGGGACATTTCCCACGGCGTCTGGCTACGCGGCACGACCGGCGACGCGGCGGTGGTGCTGGACGGCCGCATCCGCACGTTCGGCCATGGCTCGAACGGCGTGGACATCCATGGCGAGGCCGGCGCCAGCCTCACCGGCAGCGGCGAGATCCGGGTCGATGGCGATCTCGCCAGCGGCGCCATCGTCTCCAGCACGCAGGGCGATGCGGCGATCGACCTCGCGCGGGTGATCGCAACCGGAGCCAGCTCGCAGGGGGCGTCGGCGTCTTCCACCTATGGCGACGCCTGGGTCAGGCTCGACGAGGCGCGTGCGAACGGCGCCTTTTCCACGGCGGTAGCGGCGCTCAGCACCTATGGGAACGCATCGGCGGTCGTCACCGGAAACGCGCGCGTCGATGGCGAGTTCGGCACCGCCGTGATGACCATCGCCCCCGATGGCTTGGCCCGGGCCGAGGTCCAGGACGCCGTCGCCACGGGGAATAGCGCGACCGCGATCGTCGCGCTGGGAAGCGCAGTCGAGGTGACGGTGAACGGAACCGCCACCTCGCGCGGCGATGCGATCGAGGGGAGCTATGCCGGAGCGGTCGTCGCGGTCGGCATCGCCGGCGCCGCGGGGACCGGCGGCAATGTGCTGGTGACCAACAACGGGCGCATCGCCGCGCGCGGCGACAACAATGCCGGCCTGGTCATCCTGGCGGACGATTCGGCTGCCATCGGCGGCGCCGGGAGCTTCGTCACGCATGGCGCGAACAGCGCGGCGATCATGACAAGGGCCCTCAACGCCATCGCGATCGACATCGGCGAGGTGCGCACGACGGGCGACGCTTCGATCGGAATCGAGGCGGTGAGCCTGGGCGGCGGCGCCGTGAGTATCGGTGTCGAAGCGCTCGAGACATGGGGGGCGGGCTCGACCGGAATCCATGTGCAAACCGCGGGTGACATCGATCTCCAGGCGGACTGGATCTTGACCGGAGGCGATCAGGCCATCGGCGCGCTGCTGGCAACCAGCGGCGATGACGCGGCCATCCGTGCATCGCTGGGTGAGGTGTGGACGTCGGGCACGCGCAGCTACGGCGTCAGCCTGGCGGGCGGACAGGCGCTGGACGCCACGGTCGCGGCGGACCGGATCGTCACCGCCGGCGACCTCAGCAGCGGCGTCCATATCGTCCGCAACATCGGCGGAACGGGCAATTACGACATCACGCTGGGATCGTTCACCAGCTTTGGCGCAAACTCCCATGGCGTCGCCCTCGTCACCGACGATACCGGACGGGCGACGATCCGCGCCGGCCGGCCCGAGGTTCATGGTCCGGGCTCCATCGGCATCTATGCGAGCGCAGCGAACCTCGACCTCGACCTCACGGTCGGCTCGGCGCAGGCCGACGGCGCCGGCTCGGTCGGCATCTATGCCTCGGGCGCCAATGTCGCCCTGCACAGCACCGGCACGATCGCGAGCACCGGCGAGAATGGATTCGGCATCGCCGTCCAGGCCCAGCAGGATGCGCACCTGACCATCGCGGGCGATGTCATCGCGACGGGCGCCAGGTCCACAGCGGTCGCCGTGGAGAATCTCTCGTCCGACAGCGTAACGACCGTGGAGATGACCGGAAACATCGTCACGTCGGGCTATTTCGGGTACGGATTCAGCGCGGGCGGGAACGGCAGCCTCGTCGCCAGGCTCAATAACGTATCGAGCCTCCTCTCGGACGAGGGACCGCTCGCCGGCTTCGCCATCATCACGACGCTCATCGGCGACATCGATCTGACGGTGAACGACGTCATGGTGGAGGGATATGCGATCAATTCGACCACGATACACAGCCGCACAGGCAACGCGTCGATCGCGGTCACCGGGCTCTACCAGACCCAAATGGCCGGCGGCATCTTCGTCAGGGCCGCGGGCCTGGCGAGCGTGTCGGTGAACGACATGGAAATCGCCGGCGACTTCGCCCCGTCCATCGTCGTGGACGGAGCCGACGCGTATGTTGGCATCAGCGGCACCATCAACGACTATGTTCTGCCGATGGGCGGCGATTCCGCGGTCCACGTCTTTGCCGGGGGCGGTTCCTTTCCCGGCATCGCCAGCGTGGAGAATGACGGAAGCGTCAATACCTTTGCGGATACGCGATCCGCGGTCTTCGTCCATGCCACCGGAACCGCGTCGCTCACCGGCGCTGGCTCCGTCCATACACGAGGCTTGAGCGCCGCGGGGGTGACGATGACGGCCGAGACCGGTGAGGTCAGGCTCCGGCAGAGCGAGATCGTGACCGAGGGCGCCTTCTCCAACGGAGCCAGCCTCACCGGGTCGGACGCAGACGTTCTGGTCGATCTGGAGCGGGTCGCTACAAGCGACCTGTTCTCGGACGGCGTCCATATCAGCTCCAAGGGGCGGGTCGCGGCCAATATCGGTTCGATCGAGACCGGCGGCGCGCAGTCCGCGGGCCTCTGGATCACGACCTCCGGCGAGATCGATGCCGATCTGGGCAGCGTCACCACGACCGGCAATCGCGCGACGGGGCTCTGGCTCGTGGCCGATGGCGGAATCGACGTAGCGGCCGGGCGGATCTCGACCGCTGGTGACCAGGCGGCTGCGATTCGCGCGTCGACCTCGGGCGACCTCGCGATCGTCGCCGGGAATCTCGCGACGCAGGGCGCGCAGTCCCATGGCGTTTTCGGCTCGGCCGGGGGCGATGCGATGCTTCATCTGGGAACGGTCGCGGCATCCGGGGCGAACGCCGACGCGATCCGCCTGACCGTGGCAGGCGCCGCGGAGATTGAGGTGGCGCAGGACGGCAGCATCTGGGGGGCGAATGACGCGTTCGCGCTGTCGACCGGGGAAGGCGTGACTCTTGTCAACCACGGCGCCATCGCCGCCGGCCTTGGCGCCGCGATCCGTGCCAGCGGTGGCGCAGCGACGATCTGGAACGGCGGCGGCATCGACGGGTCGATCCTCCTCACCGATGCCGGAGATCACGTCGTCAATGCCGGTGTCATGCGGCTGACCGCGGTGCAGCTCGGCGCCGGCAACGACCGGCTGGAGAATGACAGCGACCTGGTGCTGGCGGGCGATCTCGATTTCGGCGACGGCGACGACATACTGGTGAACCGCGGCACCCTCTCGCTGACGGCGTCAGGGGACGCGGGCATTGGCCTGCGCGCGCTCGCGCCAGCGCCGGTGGCGCGATCGATCGCCGGCCTGAACGGCTTCACCAATAGCGGGGTAATCGACTTGCGCAGCGGCGCGGCTGGCGACACGCTGGCGATCTCAGGGAGCTTCGCGGGCAGCGGCGACAGCGCCGCCGCGCTCGACGTGCGCTTCGGCGGGACGCCGGCTGCCGACCGGCTGACGATCGCGGGCGCGGCGACCGGATCGACGCGGATCGTGATCAACCCGCTCGACGCCCCTACGGCATTCCAGTCCGGCATCGTGCTGGTCAGTGCGGGCGCGGGTACGCAGCCGGACGCATTCCGGCTCGACACGCCGTCCGGCCCCGGCTTCTTCGCCACCGGTCTCGCCTTCGACGCCGGCGCGGGCAGCGTCCGGCTCGTGACCGCGCCGTCCGCCGCCGCATACCGGCTGCTCAAGGTCAGCGAAGGCGCACGATCGGCGTGGCTCGATTCGAACGAGACGATCGCCGCGCATCTTGCCTCCGGGCAAGGCGGCGGCTTCTGGATGGCGGCTGGCGGCAATGTGAGCCGGCGGGATCAGACACGCCGCTTCGACAGCTTCGGCTTCAGCCAGGCCGTCGATCTCGGATACCAGCAGGACTCATTCTCGACCCAGTTCGGCTACGGCGCGGGCGGTGGCGCCCTCACCCTCGGCGTCACCGCGGGCTATGGCAATTCGAGCCTGACATTCGATGGCAGCGCCGACCGCGCGCAATATGATGCGTGGAACGGCGGCGCCTATGCAGCGCTGCGCACGGGACGCTTCCACGCCAGCGCGATCGCCAAATATGATCATTATGCGATTGATCTGTCGCTGCCCTCGCTGGACGGAAAGGCCGAAACCAGCGGCAGCGCCTTCGGCGCCCGGATCGAGGCGGGAATGCGCCTGGGATCGGCGCGCTTCCATGCCGAACCGCGCGTCAGCCTCTCGTACCAGCGTGTCGCGATCGATCCGCTGGCCTTGTCCGCCCTTACCCGGTTCGACGCTTGGGACGGCGGCCGCGGGACAGCCGGCCTGCGTATCGCCAGCCTTCATCCGGCGCGGCGTGCCACAATGAAGCTCTACGCCGAGGCGGACTATGTGAAGGCGCTGGGCGAAACGGCCGCGCTGTCCTTCACGACCGGCACCGTGACGGTGGACGCGAAGGACGGCCGCTTCCCCGATTATGGCGCCGGCAAGCTCGGCTTCGAAGTCGCGGGCCGGCGGGCATCGGGCTTCATCGAGGCGACGATCCGCTATGGCGGCGACTATCGCGGCGCCGGCGCGAGAGCGGGCATGCGGATCGCATTCTGATACTGCTCACCAAGCGTCCCGGCCCTTCTGAGTGGGCCGGGAGCAAGGTGCTATGGAATGCTACTCCTTGACCGGAGCGAGCGTCGGATACTTGACGCCGAGCTGGTCGAGATAGCTCGGGTACTTGGCCGGGTCGTAATAATATTTGGTGAGCTCGGGCCGGATGCGCTCCATCAGTTCCTTGTTGAGATGGATCGCCGGCTGATCGGCAGCGGTCAGGACCGGATCATATTTCTGGTCCTTGGTCTGGACGTCGCGGAAATAGGCCTTGGCGTCGGCAACCAGCTTGGGCGTGGTCATCGCGTCGAGCACGGTCATCGCCACCGCCTTGGCGCCCGCCACCGCGCCCTTGTGCGCGACCGGCGTCGCCATCGCGATCGCCGCGGTGACGTTGTGGCCGATCATGCTGGGAATGTTCGACGGGAAGCGGATCGTGATCGTCGGCACGGTCCACATGATGTCGCCGATATCGTCCGATCCCCCGCCGAACGAGCGGTCGCGATTGGCCGGGGTCGACAACGGCTCGACCTTGTCCTTGAGCGGTTCGACCTTGAACTTCAGCCCCTCCTGCACCGCCTTGGTGAAGGCCTGGTCGTCCGCGCTCCATTTGGGCATGCCGACCAGCTCGATATTGGCCTGCGCCGCCTCGGCCAGCGGGCGGTTGGAATGGTTGGGCGCGGCATAGCCCAGGATGCGACGGGTGACGGTGGTGCCGGTCGCCTTGGCCGCGGCCTCCGAAATCTCGTTGCCGGTCTCGAACAGGTTGCGGATCTTGTCGAAGGTCTGCTCGCGGAAATAATACCAGACGGTCGCTTCGCCCGGCACGATGTTCGGCTGGCCGCCGCCATTGGTGATCACATAATGCGAGCGCTGGGTGAGCGGGAGATGCTCGCGGCGCATGTTCCAGGCGATGTTCATCACCTCGACCCCGTCGAGCGCGCTGAGGCCAGCCCAGGGCGCGCCCGCGGCATGGCTGGTACGGCCTTTGAAGTTATACTCGACCGAGACCATGCCGTTGTTGCCCGAATCCCCCCAGCCCGTGCCGAAGCTCGAGGCGACATGGGTGAAGATCGAGACGTCGACGTCCTTGAACAGCCCGGCGCGGACATAATAGGCCTTGGTCGCGAGCAGTTCCTCGGCGACGCCGGGCCACAGCATCAGCTTGCCCTTGATGTTGTGCTTGGTCATCGTGTCCTTGGTGGCGAGCGCCGCGGCGATGATCAGCGGCATGCCCGAATTATGCCCCTCGCCATGGCCCGGCGCACCGGGAACGATCGGCTTGATCTGGGGAAGGCCGGGCATCTGCGACAGGCCGAGCAGCCCGTCCACGTCCGAGCCGAGCGCCACGACCGGCCCCTCGCCATTGCTCCACGTCGCGGTCCAGGCGGTGGGGATGCCGGCCACCCCCTTCTCGATCGTGAACCCGTTCTTCTCGAGGATCGCGGTCAGATATTCCATCGTCTGGAATTCCTGGAACCCCGGCTCCTGGAAGCTGAACACCGAATCGACCATCTCCTGGACGAGCTTGGCGCGGGCGTCGACGCCCGCGGCGACTTCCTTCTTGAGCGCGCCGGATGCCTTGGCGTGCGCGCCCGACATCGGCGTGGTGACGAGCAACGCGGCAACGAGCGACTTCATGACGAGTTTGGACATGGCCTTCTCCCGGATCGAATGATGGTCTTGAAGCAATGACTAGGGACAGAACCACGGGAGGCGCTAGGGGTGCGCCTCCCGTGGAGGGGAAGTTCAGATTGCGAGTCTGAACCCCATGCGGAACACGCGACCGAGCACGTCGTAGAGCGCGCGGTTGGTCTGCGGATAGGCGGGCGTGTTGTTGCCGGTGGGGCCGTTGCCGACCAGCACCGGATCGCGATCGGTGATGTTGCGGATCGCCAGGAACACCTCGGCCTTCGCGTTCTTCACCTCGAACCGGTAGTTGAAGTTGAGGTCGAAGAAAAAGGCGCCCGGGATCGAGTTGGTGTTCACCGTCCGCCGGTCCGCGGTCGATGCCGGACAATCGGTCGTGCACACGATGTAGTTGTTGTTGTACACGCCGCCCGAGACGCCGCGCGCGATCCCCTGCACCGAGAAGCCGCTGTCCATGTCGTAGCCCGCGGAGAAGCGATAGGTCCAGTCGGGCAGGCCGCCGGTGTTCTGCCCCGCGGAATCGGTCGCCAGCGTGACGCCGTTCTCGGTCTTGAGCTCGAACGCGCGGCTGACCAGCGCGCGCAGCGCGAAATTGCCCGGCCCGATCTCGCGCCGGTAGCTCGCCTCGAGGTCGATGCCGCTGGTCTTCACGCTGACGAAGTTGGTCGGCTTGATCTCGATGCTGGTGACCGGGAGCCCCGGCGTGGTCACGCCGCGCCCGCCGGTGGTCGAGATCGCCGAGCAGGCCGCCGTGATGCCCTGCAGATAGCATTGGTCGACCAGCGTCTGCGCGGCGAGCGAGTCGATCGCGCCGGTGAGGTCGATCTTGTAATAGTCCACCGACAGGGCGAAGCCCGGCAGGAACGTCGGCGTCAGCACCACGCCCGCGCCATAGGTCAGCGCCTCTTCGGGCACGAGATCGGGATTGCCCACCGTCGATTCGTTGAACTGGTTCGCCGCGACGGTGCCGTTCGGCTGGGGCACGTTGACCGTGTTGGTGCGGCCGGTGCCGGGCGCGAACAGCTCGGACAAATTGGGCGCGCGGATGTCGCGCGAGATCGTGCCGCGGAACTTGATGTCCTCGATCACCTGCCAGGTCAGGCCCGCCTTCCACGTCACCACGCTGCCCGAGGTCGAATAGTCGGTCAGCCGCGCGGCGCCGTTGAAGTCCATCCCCTTGAAGATCGGGATGATCGTCTCGACGAAGCCCTCCTTCACCGTATAGTCGCCCGTGGTCGGCAGATAATTGCCGTAGATCCACGTACCGGTGGTGACGCCGTTGGAGACGATCGGGCGGAACAGCGCATCGACGGTGCCGGTCACCTCCTCCTTGCGCCACTCGCCGCCAAAGGCGAGGCTGACCGGTCCCGCAGGCAGGCGGAACAGGTTGTTGGTGGAGAAGCTCAGCGCCGCGACCTGCTGCTTCAAATGCTGGCGGCGCAGCGGCTGCAGGCCGTCGTAGAGCACATATTGGATCGCCTCGGGCGAGGCGCCGTTGGTGCCGATGCGGTTGAGCGGAACACAGGCGCGGTCGTCATTGGCCGCGCTCGCGTCGACGTTGATGCGGCAGACGATCGAGCCCGCCGCATAGCCCCCCGGATTTCCGGCCGCGGCGACCACCGCGTCGGTCGCATTGGCCATGCGCTGGTTGTGCCAGGCATTGGTCAGCCGCTCGACCGTGTCGGTCTTGCCGAGCTGGTAATAGCCGTCCCATTGCCACCGGATCCCGCCGGTCGCGAACTCGCCGCTGCCCCCGACGACATAGCGCTGGACCTGGCGGCTGTTGTCGCTGCCCTGCGGCGGCAGGAAGATGTTGCTGGTGCCGATCTCCAGCGCCGTCAGGCCATTGGCGATCATGGCGGTACGCACCGAATCAGGCAGAAAGGCGTTGTCACGCTCGATCCGCACGCCCGTGGTCGGCGTCTGCTGATAGTAGCTCTGGCCATTATAGTGGCTGATCGACGCTTGCGCGAACAGCTCGATTGCGGGCGAGAATTCGTAGCTTATCCGGCCAAAGCCGCTGACGCGCTTTTCGCTGGGGAGCAGTGTCGCACTGCCTGCATGGCCTTCCGTGGTGATCAAGCGATCCCCGCCGACCATCCACTGGCCGCTGGTCGCCCCGAACAACAGCTGGTTGACCGTCGCCTTGCCCGTCGCGGGGTTGATCATTCCGAAATAGTTGCCGCGAACCGCCGCGAGCGCAGTGCTGCTCGGGCGCGTCGCCGGGGTGCCCATGGCGTTGGTGAAGGCCCCGTAGACCAGGCCGCCTGGTGTGAACTGCCCCGTGCCGATGTTCGAGGCGATCAGATATTCGTTGACGCACGGCGTCGCAGTCGAGGCATCGGTACAGGCGGCCGCGCTGTAGGCGGGATTGTTGGCGAGGAAGAAGCCGCTCTCGTTCCAGTCACGGTCGATCGACTGGATGCCCTTCTGGGTGAAATATTCGCCCGACAACAGGATATGGCCCTTGCCGTCGGCGAAGCTCTTGCCGCCCGTTGCGGAGAATTTGTGATTGGGTCCGTCGCCATAGGTGGTGACGCCATATTCATACTCGGTCTTGAAGCCGGTGAAGGTCTTGTCGAGGATGAAGTTGACGACGCCCGAGACCGCGTCCGAGCCATAGGCCGAGGATGCGCCGCCCGTCACCACCTCGACGCGCTGGATCAGCGCCTGCGGGAAGGTGTTGACGTCGACCGACCCGGTGGTGGTCGATGCGACCGAGCGCTGCCCGTCGAACAGCACCAGCGTGCGGTTCGCGCCGAGGTTGCGCAGGTTGACGCTGTTGATGCCGGCGGCGCCGTTCGACAGCGATCCGTTGGTGCTCGCCGCCGTGCCCGATCCGCGCACCGCCGGCAGCGTGTTGACGAAGTCGGAGATATTGGCGGGCGCTTCGGCCTTCAGCTCCTTGGTGCTGATCACGCTGACCGGGGTCGGCGCGTCATAGCCGTCGCGGACGATGCGCGATCCGGTGACGGTGATCTCGGGACCGGCCGGATCGGCCTCGGTCGTCTGTTCCGGCTCGACCGTCTCCACCGTCTCGACCGGTTCGGTCTGGGCGTGCGCCGTCCCGGCAATCAGTGAAACGGCGAGAATGACTGCGCTGCCCAGCAGCTGCGCGCGCAATGTTCCGGTATTTCCGCCCTGAAACTCGTTTTTTTCTGAACCCACGTTAGCCCCCAAATCTAGTTTGATAGGGCCAGCCAGGATCCTCTTCCTTGAACTGTTCTGGTTCGTTCGGGTCTCTGCGGAAATATCCGGCCATCTTCCGGCATGATTGCCGGCGCGGCCATTCGGCGATCTGTGATCGGCATGAAGCCTAACAGATTCGCCAGGACGATAGTGACTAAAATCACGCCATACACAAGGGTCTTGATTCAATTTTCTGCGCATTTATGCATTCAGGTGATGAATATCGAACCTGAGTCGCTTGACGCGATCGATTATCGAATCCTGAAAGCGCTGTCGGAAGACGGCCGAATCTCCGACGTCGCGTTGGGCGAGATGATCAACCTGTCGAGCACCGCCGTGGCGCGGCGGCGGCGCATGCTCGAGGAGACGGGCGTGATCGAGGGCTATTCCGCCCGGCTCTCGCTCAAGGCGCTGGGCTTCGCCGGCACCGTGGTGGTGATGGTCGAGCTGGGCTCGCAGGCGGAGAACATCCTCGTCGAGTTCGAGCGCGAGGTGGTCAAATGCCCCTCGGTCTCGTTCTGCGGGTTCGTGTCGGGCGACACCGACTTCATGATCCTGATCCACGTCAGTTCGCTGGACGAGTACGACAAGATCTATCGAGAAGAGCTGTCCAATCTTCCGCACGTGTCGCGGATCCGGAGCAGCTTCGTGTTGCGGGAGGTTGCCCGCCGTTCGAACGTGCCGGTCATCTTCGAACGGGGAAAGGCAGGTGCAACCGGGCCGCGCCGTTAGCGACAAGCGAGCGTCGCGTCCCCCATCTGTCGGGGAAAGTGATGACCAAGATCGACTCGCGCAGGCCCGTCCTGCGGCGTTCCGTTGCGCGGACGCTGCTGGGCGCCGCATCCATTTCGCTCGCGGTGGCGGCAGGCATGCTGCTTCCGCACACGGTGAAGGCAGCGCCGGCGCAGGCGGCCCCGCCGGTGCTGGCCGACGGCTATATCCCGCTCAGCTGGGACACGGCGCGCGGCAAGTTGCTGCTGCAGGTTCCGGCGTTCGACACGGACGTGCTCTATTACGTCTCGGCGGCGACCGGGGGCGGATCGGTCGAGCTGCCGTTCGACCGCGGCATCATGGAGACCGCGGTGATCCGCTTCCAGCGCGCCGGCAATCGCGTGCTCGTGGTCGAGACGAACACCGGCTATCGCGCGACCGGCAATGCGGCGACCGCGCAGGGCGTCGCCGATTCCTTCCCGACCTCGGTCCTCGCCAGCCTGCCGATCGAATCGAGCGCGGGCGGCAAGGTGACGGTCGACGCGACCGCGCTGTTCATGCGCGACGCCGCCAATATCGAGGGGACGCTGCGCCGCACCAACCAGGGCAATTTCAAGCTCGATCCCGCGCGCAGCACCTTCTTCGCGCCACGGATCAAGGCCTTTCCCGAGAATAGCGAGGTCGAGACGATCGTCACCTTCGCCGCGGACACGCCCGGCGCGCTGGTGCGCAACGTAGCGCCCGATCCCCGCGCGCTGACGTTGCGCGTCCACCACAGCTTCCTCCGGCCCCCGACCGGCTATGTCCCGCGCGAAGCGGACCCGCGCATCGGGGTGAGCGAGCTGCGCTTCCGCGACTATTCGAAGCCGTTCAGCGAACGCACCGACGTTTCGTGGGTCACGCGCTGGCGGCTGGAGAAGAAGAACCCCGCGGCGGCGATGAGCGATCCGGTCAAGCCGATCCGCGTCTATTTCGACCCGGCGATCCCGACGCCGATCCGCACGGCGATGAAGCAGGGCCTGCTGTGGTGGAACAAGTCGTTCGAGGCGGCCGGTTTCAGCAACGCGATCGAGGCGATCGACGCGCCGGCCGACATGGACCCGATGGACATCCGCTACGCCTATATCCTGTGGATCAATCGCGACGAGCGCGGCTTCTCCTCGGGCGGCACCTATCGCGATCCGCGCACCGGCGAGATCCTGGGCGCCAAGGTGCGGATGGACACCCACCGCATCCGCACGATCGGCAATTACTGGGACGCCTATCATGCGGGGCTGCCCGGCGATGGCGCGGGCGTGACGGTGGCCGATCCCGGCCTGCTGACCGAAGGCGCGCTGGCCGGCATGCCGGCGGGACAGCGCGACATGGCGCTGCTGCGCCAGGCGCTGTTGATGGCGCACGAATATGGCCACTCGCTGGGCTTCGGCCACAATTTCGCGTCGAGCCTGAACGACCGCGCCTCGGTGATGGAGTATCCCACGCCGCGCGTGAAGGTGACGGACGGCAGGCTCGACCTGTCCGAATCCTTCATGAAGGGGATCGGCGCCTATGACACGATGATGGTGCGCTATGCCTATACGCCCTTCGCTCCCGCGGCCGAGAAAGCGGGGCTCGAGGGGGTGATCGCCGACATGCGCGGCCAGGGTCTGCTCTACGTCCCCGACACCGATCCGCGCTGGACCTGGTACGACGATCGCGCGACGCCGGGGGAGAATCTGCGCGAGGCGATGGCGGCGCGGCGGATCATGCTGGCGGGCTATGGCCAGAGCGCGCTGACGCCGGGCGAGCCGGTGGGCGCGTTGCGCGATGCGCGGCTGTGGATGGTCTATCTCCACCACCGCTACGCGATCGAGAGCGCGCTCAAATATGTCGGCGGGCTCTACCAGAACATCGTCGTCAAGGGCGATACGGTCCCGCCGACCGAGTTCATCCCGGGCGAGGTGCAGCGCGACGCGCTCGGCCTGCTGCTCGACGCGGTCGAGCCGGCCAACATGACGCTGCCCGAGAGCCTGCTGGCGCAGCTGACGCCCGATCCGGGGAGCAATCTGGAGGATCTGTCCGACGATGCCGCGTTCGATCAGCTCAAGGCCGCGCGCATCCTCGCCGCCTTGGTGTTCGAACCGATGTTCGACGCGGCACGTGCGAACCGCATGCTCGCGCTCGAAGCGCGCAAGCCGGACACGCTGACGCTGCCGCAGATGGTCGATGCGGCGCTGGCGCGCACCTGGGATGCGCCGCGCGACGGCAATGCGTCGGCCCGGGCACTGCGCCGGGTGAGCCAGGGCGTCGCGCTCGACGCGATGATGGCGCTGGGCGCGAGCGACGCCGCCTCGCCCGAGGTGCGCGCGTTCATCCTCGAGACCCTGGCGAAGCTTGGCACGAGCATCGGGCGCCGGAGCGATGCCGACCCGGTGACCGCAGCCTTCCATCGCCAGAGCGCGCGGCGCATCGCCGCCTATCTCGACGATCCCGCGGCCAATGCGCCCAAGAAGCTGGCGCCCGACTGGGGCAAGGGGCCGCGCTCGCGCTTCCCGATGCCCCCCGGGCCGCCGCTCGGCTGAGCCGTCAGCCGCCGCGCGCCAGCGCCACGTGGCGATCGAGGTCGCTGCGGGCGCTGGTCAGCGCTTGATCGAAGCACAGGCCGTAATCGCGCTTCTGGTAGAGACCCTGCGTCGCGCTCGTGTCGCAGACTTGCTTCGAGGCGAAGCGCAGGCGGCTGTCGGCGCGCGCGACATGCGCGTCGCGGCGCAGGTCGAGACCGGCGAGCGATACGATTTGCGTCCGCGTGACCCCGCGCATCGCGCCGGTCACCGTCATGTCGGTTCCGATTTCACCCGTCCGCGCCGCCGCCGCCGGGGCCAGCGCACAACACACCACCCCGACGATCGCCGGGGAGACCAACAGCCTAACCATCCTCGTTCCTTTCCTGCTCCGCCTCTAACGGACGGCCGCCACTAAATGGGGCATGCGCAGGGCAATTCCAAGGGTGCTGTCGGAGGTGAGCAGCTGCCCGCTTGCACCTCCGGCGAGGCCAACCGGCTCGCATCGGATTTTTCCGGTGCTGGCGAAGCTCGCATGAAACCAGTCGATCGCAACAGTCCCTCAAGCTTGACCGAGCGTCGCGGACATCGCTTCGATCAGGATCGGCTGATCTCAATCGAGCTGACGCGGTGACCACGCGCTTCGAGGCGCGAGCGCAGCGCCTCCCGCTGCTGCTGATCGGCATCCGAGTCCGAGCGAGTCTGAACCTCGACCGACAGCCCGCCGGCGTCGTCGCGGCGCACGACGGCATGAGAAGCGATCCAGCGCTGATCGGTCATGGTCAGCTGAGACTCGGAACTCGTGGCCTGGGCCGGCAGGCTGATCCGGTTCGCAAACTCATGATGGCTCGAAGCGATTTCAGCCGGACTGCTGGCGGCTACCGCGCCGCCGGCCGGTGCGACGATGGCCTGAGTCGAGCTTGAGGCGACCGTTCCGTGCGCATGATCACCCGCCCCCTGATCGCCGCCGCCATCCTTCGAGAATCGCTGCACGAACGGCAGCTCGAACGGCATCAGCCCTTCGCGGCTGGCCAGGCCAGGATCCGGCGCCTCGCCGTCGCGCATCCGGCGCATCGCCTCTTCGAACTTGGAGCGGGTTTCGGATTTCGGCGTGGCAGCGCCTTCACGCGCCGGCGTGGCGCGCGTGGACTGCGCCTCGCCGCTCGACGGAGTCACGCCCATGCCACCCTCCCTGCTGCTGCCGTGCGCTCATTGGCCTCGTCCGATAAGCGCCGGTCGCGAGCGCGCCGATCGGCGCTGCGCATCCGCTGAACCAGCGCGGCAAGTGCATCCTGGCGGGCCTTAGCACGCAGCCAGCGCCGACGTGTCTCACGCAGCCGTTGCTGCGCCTCGGCCAGCGCCTGGCGCGCGCTGGCGACGAGCTGCTGCGCTTCGGCGTACGCGGCCTCGCACGCCTCGACGAAGCTCCGCACGAATTCGTCCGCGGGC
Organism: Sphingomonas sp. BT-65; assembly: GCF_026107375.2. NCBI lineage: Bacteria > Pseudomonadati > Pseudomonadota > Alphaproteobacteria > Sphingomonadales > Sphingomonadaceae > Sphingomonas > Sphingomonas sp. BT-65. The sequence goes on from NZ_JAPCIA010000001.1 coordinate 949,664, forward strand.
CGCAGCGCGCGATCGCGGACGGCCTGTGCGAGCCGCTCCCGCGCGCTGCGCTCGCGGCGCGCGGCGCGCTCGACCGCCGCGGCCTCGCGCTCGGCGCGGGCAACCGCCTCGGCGGTCGCGCGCGCGCAGCGCTCGACATCGCGGTCGCGCAGCTGCTGCAATTGCTCCATCTGGTTCATTCGGGCGGTCATGAGTCGAACCCTCTCAACAGCGCCAGGGTCACGGGAAAGCCGATCCGCTCGTCGAGCGGCTGGCGCAGGAACGCGTCGAGCGCCTCGCGCTGCGTCAGCGCGCGGTCGGCGGCGGCGTCCTGGCCTGGCTTGTAGTCGCCGACCTGGAGCAGGATCTCGATCTCGTCGAGCTTGGCGAGATGCGTGCGCAGCGCGGTCGCCGCACTCTGCTGGGCGTGTTCGGTGAGCTGGTTCATCAACCGGCTCTGGCTCGCGAGGATATCGATCGCGGGATAATGGCCGCGCGCGGCGAGCTTGCGCGAGAGGTAGATATGGCCGTCGAGCAGCGAGCGCACCTCCTCGCCGATCGGATCGTCCTCCTCGTCCTCGAGCAGCACGGTGTAGATGCCGGTGATCGCGCCGCACACATCGGTGCCGGTGCGCTCGAACAGGCGCGGCAGCTCGGCGAAGACCGATGGCGGAAAGCCGCGGCGCACCGGCGGCTCGCCGGTCGCCAGCCCGATCTCGCGCAGCGCGCGCGAGAAGCGCGTGACCGAATCCATCAGCAGCAGCACATGCTTGCCCTCGGCGCGCAACCCTTCGGCAACCGCCGTGGCGGCATGCGCGGCGCGCGCGCGTTCGAGCGCGGGCCGGTCGGAGGTCGCGACCACCACGACCGAGCGCGCGAGCCCCGCCTCGCCGAGATTGTCCTCGACGAACTCGCGCACCTCACGGCCGCGCTCGCCGATTAGCGCGATGACGATCGCGTCCGCCTCGGCCTGGCGCGCGAGCGTCGCGAGCAAAGTCGACTTACCCCCGCCCGCCGCGGCGAACACGCCGACGCGCTGGCCGCGGCCGAGCGGCAGCACGCCGTCGATCGCGCGAATCCCCGTTTCGACCTGCCGCTCGATGCGTTCGCGCTGCATCGGGTTCGGCGCCTCGCCATAGAGCGGGCGGTAAGTGTCGGCGCGGATCGGCGGGCCGCCGTCGATTGGCTGGAGGCGCGCATCGACGATGCGGCCGAGCAGGCTTTCGCCGACCGGCACCCGGTCCTCGCCGACGCGCACCACGACCTCGGTCTCGTTGGACAGGCCGCGCAGGTCGCCGAGCGGAGCGAGCAACGCCTCGCCATCGGCGATGCCGACGACTTCGGCCATCATCACCGTGTCACCCGCGGGGCCGAGCATCGCGCAGGTCTGACCGATCCGCGCCGAGATGCCGCTGACGCGGATCGAGGTGCCGACCGCGCCGCGCACGCGCCCGCGCTGTTCGAAGGCCGGGGCCTCGCCGAGCTGGCGGACGAGATCACTGACCCGTTCCTCAATCGACATGCGCGGTCCCCCAGCGGCCGGCGAGCTCATCGAGTTGATGGTCGAGGTCGGCGATGATCCGGCTGTCGGGCCCGGTGATGCGGCATTGCCGCTCGCCGAGCAGCGGATCGGCGCGCACCGTGATCGCCGCGTCGCCCTCGATCGTCGCGAGTCCGGCTTCGACCTCGGGCGCGAGCGCCGGCGCGACCTCCACCGTCACCGGTCCCTGCGGCACCACGGCGCGCGCAGCGCGCAGCGCCACGCCCTGCATCATCGCCGCATCGCCGAGCTCGCCCGCGATCTGGCGCAACGCGGCGAGTGCGAGCGAGGCGATCTCCTCCTCCTCGAACCGGCGATGGGCCTCTGCCTGGGCCGAGAGGCGCGCGACCGCGTCGACGAACTCGCGCCGCCCAGCTTCGAATCCCTCGCGATAGCCGCGCTCGCGCGCTTGCGTCTCCACCGCCGCGGCCGCGCTCGCGCGCCGGACCGCTTCGGCGCGAAGCCGCTCGAGCAGCGCCATGGCATCGGCCAGCGGCTGGCGATCGCGCGCCTTCACCACCGGCGTGTCGCTCGCGAGGAGCGAATGGCTGTCGCTGTAGAGCAGATGATAGCTCATGCGCGCGTCCTTCGGGCGATGCGCTCCGCCAGCGCGATCTGCCCGGCGGCTTCGGCGTCGGCTGCCGAGGCGAGTCCCATCGCCGCGGCGAGGGCGTGCGGCAATGCCCGTTCGGTGACCTGCCGGCCCTGCTGTGTGAGCTTGGCGGCGGGCGCGAGCGGCGCGGCACCGCCCGGAGGGAGGTCGAGCACCGCTTCCAGCGCCGCTTCGCCGACCGGCTCGGCATAGGCGCGCAACGCAGCGCCATCGATCATTTCGGGCAGCGCGTCACGCGCAGCTACCAACGCGGCGATGCGCCAGAAGCGCTCGATCTCGCCCCCCTCAAGCCCGGGCCAGGCCGGCCAGCGTCGCAGCTCGGCGAGCGGCACCCGCGCCGCCGGACGGTGTTCGGTCCGCGCCGCGAACCGGCCCGCGCGCGTTGCCGCCATCCCAGCCGCTTCTGCGGCATGCGCGATCTCGGCGAGCCGCAGCCGGGCGCCACGCGCACTCATCCGCCATGCTCCGCCTTGGCGGGGACGCCCGCGGGCCGACGCCGCCGGCGCCGCAGCAGCAGCCACACCGGCCAGGCGAGCGCCACGAGTACCAGCAAAACGCGCGTCAACGGGGTGTCGAACCGCGCGACCGTCATCTCCGGCGCCGACGGCGCTGTCTGGCTCGCGACCATCACGACCGAGACCTTGTCATATTCAAGCCCCTCGATCGCGTTGGTCACCAGGCTCTTGATCGCCCCGGTCTGGCTGCGCACGTCGAACCCCGGCCGGTATTTGACGAATACCGAGGCCGAGGACGGCTTGGTCTCCTTGGACAGCGGATCGGTCTGCGGAATAGCCAGGTGGACGCGCGCCTCGGCGACACCATCGATCGAGCTGACCGTCTGGCTCAGCTCCTGCGACAGGCCGTAGATCAAGCGCGCGCGCTCCTCGACCGGCGACGATACGAACCCCTTCTTGGCGAAGATGTCGCCGAGCGACTGGAACTCCTCGCGCGGCAGCCCGCTCGCCTTGAGCACCTCGACCGCCCGGCTGAACTGGTCGGGGCTCACCGTCACGCTCCACTCACCTTCGCCGCCCGCCTCCTTGCGCGCGCTGATGTTGGCGTTGCGCAGCGCTGCGATCATCTCGTTCGCCTGCTGCTCCTTGAGCTTGCCATAGACCTCTTGCTCGCTGCACGCCGTGAGCGTCGCGGCCGCGAGGACCGCGGCAAGCAGCGCGCGCCTGAAGCTCGTCATGACCTACTCCCTGGGCGCATCAGCTCTGCTGCCGGAACAGTTGCTGGATGCCGTCCGAGCTGCGGTTGGCGATGTTCGAGGTGAGCTGGCAGTGGAACATGAACTCCTGGCAGCGCATCGTCAGCTCGACGATCTCGCCCGGAGTCAGCTCCGAGCCCGAAGACTCGGCGGTCCGCGCATACTCGGACACGCTCTTCGCTTCGAGGTTCACCTTGTCGAGCGTGTCGAGCAGGCCCTTCACCGCCGGCGGCACGTCGGTGCCGGAGCCGACACGCTGGGTCTCGGCGGCGGCAAGCGCGCTGTCGAACCGGCCGGCCGCCTCGGGCCCGACCTGCTGCGGCATGGCGGGCGCGAGCTCGAACACGCGCACCGCGTCGGCGGCAGGCGCAGCGGCTTGCGCCGCAATGGCTTCGATCGACATCGCGATCAGCTCTTGCGCGCCATCGTCTCGAGCGCCTTGGAGACGCTGTCGAGCGAGGTGTGCGAGCTCTGCGAGAGGAAGCTCATCTTCATCGACTCGGCGGTAAGCTGGGTGATCGCCGACGGGGTGTCGCCGCCCTCGTTCGACATGATGTCCGAACGCTGTTCGATCTGTGAGGCTTGGCGGTCGAGCGCATTGCCCCAGGCGGCAGCAAACGCCTCGAACCAGTTGCCGGGCGCATTGCGGTTCATGCGCTGGCTGGTCAGCGGGCTCGCCGCCAGCGTGTTCAGGTCGGTGTTGACCGGGGTGTTGTCGATCGTCGTCATGTTACGCACTCCTTCATTCTGGCCTTTGGGCTGGTCACAATTTCAGTTCCTCGACACGCCCCCCCTTTTCGAAACGCACGCGGCCCGGCTCGATCGAGACGAGGCGATGGCCGGTCGGCAGGATCGAGCCGGGAAACCAGCGCGATCCGTCGGCGGTCACGATATGGCCCGGGTCCTCGACCACCGTGGCGAGGCCGGTGCCGCTGTTGGCGAACAGGCTTTGCAGCGCATTGCCGCCGCGCCTGTCGTCCACCCGGAAGCGGACGCGCTTGAGCGCGGGCAGGTCGCGCGTCAGGATCGCGCGCAGCGCGTCCTGCCGGTCGGCGGGAAGATAGGGCGCGGCGATGGTTACGCCGCCGAGCCCCGCGGGGGTCGCCTGCGCGTCGATGCCTTGCGCCGAGAGGATATCGGTCGCCGCGCTGGCGAGCGCGGCGGTGGAGGTCACGTCGACGATCACCGGGCCGGTCATCTGATCGGCGATCGCGCGGGTGCGGATCAGGTCGCCCTCGCTCTCGACCGTGCCCGCGACGATCAGCCCGCCCGCCGGATTCTCGGCCACGTCGACCGAGCGATAGCCGGCCTCGTCATACATCCGTTCGAGCGCGCGCGCGCCGCCGAACTGCTGCTCGATCAGCGAGCTGGTCGGCCCCGCCGCCGCGACGAGCAGGACGATCGCGGCGGTGCCTACCGCGACCTGGAGGACGCTGACCCGCTCGGTGATCCGCGTCAGATAGGTCCGCCCCATCAGCTCGACTCGGTCCTGCAGCCGCGGCGCCGGCAGCGGGTTGACCGGCGTCGCGCATGGGCTGATCGCGACGCTCGCGGCGTCCTCCCAGCGCGTCGAGGCGCGCTCGCCATAGGCGACGAGATGCTCGCCGAAACGGAAGGGCAGATAAGGCGGCAGCACCGCCTCCTCCCCCTCGCCCAACGAGCGGCCGAGCAGCTCGACCGTGCCCGACAGCACCCGCAGCTGCGCCGCGCCGTCGCCCAGCCGCAGCTCGACCGCGCCGTCACGCGTACCCGCGCCGCGCAGCACGACGTCGTTCGCGAGACCATGGCCGATGCATACGCGCCGCCCCGTGGCCAGCGGATATTCCTTGCCCGCGAGCCGCCCGCCGACGATGCGGAGTACGGGGGCGATGTCGATCGGCGTCTCGCGATGTTCGGTCATGGGGTTGGTCCTCCTGCAGGTCCCCCCGTTGCCGCCTGCGCCGCCCCCGGCGCAGGCAATCTCGCGGTCACTTCGTTCCCCACGGCCGCCGCCGCAGCACCGCCCGCCCGCGCCTGGTCCAGCCGGATGATGCGCGGCGTGATCAGAAACAGCCGCTCGGTCTGGCGGCGGCTGCGCGAGCGCGACTTGAACAGCTCGCCAAGCACCGGAATGTCGCCGAGCAACGGAATCCTCGATTCGGCATCGAAAGACGAATTTACGGTGAGGCCACCGAGCAGCAGCCCCTCGCCCTCGTTGATCATCGCCTGGGTGTTGACGCTGGCGCGCTCGACCACCGGGATGTCGTCGACCTCGCTGTCGAGAATCGTGCCGTCCTCGACGCCCACGACCATGCGGATGCGCGCCACGCCATTATCGACCAGCACGTGCGGATTGACGCGCAGCACGGTGCCCGCGGCGACGTTGAACAGATCGACCTGCCGGTCGCCGCGCACACGGACGTAGAAGGTGCGCGTGCGGTCGAACACCGCCTCGACGTTGGACAGCGTCACGATCTGCGGCCGCGACACGATCTTCGCCGCGCCCTTCTCCTCCAGCGCGTTGATGCGCCCGATGAACTCGCGATTGGCGCCGATCACCCCGCCCAGCGACAACCCCTGATTGACCGCGCCGAGGCGGCTGAGATCGTCTGCCGGATTGCCCGACGGACGCAGGATATTGCCCCCGAACAACGCGTCGAAGCCCTGGCTGCGGAAGCGCCAGTTGATCCCAAGCTCGCGCAATTTGTCGATGTTGAGGTCGATGATCGTCGCCTCGAGCTCGACGATCTGCGGCGCGATGTCGAGCGCGCGGACCAGCCCCTCATAGGCCGGCATGTTCTCCGGCCGGTCGCGCACGATGATCGCGTTGAGCGACGGGTCGATCGCGATGCGCGGCCCGCCCTGCGGCGGCAGCTCGCGTGCCGAGACGACAGGCACCGCGCTCATCGCCGGGAGCCCGAGATATTCGTCGTCATAGGGCTGGAGCTGCGACTGCTGCGACGCGTCGGGCGGGATCGCGTTGAGCCCGCGCCCGCCGAGCCGCGGCTGGCTCTGCCGCAGCGTGCGCCCGCCATAGGTCGTATTGATCGTGCCCGCGACCGCCGAGCCGTCACCCATGATCCGGCTGAGCGAGGTGCCAACGCCGGGGATGGTCAGCTCGCGTCCGCCCGCCACCAGCTTGGTGTCGTCGGCGCGAGCATAGCGCAGGTAGAAGACCCGCAGCTCATAGGGCTCGATATAGGCTGGCCCCTGTACCGACCGCGCCGGCTGGATCTGCGCCGTGTCGGGACGCATGCCATAGGTGCCGGAAGGCATCGCGCCTGCAAGCTGCTGCACCTGGTCGAGGAACTTGGGCACCCCGGTCGCGAGCACAGTCGCCTGGCCGCTCGGGCGCACGCGGTTGGTCGCGTCGGCGATCCCCGCCTGGGCGATGCTCGCGGCAAGCTCGTTCGCGCGGCCCGGCGGCACGGCGACCGTGCGGCTCTCGACCTGGTCGCTCGAATAGACCGTAACGACCGAGCCGTCATAATAAGCGATCAGGTTGAAGGCGCGCGCGACCTGCGTCCAGACGTCCGCCGGGCGCCCGCTGAAGCGGCCGTTGATCTTGCCCTTGACCCGCGCGTCGACCGAGACGCTGAGCCCCGCCGCGCCGAAGAATTCGCGCACGAACGCGGCGATCTCCTGGTTGCGCGGCGTCAGGCTGACGGACCGCGTTGGAAAGGGCGGGTCGGCGGCGAGCACTGCCGGCGGCGCCACGAGCGACAGAACAGCCAGGGCCGCGCCGTACCGGACAAAGGAACGAGTCATCCCAAAACTCACGCAGCGGCTCCCATGCTGTTCTCCTTCTCGATGGCGATCGGGGTGCGATCGAGCTGCCCGACGACGTCGAGCGGCACGGTCGGCGACAATTCGTTGAAGGCGAGGACCGGCACCTCGAACAGGTCGGGGCCGACCAGCCGGCGCAGCGGGCGGCGCAGCTCGAAGGCGGTGAGGATCGCGCGCGCGCCGCTCGCCTTGGTCTCGCGCTTGAGCATCGCGATCATCGTGCGGGCGTGGTCGGGCTCCATTGCGAGCCGCGCGACGCCGTCGACGGTGCGGACATTGTCGCGCAGGAAGCGCTCGAGCGCCGCGCCCACGACCAGCACCGGGAAGCGTCCCTCGACGCAGTGCGGCAGCGAGAGGTAGCGGCGCAGCGCGCAGCGCGTGAGGTCGGCGATCGGGATCGCGTTGCGTTCGGCCTGACCGGCTTCGGCAATCGCCTCGAGCACGTCGCGCATGTTGCGCAGCGGCACCTCCTCCTCGGCGAGCAGGCGCAGCACTTCGGCGATGCGCGCCGCAGGCACTGCGCGGACGACTTCCTTGACGACGTCGGGGTAGTCGATGCCGATCCGGTTGAGCAGCGCGGTGACTTCCTGGAGCCCAAGGAAACGACCGAGTTCGCGGCGCAGCGCCGTCTCGATCGCAGGCACGATCCGTGCGGGATCCTCGGGGTCGTCGAGCACCCCCGCGGCGATCGGCGCGTCATGGATATAGACCGCCCATTTGCCCGCCGCGCCGAACTCCACCGCCTTGGGCTCGATCTCGGCGGCGGGCAGCGGGAGGCCGGAGCGCTCCTGCATCCGCTCGAGCATCGCCGTGACCGCCGTCGTCAGCGCAGTCGCGCGTGCCGTATCCATTCCCGACGCCGCGACCTCGACGAGCAACGGGCGGACCACGCGCAGCGGCGCCGGCTTCGCCTCGATCATCTCGGGCAGCGGCGCGGGGCGGGTGTCGATCCGCCGCCACTTGGCGTTGATCCAGCCGCGCGAGGCGGGATGCTGCATCGCCCCCGATCCGGCGAGCAGCGTCGCGATTGAGAGGAAGACGAGCACCGGAAAGCCCGGGATCATCGCCATCACGACCGACACGCCAGCGGCGATGAACAGCACGCGCGGTTTGCCCGACATCTGGCGCGCGATCGCAGGCCCCAGGTCGCGTTCCTGCTCCTCGTCGGTGGTGCGCGTGACCAGGAGGCCCGCCGCCATCGCGCTGAACAATGCGGGGATCTGCGCGACCAGGCCGTCGCCGATCGTCAGGATCGAATAGGTCTCGATCGCCTCGCTCGCCGGCATGCCCTTGGAGAAGATGCCGATCGCGAGCCCACCGATCAGGTTGACGAGCACGATGATGATCGAGGCGATGGCGTCGCCCTTCACGAACTTCATCGCGCCGTCGAGGCTGCCATGGAGCTTGCTCTCGTTCTCCAGCGTGCGCCGCCGCGCGCGCGCCTCGTCCTTGGTGATCAGGCCGGAGCGCAGGTCGCTGTCGATCGACAGCTGCTTGCCCGGCATCGCGTCGAGGCTGAAGCGCGCCGCGACCTCGGCAACGCGCTCGGCGCCCTTCGAGATGACCACGAACTGGACGATGGTGATGATCAGGAACACGACCAGCCCAACCACCAGCTCGCCGCCCGCGACCATCTCGCCGAACTGCTGGACGATATGCCCGGCATGCGCCTCGGTCAGGATCATCCGTGTCGTCGCGATCGACAGCGCGAGGCGGAACAGCGTGCTGAGCAACAGCACCGCCGGGAAGGTCGAGAAGTCGAGCGGCTTAGTGACGTAGAGCGTGCTCAGCAGCAGCAGCACGCCGATCGTGATGTTCATCGCGACCAGGAAATCGATCGCGAGCGCTGGCAGCGGCAGGATCAGCAGCCCGACGATCGCGACCACGCCGATCGCGAGCAACAGGTCGGCGGTGCGCAGCCGCATCGGCGGCAGGCGCGACAGGATCGAATTGACGCTCATCGTGCGATCGTGGCCGCGCGATAACCGTTGTAGCGAGCCATGACCGACTTCACGTAGTTCTGGGTCTCGCGATAGGGCGGGATACGATTGCCGTATTTCGCGACCGCGCCCTCGCCCGCATTATAGGCGCTGAGGATCAGGTCGAAATTGCGGCCGTAGCGCTTCTGCAACCGCTTGAGCAGCCGCGCGCCGGCATCGACGTTGACCGCCGGATCGAACAGCGCCCCCTGCTCCACACCGAGCGTGCGGCCTGTCCCGGGCATGATCTGCATCAGCCCGCGAGCGCCGACCCGCGAGACCGCCTTCGGGTTGTGGCGCGACTCGGTCGCGATGATCGCGTGCAGGAACAGCGGATCCACCTTGTAGGCGGCGGCTGTGCGCAGGATGTGCGTGTCATAGGCCGACACCGGCGCGCCGCCGCGATAGGACGAGATCGCCTCGCTGTTGCGCTCGCGCTCACGGCGCTCGCGCGGGCTTTCCTTGACGCCCGTGATCCGCGCCACACCGGGATCGGCGGGAAGCGGTGCGGGAGCAATATGGATGATCTGTGCGTTGCAGCCGCTCAGCGCCTCGAACCGCTCCGACGCGCGCGCATCGGCGACACGGATGTTGTTGGTGACCGGGCAGTCGACGAAGTAGGATTCGCGCGACTTTTCTTTTGCGACAGCAGTATTGGTTGCAGTCATTGCCGCAGCCGTAGCAACGGCTGCGAACACACTATGAATAATTACCGTCTTCTTCACGATATCGCTCCTCCGTCCAGCAGGCCACGCCCGCCGTTGCGTCGGTCCGATTCGTGTCACGTGGCAGGTCCGGATACGCTGGACCGCCTGATCCCGATTGAGGCCACTAAGCCTCCAATGTTGCTCAAATGTTGCAGAAATCAGCCAAATGCAACGAGATGCCGGTGAAACGAGCCGAAAGGTCGATGAACCGAGCAACCCACCCTTTAGCTCTAAGGAGGTAGCCCGAAAGGACATAAAACATTCCGGATTCGAAACATCGACGCTCTGGCTCGCTTCGTCGCTATTTAATCTTTCTACTTGCAGCCAAATCGCACTGAGGCTCTTTTACTTCACATTACTGGATTCGTGTGACGCCGATCCCTCTCCGTCACGCCCCTGTTGGGCACAAGGACCAATAGCGCTTTTCGCTCATTTTGCGGAAGGCGGTCCGGAGTAATGGATGGCCGACAAGAACCAAGGCGGCGACAAGACCGAGAAGCCGACGCGCAAGCGACTCCGCGACGCCCGCAAGAAGGGTGATATCGCCAAGTCCAAGGACCTGAGCAGCGCGATCAGCATGATCGCCTGGCTGGTGCTGTTCGTGGCGGGCGCGGGCTTTGTCGGCATGCGCATTGCCGACTTCACCGAACTCAGCCTGGCGCACGCTACCGGCCAGCCGTTCGAGGCGACGCTGAGCACGCTCGGCGCGTCCGCGTTCGGGCTGGTCGTGCTGGTCGCCGGTCTCGTCCTCGTCCCCGCCGCGGTTGCCGGGCTGGTCGCCGAGTTCCTGCAGACCGGCGCGCTGATCACCACCGAGAAGATGAAGCCGCAGCTCGGCAATCTCGACCCGGTCGAGGGACTCAAGCGGATGTTCAACCCGGACAATTTGTTCGAGCTGTTGAAGACGCTGATCAAGGCGGCGCTGATCCTGGCGATCATCTGGGTCGTGCTGTCGGGATCGATCGACGAGTTCGCCGCGATCCTCCATGCCGCCGCATGGAGCACCGGCGCCGGCGCAGGCCCCAAGATGGCGGCGGCGGTGCTCGACCTGTCGCGCTCGCTGACGCTGCAGCTGATCGGCTGGACGATCGCCATCTTCCTGTTCGTCGCCTTCGCCGATCGCGCCTGGGTGCAGCACCGCTACATCAAGCGGCTGAAGATGAGCCGCCGCGACATCCGCCAGGAGCACAAGGACAATGAAGGCGATCCGATGCTCAAGCAGCAGCGGCGCCAGATGCACGAGGAATGGGCCAACCAGAACGCCATCGCCTCGGCCGGGAGCGCGAACGTGCTGCTCACCAACCCCACCCATCTCGCAATCGCGCTCGATTATGATCCGCAGGAATGCCCGGTCCCCGTGATCGCGGCCAAGGGTGAAGGGCCGCTTGCCGCGGCGATGCGCGCCGAGGCCGAGCTCCAGGGGGTGCCGATCGTGCGCAACGTGCCGCTCGCGCGCACCGTCTTCGCCACCGCTGGGCCCGGCGAGATGATCCCCGAGGACCATTTCGACGCGATCGCCGAGATCATCCTGTGGGCCAAGCGCGCCCGCTCCGGTGAGACATCGCTCGAGCGCGAGGATGCGGCATGAGCTTCTGGACCGTACTCTCAAGCCTGCTCGCGGTGGTCATCGCGCTCGCGATCGTGCTCGGGCTCGCCTATGTCCTGCTGAAGCTGCTGCGCCGCTGGCAGGACCGCGTGCACGGGTCCGCCGAGGAGGGCGAGAAACCGATCCGCTTCCTGCGCACGCTCCCGCTCGGCCAGAGCGAACGAGTCGTGCTGATCGAGGTGCGCGACGAGGTGATGCTGGTCGGCGTCACGCCCGGCGGGATCAGCCTGCTCAAGACCTGGCCGGCCGACACGTCCCCGGCGATGCCCCCGCAACCGGAGATCATACGATGAGCGCGGTACTGCGCGGCCTTCCGGCGATGGACGCGCGCGAGGCAGATCTGCGCCGCATCGTGCTGCGCGCGCTCACCGGCCGCCGTGTCGGCGGCGCGGTGCTCGCCGCGCATGTCGCGTCGCAACCCGACCTGCGGGGCGGCTGGCTGCGCTTCGAATCGGATGCGGCGCTGGCGCTCGACCGGCTCGACGATCTGGCATGCCGGTTCGAAGCGCAGGACGGCCTTGCCGCCGCGGCGCTGATCGAACACGCCGAGCCGCTGCTGCGTACGATCGAGATGGCGTTGGGCATCGATCTTGAGCCCGACGACATCGCGGACGCGCCGCCCGCGGACGCCCCGATCTTCACGCTTGCCGCCGCGGGCCTGACTGCCCGACTCGCATTGCCACTTAGCCTCACGATCCTTCCGGCACCTGCGGACTTCGCGCCCGAACTGGCCGCCAAGGCCGCCGTCGCGGCGAAGATCACCATCGCCGGCCCGCGCCTCGCCCCGCACGAGGCGGCCGGCCTCGCGCCCGGCGACTGCCTGCTGCTCGGCGGCGCACCGCTGCGCGCGAGCCTCGCCGCGGGCACGATCCGCGTGGCCGGCAGCTTCGATCCGCGCGCCCGGCAATTCCGCTCTCATCCCTGAAGGGAAATCTTTCGATGCAAGACACGATTCTGAGCGACCCGCTACCTGATTCGCCCGACGACGACGCCCCGCCGACGGAAAAAGCCCCCGCCGCGGCTTCACCCCCGCCGCCCGAGGAGAAGAGCGCGCTCGACGGGCGCTTCTCGGTGCCGATCACGATCGAGCTCGAATCCACCGCCGTCCCGCTCGCCGAGCTCCAGGCGATGCGCGAAGGCGCGGTGCTCCCGCTCGACACCGAGGCCGGATCGATCCCGGTCCGCATCCTGGCGAGCGGCAAGCCCTTTGCGCGCGGCACGCTGATCTCGGTCGGCGACGGCTATGGCGTGCTGATCGAGGCGGAGTGAGGTAATGGACCTTTCCGCCTTTACCCCGGGCACCGCGCTCGTCACTGTCGTCCTGATCTCGCTCGCGCCCTTCTTCGCCGTGATGGTCACCTCCTTCACCAAGATCGTCGTGGTGCTGAGCCTGATCCGCAACGCGCTCGGGCTACAGCAGGTGCCGCCCAATCTGGTGCTCAACGGGCTTGCGCTGATCCTCTCGCTCTACGTCATGTATCCGACGATCCAGCAGATGCAGGCGGCGTCGGGCGGCGAGAATGTGACTCAGCAGGCCGAGCAGATCTTTGACACCGCCGATCGCGCCAAGGAACCGCTGCGCGCCTTCCTGATCAAGCACAGCGATCCCGACGAGCGTCAATTCTTCCTGCGCACGCAGCAGCGCATCGCCGCCAACGCAAACACCGAGGCCGTGCGCGAGACTGACTTCATCGTGATCATCCCGGCCTTCGTGGTGAAGGAGCTGACGATCGCGTTCCAGATCGGCTTTCTGATCTTCCTGCCCTTCCTGGTCATCGATCTCGTCATCTCCAACATCCTGCTCGCGCTCGGCATGATGATGCTCTCCCCCGTCACCATATCCCTGCCCTTCAAGCTCCTGCTGTTCGTGCTGGTCGATGGCTGGGTGAAGATCAGCCACGGACTGGTGCTGAGCTATGTCTAGCGAGACAGAGGTTAGCGAGGTGGGGCGATGAGCAGCGACATCGTCTCGATCACGATGGAGGCGCTGTGGCTGGTGCTGCTGCTGTCGGCGCCGCCGATCATCGCCGCGTCGGCGGTGGGGCTGCTCGTCGCGATCGTCCAGGCCGCGACCCAGCTGCAGGAGCAGACGCTGCAATATACGCTGAAGTTCTTCGCGGTGGTCATCACGCTGTTCGTCACCGCGGGCCTGCTCGCGGGCAGCCTGTTCACCTTCACGGACAACATCTTCTCGAACTTCCCGGGGATGCTGCGCTGATGCTGGGCGCCGACGCGGGATGGGCCAATCAGCTGCTGCTCGTCGCGCTCGCCTCGGCGCGCTTCGCCTTCGCCTTCGTGCTGGTTCCGATCTTCTCGCGCGACACGATCCCGGCGACGGTGCGCAACTCGATCATCCTGACGCTCGGCGGGGTCGCCTTCCTGATGCAGCCGCAGGTCGATCCGACCGCGATGGGGGCGCTGCAATGGGCGCGGATGCTGCTCAAGGAAGCTGCGGCGGGACTCGTCATCGGCTTCTTCTTCGCCACGATTCTGTGGGCGATGGAGGCGGCCGGCGAGATCATCGACGCCAAGGTCGGCGCGACGATCGGCCAGATCATCGAGCCGATGGGCGGCACGATGACCTCGCTCAACGGCGCGCTGCTCGGCCGGCTCGCCAATGTCATCTTCGCCGCCTCGGGCGGGATCCTGCTGCTGATCGGCACGATCATCGAAAGCTATGCGATCTGGCCGATCGCCGCCGACTGGCCGAGCCTCAACATGGCGAGCCTCGCGGTGTTCGAGAACGAGTTCGGGCGGCTGATGATGCTCGCGCTGCTGATCGCCGCGCCGGTGATCATGGTGCTCTACGTGATCGACGCCGGGCTCGGCATCCTCAACCGCTTCGCGCAGCAACTCAACGTCTTCGCGCTGTCGCTGTCGATCAAGAGCTGGGCGGCGACTTTCCTGCTTCTCCTGCTCATCCCGGCGCTCGCCCAGGCCGTGGTCGGCGAGATGGGCGGGCGCAGCGACACGGTGCGCGCGGTGATCGAGGCATTGGCGCGATGAACGACGATCCGCTCGCCCCCGATCCCGACGAGGAGGCGCGGCTGCGCGAGCTGATGCGCCTGCTGCGCAAGGCCGATGCGGCGGCAAGTGGCGAGGAGGAGCTGATCGGCGAGTTCCGCATTCCGCGCTCGCGCATTCCCGAACGCCATCTCGAGTCGATCCACACCCTCACCAAGACCGAGGCGGCGGTGCTGCGATTCCTCGGCTGGGGCCGCGCCAATGCCGATATCGCGACCCTGCTGGTGATCAGCGAGAACACGGTGCGCGTCCACCTCAACAACATGTGCCGCAAGCTCGAACTCGACGGGGTGCGCGAGCTCAATGCGCTCGCCGGGCTGCTCTTTCACCCGCTTACATAGGGTCGGGTTCAGCTTCGCTGAATCGCGGCACCAGCCCGCTCCCCCACCCGGCCACCCAACGCCAGTATATTATGGGTGGCCGGGTGGGGGAGCGGGCTGGTGCCGCAACCGGTTCAGCCTTGCTGAACCAGAACTAAGCGATCCGACTAGACCTTTAATCGGATCGGTGAGTGTGGCGCGGGCAGCGATGCGCGAGAAGACTCGGCGACGACGGCGGTTTTGATCCCCCTTGCCGCCGTCCCGTCCCCGACGGTCTCGGGATCGAATTCGAAGGAGGTATCCATGTTCGGTGGTCTCAATCCCGTTTCGCTCCTCGCCACGTCGATGCTCGGCCCGGTCGGCGGCATCATCGCGCAGCTCGCGCAGCAGGTCGTGTCGCAACTCGGCCAGCAGCTGCTCCAAAACCTCGGCGACCAGATGGGTCTGCCGCAGTCGGCGATCGACATGGCGCAAGGCGCTTTCGCCGGCTCGCTCGGCGATATCCAGGGCAGCGCGCAGAATCTCGACGAGGCGATCGCAGCGCTCGGCCAGGAGACCGGCGCGAGCCCGGCGCAGATCGGCGACATGCAGCGCATGGTCCAGGACATCCTGCAGAAGGCCGGCGAAGACGCCATGCAGACCGAGGAAGCCAAGGAAGCCAAGGCCGGCGGCACCAAGAGCGGCGGCGGCTGGCTGCGCGCGCTGGCCCGGGCGCTCGGCGAGGCGGCCGACAAGGCTGCCGCCAACCTCGAGGAAAAGGCCAAGGGTCTCGACGACGCGACGCCGAGCGAGTCCGCCGAGTATTCGGCCGACGCGCAGGCCTTCGGCATGCTGATGAACGCGATCAACACCGCGATCAAGGCGATCGGCGAAGCGCTCAACACGGTCGCTCGTAAGCAGTAACCGCCTCGGCGCAAAGTCGCACCAACTGGGAAGGGGGCGGTTACTTCCGCCCCCTTTTCTTGTTATTGCATTGTCCAAGCTTGGAGATTGGCCATGATTAACAAGGCTTTCACCGCTGCGATGGCGCTGAGCATGACCGCGCCGATGATCTTGGCGGCCCCCGCCGCGAGCGCCCAGGACGTCTACGATACCGAAGTGCTCTCAAAGCATGCCGATCTCGAGCGCCAGCGCAATCTGCGCCGCACGACCACGGGGCGGAACCAGCCCTGGGGCTGGAACGGCAATCGCCAGGCCGCTTCGCGCAGCAACTCGCAAGCGATCTGCGCGAACAACCGCTCGATGATCCAGCAAGGCGCCAGCAGCGCGAAGGTTCGCCAACTCCGCGCGCTCTGCGCGCGCGCCGGCCTCTGACCCGGCGGCAACGCCCCTGAAGGGAGTTTCGTAATGGCCGATTCCATCCTTG
Organism: Sphingomonas sp. BT-65; assembly: GCF_026107375.2. NCBI lineage: Bacteria > Pseudomonadati > Pseudomonadota > Alphaproteobacteria > Sphingomonadales > Sphingomonadaceae > Sphingomonas > Sphingomonas sp. BT-65. The sequence goes on from NZ_JAPCIA010000001.1 coordinate 965,773, forward strand.
GCGTGGTCAGCGGGCTGCGCTGGCACCTTCCGGTCCGGTCGCCTTCGGACCAAACCGTCGACGACCAGCGCGAATGCGAGGCGATCGACGCCGCAGATTCGATCACCCGCGAGAACCCGCTCGAATATCCCGGGCACGGAAAGCTCGGCCTTCCCAATGGCGGAGAGGTCGGAAGCGAGGGCGCCGTGCCCGCTTACTCCCCGATGCTCGGCGAGGCCGACGGGCGCGCGGCGGTGGCCGCGGCACAGCAGCCCGAGCCTCGCTGACACGAAGCAGCATCAATGACCGACCCGGCGCCGCCACAGGCTGGCGCCGGGTCTCGTTGCGTAAGCGCCGGGTTTTCGCGCGCGCACCGGCTGCTGATCCCGGTGCCTGTTTCGCTTGTCCAGGGTTGCGCCGGCCCCGCTAATCGATCCGACTAGCATCCTAAGCGAATCGCGGAGCGCGCCGCATTCGCCGCTGTGCTTTCATGCTGGAGAGAATTGACATGACGATCGACCGCATCTCGAACGGCCCGCTAGGCCCCATCGACCCCTCGGGCGGCCAGGGCCGCACGCCGGCGGCGATCGGCGAGGCGAGCGCGCGTTCGGTCGCGATCGCGGTGGTCGGCCGGATCGCCGCGGAGCTATCGGTGACCGGCGGCCAGGCGGACGTGCTCGGCGCCGATCCCTATCGCCTGCGCGAGCTGACCGATGCCGTCGCCGAAGCGCTGCCGGGGGCGAACCCCGCCGCGCTGGGCGAACTCGAGCGCGCGATCGAGGGGCTTGCCGGCGCGATTGCGGCCGACATGGCTGGATCGGTCGACGGACGGACGATCGAGCGACTGGATCACGCGGTCGCGGGCTATGCCCCGGCGCGCGAGGGTGTGGATGGCGTAACCGAATTTCTGAACGAAACCGCGCAGCGGGTGGCCGACGCGCACTGAGCGCGTCGCCGGTCGTCGCGCTCGAACTAGGGAGAAAGACGATGATCGGACAGGCACAAGCCAATGGCGTCGGGTTCGCGCGCGCCTTCGAAAACGGTGCCGGGGTGCTGATCGGCGCCAAGATCATGATGGAGGCCTCGCGCCCGCTCGGTGCGAGCCAGTTCGCCTTCGGCCAGCTCGCGATGAACTATCTGATCCAGGGCGGCGTGATGGCGAGCATGCTCGGCGGCGGCCGTTGCTTCCAGCCGGAACCCCAGGCGCAATGGTCGGCCTCGCTCAACGGCGAGCATACCGGATCGATCGACCTTGGCGACGGCTACACGCTGCAGCTCGACGAGCGGAGCTCGGAGATCACGATCCGCAACGCCGAGACCGGCGAGACCACGCGCATCTGGGGCGACCCGCATGTCGATGTCGACGGCAAGCGCGCCTTCGATTTCTGGGGCACGACCACCTTCACGCTCGAGAACGGCACCAAGATCACGATCGACACCGAGCAATGGGGCGGCAATCCCGACGCCTATGTCGCGAGCCAGGTGACGATCACCAAGGGCGATCAGGCGATCGTGGTCGACGGCATCAGCCAGAACCAGCTCGGCGATCTCGAAGTGACGATGTCCAACGATGGCCGCGCGATCGACCGCGCCACCCGCGACGGCTTCGTGCTCAACGAGAACGCGACCGGTTCAGGCTGGCGCTCCGACCTCACCGGTCAGGTCGCGACCCAGGCCGATCTCAACGCGACCAGGCCCGGCGAACTCTACGGCCCGGGCAGCACGATGCCGAGCTTCGACGAGATCCGCTTCGCGCTGTCCACCTTCCTGTTCTTCGGGATCGTGGCGGGCATGGCCGATGCGGTTGGCGGCGACTCCGCACCGATCGGACGCCCCTTCTTCCGCCCGATCGATCTCTGAACGGCGGTTTCCGCAGACAGACGAGGTGTGCGATGAGCGTTGATGGCGGTGTTGGCGGGGTCGGCGCGAGTGCGTCGACCCAGACGGCCGAAACCCCCGCGGAGAGTGTCGCCGGGCAGCTGGTGCGCGAGAATACGGTCGACGGCCAGCTCGACACCGCCGGCCTCGCCGCCGACCTGCGCGTGCAGACCGAGGCTGATCCCGAGCTCGGCGCCGGCGTGATCGCCGAGCTCGAGACGCAGCTCACCCCGGTCGAGCGCGGGCAGCTCGCCGCCGCGCTCGGTTCGGCGAACGACAACGGTCCGGACCGCACCGAGCTGATCGCCGACGTGGCCCAGATCGGGCTCGACATCGTCGGCATCGTCGACCCGACCGGCATTGCCGACATCTCCAACGCCGCGATCTCGGTTGCGCGCGGCAACTGGCTCGACGCCGCGATCTCGGTCGCGGGCGTGCTGCCGCTGGTCGGCGACGCCGCGAAGCTCGGCAAGCTCGGTGGCTGGGCGCAGACGCTGTCCAACGCGGTCGATCTCGCCAAGGTCGATGCGGGGTTCCGCGCCGCGGTCGAGCCCGGGCTGCGCCAGCTCGCCGACGCGCTCGACGCCGCGCCGCTCGACATGCTGCCCGCCAGCGCGCGCGAGACGCTCGAAGGCATCCGCACCAAGCTCGACGAAGTGCTCGACGGCAGCGCCGATGCCGCGGCGCGCGCCGCCAACAACCTGGTCGGCGCGGGCACGCGCACCGGCCGGGTCGGCAACAACAGCGCGACCTGGACGCTCGACGCCCAGGGCCGCCCGACCCGCGGCCAGGCGACGCTCACCGAGCTGCATGACGGCACGCCGCGCTCGAGCGCCGAGCAGCGTGCGCAGAGCGCCACGGGGCGATCGGGCATCGACGGCGATCAGGGCGGCCACATCATCGGCCATCGCTTCCTGCCCGATCAGGGCACGGTGAACATGTTCCCGCAGGCGGGGCAGTTCAACAACAGCGCCTATCGCACGATGGAGAATGAATGGGCCTCTTGGATCGAGGCCGGCGCCGAGGTGCGGGTCGACGTCCAGCTCAGCGGTTACAATGGCACGCGGCCGAGCGACGTCGATGTGAGCTACGAGGTGTTCAACGCCCAGGGCGAACGGGTCTACAGCAACTTCGAAATGTTCGAAAACCAGGCCGGCCAGACCTTTGATCGGGTGTCCACCGCCGATATACAGGCGATGCTGAACCAATGATCGTGAGCATGAGCATGGATTTCGACCAGGCGGCGGCCGACCGCGCGCTGCACGAGCTTGGGCAGATGGTGATCGCCGACAGCGAGTTCGCGGGCAAGGACTGGCAGGGCATCACCCTCGTCATCCAGGTCGAGCCGCGCAAGCGCATGTTCGGCTATCGCTACAAGAGCGACGGCAAATGGGAGGGGGCGACGCCGGAGGGCCGCCCGACCATCCTCAAGGCGCGCGAGCTCGCCGATGCGATGAAGATTGCGGGCAAGGAGGGATGGAAGACCTGCCTCGTGCAGATCTCGCGCCCCGGCCCGAACATCAAGGTCGATTTCGAATATGACGATCCCAATCGCTGGGACGTGACGCCCGCGAACCTCGAGGCCCGCGTCGAGGAACTGCGGCCCCGCTAGCCCCCGCACGCGGTCGCTGCTTCTAGCCCCTCCCGCTTTTGCGGGAGGGGTTGGGGAGGGTCTTCTTCTTCAACCGTGGCACGAGAAGGCCCTCCCACCGCGGCGCGCCAACCTCCCGGCCTAATCGATTCGACTAGACGCCTAGTCGGATCGCAGAGCGCGGCGCCCGGGCCGATCGGGCATTGCTGCCCGCACCCAACCCCCGTGCGACCCGGAGGAATGCGATGGCCGATCCCGTCACCGATGCCGCCAACTCGATCTCCAAGAGCCTGGAGACCGGCTTCCTCAACCCGGTCAGCAACGACGACATCAAGAGCGCGGTGGGCCAGATCACCAATCTGCCCGCGGCCGAGGCGAACCAGCTGATCGACCGCCTCGAGTCGAGCGGCCAGCTCGACCAGATCGCCGATGAGATCAACGATGGCAGTTGGTTCGGCAATGGCGGCCTTTCCGCCGACGAGCGCCGTTCCTTCTTCACCGACATGGCGGGCAAGCTGAGCGGCGAGAATCTTGCCGCCCTGTCCGAATCCTTCTCGCGCACCGATGATGGCGGCGGCGAGTTCGGCGCCGTCAGCGATCTCGGCAAGGAAATCGCCACCCACGCCCCGCCGCAGACCCGCGTCGACTACATCACCGCGATGAAGCCGCAGGTCGATGGTCAGAGCTATACCGACAGCTATTTCGGCGGCGCGGTCAGCCACGATACCGACGCCCAGGCGGCGGCGGTGGGCAACGTCCTCGGCTCGCTACGCGGTTCCTATGCCGAAGCGGGCTTCAACGCGATCGGCGACCGCCTGCCCCACGTCCTCACCACCGCGACCGACGGCGAGCTGCGCACCGGCATGGGCGGCCACGCCACCGCGACATGGGACGCGCAGGGCTATCGCAACATCATGGACGCAGCCGCCAGCATGGGCGACGCCGACTTGAAGGCCCGCGTGTTCGACGCCGGCGTCGACACGCTGCGCTCGGTGCGCGACACCAATTCGGTGATCGGCGGCCTGACCGTGATGGGCAAGGACGATGCGCTGCGCACGATGACCGACGGCTTGACCGCGCTGGTCAACAGCGACACCACCGGGGTGATGACCGAGCTCACTTACAACCGCGAAACCTCCGACGGGTCGGACTTCGCGGCCTATGCCAAGGAGATGCTCAACCAGGATCGCGGCGCCGAGCTCGGTCAGCAGATGGCGCGCCTGCAGCTCGGCAATGACGAGAATGGCGATCCGATCCAGCGCCTCAACGAGACGATCACCGTGCCCGGCACCAATCAGGAGCGCCGACCCAATGCCGGCGCGCTCGGCTATTTCGTCGGCGCGACCTATGCCGCGACCGCGTCGATCACCAAGGACGTCGCCGACCAGCGCGCGATGGCGACCTCGGTGCTCGATTCGGCGCTCGCGATCGTCGACAAGGCAGCGCGCAAGCACCCGGTCGCGGGCGCGGTGGCGAGCGTCGCCAAGGAATGGACGCATTATGCGATCAACCAGGCGATCAGCGATCCCACCGCCGACGCCGCGACCAAGCTCGAGAACGCCGCGCTGCCGGTCAACAAGCAGACCGGCGAGCTTGGGGTCGGCGATGACGTGCTGAGCGCATTTGAGGATACGCTAGCCTCGGTCCAGCGCCGGGCGCGGCCTTGAGGACGCTGCGTTGAGAACCAGGGCGGTCGCGGCGATGCTGACGCTCGCGGCCACCGCCTGCGGGGGCCCCGCGGCTGAAGCGCCGAGGCCCCCCGCGATGCTGATCGCCTCGCCCGAGGATCCGTTCGGCGACGCGGTGCGCAAGCGCGTCACCCGCGCGACGATCGCCAGTTACGACGCACTCGAGCCGCGCTTCGGCCGGTTGTCGAGCATGCCCTACGCCATTCCCGCCGAGAAGCGCGCCGCGCTCGTCGCGACGCTGGAGCATGATCTTCCGCCGGGCTGGTCGCGCGTGGATATGTCCGGCCCGCGTCCCGAGCATGGCGAGCTCTACGCCTATGCTGCCGGCGAAGCACTATTCGCGCTGCTGATCGTCAAGCCCGGTCAGGGCACGCTGATGCCGGTGATGGTCCTGCGCAACGATGCGGCGCGGCCTTGACTGCCCTCGGTCGTCCCGCGTCGCGATCGTGGACATTCGCTGACCCGGACGAGGAACCTGTCTGAAGTCGAAAACCGAACTTCGGTGTCGACTTGTTCTCTTTTCCCTTCTCCGTTCACCCGCGTTTCGTCACCGGACGATCACGCAAATCCACGCGATGCCGGGCATTCCCGACCATTTCACGTGAAACCTATTTGGTTATCTCAAGACCCTCAGGAGAACCTGATCCCTCGTTCGTCGGACATCGGCAGGGAAAATCGGGATCGGGCTGGCATCCTAACGCGCCCGCTCGCGGATCAGCTTGAGCACGGCTTCCGGGACCGGCGCCCCCTTCCCCCCCGGCGGCCAGCTTCCCTCCAGCGCCAGCCGCCGAATCGTGCGCGGATCGGGTGCCGGTTCGGGCCAGCCGAGCCGGTGCACGCGCTCGGCCAGCCGGCGCTGCGCGGTCGCTTCGTCGCGATCCTTGGTCAGCATCGGTGTCGCGACCGAAGTCGCGAGATTGGCGCCGCCGGCATCGATCGCCCAGGGATCAGCGCCGCGATCGAGCAGGAGCTCGGCGATGCGGAAGCGCTCCATGTCGAGCGCGGTGTGGAGCGGCCGCGTGCCGGTGCGCTCGGCGCGGTTCGGATCGGCGCCCGCGTCGAGCAGCATCGCCACCGCGCCCGGCGCATTGAGGCCGATCGCCGTGCGCATCGGCACGCTCGGCGCGCCCGGCGGATTGGGTTGCGCGCCCGCTTCGAGCAGCCGCCGGGCGAACCACGGATCGCGCGCGCGCAGCGCGAGGATCAGCGGCAGCCCCTTGCCCTCGCCGTCGAGCGGTACGCCCGCCGCGAGCGCGGCATCGACGATCTCGCGCTTGCAGCTCGCCACCGCGAGGCTCAGCACGTCCCCGCCGCCGCCCAGGCGCAGCCGGGAAAGCGCCGGATCCCCTGCGAGCAGCGCCCTGACCTCGTTGACATCGCTTTCGAACAGCGCATCGACAAGCGTCCGCGCGCTCTCGCCGATGCCAGGCGCGGCCAGCACCGCCGCGCGGTCGGGCAGCTCGGTTCCCGGCGCAAAGCAGCCCGCAGGGGCCGCGGCGGGGGCGCAGCCCATCGTCACGATCGCGCTGGCAATTGCCGGCAACACACGGCGCACAACATGTCGCACATGGGCACTCCCGGTCGATCGCGTGGGCCTCAATCGAGCGCCCGGGTTCCCGCGATCACCCAATCCATGCCGTGCCGGTCGACCGGGTTCAACCCGTCGAAGAAGCCCTTGCCCTCGGGCCGCACGTCGGGGAGCTCGTGCTGCGTGCCATAGGCTTCGGGCGCATCGGCGAGGAGCCCGCCCGGAATCCCGCCGATGAGGAAGCCGAGCGCGCGGTCGCCGCCATTCTGCAGCAGGTGCAGCGCTTCGCCCGGAACGTGATAGGCCTGGACCGGGGCGACGCCGCGGCCATTGGCGGTGGCGATGCCACGCGCGCTGTCGATTGTGTCGCCGGAGAGGCCCGCAGCATTGAACGTATCCGCCTCGCGCCCGCTGGCGATCGCCGCCGCCGACGCCATCCCGCCGCCGAGCGAATGGCCGGTGAAGGTCACCGCCTCGTCGCTGCGCGCGACCTGGCGACCGATCTCGAGCGCCTTGGCATAGCTCTCCGAATTGAGGCCGAGCGCCTGCTGGACATTGTTCTTCCAATCCTCGCCGCCCTGGGTACCGCGGAACGCCACGACATACTGCGTCGCGTTGCCCTCGCCTGTCGCATAGACCCGCGCGCGGAAGCTCGATCCCGGCTGCTCGAGCATCTCGGGGGTGAGCCCGAGCTTGTCGAGATCCTCGGCCGAGGCGACGCGATACCCCGCGGGCGGTGCGGGTTCGGCGCGATACACGTCCTCGGCGAGCAGCGCGTTGGTCTGCGCGCGATCGGTCAGCGAGACGTCGTTGGCCGCGGCTGCCTGCACGACGGGCGCAGGGGTGACCGGCTCGGCATTCCACCAGCCGGCGACATCGTTCGCTGGCTCGGGCGGCCCGGCCACCTGCGGTGCGGCGACTTGCTGCGGTTCGATCGAACGGACGGCCTCGACCATCGCCGGACTCCCTGATTGACCGCTACAGCCTAGGACCATCCGCACGCCGTCCGACATAGTCGCTTCGATTAGTTGAGGGCCGCCAGCTAGTCGGACCGACTATTCAGGCCGCGGATTCATGGGCCTAACCTCCTTCGACGCTTTCGGGAGGATTGCCAGTGACCCGCATCTCCGCCGCGCAGGACGTCCAGTCGCTTTCGACGCAGAAGGCCAACGAGTATCGCGTGCGCTCGGGCGACACCTTGTCCGAGATCGCACAGGCGCATGGCGTCTCGCTCCAGGCGCTGATCCGGGCCAATCCGCAGATCACCAATCCCAACCTGATCCACCCGGGCGAGGCGGTGACGATCCCGCCGGGCGGTGGTCAGAGCTACACCGTGCAGCCCGGCGACACGCTGTCGGGCATCGCCGCGCGCTTCGGCACCGACTGGCAGACGCTCGCGCGGCAGAACGGGCTCGACAACCCGCACCTCATCCACCCCGGCCAGCAGATAAACATCGGCGGCGGCACTGGCGGCAATGGCGAGGTCGGCGGACCTGGCGGCGTCGGGGGACCGGACGGCACGCCAGGCGGCGGCACCCCTAGCGTTTATGACGTCGCGCGCCAATATCTCGGTCGTAACGCATCGGACCTCAAGACCGACACGAGCGACGATCTGCCCATGAACCCCAATGTCCCCAACAATGTGTGCTGCGCCAACTTCGTCTCGGGCGTGCTGATCGAGGCGGGGGTGATGGACGCCTCGCTACGCACCGACTCGGTCGCGCAGCTCAACACCAACCTGCGCAACGCCGGCTGGACCCAGGTCGATCCGTCGCAGGCCAAGCCCGGCGACGTCGTGATCATCCAGGGCGGTGGCGTCTCGCACACCGAAATCTATGCCGGCAACGGCCGCATGATCGGATCGAACAACGTCAATGCCGACGGCAGCCAGCGCATCTCGGAGAACAACCTCTCCTGGGCGCTCGACCATGGCGCGGTGATCCTGCGTGCGCCGGGCGGCGCCAACAACGGCGCGGCGCCGGCCGAGGGCACCAACGGCCCGGCGCCCACCGGCGAGGGCACGCGCCAGCAGCGCATCGACCAGGCGATCGCCTATTTCGAAGGCCAGGGCTGGACCCGCGCGCAGGCAGTGGGCATCGTCGCCAATCTCGATGCCGAGAGCGGCATGGATCCCAACATCAACCAGATCGGCGGCGGACCCGGCTATGGCCTCGCGCAGTGGGAAGGGCCGCGCCAGGCCGATTTCCGCGAATGGGCGGGCAAGGACATCCGCCAGTCGACCTTCGCCGAGCAGCTCCAGTTCATCCAGTGGGAACTCAACAACACCGAGGCGGCGGCGGGGCGCGCGCTGCGCGGCGCCGACGATCCGGGCGAGGCGGCCTCGATCGTCACGCGGCGCTACGAGCGTCCCGCCGACAGCGCCGGCGAAGCGGTGCGCCGCGCCGATCGCGCGCGCGACATCTGGAACCGTTGACGCGCCGCGCGGTTCAGCCGTTGCATGAAGTCGATCATCATCCCGTTCGTCGCGCTGGCCGGGCTGGCACCCGCCGCGGTGCCGGCCCAGCAGTCCGAGCGCGTGCGCTGCGTGCTCGATGACGGCGCGCCCGAGCCGTGCAGCATGTCGATCGTGACGCGCGGCGGCGTGCGGCACCTGATCTTCCGGCTCGGCAATCGTCAGGTGAAGTTCGTCGGACGTGCGCAGACCGGCTGGTGGTCAGGCCGGCTCGACGGCAAGCCCGCAATGGGGTTCGAGCGCAATCGCGGCCATGTCGTCTACAGCACCAATGATCTGAGCCGCAGCTTCACCTGGTTCTATCCGGGCAGCGAGCACGGCACTTATTGAGCGGCGTCGAACGCGAACAGCTTGTCCGGCACCCCATATTTCGTCGCCCAGCCCTCCCACGCGGCATCGGTCGGGCCGATCGCCGCCTCGACCACGCGCCAGCCGCCGTCGTCTTTGCGCAGCAAGGCGGCATAGCTGCGCGAGACGAACCCCTGCCGCGCCGCCTCGGCCTTGCGCGTGCCGCCATAGTCGAACGGCGCGCCGCCCTGTTGCTGCATGTCGGCGAACAGGAACGCCCATTCACCATCGCGGTTGAGCTGGCGGACGACGAGCACCGGCGGCTTGCCGAGCTCCTCCACCACCGGAATCCGCGCCGCGTCGAGGATCGCGTTGCGCTCGGCGCTAGTCACGGTCTGCACCGTCGCCGACACGACCATCAATCCTGCCCATAGCATCTCGCCGCCCACCGTCGTTCAACCGTTCCCTGCGATAAGCGATATCGACATCCAATGTTCCACCGTTCGTCGGGCGGGTTGAGCGGATCAGCGGGGCGCGACTCGCAGCAGGCCGAACGCTTCGAGCATGATCGACCGATCCACAACCCGCACCGGACAGGACTGGTCGGCGAGGTTGGCGAGAAGCAGGCTGTCCCCCGCGCACAGGGCGGCCACGTGGCCGGGCCGGCTCACCACGCAAGCGTAGCGCGGCCGGCCGGCGAGCGCGGCAAGCTGCCGGATCGCCTCGAACACCGGACGCGGTCCGGAATCGCCGATCGCGCCGAGCGGGCCGGTGAGTGCGCCAAGCGTCAGCGTGTCGAGCCGGGCCTGTTCAGTGGCGGCGGCATAGCCGATCGTCCAGGCCGCGGCGAAACGCCCGTCCTGGCGCGGGTCCACCATTGCCATCGGCAAACGTTGGCGATCCGGGTTCGGCATCGTGCGCGAGCCATAGGGATTGTGCCGCATGCCGATCGTGATCGGGCCGAGGCGATAGGGCGTGCCGGGATAGATGGTGCGCGCCGAGCGCAGGATGTGGGGGATCGCGCCGAGCGATTCCATGACGCTGCGGTCGTCGGCGGCGTGGACGATCGGGCAGGTCGCGTGGGTGATGAAGTCGAGCGATTCCGCAGGCACGCGCTTGCGGTTGAGCTCGGTGAAATAGCTGAACATCCCGCCGCCAAGCTGCAGGTCCGGAAATGCGCGGCGCGCGGCGGCGTAGATTTGCTCGAGCGGCGGGCAATCCGGCCAGGCACTGCCGGGCGGCGTCGATTGCAGGTCGGGTTTGGGAAACACGGCGATCGCGTCGAGCGTGAGCCCGGCCGCGCGGACTTGCCCGGCGATCCGCTGCAACTCGGCATCGAGGTCTCCGTCCGCGGCGATGACGCATTCGAGCGTTCGCCGCGCGCTGCTTCGCTCAGCAATCTGCGCCAGCGCCTTCAGCTCAGCCTCGCCCTGCCCTGCCGAAGCGTCGAAGCCGAGCAGCAGATCCTGCACGCCGAGGGCGGCGATGCTGGCAGGGTTTGCTGCGCTCGATCGAGCGTCGTCGGGCGTGATGGCGATACCGATCCGCGGCATTGCACCGATCGCCTCGCCGATCTCCACCATCACCGGTCCGTCGGCACGCGCGGGCGCCGGCGGCGGGCCGGCGATGCGCAGCGACACCGCCTGCCGGCTGTGCGTGCCCGCGGGCATCACATAGGGCCAGGGCAAGCTCAACGGGCGCGAATAGGTCTTGTACGACGCGTCGGACCAATTGCGCTGGTCCTCCATCTCGAACGTCTCGCCCAAGAGCCTGCAATCGATCGTGTTCGCGCCCTGGACATGCGTCAGCGCGCGAATGTCGGTGAAAGGTTGCCAGGGATCGACCAGCACCGGGAACTGCGATTCCTCGACGCGCCCGTCGCCACGTGTAACCGTCAATGGAGAGCCTGCGAGATCCGCCGGATAGAGGATGCAGAAGCCGACGCGGTTGGTGGTGAAATCGTCGCGAGCTTCCGCTTCGACGACGAAATCCAGCGTCGTCGCGGTGGCGTCGATCGCGGCGGCATAGTCGATCCGCTCCCCTTCAGGGTTGCTGCAGGTGGCGCGCCAGCAAATGCGCAGCATATCCGGCTGCTCGACGACTGTCAGGCCGGTGATCGCCGGCGCCGGCGTGCCCCAGTCGCGGTCGCGCGCAAGATAGGCGATGCTGCGCAGCATCTCGACGCCACCGAAGCGCAGCGCACGCACTTCCCCGCCCGCGAACTCGAACGACAGCGCCCCGATCGCGAAGGTTTGCGTCGTGGTCTCGGCTTCCTCCGTTCCGTAGAGCTCGAGACGCGTGAGCATCGGCCGCTCCCGGTCAGGTGATCCGCCGGATGCTTTCGGTCAGCTCCTCGCGGTCGAACACGCGCTTCCAGTCGTCGCGCATCAGCGCGGGCTTGCCGAAGGCGATCGCCTTGTTGCACGCGTCCGAGAAGGCGCCTGGCACATGTTTGAAGATCACCGCGCCGAGGATGTTCATGTGCCCGAGCAGGAAGTCGCGCGCCGCTTCCTCGGGCACGCCGCGCGCAACCACTTCGTCCATCGCCTCGCGCATCACGTCGAGCAGCGAGGCGCAGACCGTCTCCGACAAACCTGGTTCGAGCAGCGCCATCTGGTCGACCGTCACGCGGTGCGAGCGCAGGATCGGAGCCCAGATCACCTTCGCGATCGCCTCGCCCAGTTCATAGTGTTCCTCCGGCCCCTGCATCATCGCGCTGACGATCGACTGGCGCGCATGGAGCCCGCCGAAGCGGTCGTCGCGTGCCGCCGGATCGGTCTCGTCGTTGAAGATCGGCGGATGGCAGGGATGAGTCACGAAATAGGTGAGGTCGGGCCTGTCGGGCAAATGACCGGCGAACGGCGCGGCGGCGTCGAGCGCCATGATCATCGTGCCGGACCGCAGCCGCGGCGCGATCTCGTGCGCCACGTTGCCGACATGCGTATCGGGCACGGCGAGGATGACCACGTCGACATCGTCGAGCGCCGCTGCCTGGCCGACACAGACGATGCCGAGCTCGTCTTTCAGCCGCGTGCGCCCCGCCTCACCGGGCTCGACATGGCGCACGTCGTAGTCGCTGCTCTGCAGGTTGCGCGACAGCCGCGCGCCCATCTTTCCACCGGCACCGAACAGCGCGATCGCGACCATTGCATTTCCTCCCAAGCGCATCTCAAATATAATATGATAATATGTTGGTATAGTGAGTGGCACAAGTTGCTCGGGGCGTAATTCAGCATGTCCCCTCTCCAATGCCCTCACTCGAATTTCAGCGAGTCGATCAGAACCCCTTCCGCGCTCAGCGCCACCGCATAGGTCCCGGCGTTGACGAAGCCCGGGGTGGAGACGGTGACGAGGCTCCATTCACCCGCTGTCGCGGCAAAGGCGACGGGGATGGTCGCGATGTCGATGCCGCTCGAGTCGCGCAGCATGAGGCGGCCGTTGCGCGCCGCGCCGGGCGACTGATAGCGCAGCTGCATCTGGCGCTTGCCCGCCGCGCCAGTTTCGACGGTCCAGCTGATCGTACCCCGCGCCACCGCCACATAGCCCGGGCCGGAATGGCCGCGGACAGAGTTGGCGCGCGCGGCGCCGTCGAGCCGGACCTTCTCATCCTCCGCCTCGTGCAAGCTACGGTCCTTGGCGAAGGTGAAGTTACCTGGCGCATAGGGCGACGGCAGCGCGCGGCGGACCAGCACGGGCATGCCCCGCGGCACCTCGGCCTTCTCCCCCTTGCCGAGCGTGCGCGTGACGAAGCGGACCGGCTGCAACGCGCTGCCCTTCAGCCATGCGCGCGCGTCGCTGGCGCGCCAGCCTGCGGGCATAGGGGTGTCGTCGGAGATCCCCGTGTAGAGCACCGCATCGTGGCGGACCGTGAGCCGCGTGGTTCCGCCTTGGCCAAGCGCAGCTGGAGTCAACTGATCGCTGTCGAGCAAGGCGGGAGGAAGCCCGGTCCAATGGGGTCCGTCGGGCACCGTGGTTGCCGCTACGCCATTGTCGACGAAGCTGGTGATCGACATGCCCGCGCTTGCATCAAGCGGCGCGACGAGATCGCTCGCGGGCTCGATCACCACCGGCGCCCCTCCGCGGCTCGCGATGGCGATGGCCGAGAGCACCGCCTGCCCCGCCTTTACCTCGGGAAAACCGATCTCGATCGCGCCACTGTGGACGTCCACTTCGACCACCTTGCGCAGGGCCCGACCGAACCCGGCTTCGGCGAAGATGTCGAAGTCGTCGAGCACCGTGGAGCCGTTGATCGCGACGTCGAACACCCGCCAGCCCCGCGCGTCGATCCCCGCGCGGCCATACCAGGGCTCGACGAAATAGAGCTCGACGCGATAACGGCCGTCGGGAACCGGGAAGCGCCAGCCGAGCTGCTCGCGCCCGTAGCGGAAGTCCTGGAACAGCGCTGGGGCATCGGTGCCCGCGATGGGATCGAAGGTCTTGCGCCGGCTGCCCAGCATTGGATCGAGCCCGGGATAGGCTTCGGCCCAGCTGCGCCAGCCCCAGCCCCCCGCATTCCCGGCGAGCTGCCGGTCAGCCGCCCAGCGATTGCCCGCAGTGTCCACCACGGCGTCGCCACCGACATTGACGCGATAGAGATAGCCATAACCGTTCGCGGGTGCGGTGACGGTGACCTTGTCGGTCAGCGATGCCGTGTCGGGCGCGGGCGGCAGGCTGTTGAGCACGATCCGGTCGCGCGCGGCGATCCGCCCGCCCTCAATGCACGCCGCCGACAAGATATTGTAGCGCAGCGGCACGTCGTTCCAGCGGAAGCGGCCCTCCCCGTCGGGCGTGCGTCGCGCGATCGAGATGCGCCCGCCGGCGTCGTTGAACAGCTCGACCGCAGCGCAGTTCGAATAGACCTCGATGCCGGAGACCCGTCCCGGCGCGCGCCAGCGATCGGGCCAGGTGTGCGAAACGATGTACACCATCGGCGCTACCGACGCGGAGACGTTGCGCGCGCGGTACATGTAATAGGCGTCGAGCGGTTCGCCCCACAATGTCATCAGCCCCTTGTTGTTCGACGGGCCGATATGGTCGAGCGCGCGCACCCCGTCCCAGATCTGGGTACCGTCCGAGCGCATCGGCCGCCCCGGATTCTCGTGCGTTGCGAGCAGCCACTGGAAATGCCCGACCGCGCGGTCGCGCACGCTCTCGGCAAGCCGCGCCTTGGTCTGCATCAGCTCGGCGAAATGGTTCTCGGACGTGGGCGGCGTCGCGCCATGCGGCGCCTCGTCATGCAGCTCGAGCGAGCGCCAGCCGCCATATTCGCCGACCAGCCCCTGCTTCGCCAGCTCCTCGCCGAACTTCGCCGGATCACCGCCATAGGTGCCCGACCAGTTCTGCGGCACGTTCCAGTCGGCACCCTCGCCGCCGTTGCAGGTCACCACCAGCCGCTCGACCGAGGCGGTCGGATCGAGCTGGCGGATCACCGCCACCATCTCCTCGGCAAAGGCCTTGGGCAGGCGGCTCTCGTTCTGCAGCCCCCACAGGAAGATCGCGGGATTGTTGCGGCGCTCGCGCACCCAATCCTCGAGCAGCGCACGGAAATTGGCGCGGAACGCGGGATTGTCGAACCAGATATGCGCGCTGAACTGCGGCCACCACATCATCCCCACGCGCGCCACCGCGTCGCCATAGCGAAGATTGTGCGGATAGTGCGCGTCGCGGAAGGCGTTGAACCCGGCCGCCTGCGCCTGCGCAACCCGCGCCGCCACCTGCATATCGGAAAAGGCGTGCGAGCCGCCGAGGAGATGCTCATATTCGGCGATCCCGCGCAGGAAGGCCGGCTTGCCGTTGACCAGCAGGCGCCGTTCCCCCTGCGCATCGGTGACGATGCGGACGGTGCGGATCCCGGTCGCCGTCTCCTGCCGGTCGATCTCGCGCCCGTCCGCAAGGATGCGGACTCGCAGCGTGTGGAGCATGGGACGCTCGGGCGACCAGAGCTGCGGCCGCGCGATCGCGGGCAAGTCCGCCTCGACTGTGCGCGCGCCGCCCGCCGCGAGCGTCTCCTCGCTGCGCCGCTGTGCGACGACCCTGCCCTTTGGATCGATCAACGCCGTTTCGAGCGTGAACACGCGGCTGACGGAGTCGCGGTTATCGAGCTCGACGCGAGTGGTCAGCGTCGCGCGGTCGGCAGTGATCGCGCCTTCCCGGCCCCAAGCATAGATGCCATGCGGCCGCACGCGCAGCGCATCGCTGCGTTCGACATGGACCGGGCGGAAGATGCCGAAGGGCTGCGAGCCCTCGGCGAACCCGTTCTCGGGCTGGTCGTCCCCCGATACCCAGGGCAGGTCGGTGATCCTCGCCGGGTGGTCGATCCGCACCGCGAGCAGATTGTCGCCCGCCTTGACGGCATCGGTCACATCGACCGCGAAGCCGGTCAGGCCGCCGCCATGCCGCCCCACTTGGCGGCCGTTCAGCCACACGGTCGCGTAGCTGTTCGCCCCTTCGAAGCGGATCGCGATGCGCTCGCCCGGACGCGGCGGAGCGATGTGGAGCTGCTTGCGATACCAGGCGACGCCGTGCCGCGCGCCGACCCGCAGCTGGCGGTTGTACGAATAGCCCTGCCAATTATGCGGCACCGCCATGCGCGACCAGCTCCGGTCGTCGAAGCCAGACCGCTCATAGCCTTCCGCAGGAGTCGCCGCGCCCTCGTCGATCACGATCGAGTTCCATGCCCCCGCGATCCGCTCGCTCTGACCGGCCATCGCCGGAAACACCCAGAAAAGGCAAAGAACAGCCAGGATGCGGACGGCGGCGCCAAGCGGCATGCGAAAAATCTCCCCGACAGCATCGGCCACTTGCCGACGAGATGTATGATATATTACGAACTTCCGGTCAGGCAAGTTGACGGGAGGATTGGCAGCATGAAACTTCGGCGGCGCGAGCTTCTTTCCGGCGGGTTGGCCACTGCACTTGCTGATCCCGCGGCCGCGCTCGCGCAGGCAGCGCCCACCGCGGAAGCGGTCCCGAATTCACTTCTCTGGTACACCAATCCCGCCCGCACCTGGGAGGAGGCCTTGCCGCTCGGCAATGGCCAGCTCGGCGCGATGGTGTTCGGCGGGATCAAGCGCGAGCGGATCCAGCTCAACGAGGAAACCTTGTGGTCCGGCGGGCCCTATCGCGCGGTCAATCCCCGTGCGCTCGCCGCCCTGCCCCGCGTTCGCCAGCTCATCTTCGAGGGCAAGTATCGCGAGGCGGAGGCGCTCGCCGCGCGCGATCTCCAGTCGGAGCCGATGCGGCAGATGTCCTACCAAGCGCTCGGCGACCTGCTGATCGACTTACCCGGGGTCAACGAGACATCGGCTGCCGACTATCGCCGCTCGCTCGACCTCGACGGCGCTATCGCCTCGACTCGCTTCACCAGCGAGGGAAAGACGGTCACGCGCGAAGCCTTTGCCAGCCTGACCGACGGGGTGCTCGTCATCCGCCTCTTGGCGGGCGGCGCGCCGTTCGACGCGGCCGTTACACTGAACTCCGGCCAGCGCGTGAGCCTGGCAGCCGACGGCGACACGCTCGTGATGGCCGGCCGCAACAATGAGGATCGCGGCATCGCGGGGCAGCTGCGCTTCGAGGCGCGCGTCGCGGGCCGCGCCGAGGGCGGCAAGGTGACCGTCGATGATGACGGCATCTCGGCGCAGGGCGTCCGTTCGCTGACCCTGCTGCTCGCCGCCGCGACCAGCCATCGCGGACCGAACGACGTCTCCGCCGATCCGGCCGAGCGCTCGCGTGCCTTGCTCGCCGGTGCGTTGGCGCGCAGCGACGGCAACTTGCTCGCCCGTCACCAGGCGGCGCATCGCAAGCTGTTCCGCCGCGTGTCGATCGATCTGGGCGCGAGCGGCCGCGGCGACCGGCCGACCGACCAGCGCGTGCGCCGCAATCCGGGGAACCCCGACCCCGCGCTCGCCGCGCTCTACTTCCAATATGGCCGCTATCTGCTGATCGCGAGCTCCCCGCCGGGCGCGCAGCCCGCCAACCTCCAGGGCAAGTGGAACGACAGCAACCAGCCGCCCTGGGGCTCCAAATACACGATCAACATCAATGCCGAGATGAACTACTGGCCCGCCGACTCGGCCAACCTCTCCGAGTGCTTCGATCCGTTCGTGCGGATGATCGAGGAGCTCGCCGTCTCGGGCGCGCAGACCGCGCGGAAGATGTATGGCGCGCGGGGCTGGGTCGCCCACCACAACACCGATCTGTGGCGCAACTCGGGTCCCGCGGACCACGCCCGCACCGGCATCTGGCCGTGCGGCGGCGCATGGCTCGCCTGCCAGCTGTGGGACCATTGGGACTATCATCGCGACGACGCCTATCTGCGCCGCATCTATCCAGTACTGCGCGACGCGGCGCTGTTCTTCGTCGACACGCTGCAGACCGAGCCCGGCACCGGGCTGCTCGTCACCAATCCCTCCAACTCGCCCGAGAACGAGCATCCGCACGGCAGCACGCTCTGCGCCGGGCCGGCGATGGATTCCCAGATCCTGCGCGACCTGTTCGACCGCACCTGCGACGCCGCGCGCCGGCTCGGGCGCGATGCGCAGCTCGCTGCGCAGTTCGCAGCGACCCGCCGCCAGCTTCCGCCGGACCAGATCGGCGCGGCAGGCCAGTTGCAGGAGTGGCGCGCGGACTGGGACGGTGCGGCGCCCGATCCGCATCACCGCCACGTCTCGCACCTCTATGCGCTCTACCCCGGCCAGCAGATCGATGTGGACGCCACCCCCGCTCTCGCCGTTGCGGCGCGCCGCTCGCTCGACATTCGCGGCGATGATGCGACCGGCTGGGGCCTAGGCTGGCGGCTCAACCTCTGGGCGCGGCTGCGCGATGGCGAGCGCGCCAATGCGATCCTCACCCGCCTGCTCTCGCCCGAGCGCACCTATCCCAATCTGTTCGACGCGCACCCGCCCTTCCAGATCGACGGCAATTTCGGCGGCGCGGCGGGGATCATCGAGATGCTCGCGCAGAGTCGGGACGAGCGCATCTTGCTGTTGCCGGCACTCCCCCGCGCTTGGCCGAGCGGTGCCATCCGCGGCATCCGCCTGCGCGGCGGGATCGGCCTCGATCTCAGCTGGCGCGATGGTGCCGTCGAGACGGCGACGCTGACCGCCGCGGTCGCGACCGGACGCACCACCGTCGCCGGTAGTGCGAAGCGGGAAGTAAGGCTTCGCGCAGGCCGGCCGCTCAGGCTCACCGGACCGGCGCTGGCGATCGCCTGAGCCATCGCCGGGTGTCGGAGCGCGCCGCTGGATCGGGAGGAACGGCGCTCCGACGAGGGAAGCTCACATGTCCTTGCCGTCCGGCACCGGCGCGATCACCAGCGACAGCCGCTCGCCATCGGTCATCATCCCCGACTGGAGCAGGATGCGCGTGCCGTCCGGGCTGAAGCTCGGATGGGCATGATCCGGCCGCATGCGGTGCCCGGCGGTGAGCAGGGTGCGCTTCGAGGTCTTGCGGTCGATCAGATGGACGTTGCCGTCGAAATCGTCGCCCGCCGCCCAGCGGCCGTCATAGGTGACCGCGTTATGCCAATAGCCGCCGGTGTTCGATTCATCCTGCGGGATGTTGACACTGTTGAAGTATTTGAGCTCGCTGCGGGTGACCGTGTAGCTGTCGGTCTGGCCGAGATTCTCGACGCGCCCGTCGCGCAGCGAGACCACCATCAGCCCCGATGGCTTCTGGCGCAGCTTCATCGTGTGGCCCATCAGGTTGAAGATGACGTGATCGCCGTCGGCGAACTGCTCGTGCGTCACCCAGTCGTCGGGACCCTCGACATAGATCGGGCGGTTGCCCGAGCCGTCGCCCTTGACCAGCCACATGCGCTGGGGCGCGTCGCCGCCGGTCTCATGGCAGTACATGATCTCACCCGGCCGGATCGGATTGGCCTGGATATGGCCGATCAGCCACGGCGTCGTGAGGATCGTCCTGGTCGCGCCGCTGGCGATGTTCACCGCGCGGATGCCGCTCGGCACCTGCGGCGCGAGCGCGCCCGGCGCGCGCGGCGGCGGCTTGCGCTGGTTGAAGCTGATGTACGCGGTCTTCTCGTCGGCATCGAGGCCGAAACCGGTGGTGATCGAGCCGTCCTTGGGCATCGTCGCGACGATCCGCTCATAGCCCTGCGCGCGCGGCGTGCCCTTATAGGCGTCGGCGAGCAGCGCCTCGAGGTCGATCTCGACCAGCTCGGCCCCGTCCTGCGCCCCGTCTGGCTGGCGCGTGTAATAGACCTTGTTCGACAGCCGCGCGACGTTGAGGCCGCCGGTGTTCACGCCGGGGCTGTCGGTGATCTGGATGATGTCACCGGTAATCTCGTTGACCACGAACGCCTGCGGACCCGAGGCGGCGCGGTTCGACGAGCGGAAGACGATGTGGTTGCCGTCCTTCGTCCATTGCCGGTGGGTGGGGTAGATCTTCGAATCGCTCGACTTGCCCGCGGTCAGCACCTTGAGCGGGCGGCCGGTGACGCGGTCGACCACGGTCTGCATTTCGGGCGCATAGCGCTTGCCGACATCGCTGGCGGCGGCGGGCACGACCCAGACAAGGGCGGCGAGCATCGCGCCGCCCAGAAGCTGCTTCATCATCCTATGCTCCCTGTTCGCGGCGCCGGCCGGCACGCGCCGGCCGGACGCCCGTCCGATGTTCAGAACTTGAACCGCGCGCCGACGAAGAACTGGCGGCCGGTCTTCGAATAGACCTGCTGGTCGCGGATCGTCTTGCCGTCCCAGAAGTCGGTCGCCTGGTCGGTGAGGTTCAGCATGTCGATGCTGATCCCGAAATTCGGCGTGACGTCGTAGGAGATCGAGGTGTCGAGGTTGAAGGTCGAGTAGCTGCCGGTCGCATCGGCCAGGCCCGCGCGCAGCGGCACGGTGCGCAGATACTCGCTGCGATAGGCGCCCGACAGGCGCGCCGAAAGCCCGCCGGCCTCGTAATAGAGCGTCGCGTTGAACGAATTGGGCGAGACGTTGACCAGCTGATCGGTCAGCTTCGGCCCGGCGGGATTGGAGGTCAGGAAGTAGGTGATCGCCGAATTGATGCGGGTGTAGTTGAACAGCGCGCCGAAATTCTTGAGGAACCCAGGCAGGAAGGTGAAGGGCTGCTGATAGTTGATCTCCAGGCCGCGGATCCGTCCGCCTTCGGTGGTCTGGAAGTTGGTGATGTTGATCGGCGCGTTGGGATCGGTTCCCACGGGGAAGGCGGAGATCGGGATGCCGCTGTTGGCGATCGTCGTCTGCGTGAGCAGCTGCTGCGCGAAGGTCTTGAGATCCTTCTGGAAGAACGCAACCGAGATCACGCCGCCACGCTGGAAATACCATTCGGCGCTGACGTCGATATTGGTCGAGCGGAACGGCTCGAGGTCAGGATTGCCGACAGTCGAGGAATAGTTGGTGCCGGTCACCGTGACCGCGCCGCCCGGGCTCAAATTGCCCAGCGCCGGGCGCGAGATCGCCTTGGCCCAGGCGACGCGGAGGATCAGATCGCGGTCGATCTCGAGGCCCAGGTTCACGGCGGGCAGGAAGTCCTCATATTTGCGCCGCGCTTCGACCGCAGGCAGCGCCGCCGAGATGAAGCCGCGCGAATATTGGTCGGTGAAGGCGTAGCGCGCGCCGACATTGCCGCGCAGGCGCAGCGTGTCGCTGAGCGGCAGGTTGAAATCGAGCTGCACATACGGGCTGTGATCGGTCTCGCTAACATAGCGATTGTTGCCCAGCGCCGCGCTCGTCGCGATGCGGAAATCGCCCAGCGCGTTCACACAATTGCAATTGAAATCATAGACTTCCTCGAACGCCTCGATGTTCGGCACGATGAAGTCGATCGTCGAGCCCTCGGGCAGGTTGAGGCCGCGGCCGAAGCCGTTGATCGGGGTGCTGAGGCTGGCGAGCGAGGTACCCGCGGGGATGTTGCCGTTGACGATCGTCGACGCGGTGCGCGAGAGGCTCACCGTCTCGAAGGTGAACTTCTTGTACGCGTATCCGATCTTGCCGGTGATCGCGTCGCTGAACTCCCAGCTCAGGTCGACCTTGGCGTTGCGGAACTGGTTGTCGACGCGCTGGCGCTGGACGCGGATGTCCGAATAGCCGTTGATGAAGCCCCAGTTCGCCGGATCCGACGCGTCGAACCCGAAATCGAGCAGCCCGCGGCGCTTGTCGGCGCGCGTGTCGTAGACGAAGCCGTCGCTGTCCAGCCGGTCGAACGAGATCAGCGTGAATTCGGGAATCTCGAACAGCGAGCGCGACTGGCCATAGAGCAATTTGAGCTCGCCGCGTTCACCGATCTTCTGATCGAGATTGGCCGAGACCTGCCAGAAATTGGTGCGCGACCGCTCGTACGCGTTGGTCATGCGGAAATCGACGTCGTCGAATACGCCGTAGCGCAGCAGGCCGTTGGCATCGACCTCGGCCTCGCGCACCTTCATGTTCGGGCGGCCGGTGGCCTGCGCCGCGGTGAGGCTGCCCTGGGCGGTGCCGTTGCCGCGGTTGAAGCTGATCGGATTGGTGGCGAGGTCGTTCTTCTCCTGGTCGTAACGCGAATAGGCCGCGTCGACCGTGAACAGCGTCGACTCGCTCGGCTGCCACTGGAAGGAACCGGTCAGGCCGAGCCGCTTCTGGCGGTTGATGAAGCGGCCATATCCGGGCAGGCGCGGGATGAACACGCCCTTCTGCGCGATCTCGTTATAGGCAGCAGGCGTCGAGCCCGGCACCGCGCCCGGCGCGGGCGTGCAGTTGGGGGTGAAGGGCTGGGTGGTGACGAGCGTGTTGATCGGCGTCACCGAGCTGCCCGGCACCACCGGGCAGAAGCCGTTGAGCTGCTCCCAATAGTCCGAAAGCGCGGTGTTCGAATAGGCCTCTTCCTCGACCGTGCGCTCGGAATAGGCGGCCGAGAACAGCACGCCGATCGTGTCGCCCGCGAAAGTATCGCTGACCAAAGCCGCGACGCGCGGCTGCACGTGCTTGCCCATCTCGTAATAGGCGCCCTGCACCGACACGGCGCCGCGGAAGCCCTTGCGGTCGAACGGGCGCGCGGTGGTGAGATCGACGGTCGCGCCGAGCGACCCCTCGTCGACCTCGGCCGATTGCGACTTGCGCACCGTGATCGAGTTGAACAGCTCCGAGGCGAACAGGCTGAAGTCGAATCCGCGGCCGCGGTTGATCGTCGAGCCGAGCGTCGAGCCGGTGGTGGCGGAGATCGCCTCGATGCCGTTGAGGCGCACGCGCGAGAAGTCGCCGCCAAGGCCGCGCACGGTGATGTTGCGCCCCTCGCCCGCGTCGCGCTCGATCGAGATGCCCGGCACGCGCTGCAGCGACTCGGCGACGTTCGCGTCGGGGAAGTCGGCCATGTCCTGCGCGTTGATGACGTCGACGATGTCGTTCGATTCGCGCTTCGCGTTGAGCGCGCTTTCGAGCGAGCCGCGCAGGCCGGTGACGACGATTTCCTGGGCCTGATCGGCCTGCTCCGCCGGCTGCGCCTCGGTCTGCGCGAGCGCGGCGCCCGACCAGCTGACACCGGTGACAAGCGCAAAAGCGGAAACAGCTTGCGCGAAACGGGCGCCACGATTCGAAGTCTTCATGAGTCTCCTCTCCATCACCTTGAGCGGCGCGGCCCCGAGTCTCCGAGGCGAGACTTTCTCTGCCGGTGCGCCTGCCCCCGACTCATGCACCGAAAAAGCCGGCATGTCAAAATAGTGGGGTTATGTTCCACATTCTGAGATTATACGATAAATCTGTCAGGCAGGAGGCATGGCTCCGTCAATCCGTATCGCCTCCATTCCGGCATGTGCCGCTTGACCGACGAAGCGCTCGCGGATCAGCCCCGGTGCGTCCTCGGCATGGAGCGCATGGGTGAAATAGTCGGGCGCGTTGGCGCCCCAGCGGATCGTGCAATCGCGCAGCGTCACGCGTTCGGCACGGCGGATGCTGATGCCGGGGGTTGGGTGTTTCTCTATTTCGACGGCGACCTTGGTCGGGCGGTTGTCGAACACGCCGCCGGGATATCTGGTCCAGCGCTCGAAGGTCACGTCCACCTTCTCGAGGGCGATGTCGCTGACGTGGCCGCGGGCGTGGCCGTCGATGCGAATACTGTTCTCGGCGCGGCCGCGGACATTCTCGACCATCACATTGTAGATGCGGCCGAGCCTGGTCTCGGGCGTGCGCCGGATCGCAGTGAATGAGATCGCCTCGCCGCGCCCCCACCATGGCGCCGAGAAATAGCGCGCGGTGAAGCGGATGTCGCGGAACAGGATGTTGAAGACATTGCCCTGGTCGCGCAGCTGGATGGTGAGGCCGCGGCAGCCCTGCTTGATCTCGCAGCGCTCGAACAGGATGTCGTGGATATCCTGCGTCGTCTCGGTGCCGATCTTGAGGCCCGAATCCTGCGTCTCCAGCACGCAATCATGCACCCAGATGTTTCGCGACGGACCATATTGCGGGAAGCGCGCGGTGGTCTTGATCACGATCGCATCGTCGCCGCAGACGATGCGGCAGTCGCGGATCTCGACCTCCTGGCAGTGATCGGGATCGATGCCGTCGCAATTGGGCACGTCCATCTGGTTGAGGATCGTCACATGATCGACCAGCACGCGCCGGCAGCCGACGAGGTGAACGGTCCAGCTCGGCGCCTGGCGCAGCGTCAGGTCGCGGATGCGCAGGTTGGCGCAATTCTCCAGCACGACGAGGCGCGGGCGGAAGCTCTTGGGCACCCACCATTCGCCCTCGGCATCATAGCTTTCCATGAACTCGGGGCTGCGCCCGTCGATCGTGCCGGTGCCGCTTATCGTGAGGTTGTCGGCACCGTTGGCGTGGAGCACGCCCGCGAGCGGATCGAGATAGTCTTCGGCACGCACGCTCACCAGCAGAAGCGCATCGCCCTGAAGGTGGAAGTCGATCCCGCCCCTGAGCGTGAGCGGACCGGTGAGATACTTCTTCCCTGCCCGCAGCAGGACGCGCGCGCCCTGTCCCGCCGCCGCCGCGGCATCGATCGCGCGCTGGATCGCAGCGGTGTCCGGGGTTACGCCGTCGCCTTTCGCGCCATGATCGTGGACGTCGAATGTTTGGGCAGGCTCCGCCGCACGAGCGGGAAGGCCCAGCAGCGAGCTTGTCGCGGCTGCCGCGATCAGCGCGCGACGGGTGAGCATATCGGTCATTTCGGCGGATCCCCCGTGAATGAGACGTCCCAGACCTTCTGGAGCCGGGCGCTGCCCTTCGGCCCCGCGGCCTCCAGCGTCACCACGAACTTGCCCGGCGTCGCATAGCGATGAACGGGATGCTGCTCGGTCGAGGTGGCGCCGTCGCCAAAGTCCCATTTCCAGCGCGTCGCGCCCGTAGACTCGTCGCGAAAGGCGACGGTGCGGCGATCGCGGTCGAGGATGCGGAACGACCATATCGCGGCGATCTGCGGGGATTCGAGCGGCATCAGCCGAAAGGGACAAAGCTGCGAGGCCTGGCCGTACATGGTGTGGTGCGGCGAGAGGTTCCAGAAACCACGCTTGCCGCCCGGCCCGTCATCGTCGATCACTGCCCAGGCCATAGCGATCAGCTTGTCCTCGGTCAGCTGGGTCTCGACCGATTTCGCGGGATCGTCAGGATCGGCATGGTCGAACGGCGTGATCCAGAATTCCATGACCAGCTTGCCGCCCTCGCCATGCTTGAAGCCATAGCGATAGGCGACGTTCGACCAGGGCAGCCGCTTGATCCACTGCGCCTGCGGCCCCCAGGCCATCGCCCAGTCCTTGTCCCCCGCGGGGGTGAAGATGTGGTAGTTCTGGGCATGGATGTTCTGGAACGCGAACCAGGCGTCGTGCGGCGAGAGCGACCGGCCGAGCTCGGGATGGAAGCGCGCGATCAACGGGCCGCCGGAACGGTCGCCATCCACCACCAGCTCGAAGATGTCGTTGGTGAGGCCGGGCCTGGCGAAGCTCCAGTAATCGTCCTGCGCCTCGTAGAGGAAATAGAGGCGGTTGAGCCCCTTCACCCAGCCGACGCGGACATTGACCTGAAGGCTCTTCGGATCGGGCCGGCGGCCGGAGCCGTCATCGGCGGCAATCGCATCCGTGCCGATCGCATAGCCGGAGCCGACCATCGCCCAATCGCCCGCGTCCCCGTCGATGCGCGGGATCGCATCGGCGGGGAACTGGAAGACGCGGAAGGCTGATCCCTGCCCGCCCGGCGCAGGCGGTGGCGCGGCGGCGCAGGCCGCGAGCGCGGTCAGGGCAGCGAACGCGGGCATCAGGCGTGGGTCTCCCGCCCCATGCCCTGCCCGTCACCCCGGCCGAAGTGCCGGGGTCCACTTCGCCGCCCACGTCGAAACCGGGGCGGCGCGGTGCCGTCTCCGCGCCTCCGCATCGTCAGCCGGGGCGGTGCGGTGGATCCCGGCACTTCGGCCGGTATGACGGTCGTGGGAGAAATCATCCCTGCGGGGTCTTGGCCACCTCGACCGCATAGACGTGGTTCGTCCCCTCCATGTTCGAGCGGAACACGATCCACTTGCCGTCGGGGGTGAAGGTCATGTTGGGCTCGAGCCGGTAGTCGTGCTTGCGCATGTCGACCAGCTTTTCCGAGGTGAAGAAGCCCGGCGAGATCAGGCTCTCGCTGTCCGGTGCATGGATGCCGGCGACGTCGGGGATGTCGTTGGGGGTGAAGAGATAGAGATACTTTCCGTCGGGCGCGTGCGCGACCATCTCGCTGTCGCCGCCGTCGCCCGAGAAACGCTTGAGATCGGGCGAGAGGTTGAAGTGCACCGACCATTCGTTGCGCTCGAGGTGGAACCACTTCCGCTTGCCGGTCGCGAGCTCATATCCCGCCACCCAGAAATCCTGGCCGCGCGGCAGTTGGAGATCGTACCAGATCCACTTGCCGTCGGGCGAGAAGAACTCGTGGCCGGCGATCTCCATGTTCATGACGCGCTTGTGGACCAGCTTCTTGCCGGTGCCGTCGGTGCGCACGATCCAGATGCGGTCGATCTTGTGCCACGGCCCTTCGTGGCAATACATGATCTGGTTGGGGTCGGTGGGCGAGAACTGGACGTGGTTGAGCCAGTCCTTGTCCGACGCGACCACGACCTTGCGCGCTCCGGTCTTCACGTCGATCGTGAAGATCTCCATCGGGATGCCGGCCTCGAGCCGCTCGTTCATCCGCACTTCCTTGGCCTCGGCGAAGGTCAGCGGCTTCCCGTCGGGGCCGAGCGCCTGATAGTTGGCCTGGCCGAACTGCTGGCGGTCCTGCGGCTTGCGTTCGGTGCCGGGCTGGAGGGGCTTGTCGCTCGCCGCCCATTGGCCGAGCAGCAGCGTCTCGTCGGCATTGATCGAGCCGACCGTGCCGCGCTCGACCTTGGCGATTTCGCGTACCTTGCCGGTGTCGATGTCGGCGGCGAAGATCGTCGATCCAGCCCCGGTGCGCTTTTGGAAATAGACCGAGCGGCTCTTGCGGCCGGTGAAGAGGAGCTGCGCGCCGGGATCGCGGACAAGCGGGGTGACTTTCCAGCTCTTGAGATCGACTGCGGCGATGCCCTCGGGCACCGACATCACCATCTTGTCGCCCTGCGGCGTGTAGCTGTTCTGATGGAAATAGAGGCTGGCGCTGCCCGGCGCCTCGCTGATGCGCACCACGCGGCGGCGGGTGAGCGGATCGACCCAGCTTTTGGGGCCCGGTTGCGGCGTGGCCGCCGTCGCGGATTCCTGCGCGAGTGCCGCGCCGGGTGACAAGGCAACCATAAGCAACAGGGATGCCAGCACCGCCCTTACCCGCATGCGACCTCTCCTTGCCGATGTTCTACATATTGCAGCGATGGCCTATCATATGAGCCAACCTGTCTGACTGGCAAGCGATTCCAGCGCATCTTTTCACGCTCTTCGGACGTCGGGCTCACGTTCGCCTGACGGGCGCTGCGTACAAGCGCGGCGATCCGAATTTCACGCGAAGGACCGCAGGATGAATCGAGCATTGGTCGTGGGCATCGGCGATTATGGCCGGCTGATGCAGCCCCTGCCCGGCTGCGCGAACGATCGCCAGGGCTGGAGCGAGTTGCTTCGTGGCGCACTCGGCGCAACGGGGGATGCGCTGCGCGTCCGGGCCGATGCGCAAGCCACGAAGCTGACCCTGCTCAACGACCTGGCGTGGCTGCTCGACGATGTCCGGCCCGGCGATCAGCGCGTGTTCTTCTTCGCGGGGCACGGCGCGCGGCTGCGGCGCCGCGATCCGGTGACCGGCATCGCCGACGACGTGATCGACGAGACGATCGTGGCCCATCCCGGCGCATCGGGCGACTATGAGAGCTTCATGCTGTTCGACGCCGATCTCGCGGCGATGATCGACCAGTCCGGCTTTCCGCCCTCGGCGCGGCTGACGCTGATCATGGACTCCTGTCACTCGGGCGGGATGATGCGCAAGATCCTCATGGAGGATGCGGACGTTCCCCTGCCGCGGTGCCTGATGATCCCGGAGGAGGACGAGTCCCCGAGCCGCGCGCCCGCCGCCGAACCGACGGTCCGCAGCTTCGGCAGCCTCGCGCGGGCGCAGGTCCAGGTGCAGCGGGTGATCCTGGCCGCGGCGCGCGCCGAACAGCCGGCGTGGGACGATCGCATGCCCAACGGGTTGCGGCACGGGGTGTTCTCCTACCACGCGCTGAACGCGCTGGCGGCGCAGCCCGCCATCTCCTTCAGCGACATGGTCGCCACGGTCGCGCCGCAGATCGCCGCGCGCTTTCCGCAAGTCCCCACCCTGCTTGGCGATTCTAGCAGATTTTCCAATCGCATGTTCAATTGAGGAGGACGTTATGAAGACCGATTTCTTCGACTGCCGATTCCGTTTCGAAGACGCCGACCTGACCGACATCCCGGCGTGCCGGTCGCGCATGATCGAGATCGTCAACGACCGCAATTTCGAGCAGCTGGTCAACGACCTCGCGGTCACCAGCAAGGCCGTGAAGGGCGGCCCCACCCCGCGCGGCGGCGGCGAGTGCGGCGCCCATGTTTCGGGGAATTCCGGCGGCGGCTGGTCCGTCGGCGGCGGCTGCTCCTGGCGCTTCTGATCAACCCAAGAGAACTGGAGACGAACAATGGCTGACACCAGCTTTCAATTCATCGTGCCCGATTGCGACCTCGGCGACGTGGGCGAGTGCCGCCGCAAGATGATCGCGGCGATCCACGATCCCGCGCTCGACCAGGTGATCGACAATCTGCGCGTCGCCCAGATGGCCGCCGCGAGCGGACCCACGCCGCGCGGCGGCGAGGCGTCGGTCACTGGCGAAGCCAAGAGCAACGGCGACTGGTCGGTCAAGGGTGAGGTCAAGATCACCTGGTAACCGAGGGAGAAGGCAGATGACCGAACGTCAGGACGCGTTCAACTTCACCGTCACCATCAACGACGTCGTGCTGGACCAGGAAACGATCGCCCGGATCGAGGAACGGCTCGGCAAGATGCTGCTGGAAGAGCTCGCCAAGCTCGACGGCAAAGGCGATCTGGTCGCGAAACCGCTGCCGACGGCGCGCTCGATCGGCGGCGGCCTTGACGGCGACCACACCGCCGGAATGTCGATCGGCCGCGGATGACCAAAGGCCGCGCCCTTTGCCCGAGTGCTCCCGCAGGGGCAAAGGCGCGGCTGATCGGCGTAGTCACCAGCGCGGGACAAGTCGCCTTTCTGGGCACCCCCCGTCCGGTCGACCACGCCTTTCTCGACGCGGCGGACGAGGGCCGTGAAGCGGAGCGCAGATTCCGCTTCACGGCCCCTTGCGCCGAACGCGGCTGCGCGAACTGGGACCAAGGCGGCTGCGCACTGCCGGGGCGCATCGCAGCCGACCTCGCGAGCGCCGCGCCGTTCGCCGCGGACTCGCCGGCGTGCGGCATCCGCGACCATTGCGTCTGGTTCAGCCAGACCGGCAGCAACGCCTGCGCGACCTGCCGGCTCGTGGTGACCAGGGCCGGCTGACGCCGGCCCACTCCCCTTTCGATGCGAGCGATCGCCGGCTTCAGCTCGAGCGCGGCGGGCGATCGAGCAGGCCGAGCGAGACCAGCCTCTCGTTCCAGAACAGACGCTTGCCCAGCGGCGAGAGCAGCTCGTCGCGCGTCGCGCGCCAGCGGCGGATGAGCGAATCCTGTTCGAGCGGATGGCCGAAATCGGCATAGACCTTGGCCTTGTCGAGCTCGCCCAGCTTGGCCCAGTGCATCGAATAGGGAATCCCTGCCGCATCCAGCGCCGCACGCACGGCCAATGCCCCTTTCTCCAGGGTCTGCTCCAGCGCGAGAAGTGCTCGCAGGATTTCCTCGGGGTTAGGCGTGTCGGCGTCGAGTTTCCCCGCGGCGAGCTTGCAGATGAGCGGCGACAGCCCGTCGATCTCGATCACGGCATTGTGGTCGAACCGGGTGAAGGCCAGCGTCCCCGCCGGCCTGGCGACGAACCGCAACGAGAAGACGAAGGAGGGATCGAGCTGGGCGACCGCCTTGCAAATGACGGGAACGGCGGCGGCGACGCGATCGAGTGGAATCGCATAGGATGCGTTGTAGAGTGCACCGGGGACATCGCCGGTGATTTCGTCGGCGTGGAGCCCGCTCCAGTAATAGCCCCTGCGCTTCGGATCCTCGGGATCGAAATCGCTCACATTGGGCTCGAATTTACCCTTCGCACGATAATAGGCGAACACCGAGTCAGGGCCGCCGAGCAGCATGCGCAGCGTACGGATGATCGACCGAGGGGGATCGCCGGGGTCAAACAGGCCATCCAGCTCCGGCTGCTCGTCGTGGTGCGTCGCGACAAAGCGGGTGAGCCACTCGCCGAGCTGCCCGATCGCGTCTGACGGCCGGACGATGCCGGCATCACCCGGCGGCAGCAGCGGCGATGTTTCGCGCGGGAAATACATCATGTGCGTCGCTTCGTCATCGAACGGCGCATGGGGATTGAGCGTCACCTCGTAGAATTCCGGCGCAGTCTTGCAGCGCAAGCGCGCGGCCGCCTTGTCGAACTCGCCCCTGCCGATCTCCTCCAGCCACGCCGGCTCGAGGCGCGCCGTGCGCTGCATCAGCGCGAGGAGCTGGTTCGGAACGAGCTCGATCGCCATGCCGTTGACGATACCCATGCCGCCAAGGTGGATCAGCGCGTCCTCGAACTGATCATCGTCGCGCACCACCCGGAGGTTGGCGCCGGGGATGGCGAGCCGGTCGAGACCCGCCTGACTGAGCACCGGGCAAGATTTGCGCTCGATCCAGACATGCTCCCGATCCCCAGTGATCAGGTGCATGCCCAGCACCATGTCCTGGATGCCGCCAAAGCCGAGGCGCGAGCCGTGGCTGGCCGTGCCCGCCCCGCCCGCAATCGTCGCGCCGAGATGCGTGCCGCTGGTCCTGATCGTCAGGTTGTGGCGTTCAGCCCAGCGCACGAGCTCGCGCAGCCGCGTCCCTCCGCTGGTGAGCGCGATCCGGTCCACGGGCACGCAGCAGCCCGGGTTCCATTCCGCATCGCCCAGCGTTCCCGTTCCCGCGAGACCGTCGCACTGGAGCTGCGACACGGCGGTCCCGATCAGTCCGCTGAAGCTCCAGCCGCGCCCGGTCATCCCCGCGGCGAACGAGCGGGGTTGCAGCGGGGGCTTGGGGTCGAGCATCTTCGCCAGCTTGCCGAGATGCTCGAACAGCGGCCCAGCTGTCGCGGCGAAGCGCTCGAGCCCGGTCATGCCGCCGCAATCAGCGGCGTGGAAACGCCCCAGGCTTTCGATGGTCATCGACGGGATGGGATTGGGATCGACGGTTCCGCCGAGCGTCAGGTGATAGTTGGACCAGGCGGCAAGACTGTCATAGCTGATGGACGGCATGCGATCCTCCAGTGGGTTCGGTTGGGCGGGTGATCAGCGCTTGTGGCGCCTCAGGGAAGCAATCAGCGCCGGCGGCGCTGCAGCGGCTCGATCTCGCTGAGTTCGATCCATTTCGCGGTCCGCGCCTTGGCGTCGCCCCAACGGATTCAGGCACGCCATGAAACCGGAGTGGAACACCGCCTCGGGCCGGGGACCGCGGGGATGCGGGTTGTCAACGCCGTGCCGGGAAGCGGATCGTCGTAGCCGGCGTCGCGCTGCAGCTCGTCGAACAGCGGGGTCGCGTGATAGATCTGAATGTTCTCCGCCAGCAGATTGCCGCAGGTGAACGTCATCGGCTTCGCGCCGAGCTTGATGCACCCGCCCAGCGCGAGCGCCAGTGGCAGAACCAGTATCGCGCATCTCCATTCTCCCTCGCCCGGAATCGGCCCCTCGATTGCCGCACGAAGCCTGGCCGCAACTGCATCCGAAAAGCGTGAAAACCATCTTTGACGGCGGATTCAATCTGATAGACTGAATTCGGGGGAAAGATCATGGAGCGCTACCGCCTCAATCTGGTGGGTCCGTTCGGCTTGTTCGCGCCGGACGGGCGCCGCATCGACATCAGCAGCCAGAAGGGCATGGCGCTGATCGCGCTGGTGGTGGTCTCGCCCGGCGGGGTGCGATCGCGCCGCAAGCTCGAGGCGATGCTGTGGGGCTCGCGCGGCGCCAAGCAGGCGCAGGACAGCCTGCGGCGCGAGCTCTCCAACTTGCGCAAGCAGCTGTGCGAGAACGGCGCCGGCGACCTGCTGATCCCGGAGACCAAGCGCATCGCGCTGGCGATCGACCGCATCGAGGTCGACATCTTCGCGCTCGGGCTCGGTCCGCCGGACGCGCGCATGCGCTACGCGGGCGACTTCCTCGAAGGGATCGACCTGCCCGATTGCGACGAGTTCGAGGAGTGGCTGCGCGAGGAGCGCGAGCGGGTGCGCGACATGATCGAGCTGCTCGTCCCGGAGTCACCGACTCCCCTGCCCGCCTCATCGGAGGTGTTCGGCGGCGCGGTGCCGGGCGCCGAGGAGACACTCAGGCGTGCGCCACGGCTTCCCCCCAAGCCATCCGTCGCGGTGCTGCCGTTCGCGGTGCCCGGCGACGCCGCACAGAGCTGGCTGGGCGCGGGCCTCGCGGACGAAGTCAGCGTCTGCCTGAGCGCGTTTCCGCAGCTGTTCATCGTGTCGAGCAACGCCGCGCGCACGCTCGCCGATGCCGGGCTGGCGCGCACCGAGATCGCGCACCGGCTCGGCGTCCGCTACCTGCTCGAGGGGAGCATCCTGCGCGACGGGGAGCGGCTCAGGGTGTCGGTCGCGCTGGTCGAGGGACGCAGCGGCGAGCAGTTCTGGGCCGAATCCTTCGTCGGCCAGTCCGACGCCAGCTTCACCCTGCAGCAGGAGATCGCGGCCCGCATCGCGCCGCAGATCTGGACCAAGGTCGATCACGCCGAACGCCAGCGCAGCCTGCGCCTGACCGGGCCGGTTTCGGGCGACTATGAACGCTATTGGCGCGCCAACGCGCTCTCGCGCAGCTGGGAGCGGGAGGCGATCGCGGAGGCGATCAGCCTGTCGATGCAGCTGGTCGAGAACGACCCGACCTGCCCCTGGGCGACCTCGCTCGCCGCCTATTGCAACAGCATCGCGTGGATGCTGCACCACAGCCCCGATCGCGAGGCGGTGCTGCGCCGGGCGATCCAGAACTATCAGGCGGCGATGCGCTTCGGCGCCGACAATGTCGAGGCGCTGGGCTATTGCGCCGGCACGCTGGTCAATATCGGCGGCGATATCGACATGGCGGACCGCATCATCGGCCGCGCGTTGCATCTGTTGCCGGCGCATCAGCCGGCCTTGTTCTGGGGCGGCTGGGTCGACGTGATCCGCGGCGACCCGGCGCGCGCCGCCGACCGCTTCGAGCTCGCGCTGCGCATCAATCCAGTGAGCGGTGCGCTTGGGCAGACGCTGACGGGAATCGGCTTCGCCATGCTCCAGCAGGGCAAGCCGGAGGAAGCGCTACGCCTGCTGATCGAGGCCGAGCGCGCCGCGCCGGGCTTTCCGCCGGCCCAGCTCGGCCTGTGCGTCGCGGCGCAGCTGGCGGGCAAGACCGACCTCGCGCATGTCTATGCGGTTCCCCTGCTCGCGCGCGGCGGGCTGGCGCTCGTCAACATGCTGCGCCGTCCCGAAGACGTGCAGATGTTCGCGCGGGCGCTGTGCGAGGCGGCCGGAGATGCCGGCGACGGATCGGTCGTGGCGTCGCTGAATACGGGCGAGATCAGGTGAGACCGACGCGGATCAGCTGATGTGGTGCCCAACGGGCGCGTCGCGCGGTGGCGGGACACGGGCGCGGTCCGATGCGGAACACGCTGATCAGCGCCTGCCCCGCCGGCATGCGATGATCGGCCGCAAGCAGCCGGTTGGTCTCGTCCCAGTCCGCCAGGACCGACATCGGACATGCCGCGAGCCCGTGGCGCTCGATCGCGAGCCATGCGCGATAGAACGCGCGGCCAGTGTCGATCGCCGACTCGTCCGCGGGCCGGACGAACAGTGCGATCGCGGCGGCACTGGCGGTCTTGGCGCGTTCAGAGAGAAGCGTGCGGGCGAGACCGATGCGGTCGAGCGGCTGGAACAGCGCACCGAGCACGAGCCCCGCGGCACGTGCCTCGATCGGGCTCAGTGCCATCGCTTCAGCGTTGAGGCCGTCATGCGCCCAGTTCGGATGCGCTCGCGTCAGGCGCATCCATTCGCGCAGTTCACGCCGGTGAGCGTCATCGCGCAGGAAATGCATCGATGCGTCGTCGCCGAACGATGCGACATGCGCGATCGCCTCGCGGCCGCGCACCAGCATGAGGTCGGCGCATTCGGCTTCGAGCCGGTCGAGTGCGGATGGGTCGGGCAATGGCGCAAAGCTTCCACGCCAGGTCGCACGGCTCTCCACCTCGGGCAGGGCGGCCGGGGTATCAGGTGTCGCGCAGATCGCCGCCAATGCGCCCTCGGCCTGCCCGACCTGCCCCGCCCATCCCTCGGCCGCGAGTGCGAGCAGCGTGCCCTCCAGCGCAGCACCGTGCGAGATCGCGATGTCGCGGCCGCTCGGATCGGCGACCGGCAAGCGGATCGCGGGCGTGTCGAGCAGCAGGATCCGCCCCTCGCCGTCCAGCGACCAGCGCGTCGGCTGGACGTTGTGGACGCTCGGCGCGAGGCTGGCGCGGGCGACGATGCGGGTGAGCAGGTCCGCTTCAATCATCGAGCTGTTTCCCGAAGATGGCGAGGTCGTGGAGCGGACGCGCGCCGATCTTCTCGGCCTGGCGCAGGCTCGCGCCGTTGACGTCGGCGATCCAGGTGCCGCCGACGCTGGCATAGCCAGCCTGTTTCAGCGCGGTCGCGAGCCGGAACAGCATCGCGCCGTTGAGCCCGCGATTCTGGTGCGCCGGGTCGACCGAATAGAGCAGGATCACCGCGCGCGTGCGCTTCAGGCAGTGGCGCAGGAAATGGAACGGTGTGGCAATGCCGAGCCGCGCGCGGGTGCCGCGGATGAACGGGTTCATGTCGGGCACGCAGAGCAGCGCGCCGACCGGAGCACCGCGATGATGGACGATCACCGGCAGGCGGTAGTCCATGATCCACATCATCTCGCCCGCCTGGAACGCGAACTCGGCCGGGGTGAGCGGCACGAACATCGGGTTGCGGTCGAACCCGGCATTGAGCACCAGCCGCGCATCCTCCATCCGCGCGGCGAAGGTGCGGCGCGTCACACCCAGCCACTGATAGTCGGGATCGTCGAGGATCGCGCGCTGCTTCGGGCCGAGCAGCATCGCTGGGTCGAGCCGGTCGAGATCATAGACGAAGGTGGTCATGTCGAAGACCGCGCGATAGCCGTTCGCCTCGAGCAGCCGCGGCAGATAGGGCGGCGACCACATCATGTCGGTATAGGGCGCGGCGTCGAACCCGGTGGTGACCACGCCGGCCATCTGCATCGCGGTGAGGTTGAAATTGCCGGCGATCTCGATCGCGCCGCGTTCCCGGCCCCAGCCTTCAGCCGCCCCGAGCAAGGCCGCCGCCACCTCCGCATCGTCGGCGCAGTCGAAGAAGCCGAACTGCGCCCGGCGCGTGCCGTGGCGCGCGTTCGAGGCGTCGTGGATCGAGGCGACGATGCGGCCGACCGGCGCGCCGTCGCGGTGCGCGGTGAACAGCTCGAACCGGCCATGCCCCTCGGTCACCAGCGGGTTGCGTGCCGGATCGAGAACGCGGTCGAGATCGGCCCGCATCGGCGAGACATAGGGGCTCGACGCCGGATAGATGCGGAACGGAACGTCGAAGGCGGCGGCGCGGTCGCCGGTGCGCAAGGCGATCATGAGCGTCCCTTTCCGGCAGTCGCGGCGAGCAACCGCTGCGCCAGCGCGAGGTCGGTCTCGGCGGAGAGATCGGCCGAAAGCCCCGGCAGGTTGATCGCGAGCAGCTCCAGCGGCGATTGGCACAGCGCGAGGAGGTGCGTGGCGTTGTGCGTCTCGAACAGCGCGGCGACGGCCTCGGCCAGCATCTCGTCGCGCGCCATTCCCCATGGTGCATCGCGACGGCGCAGCACGGGATGCTCCGTGACCAGCGTGGCGAGCGCATCGGCGTCGGCAACGTCGAGCAGTGCGTCCGACAGGATCGTGCCGCTGCCGAGCGTCTCGCTGGCGGTGATCGCCTGCAGCAGCGCTTCGCGATTCCCGGGCGGCGTCGCGGCCAGTGCGCGGCGCAGCGCGAGGCCAGCATCTTGCGAGGCGACTGCCTCGGCACTGATCGTCACCAGCAGCAATGCGGCGAGCACCACGAGACCGGATTGGACCCCGCTCAATCCGGACGCGCCGCTTGCGAGGCCGACGCCAGCGAGCGCCGCGACTGCAGCAAGAAAGACGAGCCACGCGATCCGCTCGCTGACGCGCCATGCCCCGATGGTCAGGCCGACCCAGCCGAGGAGCATCACCGCGAGCGGCGAGAGGCGCGCCGGCATGTCGAGCGGCAGCTCGCGAAAATCGGTGAGCGCTGCCGGGATCAGCGCGACCTGGCACAGCGCGAGCGCGATCACCGCGCGCCGCTCGGCGCGATCGAGCCCGCGCAACCCGGCGAGCGCGGTGACGACGCCGAGCGTCATGCCGAGCCCGATATGCGCGCCGAGCGCGAGCGTGGCCCAGCGCGCGTTGGCCAGGCTGGCGACCAGCACCGCGATCGTGCCGGCGAGGATGAGCAGCTTGACGCCGAGCGGCGCGTGCCGCCGGATCAGCCCCTCGACCAGGAGTAGCACGGCGAGCGGGATCCCCGCCGCCGCGATCGCCGTCACGGTGTTGAACCCGGCGCCGGCGCCGGCCCAGAACAGGCCGCGGCTGGCATACATCACGGCGACCAGCCCGAGCGCCAAGGTCCAGCGCCAGCGCATCGCCCCCTGCGCATCGCGGCGGCGCACGGCGAGCATCAGGGCGAGCACGCCGGCAAGGCCGAGCGCGTTGACCAGGCTGTCGGTGATCGCCTCGGCGGTCATCCCGCGATCATCCGTTGCAGCGCGCGGCGTACCAGGGGCCGCAGCACCGCGGCGACCGGACCGGGCAGCGGGCGCTCGACGTGCGGCTTGTGCACGTTGAGGAACCAGCCACGGCAATCGGTGCCGCTCGGCCGCCCGATCGCGAGGTGGATGGCTTCATAGGCCATCAGCATGCCCGTCGTGATCACCATCGGCGCGAACGACATCCGGCTGCGGCGCCCCGCCGCGACCTCGCCCGCGAGGTCGAGATCGATGTGATGCCGCGAGCTGCTGTTGAGCATGACATGCTCGGCCTCGCGCAGGAATGCCTCCGCGCGATCGGCATCGGTCACCGCCTCGATCGGCTTGCCGCGCGTCGGATAGCGCAGGCGCTCCTCGGGCATCGGATCGCCCGGGCGCGTCACATAGACCGAGGGCAGCGGCGAGGCATAAGCGTCGATCACCGTCCCGCCGCTCGCCCGCGCGCCGCGATAGAGGCGCAGGCCCGCCACCAGGTCGTCGGTGCCGTTGACCACGATCTTCGCCGTGCTGAGCACGCGGTCGAGATGATCGGACCAGTCGCGGTACAGCACCTCGATCTGCGCATCCGGGTTGATGCGCAGGCACTGGTCGCGGCTCGCCTCGGCCTTGTGCCGGCCAACGCTGTCGAGCGTCGCGAACAGCTGGCGGTTGAGGTTCGAAACCTCGAACTCGTCGAGATCCGCGATCACCAGCCGCGAGAAGCCCGCACGAACCAGCGCCATCAGGCACGCGCCGCCCATCCCGCCGACCCCGCACACGAACACCGGCGTTGTGCGCAGCATCGCCTGCTCGGTCTCGCTCACAAAGCCGATGTTGCGGGTGGTCATCTCGGCATAGTCAAACACGGCCATTCTCCCGCCACGGCCGCAGCCGCCCCCATTGGCGCGTGGGGCTCAGCCAGTAGATCATCGGTAGCACCGCGCGCTGGACGAGCAGGAACAGCGCAGCGCCGAGCAAGGCCGGCAGCGAATTCCGCGGCACGTCCTGCAGCAGATAGCGGCGCGCGGCGGCGAGGTTCATCTCGCCGACCTGCAGCACGTCGTCGCCGCGGTCATAGTCGAGCGTCGCGGCGCAGAAGTCGTTGAAGGCCGGGTCGCGATGCTTGGGCGCGTCGTCGAGCCGCTTCTTGAGATGGTCCGAGCCGCCGCGATAGGCATCCTCGATCACGAACCGCGCCTCGTCGAACCGTGCGTCTTCGCTCACCCCGAATACGGCACGATGGCGCTGCATGATCTGGCGGGCGAGCGCGAGGTGATCGAAGCGGCGGACCGCGCCGGCCGGCGATGGGAAGACGTTGCTGAAGCCCTCGCAGACCAGCCCCACCACGGCAGGAACCTGAGTCACGCTCGAGATCCAGAATGGGCGCAGCTGGTTGCGCACGAACAGCAGCAGTGTCGTCATGCCGTAGAGCGCCCAGGAAAACCCCTTCCCGCGCGCTTCGGGATCGATCAGCACCAGGCCGAGATGCGTGACGGTCTCGAGCCGGCCGCGATAGTTCACATCGAGCAGCGCGAGCGCGTTGAATGCGACTGGGCGGCCCGAACCGCGTTCGCGGATCAGCATGATCACCGCGCGGTCGAGTGCGCCCGAATCCTCTCGAAACACGCCATAGTCGAGCTGCCCGGCGGGTAGCGAGCGCGCCGCGATCTCGCGCAGCACTGCGGCAAGGGCGGCCCGGTCTTCCACCGGCATCCAGCGACCCGGCCGTTCATAGACATGCGCCACATGGCTGGCGGACAGCTTCACCGACAGGTTCAGGGAGGGCTGAAACAGCGCCTTCAGCCACATTGCGCGCTACTCGAGCAGGGAGAGAAATCGGCAGACATTCTTCCCCCATGGTCGCGCCACTACTCGGCCAGACGCTTCCATATAAGGCGCAAGTTACCGAATTCTGCAATCCGGGGACTAGCGGGGACGCAGCTCCACGATGTGGACGACCGGGCCGCCGCGCCTTCCCGCTTCGGGCCGGATGACCGCGCGGACGCGCCCGCCCGCCGCCATTGCCTGATAGACACGAAGCTGCGGCTCGAACCCCCGCGGGGCGGCGCGATAGACGTCATAGTGCGTGAAGATCGCGAAGTCGGCGCGGCAGCTCGGCAATCGCTCGGGCGCGACATGGCCGAGGTCGACGACGGCGCGGCCGGTGCGCTTCTTCTCGACTTCGCCATAGCTGATCTTGCCCGCGAGTGCGTCGCGCGCATCGATGCAGCCCGCCGTACCGAGCGGGAAGCGCAGGCGCCAGCCGTGCTGGATCAGGTCGATCGCGGCATGCTCGACCAGGATCGTGGCGCCGCGGGGGGCATGCGCCTCGATCCAGGCCGAGGCGGCCTGGCGGGTGTCGTTGGCGCGCTCGGTGTATCCGGCGTTGGTTGCGGCGACCATCGGCACGAGCAGCAGGAGCGTTGCGAGCGGCTCGAAGCCGGTCAGTGCGCGGCTCAGCCGTTTGCGCAGCAGATCCGCCAGCGCGCAGATCGTGCCCGCCGCGGCCAGCGCGAGGAAGGGCAGCAGCGGTACCAGCCAGCGCTCCCAGACAAGCGCCTGGGCGCAGATCACGAGCGCGAGTGCGACGACTCCGGGCAGCACGGCGATGACCGCCTGCCTACTGCGCAGGGTGAGAACCACGCCGGCCGCTACGGCCGCCATTCCGAGCCAGCCGAGGGACTCGAGCAAAGGCCCGCGCACGTACCAAGCGAGATTGGCAAGGAACTCGCCACCCGTTGCTCCCGGATGCAGCGGCCGCGCCTCGCCGGCGAGGTTCTGCGCGACCGTCGCATGGTCGAGCAGCAGATAGGGCGAGACGACCACCAGCGTCGCGGCGGCGCTGACCCCGAGCACCGCAAGCGGGCGCAGCAGGGGCCCGCGCGCCACTGCCCGCCACAGCGCTGCGACAAGCGGGTTCAGCGCGATCAGCGCCGCCGGCCATTTGGTCGCGATGCCGAGCGCGACGAACGCGCCCGCCGCAGCGTGATCGCGCAACCGCCCACGCTCCAATATGTCAAGCGCCGCCAGCGTCGCGAGCAGGATGAAAACGCTCGCCTGGACGTCGGTGCGGATCAGCTGCGAATATTCGACATGGATCGCGTTGGCAGCGAGCAGCGCCGCTGCGATCAGCCCGAGCCGCGGCCCGCCGAGCCGCCGGCCCAGCCGCCAGGTGAGGAATACGCACAGCACACCGCACGCGACGAAGAACAGCCGCGCGGGCACGAACAGGATCGCGGGATCGGCATAGACCGCAGCGACGAACGCATCGACATCGGCGAAGCGCCCGGTTGCGATCCCGATCCCGCCCACCGCCAGCGTCACCAGCGCGAGCGCGTAAAAGGTGAGCGTCGCGGGGTGGCCGAACCAGCCCGGATTGAGGCTGCCGCTGCGCAGCATGTCGATCGCGATCATCACGAACAGCGGCTCGTCGGGGTCGTTGAGCGCGGGCAGCCCGAACCCCACCCCGCGGACACGGATCGCCACAGCCCCGAACAGGATCAGGAGGAGGATCGCGCGCTCACCCCAGCCGGAGCGATGCGCGTTACGGGCGGGGAAGATCGGGTCCGTCATGCTGTCGAATGGCATGACGTGGAGTGACGATGCGAACCGTAATCCTGGCCGGTGGTCTCGGCACCCGGCTCGGCGAGGAAACCGCCGTTCGGCCCAAGCCGATGGTCGAGATCGGCGGGATGCCGATCCTGTGGCACATCATGAAGATCTATTCCGCCGCCGGCTTCAACGACTTCGTGATCTGCCTCGGTTACAAGGGCTATCTGATCAAGGAGTTCTTCGCGAACTACTTCCTCCACACCTCCGACGTCACGATCGACCTGCGCGGCGGCAACGGGATGGAGGTGCATCATGCCCGCTCCGAGCCGTGGCGCATCACCCTGGTCGAGACCGGCGCGGCGACGATGACCGGCGGGCGGCTGGGGGCGATCCGGCCCTATCTCGATGACGGCGAGCCGTTCTGCTTCACCTATGGCGACGGCGTGGCGGACATCGACATTGCGGACCTGGTGAGCTTCCACAAGGCGCATGGGCTGCGCGCGACGATCACTGCGGTGTCGCCGCCGGGACGCTTTGGCGCGCTTGAGTTCAAGGGCACGCAAGTCACGGATTTCAAGGAGAAACCTGCAGGTGACGGCGGGCAGATCAATGGCGGATTCTTCGTCGCCGATCCCTCGGTGCTCGACCTGATCGACGGGCCGGACAGCGTGTGGGAGCAGAAGCCGCTGGAAACGCTGGCGCGCGGCGGCGAGCTGATGGGATATCGCCATGACGGCTTCTGGCAGCCGATGGATACGCTGCGCGACAAGATGTACCTGGAAGAGCTGTGGAACGGCGGAAATGCGCCGTGGAAGCGCTGGTGAGCGGGTGGCGCGGGCGCCGGGTGCTGGTCACCGGGCATACCGGATTCAAGGGCAGCTGGCTGAGCCTCTGGCTGCATTCCATGGGGGCCGAGGTGACCGGTCTGGCGCTTCCCGCCCCCACCGAGCCGAGCCTGTTCGAGGCGGCGCGGATTCGAGACATCGCGGAACATGTCGAAGCCGATGTTCGCGATTACGCTTTGGTGCATTCCGTTTTCGCGAGGGCAAAGCCCGAACTTGTCTTCCATCTCGCCGCGCAGCCGCTGGTGCGGCAGTCCTATTCCGACCCCGTGGCGACCTATGCGACCAATGTGATGGGCACCGTGCATGTCCTCGAGGCCGCGCGGCAGGTCGGCGGGGTCGAGGGCATCGTCTGCGTGACCAGCGACAAATGCTACGCCAACCGCGAATGGGTGTGGCCCTATCGCGAGAGCGATCCGATGGGCGGGCACGACCCGTACAGCAGCAGCAAGGGTTGCGCCGAGCTCGCCGCGGCGTCGTGGCGCAGCTCGTTTTTCGAGAGTGACGGCCCAGCCCTTGCCACAGTGCGCGCGGGCAATGTCATCGGCGGGGGCGACTGGGCCACAGACCGGCTGATCCCGGACCTGGTGCGCGCGTTCGAGGCGGGCGTGGCGCCGCTGATCCGCGCGCCCGATGCGGTACGGCCGTGGCAGCACGTGCTGGAGGCGCTGGGCGGCTATATCGCGATCGCAGAGCGGCTGATGGCGGGCGACCGCAGCTTCGCCGATGCGTGGAACTTCGGGCCCTCGGACGAGGATGCGCGGCCGGTGAGCTGGATCGTCGAGCGGATGCGCGCGGCGTGGGGCGGCGGCGACGCGCCGCTGCTCGACAGCGGGCCGCGGCCGCACGAAGCCGGGCTGCTGCGGCTCGACAGCTCCAAGGCGCGCGCGGCGCTGGGCTGGCGCCCTGCCCTCACGCTCGACCGTGCGCTGGAGTGGATCGTCGACTGGCACAAGGCGGTGGGCGCGGGCGAGGACGCGCGCGCCGTCACCCTCGCCCAGATCGCCGATTATTCGGCGGCTTCGAGCATGGGCGAGCGCGCCGCGGCCTGAGCCGGCACCTTCGCCAGCGTCAGGATATTGCCGAGCTTGAGGCCGACCGGGACCGGCGGCAGCGGCACGCGCCTGATCCGGACCCCCGCCGCCCATGCCGCCTGGCGCACGAGGAAATCGAGCGGGAAGACGTTGCGGCTGCCCTCGACCGTCACGTCGGCGAACCCGGCGCGGCCGAGCAGCGCCTTCATCGTCGCCGGATTGTAGAGTTCGGGATGCTGGAGGCAGAAGGGCGGCCAGCGCTTGCCCATCACATGCCGCAGCAGCGAGCTTTCGTCGTGCGTGACGATCATCAGCGTGCCGCCGGGGCGTAGCTTGGCGCGGATCTGGGCGAGCATCGCCAGCGGATCGAGCAGGTGGTCGAGCACATGCACCATCACTGCGAGGCCGACCGAGCCGTCGAGCACCGGCGAGAGATCGTCCATGCCGGTCGAGAGCAGCGCCGGCTTGCCGCCCGCCGACGCACGAAGCTGATCGTGGATCGCGACATTGGGCTCGAACAGCCAGAAGCGGTCAAACCCGCCATGCTGCGCAGCAGAGCGTACGATATGGCCGACATCGGGGCCGATCTCGAGATAGCCGCCGGACAGGCCGCCGTTCGCGGCAGCGCGCGCGAAATAGCCCTGCTGCGTCGCGACGATCGCGGCGTCACCGACTGCGTCCATGTTGGGCGCCATGCGGGCGTAGAGCTCGCCGAGCTGGCCGGGGGTGAAGAACACCGGGTTATAGAGCTGCCCGCACGCAACGCAGCGGTGATAGGAAAAGAAGCATTTCTCCTTGAACAGCCCGGCCCAGAACGGGCGCAGCGCGTCGAGGCTCATCGTCTCGGCGGCCTTGCCCGCGCGGACTTCGCTGCGCGACTCGGACGATCCGCAGGCAGGGCAATCGCGGTGGAGAAACTCGCTCATGCCCCCCTCCCCGCCGCGCGGAAGGTGACGCGGCTGTGCCAGAACCAGCTGGTCACGATGATCACCAGCGCGAAGCCCAATTGCGCGATCACCGGCGCGATTCCGCCGACCTCGACCAGGATCGGCAGCGCGACCCAGTTGGCGGCATAGTTGGCGAGGTAGAAGCCGGCGAAGGCGCCGAATTCGCGCATCACGTTGCCGCGGGTGCGGAACACGCCGAGCTTGTAGGTGGTGAAGGCGAAGCACAGGCTGACCACCTGCGCGATGCCGAGCGCGAGCAGATAGTGCGTGTGGAACACCGGCACCGCCCATAGCAGCAGCGGGTAGATACCGACCCCGAAGATGGTGTTCGCCGCGCCCGCGGCGGCGAAGCGCAACGGGCGCTCGGCCCTCGTCCCGATCATGGCTGGAGCCTCCGCTTCTCAACCCACTTCGTCACCCCGGCCTTGTGCCGGGGTCCACCTGGACGCAAGCGATGAGAAAGAGGCTCAAGCTCAGCGCGTGAGGCTGAGTGGACCCCGGCACAAGGCCGGGGTGACGAAGGAAGAACTGCGCGTCCTTGTCTGAGGGCGACAGCGCTCATCACGACTCCTCCATCAGCGGAATCCGCATATTCGCGCGCAGCACCTCGCGCGGGAGGAAGGGCGACAAATCCTCCAGCGCGGGCGAGGTGATGCGACCGTCCGGGTGCGCCTTGGCGCCGAGCTTGGGCGCGAACGACACATGCTCGTCGATGATCAGCTCGCACAGCACCGGGCCATCGGCGGCCAGCGCCGAAGCGATCGCGCTGGGCAGATCGTTGTGCGATTCCGCGCGGAAATAGTTGAAGCCGAAGGTGGTGGCGACCTTGCCGAAATCGGGGAAGGTGACGTTGCTCTTGGGCCCGCCGCCGACCTCGACTCCGTTGAAGAAATTGCGGTGCGTCTGGAAGATCGAGACGTAACCGCTGTTGTTCACGAGGAAAATCTTCACCGGCATGTCGTAGCCGGCGATGGTCTGCAGCTCCTGGATGTTCATCATGATGCTGCCGTCGCCGGCGATGGCGATGATGCGTTTCTCGCCGTTCGTCGCCGCCCAGACGCCGATCGCGGCGGGGAGATCATAGCCCATCGTCGCGCAACCCGAATTGGTCCAGAGGCGCTGGCCCTGCTTCAAGTCCGCGGTCTGGAAGCTGACCACGCAGGCGCTGCCGTTGCCGGTGACGACGACATCGTCCTCGGCGAGCTGCGCGAAAAGCTCGTCCATCGCCACATAGGGATGGATGCTGGGGCCATGGCGGCGATATTCCGGCAGCACCGTGGGGAAATTGAAAACCCGCTCGCGCGACCAGTCGAGCCATTCGGTGTGGGCTTCGGTCGGGCCGGCATAGGGCCGCGCGCGCAACGCCGGGATGAGGTCGGCGAGATCGGCGACCACGGGCATGTCGGGGGTGACGGTGGGCTTGGCGAGCTCGACCGGGTCGATATCGACCCAGATCTTGTAGGCTTCGCGCGCGAAGCTCTTCCAGTTGTAGCTCACCTGACGGATGTTGAGGCGGCTGCCGAGGATGAGGAGCAGATCGGCGCTTTGCGTGACCATGTTGCCGCCGCGGTCGCCGACCGTGCCGGGGCGGCCGCAATAGAGCGGATGATCGTTCCACAGCACGTCGTGCGCGTTCCACCCGGTGACGACGGGGACGCCGAGCTTCTCGATCAGCGCAAGGAATTCGGCATGCGCGCCGGAGAGGCGCACGCCGCCGCCCGCCAGCACGACCGGGCGCTCGGCCGCAGCAAGCTTGGCGAGGATCGCGTCGGCGGTGTTGTCGAGGTCGGTCGCCTGCCACGGCTGGTCCAGCTCGGCGGGATCGAAGCCGGGGAGCAGGTCGTCCGGGTCGATCTTGGCCGCCTGCACGTCGAGC
Source organism: Sphingomonas sp. BT-65 (assembly GCF_026107375.2). Lineage (NCBI taxonomy): Bacteria > Pseudomonadati > Pseudomonadota > Alphaproteobacteria > Sphingomonadales > Sphingomonadaceae > Sphingomonas > Sphingomonas sp. BT-65. The sequence goes on from NZ_JAPCIA010000001.1 coordinate 1,010,765, forward strand.
GGGATGTCGAGCCACACCGGGCCCGGGCGGCCGGTGGTGGCGAGGTGGATCGCCTTTTCGAGATGATAGCAGATCGAGCGCGGGTCGAGCACCATCGTGGCGTATTTGGTGACCGGGCGGACCAGTTCCTCGATATCGAGTTCCTGGTCGCCGAACTGGCGGAGCGGCAGGCCGGTGGCGCGGACAGTGGTCTCGGTCTTCACCTGGCCCGAGATGACCAGCATGCCGATCGAGTCGACATACGCGCCATAGACGCCGGTGATCGCGTTGGTGCCGCCGGGGCCTGAGGTGACGTTGACCACCGCGAGCCGGTTGGTGAGGCGATAATAGGCCTCGGCGGCCATCGCCAGCGCCTGCTCGTGATGGGTGAAGGTGGTCTTGAGCGCGGGATGCGTGCCGAGCGAGTGGTTGAGGTGCATCGCCCCTCCCCCGGTCAGCATGAAGACGTCGCGGATGCCGCGCTGTGCGAGCGTTTCGGCGACCCAGTCGGAAAGCTTGACGAGACTCATGGATTCCATCCGTTGTGAAGCGCGGTGCGGCGGATCGCCTCGTCGAGATCGACGGTGGACGCGACGCCGAGATCGCGGCGGACCTTCGCGGTCGAGGGGACGTAGCGGCCGGGATTCCAGCCGGGATCGGGGCGGCCGAGGATCTCGACCCCGGGGCCACCGAGGATCGCGGCGGTGCGGCGCGCGAGATCGGCGATCGAGACGGCTTCCTCCGAGCCGAGATTGTAGGTTTCGCCGGGGCGGCCTTTGAGCAGCAAGGTCCACAGCCACACGGTGAGGTCGGCGGCGTAGAGATAGGAGCGGACGGCCTGCCCCGAGCCCTCGACGCGAATGCGCGCGCCGGCCATCGCGTCGCGGATGAAGTTGCCGGCGGCGAAGTGGATGTCGAGCGAGAGCAGCGGGCCGAGCAGCGCGAAGATGCGCGCGCTGACGAGTTCGAGGCCGAACTGACGGACGTAGATCGCGCAGAGCATCTCGGCGGCGCGCTTGCCCTCGCCATAGGCGGAGCGCGGGTCGCGCGGGTCGGGGCCGCCGTGCCAGTCCTCCGCGACATGGATGATTTCGGGCGGCTGGGCACCATAGACCGCGCCGGAGCTCAAGTAGAGGAAGCGCGTCGCGCCACTGGTGCGGGCGAAATCGAGCGTGCGGCGGGTGCCGGTGACGATCGTGTCGACCATGCGCAGCGGATCGCGCGCGTTGAGCGCGGCGCTGGCGTCGGTCGCGGCGTGAACGATGTGGGTGAAGCGGCCCTTGGGCGGGTCGAACGCCAGGACATCGCCGGGGAGCAAGGTGGTGCGGGCGGCGAGATGGGGGGCCTTTTCGGCGAAGGCGTCGGGGTCGCGGGTGAGCACGACGATCTCGGTGTCGAGATCGGTACGGGCGAGCGCTTCGAGCATCCAGCGGCCGATGAAGCCGGTGCCGCCGGTCATGAAGATGCGCGCGCCGGCAAGGCGCGGCCAGAGCGGGGCGAGCGCGGCGTTCACCGCGTCGAGGTCGCGGTCGAGGATCATACCGCGGCGAGCCCCAACACCGGGCGGTGGCCGCGATGCGCGCGGACACTTTGGGCAATGGTGTCGAGCGCGAGCGCCCAGACGAGCAGCGCGATCACCCCGGGGCGGACGAAATGGCCGATGGTGAGGCCGAAGGCGGGCTCGACCGGGCGGCCGCTGAGCCAGCTGGTTGTCGAGAGCTCGAGGATGGTCGAGAGCGGCATGTCGCCGACGAGGCACAGGAGATAGGCGCAGACGATCGCGGCGATCGGGCCCGGGCGGCGCCACGGCTGGAGGAATACGAGGAAGATCAGGAAGACCTGCGTGTAGCCGCCGGGCGACTGGGTGACGAGATAGGCGCCGAGGAGGAGCGCGGCGATGCGCTCGCGCGACACCGCGCCGGGCTGCAGCCAGGCGGCGAGCAGGGCGGCGAGCGCGATGCCCTGCGTGGCGCGGATCACGCTCGAGGCGGCGAGAATGATCGTGTCGACGGTCTGCGAGGAGACGAACTGGAGCAGCGGGATCGGTGCCTTCTGCACCAGCATCAGCGGGGCGTAGCTGGTCGAATAGTTGATCTCGCCCCACACCTGCCCGCTCTGGAACACGACCCAGTTGGCGGTGTTCGAGACGATCTCGCCCGGAGTGCCGGCGCCGACCATGGCGAGCGTGACGAGGTAGAGCAGGATGGTGGCGATGCCGGCGATCTCGAGCGGGCGCCACTCGCGCTTCACGGCGTGGGCGAGCACGGGGAGCAGGAGATAGGGCTTGAAGTTGATCGTCGCGGCGGCGGCGAGCGCCCTGCCCCAGCCCTGACGCAGCAGCGGGCCGTGCGCGAGGATGAAGCAGGCGAACCCGGCGAGGATCAGGTTGCCGCGCTCGAGGGTGAAGAGCAGCGGGAGGCCGAGGGCGAGCGCGACGGTGCGCATCGGGGCGGTGGCGCGGTCGAGGCGGCGCAGGCTCAGCCAGATCAGGGCGACGTCGATCAGGTAGAAGGCGTAGATCGTGGCGCGGCCGAGCCAGTCGCAGTCGCGCGCGTGGAAGGGCGATTGAAGGTAGCAGCCGGGCAGGCTGAACGTGTCGAGGAACACGAACGACAGCGGCGGGTAGATCGTCCGCCACACATCGTAGGCGCCCGGGTTGTTCGCCCAATAGGCGGTGTTGAACCAGTCCATGAAGGTGTCGTTGGTGTCGAACACGAAGGGCTGAGGCAGATAGCCGGTGCGCTGGAAGGCGATCACGGTCGCGGCGAAGCTCGCCACCACCGCGGCGGCGAGGAGGAGTTCGGGGAGCAGGCGCAGGCGGCGGGTCACGGCGCCGGACGGTCGGCGGGGAAGTTGATCCGCTCCGCCTCGATCACCAGCGGCACGTTGCGCGTGCGCTCGGAGATCAGACGCACCTGCTCGCCGATCAGGCCGAGGAACAGGAGCAAGACGGCGAACATGCCGGTGACGATGGCGAGACCGAGCAGGAAGAGGCCGGGTCCGCCGAAGAGCGCTGCGATGATTGCCGCGAGGAAGAGCGCGAGCGCGGCGGCAGCTGCCCAGAAGGAGAGCAGGATGGGGAGACGCAGCAGCGACTTGGCCGATCCCGCCAGGCCCGAGAGGGCGAAGGCGAAGAGCGCGGCGAAGTCGTTCTTGCTCTCTCCCGCCGCGCGCTCGGGGCGGTCGAAGGGGACCACGGCGAGGCGGAAGCCGCTCTCGACCAGCATCGCGCGGAAGAACGGCTCGGGCTCGTTCCAGCGGGCGAGCGTGTCGACCACCTGCCGGTCGAACAGGCCGAAGCCGGTGGCGCCGGGGACCACGGGGTGGTCGCCGAAGCGGGCGAGGAAGCGGTAGCCGTGCTTGCGGGTCTGGCCGAGCAGCCAGGAGGTGCGCTCCGAACGGCGCTGGGCGAGGACGATCTGCGCGCCGGCTCGCCATTGCTGGACGAAGGTGCCGATCATCGCGGGCGGGTCCTGGAAGTCGGCGCCCATGCCGATCACCGCGGCGCCCGCGGCCTGGTAGATGGCGTAGGTCGGCGAGCGCATCTGGCCATAGTTGCGGTTGTTGAGGATCGCGCGGACGCGAGGGTCGGCGGCGCAGATCTCGCGCATCAGGTCGCGGGTGCCGTCGGTGGAGTCGTTGTCGATCAAGATGATCTCATGGCTCGCCACGTGGCGCTGGGCCTCGGCGGTGACGGCGGCGACGATGCCCAGCACATTCTCCGCCTCGTTGAAGCAGGGAATGACGATCGACAGTTCCGGAACGTCGCTCACGGCTCGGCCCGTTTCCACAGGCGGATGCCGGTCGCGGGGGCGTAGATCTCGGTGAACAGCGCCAGCGCGATGACCAGCGCGAGCAGCGCGACGGCGGAGATGTTGAACTTGCGGTCGTCGTCGAGGCGCGGGGCCTCGATGACCTGGACGTCGGTGGCGGTCTCGGCGGCGAGGGTCTCGACCGCGACCTCTTCCGAGGCGCGGGCGTAGACCTCATAGAGCGCCTGGGCGAAGCGGTAGTCGCGGTAGAGGTTGAGATACTCGCCGGAGACTTCGGAGAGGCCTGCGACATTGGGTCCAGCGGGGCCGGTGTCGGGGCGGGCGCTCTGGGCGATCTGAGCGCGCAGCTGCGAGACTTCGGAGCGGACCGCCATCAGCTGCGGGTTCTCGGGCCCCTGGAACTGCTCGAGGGTGCTGAGCTCCACCAGCTTGGCCTGGAGCTGGGCTTCGAGACCTGCGCGCAGCGACAGGGCGGAGCCGAGCTGCGCTTCAGGCGCGGCCAGGTTGTTGCGGCGACGGAACTCGCCGAGCGAGCCCTCGGCTGTGACCACGCGGCCGGCGGCTTCCTTGAAGCGGCGCTGGACCACCGCCTGCTTGCGCTTGACCCGGTCCTCGCCAAGCGCGGTGAGCCGGTCGCTGATCGCGCGGACATAGGTTTCGGTGAGGCGCTGGGCGAAGGCGGGGTCGTGGGTGCGGACCTCGACCTCGACGATCCCGCCGGTGAGCGAATGGACGTCCACGCGCTTCATCAGCGCAAGGCGCGCCTTCTCGACGCTGGGATAACCTCCCTCGCCCACCAGCTTCATGCGCGCGATGACACTGTCGGTTACCTCGGTCCCGCGCCCGATGGCGAGGTAAAGATCGACCGGGGTCTTCGCCCCGCCGAGCAACGCGGCAAAGCCCTGCATCTGTCCGCCGACGGCACTGGTCATCGAGCCGAGTCCGATGCTGCTGCTGTCCTGCGGCACCACTTTCGCACGGGCCACATAGGGACGCGGGACGACGCACAGCACCGCCAGCACCAGCGCCAGCAGCACATAGGCGATGCGGCGGCGGCGCGGATCGCCGATCCACGCGCCCATTTTTTGAATCACACTCATCTGACGATCGACGCGATCGACGCCGCGCCGACCAATCCGCCGAACAGCGTGCCGGTAATGTCGCGCAGCCGCGCCCAGAACTCGCCGCGATTGGCCTCGATCGGCACGTAGATGAGGTCGCCGGGCAAGGCGCGCGCGCGCAGCACGCGCTTGCCGTCGGACAGCACCGTTCCGTTGGCACGGACGACGAAGATCTCCTTCTTGTCGCCGAGCTTCTGCACCCCGCCCGCGGATTCGATATAGTGGCCGATCGTCCCGCCCGCGCGATAGGCGAAGGACGCCGGGCTCGGCACCGCGCCGAACACGCCGACCGTCACCGGGCGCGGCGGCACATGGATCGTGTCGTTGTTCTCAAGGATCAGGTCGCCGGGCAGCGCAGCGGCGTCGACCGGCAGGTCGAACACCAGCCGCCCGGTCGGCTCGCGCTTGCGCAGCTGGTCGACGACCGAATCCACCAGGGCGAGGTTCGACGGCTGGATCAGCTGCGCACGGTTGACCGAGGTCACCGGCTGCGCGGTGAGCTGCAGCTCGACATCGTCGATCGCACGATCGAAGCTCTCGCGCTGCTGCCGCTTGACACTCTCGCGCGTGATGACGCTGGCATAGGGGAAGGCCTCGGCGGTCAGCCCGCCCGCGGCGGACACCACGTCGGCGAGACGCGTGCCGGGCTTGAAATAATAGCGGCCGGGCTTGGCGACCTCGCCGCTGATCGTCACCAGTACGGATTGCTGGCCCATCGGCCGCGCGAGATCGATGTTGGAGAGCACGCGCACGACATCGCCGCGTTGCGCCTTGCGGGCCCTCGCATCGGCGGCGCTGACCTCGGTCCAGCCGGTCGCCGAGCGGCCGAGCGAATCGAGCATCATCAGCCGCGTGCCGTCGGCGATCGTGCTGATCCCGCCGGCATAGAGCAGCACATCGGACAGAGTTTCGTCGGGTGCGATCTCGAAGATCGCTTCGCGGTTGACGCTGCCGATCACCGCGACCTGGTCGCCCGCCGGGGCGACATAGAGCACGTCGCCATTCTGCAGCACCGCGTCGCCGCTGCGGTCGCCGCGCAGCAACAGATCGTAGAGATCGAAGTCCGAGACGAGCTTGCCGTCGCGGCGCAGCTGAATCGAGCGGAAGCTACCGCCCTCCGACGGCCCGCCCGCGGCGAGCACCGCGTTGATCAGGGTCGAAAGGCTGCCGACATTGTAGGCGCCGGGCTTGGCCGCGAAGCCGGTGACGTAGACGGTGACGCCGCGCAGCCTGGCGACCGCAACCTCTAGCGCGAAGCCGCGATACTGGCGCGCGACCTGGCGCTCGATCACCGCATGGACATCGCCATAGCGCACACCGCCGACACGGATCGCGCCGACGCGGGGGATGAAGATGCGGCCCTCGGGATCGATCGTCAGCCGCAGGCCCGACGCCTGCACCGATCCGGTGAGCCCGAGCAGCAGCTCGTCGCCGGGGTTGAGGCGATAGTCGGGCGGCACCGCGGCGACCGGGGAGACGGCGAAGCCCTTCGCCTCGGGCAGCAGCAGCTCGGTGCCGAAACGGCGCAGCGGCTTGCCCGCGACGGTCGAGACGAACGCCTCATATTCGTTGGCGGCGCGCGGCGCGGGCGGCTTGCTCCTGGCCTCGGGGTCGGGCGCGGCGGGCTCGGTCGGTGGTGTCTCGATCGTCTGCGGACGGAAAGGCGCGATTTCGGCCGGGGGGACGGCGACCTGCGCGCCGCCCGTCACCGGGGTGTCAGCGCCCTGCCCTCCGGCCGCGACGGGCGAGGCGAGCTGGGCAAACGCGGAAACGGGAAGAAGCATCGCCACCGCCGAGGCAGTGACGAGCCGGGTCGAACAAAACTTCATGCCGCACGGGTTTCCATGTCGATGAGCGCGCCGCCGGGGACCAGCAGCAGCTCGGCCGCCACCTCCCAGTGCCGCGCATCCGCCGCGACGAGCAGGCCGGCGCCCTCGCCGCCGACGCGATAGGGCGCGCGGTTCCAGTGCGTCGCATGGCCGCCGGCTTCGGTCAGGAACAGCACGCCCGGAGCGTGATCCCAGGGCAGGATACGCTGGAACAGCGCGACGTCGTTGCTGCCGAAAACCAGGCGCGGATAGCTTTCCGCCGCGCAGCGCGGGATCGGCACCTGCGCGAAACGGCGGCGGGCGGACGCATGGACTCGCTCGCGCCACGCCGTGCTCATGAATTGGGTCGCCAGCGCCGCGACCGGGCGGGCGCTGCCGCTGGTGCGGGCGTTGACCCGCGCGCCGTCACACCAGGCCCCTTTGCCGCGCTCGGCATGGCACAGGCGACCGCTCTGCGGATCGAGCATCCAGCCAGCGAGCGGCACGCCATCCTCGACCAGCGCGACCATCATCCCGAACGGGCCATGGCCCGCGGCGAAATTGGCGGTACCGTCGAGCGGGTCGACCAGCCACACCAGCCCCTCGCCGACGCGATCGAGCAGCGCCGGATCGCGCGAGGCGGCTTCCTCGCCGACGATGCGCGCGCCGAGGCCGAGCGCTTCGAGGCCTTCGCTCAGCCGCTGCTCGGATTCGCGATCGGCGGTGGTGACCACCTCGCCCGGGCTCTTCTCGGCGATCTCGTCCGTGGCGAGCGTGCGGAAGCGCGGCATCACCTCGTGCGCCGCGACGCGCCGCATCAGTGCGGCGACGTTTTCGGTAAGCGACATGACCGTCAGGCCGCCACGCTCGCCAGCTTGGCCGGCGCGGCGGCGCCAGCGCGCTCCTGCATCATGCGGATGCGCGCCGAATCCTCCTCGGCGGCGGCGCGGTAATAATCGCGCTTGTTCTCCAGCCAGGCGAGCTCGAAGGCGACGGCGTTGGCGATGCCGTCCTCGATGTCAGCCGCTTCCGCAGCGGCGCCGTCGAACACGATCTTGCGCGTCTCGAACCGGTCGAGCCGGATCTTGCGGAACTCGCGCAGAGCGTCGATCGCCTCGGGCGACACCGATCCGCCGACAACCAGCTCGAGGTCGTTGGCGCGGCACGCCTCGGCGACGATCAGCACCGCATCGCTGATCTCGCGCGTATTGACCGCCTTGCGCGGCAGGCCGCGCGACAGGGTGAAGTCGACGCGGCCGAACACGATGCCGTCGACGCCCTCCGCTGCGAGCGGCAGCATCGATTCGAGATTGCCGAGGGTCGATTCGGTCTCGAGGTTGAACAGGAACCTCGTCCCGCCCGCGTCCCCGCCATAGGTCTTGCCCTTGGCGTCGATGTATTTGGAGAGGGCGTAGCGCGTCTCGACCATCGGCGCGATGACGTGGTCGACGCCGTAGAGCTTCGAGGCGAGCAGGTCCGACACCGCCTCGCACCCGCCGATCTTGAGCGCGACCTTGAGGTCGGCGCGGCGGGTCAGTTCGAGCAGGCGGAGCAGTTCGTCGGGGCGCGTGCCCTCGGCTTCGAACTCCGCCTTGACGGCGACGACGCCATATTGGTCCCGGCCTTTCTTCAGCATGTCGAGCATGCGGCGTTCGGCGGAATTCATGGGCGAGTCTCCTCACAGGCAAGCAGTTACTGATGCTTGCCGAGACGGAGCGTGCCGCCGGTTCCCGCAACCGGGCCGCGACCACGAAAAAAATCGCGCGGTGGCATGCGGGTTGCCGCGCGCGGCTCCGTCTTGCGGGCGATGCCCGGCATTCTCACCCTCCCGATGCCATTGGCGCTGTCGCTGCTCGCGGCCGCCGATCGCACCGCGCCGGACATCGCCGAGCTGCCCCGCGGAAATGGCCCCGCCGTTCGCAACTGGGCAGCAGCGCAGCCCGGGTTCCAACCCGGGCCGGCCGCCGGCGCGCCCGCCCCCAATAAAGGCGCGCCGGCGGCATTGCCGCGCATCTCCTCGCGCTTCGGCGTGCGGTCGGACCCGTTCCACCGCGCCGCGCGGATGCATTACGGCATCGATATTCCAGGCCATGCCGGAACCCCCGTGCGTGCCGCAGAGACGGGATTCGTGCGCTTCGCGGGCCGCGCCGGGAGCTATGGCAATCTCGTCGAGATCGCGCATGGCGGCGGGATCGCGACGCGCTACGCACATCTCGCGCGCGTGCTGGTGCCCGCAGGCGCGCAGGTGACGCGCGGGGACGTGATCGCGCTGATGGGATCGACCGGACGATCGACCGGCAGCCACCTGCATTTCGAGCTGCGCGCCGACGGCCGCGCGGTGGACCCGCTGCCGCATCTGGGCGGCGCGGCGCTCCCGCGGGCGGCGGCGGTGATTGCACCCGCCGCGCCGCACCGCTCGGCCTTCGCCCGTGCGCGCGACGCCAGTTTGCCAGAGGACCGCGGACCTGAGCTTTGACGATAATCTCGCGTCCCTCGAAGACCCGACGCTCGGCCTGCAATCCGCCCCGCCCGACCGGGGCGGATTCGCATTCCGCGCGCAACATGGCTACCGGGCAGCCATGACTTCGGGCGAAGCGGTCAGCGGGCTCCAGCGCGTAATCCTGAACGAGCGCGCGCGGTTGCTGCGCTTCCTCGCCGCGCGCGGTGCGGGCGACGAGGCCGAGGACGTGCTCCATGACCTGTGGCAGCGAGTCGCCACCGCGCCGGCCGAGCCGATCGCGGACACGGTGTCCTATCTGTTCCGTGCCGCCGAGAATCTGATGCGCGACCGGCGGCGGTCGAGCGTCAGCCGCGCGCGGCGCCAGCAGGACTGGCACGAGGTGAGCGTGCCCGAGGTCGAGGCGCCCAAGGGCGAGCGTTCGCTGATCGCGCGCGAGCAGCTGCGCGCGGTGGAGGCGGCGCTGGCCGCGCTGGGACCGCGGCCGGGGCACGTCTTCCGCCGCTACCGGCTCGACGGCGTGGGCCAGGCGGTGATCGCGGGCGAATTGGGGATCAGCCTGAGCTCGGTAGAGAAGGATCTGCAGAAGGCGTACCGCGCGCTCGCGCAACTCAAGGCGACGTTCGATGCGGACTGAGCGGCGCGAGTCCGTCAAGGTGGCGATATGACGATGGAATCGAACGCCCTGCCGCCCACACCGGAGATCGAAGAGGCCGCTCGCGCCTGGGCGATCCGGGTCGATGACGCGGGTTTCGCCGACTGGGACGGCTTCACCGCGTGGCTCGAAGCTTCGCCCGCGCATCTCACTGCTTACGAGACGGCGCTGGCGCAGGTGGAGCATGCCGCTGCGCTGCTTGCGGCTGCGCCCAAGCCTGCCTGGCAGCCGGGTGACGGGAGCGAAGTGCGGGCGCCGCGCCGCCGCTGGTTCCCCGCGGCCGCCGCGATTGCCGCCGCCGTGGCCGCCGTTGCCAGCTGGGGGCTGATCGACCGCGGCAGCCCGGCCGAGCAGATCGCGACCGCACCGGGCGAGCGGCGCGCGATCGAGCTTGCCGACGGGTCGCGCATCATCCTCAACGGCGGCACGCGCGTGACGCTCGACCGCGACACGCCGCGCCATGTCGAGCTGGCGCAGGGCGAGGCGCTGTTCGAGGTCAAGCATGACGAACGCAATCCATTCGTCGTGGTGACCGGCGAGACGCGGCTGCTCGATGCCGGCACGGTGTTCAACGTCGTCGCCGATGGCGGCGCGCTCGATGTCGAGGTGGCGGAGGGCGCGGTGATCTACCAGCCGGGCGCGAACCAGGTGCGGCTCGACGCCGGCGACGCGCTCTCGCGCTCGCGCGCCGGGGCGGTGGTGCTGCGCAAGGCCAGCCCGCAGGACGTCGGCGGCTGGCAGCAGGGCGCGCTCCATTATGCCGGCGCCTCGCTCGACCGGATCGCGCGGGATCTCGCGCGCAATCTCGGCCGCCCGGTGCGCGTGGCCGAGGGCACCGCATCGCTGCAGCCGTTCAACGGCACGCTGGTGCTCAAGGGCGAGCCCGGCGAGGTTCTGAAGCGGGCCGGACCGCTGCTGGGCGTCCGGTTCACCGCGGACGGGGAAGGATGGGTGATGTCGCCTGCCAATGGTCCACCGCGCTAGCCCCCTTGCCCTGATCCCATTCATCCTCGCGTCTCCCGTGATCGCGCGGGAGCGAGCGGCCGATATTCGCCTGGCCGAAACGCGGCTCGACGCAGCGATCCGCATCCTCAGCAGCCAGTCGGGCGCGAGCATTGGCTTCCGCGATCCGGCGCTGGCCGGGATCCGGATCCGTCCGGTGCGCGGCCAGATGACCGCGGGCGAAGCGCTCGACCGGGCATTGCGCGGCACCGGGGCGCGGGCGCGGCGTGTCGCCGCTGCCACCTACCTCGTCGAGCGCGCCCCTGCCCTCGCGCGCCCTGCCCCGCGCCGGGCGCCGCCACCGCCCGCCATCGCCGGGCCATCCGAGCCGGAGGCGCCGATCGAGGTCGTAGTCACCGCGACCAAGCGCGACATCCCGCTCGGCGCCTATCCCGGCGGCGTGCAGATCGTCGCCGGGGACAGCCTCTCGGCGGCCGATGCGATGCAGGGCACCGGCGCGATCGAGGCGCGCATCGCCAGCGTGGTCTCGACCCATCTCGGCCCGGGGCGCAACAAGCTGTTCGTGCGCGGCATCGCCGATTCGAGCTTCGTCGGGCCGACCCAGGCCACGGTCGGCCAATATTGGGGCAACAGCCGCATCACCTATAGCGCGCCCGACCCCAATCTGCGGCTCTACGACGTGCAGAGCATCGAGGTGCTCGAAGGGCCGCAGGGGACGCTCTACGGCGCCGGATCGCTCGGCGGCGTGGTGCGTGTGGTGCCGCGCGCGCCGGACCTCATCAACTTTGGCGGCGCGGCGTGGGGTGGCATCACCGGGGTGCAGCACGGCCAGCCGACCGTCGATGGCGGCACGATCGTCAACGTGCCGCTGATCGAGGACAAGCTGGCGTTCCGTGGCCTTGCCTTCGGATCGATCGAGGGCGGCTATATCGACGATCTCGGCCGCGGGCTGCGCGATGTGAACCGCGTGCGCACGGTCGGCGGGCGCGGCGCGCTGCGCTTCGACCCGGGCGATGGCTGGATGGTCGACCTGAGCGGCGTCGGCCAGAAGATCCGCGGCGACGACAGCCAATATGCCGAGCGCGGCGCGGGCGACCTGGCCCGGGTGAGCAGCATCGCCCAGCCTTTCCGCAGCGATTACTGGCTCGCCGACCTCGTCGTGCGCAAGCGCTGGGACGATCTCGAGCTCACTTCCTCGCTCGGCTACGCCCGCCAGTATGTGTTCGAGATGTTCGAGGGGCAGGCGCTGGCCGATCCCGCGGCGCCCGAGGTCAAGCCGGTGTTCGACGCGCCGGGCACCGGCTATTCGCAGACCAACCGCATCTCGATGCTGACCTTCGAGACGCGGCTGGCGCAGCGCGGGCCGAACGGCACCGGCTGGCTGCTCGCGGCGAGCCTGCTGCGCAACGAGGCGCGCGTGCAGCGGCGCATGGACATCGCGCCGACATTGGCCGTGTCCGCGGGCGGCGTGACAAATGGCACCGTGGTTCCGAGCCGCGCCTATAGCTGGTCCGCCGCGATCTTCGAGCCGATGACCGGCGTCACCAACCGCGTCGAGGAAGCGACGCTCTATGGCGAAGTGACGGTCGAGCCGGCGCCGCGGGTGACGCTGACGCTCGGCAGCCGGCTCACCCATGCGAGCCTGGCCGGCTATTCGGAGGATGTGCCGGTGGCGCTGGCGTTCCGCGTCGACCCGAGCGCGCGCGGGACCCGCAGCGAGACGCGGCTGCTCCCCTCCGCCGCGCTGGCCTGGCGCCCGACTGACGAACTCACCCTGTTCGCGCGGCTCCAGCAGGGCTTCCGGCCTGGCGGGATTGCCGTCCGCCAGAACTTCATCCAGCGCTTCCAGGGCGACCGCGTCACCACGATCGAGAGCGGCGGGCGCTATATCGGCCATAATTTCGACCTCGCGCTCAGCGGATCATGGACCAACTGGAAGCATATCCAGGCCGACGTGATCGACGGCTTCGGCTTTCCCACCACCGCCAATATCGGCGACGGCGAGGTGTTCTCGCTGGGCCTCGCCGGGCGCTGGCGGCCGGTGCCGGGGCTGGAGCTCGACGCCTCGGTCTATCTCAACGACAGCAGCGTCACGCGCCGCGACGTGATCCTCCTGCCGATCGACGCCCCCGCGATCCCCGCCGACCGGCTCCCCAACGTCGCCGATGCGACCGCGCGGCTGGGCTTCGCCTACACCGCGGACCTGTCGAGCGACGCCGCGCTCTCGCTCACCGGTCATGCGCGCTATGTCGGCCAGTCGACCCTGGGCATCGGGCCGATCCTCGAGCGGCTTCAGGGCGACTATCTCGACACGATGCTCGAAGCGCGCATCGGCAATGACCGCCGCAGCCTCAGCCTCGCGCTCACCAACCTGGCCGATTCGCGCGGCAACCGCTTCGCGCTCGGCTCGCCCTTCCTGATCCGCGACCGCGACCAGATCACCCCGCTGCGCCCGCGCGCCATCCGGATCGGCTTCGACCTCGCGTTCTGAGTTGGCAACAAGCGGGATTGCGCGTAGGGCGCGCCTCGCAACCGGGAGAAATCCGGTTGTCCAATGATCGCGCCGGTGCCCCAACGGGGCTTAATCGGGAATGCGGTGCGGGTGGGCGACCATCCAAAACCGCGGCTGTCCCTGCAACTGTGAGCGGCGAGCGAGGCGCACTGGCTTCCCCTTGAGGAAGCAGCCACTGGATCATCGATCCGGGAAGGCCGTGCGCCAAGCGACGACCCGCGAGCCAGGAGACCTGCCAGCGCGAGTCGCTCTTGCCTGGGTCCAGGGATAGGCCAAGGCACGGTTTCTCTCCGTCTGAGCGACGAACCATGCGGCCGGGGCCGCACGGTTGCGCTTGCGCGGGTGCCTCCAGCGTCCGCCCGCGAGAGCGCGACGGCCGTTCGCGCGCGGATGGCACGCCCCAGCACATCCGTTGCTCCGACGCCGGGGGGATTACGCCGTGAACTACCGTTTCCTGACCCTATTGCTCGCCACCGCCGCCACGCCGGCCTTCGCGCAGGACACCAGCCCGCCCCAGGGCACCGACGACGAGGTCATCGTCACCGCCAGCCGCGTGCCGCTGACCGCGCGCGAAATCGGCAGCGCGGTGAGCATCGTCACCGCCGAGGACCTCGAGCGCGAGCAGATCATTTTCGCCAAGGACGTGCTGCAGGACCTGGCCGGCATCCAGATCAGCTCCGACCGGCCGGGCGACGCCACCAGCGTCAGCATCCGCGGATCGGACAATGACCAGGTGCTCTACCTGATCGACGGCATCGAGCTCGGCGACCCCAGCAACATCAGCACGCAATACCAGACCGACGACCTCACCACCCGCGACATCGCGCGGATCGAGGTGCTGCGCGGCAACCAGAGCTCGCTCTATGGCTCGGACGCGATCGGCGGGGTGGTGAACATCATCACCCAGCGCGCGACCGCGGATGGCATCACTGTGAACGCCGAGGGCGAAGCGGGATCGCACGACACGCTGAACGGCGGCGCCTCGCTGCTCGGCCGCACCGGCGCGCTCGACTTCCGCCTGACCGCGAGCGGCTATCGCCACAAGGGCCCGTCGCTGGCCGATACGCCGGCAGGTGACGCGGCGGAAGACGACGAATATTGGCGCTATGGCTTCAGCGGCCGGCTCGGGCTGGCGGCGAGCGCCAATGTCGACCTGCAGCTGATCGGCTTCTGGCAGGATTCGCACAGCGACCTTGACGACACGACCGCCGACAGCCTCGACACGGCGCGCGTCAAGGAATGGGCGCTGGCCGGTCAGGGCAGCTTCCGCAGCGACGACGGTGCGCTGCGCGCCACCGCGACGGCGAGCCGCTACAAGGCGCAGCGCCGTTATTTCGGGATGTGGAACCTGCCCGAAGGCGACTTGTTCGAGGGCACCAAGGACTCGCTCTCGCTCAACGCCAGCTATGACAAGAGCGGCGTGTTCGGTGTCGCAGCCGGGGCCAATTACGAGGAGGAATATACCGACCAGGTCACCAGCTTCTCGGGCGTGTTCGATGCCAAGATCACGACCAAGTCGGCCTATGCCGAAGCCGCGCTGCGGCCGGTCGCGGGCCTGACCATCACCGGCGCCGCGCGCATCGACGACAATAGTCGCTTCGGCAGCTTCGACACCTATCGCGTGACCGGCGCTTATGTCGTGCAGGACGCGATCGGCGGCGGCGACGTCAAGCTGCGCGCGAGCTATGGATCAGGCGCCAAGGCGCCCGGCCTCTACCAGCTGTTCGATCCGAGCTTCGGCAATCCGGAGCTGAAGGTCGAGACCAGCGAGGGCGGCGATGTCGGCATCGATCTCGGCTTCGGCGAGCGCTTTACCGCGCAATTCTCGTACTTCTTCACGCGCACGCGCAACGAGATCGTGTTCGACTGCACCCTCGCCGCGCAGGGCTGCTACACCCAGTTCGGCAAGACCCGGAAATCGGGCGTCGAGATCGCGCTGGACGTGCGCCCGACCGACTGGCTGTCGATCCGCCAGAGCTACACCTATCTCGAGGCCGAGAACGACCCGGCAGAGAACGACGTCTGGTTCGATCTCGGCCGGCCCAAGCATTCGGGCAGCACGTCGGTGACGATCACCCCGATCGAGCGCCTCTCGCTCACCGCGCGGGCGCGCTATCGCGATCGCAACGCGGCGAGCTTCGGCGGGATCACCGAGGGTTATGAGGTGGTCGACCTGCTCGGCTCCTACGGGATTACCGGGAATATCGAGGTCTATGGCCGCGTCGTGAACCTGTTCGACAAGGATTATCAGATGAGCTTCGGCAAGAACGCGCTCGGCCAGAGCTTCTATGGCGGCGTGCGGCTGAGCTTCTGAGGGTTGTGCGGGAGGCGCCTAGCGATGCCTCCCTTTTTTTCACGAGGCTCGCAGTGACCCACTCGTTCGATGAGCAGAGCGATCCGGCCACCGGGAATCGGGGTCTAGGCCGTATTGGCATTCAATCATTCCTCCCCCTCCGGGGGAGGAATGGAAACCGTCCTGATGCTGAATATCGACTGGGCCTAACGGTTACGCGCAGCCTGTTCGGCGATGCTGCGTGCGGCCAGCACGTAAGCCGGTCCGCCGCACACCGTCCATGCCTGCGGGATCGCGATGCGCGGGATGCGGCGCAGCGCCGGGTGGTGCAGCATCTCGGTGCCCTGGTCGACGACGCGGGCGGTGGCGCTCTCGACGATCAGGAAATCGGGCTGGGCGGCGACCATTTCCTCGAGGCTGACCTGCGACAGCGGCGGCTTGCCGAGCTTCGCGGCGAGATTGATGAGGCCGGTACGCGTCATCAGGTCATCGATCAGCGTGCCAGTGCCGGTCAAATAGCCGCGGCGCTGGTAATAAGCGGCGACCTTGCCGCGGCCGGCCGCAGGTATCCTGGCGAGTTCGGTCTCCATCCGGCGGATCAATGCTTCGCCCCGCGCGGGGTGGCCGATCGCGGCAGCGACAGTGCGGATCTGGCCGACGATCGCCGCATAGCTTTCCGCATATTCGAGATCGATCGTGCGATATGCGTTCGGATTGAGCGGCTGCAGCATCGGGTGGCTGCTCGCGGGCATGCCGAGAATCAGATCGGGCTTGGCCGCGAACAATTGCTCGGACGAGGCCTTGAGGATCGGCAGGCCCTGCGCCTTGGTGGCCGCGGCCGACATCCCGGCATCGCGGGCATGGCTGGTCAGCCCGGCGATCTGGTCGCGATCGGCGAGCGCCATGAGCAGCTGATCGGTGCAGAGGTTGAGCGAAACGATCCGCTGTGGTCGAACTGGCGCGCCGGACGGTTGCGGCTGAGTCGAGCTGGCCGAGGTGCCGACCCCGAGCAGGGCGATGGCCGCAAGATGAAGGAGATGCCGCATCACGCCCCCGTTCCTAGCTCCGATCCCGTGCCGGGCAAGCGGATCATGAAACCGTGACGCGCAGTTCCACCGCCCTGTCCCTCACGCTGCTGGCGCTGACCGCGCTCGCGGCGCTGGCGTCGCTCGGCTTCGGCACGGTCTCGCTGGCGCCCGATCGCGTGATCGCGGCCCTGTTCGGCCGGGGGGACATGATCGCGAGAACGATCGTGCTCGACCTGCGCATGCCGCGGATGCTGCTCGGGTTGCTCGTCGGGGGGATGCTCGGGCTGGCGGGCGCGGCGCTGCAGGGTTTCCTGCGCAATCCGCTGGCCGAGCCGTCGGTGCTCGGCGCATCGAACGCGGCGGCGCTGGGCGCAGTAATCGCGCTCTATTTCGGCCTCGCCGAGCTGCACCCTGCCCTGCTCCCGCTGCTCGCCATCGCCACCGGCCTCGTCGCGCTCGCCGCGCTGTTCGGGCTCTCCGGCGAGTCCGAAAGCGCGCTGACGCTGATCCTCGCGGGCATCGCGATCGCCACGCTGGCCGGTGCGGGGATCAGCCTGGCGCTCAACCTGTCACCCAACCCGTTCGCGGCGATGGAGATCATGAACTGGCTGCTCGGAAGCCTGGAGAATCGCTCGTCGCAGCATGTGTGGATCGCGCTGCCCTGTATCCTCGCGGGCGGTGCGCTGCTGCTGTGGGACGGGCGCGCCTTGGATGCGCTGACACTGGGCGAGGACGGCGCGCGGGCGCTGGGCGTCAACTTGAACGCGGTGCGCTGGCGGCTGCTGATCGGGGTCGCGATCGGCGTCGGCGGCGCGGTGGCGGTCTCAGGATCGATCGGCTTTGTCGGGCTGATCGTGCCGCATCTGGTCCGCCCCTTCACCGACCGCTCGCCGTCGGCGCTGCTGCTGCCCTCGGCGATCGGCGGGGCGTTGCTGCTCACCTTGTCCGACCTCGGTGTACGGCTGATCCCCGCCACCAACGAGCTCAAGCTCGGCGTGGTGACCGCATTCCTCGGCATTCCCGTGTTCCTCGTCCACCTGATGCGGGAGCGGCGGCTATGGTGAGCATGACCGCTGCGGCGCTGACCGTTGCGCTCGGCCGGCGGACCGTCGTCGACGGGGTCGATCTTGCGCTCGAGCCTGGGCGGCTGATCGGCATCATCGGCCCCAACGGCGCGGGCAAGTCGACGTTGATCCGGGCGCTGCTCGGGCTGCTCCCCTATCAGGGCAGGGTCGAGCTCGACGGAGCGGAGATCGGCAGCCTTTCGCGGGCACAGGTCGCGCGGCAGCTCGCTTATCTGCCGCAGGGACAGGCGCTGCACTGGCCGCTGTCGGTGGAACGCTTGGTGGGGCTCGGGCGGCTGCCGCATCTCGCGCCGATGTCGCGCATTTCGGATGCGGATGCTGCGATCATCGAGCGGGCGATGGCGCGCGCCGACGTGCTGCACCTGCGCGGCCGCGTCGCCACCGAGCTGTCGGGCGGCGAGCGGGCGCGGGTGCTGCTGGCGCGCGCGCTGGCGGTGGAGGCGCGCGGGCTGATCGTCGACGAGCCGCTCGCCTCGCTCGACCCGGGGCATCAGATCGATGTGATGGAGCTGCTGCGGCAGGAGGCCGCGGCGGGCGCGCTGGTCGTCACCATCCTGCACGACCTGACCATGGCCGCGCGCTATTGCGACCGGCTGCTGCTGATGGACCGCGGCCGGCTTGCCGCCGACGGCGCGCCGCTCGAGGTGCTGAGCGAGGCCAATCTGCGCGCCGTCTATGGCATCCGGGCGTGGATCGACGGGGATGGCGCGCCGCTGGTGGTGCCGACCGGACGGGTGCTGCGCGGAGACGGTGAATGATTGAATTCGACACGATCGATGCGTTCTCGGCCGCGCTTCGTGACCTGCCGGAGGCGGATCCGGTTGCCATAGCGGCGGCGGCGGCGCGCCAGGCGGAACTCACCAAACCCGCCGGATCGCTGGGGCGGCTGGAGACGATCGCGCTGTTCCTGGCGGGCTGGCAGGGCACTCCGCGCCCGGTGCTGGACAAGGGCCGCGCGGTGATCTTCGCGGGCAATCATGGCGTCGTGCGGCATGGCGTCAGCGCCTTCCCCGCCGAGGTGACCGTCCAGATGGTCGCCAATTTCGAGAATGGCGGGGCGGCGATCAACCAGCTCGCGCGGTACGCCGGCCTCGAGCTGCGCATCGTCGCGCTCGACCTCG
Organism: Sphingomonas sp. BT-65; assembly: GCF_026107375.2. Classification (NCBI taxonomy): domain Bacteria; kingdom Pseudomonadati; phylum Pseudomonadota; class Alphaproteobacteria; order Sphingomonadales; family Sphingomonadaceae; genus Sphingomonas; species Sphingomonas sp. BT-65. The sequence continues at coordinate 1,029,561 of NZ_JAPCIA010000001.1, forward strand.
ACCGGCCGACCGCGGATTTCACCCGCGAGCCGGCGATGACGGAGGCCGAGTGCCTCGATGCCCTGTCGCAGGGCGCGGCGGCGGTCGATGCGGAGCTGGACCTGCTCGTGGTCGGCGAGATGGGGATCGGTAACAGCACCGCCGCGGCGGCGTTGTGCGCACGCAGCTTCGGGGGCGATCCGCGCGACTGGGTAGGGCCTGGAACCGGGCTCGACGCGGAGGGACAGGCGCGCAAGGTGGCGGTGGTCGCGCAGGCGCTCGCCATGCATGCGACCGCACCGCACGACGCGTTCGAGACGCTGCGCCGGCTCGGCGGGCGGGAGATCGCGGCGATCGCGGGCGCGGTGCTTGCCGCACGGCAGCTGCGCCTGCCGGTGATGCTCGACGGGTACATCGCCTGCGCCGCGCTGGCGCCGCTGTTCGCGCAGCAGCCGGGGATCATCGATCATTGCCTGGCCGGGCATTGCTCGGCCGAACCCGGGCACCAGCGGCTGCTCGAGCGGTTCGGGCTCGATCCGCTGCTCCGCCTCGGCATGCGGCTGGGCGAAGGGAGCGGCGCGGCGGTGGCGGTGCCGATCGTCCGCGCGGCGCTGGCGGCGCATAACGGCATGGCGACCTTCGCCGAAGCAAGCGTCGCAGGGCGGCTGTGAGCAGGCGATGAAGCGGCTGATTCTCGCGCTTCAGTTCCTGACCCGGCTGCCGATGCCGCGCGTGGCGGGCAGCGCGGAGGATTTCGCGGCGAGCATGGCGTGGTTCCCGGTCGCGGGGCTCGCGGTCGGTGCGGTCGTCGCGGGATCCTTCTGGCTCGGCGCGCAGGCCGATCCGTGGGTCGCGGCCCTGGCCGCGCTGACGGCCTGGGTGGCGGTGACGGGCGCGTTGCACCTCGACGGGCTTGCCGACCTGGCCGATGCCAAGGGCGCCGCGCATGGCGACCGCGCGCGCTTGCTCGCGGTGATGGCCGACCCGCATATCGGCAGCTTCGGGGTGATCGCGATCACGCTTCAACTCGCCGCCAAGCTGGTGCTGCTCCACCTGTTGTCGCCTGCCCAATGGCTCGCGCTGCTCCTGATCCCCGCCGTCGCGCGAATCGGGCCGCTGGTATGGACGCGCTGGCTGCCGCCGCTGCACGAGGGGCTGGCGGCGCGGTTCGCACATGCCGTGCGGCCTGTGCATCTGATCCTCTGGGCACTGGCCTGGCTTGCCGCCTGCTATTTCGCACCGGCGCTGATCGGTGCGCCGCTGCTGATCGGCGGCTGGTGCCTGTGGCTTCGCCGGTCGCTGGGCGGCGTGTCGGGGGATTGCCATGGCGCGGGGATCGAACTGCTCGAAACCGGGCTGCTGCTCGCGCTGGTCGTGGCTGGAGACCTGGCCAGATGAGCGCGCTCCTGGTCCTTGGCGGGGCGCGATCGGGGAAGAGCCGATATGCCCAGGCGCGTGCCGAAGCAATTGACGGCGAGCCGGTGTTCGTCGCCACTGCGCAGCCGTTCGACGACGAGATGGCGGAGCGGATCGCGCGCCACCGCGCCGATCGCGGGGCGCGCTGGTCGACGGTCGAGGCGCCGCTCGATCTCGCCGCGGCGATCCGGAATGAAAGCCGCCCGGGGCGCGTGCTGCTGATCGACTGCCTGACGCTATGGGCGTCGAACCTGCTCCTCGCGGGGCATGATATCCCCGCAGCGACTGAGGAACTCGTCGAAGCGCTCACCGCCGCCGAGGGGCCGCTGGTCCTGGTCAGCAACGAAGTCGGCCTCGGCATCGTCCCCGACAATGCACTCGCCCGGCGCTTCCGGGACGAGGCGGGGCGAGTCAATCAGCGTATTGCCGCCTGTGTGGACGAGGTGATGTTCGTCGCCGCGGGCCTGCCGCTCAAGCTCAAATAGCCCCGTCAGGGAAGATCCTTGTTGAGGCTGCGCAGCACGGGCAGGATCGTGGCATAATCGTCGGTCCATGGCGTGAAGCCGGGCGTCGTCCGCAACTTGCGCCACTCCCCGCCCATCGCCTTCAGCCGCGCGATTGTCTCGGGCGAGCGCGACAGTGCGATCCAGTCCGAGGTCGAGGCCTCGTCCATCTCTTCCATGATCGACGGGTAATAAGTGAGCTCGGCCGCGCTCCACCCGCCTGCCCTGGCCGCGGTCTCGACCACAGGTTCGAGCGACAGGAAGCGATTGGAGATGTGGACGAGGAGCAGGCCGTTCTTCGCCAGCACGCGATCATAGGTGGCGAACGCCTCCTGCGTCATCAGATGCACCGGCACCGCGTCCGACGAGAAGGCGTCGAGCACCAGCAGATCGAGGCTCGCGGACGCCGCCTCGGCAATACGAAGCCGGGCGTCGCCGAGCAGGATCGACGCGTCGGGCTTGCAGGTTTCGAGGAAACTGAACGTGTTGCGCGCAAGCCCGACCACTGCCGGATCGATCTCGTAGAAGCGCCACGACTGGCCTGGCTGCGCGTAGCAGGCGAGCGTGCCGGTCCCCAGCCCGACGACGCCGACGCGCGCGCCCGGCCCATAGAGGCTGCCCAGCGCCTGCATCGCCTGCCCCACACCCGAGCCCGGCACATAATAGGTCGTCGGCATACGCAGCCGCACCGGATCGCCGGTCAGCTGAACGCCGTGAAGCGTGGTGCCGTGCGCCAGCCGCTTCTGGTTGGGCAGTTCGGTGATCGTATAGACGCCGAAATAGCTGCGTGTGCGCACATCGCCTTCGAAGCTCATCGCCAGCGAGCGGTAGCCGCCGAACAGGAACAGCGCGCCGGTCAGCACGATCATGAACGGGATGCGGACGCCGACCGTCAGCAGGCCGATCGCGGCGATGACCAGATAGACGACGCCGCGCGTCTGCTTCTCCTCGATCGGGTTCGCGCCGAACAGGCCGAATCCGACCAGCGCGCAGATGACGATGGTGACCATCGCCACCCGCAGCATCATCCCGCCGCGGCCGGTCCGCCACAGCCGGCCCACCACCGGCAGCAGGAACGCCTGCGGTACGAGCAGACCGGCGGCGAGGATCAGGATCGGATATTCATAGGTCCAGTCGAACACGAGCGGTGCGATCAGCCCCGCGAACACGCCGCCCAGCGCGCCGCCGACCGACATGGCGAGGTAGAAGCCGGTGAGCCGGTCGGGCTCGGGCCGCAGGTCGTAGAGATGGGTGTGAAGCGCGACCGCGACCATGAACAGGAGGCCCAGCGCCATCAGCGCGTTGAGCTCGGGATTCTCGTTCTGCCCGGCGATCATCAGCCCGCCGAACATCAGGATCGTCACCGGCGCGAAGCGGGTGAGGATCTCCGCGAACCAGCGCCGTGCGGCGAAGGCGATGGTGAAGCTCAGCAGGTAGAGGCCAAGGGGCAGCACCCACAGCATCGGTACGGCAACGATATCGGTGGTGAGGAAGCTCGACGTCGCGAGCATCAGGCCCGACGGGGCGAGCGCAAGCACGATCCAGTGCGCGACGCGCGTCTTCGTCGGCGAGGGGCTGGTCGCATGGACATGCGGCTCGTCCGCCGCCTTGCGCGGCAGCGACAACGCGCACGCGGCCACCGCGACGAACACCAGCGCATAGCCGCCGGTCCACAGCCAGCTCTGTCCCTTGAGCGCGAGCCCGGGCTCGACCAGCAGCGGATAGGCAATCAGCCCGCCGAAGCTGCCCACATTCGACGCAGCGTAGAGCGCATAGGGATCACGCCCGCCCGAGGCGACCGCGAACCAGCGCTGGAGCAAGGGCGCCTGCGCCGAGATCGCGAAGAACAGCGGTCCGATCGAGGCGCCGAGCAGCCACGGCACCCAGAGCGCGGGTTCGGCATCGACCGGCAGCTGCATCGCCATCAGCCCGATCGGCAGCCACAAAGCGGCGAGCGCGAGCACGGCAAGGTGGATCATCGCCTGCTGCCGCACCGGCACGCGGCCCAGCCAATGGGCATAGGCATAGCCGCCGAGCAGCAGCGCCTGATAGACCAGCATCGCGCTGTTCCACACCGCCGGCGCGCCGCCGAGCCGCGGCAGCGCCATCCGCGCGATCATCGGCTGGACGAGGAACAGCAGGAAGCTGCCGAGCAGGATCGCGATGACGAACAGCGGGCCGCTGGCGCGCTGGAAGGCGGTGGTTGCACCCTCTTCCGCGGGCTGCGCCGGATCGGCGATTGCTTCGGCGCTCATCGCCTCCCCTTCGTTACGCGGCACTCACGGTCGAGTGATGCTGTAGGTAACCATGTGACGCAAGGGATCATCGATGGCGAAGGCGTGATGCTCGAAATCGCCCTCAGCGAGCCGCGTCATGCCGAGCCGCGCCATCATCGCCTGGCTGCGCAGGTTGCGCGCCGAGGTGATCGCGACGATGCGCGGCATGTCGAAGCTCGCCCAGGCCCAGCCGAACACCGCGGTCATCGCTTCGAGCGCATAGCCCTGGCGCCAATAGGGCTGCGCGATCATCCATCCCGCCTCGACCTCGCCGGCGATCGGATTGGGCGGATCGCCGCGCTTGAGCCCGCAAAAGCCGACCACGGCCCAGTCGGCCTTGCGCTCGACGGTGAGGAAGCCGAGCCCCTCGTGGCGATAGCCGTCGTGGCGGGCGATCGCGGCATCGCTCGCCGCCTCGTCCTTCACCGGGCCCAGGTCCGCCATCACCAGCGGATCGGCCCACATCGCGTGCAGCGCCGGGCGGTCCAGCGGCCGCGGCTTGCGCAGGATCAGGCGTTCCGTCTCGATCAAGAGCGATCTCGATCAGGCGCCGAGCAGCCGCGCCGCATGGGCGGCGTGATAGGTCAGCACGCCGCTGCACCCCGCACGCTTGAACGCCATCAGCGTCTCCAGTACCAGCGCGTCGCGCTCCCCTGCCCCCGCCGCGGCGGCGGCCTCGATCATCGCATATTCGCCGCTCACCTGATAGGCGAACACCGGCACCTCGAACCGCTCCTTCACGCGGCGGACGATGTCGAGATAGGGCAGCCCGGGCTTGACCATCACGCTGTCGGCGCCCTCGCCGAGGTCGAGCTCGACCTCGCGCAGCGCTTCCTCGGCATTGGCGGGGTCCATCTGGTAGGTTTTCTTGTCGCCCTTGAGCAGGCCACGCGAGCCGACCGCGTCGCGGAAGGGACCGTAAAAGGCCGAGGCGTACTTCGCGGCATAGGCCATGATCTGGACGTTGACATGGCCCTCGCCCTCCAGCGCCTCGCGGATCAGGCCGACGCGGCCGTCCATCATGTCGCTCGGCGCGATGATGTCGGCGCCGGCGCGCGCCTGGTTGAGCGACTGGCCGACCAGTATTTCGGCGGTGGCGTCGTTGAGGACATAGCCGGCGCCATCGACCAGCCCGTCATGGCCATGCGCAGTATAGGGGTCGAGCGCCACATCGGTAAGCACGCCGATGTCGGGCACCGCATCCTTGATCACGCGGATCGCGCGGCACATCAGATTGTCCGGGTTGAGCGCTTCGCCACCATCCTCGGTGCGAAGCTCGAGCGGGGTGTTGGGGAAGAGCGCGAGGCAGGGGATGCCGAGCGCGGCCGCTTCCTTGGCGCGCACCGCGACCTGATCGACCGACCAGCGCGACACACCGGGCAGCGAGGCGATCGGCTCCTCGATGCTCTCGCCCTCGGTGACGAACAGCGGCCAGATCAGGTCGGCCGGGGTCAGCACGGTCTCGGCATGCATCCGGCGGCTCCACGCGGCGGCACGGGTACGGCGGAGGCGAAGGGCGGGATAGTGGCTCATGGCAGCGCTGTGCCCCCTCAACCCGTGGGTTGCAAGCGCCCGGCTGGCTCGGTCGCGGCATGGGCATGCTCGGCGGCGTCCTCGGGCTCGGGCGGCACTTCGAGCACCGCGGCGCGCCACTTGCCGTAGCGATAATAGAGCGCGGCGAGCGTGAGCGAGCAGACCGAACCGATCGGGAAGGCGAACCACAGCGCATCGCTGCCGAGCCAGGGCTGTGCCCCGAACGCGAAGCCGAGGCGGACCGGGAACATGGTGATCGCGAGGATGACGAGCGGCGCGACCGTCGCGCCATTGGCGCGGACGGTGGAGAACATCACCATCGTCGCGCCGAACATCACGAAGGTCCAGCTCGCGATCAGCTGGATGTGGCGCGCGATCGGGATCGCCGGGCTGTCGCTGCCGACGAACAACGCCATCACCTCGCGGTCGAACAGGATGATGAGGACGATCACCGACAGCGTGATCGCGGTGTTGTAGATGAGGCCCGCGCGGGTGATCGCGCCGACCCGGTCCCAGCGGCCGGCGCCGATATTCTGCGCGGCCATGCTCGATACCGCGACGCCGATCGCCATCGCGGGCATCTGGATATAGGTCCAGAGCTGCTGCGAGACGGCATAGGCAGCGGCGGTATCGACGCCGAGGCGGTTGACCAGCCCGATCATCGACAGGCCGGCGGTGGACATCACCAGCATCTGCGCGCCCATCGGCAGCCCCTTGGCGACGATGGTGCCGACCAGCGCGCGCTCGGGCAGCAGGTAGCGCAGCTCGGGGCCGCGCAGGCGGATCGGCAGGTCGCGCCAATAGACATAGACGAGCAGCCCGGCCGAGGAGACGATGCCGGCGATCAGCGTGGCGGTCGCGGAGCCGGCGATGCCCATTTGCGGGAACGGGCCGATGCCCGCGATCAGCAGCGGGTTGAGGCCCGCATCGATCACCACGCTGAGCACCATAAACCAGAGCGGCGTGACCGAATCACCGGTGCCGCGCAGGCTCATCTGGATGAGCACGCCGAGCATCGAGAAGGGCAGGCCGAGGAAGATCACGCGGAGGTAGTCGCGGGCGAGGATTTCGGCATCGCCGGGGGTGGCGAGCAGATGGAGGATCTGGGGCGTGAACAGCCAGCCGAGGATCGCGATCACCACCGCTGCGCCGGTCACCAGCCCGATCGCCGAGCCGAACGCGCGCCGGGCCGCCTCGATGTCGTTCCGGCCGATCGACTGGCCGATCAGGATGGTCGCGGCCATGCCGAAGCCGAACACCGCCGAGAACATCAGGAACATGATGATGTTGGCGTTGCTGGTCGCCGCCAGCGCCTGCTCGCCGAGGAAGCGGCCGACCCAGATCGAGTTGATCGAGCCGTTGAGCGACTGGAGAATGTTCGAGCCGAGCGTCGGCAGCGCGAACAGCAGCAGCGTGCGGCCGATCGGACCCTGAGTCAGGTCGTGACGGTTGGGGGGTGGCGGCATCTTTTCCCTACCCCTTCATGCCGGACTTGTTCCGGCATCCACCGTGCGGCGAGCGCTGGACTGGAGCCTCCTGCCCCTCGTCCGGCCGCGCGGTGGACCCCGGCACGAGGCCGGGGTGACGGAGGTGGTGCCGGTTCACCCCAACCGGCCGAGCGCGGCCTGGAGCCGCGCCGCCTCGGCCGATTTCTCGGCATGATCGGCGCGGGCCTTTTCCACTGCCTCGGGTTTCGCCTTTTCGGTGAAGGCGGGGTTGGAAAGGCGGGCGTTGAGGCTGTCGCGCTCCTTCTCCGCCGCGGCGATCGCCTTGGTGAGGCGGGCGCGTTCGGCGCTCACGTCGATCAACCCTTCAAGCGGGATCACATATGTGGCTTCATCGACGACGATCTGTGCGGCGGCGCCCTGCCAGCCACCGACTTCCCGAACCTCAGCAATACGAGCAAGGCGAATGAGCGACTGATACTGTCGGTTGATGCGGTTCTGGGTCTCCCCCGATGCCTCGCGGTGAAGCAAGACAACCTGCGCACCTGGCGGCACGTTGAGCTCCGTCCGAGCACTGCGGATCTCGGAGATCAGGCGGATCAACCAGTCAATTTCCTGCGCTGCTTCAGGATCGAGCGCGCGGGCGTCGGCCATCGGCCATTTGGCGGTGATCAGCGGGTATTCGGGACGGTCGCCCAGCTTCGACCACAGCTCTTCGGTGATGAAGGGCATGAAGGCGTGGAGCAGGACAAGGATCTGGTCGAGCACCCAGCCCGCGACGAGGCGCGTCTCTTCCGCACCCTCGGCGCCTTCGGTCTGGAGCACCGGCTTGATCAGCTCGAGATACCAGTCGCAGAAGCGGCTCCACACGAACTGGTAGATCGCGTTCGCCGCCTCATCGAAGCGATAATCGGCGAAGGCGAGGTCCATCGCCTGCACCGTCGCCACCGTCTCCGCGACGATCCACTTGTTGACCGCGAGCGTCGCGGCGGGCGGCTCGATGTGCTCGCTGGCGCTTATGCCGTTGGACTGGGCGAAGCGCGCCGCGTTCCACAGCTTGGTCGCGAAGTTGCGATAGCCCTCGACGCGCTTCTCATCCATCTTCACGTCGCGGCCCTGGCTCTCCATTGCCGCCATGAAGAAGCGCAGCGCGTCGGCGCCATATTGGTCGATCAGGCCGAGCGGATCGACGACATTGCCCTTGGACTTGGACATCTTCTGCCCGTCCGCGGCGCGGACAAGTCCGTGCAGATACAGCGTCTTGAACGGCACTTCTTTCATGAAGTGCAAACCCTGCATCATCATCCGCGCGTCCCAGAAGAACAGGATGTCGAAGCCGGAGATCAGCACGTCATTGGGGTAGCGGCCGCCGAGCGTGGGATCGGTCTCGTCGGGCCAGCCCATCGTTGCAAAGGGCCAGAGGGCGGAGGAGAACCAGGTGTCGAGAACGTCCTCGTCGCGCTTGAGGGTAACGCCCTGCCCCGCCTGTGCCCGCGCCTCTTCCTCGGTCTCGGCGACGAAGATGCGGCCGTCCTCGGCATACCAGGCCGGGATGCGGTGCCCCCACCAGAGCTGGCGGCTGACGCACCACGGCTGGATGTTCTCCATCCAGTTGAAATAGGTCTTTTCCCATGACTTCGGCACGACCTTGGTCGCGCCCGAGCGGACCGCCTCGATCGCGGGTTTGGCCAGCGTCGCCGCGTCGACATACCATTGGTCGGTCAGCATCGGCTCGATCACCACGCCGCCGCGGTCGCCGAAGGGCTGCATGATCAGCTTGTCCTCGACCTTGATCATGAGGCCATCGGCATCGATGTCGGCGACAACGCGCTTGCGCGCCTCGTAGCGATCGAGCCCGCGATAGGCCTCAGGCACCAGATTGAGCGTGTCGATCTCGGCCGCGGTCGCGGTCGCGCCGCGGGCGATTTCCTGCGCGCGCGCCGCCGCCTCGGCATAGGGCGCACCGTCCGAGCGCATCGCCGCAGTATCGTCCATAAGCCGGTACATCGGGATGCCGTTGCGCTGCGCGACGCCATAGTCGTTCTCGTCGTGCGCGCCGGTGATCTTGACCGCGCCCGACCCGAAATGGGGATCGGGATAATCGTCGGTGATGATCGGGATCTGGCGGCGCAGCGCCTTGGGGCCGACCGGGATCTCGCACAATTTGCCGACGATCGGGCGATAGCGTTCGTCGTCCGGGTGCACCGCGACCGCGCCGTCGCCCAGCATCGTTTCGGGTCGGGTGGTCGCGATCGAGATGTAATCGCGCTCTTCCTCCAGCACGACGTTGCCGTCGGCGTCGCGCTCGACATAGGTGTAGGTCTCGCCGCCGGCGAGCGGGTATTTGAAGTGCCACATATGGCCCTGCACCGGGCGCGATTCGACCTCGAGGTCGGAAATCGCGGTCTTGAGCGCGGGGTCCCAGTTCACCAGGCGCTTGTCGCGATAGAGCAGGCCCTGCTTGTGCAGTTCGACGAACACCTTAAGCACGGCCTTCGAGAAGCCCTCGTCCATGGTGAAGCGCTCGTCGGACCAGTCCATCGAACAGCCGAGGCGGCGGAGCTGGCCGGTGATCGCGCCGCCGCTCTCCGCCTTCCACTTCCACACGAGGTCGACGAATTCCTCGCGCGAATAGTTGGTGCGCTTGTCCTGCCGCTCGGCGAGCTGGCGCTCGACCACCATCTGCGTGGCGATGCCGGCGTGGTCCATGCCGACCACCCAGCGCGCATCCTTGCCCTTGAGGCGCGCGTGACGGACGAGGATGTCCTGCAGCGTGTTGTCGAGCGCGTGGCCGATATGGAGCGAGCCGGTGACGTTCGGCGGCGGGTTGACGATCGTCCAGGGCTCGGCGCCGGGGCGATCGGGCCGGAACAGGCCGTTCGATTCCCAATGCGCGTACCAGCGCGCCTCGATTTCAGCGGGGTCGAAAGTCTTGGGTAGTTCGCTCATGCCCCGCCCTTAACGGGCGGAACACGCAAGGCAAGTCGTCGGACGCGTCAGTCGCGCGCCGCGGTGATCCGGGCGATCTCGCGCTGCACCATCTCCTCGACCATGCGCGGCAGGTTGGCGTCGAGCCATTCGCGCAGCATCGGGCGGAGCATCTCGCGCACCACGCCTTCGAGCGTGTCGCTGCCCGGAACATCGGGCTTCACGATCAGGCGCGACAGCGCCTCGAGCGGTCCGCGAGTCGCCTCGGCGGCGGTGGCCGACAGGATCGGCTCGGCAACCGGTGCGGGCTCGGCGGCGCTCGCCGGCTGCGCGGTCTCGGCGGCGGCGGGCGCTGCTTCAGGCTCGTCCACGACCGGATCGCTGAGCTCGAGGATCTCGTCCTCGTCATCGGCAACGGGGGGCGGTGCAGGCGCACGCGCGGCGCGGCGCGGACGGCTTGCCGCCGCCTCGCCTTCCTCGGCGATGATCCGTTTGATCGAGGACAGAATGTCCTCCATCGACGGTTCGTTACTGATGTCCCCCATTCGTCAACCCCGCGTTAGGGATAGCAGACCCGCCACCTGTCTGATTTTACGGGTGTCTGTCAACCTTTCAGCGCGGTTCGACCGGGTCGATCGGCCCCGAAACCACGGGGGTTTGCGCCGGGGTGTCGGTGGTGCGCGTCGCCTGCGGCTCGGGCGCAGGGCCGTCGCGCCAGTCGGACAGGCTGTTGCGGACGCGGTCGTAATTGGCGACCGGATCGTAGAGCGGCCCGCCATCGAGGCCAAGATCCTGCGCCTCCGCCCGGCCCATCGACGCGAGCACCGCGAAGCCGGCGACATAGGCGTCGCGCTCGGCGGTGACGAGCTGGACCTGGCTGTTGAGCAGCTCCTGCTCGGCGTTGAGGATGTCGAGGATGGTGCGGGTGCCAACGCTGTTCTCGGCGCGCACGCCCTCCAGGCTGAGGCGGTTCGCGCTGACCGCGAGCTTGCTGCTCTCGATCACGCGCAGCGCCGACTGCCACACGGCATAGGCCGAGCGCGTCTGCGCGATCACGCCGCGCTCGGTCGAGGTGACCTGCTCGATCGCGGCGGACTGGCGCGCCTGCGCCTGGCGGACCTGCGCCGCCGGACGGCCGCCCTGGAACAGCGGCAGCGAAAGGTTGACGCCCGCGGTGGTGGCGAAGCCGTCATTGGCGAGGCCGGCGAGCTGACCGGCACGGCCGACCGAGCCGAAGCGGTTGTAATAGTCGCCGCCGACGCCGACGCTGACCTGGGGGAGGCGGCCGGCGCGCGCGACGCGGACGTCATAGGCGCTGGCGTCGCGGGCCTTCTCCGCGGCGTCCAGCGCCGGATTCTCCTCGAGCGCCACACTCACCGCCTGGTCCGGCCCGGCGGGCAAGTTGGGCAGCGGCGGCGGCGGCGCGAGCGTGCCAGGCGGGGTACCGATCACGCGGATGTAATTCTCGCGGCTGCCGATCAGCGACGCCTCGGCGCCGCGCAACTGGCTCTGCGCGAGCGCGAGCCGCGCCTCCGACTGGGCGACGTCGGTGCGGGTGAGGTCGCCGACCTCGAACCGGTCCTGCGTCGCCTGGAGGTTGACCTCGAGCACGCGGACATTCTGCTGGTTCAATCGGACGATCGCCTCGTCGCGGGTCACGTCCATATAGGCGGAGACGACGTCGGTGAAGAGCTGCGCCTCGACGCTGCGCAGGCCCGCGCGTCCCGCCTCGACCCGGGTCTTCGCCGCGCGCACCGAATTGCGCACCGCGCCGCCCGAATAGACCGGAACGTTGAGGTTGACGCCGACGGTGCCCGTGCGCGGCGCGCTCACGCCGCTATCGTCGGAATCGTAGAGATTCTCGTTATAGGCCGCGGTCGAGTTGACGCCGGGAAGCCCGCGCGAGCGCGCGATCGGCACTTCCTCGTCGTCTGCGCGCAGATTGGCGCGCTCGCCGCTAAGGTCGGGATTGGTGTTGTAGGCCTTGACCATCGCTTCGCGCAGCGTCTCGGTCGGCGCCGCGGCCGGTGCCTGGGCGGCAGGCGGCGGCGTGGTCTGCGCCGCGGCGGGAATCGCCAGCCCGACAGCACTCACCCCGGCGAGGAAATGGCTCAATCGCATGCCTTGATCTTTCTTCAGAAGGTGAACCCGCGCGGCTTTTCGAACCCCGGCAGCACCGCGCACTCGATATCGGCGAAGGAAGTGAGGCCGAAGCCGCCCGCGCTGCGAACGCCTGAGGCGAGCCGCGTGACCCCGCGATCGACCAGTCCCGCGACGATCCGACCGCCCGGCCTGACCTGCTCGACCAGCGCCACCGGAACTTGCTCGACCGCGCCGTCGATGACGAGCACGTCATAGGGCGCGCCCGCGGCGTATCCGGCGTCCAGCGGCCCCTCGACCAGCTCCGCCTGACCCGCCAGCGCCGCGCGCGCGAGTCCGGCCAGCGCCGCGTCCGTTTCCACCGCCACGACCTGCGCGGCGAGCTTCGCCGCGACCGCCGCGGCATAGCCGCCCGCGGCGCCGACGATCAGCACCTTGTCCTCCGGCCGGATCGCCGCTTCGGTCAGCAGCAGCCCGGTGGCGAGCGGCGGGCTCTGCACCCGGCCATCGCCGAGGGGGAGCGAGCGATCGCGATAGGCGAAGGGGCGCTGCGATTCGGGCAGGAACTTCTCGCGTTCGACCTGCGCCATTGCCGCGACCACGCGCGCGTCATTGACGCCACTGGTGCGCAGCTGGCTCGCCACCATCGCGGCGCGCGCGGCCTGGGAACCGGGAAGATCGGCGGTTGCGGTCATCATTACTCCAGCCCTGTTCGCACAACTGTTATAGTCATGCAATACACTACGTCGATTGGCGCGCTTGTATCTTGTGGTGGCGCTATCGCCAAGCAAGCGCGGCAGCAATTTTCGCGGCGATGGTTGACATGGGCCACGGCCCCGCGCACAGCGCCCGCTCGCTCCCGAGGCCCGATGGCGGAGTGGTTACGCAGAGGACTGCAAATCCTTGCACGCCGGTTCGATTCCGGCTCGGGCCTCCAACTTCCTCACTCCTCGCGCGGCGGTGCGGTCAGGTCCATGAAGTTCCGGGCGGCCTCGCGGTCGGCCGGGTCCTCGAACGCAATGTCGAGATCGGGCGCGGCGCCGAGCATGTGCATCACCGCCCAGAGCGCGAAGCGGCGGGCGCGATCCTGCTCCAGCCCCAGATCGACCCGCATCCGCTCGACCCCCGCCTCGATCGCGCTGGGCGGGATCGAGGCGAGGTCGGCGGACCCGAAATAGCGGCGCAACTGGTCGTCGAAATCCATGCGCCGCCCTTGCGCCGGTCAGCTCGTGAAGTCGAGCTGGACGACCTTGGTCGGCGTGGCGCGGCAATAGAAGGGCGTCGACCGGTCGCCGTCGGGATAGCTCGCGGTCAGCTCGGCGCCGAAGCGCCATCCGCCATTGCCCGGCTCGATGCTGGTGATCCGGTCGAGCCGCAGGCGCGTGCCGCCGGTGACGCCGATCTGGCGCGAGGCCTCGAACAGGCAAGTTTGCAGCGAGGGCCGCGCCTCCGCGCGGACCAAGTTGAGATCGGCCGAGAGCGCCGCGGGCGGGCCGGGCGGATAGCTGGTCGGCGCTTCGGCGGCCGAATCGTTCGCCTTCTTGTTCCTGCTGGCGAGCAGCGCAACCAGGCCCGCGGCAACGGCGACGCCGCCGATGATGAGGCCGGTGCTCGGCCCCTTGTCGCGGTCGGGGCGCTCGGGACGCCAGCCGCCACCGCCGCCCCAATTGTTGCCATAGCCATAGCCGAACACGGCGCGGCAGTTGCGCACCCAGATCGAGCGCCGGTCATAGCCCCAGCCACGCCCCTGATTGCAGACCCCGCCGGTGGCGCGGAGCAGCGCGACACGGTTCTGGGTCGGGACGCTGCAAGAGCGGGTGCGGTTGTTGCGCGATTCGCAGGTGATCGTGCCGGCATAGCCCTGACCATAGCCGGGATTGGGCCGCGGCGGCCGGATGGGCGGCTGGGGGCGGCCGGGCCGCGGCGGCTGGATTTCGGGGCGAACCGGCTGCGGCAACGGAACCGGGCGATCAGGGACCGGCTGGGGCAGCGGGACCGGCCGCTGCTGCGCGGGCCTGGTCTGCGCCATCAGCGGCGCGGTGGTCTGGCCGATCATCGCGGCCGACAGGACCACCAGCTTGAACGTGCTCTTCATGCGCAGACTCCCCTATTTGGAACGCAGCCATCAAGTCGTTTCGCCGTCAGCATAGGCCCGATGCCGCGCCCCCGCAGCACAAATCAACGTAAAGAGAAGGTTGCCGCCTATTCCGCCGCCTGCGCTGGAGGTTCCTCCTCCGCTTCGGCATGGCTGGCGAGCAATTCGACCGGCGGGATGGCATCGATCTCGCGCGCGCCGGTCTCGACGTTGAGGTCTTTGAGCTTGCGCGCCGAGACCAGCGCACGCGTTTCAAGGCTGCTGGCGAACGCGTTGAAATTCTTGACCGCGGTGTTGAGACCACTGCCGACGACGCGCAGGTCGCCGAGCGCCTTGGCGAGCCGGTCGTAGAGCTCCTTGCCGAGCTCGCCGATCTGGCGCGCCTCCTTGGCCATTTTCTCCTGACGCCAGACCGCCGAAACCGTGCGGGCAATCGCGATGAGGTTGGTGGGAGTCGCCAGCAGCACGCGCTTCTCGAACGCGAAATCCCAAAGCCCGTGGTCATGCTCGAGCGCAGCGGACAGGAAATGCTCGCCGGGGACGAACATGATGACGTAATCCGGCGTCTCGTCGAACTGGGTCCAATAGGCCTTGTTGCCGAGCGCATTGACATGCGCCTTCATCGCCGCGGCGTGCTGGGCGAGGCCGGCCTGGCGCTCGCTCTCCTCGACCGCCCCGAACGCATCCTGATAGGCGTTCAACGACACCTTGGCGTCGATCACCAGCGCCTTGCCGCCGGGGACGCGGACGATCGCGTCGGGGCGGAGGCGCCCGCCCTCCTCCTGCGCGACGCTGACTTCGGTCTCGAAATCGGTGTGCTCGGAGAGCCCACAGGTTTCGAGCACGTTCTTGAGCTGCTGCTCGCCCCAGCGGCCGCGCGACTTGGGCGCGTTGCGCAGCGAGTTGACCAGCTTGGCCGCCTCGCTGCTCACCCGCTCCTGCCCGATCCGCATCTGCTCGATCTGGCCCTTGAGCTCACCGAACGCGTCGCGGCGCTCGGCCTCGACCTTCGCCACCCCCTCCTCGTAGCGCAGGAGACGTTCGTTGACCGGCTGGAGCAGCGCCTTGAGGTTCTGGCCTGCGGTGGTCTCGGATTGCTTGAAGCGGTCCTCGGCGCGCTTGAGGAAGGCCTCCTGCGTCTCGCTGAGCATCTGCCCGGCAAGCTCGCGGAACTGCCCGGTCAGCCGCTGCTCGAACCCGTCGGCCTTGACGCGCAGCTCGGTCAGCTGGAGCCGGGCGATGTCGCGCTCGTCACGGATCACACCGAGCTGGTCGCGCAGCTCGGGAAGCTCCTTGAGTCGCTCCTCGGCGCCCGCAAGGTCGACGATCGCCGCCTTGAAATCGGCTTCGCGCTTGTCGCGCTCGGCGCGGATCTCGGCGATGCGGCGGCTGGCGACGAACCAGCCGATCGCGCCGCCGAGCAGCAGCGTGAAGATCAGGGCCAGGGCGAATTCGAGCGTCACGGTTCCTCACGCGAAGTTGACAAAACTGACACAATTGACGGGTTCGGTTGACACAAAACACGTGTTTCGCGCGAAGGTGACAAGCGGTTGTCACCCTCCGACGAACGAGGAACATAGACCGAACGGACGCTGTAGGACAGGGTTAATTGCGACAACTTGTCGCCGCCTTCCATCTCGTCACCCCGGCCTTCTGCCGGGTCCAGCGGGAGGCAAGCGCCGGACACGAGGCTCTGGCTAAGCGCGCCGGGCGCCGTGGACCCCGGCACAAGGCCGGGGTGACGGTTCAGGATTTGGTGATTCAACTCGGCGCATCAGGCCAAATACCTGACTTTTCGCGCCGCACGCGCGCGTCAGGCCGCCGCTTTGCGGGCCTTGTTGAGCTTCTTCATGATCATGTCGCGCTTGAGACGCGAGAGGTGATCGAGGAAGACGATGCCCTCGAGATGATCCATCTCGTGCTGGATGCAGGTCGCGAGCAGGCCGGTGAAGACCTCGTCATGCGCCTTGCCGTTCTCGTCGAGCCATTTGACGCGGCACGTCGCCGGGCGATCGACATCGGCGAACTGGTCGGGGACCGACAGGCAGCCCTCGGTATAGGTGTTCATCTCCGCCGCGGGATCGAAAATCTCGGGGTTGATGAACACCCGCGGCTCGCGGATCGGCTTGCCTTCCTCGTCCTCCTGCTCCTGCAGGTCCATGACGATCACGCGCTTGGGCACGCCGACCTGGATCGCGGCAAGGCCGATGCCGGGAGCGTCGTACATCGTCTCGAACATGTCGGCGACCAGCGCGCGCAACTCGTCATCGACCTTGTCGACGGGCGCGGACACCAGCTTGAGGCGCGGATCAGGGACTTCGAGGATCGGTAGAAGGGACATGCGGGTAATTTAATCGAGCGCTCCCCTCCCTGCAAGGGAGGGGTCATGGGTTGCACCCCCGGAGGGGTGCCCGGCGCCGCAAGCGAGGACGCTCGCTGCGCTCGCAACCCACCCCTAGCCCCTCCCTTGCAGGGAGGGGAAGTTCAAGCGACCGGCCGCCGCGCGCGCAGGGCCTGGGCGAGCGTGCCTTCGTCGAGATAGTCGAGCTCGCCGCCGACCGGCAGGCCATGCGCGAGCTGCGTGAGGCGCACGGGATGCCCCTCCAGCCGCTCGGCGATGTAGTGCGCGGTGGTCTGCCCTTCGAGCGTGGCGTTCATCGCCAGCACCACCTCGTCAATCCCGCCCGCGGAAATGCGGGTGACCAGGCTGTCGATCGCGAGGTCTTCGGGCCGCACGCCGTCGAGCGCGGAGAGTTTGCCGCCGAGCACGTGGAAGCGGCCGGGGAACAGGCGCGAGCGTTCGAGCGCCCAGAGATCGGCGACCTCCTCGACCACGCAGAGCTGGCGCGTGTCGCGGCGCGGATCGGCGCAGATCGCGCACGGGTCGGACGTGTCGACATTGCCGCAGGTGCTGCACGTGGCGAGGCGCTGGCTGACCGCGGTGAGCGCGGCGAGCAGCGGATCGAGCGCGGTCTCGCGCTTCTTGAGCAGATGCAGCACCGCGCGCCGCGCCGACCGCGGGCCAAGGCCGGGCAGGCGCGACAGGGCTTGGGTGAGGGTTTCGATCTCGGGCGAGGCCATGCAATGTTCCCTACCCGTTCGCGGGGGCGAAGGGAAGGATGGCGCTGCGGGGCCGATTGCGGCTAGAGGCGCAGCGATGCGGATCATCTTCATGGGAACGCCCGAATTTGCGGTGCCGACGCTCGATGCGCTGGTCGATGCGGGGCATGACGTGGCGGCGGCATACAGCCAGCCGCCGCGCGCGGGCGGGCGGCGCGGCAAGGCGCTGACCCCCTCCCCCGTCCATGCGCGCGCCGAGGCGTTGGGGATCGAGGTGCGCACGCCGCTGTCGTTCAAGAAGGACCCCTACGCGGTGGCGGCGTTCGCGGCGCTGGAGGCGGATGTCGCGGTGGTCGCGGCCTATGGCCTGATCCTGCCGATGAGCGTGCTGGAGGCGCCGCGGCTGGGGTGCATGAACGTCCATGCCTCGCTGCTGCCGCGCTGGCGCGGGGCGGCGCCGATCCAGCGGGCGATCCTGGCCGGGGATGAAGAGACCGGCGTCGGGATCATGCAGATGGAGGCCGGGCTGGATACCGGGCCGGTGCGGCTGGAGGAGCGGACGCTGGTCGCGGGCAAGACCGCGGGTGCGCTGACCGACGAGCTGGCGGCGATGGGTGCGCGGCTGATGGTTCAGGTGCTGGCCGATCCGGAGGCCTATCCGGCGGTCGCGCAGGCCGAGGACGGTGTGACCTATGCCTCCAAGATCGACAAGGCCGAAGCGCGGCTGGATTTCAGCCAGCCTGCCGATGCGATTGCACGGCAGGTGCTGGCGTTCAATCCGCCGGGGGCATGGTTCGAATATGCCGGCGAGCGGATTCGAGTATTGGAGACAATCCGTCATCCCAGCGAACGCTGGGATCTTCCGTCGTCCGGCGCTGCGTCTGACGCAGGAAACCCCAGCGTTCGCTGGCGTGACGGAATGGTGGTGGATGACGCACTGACGATCACCTGTGCCGAGGGCGCGATCCGCCCTACCCTCGTCCAGCGCGCGGGACGTGGCGTCATGACCACCGCTGAGCTGCTCAACGGTTTCCCCATTCCCGCCGGGACTCAGCTTTGACCCGCTTCGCGCTCACCATCGAATATGACGGCCGCCCATTCATGGGCTGGCAGCATCAGGATCACGGGCCGAGCGTGCAGCAGGCGATCGAGGACGCGCTGCACGGCATCACCGGGGAGGACGCGCTGGTCCATGCCGCGGGGCGCACCGATGCCGGCGTGCACGCGCTGGCGATGCGCGCGCATACCGATGTGGAGAAGGATATCGCTCCGTTCCGGCTGATGGAGGCGCTCAACGCGCATCTGCGGTCGGTGCCGGTGGCGATCCTGGCGTGCGAGGCAGTAGCGGACGACTGGCATGCGCGCTTCTCGTGTATCGCGCGGCACTATGTGTACCGGATCGTCAACCGCCGCGCGCCGCTGACCTTCGACAAGGGGCTGAAATGGCGCGTGCCCGCTGAGCTGGACGCGGGGGCGATGCACGCGGCGGCGCAATTGCTGGTGGGACTGCATGACTTCACCACCTTCCGTTCGGCGCATTGCCAGTCGGCGAGCCCGCTCAAGACGCTCGACCGGCTCGACGTTGTGCGTGAGGCGGATGAGGTGACGGTGCACGCCTCGGCGCGCTCGTTTCTGCATCACCAGGTGCGCTCGATGGTCGGGTGCCTGGCGATGGTCGGGCGCGGGCAGTGGCGCGCGGACGATCTGCGCGATGCGCTGGAGGCGAAGGATCGCGCGGCGCTGGGGCTCAATGCGCCGCCCGATGGGCTTTACTTCGTGCGGGCCGATTATCCTTAGCGGCTGAAGCGCGCCGCCAGCTCGGCATGGGTGGACCAGCGGAACTGGCCGACCGGGAGGATCCAGTCGAGCCGATAGCCGCCTTCGCACAACATCTTCGCGTCGCGCGCGAACGTATTGGGATTGCACGAGACATAGGCGATCACCGGCACCTTTGACGCGGCGAGCTGCTCGGCCTGCTCTTTGGCGCCGGCGCGCGGGGGATCGAGGATCACCGCGTCGAACAGGTCGAGCTCCTTCGCCACCAGCGGGCGGCGGAACAGATCGCGATGCTCGGCGAAGACCTGGCGCTGGGCGCGGCCGGCCGCGGCCTTGAGCGAGAGGATCGCCTCGCGCGCGCCCTCCCCCGCATAGACTTTCGCCGCCGGGTCTATCGCCAGCGCGAAGGTGCCGAGGCCGGCGAACAGGTCGGCGACCGCGTTCGCACCGGCGACGGCCTCGCGCACCGCACCGACCAGCGCCGCCTCGCCCTCGGGCGTCGCCTGGAGGAAGCTCGCGGGCGGGAACGGCACGGGCACGCCGCTGAAGCTGACCGTGACCGGTTCGGGCTCCCAGCGCGGCTCGGGTCCAAGGCCGTCGTCGACCGACAGACGCGCAAGGCCGTGGCGCTGGGCGAAGCTGGTCACCGCCTCGACCGCGTTCAGGCTGTCGGTGACCAGCCCCTCGACCAGCACGTCGGGGCCCTGATCGGTGAGCGCGAGGTGGACGTTGACGCGGCGGTTGGCGGGGAGATGCGCGGCAAGCAGGCCGCGCAACGGCTGGAGCAATGCGAACAGGCGCGGATCGAGGATCTCGCATTGCTGGAGATCGATCAGCCGGTGACTCGACTGTTCGGTGAAGCCGAGATGCACCTGCCGCCCGCGCCGCTCGGCGTGGAGCGCGGCGCGGCGGCGGGTGCGCGGCGGGGAGAGGATGGGCGCGCGGATGTCGGTCTCGACGCCCTGCTGCGCGAGCGCGCCGGCGATGCGCGCGGTGAGGAACTCGGCATAGGCGGCATCATCGAGGTGCTGGAGCTGGCAGCCGCCGCATTCGGGGAAGTGGCGGCATGGCGGCGTCTGATGGCGCGGGCCTGGCGCCACGCTGCCGTCGGCACGCAGCGTGTCGCCCGGCGCGGCAAGTGGCGCGTGGCGGCCGTCGGCGGTGACGCCGTCGCCCCGTGCGGCGACGCGGACGATGGTCGCTGCCTCGTTCACAGGGTGCGCGCCAGGGCGTGCGGGAGCGCGTCCGCCAGCTCGTCGGCGAGGAAGCAGCGGTCGAGGAGGCGTGCGGCCTCGGCGTGCAGCCAGACGCCGGCGGAGGCGGCTTCGAGCAGCGTGGCAGTATTCTGGGCGAGCATGGTTGCGATGGCCCCTGCCAGAACGTCGCCCGTTCCGGCAACCGACAGCCACCCACTGGCGGGCAGCGCGACATTGGCCGAGCCGTCCGGGGCCACGATCACGGTGTCGGCACCCTTGAACACGACCACCGCGTTGCTCCGGCGTGCTGCGTGCTGCGTGCGGGCGATCTTGCTCCCCTCCACCTCACCAAACAAGGCGGCGAACTCGCCGGCATGCGGGGTGAGCACCGTCGGCGCCTCGCGTGTCACCAGCCGGTCGAGGTCGAGCAGATGCAGCGCGTCGCCGTCGATCACCAGCGGATGCGGGCTGGCCAGCGCCGCATCGAGCTTCTCGCGCGCACGATCGTCGCGGCCGAGGCCGGGGCCGATCACGACCGCGCCGACGCGCTTGTCGTCGAGAGCGTCTGCGCTCCAGCGCTGGCGGACGATGGCGTGTGGCGGGTGTGGCAAGCCGCCGGTGAGCAGCAGCACATAGCCCGCCCCGGCGCGATAGGCGGCAAGCGCGGCCAGCTCGGACGCGCCGTGCATCGGGCCGGAGATAATCGCGACCATGCCGCGGCTGTATTTGTGCGACGAGGGCTGCGGTTTGGCGAGGCGCGGAGCGGAAAGCGTCCGAACGGTTGGCTCGGCCAGGGTCTCGTCGCGTTCCAGGCCGATATCGATG
Source organism: Sphingomonas sp. BT-65 (assembly GCF_026107375.2). Lineage (NCBI taxonomy): Bacteria > Pseudomonadati > Pseudomonadota > Alphaproteobacteria > Sphingomonadales > Sphingomonadaceae > Sphingomonas > Sphingomonas sp. BT-65. The sequence goes on from NZ_JAPCIA010000001.1 coordinate 1,050,693, forward strand.
GTGTGCACGGTGCCGCAATGCGCCGCCGCAGGCTGGAGAAGATGCGCGGGCTTGAGCGCGCCGAGCGCCAGCGTCACGCCGAAATTCGCGAGCCCGCGGTCGAAATCCCCGCCCGTGTCGGTCTCCACGCCACTCGGCAGGTCGACCGCAATCGACAACCGCGCATGATCCGCCAGCGTCTTGATTGCGGTCGCGACCGGCGCATCGACCGGCCGGGAGAGGCCCGTACCAAACACGGCATCGACGATGACCGGGGCAAATTGATGCGCCCCGGGCAGTTCGCCGGGAAACGCCTCAACCGGTCCGATCCAGCCGTTGCGGGCCTCCGCCGCGGCTTCGGTCCGCGGGTCGCCCAGCGCGGCGACGCGTACCCGCATTCCGTGGTTCGCCAGCACCCGCGCGGCGACATAGCCGTCGCCGCCATTGTTGCCCGGGCCGCACAGGATCAGCACTTCCCCGCCCGCGGCGAGGCGGTGGACCGTCTCCGCCACGCCCGTCCCGGCGCGCTCCATCAGCGTGGTGACGCTCGCGCCATCGGCGATCGCCCGATCCTCGGCCGCGCGCATCTGGGCCGCGGTGAGGATCGGCGCCCCTTCGGGCAGGCGCATCACGCGTCGCCTTGCGGCTTGGGCAGGAGCAGCGCGAGCAGGATCATGCGGCACTCGGCGTCGATCGTGCCGTCGACCAGCTCGGGCCGGAAGCGGCGCTGGAACGCCACGGTCGCGGCGAGCCCGTCGGTCACTTCGTAGCCGAAGCGTTCGAGCGCGAGCAGGAAGCCGGCATCAGTCCAGCCGGGATCCATCAGGTTCTTGGTCGGGCGCGGCAGCGCGAGCCGCAGCCGGGCGAGCTTGCCCCAGGGGAACAGCTCGCCCGGATCCTGCTTGCGCGCGGGGGCGATGTCGGAATGGCCGACGACGTTGCCGCGCGTGACGTGATAGCGATCCTTGATCGCCGCGGTCAGGCGGATCACCGAGTCGATCTGCTCATCCGGGAAGGGACGATAGCCGAACTCATGGCCGGGATTGACGATCTCGATCCCGACCGAGGCCGAGTTGATGTCGGTCACCCCGCGCCAGTGCGACTTGCCGGCGTGCCAGGCGCGCTTGCTCTCGTCGACCAGGCGCACGATCTGGCCGTCCTCGGCGACCAGCCAATGGCTCGACACCTTCGCCTCGGGATCGCGCAGCCGCATGATCGCTTCCTCAGCGCTCTGCATCCCGGTGTAATGGAGGACGATGATGCTGACCGGCAGCTTGCGCTCGTCGAAATTGGGCGACGGCGCGTCGATCCAGTCGAGTTCTGCCTTGTCCTGCATCATCGCTGCGAGGGATGCGGCGGCCCGCGCGGAAACGCAAGCCACGGTGCGCAGGGACGCGCCGAAACGCGGCTCGTTTCAGCCTGTACAGGCGCGGAACGGCGCGACGCGGGCGTCTCCGGCGAGATAGAGGCCGCGGAACTGGTCGCTCGGGCGGAAGGCGTCGGTCTGGCCGATCACGGTCTCGCCCGCGCCCAGCACCAGCAGGCCGCCGTCGCGGGTCGCGTCGCGCAGCGTGCGGAACACGCGCGTGCGCACGTCGGCGGCGAAATAGAGCAGCACGTTGCGGCACAGCACCAGATCGAACTTGCCCACGGGCGGCGGGTCCTTGGCGAGGTTCTGCTGGCGGAACACGATGCGCCGGGCGAGCTCGGGCCGCACGACCCACTCGCCATCGACGCTGTCGAACCAGTTCACCATGCGGCGCACCGGCAGGCCGCGCTGGATCTCGAACTGTGAGAAGCGCCCGGCGCGCGCCCGGGCGAGCGCAGCGGCGGAGACGTCGGTGGCGATGATCTCCGGCATCAGCATGCCGCGGCTCATCGCCGCCTCCTCGAACAGCATCGCCAGCGAATAGGGTTCCTGCCCCATCGAGCAGCCCGCCGACCAGATGCGCAGGCGGCGGCCCGGCGCATCGGCCTGCAGCGCCTGCGCCGCCTCGACCACCAGGTCGAGCACCGCCGCATCGCGGAAGAAGGACGTCTCATGGTTGAGCAGCGCATCGACCACCGCATCGGCGAGCGGACCGTTGCGGTCGGTGGCGAGCCGGCGGATCAGCTGGTCGAGCGAGTCGAGATCGTTGGCGCGCAGCACCGGCTTCAGCGCCGTCTCGATACGCCACGCGCGGTTGGCGGCGATCTGCTGCCCCGTGCGCTGCTCGAGCAGTGCGCCGATCGCGCCCATCGCGCCGGTCGAGGCGAAAGCCTGGGGGTGAAGCTGGATCATCCCGGCCTCCGCTGGCTCGCGATCATGCGCCCGATCTCGTCGGGCGGAAGCACTGCGCTGGCGCTCTCCGCGACCGCGCCGGGCATGCCCCACACCACCGAACTCGCCTTGTCCTGGACGATCACGCTTCCCCCGGCATCGATCAGCCGCCTGGCCCCGGTGGCCCCATCGCGGCCCATGCCGGAGAGGATCACGCCGAGCCCGCGCGCGCCGAACAGCTCCGCGACCGAATCGAGCATCGGATCGACCGAGGGCATGCAGCCGCTCGCGACGGTTTCGTGCGTCAGCCGGATCGCGCAGCCGCCGTCGCTGGTCCGCACGCAGCGGATATGTGCGTCGCCCGGGGCGACCACCATCCGGCCCGGGCGCACGCGGAGATGATCGGTCGCCACCTCGCACGAGCGCCCCGCGAGCACGGCGAGCTGCGCCGCGAAATAGCTCATGAACGACGCAGGCAGGTGCTGGGTCACCAGGATCGGCGCCTGAAAGGCCGGCGGGATCGCGCGCAGCATCTGGCTGAGCGCGTGGATGCCGCCGGTCGAGGCGCCCACGGCGACGATGTCGAACTCGCCCAGCGCCTGCTCGGCCTGGGCGGAGACGGCGGGACTTCCCTCAGCATCGAACAGGCGATCGAGGCGGTCCTCGAGCACCGCCGCGAATCGCCCGGCAAAGCTGCCGACGCCGGGTTTGACCAGCGTATCCGCCGCACCCAGCGCCAGCGCCTGGACGGCGGCCGCGGCGCCATCGTCGGCGGCGGAGGAGACCACGAGCACCTTGGCCCCCTTCCCCGCCAAGACCAGATCGGGAAGCGCGGTCAGGCCATGCGTGCCGGGCATTTCGAGATCGAGCAGGATCGCGTCGGCGCGCTCCTGCGCGAGAAAGGCGAGCGCGCTCTCGACATTGCTGACCGAGCCGGCGACGCGGAACCGCGCCATTCCCTCGATCATCCGCCCGATCACCGCGCGGGCGACCACCGAATCATCGACGATCAGGACGGGGATACCCTCGCTCGCGCGGTCCGGCGGAGGGCCGGCCGCGGCTGTGGTCCTGGCCATTGCCGCGGCCCTCAGGCGACGCCGACGATCTGGAGCTTGCTCTCGAGCGTCTCGCGGTCGAACGGCTTCATGACATATTCGTCGGCGCCCGCCTCGATCGCGGCGCGGATATAGGCCATGCCGTTCTCGGTAGTGCAGAACACCACCTTGGGCTTCTCGGGAATGCCGCTGTCCTTGAGCGCACGCAGGAAGTCCATGCCGCTCATCACGGGCATGTTCCAGTCGAGCAGCACCACGTCGGGCACCGAATCGAGGCAGGCGTCGAGCGCCTCGCGCCCGTCGCCGGCCTCGCGCACCTCGAAGTTGAGCGTTTCGAGGATGTGCCGCGCCACCTTGCGGATCACCTTGGAATCATCGACGACGAGGCAGGTCTTCATGTTGGTCCGTTCCCGGATTTAGGCGCGTTCACGGGTGGTTGTGCCCGAAAGATGTAAGCACGGCGTTAATGTCGATTTATGCGGCCTGGGCACTTGCCCCGGCCGGTACGAGCGCGGTCAGGTTGATCGCCAGGACCGGCTCGCCGTCGCGCTCGACCAGCCCGTGCCCGGCGCGCTGCCAGGCCGGCGAGAGCGGGATGCCCGAAGCCAGCGGCTGCAGCGCGAACGGTGCGACGTCGTCGAGCGCGTCGACCAGCAGCGCATAGTGATGTCCGTCGACGCGCGTGATCACGGCGCGGCTGGCGGTGCTGCCGCCCGCCATGCCGAGCGCGGCGACCGTGTCGATCACGGTGACGACCCGGCTGCGCAGCGCGGCGAGCCCGCGGACATGACCGCCAGCGCGCGGCACCGCCACGATCGTGCCGATATCGACCACCGATTCGACCTGGTCGGCGTCGATCGCCACCGCCTGGCCCGCGACATGCGCGATCAGGAAAAGCTTCTCCATCATGCCCCCCGCCGTGCCACGCTGGCGAGCGCGCCGAGCAGCGCGTCGCGATCGTAGCGATAGATGCTGCCGTCATCGCCACCGCCGCGCTTGCTGCGCAGGCGCACTACTGGCGCGCTTGCCGGATGCCCCGCCACGGGCCCGTCGAGCGCGAGCACGACATCGGCCGCCTCCCCCGGGTCGAGCGTCACGCGATAGCCCGCGTTTTCGAGCATCGGACGGACGAAGGTACGCATCCAGCCATCGTCGCCGCCGGTGAGCAGGCAGAGCGGCGCAGTGTCCGCCCAATCCTCCGGCTCGCCATGCTCGGCGAACAGCCAGTGCGGGTCGAGCAGCTCGACCGGCTCGTCGTTGAGCAGCACTGCGCCGGCGATTGGCCCCGGCTGCGCGGCGCGCGCGATCTCTGCCGGGAGCGTTACGATATCCGCAGCTTCGGCAATGGCATAGCCGATCTCGCTCACACCATCTTTCAGGCGAAGCACCGACCAGTGCGGCGCACCGGCCAGCTCGCGCCGGGCGACGAGCGGGAGGATCATCCCGTCGATCGTGAGCCGCATCCGTCCCGCGGCATGGCGGATCGCGTCGGGGACGACCTGCTCGATGCGGTCGACCACGGCGAGCGGCACCGCCCGCCGCGCGCCGTCGAGATCGACGAAGATCAGCGCGGCGATGCCCTCCGCCTCGGCCTCGGCGGCTTCATCGGCTTCGTCGGCGAGCACGTCGCGCACGAACTGCAGCCCTGCATCGCGCGCGATCCCCGCGCAATCGAGCAGCAGCATCGGGCAACCGCTGTCGGGCAGCGTCTGCCCCGCATAGATGCCGGTCGCCATGATCGCGGGCGCCGCGGGCTTGATCACCAGTTCCTCATTGTCGAGCACGTCGTCGACGCGCAGCGCGTAGCTGCCCTCGCCCACGCTGACGATCGCCAGCATGCTGCGCATCGCGCAGACATTGTCGGCGATGCCCAGCACCTGTGCGAGCTCGACCAGCGGCAGGCGGCGGTCGCGCACGGTGACCACCTCGGCGCTACCGATGCGGTCGATGCGGATCGATTCATTGGCCTCGCTGACGATCTCCTCGATCGCCTGGCGCGGCACGGCGAAACGCTGGCCGCCAGCCGCCACCACGATCGTCGGGATGATCGACAGGGTCAGCGGGACATGGATCAGGATGCGCAACCCCTTGCCCGGCTGGCTGTCGAGATCGACGCGGCCGCCGATCTGCTCGATGCCCAGGCGGACGATGTCCATGCCGACGCCGCGGCCCGAGACTTCGGACACCTCGTCCTTGCTCGTCAGGCCGGGCTCGAACACCAGAGCGAGCTTGGCGCGATCGCTGAGCGACCGCAGCGCGCGCTCGTCGCGGCCGCTATCGGCGAGTTTGCGGATCAGCCGGTCGGTGTCGATCCCGCGGCCGTCGTCGGCGATCTCGACCACGATCTGATTGCCCGACTGGCGCGCGCAGACGCACAGCCGCCCATTCTCGCGCTTGCCCGCGGCGCGTCGCGCGGCCGGCGTCTCGATGCCGTGATCGATCGCGTTGCGGATGATATGGACCAGCGGATCGCGCAGCACTTCGATCATCTCGCGGTCGAGCTCGACCTCGGCGCCCTCCATGTGGAGGCTGACCGACTTGCCGAGGCTCGCCGCGGTGTCGCGCACCATGCGCGGCAGTGCGGAGAACAGCGCGTCGATCTTCTGCATGCGCGTACGGGTGACGGTGTCGCGCAGGTCGGCGACGGTGGCCGACATGCGCTCGAGCGCCGCCTCCACCTGGGGATCGATCTCGACGTTGCGCAGCCGCCGCGACAGCTCGTTGCGCGCAAGCACCATGTCGGACATGCCGCTCATCATGCGGTCGAGCAGATCGACGTTGAGACGAACGCTGCGCGCCGGGGCGCGCTGTGCCGCGGGCGTGGCGGCCTGAATGACTTCGTCGGAACCCTCGGCGAGCGCGGCGATCAGCAGGTCCTCGCCATGCGCATCGAGCGCGCTGCCCGAATCGATCGCCTCGACCAGCTCGCCGATACGGTCGACCACCGCGAGCACGGCGTTGACCAGCGCGCGGTCGGGCGTGCGCTCGCCCGCGCGCACCGCGGCGAGCACATCCTCGGCGGCGTGGCTGAGGCGCGCGAGGCGCGGCAGGTCGAGGAAGCCGCAGCTTCCCTTCACCGTGTGGACGAAGCGGAAGATCGCGTCGAGCCGCGCGCGATCGTCCGGATTCGCCTCCCAGGCGACGATCTCGCCCGACAGCGTTTCCAGCGTCTCACGCGTTTCCGCGATGAACTCTTGCAGCAGGTCGTCCACGGTTCCCCCACATGTACAGGGCGGTCATGGACGGGCAGGCGTTAAGACGTGGTTAGCCAGAACGGGTTTTCGATTTCAGCGTGGCAGAGCGACCTTGAACCAATCGCAGGCTTGTCCGATGCAACCATTGGCGGCGGGGCGACGGCTCAGCTGCGCCGGCCGACCGGGGAGGGGGCGATGGATACGATGTTCGCGGCGGCGCTGGCCGGACCTCTTCTGCTGGCAGCGGGCATCATCCTGATTGTCTGGGATCGATGGCGTTCGCGACACCGCGAACAACCGGCTGTTGATGACGGCCCAGATGGGGAACCCTATCGCGTCTTCACGCGCGCGCACGATCTGGAAATACCCGCAGAACAGATTGCAATGCGCCTTCCCACAGCGAGCCGCGATCCCGGGTATGGGATGGACCGATCGCGGTCGAAAATGGGTGGCAAATCGCGCGCAGTTGCGTCGTTTCGACGCCATGCAAACTTCATCAAGGGACCTTGCACGGGCGCTGCGCACGGCCATTCCGAAGCCCGCAGACGTTGTTGTCTGCCTATTGATCGATCAATCCGGCTCGATGCTTGGCGCGCCGATTGGAGCGACGGCCAGCGCGGTGCGCGCGCTGGCTGAAGCGCTCGCGGAAATCGGGGTCGCTAGCGAGATTCTGGGATTTTCCACGGCGGGTTGGCACGGAGGTTTCGCCCGACAAGATTGGATCCGGCAGGATTCTCCCAAACGCCCCGGACGGCTCTGCGCGCTGCTGCATGTCGTGTACAAGGACGCCAACACGCGAGATTGGGATGAGGAGTCGCGCGACACATTCCTCAATCCAGACATCCTCCGCGAAAATCTTGACGGCGAGGCGATTGAATGGGCGGTTTCGCGGCTGGCAAGGCTGCCACACGCGCGCAAACTCCTGATCGTCCTGTCTGACGGTGCGCCGGTCGATGACTCGACGCTGGAGCAAAATGGACCAAGCTATCTTTGGCGGCATCTGCGCGACACGATCAAGCGAGTGAACGCTCGCGGGACAATCACCCTTGGCGCAGTTGGAATTGGGCACAGGGTCGACGAGCTGTATCCTCATTCGCGAGAGGCACTTCTCGGATCGATCGCCGATACGACCGTCGAACTCATCGGCGAACTCGCGGCGCAAAGCTAAAGACGGGCTCAGTCCAACTCGATCTCGCACCGCTGCTCCGCGCTGCGCAGCCCGGCGTCGAGCAGCTCCATCACTGCAATCGCGTCGGACGCGGGGACGGGGTTGGGCCCCTCCCCGCGTATCGCGGCAGCGAGCGCCTGCCAGAAGCGGCGATAGTCGCCCCTGGCGTTGGGCACCGCGACCGGCGCTTCGCCTGCGCGCGTCAGCACGCCGGGAAGCGCATCGTGCCCCCAGCCCTCGCCGCCCGGTACCTCGCCCGCGACCGTCGCGGCTTCCTGCGGGTCGATGCCGTGCTTGATCCAGCTTCCCTGCGTACCGTGCACCGCGAAGCGCAGCCCGTGATCGGCGACGAGCTTGCTCGCATGGAGCAGCACGCGCCGCTTAGGGTAGCGCAGCAGCGCGTGGAAATAGTCGGGCGCGGGCGCGCCCTGGCGCAGCGTCGCGATATCGGCGGTGATCGCCAGCGGGCGTCCGAACAGCTGCAGCGCCTGGTCGACCAGATGCGGCCCGAGATCGAGCCACACGCCGCCGGGGCGCGCTTCTTTCCACACGTCCGCCGCGACCGGGCGCCAGCGATCGAAATGGCTCTCGAACTGGACGACCTCGCCCAGCGTGCCTGCTTCGATCAACCCCTTGAGCGTCAGGAAATCGGCGTCCCAGCGGCGGTTCTGGAAGGCAGTGACCACCACGCCTCTCGCTTCCCCTTCGGCCGCGACGGCACGCGCATCCTCAAACGTCGTAGCGAAGGGCTTGTCGATCAGCACATGCTTGCCCGCGCGGATCGCGGCGAGCGCATGTTCGGCGTGCAGCGCGTCGGGGCTCGAGACGACGATGAGGTCGATGTCCGGCTCAGCCAGCAGCGCCGCGACATCGGGCACCACCGTCGTGCCGGGCAGGTCGGCATGCACCTTGGCCGGATCGCGCGACACCACCGCGCGCAGCGTCATGCCCAGCGTGACCCCGACATAGGGCGCGTGGAACGCCCGTCCGCCAAGGCCGTAGCCGATCAGTCCGACGCCAATCTCGCCCATGTCTGAATCTCCGCCGAAAACCTCGATCAGGCGGCCTTGAACGCCGCCCCGAACAGCAGCACCTCGGCCTCGGGCGGCGAGACCTGGAGCTCGCCCCCGCCGTGCTCGACCAGCTGGTGCACCAGATAGGCCGCGGCCGCGCGCGGGGTCACGGGCGCGTCACCGGTATCGCCGGTGAGCGCGCCGCGCAGCTCCTGGTCGAGCACGATGCGCGGCCCCTCGGCGCGGACCACGATCTCGACCACGCCGTCATGCGCCTCCGCGCCGATGTCGAGCTGCCCGCCGCGCACCAGCGCGTCGCCGCCGATCAGCGCGAGGTTGAGCAGCACCTTGATCACCTGCTTGGGCAGCACCGGATCCTCGACCATCCAGCCGATCGACACGCGGTGATTGTCGCCGAACAGCCCCTCGATCGCCGCCTGCGCCTCGCGCGTGTCGACCGTGTCGCCGAATCCGCCGGCCGCGCCGAACGCGAGGCGGAAGAATTTGAGCTTGTTGGCGCTCGCCTTGGCGCTCTCGGCGAGCAGCTCGAGGCACCGCGCGCGCATCTCCGGATCATGCTCGTCGGCCAGCAGCTCCAGTCCGTTGTTGAGCGCGCCGACCGGACTTAGCAGGTCATGGCACAGGCGCGAGCAGAGCAGGCTGGCGAAGTCGGTCGGTGAGATGTTCATGAATGCTCCGGTGATCCGCGCAACTCTTTGGCGCAGCGGCGGCACCGCTGCAAGCGAGCGATCTTTCGTCCCGACGCGAAGCCCGATAGCCTTGTCCGAAACCAACGGAGGGAATTCATGCGGAAACTGATGGTGACAGCGTTGACTGGCTTGCTCCTGCTTGCTGCGCCCGCATCGCTTGTGGCGCAGGAGCGGCCCGCGGCGGTGGAGACGCTGCGCATCGACAAGGCGCGGATCGACCGGATGCTCGCAGCGATGGTCGCCGACGGGCGCGCGGTCGGCGTCTCAGCGCTGGTGTGGAAGGACGGGCGCGAGGTCTATTTCGGCGCGCAGGGCTTCGCCGATCGCGAGGGCGGCAAGCCTTTCCGCCGCGACACGCTGGTGCAGATCTGGTCGATGACCAAGCCGGTCACCGGGGTCGCGCTGATGCAGCTGTGGGAACAGGGCAAGTTCCGGCTCGACGATCCGCTCGCCCGCTATCTGCCCGAGTTCGCGGCGATGCAGGTGCAGGACGGCACGGGCACGGACGGCAAGCCGGTGTGGCGCGCCGCGAGCCGCCCGATCACGATCCGCGACGTGCTGCGCCACACCGCAGGCTTCGCCTATGGCGGCGGGCCGACGGCAGCGCATGCGGCATTCTTCGCCGCCGATCCGCTCAACCTCGACAATGATCTCGCCAAGTTCGGCCGCCGTCTCGCCCGCGTGCCATTGCTGTCGGAACCAGGCACCGAATGGCATTACAGCGCCGCGGTGGACGTCCAGGCGCTGCTGGTCGAGCGGCTCTCGGGCATCAAGTTCGCCGACTATGTCCGCACCCGCATCTTCGAGCCGTTGAAGATGCGCGAGGCGGCGTGGCACCAGCCGATGGACCGCCTCCCCCGCTTCGCCGCGACCTATGTGAAGCAGGACGGCAAGTTCGCTCGCCAGGCCGATGAAATGACGCGCCGCGTCAACTTCCCGGGCGCGAAGCTGACCATGGGGGGCGCCGGCATCGTCGCGCCGATCGACGATTACATGCGCTTCGCCCGCATGCTGCTGAATGGCGGCGAGCTCGACGGTGCGCGAATTCTCAAGCCCGCGACGATCCGGCTGATGGCGACCGACCAGCTCGACCCCGCGATCAAGGAACGCGAGTGGCTGATGGGCAAGATCGACGGCGGGTTCGGCTTCGACTTCGCGGTGCGCACCGCACGCCCGGCGACGCCCGACCGCAACCGCGGCGCGGTGGGCGAATTCTTCTGGGACGGGATGGCCTCGACGCTGTTCTGGGTCGATCCGGCGAACCGCATGGCGGTGGTGTTCTTCACCCAGACCCTCCCGTTCGACGGCACGCTGCACACCGATATCCGCAAGGCGGTGTATGGCGCGGACTATCTCGGGCCGCCCGGCGACTGAGCCTCAGCGCTCCCGTCCGTCGAACGCCTCGCGCGCCGCGGCGACGCCCTCCAGGTTCGCCTCGGCCCATAGCCATACGCCGCAGAACGCCTCGCCCAGGCTCTCGCCCAGCGGGGTCAGGCGATAGTCGACGCGCGGCGGCACCACCGCATGCACGGTGCGCGTCACCATCCCGTCGCGCTCCATGCGCCGCAGCGTCTGGGTCAGCATCTTCTGGCTGATCTCCGGAATGAACTTCGAGAGCTGGGTAAAGCGCAGCTCGCCCTTATCCTCCAGCGTCTCCAGGATGATCATCGTCCATTTGTCGGCGATCGCGCCGATCAGGTCGTTCACCAGCGCATCGACCCGCGGATCGTCCGCGTGCCACTCGCCCACGCCAATCGCCATGCTTCAACACTCTCTTTCAGGTAAGTATAAATCTTTTGGGTGCCTTCTTTCTGTTGGTTAGTAATGCGCTACATCGCAGCCATCAAGCAAGGAGGCAGTCATGAAGCGCACTGGAAACACCATCCTCATCACCGGCGGCGGATCGGGTATCGGCGAAGCGCTGGCGCATCGTTTCCATGACGCCGGCAACACCGTGATCATCGCCGGGCGGCGCCGCGATGCACTGGAAGCTGCGATCGCGGGCCGGGCGAACATGCACGCGATGACGCTCGATATCGAGAGCACCGAGGCGATCGAGGCGTTCGCCAAGGAGTTGATCGAAGCGCATCCGGCGCTCAACGTCGTCGTCAACAATGCCGGCATCATGCGGTACGAGGACATCGGCACGCGCCGCGACCTGAGCGATGCCGAGGCCACGATCACCACCAACCTGCTCGGCCCGATCCGGCTCAACAACGCGCTGGTCGACCATCTGAAGCGCCAAGCGGATGCCGCGATCGTCAACGTCACCTCGGGCCTCGCCTTCGTGCCGCTGGTCGCCGCGGCCACCTACAGCGCGACCAAGGCGGCGATCCACAGCTACACCATCTCGCTGCGCGACGCGCTGGCCGGTCAGGTCGAGGTGATCGAGCTGGCGCCGCCCGCGGTCCAGACCGACCTGACGCCGGGCCAGCGCGAGCGCCCGGGCTATCAGCCGCTCGAGGAATTCGCGGACGAGGTGCTCGCGCTATTCGGTGGGACACCGACGCCGGCGGAGATCCTGGTCGAGCGCGTCAAGTTCCTGCGCAACGCCGAAGCCGAAGGGCGGTTCGATGCCGCGCTCGCGGCGATCACGCAGCTGGCGAAGGGGAGCGGGCACTGACCTGCACGCCCTCGCAGCTCAGGTGATGGCCAGCTCGACCGGATCGAAGCGGCCGTGCACCGCGCCAGCCGCAACTGCGCGCCATATCGCGGCTTCACCGCCGGCGAGGATCAGCCATAGCCGACCGTCGGGCGCCGCGCTGGCCGCATCGATTGCGGAAGGCCGCGCATCGCCCGATGGGTGCGAATGCCAATAGCCCGCGACCCGCGCTCCACCTTCACGCTCGGCGCGCAGCGCGGCGATCAGCGCGGCCGGGTCGATCTCGAAATGGCGATAGGGATCGGCCGCTACGTTCTCCGTCAGGGACCAGCCCGACACCACGCCCTCCCCGCCGAACAACAGGCCACACGCCTCGTGCGGCGCGGCGGTATTGCATTTCTGAACTATATCGTTCAGTATATCTCTTGAAATGGCCAGCATCGTTCCTATCTCCCCTATCAGAATGAGCCGGGGGGTTTCCACGTTCGAAGCACGCGTTTCTCCGCAAGCGGATGGCTGGCGGCTGGACCGGGCCCTCGCGGATGCGCTCCCCACGCTCTCGCGCGAGCGGATCAAGGCGCTGATCTCGACCGGCAACGTCACCGGCCCCGACGGCCAGGTGCGCGACCCCAAGAAGAGGGCGCCAGGCGGCGCGCTGTTCCGTATCGACGTCCCCGCCCCGGCCGAAGCGCATAACGAACCGCAGGCGATCGAGCTCAACGTGGCGTTCGAGGACGAGCATCTGATCGTCATCGACAAGCAGGCAGGGCTGGTCGTCCATCCCGCCGCGGGCAATTTCGACGGCACTTTGGTCAATGCGCTGCTGCATCACTGCCAGGGCAGCCTGTCGGGCATTGGCGGGGTCGCGCGGCCGGGGATCGTCCACCGCATCGACAAGGACACGTCGGGGCTGATGGTCGCCGCCAAGACCGATCGCGCGCATGTCGGCCTCGCCCGCCAGTTCAAGGCGCATTCGATCGACCGCCGCTACAAGGCGATCGTCTCGGGCCGGCCCAAGACAGGAAGCGGCACGATCGACGCACCGCTCGCCCGCTCGCCGCAGAACCGCAAGAAGATGGCGATCGTCGCCGGCGGCAAGCGCGCGGTGACTCGCTGGCAGGTCATGCCGGGCCCGCTTCTCGACGAAGCGGCGTTGGTCGAATGCCGGCTTGAGACCGGGCGCACCCATCAGGTACGCGTCCACATGGCCTCGATCGGCCACCCCTTGATCGGGGACCCGGTCTATGGCAGAACGAAGAAGGAACATCGGGCAGTATTGGAAACCCTGGGTTTCCGCCGTCAGGCCTTACATGCGGCGCATTTGGGGTTTATCCATCCCATTAGTAGCCACGCTTTGGCCTTCGATAGCGAAATGCCTGCCGACATGCAGGAACTGTTCGATAGGCTCGTCGTATAGCTTCATTGGCCCGTCTTCGGAGGGTCGCATACCGTCCTCGCCGCAACAGGGGGGAAGGTTCTAGCAAAGGGAGTAAGTGATCAATGGCAAGCGGAAGCAACGTCCCGGCGACGATCCCCGCACTGGGCGGTGAGGCGAGCCTCAACCGCTATCTGGCCGAGATCAAGAAGTTTCCGATCCTGGCGCCCGAGCAGGAATATATGCTCGCCAAGCGTTTTCAGGAGCATGGCGATCCCGAAGCTGCAGCGCAGCTCGTGACCAGCCATCTGCGCCTCGTCGCCAAGATCGCGATGGGCTACCGCGGCTATGGCCTGCCGGTGTCCGAGCTGATCTCCGAGGGCAATATCGGCCTGATGCAGGGCGTGAAGAAGTTCGAGCCCGACCGGGGCTTCCGCCTCGCCACCTACGCGATGTGGTGGATTCGCGCCTCGATCCAGGAATTCATCCTGCGCAGCTGGTCGCTCGTGAAGATGGGCACCACCGCCGCGCAGAAGAAGCTGTTCTTCAACCTGCGCCGGATGAAGGCCAAGCTCGACGCGTTCGAGGATGGCGACCTCTCCCCCGAACATCTCGCCAAGATCGCCAAGGACCTCGGCGTGACCGAGGACGAGGTCACCTCGATGAACCGCCGCATGGCGATGGGCGGCGACACCTCGCTCAACGTGCCGATGCGCGAGGACGGCGAGGGCCAGTGGCAGGATTGGCTGCAGGACGACAGTGCGCTGCAGGACGAGATCGTCGCCGAAGCGCAGGAAGCGGACGTTCGCCACGGCATGCTGGTCGAGGCGATGGACGAACTCAACGAGCGCGAGAAGCACATCCTGACCGAGCGCCGCCTGACCGACGATCCCAAGACGCTCGAGGAGCTCAGCCAGGTCTATGGCGTGTCGCGCGAGCGCGTCCGCCAGATCGAGGTGCGCGCGTTCGAGAAGCTGCAAAAGGCGATGATGCGGCTGGCGGGCGACCGCCGTCTGCTCACCGTCGGCTGACCGCGCGACTGGGGGTATAAGCGTTGGCGGCAGTGCGGAGGCGGTCCTGGGGCCGCCGGCTCGTGGCATGGGCCGGCATGCTCCTGCTCGGCTTCATCGGCCTGTCGCTGCTGATGGTCACCGTCTATCGCTTCGTGCCGCCCCCGGTCACCTGGACGATGGTCGGCGACATCCTCGCCGGCCATGGCGCGACCAAGCGCTGGGTGCCGCTCGACCGCATCGACCCCGACATGCCGCGCGCCGCGATCGCGGCGGAGGATTCGTCCTTCTGCACGCACGGCGGCTTCGACTATGATTCGATCGCCGCGGCGATGTATCGCAACGCCAAGGGCGGCAAGGTGCTGCGCGGCGGCTCGACGATCAGCCAGCAGACCGCCAAGAACGTCTTCCTGTGGCAGGGCGGCGGCTTTTTCCGCAAGGGCCTGGAGGCGTGGTTCACCGTCCTGATCGAGCTGATCTGGCCCAAGAAGCGGATCATGGAAGTCTATCTCAACGTCGCCGAGACCGGCATCGGCACCTATGGCGTCGAGGCGGGGTCGCAGCGTTACTTCAAGCACGGCGCGGCGAACATGACCCGCGCCGAGGCGGCGCGAATCGCCGCGGTGCTGCCGCTTCCCAAGAAAAGGGCGGGTGTCGCCCCGCGAGGCTTCACCCGCCGCTACGGCAATTCGATCGCCGCGCGGGTCGGCGTGGTGCAGCGCGAAGGACTCGACGCCTGCCTGCGCTGAACGGCGCAGAAAAGATTTTCCTACACGCCGCCGATCTGAAATCTTCCTCTGACGTTCTTTCTCATCGTCAGGAATTCGCGCGCTACTTGGTCGTGTCGTCCGCGCCCTTCTCGATGCGGTCGCCAGCCTTCTTGGCTGCGTCGCCGACCTTCTCGGCACCGTCGCCGACGCTCTTCGCGGCTTCGGCGATCGCGTCGTCCTTGCGCGTCTCGCTGCTGTTCTCGCTCAGGAACCAGAAGGCGCCGACCACGACGATGATCAGGGCGATGATCCCGAGGATCAGTCCGCCACCGCCGCCGCGGCGCTCAATCACCGTGGTGGTCCCGCCGGTATCGCGTTCGGTCACGCGCTCCGCGGTCACGCCGTCATCCCGTTCGACAATCCGTTCGTCAGCCATTTCGCATCTCCCTTGAGGATCAGATTGCGACTGTAACGGATGCGGCGAAGCGATTGTTCCCGTTGTGAAATGTTCAGAACGGCAGCTTGAACCCCGGGGGCAGCGGAATGCCGCTGGAAAGCTTGGACATTTCGGTCTGCGCCGCGGCATCGGCCTTGGTCCGCGCATCGTTGAGCGCGGCGGCGATCAGGTCCTCGAGCATCTGCTTCTCGCTCGGCGCGAGGAGCGATTCGTCGATGTCGACGCCGATGATGCGGCCCTTGGCGGTGGCCTTGACCTTGACCAGCCCGCCGCCCGAGGCGCCTTCGACCTCGATCGTGTCGAGATTGGCCTGGGCCTTGGTCAGCTCGTTCTGGACGTTCTGCGCCATGGCCATGATGTCTTCGATACTCTTCATGCGATCCTCCGGGTCGGGGTCCAGCCGATCAGCTCGGCTTCGGGAAATGCTTCGAGCGCGGCGGCGACGACCGGCGAAGCCAGCACCGCATCGCGCTCCGCCGCGGCTTCGGCCGCCTTGACCTCGGCGAGCGTCGCGCCGCCGGGCGCCGCCGTCACCTTGAGCGACCAGCGCCTTCCGAGATGGCGGCGGAGCGCCTGCTCGAAATCGCTGACCAGGTCGGCTGGCAGGCCCTGGCTGCTCACCTCGATCACCGGTGCATCGAACGCGATGACGCGGATCAGGTTGCGGGCGCGGGCCGCGACATGATGTTCGTGCGCCGCTTCGAGCCGCTCCAGCACCTCGGCGAGGTCACGCGGCGCCGGGGGTTCGGCGGGTGCCGACAGCGTAACGGCAGGAGCAGCGCCGACCGGCATGCCGTCGGCCAGCTTGCGCGCCAGCTCGCCCGGGTCGGGCAGCGTCGAGGCGTGGATGACGCGGAGCAGCGCCATCTCGCAGGCCTCGATCGGCAACGCCGCCTTCGCCACTTCGTCATGGCCGCGCAACAGCAGCTGCCAGAGCCGATGCAAGGCCGGGAAGCCGAGCTTCGCCGCCCATTCCGCCAGCGCCGCGGTCTCTTCGGCCGCCTGCCCCGGAATCGCTTCGTTGCCGAGCTTCGCGAGGGTCACGCGGTGGACGGTCTCCAAGAGCGACTTCAGCACCGCCTGCGGATCGACGCCGAGGTCGTACTGGTCGCGGAGCGCCGCAAGCGCGCCGGGGCCGTCGCCTTCGATCACCAGCCCGAACAACGCGCGGATCGCGTTGCGGTCGGACAGGCCGAGCATCGCGCGGACCGCCTCGGCGCTGACCGCCCCGCCCTCCATGCCGGCATGGGCGATCGCCTGGTCGAGGATCGACAGGCCGTCGCGCGCCGAGCCCTCCGCCGCCCGGGCGATCATCGCCAGCGCCTCGGGCTCCGCCTCGACGCCCTCGGCCGCGACCACCTCGGCGAAATGCGCGGCGAGCTTCTCGGCCGGGATGCGGCGCAGGTCGAAGCGCTGGCAGCGCGAGAGCACCGTCACCGGGACCTTCTGCACCTCGGTCGTCGCGAACAGGAACTTCACATGGCTCGGCGGCTCCTCGAGCGTCTTCAGCAGCGCATTGAACGCGTTCTTCGACAGCATGTGGACTTCGTCGATGATGTAGATCTTGTAGCGCGCCGACACCGCCGAATAGCGCGAGGCGTCGATGATCTCGCGGACGTCGTCGACGCCGGTGTGGCTCGCCGCGTCCATCTCGATCACGTCGATGTGCCGCCCCTCGGCGATCGCGCGGCACGGCTCGCACACCCCGCACGGATCGATCGTCGGACCGCCCTGCCCGTCCGGCCCCACACAGTTGAGCGCCTTCGCGATCAGCCGCGCGGTCGAGGTCTTGCCCACCCCGCGCACGCCCGTCAGCAGGAAGGCATGCGCCAGCCGGTCGCGCTTGATCGCGTTGCCCAGCGTCTGCACCATCGCATCCTGCCCGATGAGCTGGGCGAAGGTCTGCGGCCGGTATTTGCGCGCGAGCACGCGGTACGCCGCGTCGCGCGGCTGCGGAGGTTCGCCTAGATCGAGGGAGTCGGACATGAACCCCCAATCTAGCGGCTCGATCCGCGCTTCGCCATGCCCCGATGCGGCGGGACGCGCGATTTCAGGTCATTGCGGGTTCCTCCTCCTCCTCCTCCTCATCACCAAGACGCCCCCACCCCAACCCCTTCCCTGAAGGGGAGGGGCTGTTCTCCTCCTCGCGGCAGGCGGCGAGCCAGGCTTCGCGCTCGGCGAGCCCGGCGGCGATGAACGGGGCGAGATCGCGCGCGCGCAGCGCCTCGACCGCATCCTCCTCGTCGGGTGTGAGCTCGCGCTCATAGCCCTCATCGTCGGGCTCGCCCTCCTGCTCGCCATCGAAATCCGCGGGCGGGGGGAAGTTAGTGCGCCAGCCATTGGCATATTCGCACCACCACACGCGCTGGGCGCGGCGCTCGGCGTCAAGTTGACGAAGTTGATACAAATCGCGGGTGTCGGCGTCCATTTCGGGCTCGGCCGGCTGCGGCGGCGGCGCGGGGGCGAGCTGGACCAGTCCGGCGGCCTCGGCGCGCGCCCATTGCTCGCCGGTCCAGCTCGCGCGGTTCGCGGGATCGAGATCGGCGATCCCCTGCGCCACGTCCGTATGCGTGCGCAGCCAGCGGTCGGCGCGGGCGAGCGCGCGGATCGGGGCGAGATCGTCCTCGCTCGCCTCCGCCGCGCAAGCCCCGAGCCGCGCGGCGAGGAACAGGCCGGCGCGGGCGGGCGCGGCCTCCTGCGCGATCAGCTCGAGCAGCTGCTCGAAATCGGCGGCGGCGAGGCGCACCGCGACGACATTGGCATCGGTGCAGGCGGCGTCGGCGCGCTTGTCGAGCCGGTTGAGCATGCGCCAGGCGAGGAAATTGTCGTGGCGGTGGCGGGTGGTGATGCGGCCGTCATCGCTGGTGACGCTCTCCCGCACGCCGTTGAACGCGCGGTCCATCAGCTCGTCGGCGAGCGCGTCGCGCGCATGGAGCAGCGCCGCGTCCCAGCCGAGGCGGAAGGCGGCGCCCTTCGCGCTGGTGCGTAGCGCATAGGCCGACTGGCGCGACATATCGACGATGGCGCAGGCCTGAGTGACGTTGAGCCCGCGCGACAAGGCGGTGAGGAAGCGCTTCTGCTTCTCCGCGGTCCAGCCGTCATAGCGCGTGGCGTCGGGAACGCCGGGCTCGAGCTCGTGGAAGGCGGCGTGGTCGAAGGCGTAGTCGGCTTCGGTCGGTGTGATCGCGTTCATGTGTTGGTCCCCTCCGTGTGGTGCAGAGGACCGGTTAGGTATGCCGGAATGGGGGTTGTAGGAAAGTTCTATTTTTGTTCTCATTATTGCTTCATTGATTGTTAAGCTTATATCCACTATCCGTACTTTACGGCAAATACGCCGTGGTAACGAGACGCACGGGCTGTAACCATGAGCAACAAACCGCTTCTGGCGGTTTCGGCAAAGGAGGCGGCGAGTAAATTTGGTTTCTATACGGACGAAGCAATGCTGCGTCCGGTTGGAATCCAGCGTCACGGCACCACGCGGGTCGTGATGATCTCGCTAAACGAGTATGAGCGCCTTTTGCGTCGAGATCGCCAAGTAATCCGCACGGAAGACTTGGATGACGAAACGATCGAAGCCATCCTCAACGCCCAGCCGGGCGAACGATCGCGTGAAGCCGGCCGGCGGCTGGCCGATCCCGACGCCGGGTGACGTCATCAGCTACGCCTATCTGTGGGCGCGCGAGTCCGATGCCGGGCAGGAAGAAGGACTGAAGGACCGGCCCTCGGTGGTCATCCTGGCAACAACCACGCAGAATGACGATGTGTTTGTTCATGTCGTGCCGGTGACGCATAGCAAGCCGGAGGCGGACGATGGCGTGGAGATGCCGGCGATCGTCAAGCGCGATCTGGGTCTCGACAAAGAGCAGAGCTGGATCATGGTCACCGAGATCAATCGCTTCCGCTGGCCGGGTCCGGACATTCGTCTGGTAGATGGCGTGGCGCCGTATCACGGGGCCATCCCGGACTGGTTGTTCGAGCAGGTGCGCACAGCGTTCGGGAAGAAGGTCAGGCAGGTTCGGCTGGTGCGGCGGAGCGAGTAGCAGGGTTGGCGCTGGAATCCAGCGCCGGTTGCGATTTTCGCAGATTCAACACATCTTGATGCGATGACGCTGGCTGGCTTCTCGCGCATTTCGGTAGACCCGCAGGTTTGCGGTGGACGGCCGGTTGTGACCGGAACGCGTATGCGGGTGGGTGATGTGCTGGAGATGCTGGCGGGTGGCGCGACGCCGGCGGAGATCGCCGCGGACTTTCCCTATCTGACCGAGGATGATGTGCGCGCGGTGCTGGCCTATGCGGCGGATGCTACTCGCTAATATACGGTATTTAGTAAACTGTCACCGTAATCCGTAATCAAGACGCAAGCACCGACTTAATATGCTGTCCCCGCATTTTTGAATCTTATGGCAGCGATGGTTGAGGGTCCGCTTCCCTTAGACCAGCGTTGATAAATTCTTTGAGATCACCGAACCCGAAAACATCGTTGGTCACGTCCAGTTTTTCGAGCGCCGTCTTGTAATGCGTTTCAATCTCCGCGGGCGCTCGGGCATCCGCTGTTCGTTCAATATGGACATCCAAAATTCGCGCCGCTCCTAGGAACAGTTCGCGCTGTCCATCTACCTCCTTCTGATACGGCACCGGGCGTTGCGCCAGCACCGTCAATGTCCAGTCGCCGACTGAGGTAATGATAAATCCGAGAGCCGATGCGAACACCGGCGGACATTCCGGCGCGGGATTGAAAACAATCCGAACGGCGCGGTCACTGGCCAAAGCTGCAAGGTACTCTAGATCGACAGATGCAGCGCCGATGTCTTGCACAGAAACCGGTATATCGCTCATCATCGCAGCCGAGCACAATTGCCGCAGCAGTCGGGCCGCATGACCCACACGAAGCCACCATTCTCTACCCGAGGTTTCAGAAGAAATATCTAAATGACCGAGACCAATCCGGTTTCCATCCATCATTAGCAGAAGGTCAATAGGACCGTCCTCACCCCACTGCTGTAGAGTTCCAAACATCTCGGCATCTGCTAGTGACGACTTCTCCGGCAAAATCGTCGCATTGGCACGACTTATGCCGTTACCACGGACGATTTCCAAGCAACCAGCAACAACCCGAACTCGAAAGAGACCTCCGTTGCCATCGGGCAATTGAGCTTTTGTCACTACAGCGGGGATAATGCGCTCCTCCCCTTTGCCGCTACGCATCCGCAAAGTAGCTGAACTCGAATGAGGCTCTACGTAGAGTTTTGCCGGCCCCTCCGTGATTTCCTTGTCGCCAGCCGGGATTCCAAACCTCTCTGACGTAAATTCAAACCTGACAAGATCGAGACTTTCACGACGGCCCAGTAGAAAATCAAAAAAATCATCGTCGGTTTCAATCTCGAAAGTCACCTTCGCCGTGCCACGGCCATTCTCAAAACCTACGGTGTCAACGATTTTGCGTTTGGCTGCCGCGTAGTCCGCACCGGCGCCGTCAATCTCCAATTTGATAAACGGCAGCAAGTCAGAAGTGTGGTTGCTTTGATCGGCGAAGTTAATCGTAATCGACTGCCTATGAGTTGCTCTTTTACGCTGGCTATCGGCGATCCGGCCTGCCTTTAAAGCTTCGATGATAAACTCGGTCCAGACATGCCGGATGAAAATGCGCGGTTCACTGCCGCGCTTTGCGTGGATCAGCACAAGGAAAAATGGCTGGGGCGACTTCGCCATCCGGAGCGCGTTGGATAGCTTAAGTTTACAAGACATTGTCCTGTAATTACGTGTTGTCTTTACCTGAACCAACGCGGACCGGTGTGCCGGATGCATATCGAGCGGTGTGTTTGGCTTCTCTTCCGGTGGAAACTCTATAAAGAAATCCCACCCGTAATCGTCATCATAAGCCTTGTGACAGGTGACATCATAGTCGATGCAACGGTCACGAAAGACGCTTTCGCCTTTTCTGCCTGTGGTGGTGGTTTCTTTCATATTGCAGATTCTCGGACATCAGAGCTTTAAGAAGCGCGGATTCACAAGTTACTTAGCTGTTCTAAGCGAGAGAAGATCACTCCGCCGCCACCGACTCCCCCACCCTGCCCCGCTCCAGCAGCGGCGCGAGATACTTCCCCGTATAGCTGCGCGCCACCTTCACGACCATCTCCGGCGTGCCCTCGGCCACCACCTCGCCGCCCTTGACGCCGCCTTCCGGGCCCAGGTCGAGGATCCAGTCGGCGGTCTTGATGACGTCGAGATTGTGCTCGATCACCACCACGGTGTTGCCCTGTTCGACCAGTGCGTGGAGCACTTCGAGGAGCTTGCGCACGTCCTCGAAATGGAGGCCGGTGGTGGGCTCGTCCAAGATGTAGAGGGTTTGCCCCGTCGCGCGCCGCGCCAGTTCCTTGGCGAGCTTGACGCGCTGCGCCTCGCCGCCGGAGAGGGTCGTCGCCTGCTGGCCGACCTTGACGTAGCCGAGGCCGACTTCCGCCAGCATCGCCATCTTCTCACGGATCGGGGGGACGGCCTTGAAGAATTCGACCGCGTCCTCGACCGTCATGTCGAGCACGTCGGCGATGCTCATCCCCTTGAACTTCACCTCCAGCGTCTCGCGGTTGTAGCGCTGGCCGTGGCAGACGTCGCAGGTGACGTAGACGTCGGGGAGGAAGTGCATCTCGATCTTGAGCACGCCGTCGCCCTGGCACGCCTCGCAGCGGCCGCCCTTGACGTTGAAGCTGAAGCGGCCGGGCTTGTAGCCGCGCGCCTGCGCCTCCGGCAGGCCGGCGAACCAGTCGCGGATGTTGGTGAAGGCGCCGGTATAGGTGGCGGGGTTGGAGCGCGGGGTGCGGCCGATCGGCGACTGATCGATGTCGATCACCTTGTCGAGATGCTCGAGCCCGGTGACCTTGTCGTGCTTGCCGGCGAGCAGGCGCGCGCCGTTGAGCGAGCGCGCGGCGGCGGCGTAGAGCGTGTCGATGGTGAAGCTCGACTTGCCCGAGCCGGAGACGCCGGTGATGCAGGTGAAGGTGCCGAGCGGGATGCTCGCGGTGACGCCGGTCAGGTTGTTGGCGGTGGCGTTGTGGACGGTGAGCTTCTTGCCGGTGCCCTTGCGGCGCTTGGTGGGGAGCGGGACGGCGCGGCGGCCGGCGAGATAGTCGGCGGTGATGCTGTCGGTGCAGGCGAGCACCTG
Organism: Sphingomonas sp. BT-65; assembly: GCF_026107375.2. Classification (NCBI taxonomy): domain Bacteria; kingdom Pseudomonadati; phylum Pseudomonadota; class Alphaproteobacteria; order Sphingomonadales; family Sphingomonadaceae; genus Sphingomonas; species Sphingomonas sp. BT-65. Next base: position 1,073,385 of record NZ_JAPCIA010000001.1, read on the forward strand.
GTCGAAGCTGCCATGGGCGACGATCTCGCCGCCATGGACGCCGGCGCCGGGGCCCATGTCGATGACGTAATCGGCGGTGCGGATCGCGTCCTCGTCATGCTCGACCACCAGCACGGTGTTGCCGAGATCGCGCAGGCGGCGCAGCGTGGCGAGCAGCATGTCGTTGTCGCGCTGGTGCAGGCCGATGCTCGGCTCATCCAATACGTACAAAACGCCGGACAATCCCGAACCTATTTGGCTCGCGAGGCGGATGCGCTGGGACTCGCCGCCCGAGAGGGTGCCGCTGGTGCGGTTCAAGTTGAGATAGTCGAGGCCGACATTGTTGAGGAAGCCGAGGCGCTCGTCGATCTCCTTGAGGATGGCCTTGGCGATCTCCTGCTGCTGGGGGGTGAGGTCCTTGGGCAGCTCGGCGAAGAAGGGCAGCGCGTCGGTGACCGAGAGGCGGGTGACGCTGGAGATGTCGCGGCCGGCGATCTTGACCGCGAGCGCCTCGGGCTTGAGGCGCGCGCCGTGGCAGGTCTCGCAGGCATGGGCGGCCTGGTATTTGGACAGCTCCTCGCGCATCCACGCGCTCTCGGTCTGGAGCATGCGGCGGTTGAGGTTGCCGATCACGCCCTCGAACGGCTTCTTCACGTCGTAGGACTTCCTGCCGTCGACGAAGGTGAGCGTGACGGGCTTGCCGCCGGTGCCGTGGAGGATGATGAACTGGACCTCGGGCGCGAGGTCCTTCCACGGGGTGTCGAGGCTGAAGCCGAACTCGCGCGCGAGGCTGCCGAGGACCTGCATGTAATAGGGCGATGGCGGGTTGGACTTGGCCCAGGGGACGACCGCGCCCTTCTTGATCGTGAGGTCGTGGTTGGGGACGACGAGGTCCTCGTCGAACACCAGCCGCTCGCCAAGGCCGTCGCACGCCGGGCACGCGCCCTGCGGGGCGTTGAAGGAGAACAGCCGCGGCTCGATCTCGGGGATGGTGAAGCCGCTGACCGGGCAGGCGAACTTCTCGGAGAAGACGATGCGGTTGTCGGGGATGCCGGCGCCCTTCATCGAACCGCCGGTGACGTTGGTGGCCGTGGCTGCGGGCGACGCCGAGCCTTGCGGCTCGGCACCCACCCCCTGCCCCTCCCTTGCAGGGAGGGGAGTTTCGGCGGCGAAGGCCTGGGGGGCCTCCTTGACGCGGTTGGCGGTGACTTCGGCCACCGTGGTGTCGACCAGGTCGATATAGGCCAGGCCCTCGGCGAGCTTGAGCGCGGTCTCGAAGCTCTCGGCGAGGCGGGTGGCGATATCGTCGCGCACGACGAGGCGGTCGACCACCACCTCGATGTCGTGCTTGTACTTCTTGTCGAGCGCGGGGGCTTCCTCGATCAGATAGGTCTCGCCGTCGATGCGGACGCGCTGGAAGCCGGCCTTCTGCCACTCGAGCAGCTCCTTGCGATACTCGCCCTTGCGGCCGCGCACGACCGGGGCGAGGAGCAGGAGGCGCGTGCCCTCGGGCAAGGCGAGGACGCGGTCGACCATCTGGCTGACGGTCTGCGCGGCGATCGGGAGGCCGGTCGCGGGACTGTAGGGGATGCCGACGCGTGCCCAGAGCAGGCGCATATAATCGTAGATCTCGGTGACCGTCGCGACGGTCGAGCGCGGGTTGCGCGACGTGGTCTTCTGCTCGATCGAGATCGCGGGCGACAGGCCTTCGATATGCTCGACATTGGGCTTCTGCATCATCTCGAGGAACTGGCGCGCATAGGCGCTGAGGCTCTCGACGTAGCGGCGCTGGCCCTCGGCATAGATGGTGTCGAAGGCGAGGCTCGACTTGCCGCTGCCCGACAGGCCGGTGATGACCGTGAGCGTGTCGCGCGGGATGTCGATGTCCACGCCCTTGAGGTTGTGCTCGCGCGCGCCGCGGACGCTTATGTGAGTCAGCATTCGCTTACGCTCTGCTTCTGGATGTGAGTCAGCATAGTGGGTGAGTTCTAGCTTTGTTCTTGATGGGAAGCTAGAGGGGAGATAGGGGCACGGACGCGCGGATGCGAGGGGCAAGAGATGGCCCGGCGCCAATCCCGGACATTCGCTGAAAGGTTCGACCGGCACGGTTGCAGGTCATCTGGCCGGTTCGCCCGTCCGCCGCGCCGGCTCTGAATCGAGGAGTGCTTGCCATCGAGAAGCGAGGCGGGCACCCTCCGCCAGACGGCGGACATCAGCAACAAAGGGCTCCTACGCGTGCGATTCATGATTGTACCTCTGTTGGCGCTGCTCGGCGCCGCGCCCGCGCCCGAGGCCCGGTGGGAGCGCATCTTCGACGGCAGGACCCTCACCGGCTGGACGCCCAAGATCACCGGCCGCGCCGCGGGCGAGGACCCCCTGGACATGTTCACCGTGCATGAAGGCGCGATCCGGGTCTCGCATGCCAACTACAAGAAGTTCGAAGGCGAGTTCGGCCATCTCTTCTGGAAGATGCCGCTCAAGGCCTATCGCATCCGCTTCGAATACCGGCTGTTCGGCGATTCCCTGCCGGGCATCCAAAGCTGGCAGGCCAGCAATTCCGGGCTGATGTTCCATTCGCAGGCGCCGGAGACGATGCGGCGCGATCAACAATTTCCGGTGAGTCTGGAGATGCAACTCCTCGGGATTCCGCGTCCTGCGCAGGAGCCAACCGGCAACCTCTGCACGCCCGGCACCACCGTTGTGTTCGAGGGCAGGCGCGATCCCCGCCATTGCATCCTCTCCTCCTCGCCGCTGCTCCCGGTCGGCCGCTGGACCCGCGTCGAACTGGAGGTACTGCCCAATGGCGAGATCACTCATTTCATCGAGGGTAAGCCGGTGCTGCGCTATTCCGCGGCCGAGCTCGATCCTAAGGACAAGGACGCGCAGCCGCTGATCGCCGCTGCGGGGGGCAAGGTAGAGCTTCGCCAAGGCTATATCGCGCTGCAGAGCGAGGGCCACCAGATCGAGTTCCGGAACATCGAGCTGCAGCGGCTCGATTGAGGCGCATGCGCCCTACCCCGCCGCCCGGCACAGCGCATCCGTCGCCAGCGCCATGCGCGACTCCGCCGTCTCGCGGTTGCTCGGGTCGTTGCGCACGCCGCGCGTCTCGGTGTTGAACGCAAGCAATGTGCCGAGGCGCTGGTCGGGGCACAGGCTGAGATAGGCGCGGAAGCCGTTCTGGTCGCCATTGTGGCCGATGACGCGGATGCCGTCGGTGCGGTCGATGAAGAAGGACAGGCCGACTTGCGTGGTCGTCGCCATGCGGCCCTGGCTGAAGTCATCGCCCGCGGAGAGCTGGGGGCGCCACATCTCCTCGAGCGAGGCGCGCTTGAGGATCAGGTCGTATTCGGCCTGGCGCGCCGGGTCGCCAAGCAGGAACGCGACGTATCGCGCCATGTCGGGCATCGGCGCATTGAGGCCGCCGTTGGAGACCGTCACGCCGGTGTCGGCGTCGAACGGCGCGGCGGTGCGCTCGTCGTTGCGGATATAATAGCTGTGCGAACGATGGCGGAGCAGGTGCGGCGGGGTGCGGTCGAAATAGCTGGCGTGCATGCCGAGCGGCTTCAGAATGTTCTTGTCGATATAGACTTCGTAATCCTCGCCCGAGAGGCGCTCGATCACCTGCCCCAGATAGACGATGCCGGGATTGGAATAGCTGAAGCGGCTGCCGGGTTTGAACTGGACTTCGGTATAAGGGAGCATCGCCTCGAGCTGTTTCCAGCTCGGCGGCTCGAACGGCTGCCAGTCCTTGTCGCGCCACGGCCAGGTGCCGTTGCGGAAGCCCGCGCTGTGACTCATCAGCTGGCGGATCGTGATCGCGCCGGTGTCGCCGAACGGGTTGTGGACGCAAGCAAGCTCGGGGACGTATTTCACGATCGGGTCGTCGAGCGACAGCAGCCCGCGCTCGCGCAGCTGCATGATCGCGATACCGGTCATCGTCTTGGTGATCGACGCCCAGTGATAGATGGTCTGCGCATCGACCGGCACATGGGCGTCGGCATCCTGCTCGCCGAGATGGTCGGCGGCGAGCGTGCGGCCGTCACGCACGAGGTAGAAGCTGCTGCCGGCGATGTTCGCGCGCTCCACCTCGGCGCGGTGGAGCTTGCGGAAATCGGCAAGGGCACGGTCGAGCGGGGCATCCTGCGCGGCGGCGGGCGCAGCGAGCAGCAGAAGGACGGCGACGTGGCGGAGCATGGGCCCCTTTCCCCTCAGGACGGCTTCAGCGTGGTGCGCGCGGCTGCGGCCTTATCCACCGCGGCGCGGCTGTAGAGCAAGGGGAGCGTGTCGCCGGCGATCCACGAGCTATATTGGTCGCGATAATGCGGCGAGCGCGGATCGATCGACTGGCCAGGGATGATCAGGATCCGTGAATTGTCCCACGCGCCGACATCGACCACTTGCTGGTAGCTCGATCCGCCGCCGACGTTCCAGCCCGGGCCCGAGCCGAGCCAGCGCGCCATCACGGTGAAGCCGTCGCCGCCCGATCCCTGCCCCTCGATCGCCGGGAACGCCTTGGCGATGGCGGGGATCGCCGAGAGCGGGTGGCGCAGGCGGACCTGGTGGAGCGTGCCCCAGCGCCATGCGGCGGGATCAGGACCGAGCAGCTGCTGCGCCGATGCCCAGCCGGCGACGAGCGCCGCGTCGAGCAGCGCGTCACGCGCGCCCTGCGGATCGGCGCCGAGCCGCGCGTCGGGCTTGGCGAGCAGGCCGAGCAGGATCGAGGGGGCGATCTCGGTGACGAGGTTCTTCGCCTGCGCGGGCACGATCGCGGCGAGCATGCGCTTGGCGAGGTCGCGCCAGACGATCTCGAACAGGGCGGCGGGGGCGCTATCGGCGTCGAGCCGGGCGTTCCAGCCACGCAGCATGTCGACCGCGGGCTTTGCCGCCGCTGAGGGGTTGCGCGGGAGCAAAGCGAGGAACTGGCGCGCGGGGGTGGAGAGCGTGTCGTGCTGGAGCGCGACGCTGTCGGCGATGCTGTGCCTGGGCTGGGCCTTGAGCACGTCGGCGATGCGCTCGTAGCGGTACGGATCGCGGAACGAGAAGGCCGGGATGCGGTCGCGCGGCCAGTTATCGGGAAGATTGTTCTGGTTGGCCGAGGCGAACCAGCCCTTGGCCGGGTTGTACGCGCTGGGCAGCGCGCTGAAGTCGCGCATCCCGGTCCAGTCGTGGCTGCCGTCACCGGGCACAGGGAGCAGGCCGTCCCCGGCCTTGCGCACCGGCACGAAGCCGATCACCTGCCAGCCGGTATTGCCGTCGATATCGGCATAGTGGAAGTTGGTCGGCGACGGGTGGAAGGCGAACGCCTTGCGCAGGCTGGCCCAGTCCTTCGACAGGTTGATCGCGATCATCGCGAAGCAATCGGCGGCGCCCGGCTGCATCGCAACGGTGGTGAGCACGCTGGCGCGGCGGCGGGCGGGATCGTGCGCGATCACCGGGCCCTGCACGGCATAGCGATGCGTCACCATCTCGGCGGCGCCGCCCTTGACCGGGATCGTCTCCTGCACCGTCTCGAAGCGCTTCCAGCCGCCCCCGTGACGATATTGCTCGGGGTCCTCGGGGTGGAGCTCGAGGATGAACAGGTCGCTCTGGTCGATATGGAAATTGGTGCGGCCGAAGGCGAAGCGGTCGGTGTGCCCCTGCATGATGCCGGGCAGGCCGGGCGAACCGCCGCCGATCACGTCGAGGCCGGGCGCGGTCAGGTGCGCGACGTGGCGCGGGCTGAAGCCGCCGATGCCGAGATGCGGATCGTTGGCGAGGATCGGGCGACCGGTGGCGCTGCGCGACGGCGCGATCGTCCAGGCGTTGCTGCCGGCGTTGCCCCGATCCGCGGACGTAGCGCGATCGAGCGAGGAGACGCGGGGCGCGGGCGCGGCGGGATCGGCCGCGGGCGGCTCCCCGCCAAAGGGCAGCCGGCCGATGCGGAGCACGCCGAGATCGGCGTCGGTGACCGCGGCGGCGTCGAGCCCCTTGGGCACGGTCATCTTCCACGCCGGGCGCAGCGGCGCGACGATCGCGTCGAGATCGAGCAGGCCGAGCGCGGCGAGCTGGGCGCGGCGGACGCTGTCATCGGTATTGCCCTCCGACGCCTCGCGCTGGCGCACCAGATTCTCGAAGTCCCATTTGAGCGGGGCGATGCCGAGGATGCCGTATTCGAGCGGGAGCTGCGCAGGGTCGGCGGTCACCTCGTCGATGCGCGCGTTGATCCCGGCGACATAGGCGCGGGCGCAGGCGAGGACGCCGGCGGGGATGCGCGCCAGCTCGGCATCGAGATCGCCGCGGAAGCGGAACAGGCGTGCGACCGCGTCGTGCTTCGCGAATTTGGGGCCGAACGCCTCGGCGAGGCGGCCAAGGTCGCGGCGATAGGCGAGGTCGATCTGGAACAGCCGGTCGCGCGCGACGACATAGCCCTGACCGAAGAACGCGTCGGGGATGGCCGCGGCGCGGATATGCGGAATGCCGAATTGGTCGTCGACGATCTCGATGGGTGCGCTGAGGCCTGCGACGGTCCGGTTGCTTGCAACGGTCATCGGACGAACCCGTATCGATGCGCCGGCAGCCGGAACCGCGGCCAGCGTGGCAGCCGAACCCAGCAGGAATCCACGACGGTTGAACATCGGCAAATCCCCCACTGCCTCGGCCTGGACGCGGAAACTGGCGTCGCGCACCGGCGGTGTCCATGCCGCAAGCATGGGACGGGAATAGACGGCGGTTATAGGGTGGCGAAGAAATCGCGCCGGTCGCCCGGCTCGCGCCACCGCAAGCGCGGGCACGCTGCACAATCACTGTCACATTCGCCGACTAACCGGCCTCGACTCGCCGTTAGCGCTCCCCTCCGGAGCCGCGCGCGGCGGCACCATGCGGGGACGGGTGATGCACGCGATCGATCGGGACCGGACGCGATGGTTCCTCCGCAACATCCTGCCGCACGAGCAGGCGCTGCGGACCTGGCTCACGCGCCGCCAGCCGATGGGCCTCGACGTCGACGACATCATCCAGGAGGCCTATGCCATCCTCGCCGATCTCGAGACGGTCGAGGAGATTCGCTTCCCCCGCGCGTATCTGTTCCAGGTCGCGCGCTCGGTGATCACCAAGCATGTGCGGCGCGCCCGGGTGGTGTCGATCCGCACGATGGACGACCTCACCGAACTGGAACACGCCGACGACCGTCCGTCGCCCGAATGCATCGCGATCGACCGCGACCAGCTGCGGCGGCTGGCCGAGGCGATCGGCGCGATGCCCGACCGCACGCAGGAGGCGTTCATGCTGCGCCGCGTCGAGGGCCTGCCGCAGCGCGAGATCGCCGCGCGCATGGCGATTTCCGAGAATACCGTGGAAAAACACATCTCGCGCGGGCTCCGTTTTCTCGTCGATTGGTTTGGTCATGGCGGAAATGCTCTGGCAGAAGCCTCTAGGGTCCAAACCCGACCAGGACGTGGGCATGACAGTGGCGAAAAAAGTCTGTGGCAAGGCGGTCGCGAAGGCAGGTAGCGGTGCTACCTGACAAGCGACCAACGCAGTCCGCAGGGTTTTTTCGCCCTGCCCCTTCGGGGTGACGATCTGCAGGCCCGTGGCTGCGTCGCGAAATCTCGACGGGCCAACCGGCCCGCCTTCGTTTCCGCTCCTTGCCACGAACCCGCAGATCGTCATCATGCTCCACGTCCTGGTCGGGTTTGGACCCTTGGGTGAGAGATTCGGAGATTGCTTCCAGAGATGACCGAGCGCGAATCCAGTCGGTACATTGACGCGACGGCTGCCGACTGGATTGCGCGGCTCGACCGCGGGCCGCTCTCACAAGAGGAAGCACAGGCGCTCGAAGCGTGGCTGGACGGCGATCCGCGGCGGCGCGGCGCATTGCTGCGTGCCGACGCGCTGTCGCTGCTGAGCGAGTCCGCGGGTGCGCTCGGGTCGCAATTCGATCCCGCGCACTTCGCGCCGCCCGCACCGCCGCCATCCGTGCCAACGGTCTCGCGGCGCAAGCTGCTCGCCTGGACCGGCGCGGGCGGGCTGGCCGCGGCGTCGATCGGCGTGCTGGCGATCGGCATCCAACCCGCCGCGGCGATCACCACCGGGCTCGGCGAGGTGCGGCTGGTCACGCTCGACGACGGCTCGACCGTGATGCTCAACACCCAGAGCAGCATGCGGGTGCGCTATGGCGATCGCGTGCGCCGGGTCGAGCTGCTCTATGGCGAGGCCTATTTCACCGTGGTGCCGGACCAGCGCCGGCCATTCGTGGTCGACCTGCCCGGCCAGCCGCTGCGCGCCGCGCGCGGGACGTTCCGCGTGCGCAAGCTCGAGGGCAAGCCGGTCGACATCCTGGTCGACCAGGGCGGGGTGTCGCTGGGCGCGGCGGGAACCGCGGACGCGGTGTTCCTGCGCCCCAACATGCGGCTGACTTTGCCCGAGGCGGCGAGCGCCCCCCTCCCGGCGCCGGAGACGCTCTCGGCCGACCATGTCTCGCGCGCGCTGGCGTGGCGCGAGGGCAAGATCGCGTTCGAGGGCGAGCGGCTCGACGAGGCGGCGGCGGAGTTCGCGCGCTACAGCAAGACGCGGATCGAGATCCGCGATCCCGCGCTGGCGAGCGAGCCGGTCACCGGGCTGTTCGCAGCGAGCGACCCGGCGGGCTTCGGCCGGGCGGTCGCCAGCGTGTTCGACGCGCGGGTCGAGCAGCAGGGCGACGCAGTGATCCTGACGCGGTAGGGCTACTCGACGTTCGGCCATTCCTCCCCCGGAGGGGGAGGTGGCAGCGCGTCGCGCTGACGGAGGGGTAATCTCCACCAATGAGCCGGTTCGTGTGTGGAGATTACCCCTCCACCAGCTTCGCTGGTCCCCCTCCCCCTCCGGGGGAGGAACTATAGAAGCTCAAATCCTCGCTGGTCCTAGGCCTTGCCCATAAATTTTTTGCGGACCGGGGGCGGCAACCGCCGCGCCGGGACTCTCAGCCTCCGAACGGGGCGGCGATCGCCGCAAGCAAAGGGGCCAGAGCATGTTCATCCGCAATTCGATCCTGTCCGGCACGGCGGTCATCGCGCTCGTCGCGGCGGCGCCGGCGCAGGCACAGGACCGCGCATTCGACCTCGCCGCGCAGCCGGCGGTCAAGGCGATCCCGGAATTCGCGCGCCAGGCGCATATCCAGATCGTCGCCTCGGCGCGCGACCTGGAGGGCGTGCGCACGCCCGCGATCAAGGGCCGGATGGACGTGCGCGCGGCGCTGCGCCGCCTGATCGCCGGCACGCCGCTGCGGATCGCAAGCGACGACGGCCAGGTGGTGACGTTGCGCTCGACACGCGCGCCGGCTTCGCCGCAGTCGGGCCGGGCGGTGGGCCAGGGCACGCTGGCGGGGCGCGTGCTCAACACCGCGACCGGTGAGTATGTCCGCAATGCCGAGATCCGGGTCGAGGGCACGACGATCGTCGCCTATTCGGATGAGGGCGGTAACTTCCGCCTCGCCGGGCTTCCCGCCGGGCAGGTGACGCTGGTGGTCCGCTATACCGGCCTGCAGGAAGTGCGGACGACCGCGACCGTCGCCGCTGGCGAGGTCGCGACGCTCAATGTCGATCTCAACGCCCAGTCCTTCGCCGCGAACGACGAGATCGAGTCGGTGACGATCACCGCGGCGCGCGACGGTCAGGCGGCCGCGATCATGGAGCGCCGCGCGGCGATGAACGCCAAGACCGTGGTCGCCGCCGACAATTATGGCGGCCTCACCATGGGCGATGTCGGCGAGTTCATGAAGAACATGCCGGGCATCTCGCTCGACTATACCGAGGTCGACGCGACCGCGGTGCGCATCGGCGGGCTCGATCCCAAATATTCGACCTTCACCACCGACGGCGCGCGCATGGCGACCGCGACGTCGAACAACAACAATGGCCGCCAGAACTCGTTCGAGCAGATGTCGATCACCGGCATCGAATCGATCGAGCTCAACAACACGCTGACCGCGAACATGGACGCGGATTCGCCGGGCGGCAGCATCAACCTGCGCAGCAAATACGCGTTCCAGCGTAAGGGCCGCCAGCTGCGCTTCCAGGTGGGCGGCGTGGGCACCTCCGACTCCGCTTTCACCGCCGCCTATTTCCCCGACGACCGCAAGCACCCGCGCATCTACCCCTCGGCACAGGTCGGCTATAACGACGTGTTCCTCGACGGGCGGCTCGGCATCGCGTTCAACGCGAGCTACAACGCCAACTACGTCCAGCAGGACCGCATCCAGACCGACTGGTCCTACCTGCCCGACGGGCGCGTGATGCCCTATCAGGTGATGTGGCGCCCGGGCCCCAAATTCACCAGCCGCACCGCCGCGAACCTGGCGCTCGACTACAAGATCACCGACAAGCTCGCCTTCTCGCTGCGCAGCACCTATTCCTTCTACGACGTCGAATATTTCAACCAGTATACCTTCCTGATCTTCGGCACGACGACGGTGTCGCGCGCGACCGCGGATTCGACGCCGACGCACATCGTGGTCAACCCAAGCGGCACCAACACCCGCCTGCACACGCAATATTCGCACCGCTATGCCGGCACGCCGGCGTTCCTCGTCGCGCCCAAGCTGGAGTATCGCGGCGACACGTTCGAGGCGCTGCTGCGCACCAGCTATTCGAGCTCCGAGTTCAACTTCCGCGACAACAGCAAGGGGTTCTTCCAGCGCACCGACAGCTACCTGACGCGGATCGGCTTCACGCTCGACCGCGCGTCGGAGGACTCGAACGCCTGGACGCTGACCCAGACCGCGGGCCGGCCATGGGGCGATCCGCGCAGCTTCAACCGCGACGACGATATCGGCAACAATATCCGCACCGCCGAGTCCGACGCGGTGAACGAGATGTACGGGGTCAATCTCGACCTCAAGAAGAAGCTCGAGCTGGGCGGCGTGCCGGTCACGCTGATGGCGGGCGGCCTGGTGCGCACCAATGACTGGCGGACCAACGAAGGCTCGTTCGACCAGTTCCAATATGTCGGCCCGACCGGTGACCTGACCCAGCGCGCGCCCGAGGCGGTGATCCCCTGGACGCAATTCTACCAGTTCCAGATCCACGGCTTCGACGCGGGCAACATGAACGCCCAGAACTGGCGCGCCGACAACAATTACGCGATGTACGACATCTATCGCGAGCATCCCGAATATTTCGTGCCGGACACGCTCGGCAATTTGAAGCGCGACCTCGACAACAACAAGCGCGTCAAGGAAGACGTCTATGCCGGCTATGCCGAGGTGCAGGCGCGCGCCGGGCGGGCGTCGTTCGACCTGGGCCTGCGCTACGAGAAGACCAAGACCGCGGCGCGCGTCGCCAACATCCGCCCGCTCTCGGAGGTGGTGGCAGCCGGCTACCCGGTGAATGCGAGTGGCCCGACGACCACCCAGGGCCTGCTCTACCAGTATAATGGCGGCACCTATTCGACGCGCCACGGCGAATATCAGGACTGGTTCCTGAGCGGCGGGATCAAGTACGACTTCACCGACAAGCTGGTCGGGCAGATCTCGTTCAGCGATTCGATCCTGCGCCCCGACTACGGCAATCTCGGCGGCGTGGTCTCGGTCAACGACACCACGATGATCGTGACCGTGCCCAACCCGCTGCTCAAGCCCGAGCATTCGACCAAATATTATGCGCGGCTGCAGTACTTCCTCGAGCCGTCGGGCATCATCGCGGTGTCGGGCTTCAAGCTCGACATCAAGGACATGCAGATCACCGGGATCGAGGTGGATCCAGAGGATGTCGGCTTCGATCCCGACGACTATGCCGGCTACACCTTCCGCAGCGCGCAGAACGCGCCGGGCACCAGCACCAACAACGGCCTGACACTGGAATATGACCAGCAGCTCACCTTCCTGCCGGGCGCGCTCAAGGGCTTCGGCCTGCGCGGATCGTTCACGCTGGTCGATCCCGACGACGAGCGCCAGAACCTGCCCAAGCAGTCGGCGAACTGGGGCCTGCGCTACAGCCGCAGCGGGTTCGACTTCCAGCTCACCGGCAACTGGCAGTCGAGCTATCGCACCAGCGCGCTCAGCAACACGCCGACCACCGCCAACAACGGCATCCTCTATCGCGCCGAGCGCGAGCTGTGGAACATCAGCGCGAGCTACAAGATCAACAGGAATTTCGAGGTGATGCTGGCCGGCCGCAACATCTTCAACGCGCCCGACATCGTCTATTCGAACGTGCGCAGCCGGGTGCAGCAGTACAGCATCTATGGCTCGATGTGGAACCTCGGGATCAAGGGCAGCTTCTGACATCCCCCGCGGCTGCGCTGCCTCGGCCGCAGCGCAGCCGCACCCCATCCAGCGTGATTGCGGAGAAACCGACATGGTCCTGAACATCGATCGCCGGCAGCTGGTTCTGGGCGGCGGACTCGGGCTCGGCGCGCTGCTGCTGCCCGCGGGCCGCGGGCTCGCGGCGGAGCTGACCGGCGCGCGCGGCTTCACCCACAATGTCGCAAGCGGCGAGCCGGGGCAGGACTCGATGCTATTGTGGACGCGCTACGTCCCCGCGGACGGCGAGAGCATCGTGCGGCTCGACGCGGAGGTGGCGCTGGACCGCGAGTTCACGCGGAAAGTGTCAGGCGGGACCGTGCGCACCGGGGCGTATCGCGACTGGACCGCGAAGATCACGGTCGACGGGCTCGCACCGGGCACGGTCTATTGGTACCGCTTCGTCGGACCCGATGGAGCCAAGTCCCCAGTCGGGCGGACCAAGACGTTGCCCGGCGACAATGCTGCGCGCTTCGGGCTCGGCGTCTTCTCCTGTTCCAACCTGCCCAATGGCTGGTTCAACGCCTATGGCCATGCCGCGGCGCGCGACGATCTCGACCTGTGGCTGCATGTCGGCGACTATGTCTACGAGTACGGCAACGCGTCGTACGAGGGGAAGCGGGTCGAGGGGCGGATGCTCCAGCCCGACCACGAGATGGTCGCGCTGGCCGACTACCGGCTGCGCTTCGCCTGCTACCGCGCCGATCCGGACCTGCAGAAGCTGCACCAGATGGCGCCGATGGTCGCGCTGTGGGACGATCATGAATCGACCAACGACAGCTATGAATGGGGCGCGAACAACCACCAGCCGGCCAGGGAAGGCGAGTGGAACGCGCGCCGCGCCGCGGCGATGCAGGCCTATCGCGAGTGGCTGCCAGTGTCGGACGAGCCGTGGAAGGCTTATGAGATCGGCACGCTGGCGACGCTCTATCGTACCGAATCGCGGCTGCTCGCGCGGACCCGGCCGGCCGATCTCGACGCGGCGTTCAAGGCTGCCAATCCCGACGCCGCGCTGAGCGCGTTCCGCGACGGCGAATGGCAGGACCCCTCGGCGACGATGCTCGGCACCACGCAGGAAAGCTGGCTGGCGCATGCGCTCAAGGCCAATGCGAAGACCAGCGCATGGCAGCTGATCGGGATGGCGACGATCATCGGGCGGACGGTGATGCCGCCGGCCGCGGTCGAGTGGCTCAAGCCCGATGCGAGCGCGGGCACCGTCGCCAAGTTCCGCAACCATATCCGCGCGGCGAAGCATGGCGTGCCGATGTGGATGGACCGCTGGGACGGCTATCCCGCGGCGCGCGCGCGCCTGCTGCGTTCGGCGCAGCGTGCGGACGCCGATCTCGTCATGCTCTCGGGCGACAGCCACAATGCCTGGGGCTATGCGCTGGCCGAGGACGGCAAGCCCGCCGGCGTCGAGTTCGCCGGGCACGCGGTGACCTCGGGCGGGATGGAGGGCGGCATGGCGGCCGACCCGCGCACCGTGGCGCAAGGCTTCGTCGCCGCCAATCCCGAGCTCAAATGGGCCGACACCAGCCATCGCGGCTATCTGATGGTCGAGGTGACCCCGCAGCGCGTGACCGGCGAATGGCTGTTCCTCGATACGATCAAGGAGCGTTCGACCAAGCTCGCGGGAACGCACCGCATGCAGGTTCAGCGCGGGCGGAGGGCGTTCGCGTGAAGGCGCCGGCGCTGCTGCTCCTGCTGCTCGGCGCGGCCCCGGCGGCAGTGGGACAGCACGCCCCTCCCCTGACGCTGCCGCTCACCCAGAATGGCGGGACCTGGGCCTCGGGCCATGTGCAGGGCATCGCGGTCGATGTGCAGGGCGGGTATATCTATTACTCGTTCACCAATCTGCTCGTGAAATACGACTTCAGCGGCAGGCTGGCCGGCACGCTGACCGGCTGGACCGGGCATCTCGGCGACCTCGACTTCAACGCGGCGGACGGCAAGCTCTACGGATCGCTCGAGTACAAGAAGGACCGCGCCTTCTACATCGCGGTGATCGACGGCGCGAAGATCGACCGGGTGGGGATCGAGGCGGGTGCAAGCGACGCGCTGCGCACCGTCTATCTGCCCGAGGTCGCCAAGGACTATGCCGCCGACGTCAATAGCGACGGCCGGTTCGACGGCGACGACGGCAAGTTCCGCGACGATGCCGCCGCCTCGCCCGACCATCGCTATGGCTGCTCGGGGATCGACGGGGTGGCGTTCGGCCCGGCCTTCGGTCGCAGCGACGGGCGGCAGCTGTTGACCGTGGCCTATGGCATCTATGGCAACACCACGCGGCGCGACAACGACCACCAGGTGCTGCTCCAGTACGACGTCAGCGACTGGGCGCGGCTGGCGCGGCCGCTGGTCGAGAGCGCGCCGCACCGCAGCGGGCCCGCGACAGTGAACGGCAAATATTTCGTGCGCACCGGCAACACGACTTATGGCGTGCAGAACCTCGCCTATGACGCGACGTCGCAGCGCTGGTTCATGGGCGTGTACAAAGGCAAGAAGGCGGACTTCCCCAACTATCTGCTGTTCGCGGTCGACGCGAAGACCCGACCGGTTCGGGGCGACCTGACCGGTGTACCAGGCCCCGGCGGCAAGGGCTGGGAACGGGGATCGCTGCTCGCGCTCGCCGAGGACGGCCTCAAGGACACAGCGACCGGCCTCCGCGGCTGGAACCAGAAGGCCGATGTCGGGCTGCAGCCAGTCGGCGGCGGGCGCTTCTACCTCGCCCGCAACGGCGGCGGCAAAGGCGCGCAGACCGCGGACCTCACATTGGTGCGCTGGACCGGCGATGCGCGGGCGCCGTTCACGCCGGCGCGCGACTGACGCTACCGCCAGTCGCGCGGCAGGCACCGCCGCATCAGAAGCGCGCCCGGAAGCCGATCGCGTAGACGCTGTCGTCGGTGCGCACGTCGCGGATAAAATAATCCTCGTTGATATAGCTGCGATAGCGCGAGCGCAGCACGTTGGTGCCCTCGACCGTGAAGGTCAGGTTGCGCGACACGTCGTAGGACAGGCTGAAGTCGAGGCGGCCGTTCGGGCGGACATAGTTGAGCCACACCGGCTGATCGGCCGGACGGACATCACCCGCGCCGGTGCGGTTCTCGTCGAAATATTCCGAGCGATAAGTGTAGACGACGCGCGCCGAGATGCCGTTGCGGTCGTAAAGCAAGCCGGCGTTGAAGTTATACTTCGACACGCCCTGGAGCGGGAAGCCCGCCAGCTGGTCGCCGCCGCTCACCTCGCTGTCGGCATAGGTGAAGTTGCCGAACATGCCGAAGCCGGCGAGATCACCCGGCAGGAAGTCGAAGAACATCTGGCCGCTGACCTCGACGCCCTTGAGCTTGGCCTGGCCGACGTTGCGCGGGCGCGAGATGTTGTATTCGACGCCGTCGATCGTCTCGACAACGACCCCGTTGATCACGCGATCGGTGATGTCGCGATAATAGCCGCCGATCGCGATGTAGCCCGACTTCCAGTAATATTCGAGCGTCGCGTCGTAGCTGTCCGACTTCTGCGGCCGCAGGTCGGGATTGCCGCCCGAACCGCTGTTGCGGATGTTGGGGTTGGTCGAGACGAGATAGTTGAGGCCCGGGTTGAGCGAGCCGAAGGCCGGGCGCGCGAGCGTCTTGGAGTAAGTGAAGCGCGCCTGGAGTCCGCCGCCGAACTGGATGCGCGCGCTGGCGTTGGGCAGCCAGTCCTCGTCGCTGGTGTCGGCGGTGGTGGTCACCGGAATGCCATCGACCCGGCCGGTGCCGGTGATCGTGCGGTCGGTACGGGTATAGCGCACGCCGATCTTGCCATCGATGCTGACCGCGCCGCCGAGCGGAATGTCATACCCAGCCTGGAGATAGGCGGCATAGGTCTTCTCCGCCGCCTCGAACCGGCGGGTGGGGTCGAACGGCGGCTGGCCCGCGGGGGCATTGAAGAAGCCCCGCAGCAGCGCCTGCCCCTCATCCGAGAGCAGATATTCGCGGCTGGGCACGAGGAACGGGGCGCCCTGGTTGATCTGCGGGATGCCGGGCGCACGGATGAAGAAATCGTCGGGCACGCCAGCGGCGGTCACCAGCGTGTTGCCCGATCCGCCCGGGGGCGCGATGCCGAGCTGGACCTGCTCGAACAGCGCGCCGCGATCGGCGTAGCGGCCGCCGAACTCGATCGTCTTGAGGATCGAGCCGAGCTCGTACGACGCGTCGAGCTTTACCGCGAACAGGTCGCCCTGCGAGCGCGAATAGTCCTGGAACAGGCCGTTGACGAAGGTGTAGCCGTCGGCCGAGGCCATCGGGTTGCCGGGCACGGTGACCGCGGCGGTCCGGTCGGGATTGTCGAAGTCGACGATCGCCGAGGCGACCTTCTTGCCGGTATCGACGATGAACGTCTCATTGTTGACGATCGATTCCTGGTACGACGCGTCGAGTACCGCCTTGAACCGGCCGCCCTCATATTTGAGGCCGAGCGCGCCGAGATAGCTGTCGGTCTTGTGGTTCTTCGCCTGCATCGAGGTGAAGGAGCTGATATTGTTGAACGTGCCGCCGACCATGTTGCAGATCTCGCGGGTGGTGTAGCCGCCCGGCTGGTTCTCACCGGCGGCGAGTTCGTTCGAATTGGGATTGAAACCCGCGCCATTGACCCGTGCGGTGAAGCAATTGTCGTCGGTGGCGACGTTGCTCACGCTGGTCGAGTTGAACAGCTGGTATTCGTAGAAGGCGGTCGCGAATTTGCCGCGATAGGCCGAGTAGAGACCGTCGGCATAGACCTGAAGCTCGGGCGTCGCCTGCCATTGCAGCGAGGCATTGGCCTGGGGCCGCGAATAGCTGCCATATTCGTTGAGGCCGCCGGTCGAGATCGGGATCGCGACGTTGGGGTTGCCCAGCGCGCTGCCGGCGCGGCGTTCCGCGACATAGTTGGTGGGGCGGTTGAACTTGATGTCGTACCACGAGACGCCGAGCAGTGCGCCGATCTCGCCAATGCCGGTGTCCCAGCGATCGGTGATGAGCGCGCTGACCTGCGGGCTCAGCTTCTCGATGTTCGAGGCATAGCTGAGCTTGCCGCCGATCGCGATCGTCGGGTCCTTGTAGTCGAACGCCTTGTTGAGCCGCAGGTCGATCGCGCCGGCGACGCCGCCCTCGATCAGATTGGCGGTGTTGGACTTGAACACGTCGACCCGCGCCAGCGCTTCGGCGGGCAGGTCCTGGAAGGCGAAGCCGCGGCCCACGGCGGTGAAGATCTCGCGCCCGTCGAGCGTGGTGAGGATATCCCCCAGGCCGCGGATGAGCGGATTGACGATCTCGTTGTTGCCGCCGACCGTGACCTGCACGCCCGGCACGCGCTGGAGCGCGGCGGCGGTGGTGGGATCGGGGAACTTGCCGATATCCTGCGCGACGATCGAGTCGACGACTTGCGCGGCATCGCGCTTGATCTCGGCGGCGCGCGCCAGGCTGGCGCGGATGCCGGTGACGACGATTTCGTCCTGCGCCTGCTGCTCCGCTTCCTGCGCGGGCGGCGCCTGTTGTGGACTGGGTTGCTGGGGTTCCGCGGTCTGCGCCGAAGCGGCCGCGGGAATTGCCATGAGCGCCAGAGCCGACGCCGAGCTCGTCAAAACGATCGGGAAACGCAGCATCCGATCCTCCCTCCAAAAATGTGTACGCACCGCGCCTTCCGCGTGGCTGAACCTGTCTCCTAGTGAAAACGCTTCCAGCAGACAATTACTAATTATCTTATCTAAACGATAAATTTCGAACGGAGGTGAAACGATCGCTAGTTTTCCGGCTTTGCGGGACGCGCCGCGGCGGCGCCTCGACAGCCGTCGAACGCGGAAATGCACGCCTGGCGCTGCGCGGCGGCCGCGAACGGGCGGCGTGCGGGAATGAAGGGAGCGACCCCGTTTACCTGCCCGGATCGGTCATCGAGGGCGGGTCGCTCGCCGGGAAGCTGCCGTCGAGCGCTTCGTCGAGCTCGGCCTCGCGCTTGTTGCGGGCGATGCTGGCGTTCATGCGTGCGATCTGCTCCGGGGTCGCCTCGCCCTGGTGCTTCGCCTTCCACTCCGCATAGGGCATGCCATAGATCGCCTCGCGCGCGGCTTCCTTGTCCAGCTGGCCGCGGCTCGCTTCCTCGAGCCAGTCGGCGAGGCAGTTGCGGCAAAAGCCGGCGAGCCCCATCAGTTCGATATTCTCGGCATCGGTGCGGTGGCGCAAATGGCGGACGAGGCGGCGAAAGGCTTCGGCGGCGATTCGATCGTCGATTCGGTCCAGCCTAGTGATGTCTGGCGTTGTCATTGTTTCGCCTCCACGGTTGTATCGTCGGCATTTGCCGTTAGGGAACGGCCCGCACCAGTGCATTTTCGCGACGCGCAGCAAACGCACTGGTTTTTTTGCGGTCGCATTTTCCGAGTCGTTGGCCGCATACGGCCAACTCGAAAATGCTCTGGGATGGAGATAAGGCGATGAGCAAGGCAATGCACCCGCGATCGCGAAAGGTGCGCGTGCTGGCGACGCTCGGCCCGGCGAGCAACTCGCCCGAGATGATCGCCGCGCTCCACGCCGCGGGCGCCGACGCCTTCCGCATCAACATGAGCCATGGCGACCAGGAATCGAAGATTCCGGTGATCGAGGCGATCCGCGCACTCGAGAAGACCACCGGGCGGCCGACCACGATCCTCGCCGACCTGCAAGGGCCCAAGCTGCGCGTCGGCAAGTTCGCCGATGGCAAGGTGCTGCTCGAGACCGGCGCGACCTTCCGCCTCGACCGCGACAAGACCCCGGGCGACGCGACCCGCGTCGAGCTGCCGCACCGCGAGATCTTCGAGGCGGTGACCGAGGGCGCGCGGCTGCTGCTCGACGACGGCAAGATGGTGCTGCGCGTGACGCGCTACGGCATGGACTGGATCGAGACGCGGGTCGAGGTCGGCGGCACGCTGTCCAACTCGAAGGGCTTGAACGTCCCCGACATGATCCTGCCGCTGGCGGCGCTGACCGAGAAGGACCGCAGCGACCTCGCTTTCGCGGTCGAGCAGAAGGTGGACTGGATCGCGCTCTCCTTCGTGCAGCGGCCCGAGGATCTTGCCGAGGCACGGCGGCTGATCGGCGGCGGGGCAGCCCTGCTCGCCAAGATCGAGAAGCCGAGCGCGGTGACCCGGATCGAGGAAATCGTCGAGGCGTGCGACGGGGTGATGGTGGCGCGCGGCGACTTGGGCGTCGAGCTGCCGCCGCAGAGCGTGCCGCCGCTGCAGAAGCGCATCGTCGAAACCGCGCGCCGCATGGGCCGGCCGGTGATCGTCGCGACGCAGATGCTCGAATCGATGATCACCTCGCCCTCCCCGACCCGCGCCGAGGTGTCGGACGTCGCGACCGCGGTATATGACGGCGCGGATGCGATCATGCTCTCGGCCGAGAGCGCGGCGGGCCAGTGGCCGATCGAATCGGTGACGATGATGGACGCGATCGCCGATTCGGTTGAGCGCGACCCGGCGCATGGCGACCGCGTGCACTTCACCGTGACCCGGCCCGACCCGACCACCGCCGACGCGCTGGCCGAAGCCGCCAAGTCGATCGCGGCGACCGTGTCGGCAGTGGCGATCATCTGCTTTACCATGTCCGGATCGACCGCACGGCGTATCGCGCGCGAGCGGCCCTCGGTGCCGATCCTGGTGCTGACCCCCAAGCTGGAGACCGCGCGGCGCATGGGCCTGTTGTGGGGCACCCACGCGGTGCACACGCGCGACGTCGATTCGTTCGAGGACATGGTCGCCAAGGCCAAGCGCATGGCGCTGCGCCACGGCATCGCCAAGGCCGGCGACCGCGTGATCGTGTGCGCGGGCGTTCCGTTCGGCACGCCGGGATCGACCAACGTGCTGCACGTGGTGCGTATCCTCGGCGATGAGCTGAAAAACCGGGGCTAGGCGGTCAGCAGGCCTGCGGCGGCGAGTTCCGCGCGCAGACCCGGCGCATCCTTGAACAGCACCGAGCGGATGCCGACGGCTTCGGCACCGGCGACATTGGCGGCGTTGTCGTCGATGAAGATCGCCTCGCGGGGCTCGAGCCCGAAACGAGCGAGCGCGAGGTTGTAGATCGCCGCGTCGGGCTTGAGCAATTTCTCCTCGCCCGAGACGACGATATCGCGGAAACGATCGAACAGCCCGGGCCATTCCCGGCGGAAGGGCGGGAAGAATTCGTGGCTGAAATTGGTGATCGCGAACAGCGGGACGCCAGCCGAATCGAGCTCCGCCACGATCTCATGCACGCCCGGCACCGGGGGGCCGAGGCTTTCGTTGAAGCGCGGCCCCCAGGCGGCGATCAGCTCGGCATGCTCGGGGAATTCGGCGATGCGCTCGGCCGAGGTCTCGGCGAAGTCGCGACCGGCATCGTGCTGGAAATGCCACTCATAGGTGATGACATTGTCCAGAAACGCCGCGAGCGCCCGATCGTCCTCGATCAGGCGCTCGTAGAGAAAGCGCGGATGCCAGGTGAAGAGGACATTGCCGATATCGAAGATAGCGGCGCGGACCTCTCCCATGGCAGCAGGCTTCAGCCCTGGCGGGCCTTGAAGCGGCGCTGGGTCTTGTTGATGACGTACACGCGGCCGCGGCGGCGGATCACGCGGTTGTCACGGTGGCGCCCCTTGAGCGACTTCAGGCTGTTCACGATCTTCATGACCGGTCTCTTATATCTCGAATTGTGTGGCAGGTGCCGGAAAGAGGCGCTCGCCTAGAGTGGAAGCCCCGTGAAGTCAAGGAAGCGCGCGCGGTTTTGCGCGGATTCATCCGCTACCAGCGCCACGCAGCTTCGATATTGTTGCCGTCCGGATCGAGCACAAAGGCGCCGTAATAATTCCCTGCCCCCTCGCGCGGGCCCGGCGCGCCATTGTCGCGCCCGCCCGCGGCGAGTCCGGCACGGTGGAATTCGTCGACCATCTCGCGGCTCTGCGCGACGAAGGCGACGTGCATCTGGTTGATCCCGGCGCGCGAGCCCTCGACCCAATAGGATGGGCGCAGCGTGCCGACCCACAGATAGGGAATCGGCTCCTCCGCGCTCTTGCCGAACAGGAAGGCCTGGTCGCCATTGTCGGCGGTGGCGAGACCGAGCGCGGCCGCCACCGCATCGTAAAAGCGCCGCGCGGCGGCGAGATCGGAGACGACGATGCCGGTATGGTCGAACATGCGCGGGGCAACGAGCGGCACTTGCGCGGGGTTCCGACGAGAGGCTTGCGCTGCGCGGAACCTGCGGGCACGTACTGATGTTGACCGCGTTGAGCCGTTCGCTGCGGACGGCGGAAGGAGTGTTCCGATGAAGACCCGCGTGCTGATCGCCTTCACCGCCCTCGCCGCGCTGGCGGGCGGCTGCTCGACCACCGGCGGCGGGCGCGCGGCGCCGGTCGACGTGACGCGCTATCACCTCTCGCAGCCGATCCCCGCGGGCGCGGTGGCGATCCAGCCCAAGGACAATGCAGCGGGGCCCGAATTCCAGCTCTATGCCGATGCGGTCGGCGCCGAGCTGGGACGGATGGGGTTCAGCCCCGCCGCGGCCGGAGCGCGTGCGGACTATATCGCGACGGTCGACTTCGTGCGCACCGACCGCGGCCAGGTGCGCACGCGTCCGCCGGTGACGATCGGGCTGGGCGGCGGGAGCTTCGGCGGCAATGTCGGCGTCGGCGGCGGCGCGAGCTTCGGCATCGGGAGCAAGACGCGCACCGTCTATGGCGCCGAGCTGGCGGTGCAGCTGCGCCGCCATGGCGACAACACCGTGATCTGGGAAGGCCGCGCGATCACCGAGACGCTGGGCGGCGCGCCCGGCTCGCAGCCGGCGGATGGCGCAGGACGACTGGCCGCAGCGTTGTTCAAGGGCTTTCCGGGGCAGTCGGGCATCACTATCACGGTGAAATGAGCATCCACATCAACGCTGCGTTCGACAGCGGCAACATCCGCCTCATCAAGATCGAAGGCGACACCGTCGATCTCGAGATCGTTACGGACCACCTGTCCGACTTCTACCAGTGGTTCCACTTTCGCGTCGCGGGCGTGCGCGGGCGGAAGCTGACCTTCCGCATCGTCAATGCGGGCAGCGCGGCCTATGCGTTCGGCTGGCCGGGCTACCGCGCGCGGGTGAGCACCGACCGCGCGGCGTGGCGGCTGACCGACGGGAACTATGCCGACGGGGTGTTCAGCTTCTCGCACAACTTCGAGGGCGATGTCGCGTGGTTCGCCTATTTCGCGCCCTATTCGATGGAGCGCCACGCCGACCTGATCGCGCGGATGGCGGGCAAGCCCGGGGTGACGCATCGCGAGCTTGGCCAGACGCTCGACGGGCGCGCGCTCGACCTGCTGACGGTGGGCGAGGGACCGAAGCAGGTGTGGCTCTATGCGCGCCAGCACCCCGGCGAATCGATGGCCGAATGGTGGATGGAAGGCGCGCTGGAGAAGCTGACCGATTCCGATGACGCGGCTGCCACGGCGCTGCGGGCCAAGGCGACGCTGCACATCGTCCCCAACATGAACCCCGACGGCAGCTTCCGCGGGCATCTGCGCACCAATGCGGCGGGGGTGAACCTCAACCGCGAATGGCATTCGCCGAGCCTGGAGAAGAGCCCCGAGGTGTTCCTGGTGCGCGGGGCGATGGACGCGACCGGGGTCGACTTCGCGATGGACGTGCATGGCGACGAGGCGATCCCGGCCAACTTCCTGGCGGGGTTCGAGGGGATTCCGTCGTGGACCGATGCGCTGGGCGGCAAATTCTACGAATATGGCCGGCGGCTGGCGGCGGCGACGCCGTTGTTCCAGCTCGAAAAGGGCTATGAGAAGTCCGCGCCGGGCCAGGCCAATCTGTCGATGTCGACCAACCAGCTCGCCGAGCGCTTCGGCGCGGTGTCGATGACGCTGGAGATGCCGTTCAAGGACCATGACCCGAGCCCCGATCCCGAGTTCGGCTGGTCACCCGAGCGGTGCAAGGCGCTGGCACACGCCTGTCTCGACACGCTGGCCGGTTTCATCGACGAGGTGTGACGAGTTGGACATTGAGCATCTCAAGGACCTGATCTCCGGAGGAGAGTCGCAGATTGTCGAATTCAAATCCGCGATTCCGAAAACCGCAGACGATCTTGCCACTGAGATTGCAGCATTCAGCACCTCAGACGGGGGCTATCTATTCATCGGCGTAGCCGACGACGGTAAGATAATGGGACTGGGTGCACAGGACGCCACCTCCAGAACCTCTCTCAAACGTCTCGAAGGAATTGCGCAGTCGGTACAGCCGGCGCCCACATACAATGCCGAGTATGTGACCATAGATGGCGTTACGATTTTAGCGGTTCGCATCGAGAAGGGAAGCGAGCCTGTTTACTACGCCAAATCGAAACCCATGCATCGACGGCAGACAAGTTCCACCGTCGCTCCGCCGGATTTGGTGAAGTCGTTGGTACTGCGGTGGGATGCAATTATCCGCGCCTCCAAACTCAGTGAGCAGATCGAGGACGGAAATTTCATCGCAGGAGCAATCCTTGGTCAGGGCGAGCTGGCGACAATGAACAAGCGGGATATCGTGGATCACCTGCGCCGGCTCGAACGTCAACGGCTAGCGTGAGCCGGACGCGCTTTGAAATCCGCGAGGGCGGCCTCGACGACCCACAGGTGATCGCGCTGCTCGAAGTGCATGCCGGCGGGATGCTGGCCAACTCGCCGCCGGGGACCTGCCATTTCCTCGACCTGTCGGGACTCAAGACGCCCGACATCACGTTCCTCTCGGCGTGGGAGGGCGAGGCGCTGCTGGGCGTCGGCGCGGTGAAGCACCTCGATCAGGCGACCGGCGAGATCAAGTCGATGCGCACCGCCGGGACGGCGCTGGGGCGCGGCGTGGGCACCGCGGTGCTGCGCCACATCATCGCTCTGGCGCGCGAGCGGGGTTACGCCGCGCTCAAGCTCGAGACCGGCACCGGCCCGGCATTCGATGCGGCGCATACGCTCTACGCGCGGCACGGCTTCGTCCCCTGCCCTCCCTTCGCCGATTATAAGGCGACCGCGTTCAACCGCTTCTTCGCGCTGGCGCTCGGCTGATTTCCTAATCGCGCATTAGGGATAGGCGTTGGCAGCGGATTGACCTGATTCCGCTATCCCCGCCTCGGCAACCATCGGGGGCAAGCGATGAAGGAAATCATGTTCGGCGGCGCGGCCGTGGCGCTGGCGGCGGGCGCCTATTTCCATGGACCGCTCAAGACCGGCGAGACCTATGACCGGCCGGCGCTCGAAGTCTATCGCGTGGTCGAATCGACGCCGCTGCCCTCGCTGTTCGACAAGATGGTCTACAACCAGCGCGGCGGCGCGGTGACTCGCGGCGGCGAGCCCGAAAAGTCGATGATCTGGTATTTCCACGCCAACGGAATGCAGGTCGCCAAGTACACGGTGAACATTCTGCCGGCGGGCGAAGGCAAGACCCGTGTGCAGACCAGCTTCGAGATGTCGGACGATGCGGACAAGGCCCTGGGCAAGGGCTTCGCGATCAAGGGCGCCGATCAGTACAAGGTGATCGGCCGCGTCTCGATGAACGAGCAGATCGATTCGCGGCTCGACAAGCGGCCGTTCGACACCGCCAAAATCTCCGAGGCGATGTCGGCCTATATCATGACCAACATGAACAAGATCCAGGGCGAGGCGCTGGAGTCGATGGACAAGGCCGCCGAGAGCTTCAAGAAGATGGACGAGGAGCGCGCCTACCAGAAGGCGCAGGAAGATAACCGCAAGTACAAGGCCGGCCAGCCGATGACTCAGACCACGCCCAATCAGTTCCAGTAATCGAGCATGTCGGCGGTGATCCAGCCGTAGACATAGTTGAGATAGTAGAGCGCGAAGAGCAACGCGGAGAGCGCGGTGGTGCGCAGCGCGATCCGGCCCGCGGGGAAGGCGCGCGGCGCGCTTTCGGCCTGGCCGGGGATCAGCGGCTCGCCCGCCTCGACGCTGGTGCGCGCGGAGAAGGGCAGCACCAGGAACAGCGCCAGGAACCAGAACAGGAAATAGATCGCCAGCGCGCTCGGCCAACTCATTTGCTCAGACCTCGATCAGCAGAACATCGACGACCGGCTTCTTGCCGGTCCATTTGACCGCGACGCGGCGGGTGGCGAGGCGCACGGCCTCGCGCAGTTTCTCGCGGTCGCGCCCAGCCGCTGCGGCTGCCTTGGCGGCGGCTTCGCAAGCTTCCTCAAGGAAGGGCTCGCGATCTTCCTCGACGGGCACACCCTGGATGCGCACCTCGGGCTCGCCCGCGATGCTGCCGTCCTTGCGAAGCGCAACCGCGACCGACATCTGGCCGTAGAGGCCGAGTTTGCGGCGCTCGTTCATGGTGGAGCCGTCGGCGGGGAGGATCACGTCCCCATCGAGCACGAGGCGGCCGGCGGGCGCATGGCCGAGCTTCTCGGGGCCCTTGGGCGCGAGGCGGACGATCTCGCCATTCTGCTGGACCACGGCGCGGGCGATGCCCTGTTCGAGCCCGAAGCGCGCCTGTTCGGCCATGTGGCGCATCTCGCCATGCACGGGAACGAGGATCTCGGGGCGGATCCAGTGGTACATCTCGGCGAGCTCGGGGCGGCCGGGATGGCCCGAGACATGGACGAAGGCCTGGCGGTCGGTGACCATCTCGACGCCCTTCTCGGCGAGCGCGTTCATGATGCGGCCGATCGCGATCTCGTTGCCCGGGATCTGCTTGGACGAGAAGATGACGCGGTCGCCCTGATCGAGCTTGAGCGGGTGATTGCCCTCGGCGATGCGGGCGAGCGCGGCGCGCGGTTCGCCCTGGCCGCCGGTGGCGACGATCATCACCTTGTCGCGCGGGAGCGACATCGCGGTCTCGAAATCGACGGTCTCGGGGAAGCTGCGCAGATAGCCGGTCGCCTTGGCGACGCGCAGGATGCGGTCGAGTGAACGCCCGGCGACGCACATCGCGCGGCCGGTGTCGCGCGCGGCCTCGCCCAGCGTCTGGAGCCGCGCGGCATTGGAGGCGAAGGTGGTGACGAGCACGCGGCCCTTGGCGCCGGCGATCACCCGGTCGAGGCCCTCGCGCACCTCCTGCTCCGAGCCCGATGCCTCCGGATTGAACACGTTGGTGGAATCGCAGACCAGCGCGAGCACGCCGCCGTCGCCGATCTCAGTCAGCTCCTCGGCGGTCGAGGCGGAGCCCATGACGGGCGTGTCGTCGATCTTCCAGTCACCGGTGTGGAACACGCGGCCATAGGGGGTGTCGATGAGGACCGCGTTGCCCTCGGGGATCGAGTGGGCGAGCGGGACGTAGCGGATGCCAAACGGGCCGAGCTCGAAATTCTCCTCCTCACGCACCACGTTCAATTCGACGCGGTCGGCGATGCCCTCCTCGTCGAGCTTGCCGTGGATCAGGCCCGCGGTGAACGGCGTGGCGTAGAGCGGCACGCCGAGGTCGAGCGCGAGATAGGGCAAAGCGCCGATATGATCCTCATGCCCGTGCGTCAGCACGATGCCGAGCAGATCGTCGAGCCGCTCCTCGATGAACTGGAGGTCGGGCAGCATGAGGTCGATGCCGGGATAGTCGGGATTGCCGAAGATCACCCCGCAATCGACCATGATCCACTTGCCGCGGCAGCCATAAAGATTGACGTTCATGCCGATCTCGCCGGAGCCGCCGAGCGCGAGGAAGAGAAGTTCGTTGCCGGGGGTCACGTTGATCCTTCGTTGGTCGGGACGTCAGTTGGGACGGCGCTTGCCGCTCTGCTGCTCCCACAGCATCGCCAGCCCCTGGATGGTCAGGTCAGGCTCGATCACGTCGAACGCGTCGGTGTGCTTCTCGAACAGCACCGAGAGCCCGCCGGTCGCGATCACCTTGACCGGGCGGCCGATCTCCGCCTTCATCCGCGCGACCAGCCCTTCGATCATCGCGATATAGCCCCAATAGATGCCGATGTGCATCTGGTCGACGGTGTTGCGGCCGATCACCGAGAGATTGCCCTTGGGCGCCTCGATCGCGATGCGCGGCAGCTTGGCGGCGGCGGTGACCAGCGCGTCGAGCGACAGGTTGATGCCCGGGGCGATGATCCCGCCCTTGTAGGCGCCGGTATAGTCGGCGACGTCGAAGGTGGCGGCGGTGCCGAAGTCGATGATGATGAGATCGCCCGGATGCTTGTCGTGCGCGGCGATGATGTTGAGCGCGCGGTCGGCGCCGACGCTGTCCGGCTCCTCGACATCGAGCGCGATCGGCCAGCCGTCGGCGCCGGCGATCAGCGGATCGGCGCCGAAATATTTCTGCGCGAGCACCTCGAGATTGTGGAGCGCGCGCGGGACGACGGTGCCGATGATCACGCCGGTCACCGCGCTGCGGTCATAGCCTTCGAGACTGAGGAGCTGGCTGAGCCACACGGCATATTCGTCGGCAGTGCGGCGCGGATCGGTGGCGATGCGCCAGCGCGCACGGATCTCGCGGCCCTCAACGAGCGCGAAGACGACATTGGTGTTGCCGGCATCGATGGCGAGCAGCATGCGGACCCCCTCAGATCAGGAACACGTCGCCGGCGTGAATGACACGCCGTGCACCGCTCGCCAAGCGCAGGATGAGTGCGCCGTCGCTGGTGAGGCCGTCGAACAGGCCCTCGATCGCCTCGCCGTCGGGCAGGCGCGCGGTGAGCGCGGTGCCGGGGGCGTGGGCGCGGTCGAGCCAGCGCTGACGGACGGGGTCGAGGCCCTCCTGTCGCCAGCGCGCTAGCCAGCGGGCAAACGTCTCGGCCAGCACGTCGAGGAAAGTGGCGGGGTCGGTGGGGGCGGCGTGAGCTGCGAGGCTGGTCGTCGGACGATCCGGAAGATCGGGGTGATGGGCAAGGTTGACGCCGATGCCGATCACGATCGCGTCCTCGGCGCGTTCGAGCAGGATGCCGGAGAGCTTGGCACCGTCGACCAGCAGGTCGTTGGGCCATTTGATCGTGGCGCCGGCGGCGCGGAAGACGCGCACCGCCTCCTCCAGCGCCACAGCGGCGACCAGCGCCAGCGTCGCGGCGGGCGGATCGGCGGGGCGCAGGCGGACGAGCGTGCTGGCGTAGAGATTGCCCGGCGGCGAGTCCCACGCCCTGCCCTGCCGGCCCTTGCCGCCGGTCTGGCGCTCGGCGCGCAGCCAGCTGCCCTCGCTGGCCCCCGCCGTGGCGAGCGCGAGCATGTCGGCATTGGTCGAGCCGGTCTCCTCGACCGTGCGGATATTGCCGGTCAGAATAGCGTCCGTGCGGCGGCGAGCGACCAGGCGCCGAGCGCCGGGATCAGCAGATAGCCGAGCGGCGACACGAACAGCGCCGCGGCGGCGATCAGGCCGCCCTCGACCGGGCTGCTCTCACGCCCGAATTCGGGTGCGGGCGCGTCGAAGTACATCGTCTTGACGATCTTGAGATAATAGTAAGCGCCGATCACCGACGCCGCGATGCCGATCGCCGCCAGCGGGAACAGCCCGGCCTTCACCGCCGCCTCGAACACCGCGAACTTGGCCCAGAAGCCGAACAGCGGCGGGATGCCCGCGAGGCTGAACATGAACATCGCCAGCGCCGCTGCAAGCGCGGGCCGGGTGCGCGACAGGCCCGAGAGGCTGGCGATCGTCTCGACCGGCTGGCCCTCGGTATCGCGCATCTGCAGCACGACGAGGAAGCTGCCCAGCGTCATGACGATATAGATCGTCATATAGGTGAGCACGCCGGCCACGCCCTCGGCCGTGCCCGCGGCGAGGCCGATCAGCGCGAAGCCGACATTGTTGATCGACGAATAGGCGAGCAGGCGCTTGATGTTGCTCTGCCCGATCGCGGCGACCGCGCCGAGCACGATCGAGGCGAGCGCGGCGAAGACGACGATCTGGCGCCAGTCGCTGGTGACCGGCCCCATCGCCTCGATCGCGACGCGCACCGCGAGCGCGACCGCGGCGACCTTGGGCGCCGAGGCGAAGAAGGTGGTCACCGGGGTCGGCGCGCCCTCGTACACGTCGGGCGTCCACATGTGGAACGGAACCGCCGACATCTTGAAGGCGAGGCCAGCGAAGACGAAGACGAGGCCGAACAGCAAGCCGATCCTGGTGCTGCCGGCCGCGCCCGCATAGGCGGTGGCGATGTCGGCGAAGATCGTGGTGCCGCTGAAGCCGTAGACCAGGCTGATGCCGTAGAGCAGGATGCCGGAAGCGAGCGAGCCGAGGATGAAGTACTTCAGGCCTGCTTCGGCCGAGCGCACGTCGCGGCGCATGAAGCTGGCGAGGACGTACGCCGCGAGGCTCTGCAGCTCGAGGCCGACATAGAGGGTGAGCAGGTCGGCCGCCGAGACCATCATCCCCATGCCCGCGGCGGAGAAGAGGATCAGGACTGGATATTCGGGACGCAGATCCTCACCGCTGGTGCGCGCGAAGAAGCGCGGGGCGATGATGATCGAAACCGCGGCGGCGGCGAAGATCAGCACCTTGGCAAAGGCGGCGAACAAGTCGGCGCGATAGAGGCCGTCGAACGCCGTGCCGCCGGCCGAGGCCGGACCGAGCAGTGCGATACCGGCGCCGACCAGCACCACGACCGAGACCCAGCTCACTGCGCGAGACACCGCCTGGCCGCCCCAGGCGGCGACCATCAGCAGCGCGAGCCCGCCGGCCGAGAGGACGATCTCGGGCAGAACCATCGAGAGTTGTGCGGCGTAGTCCATCAGTGCGCCGCTCCATGTTCGGCAGTCTTGGGCTCGGCGGATTTATGTTCTTCGGCATGGGCCACGGGCGCGACCGGGTTGCCCGGCGTGGGCAGGCTGTCGCCTGCCGGCTTGGCGCGCTCGATCCGCGCGAGCAGCGTCGCGACGTCGTTGCGCATCGGGGCGAGGAAGCTCTCGGGATAGACGCCCATCCACAGCACCGCGGCGGCGATCGGGGCGAGCAGCGCCATCTCGCGCTTGTTGAGGTCGGGCATCGCCTTGACGTCGTCCTTGACGAGGTCGCCGAACACCACACGGCGATAAAGGTACAGCATGTAGGCGGCACCGAGGATGATGCCGGTGGTGGCGATCAGCGTGACCCAGGTCGAGACCTTGTAGGCACCCGTGAGCGCCAGGAACTCGCCGACGAAGTTGCTGGTGCCCGGCAAACCGACCGAGGCCATGGTGAACAGCATGAACAGCACGGCGTATTTGGGCATGTTGATCGCGAGGCCGCCATAGCGGTCGATCTCGCGCGTGTGCAGGCGATCGTAGATGATGC
Source organism: Sphingomonas sp. BT-65 (assembly GCF_026107375.2). Lineage (NCBI taxonomy): Bacteria > Pseudomonadati > Pseudomonadota > Alphaproteobacteria > Sphingomonadales > Sphingomonadaceae > Sphingomonas > Sphingomonas sp. BT-65. Next base: position 1,103,805 of record NZ_JAPCIA010000001.1, read on the forward strand.
CGACGCACAGGAAGAGCGCGCCCGACACCAGGCCATGGCCCAGCATCACCATCATCGCGCCTTCGATCCCCTGGCGGTTGAAGGTGAACAGGCCGATCGTGACGATCGCCATGTGCGCGACCGACGAATAGGCGATCAGCTTCTTCATGTCATTCTGGACGAGCGCGATCAGGCTGGTGACCACCACCGCGACGCACGACAGGCCGAAGATCAGCCAGATCAGCTGCGCCGACGCCTCCGGGAACATCGGCAGGCTGAAGCGCAGGAAGCCGTAGCCGCCGAGCTTCAGCAGCACGCCCGCCAGGATCACCGAACCCGCGGTCGGTGCCTGGACGTGCGCGTCGGGCAGCCAGGTGTGGACCGGCCACATCGGCATCTTGACCGCGAACGAGGCGAAGAAGGCCAGCCACAGCCAGGTCTGGACGTGCGGCGGGAAGTCGTACGCCATCAGGTCGGGGATGTAGGTCGTACCCGCGGTGATGGTCATGTACATCATCGCGATCAGCATCAGCACCGAGCCGAGCAGCGTGTAGAGGAAGAATTTGTACGACGCGTAGATGCGGTTCGCCCCGCCCCAGATGCCGATGATCAGGAACATCGGGATCAGGCCGGCCTCGAAGAACACGTAGAACAGGAAGATGTCCTGCGCCGCGAAGGTGCCGATCATCAGCACCTCGGTGATCAGGAACGCCGCCATATATTCCTGCACGCGATCGGTGATCGCTTCCCAGCTGGCGCCGATACAGATCGGCATCAGGAACACCGAGAGCAGGATCAGCAGCAGCGCGAAGCCGTCGATGCCGAGCGCCCAGGCGAAGCGGCCGAACAGCGGCACGCTCTCGACGAACTGCCATTGCGGCCCGCCGATCTCGAAATTGGCCCACAGCACGCCGCCGAGCGCAAGGTCGACTAGCGTCGCGCCGAGCGCGATCCAGCGCGCCTGGTTCGCATTGACGAACAGGCAGACCAGCGCCGCGGCGAGCGGCACGATGAGCATGAGGGAGAGAATGCCGCTCATCGCGCGATCACCCAGGTAACGGCTGCGGTCAGGCCGATCAGCATGACGAACGCATAGCTATAGACATATCCCGACTGGAGCTTGCCGGTCAGCACGCTGCCGAGCTTGACCACCGCGGCCGAGCCGTTGGGGCCGAAGCGGTCGATCGTGCCCTCGTCGCCCTTCTTCCAGAAGAGGCGGCCGAACCAGAAAGCGGGCTTGACGAAGAGCATTTCGTAGAGCTCGTCGAAATACCATTTGTTGAGCAGGAAGCGGTACAGCAGGCGGAAGGTGCCGGTGAACCGCGCCGGGATATCCGGCTTCCAGATATAGGCCACCCAGGCGGTCGCGAGGCCGAGCAGCATCACGATCGTCGCCGAGAGCTTCACCCATAACGGCACCTCGTGCATCGCGTGCGCGAGATGCTCGTCGAATGCGACGGCACCCTTCCAGAAGATCGCGCCGCTCTCGGGCTGGATGAAATAATGGTTGAACGCGAAGCCCGCGAACACCGCGCCGACCGCGAGCAGCAGCAGCGGGATCATCATCGAGAGCGGGCTCTCGTGCGGGTGGTAGCCGCCAGTTCCATCAGCGGTCTTGCCGTCGCCGTGGTCGGCGTGCGCATGGGTCGGAGCGTGATCGCCATGGCCGTCCTCATGGCTCGGCTCGTCATGCTCGTGCGGATGGTGCAGCGCGTGCTGGATATGCTCCGACTGAGTCCAGCGCGGCTTGCCCCAGAAGGTCAGGAACATCAGGCGCCAGCTGTAGAAGCTGGTGAGCAAGGCGGCGAACACGCCGGTCCAGAACGCCGCGATCCCGCCGCCGCCCGAGGCATAGGCCGCCTCGAGGATCGCGTCCTTCGAGTGGAAGCCGGCAAAGCCAGCATGCAGCCAGTAGATGCCGACGCCGGTGATCGCGAGCGTGCCCGCCATCATCGTCCAGAAGGTGATCGGGATGTGCTTACGCAGGCCACCATAATAGCGCATGTCCTGCTCGTGGTGCATCGCGTGGATGACCGAGCCGGCACCCAGGAACAGCAGCGCCTTGAAGAAGGCGTGGGTGAACAGATGGAACATCGCCGCGCCGTACATGCCGACGCCCGCGGCGAAGAACATATAGCCGAGCTGCGAACAGGTCGAATAGGCGATCACCCGCTTGATGTCGGTCTGCGTCGTGCCGACGGTCGCGGCGAACAGGCAGGTCGCGGCACCGATGAAGGTGACGAAGCCGAGCGCGATCGGCGCCTGCTCGAACAAGGGCGACAGGCGGCACACCATGAACACGCCGGCGGTGACCATCGTCGCGGCATGGATCAGCGCCGACACCGGGGTCGGGCCCTCCATCGCGTCGGGCAACCAGGTGTGCAGGCCAAGCTGCGCCGACTTGCCCATCGCGCCGATGAACAGCAGCAGGCAGAGGATCGTCAGCGTGTCGACGCGATAGCCGAGGAAGCCGATCGTCGATCCGGCCATGTCCGGCGCGGCCTTCAGGATTTCGGGGATCGAAATGGTACCGAACACCAGGAACACACCGAAGATGCCGAGCATGAAGCCCAAATCGCCGACGCGGTTGACCACGAACGCCTTGATCGCGGCGGCGTTGGCGCTGGGTTTCTTGAACCAGAAGCCGATCAGCAGGTAGCTGGCGAGACCCACGCCTTCCCAGCCGAAGAACATCTGGAGCAGGTTGTCCGCGGTCACCAGCATCAGCATCGCGAAGGTGAACAGCGAGAGATAGGCGAAGAAGCGCGGCTGGTCCGGGTCTTCGTCCATGTATCCCCAGCTGTAGAGGTGGACGAGGCTCGACACGCTCGTCACCACCACCAGCATCACCGCCGTCAGGCTATCGACGCGCAGGCCCCAGCTGACATCGAGGTCGCCCGAGCGCATCCAGGTGAAGACCTGCGCGACATGCGGCTCGGCAGTGCCGGCCATATAGGCGAGGAAGATCGGCCAGCTGAGCGCCGCCGAGACGAACAGTGCGCCGGTGGTCACGATCTTCGGGAAGACCGTGCCGAACGCGCGGTTGCTGAAGCCGGCGACGGCTGCCGCGAGCAGCGGCAGGAACACGATGAAATGGATCGAAGACATCAGCCCTTCATCCGATTGACGTCGTCGACCGAGATCGTGCCGCGGCCGCGGAAGTAGATGACGAGGATGGCGAGCCCGATCGCGGCCTCACCCGCAGCGACGGTCAGCACGAACATCGCGAAGATCTGGCCGACCAGGTCGCCCAGCGCGGCGCTGAACGCCACGAGGTTCAAGTTCACCGACAGCAGGATCAGCTCGATCGCCATCAGGATGACGATCAGGTTCTTGCGATTGAGGAAGATGCCGAGCACGCCCATGGTGAACAGGATCGCGCTGACGACGAGATAATGAGTCAGGCCGATCACAGCTCCACCCCCTGCCCCACGGGCTGATTGACGTTGCGGGTCGCGTCCTTCTGGCGCCGGTTGACCTGGCGCGACACGTTCTGCTGCATCACCCCGCCGCGCTTGCGATGCGTGAGGACGATCGCACCGATCATCGCGACGAGCAGGACGAAGCCGGCGGCCTCGAACACATAGAGATAGCGGCTGTAGAGCAGCAGCCCCATCGCCTTGATGTTGGGCACCTGGCCGAGCGCGGTGTCCGCGTCGGTGGGCGCGATGCGGTTGGCGAGATCGACGCCACCCGCACTCCACGCGCCAACGCCGATCACCACTTCGGCGAGCAGCACGATCGCGAGCGCGAGACCGAACATCGCGTAGCGCACGAACCCGGCGCGCAGCTCGGCGAAGTCGATGTCGAGCATCATCACGACGAACAGGAACAGCACCGCGACCGCGCCGACATAGACGATGACCAGCAGCATCGCGATGAACTCGGCCCCGGCGATGACCATCAGCCCCGCGGCGTTGAAGAACGCCAGGATCAGCCACAGCACCGAATGCACCGGGTTGCGCGCGGTGATCGTCATCGCGGCGGAGAGGATCACCACCGCGGCGAACAGGTAGAAGGCGATTGCTTGGATCACGGAATCATGTGCCCCTTTGGTGCCGCGCGCTTACCGGTACGGTGCATCGGCGGCAAGGTTCGCGGCGATCGCGCGCTCCCAACGGTCGCCGTTCGCGAGCAGCTTGTCCTTGTGGTAGATCAGCTCCTCGCGGGTTTCGGTCGCGAACTCGAAATTCGGCCCCTCGACGATGGCATCGACCGGGCACGCCTCGGCGCACAGGCCGCAATAGATGCACTTGGTCATGTCGATGTCGTAGCGCGTGGTGCGGCGGCTGCCGTCCTCGCGCGGCTCGGCCTCGATCGTGATCGCCAGCGCCGGGCAGATCGCCTCGCACAGCTTGCATGCGATGCAGCGCTCCTCGCCGTTCGGATAGCGGCGCAGCGCATGCTCGCCGCGGAAGCGGGGCGAGAGCGGGTTCTTCTCGTAGGGGTAGTTGATCGTCGCCTTGGGCTTGAAGAAATACCTGAGCGTGAGGGCATGCGCCTTCACGAACTCCCACAGGGTGAACGAACGGACGAGTTGGGCGACGCTCATTTCGGACTTCCAATTCGGGTGCACTTGCCTTCGATCACAACGACGAATGGTTCGCGGGTTTTCTTTTCGCTGTCGGTAGCCAGCGCGGTCGGCATGACGATCACTTTCGCAGTGCCGTCTCCGAAATCGACCAGGCTTACCACCGACATACATCCCGATTCCGTGAACGTGCACGGTCCCATCGAGTACGCCGTCAACGCGATCGAACCATCCGCCGTCGGTAAGCCCGGAAACTTCCCAGCGATCTGTATCGGGTTGCCCGGCCAGATTATGTCACCGTTCACCCCCTTCTCGTTCCGCGTCACATTGATACGAAACTTCCAAGCCCCTTCGGCCACACCCGGAAACTGAATCGCATTCAGCGAGACTTGCGCGCCATCCTGATTGAGCGCTTTCGGGGCTTCCAGCACGCAATCGTAGGTCGCCGAGAACGCGGCGGAGGCAAGCGCGACGGATGCAAGCAAGGCGCTCACAGCCCCACCCGCTGAACCATCAGCCAGCCCGAGATCAGGAACACGAAGATCAGCGACAGCGGCAGGAATATCTTCCAGCCCAGCCGCATCAGCTGGTCGTAGCGGTAGCGCGGGACCGTGGCCTTCACCCAGCTGAACACGAAGAAGAAGAACAGGATCTTGGCGAACAGCCAGATGATGCCCGGCACCCAGTACAGGAACGGCAGGTCCAGCGGCGGGAGATAGCCGCCCCAGAACAGGGTCGCGTTGAGCGTGCACATCAGGATGACGTTGGCGTACTCGCCGAGCCAGTAGAGCGCGAAGGCCATCGACGAATATTCGGTCTGATAGCCCGCGACGAGCTCGCTCTCCGCCTCGGTCAGGTCGAACGGCGCGCGCTGGGTCTCGGCGAGCGAGGAGATCAGGAACACCACCGCCATCGGGAACAGCAGCGGGTTGAAGCCATAGCCGTTGACGATGCCGAGGATATGGCCCTTCTGCCCCTCGACGATGCCCGAGAGGTTGAACGTCCCCGCCCACAGCACCACCGCGATCAGCACGAAGCCGATCGAGACTTCGTAGCTCACCATCTGCGCCGCGGCGCGGATCGCCGAGTAGAAGGGGTATTTGGAGTTCGACGCCCAGCCCGCGAGGATGATGCCGTAGACGCCGAGCGACGAGGCGGCGAGGATGTAGAGCAGGCCGACATTGATGTTCGACAGCACCACGCCCGCCTGGAACGGCACCACCGCCCACACGATCAATGCTACCGTAAACGTGATTATCGGCGCCAGCAGGAACAGGCCCTTGTTGGCGCTCGACGGGATGATGGTTTCCTGCAGGAAGACCTTGAGGCCGTCCGCGAAGGACTGGAGCAGACCGAGCGGGCCGACCACATTGGGACCGCGGCGCAGCGCCATCGCCGCCCAGATCTTGCGGTCGGCATAGATGATCATCGCCACCGCCAGCATCAGCGGCAGCGCGATCAGCAGGATGCCCGCGATCGTCGCAACGAACCACGCCCATTCGAAGGGCAGGCCGACGATGTTCTGGAAGAAGGCGGTCATTTACCTATGCGCTCCACTCAACCGGCTATCACCCAGATCGCCACCAGGACCGACGTTGTCAGGATCACGAACAGGCATCCCCAGCTGTACCACCGCGGCGAATTTCGATCCGGTGCAAGGCCTGTAGTCAGGCCAGCTACGATTTCGTCCCACATAGCCGATCACTCCGCCGCCTCCGCGAAATCCTGGCCGTGAATCAGTTCGGCCGAGCAACGCTGCATCGTCGGCGAGGCGCGGCAGATGGCGTTGGTGAGGTAGAAGTCGGCGATCGGATAGGCGACCTCGCCCTCGGCCTTGGCGTCGAGCGCCGGGGGATTCCAGTCGAACGACGCGAGGCCTTCCTGCGCCAGCGCCGGGGTGTCAGCGAACATCTGCGCGCGGAGCTGCTCGAAGCTGTCGAACGGCAACGTCTTGCCGAGCTTCTCCGACAGCGCGCGCAGGATCGTCCAGTCCTCGCGCGCGTCGCCCGGCGCGAACACGGCCTTGTCGCCGCGCTGCACGCGGCCCTCGAGGTTGACATAGGTGCCCGCCTTCTCGGCATAGGTCGCGCCGGGCAGGATCACGTCCGCGGCATGCGCGCCCTTGTCGCCATGATGGCCGATATAGACGTTGAAGCTGTTGGCGAACTTGGCGAAATCGACCTCGTCGGCGCCGAGGAAGAAGGTCAGCTTGGGGCTCGCCGCGACGATGTCGGCGATGCCGCCCTTCATCGCGAAGCCGAGCATCAGGCCGCCCATGCGGCTCGCCGCCATGTGCAGCACGTTGAAGCCGTTCCAGCCCTCACGCACCAGGTTGAGCTGCTTGGCCAGCGCCAGCGCCGCGCCGTGCCCGTTCTTGAGCGCGGCGCCGCCGACGATGACCAGCGGGCGCTGTGCGTCCTTGAACGCGTCGGCCGCGGCCTTGGGCAGCTTGCCGAGCAGCGACAGATCGTTGCCGAGCCACTCGACCTTGTAGGTCAGGTCCACCTCTGGGCCGATCGCGAAGACCTTGGCGCCCTTCTTGATCGCCTTGCGCACGCGCGTGTTCACCAGCGGCGCTTCCCAGCGCAGATTGGTGCCGACGAGCAGGACGATGTCGGCCTCCTCGACCCCCGCGATGGTGGTGTTGAAGTTGACCGCCGCCATGCTGGTCGCGTCATAGGCCATGCCGGTCTGGCGCCCTTCGAGCAGGTCCGAGCCGAACGACTTGACCAGCGCCTTGGCGGCGAAGATCGTCTCGCAATCGAGCAGGTCGCCATGGATCGCGGCGACCTTGTCCCCCGCCCCCTTGGCGGCGACTGCGATCGCGTCGAACGCTTCGTCCCAGCTCGCTTCGACCAGCTTGCCGTCGCGGCGGACATAGGGCTTGTCGAGGCGGCGGAAGCTGAGGCCGTCGACATGGTGGCGCGTCTTGTCGTGCGCCCATTCCTCGTTCACGTCCTCGTTGATCCGCGGCAGCGCGCGCAGCACGCCGCGGCCGCGGCTGTCGATGCGGATGTTGGTGCCGACCGCGTCCATTACGTCGATCGCGAGCGTCTTCTTGAGCTCCCACGGCCGTGCCTCGAACGCATAGGGCTTGGAAGTCAGCGCGCCGACCGGGCAGAGATCGACGACGTTGCCCGACAGCTCGGACGTGACCGCCTTTTCGAGGTAGGAGGTGATCTGCATATTCTCGCCGCGATAGATCGCGCCGATTTCCTCGACCCCGGCGACTTCCTCGGCGAAGCGCACGCAGCGGGTGCACTGGATGCAGCGGGTCATCACCGTCTTGACGATGGGACCCATGTACTTCTCGGTCACCGCGCGCTTGTTCTCGGTGTAGCGGCTGTGCCCGCGCCCATAGGCGATCGACTGGTCCTGAAGGTCGCACTCGCCGCCCTGGTCGCAGATCGGGCAGTCGAGCGGGTGGTTGATCAGCAGGAACTCCATCACGCCCTCGCGCGCGGCCTTGACCATCGCGCTGTCGGTGCGGATCTCCTGATTGTCTGCGGCGGGCAGCGCGCACGACGCCTGCGGCTTGGGCGGCCCCGGCTTCACCTCGACCAGGCACATGCGGCAGTTGCCGGCGATCGACAGCCGTTCGTGATAGCAGAAGCGGGGAATTTCCTTCCCCGCCGCCTCGCACGCCTGCAGGACGGTGGCGCCCTGCGGGACTTCGACTTCGATCCCGTCAACGGTTACTTTGGGCATATCAGTTTCTCGAGGCCACTGCGGCCGTTGCGTTGATGCTGCGGAATGCGGCGGTCGCCAGCATCGCGCGCAGGCCGTCGGTCGAAATCTGGACCTGCGGGTTGTTGAGGCAGCGCGCCATCACCGGCTGGACCGCGCCCGCGGCCGCCTTCTCGCCATCGCTGGCGACATCGCTGGCGAACAGCTTGGCGACGTCGTCGGGAACCGAGCGCACCACGCACATCGCAGCGCTGTCGGTCGGCGAATAGGTCGAGGCAGCAGGCTTCGCTGCGGCCTTGGCGAGCTCGGCATTGACCGGACGCCCGTCGCGTTCGATCAGCCGCTCAGCGATCGCGCCGGCGAGCAGCAGCCGGCTCGCGCGCATGCGGTACCAGCCGCGCGACTGCGGGCAGAGGCGGTTGGCGTCGACCAGCTGGTCGATCGCGCGGCGATAGGCCGGGGTACGGAAATCGCCGGCGAGCGTGACCTTCGCCTTGGCGGTGCTGGCGTCCGCGATGCACGCGCCGAAGCGCTGAATGGTCTGCAGCGCCTCGGGCGTCGAGCGCGCCGGGGCCATGCGCTGGTCGAGATCCTCAATCCGGTCGTTGCGGGGACCCGGGTTCGGGTCGGCATTGGACAAGGGCGGCTGCTGGTCCTGCTGAACAGCCAGCATCAGAAGAAGCGCACTCAATATCATTCCGCCGCCTCCTGCATCGTGCCGAGCCCGCCACCCTGCTTCTCCGTGATCCGGCGCTCGATCTCCGGACGGAAATGCTTGATCAGGCCTTGGATCGGCCAGGCCGCCGCGTCGCCGAGCGCGCAGATGGTGTGACCCTCGACCTGCTTGGTGACGTTGTAGAGCGTGTCGATCTCGCTGATGTCGGCGTCGCCGGTGCGCAGCCGCTCCATCACGCGCCACATCCAGCCGGTTCCTTCACGGCACGGGGTGCACTGGCCGCAGCTCTCATGCTTGTAGAAGTAGGAGATGCGGCTGATCGCCTTCACGATGTCGGTGGACTTGTCCATCACGATCACCGCCGCGGTGCCGAGGCCCGAACCGAGCGCCTTGAGCCCGTCGAAATCCATCGGGCAGTCCATGATCTGCTCGGCCGGCACCAAAGGCACCGAGGAGCCGCCGGGGATCACCGCGAGGAGATTGTCCCAGCCGCCGCGGATGCCGCCGCAATGCTTCTCGATCAGCTCGCGGAACGGGATGCTCATCGCTTCCTCGACCACGCACGGCTTCTCGACATGGCCGCTGATCTGGAAAAGCTTGGTGCCGCGGTTGTTCTCCGCGCCGAAGCTCGCGAACCATTCGGGCGAGCGGCGCAGGATCGTGGGGACGACCGCGATGCTCTCGACATTGTTGACCGTGGTCGGGCAGCCATAGAGGCCGGCGCCCGCCGGGAACGGGGGCTTGAGCCGCGGCTGGCCCTTCTTGCCCTCCAGGCTCTCGATCATCGCGGTCTCTTCGCCGCAGATGTAGGCGCCCGCGCCGCGATGGCAGAACACGTCGAAATCATAGCCCGAGCCGCAGGCATTCTTGCCGAGCAGGCCCTTGGCGTAGGCCTCCTCGATCGCCGCGAACAGCGTCTCGGCTTCGCGGATATATTCGCCGCGGATGTAGATATAGGCCGCGCGCGCGCGCATCGCGAAGCCCGCGACCAGCGCGCCTTCGAGCAGCTTGTGCGGATCGTGGCGGATGATCTCGCGGTCCTTGCACGAGCCGGGTTCGGACTCGTCGGCGTTGATCACCAGGAAGCTCGGACGCTCGGGGGTCGGGTTCTTGGGCATGAACGACCACTTCATGCCGGTCGGGAAGCCCGCGCCGCCGCGGCCGCGCAGGCCCGAGGCCTTGACCTGCTCGATGATCGCGTCCTGGCCGATCTCGAGCAGCTTCTTGGTATTGTCCCAATCCCCGCGCTTGATGGCAGCGTCGAGGGTCCACGGCTGGTAGCCGTAGAGGTTGGTGAAGATGCGATCCTTGTCAGCGAGCACGCCCGCCTCCGATGCTAAAGCCATATTCACCGTCACCCTGAACTTGTTTCAGGGTCCATTTCTCCGCAGGCGACTGAGCCGCCTGTTGCACGATGGATGCTGAAACAAGTTCAGCATGACGGAAGGAAGGAGAAGCAAGAGAGATCATCGCGGCCCCCCGATGCGCTTGTTGTCCTTGACCGCGAGGTACACGGCCACGCCGATGCCGATCAGCAGCAGCGGCACGAACAGCTTGACGGCGAGCTTGAGCACCCAGCCGAGAACGACGATGCCGCCGATGATCGCGAGGATCGTGATGAGCGTGTTCTTGTTCATGCCTTGTGCTCCGGACCAGAGGCGCCAGACTTGCTCGATGGAAGGAGGCGAAGGGCGCCAAACAGGACGGCAAGAATCAGCCAGACGACCCAATTGTCCCCCTGCAGGAACTTGAAGAGTGCCAGCAACAGGAAGATGATGCCGATGACCGGCAGGCTCTTCTTGACGGGTTCAGGCATCACCATTCCCCCGGTAATCGTGGTTGGCATCAACCATCTGCTTGAGCGTAGTCGGCCCGCCGAGCGGCTCGACGGTGTGGCGGCCCGGCTCCTGCGTGCCGGTCTTGGGCTGCTGCCCGCTGGCCAGCGCATCGAGGATCGCGACCGTGCGGTCGTAGTCGAGGTCTTCGTAATTGTCGTCGTTGATCTGGACCATCGGCGCCGACGAGCAATTGCCCATGCACTCGACCTCGGTCAGCGTGAACAGGCCGTCGGGCGTGGTCTTGCCCTTGGCCATGCCGCGGTTCTTGCAGGCCGAGAACACGTCGTCCGACCCGCGCAGCCAGCACGGCGTCGTGCCGCACACCTGCACATGGTATTTGCCCACCGGGTGCAGGTTGAACATCGTGTAGAAGGTCGCGACCTCGAGCACGCGGATCACTGCAAGGTCCAGTTCCTTTGCGACGAACTCGATCACCGGGATCGGCAGCCAGCCCTGGGTGTCCGTCTCAGCCCCGACCTGACGCTGGGCGAGGTCGAGATAGGGGATGGTGCAGCTCTGCTGCCGCCCGGCGGGATAGCGCGCGCGGATGGTCGCGGCCTTGGCAGCGTTCTCGGCCGTCCAGGCGAACCCGCCCCAGCGTGCGCGGAGCTCCGGCGTATCTTCGATTGCGTTTGCGTCGGCCATTAGCGGATGAACTCCACGCGGCTCACCTTGTCGCCGCTGAAGGTGTAGATGGACATGACCTCGAACCGCTCGCCATCGGGCGCGCGCGAGACCGTTTCGTGGAGCAGCACCGTCTCACCCAGCTCGTAGCTGGCGAGGATGTCGGCGCGGTTCTGCGGGAACTGGGCGAACATGGCCGCGAGGCCCGAACGGACGCCTTCCCTGCCCTCGCGCAGCACCGCGCCGCGATAGCCCGCCTCGCAGGCATCGTCGGTCATCAGCTCGACATAGGCGTCGGCGTCCTGCGCATTGTAGCGCGCGATCATCTCATGCGCGGTGGCGATGCGAGTGGGAGCTTCAGTCATTGACGATCTCGCGATTGAACAAGGGCGAAACCGTCCAGATCGCCGAATAGACAGAGGTGCTGATCAGCGCCGTGAAGCAAAGCATCAGCAGCATGCCGAAGCCGTCCATCAGGCCGCCCTCGCCGCCCAAAGCGGCATAGCCGACGACCGTCGCACCCACCCATCCCGCATAGGAGATCAACATTGCAGGTAGTCGTACGGCGCGATGCGCAATCCCCAGCACACGAAGGGCGAGGAACGCCGTCACGAAGATCGCTGCCCCCTGCGCGGCCGCAAAAGCCACGACGAATGCGAGGCCCAGAACCGCGATCACCGGTCGCACTCCCCGAACACGATGTCCATCGCGCCCAAAATGGCGGTGATATCCGCCAGCATGTGGCCGCGCGACATGAAGTCCATCGCCTGGAGGTGGCTGAACGCGGTCGGGCGGATCTTGCAGCGGTACGGCTTATTGGAACCGTCGCTGACCATGTAGATGCCGAACTCGCCCTTGGGGCTTTCGGTCGCGACATAGACTTCGCCCGCGGGGACGTGGAAGCCCTCGGTATAGAGCTTGAAGTGGTGGATCAGCGCTTCCATCGAGCTCTTCATCTCGGCGCGCTTGGGCGGCACCACCTTGCGGTCGAGCGAGGCGATCGGCCCGCCGGGCATCTCGTTGAGGCACTGCTTCATGATGCGCGCGGACTGATAGACTTCCTCGACGCGGACCATGAAGCGGTCGTAGCAGTCGCCGCGCGTGCCGACCGGGATCTCGAAATCCATGCGATCATAGACGTCATAAGGCTGCGACTTGCGCAGGTCCCACGGGATGCCCGCGGCGCGGATCATCGGGCCGGAGAAGCCCCATTTGATCGCGTCGTCGCGATTGACGATCGCGATGTCGACGTTGCGCTGCTTGAAGATGCGGTTCTCCGCGACCAGGCTGATCGCATCGCCGAACAGCCGCGGCAGGCGCGTGTCGAGCCAGTCGGCGATGTCGGTGAGCAGCTTGAGCGGCACATCCTGATGGACGCCGCCGGGGCGCAGGTAATTGTGGTGCATGCGCGCGCCGGACATGCGCTCGAAGAAGTTGAGACAGTCCTCGCGGATCTCGAACATCCACAGGTTCGGCGTCATCGCGCCGACGTCCATCACGTGCGAACCGAGATTCAGCATGTGATTGCAGATGCGCGTCAGCTCAGCGAAGAACACGCGCAGATACTGGGCGCGGACCGGCACTTCGAGGTCGAGCAGCTTCTCGACCGCGAGCACGAAGCTGTGCTCCATCGCCAGCGGCGAACAATAGTCGAGGCGGTCCATATAGGGGAGCGCCTGGGTATAGGTCTTGTACTCGATCAGCTTCTCGGTGCCGCGGTGGAGCAGGCCGACATGCGGATCGATGCGCTCGATGATCTCGCCGTCGAGCTCGGTGACGAGGCGCAGCACGCCGTGCGCCGCCGGATGCTGCGGGCCGAAGTTGATCGTGTAGTTGGCGATCTCCGTGTCGCCGACGGTGGGGTCGCTGTCGCTGGTGCGGCCGGCGATTTCGTCGAGATACTCGGCCATTATGCTTCACCCTCCCCCTTCTTCGCGCGCGGCTTGGCGGGCTTGCGGGGCTTCTTCACGACATCGGGGTCGGCGGGCTTGGCACCGGCCTCGGGCGAGGCCTTGCCGGCGCCCGTGTCGGCGGGGCTGTCGCTGGTCTTGGGCTTGCGCACGCGCGCCCTGACCGGCTTGGCGGCAGCGTCGGCCTTGACCACCTGATCGGCGGTGACCGGCGAGGGCGCACCCTTCGCCTCGGGCACCGCGGCGACGGGTTTGGGAGGCGGCGGTGCGGGCGCGGCGGCAGTGGGCGGCGGAGGCGCCTTCTCGTCGCCCGGTAGCACGTACTGCGCGCCCTCCCACGGGCTCATGAAGTCGAAGTTGCGGAAATCCTGCGCGAGCTGGACCGGCTCGTACACCACGCGCTTGGCCTCTTCCGAATAGCGCAGCTCGACATAGCCCGAGAGCGGGAAGTCCTTGCGCTGCGGATGGCCGCGGAAGCCGTAATCGGTGAGGATGCGGCGCAGGTCCGAGTTACCCTCGAACAGCACGCCGTACATGTCGTAGACTTCGCGCTCGAGCCAGCCGGCGACCGGCCAGATGCCGGTGACGGTCGGCACCGGCTTCACCTCGTCAGTGGTCACGCGCACGCGGATGCGGTGGTTGCGGGTGTAGCTCAGCAGCATGTAGCAGACGTCGAACCGCTCGGGCCGCGCAGGATAGTCGACCCCGGCGATCTCCATCAGCGCCTGGTACTGCAGCATCGCGCCGTCGCGCAGCGCGATCATCGCCTCGACCAGGGACTCGCGCTTCACGGTCAGGTTGACCTCGCCAACCAGATCGGTCGCCTCGACCAGCATGTCGCCGAGCGCGGCCTGGGCAGCCGCGATCACGCCGTCATTGGCGGCATATTTCGGAGCGGGAGCCCTCACCGCGTCACCGTGCCCGAACGGCGGATCTTCCGCTGGAGCTGCATCACGCCGTAGAGCAGCGCCTCGGCGGTCGGCGGGCAGCCCGGGACGTAGATGTCGACCGGGACGATGCGGTCGCAGCCGCGCACGACGCTGTAGCTATAGTGGTAATAGCCGCCGCCATTGGCGCAGCTGCCCATCGAGATGACGTATTTGGGCTCCGACATCTGGTCGTAGACGCGGCGCAGCGCCGGGGCCATCTTGTTGCACAAAGTGCCCGCGACGATCATCACGTCCGACTGCCGCGGCGAAGCGCGCGGGGCGGCGCCGAAGCGCTCCATGTCGTAGCGCGGCATGTTGACGTGGATCATCTCGACCGCGCAGCAGGCGAGGCCGAAGGTCATCCACCACAGCGATCCGGTGCGCGCCCACTGGAACAGGTCCTCGGTCGAGGTGACAAGGAAGCCCTTGTCGCCGAGCTCGCCGTTGAGGTCGTTGAAGAACGTCTGGTCGGGCGCCACCATCGGCTGTCCGGCCATCGGTTGCCCTTGGGCGTTCAGGATCGAAGAAGTCTGGTTCACGTCGCTCATTCCCAATCCAGCGCCCCGACTTTCCACGCATAGGCGAGGCCCAGCGCGAGTTCGGCGATGAAGATCATCATCGAGATCCACGCCGCCCAGCCGAGCTCGAACACGGTGACCGCCCAAGGGTAGAGGAACGCCGCTTCGAGGTCGAAGATGATGAAGAGGATCGCCACCAGGTAGAAGCGCACGTCGAACTGGCTGCGCGAATCCTCGAACGCCGGGAAGCCGCACTCATATTCGGTGAGCTTCTCAGGGTATGGCTGGTGCGTGCCGGTGAAGCGCGCGGCGATCATCGGCAGGAACACGAAGGCGCTCGACAGCACCAGCGCGACCCCCAGAAACAGCAGGATCGGCAGATATTCTGACAGGTCGACCAAGACAGCTCTCGCGGTTGCGGAATCTCGGGGTCGCTTTAGGCCGATGGGTGGGGGGCATCAAGGGCGGAAACCCTTGAGAATCACTCGCAACTGGAGGGGTGGCAAAGCGCGTGCCGGGCACTATGGTCGCCCTTTGTTCGAATCCGGACTGGGGCGCTCATGGGGAAGTTCAAACTCGCGACGCTAATCGCCGCGACGATCGCCGGCACGATGCCGGCCGGGGCGCAGATCATGACCTCTAGCGACCCGGAACTGGTCGCCGAGCTGCTGCGCAGCGAGGGGTATCGCGCGGAACTGGTCCCCGCAAAGGGGGACGACGCCCCCCTGATCCGCAGTGGTGCGGGCGGAGTCAATTTCAGCATCTTCTTCAACGATTGCACGAAGGGCAAGGCGTCAGTCCGTGCAATTCTACGCCGGTTTCAGCAAGACGAAGATGGACGCCGCCAAGATGAACGAGTGGAATCGCGACAAGCGCTGGGGCCGTGCCTATATCGACAAGGAGGGGGATCCGGTCATCGAGATGGACATCAACATGGCTCCGGGCGGCATGGAGCGCGCGCTGTTTGCCGACAGTCTGGATATCTGGTCAAAGTTGCTCGGCGAATTTCGGACACGAGTGTTCGCCGACTAGCCCAAGCACCCGGTCAGGCGTCAGCGCAGCGAATTCGCCAGCAGCTTGTGCAGCTTGGAATGGAGCTGGTCGTTGGCGGCGAGCACCTCGCCCTTGGCCAGCGCATTGTCCTGCCCGCGAAAGTCGGTGACGAAGCCGCCCGCTTCCCTGACGATCAGGATGCCCGCGGCGATGTCCCAGGCGTTGAGCTTGCTCTCCCAGAAGCCGTCGAAACGGCCCGCCGCAACCCAGGCGAGATCGAGCGCGGCCGAGCCGAAGCGGCGGATGCCGGCGACCTCGGGCGCGACCGCGCCGAAGATGCGGCTCCACTCGGCGAAATTGCCATGGCCGAGGAACGGGATGCCGGTCGCGATCAGCGCGTCGGCCATGTCCTTGCGCGCCGAGACGCGCAGCCGCTGGTCCTGCAGCCAGGCGCCGCGGCCCTTCTCGGCCCAGAAGCTCTCGTCGGTGATCGGCTGGTAGATATAGCCATGCGTGATCTCGGGCTTGCCCTGCGCGCCGCGGGGGTCCTCGACCGCGATCGACATGCAGAAATGCGGGATGCCGTGGAGGAAGTTGCTGGTGCCGTCGAGCGGATCGATGATCCAGCGCGGCTTGTCGGGGTCGCCCTCGATCACCCCGCCCTCTTCGAGCAGGAAGCCCCAGTCGGGCCGCGCCTTGCGCAATTCCTCGACCAGGGTCTCCTCGGCGCGCTTGTCGGCCATCGACACGAAATCGGCCGGCCCCTTGCGGCTCACCTGGAGGTGCTGGACCTCGTTGAAGTCGCGTCGCAGCCGCGGCCCCGCCTTGCGCGCGGCGCGCTCGATGACGGTGATGAGGCCGGAGTGGGAAACCATGGCAACTTTCTCCCCCTCCCTGGCAAGGGAGGGGCTAGGGGTGGGTCAGCGACGGCAAAGGCTCGATGCCTCCGGCGGCGCTCTATACGGGTGAGGGCGGAAAGGCGAGCTGCACTCGCCACCCACCCCCGACCCCTCCCTTGCAGGGAGGGGAGTTCAATCAGTCAGCGCGCCGTACGTAGGTCTGCTCGTACACGTCAACGACGATGCGCGTGCCCGAAGCGATGTGCGGCGGGACCATGATGCGCACGCCATTGTCGAGGATCGCGGGCTTGTAGCTCGACGAGGCGGTCTGGCCCTTCACCACGGCATCGGCCTCGACGATCGTCGCCTCGATCGTGTCGGGCAGCTGGACACTGATCGCCTCTTCCTCATAGAGCTCCATGACCACGTCCATGCCGTCCTGCAGGAACGCCGCGGCGTCGCCGAGCAGGTCGCGCGGCAGCGTGGTCTGGTCATAGGTTTCCTTGTCCATGAAGACGAGCATGTCGCCCTCGGGATAGAGGAACTGGAAATCCTTGGTGTCGAGCCGGATGCGCTCGACGGTCTCGGCCGAGCGGAAGCGGACGTTGTTCTTGCGGCCGTCGCGCAGGTTCTTCATCTCGACCTGCATGTACGCGCCGCCCTTGCCCGGCTGCGTGTGCTGGATCTTGACCGCGCGCCAGATGCCGCCTTCATATTCGATGATGTTGCCGGGACGGATGTCCACGCCGCTGATCTTCATGGGATCGAACCTATAGTGCTGAGAAAGAACAGGCGCGCGCCTTAGCGGGGAGACGGCGCTCCCGCAAGCAGCGGATAAGGGTCCACCGGCGTTCCCTGCCACCAGCGCTCGCCCGGCGCCATCGTCGCGACCGCGAAATGGAGGTGATAATTGCCCGGCCCGGCATTGCCGGTGTCGCCGACATAGGCGAGCGTCTCGCCCGCGCGGACCTGCCGTCCCTCGGCCATGCCCGGCGCATAGCCGCGCAGATGGGCATAGTAGAGCATCCAGCGCCCGCCCGCGGCGCGCTGGTAGAGCGTCACGCCCCCGCCGCCCTTGGAGAAATAGAGCTTCTCCACCATGCCGTCGGCCGCGGCGACCACCGGCGTGCCGGCAGGCGCCATGATGTCGAGACCCTGGTGCCCGCGCATGCCGCCGCGCGCCTCGCCCCAATTGCTGTGCAGCGTCGCGACGTCGACGCCCTGCACCGGCACGAGGAAGGCGGGTGCGGGTCCGGCTTCCACGACGGGAGGCGGCTCAGCACTCTGTGCAGGCGGCGCTTCGGGCTGCGGCTCGATGACGCGGATCGTCGCAGCGAGGAACAGGATCACGCCCGCAGCACAGGCGAACACGGTCCAGCCGACGATCCGCAGCACGCTCATTCCTGGAACACCGCGGGCGTCCCCGGCTCGACCATCAGCGCCAGCCGCGCCGCGTCCCAGTTGGCCAGGCGGATGCAGCCATGGCTTTCGCTGCGGCCGATCAGATGGGGCTCGGGCGTGCCGTGGATGCCGTAATGCTCCTTGCTGAGATCGATCCACACCACGCCCACCGGACTGTTAGGGCCGGGCGGCAGCAACGCTTCAGGCTTCTTGTCGGAAACATCCCAGAAAAGCTTGGGATTATAGTGGAAATCCGGATTGGTCGCGATGCCGCGGACCTTCCAGCTGCCGATCGGCAGCGGATCTTTGGTGCTGCCCGTGGTGACGTTGAACTGCGCGGCGAGCTTGCCGTCCCTGCCGAACACGCGCAGCACCTTGTCGGACTTGTCGACGACGATGCGCCCTGCCTTGGGCTGGACGGCGTTGACGTTGAGGTCATCCAGCGTCTTGCGCCATTCGGGCTTCAGATCCGCCGGATAGTTGCGCGAGGCGGGGATGGCGTTGGGGAACTGCACCGGCACACCGGGCGCGAGATGGGTGTCGGGGCTGTTGAGCTCGATCAGCACCTCGGGCGTGGTGTGGAACATCTCCGCGAGCTTCTCCAGCGCCGAGCGATAGCCCATCGTCTTGAGCTTGGCCTGCGCCTGCGGGTCCTTGGGGAACGGCCGCACATAGGGGCCGGCGAGCATTTCGGGGGTGAGCCGGATGAAACGCGTCGGCCGGATCGCGCGGTGCTGATGCAGCGCCTGGAGCGTTAGCTGGTCGGCCTTGCCTGTCACCGGAAGCTGGCGCGAGATCTGGAAACCCTTGAGCGCGGCGGTGAGCGACTGGCCCTCGCGCCCATCGAGAACGCCGGGCGGGAAGCCGAGATGGTCGAGGATGACCTGCACATGCAGGATATCCTGGCTGAGCACTGGGCGCTGCGCGGTCGCGGTCGCGGTCTTTTTCGGTTGGCTTGCCTGTTGCCCAAGCGCCGCCGTTCCGGCCAGCGCCACCGTCCCGACGATCCCCGCAATCACGCTTCGCACGCAACCTCTCCACATTGTTTCAGGGAGATAACGAGGAAGCGCGCCCGCGGTTTCCCGTCAATAGCGCCGGCGCAGCCGCTCGACCGTCTCGGTGGGCTTGGGCTTGTGATAAACCTTTCCGCCCTCCTCCTCGATCCGGCACTCCTCCTCAAGGTCGTGGCGGATGCGCTCAATCTCGGTATCGCTCATATGCTCGATGCCGACGAACTGGCCGCGCGCCTTGTCGACCGCGCGGATCAGCTCGTCGAGCTTGGCCTGCATCGCCGCGGCGTCGCGATTCTGCGAGTTCTGGATCAGGAACACCATCAGGAAGGTGACGATCGTGGTCGAGGTGTTCACGATCAGCTGCCAGGTGTCCGAATAGCCGAACATCGGCCCGGTCGCGCCCCACACGATGATCAGCAGCACCGCGACGATGAAGGCGAGCGGCTGGCCGCTGAGCGCGGCGATGCGCCCGGCGACCACGGTGAAGATACGGTCGAGCAAGGGCGCCTCCTGCCGTTACGCCCCCGCAAGGACGCGATGGAACCGCTGAACGGCCTCGGCTTCGTCGAAGTTCCATACCGCGCCCGACACCGCGAGGAAATCCGCCCCGGCAGCAACCAGCGGCGCGGCATTGTCCGCCGTGATCCCGCCGATCGCGACGCAGGGCAACTCGAACAGCGTCGTCCACCACGACAGGATCGCCGGATCGGGGCGATGCGTCGTCTCCTTGGTCGTCGTCGGATAGAAGGCGCCGAACGCGACATAGTCGGCGCCCGCCTCCCCCGCTTCCATCGCGAGATGGCGGCTGTCGTGGCAGGTCACGCCGATCTGCGCCGAGGGGCCGAGGATCGCGCGCGCCTCGCGCGGGTCGCCATCGCCCTGCCCCAGATGCACGCCGTCGGCGCCGAGCCGCTTCGCCAGGCTGACGCTGTCGTTGACGATGAACGCGACCTCGCGATCGGCGCAGACGCGCAGCAGCGGCTCGGCGAGACGCGCCGCCTCGTGCTGGTCGATGTCCTTCACACGGAACTGGAACGCCGCGACTGGGCCGGCGTCGAGCGCGCGGGCGAGCCGGTCGGCGAACCCGCCCGTCACGTCGAGCGGCGAGATCAAATAGAGCTGGCAGGCCGGGCGCTTATCGTCGCGCACGAACTGCGCGGCGAATTCGGGGCCGAGCGGAGGCAGATCGTCTTCGTCCATCGCGCCGCCCTATCTTCAGTAGCCCGACTTGTCGAACACATGGCCCTCGGGATCGAGGTCGCGCAGGTCGCGCCCGCGCGTCTCCTTGCCGAAGCGCCATACCAGCAGCAGCGCGAGCGCGGTGGGCAGCGCGATCAGCCAGGCCGAGGTGCCGAGCGCGGGGATCATCGCCGCGATGCTGAGCAATTGCGCGAACACCCCGCCGAGCTTGCTGCACGCCGCGATCCAGCCGGTCGCCCGCCCGCGGATGCGCAGCGGGAAACTCTCGGCGGCATAGGGCAGCAGCATCGCGATGATGCCGTTGCTCCCGACGATCAGCAGCGCGACGGGGAGCACCGGGCTGCCCCCGCCCGAATGATCGAGCCACAGCACCCCGCCCAGCCCCGCCAGCGTCACCGCGATCGCCAGGATCAGCGAATATTTGGTGCTCCAGGCGTGATAGATCCACGCGACGAGGAACACCGTGGGCAGCGCGATCAGTGCCGAGGCGGCGAGCAGGCCGCTGGACAGCTCCATCGAATAGCCGCGCGCGACCAGCTCGACCGGGAGCCACAGCAGCAGTCCGAAATTGACCAGGCCCCAGCAGATCGCGGCGAGGCTCAACGCGGCGAGCTTGCCGGCGAAGGCGCGGCCGGTGAGCGGTGTGGCGGTACCGCGCGCGGCTGCCGGGACTGCGGCCGTCGCGACCTTCTGCACCGCCGACCCGAACTGCGCCATCACGCGCTGCGCCTCTTCGGTGCGCCCGCGCGCCATCAGGAACTTGGCGGATTCGGGGATCAGCCCGCCGAGCAGCACGAGCAGCAGCCCGCTCGGCAGATTGGCGAGCCACAGGATGCGCCAGCTGAACACCGGCTCGAGCCAGGTCGCGATCAGGCTCGCCGCGGCATAGCCGCCCACCGCGCCGAGCCCGCCGACCAGCACCAGGCTCCAGCCGCGGTGGCGGCTCGGCATCATCTCGGCGAGCAGCGCATAGGTGACCGGGAGCATGCCGCCCGCCGCCGCGCCCATCAGGAAGCACATGCCGACATTCCAGGCGAGCGAGGGCATCGCCCCGCAGATCGAGGTGCCGACGAACATCACCGCGGAGAGCAGGATCGAGGCCTTGCGCCCGTAGAGATCGGCGACCCAGCCCCACAGGAACGAGCCGACCACGGTGCCGCACAATGCGAAGAACGGCACCAGCGAGACGGTCGCGCGCGGCACGCCATATTCGCGGATCATGCCTGGAATGGTGAAGCCGAGGCTGGCTGGCTTCATGATGTCGATCACCAGCGCCACCACCAGCACCAGCATCAGCCGCCAATGCGCCCATGACAGCGGCGCATCCTCGGGCGCGGCAACCACCAGCCCCTCCGACGCGGCGCGCTGCGCGGCAAGGTTGCGCGGCAGCAGGCCATAGGCGGCGACGCCAATGCCGCCGATGATGATCCACATCCCCGCGATCATGCCGCTGTCCATCGGCATTCCGGCCATGTGGAAGCCCATCGACCGGCCCATCCAGAACATCGGCAGGTGCAGCACGACACCGATCGTCACCGCGATCACGCCGATCGCGAATGCCCATAGCCGCCGGTCCGAAAGTGCGATCCCTGCCATGCGTCTCCCCGTTCCCCAATTCGTTTCGAGCACGCATTCATGCGCGTGTCACCCGCGGCTGGCTAGACCCGTGCGATGCACAAAGCGCTTGTCCTCACCGCAATTGCTTCGTTCGCGCTGACGGGATGCGCCGCAACCGCGGCGAACCCGCGCGAGGGCCCGGCACGGCTCGGGCAGACCGTCTATGTCGACGGCCCACGCGTGACGCCGGTTCGCGTGATCGAGGACAGCCGCTGCCCGGTCAATGTGAGCTGCATCTGGGCGGGCCGCGTCGTGCTGCGCGCCACGGTGCGCGGCGGCGCTTGGGCGCACACGATCGACCTGACGCTGGGCGAACCAGTGCAGGTCGCCGACGGCGCGCTGACCCTGACGTCAGTCACGCCCGGACGCCATGCCGACCGGCGGGTCGCCCCGCGCGACTATCGCTTCGCCTTCACCTTCCAGGGCGGGCTCTAGCGTTCCGCTTCACGGCGCGCGAAACCAGTTGCGTGCCGAGCGCGGCAGCAAAGGCAGCCGGATCGTCGAGCCGATGCGCCAGATAGCGGACAGTGCGGCGCCCCATCCGTGCCGGCGGATCAAGCGTGATCACGATATTGGGATAGGCAAGCAGCGCGCCGTTGAGAACGCCCGCATGCTTGAGATCGGCCAGCGTCCAGTCCGGCCGCAACCCGGCGACCTGCGCGCGCGGCACGGTCAGGCTGCGCAGAGACCCGATGCGCCACGTCAGGCTGGCGGAATCCAGGAGCACCGGCCGCCGCTTGAAGGACCGGATCAGGAGGATGAGCCAGACCAGCGCGGCGAGGCTGAACAGCGAGAGGATCAGCGCGGCGCGGCCGCTCCAGAGCGCAACCAGCAGGTGGACGACCGCGGTCTCGACGACCATTAGGCCGACCAATATCCACAGCATCGGCGCGACCGCGCGATGATAGGAGAAGGCGGCGCCAGGCGGAAGTTCCACCCGCCCTGCGCCATCCATCGGGCTCAGGCCGCGACCGCCGTCTTGGCGGTCGACGCTGCGTGGATCTCGTCGATCGCGCCGCCGAGCGAGGCGTCGAACTCGCTCTCGCTCATGCCGTGGCGCAAATCCTCGAGCAGCGCGCGGCTGAAGCTCGCGATCATGCCGCGGTTCCTGGCCAGCTCGGCGCATGCCTCGGGCCGGCTGAACCCGCCCGAGAGGGCAACGACGCGCAGCACCTTGGGGTGGTCGACCAGCGCGTCGAACAGCCCGGCCTGGGCGGGGATCGACAGCTTGAGCATCACCTGCTGCCCCTCGGGCAGCGCGTCGAGCGCCTTCAGGATCTCGTCGCGCAGGATCGCGTCCGCCTGCGCCCGCTCGGGCGACTTGATGTTCACCTCGGGCTCGATGATCGGCATCATGCCGTGCGCGAGCACCTGCTGGCCGATCTCAAACTGCTGCGCGACGATCGCGGCGATGCCTTGCGGATTGGCGAGGTTGACCACCGAACGCTCCTTGGTGCCGAACACGCCGAGGCCCTTGGCGCGGACGAGCAGCGCGTCGAGCTCGGGCATCGGCTTCATCAGCTGCACGCCGTTCGCCTCGGCCTCCAGCCCCTTGTCGATCTTGATGAAGGGCACCACGCCGCGCTCGATCAGCGCCTGCGGGGTCGGCTTACCGTCGACCTTGCCGTCCATCGTCCGCTCGAACAGGATCGCGCCGATCACCTTGTCGCCGGTGAAGGCGGGTGAGGTGATGATGCGGCTGCGCATCGCGTGGATCAGGCCAAACATCTCCTCGTCGCCCGAATAGGCGTCTTCCTCGATGCCGTATCCCTTGAGCGCCTTGGGCGTCGACCCGCCGCTCTGGTCGAGCGCGGCGATGAAGCCGTTGCCCTGGGCGATCTTGGCGGTCATCTCGGCGGTGTTCATCTGGTCCGTCCCCTGCTCTCGGCTTGTTTCTCGTCGCGACCTCGTTGAGTCGCTGATGACTGCCCGGGCCTATTGCAGCGCAGCAAGCGGGTGAAAAGCCTGACAACGCTGGCCAGCGACGAACCGCGCTGGAACCCTAGTCGATCCGATTAGGAATTTAGTCCGATCGAGGAGCCACCCGCCGCGTCCGCTCGCGTAATTTCCATTCACCAGGCGAAGAGGACAAGTCCCATGGTGGATTCGGCAAGCGGCGCGGACCCAAGCTCCACCGGCCCCTCCCCGGGCGCTGCGACGAGCGTCGATCCGAATAGCGGCGCCTCGGTCTCCTCCCCGACCGAGGCCGCGGCCGGCATGGTCAGCGGCGCGACGTCGCCAGCCACCGGCACCGTCGATGTGAATGCGCTCGCCACCGATCTCCAGGCGCTCGACCCGCAGGACCCGCGCACGGCCGAGATCACGGCGGCGGTCGAGGCGCAGCTCTCCCCGGTGCAGCGCGGCGAACTCGCGGCGGCGCAGGATGCGGCGGCCGCCGCAACGGCCCAGACGGCGCCCGCGCGCCAGATCACGCTCAACGACCAGACGGTGGTCACCGCGTTCCAGGGCCAGGTCGAAGGCGTCAAGACGCTGGCCGAGCTGCGCGACAGCCCGGTGGCGGAGGATCGCGCGACCTTCCAGTCGATCATGGACACCTATGGCAGCATCGAGGCGGCCGAACAGGCGATGTTCGGCCAGCCGACCACGCCGGCGAACGAGACGATCGAGCTCGATCCGATCACCGTCACCGCCGATGCGCCGCCCGCCACGCCCACCGCTAGCCCGTCGCAGGAAGGCATAGGCTCCTTCTTCGAAGGGATGGTGATGGGCGACTTCTCCGACAATCGCAGCTGGTCGGCGACCGCCGGGCAGGTGATCGGCGGCTTCATCCCGGGCCTCGGACAGGCGGGTGACGTGCGCGACACCGTTGCCGCGGTGAACGCGCTGCGCAACGGCGAGCCCGGCGCCGGCTGGGGCCTCGCCGCGGCGATCGTCGGCTTCGCCCCCGGCGGCGACCTGGTGAAGGGCATGATCCGCGGCGAACGCGCGGTGGAGGGCGCGGGCGAAGTGCTGCAGGGCGCGGCGCGCAACGCCGATCCGGCCACGCCCGCCAGCCGGCCGACCTGGCGCCAGTCGGAGAACGACGTCGGCGCGGACCTCGGCCCCGGCTACGACGCGCAGCGATCGTTCCGCGGCGGCCAGGAGGTGCCCTATGGCTCGCCCGGCAGCACACGCCCCGACTTCTACACCTCTGGTCATAGCATCGAGGTGAAGAACTATCGCGTCGAGACCGCGGCACAGCGCAGCCGCCTTGTCGACAATATCTCGGCCCAGGCCATCACCCGCGCGCGCGAGATGCCCGCGGGCACGCGCCAGTCGGTCGAGATCGACGTCCGCGGCCAGCAGCTTTCGCCTTCCGATGCGGCCCAGCTTGCCCGCGACATTGAAAGCCGGTCGGGCGGCGCTATACGTGCGACAGACGTGACGATCCGGAGATAGTACATGGCCGTCGCACTCAAGGTCGACAGTGTCGCGACCGAGCTCGGCACCGACTCATTCGTGCACGCCTTCTTCTCGACCGCGTCCGCGCGGCTCGAGAACGGGACCTGGGGCTCGCGCTTCCCGGTCCTCATGAACGAACTCTATCAGGGCAGTCTGGCCAAGGCGCATGCCCAGGCCGCGCTCGACGAACTCGCCGTCATCCACCGCGAGCTTGCGGCGTTCCCCCCGGCCGACGTGGTATGGGACGTCGAGGATCGCACCGCCCGCCCGCCCTGGGGCGACAATATCGCGCCGACGATCACCAGCCTCGCCAATTATTTCGTGACCAGCACCGGCCGCGACATGTTCGAGGCGATCGAGGAGATGCTCGTCTTCCTGCGCGACGAGGGCGCGACTTGCGTCCTTACCAAGCTCCCCGCCGCCACCGCAGAGGCGCGCTGGTCGCCGTCCGCCGCCTAGGGCCTCCGCCCGGCCGCTAGCGCGACAGCGCCGCGACCCCGGGCAGTTCCTTGCCTTCCATCCATTCGAGGAACGCGCCGCCGGCGGTCGAGACGAAGCTCATGTCGCCCGCCACGCCCGCCTGGTTGAGCGCCGCGACGGTATCCCCGCCGCCGGCGACCGAGACCAGGCTGCCTTCCTTGGTCAGCGCCGCCACGGTGTGAGCGAGCGCCATCGTGGCGGTGTCGAATGGCTTGGTCTCGAACGCGCCGAGCGGGCCGTTCCACACCAATGTGCGGCAATTCTTGAGCACGTCTGCCAGCGCCTCGCTCGCCGCCGGGCCGATATCGAGGATCATCTCGTCGGGCGCGACCTCGTGGACGTTGCAGGTGCGCAGTGACGGCGGGTTGGCAGCGAATTCCTTCGCGACCACCACGTCGTAGGGCAGATGGATGGTGCAATTGGCCTTCTCGGCCGCGTCGAAAATCTCCTCGGCGGTGCCGGTGAGGTCATGCTCGGCGAGCGACTTGCCGACATTCACCCCGCGTGCGGCGAGGAAGGTGTTGGCCATGCCGCCGCCGATGATCAGGTGATCGACCCGGCCGACAAGGTGCTTCAGCACGTCGAGCTTGGTCGAGACCTTGGCGCCGCCGACCACCGCCGCGACCGGATGCTCGGGCTTGCCCAGCGCCTTGTCGAGCGCGTCGAGCTCGGCCTCCATCTGGCGGCCGGCGAACGCGGGAAGCTTGTGCGCCAGCCCCTCGGTCGAGGCGTGCGCGCGGTGCGCGGCGGAGAAGGCATCGTTGACATAGAGATCGCCGAGCGCGGCGAAGCGCTCGACCACGGCGGGATCGTTCTTCTCCTCGCCACCGAAGAAGCGGGTGTTTTCGAGCACCGCGATGTCGCCGGGCTGGAGCGTGGCGACCGCCTCGGCGTCACCCTCCCAGTCGACATAGCGCACCGGACGGCCGAGCACCTGGCTGAACGGGCGGACGAGCTGCGCGGTCGAGAGTTCGGGGCTCGGCACCTTGGGGCGGCCAAAATGCGCGAGGACGAGGACGATCGCGCCCTTGTCGGCGAGCTCGCTCACCGTCGGCACCGCGGCGCGGAACCGCGTGTCGTCGGTGACATGGCCGTCGCCCATCGGCACGTTCAGATCCTCGCGGACCAACACGCGTTTGCCGGTGACGTCGCCCATATCGTCGAGGGTCTTGAAGGCTCGCTCGGTCATTCTTCGATCCTGATCTCGTCGCCCACCCCGATCTCGCCGGGAGCGATCACCATCGTACATACCCCGCCGCGCCAGTCGGGCGTCAGCGCGGCGCGCAGCCCTTCGGCCAGGGCCTCCATCCGCTCGCACGGCTCGGTCTCGACCGTCACCTCGAGCACCACGTCGGCGCCGATGCGCAGCCGTTTGCCCGCAGCCTGCGGCAGGTCGAGCCCCTCGACCAGCAGATTGGCGCGGCGCTGTTCCCAGGGGATGTTGTGCCCCACCTGGTCTATCGCCGCGGCCCAGTCGCCCGCCTCGATCAGCGTGACCTGGCGCTTGTGGGGCTTGCCCTTCATCGCGCCGCGGAAATCGCCGGCAATGCCGCCCTCCAGCGTCACCCGGGCGCGATCGATGGTCTCGATCGGCGCCTTGGCGAACGCGTGGCGGGCGATGCCGGCGATCCAGCCCATCACCCCAGCTTCGCCATCGCGGCCGCGGTGTCGACCATGCGGTTCGAGAAGCCCCACTCGTTATCGTACCAGCTGACGACGCGCACCAGCTTGCCGTCGATCACTGCGGTCTCGAGGCTGTCGACGGTCGAGCTGAAGGGGGTATGGACGATGTCGATCGACACCAAAGGCTCGTCCGAGAAAGCGAGGATGCCCGCGAGCGGGCCGCTCTCCGACGCCGCCTTGAGGATCGAATTGACCTCCTCCTTGGTGGTGTCGCGCTTGGGCGTGAAGGTCAGGTCGATCAGCGAGCCGTCGGGCACGGGCACGCGCACCGACGAGCCGTCGAGCTTGCCCTTGAGCTCGGGCAGCACCTCGCCCACCGCGCGCGCGGCGCCGGTGGTGGTCGGGATCATGCTCATCGCGGCGGCGCGGGCGCGGCGCAGGTCCGAGTGGATCTGGTCTAGGATCTTCTGGTCGTTGGTATAGGCGTGGATCGTGGTCATCAGGCCGCGCTCGATGCCGATCGTGTCGTTGAGCACCTTGGCCACCGGCGCGAGGCAGTTGGTGGTGCACGACGCGTTCGAGACGATCGTGTGACCCGCCTCGAGCTTGTCGTGGTTGACGCCAAAGACGACGGTCAGGTCGACGCCCTTGCCCGGGGCCGAGATCAGCACCTTCTTGGCGCCGGCGTCGAGATGCTTCTGGCAGCTCTCGCGGTCGGTGAAGAAGCCGGTGCACTCCAGCACCAGCTCGACGCCGTTGGCGGCGTGCGGCAGGTTGGCGGGGTCGCGCTCCTTGGTCACCTTGATGCGCTTGCCGTCGACGATCAGGTCGTCGCCCTCGGCCGAGACTTCGCCGGGATAGCGGCCATGCACGCTGTCGCGGCTGAACAGCCAGGCGTTCGACTTGGCGTCGGCGAGATCGTTGATCGTCACCAGCTCGAGCCCGCTGTCGGGCCGTTCGAGGATGGCGCGCGCCACCAGCCGGCCGATGCGTCCGAACCCGTTGATCGCAACCTTCGTCATCAATATCCTCCTAGGCCTTAAATCGTTCGATGCGGGTCGTACGACGAAAGTCGTTCGACGATCTGCGGGGTGATCGCCGCGGCGGTCAGCCCGAAATGTTCGTAGAGTTTGGGTCCGGGGCCCGAGGCGCCGAACCGGTCGATGCCGAAGCGCAGCCCGTGGATGCCGGTGTAGCGCTCCCAACCCGTCGTGACGCCCGCCTCGATCGAGACGCGCAGCACGTCGCGGGGCAGGATGTCGTCGTGATAGGCCGCGTCCTGCGCGTCGAAGCGCGACCAGCAGGGCAGCGAGATCACGTCGGCGCCGATCCCCTGCGCTTCCAGCTCCGCACGCACCGCAACCGCGATCTCGACCTCGGAGCCGGTGGCGATCAGCACGACCTTGCGCTCAGCCCCGGCCGCCTGGAGGCGATAGCCCCCCTTCGCGGCGCCGCCCGAGCTGAGCTGCGGCAGGTTCTGGCGCGACAGCGCGAGCAGCGAGGGTCCGTCCTTGCGCGCCACCGCTTCGCCCCACGCCTCGGCGGTCTCGACCGCGTCGCACGGGCGCCACAGCTCGAGGTTGGGCATCAGCCGCAGCGACATGACATGCTCGACCGGCTGATGGGTCGGACCATCCTCGCCGAGGCCGATCGAATCATGCGTCATCACATAGACGACGCGCGCGTTCTGCAGCGCCGAGAGGCGGATCGCCGGGCGGGCATAGTCCGAGAAGACCAGGAAGGTGCCGCCATAGGGCAGCACGCCGCCGTGCAGCGCCATGCCGTTCATCGCCGCGGCCATGCCGAACTCGCGAATGCCGTAGCGGACATAGCGGCCCGCCGGGTTCTCGGCGGTGAAGTCCTGCATGCCCTTGGTCAGCGTGTTGTTCGAGGGCGTCAGGTCGGCCGAGCCGCCGATCGTCTCGGGCAGCGCGGCGTTGATCACCTCGAGCGCCATCTGGCTGGCGCTGCGCGTCGCGACCTTCCTGGGCTCGGCGAGCAGGCTTTCGATATAGGCGTCGAGCGCGAAGCCGTTGGGCAGGTCGCCCGCCATTCGACGCGAGAACTCATCACGATCCGAATGGCTTGACAGACGATTGTTCCACGCGGCGTGAGGTTCTGCGCCACGCTTGCCGGCGTCCAGCCAGGCGGCACGGATGTCCGCGGGCACCTCGAACGGCGGATGGTTCCATCCGAGTTCGACACGCGCCGCCGCAACCTCGTCCGCGCCCAGCGCCGCGCCGTGGGTCGCCGAAGTGCCCTGCTTGTTGGGCGCGCCCTTGCCGATGACCGTCTTGCAGCGGACCAGCGAGGGCCGCGAGTCGGCGAGCGCGGCGTCGAACGCGCGGGCAATGCTCGCCGGGTCATGCCCGTCGCATTCGACGGTGTGCCAGCCGGTCGCTTCGTAACGCGCCGGGATGTCCTCGCTCGACGACAGCCCGACCTTGCCATCGATGGTGATGTTGTTGTCGTCCCACAGCACGATCAGCCGCCCGAGCTGCAGATGCCCGGCGAGTCCGATCGCCTCGTGGTTGACGCCTTCCATCAGGCAGCCGTCGCCCGCCAGCACCCAGGTGCGGTGGTCGACCAGCGCGTCGCCGAACGCCGCGTTGAGATGGCGCTCGGCGATCGCCATGCCGACACCCATGGCGAGGCCCTGGCCGAGCGGACCGGTGGTGCATTCGACGCCCGGCAACTCGAAATTCTCGGGATGGCCCGCGCAGGGCGAGCCGACCTGGCGGAAGCTCGCAATGTCCGCGATCGTCGGGCGGGCATAGCCGGTGAGGTACAGCAGCGAATAGATCAGCATCGAGCCATGGCCCGCCGACAGCACGAAGCGGTCGCGATCGGCCCATTTGGGATCGGCCGGGTCGTATTTGAGGTAATCGCTGAACAGCACGGTGGCGACATCGGCCATGCCCATCGGCATGCCGGGATGGCCCGAATTGGCGGCCTCGACCGCATCCATGGAGAGCGCGCGGATGGCGTTGGCGCGATCAACGAACGAAACGGTCACGGCAGGTCCCCTGATGCCGGGCCCGCATCCCGCCTGACCCGGCGAATCGAATGTGGCGTGCCAATGCGGCGGGCAGGCGCGCGCGTCAACACCGGGGGGTTGCAGCGCCCCTAAAGCGTGCCTATCCACGCCGGATGGCGGAGGCGGTATCCCCTGCGCTCGACCGGATCGAGCGCGCAATCGCGCGGATCGAGGCAGCAGCGGCGAAGCGCGCCTTCGAGGCGGATCGGCTGGAGCACCGCCACGCCGCGCTGCGCGAGAAGGTCGAGAACGCGATCGAGGCGCTCGACGCGCTGATTGAAAAGCAGGCCGCGGAATAATGGGTCAGGTCACCCTCACCGTCGCCGGCCGCAGCCACAGCATCGCCTGCCGCGACGGCGAAGAGGTGCATCTCGAACGGCTGGAGCGCATGCTCAACCAGCATGCCGAGACCGCACTGCATGCATCGGGCGGACTCTCGGGCGAGCGCACGATGCTGTTCCTCGCGCTGATCCTCGCCGACCTGCTCGACGAGGCCGAGCGCAATCCGCCGGGCGGCGTCTCGCCGGTGCTGCTCGACAATCTCGCCGACCGGCTCGAATCGGTCGCCGTAGCCCTTGAGGATCGCGGCGAAAATACCTAGATTGCATCGTGGCGGGCACTGCCCGGTACGAGCTAACGATCATCCCTGAGGCTATTCATCATCCACGGGGGCTGTCCCTGCGCAGATCCAGGTCTGACGTATATGGTCCCCACCTGACGTTTTGGGCGTCAGTGGATATCACAGCAAACGGCCCACGGTGGTCCCGCCACACCTTCGATTGAGCATTCGGAACGCGATGGACGACAAACGGACCCTTCGCGCCCGCATGCGCGCCTTGCGCGACGAGTTCGCGATGACCATCGGCGGCGTGATCGAGCCACCCCCTGCCCTGCTCGCCCGCTTTGCGCCGGGCGTCACCGTCTCCAGCTACGTCCCCGTAGGCAGCGAGGCTGATCCCACCGCGATCGCCTTCGCCGCGCGCGAACGCGGCTGCGCGATCGTCCTGCCGCATGTCACCAGCCGCGAGTCGCCGGTGCGCTTCTTCCACTGGACCCCGGAGCACCCGCTGATCGACGGGCCGCTCGGCTTGCGCCAGCCCTCGGACGATGGGGTGGAGGCCGAGCCCGACATCGTCCTCACCCCCCTCCTCGCCTTTGACGGCGCCATGAACCGGCTCGGGCAAGGCGCGGGCCATTACGACCGCGTGTTCGAACGGCTGCCGGATGCCTGGCGGATCGGGATCGCCTGGTCGGTGCAGCAGGTCGAGGGACTCGTCACCGATTCCTGGGACGTGCCGCTCCACGGCGTCGTCACCGAAGCCGCGGCGTGGGGCGAGGCGGCGGCATGACGCCAGCCCCCTCCTGGCGCAAACCCGTCGGCGCGCTCGCGATCATCGCGCTGATCGTGATCTGGTGCGTGCTCGTGGCGAGCCTGTCCGCGAGGGTCGGCGCCTGGCCGGTGCTCGTCCAGCTCGCCTTCTACGTCTTCACCGGAATCGTCTGGATCCTGCCGCTGAAGCCGCTGCTGCGCTGGATGGAGACCGGCCGCTGGCGATCTCCTTGATGGCGGCGGCACCGGCCCGCTCCCCCACCCGGCCACCCAACGGCAGTATCATATGGGTGGCCGGGTGGGGGAGCGGGCCGGTGCCGCGGTCAGCGTAGCTGACCCTGCTCAGATGTAAGGGAAGCCGTAATAGGTGTAGACCTGCTCCTTGTAGTCGCGGTCGTATTTCGGCTCCTCGCCCTCGGCGTCATAGCCCGGCGCGCCCTCGATCTGCTCCTTTGTCACGTCAACCACATAGCCGCCCTTTTCGGGCACATAGGTCAGCGCCTTCCACGGCAGCGGATAGTGGCGGTTGCCGATCCCGAACAGGCCGCCGAATGCGAGCACCGCATATTCCGCCTGGCCCGAGACCTTGTCGACCATGAAGCGCTCGACCGTACCCAGCCGGTCGCCCGCGCGGTTGTACACCGCGGTACCCTCCACCCTGTCCGATGCGATCATCGGATTGGGGCTGTCGATCGTATCGTTCATCGCAATTCTCCTTCCGGAGAACAACGCATGAGCGGCCAGTAAGTGTCAGCGCCCCAGCGCCGCGCGGGTCGCGGCGTCGGCCGGGTAGAAGGCCTCGATCGCCAGCTCCGAAAGCGTCACGTCCTGCGGTGTGCCGAACACCGTTGTAGTCGAGAGAAAGGACAATTCGCCCACTTCTGAGCGCAATTTGAGCGGCACCACCGGGCTCGCGCTCACCACCGGCGGCTGGCGGCGCGGTTCGAGCGAGGGCATCGCTTCCAGCTCGGCCAGCAGCGCCTCGATCGCGGCGTCCCCCGTGGCCTTGGCCTCATGGCGCAGGCGCGAGAGGATATGCGCGCGCCATTCGCCATAGTTGACGATGCGCGGCCCCAGCCCTTCGCGATGCAGGCTGAGCTTGAGCACGTTGCACGGCCGCGCCAGCAGCCAGGGTGCCACGCCGACGAGCAGCGGCCCGACCGCATCATTATGCGCGACGAGGTTCCACGCGCGATCGACCACCAACGCCGGGAATGGCTCGTGCCCCTTGAGGATCAGCAGCATCGCCGCGCGCACGTCGGCCAGCGCCTCGTCCTCCAGCGCATGCTCGGCGAAATGCGGCGCATGCCCCGCGCCGAGCAGCAGCCGGTTGCGCTCGCGCAGCGGCAGCTCGAGGCGCTCGGCGAGCAGCAGCACCATGTCGCGCCCCGGCCGCGAGCGCCCGCTCTCGACGAAGCTCAGATGCCGCTGCGAGATGCCCGCCTCCATCGCCAGGTCGAGCTGGCTGAGGCGCCGCCGCGCGCGCCAATGGCGAAGCTGCTCGCCCACCGGCTGGATGGTCTGGTTGGCGGTTTGCTGGATAACGTGCTGCATGGGGAGGAAACTATCGCCGCGATCCGCGCCGCACCACCCTCAACGGTTGCGGTCGATACCAACCCGTCCTAGCAACGCCATCCATGCGTATCCTTGCCCTCGCAGCCCTGCTGCTCGCTTCCGCCGCTCCCGCATCCGCCCTTGCCCAGAAGGTCGCGCCGATCCTCACCACGCCCGAGGCGAAGGACGCCTGGACCCGTGCCCGCCCGGCCGAGGCGCGCGTGACTCATGTCGATCTCGACCTCGACGTGGATTTTGCGAGCAAGACGATCGCCGGCACCGCGACGCTCGACGTGCTGGCGGCCAAGGGCGCCAGGGAGATCGTGCTCGATACGCTCGACCTCGCGATCAGCTCGATCACCGACGAGAAGGGCCGCAGGCTCGTCTATAGGCTCGGCGAGAAGGACGAGCAGCTCGGTAGCGCGCTCACCATCCAGCTGGCCGGCGCAACGAAGATCCGCATCGCCTATGCCTCCAAGCCCGGCGCCCGCGCGCTGCAATGGCTCACGCCCGCGCAGACGTTGGGCAAGGCCAAGCCATTCCTGTTCAGCCAGGGCCAGGCGATCAACAACCGCAGCTGGATCCCGACTCAGGACAGCCCCGGCATCCGCCAGACCTGGCATGCGACGATCCGCGTGCCCGACGGCATCGTCGCGGTGATGAGCGCCCGCGCCGACACGCCGGAGGGCGTCGCGGCGGCAGGCGGCAAACGCGCCTTCCGCTTCACCATGGAGAACCCGGTCCCGCCCTATCTGATCGCGCTCGCCGCGGGCGACCTCGCGTTCAAGGCGATCGGCCCGCGTTCGGGCGTGTGGTCGGAGCCGGGCATGCTCGACGCGGCGGTCGCCGAGTTCGGCGACGTCGAGAAGATGATCGACGCGGCGCAAGCGCTCTACGGCCCCTATCGCTGGGGCCGCTACGACATGCTGGTGCTGCCGCCCTCCTTCCCGTTCGGCGGGATGGAGAACCCGAACCTCACGTTTCTGACGCCCACGATCCTCACCGGCGACCGCTCGAACACCGACGTCGTCGCGCACGAGCTGGCGCACAGCTGGTCGGGCAACCTCGTCACCAACGCGACCTGGGCGGACGGCTGGCTCAACGAGGGGTTCACCACCTATTTCGAGAACCGCATCATGGAGTCGCTCTACGGCAAGGAGCGCGCGGCGATCTATGCCGATCTCGACTATGCCGGGATGGTGCGCGACGTGAAGAATGCCGGCGGCGATGCCGCGCCCTCGACTCGCCTCCACGGCGAGCCGGGCGACAGCGCCGGGCAGCTCGATTACCTCAAGGGCTCGACCTTCCTGCGCACGATCGAGCAGGCGGTGGGGCGCGACCGCTGGGATCCGTATCTGCGCGGCTATTTCGACCGCCACGCCTTCCAGCCGCAGACCAGCGCCGGCTTCCTCGCCGACCTGCGCCAGCATCTGATCAAGGGCGACAAGGCGCTGGAGGCCAAGCTCCAGCTCGATCGCTGGGTCTATCAGCCGGGCATCCCGTCCAACGCGGTGCATGTGACGTCAGCGACGCTGGCGCAGGTCGATGCGATGCTCGCCGCATTCAACGCGGGCGGCCCGGCCTCCGCGATCAAGACCGAGGGCTGGCAGACGCAGCAGTGGAAGCGCCTGCTCGACAACCTCCCCCGCCAGCAGAGCGCCGCGCGCCTCAAGGAGCTCGACGACGCGCTCGGGCTGACCAAGTCGACCAACGCCTATGTCCAGTCGGCGTGGTTCGATCTCGCCATCGCCAATCGCTACGAGCCCGTGGTGCCCGCGCTCGAGGAATATCTGACGCGCGTCGGCCGCAACCTGCTGGTGACGCCGCTCTATCGCGGGCTAAAGGCGCGAGGCGAATGGGGCGAGCCGATCGCGCGCCGCATCTTCGCCAGGGCGAAGCCCGGCTACCACCCGGTGACGGTCGGCGCGGTGACCCGGATCCTCGACGGGAGCTGAGTGGATTCAAGCGATCGGCATCGCGCGCTCGATGATCGCGCGCGCGTCGATCGCCGCGTCGAACGCGCCATAGGCACTGCCACGCGGCGCCAGTCGCAGCCGGCAGAACGCCTCGGCCACCGGGCTCTCCCAGCCGAGCAGCACCGCCGCCTGCGCCGCGAGCGCGAGCCGCTCGACCAGCAGCCGCGCGTTCGCCTCATGCGCCGATTTGAGGTCGATCGCATCGATCCACGCGTCATAGAGCGGATCGCGCCCGCGCCGCACCTCGAGGAAACCCTGCAGCGCCTCGACGCCCTCCGGCTCGCGCGCGATGCCGCGGAGCAGGTCGAGCGCGATGACGTTTCCCGACCCCTCCCAGATCGCGTTGAGCGGCGACTGGCGGAACAGCCGCGGCATCGGCCCCGCCTCGATATAGCCCGCGCCGCCATGGCACTCCATCGCCTCGTAGATCAGGCCGGGCGCACGCTTGCACACCCAATATTTCGCGATCGGCGTCAGCAGCCGCGCAACCGGATCCTCTTCGTCGAACGCCTCGGCGAGCCGCAGCGCGAGCGCGGTTGCCGCCTCGCTCTCCACCGCCAGGTCGGCGAGCACCGCGGCCATCGCCGGCTGGTCGATCAGCCGCCGCTGGAAGGCCGAACGGTGCGCGGTATGCCACAGCGCCTGCGCCAGCGCACCGCGCATCTGCTGCGCCGAACCGATCACGCAGTCGAGCCGGGTGTGCTGCACCATCTGAATGATCGTCGCGACCCCGCGCCCCTCATCCCCCAGCCGTTGCGCCAGCGCGCCATGATATTCGATCTCGGACGAGGCGTTGGAGCGGTCGCCGAGCTTGTCCTTGAGCCGCATCACGCGAAACCCAGCGTTGCGCGTGCCGTCGGGCAGCCAGCGCGGGACGAGGAAACAGGTCAGCCCGCCCTCGGCATAAGCGAGCGTCAGGAAGGCATCGCACATCGGTGCCGAGCAGAACCATTTGTGCCCGGTGAGGGCGTACCAACCGGCCTCCCCCGCCGGCTCGGCGCGCGTCGTATTGGCGCGCACGTCGGAGCCGCCCTGCTTCTCGGTCATCGCCATGCCGATCGTGACGCCGGCCTTGTCCGAAGCCGGGCGGAAGGCGGGATCGTAGCGGCCAGCGGTGATCCGCGGCACCCACGCTTCCGCCACATCGGGCTCGGCGCGCAGCGCGGGAACCGCGGCATAAGTCATCGTCATCGGGCAGCTCGTCCCCGAATCCGCCTGCCCGGTGAGGAACAAGATCGCGGCATGCGCGACATGCCCGGCGGGCGTGCCGTCCCACGCCACCGACGCGAGGCCGCTCTCCAGCCCCAGCCGCATCAGCTCGTGATAGGCCGGGTGGAAGCGCACCTCGTCGATGCGCTGGCCATAGCGGTCGAAGCTCTCCAGCACGGGGAGGTTGCGATTGGCCTCGAGGCCCCACTCGATCACCTCGGCCGATCCGGTCCGCGCGCCCAGCGCCGATAGCCGCTCGGCGTGCCGCGACCCGCCCGCGCGCGCCACCGCATCGGCGAGCGCGCGGTCGCCGGTGAACAGGTTCACCTCCTCGAACGGCGGCGGCTGGTTGAACACCTCGTGCGTGTCGAGCTCGACGATCGGGCGGATGCTGGACATGGCTTCGATCCTCTACGATGGCGCAGCCTATCGCGCCGCCTTCGCCGCTTCCAGCGCCCGCGCCTTCTCGCGCGCCGCGCGCCTCGCCCGCCGCTCGGCGACCAGCACCGCGGCGCGGCGGGGATTGTGAGTCAAGCTCGCGGTCGCGGTGGCGTCGGCCTCGACCAGAAAGCCCTCGGGCGCGATGCGCACCTCACGGATTTCGGCACGGCCCATCTCGCCCTTGAATACGAAACCCTCGAACGGCTGCTCGGCCAGCCACCGATCGGCCTTGGCGAGGCCCTCGTCATAGTTCCTGGTGAAGTCATAGCGGATCGCCGCCATCATGCGCTGACGCAATGCGGTCTGGTTGACCATCTGCAGCAGCAGGTTGAACGCCTTGCTGTCCATGTCCCCCGCGACCACCAGATCGCGGACACCGACGATGCGCTTCTGGATATCGACCACCGGCGCGGCGACGAACCATACCGTCCCCTTGGTCGTCACCGTGCCGGTCTTGAGCGTCATGTCGACGCCCACCGCGACCTGGTTCTGCGGCGTGCCATAGATGGTGACGCTGTGATACTCCGCGTCCGCCTCCAGCCCGCCCTTGAGCTTGGCCGAAGCGAACTGGGGCTTCTGCAGCTCAGCCAGCGCGGCGCGTTCGAGCAGCGGGTAGAGCACCAGCACCGGCACATGCACGTTGATCCCGCGGCCGGGCAGATGGCCCATCAGATTAGGCAGTGGCGTCACCGGCGGATCGGCGGGACGCTCGCCCAGCACCGTCTCGGTCTTGGCCTGCGCGGCGAAGCCCACGACGAGATTGCCGCCCTGCACCGAATAGCCCGAGAAACCGACTCGCTCGGGCGTGAAGCGCGCCCAGATCTGCGGATCGGTCTTGACCCGCACCGAGGTGAAGCCCTTGGCCCAGACGTGCTGCACCTTGGACCGCGCCTGCACCTTGTCGAGGTGGCGCGGCAGCGTGCGTTCGAGATTGGCGAGCAGCTGGTGCAGCTTGGGATCGACCTTCGAGGCAAAGGTGATCCGCCGTCCGAGCAAGTCGATCCCGATCTTGTTGGTCCAGGCATAGTCCGCGGCGACCTTGGCATGCGGGCGCCAGTCCTTGCTCAGGCCAAGCGTTGCGCGAGCCGTCACGTTCATCGCGCCGGTCGCGGTCTCGTGCTTGATGATCTTGCCGATATTCTCCGCACGCACCGTGGCGTTCACCGGCATCGATATACGCAGGACATTGCCCGATCCGGTGAGGCGGATGTGTCCGCGGCGAACGCTGCCCACCAGCCGGCAGCTGATATCGGGCAGCAGCTTGCTCTTGGTCTTGATGCACGCCTGTTGCGGCTCGTCGATGCGATGCAGCTCCATCGGCACCTCGGCGTTGATCGCCTGCTCAAGCTCGGCCATCGGGATGGCGACGGGCAGGCGGATGGTCGACGCTTGTTCCTTGAGCACCAGCGGCTCGGTCAGACGCGGCGGCGCGGGATTGGATGCCTGGTCAGTGCACGCCGCCAGCTGCGCCGCGACGATCGCCAGCCAGCCGGGTCTCATCGCTGTTTCGCGCCAGCTCAACCGCGGCCACGCCCAGCCAGACGCTTCAACGCAGCAAGGTCTTTGGCCCTCACCTCGGGCCATGCTTTCGATTGACCGCAGGTATGGCGCACCTGCATTGCGTCCCGGGCCATCCTTGGTTTGCCCGGATGGGCCGGGATCCGGTTCAGAAACAGGAGGTAGCTGCCGCCGATGTCCGGCTTCATGCCCCGGTCCATGTAGAATGCTCCACTGTTCCTTTCCTGAAAAAACACGATCTCCCGCGGCGGTCTGCCCTTGTAGCTGTCCTGAACCCGGAGAACGTACCGGACGACCGGCCCTCCGTCGCCCCAAAGCCTGCGGTAGGTGGCGCCGGGATTGTCGTTGTAGCGGTTGATGGCGGAAACGACCCGCGCGCGCACCACCCACTCCGCCTCGCGATACTCACGTTGGACGGACGCTCCACTGCACAATGCCGAAGCCGATCCGGGAAGAAGCATCCCGAGCAATGATGACCACAGAAGCAGCACATTGCGTTTCATCGGTCGAATCTATCCCCTGACAGCACTCCACGCCAGCCACAGCCACCCGGCGATCAGCGCGGTTCCGCCGATCGGCGTGACCGCACCCAGCCAGCGCGGCCCGCCCAGCGCCATCGCATAGAGCGTCACCGCGAAAATCGCCCCGCCCGCGACGAACAGCCAGCCCGGCCCCTTCGCGCCCATCTGCGCCGCGACCAAAGCCGCCACCGCATGGATCATATGATATTGCGCGCCGGTCCTGAGCCACTCCTGCGCCTCGCCCGACGCACCGTGCGCGCCGAACGCGCCCGCGCCCACCGCCAGCGCGCCCGACAGCGCCGCCAGGATCACCAGCCAGTTCATGGCCGCCAACTCATGGCCGGTCGTCGTCCGACACTTCCTCGGACGGAAGTGGCTCGGGCTGCTCGCGCCGCGCCGAGAAGCGCAGCTCGGGCCGCTGCGTGATCGCTTCGCGCGCGGCGAGCATATCGCCCGCCTCATATTGCAGCCGCAGCCGTTCGCGGTCGCGCTTGCGGTAGAAATCCTCGGTCTTGTCGATCTCGCTCGGATCGACCCCGACCACCTCCATCGCCAGCCGCGCCATCTTGATCGCCGATTCGAGCAGCTCGCGCACCACCCCGGTGGCGGGCGAGTCCTTGAGCTTGAGCAGCGCGCGCCGGTCGAATGCGCGGACGAAGATCGATGCCTTGGGGAACGCCTCGTGCACCGCCTCGACCAGCTCGGCGCTGACCTGGTCCTGGTCGAGACAGAACAGGATCAGCTCGGCCTCGCCCGCGCCGGCCTGGCGCAGCAGGTCGATCCGCGTGCCGTCGCCATAATAGACCTTGGCGCCGAATTGCCCTGCGACGTCGATCATCTCGATATCGGTATCGACCAGGGTCACGCCGATGCCCTGGGCGCTGAGCATCTGGCCCACCGTCTGGCCGAAGCGGCCATAGCCGATGATGAGCGCATTCGACCCGTCCGACACCGGCCCCTCGCGTTCGCCCTGCGGCTCCGCTTGCTCGGCGCGGAAGCGGCGCGTGAGCATCATCAGGAACGGCGTGGTCGCCATCGACAGCGTCACCACCGCGCTGAACACGCTGACCCCTTCAGGGGCGATCAGCATCGCGTTCTGCGCCTGCGCGAACAGCACGAAGGCGAACTCGCCGCCCTGGCTCAGCAGCAGCCCCAGCCCGAGCGCCTGGCGCCAGCCCATGCGGAAGGCGAGGCCGAGCCCGAAGATCACCACCGCCTTGGTCGCGATCAGCGCCAGCGCCATCGCGATCACGAACAGCGGCCGCTCGGCGATCGCGGAGAGGTCGAGCAGCATGCCGACCGAGAGGAAGAACAGGCCGAGCAGGATCGAGCGGAACGGCTCGATGTCCGCCTCCAGCTCGTGGCGATACGGGCTGTCGGCGAGCATCACGCCCGCGACGAACGCGCCGAGCGCGGGGGAGAGGCCGAGCGCCTGCATCAGCGCCGCGCTCGCCACCACGGTGAACAGCCCGGCGAACACGAACAGCTCGCGCTCGCCCCAGTTACCGATCAGCCGGAACAGCGGGCGCAGCACGTAGCGCCCGGCGAGCACGAGGCCGGTGATCGCGAGCATGGTGTAGAGCCCGAGCAGCCAGCCCGGCGGACCGCCGGCGTCGGCCGGGTTGCGGCTCATCACCGCGATGATCGTGATCAGCGGGACGATCGACAGGTCCTGGAACAGCAGGATCGAGAAGGCGCGCTCGCCGAACGGGGTGCGCAACCGCCCGGCCGATTGCAGCATCGGCAGCACCTGCGCGGTCGAGGAGAGCGCGAGCGGCAGCCCCAGCGCCAGCGCAGCGGCGCCCGAGAAGCCCGCGCCGAACGCGATCACCGCGCTGATCGCGATCCCGCACAGCACCACCTGGAGCAGCCCGAAGCCGAAAATGTCGTTCTTCATCCGCCACAGCCGCGCCGGGCTCAGTTCGAGCCCAACGAGGAACAGCAGCAGGGCGATGCCGAACTCGGCGATCACCATCTTGTTCTCGGCATCGCCGACCAGGTCGAGCAGCTGCGGCCCGACCAGCGCACCCGCGACGAGATAGCCCAGCGTGGCGCCCAGCCCCAAACGGCGGAAAATCAGCACGAACACCAGCGCAAAGCCGAACAGCGGCGCATATTCGGCGATGTAATTGTGGGCGCCGCCGTGCTCCATCAGACGCGCTCGGCGGCTGCGAGCCGCGCGGCTTCGGCGATCGCCTCGAACCCGAGCCGGATCGACGGGTGACGCGCGCTGTGCGGCAGCGCCGGCGCGAAAATCTCCAGCCCCGGCCAGCCGGGCGGCACGTCTCGCTCACCGGCCAGCCAGGCGGTCAGCTCGTCACGCGCCGTCTCCAGCTCCGCGAGCGTCCGCCCCACCGCATGCGCCCCCATCAGCGCCGCGGAGGCCTGGCCGAGCGCACAGGCGCGCACGACCATCCCGATCGCGGCGACCCGGCCGTCGGCGTCGAGATTGACGTCCACCGTCACCCGGCTCCCGCACACCGGCGAGCGCTTCTCGACGCTCGCCATCGGGCTTTCGAGCCGCTCGTGGAACGGGATCGACGCCGCGAGCCGCAGGATCTGGTTATTGTAGAGCGGCGCGTTCATTCGCCCGATGTATCCCCCACAGCCTCATTAGCAAGGCCGTCGCCGTCACTCTCGTTGCCGAACACCGGTTCACCGCGCCGCCGCCGGTCGACGAACTCGGCGATGCTCGCGCTGGTCGCGTTGAGCAGCGGATAGGTGCGCGATTGCGTCATCCAGTCGGGCCGTTGCGCCGGACCGCCGCTCACCGTGTCGACCACCAACGTCACCAGCAGGAAGCCGAGGCTGACCAGAATCAGCCCCTTGAGCGCCCCGAAGCCGAATCCCAGCGCGCGATCGACCGGCCCGAGCAGCCCGCTGCGCACGCGCGACCCGATCGCGTTCGCCACCAGCCGCCCGCCGAAGAAGGTGATTCCCGCGATCAGCGCGAAGGCGAGCACCGCGGCGCCCTGCACCGTCCCCACCGCCCCCGCCAGCATCGCGGCCAGCGGCGTGTGGAGGAACTTCAGCGCCACCACCACGAACAGCCACGCCATCAGCGACAGCACTTCGGTGACGAAGCCGCGCATCACCCCCAGCACCGCCGCGCCGCCCACGGCGATCAGCACGATGATATCGATCGCGGTCAGTCCCATGCCCGTCCTGCCTTTGCCCAGTCAGGCTCATACCGCCCGTGCGGGACTTGTCGAAGCCCGTTTTGCCGCGAACCGTCGCAATATCGAATTTCGATAATATCGATTGACGATACGCCTGAGTGAGTATATCGATATTCGATATCGAGCATATTGGAGGTCGATATGAATGCCGTTCGAGACCGTGATCCGCTGCTGGCGATCACCCAGTTCCTGCTGCGCCTGGGCATCGGCCTGATCGCGCTCGCCGCCGTCATCGTGGCGTTCGCTCTCGTCGCGCTGATTCTCGTCCCCGACCAGCAGCTCCTCCCCCGCCTCTCGGCCGAGGGGACCCGGTGGTGGGTGGTCGCCGCCGTGGCGGTGAGCCTCGTCCTGCTCACGCTCTATCTGTTCTTCACGCTCAACCTCAGCCGGATCGTCGCCACCGTCGGCACCGGCGACCCCTTCCGGCCGGAGAATGCCGACCGGCTCGACCGCATGGCGTGGCTGACGCTCGGCAGCCAGGGCTGCCTGCTCGTGCTCGCCCCGCTGGTCGGGGTGATCGCGAGCCGGATCGACGAGCTGCGCGGCGATTTCGACCTTGGGCTCGACGGTTTCGTCATGGCGCTGGTGCTGTTCATCCTCGCCCGCGTCTTCCGCCACGGCACCGCGATGCGCGACGATCTCGAGGGGACGGTGTGATGGCGATCACCGTGTTGCTCGACGATCTGCTGATCGAACGGCGGATGACCCTCACCGAGTTTGCCGAGCGGATCGACCTGACCCTCGCCAACGCCTCGATCCTCAAAACCGGCAAGGCCAGGGCGATCCGTTTCTCGACGCTGGAGGCGATGTGCCGCGTGCTGGAGTGCCAGCCCGGCGACCTGCTGCGCTACGAGCCGGACGCTTGAACCCCGCCCGGACGGTCCTACGTGACCACCCGACGGCCACATCCTCCTCCCTGCCGCATGCAGGCATCAGGTCCGGGACGGCCCGGCAGCTGCACCAGGGGAGCTGGTGGAGGGGTAATCTCCACTCGCGGGCCGGTTCGTTTGTGGCAACTACCCCTCCACCGCCTGTGGCGGTCCCCCTCCGGGGGAGGAATGAGATGCCGTTACCGCCCCAGCATATGCTCGACGAAGCCGCCGAGGTTCTTGAACCCGGTCAGCGCCATCGTGCCTTCCTTGGGCTGGCTCGCCGGCACCAGCGCACGCGTAAAGCCGAGCTTGCCGGCCTCCTTGAGCCGCAGCGCGCCATGCGCGACCGGACGCACTTCGCCCGACAGCGCGATCTCGCCGAACGCCACCGCGTCGGCCGCGACCGGCCGTTCGGACAGCGCCGAGACCAAAGCCGCGGCGACCGCCATGTCCGCCGCCGGATCCTGCACACGATAGCCGCCGGCGATGTTCAAATAGACCTCGCTGGTCGAGAAGCTGAGGCCACAACGCGCCTCCAGTACCGCGAGGATCATCGCCAGCCGCCCCGAGTCCCAGCCCACCACCGCGCGCCGCGGCGTCGCGCCGCTCGCCAGCCGCACCACCAATGCCTGGATCTCGACCAGCACCGGCCGCGTCCCTTCCATCGCCGGGAACACCACCGTCCCGGTCACGCTCTCGTCGCGGCTGGTGAGGAACAGCGAGGAGGGGTTGCCGACCTCCGCCAGCCCGCCGGTCTCCATCGCGAACACGCCGATCTC
Source organism: Sphingomonas sp. BT-65 (assembly GCF_026107375.2). NCBI lineage: Bacteria > Pseudomonadati > Pseudomonadota > Alphaproteobacteria > Sphingomonadales > Sphingomonadaceae > Sphingomonas > Sphingomonas sp. BT-65. The sequence continues at coordinate 1,147,481 of NZ_JAPCIA010000001.1, forward strand.
GTCGGTCCCGCCGAAGCGGTTCTTGGTCGCGCGCAGGATGCGATACTGGTGGCTGCGCTCGCCCTCGAACGCCAGCACGGTATCGACCATATGCTCGAGCACGCGCGGCCCCGCGAGGCTGCCGTCCTTGGTGACGTGCCCCACCAGCACCACCGCGGTGCCACGTTCCTTGGCGAAGCGGATCAGCTCCTGCGCCGATGCGCGCACCTGGCTCACCGTGCCGGGCGCGCCCTCGATCAAGTCGCTGTGCATCGTCTGGATCGAGTCGATGATCAGCAGCCGCGGCGGCGCCCCGCCGCCCAGCGTGGTCAGGATATCGCGCACCGATGTCGCCGCCGCCAACTGCACCGGCGCATTGCCCAGCCCCAGCCGCCGCGCGCGCAGCCGCACCTGATTGGCCGCCTCCTCGCCCGAAACATAGGCGACGCCAAGGCCTTGCAGCGCCATCTTGGCAGCGGCCTGCAACAGCAAGGTCGACTTGCCGATCCCCGGATCGCCGCCGATCAGCGTCGCCGACGCCTCGACGAAGCCGCCGCCGAGCGCGCGGTCGAGTTCGGCGATTCCGGTCGGCATGCGATCGGGCAGCGGCACCTCAGCGTCGAGCCCGGAGAGCGAGATCATCCGCCCGCCGCCCTGCAGATTATGCTTGGCCTGGAACACCGTAACCACCGCGCCGGCATCCTCGACCAGCGTGTTCCACTCGCCGCAATCGACGCATTGCCCCGCCCATTTGGACGAGACCGATCCGCATTGCTGGCAGACATAGCGCTTCTGGAGTTTGGCCATCGCCGACCGCCTAGCAGAAACGGAACGATTCAGGAACGGTATTTCGCTTCCATCATCTTGCGCCAGCGGTTCTGCAGCGCCGCCGGACGATCGGGATAGCGCTCCTCACGGAACGCAGCGGTCTCGATCCGGTCGATGCGGAAGCTGCGGAAATCCTGGCGCAGCTCGCACCAGGCGAAGACCATGCGCACCGCGTCACGATAGCCGACCAGGAACGGCCAGATGGTGCGCTGCGAGCGCCGCCCCTCGCCGTCGCCATAGTCGAGGTCGAGCTTCATCCCGCGCCGGCACCACAACCGCAATTGCGCCATGTCGAGCGGCTCGACCGGCTCCTCCCAGCGCGGGGGCGCCGCCACCACGGGTTCGAGCACGAGGGCCCGCAGATTCTCGGGCACGGTCGCGGCGAGCTTGGCGATCAAATCCTCCGCCGCCCGCGATAATTCCCGGTCGCCCTGCGCCTTGACCCATTGCGCGCCGAGCACCGCCGCCTCGACCTCGTCGGTGGTCAGCATCAGCGGCGGCAGGTCGAACCCGCCGTCGAGCACATAGCCGATCCCCGCCTCACCGCGGATCGGCACGCGCTGCGCCATCAGCGTGGCGATGTCGCGATAGATGGTGCGCTTGGAGGTCTCCAGCTCCTCGGCAATCACCTCGGCGGTCACCGGCTTGTTGTGCCGCCGCAGCAGCTGGATGATCTGGAACAGGCGGTCGGCGCGGCGCATGGGTTAGATACCTTCCTACTCGATCGTCACCCCGGCCTCGTGCCGGGGTCCACCGGGCGGCACTCGATGCGCGAGCGGCTTGATTGCATCGCACTCGGCAACGTGGATCCCGGCACAAGGCCGGGATGACGGGAATTCAAAGTGCTCCGCATCTCCACCTCGATGTTCGTGAACTTAGTGCCATGCTGCTGACAGCATGTTGGCAGCAGCATGGCAGTAGTCAATGTCTCGACGGCAGCGACTTACCGCCCGCCGGACAGGAGGACCGGACCCATGCTTACTTTCTATCACGCCCCCGAAACCCGCTCGGGCCGCACCATGTGGCTGCTGGAGGAGAGCGGCCTCCCGTTCGAGACGCGCTACGTCAACGTCCAGCGCGCCGACGGCAGCGGCGCGTTCGACCCCGCCAATGTCCACCCCGACGGCAAGGTGCCGGCGATCGTCCATGACGGCGTGGTCATCTCTGAAAGCTATGCCATCGCCGTCTATGTCGCCGATCTCGCAACCGACTCCGGCCTCGGCGCCCCGGTCGGCTCGGCCGAGCGCGGCCCCTTCCTTGCCTGGCTGATGTGGCTCGCGACCGAGCTCGAGCCGGCGATCTTCATGCGCCTCTATGGCGGCGCCGAGGGCAATCCGATGGCCGAGAAGTCCTACCGCCAGGTCGTCCGGCGTCTCGAGCTCGCGCTCGCCAACGGGCCGTATCTGATGGGCCACCGCTTCACCGCGGTCGACGTCATGGCGGGCTCGACCGTCGCCTGGGCGCGCCACGTCTTCCCCGAAAGCGCCGAGATCGACGCCTGGCTCGCGCGTATCGCCGACCGCCCGGCGCACCAGCGCGCGTGCGAGAATGATGCGGAGCTGGTGGCGGCGTAAACAATGGCCCTCTCCCCTTGATAGGGGAGAGGGATAGCGCAGCTTGGCAGCTTGCTGCCTAGCGGAGGTTGGGTGAGGGGTAGAGCGGTGCGCCGCACCGCGCGGAGCTTTGCTCCGCACACCCCTCATCCAGCTCCGACTAAGGCCTTGCTACGCAAGACCTAAGTCTGCGCAACCCTCTCCCCTGAAGGGGCGAGGCAATGAAGATGCCTATCCCTTCGCCGTCACCACCAGCCCGCGCTGCACGGCCGGCCGCGCCAGCCCCCGCTCGAGCCAGGCAGCGACGTTGGTGAAGGCATCGAACCCGACCAGCTCGCGCGCCTCGTAGAAGCCGATCAGGTTGCGCACCCAGCCGAGCGAGGCGATGTCGGCGATCGAATAGTCGCCCATGATCCACTCGCGGCCTTCGAGACGGCCATCCAGAACGCCCAGCAACCGCCTGGACTCGTTGACGTAACGCTCGAGCGGTCGCTTGTCCTCGATCTCCCGGCCGGCGAATTTGTGGAAGAAGCCGAGTTGCCCGAACATCGGCCCGATCCCGCCCATCTGCCACATCAGCCACGCGATCGTCTCGTAGCGCTGCGCCGGATCGAGGAACTGGCCCGTCTTCTCGGCGAGGTAGATCAGGATCGCCCCACTCTCGAACAGCGCCTGCGGGCGCCCGTCCGGCCCGTCGGGATCGATCATCGCCGGGATCTTGCCGTTGGGGTTGAGGCTCAGGAATTCGGGGGTCTTCTGGTCGTCGACCGTGATGTCGACGAGGTGCGGCTCATAGGGCAGCCCGGTCTCCTCCAGCATGATCCCCGCCTTCACCCCGTTCGGCGTGTTAAGCGAATAGAGCTGGATGCGGTCGGGATGCTGCGCCGGCCAGCGGCGGGTGATCGGGAACTGCGACAGATCGGTCATTGGGGCGCCTCCTGCTTTGAGGCGGCGACATAGTAACGCCGCAATCGCCGCGCTATGGGCGCACCGATGAATCCGACCGACCTTCGTGTCGCCCTGTTCAGCGGCAACTATAATTATGTCCGCGACGGCGCGAATCAGGCGCTGAACAAACTCGTCCGCCATCTGCTCGACCGCGGCGTGCAGGTGCGCGTCTACTCGCCGACGACCAATACGCCCGCCTTCGCGCCGGAGGGCGATCTGGTCAGCGTCCCCGCCTGGCCCGTCCCCGGCGGGCGCGGCGAATACAAGATCGCGCTCGGCCTGCCCAAGGGGCCGCGCGCCGATCTCGAGGCGTTCAAGCCCAATCTCGTCCACGTCTCGGCGCCCGAATTCCTCGGCCACGCCGCCATCGCCTGGGCGCGCGATCGCGGCGTCCCGGCGGTCGCCTCGCTCCACACGCGGTTCGAGACCTATCCGCGCTATTACGGCATCGGCTTCCTCGAGCCCTGGCTGATCCGCCGCCTCACCCGCTTCTACAACAAGTTCGACCGCGTCGTGGTGCCCGGCAACTCGATCGCCGATCTGATCAAGGACTGGGGCGTCATCACGCCAATCAGCATCTGGTCGCGCGGCGTCGATCACGCGCGCTTCAACCCGGGTCGCCGCGACGATGCCTGGCGCCGCAGCCTCGGCATCCCCGACGACGTCGCGGCGATCGGCTTCCTCGGCCGGCTCGTGCTGGAAAAGGGCCTCGACATCTTCGCCGAGGTCGCGCGCGAGCTGAAGCGCCGTGACGTGCCGCACCGCATCCTGGTGATCGGCGAGGGCCCGGCGCGCGACTGGTTCGCCGAGCGCGTGCCCGACGCGATCTTCACCGGCTTCCAGTCGGGCGACGATCTCGGCCGCGCGGTCGCCGGGATGGACGTGTTCTTCAACCCGTCGATCACCGAGACCTTCGGCAACGTGACCTCGGAAGCGATGGCGTGCGGCGTGCCCGTGGTCGCGGCCAAGGCGACCGGGGCGATGGACCTGGTCGAAGAAGGCGTGACGGGCTTCCTGGTACCGCCCCGCGCGGTCGAAGCTTATGCCGACGCGATCGAGCGCCTCGCCCGCGACGGCGCGATGCGCCGCAGCTTCGGCGCGGCCGGCCATGCCAGGATGCAGTCCCATGTCTGGGACCGCGTCAACCAGGCCGTGCTGGATGCCTATCTGGAGGTGATGGCGGCGCGCACACCCCGATAACCAACCGTCACCCCGGACTTGTTCCGGGGCCCACCGCACCGCGAGCGATGCGCAAGAGCCTCTCGCGCATCGTCAGCCGCGCGGTGGATCCCGGCACGGAGGCCGGGATGACGATGGGAATTAGCCCCACGCGTAGCTCAGCGGCGCCTCGCGGAACGCGAAGCGGTCGACATGCCGCTCGACCGCGCCCTTCAACCCTTCGAGCTGCCCCTCGGCGCTGGCGTCCACGCGGATCGCCAGCCCGTCGGGCTTCGCGTCGAGCGTGACCAGCCCGTCGCCGGGCCAGTCGGCGCCGCGCGCGTCCTTCGGGAACACGATCGTGCCATGGTCGGGCGTGAACTCGACCTTGAGATTGTGCTCCCAATGCTCGCACAGCTGCTGGAGGTAGCGGCTCGCCTTGTCCGTCTTCGCGAACCCCGTCGAACTGAACGCCATGCTTACAGCCTCTCGATCTTGCGCGCCGCCTCGTCGATGATGTCGGCGACCGCATGCAGGGTCTCCTGGCTCACCTCGCCATCGCCCAGCCGGTGCTGGAGCACCTGGCGCAGGTTGCCCATCGCGCGCCGCACCGGGCTGCCATGGCTGCGCGAGCGCATCGTGCCGATCTCGGCCAGCCGCTCCATCAGCGCCTCGACCTCTTCCTCGCGCTCGGTCAGGTGCGCCTGGCCCGCGGTGGTGATCGCGAACACCTTCTTGGCGTCGTCGCTCGCCTGCTCGGCGATCAGCTCCATGTCGGCGAGCATCGTCAGCGTCGGATAGACCACGCCCGGGCTCGGCGCATAGGCGCCGCCGGTGCGCTCCTCGATCTCGCGGATCAGGTCATAGCCGTGGCGCGGCGCTTCCTCGATCAGCTTGAGCAGGATCAGGCGCAGTTCGTCGCCCTGGAACATGCGCCGCCGTCCGCGGCCGCCGCCCATGCCGTCGGTGCGCACGTCCCATTCCACCGTGAACGGCCCCCATTGGCGCCGTCCGCGCGGACCGAACCCGCCAAACTCCATGCCCCCACGCGGCCCGCAGCCGCGATGATGTCCTCGAAACATACAATACCTTTCATATTCGAGTCGTGATGCGTCTAAGATATATCTTGAGATAGCTTGCACAAGCCCCTTCGCGAAACTTTTGGAAGTTCCTATATCGTTCCGCATGGCCGACCTGTTCGGCGGGCTGGAGTCCGCCACCGCCCCTGACGATTCCGCCCCCGGCGGCCCGCTCGCCGACCGGCTGCGTCCGCAGCGGCTCGAGGACGTCGTCGGCCAGGATCACCTCACCGGCCCCGAGGGCGCGATCGGCCGCATGGTCGCCGCGGGCAAGCTCTCGTCGATCATCCTGTGGGGGCCGCCCGGCACCGGCAAGACCACGATCGCCCGGCTGCTCGCCGACGCGGTCGGCCTGCGCTTCGTCGCGATCAGCGCGGTGTTCTCGGGTGTCGCCGATCTCAAGAAGGTGTTCGCCGAGGCCAGGGAGCACGCGAAGCTCGGCAAGCGCACCTTGCTGTTCGTGGACGAGATCCACCGCTTCAACCGCTCACAGCAGGACGGCTTCCTGCCCTTCGTCGAGGACGGCACCGTCATATTGGTCGGCGCGACCACCGAGAATCCAAGCTTCGAGCTCAACGCCGCACTGCTCAGCCGCGCGCAAGTCCTCATCCTGCGCCGCCTTGACCACGCCGCGCTCACTCAGCTGCTCGACCGCGCCGAGGCCGTGGAGGAACGCCCCCTCCCCCTAACTCCCGAAGCACGCGACGCGCTGGTCGCCAGCGCCGACGGCGACGGCCGCTTCCTGCTCAACCAGGCCGAGACCCTGTTCTCGGTGGCCTTCGAGGCGCCGCTCGACCCGGCCGCGCTGGGCGACTTCCTCCAGCGCCGCGTCGCGGTCTACGACAAGGATCGCGAGGGGCATTACAACCTCATCTCCGCGCTCCACAAATCGATCCGCGGCAGCGATCCCCAGGCCGCGCTCTATTATCTCGCGCGGATGCTGACGGCGGGCGAGGAGCCGCTCTACGTGCTGCGCCGCCTCACCCGCGCCGCGGTCGAGGATGTCGGCCTCGCCGATCCCAACGCCCTCACCCAATGCATCGCCGCCAAGGACACCTACGAGTTCCTCGGCTCGCCCGAAGGCGAGCTGGCGATCGCCCAGGCTTGCCTCTACCTCGCCACCGCGCCCAAATCGAACGCCGCCTACACCGCGCAGAAGGCGGCATGGCGCTCGGCCAAGGAAACCGGCTCGCTGATGCCGCCGCAGAACATCCTCAACGCGCCGACCCGGCTGATGAAGGAGATCGGCTACGGCAAGGGCTATAGCTACGACCATGATGCCGAGGGCGGCTTCTCGGGCGACAATTACTGGCCCGAGGAGATGGAGCCGCAGACCTTCTACGCCCCCACCGACCGCGGCATGGAAAAGCGCATCGCCGAACGCATGGCGTGGTGGGACGAGCGGCGGCGGGAGCTCAAGGGCGACTAGGCGCGGGTTCAGCTTGGAATTCGCGCGATGACCTTGATCTCGAAGTCGAACCCGGCGAGCCAGTTGACGCCGATCGCCGTCCAGTTCGGATAGGGCTGGTCGGGAAATACCTCGCCCTTGACCTTCATGATCGTGTCGAACTGGTTCTCGGGATCGGTGTGGAATGTCGTCACATCGACGATGTCGTCGAGCCCGCATCCGCCCGCCTTCAGCGTCGCCTCGAGATTGGCGAAGGCCAGCCGGACCTGCGCCTCGAAGTCCGGCTCGGGCGAACCGTCGCTGCGGCTGCCGACCTGACCGGACACGAACAGGAGGTCGCCCGACCGGATCGCCGCGGAATAGGTGTGTAAGTTATAGAGGTCATGCCGACCGGCGGGAAAAACGGCGTCACGCTTGGCCATGTACAGTCTCCTGGAAAGGGGTGCCGGCAGGCCGATGCCCGCCGCGCGGTTTCAGATACGCGGCGTATGTAAGACGTGGCCTTCCGCCATCCAGCCCTGGTCACGGCCAATTTCTACTGGCTCATGGACTAGCTCGCCTTCGCCGCCCCCGATGGCGACGGACTCGGGCTCGCCCCCGTCGCCTTGGGCAGGATCACCTCGACCCGCCGGTTGCGCTGCCGGCAAGCCTCGTCGTCGCTGCCGTCCGACTTGGCGTTGGGCGCCACCGGGCGCAGTTCGCCGAGCCCGATCGTCCGCATCCGCGCCGCCTCCACACCCTTGCCGGCGAGATAGGTCTTCACCGCCTCCGTCCGCGCCTCGGACAATTTCTTGTTATAGGCGTCGTCGCCCTTGGCGTCGGTATGCCCCTCGATCGTGATCGCTCCGCCGCCGCCCGCCGCGATGAGCTGCGCCAGGCGGTCGAGCGTGCCCTGCGCATCGGCGCGGATTCGCCCCATCGCGGCCCGGCTTCGGCGGCGAGCCGGGGTCGCCGCAGGACGAGGCGAGCACGGCGCTTCCCCTTCCAATGTTGGAATTCATCTGCTCTCATCGGGGCATGACCGAACCAGCCCAGCCGAGCCTTCACCCGCATTCGCCGTCGCTTGACACGCCCCGCGCGACCCCTCGATTCCGTCAACTTTGTGAGTCAAGATTGTCAACTTTCCTGCTCGCGGCACTCGCGCTCGCTGTGCCCGCCGCTGCCCAACAGGCACCCGAGCCCACGCCGCACCAGCGCGCCATCGCCGCGGGGTACAAGGCGGCGATGCTGTGCAGCGGCATCTTCAACGCCGGCCGCACCCCCGAGCAGGTCGAGGCGCTCGAGCTGACCGGCATCTATCCCGACTATCAGGCGCTGGTCGGCCTGCCCGCCAAGGTTGATTCAAGCAGACGCCTCGTCACCGTCGAATGGGCCGACGCGATGCCGCCGCGCCGCGCCCAGTGGCGGCCCGGCACCGGCTGCACCAACGAACCGATCGGCGCGGTCGCCCCGCACGCAGCGACAAGCTATCCGCCGCTCGCCGCGGCGCAGCCCGATCCGCGCCCCTGGCCGCAGGGTGACGCAATACCCGCGATCCGCACCCCGCGCGCGCTCGAGCCCGTCGTTGCGGCGGCGTTCGACGGGACGAGCTACCGCGCCGGATCGCGCACCACCGGCGTCATCGTCCTCCGCGACGGACATATCGTCGCCGAGCGCTACGCTCCGGGTTTCGGGCCGCTCGTCTCGAACCGCACCTGGTCGGTGGCCAAGAGCATCAGCGGGACGCTCGTCGGGATCGCGGTACGCGACGGACTGGTCCGGGTCGATCGCGCCGCGCGCATCCCCGCCTGGGCCGACGAGCCGCCCGGCGACGTCCGCCGCACGATCACGCTCGACCATCTCCTGCGCATGGCCAGCGGCCTGCACAGCGACACCGCCGGCAACCGCACCGACGAAGTCTATTTCGGTGGCACCGCGGTGACCGAGGAGACGGTCGGCTGGCCCTCGATCGCCCGGCCCGGCACGCGCTTCCGCTACGCCAACAACGACACGATGCTCGCCATGCTCTCGCTGCGCACGGCGATGGGCGACGCGCGCTACCGTGACTTCCCGGCCAAGGGGCTGTTCGAGCCGCTCGGCATGGCGCGCACCGTCGCGGAGACCGACTGGCGCGGCAACTACATCCTCTCCTCGCAAGTCTGGTCGACCGCGCGCGACCTCGCCCGGCTCGGCGAGCTGTGGCGCAATGACGGGGTGTGGCAGGGCAAGCGCGTCCTGCCCGAGGGCTGGGTGAAATACATGACCACCCCCAGCGGACCGCAGCCGGCCGGCGACGGCCCGGGCTATGGCGCGACGCTCTGGCTGTTCGGCCCGAAACAGGGCCTGCCCGAAGGCAGCTATGCCGCGCAGGGCAATCGCGGCCAGTTCATCTTCGTCATCCCCTCCGCGAAGCTCGTCGTCGTCCGCCGCGGCGAGGACCCGGCGGGCAACGCGTTCGAAGCGCCGCGCTTCGTCGCCGATGTGCTCAAGGCGCTCGAATGAGGGACTGGCCATGAAAGACTGGGACGAAGCCTGCGCCTATGCGCTCTCGCTCCCCGACGTCGAGATGGCGCTGTGGTGGGGCACGCCCTGCCCCAAGGTCAACGGCAAGGGCTTCATGTCTCCCAGCCGCGAGCCGGGCAGCTTCGCGCTCGCGGTCACTCACCCCGAGAAGCAGATATTGTTCGAGACCGACCCCGAGACCTTCTGGCAGACCGATCACTATCGCAACTATCCGATGCTGCTCGTGCGCTACGGCACCGATGCCCATGAGCGGATCGAGCTCTATATCCAGCGCGCCTGGTGGGACCGCGCCAAGGCTCCCCAACGCAAGACGTTCGGCGAGCGGCCCTAGTGAACCGGCTTCGCTTCACCCGCTTCGCCGCGATCGACTGGTCGGGCGCCAAGGGCAGCCGCCATCCGGGCATCGCGCTGGCGGTCTGCGAGGCCGGGAACGCAGCGCCCGAACTCGTCCCCCCACCCGCTCGCCATTGGTCGCGGACCGCCATCCGCGACTGGATCCTCGCCCGCGCCGCCGAGCCGCTGCTGATCGGCTTCGACATGAGCTTCTGCGCCCCGATCCTCGACCGCGGCGCCTATCTCCCCGGCGAGAGCAGCGCGACCGACGGCCGCGCCTTCTGGGCCTATGTCGATGCCCGGAGCGATGACGAGGACCTGGGTGCCGCGTCGTTCCTGGACATCCGCCGCGGCCGTCATTTCTACCTCGGTGCCGCCGACGGCCCCAAGGCGGACTTCATGCACTTCCGCCGCTGCGAGCAGCATTTCAACGCCGGCGGCGGCGGCAAGGTCACCACCGTCTACGACGCGATCGGCGCCGCGCAAGTCGCCAAGGCGAGCTTCGCCGGGATGCGGCTGCTCCATGCGCTCGACGGCAAGGTCGCAATCTGGCCGTTCGATCCGCTGCCGCTTGCGGGCGCGGTGGTGGTCGAGATCTACACCGCGATCGCCGCGCGCGCCGCCGGGCTGCGCAAGGGCCGATCCAAGCTGCGCGACACCACGACGCTCGACACCGCGCTCGCCACGCTGGGCTCGCGCCCGCACGCGCCGCTCGCCCGCTACGACGATCATTCGACCGACGCGATCCTCACCGCCGCCTGGCTGCGCGCCAATGCCGGCCGCGCCGATCTCTGGCATCCGCCCGCCCTCACGTCGGAGATCGCGCGAACCGAGGGCTGGACCTTCGGCATCGCATGACACGGATCGCCGCAAAACCGGCCGGTCTTGCACCGGCTGTTAACCTTGCCGGTGCAGAGTCCGGCCATGCGACGTTCGGACCAGCAGCAGCGACTGAGGTCGCGTTGGAATCCGTTCCGCGAGAGCATCCCGCTCCCGCTTCCGGTCTATCGCGAGCTGATCGACACGCTGTTCGCCATGCGCCTGCCGATCATGGGACTGGGTCTGGTCTTCGCCCTTCTGGCGGGCCTCGTCGCCTACGAATGGCGCGATCCGGTGTTCGCTGCGATCGCCGCCGGCGCCTTGATCGTCACGGCGGGGCGCCTCGTCCTGCTCCAGGCCTATGCGCGCGAACCGCGCAAGAGCCAGGACGAGCTCGAGCGCTGGGAGCGGCGCTATGCGATCGGCAACTATGCGATCGCGCTGCTGCTCGCGGCGTTGAACCTGCAAGCACTCACCTATCATCTTCCGTTGCTTCACCTGCTCACCGTCAGCCTGGTGTTCGGCTTTGGCGCTGGGGTGGTGTCGCGAATCTCGGTGCGGCCGATGATCTGCGTCATCAGCCTGCTGCTCGCCACCGTGCCGACGGTGGCCGGGCTGCTCGCACACGCGCTCGTGCCGCACGCTGCGCCGCTCCATGCGGAGCTGTTCGCAATCGAGGGGGCGATGGTCGCGATGATCACCGGGCTCAGCCTCCATACCGTGGCACACCTCTACCGCTCGGCGGTCGAGCATCTCGTGGCACAGCATGACATGGCTCAGCTCGCCAAGCACGACGCGCTCACAGGCCTCGCCAATCGCCTGCTGCTGCGCGAGCGCTTCCACGACGCGAGCCAGGCCGCGCTGCGCGGCAACTCGCGGCTCGCCGTCCACTTCATCGATCTCGACGGCTTCAAGCCGATCAATGACGGCTATGGGCATCCGGCCGGCGACGCGGTGCTCCAGGAAGTCGCACGGCGGCTCGAATCCTCGCTCCGCATCGAGGACACGGTGGCACGTCTCGGCGGCGACGAGTTCGTCATCCTCCAGGCCGATGTCGCGCACGACAGCGAGGCCGAGATGCTGGCGCGCCGCATCATCCGCGGGCTCAGCGCCCCCTATGCGATCGACGATGCGACCGTGCATCTCTCGGCCAGCGTCGGGATCGCGCTCGCACCCGATATCGGCTTCGATTTCGAGCGGCTGCTCGCCTGCGCCGATGCCGCGCTGTACCGCTCCAAGCTGGGCGGCAAGGCAAGGCTCAGCTTCTGCACGCGCGAGGACGCGGCCAATACCGAACTCGCCGCGTGAGCCGCGCGCCTCCAGAATCCGCCTTGACCCGCGCCCATGGTTCGGCTCAAGACGCGCGGCCCGCGGAATTCCGTGGTTTGGTCTGAGTGCCGGTTTAGCTCAGCTGGTAGAGCAGCGGTTTTGTAAACCGAAGGTCGCGGGTTCGATCCCTGCAACCGGCACCATTTTATCGCTACCACCCCGCCTGCACGCATTTTGGTCTCGCCTTTCATCCCGCGCGCGGTATGTGTCGGTTAATTGACAACGTTATCAGGAGAGGGGCGTTGGCCGCACCCGTCACACCATTGAGCTCGACCGATCCTACGCTCGGCGAGGGGACTGCGCAGGGCATCAACGCGCCCGACCTCCAGGTCTTCGTCTTCGCGCTGTTCTTCATCTTCGGCGGCATCACCTCGCTCAACGACGTGATCATCCCGAAGCTCAAGGAACTGTTCACGCTCAACTACACCCAGGCGATGCTGGTGCAGTTCTGCTTCTTCACCGCCTATCTGCTGATCGGCATTCCCGGTGCGAAGCTGGTCAAGAAGCTCGGCTATATGCGCGGCGCGGTCGCCGGCCTGCTGACGATGATGGTCGGCTGCCTGCTGTTCATCCCCGCCTCGCAGAACGCCACCTACGGCCTGTTCCTGTTCGCGCTGTTCGTGCTGGCAAGCGGCGTGGTGATCGTCCAGGTCGTCGCCAACCCGCTGATCTCGCTGCTCGGCAAGCCCGAGACCGCGCACAGCCGCCTTACCTTCGCGCAGGCGTTCAATTCGTTCGGCACCTGGATTTTTCCGACTGTCGGCGCGGGCCTCATTTTGGGTTCGCTTCAGAATGTAAAAGCAGCCGACCTCTCGGGCCCCGCACTCGACGCATACCGTACCGCCGAGTCAGCAGTGATCCAGCACACCTATCTCGGCCTCGCCGCAGCGCTGATCGTGGTGGCAGGCGTGGTTTGGCTTTTTCGCAATCGCCTCAAGGGTGAACGCCATGAGGCCAGCGCTGGGCTTGCCGGCTTCGATCTACTCAACCGCAAGCGTTTTGCCTTCGGCGCGCTGTGCATCTTCCTCTACGTCGGCGCCGAGGTCTCGATCGGCTCGCTGATCATCAACTATCTCGCGCTCGAGCGCGTGCTCGGCCAACCGGAGTCTGTGGTGGGCTGGATGATTGGCCTATACTGGGGCGGTGCGATGATCGGACGGGTCATCGGCTCGCTCCTCATGTATCTGCGCGTCAGCCCAGGCAAACTGCTCGCCTTCGTCGCGGTGGGTGCGATCGCGCTGATCGTCATCAGCGCCAACTCGACTGGCAATGTCGCGGCCTACTCGCTGCTCGCGATCGGCCTGATGAACTCGATCATGTTCCCGACGATCTTCGCATTGGCGTCCGAGAAGCTTGGCGGCCGCGCGGCGGACGGATCGGGGATCATCAACATCGCGATCTTCGGCGGCGCTGTGGTCCCGCTCGCGACCGGCGCGCTCGCCGATCTTACCGGCAGCCTCGGCCTAGCGTTGATCCTCCCCGCGCTCTGCTACGCGATCATCGCCGGGTTCGGCTATTACGCCCGTCGGCCCTATGACGGTCCGGTGGCGGGATGATTCAACGGGCCGGCGAGTGATCCTCGCCGGCTTATCCGCGCCGCCGCGAAGTTCCGATTGGTACGGGTGGTCGGACTCGAACCGACAATCTGTTGCCAGAGGCGGATTTTGAATCCGCTGCGTCTACCAATTCCGCCACACCCGCATGCCGACTGGCACCTTGGTAGCCAATGATCGACGTCGGGTTGCTATAGGCAGCGCTGCGACCGATTTCCAGACTGTATTACCGAAGATTGCGCCCTCCCCGCTGAATTCCGCGCTACGACCGACAAGGGCCGATAGCGGAACGACCGCTTGACGCCTGCACCGACCAGGGCGGACGTAAAGGTCATGAACGTCTACCGCCTCGGCTGGACAGCGGACGTCTGGATTAACGCCAAGGATTCTTCCAATCAGCACCACGTTGCTAATTTAGCAATAATGTGATTTCTCTGCCGCATCGAAAGCTGGCGATAGGGCAATATGTTCAGGGACAACCGCGGCTGGAAAAGCGCTTTTGTGTTGGCTGCACTTGTGGTGACTGTTTGCCGACCCCTCTCTGCCAGCGAACTGGAGACCGGGTTCGCCTCGCCTCCACGCGAGGCCCGGCCGCTCGGCTGGTGGCACTGGATCAACGGCAACGTGACCATCGATGGCATCGATGCCGATCTCCAGGCCGCGAAGGCGGCGGGGATGGGCGGCGTGCAGATGTTCGATGTCGAGATCTACGCCCCTCCGGGGCCGGTGCGGTACGGCTCCGATCGCTGGTTCGCGCATGTGCGTCACGCGATCCGGCGCGCCGCGGCGCTCGGGCTCGAATTCCATGCGATGAACACCCCCGGCTGGTCAGCGAGTGGCGGGCCGTGGGTTACGCCGCAACGCTCGATGAAGCGCCTGGTCTGGAGCGAGACCGATGTTTCAGGTGGCGCCGTGTCGGCATCTCTTCCGCGCCCGGATCTGACCCTCGCTTACCCCGAGCGCGCGGTCCCGGCACAGCCCTTCTACGCCGACATCGCCGTGATTGCAGTGCCTGCCGGGGTTCCGCGCATCGCGGATATCGACAAGAAGATTGGCTGGGGCCGCAAACCCGTCACAAGGGACACGCGGACGCTGCCAGGGATCCCGGCGGATCGTGTCATCGTTCTTTCCGGCAAGATGGATGCTGCCGGAGGCCTAGTGACAAAGCTGCCGCGCGGAAACTGGACGATCCTCCGCTTCGGCTACACGACGACAGGCAAGACCAACCATCCTGCGCAACCCGAGGGCCACGGGCTTGAGATCGACAAGCTCGACGCCGCCGCCGTCGCCTTTCAGTTCGATCAATCGTTGGGGAGGATGATCCGCGAGGCCGGCCCGCTCGCTGGAAACACGTTCAACGCGATCCTGTTCGACAGTTTCGAAGGCGGATACCAGAACTGGACCGCCGCGATGCCGACGGAATTCGCACGGCTGAAGGGTTATTCGCTGCTTCGCTGGCTACCCGTTCTCACGGGGCGCGTCGTGGAATCCTCCGCGGCGAGCGAGGCGGTGCTGTGGGATTTCCGCCAGGTGATCGAGGAGCTGATCGCCGAAAACTATCTCGGCACGATGCATCGCCTGGCAGCCCGGCACGGGATGAAAATCTACTCCGAATCCCAGGGCGGTCCCCTCACGCCGATGTCGGCCAATCGACATGTCGACGTGCCGATGAACGAGTTCTGGATGCCCGACGCGACGCCACGCGCCGCCAGCATCCGGATGACGACCTCTGCGGCTACCTTCCTCGGCCGCAGGATAGTGGCAGCCGAGGCCTTCACCGCCACGCCAGAGAATGGACGATTCCAGAATACCCCGGCAAGCCTCAAGCGCGCGGGCGACCACGCCTTTGCGCTCGGGCTGAACCGGTTCGCCTTCCACAGCTACACGCACCAGCCAGTGACCGAGGCCGCGCCGGGGTTCGGCCTTGGCCGCTATGGCACGCATTTCGGCCGGCTCAACACTTGGTGGCCCTTTGCCGGCGCCTGGGTCGAATATGTCTCGCGCAGTCAGTTCCTGCTGCAGCAGGGCACCCGCGTCGCCGACGTCTGCTTCCTGGTCGACGAGGATCTGGGTTACGCGCTGCCCAAAGCCATTACGAGTTCACTGCCCGGCCACGACTTCGAGGTGGCTTATCCCGCCGACGTGCGCGCCATGTCGGTCGAGCGTGGCGTGCTCAGACATCCGCAGGGCGCAGCATTCCGCCTGCTCGTCACGCCCGAGCCACAGACCTCCGCGGGCTGGGTCGCGGAGATCGCGACGCTCCGAAAACTCGTGTCGCTGGTTCGGGCAGGCGCCACGCTTGCCGGCCCCGCACCGGCCGCCCCTGCCGGCCTCAATGACGTCGAACGCCGGGAAGAATATGACCAGCTCGTCAGCGAGCTGTGGAGCGGATTGCCGACGCGCGGCTTCAAGCGTGTGGGCGAGGGCAAGGTCTATGCCGGCCTGACGCCTGCTGAAATTCTGCGTGCCGAGAAAATCGCGCCCGACATTCGCTGGGACGCACCGATGGAGCAGCTGCGCTTCCTCCATCGCCGAACGGGCGATGCCGATATCTATTTCGTGTTCAACTACTCGGATCAGCCGCGGCAATCCCGGCTCGAATTGCGCATCCCCGATCGCGTGCCTGAGATCTGGAATGCGATGCATGGAACGCGGGCCGACGCGCCGACGTTCGGGCGCACCGCCACAGGCGTGTCGGTGCCGGTGCAGCTCGAGCCCTGGGGCTCGACATTCCTCGTTTTCCGCAGGCCGTTGGGAACCCGCTGGATTGCGGGCGCAAATGCCGCCGGCCTCAACTTGCTGGACCGGCCCGGCGCGATGCTGACGCAGGCGCGATCGGCACGGTTGAAGCTGTCGGATGGATCGGATCGCGACGTCTCGCTCCCCGCGCTTCCTGCGCCGGTGGCGCTCGACCGGGATTGGCGGGTGGAGTTTCCGACGCTGGGCACGGCAGGTGTATCTCGGCCCCTCGATCGGCTCGCATCATGGAGCGAAAACGCCGATCCGGCGATCCGCTACCATTCGGGAACGGGAGTCTACCGCACCCGCGTAGAGCTTCCGGCGGTGCGCGACGGAATCGTCGCGATGCTCGATCTCGGCCGCGTGGCGGACATCGCCCGCGTCAAAGTGAACGGACGCGATGCCGGAATCGCGTGGAGCCCACCCTTCCGCTTGGACGTCACGCCCTATCTGCGTGCAGGCACCAACACGCTCGAAATCCACGTCGCGAACCGCTGGGTCAACCGTCTGATCGGCGATGAGGCGATTCCCGTGAACCTGGAATATCAGAAAAATGGGAGCCGCTTCACCGACGGGCGCATCACCAGCCTTCCCGCTTGGCTTTATCGCCCAAATGGTCGCCGCGAATGGCCGCGGCACAGCTTCGCCACCTGGAAACACTATGAGGCCGGCGCATCGCTGCTGCCCGCTGGGTTGCTGGGGCCGGTGAAGATCGAATGGTGGCAGGAAATTTCGCCCGCCATCAAATAAATTGCTTTTATAGTCACATTTAAGATATGCTCCGATCGCGACCGGCACCACAAGCTGGCGCGAATCGGAGGAGAGGAAATGACTAAACGTGCTAAGCTGCTCGTTGCCGGCGCAGTGTGCCTGACCGGCGCCGCGCTCGCATCCTCTGTATCTATCATAGCGTCAAATACGACTGCGGACTCGGGCAGGATTGAGCTTCCGCCGTCGCAACCGCAAACAGCCTCGGCCGGTTCAGGGCCCGCCACCGGGGCGACCGCGATGTCCGTGACCAGCCTCGCGGCGCCCACACTACAAATCCCCAGCGGGTCGCCGATCGAGACCTTCCACGACGCCGATCTCGAGAAATGCGGGACGACGCCAGTCCGGCAGGACGGTCCGCTGCGCGTGTTCGAGGATCAGTTCAACGTTATCCACATGACGATGTCGAACGCCGACGCCAAGGGCTACCAGTGGACCGGATCGGTGACCGGTTTCACCAACAACCCCACGACCGCCGAACTCGACTGCACGCCAGTGATGATCGGCAATGTCGGCAACACCGACGTCTCCAAATTCGACCAGAAAACCTGGATTCAGGGCTTCTACTTCGACGGCACCACCGCCTGGGCCTATGGGCACCAGGACTTTTGGGGCGGTCCGCCGCGTTCCACCAATCCCAACTGCCATGCGTCGGGCGTCGAGGATGACAAGAACGGCTGCTGGTACGCTTCGATCGCGACGTGGAAGGCGAACCCGGTGTCGAGCGCGGACCGGCACTTGAACTTTACCCGCAACGGCACGGCGCCGAACCACATCGCCATCTATCCGCACGTTCAGTACCCCGGCGACTTGCAAACCCCGAAATCCGGCTGGATCGGCTATGGCGCGCCCTCCAACATCTTCCGCGGCCGCAACCAGGACGGCACGGTCGACGGCTATTGGTACATGTTCGTCTATACCAACTCCGGCCACGGCGGGCAGGCGAAGGGGCAGTGCCTGTTCCGCAGCAGCAATCCCGCCGACCGGACGAGCTGGCGGGCATGGAACGGCAACACGACCACGCCGGGGTTCACCCAGGTCATGGGTAATCCCTACACCACCACCAACTCGACCTGCGCAGTGGTGCAGCCGACGCTGTTCAATACCTATGTTCGCAGCGTCGTGTGGCATAAGCCGTCACGCCACTATATCGCGATCTACCGCGTCGGCGCCGACGGGGTCTATTGGGCGACCTCGCCCGACATGCTCAATTGGACCCAAGGCGGGGAGTTGCTCGCTTCGGACAGCGACGCCGCGAGCTACCCGGTGCTGATCGATTTCGACGGCGGCGATTGGGGCGACAGCAATTTCGACCGCGCCTATGACAACGGCAAGCTCTACCTCTTCTATCGCAAAAAGATCGCCGGGACGAACAACATCCGCATCACCCGGCGGCTGGTCGACGTGACCAACTATCCGGCCGATCCGCCCAGCTCGAGCAATCCGGGCTGACCGGGCAGAACCAACGCGCCCGCGCCCTTAGCGGCGCGGGCGTTTGGGATAGAGCAGGTCGAGCGGCACCGCCTGTGCCATTGCGCGATACCCGACGGGCCCCGGATGCAGCCGGTCGCCGCTGTCATAAGCCGGACGCAACGCCAGCGGATCAGCGGGATCGCCGCCGATCCGGTCGAAATCAATGACGGCGTCGTACAAAGGGCTCGCGCGGATGAACTGGTTGAGCGCGGCGCGCACCCCCTCGCGCTCAGCGGTAAAGCCTTGGCGGCGCGTGGGCAGCAGCGTCGCGCCGATCACGCGCAGGCCGCGAAGCCGCGCACGCAGCGCGAGCTGGGCATGCGCCTGGATCAGCGCCTCCGCGGCGATCGGCGTGCCGTAGATGTCGTTGATCCCCTCGAACAGCACAAGCGTGTGCACGCCGGGAAGCGCCGCGATATCGCGATCGAAGCGCGCGAGCGCGTTCGGGCCCGCACCTGGGCGCTGCGCCGTGATCCGATTACCCGAGATGCCGAGATTGGCGAGGCCCAGAGGCAACGCACCGGACGTTGCCGCCACGCGTCTGGCCAGGGAATCCACCCAGCCCTGATAGCCGCCGCGCGGCTCGGAGCCGCTGTCGGTGATCGAATCGCCGAGAAAGGCGACGGTGCCGGCATTGGACGCGCCCTCGCCCACCAGCGCATCGACGAAGAACCAGTGCGGCACGCGTGTCGGGAACGCCGCTGCGTCCTCCACCGCGTCGAAGTCGCCGGGCGCGGATAGCCACGACCAGTCCTTGGGACGCAGATGCCCGGTGACACCAGCCGGCCTTCCCCGCACCGCGACGCTCGCGAGCAGATCGCTCCCGGCTGCGACAGACAGCGGCGCCGGATCGCTAATCACGCTCGCGCCCGCGGGAATGAGGATCGAGCGGCGGCCGCCGAGGGTGAGCGGGAGGTTCGTGCCGGGCCGCACCGTCGCGTCGGTCTGGCGGAGACCGAGATGCAGCGAAGCGATCTCGAGCGGCTCGACGCCAAAAGCATTGCTGATCCGCAGCCGCACCTTCGGCGCGCCTGCGGTGGCGCGTAGAGCGAGTCGCACCGTCTGGTCGGCAATCGCATAATCGAGCCGGTCGGTCGCGGTCGCCCAGAGCGTGAAGGGTGCTGGACCGGAACGCGCCGGTACGCGCGCGGCGGCTGCAATCGGGCAAGCGGCAATGGCGACGAGCAGCGCCCGCCGGTCGATCATTGCGCCGGCTCGCCCAGCGCCCGCCAGCCGGCGACGACCGCCCGCGCACGCTCGGCGGTTTCCGCGACCGGCTGGTCCGGCCGGTAGAGCGCCGTGCCGATCCCGAAACCCGTGGCGCCCGCCTTGACGAACGCGGCATAGCCATCCTCGGATATGCCGCCGACGGCATAGATGGGAAAGTGCTGCGGCAGCACCGCACGCCAGGCGGACAGCGTCTCCGCGCCGAGCGCACCGGCCGGGAACAGCTTGAGCGCCGCCGCGCCGGAATCGATCGCGGCAAAGGCCTCGCTGGCGGTCGCGACACCCGGCATGGCGGCGAGACCCAGCGATGCGGCACGCGCGATCACCTGGCCATTTGTGTTGGGTGCGAGGATCAGCATGGCGCCCGCGTCAGCGGCGCGTTCAAGCGACGGCGTGTCCAACACCGTCCCCGCCCCGATCATCGCGCGATCGCCGAACGCTTCCGCCAGCGCCGCGATGCTAACGAAGGCATCGGGCGAGTTGAGCGGCACCTCGATCATGGTGAAGCCAGCGTCGAGCAACACTGCGCCCGTCTCTACCGCTGCGTTCGGCGTGATCCCTCGCAGGATGGGAATCAGCGGCAGCCGCGCGCTCGCCTGTTCGAAGGATGGAGTCACCGCCGCGTGATCCCCGCCCCGCCATCGATCCCGACCACGGTGCCGGTGATCCAGGCCGCGGCATCGGAGGACAGGAAGAGGATGAGGTCGGCCACTTCCTCCGCGGTGCCGAGGCGGCCCAACGGATGCCGGAGCACATTCGCGGCGCATGCCGCGGCGGGATCGGGCGCGCGAGCGAACGAGGCGCGGAGCATCGGGGTATCCACTGACGCCGGCGCGACTCCGTTGGCGCGGATGCCGCTGTCGGCGACTTCGAGCGCGAAGGTCTTGAGGAAGGTCTCGAGCCCGCCCTTGGAGGCGGCATAGGCGGCGAGCCCTGGCGCGCCCATCCGCGCATTGATCGACGAGACAAAGGTAAACACCCCCTTCCCCGCGCGCTGCATATCCGGCGCGAAGGCCTGCGCGAGGCGGAGGGCGCCGCCGACATTCACGTCGTACACGCGCAAGAAGGCGGCCGGCGACGACTGCAAGGTGCCCGCAAACTCGGTCGTCGCGGCGGCGTGGACGACGATCGTCGGCGCGCCGAGTCGTGCCCGGACCGTCTCTGCCGCAGCCGTCACCGCATCATCGTCCGCCAGATCGCAGGCAAGCGCCACATCGCCGACGGACGGTACCCGGAGGTCGAGCGCGGCGACGCGCGCGCCGGCGGCGGCGAACCGCGCGCAGACCGCTGCGCCGATCCCACCCGCGCCGCCGGTCACCACCGCAATCTCCCCGTCAAGCCGCATCGACATCCTTCCAGCTCAGCGCGCCGCCCCATGCCACATCGCGCACGGACCGCCCATCGGCCGTGAACAACGTGGCTTCGATCCGCGTCGCGCGGCGCTCGCCCGGAACGAGGGTGATCGCGGTCCCGCGCGCGGCAGCATCTGCCAAAGACGGCAAGTCACAGCATGGTTCGAGCGCCAGCATCGTCCGCGCGCCATACCATGGATAGCCGTCGCCGCCGCCGAGCAGACGCCAATAGCCGAGCAGCGGGAAGAGCGTCTCGTCCCAGCGCACCGCCACGCCCGCACCGCGCCGTGGATTTCGCACCGCGAACCAGCCGCTCGCCATCTCCTCGCAACGCACGAAGTCCTGGGCGTTGTCGCGGTCACCCGGGATGATCGACAAATCCTGGTCGACGAGCGTCGGCCAGGCCGCGCGCGTGCCCGGTTCGAGGGTTGCAGCAGGCGGCGGGGTCTCGGCAGTGACGATGGTGCAGGCGGGCAGGTCCACCGCGCTGCCCGCTTCGATCAACGGCGCGCCGAAGGTCGGATGATGCCCCCACAGTACCTCCAGCGGGTGCGCCGCTTCGCTCGAGACCGCCTCGTCGATGATCAGCGTGGCGCCCGCTCCATCCAGCGCGATACGCCGCTCAATCACCACCGGCGTCCGCCGGAGCCGCGCCCAGGTCCGAATAGCGACGCCGCATTCGTCGTCGCGTTCGATCGCATATTCCCAAGCGAGGAAGGTTGCTTCGCCGTGCTGCCCATAACTCGCGCCGCGATGCTCGCAAGGGCCGGGACCATTGGGTAGCATCACATACCAGCCGCCGGGGAACTGGTCGCGAAAGGCGCCGACCGCCAGCGATGACGAGGCAATGGCTCCAGGCGGCGCCAGCCCTGCGGGTGCCAGGTGAAGCGTCTCGGTGTCGCTGGGCTTGTGGGTGAGTTCGACGAGATCGCAACCCTTGTCGAGCACGAAGACCGCGCGCAGCAGCGCATTCTCAAGGCTGACGCAGCGATGGCCGCGCCAGACGAACTCGCGCAGCCGGGCGCCATGATTGCGGTGCGGACCGGTCACTGGCGTGCCTCCACCGGTTTGCCTGCAGTCGCGCGCGCGATCAGCCAGCCGATCGGGTGCAACGCCGCCATCACCAGAAAGACGGTGCCATAGTCGCGCGTCGCGGCGAAAGCGCCGACGAGCTGGGTCGAGATAATGCCGCCGATCCCGCTGCCGGCGGCGATCAGCCCGAAGATCGTCGCCACCCGCGCCTGAGGGAAACGATCGACCGCGAGCGTGGTCAGGTTACCGAGGAACATCATATGCGACAGCGCCACCAACGCGGCGAGCCCGTAGGTAACCGGAAGCGAAGGCTGGAATGCGATCAGCGCCCCCAGCGGCGCCAGGCAGGCGCCCATCCCCATCACCCTGAGGCGCGACGCGATCGGCGCCGCGCCACGGCGGACGAATCGGCCCGACAGCAGCCCACCGCCCACGCTCCCGATATCCGCGGCGAGATAGACGAGCCAGGCCGTCGCGGCGATCGCAGCGAGCGGAAGCCCGCGCGCGTCTCCCAGATATTTGGGGAACCAGAACAGGTAGAAATACCAGACCGGATCGGTGATCGTCCGCGCGAGCGCGAGACCCCAGACCGACTTGTCGCTGAGGATCGCCCCAATCGAAGGTTTCTCGGCCGCTGCGCCGACGGCCGTCTGGCTCGGCTGGCCATGGCGCAGCACCAGCCACGCCGCCATCCACACGAATCCCAGCGCACCGGTCGCCACGAACGCCGTGCGCCAGCCATAGCTGAGCGCGAGCCAGCCGATCAGCGGCGGCGCGATGGTCGCGCCCACCATTGCCCCGGCGGTATAGACGCCGACCGCGAAGCCGCGTTCGTGCGGCGCATAATGTTCGGAGACTGCCTTGGGCGCGGCGACGTAGTTGCCCGCCTCGCCAAGCCCGAGCGCGAAGCGCGCCGCGCCGAGCTGGCCGGCGCTATGGACCAGCCCCGTCACCATATTGGCAATCGACCACCAGCCGACGAACAGCGCCAATGCGAGCTTCGAATCGAGCCGGTCGGTGATCCATCCGACGACGAAATAGGCGAGCGTATAGGCGATCAGGAAGAGCTGGACGACATGCGCGTAGCCGATGTCGTCGATCCCAAGGTCAGCCTGGATCGTGGTCGCCAGGATCGAGAGCGTCTGGCGATCAACATAGTTGAGGACGGTCGAGAAGAAGAGCAGCGCGAGAATCGCCCAGCGCACCTTCGAACCTGGCTTGGCGCCAGCGCTCATGCCGACACCGGTTGCGTATGTCCGGCCAGCGCGGCAAGTCCCGCCAGGCTGGCTGCATGGACGTCCGCCATCGCGTGGACAACCCCGAGGCGATCGAGCACGGCCGCATAGAGCAGTGAGAGTGCCGGAGCGCCAATCAGGGTGACATGATCCACGGGCTCGCCCGCTGCCGCCAGTGCGGCGAGGGCGTCGCGTATCTCGCAGCCGATTAGCAGACCGGATAGATAGGGACGCGCGGCTTGAGGCGATAGCGATCCGGTGACGCGCAGGCTGCGCGCGGAAAAGATGGCGTGCTCGACTGCGAGCCGCGGGTCCGACACGGCGATCTCGACGCCGCGAACGAAGGCGGGGTCGCCTGCCTCGATTGCAGTCCCCGGCGTCATGTCGCGGCCGACCAGGCTGTGCGCGACGAGGATCTCGAACATCTCGCCGGTCATGCTGGTGAAGAAGCGCGTGACGCGCGCGTCCGTGACGCTGCACCACTTGGCATGAGTGCCGGGCAGGCACAGCGTCCGGCGCCCCCCTGCCCCGGCCTGCGCCAGCCACCCGAAGACCTGCGCCTCCTCGCCGCGCATCACGTCCGGCAGGCCGAAGATGTTGGTGCAGGACAGCCCCGGCACGATCGCCACCGGCACCCCTCGCACCTCGAAGCGCGTCATTCGCGCCGCAAGGTCGTCGAGGCCCGCCGGGCACGGCGCATAGGGGCAATCGACCCAGCCGATGTTCGATCCCACCATCCCGGCCAGCACGACCGGCAATGGACCATCGCGATCGATCCATGCACCCGCGACATCGAAAAACGCCGCTTCAGGATTGTCGCAGAATTTGATGCCCAGCCCGCTGGCGGTTTCGAGAATCCGTGCGGGCGCGCCGGTCTCGCAGAGGTACAGACGCATGAAGCTGGAGCCCCAGTCGCCCGCGATGAAACGCCCTGCTGCTGCCACGCACACCTCCCACATACGGCCCCAACGCCGGCCTCTGCGCGATAAATGTTGCGAATTTAGCGACAAGTCAATCCGAGCTTGCCATAGATCGATTGCGCTCGGCAGTCGCATGGATCATGTCTGCCGTGCGAGTGACCATGTGAAGGAAGCGCCGGCAGTGCGGCCCAAACCTAACGCCCAACCCAACCAGAGCCTTATCGACGGCATTGCCACGCTCCAGGCGCTGGCCGTCTCACCGGAGCCGATCGGGAATCGCGAGCTTGCCCGCAAGCTCGGCTTCAACCCCACTCGCGTCAACCGGCTGCTCAAGACGCTCGCCTATCTGGGGATCGCGCGGCAGACCGCGAACCGCAAATACACCGCGGGTCCTGGCATGCATGTGCTTGCGGCACAAAGCCTTTTCGCATCGCGCTTCGTGCAGAACGCCATGCCCGCGCTCGAGGAGCTGCGGCGCTTCGGACTCACCATTGCAATGGGCGTATTGTGGAACCACGATGTGAGCTACCTGTTCCACGCGCCGCCAGGGATGGAGACGGCGCAGGCGCTTGGCCGCATCGGCCTGCTTCCGGCAAGCGAGAACGGCATTGGCGTCGCCCTGCTTGCGGGGTTCGACGACGCGCACGTCGTCGAGCTCTACGAAGGCGAGGACGTCCCGGGCTATCCGCGCGGGGTAAACGACCTGCTCAACACCCTCGCCGAGACGCGCGCGCAAGGATATGCGCGCGTTCGCGTCGGCGAGAACCAGGACCGGCACACCATTGCGATCGGCGTCTCCGATCCAGCTTTCGCGGCGATCGGCATGTCGGGATGGATTCCAGAGGAAGCCACGCCCGAAATCGTCACCGCCTTGCGCGAGGCAGCCGCCAAGATCGCCGAATGAGCGTTCATTGTTGCGACCACTGAAACATTTTAATTGCTAATTTAGCAATAATATGATTGGACATCCCCGCGCCAGGGAGCGCACATGGTGAGGGATGAACATGTCGACGATCAACGGGGCTTTTCCGGTCTTGCCGACCATCTTCACCGACGAGGGTATGGTGGACGAAGCCGGGGTCCGCGCTGTCACCGATTGGGCACTCGATTGTGGTGTCGATGGCGTCGTCTTTCCCGGGCTTGCGAGCGAGTATGACCATCTCACGCTCGATGAGCGGCTACACCTGATCGGACTGATCGGCGAGCGCGTCGTGGGCCGTGCCGCGTTCGTGTGCGGCGCGGGCGGCAAGAGCGACGAAGAGAGCGAAGCGGTGATCGCCGCCGCGGCGCGCGCCGGTGCCAGCGCCGCGATGGTAGTGACCCCCGGTCGCGATGGCGTCGACAGGGACGGCCTTGCCGGCTTCTACCGACGGCTTACGGCCGCGGCGGACGTGCCGATCATGCTCCAGAACGCGCCGGCACCGATGGGCCTCGGCCTCTCCCCCGAGGCGGTGCTCGATATCGTGCGCGCAGCGCCGGGCATCCGTTATGTGAAGGAGGAGACCGTTCCCTGCGGTCAGCGCATCACTGCGTTGCGTGAGCAGGGCGAAGGACTGCTTGAGGGCGTGTTCGGGGGCGCCGGCGGCCGCTACATCACCGACGAGCTGGCACGCGGCGCGATCGGCACCATGCCTGCGGTCGAGATCGCGGATCTGCATGTCCAGCTCGTCGCGGCCCATCGCGCAGGCGATTGGGCGCGCGTGCGCTGGCTGTTTGAGCGCACGTTGCCATTGCTCAACATGCAGGCGATTTATCGCTGGCGGCTGACCAAGGAAGTGCTTCGCCGCCGCGGCCTGATCGCGAGCGCCTTCGTCCGTGCGCCGGGGCCGGCACTCGACAAGCACGACCTGCGCGAGCTCGACGAACTGCTCGAAAGCCTCGCAGACCTGTTGACGCCCACCGAGGCCATCGCCCAACGTCGCGCCGGCTGACCCGAGGAAGACACCGATGGACGACCGGATCGAACGCATCGAAGCCTTCGTGGTCACCATTCCACGCGACACGCCCTATCTCGGGCCGCTCGGCGCGGGCGAGCAGGTCAATACGCGCGGCTATTTCGTGCGCAAGTCCAATCGCACCATCTATCCGACGCAGGACCGTTCGGTGGTCGTCCGGGTCACCACGCGCAACGGCGTGGTCGGCTGGGGCGAGACCTATGGCCTCACCGCCCCGAAAGTGATCGGCACCTTCATCGATGACCTGATCGCGCCGATCGTCACCGGCCGCGACCCGTTCGACGTCGCGGTGCTGTGGGAGGACCTCTACGACATCCTGCGCGTGCGCGGCTATGGCGGGGGCTTCTACCTCGATGCGGTGGCCGCGGTGGACATCGCGCTGTGGGACATCTGCGGCCGCATCGCCGGCCTTCCGATCCGCAAGCTACTCGGTGGCGAGCGGCGCCAGTCGATCCCCGCCTACATCTCCGGGCTGCCGCGCGCGACGCTCGACGAGCGCGTGGCGCTGGCGAAGAACTTCGCCGACCAGGGCTTCACCGCGTTCAAGATCGCCGCGGCGGTGAGCTGGGACGGGCTCGACCGCGAACTCGGCGCGCTGCGCGAGGCGCTGGGTCCCGAGGCGCGGCTGATGGTCGATTTCCACTGGATGCACGGCCGCGGCGACGCCGCCCAGCTGATCCGGCGGCTCGAACGCCACGACCTCGCCTTCGCCGAAGCGCCGCTGAAGACCGAGGATGTGGCCGGGCTCGCTTATGTCGCGCGCTCGGTCACGACACCGATCGCTGCGGGCGAGGAGTGGCGCACGGTCTACGACGCCGAGCCGCGGCTCACCGCCGGCGCGGTCGCGATCGTCCAGCCCGAGATGGGCCATACCGGCATCACCCAGTTCATGCGTATCGCCCAGCTCGCAAGCGCGCACCACATTCCGACGATTCCGCACGCGACGATCGGAACCGGAATCTTCCTTGCCGCCAGCCTTCAGGCATCGGCGGCGATCCTCGATCTGCCGATGCACGAGTATCAGCATTCGATCTTCGACCGGAACGCGGCGCTGCTCGACGGCGCTCTGGCATGCGAGGCGGGCGCCTATCGCCTGCCCGAGGGACCGGGCCTGGGCGTGGCGCCGGGCGAGGGCCTCTGGAGCTACGCCGAGGCGATCTGAGCGACAGGACGCCCGGGCATCCATCCTAATTCCCCCGCCAGGGGGAGGTGGCGCGTGAAGCGCGGAGGGGGAGGAGGCACGCCGCCATCGTTCTGGCATCCGCCCCTCCGTCAGCCTGCGGCTGACACCTCTCCCTGGCGGGGGAGGATAGAAGCGATTCTCTGGCGTTGTCGGTGCCGATATTGCCTAGCGTCCCAGAACGCCGCGGCTCGTCTTGCGGCTTCCGTCCACGCGCTCGGCCGAAAGCTCGAAGTCGAAACCTCCGTTGCCCAGCCCCTCGACGGTGAACTCGAACGGATAAGCCGTGTCGGTCAGCCGCTGCTGCTTGCCTGAAGCGTCGCGATAGCTGAGCGTGACGCCGCGCACCTTGCTGTCGTCGTCGCGGCAATAGACGAACGCGCGTCGACCGAGACCGCCGAAGCCGAGCAGCGCACTGCGCGCGTCGCACGCGGCAAGCGCGACATGATCGTTGGGGATACGCTCGGCCTTGGCAAGCAGCTTCTTCTGAAAGGCGGCCTTGGGCTGCGCACCCTCGATCTTCAGCGCCGTGATCCCGCCCGCGGGAACCACGATCTCGAAACCTTCGGCTCCCTTGGATGCCGCCTCGCCCTCCGCTGAGAGCTTCACGATCCGGCCCGCCACCGATACACGCGCGGGGTCGAGCGTGACGCGGCTGCGCACCGGCTGCTGCGACTGGTTGGCGAAGGCGAGGTAGAGCGCGCCCCCACGATAGCCCGCGATATAGTTGAGCTCCACCGAGTCCGCGCGGACCAGCCCCCTGGGCATCCACAGCTGCACGCCTTGATCGTCGTAGAAGCGGCCCGGGCGATGCCCGTAGAAGCTGTTCTGCAGATAGGCATAGCCTTCGATATACTCGGCCGGGAAATCGATCTGACCGCGCGAACGGACGTGCGCGTCGCTCACCAGATAGTCGAGCAGCATCGTCGCCATCGGCCAGATATGGTTGTAGTGGAAGGAGTTGACGCTCAACTCCTCGTGGCGATGGAGCGGATAGTCGGCGCGCTCGTAGATGTTCGTCCGCGCGGTGTTGATGTGGTAGCCGGGGAAGCTGCGATAGCGCCCGATCGTCGCCGCCTTCGCAACCTGCTGGAGGAAGGCGTCCCCGGTCTCGGCGCCGATGCGCAGCATCCACGGTGCGTAATTGGCCATGAAGATGCCGCGGTGCCCGCTCGCCGTGCCCGAGGATTCGGGCGTGAGGCCGATCTCCGAGAGGCGCCAGGCCGGCACCTGTTCCTCGGGCGCGGTCATCGGCTTGAACCCCTTGGACTTGAGATACCAGTAGACCGGCGCCTTGCCGCCCGGATTGACCGTGACGTTTTCGTCGGGGATCCGCGGTGCCATCCAGGTGAACATGGTGTAGCGGCGCGCGGCGATGTGCGCAGCGTCGAGATAGCGCCGCTTCTTGGTCACCTCGTACAGCCGGAAGAGGTTGATGAAGTCCGGCACGAAGCCGGTCCAGAAGAACTGCGCCGAGCCGTCGAACGACTTCGACGGCGAATCCACGCGTTCCTTGAGATAAGCGTCGGCGCCCGCGACCGCGGCGTCGAGATAGCGCCTCTCGTCGGTCGCGAGATAGAGGTTGAGCGCATTCTGCCAACGGTCCCCCTGCTCGGCGACGTCGAGGTTGCGCACCCGCGTCGTGCCATAGGCCTCGCGCGCGAGATCGAGGAACAGCGGGTTGGCGCGGCCGAAGATGTTGTAGAGCGCGGTGAGCTCGGAGAGCGGCGCGGCCGGCCCCTTGAGCGCGCGCGACGGGTCCTGGATCTTCTGCTTGGGATCGAGGCTGAACAGGAATTTCTCGCGCGAAAGCTGATACTCGATCACCGGCGCCGCGCGCCCCTCGAACAGCTCGGGCCGGTCCGCGACCAGCGCCAATTCGAGCGGGTTGAGGCTGCTGACATTCTTCACCGCACCGGGCACGTCGGTCGAATAGGACGGCCCCTTCAGCTCGGCGATCCAGTTGGCATATTCGGTCAGCGAATAATCGACGATATTGTCGAACGCGGTGTTGAGCGAGGCGATCGAATTGTGGCGATAGTCGCGAAAGCCGTAGATGTCGCGGGCGAGCTTCTCATAGGTCCGGGTGATGTCGCTCGCGCGTTCGGCGACGGTGTAGAAGCTGAAGCTGGTGGTCTCGCCCGGCTTGAGCTGCGATCCCTTCCCGCCAATCACCGGCGCGAAGATTGTCGGCTGGGCGCGCCCGTCCTCGCCGCGCACCGCGATGCCGAAGCGGCTGTTGTCGGCGAGCGGCAGCGGCTGGAAGGGGAACTCCTCGGCCGCGGCGAGCGCGCCATAGACGCGGTCGCCCTTGCGGACGAGCGCGGTCGGCAGCGTCGCCTGATAGGCGAGCGTCAGGTAGCTGTTCGCCGGCATCCGGCGCTCCTGCCAGATCAGCGATTGCCAGACCTCGTCGGCCTTGGCTGCATCGTGCGCCGGCGCGCCGACATAGCCGACCGAAAAATAGCCCGGCCTCTTCGCCTTCAGCCGGTAACGGACGAGCGGGTATGGCTTGTCCTTGGTGACCACCTCCGCCTCGAGCGTGAAACGGGGGTCGTCGGGAAAGGCGAGCATCCAGCCCTGCGCGGTCCGCGTGACGCTGCTGGGCTTCAGGGAGATCCGTTCGCCGCTGTTGAAATAGTTCGCGGTGCGCGCTTCGGCCGAGGCATCGAGGATGCGATCGTCGAAGCCGTCGCCCTGCGTGGCTGCCGCGCGTTTCACGCCGGTCAGGTCGGCGCGCGCCGGATCCTGCGCAAGCCAGGTGGCGACATTGTAAGGCGTCCTGGGAATGCCCGCCGGACGCAATGCCATCTTCGGATCGGTCTCGCGGTAGAGCACGACGAACTCGAGCCCGAACTCGCCAAGCGGCGGTGTTTCGGCAACGGCATCGGTGCGCGGGCTCGCCTGGAGCGGGGTGGACGGGTGGAACATCGACACCGCGGCCACGCCCGCCGCCAACAGTCCCAGGTTACGCAGCATCACTTGCAATCCTCGGAAAAAAGCCGCGGCGCCACGGGGCGCCGCGGTAGAGGGGATGTTACTTGCCGAAGCGGACGCGCACGCCAGCGGTGAAGGTGCGCCCGCCGAGCCGGTAGGTTTGCGTCGCCTCCTCGAACACACTGTAGCGGCGGTTCGGCGTGTTGGTGAGGTTGGTCGCCTCGAGATAGAATTTCACATTCTTGTTGAGGTCGAAGTTCATCGACGCCGAGAGGCTGTCATAGGGACGATAATAGGTACCGCTGCCGCCAGACGAGATGCTGGAGAGATATTTGCTCCGCCAGTTCCAGGCGAGCCGCACGCCGATCGGCCCCTTCTCATAATAGCCGACGAGATTGACGTTGTATTTCGAAAGCCCCTGCAGCGGCAGATCCTCGCCGGTGCGCACGTCGGGGATACCGGTGCTGCTGTCGACATAGGTGAAGGTGGCATTGACCCCGAGCCCGTCGAGAGGACCCGGCAGGAAGCTCAGCGGCTGGCTCATCTGGGCCTCGAGGCCCTTGATCTTGCCGCCCTGGCCGTTGACCGTGCGGGTGATCGCGAAGAGGCCGTCGGGATTGTTCACCGGGTCCGGCGTGAAACCCGGAATCTCCTCAAAGAAGACACGCCGGTAGAGGAAGGTTTCGACGTCCTTGTAGAAAAGGGCGACCGAATAGATCGCGCCCTTTGTCGGATAGAATTCAAGCGAAGCGTCGAGAGAGTTGACGCGGAACGGCTCGAGAGCTGGATTGCCGGCCGTAGCGACGCCCGAGGATTCGACGACCGAAAAGGACGGCGTCAGGTCGGTGGTGTCGGCGCGCGCCATGCTGCGCGCGGCGCCCAGGCGGAGCAGCGTCCGCGGCGCCACCTCGAAGCGCAGCGACGCACTCGGCAGCCAGTCGTCATAGCGCACGAACTGGTTGTTGGGGCGCACGCTGTCGGGATCGTAGCGGACGCCGGCCCAGCCGAATGCGTCGACCTCGTTGCGCACATAGCGCAGCCCGACATTGCCCGAGAAGGGAATGCCGAACAGCGACGAGCGGAAATCGGCCTGGCCATAGGCCGCGTAGGTGGTCTCGACGAGCCGGTAGGACGAGGTCGGATCGAACAATTGGGGCTCGCACGTCGCCACGATCGCCTCGCACACATAGTCCGAGGTCCCGAGCGGCACGCCGGTCATGTAGGCGCGCGGGAAATTCCCCTCCACGCCCTCCAGGAAGTCGGGATATTCCGCGACGCGCCAGTTGCCCGGAAAGTTGGTCACCGGCGCCGAGGTGCCCGAGAAGATGACCTGATTGCGATAGGTGCCGCGATCGGAATCGACCCGGTTGTAGCGCACACCCAGCTTCACGTTGCGCAGGAAGCCGTCCAGTTCCTGGACGACATCGAGCTTCCCCGACACCTCCTTTGACGCATAGTCGAAGAAATTGTCGAACGAGGTGTTGAACACGAAGTTCGCCGGATTGGTGAGATCGAGGCCGTTGGGGAAGGTGACCGCCGGCACCAGCGCGTCGCGGAAATCGAAGGCGACGACCTGCTGGGTGCGCGTTTTGGTACTCAGATAGGACTGGGTATAGTCCTGACTCGCCTCGGAATAGGCGAACTCGCCCGAGATCGTCAGCCGGTCGGTCACGTCCCAGCTGCCGCCCACCGCGCCCGAATAGATGTTGGTGGGGAGTTGGATGACCTCGCCATTCCCCTGGATGTTGGTCGCG
Organism: Sphingomonas sp. BT-65; assembly: GCF_026107375.2. Classification (NCBI taxonomy): domain Bacteria; kingdom Pseudomonadati; phylum Pseudomonadota; class Alphaproteobacteria; order Sphingomonadales; family Sphingomonadaceae; genus Sphingomonas; species Sphingomonas sp. BT-65. Next base: position 1,179,542 of record NZ_JAPCIA010000001.1, read on the forward strand.
CGGAAGGTGCCGGCGATCAGGTTCTCATTCTCATCGACTGTGAGCTGGGTATAGGCGCTCCCGGTGGGCTGCAGGGGGATGGCGAGCCAGTTTCGGTCGCGCACGGTATTGGCGCGCGCATAGAGGAAATCGAAATAGCCACGGAACCGCGATGACGGCGTCCAGTTGACGCTCGCCACGAGGCCAAGCTTTTCGCGCTCTTCCTCAAGGACCTGGAACCGCAAGTCGTTGATCCAGTGAACCGGCGATCCGTCGCCGTTCGGGTCGAGTGGAATGCCCGCGGGATTGTTGTTGAAACGGCTGTCGAACGGCCGGAAGCCCGTGGCGCTGTCGAACGAATCAGTGCGGATATTGAGCTTCTGATAGTTGATGCCGAACGACACGCCGAGCGTGCCGTCGAACAGCGACTTGGAGACCAGCGCGGTGCCGCGCCCGGAGAATTTGCCCGACTTGTCCTTGTAGACACCCTCCACCGAGGCGCCGAAGAAGAACGGCCGGCTGGCCGAAGGCCGGCGCGTCATGATGTTGACGGTACCACCGATCGAACCCTCGATGTTCGACGCAGCTGGCGATTTGGTCACGTCCATCCGCCCCACGAGTTCGGACGGGATCAGCGTCATCACGCTATAGGCGCCTTCGTCTGGACCGTCGGGGCCGCGGCCATAGGGGCTGACGAGCGTGCGGCCATTGAATTCGAGCCGGTTCTGGCGAAGGCCGCGGATCGAGATCTCCTTGGCCTCGTCGATGCCCTGCTCGACCTGCACGCCGGAGACGCGCGAGAGCGATTCGGCGACGTTGCGGTCGGGGAGCTTGCCGATGTCCTCGGCGACGATCGAATCGACGATCTGGTCGGAATTGCGCTTGATGTCGATGCTCTGGGCAAGGCTCTCGCGGATACCCGTGACGATAACTTCTTCGGCGCCTTCGCCAGCAGCCGGCGCTGGCGTCGAGGTGCCATCTTGCTGCCGCGGCGCTGTCGCGACCTGACCAGGCTGCGCCGCGGTCTGAGCATAGCACAACGTTGAGGTCGAGCTCAGCGCCAGCCCAAAGACATTCAAAGCGATTACGCGGCCTTTAGCCATTTCAGCCTCCCCAATTGCAGCGATTACCCGCCACTTGAAGTGCATAATGTTGCTAATTTAGCCATCTGTCAATTGAGCATGAGTGAAGGGTGGGCAACGCTGCTTTCAAGGGGCCTCTGGCTATGCAACAGCGCTCCGGCTCTGCGCGGCACCTGCGCCGAGATCGCTACAGCCTGGGATTATTTGTGACTAATATAGCACCCATGGGCGTGGAGCGAAATACTCGGAGCACAGCCCCAGCCTCATTGGCCCACAGCGCGATATATTGCGATGCGCCGCCGCGTTGATCCGCAGCGCACCCTAGCCTTCAAGGCTTGACAGGCTGTCAGCCATTGCCAAGCGGCGCACACTGATCAGACCGAGCAACATTTCCAGCTGGCGCGCGGCGGTCTTAGTGACAGGAGGCTGAAGCCTGACGCGGCCCGCCAAGTGCAGCATGGCAAGACCGTGAAGCGCAGCCCAGATCACATGCCCGATCCCGTTCAGCTCGGCATCGTCCGCGCCGGGGTTCAGCCGCCGCAGCAGATCAATGAGCAGCTGCCAGCTGAGGGCATTCTGCAGCGCCCCCTCGGGCCGGAACTCGATATCGCCCAGCCATTCGTCGAACATCAGGCGATATTCGTGCTCGTTGGCGATCGCGAATTCGAGATAGGCCACGCCCGCGCCGTAGAGTTGCGCACGCGGTTCGCCGCTAGTCTCGGTGCCGGCGCGGAGCGCGTCGGTGAAACGCGTCGAGATCTCCGACTTGAGGTCGCGGAACAGTTCTTCCTTGTCGGCATAATAGCGATAGGCGGTCATCGGACTGATGTTCAGCGATGCCGCAAGCCCACGCATCGACACATTCCGCGCGCCCCGTTCGCGCAGCTCGCGAAGCGCCGCCGCGCGCAACACTTCGCGTGCCTGGTCGTGCCCGGCGGCGGCTGCCCATCGCGCGCCCAGTTCGCACCCGGCGCTCAATGCCCGAACGTCTCGCGCACGGTCTGCGAATAGGGCTTGGAGACCGGGACGGTCAGCCCGTTGTGCAGCTCAATCCGCAATGTCCTGCCCGCGCGGCCGCCGGCCTTTACCGCGGCATGCGCGACCCACCAGGACCGGTGGACCCGCAGCCCCCGTTCCCCCAACGCCGCCACGGCATCGCCCATGCGCATCAACACCATCGCCGAACCACGGGCGGTATGGATGCGAACATAATGGTCCTCCATCTGCAGGCAGAGGATCGGCCCGCGCAGATGCAGGGGCAGCCGCTCCTGCAGCGCGTCGACGACCGGCTCCGCGATGCGCGGCTCGGCGACGGGCACCTCCGCATCCGTGACGAAACGGTGGATGCGCGGCCGCCGCCCGATCATTGCGATCGAGACGAGCGTCATGCCGGCCCCGACCAGCAGCGTCTTGGGATAGAGGTGCAGGACCTTGTGCCAGGCAGGCGTGACGTGGAACAGCGCCTGGATGGCCGGGGCGACCGCCAGCAGCATCGGAAACGTGGCAAGCATCAGCTTCACCGCCAGCCGTTGCGACCAGGAGAGATGCCGGGCGAGCGGGCTGCGGTCGACCAACGCCTCCACGACCATCATCAATACGCACCAAACCGCACAAAGACCGATCCAGAAGCCGAGGCGCTGCAGCGGTTCGCTCTGATAGGTATGGAACGGGCCCCATAGAGCGAGCAGGAAGCCGCAGGCGACGGCGAGTCCCACCTCGGCCCAGAAACGCTCGGCCCATCGGGGCACTGGCAAAACCGCGAAATCACGCATGACCAACCTCCCGCGAACTCGTTTACACTGTAAATTCACGAAGTCGCCGACGCAACCGCGTAGTTGCGCTCGCGGCGCGATCCGGCCCCCCGATAGCGGACGGCACCCCCATGTTCGCCCGGAGTTGCCCGATGCCCGACAAGATGCTGCCGCCGCTGATGCCGATCGTCCTGCTCCTGCTGCCTGCTCCCGCGCTGGCGCAGGCGGCCGATGAAACCGCTCCGCCCGAGGAGGAAGGCTGGTCCGGATTCGTCGCGATCGGACCCGCGCTCGCGCCGCGCTTCGAAGGTTCGGACGAATATCGGCTGGTTCCGTTCGCGATCGGCACGGTACGCAACGGCGGCGTGTCGGTGGATCTCCGGGGATCGCAGCTCCGCGCCGATATCGTGCCTGCAGATCGGCTCGCGCTCGGCCCGCTCGTCAACGTCCGCCTCGGGCGCGATAGCGACGCGGGTGGCCGCGTCGGCGTACTCGACGAGATCGATGCGGCGGTCGAGCTCGGCGGCTTCGTCGGCATCCGGCTGGGCGGCGACCGCACGGGACAGGGCCAGCTCCAGCTCGATCTGACGGCGATCGCCGATGTCTCGGGAACGCATGACGGCGTGCTGGTCACCGGCGGCGTCACCTATCTCGCCTTGCGGACGCAGCGCTTCTCGCTCGCGCTCGACACCCAGGCGACCTGGGGCGACGGCGCCTATACGCGGACCTATTTCGGGATCACCCCGGGCGAAGCGACGCGCTCTGGTCTCGCAGCCTATGACCCCGGCGCTTCGCTGCGCGATGCCGGGGCAGGCGTGACGATCGGTTATCAGTTCGACCGGCGCTGGGGGCTGCTCGGCCGCCTCGGCTGGAGCTATTTGCTCGGCGACGCCGCCGACAGTCCGATCGTGCGCGACGAGGGTTCCCGCCATCAGGGCGTTGCCGGACTCGCGCTCTCGTACCGCTTCTAGCGCCGTGCCGGCCGATGCGCTGGTGGCAGCGGCTCCTGCTCGGTCTCGCCGGGCTCGCCCTGATCGCCTGCGGCATCGGCTGGACCTGCTCCTGCTCCGACATGCCAAGCGCACAAAGGGACGCCGACCACCAATGACCTTCTTCAGGCAAATCCCGCTGGTGACGTGCGCGCTGCTGCTTGCCGGCTGCGGCGCCGCGCAACCTCCCGCAACCGAGCCCGAGCCCCTCCCGGTGGAAGTGGTCGCCGCGAACCCGCAAGGCGATGCCGGCGCGATATCGGCGGTCGGGCGGATCGCGCACCAGCGCGAGATGACGCTGGCGTTCCGCGTCGCGGGAACGCTCGCACGGCTGGACGCCGATATCGGCGATCGGGTGGGGCGGGGCCAGGCGCTCGCCGCGCTCGATGCGCGCGATCTCGTGGCGCGCGTGGCGCAGGCCGAAGGCGATGTCCGCCGCTCCGAGCGGGCCGCGGCTCGCTATGCAGTGCTGAGCGAGAGCGGCGCGGTGGCGCGTGCCCGCTATGACGATGAACGCACAGCGCTCGACCAGGCGCGGGCGGCACTGCGCGCTGCCGCGTTCGATCGCGACTCCGCGCAGTTGCGTGCCCCGGCCGCGGGTGTGGTTCTGGAGCGCATCGCCCAGGCCGGCGAGACCGTGTCGCCCGGCCAGGCGGTCCTGCGCATCGCCGACACCGCCAGTCCCTTGCTGGTACGCCTGCCGGTGCCCGAGGGGCAGCTTGTCCGCGTCCGGTCCGGCGCGGCCGCGCGCCTGACAGCCGGGGACCGGATCGTCACCGGCACGGTGAGCCGCATCGGGGCACAGGTCGATGCCCGCACCGGCACCGCCGAAGTCGAGATCCGGCTCTCCGATGCCCGCGGGCTGGTCAGCGGCATGACCGGCACCGTCGAGATCGACGCCCCGGCCGCGGGTGGCGCGGGCATCGCCGCCATTCCGGCCGAGGCGGTGCTGGAGGCGAAGGGCAGCCAGGCCGCGCTGTTCCTGCTCGATCGCCAGACGCAGCGCGCGCGGCGGCGGATCGTGCGCTTCGTCGGCTTCACCGGTGACGAGGCGTTGGTCGCGGGGCTGCCCGCGGGCGCGCAGGTCATCACCTCCGGCGCGGGCTTCGCCGCCGACGGGCAGCGCGTACGCGTGACCGGAGGTGTGCGTTGATGCGCTTCAATCCCGCTACCTTCTTTGTCCGGCGCTGGCAGTTCACGCTGGTGCTGTTCGCGCTGTGCGCGCTGCTCGGCCTCAACGCCTTTTCGGCGATCCCGCGCACGGAGGACCCGCAATTTCCCTCGCCCTTCATGACCGTGCGCACGGTCATGCCCGGCGCGACCCCGGCGGAGATGGAACAGCTCGTCTCCAAGCCGATCGAAGACGCGCTCGACGCGCTCGACGATGTCGAGGAGGTGCGCTCGACCAGTGCCGACGGCAGCTCGCAGGTGCGCGTCGAGTTCACCTGGGGCACCAATTCCGACCGCAAATATGACGAGGTGGTGCGCGAGGTGAATGCGCTCCGTTCGCGCCTGCCCGCCGGCGTGACGCGGATGGACGTTCAGCGCGCGCGCACGATCGAGGTTTCGATCATGCAGGTCGCGCTGGTGAGCGAGCACTTGCCCATGCGTCGGTTGGAGAAGACCGCGGACCGGCTGCGCGAAGCGATCCAGCGCGTTCCGGGCGTGCGCGACGCACGCTATTGGGGCGTGCCGCCTTCGGAGATGCGCGTCGCGCTCGATCTCGGGAAACTGGCGCAACTGAGACTGCCAGCGAGCGCGGTCGCCGACGCGCTTGCCCGGGCGGGGGTGGAAGCGCCGGTCGGCGCGGTCCATGCCGGCGACCGGCGGCTGACCGTGCGCCAGGGCGGCGCGTTCGACAGCATCGCCGCGGTCCAGGCCGTGCCGGTGGCGAGCCTCAACAGCCGGGTGGTGCATGTGCGCGACGTGGCCGAGGTCTCGTGGAACACCGCCGAACTCGAGCACATCACGCGCTTCGGCGGCAAGCGAGCCGTGCTGGTCTCAGCCAACCAGAAGGAAGGCGGCGACGTCACTGCGATCACCCGCGACCTGCGTGCGACGCTCGACGCATTCGAGAAGACCCTGCCCGCCGGGGTGAAGCTCGAGCGGGCCTTCTTCCAGGCCGATAATGTCAGCCATCGCCTCGGCGGCCTCACGCGCGATTTCGTGCTGGCGCTGCTGATCGTCGCCGTCACGCTGCTTCCGCTCGGCTGGCGCGCAGCGGGCGTGGTGATGGTGTCGATCCCGCTTTCGCTGCTGATGGGACTGGCGCTGATCCATGCCCTCGGCTTCAGCCTCAACCAGCTCTCGATCGCCGGCTTCGTGCTCTCGCTCGGTCTGCTGGTCGACGATTCGATTGTGGTGACCGAGAATATCGCCCGGCGCCTGCGCGAAGGCGAGGACCGGCTGACCGCCGCAGTGCAGGGCACCGGCCAGATTGCGCTGGCGGTGATCGGCTGCACCGGCTGCCTCATGCTCGCCTTCCTGCCGCTGATGATGCTGCCCGAGGGGTCGGGCGCCTTCATCCGCGCGCTGCCGGTGACCGTGCTGGCGACGGTGGCGGCGTCCTTCGTCGTGTCGATGACGGTCATCCCCTTCGTCGCCAGCCGCCTGCTCTCGCGCCACGAGGATCACGACGGCAACCGCCTGCTGCGCGCGATCAATCAGGGCATCCACCGCCTCTACCGCCCGGTGCTCCACTACGGCCTGGAGCGTCCGTGGCGCGCACTGGCGGTGATCCTGGCGCTATGCCTGCTCACCGTGCCGCTGCTGGGCGCGATCGGCAGCAGCCTGTTCCCGCCCGCCGAGACCCCGCAGTTTCTGGTGCGCGTGGAAACGCCCGAGGGCACCGCGCTGGCCGCCACTGACCGCGCCGTCGCCCATGTCGAGCGCCGGCTGGCGCGCGAGCCGGGCATCGCCTGGTATGCCGCCAATAGCGGCCGGGGCAATCCGCAGCTCTATTACAATGTCGGCCAGCAGGAGCCGGCGCCCAATTTCGGCGAGGTGGCGGCTGCCTTTCCCGTCTGGCACGCGGGTGAGAGTGACGCCAAGATAGAGCAGCTGCGCCGCGAGTTCGCCGCCTATGCAGGCGCCAAGATCAGCGTTCTCGTCTTCGAACAGGGCGCCCAGACCGAGGCGCCGGTGGCGATCCGCATCAGCGGGCCCGAGCTGGCCACGCTGAAGACGCTCGCGCGCACCGCTGAAACGGCACTCGCCGCCACGCCCGGCGTGCGCGACGTGGGCAATCCGCTGCAGCTCGACCGCACCGACCTGTCGCTTGGCATCGACGACGACAAGGCGGCGGCGCTCGGCGTTGCGGCGGGCGATGCACGGCGCGTCACCCGGCTGGCGCTGAGCGGCGAACCCGCCGCGCGGTTCCGCGACGCCGACGGCGACGACTATCCGGTGATGGTGCGCCTGCCGATGGAGACGCGCAACGAGCTCGCCGTGCTCGACCGGATCTATGCCCCGGGCCGTGACGGCGCTGCCGTTCCGCTTTCCGCCATCGCCAAACCCTCGCCCCAAGGCGGGCCTGCCCGGATCGACCGGCTCAACCGCGACCGCACGGTCACCGTCACCGCCTATGTCCGCCCCGGCTTTCTCACTTCCCGCGTCACGGCGGATGGCGTCGCACATGTCCTGCAGGCACTCAGCCTGCCGCCCGGCTACCGCCTGTCGATCGGCGGCGAGGCCGAGGCCCAGTCGCGCAGCTTCGCGGGGCTTGGAGCCGCGATCGTAATCGCGGTGCTCGGAATCCTCGCGGTGCTGGTGCTCGAATTCGGCCGCTTCCGCACCGTTGCCGTGGTGGCGGGAATCATCCCGCTCGGGCTGCTCGGCGCCGTCGCCGCGCTGTGGGTGACCGGCTACTCGCTGTCCTTCACCGCCACGATCGGGCTGGTTGCGCTGATCGGGATCGAGATCAAGAACTCGATCCTGCTCGTCGACTTCACCGAGCAGCTTCGTGCCGAGGGAATGCGCGTCCGCGAGGCGATCGAGCGGGCAGGCGAGGTGCGCTTCCTGCCCGTGCTGCTCACCTCGGTCACCGCGATCGGCGGGTTGCTGCCGCTCGCGATCGAGGGGTCGGGTCTCTACTCGCCGCTGGCGATCGCGATCATCGGCGGCCTCGTCTCCTCCACCATCCTGTCCCGCATCGCCACACCGGTCATGTACCTGCTGCTCGCCGGCCGAGACGAGGAGAAACCGGCATGATCCGCCATATTGGCCTGCTGTTCCTGCTGCCGCTCGCGGCCTGCACCGCCGGCAGCGACTATCGCCCGCCCGCGATCACCACCGCGCCGGCGTGGCGCGGCCCGCCCTCCGTACCGCCTGGCGCGGAAGGGCCTTGGTGGAAGGGCTTTCGCGATCCGGACCTCGACCGCCTGATCGAGATCGCGCTCGCCCAGAATCTCGACATCGAACAAGCACTTGCGCGCGTCGATCAGGCCCGCGCGGCGCTGCGTGCCGCCGGCGTCGCGCGATTGCCCGGCGGCGCGATCGAGGCGAGCGCCGCGCGCACCCGCCAGTCGACCGAGACCGGGCTAGGTCAGCTTGTCGGACTGGCTCCGGGGATCGATCGCGGCGTGAGCCAATTCGATCTCTCCGCAGGCGCGAGCTGGGAGCTGGACCTTGCCGGCGGCCTGCGCCGCGGGCGCGAGGCGGCCGCCTATGAGTATGAGGCGGCCGAGGCAACCGGCGCGGCGATCCGGCTGACCGTCGCGGGTGAAGTTGCCGATGCCTATGCCCAGCTCCGCGCGTTCCAGGCGCAGCTCGCGATCGCGCGCGTTCAGGCCGATTCCGCCAGCAAGCTCGCACAGCTGGTTGGGCAGCGGCTCGCGTTGGGGGACGCCTCGCGCCGCGAGGCCGAGCAGGCCACCGCAGCGGCCGAAGGCGCCCGCGCGGCGATTGCGCCGCTCGATGCCGGGATCGAGGCGCAGCTCAACCGCCTTGCCGTTCTACTCGGCCGGGAGCCGCAGGCTGACCGGCTTGGGCTGGAGGCGCCGATGCCCGTCCCGCAAGCGGCGCTGGCCGGTGCGGGAGCGCCCGCCCAGCTACTGCGCCGCCGGCCGGACCTGGTCGCGGCCGAACGAAGGCTGGCGGCGTCGCACGCGCGGATCGGCGTCGCACTCGCCGAATATTATCCGCGCCTGTCGCTCTCCGCGCTGCTCGGATTCCGGTCGAATGCTGCCTCGAACCTGCTCAGCGACGGCGCCAATATGATCCAGGGTGCTGCCGGCCTGCGTTGGCGGCTGTTCGACTTCCCCCGCATCGATGCCGAGGTCGCCCGGGCGCGCGGTGTCGAGCGTGAAGCGATCGCGGCCTATCGTCAGGCGGCGCTGCGCGCGGCCGAAGAGGTCGAGACCAGCTTCGCCGCCTTTGCCCAGAACCGCGCCCGCACCGAACTGCTTTCTCGCCAAGTGGCCGCGCAACAGCGCGCTCGAAACCTCGCCAGGGCTGCCTGGCAGGCGGGCGAAATCAGCTTGATCGATCTGATCCAGGAAGATGACAGGTTGCTCGCCGCCCGCACCGCCCTAGCCGGCGCCGAAGCCGAGGCCGCACGCAGCCTGATCGCTTTCCACCGGGCATTGGGGGGCTAAGGTTGTCGGCGCTTCACGCAGACCAGCGGTACCAATCGCAATGTCCTTCGTCGTGCAGCGGCACATTTGACAGCGCCCGTCCCGCTTCCTATATCCCGCCTTCCCCCGATCGGTCGGGAAATGATGCGCCGTCGCGCAGCGCATCGGACGAATTGGCCGCCGGGATCCATAGACGCTTGAGAGGCTGAGCTTTCTTCTCTTTCGAAGAGGAAGTTGCTCGGCCCTTTTGGCGTCTGTTCGCGTGCCTGCCCCGGCGGATACCGGGACGAAATTCAGGCTGACGAGGCAAAAACCCAATATGGCAACCAAGGCGATCGAAGGCGGCACCGTAAAGCGCCGCATCCGCAAGGTGTTCGGCGACATCCACGAAGTGGTGCAGATGCCGAACCTGATCGAGGTTCAGCGCGAATCCTACGAACAGTTCCTCCGGTCCGATCCCTCGATCGGCTATGTCTCGGGCCTCGAGAAGACGCTGCGCAGCGTGTTCCCGATCCGCGACTTCGCCGGCACTGCCGAGCTCGACTTCGTCACCTATGAGCTCGAAGCGCCCAAGTTCGACGTCGAAGAGTGCCGCCAGCGCGGCATTACCTATGCCGCGCCGATGCGCGTCACGCTGCGCCTGATCGTTTTCGAGGTCGATCCCGACACGGAAGCCCGCTCGGTGCTCGATATCAAGGAGCAGGACGTCTACATGGGCGACATGCCCCTGATGACGGGCAACGGCACCTTCTTCATCAACGGCACCGAGCGCGTCATCGTCAGCCAGATGCACCGCTCGCCGGGCGTGCTGTTCGACCATGATCGTGGCAAGACCCACGCCTCGGGCAAGTATCTCTTCGCGGCGCGTGTGATTCCGTATCGCGGCTCGTGGCTCGACTTCGAGTTCGACGCCAAGGACATCGTCAACGTCCGCATCGACCGCAAGCGCAAGCTGCCGGTGACGACGCTGCTTTACGCCCTCGGGTTGAACAGCGAGCAGATCCTCAACCACTTCTACAACACTGTCACCTTCGTGCGCGGCCAGGGCGGCTGGCAGATTCCGTTCCAGCCGGAGAACTGGCGCGGCGCGAAGCCGATGTTCGACATCGTCGACGCCAAGACCGGCGAGGTGGTGTTCCCCGCCGCGCAGAAGATCAGCCCCCGCGCCGCCAACAAGGCGCAGAAGGACGGTCTCGAGACGCTGCTGATCCCGACCGAGGAGATCTTCGGCCGCTACTCGGCGTTCGACCTGGTCAACGACAAGACCGGCGAAATCTATATCGAGGCGGGCGACGAGGTGTCGGCCGACAATCTCGAGAAGCTCGACAAGGCTGGGATCGAGCGCATCGAGCTGCTCGACATCGATCACATCTCGACGGGTCCCTGGATCCGCAACACGCTCAAGGCCGACAAGGCCGAGGAGCGCGAGCAGGCGCTCAGCGACATCTACCGCGTCATGCGCCCCGGCGAACCGCCGACGCTCGAGACCGCGGAGTCGCTGTTCGGCGGCCTGTTCTTCGATCCGGAGCGCTACGACCTGTCGGCCGTCGGCCGCGTCAAGCTCAACATGCGCCTCGACCTAGACGCCGAGGACACCGTCACGACGCTGCGCACCGAGGACATCCTCGCGGTGGTCAAGACCCTCGTCGACCTCAAGGACGGCAAGGGCGAGGTCGATGACATCGACAATCTCGGCAACCGCCGCGTGCGTTCGGTGGGCGAGCTGCTGGAGAACCAGTATCGCGTCGGCCTGCTCCGCATGGAGCGCGCGGTGAAGGAGCGCATGAGCTCGGTCGACGTATCGACCGTGATGCCGAACGACTTGATCAACGCCAAGCCCGCGGTTGCCGCGGTCCGCGAGTTCTTCGGCTCGTCGCAGCTCTCGCAGTTCATGGACCAGACCAACCCGCTCTCCGAAGTGACGCACAAGCGTCGCGTCTCGGCGCTCGGGCCGGGCGGTCTCACGCGTGAGCGCGCGGGCTTCGAAGTCCGCGACGTTCACCCGACCCACTATGGCCGCATCTGCCCGATCGAGACGCCGGAAGGCCCGAACATCGGCCTGATCAACTCGCTGGCGAGCTTCTCGCGCGTCAACAAGTACGGCTTCATCGAGACGCCGTACCGCAAGGTGATCGACGGCAAGGTGACCAACGAGGTCGTCTATCTCTCGGCGATGGAAGAGGCGAAGCACACGATCGCGCAGGCCTCGGCCGAGGTCGATGGCGACCAGCGCTTCACCGAGGAGCTGGTCTCGGCGCGTCAGGCGGGCGAGTTCCTGATGGCGCTCCCCGAGACGATCACCCTGATGGACGTGAGCCCCAAGCAGCTCGTCTCGGTCGCCGCGTCGCTGATCCCGTTCCTCGAGAATGACGACGCCAACCGCGCCCTCATGGGCTCGAACATGCAGCGTCAGGCCGTGCCGCTGGTGAAGGCGGAAGCGCCCTTCGTCGGCACCGGCATGGAGGAGACCGTCGCGCGTGACTCGGGCGCGGCGATCGCGGCCAAGCGCGCCGGCATCGTCGACCAGGTCGACGCGTCGCGCATCGTCATCCGCGCCACCGGTGAGGTGTCGGCGGAAGAGAGCGGCGTCGACATCTACACGCTGATGAAGTTCGAGCGTTCGAACCAGTCGACCTGCATCAACCAGCGTCCGCTGGTGAAGGTGGGCGACGTCGTCAACGTGGGCGACGTGATCGCCGACGGCCCGTCGACCGAGTTCGGCGAGCTGGCGCTGGGCCGCAACGCGCTCGTCGCGTTCATGCCCTGGAACGGCTACAACTACGAGGACTCGATCCTCATCAGCGAGCGGATCGTGAAGGACGACGTGTTCACGTCGATCCATATCGACGAGTTCGAGGTGATGGCCCGCGACACCAAGCTCGGGCCGGAGGACATCACCCGCGACATCCCCAACGTCGGCGAGGAAGCGCTGCGCAACCTCGACGAGGCAGGCATCGTGTACATCGGTGCCGAGGTCGAGCCGGGCGACATCCTGGTCGGCAAGATCACGCCGAAGGGCGAGAGCCCGATGACGCCGGAAGAGAAGCTCCTCCGCGCCATCTTCGGCGAGAAGGCTTCGGACGTCCGCGACACCTCGCTCCGTCTGCCCCCGGGCGTATCGGGCACGATCGTCGATGTGCGCGTGTTCAACCGCCACGGCATCGACAAGGACGAGCGCGCGATGGCGATCGAGCGCGAGGAGATCGAGCGCCTGAAGAAGGACTCGGACGACGAGCGCAACATCCTCAATCGCGCGACCTGGTCGCGCCTGCGCGAAATGCTGCTCGGCCAGACCGCCACGGCGACGCCCAAGGGCCTCAAGAAGGGCTCGGTGATCGACGAGGACCTGCTCGACAGCGTCGACCGCCACGAGTGGTGGAAGTTCGCGGTGCAGGACGACAAGGTCCAGGGCGACCTCGAAGCGGTGAAGGGCCAGTATGACGAGGCCGTGAAGCGCATCAAGGACAAGTTCGAGGACCGCCGCGAGAAGCTGGAGCGCGGCGACGAGCTGCCGCCGGGCGTGCTCAAGATGGTCAAGGTGTTCGTCGCGGTGAAGCGCAAGCTGCAGCCGGGCGACAAGATGGCCGGCCGTCACGGCAACAAGGGCGTCATCTCGCGCATCCTGCCTGTCGAGGACATGCCGTTCCTCGAGGACGGCACCCCGGTCGATCTCGTGCTCAATCCGCTGGGCGTGCCGTCGCGCATGAACGTCGGGCAGATCTTCGAGACGCATCTCGGCTGGGCCGCGCGCAACCTCGGCATGCAGGTCGCCTCGGCGCTGGAGGACTGGCGCGAGGCCAATCCCGACGCCAAGGCGGGCGAGATGCCAGCCGCGGTCAAGGATCGCCTGGTCGAGATCTATGGCGATCACTACGCCAAGGAGATCAAGGCGCGCAGCGGTGAGCAGGTCGCCGAGCTGATCGAGAATGTCCGCACGGGCATCCCGATGGGCACCCCGGTGTTCGACGGCGCGCGCGAGAGCGACGTGACGGCGATGCTGGAGCTGGCGGGTCTCGACACCTCGGGCCAGTCGGACCTGTTCGACGGCCGCACCGGCGACATGTTCGACCGCAAGGTGACCGTGGGCATCATCTACATGCTGAAGCTCCACCACCTGGTCGACGACAAGATCCACGCGCGTTCGATCGGCCCCTACTCGCTCGTCACCCAGCAGCCGCTGGGCGGCAAGGCGCAGTTCGGCGGCCAGCGCTTCGGCGAGATGGAGGTGTGGGCGCTGCAGGCTTATGGCGCGGCGTACACGCTCCAGGAGATGCTGACGGTGAAGTCCGACGACGTGGTCGGCCGCACCAAGGTCTATGAGGCGATCGTCAAGGGTGACGACACGTTCGAGGCCGGCATCCCCGAGAGCTTCAACGTGCTCGTCAAGGAAATGCGCTCGCTGGGCCTCAACGTCGAACTCAAGACGATCGACGAGATCGAGGACGGCGACGGCCTGGCCGAGGCGGCGGAATAACGGGACCCAGAGCGCTGCAATTGCACTGTAGCGCTCTCCCCTCCCCGCCCCGACGAATTTGACCCTCCAGAGGGACACAGAGAATGAACGAACTGACCAACTTCGCGAACCCGGTGGCCAAGCCGGAGACCTTCGACCAGATCCAGATCGGCATTGCGTCGCCTGACCGCATCCGCTCGTGGTCGTTCGGCGAGATCAAGAAGCCCGAAACGATCAACTATCGCACGTTCAAGCCCGAGCGTGACGGCCTGTTCTGCGCGCGCATCTTCGGTCCGATCAAGGATTACGAGTGCCTGTGCGGCAAGTACAAGCGCATGAAGTACAAGGGCATCGTGTGCGAGAAGTGCGGCGTCGAGGTCACCGTCTCGAAGGTCCGCCGCGAGCGCATGGGCCATATCGAGCTCGCCGCCCCGGTCGCACATATCTGGTTCCTGAAGAGCCTGCCCTCGCGCATCGGCCTGCTGCTCGACATGCAGCTCAAGCAGCTCGAGCGCGTGCTCTACTTCGAGTCCTACATCGTCACCGAGCCCGGCCTGACTCCGCTCGAGAAGTATCAGCTTCTCAACGAGGACGAGCTGCTCGACGCGCAGGACGAATATGGCGAGGACGCCTTCTCGGCCGGCATCGGCGCCGAGGCGGTCAAGATCATGCTCATGGACCTCGACCTCGAGGGTGAGCGCCAGCAGCTGCTCGACGAACTCGCGACGACCAAGTCGGAGCTCAAGCCCAAGAAGATCATCAAGCGCCTCAAGGTCGTGGAATCGTTCATCGATTCCGGCAACCGCCCGGAGTGGATGATCCTCGACGTCGTTCCCGTGATCCCGCCCGAGCTGCGCCCGCTGGTGCCGCTGGACGGCGGCCGCTTCGCTACAAGCGACCTTAACGATCTTTACCGCCGCGTCATCAACCGCAACAACCGCCTCAAGCGCCTGATGGAGCTGCGCGCGCCGGACATCATCGTCCGCAACGAAAAGCGCATGCTGCAGGAGGCGGTCGACGCGCTGTTCGACAATGGCCGCCGCGGCCGCACCATCACCGGCGCCAACAAGCGTCCGCTGAAGTCGCTGTCCGACATGCTCAAGGGCAAGCAGGGCCGCTTCCGTCAGAACCTGCTCGGCAAGCGCGTCGACTATTCGGGCCGTTCGGTCATCGTGACCGGTCCGGAGCTCAAGCTGCACCAGTGCGGCCTGCCCAAGAAGATGGCACTCGAGCTGTTCAAGCCGTTCATCTACGCCCGTCTCGACGCCAAGGGTCTGTCGATGACCCTCAAGCAGGCCAAGAAGTGGGTCGAGAAGGAGCGCAAGGAAGTCTGGGACATCCTGGACGAGGTGATCCGCGAGCACCCGGTGCTGCTCAACCGCGCGCCGACGCTCCACCGTCTGGGCATCCAGGCGTTCGAGCCGGTGCTGATCGAAGGCAAGGCGATCCAGCTTCATCCGCTGGTCTGCTCGGCGTTCAACGCCGACTTCGACGGCGACCAGATGGCCGTGCACGTGCCGCTGAGCCTCGAGGCGCAGCTGGAAGCGCGCGTCCTGATGATGTCGACCAACAACATCCTCTCGCCCGCCAACGGCAAGCCGATCATCGTGCCGTCGCAGGACATGGTGCTGGGCCTCTACTACATCTCGATGGAGAAGGAGGGTGAACCCGGCGAAGGCATGATCCTGGGCGACATGGCCGAGGTGCACCAGGCGCTGTTCGCCGGCGCGGTCACGCTGCACACCAGGATCGTCAGCCGCGTGCCCCAGACGGACGAGGCCGGCAACACCTATATGAAGCGCTTCGAGACCACCCCGGGCCGCATGCTGCTCGGCGAGTGCCTCCCCAAGTCGCACAAGGTGCCGTTCGACGTCGTCAACCGCCTGCTCACCAAGAAGGACGTGGGCGACGTGATCGACGAGGTCTATCGCCACACCGGCCAGAAGGAGACCGTGCTGTTCGCCGACGCGATCATGGCATTGGGCTTCCGCCACGCGTTCAAGGCCGGCATCTCGTTCGGCAAGGATGACATGATCATCCCGGCGCAGAAGGAAGCGATGGTCGACGAGACCCGCGCCCTCGTGAAGGACTTCGAGCAGCAGTATCAGGACGGCCTGATCACGCAGCAGGAGAAGTACAACAAGGTGATCGACGCCTGGAGCCGCTGCGGCGACCAGGTGGCGGCCGCGATGATGGACGAGATCAAGGCGGTCAAGAAGGACCCCGAGACCGGCCGGGAGAAGCCCGCCAACGCGATCTACATGATGGCGCACTCCGGTGCCCGTGGTTCGGCGGCGCAGATCAAGCAGCTCGCCGGTATGCGCGGCCTGATGGCGAAGCCGAGCGGCGAGATCATCGAGACGCCGATCATCTCGAACTTCAAGGAAGGCCTGACCGTCCTTGAATACTTCAACTCGACCCACGGCGCCCGCAAGGGTCTCGCGGACACCGCGCTCAAGACCGCCAACTCGGGCTACCTCACCCGCCGCCTCGTCGACGTGTCGCAGGACTGCGTCGTGATGGAGGAGGATTGCGGCACCGAGCGCGCGCTCGAGATGAAGGCGATCGTCCAGGGCGGCAGCGTCATCGCGTCGCTGGGCGAGCGCATCCTGGGCCGCACCACGGCCGAGGACGTGGTCGATCCCAAGACCGGCGAGGTGGCGATCGCCACCGGCACGTTGCTCGACGAGGCGGCGGTCGCGCAGATCGAGGCGCTGGGCGTCCAGGGCATGAAGATCCGCAGCCCGCTCGTGTGCGAGGCCAAGATCGGCGTGTGCGCCAAGTGCTACGGGCGTGACCTCGCCCGCGGTACGCCGGTGAACATCGGCGAGGCGGTCGGCGTGATCGCGGCGCAGTCGATCGGCGAGCCGGGCACGCAGCTCACCATGCGTACCTTCCACATCGGCGGCGCGGCCCAGCTCAACGAGCAATCGAACCTCGAAGCCCCCGTGGACGGCAAGGTCGAGTTCCGCGACCTGCGCGTGATCGAGGATCAGCGCGGCCGCCGCGTCGTGCTGTCGCGTTCGGGCGAGCTGGCGATCGTCGACATGGACGGCCGCGAGCTGGCGGTGCACCGCATCCCGTACGGCGCCTATGTCATGTTCGACGACGGCCATGTCGTGAGCAAGGGCGATCGCATGGCCGAATGGGATCCGTTCACCATGCCGGTGATCACGGAAACCGGCGGCACCGTGAAGTATCAGGACCTGATCGACGGCAAGACGCTGACCGAGCAGGTCGACGAAGCAACGGGCATCGCCCAGCGCGTCGTCATCGAGAACCGCGGTTCCTCGGCCAAGAAGGAGGACCTGCGTCCGCGCCTCACCCTGACCGGTGCGAGCGAGGGCGAGGCTGCGCGCTACATGCTGGCGCCTGGTGCTGTGATCTCGGTCGAGGACGGCGCCACCGTCCAGGCCGGCGACGTGCTCGCGCGTGTCGCCCGCGAGTCCGCCAAGACCCGCGACATCACCGGCGGTCTGCCGCGCGTCGCCGAGCTGTTCGAGGCGCGCAAGCCCAAGGAGAATGCGATCATCGCCAAGGTCTCGGGCCGTGTCGTGTTCGGCAAGGACTACAAGGCCAAGCGCAAGATCGGCATCCAGCCCGAGGACGGCGGCGAGGTCGTCGAATATCTGGTGCCCAAGTCGAAGGTGATCGACGTTCAGGAAGGCGACTACGTCAAGCGTGGCGACAACCTGATCGGCGGCTCGCCCGATCCGCACGACATCCTCGAGGTGCTCGGCATCGAGCCGCTCGCGGAATATCTCGTGTCGGAGATCCAGGAGGTCTATCGCCTCCAGGGCGTGAAGATCAACGACAAGCACATCGAGGTGATCGTTCGCCAGATGCTGCAGAAGGTCGAGATCACCGACGGCGGCGACACCACCTTGCTCGCCGGCGAGCAGGTCGACCGCGACGAGATGGATGAGGCCAACAGCAAGCTCCAGCCGGGCCAGGCGCCTGCGCAGGGCAAGCCGGTGCTGCTCGGCATCACCAAGGCGTCGCTGCAGACTCGCAGCTTCATCTCGGCAGCGTCGTTCCAGGAGACCACCCGCGTCCTCACCGAGGCGGCGGTCCAGGGCAAGCAGGACACGCTGATCGGCCTCAAGGAGAATGTGATCGTGGGCCGTCTCATCCCCGCCGGCACCGGCGCGGGCATGAACCGGATGCGGATCGCGGCGACCAGCCGCGACGCCGCGCTCCGCGCCCAGCAGCGCAAGCTGCAGGAAGCGCTCATCGCCCCCAACTCGGCAGCGGAAGAGCGTGCGGCCGAGCTGGCGCAGGATCCGGTCGAAGCGATGGCCACCAGCGACGCGCTGGAGAAGGTCGAAGTCTCGGGCGACGGCAGCGACGAAGCCGCGGGCGACTACCTGAACAAGAGCGAATGATCGCTTTTTTCAGGAGCTTTCGCTGACAGAAAAGGCGCCGCCCGAAATGCCGGGCGGCGCCTTTTTCATGTTCTGCGCTGGACCAGCACGACTCAAAATCGAACCGGTCCAAACCAGTTAATGCGAGTAGTTTGCATTACCTCTCTTTCGCTGTTAGCGGGCGCAGCAAAGGGAGATTCCAATGATCCGCCGTCTGCGTTCGCCACTGCCTCTCCTCGCGCTGGTCTGGCTCGCGCCCGCCGTCGCGCATGCCGAGGAGGCAGCGCCCGCGGCCGAAGCACCGGCCGACGCGGAGGACGAGGGCCAGGTCGTCATCACCGCGGCGCGCACCGTGCTGCCCGCCAACGCGCTCCCGCTCACCATCGACGTGATCGACAAGGAGACGCTCGACCAGCAGATCGCGATCTCGGGCTCGGTCACCGATGCGGTGGCGACGCTCACCCCTTCCTTCTCCCCCACCCGCCAGAAGCTGTCGGGCGCAGGCGAGACGCTGCGCGGACGCTCGCCGCTCTACGCGATCAACGGCATCCCGCAATCGACCCCGCTGCGCGACGGCAGCCGCGACGGCTTCACCATCGACGGCTTCTTCGTCGACCGGGTCGAGCTGATCTACGGCTCCAACGCACTGCAGGGCATCGGCGGCACCGGCGGCATCGTCAACCAGGTGACGCTCGGCGCGCCGAAGCGCGAGGGGCTGTCGGGCCGCGTGCTGGTGCAGGGCACCGCGGACAATGATTTCCACAGCGCGGGCCTCAGCGGCAAGGTCGCCGGGCTGGTCCAGTACAAGGCAGGCCGGTTCGATGCCTCGATCGGCGCGGCCTATGAGGATCGCGGTCTGTTCTACGACGCCGAGGGCCGCCCGGTCGGGATCAACCTCACCCAGGGCGAGACGATGGCCTCCGAGGCGTGGTCGCTGTTCGGCCGTTTCGGTTATGCGCTGTCGGACAGCGCGCGGCTCGACCTGATCCTCTCGCGCTTCGATCTTCAGGGCAATCACGACTATGTGCCCGTCGCCGGCAGCCGCGCGACCGGCCTGCCGACCAGCACGCGCCGCGGCACGCCGCCGCTCAAGCCCGCCGCCAATCTCGCCGAAAGCGCGGCGCTGTCGCTCACTGACAGCGACCTGTGGGGCGGCAACTTCGTCAGCCAGATCTTCGTCAGCCGCACGCGCGACACGTTCGGCGCAGACGTCACCCCGCAGGTCACGCAGCAGGATCCGTCGATCGCGCCGGTGGGCACGCTGTTCGACCAGACCGAGAACCGCTCGCGCAAAATCGGTGCGAAGATCAGCTACGAGCGCGCGATCCCCGGCTTCGAGGCACTGACCTCGACGATCGGCTTCGACGCACTGTGGGACCGCACCGAACAGCGGCTGATCGCCACCGACCGCACGTATGTGCCGCCGACCGACTTCCGCAGCCTCGCGCCGTTCGGCCAGCTCAATTTGAAGCTGCTCGACGGCCTGGTCCGCCTTGCCGGCGGTGCGCGCTGGGAGAATGTCCAGATCAAGATCGACGATTATCACACGATTGCTTGGAACACCCTCGCGACGCTTGGCCGCTATGAGGGCGTCGACGTCGCCGGCGGCAAGCCGACCTTCGACGACGTGCTGTTCAACGGCGGCGTGATCGTCGAGCCATGGGAGGGCATCCGCGCTTATGCGAGCTATGCCGAGGGCTTCACCGTCCCCGATGTCGGCCGCATCACCCGCGCGATCGCCAATCCGGGCGTGGACGTCGACAATATCGACGTCGATCCGATCGTTTCGAACAACCGCGAGATCGGCCTCGAGGTGAAGCGCGGCCCCCTCGATGCCAGCGCCACCTATTTCTGGTCGTCGAGCGACAAGGGCCAGTTGCTGATCCTGGGTACGGATCGCAATTACGACGTGCAACGCCAGCGGATCGAAATCGAGGGTGTCGAGGTCAACCTGCGGGTCGCGATGCCGATCGAGGGGCTCAAGTTCGGCGTCGGCTATGCCCATATTCGCGGACGCTTCGACAGCGACGCCGCCCGCACCGGCCCCGATGGCCAGTCGCTGGCCGACGGCATCGTCGACACCGATCTCGACGGCGTCAACATCTCGCCCGATCGCCTCAACCTCTCGGCGAGCTTCGATCGCGGCCGCCTGTCCGCGCTGGTGCAGTCGAACTTCTACCTCTCGCGCACCTTCCACGCCGATCCGACCAAGCCGCGGCCCGACCCGCGCAACAATTTCGGCGGGTACAACGTCACCGACGCCACCATCCGCTACGAAACGGGGCTCGGCGGGCTTCGCCTCAGCGTGATGAACCTGCTCAACGCGCAATATATCGACTATTCGAGCGATACTCGGCTGCCGGCCGACAACCTCGCCTATTTCGCGGGCCGCGGGCGGACCTTCACGCTCGGCTGGGACTACCGGTTCTAAGCGGCATGATGCGCTGGATCGACCTCTTCCACCGCTGGACGGGCGGCATCATCGGGCTGGTGCTCGGGCTGCTCGGCCTCACCGGCGCGATCCTCGCGTTCAAGACCTGGTGGCTGGCGTGGCTGCCCGGCGCGGGCGACGCGCAGCGGCAGGACATCGCGGCGCTGGCGGCGCAGATGGAGACCGCGATGGCGGCGCCGGGCGGGCCGCCGCAGTCGGTCCTGTTCGCGACGCATGATTTCGGCCTCGCCCGCCTGACGCGCGACGAGGGCGCGGGCGCCTATGCCGACCAGTCGGGCCGCATCGTCGCCGAATGGGGCAGCAAGTGGGATCGAGTCGAGCTGTGGCTGTTCGACTTGCACCACCATCTCTTCTTCGGCGACACGGGCGAGACCGTGGCGGGCATCGCCGCCCTCATCGGCCTGCTGTTCGTCATCACCGGCGCGATCCTGTGGTGGCGGCTGCGCAAGACCTTCAAGTGGCGCCTGGTACCCAAGCGGATGAGCCGCCCGGCGATCGTCACCCACCACCGCGACATCGGCATCGTCTTCGCACCATTGCTATTCCTGTCGATGACGACCGGCATGCTGATGGTGCTCAAGCCGATCACCACCGCGATCTTCGCGCCAGGTACCGGCCTGACCGCGCCGTTCGAGGCGTCCAAGGTCGAAGGTGGACCGCTCGCCGCGAAACTCGACTGGGCGGCGATGTTCACCGCCGCTCGCGCCCGCTATCCGGACGCGGAGATCCGCCTCGTCTCGTTGCCGCGCAAGCCCGGCGGCCTGATCCTGGTGCGGCTTCGCCAGCAGCCCGAATGGCTGCCCAATGGCCGCACGCTCGTCTGGTTCCGGCCCGAGAATGGCGCACTGGTCGATACGCGCAACGTCCAGACGATGCCGGCGGGCATCCGCGCCTACAACGCGATCTATCCGCTTCATGCGGGCAAGGTCGGCGGCATTCTGTGGAAGCTCGTCATCGCCTCTACCGGCCTAGTCCTCGCGATGCTCGGCAGCTTCGCGGTGTGGACCTTCTGGTTCAAGCGGCCCAAGCCACGTGCGCGTCCGGCGCGCCCCGCCCCGCTGCCGGCGGAATAGCCTGGCGAATCAGCTCCGCGGCGCCTGGCGACGGTAGCTCAGTGCCTCGGCGACATGAATGCGTTCGACCGTCTCGCTTCCCGCCAGGTCGGCGATCGTCCGCGCCACGCGCAGCACGCGCGTATAGCCGCGCGCCGACATGCGCATCGCCTCCGCCGCCTGCGCCAGCAGCTTGCGGCCCGGCTCGTCGGGCGTCGCAGCGGAATCGAGCACGGGTCCGTCGGCCTCGGCATTGGTCCGCGTGCCGGTATCCCGGTAGCGCGCAGCCTGCACCGCGCGCGCCGTCGCTACCCGCGCGGCAACCTCGGCGGACCCCTCGGCAGGCGGCGGCAGCACCAGATCGGCGGCGGTCACCGGCTGCACCTCGACATGCAGGTCGATGCGGTCGAGCAGCGGCCCCGAGACCTTTGCCTGATAGTCCGCCGCGCATTTGGGCGCCCGCGCGCACGCCAGCGCCGGGTCCCCGAGATGCCCGCAACGGCACGGGTTCATCGCCGCGACCAGCTGGACGCGCGCCGGGAAGGTGACGTGGGCATTGGCGCGCGCCACGCTCACCGTCCCGCTCTCCAGCGGCTGGCGCAGCGAATCGAGCACCGCGCGCTGGAACTCGGGCAGCTCATCGAGGAACAGCACGCCGAGATGCGCCATGCTCACCTCGCCCGGCTTGACCTTGAGCCCGCCACCTGTGAGCGCCGCCATCGACGCCGAGTGATGCGGCGAACGGAACGGGCGCGCCCGTGTCAGCCGCCCGCCCTGCAGCGTCCCCGCGACACTCGCGACCATCGACACTTCCAGTGCCTCGGACGCGTCGAGCGGCGGCAAGATGCCGGGCAGGCAGCTCGCCATCAGCGACTTGCCCGCGCCCGGCGGCCCCACCATCAGCAGATTGTGCCCGCCCGCCGCGGCGATCTCGAGCGCGCGCTTGGCGGTCTCCTGACCCTTCACCTGTCTGAGGTCCGGGCCGAAGCCCGGCGCGTCCGCCTCGCCCGGCTCGGGCGCACCGAGCAGTTGCTGGCCCTTCAAATGATTGAGCAGGCCGATCAGGTCGGGCGCGGCCAGAACCGCCGACGACCCCGCCCACGCCGCCTCCGCCCCCTGCGCCGCGGGACAGATCAGCGCCTTCCCCTCTCCCGCCGCGTGCAGCGCCGCCAGCAGCACGCCCGGCGACGACGCGATCCGGCCGTCCAGCGCCAGCTCGCCGACTACGACATAATCCGCCAGCGCCTCGGCATCGGTCACGCCCATCGCCGCGAGCAGCGCCAGCGCGATCGGCAGGTCGAAATGCGACCCTTCCTTGGGCAGATCGGCGGGCGACAGGTTGAGCACGATATGCTTGGGCGGCATGGCGAGCCCGATCGCGGCCATCGCCGCGCGCACCCGCTCGCGGCTCTCCGCCACCGCCTTGTCGGGCAGGCCGACGATCATGAACTTGGGCAAGCCGGGAACGAGGTTGCACTGCACCTCCACGGCGCGCGCCTCCAGCCCCAGATACGCAACCGTGGATACGCTCGCGACCATATGCCCCCCATTTGTTCGCCTGCGTGTAACGGCTTTTCCGCGGCAGGGAACGGTTGATCGCGGCAGCGCCTTGTATCGGCAATACACGCTCCCCACGTCGGTTCCATGCGACGCAAGCCGCACCCGATGGTTCGTATCGCCCTGCTGGTGACGGGCTTCGTCCTGCTCGCCGCGGCGCCGCTGGTCGGCGTGGTGCCGGGCCCGGGCGGCGTCTTCCTCGCCGCGGCGGGGATCATCCTGATCCTGCGCAACTCGCGCTGGGCGCGGCGGCGTTTCGTGCGGTTGAAGGCGCAATGGCCCCGCGCGGGCGATTTCATCGACCGCATCCTGATCCGCGGCAGCGCGAGACGCCGCCGCCGGCGCGCGAAAGAGGTTGCGGCGAATTGACTTCCTGCACGGCTTTGGCTACGGGCGCACCTCACAAGGTCGCCCCTGTGGCGGCCCTTTTAGTTTCTAGATTTCAGGGAATGAGCGATGAAGCGGACCTTTCAGCCGAGCAATCTGGTGCGAGCGCGCCGGCACGGCTTCCGCGCGCGCATGGCGACTCCGGGCGGCCGCAAGGTGATTCGCGCCCGCCGCGCCCGCGGCCGCAACAAGCTGAGCGCCTGAACGCAAGCGCACTCGCGCGGCTGACGCTGCGCAAGGACTATCTCGCCGCCAACGCCGGCAAGCGCGCACCCATGCCCGGGTTCGTGCTGCTGGTCCGTGCGCGCGGCGATGATGACGCGACGATGCGAATCGGCATCACCGTTTCCAAGAAGGTCGGCAACGCGGTCGTACGCAACCGCATGAAGCGCCGCTTCCGGGAGCTCGCGCGCGCGATCCTGCCCGCCGAGGGCATCGCCGGCGCCGACCACGTGCTGATCGGCCGCAATTCGGGGATCGAACGCGATTTCGCCGCACTCCGCACCGACCTGACCAAGGCGCTGGCAAAGGTCCGCAAGTGATCGCTCGCGTCCTCATCCTGATCGCGCGCGGCTGGCAGCTCGGCCCGTCGCGCATCCTCCCGCCCAGCTGCCGCTACGCGCCAAGCTGTTCGGCCTATGCAATCGAGGCACTCTCCCGCTATGGCGCGCTCAAGGGCGGATGGCTCGCGCTCCGGCGCATCCTCCGCTGCCATCCGTGGGGTGGGCACGGCTATGATCCCGTGCCCTGATTTCCTGAACCGGGGACTGACGTGAAAGACGACCAGAAGAATTTCCTGCTCTTCGCCGTGCTCGCCGCGCTGCTGCTGTTCGGGTGGCCGATGGCCACCCAATGGCTGTTCCCGACCGCCAATCCCCCGGTGACGCAGGTCAAGGGCGGCAAGACCGAGATCGTCCAGAACCCCGGCGCCGATCCCGCGGCCGACAGCCCCGCCGCGATCCGCGACCGCAGGATCGTGCTCGCGGAAACCCCGCGCGTCGCGATCGAGACGCCGACCGTGCGTGGCTCGATCAACTTGAAGGGCGCGCGCATCGACGACCTGGTGATGGTCAAGCACAAGGAGACGATCGCCAAGGACAGCGCGCCGATCCGTCTGCTTTCCCCGTCCGGCACGCAGGACGCCTATTTCGCCGGCTTCGGCTGGTCGGGCCAGGGCCTGACCGCGCCGGGCCCCGACACGGTGTGGCACGCGAGCGGCAACCGCCTCACCCCCACCACCCCGGTCAAGCTCACCGCCAGCAACGGCACCCAGCGGTTCATCATCGAGCTGTCGGTGGACGAGGGCTATATGTTCACCGTCCGCCAGCGCGTCGCCAATCTTGGCGACAAGCCGATCGGCGTCGCGGGCTATGGCTATCTCTACCGCTACGGCCCGGGCAAGGACCATGATACCTGGACGATCCATGCCGGCCCGGTCGCCTCGTACAACGGCGCCGTCGACTATGACGTCAACTACGACACGGTGGCCAAGCCGGGCGCGCAGACCCGCTTCAACGCGACCGGCGGCTGGATCGGCTATACCGACATCTACTGGCTCACCGCGCTCGTCCCCGACCAGGGCATGGCGACCGAGCTGCAGTTCCGCCCGGCGGCGGGCACCGCGACCCAGGCGCAGTTCGCGCCGGCCACCCCGCGCCAGGTCGGCCCCGGCCAGATGGTCACCCAGACCTCGCGCTTCTTCGCGGGCGCCAAGGACATCAACCTGCTCGATCACTATGAGGAACAGGGTGGCATCCGCCAGTTCGGCAAGGCGATCGACTGGGGCTGGTTCGAGGTCTTCGAAAAGCCGATCTTCCACTATCTCCACTGGCTGTTCCGGATGGTCAACAATTTCGGTCTCGCGATCATCCTGCTGACGGTCACCGTCCGCCTATTGCTGTTCCCGATCGCGCAGCGCCAGTTCGCGTCGATGGCATCGATGCGCGCGGTGCAGCCCAAGATGAAGGCGCTGCAGGAGCGCTACAAGGACGACAAGCCGCGCCTGCAGCAGGAGATGATGAAGCTCTACAAGGACGAGAAGGTGAACCCGCTCGCGGGCTGCCTCCCCACCCTGCTCCAGATCCCGATCCTCTACGCGCTGTACAAGGTGCTGATGCTCTCGATCGAGATGCGCCACCAGCCCTTCATCCTGTGGATCAAGGACCTCTCCGCGCCCGATCCGCTGCACGTGCTCAACCTGTTCGGGCTGCTCGACTTCAACCCGCCGGCGTTCCTCGCGATTGGCGTGCTGCCGATCCTGCTCGGCGTGTCGATGTGGGCGCAGTTCAAGCTCAACCCGACGCCGATGGACGAGACGCAGAAGCAGGTCTTCGCGATCATGCCCTGGGTGCTGATGTTCGTGATGGCGCCGTTCGCGGCGGGTCTGCAGCTCTACTGGATCACCTCGAACCTGCTCACCATCGCGCAGCAGAAGCTGCTCTACATGCGTCACCCGGCGCTCAAGGAGCCGCTGCCCGCAGTGGTGAGCGGCGGCAACGGGAAGCCGGCGAAGAAGTGACAGCGTTCGACCCTGAGGCGATCGAGGCCGCGCGCAAGACCTTCGCCGGTCCGGTCGCCTTCCTCAAGTCCGCACCCGCGCTCCAGTTCCTGCCCGATCCGACGGTGCCGGAAGTGGCGTTCGCGGGGCGGTCGAACGTCGGCAAGTCCTCGCTGCTCAACGCGCTCACCGGCCGGAGCGCCCTCGCGCGCACTTCGAACACGCCAGGCCGCACGCAGGAGCTCAACTTCTTCGATGTAGGCGATCCGGTGCGGTTCCGCCTCGTCGACATGCCTGGCTACGGCTTCGCCAAGGCGCCCAAGGATGTGGTCAAGAAGTGGCGCTTCCTGGTCAACGACTTCCTGCGCGGCCGCCATGTGCTCAAGCGCGTGCTGGTGCTGATCGACAGCCGCCACGGCATCAAGGACGTGGATCGCGAGATCCTCGACATGCTCGACGCGGCCGCGGTGAGCTATCGCCTGGTCCTCACCAAGGGCGACAAGATCAAGCCGGCCGAACTCGCCGAGGTGACCGAGCGCACCATCGCCGAAGCGCGCAAACGCCCCGCCGCGCACCCCGACATCCTCGCCACCTCGAGCGAGAAGAGCGACGGCATCGCCGAGCTGCGCGCCGCGGTGCTCGAAACGGTCAGCGTCTGAACCGCGCCCGGCTCAGGCCGGGTTGTGCTTGGCGAGAAACGCCTCCAATGCCTTGAGGAACTCCAGCCGGTCCTCGGTCCGGCTGAAATGGTGATCGCCCTCGGGCTGGACGATATAGGTCACGTCCTTCCCCGCCGCCTTCAGCTTCTGCGCCAGCACTTTCGATTGCACCGGCGGCACCACCCGATCCTCGTCGCCATGCATGAGCAGCAGGGGAATCGAGAATTCCCCCGGAAAGTTGAGCGGCGACACGTTCTTGAGATCGGGCGCCTGCTTGCGCAGCCAGTCGCCGCGCGCCCCGCCATAGAGGAAATTGCGGTGGTGCTTCAGCATGCGGTTGAGGTCCGACACCCCGGCATAGGAGGCCGCGCAGCGATATTTCTTGCCGTCGCGCTGCGCCGCCCGGATCGCGGCGTAGCCTCCATAGGAGGCGCCGACCATGCACACCCGCGCCGGATCGGCGATGCCAAGGTCGGCCAGCGCCTTCACCGAATCGTCGAGATCGTCCTGCATCGCGAGGCCCCATTGACCCTCGCCCTTCTCGGTAAAAGGCGTGCCATAGCCCGATGAGCCGCGATAATTGGGTTGGATCACCGCATAGCCGCGGTCGGCCAGGAACTGGGTCCACCAGTCCCAGGTCTCGCTGTCGCGCGCGAACGGCCCGCCGTGCGGCATGACGATCAGCGGCAGTTTCTCCTTACGCCCGGCCGGCAGCGTCAGCACCGCGGCGATCTCCAGCCCGTCACGCGCCTTGTAACGGATCGTGCGCACCGGATGCATCCGCCGCATCCTGATCGTCGGGTTGTTCAACCCCAGCGGCTCCATCGTGTTGTCCGCGCGCGCGAAGATATAGTATCCGCCCGGCGCGTCGGCACCGCCGACCTGCACGATCGCACGCGAGCGGTCGCGGCTGGTCGAGACGATACGCACCTGCGCCCCTTTGACCAGGCCCGATACCGCTGCCTGCATCGCGATCATCTCGGGATCGACCCAGCGGATCTCGGGCCGGTTCTCGTTCACGGCCACGCCCAGATAGCCGAAGCCGCTGGCGTCGCGCACGATTCCGCCGATGTCATAGCCCTTGCTCGCGAAGAGCTGCTTGCCGCGTTCGAGCGTCTTGAGGTCGAGCTCGTAGAGCGCCGAATAGCCGCCCTCGTCATCGTCGACGATCAGCGCCTTGCCCATGTCGCGCAGAAACAGCGCGGGCACCGTCAGCCGTTCCTCACGCGTCCGGGCCTTGTCGATGGTGCGGAACGTCGCACCGTGCCGCTCGCGATAATGGACGCGGCGCGAGCGGCCGTCCTCGCTCACTCCGATTCCCATCCGCACCACGCCGTCGCCATCGGCATACCAGCTCGCGACCCCCGGCCTGCTCGGCACGACAGTGCGCCGCTTGCCGGTGGCGAGGTCGATCTCATCCACCTGGGGCCAGAAACCAGGGTTGTTGGTATAAATCGAGGTCTGGTAGGCGAGCATGACCCGTGCCGAACCGTCGCGCGCACTCCAGATGACGTCGTCGCCACGTTGCGCGGCGTTCCGGGGAAGCTGGACAACCTTGCCCGTGACCACCGAGTAGCCAAGCGCGCGAGTCACATACCAATTATCGCCCTCCACCGGCACTTCCTGGCCGATGCCGACGACCAGCCACTCGTCATTGACCCAGCTCCACCAGTTGAGATCGGCCTTGCCGGGATTGAGCAATTTGGGCGGCCCGCTCGAACCGGGGGTCAGTACTGCGAAGAACTGCTTGCCCTGGATCGCGACCTTGCCCGCGATCTGCTTGCCGTCGGGCGAGATCTCCGGATCGTCGATCTGGGGAACCTCGGCGAACGCCTCGGTGGGCAGGGGCGCGCGGGCCGCCGGTGCGGCGGTTTGCGGCGCTGCCGCCCCGCCAAGCGCAAGCGACGCGACGGCCAACACGAAAATGCGCGACATCATTACTCCCCCAAGCCCCCCGGATCGTGTCGCCAATCCCCGAGTCCCGCAAGCGATTCGTCGAATGGTTGCCCCCGCCCGGCGCCGCCGCTATCCCGCGCGCATGCTCAAGCTCATCATCGGCAACAAGGCCTATTCGTCCTGGTCGCTGCGCGGCTGGCTCGCCTGCAAGCTCTCGGGCCTTCCGTTCGAGGAGGTCGTCGTCCCGCTCTATGACGACGACTGGGACAAAAGGCGTGAAGGCGACGAGTTCGCCCCGTCCTCGGGCAAGGTGCCGATCCTGTGGGACGGCGACGCGGTGGTGTGGGACAGCCTCGCGATCGTCGAATATCTGAACGAGAAGTCGGGCGGCGACAAATTCTGGCCCGCCGACACCGCCGCGCGCGCCATGGCGCGATCGATGGCGGCGGAGATGCATTCGGGCTTCGCCGCGCTGCGCCGCAAGCACAGCATGAACATCCGCCAGGTCTATCCGCCCAAGACGCCGGACGACGACGTGATGCAGGACATCCAGCGAATCATGGAGCTGTGGGCGCAGGCCCGCGCCCGCTTCGGCGGCGAGGGCGAGTTCCTGTTCGGCCAGTTCGGTGCTGCGGACGTGATGTTCGCCCCGGTCGTCACGCGCTTCGTCACCTATTCGCTCCCGGTCGCTCGCTTCGCCCCCGCCTATATGAGCGCGGTGCTCCAGCACCCGTGGATGCAGGACTGGATCGCCGCCGCGCAGGAAGAGGAATGGGTGCTCGAGCAGTTCGAGCAGACGCCGGCCTAGAAGCTGCTTCCGTCCTTGCGGCGGAACCCCTCGCCCGGAAACAGGTGCAGGTCGATGTCGGGATAGTGGCACGCCGTCACCGACGGCCGCCCCACCGCGACATAGACGCATTCGGCATCGCTGCGGTTCTGCAGCACATGGCCGTTGCCGTCATTCTTGGCGAACGCCGCTACGTCGCCGGGGCGCATCACCGTCTCCCCCGAATCGTCGACCAGCACCGCCTCGCCCGCGATCATCACCACCAGCTCGTCCTCGCCCTCGTGCCAGTGGCGCTGCGCCGACCAGGCGCCCGGCTTCAGCACCACATGGCTCACGCCGAAATCTTCGAGACCCGCCGCGGGCGCCAGCCGTCGGTACCAGCGCCCCTCCACCACGCCCGCATGTTCGGGCGGATAGCCGGTCGCATTGGTCTGCGGGATTGTGTCGAGGTCGAGCTTGGGCAATGGAGCCTCCAGGGATAAGCGGAGACAATCTTGCCCGACGTCGTGGAACTGACCAAGGCCCTGATCGCCGCCGAGAGCATCACGCCCGCGCGCGGCGCGGTGTTCGACGTGCTCGAGGCCGCGCTGCTGCCACTCGGCTTCACGGTCGACCGCTTCGTGGCGGGCGAGGCGCCTGACGGCCCGGTCGAGAACCTCCTCGCCGTGCGCAGCGCCGGGCCGGGGCCGCATTTCGCCTTTGCCGGGCATCTCGACGTGGTGCCGCCGGGCCAGGGCTGGACCTCGGGCGCGTTCGAGCCCGAGATCCGCGGCGGCTTGCTCTACGGCCGCGGCGCGGTCGACATGAAGGGATCGATCGCCGCCTTCGCCGCCGCGCTCGCCGTCCTGCCCCCGTCCGGCACGCTCAGCCTGATCATCACCGGCGACGAGGAAGGCCCGGCCACCTACGGCACGCTCGCCTTGATGGAGCGCATGGCCGCGGCGAACCTCCGCCCCGACCTGTGCCTCGTCGGCGAGCCGACCTCCGCCCACCGCCTCGGCGACACCATCAAGATCGGCCGCCGCGGCTCGGCCGTGATCGATATCGAGGTGCCGGGGCGCCAGGGCCATGTCGCCTACCCGCACCTCGCCGACAATCCGGTCCCGCGCCTCGTCCGCGCCCTCGCCGAGATCGACGCCATCGTGCTCGACCAGGGCACCGACTGGTTCCAGCCCTCGAACATCGAGGTGATCGACCTCGAGGTCGGCAATCCCGCCACCAACGTCATCCCCGGCAAGGCCTCGGCGCGCATCTCGATCCGTTTCAACGACCAGCAGCGCGGCCCGGAGCTGGTCGAGCGGATCGAGCGCATCGTCCACGCCCATGCCCCCGCCGCGCATGTCCGCGGCCGCGTCTATGGCGAGGCGTTCCTGACCGAACCGGGCCCACTCTCCGCGCTGGTCGCGGACGCGATCGAGGCCGAGACGGGCCTGCGTCCCGAACTCTCCACCACCGGCGGCACCTCGGACGCGCGCTTCCTCTCGCGCATCTGCCCGGTGGTCGAGTTCGGCCTGCTCAACGCCACGATGCACAAGCTGGATGAGGCGGTCGCGCTCGACGACCTGTCCAAGCTGACAGCGATCTACGCGAACCTGCTGCGGCGCATATACGCCTAACCGGCGATCCGGACGCCCTCGATCCGCGGCGCACGCTGCGCCCAGGCGATGAACGCGTCTTCGGCCATCGGCTGCGCGATGACATAGCCCTGCAGCACGTCGCAGCCGATCACGCGCAGCACGTCGAGCTGCGCCTGGGTCTCGATCCCCTCGGCGACGACCTCGCAGCCCAGGCCATGGATCAGCCCGATCACCGCCTGCGCGATCGTCCGCGCCTCGGGATTGGTGGCGACATTCTCGACCAGGCTGCGGTCGAGCTTCACCCGATCGAGCGGCAGGTCGCGCAGCCGCGCGAGGTTCGAATAGCCGGTGCCGAAATCGTCGATCGCGATGCTGGCGCCGTCGGCGCGCAGCGCGGCGATCGCGTCGATCACCTCGCGCGAGCAATGCATCGCCAGCGTCTCGGTGATCTCGAGCTCGAGCAGCCGTGCGGGCGCCTCCGCGGCCTGCATCGCCTCGCGCAGCCGGCGGAAGAAGGTGGCGTGATCGAGCTGGCGCGGGCTGATGTTGACCGCCATGCGCTGTTCGACGCCGAGCTTGCCCCAGCGCGCGATGGTGTTGGCGACGCTTTCGACCACCCATTCGCCGATCTCGACGATCAGCCCGGTCTCCTCGGCGCGGCTGATGAAGCTGCCCGGCAGGCATAGCCCGCGCTCGGGATGCTGCCAGCGCAGCAACGCCTCGGCCGCGACGATGCGGCCATCGGCGGCGCTGATCTGGGGCTGATAGACCAACGCGAACTGGTCGCGCTCGACCGCGCCGCGCAGGTCGGTCTCGAGCTGCGCGCGTTCGGCGATCTCGGCCGCCAGCTCCTCGCTGAAATGCTCGGCACGCCCGCGCCCCTGCGCCTTGGCGTGATACATGGCGGCATCGGCCGCGCGCATCAGGTCGGTCAGCGTCGTGCCATGCTCGGGCCGCATCGCGATCCCCACCGAGGCGCCGATGCCCACTTCCTGATCGGCCAGGTCGAACGGTTCCGACAGCGCGAACAGGATGCCGCGCCCGATCCGGTCGGCGTCGCGGACATTGGAGATCGCCGGGAAGAAGATCGTGAACTCATCGCCCGACAGCCGCCCGATCAGCGGCTGGCGCATCTCGTCCTCGACCCCGAACCGGTCGGCGACCGCACGCAGCCGGTTGGCGACCATCCCCAGCAGCTGGTCTCCCATCGCATGGCCGAGCGTGTCGTTGACCGCCTTGAACCGGTCGAGATCGACGAAGAACAGCGCCGCCATCGTCTCGTGCGGCAGCTCGGTCAGCGCCCGCTCGCAGCTGCGCCGGAAATGGATTCGATTGGGCAGCGCGGTGACCGGATCGAACAGCGCGAGCCGCTGCACGCTTTCCAGGTTCGAATGGAGCTGCCGGAACAGCCCGTCCATCGCCTCCGCCAGCGGCGGCACGCATTCGCCCACTTCCTGCGGGATCTCGCTCTCAAGGTCGCCATTGGCCGCGCTGGTCAGCCGCCCGATCGCCGCATCGATCGCGGCCGCAGTCGAGGCGATGGTACGCTCGGCATAGGCCCAGCACATCGCCGCACAGATGATCGCCGCGATCAGCGCGATTGCGGCGTTCTCGGCGTCGAATTTGCCGCCCGAAGTGGCCGCGAGCGCCAGGATGAACACGAACGCTCCGGCGCAGATCGCAAAGACGATCGCGCGACTTTTGAGCGAAAACCCGTTCATCGCGGTTGCGTGATCCCCCAAGGCTCCCGCGAAGGCGGGCCGATGGTTCAGCATAGACCCAAAGTGGTTAAGAATTTCGCGCGCCGGCGTTTCGTTGCCTTTTCAGAACGATGTAGAGCGCGCCGTGCCCGCCGTGCCGCGGATGCGCATTTCGCACCGCAGCAATGCGATCCGCATGGCGCGACGCGGTAATCCAGTCGCCGACCGCCGCCCGAATCGCGCCCCGCGCATGCGGGCGTTCCGACTCGGGCCGGGGTGGCTTGCCCGTGATCAGCAGCAGCACGCGGTCGCCCCGCGCGATCGCCATCTCCAGCCCCAGGTCCAGGCGGGCATGCGCCGTGGCGAGCGTATGGCCGTGGAGGTCGATCGTGCTCTCGGGCGCCACCAGCCCGCGTGAAAGGCGACGGTCCCATCCGGCATCC
Organism: Sphingomonas sp. BT-65; assembly: GCF_026107375.2. Classification (NCBI taxonomy): domain Bacteria; kingdom Pseudomonadati; phylum Pseudomonadota; class Alphaproteobacteria; order Sphingomonadales; family Sphingomonadaceae; genus Sphingomonas; species Sphingomonas sp. BT-65. The sequence goes on from NZ_JAPCIA010000001.1 coordinate 1,212,740, forward strand.
AGCGTGTCCGCGGGGGGCGGTGCTGGCTTGGGTTTTGTTGAGGGAGCAGGCGGCACGCGCCCCTTCGCGCGAGCCATGGGCGTGGCTTCCGGCGGAACAGGCGCCGGGGCCTTTGGTGCGGGTGCCTTGGTGGGAACCCGCTCGCGCTCGATCGGCGTCACCGTCGCGATCACGCGCGCCCACAGCGCCCGTTCCTCGGGCGTCATCATTCGCGGCGGCCTGGTCATTCTAGTCCGCGCCGTGGCGCGCGAGCGTTCCCTTGGGCAGCAGCAGCCACGCGGTGCCGCGCGCCGCCATGCCGCCGGCGATCGCGCGCGCCTCGTCGCCCGCGCCCCAGAAGGTGTCGAAGCGGTTGCTGCCCTTGATCGCGCCGCCGGTATCCTGGTTGACCCAGATGCCGGTCGCGTCCTGGCGGTCCATCGACAGGAACACCGGCGCGCCCATCGGCACGAACTTGGGATCGGCCGCGACGCTGCCCCGCCCGGTCACCGGCAGCCCCATCGCGCCGAGCGGCCCCGGCCCGGTCAGCTCGCGGAAGAATACATAGCTCTTGTTCTCGCGCATGATCGCGCGGCCCTGCTCGGGATTGGCGTGCAGATAGCCCATGATTCCCTGCATCGACGCCTGCCCCTTGGGCAGGATGCCGCGGTCGAGCATCAGCTTGCCGATGCCGGTATAGTCGCGTCCGTTCTGGCTGGCATAGCCGATCCGCATCACCCCGCCATCGGGCAGCCGGAGACGCCCCGAGCCCTGGATCTGCAGGAAGAACAGCTCGACCGGATCCGCCGCCCAGGCGATCTCGAGCCCGCGTCCGGCGAGCGCGCCCTGCTCGATCGCGGTGCGGTCGTGATAGGGCACGAACTTGGTGCCATCGACTCGCCCGCGGATCGAGCGGCCCTTGAGATTGTCGGAGAAGGTGCCGAGGTCGACGTCGATCAGATCGGCGGGGCGGCCGTAGATCGGCGTCTCATAGCCCGAGCGCCGCGTGCGCGACCCGGCGATCTCGGGCTCGTAATAGCCGGTGGCGAAGGCCTTGCCGTCGGCGACCTGCACCGCCTCGAAATAGCGCGCGAAGAACGCCGTAGCGCCGCTCGCCTGCGTGGTCCGCGCCGCGTCGCACGCCGCGCCCCAGTCCTCGGCGCGGGTGAGACCGCTCGCGTCGGTGCGCTTGACGAGGCTCGGGCAACTGATGCGGAACGCCTCCAGCGCGCGGGCCGCGCCGGCGGCGGTGATCGGCAGTTCGGCGATCTCGGGACCGGCCAGCAGTCCCGCCGCCGCGGCGGTCGCGACGGTCGCGGAAGCAGCGGGCGCCGGCTTAGGCGCGAGCGGCGTCGCCGCGGTCGGCTGGCGGACGGGAACCGAGGAACGCGGCGGCGCGGAACGCACCGGTTCCGGCCCCGAGGACGACGGCACGCAGCCGCTCAATGCCACGGCCAGCGCCGCTACCCCCCAAGCGCGCATCGTCTACCCCTTATGCTTCGCCAATCACGCTTCGTCGGTGTCGCTCAGCTTCCAGTTGGGATCGTCGCTGTGCAGATCGCGGCTGAACGTCCACACATCGTGCGTCTCGACCGCGTCGCTCAGCGAGCCGGCGATGACGTTACCGTCCTTGTCGCGTGTCACCGCGGCGATGTCCGCGTCGAAGCGCATCGTGATGCGCGCTGTGCGGCCTTCCACCGCGATCTCGGAGATTGCCGCGCGCTCGATCGAGATCAGGCGGTTGTCGAGCGTCTCGCCCGCCGCCTCGCGCGCGTCGATCGCAGCGACGAAGCTGTCGCGCACCTCGTCCTCGACCAGCCAGCCGAGCGTGTCGCGGTCGCCCTTCCAGAATGCCTCGAGGATCATCTTGTAGGCCGATTTGGCGCCCTCGACGAACTGGCCCACGTCGAAGCTCGGATCGGCCGCGATCAGCGCGCGCAGGCCGCCCTCGGCGCCCGCCTCCACGCTGCGCGGGCCGGGTTCGCGGACCTCGGCCGGCATGTCGATCGTGCGCGGGATCGGCGGCGCGCCCACGCGCTCCTCGGCGGCACGCGGCAGCGGCTGCTGCTCATGGCCGGTGCGCTTGCCCAGCACCGAGTAGAGCCTCAGCGCCAGAAAGGCCGCGATCGCTGCGAACAATATGACCAGATACACTTGGGACACCTCGTTTCCACCCTTCACATAGGCAGGATACGCGCCCGATTCAAATATAGCATGAACGGGCGCTGCGATCAGCGTGCGCGCAGGCCCGTTGAAACGCTTGATCGCCCCTGCTAGGCGCGACCGTCATTCCAACGCGGATTGCCGCGACTTATATCCCAGACAAGAAGGACTTTCGAACGATGGACGAGCCGGAAAACGCAGCGCCGCAAGGTGAGCCGCTCGCGAACGGCGCCGACACCGCCCCCTCGGTGGGCGTGATCTCGCAATATGTGAAGGACTTCTCGTTCGAGAATCCGAACGCCCCGGCGATCTACCAGGTGCAGGGTCAGCCGCAGTTCGACGTCCAGTTCAACATCGGCTCGGCCGAGGTCGCGCAGGACGTGCATGAGGTGGTGCTCAAGATCGACGTGCGCGCCGAGACCGAGGGCCAGGTCGCGTTCGTCGTCGACCTCGCCTATGCCGGCCTCTTCGCGGTCCGCAACATCCCCGCCGACCATCTCCAGCCATTCCTGCTGGGCGAGGCGCCGCGCCTGCTCTTCCCGTTCGCCCGCCGCGTGCTGGCCGATGCCGTCCGCGACGGCGGCTTCCCGCCGCTGATGCTCGAGCCGATCGACTTCAACGGCCTCTACTTCCAGCAGCTCGAGCAGCGCGAAGCCGAGCAGGGCGCCGCCGGGGAAGCCGGCCAGGCCTGAGCTTGGCCTCCGGGGCGCATCCATGAACCTCGTCCGGGCACTCGGGTCGATCGGCGGGCTGACGCTCGCCAGCCGCGTGCTCGGGCTGGTCCGCGACTCGCTGTTCGCGCGCTATGTCGGGGCGAGCTTCGCGTCCGACGCCTTCCTGATCGCCTTCCGCCTGCCCAACCTGTTCCGCGCGCTGTTCGCCGAGGGTGCATTCAGCGCCGCCTTTGTGCCGATGTTCAGCAAGAAGGTCGGCGAGGCGGACGGCGACACGCGCTCCGCGCTGTCCTTCGCCGAGGAGGCGCTGTCGGTCCTCTTGCCGATCCTGCTGCTGCTCACCGCGATCATGGAGATCGCCGCCTATCCGGTCGTCTGGGCGCTGTCGGGCGGGTTCAACGACGTGACGCCCGGCCAGTTCGCCTTCGCGGTCGAGCTGTCGCGCATCACCTTCCCCTATCTCCTGCTGATCAGCCTCGTCTCGCTGCTCGGCGGGATCCTCAACTCGCTCCACAAATTCTGGGTCAATGCCGCAGCCCCGATCCTGCTCAACTTCACGCTGATCGCGGCGCTGCTGTTCTTCCACAACGACGACACGCTGCTCACCGCGCGCAACCAGGCGATCGCGGTCACCGTCTCGGGCGCGCTTCAGCTCCTCTGGCTGATCCTCGCCTGCCGCGCCAACGGCGTGAAGCTGCGCATCCGCATGCCGCGCCTCAGCCCGGACGTGAAGAAGCTGCTCGCGCTGATCGGCCCCGCCGCCGCGGGCGCAGGCGCGACCCAGATCAACCTGATCATCTCGACCGCGCTCGCCGCCAGCATGCTCGCCGAGGGCTCGGTCTCGTACATCTATTATGCCGACCGGCTGAACCAGCTCCCGCTCGGGCTGATTGGCATCGGCCTCGGCACCGTGCTCCTCCCCACCATCGCCCGCCAGCTCGGCGCGGGGAAGGAAGCGGAGGCGATGCACACCCAGAATCGCGGCGCCGAGCTCGCGCTGTTCCTCACCCTTCCCGCCACCGCGGCTTTGGTGATCTGTGGCGGCCCGATCGTCGCCGCGCTGTTCCAGCATGGCGCGTTCACCGCGGAGAACACCGTCAAGACCGCGCAGGCGCTCGCCGCCTTCTCGATCGGCCTGCCCGCCTATATCCTGGTCAAGGTGCTCACCCCCGGCTTCTACGCCCGCGCCGACACGAAGAGCCCGGTGCGCTACGCCACCGTCTCGATCGGCGTGAACCTCGCGCTCAACCTCGCGCTGATCGTGCCGCTCCAGCATATGGGTCCGCCGCTCGCCACCGCGATCGCCGCCTGGGTCAACGTCGCCATGCTCTACCGCGCGCTCGCCCAGCGCGGCCATTTCGTCGCCGACGCGCAGCTCAAGCGCCGCGTGTGGCGCCTGACCGGCGCTGCCGTCGCGATGGGCGCGGTGATGTTCTTCCTCAACGATCTGTTCACGCCGTACACCACCGGCGCCTGGACGATCCGCACCGGGGCGATGCTGGTGCTGGTCGGCGCGGGATGCATCGTGTACGCGGTCGCGTGCTTCGGCACCGGAGCGGTGCGGATCGGCGACCTGAAAGCGCTGTTCCGCCGCCGCGCCGCCTGAAAACTCAGTTCCAGAGAAGTCCCATGCGCGTCGTTTCCGGCATCAAGCCCACCGGCAATCTCCACCTCGGCAACTATCTGGGTGCCATCAAGCAGTGGGTGGAGATGCAGGCCGATGTCGACGCGGCGGGCGGCGAGAGCATGTACTTCATCGCCGACCTGCACGGCCTCACCGAATGGATCGACCCGCAGGCGCTGTATGCCAACACGTTCGAGATCGCCGCGGCGATGATCGCGTGCGGCATCGATCCCAAACGCTCGATCCTGTTCAACCAGACCCGGGTGCCTGCACATAGCGAGCTCGCCTGGCTGCTCAACAACGTCGCGCGCGTCGGCTGGCTCAACCGCATGACCCAGTTCAAGGACAAGGCGGGCAAGAACCGCGAGGGCGCGAGCGTTGGCCTCTATGACTATCCGGTGCTGATGGCCGCCGATGTGCTGCTCTACTCGACCACCCATGTTCCGGTGGGCGAGGACCAGAAGCAGCATCTCGAGCTGGCGCGCGACATCGCCGCCAAGTTCAACCAGGATTACGGCGTCGAGCTGCTCGTCCAGCCCGAGCCGCTGGTGAGCAAGGCTGCGCCGCGCATCATGAGCCTGCGCGACGCCACCTCGAAGATGTCCAAGTCCAATCCCTCGGACGCGGCGCGGATCAACCTGATCGACGACGACGACGCCATCGCCCAGAAGTTCCGCAAGGCGAAGACCGACCCCGAGCCGCTTGGTGACAGCTTCGAGGCGCTCAAGGACAGGCCCGAGGCGAAGAACCTCGTCACCATCTTCGCCGCGCTGTCGGATCGCACGCCCGACGACGTGATGGCGGAATATGCAGGCCAGGGCTTCGGCGCGTTCAAGCCCGCCCTCGCCGATCTCGCCGTGGCTAGGCTCGGCCCGATCCGCGACGAGATGGTCCGCCTCACGGCCGATCGCGCCGCGGTGGACGCGATCCTGCGCGACGGCTCGGAAAAGGCCGCCGCCCTCGCCGCGCCCCTGCTCCGCAAGGTGCAGGAGACGATGGGCCTGTTGGTCTGACGGGTCAGAAGCTCGCCGTCAGATTGAGCGAGTTGTAGACCGTGGTGCCCCCGCGCGGCGCGTTGGGGGCATCGCGCAGGAATCGTCCCTTCGCCAGCACCACGCCAGTCCATTCGAAGCGCAGCCGCTCGGGCCGCACCCACCAGCGCAGCCGCGCGTCGAACTGGTTTCCGGCAAAGCTGCCCGCGCGGCCGCTGGCGTCGCGGATGCCGGTGGTCGAGAAGCTGTCCGTTCGCTCCGCCAGCCACATCGCGTGCCAGGTCGCGGTCAAATCGACACGCTTCGACGGCGCGGTCTCGATCCGCGGCCCGAACGACACGATATTCGCCCGCCCCACTGCATTGTAGAGCCCCGCGGGGGCCAGATCGGCGCGGCGCATTCCGAACAGCGTGTCGAACCGGCCATAGCGTCCGCCCGCTCGATCGCCGCTGGCGCGGTCATACTCGAGCGACAACCGTGTCTTCCACGAATCGGTCAGCGTATAGCCGAGATCGGCGTGCACGAAGCTCGCGCTGACCGGCAGCCGCGCCGCATTGGCTGCCGCAGATGCGCTGACAGTCCCGGACTGATGGAACGCCTCGACTTCGAAATCCGCCTTCCCCGCCGCCGGATCGCGCATCACCCGCCCACCCCAGGTATTGAGCGAGCGATCGCGCGTCGACCGCCCCGGCGTGTCGCGCTCGCCGAGATGGAAGAAGCTCGCCTCGACGCTCACCGGCCCGATCGCCTTCGCCTTGGCGAGCGTGCCGCCCCACAGCACCTGATCGAACCCTTCATGATCCCATTCGACCCGCCCGCGCCGCAGCGCTGCATTGTCGTCGGGGCGCCGCTGCTGGGGCAGCACATAGACCGCCGTCGCACTCACCCCGCCGGGTGCCGCTATCTCGGCCCTGAGCCCGGTATAGCCATTGGTGGTGTTGCGATAATCGTCCGCCGCCACCAGCCGCCGCGATCCGATGTTGAGCGTGAACCGCCCGCCTTGCAGCGTCACGCGCGTCTTGCCGATCCCGGTGCGCCACGCGGCATGCACCTGCACCAGCTCGAAGGTGTTGACCTCCCCCGTGCTTACCGGCGTGCCCGGGTCGTCACCCCAGACGCGGCTGTCCCAGAGCTCGGCGGTCAGGGTCAGCGGCCCCTCGCGATAACTGGCGAGCAAGGTGGTGCGCAGGTTGACCAGCGTGTCGCTGGGATCGAACCCGACGCGAAGCTGGTTGTCGATCGCTTCGTAACGGAGCCGCATCGTGGCGGAGAGGTCGAGCCCCTCGCGCTGCTGGGCAGTGGCGGATTGAGCGGCACAAACGGACAGGCAGGCAAGGGAAATTGCACGCAGCATGACGCATCCTTCGAGACTTCGGTGGATGCGATGCTTCGGCTGACGCCTCATGAGGGGATCGCCGCCCCCATCGCCGGCGACAAGAAGGACGGCGGCAACGCTTGTCAAGGTTCAGCGACCCTAAACCACTGCGGCGACACGTAAACAATATGAACCTATTCGCGCGGGCACCGTTTTCATCCCATGCTAAAACCCGTCAACGAAGCGGCTCATCCGCTCGCCCAGCGTTTCCAAGCCTTTGTGAGAGACCCCGAATTCCCCTGTGTCGGCGCCAAGTCCGCGCTCGGCCGCGGCCAGATGCGCTTCGTCATCGGCCGCGATATCCGCTCGGCATGGGATGATCTTCGCATCCTCCCCAGCCTGCACGATCTCGCCGCCTCCTACCGCGCCGATCCGGTGCTGTTCCAGTCGCTCATCGTTTTGTTCGAGAAGGATGCGGACCTCGACGAGCTCGGCTTCGAGACCAACCTCTGGGCGCGGCTGCAGTCGCTCACCGACAAGGACGACTGGCTCGGCCAACAGCCCGACCCGCGCGTCAGCCATTCGCCCGATGATCCGCATTTCTCGCTGAGCTTCGGCGGCGAGGCCTTCTTCGTCGTCGGCCTTCATCCCGCCGCCAGCCGTCCCGGCCGGCGCTTCGAGCGCCCGGCGCTGGTGTTCAACCTCCACGATCAGTTCGAACGCCTGCGCGCCGAAGGCTCGTACGAAAAGCTGCGCGGCACGATCATCGAGCGCGACGTCGCCATCGCCGGCGAGCCCAATCCGATGCTCGCGCGCCACGGCGCCTCTTCGGAGGCGCGCCAATATAGCGGCCGCGCAGTCGAGGCCGACTGGGCCTGCCCCTTCTCGGGGCGTCAAAAGGCCGACCATGCCGCATAGGATCGCACCGCGTACCGGCGCGGGGTTCGAGCTCGGCAAGGGCCAGACGCTCACCGTCATCGATCCCACCGGCGAGCAGGTCGCCGATCTCCTCGCCTTCCGCCGCGACGATATCCGCGAGGTGATCTCCTCGGGCCGCACGCTCGACTATGCCAGCCGCATCTACCTCACCACTGGTGACAAGCTCTATTCCAACCGCAGCAACGTCCTGCTCGAGATCGTCGAGGACGATGTCGGCCGCCACGATTTCCTGCTCACGCCCTGCTCGAAGGACACCTTCCGCATCATCTATGGCGATACCGATCCGCACCGCGGCTGCTTCGGCAACCTTGTTGCAGCGCTGGAGCCATGGGGGATCGAGCCGGACATGATCCCGGTCGCGTTCAACTGCTTCATGAACGTGCCGGTCGACGGCGCCACCGGCGAGCTTCGCGTCGATCCTCCGCTGAGCAAGGCGGGCGACCGCATCGTCTTTCGCGCGCACGAAGACCTGGTGATCGGCCTCACCGCCTGCTCGGCGCTTCAGTCGAACAACGGATCGTTCAAGCCGATCGACTACGCAATCGGCTAGAACTTGGTCTCGCCATAGATCGCGCAAACATCGCCGTCCCATGCGCCGCGATAATGTTCGAGCAGCACCTCGGCCGGCACCTTGCCCGTCCGCACGATCTCACGCAGCGGGTCGAGGAAGCCGCTCTCATTGTCGCCCGCCGAATTGAGCCGCGCGCGCGCGGTGAGGCCGGCCCCGGCGATGTCGATCACCTGCCCCGCAATGTCGCGCAGCTTGCCCCCGCCCGGCAGCGGCGCGTCGAGCCCGAGCTTCGGCACGCTGTCGCGCAGCGCCTGCCGCTCGGCCATGTCCCAGTCCTTGACCAGATCCCACGCCGCATCGAGCGCGCCCTGGTCGTAAAGCAGCCCCACCCACAAGGCCGGCAGCGCACAGATGCGGTTCCACGGCCCACCATCGGCGCCACGCATTTCCAGGAACGTCTTGAGCCGCACCTCGGGGAAGGCGGTCGACAGATGATCCGCCCAATCGTCGATCGTCGGCTTCTCGCCGGGCAGCACCGAAAGCTCGCCCTTGAGGAAATCGCGAAAGCTCAGCCCCGCCGCGTCGATGTAGCGCCCCTCGCGATAGACGAAGTACATCGGCACATCGAGCGCGTACTCCATGTAACGCTCGTACCCGAACCCGTCCTCGAACACGAAGGGCAGCATGCCCGTGCGGTGCGGATCGGTGTCCGACCAGATATGGCTGCGGTAGCTCAAGAACCCGTTGGGCTTGCGCTCGGTGAAGGGCGAGTTGGCGAACAACGCCGTCGCCAGCGGCTGGAGCGCGAGGCCGACGCGGAACTTCTGCGCCATGTCCGCCTCGCTCGCATAATCGAGGTTCACCTGGATCGTGCAGGTGCGCAGCATCATGTCGAGGCCCAGGCTGCCGACGCGCGGCATATGGCGCAGCATGATGCCGTAGCGGCCCTTGGGCATCACCGGCAGGTCGCTGCGCGCCTTGTCGGGCCACATGCCAAGGCCCAGGAAACCGAGCCCGAGCTTCTCGCCGACCGCCTTCACCTGATTGAGGTGGCGGCCGGTCTCCGCGCAGGTCTCGTGGAGATTCTCGAGCGGCGCGCCCGACAGTTCGAGCTGCCCCGCGGGCTCGAGGCTCACCGTGCCGTCGGGGCCTGACAGCGCGATGACGTTGCCGCCCTCGGTCACCGGCGACCAGCCGAACTGGGTCAGCTCGGCAAGCAGGTCGCGGATGCCGCCCGGCTCGTCATAGCTCGGCGCGTGATTGTCGCGCGTCGAATAGACGAACTTCTCGTGCTCGGTGCCGATTCGCCAGCGCTCGGCGGGCTTCTCGCCCTTGGCGAAATAGTCGAGGAGCTGCTGACGGCTCTCGATGACTGGGGAGTCGGTTGCGGAAGCCGTCTTGGTGCTCATCCGCGGCATTTAGGCGTGCGTAACGATCCGCGAAAGAGGGATAAAAATACCCCATTTTCAGTGGGATTTTATATTCCTCCCCTTCAGGGGAGGGGGACCGCCGAAGGCGGTGGAGGGGCCGCCCCGCAGGGGGCGGGAACCTCCCCTGAGGGGAGAAATGAAGGAGAATTACCAATCCCCCGCCGCGCCCATCCACAGGCTCACCGCCGCCGCCGCCGCGGTCTCGGCGCGCAGGATCCGCGGCCCCAGCGAAATCCCCACCGCCTGCGGCACCGCGCGGATCGCGTCGCGCTCCTCGGCGTCGAACCCGCCCTCGGGGCCGACCAGGATCGCCGCCGGCCCGGGATGCGCGCGCATCGCCTTCAGCGCGGGCGCGCCACCGGTCTCGTCGGCGAAGAACAGCGCCCGATCCGCCGGCCAGTCGCGCAGCAACACCGCAAGCTTCACCGGCTCGGCCAGCTCGGGCAGCGCGGTGCGCCCGCATTGCTCGGCGGCCTCGATCATGTGGCTGCGCAACCGCTCGAGATTGAGCTTGTCGACCACCGCGCGCCGCGTCAGCACCGGCGCCAGCCGCGCGACGCCCAGTTCGCACGCCTTCTCCGCGACCCAATCGATCCGCCCCTTCTTGATCGGTGCGGCGCACAGCCACAGGTCGGGCACCGCCTCGCGCTCGCGCAGCCTTTCGCGCACTTCCAGCGTCACATCGCGCTTGCGCACCTCCGCAGCGACCGCGAGCCACTCCCCGGTCGCATCGTCGAACAGCTTGACCGGATCGCCCGCCTTGAGGCGCATGACGCTCGCCAGATAATGCCCCTGCGGCCCATCGATCCGACGCACCTCGCCTGCCGACAGCGAGGGCTCGACGAACAAACGCGGCGTCGATTGCGGCGGCCAGGCGGGAGTGGCGATCATCGGAGCCCCTTATCCCGCGCTTTCCCGCGAAGTCGAGCGCCGGACCGCCATTATTCATTTTCCTACAGCCCTCTGCCTGTGGCAGCAGAAAGCATGGTCTTCACCGTTTCGTTCCTCGTCCCGGCACCGCGCATGACATCCGTCAAACGTGTCAACTTCGTCAAACGCCGCGCAACGCCCCGTGAAATCGTCAACTTCGTCAGCCGGTGCCCGGAAGCCTCCAAACTCGTCAACTTCGACAAACGGCACGCATATGGTTGATCAGGCCCAGACAGTCCCCGACACCGAGCATCGCGGCCTGATCCGCCTGCTCCCGGCCGCCGCGCGTCCCTACGCCCTGCTCGCGCGGTTCGACCGCCCCATCGGCTGGTGGCTGCTCTTCTGGCCCGGCGCCTGGGCGATCGCGCTGGCCGGCGGCGCGGTGCAGCGCTGGGACCTGCTGCTGTGGTTCCTGCTCGGCAGTATCGCGATGCGCGGCGCGGGTTGCGTCTACAACGACATCGTCGACCGCGATCTCGACCGCCAGGTCGCCCGCACCCGCACCCGGCCGCTCGCCAGCGGCGCGGTAAGCCTCAAGGCCGCATGGATGTGGCTCATCGCGCTCTGCCTGATCGGCCTGGTCGTGCTCGTCCAGCTCAACCCGCTCGCCGCGATGATCGCGCTCGCCAGCCTCGCGCTGGTCGCGGCCTATCCCTTCATGAAGCGCATCACCTGGTGGCCCCAGGCGTGGCTGGGCCTCGTCTTCTCCTGGGCCGCGCTGGTCGGCTGGGCGGCGATCGCGCGCGAGCTGCCCGCCCCCGCCCTGCTGCTCTACGCCGGTTCGATCTTCTGGGTGATCGGCTACGACACGATCTACGCGCTGCAGGATATCGAGGACGATGCGCTGGTCGGCGTGCGCTCCTCCGCGCGGCGCCTCGGTGCCAATGTCCGGCTCGGCGTCGCCGCCTTCTATGCCGTCGCGCTCACCTTGTGGGGCGCGGCGCTGTGGCAGGTTCGCCCCGACAAGCTCGTCCTCGCCGCGCTCGCCCCCGCCGCGATCCATCTGCTGTGGCAGGTCGGCACGCTCGTCCCCACCGATGGCGAGAATGCGCTGCGCCGCTTCCGCTCCAACCGCTTCGCCGGCCTGCTCGTCTTCGCCGCCTGCTTCGTCGTCGGGACCACTGCCTTTTGACCTTCCGCCTCTCGCTTCCTAGATCGCCGCGATGCTGACCCCCGAACAGGCCCGAGATCGAGTCCAGGACGCCATCGCCCGCGCGCGCAAGGCCGGCGCCGACGCCGCCGATGCGATGCTCTCCGCCGGCGAATCGCTCTCGGTCTCGGTCCGCCTCGGCGCGCTCGAGGATGTCGGCCGCGCCGAGCATGCGGAACTTGGCCTGCGCGTCTTCTGCGGGAGCCGTTCGGCCAGCATCTCCTCGACCGATCTCACCCCCGCCGCGCTCGACACCCTTGCCGAGCGCGCCGTGGCGATGGCGCGCGAAGCGCCCGAGGACGAATGGGCCGGCCTCGCCCCTGCCGAGCGGCTGCTGCGCGGCAACGTCCCCGATCTCGATCTCGACGACGGCGATCTCGGCGACCCCGCCGCGCTCAAGGCCAGGGCGCTCGCCGCGGAGGATGCCGCCCGCGCCGTGCCCGGCGTCACCAACAGCGAGGGCGGCGGCGCCTCGGCCAGCCGCAGCATCTGGGCGCTCGCCACCAGCCACGGCTTCGCCGGATCCTATGCGATCACCAGCCATAGCCTCTCGGCCAGCGTGCTCGCAGGCGAAGCCGGCGCGATGGAGCGCGACTATGCCCATCACAGCGCCCGCCACGCCCGCCATGTCGAATCCCCCGAGGCGATCGGCCGCCGCGCCGGCGAGCGCGCCGTCGCCCGCCTCAACCCCGGCCGGGTCAGGAGCGGCGCCATGCCGGTGGTGCTCGATCCGCGCGTGGGATCGAGCCTGCTCGGGCACCTCAGCGGCGCGATCTCGGGCGGCGCGATCACGCGCAGGACCAGCTTCCTGCTCGACGCGATGGGCACGCGCATCTTCGCGCCCGGCATCCGCATCCAGGACGATCCGCACCGCCCCCACGGCCTGCGCTCGCGCCCCTTCGACGGCGAAGGCCTGCCGGTCTCTCCGGTCGCCTTGGTTGACGACGGCAGGCTCGAGACTTGGCTGCTCGACAGCGCCACCGCGCGCCAACTCGGGCTCGAGCCCACCGGCCATGCCAGCCGCGGCATTGGCGGCGCGCCCGCCGTCGGCCCCAGCAACCTGTTCCTGGAGAACGGCAAGCTGCCGGTCGAAACGCTCATTTCCGACATCAGCTATGGCGTCTATGTCACCGAATTAATTGGCCAAGGCGTCAACATCGTCACTGGCGATTACAGCCGCGGCGCCGCCGGCTTCCTGATCGAGAATGGCGAGATCACCCGGCCGATCTCCGAATTCACCGTCGCCGGCACGCTCCAGGCGATGTTCCGTGAACTCGTCCCCGCCAACGATCTCGAATTCCGCTACGGCATCAACGTGCCGACGCTGCGCATTGACGGGATGACCGTCGCCAGTGGCTGACACGCTCGCCTCCGCCGTCAGTGCCATCGCCGCCGAGGCCGCAGAGCTGGCGCTCGCCCGCTTCCGGACGGACGTGCGCAAATGGGAAAAGTCGCCGAACAATTTCGTGTGCGAGGTCGATCTGGCCATCGATGCGATGCTGCGCGAGCGCCTCTCCGCTTTGCTGCCCGATGCGGGCTGGCTGTCGGAGGAGACCGCGGACGACCTCGCCCGCCTCTCCGCCAACCGCGTATGGGTGGTCGATCCGATCGACGGCACGCGCGACTATCTGCGCGAGCGGCCCGGCTGGGCGGTGTCGATCGCGCTGGTCGAGAACGGGCAGCCGGTGATCGGTGTGCTCGCCGCCCCGGCCCGTGGCGAACACTGGCTCGCCGAAGCCGGCAAGGGCGCGACCCGCAACGGCACCCCGATCGCGGCGTCGGACCGCATCGAACTCACCGGCGCGCGTGTCCCGGCCGACGATCTCCCCAAGGTCGATCGCCACCTGACCATGGTCGAGAAGCCCAATTCGATCGCGCTGCGCATCGCCATGGTCGCCGCGGGCGAGGCCGATCTGCTCGCCACCTTCCGCTGGGGCAATGAGTGGGACATCGCCGCCGCCACGCTGATCGCGCGCGAGGCCGGCGCCACGATCACCGACGCGCTGGGCAAGAAATTGCGCTTCAACACGCCGGCGGGCGAGGCCTTCGGCGTCCTCGCCACCGCCCCCGGCATCCACCAGGCGGCGGCCGGTCACCTGCGCGAACGCGCCGTCGAAGCGCTGGGCAGACAGCCTAGCCGCTGACCTGGTCGTCGCCCCGGTACTTCACCTGAAGATACCGCCCACGCGTCGCCAGCGCATCGAGGTCGCCCTGGGCAAGCTGGGTGGACATCTGCGCGATCTCCTGGTCGATCAGGCCGAGCCCATCGACCAGCTGCTTGTCCGGCGACTGACCATAGCGGTCCTGCCCGCGCAGATTCTGCGGCACGCGCTGATAGCCCTTGACCAGCTCGGGCAACTGCTCGCCGACCAGCTTGCGCACTTCGGCGGCCGCCGGCTCGCCCTCGTTGAGCGTCTTGAGCTGCCCCGCCAGCAGGTCGAGCTTCATCCCGATCGAATCGAGCAGCGGCATCGCCGCACCCGGCAGCGTCGGCCGCTGGCGATCGAGCCATTCTTCGGTGCGCAGCGGCAGCGACGCCAGCGGCGCCTCTCCGAATTTCTCGGGCGCGACTTCCTTACTCGCCGGCATCAGCCCGAAGAACAGGGTCGCGGCGATCAGCAGCGCCATCACGACCAGCGCCCCGCCCATGCCGAGCGGGATGAACCAGCCGAGCACCATCGCCGCGACGATGATCACGCCCGCCGCGCCGGCGATCCGCCCGATCCGCGTCAGGATCTCCGCATCGCGCCGCTTCTTCGCGCGCGCGTTCAGCGTCGTGTAGCGCTCGCGCGAACGATTGAGCACTTCGTCGGCACGGGCGATTTCGCGATCGATCTCACTGGGCATCGCCGCTTACAGCGCCTCCAGCTTGAACTGCTCGGCATTGCCCGAGACCTGGTTCTGCGCTGCGCCTTCCGCCCGGGCGATATAGCCCTTCGACTTCTCGACCTCGCTCGACAGCACGTTGACCGTCGTCTTCATGCTATCGAGCGCCTTGAGCTTGAACACGTCGATCGCGTCCATCGTGTCATAGATGTTCTGGAAGGCGCGCTGCAGCGTCTCGATCGGGATCGTGCTCGACGCCGCCTGCTCATGGACCCGCGCCGTGTTTTCCTTGAGCAGCTTGCCGGTCGAATCGATGATGTTGGCGGTCGTCGTGTTGAGCGCGGTGATCTGGTCGAGCACCAGCCGCTGCGCGGTCAGCGCCTGCGCCACCGTCACCGCGGTGCGCAGCGCGCCGACGGTGGTGGTCGAGGCACGGTCGACGCCCTTCACCAGCTCGACATTGTTCTTCTTGACCAGGTCGAGCGCGAGATAGCCCTGCACCGTCACCGCCATCTGCGTCAGCAGGTCCTGCGTGCGCTGGCGGGTATAGAACAACGCAGTCTCGCGGATCGCCTTGGCCTTGGCCGGATCGGTATGATCCAGCTCGAGCGCCTTGTCCTCGAGCCTTTGATCCATCTCCTTGGAGATGTAGATCATCTGTTCGAGCCGCCCCATCGCCGCCCACAGATTCTGCCGCTCGACGTCGATCGCGGCATTGTCCATCAGCAGCTCGTCCTTGCCCGACTGCAGGCTCTTGAGGATCGCGGCGATGTGCGTCTGGCTCGACTTGTAGCTGTCGAAATAGTTGCGCAGCTTGTTGCCGAACGGAATGACGCCGAACAGCTTCTTGCGCTGGGTTAGGTCGCCTTTCTTGCCGGGATCGAGGTCCTCGACCACGCGGCGCAGCTCGGCCAAGTCCTTGCCGACCCCCACGTCCTTGTCCATCGCACGCACCGGCCGGTCGAGGAAGCGGTTGGACTGGCCCGCGGCGTCGCGAATCTCCTTCGATCCCATCGCGGTGATCGCGTCGACGCGCTTGCCGAACTCGGGCGAGTTCACGTCCTGCGCGACGAGCTCGTCGATGAAGCTCTCGACGCGAGTCACCAGCTCGTTCTTCTTGCCCTCGTCGACGGGGACCAGCCCGGCCATCTTCTCGGGCGCGCGCTCCTTCAGCGGCTCGGGTGCGGTCAGCACCAGATCGTCGGTCTTCTCGGCAGTCGCAGTCTCGGTCGCCATTTGCCCATCTCTCCAACACCAGATTTCTGGCGGTTCCCTGCAAGATGAACGGGAACCGCGCGCGCTTCAAGTGTATCGCCAATATAATACACTTGAATTATCGCGCAACCGACCGACGTTGTAGGGTGTTCCGATGTCGCGACCTGTTAACATGTCGCGGTTAGGATGGGTGGCATGGAACGCAGGCTGAAGATGATGATTGCCGGTTCGATCGCGGTGTGGGTGCCGGTGAGCACGGCCGCGCAGGCGTCGCCCGGCGTCGTCGATCTCGGCAAGGTGTATCGCTTGAGGGCCGAACCGGCCGGCGACTCGCCAGCCCTTCCCGCGCCGCACAATATCCGCTAAGGGCGCCGCCGAACCGCGCTCCCGCGGCATCCAGGACCTGTTATGAACCTTCGCAACGTGGCGATCATCGCACACGTCGACCACGGCAAGACCACGCTCGTCGACCAGCTCTTCCGCCAGTCCGGTACCTTCCGCGACAACCAGCGCGTCGAAGAAAGAGCCATGGATTCCAATGACTTGGAGAAAGAGCGCGGGATCACTATCCTCGCCAAGCCGACCTCGGTCGATTGGGAAGGCATCCGCATCAACATCGTCGATACGCCCGGCCACGCCGATTTCGGCGGCGAGGTGGAGCGCATCCTCTCGATGGTCGACGGCGTCATCCTGCTGGTCGATTCGTCCGAAGGCGCGATGCCGCAGACCAAGTTCGTGACCGGCAAGGCGCTGAAGCTCGGCCTGCGTCCGATCGTCGTGGTCAACAAGATCGACCGGCCGGACGAGCGCATCCAGGAAGTGCTGGACGAGGTGTTCGACCTGTTCGTCAGCCTCGACGCGACCGACGAACAGCTTGATTTCCCTGTCCTTTATGCCTCGGGCCGTAACGGCTATGCCAATGAGGACCCGACGCTGCGCGAGGGCACGCTGACCCCGCTGTTCCAGAAGATCGTCGACCATGTCCCGCCGCCCGCGCTCGACGTGGACGCGCCCTTCACCTTCCTCGTCACCCTGCTCGACCGCGACAACTTCCTCGGCCGCGTGCTCACCGGCCGCGTCACCTCGGGCAAGGTCAAGGTCAACCAGGCGATCCACGCGCTCGACATGGACGGCAACGTCATCGAGACCGGCCGCGCGTCGAAGATCATGTCGTTCCGCGGACTCGACCGCGTACCGGTCGACGAGGCGCAGGCGGGCGACATCATCAGCCTTGCCGGCCTCACCGTCGCGACCGTCTCCAACACCATCGCCGACACCTCGGTCAGCGTGCCGATCCAGGCGCAGCCGATCGACCCGCCGACGCTGTCGATGCGCTTCGCCGTCAACGACAGCCCGATGGCGGGCCGCGAGGGCACCAAGGTTACCTCGCGCATGATCCGCGACCGCCTGTTCCGCGAGGCCGAATCCAACGTCGCGATCAAGGTCACCGAGGCCGCCGACAAGGACAGCTTCGAAGTCGCCGGCCGCGGCGAGCTCCAGCTCGGCGTGCTGATCGAGACCATGCGCCGCGAGGGCTTCGAGCTCGGCATCAGCCGCCCGCGCGTGCTGCTGCGCGAGGAAGACGGGCAGAAGATGGAGCCCTACGAGACCGTCATCATCGATGTCGATGACGAGCATTCGGGCGCGGTGGTCGAGAAGATGAACCTGCGCAAGGCCGAGATGACCGACATGCGCCCCTCGGGCGGCGGCAAGACCCGCATCACCTTCAGCGCCCCGTCGCGCGGCATGATCGGCTATCATGGCGAGTTCCTGTCGGACACGCGCGGCACCGGCATCATGAACCGGCTGTTCGAGAAATACGGCCCGCACAAGGGCGCGATCGAGGGCCGCAAGAACGGCGTGCTGATCTCCAACGGCGCGGGCGAGGCCAATGCCTATTCGCTCAACACGCTTGAAGAGCGCGGCATCCTGTTCGTCGGCCATGGCGAGGCCCTGTATGAGGGCATGGTGATCGGCGAGAACGCCAAGCCGGAGGACCTCGAGGTCAATCCGATGAAGGCGAAGCAGCTGAGCAACGTCCGCTCCTCGGGCAAGGACGACGCGATCCGCCTGACTCCGCCCAAGAAGATGACGCTGGAACAGGCGATCGCCTATATCGACGACGACGAGATGGTCGAGGTGACGCCCAAGACGATCCGCCTGCGCAAGCGCTTCCTGGATCCGCACGAGCGCAAGCGCGCGAGCCGGGCCAAGGCGGCCTGAGGCCGCCGGGCTAGATCGAGATTTGGAAGGCGCCGGGGGAAACTCCGGCGCTTTTCTTTTGCGGTGGCCGGATCGCGCCCTTCCCGATGATTAACGACTGATTCAGGGGGGCCGAACGCGGAGCCTGAATCGGCCCGCCGCATGATGCGCTCCAATTACCGGCACAACTCCAACGCCACCGGGGCTGTTCATCTGCGCGAAAGGTTGGGCTGAACAACGCAGGCACTCCAGGGCGTGCAGATGCTGCATCTGTATCGCCCCAGGGATCGAGATGGAGGGGGTTTTGACGACCGGTTGCGTCAATCGCGGGGGCGGCGGTTGGACGCGAGGCTGCGATCACGCACGCCCGGCCGGTCGAGTTTGAAGGAGTGAAGTAATGCGTGTGATTTCCAACAGCCCAAAGTCTCTCTTGCTGCTCGCCCTGCTTGCCGGGGCAGCGCCCGTCAGCCTGGCCGCGCAGGAGCAGCCGCCGGCGCAGGAGCAGCCGCAGGACCGGCCCCCGGCCGACGTCTCCATCACGGGCACGCCCGAGCCCGCGCCCGTGGCGGCCGAGATGACCGAGGGCCCCGAGGTCAACGGCATCATCTCCGCACGCGACGGTGACCGGGTGCAGGTCACCACCGCCGACGGCAACAAGACGATCGTCGCGGTCAATGATTCCACGCGGATCCGGGCCAGCGGCGGGTTCCTGGGGCTCAATCGCAGCAAGCTCGCCGCGGACGCGCTGCTCAACGGTCTGCCGGTCAGCATCAAGACGATGCAGGCGGGCGACACGCTGGTGGCGAGCCAGATCAAGCTGCAGAACAAGGACCTCAAGACCGCGTCGATGATCCACAACGGCACCGACCAGCGCTTTGCCGAGCAGACCGCGGCGACCGAGGCGCTGCGCGGCCGCGTGGGCGATATCGACCAGTATAACGTCAAGGGCACGACCAACGTGAACTTCGACACCGGCAAGGCGGTGCTGTCCGAGCAGGCCAAGGCCGATCTCTGCACCGCGGCCAAGTCGGCCGAGGCGATGGACAACGCGCTGCTGCTGGTCGTCGGCTACACCGATTCGACGGGCAGCCAGGAGTTCAACCAGACGCTCAGCGAAAAGCGCGCGAGCAGCGTGATCAACTATCTGCAGCAGGCGTGCGGCTGGAAGCCCTACCGCATGCTGACCCCCACCGGCATGGCCGAAGCCGACCCGCTGGCGGACAACGAAACCCCCGAAGGCAAGGCACAGAACCGCCGCGTTGCGGTGAATGTGCTGGTGAGCAAGGCGGTCGACGGATTGCGCGAGGCGCGGGTTAATTGAGGGATGAGGAAAGCGCCGGGGGTGACCCCGGCGTTTTCTTTTTGGTGATGACGGGTTTGCGCCCTCAATTCTGCCTTCAGGGCAGCTTCAAGCGTGCCTGAAAGCGGTCATTAGGTTATCCCAGTTTCGTGTCCAAAACGAAGCCGTAGGGCCTGCGCCTGAAATCCCACATCGACGTTGCCTCAGTCCGAGGCTCAGGCACGCCAGGAAATCGATGCAGCGCTGACGTCGTCGGTCAGATAGGCCCGCAGGTAGCAGGCGAGGTCGCGATACCGGGACTCGCCGTTGGCATCATAAACCCAGAGCTCCGGCTCATCTTCGAAGTCCAGCCACAGCAGATAGATCTTTTCGTAATTATACTCGCTGCCGGCGAAGAGCGACAACCGCTCCGGCCGGAACAGGATGTAAGGATCGTTAGGCCAGCCTTCCGCACCGGCGCCGACATCCTCGGGCACAGCGCCTCGTCGGCATCCTCGCGATATTTCGCCGCCTTCGTGAAGGCCGCTTCGATCAGACCCTCAATCATCGCCCGTTCTTGGGAATAGAGTGAGGTCATATGGCCACCACGGCAGCCACTGAACCCTTCCAGGTGCAGCCGTTCAGTCTGCGAAGCCCGCCGGCGTCAGGCGCAGGCGGCGCAGATCGAGCTTAACATCGGCCCGAAAGCGCGCCACAGCGGCGTCGGACAGGCGTGTGGCGAGCGCTGCGTCCCTGCGGGCCGTCGCGTCGGAAAAGGCGCTGCCCTGCGCGATGAAATTGAGCATATAGGTCTCGGCCAATTCCTGCCGGGCGGCATCATTCATCCGCGCGAAGCCGGGACTGGTGCCGAGCGCACTCGCGATCTGGCCGCGCACCGCCTGCACCTGAGCGCGACTGGTGAACGGGACTTTGTTGGCGATCTGCCAATTCTGGACCCAATAGGCAGCCATCGCATCGGCCACGTCGCCGCGACGTAGGCCATCCGTCGCGACATGCCGTTCCCACAGGCCAAGCAGATCGTTCTGCTGGATCACCTGGCGCAGGCGCGCGGCATTGACCGGGTCGGCCTTCGCCACGAAATCGGCGAACTGTCCGCGCACGCGCGCCGAGACTGCAGGGGACGATTTGTAGCGCGTGCCGACAGTAGCGGTCAGAGCCGGCGGCCTGGTCGCAGCGCGGCGATCGCCGCCGCGACTCCGCACCGTCGCGCCCAGCACATTGTTCATCTGCCCGACCGAGGCCATGGACGCGCCGAAGTCGATATATTGGCTGCCGATGGCAGGGAAATCCTGCGCCGCTGCCGGCGCTGTAGCGAGAAGCAGGGCAGCGAAAACGGCGAGGCCATGTTGCATTGCGGACGCTCCGGTCTTTCCAGCAACTCTGGCGGGTGATCGTGACATTGGGAAGCCGCGCGACAGGGTGTGATATAGCAGCTGGCCCGGCGCGCGCCACGTTCTGCCGCCTAGTGCACGGATATCTCCTCGCGGCGCCGATGGCGGTCATGTTCGCTAGCATGATAGGCACTGGAATTCACGGATGTGCGCCAAATTTCTGCTTTTTCCGTAGCCCGCCCGCGACCTTGGGTTCGCTTCCCTCCACCCGCGGAAGGTCGACGCAGGCCGTCGTATTCGGAGATGCTCTGCGCGGTCGATCCGTTCCGGGCTATGGCTGGACGAAGGCGATTTGCCCAGAGCACCTCATGGCTTGCCATCGGGCGATGGAGGTCCGCTTTAGCGTTTCGGCGATCGAAACCGCGGACCGCTATCGATCCACAAGCGGCGGGGCGCTTTTGGCGTGAGCTGCCGGGCTGCTAAGCGCCCTCAAGTCAGTCATTCTATATCGTGGGGCCACTGCCCGGAAGCAGACGTTCACTCACGATCGAGGCAGGAGCCCTGTATGCGGGCAAGCAGGTCAGCTTTGCCCTTATTCTCTGGCCTCCGGCGCGTCGGCGTCGTTTGAGCGGGCGCATCGATCCAGCCTCGAGAGCTGCTCAGCTTCCGAGACCTGGCAGCTGGTTCCGCAGCCTCACCATGCGCAGGTTGATGACGCGGCCGTTCGACAAGGTGAGCTCGCTGACCTTCCGCCGGCGATCCCGCCGGAACTGAAGGGCGCCCGCCAGGGATTCGGTGTAGAATGCGTCGGGCTCGCGCAGGGCTGCGGGCTGCTGGTGGATGATGGTTTGGCCCATTGGGCCGCGCAACCGCATCCGGCCCGCGCGGACGGAGACTGTGTAGATCGCCTTGAGTTCCGGACTGTAATAATCGCCGACATATTCCGCCATGCGTGCGGGAGTGAGATCGGGGACGGCGCCCAGGGCGATGCGCCGGGCGATGCGGTCATGATCCGGCTCGTGGATGACGAGCGTCGATTCGTCGGGAAAGCTGAAAGTGACCGGCGCATTCGCCAGAAAGAAGTCGCCCTGTCCGAACGCAGTCATCTCGTCGCGTCCCTGCATGAACAGCTTGCCGCCGCGCAGGCTGACGGCGAACAGGACGCCAGGCTCTTCCTTGTAAGTGCCGACGAAACCCGCGAGGCGCTGCGCATCCAGAACAATGGGTCTGCGTTCGACCTTCGCCTCGGCAGCCAGAACGTCTCCCAGGTAGAGATCGGCGATCCTCCGGGCGAGCTCGACCGGGTTTGGCCCCTCGGCGTTGCAAAGGAGGCTGATCGCCAGATGGTGCTCCGGCAGCATCAGGAAATCGGCGACGTAGCCGGGATCGGTACCGCTATGCTCGACCGTCACGGCGCCGCGATAGCGCCCGATCTCGAAACCCGACGCATAGGGAATTGCCTTGCCCGTCTCGTCCCGTGTGATGGCGAGCATGGCGTCGATCATCGCCGGGGTTCCGATCCTGGGCTGATCGAGGTTCATCGCCCAGCGCGCCATGTCCTCGACATTGGTCTGCACGCCCGTCGCACCGTAGCTCGAATAGGGCAGCGAGCGGCGCTGGAATCCGTTCGCGCTAGGCCCATAGGGCTGCGCATGGCCGGCTCGCACCAGCCGGAAATCATCTTGTATCCAGGTATTTGCCATCCCCAGCGGCTCGAACACCCGCTTCGCCATGAACTGGCCAAAGGATTGCCCGGACGCGCGTTCCACCACCAGGGCGAGCAGCGTATAGTTGGAGTTGGAATAGGCGAAGCGGCTTCCGGTCGGGAAATTGAGCTCGCGCTGGGCCAGGATCGCCTGGACCACATCGTCCTGCGTGATCGTGTCCTCGAGGCGTCGGCCGCCCAGGGCCAGCAGGCTCCATTGGTCGCGCAGCCCGCTGGTGTGGTGGAGCAGGTCGGCAAGCCTGATCGGATGGCCGAAATCGTGCAGCTCGGGGACGTATTTACGAACGTCGTCGCCGATCGACAGCTTGCCGTCGGACTGGAGCAGATAGATCGCGAAGGCAGCGAACTGCTTGGACACGGAAGCGATGTGGAAGGTGGTGACCGGCGTGTTGGGCGTGCGGCTCTCGAGGATCGCGCTTCCATAAGCGCCCTTGAAGACCAACTCCTGCCGCTGTGTCACCGATACCGCGCAGCCAGGGCTGTCGGGCTGGTTCCAGCGCGCGAAGAGCGCGTCGATGGCGGCCGGCGCGGTCTGGTGCGGCGGCGACGCGCGCGCCTGCAGAGGGGGTGCCGCGACAATTCCGAGCGCGAACGCCAGCAGGAACCTCTTCATATCGATCCTCTCGCATCCAGATTGACTACAACTGTAATCAAAGTGGGTGCGGGAGCAATGGGTGCGTAGCTCTATTTGAGCACGCCTCGTCGGCGACGACCGAGAAGCCTGCGCTTCATGCACTGGTGTTGTTGGTGAAAGAACGCGCCGTCCGCGACGCCACGGGTCCGCTGCCAACGGCAGTTATGACGACTTCCACCTCTAAAACGGACTGGCGGCAAATGGATCGTAAGCGGTCGTGACCCGCGGGCTGCACGTGATGTCTGCTTTCAGGCTCTCCCGGCCGAAAGCTGTCAGGCTGAAATCGGCCCAATTTCAGCCAGCAGCCATAGAACAAATCAAAAACAAATCCCTTTCCTACACGCCCTGCCTACACACTGGCCGGTTGGGCGAATCGCAAGGAGGGGAAAGATGCAGAACCGGGTTCCCGTGAAGCGCGAGGAGCGGCCGGCGCTGCCCGACTTCACGCCGGTGCCGCGCCGGGCGCGCCATGACGGGTGGGCGCCCGAGCGGCAGCGGGCGTTCATCGAGGCACTCGCAGATACCGGCTGCGTCAGCCGCGCGGCGCCCCCGGCACGGACTTGGATTGCCGGAAGCAATCCAACCCAGCACTCCCTCCGGGAGGAATTTCTTCTCACTCCTCACTTACCGTCGAACAACCCGTCCTGCGCGCCCGCCGGCGGGTGGAGGCCGAGATGCTTCCAGCCGGCCGCGTTGAGGCAGCGGCCGCGCGCCGTCCGGGCGATCATGCCGATCTGGATGAGGTAGGGCTCGATCACTTCCTCGATCGTGTCGCGCGGCTCGGAGAGGCCGGCGGCGAGCGTCTCGACGCCGACCGGGCCGCCCTTGTAGATGTCGGCGATCATGGTGAGGTAGCGGCGGTCCATCGCGTCGAGGCCGAGCGCGTCGACCTCGAGCCGGTTGAGCGCAGCGTCGGCGGCCTTGGCGTGGACGGTGGTCTCGCCCGCGACATTGGCGAAGTCGCGCACGCGGCGCAGCAGGCGGCCGGCGATGCGCGGGGTGCCGCGTGAACGGCGCGCGATCTCGGCCGCGCCGTCGGGGGCGATGTGCAGGTCGAGCAGGCCCGCGGCGCGCGTGACGACGCGCTGCAGCTCCTCGACCGTGTAGAATTGCAGGCGCACGGGGATGCCGAAGCGGTCGCGCAGCGGGGTGGTGAGCAGGCCCTGGCGCGTCGTGGCGCCGACCAGGGTGAAGCGGGGAAGATCGATGCGCACGCTGCGCGCCGAGGGGCCCTCCCCGATCATCAGGTCGAGCGCGCGGTCCTCCATCGCGGGATAGAGCACTTCCTCGACCGCGGGCGCGAGGCGGTGGATCTCGTCGATGAACAGGACGTCGCCGTCCTCGAGATTGGTGAGCAAAGCGGCGAGGTCGCCCGACTTGGCGATCACCGGGCCGGAGGTGGCGCGGAACCCGACGCCCATCTCGCGCGCGATGATCTGGGCGAGCGTGGTCTTGCCGAGGCCGGGCGGGCCGAAGAACAGGACATGGTCGAGCGCGTCGCCGCGGGTGCGGGCGGCATCGATGAACACGCGGAGATTGTCGCGCGCCGCGCGCTGGCCGACGAACTCGTCGAGCGACTTGGGGCGCAGCGCCGCGTCGACGTCCTCGGGGCGGCGGGCGGCGGTGAGGATGCGGTCGGAGTCGGTCATGCCCGCCGCCTCATGCCGTCATGCTGAACTTGTTTCAGCATCCATCGTGCCGCGGGCGACTGGCTAGCGGTTCCAGTCCAAGTGCCGGAGCAAGGTCCACCCAGTCCGGGTTCTCGGATTCGACCAGGTTGATCTTCCATTGCTGGTGCCAGCGCTTGAGTTGCTTCTCGCGCGCAATGGCCTCCGGCATCGTGGCGTAGAATTCGTAGCGGACCAGGATGTGGACGTGGTGGCGCGAGGTGAAGCCCGGGATCTCGCCGGATCGGTGTTAATGCAGGCGGGCGAGCAGATCCGATGTCACGCCGATGCAGATCGTGCCCATCCGGTGGCTGGCGAGCAGATAGACGCAGGGTTGCTTGGGCATTGTTGCGCCCTTCTCGAAGGAACCGAGGATCAGTCGTCCGTGGCCCGGTGGATGCTGAAACAAGTTCAGCATGACGACAGAGAGGGTGGAGAGGGAGGCGCCTCACTTCGCCGCCTTCCGCAGCGCCAGCCGGACGAGCGCGTCGAGGCTGGCGCCCGGTCCCAGCTCGTCGCTGGCGGCGTTGACCGCGGCGCTTGCTTCGGCGGGCTTGAAGCCGAGGTTCATCAGCGCCGAGACCGCGTCGTTCGCCGCGCCGCTCGCCGGGAGCGCAGCCCCCGCCCCGCCGCCCAGTGCGATGCCGCCGGCCTTGTCCTTGAGCTCGTTGACGATGCGCTGGGCGAGCTTCGGCCCCACGCCGTTGGCCCGCGCGATCATCGCCGCATCGGCGCGGGCGACGGCGGTCTGGACTTCGGCGGGCGAGAGGATCGAGAGGATGGCGAGCGCGACCTTGGCCCCCACCCCCTGCACGCCGGTAAGCAGGCGGAACCAGTCGCGCTCCTCGGCCGACGCGAAGCCCATCAGGCGGATCGAGTCCTCGCTCACCAGCATCTCGGTATGCACCGTCACGAACTCGCCCAACGCGCCCAGCGCCGCCAGCGTCCTGGCCGAGGCGCCGACGAGATAGCCGACGCCGTTCACGTCGATCACCGCATGGTCGATGCCGGTCGCGGCGAGATGGCCGTTGAGATGCGCGATCATCGGCGGGTATCCGGATACCGGAAGTTATCGAAGCTCACACTACGTACCCCCCGGTTTCCCCTCCCCCGGAACTGCGCGCGCGAGGCCGAAAGGGTCGAGGCAGGGAAGCCGTGCGTCATGGCCGGTACATAAGCGGAACGGCGCCGTGTAGGAAAGTGAAAAGGAAACAGTCAGTTTACTTCAGCCCGCGAGGTCGATCCTTCGAGTTCAGCGCAGCGCCCGCGCGCTCGCCAGATGGTGCGCGTGGCAGATCGCCACCGCGAGCGCATCGGCGGCATCCGCGCCGGCGATCTTCGCGCCGGGCAGCAGCCGCGCGACCATCGCGTGGACCTGCACCTTCTCGGCATTGCCAGTGCCCACCACCGCCTTCTTGACGAGGCGCGGCGCATATTCGCCGACGTCGAGCCCCGCGCGCGCCGCGGCGCAGATCACCACCCCACGCGCCTGGCCGAGCTTGAGCGTCGATTGCGGGTTGGCGTTGACGAACACTTCCTCGACCGCGGCGGCGTCCGGCGCGTGATCGGCGATCAGCGCGGCGAGCTGTCCGTCGAGATGCGCGAGGCGGCGCGGCAGCGGCGCGGCGCTGTCGGTCTTGAGCTGCCCGTTGGCGAGGTGCGAGAGGCGGTTGCCCTCGGCACGGATCAGCCCCCAGCCGGTGGTGCCGAGGCCGGGGTCGAGACCCAAGATCACCAGGGGCTTGATCATCAATACCAGGCTTCGAATTGCGGATCGGTGTCGTCGGGGACTTCGCGCAGGTGCCCGGGCAGGCTGGCGCGCAGCAGCTGCTCCCAATTCTCCGTGGGCCAGGCGTTGCTCTTGCAGCGCAGCGTAGCGAGGTCGTTGCCGCCGCGGCTGACATGGATGCCCGACCATTGCTTGCCGGGGATTTCGGTATATTGCCCGCCAACACCCCAGAAGACGAGATAATGGTGGTCGCCGCGGGTGAAGCGCAGATATTCCTGCGACCCGCCCCCGCCGCCGACCACGCCGCCGCGATGGACATTGCCCCAGTTCGCGTCACTGGCGATCTCGATCTGCGGCCGTCCCGGCGGGCCAAAGCGGTAGTGAAGCGACCCGCGACCCGCGCAGACGCTGCCCAGCGACTTGCCGAAGCGGCAGCTATAGACCGTCTTCTCGCCCGCGCGGCACTGGCTGGCCGGCACCGCGGGTGAGGCGGTCAGCGGCACCGCGGCAGGCGCCGCCAGCGCCAGCGACAGGCCGGCAAGGAGAAAGGTCCGCATCTGCCCCTCCGCAATCGCGTTTCGTGCGAGCGCGGTATCGCGCGGAACGCAGCGCGCGGCTAGCCCAGCTTCTCCATCACCGCGTCGGAGACTTCGTAATTGCCCCACACGGTCTGGACGTCGTCATCGTCGTCGAGCGCGTCGATCAGCTTGAACAGGGTCGCGGCGTCGCTCTCGTCGACCTCGACCATGGTCTGCGGGCGCCAGGCGAGCTTGGCGCCCTCGGCCTCGCCCAGCACCGGCTCGAGCGCCTTGACCACCTCGTGCAGGTCAGCCTGCGCGGTCCAGATCTCGTGGCCGTCCTCGCTAGAGGTCACATCCTCGGCGCCAGCCTCGAGCGCCGCCTCGAACACCTTCTCGGCATCGCCCGCGCTCGCCGGATAGCTGATCAGCCCGACGCGGTCGAAGGCATGGCTGACCGAGCCCGACGCACCGAGGTTGCCGCCATTCTTGCTGACCGCGGTGCGCACGTTGGTGGCGGTGCGGTTGCGGTTGTCGGACAGCGCCTCGATGATCAGGCTGACGCCGCCGGGACCGAAGCCCTCGTAGCGGATTTCCTCGTAATTCTCGCCGTCGCCCCTGCTCGCCTTGTCGATCGCGCGCTGGATATTGTCCTTGGGCATCGACTGCGCCTTCGCCGCGTTGACCGCGGCGCGCAGGCGCGGGTTCATGTCGGGATCGGGCAAGCCCATCTTGGCCGCGACGGTGATTTCGCGGCTGAGCTTGGAGAACATGCCCGAGCGCTTCTTATCCTGCGCGCCCTTGCGGTGCATGATGTTCTTGAATTTGGAATGGCCTGCCATGGGTGGTCTCTATGGAATTGGGTGCGGGCGTCTCTAGGCGAGCCAGGGGTTTGCGCGCAAGTCGTCACCCCGGCCTTGTGCCGGGGTCCACCGTTCGGCTGGCGATGCGAAAGAGGCTGCAGGCGATCGCGCGCGGCACCGTGGATCCCGGCACAAGGCCGGGATGACGGTTAGGGATTACGCGCCGCTCACCGTCACCGCCGTGCCCGAGGCCGAGACCATCAGCATCGACCCGCCCTGCCCCAGCACCTCGTAATCGAAGTCGATCCCGATCACGCCGTTGGCGCCCAATGCGCGGGCTTCCTCCGTCAGCTCGTCGAGTGCGGTCTTGCGCGCTTCCTTGAGCGGGCGCTCGTAGCTGCCCGAACGCCCGCCGACGATGTCGCGGATGCCGGCGAACAGGTCGCGGAAGATGTTCGCGCCGATGATCACCTCGGCCGTCACGATGCCGTGATAGCGGGTGACGGCATGGCCTTCGACGGTGCTGGTGGTGGTGAGAATCATCAGGTGAGCCTCCGTTGGAGAGGCCCGACCTTATGCCATCCCGAGCGCGGCGCGATAGGTCTCGAGCAGCGCATCCTGCTCGTCGAGCTGGTGCTTCTCCATCTTGCGCAGACGGACGATCGTGCGGATCGTCTTGGCGTCGAAGCCGGTCGACTTGGCCTCGGCATAGACATCCTTGATGTCGTCGCTGATGCCCTTCTTTTCCTCTTCCAGCCGCTCGATCCGCTCGATCAGAAGGCGCAGCTGCTCGGCCGAAATCGAGTCGCTCATGTCCCGCTCCATATAGGGTGAACGGGCGCGTTTAGCGGCTGCGAGCGGGGGTGCAAGGGGGCGCGGCGCGGAACGCTGTGGATTGGCCCAAATGCCTGCGCCGCCGCCCATTACCTGTGACGTAATTGGAATGATTCGGCGGACCGGCGAACTTGCAATCACCGCGGCGGAGATGCCGCACGATCGCAAGGAGAACCACGATGATCCGCTTTCCGCTCACCGTTCGCCAGGCGCTGACGCTCGATTTCGTCGCGACCGGCGCCACCGCCCTGCTCGCGCTGACCGCTTCGGGTTTCACCGCGGGCCTGACCGACCTGCCCGAACCGCTGCTGCGCGGCGCCGGGCTGGTGCTGCTGCCCTTCCTCGCGCTGGTCGCGGCGATGGCATTCAAGCCGAAGCGCGGCGGCGTGATCGCGGTAATCGCGATCAACATCGCCTGGGTGATCGCGAGCATCGTGACGCTCGCCTTCTTCGTCAGCCCGAACGCGCTGGGCTATGCCTTCGTCGCCGCGCAAGCGCTGGCGGTTGGCGTGTTCGCGGAGCTCCAGATCCTGGCGCTGCGCGGCGAGGCCAAGGCTGACGGGGTGTATGCTTGAAGAAAATCCTCCCCTTCAGGGGAGGTGGCAGCGCGAAGCGCTGACGGAGGGGCGGCCGCGGCACGCGGCGGTTGCCCACCGCGCCCTTCCACCACCGCTTCGCGGCGGTCCCCCTCCCCTGAGCGAGCTCAGGGGAGGAATTGATTCCCTACGACTTCCGCGGCTTCCTGCGCTCCATCGAGCCGCTCGGCATATGTCGGGCCGACAGCGCCTCTGCCTCGGCGGGGGCGACGCCTTCGCGGGTGAGCGCCTCGACCAGCGCGCGCTCGGGCGCGACCTTGATGTCGGGCGCGACGCCCGTTCCCTCCCAGCCGTCGCCGCCCGGAAAATAGCTGCGGCCGAAGGGGATGAAGGCGGAATAGCCGCCGCCGACCGGCACGCCGCCGCCATAATGGCCCGCGCCGGCCGTGGTCTCGCCGATCAGCATGCCGCGCTTCGTCCCCTTGAATACCGATGCGAGATGCTCCGCCGCCGAGCCCGTGCGCGGCGAGGTCAGATAGTAGATCTTCGTCTTCGCCCATGGCCCCGCCGGGCTGGCGGGCGTCACGCGATGCTCGGTGCGGAACAGCTCCGCCGGCGCGTCGACCTTGACCAGCGAGCGAAACGGCAGCGGGCCGTTCGCCTCGGCGACCGAGGCGCGGGTGTCCATCACCATCACCGCCTGCGCCTTGTCGAAAATGCGCGGGAAGAGCACGTCCATTTCCTCCAGACCCCCGCCGCGATGCGTGCGCGCGTCGATGATCAGCGCCTTCGCCCCGGCGTTCCTGTCTAGGAATTCGGTGAAAGCCTTGAGCGTCGCCGGCTCGCCGTAGAAGCCGTTGAAGCGGACGAAGGCGATGCCCGGCGCGATCATCCCCGCCTGCTCCATCGGCGCGGGCGGCGGGCCGCTGGGTGCACGCTGCTGGCCGCCGTCGCGCTGCGGGCGCGGGCCGCCGGGCGGGAACATGGCGAGATGGCCGTCGGGCGCGACCGCCTGAAGATCCGCGGTCACCGCGCGGGCCAGCGCGTCGCCGTCGGTGAAGCCGTCATAGCCGCCCGCCGCGAGCTTGGCGCGCAATGCCGCGGAATAACGTTTCGCGACGTCGGGGAAGACGAAGTTCTTCTCAAGCTCGTCGGCGAGCTTGGCCACGGCCTTCTTCGCCTCTGTGGCGTCATAGGCCGGGGCCGCGGCGGGTGTGGGCGCTGCCGTCTGGCCCATCGCCAGCGGCGACAGCGCCGCCAGGGCCAGGGCCGCCAGAACTTCCTTACGCATCAACTCTCTCCATCGTTCAGCTCGGTAAGTGTTATATTTGACCAACACGCCTTTTGCAGCCGAACTGAAGGCGCTATGCGACTGAAATCGGCGCAAGCGGAGGATCAGGCGGCGGAAATGGGCAAGCTCGACGCGTTCGACATCCAGTTGCTCAACTTGCTCCAGGCCGACGCGCTGGCGACCGCGGAGAGACTGGCGCGTGAGGTGCCGCTGTCGGCCTCGGCGGTGACGCGGCGCGTGCGGCGGCTGCGCGCCGAGGGCTGGATCGCGGCCGACGTGGCGGTGGCCTCGCGCCAGCTCAGCGACAAAAGGCTGCGCGCGCTGGTGAGCGTTCAGGTGCACGAGCATGCCGAGGAGCGCGGCATCGCCGCGCTGCGCGCCCGGCTGGCGGCAGCGGACGAGGTGCAGATGATCCTCGACATCGCAGGTGCGGATGACCTCGCGGTGCTGGTCTCCGCGCGTGACATGAATGATTATAACGCGCTGACCGCCCGGCTATTCGAGAGCGACCCGGCAGTGCGGCGATACGAGACGCGCTTCGTCAAACGGGTGCACAAGCAGACGGCGGCGATCCCGCTGCAGCCCGGCGACGGCGACTAGGGGAGGAAAAGATGGACAAGAAGTGGCTGGTGCTGCCGCAGCTGGCGGGCGGCGCGGACCTCGCGCTGCTGCTCGCGCGGCTGGTGGTGGGCGCGTTCCTGATCTTCGGCGTGTGGGACAACATCGTCAGCGCCGAGCGCCTGGCCGAGTTCGAGAAGTTCCTGACGATCAAGGGGTTCGTCATGCCCGGGCTGATGGCGCCGCTGTCGGTCTACGCGCAGTTCCTGGTCGGCGTCGCGTTCATCGCCGGATTCGCGACTCGCTGGGCGGGCCTCATCTGCGCGTTCAATTTCGTCGTCGCGCTGGTGATGGTCGATGCGCCGCTCGGCATCCGCCCGGCCTTTCCGGCGACGGCTTTGGTGCTGTTCGGGCTGATCTTCGCGACAATCGGCGCGGGAGGGTTCGCTCTCGATGCGATGCTGTCGAAGGGGGCGCCGTCCGACAAGGGATGGCGCGAGTGACGGGGCTCGAACCCGCGACCTCCGGCGTGACAGGCCGGCGCTCTAACCAACTGAGCTACACCCGCTTGGCCTCAGCGCCGAAGCGCAGTCCCTTGCGAGAGCGCGGCACCTAGACGGGCGGTCCGGGGCTGTCAACCGCCGTTTCGCGCGCTTCGACACGATTGAAGTTCGCGCGCGGCGGCGGGGGGTTTCCGCCCGCCACCAGCGTGCCGTGCTCGAACAGGAATCCGGCGATGTCGGGCTTGCCCGCGGCGTTGAGCACGGTCTGGATGATGATCAGCAGCGGCACTGCCATCAGCGCCCCCGGCGTGCCCCACACCCAGCCCCAGAAGCTCAAGGAGATGAGGATCAGGATCGGATTGATCGTGAGGCGCCGCCCGACGATCAGCGGCGTCACCAGATTGGCCTCGATCAGATGGAACGCGATCATGATCCCCGCCGGGAGCAGCGCGGTCCACACGTCCTGGTAGGTCATGAGGCCCCCCAGCGCGAGCAGCATCGCGGCGAAGATCGGGCCGAGATAGGGGATGTAGTTGAGCAAAGCGACGATGCCGCCCCACATCAGTGGCGTCGGCATGCCGATCAGCCACAGCGCCCCCGCGACGAGCAGGCCGAGCGACACGTTGATCGCGGTGATCGTGCCCAAATAGGCCGAGGTGTCGTCGACCACGTCCTGGATCACGCGCGCGGTCGCCATCGCCCCGCCGAAGCTGTGGCGGCTGGTGATCGCCTTGCGCCGCAGCCGGGTCCAGCCCGAGAGGAAGAAGAAGATCACCAGGATCGCGAAGAACATCTCGATGAACGCCGCCGGCGCCGAGGTCGCGGCAAGCTCGAGGATCGAGCGCGGCGGCGATTCCGCCGCGGCCTCGGCCGGGCGGATCGGGCGCGACGCGGCAAGGTCCTGGATCGTCTTGTTCACGAAGGATTCGAGGTTGGCGTAGAAGTCGATCAGCGGCTTCACGTTTGACTGGATGTTGTCGATCCGCTCGGGAAGGATCGACAGCCAGCCCCAGGCGGGCACCACGATCGAGGCAAGCGCGGCGTTGGCGGCGACGAGGAACAGCAGCACGCAGGTGAGCGCGGCGAGCGGCGCGGGAACGCGGTGCCGCTCGAGCCATTCGAGCACCGGGACCAGCGCAATGGCGATGACGATCGCGGCGGTGAGCGGCAGGAAGAAGGGCGAACCCGCACGCAGCGCAAAGGGCAAGGCGAGGAACAGCCCAGCACCGATCATCAGCGTGAGCGCGGCGAGCAGCCGGTCGCGGCGGTCCTCGGCCTCGGCTTCGGTGGCGACGGCGGGGACCAGCGGTTCGAGCGGACGCGCGGGATGCGTGACCGCGCCTTCTTCCCGCTCCATTGCCGTGTCCTGCCCCTCGACCAAGTTTCGTCTGCCTTTCCAGTGGCTTTCTAGCGCGATTTGACCGCCGTGTAATCCCGGCTAGCGTGGGTCGCATGGGAGAGAAATTGCTGGTCATCGACGAGGGCACCACCTCGACCCGGGCGATGCTGTTCGCGCCGGACGGGACGTGCCTGGGGAGCGAATCCGCCGAGCTCATGCAGCATTATCCGGCGGCGGGATTGGTCGAACACGACGCGGCCGAGATCTGGGACAAGACGCTGCGGTGCGCGGCCGCGATGGTGGCGGAGGCAGGCGGCGCGGACGCGATCGCCGCGATCGGCATCACCAACCAGCGCGAGACCGTGGTGTTCTGGGACCGGACGACCGGCGCGCCGCTGGCGCCCGCGATCGTGTGGCAGGACCGGCGCAGCGCCGCGATCTGCCGCGAGATGAAGGAAGCGGGCGAGGAACCCGGCGTGCAGGCACGCACCGGGCTGCTGCTCGACCCCTATTTCAGCGGCACCAAGATCGCCTGGGCGATGGCCAACTGGCCGCAGCTGCGCGAGGCGGGCGAGCGGCTGGCGATCGGCACGATCGAGAGCTGGCTGGTGTGGAAGCTGACGGGCGGCCTGCATGTGACCGACGCCACCAACGCCTCGCGCACCCTGCTCATGGGCCTGGGCAGCGGCGGGTGGAGCGACGGGCTGATCGACCTGTTCGGCGCCCCCCGCGCGGCGCTGCCCGAGATCGTCGATTGCGCCGGGCACTTCGGCGAGACCACGCTGTTCGGCGGCTCGATCCCGATCTGCGGCATGGCCGGCGACCAGCAGGCCGCGACGATCGGTCAGGCCTGCCTGTCGCCCGGCGACACCAAGGCGACCTATGGCACCGGCGCCTTCGTGCTCACCAATGCCGGCGATCGCCAGCCGGCCTCGAAGCACCGGCTGCTCTCCACAGTGCTGTGCCAGCTCGGCGGGCGGCGCACCTATGCGATCGAAGGATCGGTGTTCGTCGCGGGCAGCGTGGTCAAATGGCTGCGCGATTCGCTGGGGCTGATCGAGAGTGCGGGCGAGACCGAGGCGCTGGCGCGATCGGTCGCGGACAATGGCGGCGTCTATTTCGTCCCCGCGCTCACCGGGCTCGGCGCGCCGTGGTGGGAGCCCGAGGCGCGCGGCGCGATCAGCGGATTGAGCCTCGCCAGCACCAAGGCGCATGTCGTGCGCGCCGCGCTGGAAGCGATGGCGCACCAGAGCCATGACCTCAAGACCGCCTTCGCCGCCGACGGCGCCGACTGGACGACGCTGCGCATCGACGGCGGCATGGTCGCCAACGACTGGATCGCGCAGGACTTGGCCGATGTGCTCGGTGTGACGGTCGAGCGGCCGGGCTTCACCGAGACGACGGCGCTCGGCGCGGCGATGCTCGCAGGCGTGGGATGTGGGATGTTCAAGAGCCTCGAGGACGCGGCGGCGATGCGCGGGAAGATCGAGACGTTCGAGCCGGGGATGGAGGCTGAGGCGCGGGTGGCACGGCTGGTGGGCTGGGCGGCGGCGATCCGCAGCGTTCGCGGCGACGCCGAGCGATAATCAGATCCCGGCGTCCAGCGCGTCGAACGCTTCGTTCAGCAGCTCGGTCAGCGCGCGCTTGCCACCCTCAAGGCTGAACCGTTCGGTTGAAAGGCGAAGCGCGCCGATCGCGGTCAATGCGACCAGCCGCAGCGCCAGCTCGCGCTCGGGCTGGGGCCAGCGATCACGAAGTGCGGCGAACAGCGTCAGCTCGTGCTCGACATAGCTCGCTTGCTTACGCGCCTGGACCGACGCACTCGATCGCATCAGCCGGTCAATCTTGATCATGTCCTCCGGAGGAACCGCGGCACAGGTGTCGATCACCGCCTGGCGGATCGCGTCGAGCGGGCGCGCATCGGGTGAAGCCTGCCGCACGGCCGCGGCGATCCCCTCCCCCATACCGCTTTGCAGCGCCAGCAGGATGTCGTCCTTCGACTTGAAATAATGGAAGAAGGTGCGGCGCGAAATGCCGGCTTCGGCGGCGATTTCGTCGAGCGTCGCCCCCTCGAACCCCTTCGCAACGAACAGGCGGATTCCCGCCTGGGTGATGCGCTGCATCGTCTCACGGCGCTTGCGTTCCCGCAGACCGGTTTCTCGTCCGCCATCAGCCAAAATAAATACCCTCAGTGTAATATTGCACTAGATGCAAATATATTCTACACCGAGTGCATCTTTCTGAAAAGGGCACGATCATGGCGAAATGGACAGCGGCAGACATTCCTCCCCAGACCGGGCGGACGGCGGTGATCACCGGAACCGGCGGACTTGGATTCGAGGATGCGGTAGAGCTGGCGCGGGCTGGCGCCGAGGTGATTCTGGCGGGGCGCAATCCGGACAAGGGAGCGGCAGCGGTGGCGCGTATCCGCGCGCTGGTACCATCCGCGATAATCCGGTTCGAGATGCTCGATCTCGCCAGCCTCGATTCGGTCGCGGCATTTGCCGCGCGCCTGAGCGAACGGCACGGCAGCCTCGACCTGCTGGTCAACAATGCCGGCGTAATGGTGCCGCCCCGGCGCGAGGAGACGGCGGACGGGCTGGAGCTGCAGTTCGGCACCAACCATCTCGGCCACTTCGCGCTGACGGGCCTACTCCTGCCACTCCTGCGCCACGGCCGGCAGCCACGTGTCGTCACCCTGTCGAGCGTCGCCGCGCGCGATGGCGCCATCGCGTTCGACGATCTGAATGCGGAGCGGCGCTATCGCCCGATGCCGGCCTACAGCCAGTCGAAGCTCGCCTGCCTGATGTTCGCGCTCGAACTGCACCGGCGGAGCGAGGCCAGCGGCTGGGGCGTCGCGAGCATGGCGGCGCATCCGGGCATCGCGCGAACCGACCTGCTGCACAATGCACCGGGACGGTGGAGCGCCATGGGCCTCACCCGATCGTTGCTGTGGTTTCTGTTCCAGCCCGCTGCACAGGGCGCGCTGCCGACGCTGTTCGCCGCCACCGCACCCGACGCACGATCGGGCGGCTATTACGGACCCCATGCGCTGAGCGAAGCGCGCGGCTATCCCGCCCCTGCCCGCATCCCCCCGCAGGCGTTGGACGTGGGTGCTGCGACGCGGCTATGGGAGGTGTCGGAGGAACTTAGCGGGGTTCGCTACGGCTAACGCTAGACCGTCGCTTCCTCCGCGAACAACCCCTTCAGATCCCTCTTCATGATCTTGTCATTGGCATTGCGCGGCAGCGTATCCCTGACGTTGCAGATGGATCAAACTCTAACCTTCACGCCCGCCGATCGGACGTATCTCGGCATCCGGGAAGGCCGTTGCCTCGCCCACCGCGCGCCACGCCGCGACATCGGTGTCGACCACCGCACGCTTCGCTTCCCACCCCGCCAGCGCATCGGCACCCAGCATCAGCCGGAGCGGCGGATCGTCGCTCTCGACTACGGCGATCATCGCCGCCGCCGCCCGCGCCGGGTCACCCGGCTGCTCGCCGTCGCCACCGTAGAGATAGGCTTCGATCGGATCGATCACGCCGCGATAGGCGTCGAGCCTCTCCACGGGCCGCATGTTCGCATCGCCGGCGAATTCGGTGCGGAAAGCGCCAGGCTCGACGATGGTCACATGAATGCCGAGCGGCCTCACCTCGTCGCGCAGCGCTTCGCTCCAGCCCTCGAGCGCGAACTTCGACGCGCAATAGACGGAAAAACCACCCATCGAGATCAGCCCGCCGATGCTGGTGAGGTTGAGGATATGGCCGCTTCGCTGGCCGCGCATCGCCGGCAGCAACGCCCGCGTCAGCTCGACCGGGCCGAAGAAATTGACCTCCATCTGGTCGCGCAGCTGGTCGGGCGCGAATTCCTCCGCGGCGCCGAGCGATCCGCGCCCGGCGATGTTGGCGAGCACGTCGACGCGGCCGAAGCGATCCAGCGCCGCGGCGATCGCGGCGCGCCTCGAGGTCTCGTCGGTGACGTCGAGCGTGACGGGAAGCGCCCGCTCGCCATGCCCCTCGGCAAGCGCACGCAGCGCATCGCCGCGCCGCGCGGCAAGCACGGCACTATCGCCACGTGCCAGCGCCGCCTCGGCCAGCGCCCGCCCGAAGCCGCTCGACGCTCCCGTGATGAACCAGGTCCTGGCCATGTCCTCCTTCCGTTCGTCGCGGACGAATGCCCCGCGAGCGATTCGGGCGAGAAGATTATGCCGCTTCCTGATCCGCGAACAGCGCCTTCAAGTCCTTCTTCATGATCTTGCCATTGGCGTTGCGCGGCAGCGTGTCCTTCACGAAGCGCACCGCCACCGGCACCTTGAAGCCCGCCAGCCGTTCGCGCACCCAGGCCTGAAGCTCGGCCTCGCTGGCATGCGTGCCGGGGGCGAGGTGGACCACCGCCACCGGCTCCTCGCCCAGCGTCTTGTGGGGGATGCCGATCAGCGCCGCGTCGGTCACCGCGGGGTGCGCGTAGAGCACGTCCTCGACCTCGGACGAATAGATATTCTCGCCGCCGCGGATGACGATGTCCTTGGCGCGGTCGACGATGAACAGGAACCCTTCCTCATCGATCCTGGCGAGGTCGCCGGTCCGCACCCAGCCGTCGATGAAGGTCTCGGCACTCGCCCCGGGCTGGTTCCAATAGCCCTTCACGATCATCGGGCCCCTCGCCCACAGCTCGCCGACCTCGCCGGCCGGCAACTCGCGCGCGCCCTCCGGGTCGACGATCTTGAGCTCCGCCACCGGCACGGGCGGGCCGGCGCTGGTCGGGCGGTTGAGATAATCCTCCCCCCCATGCTGGGTGACCGTCGCCATCGTCTCGGTCATCCCCCAGCCATTGCCGGGCAGCGCGCCGAATTCGGTATAGATGCGCTTGACCAGCTCGGGCGCCGACGGCGCGCCGCCATAGGCGATCGATTCGAGGCTGGAGAGGTCATATTTGTGGCGGTCGGGATGCTCGAGCAGCTGCCACGCGATGGTCGGCACGCCGCCGGTCAGGTTGACCTTCTCGCGCTCGATGATCGCCATCGCCTCGGCCGGATCCCATTTGCGCATGAAGACGAGCGTGTGCCCGGCGGCCATCGCACCCATCAGGCTGGCGGAGCAGGCGGTGACATGGAACAGCGGGATCACCAGCAGGCCGACGCGCGGCTGCGGCGCCGGCGGCATCTCGCCCCGCCGCAGATAGGCGCGCGCGGCGCAATAGGCGCTCGACATGATGTTGGTGGCGAGGTTGCGGTGCGTGCCGAGCGCGCCCTTGGGATTGCCGGTGGTGCCGCTGGTGTAGAAGATCGTCGCGTCGTCCTCGGGCGCCAGCTCGGGATCGGCGGGGAGCGGCAGGTCGGGCAGCGCCGCCCAGTCCGCGGGTGCGCCGATCAGCGACTCCAGCTGCAGCGTAGCCGCGGGTAGCTCACCCCGCGCGCGGCTGACGACGATGCGGCGCAAGCCGGGAAGCGCGGCGAGGTGCGGCGCGATCCGCTCGTAGCGCTGGCCATCGGTGAACAGCACGCTGCTGCCTGAATCGGCGAGGCCATATTCGAGCTCGCCGCCCGTCCACCACGCATTGAGCGGCACCAGGATCGCACCGATGCTGACCGCGGCGAAGAAGATCACCGGCCATTCGGGCAGGTTGCGCATCGCCAGCGCAACACGATCGCCCTTCTTCACCCCCATCTCGCGCAGCTTCGTCGCGAGATGCGCGACGGCGCGGAAATTCGCCTCGAAGCTGACGCGCTCGTCCTCATGGATCGTGAACAGCCGCTCGCCATGCGTGCGCGACAGCTGGATCAGCGCGGCGAGATTGGGCGGCGCGTTCTTCCACACCCGGGTCGGCACGCCGCGAATCGCGACCTCCTCCATCTCGAGCGGCTGACCCGGCGCGGTCATCAGCGCCTGTGCCTGCCCTAGCGTCATCTTCGGCCATGACGGGTCGAGCGGGATGATCGGTTCGGCGGCCACGTGCATCTCTCCAGCTTTGTAGAATGTGCGGTTTGGCATTTCCGCCGCGCCGCCTTCAGGTTATTCTTGATTCATACGTTGCCAAACGCAATAGGGAAGCGACAGGCGGAGCGAGCCGCCGGGAACGAGGATTCGAATTAGGGGTATGGACGCCGCGCACTTCGCACCGCCTGCCGGTACCGGCTTCGACGCCCTCCACCCATCATTCCCGCGCAGGCGGGAGGGCTGACGTTTTCGGCAGTAGCCGCGGCGCCAGCGACCATGGATCCCGCTCCGCGGGAATGACGACAAAAGAAGGAAGAGCAATGACCGGCCCCATCACCACCGAACGCCAAGGCGACATCCTCGTCATCACTTCGAACAACCCGCCGGTGAACGCGCTCGGCGCGGCGGTGCGGCAGGGTCTCGCAGCCGCGATCGCGGAGCTCGCGGGCGACGACAGCCTCAAGGCGGCGGTGATCCGTTGCGACGGGCGCACCTTCTTCGCGGGCGCCGACATCACCGAATTCGGCAAGCCGATGCAGGAGCCCTCGCTCCCGGTGCTAGTCGATGCGATTGAGGCGAGCGCGAAGCCCGTGATCGCCGCGGTCCACGGCACCGCGCTCGGCGGCGGATGCGAGGTCGCGCTGGCGTGCCATTACCGCATCGCCGTGCCCTCGGCGAAGTTCGGCCTGCCCGAGGTCAAGCTCGGCATCCTGCCCGGCGCGGGCGGCACCCAGCGGCTGCCGCGCGTCGCGGGCGTGGCGTTCGCGCTCGAGCTGGCGACGAAGGGCGATCCGGTCCCGGCGCAGGTCGCCAAGGATGCGGGCCTGGTCAATCGCCTGGCGGGCGAGGACAGCCTGACCGCCGACGCGGTCGCCTATGCCCGCGAAGTGGCGGACGCGCGCCCCCTGCCCCGCACCAGCGAGATGCCGGTGACGGTCGAGCCGGGCGTGTTCGACGAATTCCGTAAGACCAACGCCAAGCGCTTCCGCAACATGGACGCCCCCGCCGAGATCATCGCGGTGATCGAGGAGACCGCCGGCAAGCCCTATGCCGAGGGCGTGCAGCGCGAGCGCATGGGCTTCATGAAGCTGATCATGGGCGCGCAGAGTGCGGCGCTGCGCCACATCTTCTTCGCCGAGCGCAAGGCCGCGAAGATCGACGACGTGCCCGAGGACACCAGGCTCCGCCCGATCAAGCGCGTCGGCGTGATCGGCGCCGGCACGATGGGCGGCGGCATTTCGATGAATTTCCTGTCGGCCGGGATCCCGGTGACGATCGCTGAGATGCAGCAGGAAGCGCTCGACCGCGGCACCGGCGTGATGCGCAAGAACTATGAAGGCAGCGCCGCCAAGGGCCGGATGACCGCCGCGCAGGTCGAGGGCGCGATGGGACTCTTGAAGCCCACCCTCAACCTTGAAGACCTCGCCGATTGCGACCTCATCATCGAGGCCGTGTACGAGAATATGGACGTCAAGAAGGACATCTTCGGCAAGCTCGACAAGATCGCCAAGCCGGGCGCGATCCTGGCGTCCAACACCAGCTATCTCAGCATCGACGAGATCGCGGCGGCGACCAGCCGCCCGGGCGACGTGGTCGGCATGCACTTCTTCTCGCCCGCCAACGTCATGAAGCTGCTCGAGGTCGTGCGCGGCGCCAAGACCGACAAGGACGTGCTGGCGACGGTCATGGACCTCGCCAAGAAGATCAAGAAGGTCGCTGTCGTTGCAGGCGTCTGTTACGGCTTCATCGGCAACCGCATGCTGATCCCGCGCCAGATGGAGGCGATGAAGCTGCTCCACGAGGGCGCGACGCCGATGCAGGTCGACAAGGTGCACGTCGAGTTCGGCATGCCGATGGGCCCGTTCCAGATGAGCGATCTTGCTGGTGTCGACATCGGCTGGCACCGCGATCCCACCCGGATCGAGAATATCCGCGACGCGCTCGCCGCCGAGAACCGCTGGGGCCAGAAGACCAAGGCCGGCTTCTACGACTATGACGACAAGCGCAATCCCTCGCCCAGCCCGCGCGTCGCCGAGATCATCGAGGAGTTCCGCAAGAAGACTGGCACCCCGCAGCATGAGGTGACCGACGAGGAGATTATCGAGCGCACCTTCTACACGATGGTCAACGAGGGTGCGAAGATCCTGGAGGAGGGCATGGCCCAGCGCGCGTCGGACATCGATGTCGTGTGGATCTATGGCTATGGCTGGCCGCCCTATCGCGGCGGGCCGATGTTCTGGGCCGACACGGTGGG
Source organism: Sphingomonas sp. BT-65 (assembly GCF_026107375.2). Lineage (NCBI taxonomy): Bacteria > Pseudomonadati > Pseudomonadota > Alphaproteobacteria > Sphingomonadales > Sphingomonadaceae > Sphingomonas > Sphingomonas sp. BT-65. Next base: position 1,253,649 of record NZ_JAPCIA010000001.1, read on the forward strand.
CCTCAAGACGATCGTCGCGGGGCTGGAGAAGCACGGCTTCGAGATCTCGAAGCTGCTCCGCGAGAAGGCCGAGAGCGGCGGGAAGTTCAATGGCTGACCTCGCCGCCCCGGCACCGCGTACAACCGACGCATGGGCCGGGGCGACCGCGCTGGACATCGCCGCAGCCATCGCGCGCGGCGAGACCAGTGCGCGCGAGCAATGCGAGCTGGCGATCGCGCGGATCGCGGCGGGCGACGGGGCGATCAATGCGGTGGTCGTGCGCGACTTCGATCGTGCGCTGGAGGCTGCCGACCGGGCCGACGGAGCGGTCGCGCGCGGCGAGCGGCTGCCGTTCCTCGGCGTGCCGATGACGGTCAAGGAAGCATTCGACGTCGCCGGGCTGCCGACCAGCTGGGGCCTCGCGCACGCCAGCGGCAACATCGCGACGAGTGACGCGGTGGTGGTGCAGCGGATCAAGGCGGCGGGCGCGGTGATCCTGGGCAAGACCAACGTCGCGCCCGGCCTTGCCGACTGGCAGTCCGACAATCCCGTCTATGGCCGCACCAACAATCCCGTCGATCCCGGCCGCACCGCGGGCGGGTCCTCGGGCGGATCGGCGGCGGCGTTGGCGGCCGGCTTCGTGCCGATCGAGATCGGCTCCGACATCGGCGGATCGATCCGCGTTCCCGCCGCCTTTTGCGGGGTGTGGGGGCACAAGCCGAGCTATGAGCTGGTCGACAGCTACGGCCACCGTTTCCCCGGCACCGACGGCGCGCCGTCGCCGCTGGGCGTGGTCGGGCCGATGGCGCGCGATGCCGCAGACCTTGCCGCGATCCTCGACGTGCTGGCGGATGCGCCGCCGCCGCGCCCGGTAGATATCTTGCGCAGCAAGCGCCTGCTGCTGCTCGACCGTCATCCCGCCGCACCGACCGATGCGGCGATCCGGGGGGCGGTGGACCGGCTCGAAGCCACTGCGCGCCGCGCGGACATCGATATCGCCCGGTCGAGCGACCTGCTTCCCGATCTCGCTGCGCAGCATCGCGCCTATTGCAAGATGCTGGCGATCACCTTCGCGCGCGGCGCCCCCGGCCCCGGCGGCCAGACCGCCAGCCTCGCCGGCTGGTTCGACCTGCTCGACGCGCAGGCCCGCAACCGCCGCGCCTGGGGCCGGCTGTTCGATGAATTCGACGCGGTGGTCACCCCCGCCAACGTCGTCACCGCCTTCCCCCACCGCGACGATCCCTACAACGAGCGGCGCCTGACCGTGGACGGGCAGGACACGTCCTACGACGCGCAGCTCGTCTGGGCCGGGCTGGCCACCTATCCCGGCCTCCCCGCCACCGCCTTCCCCGCCGGAACCGATGCCGATGGCATGCCCGTCGGCCTGCAGGTGATCACCGGTTACCGCGACGACCATCGCGCCATCGCGATCGCCGATCTTCTCCACGGAGTGCTGCCATGAGTGACCTCGACACCTTCCGCGCCGAGACGCGCGCCTGGCTGGAGGCGAACTGCCCCGCATCGATGCGCGAGCCGGTGCGCAGCGAGAAGGACACTGTGTGGGGCGGGCGCGACCAATCGGCACTCACTCCCGATCAAAAGACATGGATGGACCGGATGGCCGCACGCGGCTGGACCGTGCCCGACTGGCCCAAAGCCTATGGCGGCGGCGGCCTATCCCCGGCGGAGAGCAAGATCCTGCGCGAGGAAATGCGCGCGCTCGGCTGCCGCAACCCGCTCAGCTCGTTCGGCATCTCGATGCTCGGCCCGGCGCTGCTGAAGTACGGCAACGAGGAACAGAAGCTCGAGCACCTCCCCAGGATCGCGCGCGGCGAGATCCGCTGGTGCCAGGGCTATTCGGAACCCAATGCCGGCAGCGACCTCGCCGCGCTCGCCACGTCCGCGGAAGACATGGGCGATCACTTCCTGGTCAACGGCCAGAAGGTGTGGACCAGCTATGCCGACAAGGCCGACTGGATCTTCTGCCTGGTCCGCACCGACAAGAGCGTGAAGCAGGCCGGGATCAGCTTCCTGCTGTTCGACATGGCCTCGCCCGGCGTGTCGACCAAGCCGATCCTCCTGATCAGCGGCTATTCGCCCTTCTGCGAGACCTTCTTCGACGATGTGAAGGTGCCCAAGGCCAACCTGGTCGGCGAGCTCAACAAGGGCTGGGACGTCGCCAAATATCTGCTCGGGCATGAGCGCGAGATGATCTCGGGCATGGGGCTTGGCCTGTCGAGCGGCGGGACGCTGATCGGCAACACCGTCGCGCAGATGGGCCTCGATGCCGATGGCCGCCTCGCCGACCCGCTGCTGCGCGGCCAGATCGCGCTGCACGAGGTGCGCGCCCGCGCTTTCGCGGCGATGTCGGAACGCTTCCTCGACGAGCTCAAGGCCGGCCGCGCGCATCCCGCGCAGCCGAGCATGATGAAATATTACGGGACCGAGCTGAACAAGGCGCGGCATGAGCTGGAGATGGCCGCCGGCGGATCGGACTCGCTCGAATGGGAGAGCGAGGCCTCGAACAACGGCGCCGCGCCGCGCGCCTGGCTGCGTACCAAGGCGAATTCGATCGAGGGCGGGACGAGCGAGGTCCAGCTCAACATTATCGCCAAGCGGATTTTGGAATTGCCGTCGTGAAGATCGTCGCCCCGGCGCAGGCCGGGGCCGCCACGTCGCACTCCACCACCTAGCGGCCCCGGCTTTCGCCGGGGCGACGGAGCAAGAAAATGCCCCTCTACCTCAACGACGAACAGACCATGCTCCGCGATGCTGCGCAGCAATTCGTGGGCGAGGCCGCGCCGGTTTCGCACATGCGTGCGCTGCGTGATGCCGACGACGCCACCGGCTTTTCGCGCGATCTGTGGAAGCAGTTTGCCGAGATGGGCTTCACCGGCATTCTGATCCCGGAGAGCGACGGCGGCCTCGGCCTCGGCCATGTCGAGGCGGGCGTGGTGCTCGAGGAAATCGGCCGCAACCTCTCGCCCTCCCCGTTCCTGGCCACGGCGGTCGCGGCGGTCGAAGCGCTCAAAGGGAGCGCGCAGCGCGAGCGCTGGTTCCCCGGCATCCTCGCGGGCGAGACCGTCGCCGCACTGGCGATCGACGAGAAGGCGAAGCACGGCAATGCCATCGGCATGAAGGCCGAGCGTTCGGGCAACGGCTTCCGCCTCTCGGGCGCCAAGCAGTTCGTCACCCACGGTCATGTCGCCGACCTGCTGATCGTCGCCGCGCGCACCGCCGGGGCGCCCGAGGACGACGCGGGCGTCACCTTGTTCGCGGTGCCGAAGGATACCGCGGGGCTTACCGCGGACCCCCAACGCCTCGCCGACTCCAGCCTCGCGTCGCGCGTCACCTTCGAGAACGTCGAGGTCGATGCCGACGCGGTGATCGGCGAGGTCGATGGCGGCCGCGCCGTTCTCGACGCCCTCCTCGCCGCCGGACGCACCGGCGCCGCGGCGGAATCGCTCGGCGTCGGCGGCGGGGCGATGGACATGACCGTCCAATATCTCAAGGAACGCAAGCAGTTCGGCGTCCTCATCGGCAGCTTCCAGGCGCTGCAGCATCGTGCGGCGCATCTCTATGCGGAGCTGGAGGTCGCGCGCGCGGCGGTGCTCAAGGCGCAGCAATTGCTGGATGCGGGCGACGCCAGGGCGGCCGAAGCCGTGTCGGTCGCCAAGGCGATGGCGGGGCTTGCCTCGACGCTCGCGGTGCAGGAAGGGGTGCAGATGCATGGCGGCATCGGCATGACCGACGAATTCGACATCGGCTTCTACATGAAGCGCGGCCGCGTGCTGGCGGAGATGTTCGGCGACGCCAATTTCCATGCCGACCAGCTGGCGAGGGCAAGCGGCTACTGATGGCGGACGACGCGGAACCCAAACCCCGCCGCACCGATGCGGAGATCGTCGCCGAGCTGCTGACGCTGCTCGACGTCGAGGAGCTCGATGCCGATCTCTATCGCGGCCACCGCCAGCCGGGCGGGCGCGGGCGCGTGTTCGGCGGGCAGGTGATCGCGCAGGGGCTGCAGGCGGCGCAACGCTCGGTCGAGGGCAAGGCCGCGCACTCGCTCCACGCCTATTTCATGCGGCCGGGGAACGAGGATCATCCGATCACCTATCGCGTGGTGCGCGACTTCGACGGCGGCAGCTTCGCCAACCGCCGCGTGATCGCGATGCAGCGCGGCGTGCCGATCCTCAACATGACCGCCTCGTTCCAGCGCGAGGAGGGCGGGCTCCACCACCAGGACGCGATGCCCGACGTGCCGCCGCCCGAGGACCTGCGCTCCGAGCAGGAGCTGCGCCGCGAGAAGATCGGCGAGATCCCCGAAGGCATGCGCCCCTTCTTCCTGCGCCGCCGTCCGATCGAGATCCGGCCGGTCACGCCGCGCGACTGGATCAATCCGGAAAAGATGCCGCCGGTCTGGCACAGCTGGTTCCGCGCGATCGCCCCCTTGCCTGATGACCCGGCAATGCACCGCGCGGTGCTGTCCTACGCCTCGGACATGTCGCTGCTCGGCACGGCGCTGCTGCCGCACGGCCTCACCTGGCTGACCCCCAACTTCCAGACCGCGAGCCTCGACCATGCGGTGTGGCTGCACGAGCCGTTCCGCGCCGACGACTGGCTGCTCTACGCCACCGACAGTCCCTGGGCCGGCCATGCGCGCGGGTTCAACCGCGGCAAGATCTTCACCCGCGACGGACGGCTCGTCGCGAGCACCGCACAGGAAGGGTTGATGCGGCTGCGAAGCTGAGGTCCCCGCCGGAACCAACCCGTTTCGATCGGGGTTTTACCTACCGGCAGGACTGCGCCCCGCAGCCCGCTGAGGAGGGTCGCCGCCCGGCCGGTCCGATGCCGCTCTATTACTTCCATCGCCGCGACACGCCGCCCTGCCCCGCCGACCAGCGGCGCGAGCTGCACGACATCGGCGAGGCGCTGGCGGCGGCCAACCAGATGGCGCGAACGATCCTCGCGCAGACCACCGATCCTGCGCACCTCTCGCGTGCCGCGCTCGACATCGAGGACGAGCGCCGCGCCCTCGTCGCGCGCGTCATGTTCGCCGACGTGATGCGCCAGACGGGCTGCTGACCGCGCCGCCGCTATTGCTTCGAGCGCACCGTATAGGCCGCGGGAAGGAACAGGAACACTTCGGTCGCGCCCGCGCGCGCCCATTCCACCGGCCGGTCGAGCCCGATCACGTCCACGCCATAGCCCGGCCCGAACTTCGCCGCCTGCGCCGCGGCATCGGCGGCAATCAGGTCGATGATCGCGCCGCGATACTGATCCGGATTGACCACGCTCAGCGTCGGCTCGCCGGTCGCCGCCATCGACGTGCGCCCGGCCTTTGTCACCGCCGTGACGAAGCGGGTGATCTGGGCCTTCGCTGCACCGATATCCATGCCGGGCGTCAGCCGCACCTTGACCAGGAAGAGCGCGCGCGAGGTATCGGGCCGGCCGTCGCCGACATAGGTGAGGTTCTTGTAGTTGGTCAGCGTCAGCGGCTCGACCACATAGTCGCCGGTGGCGAGCTCGACTCCCGCCTTGCCCGCGCTGCCGATTGCATTGCGCAGCGTCGCCTCGAGCTCCTCCTTGCGCTTCGCCGCTTCGCGCGTGTCGCCCGCGATCCACACTTGCTGCACGACGTAATCGGCAGTGCGCTTGAGGTGAATGATCGGGCGTTGCGCGGGGATCACGCCGCTAAAGTCGACGACCCCGCCATAGTTGCCGGGCGCGCGGCGGGCAGCGGTGACGATCATCTCCTGTGCCAGCGCAGGCGCGGCGCTCGCAGCCAGGGTGAGGACGAGCAGGACTTTGGATGCGGTCCGCATGACTGTTCTCCCCTCGCGCTCAGTTCTTCGGCCGCATGGTGCTGTTCGAGGGCAGGAACAACTGCACCTCGGTCAAGCTCGCGCGCTTCCATTGCACCGGCTTGTCGAGCCCGGTGACCTCGACCCCATAGCCGGTGCCAAAGCGCCCGCTGGTAGCGGCGGTGTCCTTGGCCACCAGATCGATGATCGCCCCGCGATACTGCTCGGGGTCGACGACCGACAGGGTCAGCTCGCTATACGCCTTCATTTGGGCGCGGCCGGCGGCGGGGACCGCCTTGACGAACTTGTCGATGCGGGCGAGCGCGGCCTTGGCGTCGATGCCGGGCGCGAGCGGCACCTTGACGAGGAACTTCACCGCCTCGCCGCTGATCTCGTCCTCGTCGATCTCCTCGATCGCGAGGTCCTTGTAGTTGCCGGCGTTCAGCGGCTCGACGACGATCTCGCCGCTCGCGAGCTGCACGCCGGATCCGGCGGACAGGTCGATCGCCTTGCGGGTCATCGCCTGAACCTCTTTGCGCGCTTCCTCCTCCTCGACCGTGTCGCTTACCACGACCACCTGCTGGACGGCGAAGTCGGCGGTGCGGCGCAGCATCTGGACCGCGGCGGGGGTGAGCACGGGTTTCTCGACGGGGCGATCCTCGTCATCGTCGCGAACGAGCTTGCGCACTGCGGTGACGATGATCTCGTCCTGCGCGACCGCGGGCATCGCGCCAGCCAGAATGCCGGCAGCCGTCAAGCCGATGATGAGCCTGCGCATCACCCCTCCCCCTGTTTCGGCGGGCAGGGTGCTGGGAAATGAAGGGCCTGTCAAACGGCGGTCTTGCCATATTCCTGGCGGGTCACCGGATGGCTCGACGAGAGTCCGCCGTCCACCGCCAGCGCCTGTCCGTTGACATAGCTCGCGTCATCGGAGGCGAGGAACAGCGCCGCGCGCGCCAGCTCTTCCGCCTGCGCGCCGCGGCGCAGCGGATTGAGCCGCCCGACGCGGTCCATCTTCCCCGCCTCGCGCGCATAGTCGAAGGTCGGCTTGGTCATCCCGGTCTCGGTGAGGCCCGGGCACAGCGCGTTGACCCGCACGTTCGACCCCGACAATTGTTGCGCAGCAACCGAGGCGAGATTGATCACCCCAGCCTTCGACGCCGAATAGGCCGGGCTGCCCGCGCCCGAGCGGATACCCGCGACGCTGGCGGTGAGCACGATCGCCCCGCCGCCGCGCTCGGCGATCTTCGGCGCGCCATGCTTGATCGCCAGCAGCGGGCCGATCAGGTTGACGCGCAGCACCTCGGCGATCAGCTCGGGCGTGGTGTCGAAGATATTGGCCATCCCGCCCGAGATGCCGGCATTGGCGAACACCACGTCGAGGCCGCCATATTCGGAAACCGCCAGCTCGACCGTGGCGATCACGTCCGCCTCGCTCCCCGCATCCATGCGGATCGCCTTGGCGGTGCCGCCCGCCGCTGCGATCATCGCGACGGTCTCGTCCGCGCCCTCGGTCCTGTCGGCGGCGATCACCCGGCCGCCCTCGGCAGCGAACAGCAGCGCGGCCGCGCGCCCGATCCCGCTGCCCGCGCCGGTGACGATGATCGACTTGTCCTGAAAGCGCATCAGCTCGCTCCCGCCTTGCGCGCGAACTCCCATGCGCTCGCCGCCAGCCCGGGCACGCGCGCCGCGGTCTCCTGCGCGTGCGCATTGCTGGCATTGCCGTCGAGCAGCCGCTTCTTGATGCCCTGCACGATGCTCATCAGCCGGAACTGGCCGAAGGCGAAATACCAGTTGAGGTCGGGGATGCCGTCGCGCCCGGTCGCGGTGCAATAGCGCTCAACCATCGCCTCGACCGTCGGGATGCCGGTCTCCGGGCCGGTGATCCCCGCGATCCCCGACGCGCCGTTGGCCGGGATCATCCAGTTCATCAGCAGGTAGGAGAAGTCCGCCATCGGATCGCCCAGCGTCGACAGTTCCCAGTCGAGCACCGCCTTCACTTGGGAGCGCTCGGCGTCGAAGATCATATTGTCGATGCGATAGTCGCCATGCACCACGCTGGTGCGCGTCTGCGGCGGCAGCGTGCGCGGCAGCCATTCGATCAACTTCTCGACATCGGGCAGGTCATCGGTCTGCGCCAGCCGGTACTGCTTGGTCCAGCGCCCGACCTGCCGTTCGAAATAGCTGCCCGGCTTGCCATAGTCGCCGAGCCCCGCGCGCTCGCACTCGATATTGTGCAGCTGCGCCAGCCGGTCGCACATCTCGAAATAGATCGCGCTACGCTCATCCGGCGTCTTGTCCGGCAGCGACCCGTCCCAATAGGTCACCCCCTCGACCAGCTCCATCACATAGAAGGCCGATCCGAGCACCTCGTCGTCCTCGCACAGCCCGAACGTCCGCGCGACCGGGAAGCCGAGCGGGTGGAGCTTGGAGATCAGGAAATATTCGCGATCCACCGCATGCGCCGAGGGCAGCAGCGGCCCGAACGGCTTGCGCCGCAGCACATAGGCGCCGCTCGCGGCATCGATGCGATAGGTCGGGTTACTCTGCCCGCCCGGAAACTTGGCATAGCGCAGCGGCCCCGCGAACCCCGCGACATTGGCGTACATCCACGCCGTCAGCTTCGCGGTGTCGAGGTCGCTCACTGCCTCCATCGGCAGCCCGCCGCGATGTCCGGCCGGGGGCTTCATGCGAACTCGATCACCGATCGCACGGCATCACCCTTCCGCAGATTGTCGAACGCGTGATTGATCTCCTCGAGCCGGATGCGCTCCCCCACCATCGTGTCGAGGTCGAGCACACCGTCGAGATACATCTGCACCAGCCGCGGCAGGTCGATCGGGAACTGCATCGATCCGGCGAGGCTGCCCTGCAGCTTCTTGCCCGTCAGGAAAGTGGGGCCGGGAATGCTCACCGACTGGCCCGGGGCGATCATCCCCAGGATCGTCGCGGTGCCGCCGCGGCGCAGCAGGGTCCACGCCATCTCCGCGGTATTGGGCCGCCCCACAGCCTCGATCGCATAGTCGACTCCGCCGTCGGTGAGCTTGAGCACCTGCTTGACCAGATCCTCGCTCATCGCGTCGAAATCGTGCGTCGCCCCCATCTTGCGTGCCAGCGCGCGCTTCTCGGGCACCGGGTCGATCGCGACGATCTTGCCCGCGCCGGCGATCTTCGCGGCATTGACCGCCGCCAGCCCGATCCCGCCGCAGCCGATCACCGCCACGGTCTCGCCCGGACTCACCTTGGAATCGCGGAAGATCGAGCCCGCCCCGGTCATCACCGCGCAGCCGAGCAACGCCGCGCGGTCGAGCGGCATGTCCTTGCTGATCGCGACACAGGCATTCTCGTGCACCAGCATCGCCTCGGCGAACGCCGACAGGTTGAGGAAATGCGCGAGCGGGGTGCCGTCGGCGAGCCGCAGCTTGGGCTCGGCATCCTTGGGCCGCCTGGTCGAGCTGTCGACGCATAAAGAGGGCCGGCCGGAGACGCAGAATTCGCAGCTTCCGCAGAACACGGTGAAGAAGGTGATGACATGGTCGCCGGGCTTGAGCCGCGTCACCTCGCTCCCCACCGCCTCGACCACGCCTGCCGCCTCGTGCCCCGGCACGGTCGGCATGACGTGAGGATAGGCGCCGTCGACGAAGTGCAGGTCCGACCGGCACACGCCGCACGCCGCGGTGCGGATCAGCACCTCGCGCGGGCCGGGCTTGTCGATCGTGACGTCGTGGATTTCGAGGGGCCGTTTCGCCTCGAACAGGACCGCTGCCTTCACCTAATTCTCCCCTCCCGCTTGCGGGAGGGGCCGGGGGAGGGCCTGTCTTCCGCGAGCGGTCGTTACTGTTCGAGGGACACGCCCCCCTAACCCCTCCCGCAAGCGGGAGGGGGACTTTCACCGCGCCGCAGCCATGTCGCCGCTCGACGGACGATCCGCCTTATAGTCCCCGTACTTGCCGAACTCGGCCCGCGCGATCGCGCGGTTATGGACCTCGTCCGGGCCGTCGGCAAAGCGCAGCGTGCGCATGCCCGCCCAGGCGCTGGCGAGCGGCGTGTCGCCCGACACGCCCGCGCCGCCGAACGCCTGGATCGCGTCGTCGAGGATCTGCAGCGTGATGCGCGGCCCCATCGCCTTGATCATCGCGATCTCGCCCTGCGCCGACTTGTTGCCCGCCTTGTCCATCATGTCCGCGGCCTTGAGGCACAACAGCCGCATCATCTCGAGGTTCGAGCGCGCCTCGGCGACGCGCTGCTCCCAGATCGAATGGTCGGCGATGCGCTTGCCGAACGCGACGCGGCTGAGCAGGCGCTTGCACATCAGCTCGAGCGCACCCTCGGCGACCCCGATCGAGCGCATGCAATGGTGGATGCGCCCCGGCCCGAGGCGCCCCTGCGCGATCTCGAACCCGCGCCCTTCGCCGAGCAGCAAATTGTCGACCGGCACGCGGACATTCTCCAGCACGACCTCGCCATGGCCGTGCGGCGCGTGATCATACCCGAAAACCGAAAGCATCCGCTCGACCCTGACACCGGGCGCATCCATCGGCACGAGGATCTGGCTCTGCTGGGCGTGGCGCGAGGCGTCGGGGTTGGTCTTGCCCATCACGATCGCCACCGCGCAGCGCGGGTCGCCCACGCCCGACGACCACCATTTGCGCCCGTTGATGACGTAATGGTCGCCGTCGCGCACCATCGACGTCTGGATGTTGGTGGCGTCGGACGAGGCGACATCGGGCTCGGTCATCAGGAAGGCGGAGCGGATCTCGCCGTCCATCAGCGGCTTGAGCCAGCGGTCCTTCTGCGCGCGCGTGCCATAGCGGTGCAGCACTTCCATGTTGCCGGTGTCGGGCGCCGAGCAGTTGAACACCTCGCTCGCCCAGCCCGCGCGCCCCATCTCCTCGGCGCACAGCGCATATTCGAGGTTGGTGAGCTGAGTCCCCTCGAACTCGAACGTATCGTCGACATGGTTCTGCCCGGAGTGCGGCGGCATGAAGAAGTTCCACAGCCCTTGCGCCCTGGCGACCTGCTTCAGCTCCTCGATCACCGGCAGCACCTTCCAGCGCTCGCCTTCGCGCTCCTGGCGGTGGTAATCCGCGTCGCGCGGGGCGATGTGCTGGTCGATGAACCCCTTCACGCGGTCGCGGAAATAGGTCTCGCGCTCGGTCAGCGTGAAGTCCATGCGGCCTCTCCTCAAAATCCTGTTTCGAATCGAATACGCCATACCCGATTTTCGGTAAAGTGGGTCCCATCCCATTTTTCCGCCGCGGAAACCCTCCGCTTAACCCCTACCCGCTTTAGGACTGTTCCTTCGAATCAAAGCTGCTAATCTGATTCGATGGAAGTCGACGAGGTGCTCCCCGCCGAGACGCGGGGCGAGACGAAACGGTTCAAGGCGAAGCGCGACGCGATCCTCGCGGCCGCCGCCGACGTGATCAACGAGCAGAGCGCGAAGGGCATGACCTTCGCGGACGTCGCGCAGCGCGTCGGGCTCAACACCACCAGCGTCACCTATTATTTCAAGCGCAAGGAAGACCTTGCCGCCGCCTGTTTCGACGCGACGCTCGACCGGCTCGACGAGATGCTCGACGAGGCGCACCGCGAGGCGACGCCCGAGGCGCGCGTCGCGCGCTACCTCGCGATCAACATGGAGCGGCTCGCGCGCATCCATCGCGGCGAGGAGAAGGCGTTCGCGATCCTCTCCGACCTTCGCGCGATGGAGGGCGACGTCAAGACCGAGCTGCTCAAGCGCTGGCAGCACGTCTTCCGCCGCACCCGCGCGCTATGGGGCGAAGGCGGCACGCGCGCCGAGACCGACCTGTACGGCGGCCGCGCGCACGTGCTGCTCGAGAACACCTTCTGGCTCCCGGTCTGGCTGATCCGCTACGAGCTCGACGAATATCCGCGGGTCGAGGCGCGGCTGATGGACGTGTTCCGCCACGGCATCGCCGCCGAGGGCGCGGCGTGGCAGCCGCACATGCTCGACCTCGAGCATGACGAGGCCGAGCCGGGGCGCGAAGCGTTCCTGCTTGCGGCCACCCGCCTGATCAACGAACTCGGCTATCGCGGCGCCTCGGTGCAGAAGATCGCGAGCGAGCTCAACGTCACCAAGGGCAGCTTCTACCACCATCTCGACGCCAAGGACGAGCTGGTGATCGAATGCTACAAGCGCAGCTTCGACATCATCGCCGAAGCCCAGCGCGTCGCCGAGGAGGGGCCCGGCGACCATTGGCACAAACTCACCAGCATCATGGCGACTTTGCTCGACGTGCAATTCTCCGAGCGCGGTCCGCTGCTGCGCACCACCGCGCTCTCCGGCCTGCCGCCGCGCGTGCGCACGGCGATGGTCGACCGCTCGAACCGCATCGCGCGGCGCTATGCCGGCATGCTCTCGGACGGCATCGCCGAGGGATCGATCCGCGCGATCGACCCGCTGGTGGCGAGCCAGACGATGATGGCGCTGCAGAACGCCGCGTTCGACATGCGCAAATGGGCCGGCACCATGCCGCGCGACCGGGCGGTGGCCTTCTACGCCTCGACCATCGTGTTCGGCCTGTTCGACGATCGCGTGCTCGAGTCCTGACCTTCATCGCCGGGGCGGATGACGGCGCGCCGCGATCTTGATAGGCGGTGGCGATGTCTGCCGATTACCTGCCCGACGCCACCTAGTCCGCCACGATCGACGGCGACCTCGTCGTCACCGGGACCGAGGATCCCGCCTCGCCCGTCCTCACCGAGTTCTTCGCCGGCTATGACCGCGCCTTCGTGTTGCCCGACGAGCGCGAGGAGCTGGACGGGTTCCGCGAGTGCCTCGCCGCCAATCGCGGCGCCCGCTGCGCTTCGGCCGCCGCCACCGCGAGCTGGTGATCACCCTGCGCGACGCGGCCGGCGGTCCGGTGCTCGGCGGCGCCAACTTCCTCGCCACCGGCATGGGGGAGCGCAGGGACCAGGGTTGACGGGTCCGCCCGCGACGGCAACCTTGCCCCGCCCCACATTGGAAAAAAGCGACAATGCGTCCAACCGCCGCTCTCTGCGCACTCATGATGATCCTCGGCGCGCTCGCGCCCGCCGCGGCGGCGGCGCAGGAACCGCGCGCCCTGCCATGGAGCGCCCCCGCGACCGTCAAGGTCTCGGTCGAGGCGCATCGCTTCACCAGCGGCAGCACGACGCTGTCGGGTACACTCTACATGCCTGCGCGGCGCAAGCCGGTGGCGGCGGTGGTGGTGACGCACAGCGCCTCGTCGCCGCTGGCCGATGCGTCGCTCTATGATCACCTCAAGACCGTGCTCCCCGCGCTCGGCATCGCCGTCCTGACCTATGACCGGCGGGGCTCGGGCCGGTCGGGCACGCAGAGCGCCGGGGGCGATTTCACCGTCCTCGCCGACGACGCGATCGCCGCGGTGAAGAGCCTGAAGACCGATTCGCGCATCGATCCCAAGCGCATCGGCACCTGGGGGTTGAGCCAGGGCGGCTGGATCGCGCCGCTCGCCGCATCGCGCAGCCCCGACATCGCCTTCGTGATCGCGGTGGCCGGCCCCGTCGTCACGGCGGACGTCCAGATGCTCTTCTCCTCGACCAACCATCTGCGCGCCAACGGCTATTCGCAGGCCGACATCGACCAGATGGTCGCGACGCGCAAAGCCGTCGACAACTATATGCGCGGCACGGCGAGCAAGGAGGCCGCACAGCAGCGCATCGACGCCGCCAAGACCAAGCCGTGGTTCAAATATCTCTACATGGGCGAGACCGTGCGCGACCGCGAGGTGTCGGGCTGGCGCAGGGAGATCGAGAATGATCCGCTGACCAACCTCACAAAGGTCCGCGTGCCCACGCTCATCCTCTACGGCGCCAACGACGCGGTGGTGCCGGTCGCCTATTCGGTCGAGCGGTTGAAGACCGTCGCCGCGCGGATGCCGAAGATGCGGGTGCATGTGGTGGCCGGCGCGGACCATGCGATGCAGATATCGGTCGATGAGAAGACCTCGCTCGATCCCAAAAATGACGGTACCGAGCGCGCGGACTCGCCCGAATATATCGCAATCCTGTCGAGCTGGCTCGCCGCTCAGGGGCTGGTCACGAACTGATCGTTCGACGGCGCACGGAACGCGGCCTCGACCGGCAAACCGCCGGCCGTCTCCAGCGCACGAAGCAGCGCTTCCTTGCTCCCCGTCTTGGTCCGGCCGCGCTCCAGCCAGACCAGCTCCGCGCGTGCCTGATCGAGGCAGGTGACGGCGAGCGAGGGCGTCACCCGCACCTTCCCGGCGACACCGGCGATGTCCGCGGCGATCCGCGCCGCCAGGCGTTCAGGGTCGAGCAGCCCGAAGCGCAGCGTCTCCTGCCAGGGGTTGGCGATGTTGGTGCGGTCCTCGACCGCGAACCAGCGCGCGATCGGCCGCTCGTCCTCCATCGCCCCGCGTCCGTGGCGCGTCAGGTAACAGCGCGTGACATAGACCGGCGCGACCTCCTCGATCCCCGCCTCGGCGGCGATCGCGGCGATGTTGGCAAGCCCGGTGTTCGAGCGCGTGACGAAGGGAAACCCGGCGCAATTCTGGTCGAGGAGCAGGCCCTGCGCGCCCTCGAAGACGATCCCGTTCTCCGTCCCCAGCGCGGCGTCGTCGCGCAGCTCGACCTGGCCGATGAAGTCGCGGCATTGCGCCTCGAACCGGTCGAGCAGCGACACGCCGCGCGCGAAGGCAAGCGGGCCGGCGGCGGGATCGAGCTCCAGCGCCGCGATGCGCGCCGGCAGCCATTCGTCGCGGATCGCTTCGAGACGCCGGCGCAGGCCGGGCGCCGCGAGGTCACCGGCGGTCAGCGCGAACGCCGTCTCCTCGCACCGGCCGACCGCTTCCCCGAAGCCGAGCCCGCAGCTGCCGTGGCGCTTGCCCTCGCGGTTCAGTTCGAGCGCCTGGTTGACCATCATGTCCCACGGCGTGGTGACATAGCCGCGCGGATCGGCCGAGACTTGCAGGCAAGCGCCCAACCCGGCCAGCCGTTCGCGCTCCTCGCCGAACAGGATCGGATGCGAGACCATGAAGCGCGACAAATGCGTCCGCGCGCCGGCCAGCGCGCCCGCGCCGAGATGGTGGAATATGTGACGCACGCCCGCGGTACGCTCCACCGTGTGGCCGGCCTGCGCGCCGCCATTGCTGCGCACCACCAGCGCGGCGGCGCCGAGCGGGGCGGACAGCCAGTCGACCGTCCGCCCCTTGCCCTCGTCGCCGTAATTGGCGCCGATCACCGCCCGTGTGCGCATCTCAGCGGTCTCCCATCAGCGCGCGGGGCCAACGGCGCAGCGGCTGGGGAAGCAGCGCCGCGAGGCCACCCGTCGCGGCCCCCGCCGGCGCATGGCCGGTCGCCGCCTCGATCGTCGCCACGATCGTCTCGGCGAGGCGCGAAGGATCACGCAGGTGGATCACGCGGCCCGGCAGGATCCGGTCCCACGACCGCTTGACCTCGCCGAAATTGTGCGCGGCATAGGACCCGTCGACGATGATGTGGAACACCTCATAGGCTTCGCTCGCCAGGCGAACCGCTTCGCGCCCGGAGACGCCGCGCCGCGCGTCGATCCCCAGCACACGCGCGAGCTGGTCGCGCTCCACGCCGTCGAGCACCGGCTCGTCGCCGACCGTGAACAGGAAGCCCTTCTTGCCGCGCTGCTCCTTTGCATCGTGCACGGTCTTCAGCCCGGCGAAGACGTGCGCCAGCGAATAGCTCTCCCCCTGGTTGCCGCCGCCGCCGCCTTCGAGCCACAGCTGGCGCAACTGCTCGACGATACGCAGATCAGCTTCGAACTGGGTGACCTGGAGCGGCGCGCGATCGCAATAGGCATCGCCGATCGCCATCGCCATCACGTGCGGGTCGCTGACCGGCTTGCGTTCGATCAACGCGGTGAAGGTCTCGTTGAGACCGCGCACCACCAGCTCCTCGGCCAGCATCCCCATCGAACCGGTGACATCCACGCCGATGATAATCGGCGTGGATTCCGGATTCTCCGCGCTGTCGCGCGATTCGCGATAGGCGATGTTCTGCGGGTCATAGTCCGCGTGCATGCCCCGCGCGCCGAACAGCTCGCCGCGGCTGCGGCCATGGACCGAGCTCGCCGCATAGGCTTCCCAGTCGCGATTGCTCCAGTTGCCGTGTCCCATCTCTCGTCTCCTTGCTCGCCGGGGGCTGCCCGAGTCGGTTTCAATAAAATGCATTTTGCAGATTACTGCATAAGATGCAATATGCATTTTATGGAGACTGAATTTCCGCGGCCGATCCTGACGGTGGACATCGTTCCGCTGACCCTGTCAGACGACCGGTTGTGCGTGCTGCGCGCGGTGCGCCGCGCCGAGCCCTTTGCCGGCCGGCCCGCGCTGATCGGCGGCTATGTGCATCTCGACAAGGACGCGCATCTCGGGGAGACCGCGCGGCGCGTGCTCGCGGACAAGGCCGGGCTGACCCGCCTCTATGTCGAGCAATTGTCGACCTTCTCGGGACGCGATCGGGATCCGCGCGGCTGGTCGGCGAGCGTCGCCTATTTCTCGCTGTCGCCGCTCGAAACGCTCGCGCCCGCGCTGTCGCGCGAAGAGCTGGAGCTGGTTCCCGTGGAGGCTGCAGCGGGCATGCCCTTCGATCATGACCTGATGCTCGCGGCCGCACTGGAGCGGCTGCGCGGCAAGGGGGCCTATTCGGACCTCCCGGCCCGGCTGCTGGCACGCGATTTCACGCTGGCCGAGCTGCATCGCGTGTACCAGATCGCACTGGGCGAGACGATCAACGCCGATGCCTTCCGCCGCAAGGTACTGGAACGTGGTTTTCTGCAGGAGACCGAAGAAAAGCGCCGCATGCCCGGCGCGAACCGGCCCTCGGTGCTGTATCGGCTTAAGCGCGGCGCCGCGGTGTTCGACCGGCGGCTCTGATCGCCGCCCTAGTCGGTTCGATTATGGTGCAACGCGCGCGCGACCCTATCCTGACGCAACCTGCTTCAAGGAGTCTGCGCGATGCATATAGCTGGCGATGGTGGCAGCGTTTCGCCCACCAATTCGGCGCCTCCGGCCTGCACGGCCGGTGATCCGCAAGTTCAGGAGGCCGTCGATCAGACGGTCGCGGCGACCGAATTCGGCCAGCCGAACGACGGCGCGCAGGCCGCCTATCAGATCAGCGAGACGCTGG
Organism: Sphingomonas sp. BT-65; assembly: GCF_026107375.2. Lineage (NCBI taxonomy): Bacteria > Pseudomonadati > Pseudomonadota > Alphaproteobacteria > Sphingomonadales > Sphingomonadaceae > Sphingomonas > Sphingomonas sp. BT-65. The sequence goes on from NZ_JAPCIA010000001.1 coordinate 1,270,581, forward strand.
CGCGGACCGACCTGACCCAGGAGCAGAAGGACGAATATATCGCCGCGATCGTGCAGATGGCCGGCGGCCAGTCGACGCTCTGCGGATCGGTCGACGAGCGGACCGCCGACAAGCTGCGTACCGGGCTCAACGACATCGGCACGGCGTGGACCGACCCAGCGACGCCCGAACTGCGCGACCAGGTGACCGACTCGATCGCACGCGGCGTCGCCGATGGGCGCCTCGACGCCGACGATCTCTATGGCATCGTTTCCGAGCCCGGCTCGGCCGGTACGCGCCAATTGCTGACCGACGTACGCGACGGCAACGCGCTCGCCGCGGTCGCCGACCGGCTGGCCGGCGATGCGCGCGCGCAGGGCTATGACATCAACGACCATCAGACCGGCCCGGAGACGCTCACCGCCGCCGCCGACATCGCCAATATGGCGGCGGCGAACGGCAATCGTTCGGCGGCCAACGCCGTGCTCGCCGAAATCTCGCGGGTCGAGGCGCGGGGCCCCGTCGCCGGCGACGACATGACGCTCACCCAGGCGATGATGGCGACCACCGTCGGCGGCGGCCAGTGGAACAACCTCTACGAGCGCGATGGCTTCCACGCGCTGTCGGGCCTGCTCAACTCGGTCAGCCAGACTCCCGCCAACCAGCCGGCGCAGGACAAATTGTTCGGCGACCTCGTCCGTTCGGGCGGCGAGGGCTATGTCGGCGGGATCGACGAAGGCGGCAATCGCGGCCCGGCGCTCGACCAGCTCGGCATGTATTTCGATCGCAATGTCGGCCGGCTCTCCGAAACCGACTGGCGCATGGACAACACCGGCGACCCGCATCACGGCCTCGTGCAGGATTTCATGCGCAACGTGATGCTCGATCCCGACTATGGCCGGGCCGCGCAGACCCAGGACGCGCTCACCAACGAGATGACGCGCCTTGCCGTGCAGGTCGGCGACACCAGCCTGCCGCCCGAAACGCGCGAGAATGCCGCAAGCACGCTCGGCGCGATGATGGGCTCGCTGCAGCAGGCCGGCGCCGACTATATCGCCAACGCAGAGGGCGACGCGGAGGCCAAGGTCGCCTTTGTCCGCCAGTTCACCGACATCATCACCGACAAGCTGATCGGCAAGCTCGGCGAGCGCTTGCCCGAGGGCGACATACAGGATGGCGCGACGGGCGCGGCGAACAACTTCGTGGATGCGCTGTGGCAGAAGCTGGTCGACCACCAGACTCAGGCGGCGCGCGACCATGTCGACGAGACCACCGGCGGGCTGCTCGATCTGTCCCAGACGATCCGCACCACCATGGCGACCGGCGAAGCCAGCCTGCTGAATGCCTTCGACCTCAGAGTGGAGCTCTATTTCGACCATTGACGCGGCCGGCATGGTTGTTGCTGCCCGCTCGTCCCTAGCTCCGCTTGAGCCACACGCCCGCGCGCCAGTAGTGGAACAGCGCCCAAGGGGTCGCCGCGGCGAAGGTCAGCATCGCCCAACGCAGCGACTCCGCGTCGCCCAGCGAGGGCTTGAGCGCATCCGAGATCACCCCGATCAGCGTCGGCCCCAGCCCCAGCCCGATCAGGTTGATGACGAGCAAGGTCACTGCCGCCCATAGCGCGCGCATCCTGAGCGGCGCGAGCCCCTGGATCAGCGCGAAGGTGGGGCCGAGATAGGAGTTCACCAGCAGCAGCGAGGCCCAGTAGATCGGCACCGCGATCCACGGATCGCTCGACGCATAGAACAGGAACGACAGCGGCAGCCCGACGCTCTTCATCGCCAGCACCAGCCATGCCTGGCTGTGCAATCCCCAGCGCTCCGCCGCCTTGTTGGCGAGCCACCCGCCGAGCACCGCCGACAGCGTGCCGCACACCGCGCCCACCGGCGCGACGATCGAGGCGATCTGGAGCTTGTCGAGCCCGATCGTGCGGATCATGAAGCTCGGCCCGAACGCGGTGTGGCCGTAGCCGATCAGCGAGGTGATGGTGACGCCCATCACCAGGTGCACCGCCGCGCGGTCGGCGAACAGCGAGCGGAAACCTTCGCCGAAGCCCGGCATCGCGGTGTGCGTCTGGACATGCGCGGGGTCCGAGAGGCCGCGCCGCGGCTCGACCACGAACAGCTTGATGACGATGGCGAGGATGATGCCCGGCACGCCCACCGCGAACATCGCCACGCGCCAGCCGAAGAAATGGGCGAGCGTGCCGCCGAGGATCGTGCCGCCCGCCGCGCCCAGCACCACGCCCAGTGAGTAGATGCCCATCGCCCCGGCGCGCTTCTCGGGCGGGTAGAGGTCGGCGATGATCGAGTGGCTCGGCGGGCTCGACCCCGCCTCGCCGATGCCGACCCCGATCCGCGCGAGCAGCAACTGCACGAAATTCTGCGCCAGCCCGCACACCGCGGTCATTCCGCTCCACAGCGCCAGCGCGATCGCGATGATGTTGATGCGGTTACCGCGGTCCGCCCAGCGTGCCACCGGCAGGCCCAGCGTCGCGTAGAAGATCGCGAAGGCGAACCCCGCGAGCAGCCCGAGCTGGGTGTCGCTGAGCAGCAGCTCGCGGCGGATATCCTCCTGCAGGATCGCGAGGATCTGCCGGTCCATATAGCTGAAGAAATAGGCGGCGGTGAGCAGCGCCAGCGTCACGGTGCGGCGGCGGATCGCGACCGCGTCCGTCGAAAGCTCAGCCATCATCGTCCTTCATGCAAAAAGGGGTGAATCCTTGACCCGGACTCGCTCCCGATTTGTCTGCGCCCGTCCCGGTCGGCATTCACCCCATAGCGGCCGATGCGATACTCCTTCGTCACCCCGGCCCTGTGCCGGGGTCCACCGTGAGGCAAGCGTTGGACAAGAGGCTCTAAAGGCTGCCGATGCGGCACCGTGGACCCCGGCACAAGGCCGGGGTGACGGCTTGTCAATCGATACGCCCCTCGAACCTGCCTGAGTGTCGATCGATCCGGGCAATCTCTCAAAACTTCACGCGGCCGGTGATGCCGAAGGTCCGCGGCTCGGCGAGGAACTGCGAGAAGATCTGGCGGCCGCCCGGGAATTGCGGATCGACGAACGGCGCGAAGGTGAAGCCGGGCGCGAAGGGCGGCGTGGTCGATCCGCCCGCCTGGAACGGCGAGTTGAACGCCACCTGGGCATATTTCTCATTGAAGATGTTCTGCGCCCAGAACTCGATCGCCCAGCGCTCCTGGGGTCCGCGGATGCCGACGCGGCCGTTGAACACCGCGTAGGAATCCTGCTCCTTCTGGGGGAACAGGTCCGATCCGGTGTTGAAGTCGCCGGTCATGCGCGTGTCGAGGTAGAACAGGCCCGACAGCCCGGTCGAGCCCAGCTCCGGCGTCCACGCCACCGACGCCGTGGTGACGATCTCCGGCGCGTTCGACAAATTGTCGCCCGGCAGCATCCGCAGCGCGGGGTTGAGCGGCGCCCCGCTGTCGTTGCCGACCAGATTGTCGCGATACCGCGTATCGGCATAGGTCAGGCCGAGATTGACGGTCAGGAAGCGCGCGGGGCTGATCGACGCCTCCACCTCGACGCCGGTCGAGGTCACGCCATAGGTCACGTCGTCCGCGGCGCACGCCCCGGTGCCCAGCGCCGGATTGAAGTTGAACGCCGCGCCCGGCGCGATCACCGGGTTGAGGAAGTTGGCCGAGCCCGGGAAGAAGCTCTGGTCGCGGTCGGCGCCGCCGAGATCGGCCGAGCAGCCATTGACGTTCTGCACGATGAACACCGTGCCGTCGAAGGTGTTGAGCTGGAAGTTCTTGAACTGCTGGCGGAACGCCGCGACGCTGAGCGCGAACGGCCCCTTCGAATATTTGGCGCCGATCTCGAACGCGTCGACGATCTCGGGGTCGAACTGCAGATTGCCGACCAGCGCCTGCGCGCCGCCCATGCTGGCGAAGGACTGCGCCGGCGCCTTGAGCGCCGAACGATCGAGGTTGAAGCCCCCCGCCTTGTAGCCGCGCGAATAGCTCGCATAGACCAGCAGCTCGTCAACCGGCTTCCACGAGAGCACCGCGGTGCCGGTGAACTCGTCCTCCTTGCGCTCGTCGTTGATCGAGACGCCGTTGAGCTCGGAGGTCGAGTTGCCCTGGCAGGACAGGTTGAGGATCGACTGCGAGACCGCGAACAGCGCGGTGTTGAACGCCGGGCTGTTGGGATTGATGAAGGCGCCGACCAGCCCCTGGTTGGCGACGCATGCGGTGTTGTTGTTGCCGAAGGTCGCGTTGAACTTCTTGCGCTCGTTGGTGTAGCGCACGCCCAGCGTGACATCGAGCGTCGAGGTCAGGTGGAAGATGTTGTGCGTGAACAGCGCCCAGTTGCGGCTGTTCTGCTCATAGACGTCGAGCGTGGTGCCGCGATTGTTGATGCTGTCGAGATTGTCCATCGCCGCATAGATCAGCGGCGAGGCCGCGCCGAACACCGGCGGACGCGCGGCGAGACAGGCGGGCGAGGTCGGCGAATAGAGCGCGGAAAGCCCGCCCGGCGAGACGATGCGGCACGTGGCGAAGCGGCCATATTGGTTGCCGAACTTGAGGTTGTCGGTCGCGGTCAGGTCTTCGTTGGCGTAATAGGCGCCGATCAGCCAGTCGAGCTTGTCGCCGAACGCCGTGCCCTGCAGTCGCAGCTCCTGGCTGAACGTCTTGAACTGGCGGCTCGAATTGCCGTCGTCCGCGCGATAGAGGATGTCGACGGTGCTATAGTCGATGTCCCCGCCCTGGCTGCTCGTATAGTGGCGATAGCCGGTGATCGAGGTCAGCGTCGCGCCGCCCAGGTTCCAGTCGATCTGAAGCGAGGCGCCGTAATCCTCGGTCTCGCCGCCATAGGACCGGCCGGGCGTCACCGACAGCTCACGTGAATAGCCGGCGTGCAGCGCCGCGGGGTTCTGCCCCAGCGCGGTCATCACGTTGATGATGTTGTTGCCCGAATCGTTGGTGCGGCCGGGCACCGCGCCCGGCTGCTGCAGCGGGATCGCGGGGTTGTTGAGATTGCCGATATACGGGTTGACGCTGTTGTCGACATAGGTCGCGCCGCAGCACGCCTCGTCGCGCTTGGTATAGTCGCCGATGATGCGCACGGTGAGGTCGCTCGACGGCTCGAACATCAGCTGGCCGCGCAGGAACAGGCGGTCGCGGTCGTTGACCGTCGTGTTGTTGGCGGCGTCGTTGTAATAGCCGTCGCGCTTCACATAGACGCCGTCGATCCGCGCCGCGAAGTCGCCGCCCAGCGGCACGTTGACGTTGCCGCTCAGCCGCCACAGGTCGTAATTGCCATAGGTGACCTCTGCGCCCGCCGAGAAGCCGGAATAGGACGGGGCCTTGGAGACGATGCTGATCAGGCCAGCCGACGCGTTGCGGCCGAACAACGTGCCCTGCGGCCCGCGCAGCACCTCGATCCGCTCGATCTCGCCCAGCTCGCTGAGGCCGATGCCCGAGCGCGAGCGATAGACACCGTCGATGAACACCGCGACCGAGCTTTCGAGGCCGGGATTGTCGCCGACGGTGCCGATGCCGCGGATACGCGCCGACCCGTTCGCCTCCGATCCGGTCGAGGAGACGAGCAGCGACGGCGCGACCTGATTGAGCTGGCGGATGTCGCTCGCGCCGGTCAGCTCGAGCGCCTCGGAGGTCACCGCGGACACCGCGAGCGGCACGTCGGCGAGCTGCTGCGCGCGGCCCTGCGCGGTGATCACGATCTCGTTGGTGGTTTCGGCCGGCGGTTCCGGGGTCTCCTGGGCGAAGGCCGGCGCAGCGAACGCCGCCATCAATGCAGGAACCGCAGCCGCAGCCAGGTAACGACACCGCTTCATATCATCTACTCCCCTTTTCGGGCTGGAGCACTACGCGGCTCCATACCGCAAACTCGAATAGATCGAATATCGGGCTTTGGGTCAAGCCAACAAAACCGTTGCAAATTGCCACTTACCCTAGCGTGAAATTATCCCATCCCGCACCCGGCAGGTTTTCCGGGTATGCTGAACGATGGTTCGAAAGCAGTGACGGCACGGCGTCATCGCGGCCCCTCCGCCACGCCGGTTTCCGGGCCGCCGGCTTGCAATGCACGGCGCGGCGACTAACTTGCTCCCCACCATGACGATCACGTTCTTCAATCGCGCAGCTGCGTTCCCGCTCGTCTGAGCGGCCCGCGAGCAAGGGCTCGCCCCGCGGCGCCCCGGCGCCGCCCGAACGCCTGCATCATCGATAGGAGACCATCATGGGTCACACACACGCGCTGAGCGCTGCGCAGATCGCTTCCTTCATCGCCGACGGCTTCGTCCGCATCGACGGCGCCTTCTCCCCCGAAACCGCGCAAGCCGCGCGCACTATCCTGTGGCGCGACACCGGCTGCGACCCGCACGACCGCTCGACCTGGACGCGGCCGGTCGTCCGCCTCGGCCACTACGCCCAGCCGCCCTTCCGCGAGGCGGCGAACATGCCGGTGCTCCACGCCGCGTTCGACCAGCTCGTGGGCCCGGGCCGCTGGCTGCCGCAGGGCGCGCTCGGCACCTTCCCCGTGCGCTTCCCATCGCCCGAGGACCCGGGCGACGCCGGCTGGCATATCGACGTCAGCTTCGGCGACAGCGCGGACTTCATGGAGTGGCGCGCCAATGTCTTCAGCCGGGGCCGCGCGTTGCTGATGCTGTTCCTGTTCTCGGACATCGGCCCCGACGACGCGCCCACCCGCATCCGCGCCGGATCGCATCTCGACATCGCCCGCCAGCTCGCCCCCGCGGGCGAGGCGGGCCTGACATTGCGCGAGCTCGCCGCCGACGGCTTCGCCGGCTCCGCGCACCGGCCGGAGGTGCTGGCGATGGGCAAGGCAGGCACAGTCTATCTGTGCCACCCCTTCCTGGTCCATACGGCCCAGCCGCACCGCGGCACCGAACCGCGCTTCATGGCACAGCCCCCGCTGTTGCCGAGGGAGCCGGTCAGCCTGGATCGCGCGGACGGGGATTATTCACCGGTCGAGCAGGCGATCCGCGAGGCGATCGGCAGCGCTCCGGTGTAAGCCAGCACCTCCCTTCCCCCTCTCCCGCTTGCGGGAGCGTCGAGTTGGTCAGGCTCCCAGCCTGACCTGAACGATGCGGGGCATCGTTCACCCGACGCTGGCCGGGGTGAGGGCCTTCTCCCTCTAATACCCACTCAGCCGCGCGAACCGGTCGCGGTGATACGCCGTGTTCCCCCACATCTGCTCGAGCACGCGCATGCGCTTGAGCGTGAACCCGGCATCATATTCGTCGGTCATGCCGATCCCGCCATGCAGCTGGATCAGCTCGCGGCTCATCAGATGGCCGACCTCATTGGCCTTGCCCTTGGCCAGCGAGGCCGCCTGGCGCGTATCCCCGCCCCCGTCGATCGCCGCCAGCCCCGCCTCGACCGCCGAGCGCATCAGCTCGATCTCGCTGTAGAGATTGGCCATGCGGTGCTGCAGCGCCTGGAAGGTCGCCAGCACCTGCCCGAACTGCACGCGCTGCTTGAGGTAAGCCAGCGTCGTGTCGAACGCCGCGCTCGCCATGCCGAGCATCTCGGCCGCCGTGAGCACCGCCGCACGGTCGAGCACCGCGTCGAGCAGGCCCCCATTTTCGTTGGCGCCGCCCCCGGCGAGCTTGTCCGCCGCCGCGCCATTGAACGCCACCTCCGCATGGCTACGGAAATCGGCGAGATGCCGGCGCGAAACCGCCACACCCGCCCCCGCCTCGACCAGATACAGCCCATCCACCGCCGCGACCACGAACAGCCCGGCGCTGTCGCCCTCGGCGACGAATGCCTTGGTGCCGCTGAGCTTGCCACTCTCGACCTTTGCCGCGACGCCCGCCGGGTCGTGGCGCGGCCCCTCGTCCACCGCCAGCGTCGCGACCAGCTCACCGCTGGCGATGCGCGGCAGCCACTTGGCCTTCTGCTCCTCGCTCCCGCCGAGCAGGATCGCCGATGCCGCCGCGGCCGACGCGGCGAGCGGGCTCGCCGTCAGCGTCTTGCCGAGCTCCTCGATCACCAGCCCCAGGCTCAGCCAGCCGAAATCGCTGCCGCCCTGCGCCTCGGGGATGATGATCCCGGCCCAGCCCATCTCGGCCATCGTCGCCCAGGTGCCGGCGTCAAAGCCCATGGCTTCGTCCGCATCGCGCACCTTGCGCCATGCCGAGACGGGGCTTTCATTCTCCGCCCAGTCGCGCGCCATGTCGCGCAGCATCGTCTGTTCTTCGGTCAGAACGGCCATTTCTTTCTTCTTCCTTCTCCCCCCTCTCCCGCTTGTGGAAGAGGGAAGTCGTCACTGATGATCCAGCATCCCCAGGATCCGCTTGGCGATGACGTTGTTCTGGATCTCGGTCGATCCGCCATAGATCGTCGTCGCCTTGCCGAAGAGCCAGCCGCGCGTGCCCTTGAGCTGCGCCTCGCTGAAGCCCTCGCCTTCCCAGCCCAGCCCCTGCAGCCCCTGGATCTCGATCAGCAGCTCGGCGCGCTCCTGTCCGAGCTTGGTGCCCACCGTCTTGAGGATCGACGAGACCTCGGAGATGCCGCCCACTGCCTTGCTCTCCGCCTGCACCCGCATCGCGGTGAGCAGGAAGGCGCGCCAGTCCATCTCCCATTTGGCGATACGCGCCCGCAGGTCGGGATCGGCGACGCGCCCTTCCGCATCCGCGCCGGCATATTTCTTGGCGACATCGGCCAATGACGGCCCGCTCGGCATCAGCCGCGATCCGCCGCCCGACAGGTTCGTCCGCTCGTGCTGGAGCAGGCGCTTGCCGATCGTCCAGCCCTGCCCCTCCTCGCCGACGCGGTTCGCCTTGGGCACCTTCACATCGGTGAAGAAGGTCTCGCAGAAGGGCGACATGCCGCTGATCATCTGGATCGGCTTCACCTCGACCCCGGGTGAATCCATGTCGATCAGCAGGAAGGTGATGCCGCCCTGCTTCTGCGTCTTGTCGGTGCGCACGATGGCGAAGCATTTGTCCGCCCATTGCCCGCCCGACGTCCAGGTCTTCTGGCCGTTGACGACATAATGGTCGCCCCGGTCCTCGGCGAAGCATTGCAGGTTGGCGAGATCGGACCCGGCATTGGGCTCCGAATAGCCCTGGCACCAGCGCACTTCTCCTCGCGCGATCGCCGGGATATGCTCGCGCTTCTGGTCCTCGTTGCCATATTCCAGCAGCGTCGGGCCGAACATCATCACGCCCATGCCGCCGATCGGGTTCCACGCGCCGGCCCGCGCCATCTCCTCGGCCAGTATCTTGGCCTCGGCACGGCTGAGCCCGCCACCACCATATTCCTTGGGCCAGGTCGGCACCCCCCAGCCCTTCTCGCCCATCGCCTTGCGCCACGCCGCCTGCTCGGGCGTCTCCTCGGTCGGCCCCTCGACCGCGGACAGGGCATTGTCCTTGCCCTTAAGCGACGCGGGGAAGTTCGCCGTCAGCCATTCGCGCACCTCAGCGCGGAATTGGTCGATCCCGCTTGTCGTCGCCGGTTCAGCCAGGGTTGCCACCTTATTCTCCTCTCCACACCCATCCACGGACGCCGGTTTTGTCCGAAAGCCAACTTCGGCACCGACATGTTCCATCGCGTCCATGTTCCGGCGCTCCGCTAAGAGTCGCCGGAAATCGATGTTTCGAATTTGCGGTATGGTCTGGGGCGCGTCAAGCAGCGTTTTTGGCCGGTGCGGCACAATCCCCCGCGACACGCCGCCCCGCCCGGGCTAGAAGCGCCTCCCAAAGGGGATCCTATGCGCTTTGAACATCGAGCGGTGCCGATCGTGCTCGCGGCCGTCATGATCGATTCGATCGGCTTCGGCATCGTCCTGCCCGTCCTCCCCCGGCTGATCGTCGAGCTCGCCCATGTCAGCCTCGAGGATGCGGCGCGGATCGGCGGCTATATGCTCGTCGCCTTCGCGGTCGCGCAGTTCTTCGCCGGGCCGGTGCTCGGCACGCTGGGCGACGCGATCGGGCGGCGGCCGGTGCTGCTCTTCTCGATGATCGCCTTCTCGATCGACTATGCGCTGATGGCGGCCGCGCCGACGATCGGCTGGCTGTTCCTCGGCCGCGTCATCGCGGGAATCGCGGGCGCCTCGTTCGGTCCCGCCAACGCCGTGCTCGCCGACGTGACGCCGCCCGAAAAGCGCGGCGCCACCTTCGGGATGATGGGCGCGGCGTTCGGCATCGGCTTCATCCTGGGACCAGCCTTGGGCGGGCTGCTCGCCGGCTTCGGGCCGCGCACGCCGTTCATCGCCGCGGCGGTGCTGGCGGGGCTCAACGCCATCTGGATCCTCACCATGCTGCCCGAGACGATCAAGCCCGAGGGCCGCCGGCCGTTCCGCTGGGGCAATGCGCACGTCTTCGCGGCGTTCAAGCCGCTGTTCCACGCGGGCAATGCCGGCTGGCTGCTCGCGGCGATGTTCCTGTGGCAGTTCGCGCACATGGTCTACCCCTCGACCTGGGCATTCTTCGGCGAGATCACGCTCGGCTGGAACGAACAGATGATCGGGCTGTCGCTCGCCGCCTCGGGCCTGTGCATGGCCGCCGTGCAGATGCTGGTCACCGGCCGCGCGATCAAGGCATGGGGTGAGGAGCGCACCGTCGTGCTCGGCATGGCGGCGGGCGGACTCGCCTTCACCGCCTATATCTTCGCGCGCGAGACCTGGATGATCTATGTCATCCTCATGGTCAGCGCGTTCCAGGCGCTCGCCTTCCCGTCGATGAACGCCTTGCTCTCGCGCATGACCGATGCGAGCCGCCAGGGCGCGCTCCAGGGCGGCATCGCCAGTCTCAACAGCGTCGCGCTGATCGTCGCGCCGCTGGTGCTCACCCAGACACTGGCATGGGGCGCGGAACGCGGGTTCAAGGCGGGGAATTTCGTCCTCGCCGCGGCGCTCGCCTTCGGCGCGCTGACGATCATCGTGCTGCGCGTCGTGCCCAAGGTGCACCGGCATCCGGAAGCCGAATCCGAACCGGCCGCATAGCGCCGGTTGCGCTGGCGGGGCCGCTTCCTATCTCGCGGCGGCAACCCAAGCCGGAGGCTCCCCGCAACATGATCGACCTCTATTACTGGCCCACCCCGAACGGCCACAAGATCACGCTGTTCCTGGAGGAGGCCGGCGTCCCCTACACCATCCATCCGGTCAACATCGGCCAGGGGGACCAGTTCAACCCCGATTTCCTCAAGATCGCGCCCAACAACCGCATGCCCGCGATCATCGACACCGCCCCCGCCGACGGCGGCGAGCCGATCAGCGTGTTCGAAAGCGGCGCGATCCTGACCTATCTTGCCAACAAGACCGGCAAGTTCTTCGGTCCCGAGCCACGCGACAAGGTCGTCCAGATGCAATGGCTGATGTGGCAGATGGGCGGCCTCGGCCCGATGGCCGGGCAGAATCACCATTTCAACCGCTATGCGCCCGAGCCGATCCCCTACGCGCAGAAGCGCTATATCGACGAGACCAACCGCCTCTACGGCGTGCTCGACCGCCAGCTCGCGGGCAAGCCATTCGTGACCGGCGAGGACTATTCGATCGCGGACATGGCGATCTATCCCTGGATCGTCCCGCACGAGGCGCAGGGCCAGAATCTCGACGATTTCGCGCATGTGAAGCGCTGGTTCGAAGCGGTGAAGGCCCGCCCCGCCACGATCCGCGCCTATGAAAAGGGCGAGGAAGTCCGCCCGGGCAACCCGCCAATGACCGACGAGCAGAAGAAGATCCTGTTCGGCCAGACCGCGGAGAATACGGCGAAGGCGTAATTGAAATTCCTCCCCCCATCGGGGGAGGGGAACCAGCCGCAGGCTGGTGGAGGGGCGGCGGGCGTAGCCCGCCGTCTCGACGGCGGCCCCTCCGTCATCGCTTCGCGATGCCACCTCCCCTGAAGGGGAGGAGCCAGCTCAACCCCTCCCCGGCCTTCTCGACAGCCCCACGTCGAGATGCGCACCGGCGTCGAGCAGCACCGTCTCGCCGGTGATCACGCGGCTGGCGGGGTCGAGCAAATTGACCACCGGCCCCGCAATATCCTCGGCATGCGCCGCCATGGCCATTGGGGTCTGGCCGGCGATGAACTTCTCGAACGCCTCGAACGCCTCCTGCGTCATCCGCTCGCTGAACCAGCCCGTGCCGACATAGCCGGGCGCGACCGCATTGACCCGGATCACTGGAGCGAGGACGCGGGCGAGGCTCTTGGTCATCGTCACCAGCGCGCCCTTGGACGCGGCATAGGCGACCGACGAGCCGTTGCCGAACACCCCCGCGACCGAGGCGATGTTGACCACCGCGCTCGCCGGGCCCTCGCGCATTGCCGGGGCGCAGGCGCGGATCATCTGGAACGGCGCGACGGTGTTGAGCCGGTAGATGTCGAGGAAATCCTCAGCATCGAGCCCGTCGAGATCCTCATGATTGGCGAACTTGGTCTTGCCCGAATTGTTGACCAGCAGGTCGATCCGCCCGAACGCGTCGATCGCGGCCGCGGCGAGCGCGCGGCACTGCGCGTCGTCGGCGATGTCGGCCTGCACCGCGATCGCACCATTGCCGACCTCCGCCGCCAGCGCTTCGGCCGCGTCCCGGCTCGAGGCATAGTTGATCGCGCACCGCACCCCGCGCGCCGCCAGCCGCCGCACCACGGCCGCGCCGATCCCGGTGCCCCCGCCCGTGACGATCGCGGCCATGCCCTCCATCTGCGTCATGTTCCCGCTCCGTTTTAGAAGATCGCGTATGGCAGCGCGGACCCGTTTCGCATAGCCTCGCCGCCGAATCGAGGAAAGCGAATGCCCACCGCCGCCGAAATCCTGCTCCACCCCTTCGCCACCCTGCCCGAGCTGATCGCCGCGCATGCGCGCGAGCGCGGCGCCAAGACCGCGATCGTGTATGGCGACGCGCACCTGACCTATGCCCAGCTCGACGCGCGGATGGACGCCATCGCCGCAGCGATCCAGCACGACGGCGGCGGCAAAGGGCAGGCGATCGCGATCATCGGCGCGGCCTCGTTCGACTATGCCCTGGTGTTCCTCGCCGCGGTCCGTGCGGGCTGCGCGCCGGCGCCGATCGCCCCCTCCTCGACCGGCGACCAGATGGCGGCGATGATCGCCGATTGCGGCGCGCCGCTGGTGTTCCTCGATGCCGATGCCGCTGCGACGCTCGGAGACCGGCCGGTGGCGGCGAAGCGGATCCCGCTCGACGGCCTCCCGACGGACGCTGCGAAACCACAACCAGTCGAGATCGGCCCGGACGATCCGTTCAACATTATCTACTCCTCGGGCACCACCGGCACGCCCAAGGGCATCGTCCAGCCGCATGCGATGCGCTGGGCGCATATCGCGCGCAACGCCGCGGCGGGCTTCGGCGACGCGGTGACGATGATCGCGACCCCGCTCTATTCGAACACCACGCTGGTGAGCTTCATCCCGACGCTGGGCTGGGGCGGTACGGCAGTGCTGCTCGGCAAGTTCGACGCGCGCGGGTTCCTCGAGGCGGCGGCGAAGCATCGCGCGACGCACGCGATGCTGGTGCCGGTGCAGTATCAGCGGATCATGGCGGTCGCGGATTTCGACAGCTACGACCTCTCCGCCTTCCGCCTCAAGACCTGCACCAGCGCGCCCTTCCCGCCCGCGCTCAAGGCCGATGTGCTGGCGCGCTGGCCCGGCCTGCTCGTCGAATATTACGGGATGACCGAGGGCGGCGGCACCAGCGTGCTGATCTGCAACATGTTCCCGCACAAGCTCCACACGGTCGGGGTTCCAGTGGAGGGGCACGACATCCGCCTGATCGACGAGGAGGGGCGCGAGGTGGCGCAGGGCGAGATGGGCGAGGTGGTCGGCCGCAGCCCGGCGATGATGAGCGGCTATCACGGCCGCAAACAGGCCAGCGCCGACGCCGAATGGTTCGACGCCGAGGGCAACCGCTTCATCCGTCATGGCGATGTCGGGCGGTTCGACGAAGACGGCTTCCTGATCCTGATGGACCGCAAGAAGGACCTGATCATTTCGGGCGGGTTCAACATCTACCCGAGCGACCTCGAGACCGAGCTGGCCAAGCATCCTGGGGTGCGCGACTGCGCGGTGGTGGGCGTGCCGTCCGAGCAATGGGGCGAGACGCCGGTGGGGTTCTACGTCCCCTCTGACGCGACGGTGGCCGAGGACATCCTGGGCGCGGTCAACGCCGTGCTGGGCAAGACGCAACGGCTGTCTGCGCTGGTGGCGGTTGAGGAGCTGCCACGCAGCGCGATCGGCAAGGTGCTGAAGCGCGAGCTGCGCGATCGCTACGCGGAGACGGCGCCGGCATGACTTCGCTCCCCGCGCTGCTGGCTCAGGCGCAGCGGACCGATACCGGCTTCACCACCGCGATCCCGTCCAACTGGCTGCAGGGGCGCACTGCCTATGGCGGGCTGTCGGCCGCGCTGGCGCTCGCCGCGGCCAAGCAGATCGAGTCCGAGCTGCCCCCGCTGCGCTCGGCGCAGGTCGCGTTCGTCGGGCCGCTCGCCGGACCGGTCACCGTCACCGCGACCAAGCTGCGCCGCGGGCGCAACGCCGCGTTCATCCAGTCGGACATCGTGTCGGAGGCAGGGTTGGGGCTGCGCACGACCTTCGTGTTCATGGCGGCGCTGTCCTCGGCGATCGATCACGACACGACCACACCCGCGCGCCATGCCCCGCCGCCTGCGGATGCGCAGCTCTATACGGGTCCGCCCGGATTCTTCACTGGCAACTTCAACTTCTACGACATCAAGGACGCGGCCGGGCCGACCGAGTGGCTGCGCTGGGGACGCTTGATCGAGCGCGAGGGGCTCGATCCCGAGGTCGAGCTGATGGCGCTGGGCGACGCGCTGCCCCCTGCTGCGTTCAAGCTGTTCGAGAAGATGACGCCGCTCTCCTCGCTCAGCTGGATCGTCAACTTCGTGCGCCCGCGGCCGGTCACGACCGACGGCTGGTGGCTGCTGCATGCCGAGACCGACGTCGCGCGCGAGGGCTATTCGAGCCAGGCGATGCGCATGTGGAATGCCGACGGCACGCTCGTCGCGGAGGGGAAACAGGGCGTCGCCATTTTCGGCTGAGTTCAGCACCTTCCCTCGTCACCCCGGGCTCGACCCGGGTGACGAATGGATAGGGTTCGCCCCTCCTGATACAAGTTGCGACACTTTCGGAGCGGCCTGACATAGGACTGCGACAGGCGGCGTTCAGAGAGGGCGTCATCGCGGCACCCCTTCGCCGCTCGAGAGGAGCCTGCCATGAAGAATCTTCTGACTGCCACGGCGATCGGCGCGATGCTGGTGGCCGGCGTCGCGATCGCGATGCAGAGCGAAACCCCGATGGCGCCCAAGCAGCCGCTCACCAAGACGCAGATGCTCGAGCGCGCCGATGCCCGCTTCGACCGGATGGACGCCAACAAGGACGGCCAGCTGAGCGCCGAGGAGCGCAAGGCCGGCGCCGAAGCCGCGCGCTCTGCGATGGCGGAGCGAAAAGGCGGCGAGATGGCGGACTTCATGCCCGGCGCCCGGCGTGGCGGCGGCATGGCCGATCGCGCCATGGAGCGTGCCGACACCAATGGCGACGGCATGATCAGCAAGGCCGAGAACCGCACCATGGTCGAGGCCCGCTTCGCGCGCATGGACGCCAATGGCGACGGCACGATCAGTGCCGATGAGCGCCGCATGGGCCGCGGCATGGGCAAGGGCAAGCGCGCCCGGGCGCAGGCCGCGGGCGAGACGATGGGCGCCATGCCCGGCAAGATGAAGGCCGGCCGCGCGATGAAGAGCGCCGATGGCGACGGCGACGGCGCGATCAGCAAGGCCGAGTTCGACGCCCAGTCGGCGGAGCGCTTCACCAAGCTCGACGCCAATGGCGACGGCAAGATCGACGCCACCGAGATGCAGGCGCAGCGCGGCAAGAAGCGCGGCGCCAGCGGGACCACTCCGCCCTCGCCTGCTACCCCCCAGGACGAGTGAGCGGCATGCCGGGCGGGCTTTACGACCTCCTCCGTGCCCGCCCGGCACTCGCGGCACGGCTTTCCGCGCGGGCGCGGGGTATTCCGGCTGGCGGCGAATCTGCTACGCCAGCGGAGATGACCGCAGAGACCCCGCACTTGCTGCTCGTCGACGACGAGCGCTCGATCCGTGAGCCGCTGGCGCAATATCTCACCAAGCAGAATTTCCGCGTCACCCAGGTCGGCGACGCCGAGGCGGCGCGCGCCCGGCTTTCGGCCTATGCGATCGACCTGGTGGTGCTCGACATCATGATGCCGGGTGAGGATGGCCTGAGCCTGTGCCGCCACATCCGCGCGACCAGCGAGACCCCGGTGATCCTGCTGACCGCCAAGAGCGAGGAGACCGACCGCATCGTCGGGCTCGAAATGGGCGCGGACGACTATGTCGTGAAGCCCTTTTCCCCGCGCGAACTCGCCGCGCGGATCAAGGTGGTGCTGCGCCGCATGCATGCCGGCGGCACCCGCCAGCATGCGCCGGAGAGCGGCAGCTACGCCTTTTCGGGCTGGGTACTGAAGACCGGCGAGCGTGCGCTGGTCGATCGCGACGGCGTCTCAGTGCCGCTCTCGACCGGCGAGTACAACCTCCTGCTCGCGCTGGTGATGCGTCCGCGCGCGGTGCTCACCCGCGACCAGCTGCTCGACCTGACGCAGGGGCGCGAGGCCGCGGCGTTCGATCGCGCGATCGACAACCAGGTCAGCCGCCTGCGCAAAAAGATCGAGCCCGACGCCAAGAACCCGACCCTCATCAAGACCGTTTGGGGCGGCGGCTACACGCTGGCGAGCGACGTCACCAAATTGTGAACCGGCTGGTCCCTCGCAGCCTCACCGGCCAGATCGCGCTGCTCGTCGCGGTCGCGCTGTTCGTGGCGCAGGCGATCAACTTCGCGCTGCTGCTGCGCGAGCGCCGCGCCTATCGCTTCAGCCAGGTCACCGCGCCGGCGATCACCCGGGTGGTCGACGCCGCCGAGCGGCTGCGCGACGGCCGTTTCCGCGAACCGACGGGGGACGGGCGCGAGCGGCAGAAGGGACGCTTGCGGCTGCAGCCGGCCAACCCGATCGAATCCGGGCTGGAGCCGCGCCTCGACGTCGAGGAGGGCATCCGCCAAGCGATGCGCGAATCGAACTTGCCGGTCGGCCGGGTCATCACCGGGCTGCGCCCGATCTCCCCCACCGACCCGCGCTTCGCGCGCATGAACGCGCTGCGTGCCGAGCGGATGAAGCGGATGGGCGCCGAGCTCAGCGTCGCGGTCGAGATTCCGGGCAAGGGCTGGCTGACGATGACCACCGGCTGGCCGCGCACCGAACGCTCGCTGATCTGGCAGCTGATCGCGCAGACGCTGATCCTCTATGCCGTGGTGCTGATCCCGGTGCTGTGGATCGGCCACCGCGTCGCACGCCCGCTGCGCAAGCTCGCGGCGGCGGCGCGGGACTTCAAACCTTCCGATCCGGGCGAGCCGGTCGAGGAGCGCGGCCCGGGGGACGTGCGCGCGGTGATCGCCGCCTACAATACGCTCAGCCGCCGCGTCACCGCGATGCTCGACGAGAAGGACCAGATGCTCGGCGCGATCGGGCACGACCTGCGCACCCCGCTCGCCGCGCTGCGCGTGCGCATCGAGTCGGTCGAGGACGACGAAGACCGCGAGCGGATGGCGGACACGATCGACGAGATGAACCGCACGCTCGAGGATATCCTCAGCCTCGCGCGCCTCGGCCGGCCGAGCGAGCCGCCGACCGAGACCGACCTGTCGGCACTGATCGACGCGGTGGTCGACGACTTCCGCGACCTCGGTCATGCGGTCGAGTATCAGGACGGGCAGCGGCTGATCGTCAGCTTGCGCCCCGCGCTGATGCGGCGGGCGGTACGCAATCTGATCGAGAACGCGGTCAAATATGGCGGCGGGGGCGAGGTGCTGCTGACCTCCGACAAGGACGCCGTGCAAATCGAGGTCGCCGACCGCGGCCCCGGCATCCCGCCCGACCAGCTCGTTGCGGTGTTCGATCCCTTCACCCGGCTCGACCCCTCGCGCAACCGCACCACCGGCGGCGTGGGCCTCGGCCTCACCCTCGCACGCGCGATCGTGCGCGAGGCCGGCGGCGACATCGCTCTGGCCAACCGCGAGGGCGGCGGGCTTTCCGCGACGATCACGCTGCCGCAACGATGACTCGCGCGCCGCGGATCGCTATTCCGTAGCGCATGAACGAAACCCCAGCAGAGAAAGCCGAAGCCCGCGCGATCCGCCGCCGCTGGCTGACGATCGGCGAGATCGTCGCGGTCGCGGGCGTGATCATCGCCGGCGTATCGCTGTGGATCAGTTGGGCCGACAAGCGGAACGAGGCGAGCGAGAAGGCAGCGGAGGCGAGCAAGGCGAAGGCCGCCGAGACCCGGCTCGACCTGCGCGCGAGCGTGAGCGACGGCGGGCAGCAGGTCGTGCTGAGCGATCCCGCGCACGAAATCCTCGACACCGCCATCGCCTTCCCCGAGGCGCTGAACATCGGCGCGCAAGCGCCAGTGCTCCCGCGGATCGAGGCGAGCTGGTTCGGCAGCCCGGTGCTGGGGGCGACCGACAAGGGCGCGGACGAGCGCGAGGGACGGCTGCCGGTGCTGGTGACGGTCAGCTACCGCGCGGGCGACGTAACGAAGCAGGATCGCGCGATCGTCGAGCTGGTATGGCGCACCAGCGGACGGATGCTCGCCGGCCGCGAGCTGCGCATCGAGGCGGCGCGGGTGCGCGAACGCGGCGGCGACCAGGCGCGCATCGACGCAATGTGGGCGCAGGAGCTGGCGCGGCTGAAGGCGCCAGCCTGAAGCAAAAAGAAAGGCCCCTCCCCGGTGCGGGGAGAGGCCTGTCCCTGTCTCGTGGGCTTCCCCTCGAAAAATCAGCCGACGATCTCTTCCGGCTTGAAGAAATAGGCGATCTCGATCGCCGCATTCTCGTCCGAGTCCGAACCATGGACCGAGTTCGCCTCGATCGATTCGGCCAGCTCCTTGCGGATCGTGCCGGCGTCGGCATTGGCCGGGTTGGTCGCGCCCATGATGTCGCGGTTGCGCTGCACCGCGTTCTCGCCCTCGAGCACCTGCACGACGACGGGGCCTGAGATCATGAACTGGACCAGGTCGTTGAAGAAGGGGCGCTCCTTGTGAACCGCGTAGAAGCCCTCGGCCTGCTCCTGGGTCATCTGGATGCGCTTGGAGGCGACGACGCGGAGACCCGCTTCCTCCAGCATCTTGGTGACCGCGCCGGTCAGGTTGCGGCGGGTGGCATCGGGCTTGATGATCGAAAAGGTCCGGTTCGCGGCCATGGCCGTGCGGCTCCTGTACTTGGGGGTGGGGATTGCGCGGGCCTCTAGTCGGGCGCGGCGGCGGTGGCAAGGGGAAGCGGCGCCGGCGGCGGACATTGCTCCCGCGCCGCGGCGATCCTATCGTTTCGGCCGAACCAATGCAGAGGAAGAGCATGCACAATCCCGGCCGACGCGCCGTTATCGCCGGGCTTGGGGCCGGCCTCGCCTGTTCCACCGCGCTGGCACAGCTGCCCGCCGCAAAGAGCGCAGGCATCACCCGGCTCGACCCGCGGCTCGACCGCATCATTCCCCCGGATGCGAAGATCGAGGTGTTGGCCAGCGGCTACACATGGAGCGAGGGGCCGCTATGGGTACCGCAGGGCGAGTATCTGCTGTTCTCCGACGTGCCGAAGAATGTCGTGTATCGCTGGAGCCGCGCGAGCGGGGCGAAGCCGTTCCTCTCGCCCTCCGGCCTGCAAGGTGCCGTGCCCGCGACGATCCGCGAGCCGGGCGCCAATGGGCTGGCGCTCGACCGGCAGGGCCGGCTGCTGCTCGCCGACAGCGGTTCGCGTGCCCTGGTTCGGGTCGATCTCGCCACGCGGCGGCGCACCGTGGTGGCCGACCGGTTCGAAGGCAAACGATTCAACAGCCCCAACGATCTGGTCGTCTCGAAGTCCGGCGCGATCTACTTCACCGACCCGACCTATGGGCTGGAAGGCATGGACGAATCGCCGGTGCGCGAGCTCGAATTTGCCGGGCTCTACCGGCTCGATCCGGACGGCACGCTGACCGTGCTCGACCGCACGCAGCGCAAGCCCAACGGGGTCGGTCTCTCCCCGGACGAGCGCACGCTCTATCTCGCGCTGTCGGATCGCGAGCGGCCGCATGTCCTGGCCTATGCGCTCGACGCGCGCGGCATGCCGGAGGGCGTGCGCGTGTTCCGCGATATGCGCCGCGAGCAGGATGCCGGGCTGCGCGGCGCGCCGGATGGCATGGATGTCGCACCCGACGGGCATTTGTTCGCGAGCGGGCCTGGCGGCATCCACGTCCTGACGCCCGGCGGCGATCTGCTCGGCATCATCGGCACCGGCAAGCCGATCGCCAACGCCTGTGTCGGCGAGGGCGGGAAGAGCCTGTTCATCACCGCATCCGACCAGCTCTGCCGGGTGCCGCTGTCGACGGGTTCCTAGGCCGCCTGCGCCCAGCGCCCGCTCTCGTCCTGCTTCCAGTAGCGCCGCTCGACGCCCTCGCGGTCGGCCAGCCCCTTCCACGCCGCGCGCGCCTCGGCGATCTTGTCGCCGTCGAAGAAATGGAAGGCGCGATCGAATTCCAGGGCCGCGTCGCGCCACTCGCCGTCGATCAGCGCGACGAAGCGCGCGCCGTTGGCGGGCGCCACCTCACCCGCGATCAGCACCGGCTGGAGGCTGTCGTCCCCCGCCCCTGCCTGGGCATGCGGCAGGAAGCTCTCGATCTGCCAGGTCCATAGCGAACCGTCGATCCGGCGGCGCTGATGTTCGTCGGCCGAGACGATCAGCAGCCGCTGGCCGCTCTCGACCACCTTCACCGCGATGCCGGGGAGCGCCCGCTCCAGCGGCGTCACGGTGAGGTGGTAGAAATCGACCTGCACCTTAGGTCTCAGCCCTCGAAATTGTCGCGGACGAAACGGTCGATCAGGCGCACGCCAAAGCCGGTCGCGCCCTTGTCATAGGTGTTGCCGGCCTTGTCCGCCCACACCATGCCGGCGATGTCGAGATGCGCCCAGCGCACCCCCTCGTCGACGAAGCGCTGGATGAACTGCGCCGCGGTGATCGATCCCGCGCCGCGCGGCCCGACATTCTTCATGTCCGCGATCGGGCTGTCGATCAGCTTGTTGTATGCGTCGCCGAGGGGGAAGCGCCACAGCAGGTCGCCAGTCGCGCGGCCCGCGGCGAGCAACTCGTCGGCGAGGCCGTCATCGTTCGAAAACAACCCGCCATGCTCGCTGCCCAGGCTGATGATCATCGCGCCGGTCAGCGTCGCGAGATCGACGATCGTCTTGGGCCCATGCGTCTTCTGCACCCAGGTGAGCGCATCGCACAGCACCAGCCGCCCCTCGGCGTCGGTGTTGATCACCTCGATCGTCTGGCCGGACATCGAGGTGACGATGTCGCCCGGCCGCTGGGCATTGCCGTCGGGCATGTTCTCGACCAGCCCGCATACGCCGATGACATTGGCCTTGGCCTTGCGCGTGGCGAGCGCCTTCATCGCGCCCGCGACGGCACCGGCGCCGCCCATGTCCCACTTCATGTCCTCCATGCCCGCGGCCGGCTTGATCGAGATGCCGCCGGTGTCGAAGGTCACGCCCTTGCCGACGAACGCCACGTCGACACCCCCATCTGATTCTTTGGCCCCCTTGCCGTTCCAGCGCATCACCAGCAGCCGCGCCTCGCGCACCGAGCCCTGCGCCACGCCGAGCAGCGCGCCCATGCCGAGTTTCTCCATCGCCGCGCGATCGAGCACCTCGATCTCCACGCCGAGGTCCGTCAGATGGCGGCAGCGCTCGACGAAGCTCTCAGGATAGACGATGTTGGGCGGATCGGAGACGAGGCCGCGCGTCAGGTCGAGTCCGGCGGTCACCGCTTCGAACTGAGTCCAGGCTGCCTCGCTGCCGTCGGGCGCGCCGGCCAGCACGATCTCGTCGAGCGTCGGCTTCTGCTTGTCGGTGAGGCGCGTGCGATAGACGTCATGGCGCCAGCCGCGCTGCATCGCCGCCGCCGCCAGCCGTGCCACCGCGCGTGCGGCCGGTGCGCCGCCCAGGCTTGCAAAATCGACCGCGATCGAGGTGACGCCCGAGGTCAGGAAGCGCCCGGTCAGCGCGCCGCCCGCGCGTTCGTAATCGGCCTCGCCCCCCGCGCCGACGCCGAGCAGCAGCAGACGGTTGGCGCCCTCTGCGCCGGGGACGAAGATCTCGACGATCGAGCCCGCCTCGCCGTCGAACCGCCCGGCCTTGGCCGCACCGCGCGCCAGCGCCAGCGTGGCGTCGTCGAGCGTGCCGGCGGGCATGCGATCGAGCCCGTCCTTCTCGACCGGCAGAGCGATCACGGCCGCATCGGCGGGCCGGGTGGCGGAGAATGTTACGCGCATGAAGCTTCCTGTTCCTGTGGGCTGGTGGTCGTGATTTGAGGTCTCTCTAGGCCAGTGCATGGCGAACGGCAAAGCCCGGCGATTGCGAAGCCGGGCGCGGGGTGCGATAGGGCCGAAGGCGGCTGCTGCAGCGGCGTGTTTAAGGGGTTGGTTCGAAGGTGACGCGCAAGGCTCTGCTTCTCGCCGGGATTCTGCCGTTCGCGTTTTGCCTCGCGCCCGCCGCCACCGCCGCGCAGGACCTGCAGGACCGGCCGACCGAGCCGCCGCCCCCGTCGGAAGCGCCGCTGCCCGACGATCCCGACCAGATCCAGTTCTCCGCCGACCTCGCCGAATATGATTCGGAGGGGGATATCGTCACGGTCAGCGGCGACGTGCGGATGTTCCGCGAGGGCAACCGGCTGCGCGCCGACAAGGTGGTGTGGAACCGCAAGACCGGCCAGGTGCTCGCCACCGGCAATATCGCGATGACCAATCCCGAGGGCGACACCGCCTATGGCGACCGTGTCGAGCTGACCGATTCGCTCAGGGACGGCGCGATCGAGAACATGCTCGTCGTGCTCGAACAGGGCGGGCGCCTCGCCGCCGAGCGCGGCACGCGCGATGCGGGCGGCGTGATCAGCGTCGAGCGCGCCGCCTATACCCCGTGCGCGGTGGTCGATTCGAACAATTGCCCCAAGGAGCCGTCGTGGAAGATCACGGCGGTGCGCGTGATCTACGATCCCGCCAAGCAGCGCATCCGCTACAAGGGCGCGCGCGTCTCGCTGTTCGGCTTCGCGACGCTGCCGCTGCCGGTATTCTCGCACTCGGTCGGCGCGGGCAATGCGAGCGGCCTGCTCGCCCCCGAGATCCGCTACGACGCGGTCAACGGGTTTGAGGTCGGACTGCCCTATTACTTCAGCCTCGGCCCCGATCGCGACTTCACCATCACGCCGCGCGTCTTCACCGGCGCGCTGCCGATGCTGCAGGCCGAATATCGCCAGCTTACCTCGAACGGCGCGTTCCGCGTCACCGGCTATGGCACCTATAGCCGGCGCAGCGACGATTTCGTTTCGCCGACCCCCGACGTGTCGAGCGAGAATGCGTTCCGCGGCTATCTCGACGCTAGCGGGCGCTTCCAGCTCGATCCCTATTGGAGCGTCAGCGGATCGATGCGGATCGCCAGCGACCGCACCTTCCTGCGCCGCTACGACATTTCTAGCGACGACCGGCTGCGCAACAATGTCCGGATCGAGCGGATCGACCGCGATTCGATGCTTTCGATCAATGGCTGGGCGGTGCAGACGCTGCGCCCGACCGAGAGCCAGGGCCTCCAGCCGATCGCACTGCCCGAGATCGACTATCGCTTGCGCTTCGGCCAGTCGCTGATCGAGGGCGGCCGCTTCGAGCTCCAGGTTAACAGCCTCGCGATCGGCCGCGCGAGCGGCCAGGACACGCAGCGCGCCTTCGCCTCGCTGCGCTACGACCTGCGCAAGCTCACCGCCTGGGGGCAGGAGATCACGCTGACCGCCTATGGCCGCGGCGACCTCTACAACACCACCGATACCGCGGCGACCAGCCAGATCAGCTATCGCGGGCTCGAAGGATTCCGCGGCCGCGCGATCGGCGCGCTCGCGATCGACATGAAATGGCCGCTGATCGGCGAGGCGTTCGGCGGCGTGCAGCGCATCACCCCGCGCTTCCAGATCGTCGCCGCGCCGCGGCTCGAGAATTTCGACGTGCCGAACGAGGATGCGCGCTCGGTCGATCTCGAGGATTCGAACCTGTTCGCACTCAACCGCTTCCCCGGCTACGACCGGTTCGAGGATTCGACGCGCTTCACCTTCGGGCTCGACTATGCGCTCTACCTGCCCGGTCTCTCGGTCGAGGCGAATATCGGCCAGAGCTATCGCCTCGATTCGCGCGCGACGATTCTGCCCGACGGCACCGGGCTGACCGACCGGCTCTCCGACATCGTCGGCCGCACCGTGGTGCGCTATCACGACTTCCTGTCGTTCACGCACCGCTACCGGCTGGACAAGGACAATTTCGCGATCCGCCGCAACGAGATCGACGCGACCGTGGGCTCGCGCGATACTTTCGCGACGATCGGCTATCTGCGGCTCAACCGCGATATCGGCTTCGCGCTGGAGGATCTCCAGGACCGTGAGGAGGCGCGGGTCGGCGCGCGGGTGAAGGTTGCGCGCTTCTGGTCGGTGTTCGGCTCGGCGGTGATCGACCTCACCGACCGCGAGGAGGACCCGACCTCGCTCTCCGACGGGTTCGAGCCGGTGCGCCATCGCCTCGGCTTCGAATATGAGGACGATTGCCTGCGCCTCGGCCTCACCTGGAAGCGCGATTACCAGACCACCGGCGACGCACGGCGCGGCAGCAGCTATCTGTTGACGCTGGCATTGAAGAATTTGGGGCGCTAGGTTGAATTGCGGCGCCAGCCCGCTCCCCCACCCGGCCACCCGTAGGATACTGCCGTTGGGTGGCCGGGTGGGGGAGCGGGCTGGCGCCGCAACTAAAAACAGGTAAAGCCCCAGTTCAGGCACAATTGGCGAGTAAACGCCCCACGGCCCGCTGACGGGAACTGGTTTCAGGTACAGGTGAAGATGACTTCGAAAGTCGTAGGTTTCTGCCGTTCGGCGGTTCTGGTTCTTGGTATCGCGGGGAGCGCGGCGATCGCTGCGCAGACGGTGAGCGACGACCAGGTGCCCTCGAGCGCCGCCAATCTCGATCTGCCCGAGAATCTCCAGATCTTCGGCAAGGTCGATCCCAACATCCGCAAGCCGACCGCGATCGTGAACGGCTATGTCATCACGCGCACCGACGTCGACCAGCGCTTCAACCTGTTCGTCGCGCTCAACCAGCTCAAGCTGAATGCCGAGGAGCAGGACCGGCTGCGGCTGCAGGTGCTGCGCCTGCTGACCGACGAGACGATCCAGATCCAGGAAGCCAAGGCGAACGAGGTCACCATCCCCGCCGACCAGATCGACCGCAGCTTCGCGTCGATCTCCAGCCGCTACCAGCGCACGCCTGAGCAGATGCGCGCCTGGCTGCGCGAGATCGGCTCGTCCGAACGCTCGTTCAAGCGCCAGATCGAAGGCGAGCTCGCCTGGCAGCGCGTGATCCAGCGCAAGATCGGCGCGTTCATCAACGTCGGCACGGAAGAGGTCCAGTCGATCATCCAGCGACTCGAGGAAGCCAAGGGGACCGAGGAGTTCCACCTCCGCGAGATCTACCTCTCGGCGACCCCGGAGACGTCGGGCGAAAAGTTCAGCGCGATGCAGCAGATGATCCAGCAGATGCAGCAGGGCCGTCCGTTCGAATATTTCGCGCGCTTCTCCGAAGCGACGACGGCCTCGCAGGGCGGCGACCTCGGCTGGGTGCGCGCCGCGATGCTTCCGGCGGCGCTCGCCCAGGCGGCGCAGCAGATGCAGGTCGGCCAGGTCGCCGGTCCGATCGAGGTGCCGGGCGGCTTCTCGGTCCTCTATCTCGTCGACAAGCGTCAGGTGCTGACCGCCGATCCGCGCGACGCCAAGCTCAGCCTGCGCCAGCTGACCGTCAAGTTCCCCACGGGCATCACGCAGGCGCAGGCGCAGGAAAAGGTCGCTGAATTCGCCAAGGTGCTGCAATCGACCGCGGGCTGTGGCGCGGTGAGCAAGGCGGCGGAGACGCTGGGCGCCGAAGTTGTCGACAATGATTCGGTGCGCGCGCGCGACCTGCCGCCGCAGCTGCAGGAGATCGTCCTCAAGCTCCAGGTCGGCCAGTCGACCCCGCCGTTCGGCACCCCGACCGAGGGCGTCCGCGCGCTGGTGCTGTGCGGCCGCGATGATCCCAAGACCGCCGCGCTGCCCAGCGCCGACCAGATCCGCGAGGGGATCGAGGAGCAGCGCACCAACCTTCGTGCCCAGCGCCTGCTCCGCGACCTGCGCCGCGACGCGATCGTGGACTATCGCTGAAGGCCGATCCGATGCCCCCTAGCCCCCTTGCGGTCGCCATGGGCGATCCCGCCGGGATCGGGCCGGAGATCGTTGCCAAGGCGTGGCGCAGCCGTGACTTCCAGGCGCTGCCGACCTTCTTCGCGGTGGGTGACCCGCGCGCGGTCGCGGCGGTGTGGGACGGCCCGGTCGCGTCGATCGGCAGCCCTGACGAGGCACGCGCCGTGTTCGCCGAGGCCTTGCCGGTACTCGTCGTCGCGGACGCCGAGGCGATCGTCCCGGGCCAGCCCGACGATGCCGGCGCGCGCTGCGCCCTCGACAGCCTCGAGCTTGCCACCGGGCTCGCCCGCTCCGGCGCGGCGGGCGCGCTGGTCACCGGGCCGGTGTCCAAGGCGCGGCTCTACCGCATCGGCTTCACCCATCCCGGCCAGACCGAGTTCGTCGCCGAGCGTTGCGGCATCGCGCCCGAGAACACCGTGATGATGCTCGCCGGGCCGACGCTGCGCGTGGTGCCGGTGACCACCCACATCGCGCTCGCCGAGGTGCCGCAGGCGATCTCGATCGAGCTGGTGGTGGCCAAGGCGCGAGTCACCGCGCGCAGCCTGTCGCGCAATTTCGCGATCGAATCGCCGCGCCTCGCCTTTGCCGGGCTCAACCCGCATGCCGGCGAGGGCGGCGCGCTCGGGCGCGAGGAGATCGATATCCTCGAACCCGCGATCCGGCAGTTGCGCGAGGAGGGGATCGACGCGGTCGGCCCGTTCGCCGCCGACACGATGTTCCACACCCGCGCGCGCGCCACCTATGACGCGGCGATCTGCCTCTACCACGACCAGGCGCTGGTGCCCTTGAAGACGCTGCATTTCGACGAGGGCGTCAACATGACTTTGGGCCTGCCGATCCTGCGCACCTCGCCCGATCACGGCACCGCTTTCGGCATCGCCGGGCACGACCAGGCCGAGCCCGGCGCGATGATCGCCGCGATCCGCATGGCGGGCCAAGCGGCGGAGAAGCGGGCATTGGCCGACGCGTGACCGCGCTACCACCGCTTCGTGAAGTCATCCGCAAACATGGGCTGAGCGCCAGCAAGGCGCTGGGGCAGAATTTCCTGTTCGATTCGCAGCTGCTCGACCGCATTGCACGCGTGCCCGGCGATCTCGACGGGCAGGAGGTGTTCGAGGTCGGACCCGGCCCCGGCGGCCTCACCCGCGCGCTGCTCCAAGCCGGCGCGAAGGTGACCGCGGTGGAGCGCGACCGGCGCTGCATCCCCGCGCTGGCCGAGCTGGGCGAGGCGTTTCCGGGCAAGCTCACTGTGATCGAGGGCGATGCGCTGGCGGTGGACGCCCCGTCGCTGTTCGCGGGCAAGCCGCACATCGCCTCCAACCTGCCCTATAATGTCGGCACGGCGCTCACCGTCGGCTGGCTGTCGGCGAAGTGGCAGCCCTGGTGGGCGAGCCTCACGCTGATGTTCCAGAAGGAGGTCGCCGAGCGGATCGTCGCGGCGCCCGGGGCCGATGCCTATGGCCGGCTCGCGGTGCTCGCACAGTGGCGCAGCTCGGCCCGGATCGCGATGCCGGTCCACCGCTCTGCCTTCACCCCGCCGCCCAAGGTGATGTCGGCAGTGGTGCATATCGTGCCCAGCGAAGAGCCGCCCGGCGTTCGCTTCGCGGTGCTGGAGAAGCTGACCGCGGCGGCGTTCGGGCAACGCCGCAAGATGCTGCGCCAGAGCCTCAAGGCCGTGTCCGGCGCGGTCGAGGCCGCCGAGGGGATCGGGATCGATCCCACGCGCCGCGCCGAAACGGTCAGCGTCGACGAGTTCGTCGCGCTGGCGCGGACGCTCTCGGCTTAGTTCTTCTTCGTTTCGACCTTGGGCGGCGGCACAACTTGCGCGCTCGCGCTCGCGGTCGCCGTCGCCGGCGGACCCTTGGCGATCACCGCGGCGAGCTGGGTCGCGTCGGCGCAGCTGGCGCCGCACAGCGTCTTCACCCGCGCGAGATTCTCCTTGGCACGCTCGATCGCGCCCTTCTGCACCATCGCCTCGCCCTGCCCGCGCAGCGCGGCGACGTCGTTGGGCTCGAGCGTCAGTGCCTCGCGGTAGAAGCGGATCGCCTTGCCCGGCAGGCCCTGCGTGCGCGCGACTTCGGCCAGCACGAGATAGGCTTGGCGGTTGCGCGGGTCGACCGCGAGCGCGCTTTCGATCAGGTCGTTGGCGCCGTCGAGATTGCCCGCCGCCTTCGCCGCCTTGCCGCGCTCGAGCAGCGCCACCGATCGCGCATCGATCTGGTCGTCGGCGCGCTGGCCGTAGAGCGAGGTCGACACGCTGAGCAACGCAAGCGCTGCGGCGGCGGACACGAGGGTGATACGCATGACGGTCTCCGGACGTGGAATGCGCAGCGCTAACACGTGCGCACCAGCTTCGCGACAAAAAAGCCGTCGGTGGAGTGGGACAGCGGGGTGAGGCGCATCCCCGGTCCATGCGGGGTTCCGGCGGGAAGCGCAAGCGGCGCGGCTGCCCAATCCGGGTGGCGGGTGAGGAACGCCTTGGCCTGCTCCACCCCCTCAGCGTCGAGCAGCGAGCAGACGATGTGCACCAGCGCGCCGCCCGGCCTGACCAGCGCAGCGCCGACATCGAGCAGCCGCCTCTGGGTCTCGGCGAGTTTGGCGAGCCGCGCCGGGCTGAGCCGCCAGCGCGCCTCGGGATTGCGCCGCCAGGTGCCGGTGCCCGAGCAGGGCGCATCGATCAGCACGACGTCCGCGCTGCCCACCCAGTCCGCCAGCGGCTCGGCTTCGCGGCCGGGATCGAGCAGCCGCGTCTCGACGATCGTTGCGTTGGCGCGCTCGGCGCGCGGCATCAGCCGGGACAGCCGCGCCCGGTCGGCATCGGTGGCGAGCAGCGCGCCGCGATTGTCCATCGCCGCGGCCAGCGCCAGCGTCTTGCCGCCCCCGCCCGCACAGAGGTCCACGACGCGCATGCCGGGCTGCGCGTCAGCGGCCATGGCGACGAGCTGGCTGCCCGCATCCTGCACTTCGATCCAGCCGTCGAGCCAGGGCTGGCTCTTCTCGACCGGCGTATCGGGCGGCAGCCGCAGCACGGCGGGCACGCCTTCGACCGGCACGGCCTCGGGCAAGGCCGCGCGGACCTGCGCGACATCCGCCTTGAGCGTGTTGACGCGCAGGTCGAGCGATGCGCGGTCGAGCAGCGCCGCCGCCTGATCTGCGTCGATTCCCGACCCGCCAAGCGCGTCGAGCAGCCAGGCGGGCGCGACACCGGGCTCCGCGGCCGGTTCGTCGCCGATCGGCGCAGGGCCATAGGGCGAGCCGTCGAAGGTCGCCGCCAGCTCCGGATCGCGCTTCGCCAGCGCGAGCATCGCGGCGCGGCCGGATTCGGGCCGCTCGCCGCACAGCCGGATCGCGTCGTACACCAAGTTGCGGATCGCGCGGCGGTCCTTCGATCCGGCATAGCGGCGCGCGGCGAACCCGCGCTGGATCAGCACGTCAGCCGAGGCCCCCGCATCGCGTGCGGCGGCGATGATCTGGTCGAGCAGCTCGATCGCCGTCTGGGTGCGCGCGGCGGGGGTCATGGTTGACGCCCAGGTTGACGAAGTTGACATTTTGCGCGTGTGTTGACGGCAAGCGCGCGGGGAAGCGGAAGGGCGGGTTCGAAACGGATCACCCGAATGGCAAAGCAGATGGGTTCCAACATTGGAAGGGGGCAGGAATGACGGGGCACGCAGCGATCCGGCCGATGGCACCGCGCGACCCGCACGAACCGCACCGCGTCGCGACGCCCCTGGAGCTGCTGTTCGACCTCGTGACGGTGATCGCCATCGCGGCCGCGGCCGCCGCGCTGCACCACGCGATCGCGGCGGATCATGCCGCCGACGGGATCATCGGCTATGCGGTGACCTTCTTCGCGATCTGGTGGGCGTGGATGAACTATACCTGGTTCGCCTCGGCCTATGACAATGACGACGCGATCACGCGCCTGCTGACGATGCTGATCATGGGCGGCGCGCTGCTGCTCGCGGCGGGCATCGAGCGCTTCGCCGCCAAGCTCGACTTCAGCCTGGTGGTGGGCGGCTATGCCGTAATGCGGCTCGGCATGATCGCCATGTGGCTGCGCGCCGCCTGGAACGACCCGCCGCGCCGGGCCGGCGCCTTGCGCTACGCGGGCGGAATCGCGCTGGCGCAGCTCTACTGGGCCGGACTCTATTTCAGCCTGCCTCCGCAGTCACCGGCGCTCCTGCCGTTGATTCTGCTGGGCTGGGTGATTGAGCTTTCGGTGCCCGCCATCGCCGAGCGCGCGGCGGAGACGCCGTGGCACCGCCACCATATCGTCGAGCGCTACGGTCTGCTCATGATCATCGTGCTCGGCGAGGTGCTGCTCGCGGCCACGCTCGCGCTCGAAAAGGCATGGGACGGCAGCTTCGACATGCGGCTGGCGCATACTGCCCTCTCCGCGCTCGTCATCGCCTTCGCGATGTGGTGGCTCTATTTCGCGCGCGAGCCGCAGCTGTCGAGCAACCGGCTGAGCCGGTCGCTGCAATGGGGCTATGGCCATCTGATCGTGTTCGCCTCGGGTGCCGCGGTCGGCGCAGGCTTTGCCGTGCTGGTCGAGATCCTCACCGGCCATGCCAGGTTGAGCCTGCGCGCCGGCGATCTCGCGGTCGCGGTGCCGCTCGGCATCTACTTGCTCAGCCTGTGGCTGGTGCGCGACCGGTTCGAGCTGCACGGCGCAGCGCGCTGGGTGCTGCCGCTGTTCGCCGCGGCGATCGTCGCCCTGCCCTTCGCCTTTCCGGCGCTGGAAGCGATCGCGGCGCTCGCCGTCGCGGCGGTGGCGGTGCGGGCGTGGCTCGCCGCGCGCGACCTCAGGGAGGCGGCGGCTGACGCCTGATCTCATAATCGATCTTGATCCGCACCCACTCGCCATATTTGAGCTGTCCGCCGAGGCGCGGCGGCCGGACGCGGAACTGCCACGCGGCGGCTAGCGCAGCGCGAGCGATGTGCGAGCCCTCGGGATATTCGTCGACCAGCACGCAATCCTGGACGCGGAAATCGGGCACGGTGCGGCACGCGATCATCCCCCAGCCTGGCCCGCTCGCGGTGGAGAGATAGCCCCTAAGCTCGCTGTCATAGGGCTCGCGATACCAGGAAGCGGCATAGAGCGGCTCACCACGCGGCCCCCTGCCCTCGACCCGCTGCGTGTCGCCGGGGAGGCTGGCGAGATTGGGCGGGCCCGCGGCAGCCCGGCGCGGCGCGGCGGGCGTGGCGCTGCGCGGGAGCGCGGCGATGTCGGGCATGCGGCTGAGGGGGATGTCGAGCATCACTGGCGGCGACGGCTCGGGCAGCGGTGCCGGCGGCTGCGGCACGGGCGGAGCTGGATCGGGCGTCGTCTCGCTCGGCTGCACGCGGGGGTTCGGCGCGGCGCTAGGCGCGGGGTTTTCCGCCTCGGTGTCCGGCTCAGGCTCGGGGCTGACGCCGAACGTCGCCATGTCCACCGTCTTTTCCTCGCGCGGGCGCAAATTGGGCGCGAGGGTGAACAGCATCAGCACGACTAGCGCCTCGACCAGCAGCGCAAGCGCGAACCCGCGCGCCCGTGGTCCGAACCGCTCGCGAAGCCGGTCGCGCAAAGGCGATGCAGAGGGGGCCGGCTCGGACAATGAACCTCGTGCAGAACCGCGCGGGAGATCAATCCAGCGCCGGGACCGTGCGGATACGCAGCCAATGCGTCCAAAACATGTCGGCGCGGCGCGCCCTGAACCGCGTCAGGACAGCTCCATCACCGTCTCGGAAACCGCGCGATTGAGATCGGCCTGGGTGAAGGGCTTGTTGAGCCGGGTCACGCGCGAAGCCGCATCCGCGGGAGTTTCGCCATAGCCGGTGGCGAGGATGACGGGCATGCCGGGCCGCAGCTCGCGCGCCGCGGCAATGAGCTGGCTGCCGGTCATCACCGGCATCGCCTGATCGGTGATCAACAGCGCGATATCCTCCCGCTCGCGCAGGATCTCGAGCGCTCGCACGCCCGATTCCGCCTCGATCACGGTATGCCCCAGATCCTCGAGCAAGGCGGCGGTGTTCATCAGCACCAGCGGATCGTCGTCCACCGCCAGCACGACCCGCGGCAGCTCCGGCACGAACGCGACATCGCTCGGGGGCGCCATCTCGCGCTCGCCATTACTCTCTGCGGCAGGGAGCCAGACATGCGCACTGGTCCCGCGGCCAGGCTCACTCTCCATCTGGAGCATGCCGCCATTCTGCTTGGCGAAACCGTGGATCATCGACAGGCCGAGGCCAGTGCCCTTGCCCACGCCCTTGGTGGTGAAGAAGGGCTCGGTCGCGCGCGCCAGCGTCTCGGCGTCCATGCCGGTGCCCCGGTCGATCACGCTCAAGCGGACATAGCGGCCCGAGGACAGCTCGCCGACGGTACCGATCACGTCCTGATCGACCGCCTCGATCGCGATTCGTCCGCCCTCCGGCATCGCGTCGCGCGCGTTCACCGCGAGGTTGAGCAGCGCCATCTCGAGCTGGTTGACGTCGGCGGAGACCGCACTGAGGCTGGCGGGGAAGCGGATGTCGATCTGCCATGCCGGGCCGATCGTGCGCTGGAGCAGCCCGCGCATGTCGGCGATCAGCGCCATCACGTCGATCCGCTCAGTCTTGAGCTCCTGCCGTCGCGCAAAGGCGAGCATGCGCTGGGTCAGCGCCGCGCCGCGCTCCGCGGCCTGGAGCGAGTTGTCGATCAGCCGCATGACCTGGGGTTCCTCCGGCACGCGTTTGCGCAGCAACGTCAGCCCGCTCATGATCGCCATCAGCAGATTGTTGAAATCGTGCGCGACGCCCCCGGTGAGCTGGCCGATCGCCTCGATCTTCTGCGACTGGAACAGCGCCTCGCGCGCGACTTCGAGCTCGCGCTGCGCCGCGTCGCGTTCGGTGATGTCGCGCGTGATCTTGGCAAAGCCGATCAGCTTGCCGTCGTCGTCCTTGATCGCGTCGATTACCACGCTGGCGCGAAAGCGGCTGCCATTCTTGCGCATGCGCCAGCCCTCGGCGGAGAAGCGGCCATGCTTGCGCGCGGTCTCGAGCGCGCGCGCGGGCTCGCCGCGAGCGCGATCCTCCTCGGTATAGAAATTGGAGAAATGCTGGCCGATGATCTCCTCGGGCGTGTAACCCTTGATCCGCTGCGCGCCGGCGTTCCAGCTCGACACCACGCCGGTGGGATCGAGCATATAGATCGCATAGTCGGTCACGCCCTGCACCAGCAGGCGGAACTGCGTCTGGCTTTGGGAAAGCGCCGCGGACCGAGTGATCGCGCGGCCCTCCAAACAGCCTCCCCCCTCGTCCAGCACCCTGTCCACGTTTCTCCCTGCTCCGTTCTGCGCGTATGCGCTTTGTCGTTCGGCCTGCAACGCATGAGCCCGATGAACGCTCCCACTGGGCGCGGCCAGTCCGTTGAAAATAAGGGAAGTTGTCTAACGAAGCCGTTCGGCGAGGAAATCGACAAAGACGCGGACGCGCGCCGGCGTGTTGGCGCCGCCGACGAACACGGCGTGGATCACCTCGACATCGCCCGGGTTGAATTCCTCGAGCAGCGGGACGAGGCGGCCATCGGCAATCTCGTCGACCACGCTGAACGCGCCGACCCGGGTGACGCCGACCCCGGCGGCGGCGAGCTGGCCCAGCGTCTCGCCATTGTTCGCCTCGATGCTGCCGGTGACGGTCATCGCATAGTCGCTGGCGCCGTCGCAGAACGGCCAAACCGGCTCGGCGCGGCGGAAGTTGAAGTTGAGGCAGTTATGGTTGTGCAGGTCGGCGGGTACGCGCGGCGTGCCGTGCCGCGCGAGATATTCGGGTGACGCGACGATCACCCGGCCGTTCTCCCCCAGCTTGCGCGCGGTGAGGCCGCTATCGGCGAGCGGCCCGAAGCGGATCGCGACATCGGCCTGCCCCGCGGCGACGTCGACGATCGAATCGCTGAGGCTGATGTCGACGAGGATATGGGGATAGGCCCGCACGAAATCGCCGAGCAGCGGAACGATGCACAGCCGCCCGTGCGACAGCGCGGCGCTGACCCGCAGCCGGCCGCGCGGGGCGCCCTGATCGGCGATCTGCTGCTCGGCATCGTCGAGATCGGTGAGGATGCGGCGCGCGGCGGCGAGATAGGCCTGCCCCTCGGCGGTGAGGGTGAGCGCGCGGGTGGTGCGCAACAACAGGCGCACGCCGAGCCGCGCCTCGATCCGGTCGACGGTGCGGCTCACCGCCGAAGGGGTCAGGCCGAGGAGACGCCCGGCGGCCGAGAAACTGCCCTGTGCGGCCACCGCGGCGAAGATCTCGAGCGAGCGGGCGCGATCGGCACCGATCTCCAGTTTTGCGTCCACGGCAAAAATCCTTCGCTTCGCCACGCCCTACAAGGTGCGAGGGCGGCCGTCCATCTGTGCGTCTAACGCTTATCAGGGAGTATCGCGATGGAATATCGGCAATTGGGCGCATCGGGACTGCGCGTGCCGGTGCTGAGCTTCGGCACCGGCACCTTCGGCGGTACCGGGCCGCTGTTCGGGGCGTGGGGCACCAGCGACGCAGCCGAAGCACGGCGGCTGGTGGACATCTGCCTCGACGCCGGGGTGAACCTGTTCGACACCGCCGACGTCTATTCGAACGGCGCGTCGGAGGAGGTGCTGGGCGAGGCGATCAAGGGCCGGCGCGACCAGGTGCTGATCTCGACCAAGACCGGGCTGCCGATGGGCGACGGGCCCACAGACTGGGGCGTCTCCCGTTCGCGGCTGATCGCCGCGGTCGAGGCGTCGCTCAAGCGGCTCGGCACCGACCATATCGACCTGCTCCAGCTCCATGCACTCGACGCGCACACCCCGGTCGAGGAGCTGCTGGAGACGCTCGACATGCTGATCGCCCAGGGCAAGCTGCGCTATGCCGGCGTCTCCAACTATCCCGGCTGGCAGCTGATGAAGGCGCTCGCCGCCGCGGACCGGCACGGCTGGCCGCGCTTCGTGGCGCACCAGGTCTATTATTCGCTGATCGGCCGCGCCTATGAGGCCGACCTGATGCCGCTCGCCGCCGACCAGGGTGTGGGCGCTTTGGTGTGGAGCCCGCTCGGCTGGGGCCGCTTGACCGGCAAGATCGGTCGCAACCGCCCGGTGCCCGAGGGCAGCCGGCTGCACGACACCGAGCAGTTCGCGCCGCCGGTGAGCGAGGAGCATCTCTACAAGGTGATCGACGCGATCGAGGCGGTGGCCGGGGAGACGGGCAAGACCGTGCCGCAAGTCGCGATCAACTGGCTGCTCCAGCGCCCGACCGTGTCGTCGGTCATCATCGGCGCGCGCAACGAGGAGCAGCTGCGGCAGAATCTCGGCGCGGTCGGCTGGTCGCTGACGCCCGAGCAGGTCGCCGCGCTCGATGCGGCGAGCGACGTGCTGCCGCCTTACCCCCACACGCCCTACCGGCAGCAGGAGGGCTTTGCCCGCCTCAATCCGCCGCTGGTCTGATCCGGAGCAACCCAATGAAGCTCAATCCCCCGTTGCTCGCGCTCGCCGCGGGCGCCTTCGGCATCGGCGTGACCGAATTCGCGCCGATGGGCCTGCTGCCCGTGATCGCCAATGATCTCGGCGTATCGATCCCCGCCGCCGGGCTGCTGGTCAGCGCCTATGCGCTGGGCGTGCTGATCGGCGCGCCGCTCATGACGCTGACCACCGGACGCGTGCCGCGGCGGACGCTGCTGATCGGCCTCGCCGCGATCTTCACGCTTGGCAACCTGCTGTCGGCGGTCGCCGATGGCTACGGCATGCTGCTCGCGGCGCGCATCCTCACCTCGCTCAACCATGGCGCGTTCTTCGGCGTCGGGTCGATCGTCGCAGCGAGCCTGGTGCCGCCCGAGCGCCGGGCCGCGGCGGTGGCGGCGATGTTCATGGGGCTGACGATCGCGACGATCGTCGGCGTTCCGCTCGCCACCTGGGCGGGCGAGCATCTTGGCTGGCGCGCGTCCTTCTGGGGCATTGCCGGGCTCGGCGTGGTGACGATGGCGGCGCTGCGGCTAACCCTGCCGGCGATGCCCGCGCCCGAAGGCGGCAACATTGCCGACGAGCTGCGCGTGCTCACCCGCGGTCCGGTGCTCGGCGCGCTCGGGCTCACCGTGATCGGGTCGAGCGCGATGTTCACCGTATTCACGTACATCACGCCGATCCTGCAGACGCAGACCAACGCCTCGCTGGCGTTCGTGACGGCGATGCTGGTGACTTATGGCGTCGGGCTGACCGTGGGCAACTGGCTGGGCGGCAAGTTCGCCGACAAGTCGGTCGACCGCACGCTGATCGTGACGCTCGGCTCGCTCGCCGCGATCCTGGTCGCCTTCGCGCTGGTGATGCCGTTCCATGCGCCGGTGGCGGTGCTGGTGTTCCTGTGGGGCGTGGCGAGCTTCGCGCTGGTGCCGCCGCTGCAGGTGCGGGTGATGGCGGCCGCGGCGGACGCGCCCAACCTCGCCTCCTCGGTCAATATCGGCGCGTTCAACCTTGGCAACGCGATCGGCGCGGCGCTGGGCGGCGCGGTGATCGCGGGCGGGCTCGGCTACCCCGCAGTGGCGCTGGCGGGCGCGGCGACCTCGGCGGCGGGCCTTGCGATGGTGCTATGGTCGCGGCGCAGCAGCGTCCGCCAGGCAAGGAATCTCGCGACCAGCACTTGCTGAGCCCTCACGCTTTCGTCCCTCGATAATATTTAGCGCCCGCGAATCCGATCCCCGAAAAATCTACCAATCATATTTCGCAATTATCGCCATTCACCTGAGCAGGTTCTGACGAATTTCGATTTCTGCGCCGGGCGGTTTTTATTTCAAATGATTATGTGCTATACAATCTGCGCTGACGTCGCCTGCGACGGATATCGGGCCGCCTTGGCTCCCCCTTGTCCCTTTCTAGCCTCACCGAAGCCGGGATGCGCTGCTTTGGCGCATGCCCGCCCCCATGGGACAAAGGAACCCCATCATGATCACCGGAACCGTAAAATTCTTCAACCCTGACAAAGGCTTCGGCTTCATCGCGCCCGAAGGCGGCGGCGGCGATGCCTTCGTCCATATCTCGGCAGTCGAGCGCGCTGGCATGCGCACGCTCGATAAGGACCAGCGCGTGACCTACGAGCTCGAGACCGACAACCGCGGCAAGACCTCGGCCGTCAATCTCCAGTCCGCCTGACCTGAACCGGTCGAGGGGCGCTCGAACGGGCGCCCCTCACCTCTCGCGAATGGAGATCCCATGTCCAGAGCACTCAACATCAATGCGACGCAAGAACATGTCGTCGCCGCCTGCGCGAAGCACAAGATTCCGATCAGCGCGATCGAGACCCTGCAGTCGGGCGGCACGCGCGTCGTGATGAACAACGCCGACGATACCGCGCGCGTCGCCAAGGCCTATGGCTCGAAGGTGATCAAGGGCGTCGCGACCCGCTTCCCGACCCGGATGGGCCGGCAGTAGAACCGGAACGACGCATGGCAGCATATCGGGAACCCGGTTTCCAGGAGCGCGTGGCGCTTGCCGCAAAGGCCAAGGCCGCGGCGCTGGAACGGCTGAAGACGAAGCCACCCATCGACGAAGCCGAGCAAGCGGCACGCGCCGCGCGGACGCTCGCGCGCGAAACGGCTGCGGCCGAGAAGCGCGCCGCCGGCCGGCTCGCCAAGGAAGACGCAGCCGCCAGGAAGCGTGCCGACGCGGTCGCGGCATCCGCTACGGCGGACGCGCAGGCCGATGAAGCCGCGCCGACCGATGCGGATCGCAAGGCCGCTCGTGACGCCCGTTATGCGGCGCGCAAGGGCAGGAAGTCGAAATAGGCCGGGCGAAATCCCGGCAACCAAACGAACAACCGTCTACAGGAGATCGTGATGGCCAAGGGTCAGAGAAAATCGAGCCGCGAAGCGCGCAAGCCCAAGGCGACCAAAGAGCCCAAGCTGAACGCATCGAACCCGTCGCTTAAGGGCAAGCCAGTCGCGATGACGACGCTGAAGACCTGACCGGCTGGTCCGGGTCGCGCCGTGAATGCCCGGTCCTAGCGGGTCGGGTAGTTCGGCGCCTCACGCGTGATCGTCACGTCATGGACATGGCTTTCGCGCAGGCCCGCGCCGGTGATGCGCACGAAGCGGCCCTTTTTCTGCAGATCCGGGATCGTCGCAGCGCCGGTGTAACCCATTGCCGCCTTGATGCCGCCGACCAGCTGGTGGATCACATCCTTGGCCGGACCCTTGAACGCCACTTGGCCCTCAATCCCCTCGGGAACGAGCTTGAGTTGATCCTTGATGTCGCCCTGGAAATAGCGGTCGGCCGAGCCGCGGCCCATCGCGCCGACGGACCCCATGCCACGGTACGATTTGTACGAGCGGCCCTGATACAGGAAGGTCTCGCCCGGCGCTTCCTCGGTGCCCGCGAGCAGCGAGCCGACCATGCAGGTCGAGGCGCCCGCCGCCAGCGCCTTGGCAAGGTCGCCCGAGGTGCGCAGGCCGCCATCGGCGATCACCGGCACGCCCGACTTGGCGGCTTCGTTGGCGCTGTCCATCACCGCCGTCAGCTGCGGCACGCCGACGCCCGCGACGACGCGCGTGGTGCAGATCGAGCCCGGGCCGATGCCGACCTTCACCCCGTCCGCGCCCGCGCCGATCAGCGCCTTGGTCGCCTCGCCCGTCGCGACATTGCCGGCGACGACCTGCACACGGTTGGAGAGCTTCTTCACCCGCTCGACCGCGCGCGCGACGTCCTTGTTGTGGCCGTGCGCGGTGTCGATCACGATCAGATCGACCTCGGCATCGACCAGCGCCTCGGTGCGCTCGAAGCCCATGTCGCCCACGGTGGTCGCGGCGGCGACGCACAGGCGGCCGGCGCCGTCCTTGGTCGCCTCGGGATAGTTCACCGCCTTTTCGATGTCCTTGACCGTGATCAGGCCGACGCAGCGATAATCGGCGTCGACCACCAGCAATTTCTCGATCCGCCGCTGGTGGAGCAGCCGCCGCGCCTCGTCCTGCCCGACCCCGATGGAGACCGTGGCGAGATTGTCGTGCGTCATCAGCTCGCTGACCGGCTGCTTCGGGTTCTCGGCGAAGCGCACGTCGCGGTTGGTGAGGATGCCGACGAGCTTGCCGCTCGGTTCGGTGATCGGGATACCGCTGATCTTGTGCCGCGCCATCAGCGCCTGTGCCTCCGCCAGCGTGCCGGTCGGCGCCATCGTGATCGGGTTGACGACCATCCCGCTCTCGAAGCGCTTGACCGCGCGCACCGCCTCGACCTGCTCCTCGATCGTGAGGTTGCGGTGGAGCACGCCGATGCCGCCCAATTGCGCCATGACGATCGCCATGTCCGCCTCGGTCACCGTATCCATTGCCGAGGAGATTATCGGGATGTTGAGCGCGAGGTCGCGCGTCACATGGGTTCGGGTGTCCGCCATGCTCGGCAGCACCTCGGATTCGCCCGGGTAGAGAAGGACGTCGTCGAAGGTGAGGCCGAGGGGAATGTCCATGCGTGCGCCAATGTCCTGAGTCGGAAGTTGGCGGCCCATGTAACCGTGGATACCGATGCGCGCTAGGGGGTGTACCAAGTCCTCCCCCGATGGGGAGGTGGCACCGCGAAGCGGTGACGGAGGGGCCGCCGCGAAGACGGCGGTGTTTGCTGCGAGGTTCCCCGCCCTCTGCGGGGCGGCCCCTCCACCGCCTTTGGCGGTCCCCCTCCCCGTACCGGGGAGGAATTAGGTAGCGTTACGCGCCAGCAGCAGCTTGGCCTGCTCGACATGCAGATCCTCGACCAGCCGGTCCTTGTAGCGCTCGGCGCCACCCGAAGCCGCGGCGATCAGCGCGCGCGCTTCCTCCAGCTCGGCTTCGCTGGGAGCGAACGCCGCGCGGGCGATGTCGATCTGGTTGGGATGGATCAGGCTCTTGCCGTCGAAGCCGAGCAGGCGGCCCTCGGCGGCCTCGGCGGCCAGTCCCTCGGGATCGTCGAGCTTGTTGAACACGCCGTCGATCGCCCAGATCTCGCGCCCGCGCGCGGCGAGCACGATGAGCTGGAGCGCGAGCTGAATCTGCGCGCGTCCTGCTGCCGGAGGAAGCTTGAGCGAGGCCGCGAGATCGTTGGTACCCGCGATCAGCCCCGCCATCTCGACGCCCCAGCCGCTTGCCGATGCGATCGGGCCGACATTCATCACCCCCGCCGCGGTCTCGATCATCGCCAGCACCGGCCGGTCGGCATAGGCGGCGGCATAGACGATCGTCTCGGGCTTCTCGACCTTGGGCACGATCACGTGGGTGGCGGCGGATTTCTTCACCGCCTTGAGGTCCTTCTTCCAATGCTCGCTGTCGTCCGGGTTCACGCGGATGCCGAACGGGCGGCCACCAAAGCCCTCGGCGGTCTTCGCCGCCTCTCGCGCGCGCTCCTTGTCCTCGGCCTTCACCGCATCCTCAAGGTCGAGGATCACCATGTCGGCGGCGAGGGTCCGCGCCTTCTCGATCGCCCGCGCGTTCGATGCGGGCAGGAACAGCGCGGTGCGCGGCGCGATGTAATGGACTGTGCTCATGCCCGCTCTATGCTAGCATCCGGCGGCCTTTGCGAGGCCCTGAAACCGGGGGAGTCGAGATGGAACTGACCGTAGGTGCCTTTTTCGTCGGCGTGTTGCTGGTGCTGATGTACCTGTTCTCCAGCATCAAGATCGTGCGCCAGGGCTATGAGTACACGATCGAGCATTTCGGCCGCTTCACCACCGTCGCGAAGCCCGGGTTCAACCTCTACCCGGCCTTCTTCTACCGCGTCGGCCGCCGCGTGAACATGATGGAGCAGGTGATCGACATCCCCGGGCAGGAGATCATCACCAAGGACAATGCGATGATCTCCACCGACGGCGTGGTGTTCTTCCAGGTGCTCGACGCTGCCAAGGCCGCATATGAGGTGAGTGACCTCTATGTCGCGCTGCTCCAGCTGACGACCACCAACCTGCGCACCGTGATGGGCTCGATGGACCTCGACGAGACGCTGTCGAAGCGCGACGAGATCAACGCGCGATTGCTCTCGGTGGTCGATCACGCGACCACGCCATGGGGCGTCAAGATCACCCGTGTCGAGATCAAGGACATCCGCCCGCCCGCCGACATCGTCAACGCGATGGGCCGCCAGATGAAGGCGGAGCGCGAAAAGCGCGCCAACATCCTCGAGGCCGAAGGTTCGCGCGCTTCAGAGATCCTGCGCGCCGAGGGCCAGAAGCAGGCGCGCATCCTCGAGGCTGAGGGCCGCAAGGAATCGGCGTTCCGCGACGCCGAGGCGCGCGAGCGCGCGGCGGAGGCCGAGGCCAAGGCAACCGAGCTGGTCAGCCAGGCGGTTGAATCCGGCTCCGCGGCCTCGCTCAACTATTTCATCGCGCAGAAATATGTCGAGGCGGTCGGCAAGTTCGCGACCTCGCCCAATGCCAAGACGATCCTGTTCCCGGTCGAGGCGACTCAGCTGATCGGCACGCTGGGCGGGATCGGCGAGCTCGCCAGGGACGCGCTCGGCAAGATCCAGCCGCCCGCCGCGCCGCCTGCCCCGCCCGCCCGCGTGCGCCAGTCGCCCTTCGTGGAGAAGGACGGCGAATGAACTGGGCCGAACAGGGCGGTTTCGTCTGGCTGATCCTCGCCGCGATCCTCGCGATCGCCGAGCTGATGCTGCCGGGCGTGTACCTGACCTTCATCGCGATGGGCGCGGCGATCACCGGGGTGCTCGCGTTGCTGTTCCCCGAATTGGGGATGGTCGGCCAGCTGGTGAGCTTCGCGGCCTGGTCGATGGTGTTCGTGCTGGTCGGCAAGCGCTGGTACGGCGCCAATCCCGTACCGAGCAGCGATCCCGACCTCAACAACCGCGCCGCGCGGATGATCGGCCAGACGGTGACGGTGGTCGAGCCGATCACCGGCGGCACCGGCCGGGTGCGCGTCGGCGACGGCGAATGGCCGGCGGAGGGGCCTGACCTTGCTGTCGGCGAGAAGGCGCGGATCGCGGGCGTGCGCGGCGGCGTGGTGGTGGTCGAGGCGGTGAAGGCGATCGGCGACACCTGATCGAAGCGCGTCGCAGGAAGGCTGCTGACATGCTATGATCCGTCGCGAGCAGGGGGCAAAGGGTCGCATCCATCTTTGGATGGAGGAACGACATGCCCGCAGCGATCGACGAAGCAAAGCTTCACACGTTCATCGGCAAGATGCTGGGAGATCTCGGCGGCGCGATGAGCGTGCCAACGGTGCGCATCGGCCTCCGGTCGGGGCTGTTCGAGGCGCTCGCGCAGTCCCCCGCCACCGCAGCTGAACTCGCCGAGCGCGCAGGCGGGCTTCACGAGCGCTATGTGCGCGAATGGGCGCTGGCGCAGACGGCAAACGGCTATGTCGATTTCGATCCTGCGACCGATCGTTTCAGCCTGTCGCCCGAGCAGGCGATGGTGTTCGTGAACCAGGACAGCCCCGTCTATCTGGCCGGCGCGTTCGAGCTGGTCGCCGCGATGATCGAGGCGGAACCGAAGGTCGAGGAATGCTTCCGCCACGGCACCGGCGTGCGCTGGGGCGATCATGCCGGCTGCCTGTTCTGCGCGACGGGCGCTTTTTTTCGGCCAGGCTATGTGAACAACATCGTGCAGGCGTGGATTCCCGCGCTGGACGGGGTCGAGGCCAGGCTGCGCGGCGGGGCGAAGGTGGCCGATGTCGGCTGCGGCGTAGGCTTTTCCACCCTGCTGATGGCGGAGGCTTATCCGGAGAGCGAGTTCACCGGCTACGACTTCCACGCGCCGTCGATCGAGGAGGCGCGCCGCCATGCCGAGGCGCATGGCCTCGGCGATCGTGTGCGCTTCGAGGTCGCGGCCGCGAAGGAGATCGCGGACGGCGGCTTCGATCTCGTCACCATGTACGACTGCCTGCACGACATGGGCGATCCGCGCGGGTGCGCCGCGCATATGCGCAGCATCCTGGCGCCGGGCGGCACCTGGATGATCGTCGAACCGATCGCCGGCGACAGCCCCGAGCAGAATTTCAATCCGGTCGGGCGGCTCTACTACAATGCATCGACGATGATCTGCGTCCCGACCTCGCTGGATCAGGAAGTGGGCGAGGGCCTGGGCGCGCAGGCCGGCGAGGCCAAGCTCGCGCAAATCGTCCGTGAGGCGGGTTTCGAACGGGTCCGGCGCGCCACCGAAGGGCCCTTCAACATGGTGCTCGAAGCCGTCTGAGCCGTTCCCCCGCGGATCAGGCAAACCGGGGTGGCGCTTCCAATCCGCCGCGCTAAGGTCTCGCGCGTAACCACCCTCCCCGTTTCCCGGAGACCCCATGCGCACCACTCGCCGCCAGTTCCTCGCCACCACCGCCACGCTCGCGACGCTGCCCGCGCTCCCCGCCTTCGCGCGTGGCCAGGCCGCGGCGGCGGGCGATGCGGCGGCGGACAAGCTGCTCACCGCCACCGC
Organism: Sphingomonas sp. BT-65; assembly: GCF_026107375.2. Taxonomy (NCBI): domain Bacteria; kingdom Pseudomonadati; phylum Pseudomonadota; class Alphaproteobacteria; order Sphingomonadales; family Sphingomonadaceae; genus Sphingomonas; species Sphingomonas sp. BT-65. The sequence continues at coordinate 1,314,269 of NZ_JAPCIA010000001.1, forward strand.
CGAGCAGCTGCTCGAGAATGGCCCCGAGAGCGCGACCAGCCTTGGCATCGACAAGGGCGAGCGCGCGCATCTGCGCTCGAAGCTCGAGGATCGCAGCATCGCCGGCAAGGCGCGCGTCGCCGAGGGGCTGCGCAAGCGCGTCGCGGAACTGAAGGCGCTCGACCCCAAGGGCCTCAGCCCGGTGATGCGCACCAATGTCGATGCGGTCACCACCGCGTTCAGGAACGCGCTCGACGGCTTCGCCTTTCCCTATGGCGACGTCGCGGTCGGCGGGTGGCGCAATTCGCCCTATGTCGTGGTGCAGAATGTCGGCGGCTATCTCGACATCCCGCGCTTCCTCGACACCGAGCACAAGGTCGAGAACGCGGCCGATGCGGCGAGCTGGCTCGCGCGCTTCGACCAATATGCCGGCCTGCTCGACGGCGAGACCGAGCGGCTCAAGGTCGCCTATGACAAGGGCGTGATCGCGCCCGATTTCCTGCTCGACAAATGCCTGAAGCAGATCGCGCTGACCCGCGGCACCGATGCCGGCAAGTGGGAGCTGGTGACCAACTACACCGGCAAGCCGTCGGTCACCGGCAGCCAGGCCGCGGAAGCGGCGCGGATCGCCGCGGGCAGAATCGCCCCCGCGCTCGACCGCCAGATCGAGGAGCTCAAGCGCCACCGCACCAAGGCGACCTCGCATGCGGGCGTGTGGAAATTCCCCGACGGCGAGGCATACTACGCCTGGGCGCTACGCGCTGGCACCACCACGACGATGACGCCGGACGAGGTGCACAAGACCGGCCAGGAGGAGCTGAAGGCGCTCCAGGCCGAGATGGACGTGATCCTCAGGAAGCAGGGCTTCACCCAGGGCACGGTGGGCGCGCGGATGACGGCTTTGGGCAAGGACCCGCGCTTCCTGTTCCCCGACAATGACGCGGGGCGTGCCGAGATCCTCAAGTTCATGACCGGCCGGATCATGGACATGCGCAGCCGGATGCCGCGCGCGTTCCACACCCTGGTCAAGGGCAATGTCGAGGTAAAGCGGCTCCCGCTGGCCGAGGAGCCGGGCGCACCGGGCGCCTATGGCGGCGCGGGGTCGATCGACGGCACGGTGCCGGGCCGGGTGTGGCTCAACCTGCGCACCACGCTGTTGCACTCGCGCTTCAGCCTGCCGACGCTCGCCTATCACGAGGGCATTCCGGGGCACGCCTGGCAGGGCGAATATACCTTCAAGCTGCCGCTGGTCCGCTCGCTGCTGTCGTTCAACGCCTATACCGAGGGCTGGGCGCTCTATGCCGAGCAGCTCGGCGCCGAGCTCGGCGCCTATGACGAAGACCCCATCGGTCGCCTAGGCTATCTCCAGTCCCTCGCCTTCCGCGCCTGCCGGCTGGTGGTCGACACCGGCCTCCACGCCAAGAAATGGACCCGCAGCCAGGCGATCGAATGGTTCGCCACCGCCAACGGTTCGTCGGTCGAGGAGGTCAGCGGCGAAGTCGACCGCTATTGCTCCTGGCCCGGCCAGGCGTGCGGCTACAAGCTCGGCCATACCGAGATCAACACGCTGCGCACCAAGACGCAGAAGGCGCTCGGCCCGCGCTACGACTTCAAGGCGTTCAACGACGCGGTGGTGCTCGGCGGCAGCGTCCCGCTGACCGTGCTCGAAAGCGTCATCGACCGCCACATCGCGAGCCGCAGGGCGTGATCCTGCGGCGCTGGCGCGGCGTCATCCGCACTGCCGAGCGCGAGGCCTATCGCGCCTATATCGCCGGGACGGGCGGGAGCGACTACACCGCCACGCCCGGCAATCTCGGCTGGCAGATGCTGTTCCGCGATCTCGGCGACGGCACCAGCGAGGTGGTGACGCTGAGCTGGTGGCGCACCCTCGACGACATCCGCGCCTTTGCCGGCGCGGACATCGCCACCGCCCGCTACTATCCCGAGGACGACCGCTTCCTGCTCGAGCGGCCGCGCGAGGTGGAGCATAGCGAGGTCGCCGACGGCAGCCTGTTCGGCTGACCGATCACGCCAGTCCGGCGAACCGCAGCGCGATCCCCGCTACGGCAGCCGCCGCGAGCACGGTGAAGGTGCCGATCCGGAAGCGGAACACCGCGACGATCGCAGCGAGCGTCAGCAACGCGGTCCACGGATCGATACTGGCGAGCACTGGCAAGTCGAACTTGACCGGCCCCGCCTCCACCGGCGTCACCCGCCGGAACACCGCATGGATCGCGAACCACAAAGCGAGGTTGAGCACCACGCCCACTACCGCCGCGGTGATCGCCGACAGCGCACCCGCAAGCGCCGCATTGCCGCGCATCCGCTCGATGAACGGCGCGCCGAGGAAGATCCACAGGAAGCACGGCGCGAAGGTCACCCAGGTGGCAAGCAATCCGCCCAGCGTCCCCGCCCAGAGCGGTGAAAGCATGCCCGGGTCGCGATACGCGCCGAGGAAGCCGACGAACTGCAGCACCATGATCAGCGGCCCAGGCGTGGTCTCCGCCATGCCGAGCCCGTCGAGCATCTCCTGCGGGCTGAGCCAGCCGTAATTCTCGACCGCCTGCTGCGCGACATAGGCGAGCACGGCATAGGCGCCGCCGAACGTCACCATCGCCATCTTGGCGAAGAACAACGCGATCTGGCTGAACACATGATCCGGGCCGAGCACGACGAGCAGTGCAACGATCGGCGCGAGCCACAGGATCAGCCAGAGGACGACGTCGAACACCACGCCCTGCCAGCGCGGCCGGGCATGTTCGGGCAGCCCCTCGCCCAGCAACGTATCGGCATCGGTCACGCCCGCGCCTGCCGCGCCATGTCCGCCGCCGCCGGCAAAGGCCAGACTGCCCGCGCGCCCCGCCAGCCAGCCGATCAGCGCCGCGCCGAGCACGATGATCGGGAACGGCACCGCCAAGAAGAAGATCAGCACGAACGCCACAGCCGCAAGCAGCTTCGCCTCCGCGGTCCGCAGCGCGCGGCTGCCGATGCGGATCACCGCCTGCAGCACGATCGCCAGCACCGCCGCCTTGAGCCCGAGGAACAGCCCGGCGACGAGACCGGTGTTGCCGTAGAGCACATAGACCCAGCTCAGCGCCATGATCGCCAGCGCGCCGGGCAGGATGAACAATCCCCCGGCGATCAGCCCGCCCAGCCGCTTGTGGAGCAACCAGCCGATATAGGTGGCGAGCTGCTGCGCCTCGGGGCCCGGCAGCAGCATGCAGAAGTTGAGCGCGTGGAGGAACCGCTGCTCGCCAATCCAGCGCTTCTCGTCGACCAGGATGCGGTGCATCACCGCGATCTGCCCCGCCGGCCCGCCGAACGAGAGCGCGGCGATCCGCGCCCACACGCCGGCCGCCTCGCCCAGCGAGACCGGTGCGGGCCGTGCGCCCGCCGCCGCGACGCTCACGCCTTGCCTCCGCGCGGCTGGTGCGAGGTCCAGTCATGCTTTTCCTCGCGTGCGTCACGCGCCCAGCGGAAGAGCGCGTCATAGACCGCCATACCGGCGTCGAGCTGCGCATGGTCGTCGGCATGCAGCCGCGACAGGCCTAGCGAGACGGCGAGCAGCCCCGCCGCCTCGGGCGCGAGATCGAGCCGCGCTGTGTCGGCGCCGCGCACGATCGGCGCGAGCTGCGTCAGCGCCTCGAACCCGCCAAGGCCCAGTTCTTCGATCATCACGTCGAAGGTGCAGAGCTCGCCGCGATGCGTCCAGCGCACGCCCTGCGCGGCGATGTCGAAGGGGGCTGCCCCGGTCTGCGCGGCCACGCCCTGCACCTCGCCCGGCGCCACGAACAGGATCACCGCATGCGGATCGACGAAGCGGCGGATCAGCCACGGGCAGGCGATGCGATCCACTTTGGGCCGGCCGCGTGTCACCCAGAGCGAGCGATCCTCCGCGTCGCGCACCAGCGCGGCCTCGGGCACCAGCGGCAGGCCGGCCGCGGTCCATGCCGCCTGCCCGCCCTCGAGCACTTCGGCGGCAATGCCGTCGTGCCGCAAGCGGGCGGCGATGGCATGGGCGGCTGCGCCACCGGTCTCGTCGATCACGACCGCGCGGGGTTCGGGTGAGACCGGCAGGCGGCGCGTGGCTCCCGGGATCCGCTCGCTCCCCGCGGGTTCGCGCACGTCGATCAGCCGGGGGGCGTCCGGCGCGCCAGTCAAACGGGCGAGCGTCGAAACGGAAATCATATCCGGTGCAGGCATGGTGCGTCCTTCACGAATTGCGGACGCGACACTTCGGCTGACGCCTCATGGGGAGATCGCCGCCCCCATCGCCATGCAGAAAACCGCGCCGCCCGCCCGATGTCAAGCGAGCGGCGCAAAAGCGTTACTTCTTGCCGAAAAAGCCGGAAGCGATCCCGGTCAGGTCGTTGAGCGGATTGCCGTCGCCGTCCTTGTCGAGCGCGCCGAGCAGCCCGCCGGCCGCACCGTCCTGCTGGAGCAGGTTGGCGAAATGGCCGAGCGAACCCTCGCCGCCGATCTGGCCGATGATCTCCTGCAGCTTGTCGACCGGAAGGCCGGTCGCGGCGGCCGCGCCTTCGGCGGTGTCGCCTTCCATCACATGATGCTTCGCCAGCGACTGGATCGCCGATTCGACATGCTCGGGCGACAGGCCGACCTTGGCCGCGAGGTTGGTGACGGTCGAGTTTTCGGCAACTTGGCCGAGAATGCTGTCGAGAATGCTCATCGGTCGTTCTCCTTGCCATGCCTGGGGGGCTGTGCTTGCCTATCATGCCCGGAAAATGGGGGCGAGGCGAGCCCGGCGCGGGAACGGCACTTTTTCCCGTTTCATGCGTCATCGCCATGTCGCCGAACGTCGCCAGCATGGCGATCGGGTGATGTGCCGCACGGTTACGCGGCGTTTTGAGGAGAGTAGGCATGGGCATTTTCTCGTCGATCAAGAACGCGATCTTCGGCAAGGCGAAGGCCGCCCCCGCGCCGGTGGAAGCCGCGCCGCAGCCCGAGGCGGTCGCCGCGCAGCCGACCCCGCAGCCCGCGCCCGAACAGCCGCAGGAAGTGGATATCGAGGCCATTCTGGTCGAGCTCGACAGCAACGACGGGCGCGACCTCAACTGGCGGACGTCGATCGTCGACCTGATGAAGCTGGTCGGCCTCGAATCGAGCCTCGCCGAGCGCAAGGAGCTGGCACAGGAGCTGGGCTATACCGGCGACCTCGACGGCAGCGCCGAGATGAACATCTGGCTCCACAAGCGCGTAATGCAGGAGCTTGCCGCGAATGGCGGCAAGGTTCCGGCATCGATGCTCGACTGACGGTTGGGGCCTAGGGCAGCGGCGCGAGGTCCGGCTCGACGAACCCGCGCCGCGCCTGCACCGAGAAAAGCAGCTCGCGGCTGTAGAAGCGCAGCGGCCAGTCGCGGCTGCCAGCCTCGCTCGCGAGCAGCGCGTTGACGTCGGCGGTCAGGTCGCCGGTCGCACACTCGCGCAAGAACCGCCGCACGCCCGCGACATAGGCGCGGGTGATCGTGTCATGATAGCCGTTCTGGTCATCATTCACCCCGCCGACACTTTCGTTGAAGCGCGAGATGAGGCCGGCGATCTGCGCATCCACGTCGATATCGGAACGCCACGCCAGCAGATAGAGGCACGCCGCCAAATGCGCCTCGTGCGTCCATTCCTCGCGCGCGAGGGTGCAGGCGAGCAAGCCCTCGCCGAGATGGACGATCGCGGCGTCACTGACGAAGAAACGGATGGGATGGTCGGTCATCGATCGGGCTTCCTTGGGGTGCCCGATCGATGACCGGGCGATTCAGGCGGTTTCGGTAGCGTGCTTTTGACTTTGGGGCGCGGCTTGGCGCACGCCCTCGTCCACCTGGCTTTCAAATTGGGCGAAATTGGCGACGAACTCGTCGACCAGCTTGGCTGCGGTCGCGTCATATTCGGCCTTGTTCGCCCAGGCCGCGCGCGGATCGAGCATGTTGGGATCGATCTCGCCCAGCTCGACCGGCACCATGAAGCCGAAATTGGGGTCCTTGCGGAACTCGGCATGTTTGAGGCTGCCGTCGAGCGCGGCGTTGAGCAGCGCGCGCGTCACCTTGATCGGCATGCGCTTGATCCCCGGCATCGTCGCCTTGCCACCGCTCCAGCCGGTGTTGACCAGCCAGCAATCGACGCCGCTTTCCGCGATCCGCTTCTTGAGCAGATTGCCATAGACCGACGGGTGGCGCGGCATGAACGGCGCGCCGAAGCAGGTCGAGAAGGTCGCGGTCGGCTCGGTCACGCCGATCTCGGTTCCCGCGACGCGCGCGGTATAGCCCGAGAGGAAGTGGTACATCGCCTGCTCCGGCGTCAGCTTCGCGATCGGCGGGAGCACGCCATAGGCGTCGGCCGTCAGGAAGATGATGTTCTTCGGCACCGGCCCCATATTGTCCTTCGACGTGTTGGGAATGAAATCGAGCGGGTAGGAACCGCGGCTGTTCTCGGCGAGCGAATTGTCGTCGAGGTCGAGTTCGCGCGTCTCGGCGTCCATCACGACATTCTCGAGCACCGTGCCGAAACGCCTGGTGGTCGCGTAGATCTCCGGTTCGGCCTCGGGCGAGAGGTTGATCATCTTGGCGTAGCAGCCGCCCTCGAAGTTGAACACGGCGGTGTCCGACCAGCCATGCTCGTCGTCGCCGATCAGCGTGCGGCTGGCATCGGCCGACAGCGTGGTCTTGCCCGTGCCGGAGAGGCCGAAGAACACCGCGGTGTCGCCATTGGGGCCGATATTGGCCGAGCAGTGCATCGGCATGATGCCCTTCACCGGCAGCAGATAGTTGAGCAGGCCGAACACGCTCTTCTTCATCTCGCCGGCATAGGCGGTGCCGCCGATCAGGATCAGCTTCTCGGTCAGGTTGACCGCGATCACCGTCTCGCTGCGGGTGCCGTGGCGCGCGGGATCGGCGCGGAAGCTCGGCAGGTCGATGATCGTATATTCGGGATCGAAGCCGGCCAGCTCGTCCGCCCCGGGCCGCACCAGCAGCGTGCGGATGAACAGGCTGTGCCAGGCGAGCTCGTTGACGACGCGGACGTTGAGCCGATGCTCGGGCTGCGACCCGCCGTACAGGTCCTGCACGAACAGCGTGTCCTTGGTGCCGAGAGCGCTAAGGAAATCGGCCTTGAGCGCCGCGAAATGCTCCGGGCTCATCGCGCGGTTGACCTCGCCCCACCAGACATTGTCCTCGGTCGTCGCGTCGCGGACGATGAACTTGTCCTTGGCGCTGCGCCCGGTGTGCTTGCCGGTGGCGACGACCAGCGGCCCGTCCTTGGCCAGCCTGCCCTCGCCGCGCTGCACAGCATGCTCGACCAGCGGCGCAGTCAGCAGGTTCCAGTGAATGGTGGCTGCCTCCCCGACGCCGAGCGCATCGAGGCCAAGTGGCTTCCGGTCAGTCAATGTCCGTCTCCCTATCGCCGGAGCCCGCAAGAGCCTCTGGCGATCGTTACTTTTGTAATCAGTGAGTCGCGCATAGGCAGTGCGCGGAATGGGGGTCAATGCCAGTAACCGGTGTCAACGGCGGAGCTAACCAATTCGGATTACGAGACAACGTTGACTTGGCGCGATGCCCCGTCCGACAGCGTTGGCAGGATGGAAGGGCGGAAGTATCGGGGCCATCGGTTCACCCGGTTGAGCAGGCCCGCGCATTCCGCTACGCCACGCGCCATGACCGCAACGATCGCGCTGGTTGACGACGACCGGAATATCCTCACCTCGGTCTCGATCGCGCTGCAGGCCGAAGGCTTTGTGACGCGCGTCTATTCGGACGGCGAGACCGCGCTCAAGGCGCTGATCGAGAATCCGCCGGACCTGGCGGTGCTCGACATCAAGATGCCCAAGATGGACGGGCTGGAGCTGCTGCGCCGCCTGCGCGAGCGCCAGGCGACGCCGGTGATCTTCCTCACCAGCAAGGACGACGAGCTCGACGAGGCGCTGGGGCTCGCCATGGGCGCCGACGACTATATCGCCAAGCCGTTCAGCCAGCGCCTGCTGCTCGCCCGTATCCGCGCGATCCTGCGGCGGACCGAGGCTGTTTCGGCATCGCCTGGCGCGGAGTCCGAGGAGGAAGTGCAGCCCGTGATCGAGCGCGGCCGGCTGAACATGGACCCGGCGCGGCACAAGGTGACCTGGGGCGGCAGCAACGTGACGCTCACCGTCACCGAGTTCCTGATCCTCGAAACGCTCGCGCAGCGCCCGGGCATCGTCAAGACGCGCAACCAGCTGATGGACGCGGCGTATCAGGACGACATCTATGTCGATGACCGCACCATCGACAGCCACATCAAGCGCGTCCGCCGCAAGTTCCGCCAGGTCGATCCCGAATTCGACGCCATCGAGACGCTCTATGGCGCCGGATATCGATTCTCCGACGAATAAGGCGCCGCGCGAAGACCGCGATCTCGCGCTGCGCTGGTCGGCCCGGCTCAGCCTCACGCCGCGCATCCTGGCGGTCAACATCTTCGCGCTGGCGATGCTGGCGGGCGGCTTCTTCTATCTCGACAGCTTCCGCGCGCGGATCGTCGACGACAAGGTCGAGCAGGCGAGCCGCGAGGCGCGGCTGATCGCGCAGGCGGTGGCGATGACCCCGCCGGACGACCGCACCGCGCTCGTCCTGCGTGTCGCGACCGAAGCCGGGCTGCGCATCCGCCTCTACGACCGGACGGGCCGCGTGACGCTCGATACGCGGGCGCTGGGTCTCAACAACGTCGTGCTGCGCGATCCCGACAAGGATCCGTGGAACCAGAGCGCCGCGCGCTTCCTCGACGCGATCATCGACACCGTGGCCGGCGCCGACCGTGCGCCGCAATTCCGCGAGCGTGGCGCGAGCAAGGGGCTGGACTGGCCCGATCTCGCCGCGGTGATGCGCACCGGCGAGGCCAGCGCCAGCGTGTGGCGCGCGCCCGATCGCACGCCGGTGATCACTGCCGCGGCTTCCTATGGTCCCGAGGGCGCGGTGTTCACCACCGACAACGCCCGCGAGATCACCCAGACGGTGCGGATCGAGCGCTTCCGGCTCGGCGTCGTGCTCGCGGTGGTGATGGGGCTGTCGATCTTCCTCTCGCTGTTCCTCGCGCGCACGATCGTCCGCCCGCTCCGCCGCCTCGCGCGTGCCGCGGTGCGCGTGCGGCTCGGCCGTGCGCGCGAGGTGGTGGTGCCGCGCCTGCCCGAGCGGCGCGACGAGATCGGCCATCTCGCGCGCTCGCTGTCGGACATGAGCCAGGCGCTGCGCGCTCGGATCGACGCGACCGAAGCGTTCGCCGCCGATCTCGCGCACGAGCTCAAGAACCCCCTCGCCTCGCTGCGCTCCGCGGTCGACGGGCTCGCCAATGTCCGCGATCCCGAATTGCAGGAGCGGCTGCTGGCGATCGTGCGCGACGACGTCCACCGGCTCGACCGGCTGATCAGTGACATTTCCGAAGCCTCCCGCCTCGACGCGCAGCTCTCCCGCGCCAAGTTCGAGCCGGTGAACATCGTCGCGATGCTCGACGGGCTGATCGCCCAGCGCAACGAGCGTGGCGTCGCGCGCGGCGTGCGCCTGCGTTTCGACCCGCCGATCGGGCCGATCCCGCGCGTGATGGGCGAAGGCGCGCGGCTGGAGCGGGTGTTCGAGAACCTGATCGACAACGCCATTTCCTTCTCGCCCGAAGGCGGGCTGGTCACGCTCTCGATCGCCACGATCGATGACCTGCTCGAAGCGCGTGTCGAGGACGAAGGCCCGGGCGTGCCCGAGGAAGCGCGCGAGGCGGTGTTCCGCCGTTTCCATTCGGTGCGGCCCGACGCCGAGGCGTTCGGCCGGCATTCGGGGCTGGGGCTTGCCATCGCGCGCACCATCGTCGAAGGCCATCAGGGCACGATCGGGGTCGAATCGCGCGAGGATCGCATGCATGGTGCGCGCTTCTTCGTCCGCCTTCCGCTGGTGCAACCAGGCTGACAATACGGGGGTATCGCGTGGCCGTCGTCTCTTCCGAAACGCTGCATGCCTCGTGCGTCGCCATTGATGGGCGCGCGGTGCTGATCGAGGGCCGCTCCGGCGAAGGCAAGTCGGATCTCGCGCTGCGGCTGATCGACCGCGGCGCGGTGCTGGTGTCGGACGACTACACCATCTGCACCCGCACCGACGGCGCGCTGCTCGGCTCGGCGCCGGCCAACATCACGGGCAAGATCGAGGTGCGCGGGATCGGCGTGATCGACATGCCGCACCAGGATCGCGTGCCGATCGCGCTGCTCGTCAACATCCTCGAGGACCCGCCGCGCATGCCCGAGGGGCCGAAGAAACGCCGCATCGCCGGGATCGACATTCCCGAGGTCGCGCTCGCCGCGCTCGAGCCCTCGGCGCCGGTCAAGGTCGAGCTGGCGCTGCGCCACATCGGCTGGACCGCGGCATGAAGCGCGCCAGGTGAGCAAGATCAGGCCCAAGCAGATCCTGCTCGTCACCGGCATGTCCGGCGCGGGCAAGTCGACCGTGCTGCGCACGCTCGAGGATCTGGGCTGGGAAGTGGTCGACAACCTCCCCCTCCTGCTGCTCAACCGCCTGCTCGACACCGAGCCGGCGGAGGGCGCCGATGGCGATGACCGCCCGCTCGCGCTCGGCATCGGCACGCGCACGCGCGGCTTCGATGCCGACAGCATCGTGCGGCGCATCAAGAAGCTGCGCGACGAACGCGGCTACGACATCGGGACGTTGTTTCTCGACTGCGCGGGCGCCGAGCTCGAACGCCGCTACAACGAGACGCGCCGGCGCCATCCGCTCGCACAGGATCGCCCCGCTGGCCAAGGCATCGCCCGCGAGCGCGAACTGCTCGAACCGCTGCGTCGCTGGGCCAACCGGCTGATCGACACCAGCAACATGTCGGGCAACGAACTCGCGCAGAAGATCCGCGCGACCTTCTCCGGCGAAGGGCTCGGCGAACCAACGCTGTCGGTGATGTCGTTCGGCTTCGCGCGCGGCATCCCGGCCAATGCCGATTTCGTGTTCGACATGCGCTTCCTGCGCAATCCGCATTGGGTCGATTCGCTGCGCCCGGGCACTGGCAAGGATCGCGACGTGGCCGATTATGTCGCCGCGGACCCCGCCTATGCCGACGCGCTTGAGCGCATCGAGGGGCTCATCCTGTCGCTGCTCCCGCGCTACCGGGCCGAGGGAAAATCCTATGTTACCATTGCCTTCGGCTGTACCGGAGGGAGACACCGCTCGGTCCATGTCGCCGAACGCGTCGCTGCCCGGTTGCGCGACGCGGGATTTTCGCCCACGGTGGCGCATCGTGACTTGCAGACCGCACCGCAGGACTCGCTAGAAGGCCCCCCGGTCGCAAGATGAACCGCATGGGACAAACATAGAAAATGATCGGTCTGGTACTCGTGACGCACGGGCGGCTCGCGGAGGAGTTCGTCGTCGCGATGGAGCATGTGGTGGGCAAGCAAGAGCGAATCGCCACCATCTCGATCGGCCCCGAGGACGATATGGAGGGCCGCCGGTCCGACATCGCCAGGGCGATCACCGACGTCGACGCCGGGCGCGGCGTGATCGTGCTGACCGACCTGTTCGGCGGCACCCCGTCCAACCTCGCCATTTCGCTCATGGAAGCCGGCCGGATCGAGGTGATCGCCGGCATCAACCTGCCCATGCTGATTCGCCTCGGCGGTGCGCGCAAGACGATGAAGGTCACCGAAGCCGTCGCCGCCGCGCGCGAGGCGGGCCGCAAATACATCACCGTCGCGTCCGAGGTTCTCGGGGAGGCTGCCGCTTGAGTCGCGTCAGCCGGACGGTCCTGATCGGCAACCGCCGTGGCCTGCACGCCCGCGCCAGCGCCAAGTTCGTCACCCTCGCCTCCTCCCAGCCGGTCGAGCTGACCGTCGAGAAGGATGGCAATGCGGTCACCGGCACCTCGATCATGGGGCTGATGATGCTCGGCGCCGCGATGGGCGACACGATCACGATCAGCGCTGCGGGCGACGGCGCCGAGGATGCGGTGCTCAAGCTGGTCGGGCTGGTCGAGGATCGCTTCGGCGAGGATTGATGCCCCGCGAGATCACCGCCTTTTCCAACCCGCTGGTCAAGCGGGTGCGCAGCCTGCGCGACAAGAAGCATCGCCGCGACGAGGGCTTGTTCCTCGCCGAGGGGCTGCGCATTCTGACCGAAGCGCGCGAGGCCGGGCACCTGCCCGAATATCTGTTCTTCGCGAAGGGGCATGAGACCCACGCGCTGGCCGCCGCGCTGGTCGCCGAGACCGAGGCCGCAGGCGGCGAGGCGATCGCGACCGACGCCGACATCCTCTCCAAGCTCTCGGGCAAGGACAATCCAGGCGCGGTGGTCGGCGTCTATCGCGAGTTGCCGACCGACCTCGCCCGGCTCGACCGCACCTCAGCGCCGCTCTGGCTGGTCGCCGAGCGGCTGCGCGATCCCGGTAATCTCGGCACGATCCTGCGCACCGCCGATGCGGTCGGCGCGGGCGGGCTGATCCTGGTCGACGAGTGCGTCGATCCGTTCAGCGTCGAGGCGGTGCGCGCGAGCATGGGCGCGCTGTTCACCATCCCGATCGCGCGCGCGCCATGGGACGAATTTCAAGGCTGGCTGCGCAGCGGCCCCGGCCAGCTGGTCGGCCTCGCGCTCGAAGGCGCTGTCGATTACCGCGCGCCGGCCTTCGCCGCGCCCGTCTTCCTGCTCACCGGCAACGAAGCGCAGGGCCTGCCCCCAGCCTATGCCGAAGCGTGCGATATTCGCGTGAAAATCCCGATGCTTGGCAAGGCCGACAGCCTCAACGCCGCGGTCGCCACCGCGGTGATGGCGTACACCGTTCTCGACCGGATTCGCCCGCTCGCCTGACCCCGCAACTGTTGCGGCTTGGCAACACCGCCGGCTCCATTTCGAAGCCCGCTTGGAACAAACGGCGATTCCGTGCGTCGAACCGGTCACGTTTGGAGACGAACCGATGTATTACGACACCGACGCCTTCACTGCCGCCAATAGCGGCTACCGCATCGCCTTTCACCCGGGCGAGCGCAACCATTGCCCCGGCTGCGGCCAGTCGCACTGGACCGTGGGACGGATGACCGCGGAATGCGCCTTCTGCGGCACGGCACTACCGATCAATAATGGCGGCACGTTCGGTGCTGGCCTGTTCCACACCAGCCGCAAGCCCGACTCGCTTGCCGCCTGAACGCGCGGAGGCGGTTTGACCGCCGCCTCCGCCGCGCTATGGCGCGGGCATGACTGCCGCGCCGCTCATCCTCTACAATTCGCTCACCCGCACGCTCGAACCGTTCGCGCCGATCGATCCCGTCAAGGGCGCGCGCGTCTATTCGTGCGGGCCGACCGTCTATAGCGACCCGCATCTCGGCAATCTGCGCGCTTATGTCTTCACCGACACGCTCAGCCGCGTGCTGCGGTGGAAGGGCTATCCGCTCAAGCATGTGCTCAACATCACCGATGTCGGTCATCTGACCTCCGACGCCGACGAGGGCGAGGACAAGATGGAGGCCGCGGCGAAGAAGCGCGGCATGAGCGCATGGGACATCTCGCGCCATTATGCCGATGTGTTCCGCCGCAACCTGCACGATCTCAACATCCGCACCCCCGACCATATGCCGCTGGCGACCGACTATGTCGGCAAGATGATCGAGTTCGCGAAGGGCTTCGCGGAGACGAACTGCTACCGGCTCGACAGCGGCCTCTATTTCGACAGCAGCACCGTGCCCGACTATGGCCGCCTCTCGGGCGGGCAGGACGATGCCGGCGAAAGCCGCATCGAGAGTGTCGAGGGAAAGCGCCATCCGCAGGACTTCGCGATCTGGCGCACTACCCCGCCGGGCGAGACGCGCCAGATGGAGTGGGATTCGCCCTGGGGCCGCGGCGCGCCGGGCTGGCATCTCGAATGCTCGGTGATGAGCGCCGAACTGCTCGGCTTGCCCTTCGACATCCACACCGGCGGGATCGACCATCGCGAGATCCACCACGTCAACGAGATCGCCCAGAACCAGGCGCATTGCCGCTGCGGCGACAGCGGCGCGCGGGTGTGGATGCACAACAACTTCCTGGTTGATCGCGGCGGCAAGATGTCGAAGTCGAAGGGCGGCATCGCCACGCTCGACGCGCTGGTCGCGAAGGGCGTTCACCCGCTCGCCTACCGTCTGATGTGCCTTTCCGCGCACTATCGCAGCGAGCTCGAGTTCAGCGGCGAGAACCTGATGGCGGCGCTGGTCCGCCTGCGCCGCCTCGTCCTCGCCGCCGAGAAATTCCGCGCGACCGAGGGCAAGGGCGGTGGGGATGCGGGCGGCTATCTCGAACGGCTCGACGCAGCGGTCTCGGACGACCTCAACACGCCCAAGGCGCTGCCGGTGCTCGAGGAGTTGCTCGCCGACAAGCAGCTCGGCCAGGAAGCGCGGCTGATGACGCTCGCCCAGTTCGACGCGGTGCTCGGCCTCGACCTGCTCGCGCTCAGCCGCGCCGACCTGCGCGTCCGCCCGGCCGAGGCGAAGGTCACAGAAGCCGAGATCGAGACTCGCCTGACCCAGCGCAAGGAAGCGCGCGCGGCCAAGGACTTCCCCCGTTCCGACGCGATCCGCGACGAATTGCTCGGCGCCGGCGTGGAGGTGATGGACGGCGACCCGCTCGGTTGGGACTGGAAGGTCGAGCTTTAGACAAGCCATCATTCCCCTCCCTTGCTGGGAGGGGAGAAGCTCACACGAACCCCAGGTTCCGGGTCGAATAGTTGCCGATATTGGGCAGCACCGTCGCCATGCTCGAATCGCTCACCCCGAACCAGCTCGCCAGCGTCGCGGCATATTGATCGACCGAGGTCGTCGGCAGCAGCCGGCCCTGCCCGACATCGTCCGGCGTGTTGTGCCCTACCGCGGGCGGCGTGCCGTAGATGCGCTGCCCGTTGACCGCGCCGCCGACCACGAAGTGCATCGCGCCCCAGCCATGATCGGAACCGTCGTCATTCTGGGTCAACGTGCGGCCGAAGTCGGACGCGGTGAAGCTCGTCACCTTGTCCGCCACGCCCAGCCCCTCCATCGTGTCGTGGAACGCGCGCATCGCCGATGCGAGGCGGCCCACCTGGGTCGGATGATCGCGCACCAGGAAGTCGTGCATGTCGAACCCGCCGAGCGAGACGAAGAACACCTGCCGCTTGGCGCCGAGCTGCTGCGATACCGAGATCATCCGCGCGACGATCTTGAGCTGATCCGCGAGCGAGTTGCCCGTGGGGAACAAGGGGAAGTTCGCCGCCGGCGCGCCGGCGAGCGCGCCGTTGACCTGGGCATAGAGATCGAGCGCGCGCTTGGTGATCGTCGCATGCTCGTTCTCGACCAGATGCGTGCGCGCGCCGCCCATGATCGAACGCAGCGCGCTCGCCGCGGCCGAGGAGCCGTAGAGCGTCGAGGCATTGCCGATCAGCGGAGTCGGCCCACCGGTGCCGGTGACATATTGGATCGCGCTGCGGCCCGAGAGGTAGGTCGCGTTGCCCGAGGCGCTGATGCAGGTCAGCGCCGCGCTGCCGTTGCCGCTCTGCAGCAGGTCGCCGATCCGCCCGCCCCAGCCCGAGGTCGCGCCTTCCGCGTTCGAGGCCTGCCAATAGCTCTGCTGGTCGTTGTGGCTGAACAATTTGGGCGGCAGGGCGACGGAGTTGGCCTGATACTGCGCCTTGGTCGTCGGGCGCACCAGCGTGCCGACATTGAGCACCACCGCCATCTTGCCCGCGTCGAACAGCGGCAGCAGCGGCGCCATGGTCGGCGCCAGCGCATATTGCCGCCCGCCCAGCGCATTCAGCGGATTGAGCGCGGTCGCCGTCAGCGTGTCGCGCAGGTGCGCGAGGCCGGGACGGGCATTGGTGTAGAGCGCGTGGCTCGCCATGTCGTAGGGCGGCAGCGTGTTGGCGTAATCGTTGCCGCCATAGAGAAACACGCAGACCAGCGCCTTGTAGTCGCTCGCCACCGCGGCGGAGGCTTCGCCGATCGCGGCGAGCTGGGTGACGAACGGCGCGGCGCCGCCGGCGATGCCGAGCGTGGCGGTACGGCGGAGGAAGGCGCGACGGGACTGGTTGGTTTCCATCTTCCCGCCCCTCACTTCTGCGCCAGATATTCGGGCGCGGCGAGCGTCAGCAACAGCGCGATCGCGACCCGGTTGTTGGTGTTGGTCGAGCTGTCGACCGCGGTCTTGATCTGCGCCACCGTCGCTGCGCTGACCTGCCCCGCGGCGAGCACCAGGTTGATGCGGTCGATCAGCGCCTGGCTGTCCGCGGCGAGCGCGATCAGCTCGGCATAGTCGCTCTTCAGGTCGGCGATGCCGTTGTTCACCGCCGACTGCATATAGTTCACATAGCCGACGACGCTGATCTCGTTGGTGATCTGGAATTCCGGCGCGACCAGCCCGCCGGTCGCGAACGCGCTGTTGGGCGGGGTGTAGCCGGGCCGGAAGAAGTTGAAGACCGACGCGCTGCGGCCCAGCGCCTGGCTCAGCCGGTTGATCGGGCTGCTCGTGTCGCCGACCGCGAAGGTGCCGCTCGGCGAGGTCGCACCGAAGCCGCGCGCCCAACCGGTGAAGCGCATCACTGGCTCGCGCAGCTTGCCCGCACTGGTCCCAGACGGATCGGCACGCGCCTCGTCATCGAGGAGGGTCGCGCGGATCACCGCCTGCATGTCGCCGCGCACGCCGGAGCCGTTGTCGGCGAACCTCGCCGCTACGCGCCCGACATAGGCGGGCGAGGGATTGCTCGTCACCAGCCGCTGGATCAGCTGCTTCGATACGAAGGGCGGGACGTTGGGATGTGCGAAGATCGTGTCGAGCGCCTGCTTGACCGCATCCAGCCCAGCGGTGCCTGCAGCCACCGTGGTGCCGAGGAAGGTCGAGGCGCCAGTCTCGTGCTGGCCGGCGTTGACGATCAGCGGGCGGCGATAGCGGTCGGGTGTGGTACCGTCGGTCGAATCGAGCGTGAGGCCGGTGAACACGCGTGCCAGCCCCGAAACGTCGGCAGGCGTATAGGTCTCGACCGGCACCCCGCCCGAGGTCACCATGCTGCCGTCCATGTTGAGCCGGTGCAGGCCGATCGTGAACAGCTGCATCAACTCGCGCGCGTAATTCTCGTCGGGGACCGAGCCGGTGTTGGCGTTCGCCTTGCGGTTGCCGAGGAAGGTGAGAAACGAGGCCATCGCCGCGTTGGTGGTCACCTTGTCGAGGATCGTGCGGAAATTGCCGAAGGCGTTGTCCATCAGCACGTCGACATAGGCGGCCATCGCGAACTGCCGCCAGTTGAGGTTGACCCCCGACATGCCGACCACCAGGATCTCGAGCAGCGCCATGCCGACGCGCTGGCGCAGCTGGTCGCCCGCGCCGATCAGCTGGCTCCACATGACATTGTCGAAGCCCGCCTCGCCGTTGATGTTGGCGGCGTCGTTATAGCCTTTGGCCACTAGCCAGTCCCAATGGGTGGTCGCGCGCGGCTTGGCGAATTCGGCGGTGATCCAGCCGGCATAGCCGCGCGACTGGACATCGGCGATGTCGGCGCTGGTCGCGCCCATCGTCGCCTGCGCGAGGAAGCGGCTCGCCTGCGCAGCGGTAATGGGCGCGGGCGTCGGCGATGGCGTGGCGGTCGGCGGGGGCGAAACCACGCCGCCGCCGCTTCCGCCACCACCCGAATCGCACGCCGCCAGCGCGAGCCCGAGCGCGACCGCGCTCGCCCCGCTCAGCCCCGCGCCGCCGACGGCTGGTACTGCTACCTCGGCATCGCCATGCTCCGCCTCGACCAGAGGCGTCTCCAGATTGTCCATGCAGCCCCACCCCGTGCGCGGAGGCGCTTTGCCCGCATCACGCCGCGGCTATATTCTCGCATTTCACGACTCGCCGCCAGCCGGAAATAAGGTCAATTCATCGCAAACCATTCATTTTCAACTGTTTGCGAACGCGTAACGAATCGTTCTAACCTGCTGCCATGAAAGCCGTTCTGCCCGCCCTCGCCCGCCCGCTGATCGAACCTGGCCTGCCCGCCGGGATCGAGCCGCACTGGTTCACCAGCCGCGAGGAAGCCGCCGCGATGGTGGCGGACGCCGATATCGCCTGGATCGACATGCAGAGCCCCGAATGGACCGGCGAAGCGGCCGCCGCGGGCGCGCGCCTCAAATGGCTCTTCACCATTCGCGCTGGGATCGATGCGTTCGATACCGCATTGCTCAAGGCGCGGCGTACCATCGTCACCAACGGCGCCGGGATCAACGCGATCGCGGTCGCCGAATATGCGGTGATGGGCATGCTCGTCGCAGCCAAGCGCTTCGATCAAGTCGTCCACATGGCCGACCGGCGCGAATGGACGCACGACGCGCCGGGCAGGCTCGAACTGTTCGAGACCCGCGCGCTCGTCATCGGTTATGGCACGATCGGCCGGATGATCGGCGATCGGCTGACGGCGTTCGGCGTCGAGGTGACCGGCGTCACCCGCTCGGGCCGCGACGGCACGCTCAGTCCGGACCAGTGGCGCAGCCGGATCGGCGAGTTCGACTGGATCATCCTCGCCGCCCCCTCGACCGCCGACACCCATGCGCTGATCGGCGCAGACGAACTGGCCGCGATGAAGCCCGGCGCCTGGCTGGTAAATTTCGCGCGCGGCGGCATGGTCGATCAACCGGCGCTGATCGAGGCGCTGGACAAGCGCCGGATCGGCGGCGCGTTTCTCGACGTCACCGATCCCGAACCGCTTCCACCTGATCACCCGCTCTGGGCCGCACCCAACTGCATCCACTCGATGCACCTGTCCGGGCGATCGCAGACGAAAATGTTCATGCGCGCCGCCGCACTGTTCCTCGAAAACGCCCGCGCCTTTGTCGAGGGCAGGCCGATGAAGAACGTCGTCGATCTCGACGCGGGCTATTAGCGCGGCTAAGCCCGCCTCCACCATGATCCTGGTCATCGACAATTACGACAGCTTCACTTGGAACCTCGTCCATTACCTGATGGAGCTGGGCGCGGAGGTGGAGGTGGTGCGCAATGACGCGCTCACCGCGCGCGACGCGATCGCGAGCAACGCGCAGGCCTTCCTGCTCTCGCCCGGCCCGTGCACCCCGAACGAGGCGGGGATCAGCCTCGACCTCGTCGCCGCTTGCGCCGCTGAGGGCAAGCCGCTGCTCGGCGTGTGCCTCGGCCACCAGTCGATCGGCCAGCATTTCGGCGGGCAGGTGGTGCGCGGCGGGCTGATGCACGGCAAGACCAGCCTCGTCGAGCATGACGGCACCGGCCTGTTCGAGGGCCTTCCCTCGCCCTTCACCGCGACGCGTTATCACTCGTTGATCGTGACGGACATTCCCGAGGAACTCGTGGTCAACGCCACCGCGGCGGACGACAGCGTGATGGGCTTCCGTCACGCCACGCTGCCGATCCACGGCGTCCAGTTCCATCCCGAGAGCATCGCCACCGAGCATGGCCATGCGATGCTCGCGAACTTCCTCAAGATCGCGGGGATCGAGGCGAAGGCGCTGGCCTGAGCCGCCTTGACCCGGGCCATGGTGCGGAGGCTATAGCGACTGTTCGCGGGCACCGGAAGGATGAGGTGACAATATGCCAGTCAATCGCAGGGATGTCGTGGGGGCGGTTGCGTTGGGCGGCGCTGCCATGATCTCGGACGCAGCCTCGGCAGCGTCCGCGCCGGGTGCCAAGATCGTTCATCACGTCTTCTTCTGGCTGAAGCGGCCCGGGTCGGGCCAGGACCGTGACCAGCTGATCGCGGGCCTGCGGGCGCTCGCGAAGATCCAGGTCATCCGCAGCCTGCAGATCGGCGTCCCCGCATCAACCGAGCAGCGCGACGTCGTCGACGCGAGCTTCGATGTGTCGGAGCTCATGGTATTCGACAATGTCGCGGACCAGAAACTGTATCAGGACCATCCGATCCACCAGGATTTCATCGCCAAATGCGGGCATTTGTGGCGCAAGGTGATCGTCTACGACATGTTGACGATCTGATCGGCGATCTCTGACCCATTTTTGTGCAGCCTGTTGCAAGGCGGTTCTGCGGGGCATAGCCTGACGAAGAGCGGCCCTGCCGTCCGTCATCGTTGGAGACTGGCGTGAAACGCGTTGTGCTCATGCTCCCCTTTGCCCTGATGGCCTGTACCCCCAAGCCGGCGGACACAAGGGCGACGGGGATGGCGAACCCTGCTTCGGTTCATTGCGTGGAGGTCGGCGGCCGCGTCGAAATCCGCAAGGAAGCGGGCGGTGCAACCGGATATTGCCACCTGCCAGACGGCCGCGTGATCGAGGAGTGGACGCTGTTCAGATCCGCCGAAGGCAAGAACAACTAGCGCCGGGAATCGCCCATCGTCCCCCAGTCCCGCTTGCCCGCCCCGCAACAGGATTTGCTCGACTTGGCTCGCCCGCGCCCCAATAGAGGCGGCGTGACCAGCTTCAGCCTCCTCCCTGATCCCGCGACGCCGCTCGCGCGCGAATCCGCTGCGCAGGCGTTCGCCGACATTCTCGACGGCACCGTGTCCGAGGCGGAGATCGAGGCGTTCCTGATCGCCCTAGCCGAACGCGGCGAGACGAGCATCGAGATCGCCGAGGCGGCGCGCGCGATGCGCCAGCGGGTGATCCCGGTCAGCGCCCCCGCCAACGCGATCGACGTGTGCGGCACCGGCGGCGACGGGCATCACACGCTCAACGTCTCGACCGCGGTCGCGATCGTCGTCGCGGCGTCGGGCATTCCGGTCGCCAAGCACGGCAACCGCGCCGCCAGCTCCAAGTCGGGCGCGGCCGACACGCTCGAGGCGCTCGGCCTCGATCTCGACCGCGCGGCGCTCAATGCCGAGGCGCATCTGAACGACCTCGGCATCGCCTTCCTGTTCGCGGCCAAGCACCATCCCGCGATGGGCCGCATCGCGCCGCTGCGCAAACGCATCGGGCGGCGCACGATCTTCAACCTGATGGGCCCGCTCGCCAATCCGGCGGGGGTACAGCGCCAGCTGATCGGCATCGCCCGCCCGGACTATGCCCCGATCTATGCCGAAGCGCTCGAGCAGCTCGGCGTCAAGGGCGCCGCGATCGTCGCGGGCGAGGAAGGGCTCGACGAGCTCTCGCCCGAGGGCGCTTCGCGCGTGGTGAGCATCGGCGATGTCAGCTTGCCCCCGCGCGTCACCCCCGCGGACGCCGGCCTCGACTCCCATCCGCTAGCCGCCCTGCGCGGCGGCGACGCGCGCGAGAATGCCGCGGCGCTGCGCCGCCTGCTGCTGGGTGAGCGCGGCGCCTATCGCGACGCCGTGCTGCTCAACGCCGCCGCCGCACTAGTGGTCGCGGGCGAGGCGGCTGACCTGCGCGAGGGCGCCGAGGAAGCCGCCGAGACGATCGACAAGGGGCTTGCCAACGCGCTGCTCGACTGCTGGATCGCCGCGGCATGAACACGCTCGACAAGATCCTCGAAGTGAAGCGCGGCGAGGTCGCGGCGCGCAAGGCCGCGACCAGCCTCGCCGAGCTGCAGGCGCACGCGCTGGTCCAGACCCCGCCGCGCGGCTTCCGCGCCGCGCTCGATGCGAAGGCGGCGAGCGGCTACGGCCTGATCGCCGAGATCAAGAAAGCATCGCCCTCCAAGGGATTGATCCGCGCCGATTTCGATCCCCCTGCCCATGCCCGCGCCTATGCGGCGGGCGGCGCCGCGTGCCTGTCAGTGCTCACCGACGCCGAGTTCTTCCAGGGGCATGAGGACTATCTGGTCGCCGCCCGCGCCGCGTGCGCGCTGCCGGTGATCCGCAAGGACTTCATGATCGATCCGTGGCAGGCGCTGGAGGCGCGCAGCATCGGCGCCGACGCGATCCTGATCATCGTCGCCGCGCTCGACGACGCGCAGATGGCGGAGATCGAGGATGCCGCGCTCGGGCTCGGCATGGACGCGCTGGTCGAGGTCCATGACGAAGTCGAGCTCGACCGCGCGCTCGCGCTCAAGTCGCGGCTGATCGGGGTCAACAACCGCAATCTCAAGGACTTCTCGGTCTCGTTCGACCGCACCTATGAACTCGTCGGTCGCGCGCCCGAAGGCTGCACGTTCGTCGCCGAGTCCGGCCTCACCAGCCGCGCTGATCTCGACGCGATGGCCGAGCACGGCGTGCGCTGCTTCCTGATCGGCGAGAGCCTGATGCGCCAGGACGATGTCGAGGCGGCGACGCGGGCGCTGGTCGGATGAGCGACCTCACCCATCTCGACGAGAGCGGCGCCGCGCGCATGGTCGATGTCGGAGCCAAGGCCGAGACTCAGCGCGAGGCCGTCGCCATCGGCCGCATCACCATGTCGGCACAAGCCGCCGCCGCAATCCGCGACGGCCTCGTCAAGAAAGGTGACGTGCTCGCTGTCGCACGCGTCGCCGGGATCATGGCGGCGAAGAAGACCAGCGACCTCATCCCGCTCTGCCATCCGCTGGCGATCAGCAAGGCGACCCTCGATCTCGTCGCCGACGACACCGGCGTCGCCGCCACCGCCACCGTCGCGCTCACCGGCCGCACCGGGGTCGAGATGGAAGCGCTCACCGCGGTCTCGGTCGCGCTGCTCACCGTCTACGACATGGCCAAGGCACTCGACAAAGCGATGGTGATCGAGGGCATCCGCCTCGTCGCCAAGACCGGCGGCAAGTCGGGCGACTGGGCCGCACCGCAAGGTTAACGCCGCCTCCACCCTGAAAGCTCAGCAAATCTTGAGGCGCGCCGCCGCAAGCTCTTGCGGGCAAAGGGGCGGGATCAAAATGACATTACCGGCACGATCGGCGATCTTCTCGCTGTCCGGCGACCTCAATTCGTCGCCGGTCGGCGCGATCGAGGATGCGGCGCCCGCACGGCTGCTGCTCGGCAGCGCGGGCGAGCGGCATTGCTTCGTCCACCGCATCACCGCGGCGGGGGCCACGCTCACCGTTTCGGGTCCCGTCGGCAACGGCGATCTGGCCACGATCGAGCTGCCCTTCGGCCTCACCGCCGACGGCTCGATCGTCGGCGACGACCCCGCGGCGATCTCGTTCCGCTTCGACGAGCCGCTCGACGTGGTGGGGGCGCTCGCCCGCTGCCTCGCCGCGCTCCCCGCAGAACGCCGCCAGATGCCGCGCATCGAGCTGCGCCAGCGGCTGTGCATCCGCCACGCCGGGCAAGTCGATTTCGCCTGGACCCGCAACCTTTCCCCCGCCGGCATCGGCATCGAGACCCGCGCCGCGCTCACCGAGGGCGCCGAGGTCGAGATCACTCTCGACGGCCTCCGCCCGATCCAGGGCGAGGTGCGCTGGACCGAGAAGGGGCAAGCCGGCATCGCCTTTGCCGCTGAGCTGGGCTGGCAGCTGCTGATGCCCTGGCTGCGCAAGGTCGCGACCCACCGCCCCGGGCCGGTGGTGGTGCGCGAGCTGTCGCCCTCCCCGCTCGGCGCGGTCCGCGATGCGCTGCGCCTCGACATCGCGACCCATGTCCGCTCGGGGGTCAACTGGTGGAACGCCCAGCTCAACACGCTGAGCAGCACATTGGTCGAGTTCGAGAGCGCGACCGAGTTCGCGCCGCTCTCCTCGCTGTGGCTGTCACTCCCCGGGATCGGCGGCTGGCCGATCCGCGTGATCGAGTGTCACGGCGCGCGCCACGTCGCCGAGTTCCGCCTGCCGCTGCGCCCACACGACATGGCGAAGCTGACCGAAGCCGCCCGCCCGCGCTGACGCCGCGCGGCCGGCCGCAGCGCTCAGTCCTTGCAGACCTGGACCAGCGCCCACCCCATCGAGCCGCCGATGTTTGGGACGTTCTGGTTCTCGAGCTCCAGCCGCTTGCACGGCTTGCCGTGCCGGTTGAGGATCTGCCCCTCCTGGCGCCGCCCGCCATCGCGCGCCGGATCCCGTGTGCTCGCGGTGCGCGGCGCCGGGCACATGCCGTTCGCCGCGAACTTCCTGGTATAGGCGCTACGCTGCGCTTGCGCCCAGGCGTCCGCTTTCGCCTTGCCCTCGGTCCGGCTGACCCTGGCATAGCCTTCCACCAGCGCCCGCTTCTCCGCATCGGACATGGCGTCCAGCCAGCATTGCCGTTCCTGGCCCGGCGCGGGCGCGGCATGGGCCGGCGCCGCAAGCAATAGGATCGCCATCGGCAGAACTCGTTTCATGCGCGCCTCCGTTCCGGCGAGCCTAACGCCGGATATGCGTGCCGGTCGCGAACAGCCGCGACCGGCGACCGCGCAAACCGCACGGCCCGTCGGCTTTCGCCGTGCACGGTCTCCGGCCTCTGGCAGTGCGAAACGCTCGCATCCTCCGGCGCGCCGCGATAACGCTGCCCGCAATGGCCGATCTGCTCCCCGTCGCCGAAGCCCAGCGCCGCCTGCTCGCGCTCGCCCCGCCCGTCGTGGCCGAGATCGTATCGCTGCGCGATGCCGCGGGCCGCTGGGCCGCTAAGGCCGTGGCCGCGCTGCGCACCCAGCCCGAGCTGCCGCTCTCGGCGATGGATGGCTATGCGATCCGCTTCGCCGACCTGCCCGGCCCGTGGCAGGTGATCGGCGAGAGCGCCGCCGGACGCCCCTTCGGCGGAACCGCCAATGCGGGCCAAGCGGTGCGCATCTTCACTGGCGCGGCGCTCCCCGACGGTACCGATGCCGTGCTGGTACAGGAGGAAGCGCGCCGCGAGGGCGACATGCTTCACCTCGATGGTGAGGGCCCCGGCCATCCCGGCCGCAATGTCCGCGCGGCGGGGCTCGATTTCCGCGAAGGCGAGACGCTGATCGCACCGGGCGAGCATCTCACCCCGGTCCGTATCGCGCTCGCCGCCTCGGCCGGCCATGCCGCGCTTGCCGTCCGCCGCCGCGTCCGGATCGCGATCGCCGCGACCGGCGACGAGTTGCGCCCCGCCGGCGCGCCGCTCGGTCCCGGCGAGCTTCCCGAGAGCAACGGCGCGATGCTCGCGGCGATGCTCGCGCACCTGCCGGTGGAGATCGAGGATCTCGGCATCCTCCCCGATCGCCGGGACATCCTCGAAGCTGCCTTCGCCGCGGTGAGCGCCGACATCCTCGTCACCACCGGCGGCGCCTCGGTCGGCGACCATGACCTCGTCCGGCCTTCGCTCGAAGCAGCAGGCGCCGCGATCGATTTCTGGAAGGTCGCCGTCCGCCCCGGCAAGCCGATGATGGCCGGACGGCTCGGCGACACAGTGGTGATCGGCCTGCCCGGCAACCCGGTCTCGGCCTTCGTCACCGCGCGGCTCTTCCTCCTCCCCCTGGTCGCGCATCTCTCCGGCGGCGCCGATCCCCTGCCCGCCACCCGCACCGCCACGCTTGGCGAGCCCCTCCCCGCCAACGGTCCGCGCGCCGATTATATGCGCGCCGCGCATCGCGAGGGCCGCGTCGTCGCGGCGGCGATCCAGGACAGCTCGATGCTCCGCACCCTCGCCCGCGCGGACTGCCTGATCGTGCGTGCGCCCCACGCGCCGGCCGCCAATCCTGGCGACTCGGTGGAAATCCTCGACATCGCTTGACAGACAGGCGGAACAAGGCGTAAACGTTCCGCGTCTGTTCTGGATGGAGGACGTCCCGATGCTTACGAAGAAGCAGCATGAGCTGATCTGCTTCATCGCCGACCGCTTGAACGAGACCGGCGTCTCGCCCTCGTTCGAGGAGATGAAGGACGCGCTCGATCTCAAGTCGAAGTCGGGCGTGCATCGCCTGATCTCCGCGCTCGAGGAGCGCGGCTTCCTTCGCCGCCTGCCCAATCGCGCGCGCGCGCTCGAAGTGCTCAAGATGCCCGAGCGCGGCGAGACCAAGAAGGCCGCGCCGGCGCCGAAGGGCAATGTCGTCCCCCTCAACCGCCCCGCGCCGCCGCCCGCCAACGACGTGATCGAGATCCCCCTCCACGGCCGCATCGCCGCCGGCGTGCCGATCGAGGCGCTGGAGGGCTCGACGATGCTTCCCGTTCCTGCCGCGTTGCTCGGCTCGGGCGAGCATTATGCGCTCGAGGTCGCGGGTGACTCGATGGTCGAGGCCGGCATCTTCGACGGCGACTATGCGCTGATCCGCCGCCAGGACACGGCACGCGACGGCGAGATCGTCGTTGCGCTGATCGAGGATAATGAGGCGACGCTCAAATATTTCCGGAACGAGGGCAGCATGGTCCGCCTCGACCCGGCAAACCGCGCCTATGATCCGCAGCGCTACCGCCCCGATCAGGTGCGCGTGCAAGGCCGGCTCGCAGGACTGCTGCGCCGCTACTGACCGGATTGCCACCGCTTGGGCGGCGGTGCGATTACCGCCGAGGTAATTGAGCCGCCCACGCGCGCCGGTACGCATGTCGTCGACACCAACGGCAAACGACAGGAGCGATGTCATGACCCTTTCCGGTCCCCTCACCGGTGGCTGCCACTGTGGCGCGATCCGCTACGAGCTCAGCGGCGAACCGATGCATCATGCGCTGTGCCACTGCACCGACTGCCGCCGCGCCTCGGGTGCACCGATGGTCGGCTGGGCGATGTTTCCCGAGGATGCGCTCACCATCATCCAAGGTGTGCCGCGCGAATATGCCTCGTCCGAGCATGGCCGCCGCTATTTCTGCGGAACCTGCGGCAGCGGCGTGTTCTACCGCAACGCGAAGAACCTGCCCGGCATTGTCGACATCCAGGCGGCGACGCTCGACGATCCCGATGCGCTGCCGGCGGGCGCCCATGTCCAGGTCGCCGAGCGTATCGGCTGGATGAAGGACGCGCATGCGCTGCCGGAATTCGCGCGGTATCCGGGGATGGAGTAAGGCGAAGCGGGCGCTATCAACCAGATTGTAGACGTTCAGCTTCGATAGCTCACCACCCGAATCCGACTGTTCATCGACTGCCTCACTCTTTGACGAACTGATGCCCTGACGTAATCATGGCCTAGGGGAGATCTATGGGCATCACCGACCTCGTCGCGACTGGCTATCTTATGTGCCTCGATAGCAAGAAGGACCTACATAGCGCTTGGATTTCACAGTCGTTTAAGCTGGCTGCTATTGCTGGCGAAGCGCATATCGCCTCCATTCAAGCGAATAATCGGCTGGACCTGCTGCTTCGGGCGCTCGAGGAGGAATGGGAACAGCCTCCCGAAGCGGTGATCGATTACTCGCTAGACCTGCGTTACTCGCTCTCCGAATGCTGGGTACTGCGGTCCTATGAAGTGGTGCGCGCGGCCGCACAACAACTGTACCAGAACGGTGACGCCAACGAGAAGGTGGCGGCTATCAAGCACCGACTGGGCTTGGTCCGTATGCCGGTCGCGAAAGCGGAAATCCAACAGGCTCGGAAGGTGACGGACCCAATCGTTCTCGTCCATGAGGACGGGTCCAATCCGAAAGAGTACGCTAAC
This sequence comes from Sphingomonas sp. BT-65, assembly GCF_026107375.2. Taxonomy (NCBI): domain Bacteria; kingdom Pseudomonadati; phylum Pseudomonadota; class Alphaproteobacteria; order Sphingomonadales; family Sphingomonadaceae; genus Sphingomonas; species Sphingomonas sp. BT-65. Next base: position 1,341,526 of record NZ_JAPCIA010000001.1, read on the forward strand.
GACGGGAGCTACGTCATTCCTCGCCAGGTCTGCGCGGATACCGGCTCGGCCATGTGGTGCCCCGTAGATGTTTTGACGGGCGAGTCCGTTCAGATACGTCGGATTGATCTTTCCAGTGAACTGCTGACTTTGTTGGATTGAATTTCCGTCCACCCGTTCAATCTCGCCCCGGCATCACGTCTCCCCCCGATCCAAGGATGCCGCGCCGTACGCCGCACCGTCCGCACTCCGGCCGCGTCCCAAAGGTGATCGTCACCCCACCCGTCTTCGCCAGCATCATTCAGTCGAGCTTCAGCCACCTCGGCACACACCCCGGCGGCAACCACCGGTCACGACGATGTCCACCGTGCGGCAAACCGCGATCATCTCCCGCCACGATACCAGATATCCGCTACGCGTCGCCGCGATGCGCCAGCGCCGGCCATCGGGCTCGATATCGATCAGGCACAGGTCGGGTTCACCGGCAACTAACCACCCAATGCCGATCGCTTGCAATGTTGGAATTGGCTTGCTTGGATCGACGGGTCGCGGCGCGACCGCTCTTTGATTTCGTCGACCAGCCCCACCAAACGCACCGCCCCGACAAAGGCGGCAGAGTTGACAGAATGAATCGCGTTCCGCGTAACGTGGTCAACTTCGCGGCCGCCAAGTGTCGGACATTCGCTCAATCCCGCGCCGGCATCACCGTCTCCGCCCCGATCCACGGATGCCGTGCTCCCGCCCGCCGCACCGTCCGCACCTCCGGCCGCGTTCCAAAGGTGATCGCCACCCCGCCCGTCTTCACCAGCATCGTCCGGTCGAGCTTCAGCCACTTCGGCGTGCAGCCCGGCGGCAGCCGCCGCTCCGCCACCACGATGTCGACCGAGCGGCACACCGCGATCATCTCGCGCCACGGCACCAGATAGCCGCTGCGCGCCGCCGCGATGCGCCAGCGCCGCCCATCGCGCTCGACGTCGATCAGGCACAGATCAGGGCTGCACCGCGCGCCGTCCTGCCCGTCGAGCGCGGGCAGCTCGGCATCCACGCCGCCATTCTCGGCCATCATGTCGCGCACATAGTCGCCTGCGCGGTCGCGCAGCAGCGCCATCTCGCCGCCGGGCATGCGCAGTGCCAGGTGCCGCCCGTCGCCGGTCACCAGCAGATCGGGCATCGGCGTCGCCAGCGCCCAGATCGCGCCCGCCACGGCCGGCACCACCCCCGCAACCCGCACCGGCGTCCGCCACAATGCGATCCACAGCCCGCCCGCCACCATCAGCGCATAGGCGCCGCCCGGCATCGCGGGCAGCATCGCCAACGCCCCCGGCGCGCTCGCCGCGGCATGGGCGATCCACAGCAGCAAGCGCAGCGCCTGTTCCGTCGCCCACCAGAAGGGCGCGCCCAGCCCGATCAGGTCGAAGAACAGCGCCGCCGCCTCCAGCGGCATCACGATGAAGGTGGTGAGCGGGATCGCCACGATGTTCGCCAGCGCCCCGTACAGCCCCGACTTGTGGAAGTGGAACAGCGCGATCGGCGTCAGCGCGATCTCGACCAGCAGGCCGGTCAGTAGCAGCGACGCGACTCCCCGCCCGAGCCGCGGCGCCCACCCTTCCTCGCGCCGCTCGAACCAGCCGCGCACGCGCTTGCTCTCGTACAAAGCGACGATCGCGGTCACCGCGGCGAAACTCATCTGGAAGCTCGGCCCCATCAGCGCCTCGGGCCACAGCAGCAGCACGACCAGCGCGCCGAATGCCACCAGCCGCAGCGTGATCGCCTCGCGCCCCAGCATCATCGCCGCCAGCACCATCAGCGCCGCGATGCACGAGCGCACCGTCGGCACCTCCGCGCCGGTCAGCAGCGTGTATCCCACCGCCGCCATCCCCGCCGCACCCGCCGCGACCACCGGCAGCGGCCAGCGTAGTGCGAGTGCCGGGCTCAGCGCGAGCAACCGCAGCACCAGCAGCATCGTCGCACCGACCACCGCGGTCACATGCAGCCCGCTCACCGACAGCAGGTGCGCCAGGCCCGAGCGCCGCAGCGCCTCGGAATCCGCTTCGGAAATCGCCCCGCGGTCGCCCGTCGCCAGCGCCGCGGCGATCCCGCCTGCGCTGCCCTCGACCTGCGACTGGACATGCACCGTGAGCCGCTCGCGCAGCCCGCTCTTCGCCTCCCCGGGCGTCACGATCTCCACCGGCGCAAAGCCGCGCCCGGTCGCGCCAAGCCGGTCGAACCAGGCCACCCGCTCGAAATCATAGGCGCCCGGCACCGCCGGCGGCGCGGGCGGCATCAGCCGCGCCCGCAGCTTCACCACCGCCCCCCGCGTTAAGCCGGCTGGCACATCCGCCGCATCCAGGTTCACGCGCACCCGCCCCGGCAGGCCCGAGCCCGCCTCGGGCGCGATCCGCACACGCACCAACTCGCGCGCCGGCATCGCCTCGATCCGCTCGACCTTGCCCTGGAACGCCACGATCGCCGGCCGCGCCAACACCGGCGCCGCCACCCGCTCGGCGCGCCACCACACCAGCGCGCAACCGATCGCGACCAGTGCCGCCGCCACCGTCACGCAACGCGCCGCACGACCGCTGCCGCCCACGGCCAGTCCGGCGGCCGCCACCGCCAGCCCGCCCAACATCACCGCCGCCCAGCGATTCGCATCGGGCAATGCGAACCACGCCGCGATTCCGGCCCCGATCAGCACCGGAATCCACAGCACCAGCTGCCCGCGTTCGGCCTCCAGCCATCGCTCCAGCGCCTCGCCCGGCCGCCATCCTCCTGCGATTTGAAGCAGGCGGAACCCCGTGCTACGGGCGCTCGCGGCTGAACTGGCCATCGATCACCTGTCTGGGAGCAAGCGCGCTTGGGCGCAACATCACAGCCCGTTAGCGGGCCAAATCCTAACGGCGCAATCGTCACGCGTTTCGCCCCGTCGCCAACGGGGTTCCTGCACATCGGGGGCGCGCGCACCGCGCTGTTCAACTGGCTGTTCGCGCGCCGCCACGGCGGCAAGTTCCTGCTGCGCATCGAGGATACCGACCGCGCCCGCTCGACCGACGCGGCGATCGCGGCGATCCTCGACGGAATGCGCTGGCTGGGTCTCGATTGGGACGGCGACGAGGTCTATCAGTTCGCTCGCGCCGAGCGTCATGCGCAGGTCGCGCACCAACTGCTCGAGAGCGGCCACGCCTATCGCTGCTGGATGAGCCAGGAGGAGATCGCCGCGCAGCGCGAGGAAGCGCAGGCGGCGAAGCTGCCCTACCGCATCCGCAGCCCGTGGCGCGACCGCGCCGACGGCCCGCTCGACCAGCCGCACGTGATCCGCATCCGCGCCCCGCGCGAGGGCGCGACGACGCTTCCCGACGCGGTACAGGGCGAGGTGACCGTCCAGAATGCCGAGCTGGACGACATGATCCTGCTCCGCTCGGACGGCACCCCGACCTATATGCTCGCGGTGGTGGTCGACGATCACGACATGGGTGTGACCCATGTCATCCGCGGCGACGATCATCTCAACAACGCCTTCCGCCAGCTGTTGATCATCCACGCGATGGGTTGGCCCGAGCCGATCTACGCGCACATCCCGCTGATCCACGGCGCGGACGGCGCCAAGCTCTCCAAGCGCCATGGCGCGCTCGGTGTCGACGCCTATCGCGACGAATTGGGCGTGCTGCCCGAGGCGCTGTTCAATCACCTGCTCCGCCTCGGCTGGGGCCATGGCGACGACGAGATCATCGATCGCGCGCAGGCGGTCGAGTGGTTCGACCTGTCGGGCGTCGGCAAAAGCCCCTCGCGCTTCGACTTGAAGAAGCTCGACAGCCTCAACGGCCACTACATCCGCGCCGCGGACGATGCGCGACTCGCGCAGCTCGCCGCGCCGTTCCTGCCCTTCGAAGCGTTGCCGCAGCAGATCGAGCTTCTGCAGCGCAGCATGCACGCACTCAAGCCCCGCGCCGCCAACCTCCTCGAAATCGCGGATGGCGCGGCCTTTCTCTTTCGCACACGCCCCCTTGAAATGGACGCAGATGCACAAAATCTACTAGAGGGTGACGCGCGAGGCCTGCTCGCCCAGCTTCACACCGCGCTTGACGCGGTCGCGGAGTGGAATACGGAGGCGCTCGAAGCGGCGGTACGCCAGGTGGCGGAGTCGGGAGGGGTCAAATTGGGAGCAGTCGCACAACCGCTCCGCGCGGCGCTCACGGGGCGCCGGACCTCGCCTGGCATCTTCGACGTCCTCGTCCTGTTGGGGCGCGAGGAAAGCCTGGGCCGGATCGCCGACCAGACGAAAGCCCCCGCCGGTTCCGGCGTCCAGGGCTGAACGAAAGGATGAAGACCATGACCGACTCCACCCTTCCCATCGGTGACAAGGATTATCCGGTCCGAAAGGGTAGCGTCGGTCCCGAGGTGGTCGACATCCGCAAGTTCTACGGCCAGTCGGGCATGTTCACTTATGACCCCGGCTTCACTTCGACCGCGTCGTGCGAGAGCGGCCTCACCTATATCGACGGTGACGAGGGCATCCTGCTCCACCGCGGCTATCCGATCGATCAGCTCGCCGAGCAGTCGAGCTTCATGGAAGTCGCTTATCTGCTGCTGAACGGCGAGCTGCCCAACCAGGGCGAGCTCGACAAGTTCACCACCACGATCACCCGCCACACCATGCTGCACGAGCAGCTCGCGACCTTCTACCGCGGTTTCCGCCGCGACGCGCACCCGATGGCGATCATGTGCGGCGTGGTTGGTGCGCTCTCCGCCTTCTACCACGACTCGACCGACATCACCGATCCGCAGCAGCGCATGATCGCCAGCCACCGGCTGATCGCGAAGATGCCGACGATCGCGGCGATGGCGTACAAGTACAGCGTCGGCCAGCCCTTCCTCTATCCGGACAATTCGCTGTCCTACACCGGCAACTTCCTGCGCATGACCTTCGGCGTCCCCGCCGAGGAATATCATGTCGATCCGGTGATCGAGTCGGCGATGGACAAGATCTTCATCCTGCACGCCGATCACGAGCAGAACGCCTCGACCTCGACCGTGCGCCTCGCCGGCTCATCGGGCGCCAACCCGTTCGCGTGCATCGCCGCGGGTATCGCCTGCCTGTGGGGTCCGGCGCATGGCGGCGCGAATGAGGCGGCGCTCAACATGCTGCGCGAGATCGGCCGTCCCGAGCGCATCCCCGAATATATCGCGCGCGCCAAGAACAAGGACGACCCGTTCCGCCTGATGGGCTTCGGCCACCGCGTGTACAAGAATTTCGACCCGCGCGCGAAGGTGCTGAGCAAGGCCGCCACCGAGGTTCTGGACAAGCTCGGCATCAGCGATCCGGTGCTCGACACCGCGCGCGAGCTCGAGCAGATCGCGCTCAAGGACGACTATTTCATCGAGAAGAAGCTCTACCCGAACGTCGATTTCTATTCGGGCGTGATCCTCTCGGCGATCGGCTTCCCGACCACGATGTTCACCGTACTCTTCGCGCTCGCCCGCACCGTCGGCTGGGTCGCGCAGTGGAACGAGATGATCAGCGACCCAGACCAGAAGATCGGCCGCCCGCGCCAGCTCTACACCGGCCCGACGCAGCGCGACTACGTGGCCGTAGGCAAGCGCTGAGCAGCGAAGCAGGACAGGAAAAGGCCCGCCGGAGGAGCAGTCCGGCGGGCCCTTTCGTTGGGATATCCCCGCGCAGATCAGCTTGCGGTGCCCGGCACCGGCGTGTTGAGCAACTGCTGCTCCCAAAGATACGCGACGCCGCTGCCGCCAAAGTGCTGGATGAGAATCTCGGTCAGCTCCTCGACATGCTCGGTGCGCGCCCAATCGCGTTGCCATTCGCCAGCGAGCGCCATCACGGTCATCACGTTCGCGCCGGCCGCGATCATGCGCTGGATGGCAACTTCGTGAGACTCCTTCGAAATCCCGCCCGACGCGTCGGTGATCACGGTCACGTCCCAGCCTTCGCCGGCGGCTTGGATCACAGGCATAGCCACGCAGACCTCGGTCCACAGGCCGGCGATGATCAGCTGCTTGCGGCCGGTCGCCTTGACGACGCTCACCACATTCTCGTCCTGCCAGGTGTTCACCCAGGTGCGGTCGATGACTTCCTGGTCCGGAAATACGTCGGTGATCTGCTTGAAGAGAAGTCCACCGCGCGCCGCGATCACGCTGGTGAGAATGGTCGGAACATTGAAGGCTTTTGCTAGCTTCGCCAGCGCGGTCGTGTTGTTGACCACCATGTGGGGATCGTGGCTGTTCAGGTTCGCGAGCTGATAGGGCTGGTGGTCGATCAGGACGAGCACCGAATCTTCGGGACGGAGGAGCGACTTAAGGCCGTTGCGAAAGGTCATGATTGTCCTCTGCTGTCGTTGCGAGTGGCGGTTGTTCGCCGGGAGGCAGCGCTGCGCCGCCACCGGTAGGACGGCATTGCCGTTCCCACGCACAATGCGGTAGCCTCCTGTTGTGCGGAGCTGTGTCGCAGAATCGGGAACGCTGAATTGGATATCGAAGAGCTGCGGACATTCGTCGAAGTCGCCGATGCCGGAGGCGTTTCGCCCGCCGCGCGCCGGCTCGGCGTCTCCAAATCGATCGTCAGCCGACGGCTTGCCCGGCTCGAAGCGGAACTTGGCGTCCAGCTTCTGGCGCGAACCACCCGCGGCGCCGCGCTCACCGAAGCGGGCGCCACCTTCCGGGACTATGCGGCCAAGGTCTGCGCCGAGATCGACATTGCCAGGGAAACGATCCTGCCCGCCGGCGACCTTTGCGGGCGCTTGCGGATTGCGGCGCCGCTGTCATTCGGCCCGACTCACTTCGCGCCTGTGCTCGCGGATATGGCGCGACTTTACCCTCAGCTCCACATCCACACCTGCTACAGTGACCGCTTCGTCGATCTCATCGCCGAGGGTTATGATTGCGCGATCCGGGTCGGCTATCTGAAGGATTCCAACCTGGTCGCACGACGCGTTGGGCCGATCTATGGAAGGTTCGTCGCAAGCCCGGACTATATCGACGCGAACGGGTCGCCCGAGACGCCGGAGGAGCTCGTCGCCCATCAGGCCCTGATGCAGGGCACCGAAGCCTGGCAGCTCATGGACGGCGACAGGATCATCACGGTCCATCCGCAGGGGCGCTTCAAGGCCGACAACGGCACCGCGCTGATTGCCGCCGCAACCGCGGGCCTCGGGATCGCCTACCTGCCCGATGGCCTCACCCAGCCATATCTGGCCTCCGGCGCGCTCGTGCCGGTCATGACAAATTATCCGCCGCCGCCGGCAGGCGTATATGTCGTCCGTCCGCCAGGGCAGCATCCCGCGCGGAAGATTCGAGTCCTCACCGAGATGCTGATCGAATGTTTCGCACACACGCCGCCCCCTTCGGGGGCTACCTCTGTTTGAGCGGTGCGTCCGGCAGGATCGGTCGGATCGCCAAACAGGATGCGTAGCAGCAAAAAGGCCCGCCGAAGTGATCCGGCGGGCCTTGTTCGTAAGGGACTACGCGATCACTCAATCTCGCTACGCGAGTTTCGGATCGCTTCCTTCATCATCTTGTCCATCAGGATGTCGGCGAGGTTGTCGGCGATGATGGTCTTGCTGTTCTGCAGCATCCGCACCAGATCGGCCAGCAGTTCGACTGCCTTGGGCGGCATCGGGCCGGCGTTGTTCGCCATCCACTCGGAGAACGTCTTGAGCTGGGCTCCCGCATCCTCGATACCTGCCTGAATCGCATCGATATCGAGAATTTCGGGCCAGCGATCGGGATACTCGCGTTTCAGACCGGGCAGCGTGTTCACCTGCCCGACCACCGTTTCGAAAAGGTCCGCAGCGGCGATCAGCAATTGTCCATGCAGTTCGCGCTCGGATGGCGGGTTCTGCTTCCTGCCAAACACCGATCGATCCATTTCGGCTTCCCTTGTGACGTGAGTCCTGCCGTCGGCAAGCCCTTCTACCGGGAATTTGCTAACAGTTCGCTTGTCCGGCCCGCCGCACCGGCTAGGCCCGCAGGATCTTGGCCATCGGCCGCCCCTTGGCCAGCTCGTCGATCATCTTGTCGAGGTAGCGCAGCTCGCGCATCAGCGAGTCCTCGATCTCCTCGATCCGCACGCCGCAGATCACACCGGTGATCAGCGAGCGTGCCGGGTTCAGCCGCGGCGCCTGCGCGAAGAAATCCTCGAAATTGGTCTTCTGCTCCAGATGCGCCGCAAGCTGCTCCGCGCTGTAGCCGGTCAGCCAGCGGATGATCTCGTCGACCTCGGCCTGGGTGCGCCCCTTCTTCTCCGCCTTGGCGATATAATGGGGATACACGCTCGCGACGCTGATCGAATAGACACGGTGCTTCTTCATACAGCCTCCCCGCAGCCGCTACTCCGCCATGAACCGGGCGAAGGCCTCCTTGTAATTGGGATGCCAGCGCGACAGCGCGGGGCGATTCTCGATGATGTCGTCCATCGCCCAGCGCATGCGCTTCTCGTCAGTCGCGCGATCGACGTCGTTGTCGGGGCAGAGGATGTAGAAATCGCCCCGCGCGATGCTCTCGAACATGAACATCGCGACCTGGTCCGCGGTCCACGCGCCCTTGGCCTCGCCGGTCATGCCGCTTTGCGTGAAGCCCGGGATCAGCAGGTGAGCCGAGATCCGGTCGCCCGCTTCTTCGCGCAGCGCATGTGCGAGCGACTCGGTGTAGTTGCGCACCCCCGCCTTGGAGAGGTTGTAGGCGGGGTTGCCCGGCGGGCTGGTGATGCCCTGCTTCGATCCGCTGTGGATGACCGCGCCCGGCTTGCCGCTCGCCAGCATCCCCGGGACGAACGCCTGCGCGACGTTGAGCACGCCCATCAGGTTGATACGCAGCAGCTTCTCCCAGCCTTCGGGATTCTCCCAGGGCTGTCCGGGATTGCTCCCGATCCCGGCATTGTTGACCAGCACCGCGACCGGCCCATGCTCGCTCAGCACGCGATCGCGCAGCCGCTCGACCTCGGCGGCAACCGAGACATCGGCGGCCATGGCGGTGACATTACCGCCCAGCTCTCTCGCCGCCGCATCGAACTTCTCGCCAGCCAGGTCGGTGATCACGACCTTGAGCCCCCGTTCGGCGAGCCGCGCCGCGATCGCGAAGCCAATGCCGCCGGCCCCGCCGGTCACGACGGCGACGCCGCCCGCATCGAAGGCTGGGGGAAGTGAGATCGACTCCATGGCACCGTCCTTTCGCTGACCAGCCGCCTTTAGCGTTCCCATGATCGCGACGCGATAGCCTGTAATACCGGTCAGCGCTCGAACGCCCCCAGGATCGGGCAGCCTTCGCCCTCCCCTGCAGCACAGCGCCGCGCCAGCTTCTCCAGCGCCCCGCGCGCCGCGGTCAGCTTCGCCACCTCGGCATCGATCGCCGCGATCCGCGCCTGGGCCAGTGCGTGCGCCCGCACCCGATCCTCGCCGGCATCCAGCTCGAGCAGTTCGCCGATCTCATTGAGCGTGAACCCCGCTTCCTGCGCCGCGCGGATGAAGCGCAGCCGCCGTGCATCGCCCTCGCCATAGCGCCGCACCCCGCCCGCCCGCGCGGGCTCGGCGAGCAAGCCGCGCCGCTGGTAATAGCGGACGGTCTCGACTCCCACACCGCCGGCCCTGGCCAGCGCACCGATCGTCATATCGGCCATACTTGACTCCGTACCATAGTACGGAACCTATCTAAGCGGGGTTCGTAGAGTCGCAAGGAGCCCCTCATGTCCCCCCGCCCTGTCGCCGTCCTCCACCGCATGGTCATGCCCGACCATATCTGCCCCTATGGCCTCAAGGCGAAGGCGCTGCTCGAACGGCGCGGTTACAAGGTCGAGGATCACTGGCTGCGCACGCGCGAAGAGACGGATGCCTTCAAGGCAGCGCATGACGTCAAGACCACGCCCCAGACCTTCATCGATGGCAAGCGGATCGGCGGCTATGACGATCTCCGCCGCCATTTCGGCCTGCACGTGCCGGAGAAGGGCGAGACCAGCTACACGCCGGTGATCGCACTGTTCGCGATGACCGCGCTGATGGCGCTCGCCGCCAGCCATGCCATCGCGGGCTCGCCCTTCACGATCCGCGCGGCGGAATGGTTCATCTCGTTCAGCATGTGCGCTCTCGCGCTGCTCAAGCTGCGCGACGTCGAGAGCTTCTCGACCATGTTCCTGAACTACGACCTGCTCGCGCGGCGCTGGGTGCCCTATGCCTATATCTACCCCTTCGCCGAGGGTGCGGCGGGCGTGCTGATGACCGCCAACGCGCTGCACTGGCTGGCGATCCCGCTGGCGCTGTTCATCGGCGGCATCGGCGCGGTCTCGGTGTTCAAGGCGGTCTATGTCGACAAGCGCGAGCTCAAATGCGCGTGCATGGGCGGCGACAGCAACGTGCCGCTGGGCTTCGTCTCGCTCACCGAGAATTTGATGATGATCGCGATGGCGGTATGGATGCTGGTGCGGTAATCAGCTCCACGCGTCGAGCTCCTTGACCAGCTTCTTGGGCGCCTGGGCGCGATAGCTTTCCTCGATCCAGTCCTTGAGCTGCTCCATGTCGGGGATCGCATCGTCGCCGGGCGCGAAGCTCACCCAGCCGCTCTTGCCCAGGCCATAGGCGGTGGGCGTGGCGAAGGGCAGCTCGAGCGCGACCTCGCTCGTGTAGCGCAGCTTCACCGACATGCGGAATTCCTCGCCGGTCGAGAGATAGGCGAAGGTCTTGTCGTTGACCGCGAGGTCCGCATGGTCCGGCCACGGCGCCTTGATGTGCGCGCCGGGCAGGGTCAGTCCCCACGCCCGCAATTCGTCGATCACGGCCTTTGCCGTGGTCATCGCGGGTCGCCCGCGTCGCGGGGACGCTGCATCAGCCACACCGATTGACTGCGATAATCCACGGCGAATCCCTCCGTCGCCAGCCAGTCCATGCCCAGGATCGCCAGCATTTCCCCAGCGCCCGCGAGACGATCGAAGACCGGCAGCGCCCCGACTCTTACCGTGCGGCGCTGCCATTGCCACGGCCCCACGGCAATATCACCGATCTCGCCCTGCAGCAGCGGCAAGGGCCGGCCGTCGATACCCTCGATCGAGCCGCCGGGGCGCAACCGGCTCGGGTCCAGCCCGGCCCGCCACGCGAAGGCGGGGTTGAGCGTGGTGAATTGCGCGCCTGTGTCGAGCAATCCCCAGCCACTCGCATTGCCGATCCGTACCGGCAGCATGATCTTCCACGGCTGAAGCCATTTGGCCGCGACCGGCCGCCATTCCTCGCTCACCGCCTGCGCACCGCCCGGGGCGATGCGCACGCAACCGCTGCCGGGGATCCAGATCGTCAGCCGGTCGGCCAGCAGGTCGACGCCCGCGAGGCCCGCGACATCGTGGCTGTCGAACGACGGGGCCGGGAGCGACGGAACCACGACGTCGCGGAGCAGCACCGGGCCAGCCTCGATCGAGCGGATCCGGTGAAAATGGACCGCAACCCCTCCGCCCATCCCCTGGGCCTGCTCGGTCTTCGCATCCCGCGGCAGACCGAGCTGCGCGGCGCGGGCGGGATCGATGGTCGACCCGCTGGCCGCGGTATCGAGGATGAAGGCGAACGGCCCCTGATCGTTGATCCTGGCGCGGAGGATCGGCGTCCCTTGGTCGCCGGTCTCGATGGGGAGGCACGCCGCTGGCTCATCCGCCCGCGCCGGGGCGGCGATTGCCAGTCCGAGCAGCGCGGCGATCAACGGGATCCTGGTCATTTCGGACGGATAACAGCCGCATGACGCGACTGGAAGCGCTCCGGTCTCAGTCCTCGCGGCTCGGCAGCGTCAGCACGAAGCGCGCGCCCTGATCGGGGGCGCTGTCCACGAGGATGTCGCCGCCCATCGCCCGCGCCAGCCGCCGCGCGATGTAGAGCCCCAGCCCGCTGCCGCCCGGCTCCGCGGGATCGACGCGGCCGAACTTCTCGAAGATCTTCGCCTGGTCCGCGTCCGCGATGCCCTTGCCCTGGTCGGCGACGATCACGCAACCCAGCGCACCCTCGCGCTCCAGCCGCACCCACACCCAGCCACCGGGCGGCGAGTAGCGCACTGCATTGCCGATCAGGTTGACCATGATCTGCAGCACGCGGCGGAACTCGCCCGTCACCGGCATGCGTTCGTCGGCGCGCGGCTTCTCGATCCGCACGTCCGCTTCGCTCGCGCGCACCGCGAGCAGGCCGGCGGCGCGCCGCGCGACGTCGGCAAGGTCGATCGGCTCGAGCTCGACCGTGAAATCCTCGCGCTCGATCGCGGAGAGGTCGGCAAGGTCGCCGACCAGCGACAGCAGGTGCCGCCCGGCATTCGCGATATCGAGCGCATATTCGGCATAGTCGTCGCGCAGCGGCCCGTCGACACGCGCGCTGATGCTGTCGGCATTGGCGATGATCCGCGCGAGCGGCGCACGCAGCGCCTTGTCGAGCCGCTGGCCGAACTCGCTGGTGAACTCGGGTTCGGCAGCGGGTGCGGGTACGGGCGCGGCTTCCGCCTCCTTCGCCGGATCGATCCGCGTCGCCGCGCCGCTGAAGCCGGCGAAGCGCCCTTGCGCATCGATGCGCGGACTGGCGGAAAGCCGCACGCGCTGGCCGGTTCCGCGCAGTTCCGCGACCTGCCCGTCGAAGCGCGCCTGCTCGACCGCGGCGGCCAGGATCGGCAGCGTGCCCGCGCCGTCCGCCTCCAGCGCGAACAGCAAAGTCAACGGCTGGCCGAGCATCGCGACCGGATCGAATCCGTTGAGCTGCCCGGCTTCGAACGGAAGATGCGTGATGCGCATCGCCGCATCGGTCTCCCACAGCCAGTCGGTCTCGGCGCGCAGGAAATCGTCCTCGCGCGCGGCATCGCCATCGGGCGCACGCCACGCGGCGCGCGGCCGCCAGCCGCTCACCTCGAGCCGCACGCCATCGGCATCGGGCTCGGCGCGGACCCACAGGTCGATATCGTCCTCGCCATCGGCGGCGACGACGTTGCGGGAGACCGCGATGCCGAGCCGCTGCGCCAGCCGCGCGATCGCCGCGATCGGCGGCACCGCGATCGGCGCGCCCAGCTTGCCGCCCGCGCGCGCATTGAGGTCGGCCAGCCGCGCCTCGGCGTCGACCAGCAGCCCGTCGGGACCGACGCGTCCCATCGCGATCGGCGGGCGGGGCTCGATCGCGTTCACCGGGCGACACTCCCGAGCGTGAAGACCGCCGCCCGATAATGGTGGGGCAGGCGCAGCGGCGCGAGCGCTTCCTGCGCTTGCGCCGGCGCGATCGCCATGATCGAATCGAGCAGATCGGCAAAGGCCTCGACATTGCGGCGCGGATCGGCCTCGCTCAGCGCCACGCCGAGGCGCGCCACCGCGGCGCGATCGAAGTCGAGCGCGCGCAACGCGATCCACAGCCGCCCGCTCGACGCGTCGAACGTCATCGCGCGCGCCGCGTCGAAATCGATGTGCAGCGCATGCGCGAGCAGCGCGACGAACAGCGCGACGCGCCGGTCGCCGAGCGACTCGGTCATCAGCTCGGGCAGCTCGTCCGGCTGCGCGTCGAGCGCCACCGCCAGCCGCAGCGCCGCCGCCTCCACGCGCTCGCCCTCGTCATGCGCGGCGAGGCTGCGTTGCGCGGCATCGGCCAGCGCCCGGTCGAGCGCGGCCGTCGGTTCCATGACGCTCGCCCGCAACGCCGCCGCCACGCGCCACACGAGCTTGTGGTGCAGCTCCGCCGGAAGGTCGGTCTGCGCGAGCGGCCCGGCGTCCGGGATCCCGCGCCGACGGCTCTCCGCGACCAGCACCGCCGCCGCGTTGTGCGCCAGCAGCCGGTCGGGATGCAGCGCGAGCCGGCTGAGCAGGCTCGGCCGCTCGGGATCGTCCTGCGCCTGCACCTGCATGCCGCTCGCCAGCAGATCGAGCCGCACCCGTGCGATCAGCTCGCCCATCAGCTCGCGGTCGCGCAGCAGCCCGGAGTCGCGCAGCAGCCCGGCGACGCTCGCGCCGTTCGCCAGCGCGTCGGCCTGTTCCGCCTCGCTTTGGGTGCGCAGCAGCCGCACGGCATGGCCGCGGACCTCGCCCTCGATCGTGTCGATCAGCGCGCGCAAAAGCTGCGCCAGTGCCGCGCGCGTGCGCTCGTCGAGCCGGCCGTCGTCGGGAACCAGAAAGTCGTCGATCGCCGCGCCGAGCGCACGATGCGCGGCGACATCCGCCGCCGCGGCACGCGCGAGCAACGCCTGTGCGCCGTCAAGGGCGCCTTCACGCATGTCGACATTCGGGTCGGACATGGACCTGGACTTAGAGGAACTGCGGTTAAGACAGAGCTAAGGCTTTTCCCGCCGACTCTCAACAGCCGCGGCGAGCGTGACGAACGCATAGACCGCGACCGCCGCCAGCCCCCAGCTCACTCGCCCCGCGATGGCGAAGGGCGCGACGAGCAACAGATAGGTCGCCGGGCTGCCCCACCAGCGCCGCACCAGCGCCTGGCTGCGCTCCGCGATCACCGTCGCCGCGATCGTCACCAGCGCCAGGATCAGCCCGTCGAGCGTCGCGGCGGCGCGCGTCTCGGTGATGCCGAGCGCCAGGATCACCGCCGCGGCGATCACCCCGATCAGCTGCTCCTGCACCCTCGCCCGCTTCTCTTCGCCACGTAGGGCGGACAGCGCCGCACCGGTCGCCAGCGCCGCCACGCCGGGCAGCGCCACGCCCGCGCCCCACGGCCAGCCGAGCGCCACCAGCGCCACCGCGCCACCGCCGAACAGCACCCCGCCTGCCATCACCAGCCAGCCGGGCACCGCTTTCTCGACCACCTTGGGCAACGCCAGCCGGGCGAGGCGCGTGAAGACGTGCCGGTCGGCCCAGCTCGTCCGCCGCTCGGTCAGCGCGGCGAGCACCGCGTTGCTGCGCGAGGCGAGCGCCCCGCCGTCGCGCTCCACGCCATGCCCGGCGCGCACCGCGCTGCCCGGCAGCGGCACCTGCTCGGCGCCCGCCTGCACGATCGCGCGCAGCAAGGTGGACTGGAAATCATAGTCGGGCGGAAAGGACGCGATGTCGGCGATGCGCTGCGCCGGCGCACGCGCGATCCCCGCCCAGCAGTGGCTCGCATCGACTCGTTCGAGCGAGGCGGCCGGATCCTGAGTCACCAGGATCGCGTCCTTGCCCTCGTTCGCGATTCTGTCGACCACATCGTCGGTGGTGACGAGCCCATCCGCCAGCACCACGAAGCTCGCCAGTGGGTGCGCCTTGGTCGAGGCTTCGGCGGCCGAGCGCACGATATCCACCGGCACGCCGCGCTTCGCCGCGCGGCTTACCGCGCCGAGCAATGCCGGCGTCACCCGCGTCACCGCGACCAGGATCTGCCCCGCTCCGGCGCCGACCAGCAGCCGCGCCTGGTATTCGAGCAAGGTCATGCCGCCGAACGGCAGCGTCGCCGCCAGCGTCCCCGGCTTGTCGCCCGCGTCCTCGGTCGCGAAAATGAGCCCCGCCAACATGGCTTTAGCGGTTAGGGGAATTGAGGGGGTGAAGGAAGAACCCAATTCCTCCCCGGCACGGGGAGGTGGCATCGCGTAGCGATGATGGAGGGGCCGCCGCGAAAACGGCGGAAAGGCTTCGACTGAGCACCGCCCTCTGCGCGACGGCCCCTTCACCGCCTTCGGCGGTCCCCCTCCCCGTACCGGGGAGGAGTTTCAGTAGCGAAGGAACGCCCGCCGCACCTCTTCCCACGCTGCCTCATCCGCCTTCGCCGCCGCATCCAGATCGTCCGGCGCCGCCGCGGCGTCATCGACCCACTCGCGCAGCCCCGGCCCGCCGTTGATCACGTCGATCGCCAACTTGCCGAACTCATATTCGTAGGGGAAATCGCGCCACAGTTCGTAGTCGGGGTAGAGCGTCCGGATCGCCTTGAACCCCAGCGCCTGCAGCCGCCACGGCTGGAACGCCGCATGGTCGTATCTCGGCCCCTCGGCATGGATGAACACGCCGCTGCACAGCTGCCCGACATGCTTGTGGAAGGTCGGCTGGAACCAGAAGTCGCGCAACGTGCAGCCGGCGAGCCATTCCGGCGCGATCCGCCGCATCTCCGCGATCACCGCCTTGGCGTCGATGTCGGGCGCGCCGAACAGCTCCAGCGGTCGCGTCGTCCCGCGCCCCTCCGACAGCATCGTCCCCTCCAGCATCACCGTGCCGGCATAGGCGCGCGCCATGTTGACGTTGGCGGCGTTGGGGCTGGGGTTGATCCACACGCGATCCACCGGCCAGCCGAACCCAGGCGCATCATCGGGTCGCCAGCCCTCCATCTCGACCACGCGATAGCCGACATCGAGCTTGAAATGGTCGATGAACCACGCCCCCATCTCGCCCAGCGTCATGCCGTGCCGCATCGGCATCGGCCCCGCCCCGACGAAGCTCTCCCAGCCGGGCAGCAGGGTCAGCCCCTCCACCGGCCGCCCCGCCGGATTGGGCCGGTCGAGCACCCACATGTCCTTGCCGTGCTGCGCCGCCGCTTCGAGCACGTAGAGCAGGGTCGTGACGAAGGTGTAGATGCGGCACCCCACATCCTGCAGGTCGACCAGCATCACGTCGAACGTGTGCATCGACTGGCCCGTCGGCCGCCGCACCTCGCCATAAAGGCTGAACACCGGCATCCCGTAGGTGGGATCGGTATAGTCCGGCGACTCCATCATATTGTCCTGCAAGTCGCCCCGCACGCCATGCTGCGGCCCGAACACCGCCGACACGTTCACCCCGGCTGCCACCAGCGCGTCGAGGCTGTGGGTCAAATCGGCCGTCACCGAAGCCGGATGCGCGAGTAGCGCGACGCGGCGGCCGTGAAGCTGGGACAGAAGCGCGGGGTCGGCGAGCAGCCGGTCGATACCGAAGTTCATGATGGGTCAGGTGCCGGGAGTTCGAGGGGGAAGCAAGCCGCTTCGTCGCCCTGGCGGGACCGGAACGCGACCTCGTCGGTTAAGCCGTTCGACAACGAACGGAGATATCGCATGCCGGTCCGCAAATTCGCCATCGCCGATGCCGTGTTCGAGCGCTCGCCGGGGCAGGATGGCGACGTGTTCGTGGGAAATCTCGTCGATCAGCGGCACGGCGCGCCGATCACGATCGGCTTCGGCCGCTATGGTCCCGGCCAGGGTCTCGACGAGACCATCGCGGTCGATGACGTGATGATCGTCCTCGAAGGGCGGCTGTCGGTTTCCAGCGAGGCCGGCACCGTCACAGCCGGATCGGGCGAGATCGTGCACATGCCCAAGGGCGCGGCGGTCAGCATCCGCGCGCACGAGGAAGGTGCGGTCACCGCTTATGTCACTTACCCGCACTGGCAGGAGGCACGCGACTAGACCCAACCCTGGCTCCCGGCCGGCAGCGCCAGCACAAAACCGTCGGGATGATGGAAATCGGGCTTTCCCGGCGGGTGGTTGAGCGCCCAATAGGATTTGGTGCCGTCGGCCTCTTCGACCACGGCGGAAAGGCTGATGGTCAGCCGCCCGGCCGGGATCGCCGCCAGATCGACATCCGCCTCCAGCACGAAAACCGCGCCCTGCCGTTCGAGCTCGATATGCGGATCGACCGGCAGCGCCAGGTTGCGCATCCCGGCGCGATAGCCGTCGAACGCATAAGCTGCCCATTGCCCTGAAGGGGACAGGTTGAACTCGAAATAGCTCTCCCCTCCCTCCGGCTTCAGGAACAGCTCGCAACAGGTCCGCTGCCACAGTCCATCGGCGCGGCCCGGAGAGGTGGGATCCGGGACCGCGAGCGCCGCCCCCGGTGTGATATAGAAGGTCAGCAGCATGTCGTCGGAATCGGTCATCGCCAGCTCGACGTGAACGGATTCGACAAATGCCGCTGGCGTATCCGGGTGGCAGTTCAGGTCATGGCGCATGGTCTCGACTAACCCGCCAAAAACAACTTTCCTAATTGGATTTCGCCTGCTTGGCTCGCGGGATGATCCGTTCGCCGTCTCCGTCCGCTCATCTTCGCAGCTGCGGCCCGATGCACCGGAGACGAAACCGGGGGGTACGTAGTGGCAACTTTGAAAACTTCCACGCCCGCCGTCGGGGGATGACGCGCCCCGACTCGTCGGCTATGCGGCGCGCGCCATGACCGAATACAAGTCCGATCTGCTTCGCCTGCTCGACCAGCGTGGGTACATCCATCAGGTCACCGACGCCACCGCGCTCGACGCGCTGGCGCAACAGCAGATCGTGCCCGGCTATATCGGCTTCGATCCGACCGCGCCCTCGCTCCATGTCGGCAGCCTCGTCCAGATCATGCTGCTCCGCCGCATGCAGCAGAGCGGGCACAAGCCGATCGTCCTCATGGGCGGCGGCACCGGCAAGATCGGCGATCCGAGCTTCAAGGACGAAGCGCGCAAGCTGATGACCGACGAGATCATCCAGGCCAATGTCGCCTCGATCAAGACGGTGTTCGAGAAGTTCCTGACCTTTGGCGACGGCCCCACCGACGCGGTGATGGTCGACAATGCCGACTGGCTCGACAAGCTCGAATATATCCCGTTCCTGCGCGACATCGGCCGGCATTTCTCGGTCAATCGCATGCTCTCGTTCGACAGCGTCAAGCTGCGGCTCGATCGCGAACAGTCGCTTTCGTTCCTCGAATTCAACTACATGATCCTCCAGGGCTATGACTTTCTGGAGCTGTCGCGCCGCGCCGCGTGCCGCCTGCAGATGGGCGGCTCGGACCAGTGGGGCAACATCGTCAACGGCATCGAGCTGTCGCGCCGCGTCGATGGGACCGAAGTCTATGGCGTCACCACGCCGCTGATCACCACCGCCGACGGCGGCAAGATGGGCAAGACCATGTCGGGCGCGGTGTGGCTGAACGAGGATCAGCTCCCGGCGTTCGATTACTGGCAGTTCTGGCGCAACACCGACGACCGCGACGTCGGCCGCTTCCTGCGCCTGTTCACCGACCTGCCGCTCGACGAGATCGCCCGGCTCGAAGCGCTGGAAGGCGCCGGGATCAACGAGGCGAAGAAGATCCTCGCTACCGAAGCGACCGCGATGTGCCGCGGCCGTGACGCCGCCGAGGCTGCCGCCGAGACCGCGCGGAAAACCTTCGAGGAAGGCGCTTCGGGCGAGTCGCTTCCGACGCTCGCGGTCAGCGGCGAGATCAGCGTGGTCGATGCGCTGGTCGGGCTCGGCTTCGCCGCGTCGAAGGGCGAGGCCCGCCGTCTCATCAAGGGCGGCGGCGCGCGCATCGATGGCGAGAAGGTGAGCGACGAGGCGGCCAGCGTCACCGTCGGCGCAACGCAAGTGCGCGTCTCGGCAGGCAAGAAGCATCACGGGCTGCTCGATCCTGCCTGAGCGAGAAGCTGTCTGATAGGATTTTGCTAACCATGACGGTTGCCGGGACATTTACGCCCGGCGGTTATCCCATGCTTCCAAAGAGTTGCCGGAGAGTCCGGAGCATGGGCGCGTGACGTATCAATTCTCATCCCTTGCCGGCGCGCCTGCCGCCGGCACGGACCGGCGCGAGATCGAGCGCGACGAGGTCCATTACCGGGCGCGCGCCTTCGGCCCGAGCGCGCAGCCGGTGACGCTGCTGATCGTCAACATCTCGCCGCATGGCCTGATGGCGCGCTGCGAAACCCCCTTCGAGGAAGGCGACCGGCTGCGCGTGATGCTGCCGGTGGTCGGCGTGGCGGCGGCGGAGGTGCGCTGGTGCCTGGGCGGACGTCTCGGCGTCAGCTTCGACATCGCGATCGACCTGGCGAGCTATTACGAGCTGCTCGCCCAGATGCTGAAGAAACCTTAGCGCCGGCGCACCAGCGCGAGACAGATAGGCGGCGCGCCGACCCGTTCAACCCGCGCCGCCTTCATTGTTTCTGAATTCAGGCCGGAGGCCGCTCCACGATCGCTGCGACGATCCGCCGCACGACCGGCAACACCGCCAGCAGAACGGGAAAGGCGACAATCCACGACAATCCCCACGCCGCCATCCACGCGCGAGGGAAGTCCTCCGAAAAGCCAAGGCCACGTGCCGTAGCGATCGCCGACACGACGAAAGTCATCATGACCGAAAGGATCAGCGCCGACACGAGCCCGGCGTGACGGGCGGGCAGGCGGCGAAGACGAAACTTGCTTGGCATATAGTTCTCACAGTCAGAGCATCGGCCAGCATCCCGGGAAGAACCCGTTTCCCGGCCGATCACCGGTTTGGATGCGTTGCCTGACGTGAGACGCTTACGGCCTCCACTGCGGAGGCGCGTTGCCACTGTCACGGATGCGATCGATTCGCAACAGGTTTCAACCCGCGCGCAGCAATCCCACCGCAGCGTCACGTTCGAACAAATAGAGCGCCACGCGCGCCGCCTGCCCGCGCTCGCCCTGCAAGCCCCCGTCGCGATCGACCAACAGCCGTGCATCGGCATTGGCCGCGCCGATCAGCTCGGCGAACTTCTCCGGCGGGGCGAGGCGGAAGGTCTGCTCGCCCGACTGGCGCGTGCCCAGCATCTCGCCCGCGCCGCGCAGCCGCAGATCCTCCTCGGCGATGCGGAAGCCGTCATTGGTCTCGCGCATCAGCGCCAGCCGCGCCCGCGCCGTCTCGCTCAGCGTCCCGCCGCGCAACAGCACGCACACCGATCGCCCGCCCCCGCGCCCGACGCGCCCGCGCAGCTGGTGGAGCTGGGCGAGGCCGAAGCGGTCGGCATGCTCGATCACGATCAGCGTGGCGTTGGGCACGTCCACCCCCACCTCGATCACCGTCGTCGCGACCAGCACGCCGAGCTCGCCAGCGGAAAAGCGCGCCATCACCGCGTCTTTCTCCGGCCCTTTCATCCGGCCGTGGACCAGCCCGATGCGGTCGCCGAAGCGCGCGCGCAAAGCCTCCGCCCGCGCCTCGGCGGCGGCGAGATCGACCTTCTCGCTCTCCTCGACCAGCGGGCACACCCAATAGGCTTGCCCCCCGCCCGACAGATGCCGCGCGAGGCCGTTGACCACCTCCTCCAGCCGCTCCTCGCTGATCACGCTGGTCTCGATCGGCTGGCGTCCCGGCGGCATCTCGTCGAGCTTGCTCACGTCCATCTCGCCATGCGTCGCGAGCTGCAGCGTGCGCGGGATCGGCGTCGCGGTCATCACCAGCAGGTGCGGCGCGGTCTTGGCCTTGGCCTGGAGCATCATCCGCTCGGCCACGCCAAAACGATGCTGCTCGTCCACCACGACCAGGCCGAGGTCGCGATACTCGACCCCTTGCTGGAAGATCGCATGCGTGCCGATCAGGATGTCGATCGATCCGTCGGCGAGACCCATCAGCGTCGCCTCGCGCACCTTGCCTTTGTCGCGCCCGGTGAGGATGGCGAGGTTGACGCCCAAGCCGCTGAACAGCCGCTGCAGCGTCTCGAAATGCTGGCGCGCGAGGATCTCGGTCGGCGCGAGCATCGCACCTTGCGCCCCCGCCTCGACCGCGATCAGCAGCGCCATCGCCGCCACCAAGGTCTTGCCCGCGCCGACATCGCCCTGCAGCAGCCGCAGCATCGGGCGGCTCTGCGCCATGTCGCCCTCGATCTCGCGGATCGTCCGCGCCTGCGCACCGGTCGGCGTGTAGGGCAACCGCAAGGCATCGCGCAGCCGCCCGTCGCCCGCCAACGGCCGCCCCTTCTTCGCCCGCGCCGCGCCGCGCACCAGCATCAGCGCGAGCTGATTGGCGAACACCTCGTCATAGGCGAGCCGGTCGCGCGCCTTCACATCCGCCGGATCGGCATGGATCCGCGCCAGCGCCTCGCGCCAGCCCGGCCAGCCATTGCGATCCTTCAGGCTCGGCTCGATCCATTCGGGCAGCTCGGGCGCACGCTCCACCGCCTGCGCCGCCAGCGCCGCCAGCCGCTTCGAGGTCATCCCCTCCGACAGCGGATACACCGCCTCGCGCCCCGAATGGGCCTCCGCCTCGCCCAGCGGCACGACATAGTCGGGGTGCACCATCTGGAGCATATCGCCATAGCGCTCGAGCTTGCCCGACACGCGCCGCGGCTCGTTGAGCGGCAGCAGCTTCTTCACCCAGCCCGAATTGCCGCCGAAATAGGTGAGGCTGACATAATTGCCCCGCGCATCCACCGCATTCACCCGCGCCGGCGCGCGAGCGCTCCCGCTCATGCGATACTCGACCGGCGTCAGCGTGATCGCGATCACCTGGCCGACATCCGCCGCATCCAGCTCCTCGCGCGGCAGCCGGTCGATCCACCCACTCGGCAGGTGGAAAGCGACATCCACCGCCCGCGCCAGCCCCAGCCGTTCCAGCGGCTTGGCCAGCTGGGGTCCCACGCCCTTGAGCGCGGTCACTTCGGCGAACAGCGGGTTGAGGATGTCGGGGCGCATGTCTATCTGCTGCCTACACCCAAGCCGACTGCGCATTCCAGCGCTGTCGGCCAATTTGCGTTGAGAACCAATGGATCGAGAAACCCGCCTGAAACGCCTCCGCTTCCGCGCCTGGCACCGCGGCGTCAAGGAAGCCGACCTGATGATCGGCGGGTTCTTCGACGCACATCACGTCGCCTGGAACGACACGGAGATCGAGCTGTTCGAGGCGCTGCTGGAGGAACAGGACGTCGACATCATGGCCTGGGCGATGGGCACCCAGCCGGTGCCGCCCGAATATCAGGGGGCCATCATGTCCGCGCTCAGGGCGCTCAACTACGTCCCCGTCGCCGAGTAACCCGTGCCCGATCTCAATCGCATCCTGAACGCTTCGGCGCCGCTCACGCTTGCGGGCGCGCCCTCGGGCTTCCTCCCGTGGCTGCTCGCCGATCTCGCGCGCGCCTCGACCACGGGCGCCGTCTACATCGCGCCCGACGAAGCCGCGATGCGCGCGGTCGCGTCCACCGCGACCTTCTTCGCGCCCGAGCTCGAGATCGTCCAGTTCCCCGCCTGGGACTGCCTCCCCTATGACCGCGCCAGCCCCACGCTGCGCGTCATGGCCGAGCGCATGGCCGCGCTCTCCGCGCTGCAGAGCAAGGCCAGCAAGCCGCGCCTGATCCTCACCACCGTCAACGCCGCGACCCAGCGCACGCTCACCCCGTTCCGCATCCGCCAGATGACTGCGCGCCTCGCCCCCGGCGAGCGCATCTCGCTCGACAAGCTCGCCGCGCTGCTCAGCGCCAACGGCTATGTCCGCACCGACACCGTCCATGATTCGGGCGAGTTCGCGGTGCGCGGCGGCCTCGTCGATCTCTTCCCCTCGGGCTCCGAGCAGGGCCTGCGCCTCGACTTCTTCGGCGACGAGATCGAGAGCGTCCGCACCTTCGACCCCGCCGACCAGCGCACCACCGGCCGCGTCGACGGCTTCACCCTCCTCCCCGCCTCCGAGGCTTTGCTCGACGAGGACACGATCAAGCGTTTCCGCACGCGCTATCGCGAGAAGTTCGGCGCCACCGCCACCGGCGACCCGCTGTACCAGGCGATCAGCGATGGCCGCCGCCTCGCCGGCATGGAGCATTGGCTGCCGCTGTTCGAGGAGCGCCTCGAAACGCTGTTCGACCATCTCCCCGAGAACGCCGTGATCGTCCGCGACGCGGGCGATGCCGGTGCCGCCGAAAACCGCTTCGAGGCGATCGCCGACTATCAGGCCAACCGCGTCCGCGCCCAGTCGACCGATGCCGGCAGCTACCGCCCGCTCGGCACCGACCAGCTCTACTTGCTCCCCGACGAGTGGGAGAAGCGGCTCAAGGCGGTGAAGGCGCACCTCGCCACGCCGTTCCACGAGCCGGAGAGTGCCACCGTGCTCGACTTTGAAGTCGACGGCCCGCGCGACTTCGCGCCGGAGCGCGCGGCAGGCACCAACATCTACGAAGCCGTCACCGACCACCTCGCCAGGCTGCGCAAGGGTGGCAGGAAACCCATCCTCGCCAGCTACTCGACCGGCTCGCGCGAGCGCCTCTCCGGCCTGCTCGCCGACCACGGCCTCACCGGTGCGCGCCAGGCCGAAAGCTGGCAGGAGGCGCTAGGAGCGGCCGACAAGGGCGTCGCCCTGATCGTCCTCCCGCTCGACCACGGCTTCGCCGCCCCCGGCGTCGCGCTGCTCACCGAGCAGGACATGCTCGGCGACCGCCTCGTCCGCCGCAACAAGCGCAAGAAGTCGACCGACGCCTTCCTCGCCGAACTCGCCACCCTCTCGCCCGGCGATCTCGTCGTGCATATCGAGCACGGCATCGGCCGCTACGAGGGCCTGACCCAGATCCCGGTGCAGAAGGCGCCGCACGATTGCGTCGCGCTCACCTATGCCGGCGGCGACAAGCTCTACGTCCCCGTCGAAAATCTCGAAGTCCTCTCCCGCTACGGCTCGTCCGACGAGGTCGCCTCGCTCGACAAGCTCGGCGGCGAGGCCTGGCAGCGCCGCAAGTCGCGGATGAAGGAGCGCATCCGCGAGATCGCGGGCGAGCTCATCGCCACCGCCGCCGCGCGCGCCGTGCGCCCCGGCGAAGTGCTCGAGCCCGATCCCGGCGGCTATCCCGCCTTCGTCGACCGCTTCCCCTTCACCGAGACCGACGACCAGGACCGCGCCATCTCCGACGTGCTCGAAGACCTCGGCGCCGGCCGCCCGATGGACCGGCTCGTCGTCGGCGATGTCGGCTTCGGCAAGACCGAGATCGCGTTGCGCGCCGCCTTCATCGCGGCGATGGCGGGCAAGCAGGTCGCGGTGGTCTGCCCCACCACCCTGCTCGCGCGCCAGCACTACACCAATTTCGTCCAGCGCTTCGAAGGCTTCCCGATCAACATCGGCCGCCTCTCGCGCCTCGTCCCTGCCGCGGAGTCCAAGGCGACCAGGGAAGGCCTCGCCGACGGCCAGATCGACATCGTCGTCGGCACCCATGCGATCCTCGCCAAGGGCATCGACTTCAAGCGCCTCGGCCTCGTCATCGTCGACGAGGAGCAGCGCTTCGGCGTCACCCACAAGGAACGGCTCAAGGGCCTCAAGGCCGACGTCCACGTCCTCACCCTCACCGCCACCCCGATCCCGCGCACCCTCCAGATGGCGATGTCGGGCCTGCGCGAGCTCAGCGTGATCCAGACCCCGCCGGTCGATCGCCTCGCGGTGCGCACCTATGTCATGCCATGGGATCCGGTCGTCCTCCGCGAGGCGCTGCTGCGCGAACATTATCGCGGCGGGCAAAGCTTCTTCGTCACCCCGCGCATCGCCGACCTGCCCGATATCGAGCAGTTCCTGCGCGAGGAGGTGCCCGAGGTGCGTTACGTCGTCGCCCATGGCCAGATGGCGGCATCCGAGGTCGAGGAGCGCATGTCCGCCTTCTACGACAGGAAATACGAGGTGCTGGTCTCCACCACCATCATCGAATCCGGCCTCGACATCCCCTCGGCCAACACGATGATCATCAACCGCGCCGACCGCTTCGGCCTCGCCCAGCTCTACCAGCTGCGCGGCCGCGTCGGCCGGGCCAAGACCCGCGCCTATGCCTATATGACCACCGCCCCCCAGCGGCTGATGACCGAGGCCGCGGAAAAGCGCCTCAAGGTGCTGTCCGATCTCGAAAGCCTCGGCGCCGGCTTCCAGCTCGCCAGCCACGATCTCGACATCCGCGGCGCGGGCAACCTGCTCGGCGACGAGCAGTCGGGGCACATCAAGGAAGTCGGCTACGAGCTCTACCAGTCGATGCTGGAGGAGGCGATCATGGACGCCAAGGCCGGCGGCATGGCGAGCAACCGCCCGCGCGATCTCTCGCCCCAGATCACCGTCGACGCCCCGATCCTGATCCCGGAGGGCTTCGTCCCCGATCTCGACCTGCGCATGGGCCTCTACCGCCGCTTGAACGAGGTCGAGGACAAGCGCGGCATCGACGAATTCGCCGCCGAGATGATCGACCGCTTCGGTAAGCTGCCCGAGGAGACCGAGAACCTCCTCCTCCTGATCGAAGCCAAGCTCAACGCCAAGAAGGCCTGCATCGCCAAGATCGACGTCGGGCCAAAGGGCGCGCTGGTCAGCTTCCACGAGGACAAGTTCCCCAGCGTCGAAGGGCTGCTCGGCTATGTCGAGCGGCTGGAGGGTACCGCGAAGCTGCGGCCGGACATGAAGCTGGTCATCAGCCGGGTGTGGGCGACGCCGCGGGCGCGGCTGAATGCGGCGGTGCAGTTGTCGCGGGGGCTGGCGAAGGCGGCGGGGTGAGGGAGGGACGTTGATGGCCTCACCAGGTCGAAGTGCATTCTTCGTCTGAATAGAGCCGTTTCCTGACAGTCAGGTGCGGTAACCTAAGGACCACCTCAGCGCCCCGCTGCCTTTGCAGCTTGGTTCGCCCAATAGAGCAGCAGCCGGGATCCGTTCTGGCTGTCATAGTCGTAGATCGGCGCACCCGTGGAAAGCGGCTGCACATACCCGTTGGCAACCGGCGCCAGCCACTTGGGCCACCGCATCAGCTGCTTGGACATGCTCTCCATCTTGTACCAGCCGCCATCGATGTATTCATAGACGTAGATGCGGCCCTGCGCGTCTTTGCCCACCGCAATATAGTCGAGCGGGTTCGGTCCCCATTTCCCGTAACAGCGCTGGCCGATGCACCAGAGGTGATCGATTCGAACGGCGAAGATGCCGTTGCCGTTGAGCAGCGATCGAGCAATCTCAAATCGGCACCACGGACGTGCCCAAGTATGCTCGCCGGTCAGGACGCAGGTTGCGCTTGTGCCGACGATGTTCTTGCTGATCGACTTCCGAAGATACTCCGCGTTGAAACTCTTGCGGCTTTCCCACAGGCTTCGGTCCTGAACGGTCTTCACCCGCTCACTGTCGATGAGCCTGATCTTGCCCGACTGCCGAACCTGATTGACCCGGTTCACGTCTGCGTAGTGGAAGGAGTAGAATACTCGCCGAATACGAGGCGCCGGTGCAGGCAACATCGCGGGTGCGGTTGGTGGCGTCCTAAGCCCGAACAAACCCCCGAGTGCAGACGGCGTGCTACTTGCGAACGGGTTCAGGGCTGGCGGCTGCTTTCCCAAATACGCCCCGAATATCCCGCCCGGTGGCACTGCTGGTGGAGGCGGCGGCGGGTTGAACAGGTTCCGCAACGCGTCTTGGTGCGAGGTCGAACTTGGAGTTGGCGCTGGCGGATTGCTCAACGCGCGAATGATCTGCTCCAAATAGTCGTCCGGCTTTCCACTCATGAATTCCACCATACACGATGAACAGGATGCACGCGAACAAAACCGGCACATAGAACATCAAGTTGGATTTGCTGGTCAGTGCCTTCTTGGTGTCGCCATCACAAACGGAAGGCGCGATCCCCATGTCGGCTGCATCGTCCAAAGGCCGCACAATCACCTTGTCGTAAAAGGTGCGGAATTGCACTTCGAGCGTCATGTAATAGGTATCTATGAGGAACAGCAGAACGGCGGCGATCATCGCTATCACGCCTAGCTGCATGGAATTCGCCTGGAGCGATATGGCAGCGAGGCCAGCGAGGATGGTGACGAGGAAGGTCTTCGCGCTGGCGCTGAAACCCGACATGCGAGTAATGACGCCCTGGATCATCCCCAGGTGCGCGACACGCATCGCAACCAAACTCTCCTCCGACAATGCCATCCCCTGCTCTCCCTAAAGCCAGCTTACTTGTTCCAGCCGTCCACAATGGCCTGTGCGGATCGCTTGGCAGACGCGATACCGTCCTCCTTCATGTATGCCGCGACTTGATGGAGATAGTAGGAGATTTTGTCTCTCGCGAAGCCACCATTGTCAGCGGGCGGAGTAGCAAAGCCATGCCGACGCAGCTTATTCATTATCACGTTTAAATTGGCGATGACCGCTGGACTGGTGAAGACACTGCTACTGTTGTCAAGCGAGTAAGCAGCAAGCGACACGTCCGTAGCCAAAGCCTCAAGTGGCGTCAGACTACCTCGCTTCTCCAGCAAACGACGAACAAACACAGTTACGACGCATCCAAGCGCGAAAAACGCGACGGCTAGAAACCAGTCAGTCTGCACGATCCCAAAGAGCCAGTTGGGCAATGAGTGGACGAGTGGGTTTTTTGCGTAGCTGGCGATGTTGGATTGCATCTCGCTTGCGGACTGGTTCGCCATAAAGGCGATCAACGCCAGCAAGGGCGATCCCACAAAGACGATCACTTTCCAGATGTTCTTCATGCGCTCAGATGCTCCCTGCCCCTGAAGCGTAAATAGGTGCATGGACGATACCAAACAATCAACGCTACTTGTTGCGAATGCGTGGTGAACAGCAACTGCGGCACGCCCTCGATTAGCACCCGTTGCCGTTCTCGCTCTCGCGGAGCGCCGTCTCCACCAATGCGCGAACGACCGCTGTTAGGGCGCCTACCTGCCGACACCACTTGCAATGTTGGATTTCATTTGCTCACCTCGACCGGTCGCATGACGACCGCTCTTTGATTCTGTCGATCCGCCCGGGCCAACCGGGAACCCACACACCCTCCCGACAAACGCGACAAGGGTGACAGAATGAACCGCGTTCCGCGTAACATCGTCAACTTCGCCAGTCGTCACCCGGCCTTTAGCCGCGGCCGCCGCCGCGCCAAACCATCGCGATAGTGTCAACCTAGTGTCAACTTCCGCCCCCGCCGCCCAACCTTGACTTACGACAGCCCTGCATCGTCAACTTCAGACTCCGCTCACCCCAAGCAACCACAGTGCCGTCCCCCGCCACCCCGGCGTACCCCACAACAAATGCATCGGGATCGTCGTCGCCAGCCCCAGCCCCAGCGCGATGACATAAGCCATGTGCACGCGCCGCAGGCGGTAGAGGTCCCACAGGAACATCGGCGCGATCAGCAGCAGCGGCCACAGATCGACCGTCAGCGGACTCTCCGGCAGGCTGGTGGGCAGCCAGAACATGCGGTCGGTCGCGGGCGGGAGCGCCGCGGCGGTGCCGAGGATCATCAGCCTTTTGTGCAGCCCCGAATCCCGCCGCCGCACCGCGATCCCCCAGGCGGTGAGCACCGCGAACAGCACCCCGATCCGAATCTGCACCATCATGATGTTGAGCTGATGCTCGAAACGCGGCCTGAGCTGCGCCGCGACCTCCGGCGGACCGTTCAGGATCGCATCGGCCACTTGCAGGCGCACCACAGGGACCAGCAGGAAGCCGACGATCACCAGCGCCGGCGCCAGCACCATGGCGATCACGCCGAGCCGCTGGTGCAGGCCGCGCCGGCCGGTCGCCATCAGCGTGGTCTGCGTCATCAGAAGCAGCATCCAGCAGCCCATCAGCACGGCATGGACATGCAGGATCATCGGGAAGGGTGGCCGTTGCCCCAGCCGCACCGCTTCGATCTTCAGGAGCGAAACGGGAATGAACCCGGCGAGCACCGTGACCAGGAACAGCCCGGCCATGAACACATAGATCCAGCGATCGACGGCCTGCGCCAGCCCCGTCGAGCGTGCTTCGATACCGGAGTCCGCAAGCGTCGCCATGGCATTCCCCTGCCGCGCGCGGCACACTATACAGGGAATATTGCAGCACGCTTGCATTGACTTCCGGCAGCAACACTGCCATATCCCCGCCCAGCGAGGCGTCATGCAGCGTGATCGGACGATCGGTTAACCCCGAGCGCCCCGGCTCCGCCTCGGTTGATTACTCGGCTTCCCATATCACGCGGGTTGTCATTTTTGACCCCGCCTCCGTGCGCGCCTTTGGCGTGCGCGTCGGCCGTAATTGCAAAGAGATTCCTTTGACCGAATTCAAGTCCCTCGGCCTGTCCGAGACCACCCTCGCTGCGCTTGCCGCGAAGGGCTACACCACCGCGACCCCGATCCAGGCGCAGTCGATCCCGTCGCTGCTCCAGGGCCGCGACCTGCTCGGCATCGCCCAGACCGGCACCGGCAAGACCGCGGCGTTCATGCTGCCCTCGATCGATCGCCTGATCGCATCGGGCAAGCGCGCCCAGCCGCGCGGCTGCCGCATGCTCGTCCTTGCGCCGACCCGCGAACTGGCCAGCCAGATCGCGCAGAGCGCCCGCGACTACAGCAAGGGCTCGCGCCTCACCGTCGCCACCGTGTTCGGCGGCACCTCGATCCACAAGAACAAGACCGACCTTGCGCGCGGCGTCGACATCGTCGTCGCGACGCCCGGCCGCCTCGTCGACCTGATCGACCAGTGCTACGCGATCCTGCTCGGGATCGAGATCCTCGTGCTCGACGAAGCCGACCAGATGATGGACCTCGGCTTCATCCATGCGCTCAAGCGCATCGTCCGCGAGCTGCCGAGCAAGCGCCAGACTTTGTTCTTCTCGGCGACCATGCCCAAGACGATCCGCGATCTCGCCAACCAGTTCATCCATGAGCCGGTCGAGGTGAAGGTGACCCCGGTCGCCACCACCGCGGAGCGCGTCGAGCAGTTCGTCACGCATGTGAACCAGGCCGAGAAGCAGTCGCTGCTGACGATCAAGCTGCGCGACGAGAGCATCGATCGCGCGCTGATCTTCACCCGCACCAAGCATGGCGCGGACCGCGTCGTGAAGCTGCTCGCCGCCAGCGGCATCGCCGCCAACGCGATCCACGGCAACAAGAGCCAGCCGCAGCGCGAGCGTGCGCTGGGCGAGTTCCGCTCGGGCAAGGTCAAGCTGCTCGTCGCGACCGACATCGCCGCCCGCGGCATCGACGTGTCGGGCGTCAGCCACGTGTTCAACTTCGAGCTGCCCAACGTGCCCGAGCAATATGTCCACCGCATCGGCCGCACCGCGCGCGCCGGCGCGACCGGCATCGCCTTCAGCTTCTGCGCCGATGACGAGCGGACCTATCTGCGCGACATCGAGCGGCTGACGCGCCAGAAGGTGACCGCGGTTGCGCTGCCCGAGGACTTCGTCGCCGAATCGGCGCGGATCAAGTCGACCCGTGGTCCGGTGACGATCAGCCGCGACGAGATGAACGGCCGCAACGGCCGCACCATGCAGGATCGCAACGCGCACCACCGCCACAACTCGCAGAGCCAGCGCGGCCCCCGCGCCAATCCTGCGGGCGGCGACCGTCGCAATGGCGAGCAGCGCGGCGATCGCCCCCAGGGCGACCGTCAGGCCCGGCCCGAAGGCCAGCGCGCGACGCTCGGCGCCAGCTTCGGAGCTCGCGAGGGCGGCGAGCGTCCGCAGGGCGACCAGCCGCGCTTCTACGGCCCGCGCAAGAAGAAGTGGGCGCCCCGCCCCGCCAATGGCGGCCAGCGCGGCGGTGCCCGCGGCTAATCTATGATCCGGCGCGCGGAGCGGTCATCAACGCTCCCGCGCCGCATCGGCCTAGAAGGCGAAGTCCTTGGGCATGTTGTGGACCCAGGGCCGTATCTCGATGAGCTCGGCAATCCGCCACCCATCCGGCGTGCGCACCAGCTTGTTGCGATACTCCACACCCATGAAGAAGACCTGCCGCTCGCCTTCGCCAAGGTCGAGGTCGAGTGGACAGGTGCAGGCGATCCGCGCATCGGCGCGGTCGCCGTCGAGCGTGATCAGCGTCGTCGAGATCGAGTGCTGCGAAAGCGGGATCCGCGACAAGGCGCGCTGCAGATAGACGATATGGTCCTCGACCCCGCTGCGGATGCCGCCGGTCACCACATCGTCAATAACGGCATCGGCGGTGAAGATCGTGCGATAAGCGTCCCAGTCACGATCATCCACCGCGAAGCAATAGCGCGCCAGAACGTCTGAAATCTCGGCGCGATCCGACAGTTGCTGAAGCGTGAGCATGTTCGACTCCCGCTGAGGGCCGGATCAGCTTTTATCGCCGCTTGCGTTCGGAGTCATCCTCTTGCGCCGCGATCAGCCGGTTGATCCGCTCGACGCCGGTGACCGCTTCATTGGCTCCGCCCCCAATCAGCGGCGCCGCGCGGCGATACAGGTCCAGCGCGCGGCGATAGTCTCCGGCTGCTTCGGCGCACAGGCCTAGGTCGAAGGTGATCGAGGGGTGGTTCGGCGCCTGCCCGTCCATCGCCTCCCACGCCGCGCATGCCCCGCGCAGATCGCGCTGGGTCTGCTTGACGATGTCCTTGAACGGACGGTTGAGCTCCTTGGGCAACCGGCTCGTACTCTCGCGGAAGCGGATGCTATAGGTCTCGACCACCGGCGCGATGTCGCGCCGCACCTCGCCCGCCACATCGAGCACCATGCCGCGCACCGTCTCCTCCACCGTGCGCGGCGGGTTCTCCCCGCGGCACCAGCTCACCTCGTCGCGGCGCGGCTTGGCGGCGGAATAGACGATGCGCCCGTCGGCCCTTCGCGTCAGCCGCAGATCGGCGTTGAGATCGACCACGCGCCGCGTGCAATTGACCTCGACCTCGGCCTCGCGCAGGCATTTGCCGCTGTCCTTGCCGCCCTCGCGCTCGACGCAGCGCTTCTCTTTCCGCTGGAAGCGATTCTCCTGCACGCCGCTCGACACCGCGCCGCTCAGCACGCCATCGGGCGCCGCACCGCCGCCGAACGCACCAATCAGGTCGAAATGCGGCCGCCCCTCGATATCGGGCTGCGACAGCGCGCGCTCGATCGCCATCTCGAGCTGCCGCCCGTCCTGGCCATTGAACCGGTCGATCCCCAGCGAGTCGAGCATCGCCGCCTCGCGATGCGGCGCGGCGAACTTGCCCGTCATCCGCACCGCCTCGGCATATGCCGGCCCGGCCGCGACCATCCCCACCGCGCACAGCGCGACCTGCCACCCGAACCGCTTCGTCCGCATGATTCCCCCCGCAAGGATCGTGAACCCCGTTACGGTGTCGCATCGAAGTCACCGCATCGCAACACCCAGCACAGCCGCATGTCACCCGGGTTGCATCCCCCGCCCCCCTTTGCTACGCGCCCGCCAACCCAAGCGGGGCTGCCGGGTTCGTCGGCGTGCCCCTTTTTCGCATGGGGCCATTTCGAAGATTCCTAGAGGAAGCACGCGTCCGTGGAGAATTCCGGCGGTATTCAAGCAAGTCTAAGTGGACGCTATGCGACCGCTCTGTTCGAACTGGCGCGTGAGAATGGCGCGATCGACAAGGTCGAATCGAACCTTGCCACGATAAAGCAGGCGCTGGCCGATTCGCCCGAATTCGCCGCGCTCACCAGCAGCCCGCTGATCGCCCGCAGCGATGCGGCCAAGGGCGTCGCTGCGGCCGCCGGGGCGATGAAGCTCGATTCGCTCACCGCCAACTTCCTCGGCGTGCTCGCGCAGAACCGGCGCCTCGCCGCGCTGCCCGGCATCGTCCGCGACTTCCGCACGCTCGCCGCGCGCCATCGCGGTGAGACCACCGCTGAGATCGTCTCGGCGCATCCCCTTTCGGCTTCGCAGGTCACCGAGCTCAAGGCGCAGCTGCGCCAGCGCGTCGGCCGCGACGTCAATGTCGACCTGTCGGTCGATCCCGCGCTCCTGGGCGGCCTGGTCGTAAAGATCGGCAGCCAGATGATCGACAGCTCGATCAAGACCCGTCTCAATTCCCTCGCGCACGCAATGAAGGGCTGATGGCGAACACGCCATCACCAGGAAAGGCTAAAGGCTAAGACAATGGATATCCGCGCCGCAGAAATCTCGAAGGTCATCAAGGACCAGATCGCCAATTTTGGCACCGAGGCAGAGGTCTCCGAGACCGGCCAGGTGCTGAGCGTCGGTGACGGCATCGCGCGCGTCCACGGCCTCGACAACGTCCAGGCCGGCGAGATGGTCGAGTTCGCCAACGGCGTGCAGGGCATGGCGCTCAACCTCGAAGCCGACAATGTCGGCATCGTGATCTTCGGCTCGGACTCGGAGATCAAGGAAGGCGACGTCGTCAAGCGCACCGGCACCATCGTGGACGTTCCGGTCGGCAAGGGCCTGCTCGGCCGCGTCGTCGACGGCCTCGGCAACCCGATCGACGGCAAGGGCCCGATCGTCTCCGACCAGCGTTCGCGCGTCGAGGTCAAGGCGCCCGGCATCATCCCGCGCAAGTCGGTGCATGAACCTGTTCAGACGGGCCTTAAGGCGATCGACGCGCTCGTCCCCGTCGGCCGCGGCCAGCGCGAGCTGATCATCGGCGACCGCCAGACCGGCAAGTCGGCCGTCGCGATCGACACCTTCATCAACCAGAAGACCATCAACGCCGGCGATGACGAGAGCAAGAAGCTCTACTGCGTCTATGTCGCCATCGGCCAGAAGCGCTCGACCGTCGCGCAGCTCGTGCGCACGCTCGAAGAGAATGGCGCGATGGAATATTCGATCGTGGTCGCCGCGACCGCGTCGGACCCCGCCCCGCTGCAGTTCCTCGCGCCCTATACCGGCTGCGCGATGGGCGAGTATTTCCGCGACAACGGCATGCACGCCGTGATCGTCTATGACGACCTGTCGAAGCAGGCCGTCGCCTACCGCCAGATGTCGCTGCTGCTCCGCCGTCCGCCGGGCCGCGAAGCCTATCCCGGCGACGTCTTCTATCTCCACTCGCGCCTCCTGGAGCGTGCGGCGAAGCTCAACGACGCCAACGGCAACGGCTCGCTCACCGCGCTGCCGATCATCGAGACCCAGGCGGGCGACGTGTCGGCCTACATCCCGACCAACGTGATCTCGATCACCGACGGCCAGATCTTCCTCGAGACCGACCTGTTCTTCGCGGGCATCCGTCCGGCGATCAACGTCGGCCTCTCTGTGTCGCGCGTGGGTTCGTCGGCGCAGACCAAGGCGATGAAGAAGGTCGCCGGCTCGATCAAGCTCGAGCTCGCCCAGTATCGCGAGATGGCGGCGTTCGCGCAGTTCGGCTCGGACCTCGACGCCTCGACTCAGAAGCTGCTCAACCGCGGCGCGCGCCTCACCGAGCTGCTCAAGCAGCCGCAGTTCTCGCCGCTGCCGTTCGAGGAGCAGACCGTGTCGATCTTCGCCGGCACGCAGGGCTTCCTCGACTCGGTCCCGACCCAAGACGTCGTGCGCTACGAGGCGGCGATGCTCGCCGAAATGCGTTCGAAGCACGCCGGCATCCTCAAGGATATCCGCGACAGCAAGGATCTGAGCGACGCCACCCGCGCCAAGCTCAAGGACGCGCTCGAAGCGTTCGCCAAGACCTTTGCTTGATCTCCATCCCGGCCGCTCCGCGGCCGGGGCTAGAAACGGACGATAAATGGCCAGCCTCAAGGCACTCAAGGTCCGCATCGGCTCGGTGAAGTCGACGCAGAAGATCACCAAGGCGATGAAGATGGTCGCCGCCGCCAAACTGCGCCGCGCGCAGGAGGCGGCCGAGGCCGGACGCCCCTATGCCCAGCGCATCGAAGCGGTCGTCGCCAGCCTCGCCGGCAAGGTGAGCATCAGCGAGAACTCGCACAAGCTGCTCGCCGGCACCGGCAAGGACCAGGTCCACCTGTTCGTGGTCGCGACCTCGGACAAGGGCCTCGCCGGCGCGTTCAACACCAACATCGCGCGTCTCGCGCGCCGCCGCGCGCAGGAGCTGGTGGCCGAGGGCAAGACGGTCAAGTTCTACACCATCGGCCGCAAGGGCCGCGCGGTGCTGAACCGCCTGTTCCCCAAGGACATGCATCATTCGATCGAGCCAGGCGATCTCGGCAAGCTCGGCTTTGCCGATGCGCGTGACTATGCCGACGACCTGATCCGCCGCTTCGAGGCGGGCGAGTTCGACGTCGCACACTTGTTCTACTCGAACTTCAAGTCGGTGCTGACGCAGGAGCCGACCGGGCAGCAGATCATCCCCGTCCCGGTCGCGCAGGACGCGGCGGAGGCATCGCCTTCGACTGCCGCCGTTACCTACGAGCCCGATGAGGAATCGATCCTCGCCGACCTGCTGCCGCGCAACGTCGCGATCCAGCTCTACCGCGCGATCCGCGAGAATGCCGCGTCGGAGCAGGGCAGCAAGATGACGGCGATGGACAATGCCACGCGCAACGCGGGCGACCTGATCAAGCGCCTGTCGATCCAGTATAACCGCGCACGTCAGGCCGCGATCACGACCGAGCTGGTCGAGATCATCTCGGGCGCCGAAGCGCTGTGATCCGGACGGCCGCCCTTCTTGCCTCAGCGCTCGCGCTCGCCGGTTGCGGCGGGAACGCGCCCGGCAGTGATTCGGCGGCGAACAACAGCGCGGCGTTCGTGCCGATCACCGAAGGCTGGGACGCCTTCTTCACCAAGCCGCCGAGCGAGGCGCTCGGCATCCTCGATCGGCTGAGCCTGCGTCCCGGCACCTATGCCGCGCAGGGTGCGGCGCATGTCTCGGAAGGCACGCCGATCCGGCTGGCCGACACCAGGGCCGGCACCGACAATATGCTGACCGTCACCGCCCGCGGCGATGCGAAGCAGTTGTCGTCGATCACGTTCGATGTCCGCATCGAGGATGCCGCCCAGAGCGCGCTTTCGCGGACTCGCGCACTCGAATCGATCAACAATGTGTTCCGCTTCGCCGGGCTCGAGGGCACGGCGGTGGCCAAGGCCGCGCTCGACACGCCCGCGCCGGCAGCCGGCAATGTCGCCGGCGCCAGCTATGCGGTGACTCGCGAGCCCGCGACCGGCGAAGCACAGCGCATCACCATCACTTTCACGCACAAACCGTCGAATTAAGAAAGCCAAGGAACAGATCATGGCAACCGCAGCCCCGACCGCAGAGAAGCCCGCGCGCAAGCCCCGCGCGACCAAGCCCAAGGCCGACGCCCCCACCGCGACGGCGCCCGTCGCCGCGACCGGCACGGGCCGCATCGCGCAGGTTATCGGCGCGGTCGTCGACGTGAGCTTCACCGGCACGCTGCCGGCGATCCTCTCGGCGCTCGAGACCGAGAACAATGGCCAGCGCCTCGTGCTCGAGGTTGCCCAGCATCTCGGCGAGAACACCGTCCGCACGATCGCGATGGACTCGACCGAGGGTCTGACCCGCGGCCAGGCCGTGCGCGACACCGGCAGCCAGATCCAGGTCCCGGTCGGCCCGGCGACGCTCGGCCGCATCCTCAATGTGATCGGCGAGCCGATCGACGAGCGCGGCCCGGTCGCGACCGATCTCAAGGCGCCGATCCACGCCGAGGCGCCGCTGTTCGTCGACCAGTCGACCGAGAGCTCGATCCTCGTCACCGGCATCAAGGTCATCGACCTGCTCGCGCCCTATGCCAAGGGCGGCAAGATCGGCCTGTTCGGCGGCGCGGGCGTGGGCAAGACCGTGCTCATCCAGGAGCTGATCAACAACATCGCCAAGGGCCATGGCGGCACCTCGGTGTTCGCGGGCGTGGGCGAGCGCACCCGTGAGGGCAACGACCTCTATCACGAGTTCCTCGACGCGGGCGTCATCGCCAAGGATGCCGACGGCAACGCGATCAGCGAGGGTTCGAAGGTGGCGCTGGTCTATGGCCAGATGAACGAGCCGCCGGGCGCCCGCGCCCGCGTCGCGCTCTCGGGCCTGACGATCGCCGAATATTTCCGCGACGTCGAAGGCCAGGACGTGCTGTTCTTCGTCGACAACATCTTCCGCTTCACCCAGGCGGGCGCCGAAGTGTCGGCGCTGCTCGGCCGCATTCCCTCGGCCGTGGGCTACCAGCCGACCCTGTCGACCGACATGGGCGCGCTGCAGGAGCGCATCACCTCGACCAACAAGGGCTCGATCACTTCGGTTCAGGCCGTGTACGTCCCCGCTGACGACTTGACCGACCCAGCGCCGGCGACCTCGTTCGCCCACTTGGACGCGACGACCGTGCTCAACCGCGCGATCTCGGAGCTCGGCATCTACCCGGCGGTGGACCCGCTCGACTCGACCTCGCGCGTGCTCGAGCCCCGCGTCGTCGGCCAGGAGCATTACGAGACCGCCCGCGCCGTGCAGTCGATCCTGCAGAAGTACAAGTCGCTGCAGGACATCATCGCCATTCTCGGCATGGACGAGCTGAGCGAGGAAGATAAGCTGATCGTCTCGCGCGCGCGCAAGATTCAGCGCTTCCTCAGCCAGCCGTTCCACGTCGCCGAGGTGTTCACCGGCATCCCGGGCGCGTTCGTGCAGATCGAGGACACGATCAAGTCGTTCAAGGCGGTGGTCGAGGGCGAGTATGACCACCTGCCCGAAGCCGCCTTCTACATGGTCGGCGGCATCGACCAGGCGGTCGAGAAGGCCAAGAAGCTGGCCGCCGAGGCGTAACGCCATCTAACCCTCTCCCCCTTGCGGGAGAGGGCAATTGGAAGACCGGATATGCCGCTGCACTTCGAACTCGTCACCCCCGAGAAGCTCGTCCGCTCCGAGGAAGTCCATATGGTCGTCGTTCCCGGCACCGAGGGCGACTTCGGCGTACTCGAGGGCCATGCCCCGCTGATGTCGACCATCCGCGACGGCAATATCGAAATCTACAAGACCGCGGGCGGCAACGCGCCCGAGATCGTTCGCGTCGAGGGCGGATTCGCCGAGGTGAACGAGAAGGGTCTCACGGTCCTGGCCGAGAAGGCCGACTGACCGGTCTCGCTAACCGGACGCAGAGGCCGCGGGCAATCCCCCGCGGCCTTTGTCTTTTAGGGCTTACCGCACGCGGCGATAGTTGAACCGCATCGGCTTGCGGCCGTCCGCCAGCGAGATCTCCGCAGTGAGCGCGTCGCCCTTTACCCGGTAATGGATGCGCTGCGGATAATCGTGCGCGGCGTTGACGAAGGTCACGCCCTCCCCGCCCGCGACCGCGCGGAACGCCACCGGCGGCTTGCCGCCTGGCTGCGCGAGATAGACCGCGGTATCGCCGTCCATCGCGATCCGCATGAACTCGAATTCCGACGTCTTCCCGCCGCGCACCGTTTGCGAGACTCCCAGCATCATTCCGCCGGCCGCCGGCAGCCATTGCTCGCAAGTCTGCCCGCGCGCGCCCTCGACGGTGCACCACCGCCCCGCCAGCCACTCGGGAAGTCCGGTGCTTGGCGACGTCGCGGCCGCAGGCAGCGCGATGGCCAAGGCGGCCAATGAAGCTCGGATCATGTCATGTCCCTCCCTATGGGGTTCGTATAGGCGCCGCTGCCCCCACTGGCTTGAACCGATGCGACATGCCAAGCTCCGTGCGTGCACTATGCCGAAACGCCTCCGCCTCCGGAACTTGAGGGTCTGGTGGAGGCCGTGTGGACGCTCAACGTCGCCACGGAAGGCTGGGTCGATCACCAGGCGGTGCCGGATGGCTGTATCGAGCTGATCCGCCGCCATTCAGGTCGTTCGGTCTGGCGGCGCGAGCAGCCCGGACTGTTCGTCACCGGTCTCGCACTGCGCCCCGCAATGCTGCGGTTCAGCGGCGACGCCCGCTTCACCGGCATTCGCCTCTGGCCATGGGCCTGGCACGCGCTCGGCGGCGCGCCCTGCCGCGACTTCGCCGACGACTGGCGTCCAGTCAACGACGATTCGCCCCTCGCCGCGCTGTTTCCCGACGACGGCGACCCGACGCCGCGCCTCGCCGCCGCCTTTCGCGGGCTCGCCCCGCCGCCGCTGGCCGCGATCCGCCATGTCGCGTCGGTGGCCCTCCTGGCGCGGCTTGCGGGTCTGTCCGAACGCCAGCTTCAACGAATCTGCGCGCGCGAGACCGGCATGCCTCCGCGCAGTTACCTGCGCCTGCTGCGCTTCCGCACCGCGGTCGCCGCAGTCCAGCGCCCCGACGCGCTGCTGGCGGATACCGCGACCGCGTCGGGCTACGCCGATCAGGCGCACATGACCCGCGAGTTCCGGTCGCTGGGCGGGCTGCCGCCGGCGCGGGCGCGCAAACGCGCAAAAGGGCCGTTCATCTGACCCGCCCGCTTCGGCGCGATGGTTAGGAACTTGTCAAATCTTGCCCGCTATCCCCTCGGTGTTGGAGTAATCGGGGAACAAGCGTGAGCGCATTCGGACGTCGCAGCGGACCAGGGGCAACACCGGCCCGGCCGGCCTTCGGCGTCGCGCGGCCGATGCAGGGCGGCGCGCCCTCCGCACGCCAGGCCGAGCCGCTCGGTGGCGACCAGTTCCCGCCGCTCCACGACGTGCCGCTCCCCGGCGCCAGCCAGCATGAGGCGGACAAGCCCGAGGCTCTCAACAGCCAGTCGGACGCGATGCAGCGCCTGGCCGACCGTCAGGCCGCGACCGGCGAGCCGAGCTCGTCGCGCAGCGAAGGCTTCGAGGCCTCGATCCACCGCATCAAGGAGCAGGTGCTTCCCCGCCTGCTCGAGCGAGTCGATCCCGAGGCGGCGGCGACACTCAACAAGGACGAGCTTGCCGAGGAATTCCGGCCGATCATCGGCGAGGTGCTCGCCGAGCTCAAGCTGACGCTCAACCGCCGCGAGCAGTTCGCGCTCGAAAAGGTGCTGGTCGACGAGCTGCTCGGCCTCGGCCCGCTCGAGGAGCTGCTCGCCGACAGCGCGATCAGCGACATCATGGTCAACGGCCCCGACCAGACTTTCATCGAGCGCAAGGGCAAGCTCGAGCTCGCCAATATCCAGTTCCGCGACGAGGAGCATCTGTTCCAGATCGCACAGCGTATCTGCAACTCGGTCGGCCGCCGCGTCGACCAGACCACCCCGCTCGCTGACGCGCGCCTCAAGGACGGCTCCCGCGTCAACGTGATCGTCCCGCCGCTGTCACTGCGCGGCACCGCGATCTCGATCCGTAAATTCTCCGACAAGCCGATCACCCTCGACATGATGGCGGGCTTCGGCTCGATGTCGCAGAAGATGGCGACCTGCCTCAAGATCGCCGGCGCCAGCCGCTTCAACATCGTCATCTCGGGCGGCACCGGCTCGGGTAAGACGACGATGCTCAACGCGCTGTCGAAGATGATCGACCCGGGCGAGCGCGTGCTGACGATCGAGGACGCGGCCGAGCTTCGGCTCCAGCAGCCGCACTGGCTCCCGCTCGAAACCCGTCCGCCCAACCTCGAGGGCCAGGGCGAGATCACCATCCGCGACCTCGTCAAGAACGCGCTGCGTATGCGCCCCGATCGCATCATCCTCGGCGAAATTCGCGGATCGGAGTGTTTCGACCTCCTGTCCGCGATGAACACCGGCCATGACGGCTCGATGTGCACGCTCCACTCCAACAGCCCGCGCGAGTGCCTCGGCCGTATGGAGAACATGGTCATGATGGGCGACATCAAGATCCCCAAGGAAGCGATCAGCCGCCAGATCGCCGACTCGGTCGACCTCATCGTCCAGGTCAAGCGCCTGCGCGACGGCAGCCGCCGCGTCACCAACATCACCGAGGTGATCGGCATGGAGGGCCCAGTGATCGTCACGCAGGAGCTGTTCAAGTTCGAGTATCTCGATGAAAGCTCGGACGGCAAGATCATTGGCGAATACCGCTCGATGGGCCTGCGCCCCTACACACTCGAAAAGGCGCGCTCGTTCGGCTTCGACCAGGCGCTGCTCGAGGCTTGCCTCTGATCGCTCGCCCGCAGCGAGGCGTTTGCAAACGGGACATTAACCACGCCCGCAACGGCTGGCGCCTGTCCATGCGCGCGATACGCTCGCTGGCATGGATCTCCGCGCGGCCATGACCTTCGTTCTTGCCCTATTCGCACTGCTCGCGCCGGCCCCGGATGTGCAGGCGGCTCCCGCGGTCTCCCAGCTCGCCGCGGACACCGAAGCGCGCTGGGTCCCGTTCGAGCTGACCCCGGGCAATCAGATCCGCTTCCGCACCCTGCTCAACGGCCGCTGGGCCGCCGCGATCCTCGACACCGGCGTCACCGACACCGCGGTCTCGGCGCGGTTCGCGCGTGCCGCGGGGATGAAGCCGCTCGTCGCCGGCCGCGCCGATGCGATCGGCGGCAGCGTGGCGCTCAACTGGGGCGCGGTCGAGCGCGTCGAGGTCGGCGGGCTGGTGCGCACCGGCGGGCGCATCGCGATCATCGATGCCGATCCGCGCGTCACCGGCGCGGCGCCGGTCGACCTGTTCATCGGCGCCGACCTGCTCGCCGCCTACGCGCTCGAGATCGACTATGACGCCCAGCGTTTCCGCCTACTCCCGTCAGGCCGGATGCCGTTCCGCGGTACCACAACGCCGTTGCGGCTCGCCGGGCCGACCGGCCTGTATCTGAGCGAGCTGGACATTGGCGGCCGCCGCCACCGCCCCGTGATCGTCGATACCGGCGACGGCAGCATGGTCACCCTCACCAGCACCGCGTGGCGCGGGATCGAGGGTGCGGGCGGACCGGTGACCACCGCAATCGCCTATGGCCTGGGCGGAGAGGTCGAGAGCGAGGTCACGATTCTGCCCGCGCTGCGCATCGCGGCGCTGCCGGCGAGCGAAGTTGAATTGCGGATCGAGCCTGACAGCGGCTTCTCCGCGCGCAAGGGCGCCGCGGGTCGTGTCGGCGGCGGGCTGCTGCGGCGGCATCGCGTGCTGCTCGATCCCGGCGCGGGCCGGATGATCCTCGCCCCTGCCGCGCGCAGCGACTGGCCGGTGACGCGCTCGACCAGCGGATTGATGGTGAGCCAGCGCGGCGACCGGCTGCGCGTCCTGCACGTGATGCGCGGAGGCCCCGCGGCAGCGGAATGGCGCGCGGGCATGGAGATCTGCACGATCGACGGCGCGCCGATCCCGCCAGCCTATGCGATCAGCCCGATCGCCGGCTGGTCCACCGGCGCGCCCGGACGGACCGTGCGGCTCGGCCTGTGCGACGGCGGCGAGCGCAGCCTCACCCTCGCCCGCTTCTACTGAGACCGGGCGGTCAGCCCTTGATCGCCAGCGCCGCGGTCACCACCGC
The DNA here is from genome assembly GCF_026107375.2 of Sphingomonas sp. BT-65. NCBI lineage: Bacteria > Pseudomonadati > Pseudomonadota > Alphaproteobacteria > Sphingomonadales > Sphingomonadaceae > Sphingomonas > Sphingomonas sp. BT-65. The sequence goes on from NZ_JAPCIA010000001.1 coordinate 1,384,011, forward strand.
TGCGAGCATCGCCATCACCTGGATCAGCGTCCACGGCACCCAGCCGACCCGGTCGGGATCGCTGCGCCTCGTGCGGCGCCAGTCGGCGAAACCGCTGCCCGCCGCGACCGCCACGAAGGCCCCCACGCCAATCCATAACGGCCCCAATAACGCCACTTGCATCGCCGCTCGCTCCGCTTCACCAATCGGTCCCCATCAGAGAGGAGCCGATATGCGCCACGCCCTGACCCTTGTTGCCGTCACCGCTTCCGCCATGCTGGCCACCGCCGCGATCGGCGCGCCCCAGATGGGAAGCGTCAGCCAGGAATTGAAGGACGCGGTCGCCGCGCCCACCCGCACCCCGGCCAATACCGCGCGCGACAAATATCGCCACCCGGCCGAAACCCTCGCCTTTTTCGGGGTCAAGCCGACCGACACGGTGGTCGAGCTATGGCCCGGCGGTGGCTGGTACACCGAGATTCTCGCCCCCTATCTCAAGAAGGGCCGCGGCACGCTGTGGGCGGCGGCGCCCTGGCCGAACGGGATCAAGGGCGCGCAGAACCTGCGCCAGAAGGATTCGACCACCTATGGCGAGGTCGCCTTCGCCGCCTTCCCGGTGTGGAACGAGGGCGAGCCCAAGATCCGTGACAACAGCGTCGACGTCGTGCTCACCTTCCGCAACGTCCACAACTGGCGGATGGGCTATCAGCGTGAGGACAAGGCGGATTATTCGCCCGAAGCGTTCAAGCAGATCTTCGCGATGCTCAAGCCCGGCGGCACGCTCGGCATCGAGGATCACCGCCTGCCCGAGAATGCCGATGCCGAGCGCGAGCGGACCAGCGGCTACATCAAGGTCTCGACGATCAAGAAGCTCGCCGCCGATGCCGGCTTCGAGTTCGTCGCGTCGAGCGAGGTCAACGCCAATCCCAAGGACACCGCCGACTGGCCCAAGGGTGTCTGGACCCTACCCCCGAGCTATACGCTCAAGGACGTCGATCGCACCAAGTACGAGGCGATCGGCGAGAGCGACCGCATGACGCTCAAGTTCCGCAAGCCCGGCTGACCGCGCAACGGGGCCGTGACGCTCACGGCCCCTTGTGCACCACCCCGGCGCGCATCACGAAGCCGACCGATTTCAGCACCTTCACGTCGCTCAGCGGATCGCCGCTGACCGCGATGATATCGGCACTCTTGCCCGGCTCGATGCTGCCGACCTCCTTTGCCAGCCCGAGCAGGTCGGCGGCGTTGACCGTCGCCGCGGCGATCGCCTGCATCGGCGTCATGCCGTGCTTGACCATCAGCTCGAACTCGTCGGCATTGCGGCCGTGCTTCGATACGCCGGCATCGGTGCCGAAGGCGATCTTGACGCCCGCCGGCATCGCCTTCTCCAGCGCCTTGCCGGTGATCGAGATGCGCCAGTCGATCTTGGCGCGCACCGCGGGCGGGTAGGCGTTTGGATCCTTGGCGATCCGCTCGAGATAGCCGTTCACGGTCGACAGCGTGGGCACGTAATAGGCGCCGGTCTTCTTGAACAACGCGATGCTCTCGTCGTCGATCAGCGTGCCGTGCTCGATCGAATCGACCCCGGCGCGCAGCGCCACCGCGATGCCGTCGGCGCCGTGGGCATGCGCCGCAACCTTGCGGCCATAGAGGCGTGCGGTCTCGACGATCGCCTTGGCTTCCTCGTCGAACATCTGCTTGCCGAGCCCGGCACCGATGCGGCTGTTGACCCCGCCGGTGGTCGCGATCTTGATGACATCGGCGCCGCGGCCAATTTGAAGGCGCACCGCCTTGCGGCATTCGTCGGCCCCGTCGCACAGGTTCGGCGTGCCGAGCGCTTCGTGCAGATCCTCGACGATGCCGAGCCGCTGGTCGCCATGGCCCGAGGTCGTCGAGATGCCCATCCCGGCGTCGACGATGCGCGGGCCCTCGACCCAGCCGCGCGCGATCGCCTCGCGCAGCGCCAGCGTCGCGCCTGCGTCGCCCAGATTGCGCACCGTGGTGAAGCCCGCCATCAGCGTCTTGCGCCCGTTCCACAGCGCCTCATAGGCGCCCAGCTGCTTGCTCTCGGTGAACTCGGCGAGCAGCCCCTCCTGCCCGGCGCGGTCGGAGCTCAGATGGACATGGCTGTCGATCAGGCCCGGCAATACGGTCCTGTCGCGCAAGTCGATCACCGGCGCCTCGCCAAGCGGCGTCACATGGCCCTCATAGACCCCAGCGATCTTGCCGTCCTTGATCGCGATCGTGCTCGCGCCGCGCGGCGCCTGGCCCGGCCGGTCGAGCAACCTGCCGGCGTGGATATAGCGATCGGTCGCAGGCGCGGCTGTCTGAGCGTGGGTCCCGGCGATCGCCAGCCACAACGCCGTGATCACCGCCAGAGGACGCGCGGCATGATTCGCGGCCCTGCCGCCGCGGAAGTTCTCAAAGTTCACACTACGTCCCCCCCGATTCCCCTCCCCCGAAGGTACGGCGCACAGACGTTTGAACAAGGAGGAAGGCTTGCCGAATGCGCATCCGGCGAGGCAAGCAAATCAAATCCTACATTGCAACCCTCGGCGCGCGAGGGCCGACGGCGCGCTCAGCCGAGCTTGTCGATCTTGTCCTGCAGCGAGGCGAGCTGCGCCTTCAAAGCGGCGATTTCCTCGTCCTTGCTCTTCTCCGGCGCCGCGGGCGTGCCGGGCGCGCCCGGCGCGCCCGGCTTGAATGCCTCGGCCGCGGCTTCGAACATCGCCATGTTGCGCTTGGCGATCTCGGCGAAGGGCGAGTTGGCGAACGCCCCCTCGACCGCCGACTTGAACTGCGCCTGGTTGCGGCGGAAGCTCTCCATCGAAGCCTCGAGATAGCCCGGCACCACCGCCTGCATCGAATCGCCGTAGAGCGCGATCAGCTGGCGCAGGAAGTTGACCGGCAGCAGCGTCTGGCCGCGCGCTTCCTCTTCCATGATGATCTGCGTCAGGACATTATGCGTGATGTCCTCCTCGGTCTTGGCATCGACGACCTTGAAGTCTCGCCCCTCGCGCGTCATCGCCGCGAGATGGTCGAGCGTGATGTAGGACGAGGTTTCGGTGTTGTAGAGACGCCGGTTCGCGTATTTCTTGATGATGACCGGGCCATCGGTATTCGCCGTTTTCTTCATCTGGACCCCCGCGGGTGTTTGACATGTCCCTAACACCCTTTGATGACGCACCGCAACACGGACCGCGTCCGCTCCCTCTCTTTCTGGGACTGCTGCGCAGCGAGACCGCAGCATCGCCCGAGCGGCGCGCGGCGGCGCTCGCCGGACTCGCCGCCTATCAGGCCGCGCGGCGTCCGCGCCCGCGCCGGCCGATGCCGGCGATCGCGCGCGCCGGACGCGCGATGCTCCGCGACTATGGGGGAAACGGGCCGCCAGTGGTGTTCGTCCCCTCGCTGATCAATCCGCCATTGATCCTCGACATGCCCTATCGCCGCTCGCTGCTGCGCTGGCTGTCGCGCCAGGGCGTGCGGCCGCTGCTGCTCGACTGGGGCACCCCCGCCCCGCAGGACCGCGCGCAGGACGTTGCGCAGCATGTCGAGGAGATGCTGATTCCGCTGCTGCGCAGCATCGGCGTGCCGGTCGCGCTGGCCGGCTATTGCCTGGGCGGCACGATGGCGGTGGCCGCTGCGGCCGCGGTGCCGGTGCGCGGGCTCGCGCTGATCGCCGCGCCTTGGCGCTTCTCCGGCTTCGGGGAAGAGGCGCTCGAGCGGATCGATTCGCTGTGGCAGGCCGCGCATGAGACGTGCGACACGCTCGGCCTAGTTCCGATGGAGGTGCTCCAGGCGGGCTTCTGGCAGCTCGATCCCGCGCGCACGATCGCCAAGTACGAGCGCTTCGGCCGCCTCGACCCGGCGAGCGCCGAGGCCAGGTCCTTCGTCGCGATGGAGGACTGGGCCAATGCCGGCGCGCCGCTGACCTATGCCGCCGGCCGCCAGCTCTTCGACCACCTGTTCACCGCCGATCTGCCCGGCCGCGGGCTATGGCACGTGGCGGGCGCGACCGCCGATCCGGCCACGCTCCCCTGCCCCGCGGTCGAGTTCGTCTCGCTCACCGACCGCATCGTTCCCGCCGCCAGCGCGGCTGGCCTGCGCGACCGCCGCGAGCTGCGCCTCGGCCATGTCGGAATGATGGTCGGCTCCTCGGCCAAAAGGTCTCTGTGGCAACCGCTTGCGCACTGGCTAACCGCGCTGCCGACCACTAGATAACGGGAAACCAACCGGAGTCCCGCACCCATGACCGAAGTCGTGATCACCGCCGCCAAGCGCACCCCCGTCGGCAGCTTCCTCGGCGCCTTTGCCGCGACCCCCGCGCACGAGCTCGGCCGGATCGCGATCGAGGCAGCGCTCGAGCAGGCCGGCGTCAAGGGCGAGGAAGTGTCGGAGGTGATCCTGGGCCAGGTGCTCACCGCCGCGCAGGGCCAGAACCCGGCGCGCCAGGCATCGATGGCGGCGGGCGTGCCCAAGGAAGTCCCCGCCTGGGGCCTCAACCAGGTGTGCGGGTCGGGCCTGCGCGCGGTCGCGCTGGCGGCGCAGGCGGTGCAGACCGGCGACGCCACGATCGTCGTCGCGGGCGGGCAGGAATCGATGTCGCTCGCCGCGCACGCCCAGTCGCTGCGCGCAGGCGCCAAGATGGGTGACGTCGGCCTGATCGACACGATGATCAAGGACGGCCTGACCGACGTGTTCAACGGCTATCACATGGGCATCACCGCCGAGAATCTCGCCGAGCAGTATCAGGTCACCCGCGGCGAGCAGGACGAGTTCGCCGTCCGCTCGCAGAACCTCGCCGAAGCCGCGCGCACCGCAGGCCGCTTCAAGGACGAGATCGCGCCGGTCACGATCAAGGGCCGCAAGGGCGACACCGTGGTCGAGCAGGACGAGTATATCCGTGCCGGCGCGACGCTCGACAGCGTCGCCGGCTTGCGCCCTGCCTTCAAGAAGGACGGCACCGTCACCGCGGGCAATGCCTCGGGCCTCAACGACGGCGCCGCGGCGCTGGTAGTGATGAGCCGCGCGGAGGCCGAGAAGCGCGGCACGCCGGTGCTCGCCACGATCAAGAGCTGGGCGACCGCCGGCGTCGATCCCTCGATCATGGGCATCGGCCCGGTCCCGGCGTCGAAGAAGGCGCTGGAGAAGGCCGGCTGGACGATCGCCGACCTCGACCTGATCGAGGCCAACGAGGCGTTCGCGGCGCAGGCGCTGTCGGTCGGCAAGGAGCTCGGCTTCGATCCCGACAAGGTCAACGTCAATGGCGGCGCGATCGCCATCGGCCATCCGATCGGCGCGAGCGGGGCGCGCGTGCTCACGACTCTGCTGTACGAAATGCAACGCCGTGACGCGAAGAAAGGCCTGGCGACTCTGTGCATCGGTGGCGGCATGGGCATCGCGATGTGCGTTGAGCGCGCCTGACCGCCCGAACCCGTTTTTTCGCGCACGCAACAAACGAAAAGTCACAGCTTCGCGCATGATTTTTCATTGCTGCTTCATGCATGGCGCGTTGCACAAATGTGACATTCTGGCCACATCCCGTTCCGAAATTGCGTCGAACGGGGGAACTTTTCTTGCCAGAAGATGAACGAGAAGGTTTCCTATGAGACGGACCGGCATTCAGCCGGGCATAGGGGACCTACATGAACATCAGCCGCCTTTTGACGGCGACCGCGCTTGCCAGCGCGGCTTTCGCCATTCCGCACGCCGCTTGGGCACAGGACACCTCGACCGGCCAGACCGAAGAAACCGCCGCTGAGGAATCTGAAACCGATGAGGCCGTCGTCATCACCGGCTCGCGCATCCGCAGCCCCAACATCACGGCGGACGTGCCCGTCACCTCGATCGGCGGCGAGACGATCTTCCAATCAAGCGACCAGAATGTCGGCGAGTTGCTGAACGACCTGCCGCAGCTGCGCAGCACCTTCGCGCAGCAGAATCCGGGTTCAGGCATCGGCATCGCCGGTCTCAACCTGCTCGACCTTCGCGGTCTCGGCACGCAGCGCACGCTGGTGCTGGTCAACGGTCGCCGCCACGTTCCCGCCGACATCCTCAACAATGCGGTGTCGCCGGACGTGACCTCGATTCCGAACGACCTGATCGAGCGCGTCGATATCGTGACCGGCGGCAACTCCGCGGTCTATGGTTCGGACGCGATCGCGGGTGTGGTCAATTTCGTGCTGCGTCGCTCGTTTGAGGGCGTGCAAATTCGTGGCTCGGCCAGCACGACGCAGGAGGGCTTTGGCTCCTCGCAATATGTTTCGGCGATGGTCGGCCAGAACTTCGGCGAAGGCCGCGGAAACATCACGGTGCATGGCGAATATACGCGCTCGGATCGCGTCTATGCGTCGGATGTGCCGTGGTTCCGTGAACAGGCCGGCCTGTTCACGGTCGATGCCGACGTCGGCGGCCTGGCCAACGGCAGCGACGGGTTTCCCGACGCCATCTTCCTGCGCAATGTGCGCAGCGGCACGATCAACCCCAACGGCCTTATCGCGATCAATCAGCGGAATATGCCGAACGGTCTCTGCGGGAACGCGACAGCGTCTAATAACGGTCCGTCGAATACCAACGGCGCGGCGTTCAGCTGCTCCTACATCTTCGGTGGTGACGGGCGGCTGATCGAGCAGACCGGCACGCGCTTCGGCACTGGCATCAACGCCAGCCGTATCGGCGGCAACGGTCAGACCGGCCGCGAGGGCAAGACGCTGTCGATCATGCCGTTCCTTGAGCGCTACAACTTCAACATGCTGAGCCATTACGAGTTCAGCCCGGCGCTGGAAGTGTTCTTCGAGGGCAAGTTCAATCGCGTGAACGCGGTGGGCAATAATGCCGGCCCGTCGTTCATCCAGTCACCGTCGGCGGCGCAGGGTTCGGTCGGCGACTTCCGCGAGCGCGTACGGCTTGACAACCCCTTCCTCAACCCCGCCGATCGGACTACGCTGTCGAACCTGATCCTGGCATCGAACTGCCGCCCCAGCTTGCAGGACACTTGTCCCGAGCGGACAAATATCGGAACGGCCCAGGCGCCGGTCTTCATTAACGGCAATCTTACCGATGCCGATCGTGCCGCGATCGCCGCCGGAACCTATCGCGTGCAAATCAACCGCAACCTGCTCGACGTCGGGCTGCGCGATGAACACTTCCAGCGCGATACCTATCGTGTGGTGGCCGGCCTCCGCGGTACGTTCAACACCGACTGGTCGTATGAAATCTCGGCCAACTACGGCAAGTTCGAGCAGACCCAGGTGACGCGCGGCTTCATCGATCGCCAGCGTTTCTCGCTGTCGATGGACGCGGGCCGCAATCCGGTGACGGGCCAGATCCAGTGCCGTTCGCAGTTCGATCCAGCTGCGGCCGTCGCGGACCAGCGTACCGACACGGTGTCGGTGGGACTTCGTGCGCGGAACGCGGCGCGCCTCGCCGCCGATATCGCCGCATGCCGGCCCTACAACCCGTTCGGTGCGGCCGACAATACCGCGGCGATCGACTATTTCTCGGTCGATTCCCACGTGAAAGCGAGCCTGGAGCAGTTTGTCGGGCAGGCGTTCGTGTCGGGTGACCTGAGCCAGCTGTTCGAACTGCCGGGCGGTCCGATCCGCTTCGCGATCGGCGGCGAGTATCGGCGCGAAGAGGCATTCTACCAACAGCCCGCATTCGTCAGCGACGGCTTCACCAACAACGTCGTCATCCCCACCTTCTCGCCGCCGGCGTTCGAGGTGAAGGAAGCGTTCGGCGAGTTGCAGCTGCCGCTGCTGAGGGACACGCCGTTCTTCCACGAACTGACGGTGACCGGCGCCGCCCGCGTCTCGGATTATGGTGGCGGCACGGGCGTGGTCTACGCCTATAACGGTGGCGTGCAGTGGGCACCGATCCGTGATCTGCGCCTGCGCGGTAACTACGCCCGCGCGGTGCGCGCACCGAACGTGTCGGAAACCGGCTTCCCGCTGGTGCCGAACTTCGCGAACAACATCGTCGATCCATGCGATGCGGTGGCGATCAACTCGGGTAGCCAGTTCCGTCGCGCGAACTGCACCACGGCGGTCGGCGCGAACCTCTCCAACCTGCCCTCGCGCACCTACTCGCTGCCGATCGTCAGCGGTTCGAATCCGAACCTCGAGGCGGAAACGTCCGACTCGTACACGATCGGTGGCGTGCTGCAGCCGCGATTCATTCCAGGCCTGGCGCTGACGGTCGACTATTACGACATCACGGTGAACGGGATCATCGCGAGCGTCGGCGCACAGACGATCCTTAACAACTGCTATGACTTCGCAACGCTCAACAACGTGTTCTGCAGCGCCTTCACCCGTTTCGCGGGTCCGGGCAGCGGGCCGAACGGCGAGCTGCCGGGCGCGATCCTGGGCAACTCGCTGGTCGTGGCGCCGCTCAACTTCGCCGAGCGCAAGGCGCGCGGCATCGACGTCAACCTGCAGTATAGCAAGCGTTTCGGTCAGGATTTCCGGCTGTTGGCCAACCTGATCTACGTCCACACACTGCAGCGGAGCAACTTCGAGGATCCCACCAACCCGAACTTCGAGAATCGCATTCTTAGCGAAGTCGGCGATCCGCAGGACGAGTTCCGCTTCGATATCGACCTGGGTTACAAGGACTTCACGTTCGGTTACCGCTTCCGGTTCATCGGTGAGCAGTTCACCTCGACTTACGAGACCTTCCGGGACGGCATCAACGGCTTGCCGGCCTCGAATATCGATGCGATCGCCCCCCAGGAATATCCGGTCATTACCTATTCGGATATCCGATTCGAGTGGGACGTTGCCGGTTCGGAAGCAGGCGACAACAAGTCGAAGGGTCTGCGGTTCTACTTCGGTGTCGACAATCTGTTTAACCAGCTCCCACCGCTCGGCACGACGGCGACGGGTGTCGGTACGGCGATTTACGACTTCCGCGGCCGCAGCTTCTATTTCGGCGCGCGCGCGCGTTTCTGATCGATCGGGTCCTTCTGGACCTAACCTTTCAGCGGACATGAAAAGGCCGGCGGTTCCTATCGGAAACGCCGGCCTCTTTTTTATACGTGTGCCTTTGTTCGCGGCGCCCCTCAGCGCGAGCCGGTCTTCACCCGCGTATACGGCACGAAATCGCCGAGCACCGCGAAGCCGCTCCACATCCGCGAGCTGCGGTCGATGAAGTCGACCTTGTCAACGTTGCACAGCTGGCTGCCATAGATCTTGGTCAGCAGGATATCGTCATCGTCGAGCTGGTCGGCACCCGAGCGCGGACGGTTGACGTAGAGCCTCGAACCGCTGCGGTAGACGATCGCGGTCTTGTCGATGATCGTGCTGTTGTCCATCGCATGTGTCGGCAGGCACTTGACCGGCTTGCCGGCCACGCGCCCCTCGAGCATCTTGGCGAGCTCAGCTTCGCCCTTGGGATATGCCTTTTCCTCGGCCATCGCGGCGCCCGGAAGCGCCAGCAGTGCGAGCGAGGCGGCAGTCAGCAATGCGCGCATCTCACTTCTCCATTTCCAATCGTCCAAGGGAAATGGTGCCAGATTGCGCCTTTCGCAACGCTGAACCGTTAATCGCGCTATTCCCACAACCGGTCGAACCGCCCGCCAAGCCCGGTGATCAGCTCATATTGCGACAGACCTGACAACGCCGCCGTCTGCGGCAGGCTATAGTCGATCGTCACCCAATCCCCCTCGGCCAGATCGGGGGCGCCGCTCACATCGAGCGCGGTCAGGTCCATCGAGACGCGCCCGATCACCGGCAGCTCGATATCCCCCGCCCACGCGCGTCCCTTGCCCGAGAAGCAGCGCAGATAGCCGTCGGCATAGCCGAGGTTGATGATCGCCACCTCGGTATCCGCCTGCGCGGTCCAGGTCGCGTTGTAGCCGACGCTCTGCCCCGCCGGGACCAGCCGTCGCTGGAGCAGCTGTACCTGCGGGAACACCACCTGGCGGATCTGCTCCGCGAACGCCGCCACCTGCACCCCGCCATAAAGCGAAATGCCCGGCCGGGTGAGGTCGAAGGCATAGTCCGCGCCGAGCGCGATCCCCGCCGAATTGGCGAGGCTCATCCGTTTCGCCGCGGTCCGCCCCGCGAGCGCTGCGAACCGCTCGCGCTGCAATGCATTGAGCGGCACATCCTCGTCGGCGCAGGCGAGATGGCTCATCAGCGTCTCGACCGCGAGCCCGTCGAGCAGGCCCGCCGCGACATCCTCGGGCCGGATGCCCAGCCGGTTCATTCCAGTATCGACCATCACGTCGCACGCGCCGCCACCGGCCTCGCGCCAGCGCCGCACCTGTTGCACCGTGTTCAGCACCGGCCGCGCTGATCCCGCCGCCAGAGCGGCGGGCAGATCCTCCTCGCGCATGCCATGCAGCACGGATACCGCCACGCCCAGGCCGGCGAGCGCCAGCGCCTCGTTCCAGGTCGCGACGAAGAAGTCGCGGCATCCCGCGTCCGCCAGCCGCCGCACGACCTCGCGCGCGCCCAGGCCATAGCCGTTTGCCTTGACCGCCGCGCCGCATGCGGCCGGGCCGCTCATCGCGGCGAGGAAGCGCCAGTTGGAGACAAGGGCGTCGCCGTCGAGGCGCAGGCGGAGAGGCGCTGGAATCATCTCCCCCGGTTAGGGTCCCTTCCCGGCCTCCGCAATCACACGTTCTTGTGGAGATCGCTTTCCTTGAGGAAGAACAGGGTGACGAGCAGCGCCATCGCCACGACGATCCAGGTGTACCACAGCCCCGAATAGGGATCGCCACTCTTGGCCACCATATATTGGCTGATCAGCGGCAGGAATCCGCCGAAATAGCCCGTGCCGATATGATAGGGGATCGACATCGAGCTGTAGCGGATGCGTGGCGGGAACAGCTCGGCGAGCAGCGCCGCGACCGGGCCATAGGTCGCCCCCGACAGCGCCGCCAGCGCGACGATCGCGAGCAGGATCATCACGATATTGCCCGCACTCGGCACCACCCGGTCGAGATTGTAGCCGGCATCCGCCAGCGCCTGGTCGATATCGGCCGGCTCGGTCGAGATCACCGGCACCTCGCCGATCGCGACCGCAGCCGACGGCGTCTCCGCCTTGGTATAGGGGACCCCCTTCTTCGAGAGATAGTCGAGCAGTTGGCCGCACGTGTCCTTCTGCTTGCTCGCAAAGGGATCGTAGCTGCATTCGGGGCCCGAGACGACCACGGGTGCGCTGCGCGCCGCATCGGCCAGCGCCGGATTGGCGGCATGTCCCATTACCCAGAACAACGGGAACAGCATCAGCAGCGTGAAACCATAGCCGAGGACGATCGGCTTCTTGCGCCCGACGCGGTCGGACAGCTTGCCGAACAGGATGAACCAGAACAGCCCCGCCGCAGCCCCGCCGCCCGCGAGCAGCTGCGCGGTTACCGTATCGACCCGCATCGTGCCCTGGAGGAAGGACAGGACCGAGAAGGTCGCGGTGTACCAGATCACGGTCAGGCCCGCGGCGATCCCGAACAGCGCGACGAACAGCCGCCGCAGGTTGCCGGGATAGGTGAAGCTCTCGAGGAACGGGTTCTTCGCGGTCTCGCCCGCCTCTTTCATCGCGCGGAACACCGGGCTCTCGTTGAGCTTCACCCGCATCCACAGCGAGATGGCGAGCAGCGCGATCGAGAAGATGAAGGGCAGGCGCCAGCCCCACGCCTCGAAGGTCTCCGGCGTCATGCCGAAGCGGGTGCCAAGCACCACGATCAGGCTCAGCACGAACCCGCCGCCAACGCTCGCCTGGATGAAGCTGGTGTGATAGCCGGCGCGCCCCTTGGGCGAGTGCTCGGAGACATAGATCGCCGCGCCGCCATATTCACCGCCCAGCGCCAGTCCCTGCAGGATGCGCAGCCCGATCACGATCGCCGGCGCTGCCGCGCCGATCGCGGCATAGGAGGGCACGAAGCCGACGCCCGCGGTCGCGATGCCCATCAGGGTAATCGTGACGAGGAAGGTATATTTGCGGCCGAGCTTGTCGCCGAGATAGCCGAACAGCACCGCACCCAGCGGCCGGAAGCCGAACCCCACGGCGAACCCCGCCCAGGCATAGAGCGCCTCCATCACCGGATTGCCGGTGGCGAAGAAGGTGCGGCCGATGATGCCCGAGGCGGCGAGCGTGCCGTAGATGAAGAAATCATACCATTCGAACACGGTGCCGAGCGACGACGCGGTCACCACCTGCCGCATCTCCGCCTTGCTCGGCTCGTGTCCCGGTTGGATATCTTCCGCCACGCTCGCCATTCAGATCCCCCAATCCTGTTCGGGGCAAGGGTTTAGCGGGTTGAGGAGGCGCGGCAAGAGACCTCTAAAGTCCTCCCCCGGAGGGGGAGGGGGACCAGCGAAGCTGGTGGAGGGGTAATCTCCCCACGCGAGCCGGCTACTTTGTTGTGACCTACCCCTCCACCGCCTGCGGCGGTCCCCCCTCCGCCTCCGGGGGAGGAATTGGAAAGACTTCTAATCCACTATAGGGGAGCGCGATGCTGCGTCTCTCCGGGCTCTCCCTACCCCTCGATCATCCGGCCGATGCGATCGCGCCGGCGATCTGCGAGCGGCTGGGTGTCGCGCCCGCCGATCTCGTTTCCTGGACGCTGTTCAAGCGCGGCAACGACGCCCGCCGTCGCAATGCGATCCAGTTGGTCTACACGCTCGATATCGCGCTGGCGAACGAGGCCGAGGTGCTCGCGCGTCTCGCCGGGGACAAGGACGTGCGACCCACGCCCGACATGGCCTATCGCCCGCCCGTCACCGCGCCAGAGGGCTGGTCCGGCAAACGCCCGGTGGTGATCGGCGCAGGGCCCTGCGGCCTGTTCGCCGGGCTGATCCTCGCGCAGATGGGCTTCCGCCCGATCATCCTCGATCGCGGCAAGATCGTGCGCGAACGGACCAAAGACACGTGGGACCTGTGGCGCCGCGCCGAGCTCAACCCCGACAGCAACGTCCAGTTCGGCGAGGGCGGCGCCGGCACCTTCTCCGACGGCAAGCTCTATTGCCGGGTCAAGGATCCTCGCTTCCTCGGCCGCAAGGTACTGGAGGAGTTCGTCCGCGCCGGCGCGCCCGACGACATCTTGTGGGAGGCGCATCCGCATATCGGCACCTTCCGTCTCGTCACCATGGTCGAGAGCATGCGCCGCACGATCGAGGCGCTGGGCGGCGAATATCGCTGGCAGACCCGTGTCGACGATCTCGAACTGGAGCGGCTGCCCGACGGCCGACAGCGCCTGCGCGGCCTCCATCTCCACGATGGCAGCTTCCTCGAGGCCGATCACGTCGTGCTGGCGGTCGGCCACAGCGCGCGCCCGACCTTCGAGATGCTCCACCGCCGCGGCGTGCATCTCGATGCCAAGCCGTTCTCGATCGGCGTGCGCATCGAGCACCCGCAGAGCTGGGTCGATCAGGCACGCTACGGCAAATGCGCGGGCCATCCCGATCTCGGCGCAGCCGCCTATAGCCTCGCACACCACGCGTCTAACGAGCGCACCGTCTACAGCTTCTGCATGTGCCCGGGCGGGCGGGTGGTCGCCGCGACCAGCGAGGAAGGCCGCGTCGTCACAAACGGCATGAGCCAGTACTCGCGCGCCGAGTTCAATGCCAACTCCGGCCTCGTTGTCGGCATCGATCCCGCGCGGGACTATCCCGACGGGCCGCTCGCCGGCATCGCACTTCAGCGTCATTGGGAGAGCCTGGCGTTCGAGGCGGGCGGCGGCAATTACCACGCCCCGGGCCAGCGCGTCGGCGATTTCCTCGCCGCCCGCCCCTCCACTGCGCTCGGCGAAGTCACCCCGAGCTACAAGCCCGGCGTGACGATGACTGACCTGTCGCGCTGCCTCCCCGCCTTCGCGGTCGAGGCGATCCGCGAGGCGCTGCCCGTGTTCGGCCGCCAGATCGCGCGCTACGATCATCCCGACGCGGTCATGACCGGGGTCGAAACGCGCACCTCCTCCCCCGTCCGCATCACCCGCGGCAAGGATTTCCAGAGCCTCAACGTCGAACGGCTGTTCCCCGCGGGCGAAGGCGCAGGCTATGCCGGCGGCATCCTCTCGGCCGCGATCGACGGGATCAAGGTCGCCGAAGCGGTGGCGGCGAGCATCGCCGCCAGGCGCTAGGCAGGATCAGACCGAAGCGGGCTTCGCCTCGGTCGCCGGGGCGCCGTCCTGATCCGCCCCCAGCTCGCCCAGCGACCCCTCGGCGCGCGCCTTGCGGCCATAGACCAGCTCGAACAGCGGCGAGGCCATCAGCGTGGTGACAATCGCCATCAGCACCAGGATCGAGAACAGCGCCGGGGTGATGATCCCGCGCTGCAGCCCGATGTTGATGATGATCAGCTCCATCAGCCCACGCGCGTTCATCAGCGCGCCGATCGCCATCGCGGTCGGGTTGTCCTGTCCGGTCAGCCGCGCTGCGCCCCAGCAGGCGACGCCCTTGGCGGCGATCGACGCGACCAGGATGCCGCCCGCGATCAGGAACATCGAGGGGTCGGCGAGCAGCGACATCTGGGTGTTGAGGCCCGAGAAGGTGAAGAAGATCGGCAGCAGCATCACCACCGTCACCGGCTCGAGCACGCGCCGCACCTCGGTCGCGAACACGCCGCGCGGCATCACCGTGCCGAGCAGGAAGCCGCCGAACACGGCGTGCAGGCCCGCCCAGTCCATGCCCAGCGCCGCCGCCGCGAACAGGATCAGCGTGACGCCCAGCAGCGACTGCGAGACCTTGCCCTCACGCTCCGCGATGCGCCCGAGCGGCGCCAGCAGGCGCGGGCCGGCGAACAGGATGAACAGCGCGAGCAGCCCGCCGCCGACGATCGCCTTGATCGCCACCACGGGCCCGGCACCGAGGCTGGCGAGCACGACCGCGAGCACGGTCCACGCCGCGGCGTCGTCGATCGCGCCGGCCGACAGCGACAGCGTGCCCAGCCGAGTCCCGCTCAGGCCCCGTTCGTGGATGATGCGCGCGAGCATTGGGAAGGCGGTGATCGCGATCGCCGCACCCATGAACAGAGTCGCCTGGAACTGGCCCACGCCCGCGGTGAACAGCCCGCCATTGGCGAGCAGCAGCGGCGCGATCAGCACCGCGATCAGGAACGGCGCGGCCATCCCCGCGATCGAGACCGATGCGGCGCTCTTGGCGTTGGCGCGGAACTCGTCGCCGCGGAACTGCAGCCCGACCAGGAACATGTATAGGCCCACACCGAGCTGAGCGAGGACGTAGAGCAATGTGCGGCTGTCCTTGGGGAACAGCACCTGCTGGATTTCAGGGAAGAGCAGCCCGAACAGCGACGGACCGAGAATCACGCCTGCGATCATCTCGCCGACCACTTGCGGCTGACCAAGCCATTTCCGCGCGGCCCAGCCGACAGTGCGTGCTGCCGCGATGATGATCGCGAGCTGCGCGAAGAAATAAATGCTTAGTTCGGCTGGCGCCATTGAACTCTCCTCCCCTGAACCGGGCTCTGTCGGACCCGTAGGGCCCCGTCCCATGTCAACGTTATCATCGAGGACCGGTCAGGGCAATCCGAAGAATATTAGCGCTAACATCGATTCAGTCGAGGTTCGGCCGCAGCCAGCGCTCGGCCTGCTCCAGGCTCACCCCGCGCCGCGTTGCATATTCCTCGAGTTGGTCGCGGCCGATGCGCGCAACACCGAAATATTCGGCTTGCGGATGCCCGAAATAGAAGCCGCTGACCGCCGCGGTCGGCAGCATCGCGAAGCTCTCGGTCAGGCTGATGCCGGTGCGCTTGTGCGCGTCGAGCATGTCGAACAGGATCGGCTTGAGGCTGTGCTCGGGGCAGGCGGGATAGCCGGGCGCCGGGCGGATACCGCGATATGCTTCCTTGATCAGCGCTTCGTTGGTGAGCTGCTCGCCCTCGGCATAGCCCCACAGGGCCGTGCGCACATAATGGTGCAGGCGCTCGGCAAACGCCTCGGCCAGGCGATCGGCGAGCGCCTTGAGCAGGATGTCGCTGTAATCGTCGATCGCGTTCTTGAAGCGCGCCAAATGCGGCTCGATCCCGTGGATGCCGACCGCGAAGCCGCCGATCCAGTCGCCCTGCCGGTCGATGAAGTCGGCGAGGCACATATTGGCTCGCCCCTCGCGCTTCTGGATCTGCTGGCGCAGCATCGGCAGCGTGACGTGTTTCTCGTCCTCGACATGGACGATGATGTCGTCGCCCTCGCGCCGGCACGGCCACAGCCCCGCAACGCCGCGCGCGGTGAGCCACTTCTCGTCGATGATGCGGTCGAGCATCTTCTGCGCGTCGGCGAACAGCGACGTCGCGCTCTCGCCGACCACCTTGTCCTGCAGGATCGCGGGATAGTTGCCGGCCAGCTCCCACGCGCGGAAGAAGGGCGTCCAGTCGATAAATTGGCGCAGGTCCCGAAGGTCCCAGTCGGGGAAGCTGTGCACGCCGGGCATGCGCGGCTTGCCGGGCTTGAGGCTCATGTCCGCCTCGAACGCATTGTCGCGCGCGGCAGCGATGGGCACGAGCTCACTCTGCCCCTTGTTGGCGCGCGCGACGCGCACGGCCTCATATTCGTTCGCCACCTTGGCGACATATTCGTCGCGGATCGTGGTGCTCACCAGCGTCGTCGCGACGCCCACCGCACGGCTCGCGTCGAGCACATGCACGACCGGCCCGTCATAGGCCGGGGCAATGCGCAGCGCCGTATGCACCTTCGACGTCGTGGCGCCGCCGATCAGCAGCGGCATCGTCATCTGCGCGCGCTTCATCTCCTCGGCGACGGTGACCATCTCGTCGAGGCTCGGCGTGATCAGGCCGGAGAGCCCGATCATGTCCGCGTCATTCTCGTTCGCCGCCTCGAGGATCTTCGTCCAGGGCACCATCACGCCCAGATCCACCACCTCGAAGCCGTTGCACTGCAGCACGACGCCGACGATGTTCTTGCCGATATCGTGGACGTCGCCCTTGACGGTCGCCATCACGACCTTGCCCTTGCCCTTGGCGCCCGGCTCCTTCTGCGCCTCGATATAGGGCAGCAGGTGCGCCACCGCCTTCTTCATCACGCGCGCAGATTTCACCACCTGCGGCAGGAACATCTTGCCCGATCCGAACAGGTCGCCGACAACGTTCATCCCGTCCATCAGCGGGCCTTCGATCACCTCGATCGGGCGATCGGCCTTGAGCCGGCATTCCTCGGTATCCTCGACCACATATTGGTCGATGCCCTTGACCAGCGCGTGCTCGAGCCGTTTCTCGACCGCCCAGCCGCGCCACTCCGCCGCCTGCTTCTCGGCCACCGCATCGGTGCCGCGGAACTTCTCGGCCAGCGCCACCAGCCGCTCGCCGGCATCGGGGTCCTTGTTGAGGATCACATCCTCGCACGCGGTGCGCAGCTCGGGGTCGATCGCGTCATAGACGTCGAGCTGGCCGGCATTGACGATCGCCATGTCGAGCCCGGCGGGGATCGCATGATAGAGGAACACCGAGTGCATCGCGCGCCGCACCGGCTCGTTGCCGCGGAAGCTGAACGACAGGTTCGACAGCCCGCCCGAGAAGTGGACATGCGGGCAGCGCGCCTTGATCTCCTTCACGGCCTCGATGAAATCGACGCCGTAATTATTGTGCTCCTCGATCCCCGTCGCCACCGCGAAGACGTTGGCGTCGAAGATGATGTCCTCGGGCGGGAAGCCGATGCCCACCAGCAGCTTGTAGGCGCGCTCGCAGATCTCGACCTTGCGCTGCTGCGTGTCAGCCTGCCCGACCTCGTCGAATGCCATCACCACCACCGCAGCGCCATAGTTCATGCACTTGCGTGCATGCTCGAGGAACTGGTCGACGCCTTCCTTCATGCTGATCGAGTTGACGATCGGCTTGCCCGAGACGCACTTCAGCCCCGCCTCGATCACGTCCCATTTGGAGCTGTCGATCATCACCGGCACGCGCGCGATGTCGGGCTCCGCGGCGATCAGCTTGAGGAAGGTCGTCATCGCCTCGTGCGCGTCGAGCAGGCCTTCGTCCATGTTGACGTCGATCACCTGCGCGCCGTTCTCGACCTGCTGGCGCGCGACCTCGACCGCGGCGGTATAGTCGCCGGCCATGATCAGCTTCTTGAACTTCGCCGATCCGGTGACGTTGGTCCGCTCGCCGATGTTGACGAAGCTGGTGGAGGTGGTGGTCGCGGTCATCTTGTCTCTCTAATTCCTCCCCCGGAGGGGGAGAGGGACCAGCCGCAGGCTGGTGGAGGGGTAGTTGCAGCAAACGAACCGACCTGCTTGTGGAGAGCTCCCTCCATCGGCTTCGCGGTCCCCCTCCCCCTCCGGGGGAGGAATTTCAGATCACGCCGCCATCGTGAACGGCTCGATCCCCGCCAGCCGCGTACGCACCGCCGGCGTCGGAATGGCGCGCGGCGGCAAATCCTTCACTGCCTCGGCGATCGCGCGGATATGCTCGGGGGTCGAGCCGCAGCAACCGCCGAGCACGTTGACCTGGCCCTGGTCGGCCCATTCCTTGACCAGCCCCGCCGTTGTCGCAGGCGCCTCGTCATAGGCGCCCAACTCGTTGGGCAGGCCAGCATTGGGATAGACCATGATCAACGCGTCGCAGAGGCCCGACAGCGTCTTCACATGCGGCCGCAGCTGCTCCGCGCCGAACGAGCAGTTGAGCCCGATCGTCACCGGCCGTGCATGGCGCACCGCGTGCCAGAACGCTTCGACTGTGTGGCCCGACAGGTTCCGCCCCGACAGGTCGGTCAGCGTCATCGACAGCATGATCGGCAGGTCGCGGCCCAGCGCCTCGCCCGCCTCGATCGCCGCCATGATCCCGGCCTTGGCGTTGAGCGTGTCGAACACCGTCTCGATCAGCACGAAATCGATCCCGCCCTCGACCAGCGCGTCGATCTGCTCGCGATAGACGTCCTTCAAATGATCGAAGTCGATCTCGCGATAGCCGGGATCGTTGACGTCGGGCGAGAGCGACAGCGTCTTGTTGGTCGGCCCCAGTGCGCCCGCGACGAAGCGCGGGCGCCCGTCCTTCGCCTCGAACTCGTCGGCGATGGCGCGCGCCAGCTTCGCGCTCTCATAGTTGATCGCATGCACCAGATGCTCGGCGCCGTAATCGGCCTGGCTGATCCGGTTGGCCGAGAAGGTGTTGGTCTCGGCGATGTCCGCCCCGGCCTCGAAATAGGCGCGGTGGATCGACGCCGGCACCTCGGGCTTGGTCAGCGCGAGGATGTCGTTGTTACCCTTCTGATCGTGGCTGAGGCCAAGATCGCCGGCATAAGCCGCCTCGTCGAGCTTCCAGTTCTGGATCTCGGTGCCGAACGCGCCGTCGGTGATCAGGATGCGCTTGGCGGCTTCGGCCAGCAGTTTTTCACGTGCAGTCATCGTCGTTCCTAAATCACGCTGCAGCCACGCCCGCCGCGTCCTTGGGCCGCACGCCCAGCAGGTGGCAGATCGCGTAACTCAGTTCCGCGCGGTTGAGCGTGTAGAAGTGGAACTGGCGCACCCCCCCGGCATAGAGCTTGCGGCACAGCTCGGCGGCCAGCGTCGCCGCGACCAATTGCCGCGCCGCCGGATGCTCGTCCAGTCCCTCGAACAGCCGCGCCATCCATGCCGGCACCGCGGTGCCGCACATCGCCGACATGCGCACGACGCTGGCATAGTTCATCACCGGCATGATGCCCGGCACGATCTCGGCATCGATCCCCGCTACCGCTGCATCGTCGCGAAAGCGCAGGAAGGTCTCGGGCTCGAAGAAGAACTGCGTGATCGCGCGGTTGGCGCCGGCGTCGATCTTGCGCTTGAGATTATCGAGATCGTGCGCCGCATCGGGCGAATCCGGATGGCATTCGGGATAGGCCGCGACCGAGATCTCGAACGGGTGCAGCCTGCGCAGTCCGGCGACCAGGTCCGCAGCATTCTCATAGCCGCCGACCGGCGAGGTGAACTTCGCCCCCGCCGTCGGCGGATCGCCGCGCAGCGCGACGATGTGGCGCACGCCCGCCGCCCAATATTCCTCGGCGACCGCGTCGATCTCCTCACGGGTCGCCTCGACGCAGGTGAGGTGCGCGGCGGCCGCGATCGGCGTCTCGCGCGCGATGCGGGCGACGGTGTTGTGGGTGCGCTCGCGCGTCGTGCCGCCCGCGCCATAGGTCACGCTCACGAAGCGCGGCCCTAGCGGCGAGAGCGTCTGGATCGACTCCCACAGCGTCTCCTCCATCTTCTCCGTCTTGGGCGGGAAGAATTCGAACGACACGTCGATATCGCCCGCCACATCCGCAAACAGCGGCGCTCCCGGGTCCAAACGCAAACTCATGCTGCCTTCACTTTCTCATAAGAGGCTGGCCCAAGAGCCTGGCCCGCCTTTCGCGCCAGCCACAATTTCACCGTCAGTTCGCCGCCCTCGAGCGTCTCGGTCATGACCGGCGCGAGATCGGCGGCGTCGAACCAGCCGAGCATCTGCTCATCCGAGAAGCCGAGCCGCACATGCCCCTCGCGCTGACGCAATTCCTCGCGGTCATGCGGCGCGAAGTCCGCGATCAGCAGCCGCCCGCCGTCGCCCAGCACGCGCGCCGCCTCGCGGATTGCCGCGCCCGGCTGCTGCGCAAAGTGCAGCACATGGTGCAGGATCGCGGCATCCGCCTCATCGTCCACCATCGGCAGGGCATAGAGGTCGGCCTGGCGCAGCTCGGCATTGACCAACCCCTGGCCCGAGAGCTTGGCGCGCGCAAGCCGCAGCATCTCCGAGCTGCGGTCGATGCCCAGCGCGCTCTTCGCCCGCGGCGCGAACAGCTCGAGCATCCGGCCGGTGCCGGTGCCGATATCGATCAGCCGCTCGATCGGGAGCTCGCCCAGCGCCACGGCCATGGCCGCCTCGACCTGCTCCTCGGCGACATGCAGCGAGCGGATCGCGTCCCATTCGCCGGCATGCGCCTCGAACCACTCCTCGGCCGCCGCGGCGCGATCCGCGCGCACCGCCGCCAGCCGTGCGCTGTCCGCCACCGCCCAATGATCGGCGTCCTCCGCCGACCAGGCGTCGAGCGCGTCGAGGACCGGTGCGACGCGCGCATCGGCGCCAAGCGCGACGAACACCCAGCTTCCTTCCTTGCGCCGCTCGGCCAGCCCGGCGTCGCACAATATCTTCACATGGCGCGAGACGCGCGGCTGGCTCTGCCCCAGCACCTGCGCCAGCTCGCCCACGCTCAGCTCCATCGAGCGCAGCAGCGCAAGGATGCGCAGCCGGGTCGAGTCCGCGAGGGCGCGGAAGATTTCGAGCGCGATCTTCATGGGGTTAGAGATATAAAGATATCTTTATATCAGGTCAACGGCGAGAACGTCCGGATGCGGCATCGACGATTGCCCGCAACCCGTTAAGCTACTCGCGCGAACGCATATATCGCGATTCGCAGATTTGGGAGGGGAAGGATTTCATGACCACGCGCAAGAATGACCCGCCCCCACCCACCGCCGTGAATCCGCCGAAGCCGTCCGCCAGGGGCAAGCTGGACCATCCGGCGCCCGAACCGGAACCTCAGGACAATGTGGCGAAAGGGCGGAAGGGCGGCTGACTCTGCCGACCCGGCTCAGGCCGCGCGCGCTTCCTCGATGATCGGCACCAGCGCCATCAGGAACTGATGCGCGCTCGCTTCCCAGGTGAAGCTGCGGCCATAGTCGGCGCAGGCGGCGCGATCCTTGGTCAGCGCTTCGGCGATCGCCTGGTCGAGATTCTCGGCCATCGCCCCAGTCCCGGGCGTCAGGATGTCGACCGGCCCGGTCACCGGATAGGCCGCCACCGGCGTGCCACACGCCAGCGCCTCAATCATCACCAGCCCGAACGTGTCGGTCTTGCTCGGGAAGACGAAGACGTCCGCGGCGGCATAGGCGCTCGCCAGCTCGGCGCCGAACATCGGGCCAAGGAACCGCGCAGCCGGGTATTTCGCCTGGAGCGACGCCCGCGCCGGGCCGTCGCCCACCACGACCTTGGTGCCCGGATGCGTCGAGGCGAGGAACGCCTCGAGATTCTTCTCGACCGCGACGCGGCCGACATAGAGCTGCACCGGCCCGTCAAGCACGGCCATCGCAGGATGCGGCTCGATCCCGGGCCGGAAATTGGCGAGGTCCACGCCCCGACCCCAATGCCGCACCTGGGTCAGCCCGTGATCGACCAGCGCCTGTCGGATCGAGGGGGTCGAAGCGAGGATCGACTGCGCCGGCGCATGGAACCAGCGGATATAGCGCCACACCCATTCCGCCGGCACGCCCGAACGCGCCTCGACATAGTCGGGGAACTGGGTGTGATAGGCGGTGGTGAAGGGGAAATCATGCCTGAGGCACCAGCGCCGCGCCGCCACGCACACCGGCCCCTCGGTCGCGAGATGCACCGCGTGCGGCGAGAAATCGTCGAGCAGGTCGCCGATCGTCCGGCTGCGCACCATCGCCAGGCGAATCTCGGGATAGGTCGGGCACGGCACCGAGTAGAAGCGGTCGGGCGAGATCACGAGCACCTTGTGCCCCTGGCTCTCCAATACCCGGCGCACAGACTGAAGCGTGCGGACGACACCGTTCACCTGGGGCTCCCAGGCGTCGGTTACGATCGCGATCCGCATCTCTTCTTCGATCAAGCTGCCGCCAGCGCCTCGACCCGTTCGGGGTCGAGGGGCTCGCGTGCTGCGATCTCATCGGCCCAATGGAGAATTTCCATCCGGCCATCGTAGTGCTCGACGAGCGCGGTGCAACCCTCCACCCAATCGCCGTCATTATAATATTCGACGCCGTCGATCTGGCGCATCTCGGCGGTGTGGATATGCCCGGCGATCACGCCGTCCACGCCGCGCGCGCCCGCTTCTTTCGCGACGATTTCTTCGAAGTTCGAGATGAACTCGACCGCGTTCTTGACCTTCTGCTTGGCGTGCTTGGAGAGCGACCAATAAGGCAGCCCGCGCCAGCGCCGGTATTTGTTGCACCAGCGGTTCAATGCCATCACCGCGGTGTAGGCGGCGTCGCCGAGATGCGCGAGCCAGCGGTGCGACAGCGTGATCGCGTCGAACTCGTCGCCGTGCAGCACCAGCAGGCGGCGCCCGTCGGCGGTCTGGTGGATCGCCTGGCGCTTGATCTCGACCCCGCCGAAGTTGAGCCCGGTGAACTGGCGGAAGATCTCGTCATGATTGCCGGGGATGTAGATCACCCGGGCACCGCGCTTCGCCCGCTTGAGGATGCGCCAGACGATGTCGTTGTGCGCCGCCGGCCAGTAGAATTTCTTCTTGAGCTGCCAGCCGTCGATGATGTCGCCGACGAGATAGATCGTGTCGCTGTCGACATGATCGAGGAAGTCGATCAGCATCTCGGCATTGCAGCCGCGCGTGCCGAGATGGATGTCGGAGATCCAGATCGTGCGATACTGTTTCCGCCCGCCGATCACCCGTTCGGGAATCGCCGGATTGGAAGCGGTGAAATCTGCGAGATCGGTCGCCGCCGCATCGAACGGAAGCCGAGTGATCGTGGCCATTTTAGCCCCGCGGTTAAGTCCTTGCCCGCGCTGCCTATGAATCGGGAATGTTACAGCTGGGCGCGTTTGGACGTCATCGCAGTGTCACGCAGTGATGGGAATATATCTCTCTTGCCCCTCGACCCGCGCGATCCATGCCCGAACTGCCGGCCA
The DNA here is from genome assembly GCF_026107375.2 of Sphingomonas sp. BT-65. Taxonomy (NCBI): domain Bacteria; kingdom Pseudomonadati; phylum Pseudomonadota; class Alphaproteobacteria; order Sphingomonadales; family Sphingomonadaceae; genus Sphingomonas; species Sphingomonas sp. BT-65. The sequence goes on from NZ_JAPCIA010000001.1 coordinate 1,407,579, forward strand.
GGGTGACAAGGAAAAGCCGCCTTCCTCGGCGACGTGCGTATAGGCGTAGAGACAGATGTCCGCGACGCTCGGCCCCTCGCCGACGAACCAGTCGCGCGTCGCGAGATGCTCGTCCATCAGCTTGAGCGCCGCCTCGCCGCCCGCGCGTTTGCCTGGCAGCATCGCGCGCTGAAGGTCGCTCAAATTGTCCTCGCCGACCAGGCTCAGCCAGAAGCGCACCGTCGCGATGTTGGGCTCGTGATTATATTGCTCCCAGAACATCCAGCGCAGCATGTCGGCGCGGTCGAACGGATCGGCGGGGATCAGCGCACTCCCCTCGGCGACATAGAAGGCCGCCGCGTTGCTCTCGGGCAGGAAGCGGTCGCCGGCCTGCAGCACGGGAATCCGGCCATTGGCGTTGACGCTAGTCAGGAACGCGTCGGTGCGCGTCTCGCCCTTCATGATGTCATATTCGCGCCGCTCGATCGGCTTGCCCGTCAGCGCCGCGGCCAGCCGGATCTTGTAGCAATTTCCCGACGCGGCATATTCATGCAGGATCAGTTGCTCGCTCACGCCATTACCTCCAGCACGATCTTGCCGATATGCGCGCCGCTCTCCATCCGCCGGTGCGCCTCGGCCGCGTCGGCGAGGGCGAAGGTCCGGTCGATCACCGGCTTGAGCTTCCCCGCCTCGACATGCGGCCAAACCGTCCGGGCGAGCTCGTCGGCAACCAGCGTCTTGAACGCGACGTCTCGCGCGCGCAGTGTCGAGCCGGTGAGCGTCAGGCGGCGGCGCATAATCTCCCACACCGGCACAGTCGCCACCGCCCCGCCCTGCACCGCGATCGACACGTGGCGCCCGTCATCGGCCAGGCAATTGAGGTTGCGCGCGACATAGTCGCCGCCGACCATGTCGAGCACCACATCGACCCCGCACCCGCCGGTGACCGCCTTGACGCGCTCGACGAAATCCTCGGTGCGGTAGTTGATCGCATGATCCGCGCCATGCGCCAGGCAGGCGGCGACCTTCTCGTCGCTTCCCGCGGTGACGATCACCGTCACGCCGAACAAATTGCACAGCGAGACCGCCATCGTCCCGATCCCGCTGCTGCCGCCATGGACCAGCACGGTCTCGCCCTCGTTCGCATAGCCGCGCTCGAACAAATTGGTCCACACGGTGAACAAAGTCTCGGGCATCGCCGCGGCCTCGGCCATCGACAGTGCGGCGGGCACGGTCAGGCATTGCCCGAGCGGCGCCACAGCATATTCGGCATAGCCGCCGCCCGCGATCAGCGCACACATCGGCTGCCCGATCACCTCGAGCGGCACGTCGGCGCCGACCGCGACGACCTCGCCCGCGACCTCGAGCCCCGGAATGCTCGTCACCCCCGGCGGCGGCGGATAGGCGCCCAGCCGCTGCACGACATCGGGCCGGTTGACTCCCGCCGCGGCGACGCGGATCAGCACCTCGCCCGCGCCAGGGCTCGGCACCGGCCGCTCGACGAGCGCCAGCACCTCGGGTCCGCCCGGAGCTTCCGGGTCGATCGCCGTCATCTGCTGTGGCACGCGCGTCATGCTATTCCCCCTTGCCGCCTGAATCGGGATCGGGAGGCACGACGTCAAGGCTTCAACCGCCCAATCTATCACCAGTTTATCCCGCCGGGGCCGCTTGACTTTGCCCGCCCCGCATCCGACGCTGGTCTGCGATGGACGCCGCCGACGATCTTCCGCGTCGCACCGACGACCCCGCCGCGCAGCTCGCGCGACAGGACCTCGATCCCTTCTCGGTCGAGGAACTGGCCGAGCGCATCCAGCTCCTCGAGGCCGAGATCGCGCGCTGCCGGGGAAAAATGGAGCGCGCGGTTAATCATCGCGCAAGCGCCGACGCCCTATTCAAGCGATGAGCGTTGCACCGGAATCGGGCGTCACGCCACTCCGGTGCGAAAGCGCAGCGCTTGATGCAGAGGTCCACACTTCCAACATTGGTGGAAACGGGCCCTTGCCTTCACGGCTAGTCCTGATGGCCCGACTGGAGTTGTTCCCGAATGCCTAGTTTCGCCTCCGCCCTCGAATCCACTCTCCACCGTGCGCTCGAAGCGGCGAGCTCGCGCCGCCACGAATATGCGACGCTCGAGCACCTGCTGCTCGCACTGGTGGACGATGAGCATGCCTCGAAGGTGATGGGCGCGTGCGGGGTCGATCTCGACGAGATCAGGACCACCGTCGCCCACTATCTCGACACCGAGCTGCAGGCGCTGCGCGTCGACCAGACCACCGATCCCTCGCCCACCAGCGGCTTCCAGCGCGTCGTCCAGCGCGCGATCCTTCACGTCCAGTCCTCGGGCCGCGACGAGGTGACCGGCGCCAACGTGCTCGTCGCCCTGTTCAGCGAGCGCGAGAGCTACGCCGTCTATTTCCTGCAGCAGCAGGACATGAGCCGGCTCGATGCGGTGAGCTTCATCAGCCATGGCGTCGGCAAGGGCGCGACCCCGGCCGAATCCTCGCCCCCCAAGGGCGCGGCCGAGGAGGAGAAGCCGCAGAAGAGCGAGGGCGGCAAGAAGGGCGAGAGCGCGCTCAAGCAGTTCACTGTCGACCTCAACGAGAAGGCAAAGGCCGGCAAGGTCGATCCACTGATCGGCCGCGGGCCGGAGGTCGACCGCACCGTCCAGATCCTGTGCCGCCGCTCCAAGAACAACCCGCTCTATGTGGGTGATCCTGGCGTGGGGAAGACGGCCATTGCCGAGGGCCTCGCGCGGAAAATCGTCGAGGGCGACGTGCCCGACGTGCTCAAGGAAGCGGTGATCTATTCGCTCGACATGGGCGCGCTGCTCGCCGGCACGCGCTATCGCGGCGATTTCGAGGAGCGGCTGAAGCAGGTCGTGAGCGAGCTCGAGAAGCTGCCCCACGCGGTGCTGTTCATCGACGAGATCCACACCGTGATCGGCGCAGGCGCGACCAGCGGCGGCGCGATGGACGCGTCGAACCTGCTCAAGCCGGCGCTGTCGGGCGGCACGATCCGCTGCATCGGCTCGACGACGTACAAGGAATTCCGCAACCATTTCGAGAAGGATCGCGCGCTGCTGCGCCGGTTCCAGAAGATCGACGTCAACGAGCCGACGATCGAGGACACGATCAAGATCCTCGCCGGCCTGCGCACCGCGTTCGAGCAGCACCACTCGGTGAAGTACACGCCCGACGCGATCAAGTCGGCGGTCGAGCTGTCGAGCCGCTACATCAATGACCGCAAGCTGCCCGACAAGGCGATCGACGTGATCGACGAGGTCGGCGCAATGCAGATGCTGGTGCCGCCGTCCAAGCGCAAGAAGACGATTACGCCGAAGGAGATCGAGGCGGTGATCGCGACGATGGCGCGCATCCCGCCCAAGAGCGTCTCGACCGACGACACCCGCGTGCTCGCCAATCTCGAGACCGACTTGAAGCGCGTCGTGTTCGGCCAGGACAAGGCGATCGGCGTGTTGTCCTCGGCGATCAAGCTCAGCCGCGCGGGTCTCCGCGATCCCGAAAAGCCGATCGGCAACTATCTATTCTCGGGCCCGACCGGCGTCGGCAAGACCGAGGTGACCAAGCAGCTCGCCGAGCTGCTCGGCATCCCGCTCCAGCGCTTCGACATGTCCGAGTACATGGAGCGCCATAGCGTCTCCCGCCTGATCGGCGCGCCTCCGGGCTATGTCGGCTATGACCAGGGCGGGCTGCTCACCGATGCGGTCGATCAGAACCCGCATTGCGTGCTGCTGCTCGACGAGGTCGAGAAGGCGCATCCCGACCTGTTCAACATCCTGTTGCAGGTGATGGACAACGGCAAGCTGACCGACCACCACGGCAAGACGGTCGATTTCCGCAACGTCATCCTGGTGATGACGACCAATGCCGGCGCGTCCGACATGGCGCGCGAGAGCATCGGTTTCGGCGAGATGAGCCGCGAGGACGTTCAGGAAGACGCGGTGCGGAAGCTCTTCACCCCCGAATTCCGCAACCGCCTCGATGCGATCGTGCCGTTCGACTATCTCCCGCCCAAGGTGGTCGAGCGGGTGGTGGAGAAGTTCATTCTCCAGCTCGAGCTGCAGCTCGCCGATCGCGGCGTGCACATTGCGCTCGACGATGCGGCGAAGGCGTGGCTCACCGAGCGCGGCTACGACAAGCTCTATGGCGCGCGCCCGATGGGCCGCCTCATTCAGGAGAAGGTCAAGCAGCCGCTCGCCGAAGAGCTGCTGTTCGGCAAGCTCGTCCATGGCGGCGAGGTCGAGGTGAAGCTGAAGGACGGCGCGCTCACCTTCGCCATCACCCCCGCGGCGCCCAAGCGGCCCAAGAAGGGCGGCGGCAAGAAGCCCGTCGCGGCCAAGGCCAAGTAAAAAGGGGCGGGATCACTCCCGCCCCTTCTTCTTTCCCGTCCAGCTCAGGCCGCGAGCGATGATGCGGCGAGGTTCGAAGCCTGGACTCGTGCCGCATCCACCGCGGCGGTGCGGGCCTCGTCGCCCAGCGCCACGCCCTCGGCGATGATGAATTCGGGTTTGATCCCGATGAACCCGAACGCAGCGCCGAGATAGGTCTCGCCATGCTCGAGCGGCGCGGCGGGTGCCCCGGCGCCATAGAGTCCGCCTCGCGCCAGCGCGACGATCACGCGCTTGCCCCCGACAAGCCCGACGGGCCCTTCGGGACCATAGCTGAAGGTCTGGCCCGCGATCATGACGCGGTCGAGCCATGCCTTGAGCTGGCTCGGGATGCTGAAATTGTAGAGACCCGCGCCGATCACCACGACATCCGCCGCGAGGAACGCCTGCAGCTCGGCATTGGCCGCGGGGTCGGCCAGCACGTCGAGCGTCAGGTGCGGCAGCGGCTGCGCGGCAAGGTCGCGATAGGCGATCTCGATCGCCGGATTTTCCGCGCGAAGCCGCTCGGTCACGGCCGCGCTGACGGCGCGGCTCGCCGAACCCGCGCCCTGGATGCTCGAATCGATGTGAAGCAGTTTCATAGGTCAGTTTCCCGGTCTGGATTTGTGACCAGGGTTAGCTATGTAACCACCTTGAGGACGCCAAGAACGCATATTTTTGAGGCCAGGTCATATCATGCTGACTACCCCGCCCCTCGCGCATCGCGACTGCCAGTCGGTCACGGGCATCCTTGCCCGCGTCGGCGACAAATGGAGCATGCAGGTCGTGATGAGCCTGCGCGCGCAGCCGCACCGCTTCAACGAACTCAAGCGCGCGGTCGACGGCATCTCGCAACAGATGCTCACGCGCACGCTCAAGGGGCTTGAGCGCGACGGCCTGGTCGCGCGCACCGTTCACCCGACCGTGCCGCCGCAGGTCGAATACCGGCTGACCGATCTCGGCCATTCGCTGGCCGAGCCAGTGCGCCATCTCGGCGAATGGGCGCTCGGCCACCTGCCGGTGATCTACGCCAATCGCGAGCGTTACGACCACGCCGCCGGCTGACACGAACCCTGCCGCTGCAGCGATCTTAACCGCTTCTTCGCCATCCCGGCCTTAGGGTCGCCGCATGGGTCGGGGGATCATGGCAGCTCTGCTGGCGGCGTTCGCCGCGATGCTCGCGTGCGTCGCGGCGCCCGCGCATGCCCAATTGTCCAATCTCGGCGCCGGTCAGACCGGCCGGCCGCTATCGGTCTGCGTCCTGCGCGCGCATCCCGGCGACGATCCGGCGCGGCTGATCCGCGCGCCGCAGCGTTTCGACTGCACCGCGAAACAGACCAGCTTCGGCCCCGGCGACTATTGGGTGATCTCGAACGATATCGGCCAGCGCTCCCGCTCGCGCCGGCCCCTGGTCGCGCGGATCGGCAGCGTGTGGCAGCAGAGCCTGACGCTCCACGTGCTCTATTCCGACGGGCGCCTCGCCACGATGCACGACGACAATCGCGGCATCACCAGGCGCATCCAGCTCGGCGCGATCGTCGAGCATCCGCTGCCCCGCTACAGCGCCAAGGTTCAACGGCTGATGTGGAAGGCCGAGGGATCGGCCAACCTGCGCGGCATCGTCGTGGGCCCGCGGCTCGCGACGCAGGCGGAGAGCCAGCGTTCCAACCTGGCGATGGCCGCGATCTATGCCGGCTTCGGTGGCCTCGCGCTGGCGCTGCTCGTCTACAATCTCGCGCTCTGGGCCTCGCTTCGCTACCGCTTCCAGCTCGCTTATTGCCTGATGGTGGCGGCGCTGCTCGCCTATGCCTTCACCTCGTCCGGCGCACTCGCCTGGGTCTGGCCGGATATCGCCAACAACGACCGGCTCCGGCTCAACTATCTGCTGCTCACCCTCGCCTGCGCCTCGGCGCTGCTGTTCGCGCGCGCCTTTTTCGAGGAGCATGTGTTCGGACCCCGGCTGCGGCTGCTGATCCGCGCCACAGTGACCCTCCTGGTGGCCACCGGGCTGTTCTTCGTCCTCTTCGCCCCGGTCGGGGTGAACCTCGTCGACCGCGTCTATTCCTGGGTGTTCGCGAGCGTGATCGTCTCGGTCGTCGCGACCTTGTGGAGCGCCTGGCGCAGCCGCTCCAACTATCTCTGGGTGTTCGCGATCGCCTGGGCGCTGCCGATCCTCGCGGCGTGCATGCGCATCTTCGCCAATCTCGGCCTGATCCGCTGGAACTTCTGGCTCGACAATTCGACGATCCTGTCGATGTCGGCCGAGGCGCTGATCTCCTCGGTCGCGATTGCCTATCGCATCCGGCTGCTCAGCCGCGAGCGGGATTCGGCGATTGCGGCGGAGGCGGTCGCGCGCCGTCTCGCCGACACCGATCCGCTCACCGGCCTGCTCAACCGCCGCGCCTTCCTCGCCAGCGCGATCGGCCGTGAGGGCCCGCAGACGCTGCTGATCCTCGACCTCGACCATTTCAAGCAGGTCAACGACACGCTCGGCCATGACGGCGGCGACGAGGTGCTCCGCGTCGTCGCGCGCACGCTCCGTGCCCTCGCGCCGCCCGGCACGCTCGTCGCCCGGATCGGCGGCGAGGAGTTCGCGGTGGTCACGGGCATGAACCAGCCGGTCGATCCCAACACCGTGCTCACCCGGGTCCGCGCGACGCGCATGCCGTTCGACCTGCGCGTCACCGCCAGCATCGGCACCGCCACCGGCACGCTCGCCACCGAAGCCGACTGGAAGGCGCTCTACCGCGCCGCGGACACAGCTTTGTTCGCGGCCAAGTCGGCCGGCCGCGATCGCGCCCGGGCCGCGACGCTCGCCGCCTGAGATCCCAATTCAGTTGCCGTTCAGGCGCCGCGCGCGTAATGATGCGCGCCATAGGGAGGCGGCAATGGATCGGTTGGACAAGCGCAGGATCGCACTCGTCGGCGGCGGCGCGGCCTTGCTCGCCATCACCGCCCTGCCTCACCCGACCGCGAACATCCAGATCCTCACGCACGAGGTGACGGACACCGCGCCGCGCAAGATCCAGGCGGCGGTCGACCTCGGCATTCTCGCCGTCTCGGTGCTCTACACCTGGACCGCGAAGCGCGCGATCGGCTGAGGCGCCCTCGAATTGACTCGCCCCCCGAGTTGCTTACACCTGTGTAAATGAGCGATCCCGAGCATGCTTGGCGCACCGCCTATCGTCACCCCGGCCCTTGGGACCAGCACCTTCCGCCGCTCTCGATGGCCGACGCCTTCGACGAATCCGCGCGGCGTATGGGCAACACTCCGCTGCTCGACTTCCTGGGCCGGCACTACAGCTATGCCGAGACGCTCGACGGCGCCAATCGTGTCGCCTGCGGCCTTAAGGCGCTGGGCTACGGCCCCGGCGACCGCATCGGCCTGTTCCTGCCCAATGTGCCGCATTACGTCGCGGCCTATTACGGCATCCTCAAATTGGGTGCGACCGTCGTCAACTTCTCGCCGCTCTATTCGGTCGAGGAGCTGGAGGCGCAGGTCGAGGATTCAGGCACGCGGCTGCTCTTCACGATCAGCGCCACCGCTCTCCTCCCCACCGCGCTCAAGGTGCTCGACGCGAGCAGCCTCGAACGCCTCGTGGTCGGCTCGGTCGCCGGCGCCCTGCCCGCCGCCAAGTCGCTCCTCTACCGATGGCTGCGCGCCAAGGAAGTCGCCGAAAAGCCCGACGATCCGCGCATCCTCGCCTTCTCGCAGCTCATCGCCAATGACGGCGCGTGCGCGACCGCGGCGATCGATCCCGAAACCCATCTCGCGCTGATCCAGTATACCGGCGGTACCACTGGTCTGCCCAAGGGCGCGATGCTCACCCACGCCAACCTCTCCGCCAATGCCCGCCAGGTCGCCAAGCTCGATCCCGATCTCGGCACGACCAAGGACAAGGTGCTGGGCGTGCTGCCCTTCTTCCACGTCTTCGCCAACACCTGCGTGCTCAACCGCACCGTGCTGACTGGCGGCGAGATCGTGATGCTCCCGCGCTTCGATGCGGCGCAGGCGCTCGCCGCGATCGGCCGCACCCGCCCGATCGCGCTGCCCGGCGTGCCGACCATGTTCCAGGCGCTGCTCGATCATCCCAAGGCCGCGTCGACCGACTGGTCGAGCCTCAAATACTGCATCTCCGGCGGCGCCCCCCTCCCCGCCGAGCTCAAGACGCGGTTCGAGGCCGCGACCGGCGCCAAGCTGCTCGAGGGCTATGGCCTGTCCGAAAGCTCGGGCGTGGTCTCCGCCAACCCGTACAAGGCCGAGGGCAAGTCGGGCACGATCGGCCAGCCGATCATCGGCACCCGCGTGCAGCTGGTCGACAAGGAGGACGCCACCCGCCCCGCGCCCGAGGGCGAGCCGGGCGAGATCGTCGTCGCCGGCCCGCAGATCATGGCCGGCTACTGGAACCGCCCCGACACCGACGGCACCACCTTCTGCTATGACGACGCCGGCCAGAAATGGCTGCGCACCGGCGATGTCGGGCAGATCGACGAAGACGGCTTCATCCGCATCGTCGACCGCATCAAGGACATGATCGCGGTCGGCGGCTTCAAGGTCTTTCCCAAGCATATCGAGGACGTGCTCTACCGCCACCCCGCGGTGAAGGAGGCGCTGGTGGTCGGCATGCCCGACGCCTATCGTGGCGAGACCCCGCGTGCCTATGTCTCGCTCAACGACGATGCCGGGCTGGTCACCGGCGAGGCTTTACGCGACTGGCTCAATCCCCAGGTCGGCAAGCACGAGCGCGTCGACGCGGTGGTGATCCGCGCGAAGCTTCCCAAGACGATGATCGGCAAGTTGAGCCGCAAGGACCTGCTGATCGAGATCGCTTTGGAAGGCAGCGCCTAACCCAAGCCCGTCACCCCGGCTTCGCGCCGGGGTCCACCGGGCGGCAGGCGTTGCGCTACGATCTTTGCCGCCATCGCTCGCGGATGAGTAGGCCCCGGCACAAGGCCGGGGTGACGGCTAGTTCGGCAACATCACCGCCTTCAAATTCATGAACTCGTGCAACCCCCACGGCCCCAGCTCGCGGCCATGGCCCGATCGCTTCACGCCGCCGAACGGCGCCTCGGGCGTCGAGGCGAGCATCTGGTTCACCGCGGTCATCCCGCTCTCGATATCGCGCACGAAGCGGTCGATCTCTTGGCTGTCCTTGGTCCACACGCTCGATCCGAGCCCGAACGGCACATCGTTCGCCAGCGCGATCGCCGCATCGATGTCCTCGGCCCGGAACACCATCGCGACCGGTCCAAAAATCTCTTCCTGCGCGAAATCCGCCTCGGGATGGACGTCGGTGAGCACACCCGCGCGCATCCAGGCCCCGTCGCGCTCGAGCTTCTCGCCGCCGACCAGCTTCGCCCCGTCCGCGGTCGCGCGCTCGATCTGCTCCAGCACGGTATCGCGCTGCTCGACGCTCGACAGCGGCCCCATCTCGATCCCGGCCGCCATCGGATCACCGATCTTCACCGCCAGCATCGCCGCGGTGAACTTCTCCAGGAACGCGTCATACACGTCGGCATGCACGATCATCCGCTTGGCGCAGATGCAGCTCTGCCCGGCATTCTGCACCCGCGCCCTGACCGCCGCCTTCACCGCCGCGTCGAGATCGGCGGAGGGCATCACGACGAACGGGTCCGATCCGCCGAGCTCAAGCACAACCTTCTTGAGCGCCTTGCCCGCTGCTTCGGCCACCTTCGCGCCCGCGCCCTCGCTCCCGGTCAGCGTCACCGCCGCGACGCGCTTGTCGGCGATGATCCGCGAGACCTTGTCCGACTTGATCGCGAGATTCTGGAACACCCCGTCCGGCGCGCCGGCCGCGCTCACCATCTGCTGGATCAGCGCCGCGCAGCCCTGAGTCAGCGAGGCGTGCTTGAGCAGCCCGACATTGCCCGCGAGGATCGTCGGCGCGAGCCAGCGCACCGCCTGCCAATAGGGGAAGTTCCACGGCATCACCGCCAGCACCGGCCCGAGCGGCAGCCAGTGCGCCACCGCGCGCCCGCTCGCGGTCCTGGTCTCGACCGGCGCCAGATGGGCCGCCCCCTGCTCCGCATAGTAGCGGAAGCCCGCGATGCACTTCTCCACCTCGGCCACTGCTGAGACGAGCGTCTTGCCCATCTCCTTCGTCGCGGTCTCGGCGAGATGTTGCTTGTTCGCCTCGAACTGGTCGGCGATCGCGCTCAGCAGCGCGGTGCGCTGTTCCAGTTCGCTCACCCGCCACGACCGGAACGCCGCATCGGCCCGCGCCAGCGCCGCCTCGATCCCGTCATCGTCCAGCGCCGCGATCGTCGCGCCCTCTTCGCCGGTCGCCGGATTGATACTGGTGAACATGGCTGATCTCCTTCGCGGGCAATGTAGGAACCCCGCTCGAATTGCGGGAGGTTGAATTGGTTCCGCCCACGGAGCATAGCGGCGGCATGACCGAGGGGACCGACATCGCCGCGCTTTCGTTCGAGGATGCGCTCAAGGAGCTGGAGCGGATCGTCACGCGTCTCGAAAGCGGCGACGCGCTGCTCGACGAGGCAATCGCGCTCTACGAACGCGGCGATGCGCTGCGCCGCCAATGCGCCGCGCGGCTCGATGCGGCGCAAGCAAGGATAGAGGCGATCCGCGCCGATGCCGACGGCCGCGTCACCGGCACCACGCCCTTCGCCGCAGCCCCCCCTTCGAACGGATGAGCGAGGCGGTGGCGCACGCCAGCCTCGCGCTCGAATCGGCGATGCGCGACGTGGCGGAGGAGATCGACCGCCAGTTCGAGCTGCTGCTCCCCATCCCCGCCGATCCGCGCGCGCGGCTCTATGCCGCGATGCGCCATGCCGCGATCGGCGGCGGCAAGCGGCTACGCCCGCTGCTTACCTTCGCCACCGCGCGGCTGTTCGCGGTCGCCCCCGCCTGCACCGTGCGCGCCGCCACCGCGGTCGAGTGCATCCATGTCTATTCGCTGATCCACGACGATCTGCCCGCGATGGACGATGACGACATGCGCCGCGGCAAGCCCACCGTCCACCGCGCCTATGACGAGGCCACCGCGATCCTCGCCGGCGATTGCCTCCACGCGCTCGCGTTCGAGATCCTCGCCGATCCCGCGACCCATGCCGACCCCTTCGTGCGTGCCGAGCTGGTCGCCGATCTCGCGCGCGCCGCAGGCCCCGCGGGCATGGCCGGCGGGCAGATGATGGACCTGATGGCGGAGCAGAGCGGCTTCGACCTCGCCACCGTCACCCGCTGCCAGGCGCTCAAGACCGGCGCGCTGATCTCCTGCGCGGTCGAGGCCGGGGCGATCCTCGGCCGCATCCCGCCCGACGCGCGCACCGGCCTGCGCGGCTATGCCCGCGACATCGGCCTCGCCTTCCAGATCGCCGACGACATCCTCGACGTCGAGGGCGACGAGGACGCCGCCGGCAAGAGGCTACGAAAGGATGCGGCGGCGGGCAAGGAGACCTTCCTCACCCTGCTCGGCCTCGACCGCGCGCGCGAGCAGGCGCGCCTGCTCGTCGAGCAGGCGATCGCCCATCTCCACGCCTATGGCGAGGAAGCCGACCTGCTGCGCGACATCGCCCGCTACACGCTCGAGCGCGACCGCTGACCTCTAACGGAGCCCGCCCATGACCCTTCGCACCGGCGTCTATCCCGGCACCTTCGATCCGATCACGCTCGGCCATATGGACATCATCCGCCGTGGGGCGAAGCTGGTCGACCGGCTCGTCATCGGGGTCACCACCAACCCCTCCAAGGACCCGATGTTCAGCGTCGAGGAGCGGATGGCGATGGTCCGCCGCGAGGTCGAGGGGATCGAGGGCGAGATCCATGTCGTCAGCTTCGATTCGCTGCTGATGGACTTCGCCGAGCGCGAGGGCGCCAGCGTCATCATCCGCGGCCTGCGCGCGGTCGCCGACTTCGAATACGAATATCAGATGGCTGGCATGAACCAGCAATTGAACAGCCGGATCGAGACGGTCTTCCTGATGGCCGACGTCTCGCTCCAGCCGATCGCCTCGCGCCTGGTCAAGGAGATCGCGTTGTTCGGCGGCGAGATCCGCAAGTTCGTCACCCCCGCGGTGCGCGAGGAGGTCATGGCGCGGGTGGACCAGATCGGCCGGAAAGGCTCATAGGCGCCGGCGCCGCCGCAATTCTGCCGCCCGCCGCATTCACTTTGCCGCAAGCGGCGAATTGTTCTAAGTCGCTGCCATTCCAGATCCGGTGGGGATATCGATGCGTTTTGTAGCCCTGATTCTTGCCTTCGCGGCCTCGCTTTTCGCCATGCCGGCGAGCGCGCAATATGTGCCTGGTCCCGCGGGGCGCGCCGCCCCGCCCGCCACGACCGACAAGGAAAATCTCTGGCTGCTCGACCTGTCGACCGGCGGCCGCGTCACCATCTGGCTGCGCCCCGACGTTGCGCCCAAGATGGTCGAGCGGGTCAAGGACCTCACGCGCAAGAAATTCTACGACGGCCTCGTTTTCCATCGCGTGATCGAGGGCTTCATGGCGCAGGGCGGCGACCCCAAGGGCGACGGCAGCGGCGGTTCGGAGCAGCCCGACCTGCCCAAGGAGTTCAACTATCTCCCGCACGTCCGCGGTGCGGTCTCCGCCGCCCGCGCGCAGAGCGAGGACAGCGCCAACAGCCAGTTCTTCATCATGTTCGTGCCGCGGCTCGGCCTCGACCAGAAATATACGGTGTTCGGCCGCGTGCTCGACGGCATGCAATATGTCGACTCGATCCCGCGCGGCGAGCCGCCCGCGAATCCCGCCAAGATCGTCCACGCCTATATCGCCGCGGACAACCCGCCGGCCTACACCCCGCCGCCCCCGCCCGCGCCGGTCGAGGTGCCTGCAGCACTGCCGCCGGGGCCAGGCAAGAAGTGATCTTAATCCTCCCCGGAACGGGGAGGATTTGAGTTCCGGATGAACGTCGACCTGTTCGATTTCGAGCTGCCGCCCGAGCGCATCGCGCTGCGCCCGGCTTCCCCGCGCGATTCGGCGCGGCTGCTGCTGCTCGACGGAGAGCGCACCGAGGACCGGCTCGTCCGCGACCTCCCCACGCTGCTGCGTCCCGGCGACCTGCTCGTCTTCAACGATACCCGCGTCATCCCCGCCCAGCTCGAAGGCCGGCGGGGCGAGGCGAAGATCGGCGCCACGCTCCACAAGCGCGAAGGTCCGCGCCACTGGATCGCCTTCATCCGCAACGCCAAAAGGCTGCACTCCGGCGACACGATCGATTTCGGCGAGGGCGTCACCGCGATCGCCGAGGCGCGCCATGACGACGGCAGCTTCACGCTGTTCTTCCCCGGCGACGAACCGGTCGAGCTGCTGCTCGAGCGCGCCGGACGCATGCCGCTTCCGCCCTATATCGCCGCCAAGCGCCCGACCGACGCCCGCGACGCCGACGACTATCAGACGATGTTCGCGAACGAACCCGGCGCCGTCGCCGCCCCCACCGCCGCGCTGCACTTCACACCCGATCTCATATCCGCGCTCGAAGCCGCGGGAATCGAGCACACCACGCTCACCCTTCATGTCGGCGCGGGCACCTTCCTGCCGGTCAAGGCCGGCGACACCGACGATCACCGCATGCATGCCGAATGGGGACGCATCGACCAGGCGACGGCGGACAAGCTCAACGCCGTCCGCGCCAAGAGCGGCCGCGTCATCGCCGTCGGCACCACCAGCCTGCGCCTGATCGAGAGCGCGACTGGCGAGGACGGCATCGTCCGCCCGTTCGAGGGCGATACCGCGATCTTCATCACCCCCGGCTATCGCTTCCGCGGCGTGGACGGCCTCGTCACCAATTTCCACCTGCCGCGCTCGACCTTGTTCATGCTGGTTTCGGCGCTGATGGGCCTCGACCGCATGCAGGCCGCCTACGCCCACGCCATCGCTGCCAATTACAGTTTCTACAGCTATGGTGACGCCAGCCTGCTCCTGCCCGGAAAGCCCGTATGATCCTTTTCGCCCTCGCCGCCCTCGCCGCCCAGCAGCAGCCGGCGACCCCGCCGCCCGTGCTGGTGCGTCCGCTTCCCGGCGCCGAGCCGATCCCGCTGATGATCGCCGAGCCGGTGGCGATGGCGATCGCGGCGTTCGATGCGGACGGCGACGGCACCGTCACCCGTGCCGAGTTCGATGCCGGGGTGCGCAAGAGCTTCGAGGCGGTGGCGAAGGGCCAGCCATCGATGGGCTATATCCAGTTCGGCGACTGGTCCGAACGCTGGCTCGGCAACCGCAACGCGCTGCCCAGCCCGTTCGAGGTCGACCAGGACGGCGACAACCGCATCAGCCTCGCCGAGCTGCAGGACCGCTTCGAGCTGTTCTTCACCCGCTTCGACCGCGACAAGAACGGCGCGATCCTGCGCAGCGAGCTGCTCACTACGCGCCCGCAGCCCCAGCCCGGCGCACGCCCGGGCGACGGCGAGAACCGCCGCCCGCAGCGCCGCCGCGGCTAGAGCGATCGCTCGGCATAGATCGTCATCGCCTCGGCGATGAACGCTGCCGTCCCCGGCAGCGCGCCGTCCTCATAGGTGCCGCGAAACTCGGGATTCTCGACATAGATGCGCCCCAGCCCGGCGAACGCCGCCGCATCGGGGGTCCAGCTGTGGCATACCCAGGCATAGTGGCGCGCGGTCACTGCCTGCACCGCTTCGGACCCCGGCGCCGCGCCCTCGCGGAACAGCCGCTGGAAGTCGCCGCGAATCGCCTCCATCTCGGCCTGGATCTGCGCGACCTTCTCCTTCGAGAAGCCCCGCGCCTTTTCCTGCGCGGCGCGCACCGCCTCCTCGCCTCAGAAGCTCGCCGCCTCGCGCTCCCAGCGCTCGCGCGTCTCGGGCGCGATCCCGGCGTAATATTCATTGTCTTCCATCGTCTCATCCTTTTCGAGCGACGCGATCGTGCGGTCGATCGTGCGGATGAGGTCGCGATACTGGCCGATCCGCGCCGCCAGCGCTTCCCGATGCCCCTTCAGCGCCGTCAGCGGATCGAACCCCGGATCGTCGAGGATCGCGCTGATCTCGCCAAGCGGCAGTCCCAGCTCGCGATAGAACAGGATCTGCTGCAACCGCAGCAGCTCCGGGCGGCCATAATAGCGATAGCCATTGCCGCCGACATGCCCCGGCTTGAGCAAGCCAATCGCGTCATAATGATGCAGCGTGCGCACGCTGATTCGCGCCGCCTTCGCCACCTGCCGCACCGTTCGCATGTCGTTCCTCATCTTCACGCGAATCGCCCTTTCGGGGATGACGCAGCGTCAGGGTCAAGCCCGATCCAAAATCGCACTGTGTCCTAGCATCACATGCTGCGCTGCGGCTAAGGTCGCCGCGATGCACGGGTCGCACAACCATAGCCATGCCGGACACGCCCACAGCCATGGGGGCCACAGCCATGCCCCGGCCGATTTCGGCCGCGCCTTTGCGGTCGGCACCGCGCTCAACCTCGCCTTCGTCGCGGTCGAGGGCGCGGCGGGCCTCCTCACCGGCTCCATGGCACTGCTGGCGGACGCCGGGCACAATCTCTCCGACGTTCTCGGCCTGCTGATCGCCTGGGGCGGTGCGTCGCTCGCCAAGCTCCCGGCCTCGCGCCGCTTCACCTATGGCCTGTCGAGCTCGACCATCCTCGCCGCACTCGCCAACGCCGTGCTGCTGCTGGTCGCGGTCGGCGCGATCGCGCTCGAGGCGGTGCAGCGCTTCCGCGATCCGCCGCCGGTCGAGGGCGTAACGGTGATGATCGTCGCCGGCGTCGGCATCCTCATCAACGGCGCCACCGCGCTCATGTTCATGCGCGGCCGTGCGAGCGACATCAACGTCCGCGGCGCCTATCTCCACATGGCCGCCGACGCGGGCGTCTCGGCCGGCGTGGTGGTCGGCGGCGGGCTGATCCTGCTCACCAACGCACTATGGATCGATCCCGCGATCAGCCTCGTCATCGTCGCGGCGATCCTGTGGAGCACCTGGGGCCTGCTGCGCGATTCGGTGACGATGGCGCTCCACGCCGTCCCGCCCGGCATCGATCCGGAGAAGGTCGAGGCGATGCTCGCTTCGCTCCCCGGCGTCACCCGCGTCCACGATCTCCACATCTGGCCGATGAGCACCACCGAGGTCGCGCTGACCGCGCATCTGCTGATCCCGGAAGGCCATCCCGGCGACGCTTTCCTCGAAGACGCGCAGCACCGCCTCCAGCATGACTTCCGCATCGGCCACGCGACGCTGCAGATCGAGGTCGGCGACGGCGATCCCTGCCGCCTGCACAACGGCCATGGCAATCATGGCCACGCGCATGACTGAGCCGGGCGCGCCGCTCCGGCTGGTGATCTTCGATTTCGACGGCACGCTCTCAGACAGCGGCAACTGGTTCCTGTCGATCGTCGATCATCTGTCCGACCGCTACGGCTTCCGCCGCGTCCACCCCGACGAGATCGAGCCGCTGCGGCGCAAGAGCACGCGCGACGTGATCAGCCATCTCGCGATCCCGCGCTGGAAGCTGCCCTTCATCTCGCGCTACGTGCGTCGCCTGTTCGGCCGCAACACGCATCAGGTGAGCCTGTTCGACGGCGTGCCGGACATGCTCGCCGCGATCGAGGCGGCCGGCATCCCCATCGCGGTGGTCACCTCGAACAGCGAGGCGAACGCCCGCGCCGTTCTCGGCCCCGAAAACGCCGCACGCATCCGCTGGTGGGCGTGTGGCGCGTCGCTGTTCGGCAAGGCGCCCAAGTTCCGCAAGGTGCTCAAGGTCAGCGGCATCCCGCCGCACGCGGCGCTGTCGATCGGCGACGAGACCCGCGACATCGACGCCGCGCGCGCGACCGGGGTGCGCGCGGGTGCGGTGCTGTGGGGCTATGCCAATCCCGAGGCGTTCGCGCATCTCGACCCCGACATCGCCTTCGCCACGCCGCAGGCGGTGATCGACCATGTCACCTCAGCCCAGGTGCACCGCTAGCCACACCGTCGGCCCGTCCGGATCGGTGCGCGTCACCCAATGCTTCACCCCGCCCGGGATCAGCAGATGATCGCCGGGCTTCAGCGCCGTCTCTTCATGCCCCTCCAGCCGGATCGCCGCGCTGCCCTGGAGCACCACCACCCATTCGTCGGCCTCCTGCACGAACGGCTTGTCCTCGGGCGTCGCCTGCCCGTCCGACACGATCCGCTCGATCCGCATCCCGCCTTGCGCGATCAATTCGGTGAACACCTCCTTGCGCTTCGCAGCGGGCAGCTTCGCGAAGAGATTGGCAATCTTCAGCCTCTTGAGCTTCGGTTTCGGCGCCGGCTTGGGTTTGGGCGCAGGCCTGCGCTTGGGCAACCCCTTCGCCGCTTCCTTCCAGTCGCTGCGCATCGCCCCGCGCAGATAGTCTTCGATCTCCGTAGCACGCGCGGTCAGCCCGGTCTTGCCGAAGCCGAACAACTCCTTCCCGTTGGCGTCGGTCAGCCCGTATTTCCCGAAGTCGCCGCCCTTCTTGCGCCGTCGCGACTTGACCAGCTTCAGCCCCCGGTTGCGCGCGCTTTCGCGCAGCTCGTCATCCTGTGCGGCCATTCGGCTCCTCCAATCCTCCCCCGCCAGGGGGAGGTGGCGCGCGAAGCGTGACGGAGGGGGAGGACACGAAACACCCGTCACCGTGCCCTCCCCCTCCACCAGCTTCGCTGGTTCCCCTCCCCCTGGCGGGGGAGGATTGTATTGGCTTCCTCCACATAACGCGCCATTGGCGCGAAATGCTTCCGCGTTTCGACTTCCACATCCACGCCACCGACGGCAAGGCCCGCGCAGGCACGATTGCGATGCAGCGCGGCGAGATCCGCACCCCCGCCTTCATGCCGGTCGGCACCGCCGCCACGGTCAAGGCGATGAAGCCACAGGACGTGCGCGCGTCAGGCGCCGACATCCTCCTCGGCAACACCTACCACCTCATGCTGCGCCCCAGCGCCGAGCGAGTCCACCGCCTCGGCGGGCTGCACGGCTTCATGGGCTGGGACCGCCCGATCCTCACCGATTCGGGCGGCTATCAGGTGATGAGCCTGTCCGAACTGACCAAGCGCAGCGAGGAAGGCATCGTCTTCAAGTCGCATCTCGACGGCACCCGCCACATGCTCAGCCCCGAGCGCTCGATGGAGATCCAACGCCTGCTCGGCTCGAACATCGTCATGGCGTTCGACGAGCTCGTCCCCACCACCTCGACCCGCGAAGTCCAGGCCGCCGCGATGGAGCGCTCGATGCGCTGGGCGAAACGCAGCCGCGACGGCTTCGACGCTGGAGGCGAACATGCCGAAAGCAATGCGCTGTTCGGCATTCAGCAGGGCGCGCTCGACGAGGGGCTGCGCAAGGCCAGCGCGGACGCGCTGCTCGACATCGGCTTCGACGGCTATGCCGTGGGCGGCCTCGCGGTCGGCGAGGGGCAAGAGGCGATGTTCGGCGTGCTCGACTATGCCCCCGGCCAGCTCGACGCCGCCAAGCCCCGCTATCTGATGGGCGTCGGCAAGCCCGACGATATCGTCGGCGCGGTCGAGCGCGGCATCGACATGTTCGACTGCGTCCTTCCCACCCGCAGCGGCCGCACCGGCCAGGCCTTCACGCGCCAAGGCCCGATCAACATCCGCAATGCGAAATTCGCAGAAGACCAGGGCCCGCTCGATCCCGCCTGCGCCTGCCCGACCTGCGCCACCTTCACTCGCGCCTATGTCCATCACCTGGTCCGCGCGGGCGAGATCCTCGGCGCGATGCTGATGACCGAGCACAATCTCTGGTTCTACCAGGCGCTGATGGCGGACCTGCGCGCCGCGATCGCGGAGGGTCGCCTCGCCGCCTTCGCGAATGATTTCCGCGCTACCTATTATGGCAAAGCCTGATTGCGCCGCTGGCCTGGGAGTCTTACTCCTGTGGCACAGAGGAGTATCCAGTGACCGACAAGCCTGAAGACACCGACCAGATCGCCAACGAGATTACCGAGGCCGCCCGCGTTGCACGCGAGACCGCCGAGCGCGCGGAAGGCACGCCCCAGCCCGGCGAAGGCAAGAAGTGGCCGCTGACCAAGATCGGCATCGGAATCGGTTCCGCCGCGCTCGCCGCCGCGGTCATCTACGCCGCCCGTTCGCGCAACAAGCGCTGACCCCTCCCTCCCGACCGGAGACCTCAATGCGTCTGACCCGCACCGCGCTCTATCTCGGCGCCGCCCTGCTTCCCTTCACGGCTCAGGCGCAGGACGCCGCCCCAGCGCCGGCAAAGGAGATCGCCGTCGCACCGCTCGCCTATACCGAGCGCACCTTGCCCAACGGGCTCAAGGTCTACGCGATCCGCGACACCTCGACCGCCACGGTCTCGGTGCAGGTCTGGTACGATGTCGGCAGCAAGGACGATCCCGCGGGCAAGTCGGGCTTCGCGCACATGTTCGAGCATCTGATGTTCAAGGGCACGCGCAACCTGGTCGACGAGCAGATGGACCGGCTGACCGAGGATGTCGGCGGCTACAACAACGCCTCCACCAACTCCGACTACACCAATTACTATGAGGTGGTCCCGGCCAACCATCTCGAGCGCCTGCTGTTCGCCGAGGCGGACCGCATGGCCAGCCTCGTGGTCGACGCCAAGGTCTTCGCCTCCGAGCGCGACGTGGTGAAGGAGGAATTGCGCAGCCGCGTGCTCGCCCAGCCCTATGGCAAGCTGTTCTACGTCTATTTCCCCAACATCTCCTACGGCGTGCACCCCTATGCCCGCCCGGGCATCGGCAGCATCGAGGATCTCGACGCCGCGACGATCGACGACATCCGCGCCTTCCACGCGACCTATTACCGCCCCGACAATGCGGTGCTGGTGGTCGCCGGCAATTTCAACCCAGCCCAGTTGGACAAATGGGTAGACAAATATTTCGCCGGGATCGCCAGGCCCAACCGCCCGATCCCGCGCGTCACCACCGCCGAGCCGCCGCGCACCACCGCGACCCGCCAGACGGTCTATGAGGCCAACACCCCGCTCCCCGCGGTGCTACTGAGCTACCAGCTTCCGCCCGACAATGATCCCGACACACCCGCGCTCGCGGTGCTCGACGGCATCCTCTCGGGCGGCGAGAATTCGCGGCTCTACCGCAACCTCGTCTATCGCGACCAGCTCGCCGCGCAGGCCGATACCTTCCTCGACACGCGCCAGCAGACCGGTTCCTATGCGATGTACGCGATCCTCGCCGGCGGCAAGTCGGCCGAGGAAGGCGAGAAGGCGATGCGCCGCGAGATCGCCGACCTGCGCGACAAGCCCGTCAGCGAGGCCGAGCTGGCCGAAGCCAAGAACGAGATCCTCACCGCCTCGCTCAAGAGCCGCGAGACCGCCGAGGGCAAGGCCTCGACCCTAGCCGCCTCGATCATCGTCAGCCGCGATCCCAAGGCGGCCGACGAGCAGCTCGCCGCGATCGGCCGCGTCACCGCCGCCGACGTCCAGCGCGTCGCGCGCAAATATCTCGGCGACAACCAGTCCGCCGCGTTGATCTACCTCCCCGACGCCATGGCCAAGGGCGCGAAAGGCGACACGATCGCCGTCGCCTCGACGGTCAAGGTCGCCCCGCTCGTCGCACCCAGCGACATCGTGATCCACACCCAGGCGGCCGAAGGCAAGCGCGTCGCCGTCCCCGCCCCGGGCCCGGCGGTCTCACCGGTCATACCCCGGGCGACCGAAGCTAAGCTCGCCAATGGCCTGCGCGTGATCGTGGTCGAGAAGCGCGACCTGCCGATCGTCACCGCCACGCTCGTCGCGCCCGCGGGCGGCACACGCGACCCCGTCGGCAAGGCCGGCACCGCCGCGCTCGCCGCCGATCTTCTGACCAAGGGCACGGCCACCCGCTCGGCCGAGCAGATCGCACAGCAGGTGGAGTCGCTCGGCGGCTCGATCGGCGCGGGCGCCGACTGGGACGCGGCCTTCGCCACCGTCACGGTCAAGGCGGACGAGATCGATCCCGCGCTCACGATCCTCGCCGATGTCGCCCGCAACCCCGCCTTCGCGCAGGCCGAGATCGACCGCGCGCGCAAACAGTCGATCGACGGCGTCACGGTACAGCTCAAGGATCCCGGTGCGCTGTCAGGCATCGTCGCCAACCGCGCGGTGTTCGGCGACCGCGCTTACGGCAACCTGCTCACCGGCACGCCCTCCTCGCTGCCGCGCATCACGCGCGATGACATTTCGTCCGCCTATCGCAGAGCGTGGAATCCGTCCCAGTCGGCGCTCGTCGTCGTCGGCGACATCACGAGCAAGGACGCCGCCGCGCTCGCGCAGAAACTGTTCGGCGACTGGAAGACCGACGGTCTCACCGTCTCCAGCAGCGAGCGCATTATCCCGACCAAACCCCGCGTGGTCGTCGTCGACATGCCGGGCGCGGGCCAGGCCGGCGTAGTCATCGCCCGCCCCGGCATCGCCCGCGCCGACAAGGATTTCTACGCGGCGCAGGTCGCCAACGCCACGCTCGGCGTCGGCTTCACCTCGCGCCTCAATCGTGAGATCCGCATCAAACGCGGCCTTGCCTATGGCGCGGGCAGCAGCGTCGATACCCGCAAGCTCACGGGCATCGTCAGCGCCTCGACCCAGACCAAGAACCCCTCGGCGCCCGAGGTGGTCTCGCTGATCGCCGCAGAGATGAAGAAGCTCGGCGAGGCCCCTGTCCCCGCCGCCGAGCTCGATTCGCGCAAGGCGGTGCTGGTCGGCAGCTTCGGCCGCCGCATCGAGCGCACCGACGGCATCGCCGGCGCGCTCGTCGACTATGTCGCCGACGGCGTCCCGCTCGACACGCTCTCGACCTACATCCCCTCGATCCAGGGCGTCGATCCCGCCGAGGTTCAGGCCGCGGCGAAGAAGCTGCTCGACCCGTCGAACGCCAGCATCGTCGTGGTCGGCGACGCCAAGCTGTTCGCCGACGAACTGCGCAAGACGCATCCGAACCTCGAGGTGATCCCGGCCGCCTCGCTCAACCTCGACAGCGCGGCGCTCAAATAGCGCCCGCGATCCCGGGCTGCCGTCAATAGGCCGGCAGTCCGGGATATTCCCATCGATACGGCACGCCCGTCTCGCCCAGCGCGGCGCGGACCAGCGCAGGAAAAGCCCGCTCCGCGCGCACGTCGTTCGACAGGATCAGCACGCACCGCCGCCCGCGCTCCAGGCACACCAGCGTGTTCGCGGTGGTGTCATTGTGCCCCCCCTTGAGCCAGCCCGCGCCCTGCGGCCCGTTGAACGCGATCACGCCAAGGGCAGCGGAAGCGCGCGGGCGCTCCGCGGGAGGCGCATCGGGCAACAGGGTCGGAAACTGCTGCGCCGTCGTGATCGGCAATGTGCCTCTGGCGAACCCCGCCCGCGAACCACGCGACATGCCGTAGCCGCGCACCATCGCCGCCGCCATCGTGGCGAAGTCACGCAACGTCGTATCCATCGAACCCGCCGCGCGCACCCGGCTCCGCTCGTCATGCGGTTCCATTTGCCCCTTTTCATCCCAACCGTCGGCCAGGTTCGATGCGAATGCCGGATTCCACACCAGGCTGGTCCGCGCCATCCCCAGCGGCTTGAAGAATCGTCGCTGCAGCTCGGCCTCGAGGCTGAGGCCCGCGCCGCGTTCGATGCCGAACTGCAGCAGCGTCATTCCCTCGCCCGAATAGCCATATCGTGTGCCTGGATCGAAATGGATACGCAGCCGCCCGTCCGGCTCCAGGAATGCGAAATTGGCGAACCCGGTCGAATGGTTGAGCACCATGCGCGGCGTAATCACCCGCCAGCGCGGATCACCCGCCAGGTCTCCCCAATTGCTATAGCCTTCAACGTTGCCGTAATCAGGCAGCGGGCGCGGTAGCATCGCGGCAATCGGCCGATCCAGATCGAGCCGCTTCTCCGATGCCATCGCAGCTGCGAAATAGCCGACGACCGCCTTGGTCAAGGAGGCGCCGTACATCACCGTGTCCGGCGTCAGCGGATCGCCCTTGGCATTGCGCACGCCGAACGCCTTGAACCACGTGACGCGGCCCCGATCGATCGTGGCGATCGCCAGCCCCTTGGCGCCGGTTTCGCGCATGGCCCGCTGCACCGCAGCCTCCACACGGGCGGGCTGGGCTTGTGCGCTTGCGGCACCGAACGATGAAGCCAGCATTGTTGCGATTACCCATGCCTTGCCCATGTATTGCATCCGTTGCTTCCACACATCCGACGCACGCTCGACCATTCCGTGCCAAGCAGCAAGGAAGATGCTGGACGATCTTGCGGTTCGCGGGCCCGGTACCGAATGCGAGGGCGTCGGCCATCAGCCGGCTCCAAAGCAAATGTCCCTCAAAAATTACATTAACCATCAATCGTTTCACCATGGGACGCCCGCAAATCCGGGGCAGAAAATTCACGCCTTCCACGCTATGCGCGAGTCCTCACGAGGCCATTGCCTCCCACGGGATACGGGCGTGCTGCGGCGATTCACGCAACTACAGCTTCGGGGCATCGCGGCGGCGCTTCTGGTGTCGCTGGTTGGCGCGGGCTTTTCCGCGCATGCCGGCCTGTCCGCGCTAGGCTCGGGCGAAGCGCGCGCCGTCGCCGGCCCCGCACCCACCGGCTACGAGGCCGACGACCATTTCCCCGGCGCCGCTTACTATCACCTCGCCGCCGACGAGACCGCTGCGCCTGCCGCCGGAGTCACCGGCACCGTCGCGCTGCCCGAAGGCCCGGTCCCCGAGAATGCGGTGCTCGACCCCACGCTGCGCCCCGCCGCGCCGTTCCAGCTCCGCGGCACACCGCAGGACAAGGCGCGCGCGCTCGAATGCCTCACCACCGCCATCTATTACGAAGCCGCGAACGAGCCCGATGACGGCCAGCGCGCGGTGGCGCAGGTGATCCTCAATCGCGTTCGCCACCCCACCTTCCCAGCCACCGTGTGCGGGGTGATCTACCAGGGGTCGGAAAAGGCCGGCTGCCAGTTCAGCTATGCCTGCGACGGATCGATGGCGCGCCGTCCCGCGCACGCCGCCTGGCTGCGCGCCGCGCGCGTCGCCGCCTCGGCGCTGGCGGGCGAGGTGTTCGCGCCGGTCGGCATGGCGACGCATTATCACACCTATGCCGTCACCCCGTCGTGGAACAAGTCGCTGGTGATGACCGGCGTGTTCGGCGCCCATTTCTTCCACCGCTGGAAGGGTTATTGGGGCACCGGCGCCGCGTTCAGCCAGGCCTATCACGGCGGCGAGCCCTATCCCGGACCGCATCCGCGCGCCGTGGCGGTTGCAGAGATCGCGTCCGCGGCGAGCGCCGCCACCACGGCGCCGATGCCGCTCGTGCCTGTCCCGGCCGCGAAGCCGCGCACCGAAACCGCCGCCATCCAGCGCGAATATGTCCGGAGCGGCGACGTGCTCCCGCAATATGCGGCGGCGCCCGACTCGCAGGTCCTCGACAAGTGGAAGGACAGCGGCCAGCCGCTTCGCTGAACGCGAAACGGCCCCCGCCCGTCGGGGCGGAGGCCGTCAGTCGTCTTAGTCGCTGGTCAGCTTAGCGGCGATGCTGCCAGTCGCGGCGCTCCCAGCGGATCTTGCGCGCCAGCGCGTCGAAGCGGCGGTCGAGGTCGCGGCGCTCGGCCATATCCAGCCGGCCCCCGCTGCGGCGATAGCGATATTCGAGCTGTGCGATGCCACGGAACTCGGCACGCAGCCGCGCAGCCTCACGGCGGTTGAGCTGGCCCGAGCGCACACCGCGGTCGATCCGCTGGTCGAGTTGCGCTTGGCGCTGGTCGATCCCCCACCAGCCCTGCTGGGCCGAAGCGGCGGGAATGGTGGCCGCGGCGACGACGCCGGCAATCAGAATGGCAATCTTCTTCATGACTTCTCTCCTCACTAAAACCGGACCGCCTCTGCGGTCGAATGCCGTTATCGGTGTGCTGTGTCGCACCAGTTTCACGCAAATCGGGCTTTTGTGTCGCTGAGTGTCGCAGCCGCGAAGGCTTTGTTCAGCTTCGTTGACGCGGCACGTGCATTATATCGATAATACACCTTGCCAGATCGTTCCGGAGGCCCCATCTTCCCGCCATGCTCAACCTGATCTCGATCATCGTCGGCGTCGTCGCCTTTCCGGTGATGCTGCTCGGACTCGTCCCGCTGCTGGGCTGGCTCAACTATCTGGTGATCCCGCTCGCGGTCCTCGGCGCGGCGCTCGGCGCGCTGTCCGATTCGAACACGGGCCGGAACCTAAACCTGGTGGTGCTGCTGGTCGGCTTCGTCCGCCTCTGGCTGGGCGGGTTCATCCTCTGACGTCAGCGCGGCGCGGTCGACCAATGGTCGCGACGCCGCGCACCCCGTTTTCCGCTCACCCCTGAGCGAGCTTTTCCAGGCGCTTGCTGCCGGGATAGGCGAACAGCAGGTCGCTCCCGGCAGCCGCATGGATCCGCGCTTCGCCGGTCACCGTCACGCACTGACCCGCCTGCCATTCCACGCCGTCGACCACGCCCTCGCCGCGAACCGGCACCAGCCAGCCGGTGACGCCCTCGGGCAAGGTCGCCGTCCACGCGCCCCCCGGCCAGCGCTCGAGCACGAATTTCGGCCCCTCGACCAGGATCGTCCGCCCCGGTTCGACCTCGCCCGGCATCGGAGCTGCGACGAACGGCCGCGCGTCGGCGACGGCCACACCGTCCTCCAGATGCAGCTCGCGCGGGCGGCCATAATCATAGAGACGATAGGTCGTCTCGCTATTCTGCTGCACCTCGATCAGCGTGATTCCCGCTCCGATCGCATGGATGGTGCGCGACGGCGCGTAGATGAAGTCGCCCGCTTTGACCGGCTTCCAGTCGAGCAATTGCTCGATCGACCCGTCGCGCGCCGCCTGGCGCAGCGTATCGTCGTCGACCGGTTCGTGCGTGCCGAGCGCGATCGTCGAATCGGGCTCGGCGTCGAGAATCACCCAGCATTCGTCCTTGCCGCGCGGCAATCCCCGCGCGCGCGCCTGGTCGTCGTCGGGATGCACCTGCACCGACAGTTTCTCGCTGGTGAAGAGATATTTGATCAGCAGGTCGGGCGCGCTGTCGCCCGGCGTCTGGAACCAGATCTCGCCCACCGCTTCGCCGTCCGGCGCGGGATCGGCAAAGCCCGGCCACAGCCGGTGCCGGCCCCAGGGTTTCTCCACCCGGTGCGTGGCAAGAAGCGTCGCTGGCATCGGTCCTCCATCCAGGGTTCAGGTTCGCTGCGGCAACGCGCTACAGATGAGCTTCGATCCGAGCCGCGGCAAGCGCCGCCAAAAAACATTTCGCCCGTTCGCATCGCTCGGCTAAGAACCCGCCATGCGTATGCTTTCGATCCGTCCGCTCGCCCTTATTCTCGTCGCAGCCGTAGCGCTTACCGGCTGCAACCGTGGCGGCGGCTCCCGCGCCGACCTGCCCTATGTCGCGCGCGACGTCGGCACGCTCTACACCGCGGCCAAGGACCGGCTCGATCGCGGTGAGTACAAGCTCGCCGCCGCGCTGTTCGACGAGGTGGAGCGCCAGCATCCCTATTCGATCTGGGCGCGCCGGGCGCAGCTGATGGGCGCCTTCGCCTATTATCTCGACCGCAACTACACCCAGTCGATCCAGTCGGCGCAGCGCTTCCTCGCGGTCCACCCCGGCAACCGCGACGCGCCCTATGCCTATTATCTGATCGCGCTCAGCTATTACGAGCAGATCAGCGACGTGACGCGCGACCAGAAGATCACGCAGCAGGCGCTCGACGCGCTGGGCGAGCTCAACCGTCGCTACCCCAACACCCGCTACGCCGCCGACGCGCGGCTCAAGATCGACCTCGTCCGCGACCATCTCGCAGGCAAGGAGATGGAGATCGGCCGCTATTACCAGGTGCGCGGCCAGTGGCTCGCCTCGATCATCCGCTTCCGCGCCGTCGTCGACGACTATCAGACGACCACGCACGCGCCCGAGGCGCTGATGCGCCTGACCGAGAGCTATCTCGCGCTCGGCGTGAAGGACGAGGCGAAGAAGGCCGCGGCCGTGCTCGGCGCCAACTATCCGGGCACGCAATGGTATGAGCGCGCCTATGAGCTGATCGGCAAGCATGGCGAGCCGGTGCCCGTCCCCGCCGCCACCGAGCCCGCGGCCAAGCCCGAGCGCGACGAGACGCCGACTCCGGCGCCCGTGACCGACGACAAGACCAACTGAATTCCCCTCTCCCTTTGGGAGAGGGAGGGGCCCGCTCGGCGGAGCCGAGTGGGAGGGTGAGGGTGATCAAAACGCCTGAAGTTACCTCTCTCCGCCCTCACCCTTCCGCCGCCTTTGGCGGCTCCCTCCCTCTCCCGATGGGAGAGGGATATTCGATACCCCTCTCCCACGGCGGAACAAAAAGGGGTAACAGCGGCCGATGCTGACCGCGCTCAACATCCGCGACGTGGTGCTGATCGAGGCGCTGGACCTCGATTTTCACGCGGGCCTCGGCGTGCTCACCGGCGAAACCGGCGCGGGCAAGTCGATCCTGCTCGATTCGCTCGGATTGGCCTTGGGCATGCGCGCCGACAGCGGGCTGGTGCGCCAGGGCGCGGCGCAGGCGGCGGTCGCCGCCACCTTCGAACCCGCCGACCCTGCGCTGGTCGGTGCGCTGCTCGCCGACAGCGGCCTCGACTATGACCCGAGCGAACCGCTCACCATCCGCCGCATCGTCAAGGCCGATGGCGGCAGCCGCGCCTTCGTCAACGACCAGCCTGCCTCTGCCGGCCTGCTGCGCGAGCTTGGGGCACAGCTCGTCGAGATCCACGGCCAGCACGACGATCGCGGCTTGCTCAACCCCCGCGGCCACCGCGCGCTGCTCGACAGCTTCGGCCGGCTCGACACCGGCGCCGTCGCCGCCGCACACCGCGCCTTCCGCGCCGCCGAGGAGGAGCTCGCCACCGCCCGCGCCGAGCAGGAAACCACCGCACGCGACCGCGAATGGCTTGAGCATGCCGTCGCCGAACTCACCGCGCTCGCCCCCGAGCCGGGCGAGGAGGAGCAACTCGCCGAGCGCCGCGCGTCGATGCAGCGTGGCGAGAAGATCGCCGGCGAGCTCCAGGCAATCGCCGACCTGCTCGACGGCAACGACGGCGCGCTCACCCGCCTGCGCCAGGCCGCGCGCATCCTCGAGCGAATCGCGCAGGACCACCCCGCCCTCACCGAAGCTCTCGCCGCGCTCGACCGCGCGCTGATCGAGGGCGGCGCGACCCAGGACAAGGTCGACGAGGCCGCCGAGGCGCTCGCCTTCGACCCGCAGGCGCTCGAAGCCGACGAAGCGCGCCTGTTCGAGCTGCGCGGCCTCGCGCGCAAGCATCGCGTCCAGCCCGACGACCTCGCCGAGCTGACCGAAACCCTCGCCGCCCGTCTAACCCGGATCGAGGGGGGCGAGGACACGATCCACCGCCTCGAAGCGGCGCTGGCCGAGGCCGAATCCGCCTATACCGCCGCCGCCGAAGCCCTTTCCTCTGCCCGCGCCACCGCCGCCGCCCGCCTCGACGCCGCGGTCGCCGCCGAGCTCGCCCCGCTCAAGCTCGATGCCGCGCGCTTCCGTACCGTGGTCGATCCCCTCCCCCGCGACTCCTGGTCGGCCTCGGGCCGCGACCGCGTCGAGTTCGAGGTCTCGACCAACCCCGGCGCCCCCTTCGCCCCGCTGATCAAGATAGCTTCGGGCGGCGAGCTCTCCCGCTTCATCCTCGCGCTCAAGGTCGCGCTCGCCGAGGAAGGCGGCGCGCGCACGCTGATCTTCGACGAGATCGACCGCGGCGTCGGCGGCGCGGTCGCCAGCGCGATCGGCGAACGCCTCGCCCGCCTCGCGACCGGCGCGCAATTGCTCGTCGTCACCCACAGCCCGCAGGTCGCGGCGCGTGGCGGCCACCACCTGCTCATCGCCAAGAGCCATGACGGCATCGTCACCCGCACCGGCGTGCGCGCGCTCGACGATGGCGCGCGGCGCGAGGAGATCGCGCGCATGCTGTCCGGCGCGACGATCACCGACGAAGCCCGCGCCCAGGCCGAACGGCTGCTCGAGGCGGCGTGATCCGGCCCCTCCTCCCGCTCGCCGCGCTCGCGCTCGTCGCCCCGGCCAGCGCGCAGATGCCCGTCGCGGTCGAGCTCACCCTGGCCAGTCCGCCGGCCCAGGTCATGCGCTCCGATGGCGCCCAGATCGCCTATGAGATCCGCGTCGGCAGCTTCCACCGCCAGCCGCTGCGTCTCACCACGCTCGAGATCCTCGACGGCGACGGCCGCACCCTCGCCCGCTTCGAGGGCCCGAAGCTCGCCGCGCTGATCGGTGGCCAATGGGTCGCCGAGGATGCCGACCGCACCCTCCTCGCGCCCGGCGCGCAGGCGCTGGCCTTCGTCAACCTCCCCGTCGAACGCCCCGTCACCACCGTGCGCCACCGCCTCACCTACACGATCGGCGACCGCCCGCCGGTGACGATCGAGAGCACCCCGCACCCGGTCACCGCCGCGCCGCAGCCATTCGGCCCACCCTTGCGCGGCGGCCCGTGGAGCGCGATCTACGCCCCCCATATGGAGTTTGGCCACCGCCGCTACGTCTATGCCGTCGGCGGCATCCCGCGCATCCCCGGCCGCTTCGCGATCGACTTCTTCCACGCCGACCGCGACCCTAAACAGCCCCTCTACGCCAGCGACCCCGGCTACGGCGCCGAGGTGATCGCTGTCGCCGACGGCACTGTCGTCGCCGCGCGCGACGATTTCGCCGACCCCGTCCAGCGCAACCCCGAGGAACGCGTCGCGCCGGAGAATGCCACCGGCAACTATGTCGCGCTCGACATCGGTGGCGGCCGCATCGTCTTTTACGAACATCTGAAGCAGGGACTGCGGGTCAAGCGCGGCGACCGCGTGCGTCGCGGCCAGCTGCTCGGCCAGGTCGGCGCCACCGGCCAGGTCGGCGGCACGCATCTCCACTTCCACGTCGCCGACACCAATTCGCCGCTCGGCGCGGAGGGGCAGCCCTTCATGCTCGATGCCTGGGAACAGGTCGGCGCCTGGGCCTCGATCGATCAGGCCTTCGCCGGCGCCAAATGGCAGCCCGCCCCGCCGCGCCGCGTCACCGCCGCGATGCCGGCGCCCAACATCGTCGTGCGCTTTCCCTGACTTCCATTCCTCCCCCGGAGGGGAGGGGGACCAGCGAAGCTGGTGGAGGGGTAATTTCCACACGCGAACCGGCTCGTTGGTGGAGAATACCCCTCCGTCAGCGCTTTGCGCTGCCACCTCCCCCTCCGGGGGAGGAGTAATGAAGCGCTACAACCCCTTCGGCTTCTCGCCCTTGGCTGGCACCCGCCAGAAATAGACCATCCGCCCGTTGACGTCGCGCTCCGCCTCGGGCTCCCACTCGCCCATGCGGAAGGCGTGGCTGACGATCCGCGTGCCGGGCTTCAGCTCAGCCAGCAGCTTGGGCCGCAATTTCTCGTTGAGCGTGTCGAGCAGGTACAGCGTGATCACGCTCGCATCGCTGAAATCGCTGGTGAACAGGTCGGCTTGGCGGAAGGTGACCTTGCCCTCCACGCCCTGCGCCTTGGCGTTGGCATTGGCCTCCTTGATTCGCTGCGGGTCGATGTCGATCCCGGTCGCCTTCACCTTGGCGCGCTTGACCGCCGCGATCGGGATGCGCCCGTCGCCCGATCCCAGGTCATAGAGCACGTCGCCGTCCTTGACCTGCGCCATGTCGAGCATCGCATCGACCACCTCGGGCGGGGTGGGCACGAAGATCACGTCGGGCGTTCGGCTTTCCTGGACGGCAACCGGCGTCGAGGCGGGCGGCGCGACCAGCACGCTCCCTCCCAGCACCAGCGCGGCAGTGGTGATGATCAGCTTCATTGCGACATCTCCTCTTCAGGCTTCAGGAACAGCAGCAGGACGGCGCCCGCTCCCAGCACGGCAACCCCGGCGAGCGCGCCCCAGCCGGTATAGGCGAGGCTCGACCACAGCAGATACGCCGTCGTCGCGCAGAACAACGCCGGCAGCACCGGATACAATGGCACCCGGAACGGCCGCTCGACCTGCGGATAACGCCGCCGCAGCACAAATAGTGCCACGCCGACGAGCAACAGGAACAGCCAGAAGACCGGCGCGGTATATTCGACCGCCACGCGGAACCCGTCGCGCGCGAAGCCCCCTGCCACCACCAGCAGCAGCGCGATCGCGCCTTGCGCGACCAGCGCGTTGCCCGGCGTGTCGCGGCTCATGTCCCATCGCCCCAGCCAGCGCAGCGCGCGGAAACGCTGCCCGAGCGCCGCCGCGGTGCGCCCGCCGGTGATCGCGGTCGCGTTGGCGCTGGTCAGCGCCGCCACCGCCACCGCCGCGCTGATCGCCGCCGCGCCGCCTTCGCCCAGCGCACGGCGCATCACTTCCGCCGCGACCGCGTCCGACGCCGCCATCCCCGCCATGCCCAGCGAATTGAGCGTCGCGAGGTTGACCAGCACATAGAGCAGGGTGACCAGCGCCAGTGCCGCGCTCATGATCGCGCCGATCCGCCGCGGTGCGTCCTTCATCTCGGCCGAGACATAGACCGCCTCGCTCCACCCGCCATAGGCGAGCAGTACGAACACCATCATCAGCCCGATCGCGCCGCCCCCGCTCGCCGGCGCCGGCGCCGCGCCCGCTGGCGCCACCATGAAGCCGGCGACGATGATCGCCACCAGCCCCGCCACCTCGACCAGGGTCAGCCAGCGCTGCACCGCCGCGCCCCAGCGGATGCCGAGCCAGTTGACCGCGCTCACCGCCACCACGGAGATCCCCGCCCAGATCGCCGGTCCCGCCGGTCCCAGTGGCGCGATCACCTGGAGATAGTCTCCGACGATGAAGGCGAGCAGCGCCAGCGATCCGGTCTGGATCACCGCCAGCCGCGCCCAGGCGTAGAAAAAGGCCAGCCGCTCGCCATAGGCACGGCCGAGGAAATGATAGTCGCCGCCCATGTGCGGCCACGCCGCGGCGAGCTCGGCATAGCAGAGCGCCCCCACGATCGAGAGCAGCCCGCCCGCGACCCACGCCGCGATCATCGTCGCGCTGTCGGGCGCCACGCCCGCGACCAGCGCCGGGGTGCGGAAGATGCCGGCGCCGACCACGATACCGACGGTCAGCGCGAAGACGTCGAGATTGCCGAGCGTGCGGCGCGGGATGGTGATGTCCATCATCCTCCCCCGCCAGGGGGAGGTGGCAGCCGTAGGCTGACGGAGGGGGCGGATGCCAGAACGATGAGGGTTCGCATCCTCCCCCTCCGTCGCGCTACGCGCGCCACCTCCCCCTGGCGGGGGAGGATTGAATGCGGAACCTCGATACGCCCTTGCACGCGGCTACACTCCCTCGACCTGCGGATGCGGGGACGGCCGTCAGTCAACCGGCCGTGCCCGTTTCGGTTCCGTAACCTGCCCGCATTCGCGGCGGAAGGTTGCAATGTTGGAGTTGGTCTGCTTGCCTCGCCGCCATGCCGAGCCATTCGCTTTTCCGTATGCCCGCCGCGACGCGCGGGCAGCGCGGAGAAGGGGAAATCAGGGGGGACGTAGTGTGAACTTTGACAACTTCCGCGGCCATGGCGCCGCGCGACTCGCTCTGGCGGCCGCCCTGCTGGCAATCGCCGCGCCCGCCGCCGCGAGCCCCTCGGACGATCTGCGCGCGTTGCTCGACGAACATTTCGCCTGGGTGCAGAAGGAGAATCCCGGCTTCGCGCTGTCGATCGGCAATGCCGAGTACGCGACCGAGGTCGGCGACGTCTCCCTCGCCGCCGAGGACCGCCGCGCCGCGACCGAGGCCGCGTTTTTGAGGCGCCTCGACGCCATTCCCGACGCCGGCCTCTCCCCCGCCGAGCGCACCGACAAGGCGATTCTCCACCGTTTGCTCGCCGAGAGCGTCGAATCGAATACGTACGGCCAGCGCACGATGCTGTTCACCAGCTATTCCAACCCATGGCAGGGCGCCGCCGGCCAGGCCGACCGCACCGCCTTCCGCCGCAAGGCCGACTATGCCAACTACCTCACCCGGCTCGAGAAATTCCCGCACACCAATGACGAGTTGATCGCCATCACCGCGCAGGCGGTGAAGGGTGGATACGTCCAGCCCTGCGTCAGCCTCGTCGGGTTCGAGAAGACGATCACCGGTGTGATCCAGGAGGATCCGGCCAAGTCGCGCTTCTACGCGCCCTTCACCCGCCCCAAGCCTGCCGACGCGACCGACGCCGAATGGGCCGCGCTGCAGGACCGCGCCAAGAAGGTCGTCACCGGCTCGATCAACCCGTCCTACGCCAAGGCGGCTTTATTCTACCGCACGGCCTACGAGCCCAAATGCGCCAAGGCAGTCGGCGTCTCGGCCCAGCCCGGCGGCGCCAAATATTACGCCTTCCGCATCCGCCAGTTGACCACCACCGACTATACCGCCGACCAGATCCACAAGATCGGCCTCGCCGAGGTCGCACGCATCCGTGCCGAGATGGAGAAGGTCGCAAAGGACGCCGGCTATGCCACTCGCGAGGCGTTCGTGCAGGAGCTGCGCACCAACCCCAAATACTACGCCAAGACGCCCGAGGAGCTGATGAAGGCCGCCGCCTTCCAGGCCAAGACGATCGACGGCCTGATGCCCGGCTTCTTCTACAAGATGCCGCGTCTGCCTTACGGCCTGAAGCGCATTCCGGCCGAAACCGCCGAGGGCACCACCACCGCCTATTACGGCCCCGGCAACCCGCAACTCGGCCTCGCCGGCAATTATTTCGTCAACACCTCCAAGCTCGACCAGCGCCCGCTCTACGAGCTGCCCGCGCTGACGGCGCACGAGGCGGTGCCCGGCCATCACCACCAGATCGCGCTCCAGCAGGAGATGGAGACGAGCAAGTTCCGCCGCCATCTCGCCAGCTTCACCGCCTTCACCGAGGGCTGGGGCCTCTATTCCGAGCGGATCGGGATCGAGATGGGACTCTACGACACGCCCGAGAAGCAGATGGGCCGCCTGTCTTACGAGATGTGGCGCGCCTGCCGCCTGGTGGTCGATACCGGCATCCATTCGAAGGGCTGGACCAAGGAACAGGCGGTCAAGTTCATGCTCGACAACACCGCGCTGTCCGCCGCCAACATCGATGCCGAGGTAAACCGCTACATCAGCTGGCCGGCCCAGGCGCTCGGCTACAAGCTCGGCGAGATCAAGATCCGCGAGCTGCGCGCCCGCGCGGAGAAGGCGCTGGGCGCAAAATTCGACCTCAAGGGCTTCCACGATGCGGTGCTCGGCCAGGGCGCGGTCCCGCTCGACGTTCTCGACGCGCAGATCAACGACTGGATCGCGGCGGAGAAGGCCAAGAGTTAGGATGGGCAAGCTTGCCCCTTCTTCATCCGTCACCCCGGCCTTGTGCCGGGGTCCACGGTGCCGCACGGCGAAGCCAGAGCCTCTTGTCCGTCGCTCGCCTCCCGGTGGACCCCGGCACGAGGCCGGGGTGACGACCTTTGGTGAGCGGGCATGTCCCCAACGCTTCCTTAACCCTGAACTGGCATCAGCATCTCGAATGGGGAGCTCCACGATGATCCGCCGGGCCAGTGCCACCGTCCTGCTGCCGCTCGCGCTCGCCGCGTGCGGCGGCGGCGCGGGCAACCAGAATGTCGACGCACTCGACAATGAGATCACCGCCAACACCGCCGATCCGGCGCTGATGGGCGCGCTGCAGGACCAGATCATGGTCGACCCGCAGCTCGCCGGCCAGGCCAACAAGGATGCGATCCGCCCCGCCAGCCAGCCCTATTCGGCACCCGTCCCCTCCGAGACCGTCGCCGCCGCCAAGGCCGCGATGCCCAAGGACGGCGAGCTGCTCAAGGCGCCTGCGCCGAGCGGCAAGTGCGAGGCGTGCGACGTGCAGGACCAGGCGATCACGCTCGGCACGCTCGCCGCGAAGCAGAAGGACAAGCGCACCGCCGGCTGCGCGGCGAAACTCAATTATTCGGCGTCCTGGGCCGCGCGCCTGCCAGCCGGCATGCCGCTCCATCCCCAGGCCCGCGTCACCGAAGCGGCGGGTGCGCAGGACGCGCAATGCGCACTTCGGGTAGTAAGCTTCTCGACACCGCAACCGCTGCAGACCATGATCGACTGGTATTACACCCGAGCGGTCAAGGCCGGTTTCTCGGCCGAACATCAGGCGAAGGAGGGGCAGCACGTCCTCGGCGGCACGCGTGGCCGCGATGGCTCTGCCTATGTCGTGATGCTCTCGGCCCGCGCCGACGGCGGCACGGATTTGGATCTCGTCGCCAACGGCGGCAACTGAGTTTCTCCCGGGGACGGCGCGAAAGCGTCGTCCCCACCCGCTTCGGGCCGGGCCTAGTCCCCGCCCCCGATCCGCGCTAACGCGGCGCGATGAATCACCTCCTCCTCGTCATGCTCGGCGGCGCGTTCGGCGCCGGGGCGCGACACCTCACCGGGCGCGCCGCGCTAGCGCTGTGGGGACCGGACTTCCCCTGGGGCACGCTGATCGTGAACCTCGCCGGCGGTCTCGCCATGGGCCTGCTCGCCGGCTGGCTCGCCGCGCGGTCGAGCGGGGACGAGGCGCTGCGCTATCTGCTCGGCGTCGGCGTGCTCGGCGGCTACACTACCTTCTCCGCCTTCTCGCTTGAGACCGCCAACATGCTCCAGCGCGGCGAGTACGGCATCGCGCTCCTCTATATCCTCGCCTCGGTGATCGGCTCGATCGCCGCGCTGTTCGCCGGCCTCCAGCTCGCCCGGGTGGCGGCATGAGCGAGACCAACGTCCGCCAGTTCACCGTCGGTATCGACGATGACGGCATCCGGCTCGATCGCTGGTTCAAGCGGCATCTGCCCGATACCAGCTTCAACGTCGTCTCGCGCTGGGCGCGCACCGGCCAGCTCCGCGTCGACGGCGCGCGCGCCACGCCGGGCGATCGCATCCAGGCGGGGCAGGTGATCCGCGTCCCCCCGGCCGAACCCGTGCAGGCAACGGCCGCAAAGCCCAAAAAGGCCCGCCCCCAGCTCACCCCCGAACAGATCGAGTTCGCCGAATCGATGGTCATCCACCGCGACGCACAGGCGATCGTGCTCAACAAGCCGCCCGGCCTCGCGACGCAGGGCGGCACCAAGACCCACGACCATGTCGACCAGCTGCTCGACGGCCTCTATTTCGACCTCGATACGCGGCCCAAGCTGGTCCACCGCCTCGACAAGGATACGTCGGGCGCGCTCGTCCTCGCCCGCACCGCCCGCGCCGCCGCCTATTTCTCGAAGAGCTTCTCCGGCCGCACCGCGCGGAAGACCTATTGGGCGATCATCGTCGGCGTGCCGAGCATCGAGGACGGCTTCATCGACCTCCCGCTCGGCAAGCAGCCCGGCACCGGCGGCGAGAAGATGCAGGTCGATGAGAGAGAGGGCCAGCCCGCGCGCACCCGCTATCGCGTGATCGACCGCGCCGGCAACCGCGCCGCCTGGGTCGAGCTCCAGCCGCACACCGGTCGCACGCACCAGCTGCGCGTGCATATGGCGGCGATCGGCCACCCGATCGTCGGCGACGGCAAATATGGCCTGGCCGACGCGTTCCTCTCGGGCAGCATCTCCCGGAAAATGCACCTCCATGCCCGCCGCATCCGCATCGATCACCCGGACGGCGGCAAGCTCGACGTCACCGCCGACCTGCCCACCCATTTCGCCGAAACGCTCGCCAGCCTCGGCTTCGACATCGAGCGCGGCGACAACATGCCGCCCGACGAGAAGGCGCCGCTGACCCGCGAGCAGGAGAAGTCGCGCGCCAGGGCCCATGCCAAGACCGTGCGCAAGGAACGCCGCGGCGAGCGGCGCGGGCGGGGGGACAAGGCCGACAAGCCCGCAAAACCCGGGAAGCCAAAGAAGAAATGAGCTGGCCCTTCCTAATTCCTCCCCCTCCGGGGGAGGTGGCATCGCGCAGCGATGACGGAGGGGTCGCCGCGGAACGCGGCGGTGAACCGCCGCACCCCTCCACCACCGCCTACGGCGGCGGCCCCCCTCCCCTGAGCAAGCTCAGGGGAGGAATTGGCTTCGTACCTTGAACCGCCTCGCCGTATTCGACTGCGACGGCACGCTCGTCGATTCGCAGGCCAATATCTGCCGCGCGATGGAGGCGTGCTTCGCCACCCACCGGCTCGACCCGCCCGGCCGCGATTCGATCCGCCGCATCGTCGGCCTCAGCCTCGTCCCGGCGATCGCCGCCCTGCTGCCCGATGCCGAGGCGCGCCAGCACGAGCTGATGGCCGAGGATTACAAGCGCGCCTTCCACGCGATGCGCACCGACCGCGCGCTCGATCCCGAGCCGCTGTTCGACGGCGTGGCGGAGGCGATCGCGGCGCTCGATGATGCCGGCTGGGTGCTCGGCGTCGCGACCGGCAAGTCCGACCGCGGCCTCGCGCTGATCCTCGAGCATCACGGTCTCGCCCATCGCTTCGTCACGCTCCAGACCGCCGACCGCCACCCCTCCAAGCCGCACCCGTCGATGCTCGAAGCCGCGATCGCCGAAGCCGGCGCCGCGCCGGAAACCACTGCGATGATCGGCGACACCAGCTTCGACATCGCGATGGCGATCAATGCCGGCACGCATGCGGTCGGGGTTGCGTGGGGCTATCACGAGGCGCATGAATTGACGGCAGCCGGCGCGCATCGCGTCTCCACCGACGCTCGCGAGCTTCCGGTCCTGCTGGAGGCGTTATGACCGAGGATCCCGCCCGCAACCGCTATTTCACGATGGTGTTCGTCGAGATGCTGGCGGTCGCCGGCGCGGTGTTCGGCCTGGTGATCATGGCCAAGACGGACACGATGTGGCTGCGCATCCTCGGCGCCGCGATCCTGCTCTCGGGCCTCTACTGCATCGCCGTGGTTCCCCGCGCGATGGCGCGCCGTTGGCGCACCCCGCCCACGCCGGACCAGTAATTCATGAAGCGTTTCTGGAAGGACGCCGCCGCCATCCCCGCGGCGAGGGGGCACGACATCCATCTCGACGGCAAGCCCGTCCGAACACCCGGCCGCGTGCCGCTCACTTTGCCCACCCCGGCCCTCGCGGAAGCGGTGGCCGAGGAATGGCGCGCGGTCGGCGAGACGATCGATCCGCGCGCGATGCCGCTCACCGGCCTCGCCAATGCC
Organism: Sphingomonas sp. BT-65; assembly: GCF_026107375.2. Lineage (NCBI taxonomy): Bacteria > Pseudomonadati > Pseudomonadota > Alphaproteobacteria > Sphingomonadales > Sphingomonadaceae > Sphingomonas > Sphingomonas sp. BT-65. The sequence goes on from NZ_JAPCIA010000001.1 coordinate 1,445,963, forward strand.
GCGATCGATCGCATCGCGCCCGATCCCGCCGCCTTCGCCGCCGGCCTCGCCAAGTACGGCGAGAGCGACCTGCTCTGCTATCGCGCCGATCATCCGCTCGAGCTGCTGCTGCGCCAGCAGGCCGCCTGGGACCCGCTGCTCGACTGGGCGCGCGCCCGCTACGGCGTCGACCCGGTGACCACCACCGGCGTGATGCACCGCCCGCAATCGCCAGAGACGATCGGCAGGCTCGCCGACGTGGTCGCCACCCGCTCGCCCTTCGAGCTCGCCGCGCTCTCGCCGCTGATCACCATCACCGGCTCGCTGATCGCCGCGCTGGCACTGCTCGAAGGCTTTGCCGCACCCGACGACATCTGGTCCGCCGCCAATCTCGACGAGGACTGGCAGGCCGAGCATTGGGGCGAGGACGATCTCGCCCACAAGGCACGCGCCGCACGCCGCGCCGATTTCGACGCGGGCGCGCGGTTTCTGTCGTTACTCTGATGGCGCTTCCGGCGGCACCGTCGCCGCGACCACCGGCTTGGGCAACAGCCACGCGATCACCGCGCCTGCCGCCAGCCACCCGGCGATCCCGCTGATCCACAGATAGACGAAATAGCCCCAGGGCGCGTGGTTGAAGATCGGCTGGCCGAGTTGGCTGTAGGTGGTGATCGCGACCGCGAACAGCCCGACGATCGTCAGCCGCCCGCCGAAGCTCATCCCCGCCGTCACCCGCGCCAGCGCGAACGCCAGCAGCAGCGCGCAGACGATACCCAGGATCAGACCGCCGATCAGCGCGCTCGTGTCCAGCACGGCGAACCCGCTATTGTTGAACAGCACCATCGCCACCGGACCGTGCCCATAGAGCTGCGTCCCTGTCGGCGTGTCGGGCCACGGGATCGGATAGGCGCCACTTCCGGTTGCTGCCAGCTGCTGCGCGAGCGTGGCCTGGATCGTCGCGCTCGCCGCGTCGCTGGCCTGACTGAGCGCGAGATATTTGAGCGGCGTGCCCCAGAAGATGAATCCGACGATCCACATGGCGATCCCGCCCAGCAGGCCGCCCAGAACAGCTCTCGGCATTTCAGGTCTCCCCTAGTTCAGGGGAGGGAAGCTAGCGCGTCGCGAGCCCCATGGCGATGGCTTCTTCCTGCCGCTCGCGGATGAAGCCGATCAGCCCCGGCTTGCGCGAACGCTTCTCGCGCTCGGCCTGCAGGATGGTGTGCACCTTCTCGAAGCATGTATGGAGGTCGTCGTTGACCACGACATAGTCATAACCGTCCCAGTGGCTGAGCTCGCGCTCCGCCCGCTTCATGCGGTACTGGATGACCTCTTCGCTGTCGGTATTGCGGTCGCGCAGCCGCTTCTCGAGCTCGGTGAGCGAGGGCGGCACGATGAACACGCGCACCACGTCCCCGCCCTCGAGCTGGAACAGCTGCTGCGCGCCCTGCCAGTCGACGTCGAACAGCACGTCCTGCCCCTCGCCCAGCATCTTCTTCACCGGCGCACGCGGCGTGCCGTAGCGATAGTTGAAGACGTGCGCCCATTCGAGGAATTCGTGGCGCGCGGCCATTTCCTTGAAGGTCTCGGTGCTCACGAAATGATATTCGCGCCCGTCCTGCTCGCCCTCGCGGATCGGGCGGGTAGTCGCGGAGATGGACACGCCCATGCCGGGCTCCGCCTCGAGCAGCTTGCGCGCGATGGTCGACTTGCCCGCGCCGGAGGGCGAGGAGAGCACGAACAGCACCCCCCTGCGGTCGAATTCGAACTTGGATTCGCGATGCGCCATGCCCGCCATTGGCGCGGGCACGCCTTGTCCGTCAAGCGGCGGCGTTGCGGGGTCAGCAAAGCTGACCCGGCTGCGGTGCCGGCCCGCTCCCCCACCCAGCCACCCAACGCCAGTGTATTCTATGGGTGGCCGGGTGGGGGAGCGGGCCGGCACCGCGATTCAGCGCAGCTGAATCCGAACTCTAGCCCCGGCGCGACGCCTTGCGCCGGTCATAGACCTTCTTGGCGACATAGGCGCCGCCCAGCGCCAGCCCGATCGGCCCCAGCCGCCGCAGCGCGCTCGCCGCAACCCAGCCGATCGCCGCGCCCTTCACGCCACCACTGCCGTCGCGCCGATCGATATCGCGCCCGACGAGCGCACCGATAACCTTGCCGATCATCCTGATTCCTTTAGCCTTTGTTCGGCCTATCAACCCCGCGGCGCTGGCGGGGTTCCCACCATCGTCTCGGGCCGCACCACGCGGTCGAACGTCGCCTCGTCGACCAGCCCGAGCTTGAGCCCGGCCTCGCGCAACGTGAGCCCCTCGGCATGGGCGACCTTCGCGATCTTCGCGGCATTGTCGTAGCCGATCTCGGGCGCGAGCGCGGTGACCAGCATCAGCGAGCGTTCGACCAGCTCGGCGATGCGCGCCTCGTTCGCCTCGATTCCCTCGACGCAGCGTTCGGCGAAGCTGTCCATCCCCACCGCGAGCAGATGGATCGAGCGCAGCACCGCCGCGCCGATCAGCGGCTTGAACACGTTGAGCTCGAGATGCCCCTGCATGCCCCCCACGGTGACCGCGGCATGGTTGCCGATCACCTGCCCGGCGACCATCGTCAGCATCTCGCACTGGGTTGGATTGACCTTGCCCGGCATGATCGAGCTGCCCGGCTCGTTGGCCGGCAGCTCCAGCTCGCCGAGGCCCGAGCGCGGCCCCGACCCTAGCAGGCGAATATCATTGGCGATCTTGGTCAGCGCCACCGCCAAGGTGTTGAGCGCGCCCGAATAATGCACCAGCGGGTCGTTCGAGCCGAGCGCTTCGAAGCCGTTCTCGGCCGGCGTGAAGCCCATGCTCGTGATCTCGTTCAGCGCCGCGCAGAAGGCGCCGGCGAACCCTTCGGGCGCATTGAGCCCGGTTCCCACGGCCGTGCTGCCCTGCGCCAGCCGCATCAGGCCCTTGGCCGCCTCCTCGATCCGCCGGTGACAGGCATAAAGCTGATAGGCGTAGCCCGAGAATTCCTGCCCAAGCGTGAGCGGCGTCGCATCCTGCAAATGCGTGCGGCCGATCTTGACGATCCCCATCCACGCATCCGACTTGGCGCCGAGCGCGGCGTGGAGCCGGCGCAGCGCCGGAAACAGCCGCCAGGCGCCGGCGATGACCACGGCGATGTGCAGCGCGGTCGGGAAACTGTCGTTGGACGACTGGCTCATATTGACGTGGTCGTTGGGATGCACCGGCGACTTGCCGCCGCGCGTGCCGGTCAGCATCTCGTTGGCGCGGCCCGCGATCACCTCGTTGACGTTCATGTTGCTCTGGGTGCCGCTGCCGGTCTGCCAGATCACCAGCGGGAACTGGTCGTCATGCTTGCCCTCGGCGACCTCCTCCGCCGCCGCCTCGATCGCGTCGGCGAGTTTCCCGTCGAGCCCGTGCGCGCGGTTCACCCGCGCCGCGGCCTGCTTCACCAGCGCGAGCGCGTAGATGATCTCGATCGGCATGCGCTCGCGCGCGCCGAACGGGAAATTCTCGATGCTGCGTTGCGTCTGCGCGCCCCAATAGGCATCCGCCGGCACCTCGATCGCGCCGATCGAGTCGGTTTCGGTGCGGGTCATGCTTTTCTCCGTCATCCCAGCGGAAGCTGGGATCTCTGGCGGCAAGCGCAACCCTTATTTTTTGCGCTTGAAGTCCACCGCCACGACGTTCGACCCGTCCTCGACCGGCGTCACCGCGGGGCCGTCATTCTCGGCCTCCTCGTGCGGCTCGGGGCCGTCGGGGTCCTCGGCCGCCTGGAAGCGCAGCTCGAAATTCACCGCGGGATCATGGAATCCGGTGATCGCCGCGAACGGGATCACCAGCGTCGAGGGGATCTGGTTGAAGCTCAACCCGACCGAGAAGCGCTCCTCGTCCACCTTCAGGTCCCAGAAACGGTGCTGCAGGACGATCGTCATCTCGTCCGGGAAGCGCTCGATCAGCCGGTCGGGGATGTCCACGCCGGGCGCACGCGTCTTGAAGGTGATGTAGAAATGATGCGCCCCGGGCAGCGCACCGGTGGCCGCGACCTGGTCGAGCACGCGGCCGACCACGGCGCGCAGAGCCTCCTGCACGATCTCGTCATAGGGAATCAGGCTGTCGGGCACGCTACCACTCATGTGCCCATTGCCTACAGGCCTTGGCGCACTGGTCAAGATGAAGTGGGGCCCGGCATAGCTGCGCCATCATTGCATGCCTCTGTGACAGCGCTATGGAGCAGCCATGCGTACCGCGACGATCAGCCGCAAGACCAGCGAGACCTCGGTCGACGTGACGGTCAATCTCGACGGCACCGGCAGCTATGCGATCTCGACCGGGATCGGCTTCTTCGATCACATGCTCGAGCAGCTCTCGCGCCACTCGCTGATCGATCTCGACGTCAAGACCGTCGGCGATCTCCATATCGACCAGCACCATACGGTCGAGGACACCGGCCTCGCGATCGGCGCTGCGATCGCCGAAGCACTGGGCGACAAGTGCGGTATCCGCCGCTACGCCGACGCGCTCTCGCCGATGGACGAGACGCTGACCCGCGTCGCGATCGATATCTCGGGCCGCCCCTTCCTCGTGTGGAAGACCGAATTCAGCCAGAAGCGGCTCGGCGAGATGGACACCGAGATGTTCGAGCATTGGTTCCACAGCTTCGCGCAGACCGCGGGCGTGACGCTGCACATCGAGACGCTCTACGGCCAGAACAACCACCATATCGCCGAGGCCGCATTCAAGGGCCTTGCCCGTGCGCTGCGTCAGGCGGTGGAGATCGACCCGCGCAAGGCCGACGCGATCCCCTCGACCAAGGGGACGCTGTGACCTCGGTCGCGCTGATCGATTACGGCGCGGGCAACCTCCATTCGGTCCACAATGCGCTCAAGGCCGCCGGCGCGGCCAACGTCGCGATCACGGCTGATCCGGACGTGGTGGCGAAGGCGGATCGCATCGTCCTGCCCGGCGTCGGCGCGTTCGGCGCCTGCGCGGCGGGGTTGCGCGCGATTCCCGGCATGGTCGAGGCGCTCGACCAGCGCGTGCTGCGCGATGCGATCCCGTTCCTCGGCGTCTGCGTCGGGATGCAGCTGCTCGCGAAGACGGGCGAGGAACTCGGCACGCATCAGGGTCTGGGCTGGCTCGACGGCACTGTCCGCGAGCTGCCGGCCAACAACGTGCGCGTCCCCCATATGGGCTGGAACGACGTCATTCCCGTCGCGCCGCACCCGCTGATCGAGCCGGGCGAGGCCTATTTCCTCCACAGCTTCGCCTATGATGGCGAGGCGGTGCTCGCGACCACCGAGCATGGCGGTCCGGTCACCGCCGCGATCGGCCGCGACAATTTCGCCGGGGTGCAGTTCCACCCCGAAAAGAGCCAGCTTTACGGCCTTGCGCTCCTCGAACGCTTCCTGAGGTGGCGCCCATGATCGTCTTTCCCGCCATCGACTTGAAAGCCGGTCAGGTCGTCCGTCTCGCCGAGGGCGATATGACCCGCGCCACCGTCTATGGCGAGAACCCCGCCGCCCAGGCGGCCGCCTTCGCGAAGGCGGGCGCGACGCACCTCCACGTCGTCGACCTCGACGGCGCCTTCGCGGGCGAATCGATCAATGGTGTCGCCGTCGCGGCGATTATCGATCGCTTCCCGGGCAAGGTGCAGCTCGGCGGCGGCATTCGAAACCGTGCCTCGGTCGAGCGCTGGCTCGAGATCGGGGTGAGCCGCGTCGTGATCGGCACCGCCGCGCTCGACGACCCGGATTTCGTGCGCGAAGCAGCCGCCGCGCACCCGGGCCGGATCGTCGTCGCGGTCGACGCGCGCGACGGCTTCGTCGCGACCAAGGGCTGGGCCGACGTCTCCACCGTCCCGGTCGCCGAGCTCGGCCACCGCTTCGAGGATGCCGGAGTCGCCGCCCTGCTGTTCACCGATGTCGGCCGCGACGGGCTGCTCAAGGGCTGCAATGTCGAGGCGACCGTCGCCCTCGCCGCCGAGGTCTCGATCCCCGTGATCGCCAGCGGCGGCGTTGCGGACATTTCCGATATCCACGCGCTCGTGGGCAAGCCCGGCATCGAAGGCGTCATCACCGGCCGCGCGCTCTACGACGGGCGGCTGGACTTGGCGGAAGCGCTGAGGGCGGCAGCGTGAGCGGCAATTTCCAAATCCTCCCCGGCACGGGGAGGGGGACCGCGCCCGCAGGGCGTGGTGGAGGGGGCCCGAGGCAAGCGAGTCGGGTGGGGAAGGCCCCCTCCGTCAGCGCTGCGCGCTGCCACCTCCCCGTGCCGGGGAGGATTTAGTTTGACCGTCCGCGCGCGCGTCATCCCCTGCCTCGACGTCGCCAATGGCCGCGTCGTCAAGGGTGTGAACTTCGTCAACCTGCGCGACGCCGGCGATCCGGTCGAGCAGGCGCGCGCCTATGACGCCGCCGGCGCGGACGAGCTCTGCTTCCTCGACATCACCGCCAGCCACGAGGCGCGCGGCACGATCATCGACGTGGTCCGCCGCACCGCCGAAGTTTGCTTCATGCCGGTCACCGTCGGCGGCGGGGTGCGCACCGCCGAAGACGCGCGCGCGCTGCTCCTCGCCGGGGCGGACAAGGTCGCGGTCAACTCCGCCGCCGTCACCCGGCCCGAGGTCGTCAGCGAAATCGCCGAGCGCTTCGGCAGCCAGTGCGTCGTCGCCTCGGTCGACGCCCGCCAGGTCGCGCCGGGCCGCTGGGAAGTCTTCACCCATGGCGGCCGCAAGCCCACCGGGATCGACGCCGTCGAGCACGCGCTCAACCTCGCCAAACTGGGCGCAGGCGAACTCCTCCTCACCTCGATGGACCGCGACGGCACGCGCGACGGCTATGACCTCGAGCTGATCCGCACGATCGCCGATCAGGTGACCGTCCCCGTCGTCGCCTCGGGCGGGGTCGGCAATCTCGATCACCTCGTCGCCGGCATCCGCGACGGCCATGCCAGCGCCGTGCTCGCCGCCTCGATCTTCCATTTCGGCGAAGCGAGCATCGCCGACGCCCATGCCGCCCTCGCCGCCGCTGGAATCCCGGTCCGCAGCCACGGTTAACGCTTTCGCAGCCGGACCGGCATAAACCGGCCCATGATGCTCCGCGCTCTCCTCCCCCTGCTCGCCGCCGCGCCCGCGCTCGCCGCGCACAGTGGCGAGGTGACGCACCGCTCGATGCCCGAACTGTCCGATCTCGCGCTCGCCGCCATGGCCGCGGGCGGCATCTGGCTCGCTCAGCGCGCGATGCGCCGCCGGAAGCGCAAACCCAAGGATTGACACCAAAGCGGTGTGGCGCGACTGCGCGGATATGGCCGCCGACATCCTCGACACGCTCGAAGCCGTGATCCGCGAGCGCCGCGCCGCCGATCCATCCACCTCCTATGTCGCGAAGCTGACCGCCAAGGGCCGCGCCAAGATCGCGCAGAAGCTCGGCGAGGAAGCGGTCGAGGCTGCGATCGCCGCGGTGCAGGACGATCGCGAAGGCCTGACCGGCGAGGCGGCGGACCTGCTTTTCCACCTGCTCGTCCTGCTCGCCGACATGGGGCTCAGCCTCGACGACGTCCGCGCCGAGCTCGCCCGCCGCGAAGGCGTTTCCGGAATCGACGAAAAGGGCAGCAGACATGCCGATTGACGCCACCAAGCCCTATGACGACCAGAACATCTTCGCGAAGATTCTGCGCGACGAAATCCCCTCGAAGCGAGTCTACGAGGACGACTATGCCGTCGCCTTCCACGACATCAATCCGCTGGCGCCGACCCATCTGCTGGTGATCCCGCGCGGCCCCTATGTCTCGTGGGACGATTTCTCCGCCAACGCGTCGGATGCCGAGATCGCGGGCTTCGTCCGCGCTGTCGGAATCGTCGCGCGCGCGGCCGGCGCGGTCGAGAGCGGCTACCGTCTGCTCGCCAATGTCGGCGTCAATTCGGGACAGGAGGTGCCGCATCTCCATGTCCATATCTTCGCCGGCAAGCCGCTGGGTCCAATGCTGGCGCGATAGACCGTGCACTTGGGGGATTGCGCGCCTCTGATTTGCGTTTAGGCTCCCGGGCTTTCGTATCCGCGGTGATGGCAACGGCCACACCGCCTTGGGGGATAAGAGCCACATGATTTTTGGGCGCGTTAAGCCACTCGACGCCATTCTGGCGACCGCAGAGAAGAAATCGCTCCACCGGTCGCTCGGCGCCTTCCAGCTCACCATGCTGGGCGTCGGCGCCATCATCGGTACCGGCATCTTCGTGCTGACCGCGGAAGCGGCGCAAAAGGCCGGTCCGGGGATGCTGCTCAGCTTCGTCATTGCCGGGTTCGTCTGCGCAGTGGCGGCGCTTTGCTATTCCGAAATGGCGTCGATGGTGCCGGTCTCGGGCTCTGCCTACACCTATAGCTATGCGGTGACGGGCGAGCTGATGGCCTGGCTGGTCGGCTGGGCGCTGGTGCTCGAATATGCCGTCGCGGCAGGCGCCGTATCGGTCGGCTGGTCCGGCTATTTCGTCGGACTACTTCGAGAATATCTCGGGATCGCGCTGCCGTCCGAGATCGTCAACGCCAATGCGCTGATCGCGCATATCCAGCTCGCCTTCGGCGCGGCGCCCAGCGCCGAGCTTTCGACCGCGATCGCGGTGGGCGGCTATATCAACCTCCCCGCCTGCCTGATCGCGCTGCTGGTCACCTGGCTGCTGGTGATCGGCACCAAGGAGAGCGCCTTCGTCAATTCGATCCTGGTGGTGATCAAGATCACCGCGCTCACCGTGTTCGTGGTGCTGGCGCTGCCGGTTCTCCAGACCGACAAGTTCATCCCCTTCGCGCCGCTCGGCTTCGCCGGCATCTCCGCCGCCGCGGCTTCGATCTTCTTCGCCTATGTCGGCTTCGACGCGGTCTCGACCGCCGCCGAGGAGACCAAGAACCCGCAGCGCAACATGCCCATCGGCCTGATCGGCAGCCTTGCCATCTGCACCGTCTTCTACATCCTGGTCGCCTCGGGCGTCATCGGGACGGTGGGCGCGCAGCCGCTGATGGACGCAACCGGCAAGGGCATCGAGCCGGGCAACGCGACCGCGATGGCCGCTGCCTGCGCCGATGTCGGCAACCAGGCGGTGGTCTGCTCGAAGGAAGCTTTGGCCTGGACGATGCGCCAGATCGGCTGGGTCCAGATCGGCAATCTGATCGGCCTTGCCGCGGGCCTCGCTCTGCCCTCGGTCATCCTGATGATGATGTTCGGCCAGACCCGCATCTTCTTCGTGATGAGCCGCGACGGCCTGCTGCCCGAGGTGCTGAGCAAGGTCCATCCCAAGTACAACACCCCGCACGTCGTCACGATCATCACCGGCATCTTCGTCGCGCTGTTCGCGGCGCTGTTCCCGGTGGGCGCGCTGGCCGACATCTCGAACTCCGGCACGCTATTCGCGTTTGCGATGGTGGCGATCGCGGTGATGGTGCTGCGCAAGACCGATCCGAACCGCGTGCGTCCGTTCCGCACCCCGGCCGTGATGATCGTCGCACCCGTTGCGATCCTCGGCTGCCTCTACCTGTTCTTCAGCCTGTCGGCCTACACGCTGACGCTGTTCGCAGGCTGGGCGGCGGTCGGCCTGCTCGTCTACTTCCTCTACAGCCGTCACCACAGCCATGTCGGCCGCGGTATCGTCGAGGTGCATGAGCCGGAGGCATATGAGGATCTCGACCCGCCGGTTCCGGGCACCCGCTGACCGCCGCGCCGTCCAAAAATAAAAGGGGCCGGGAGATCGCTCTCCCGGCCCCTTTGTTCTTGTCCGCTTCGGCGATCAGCCCAGCTTTTCCGCCGCCAGCGCCTTCAGGTCCACCTCGGCGCGCGCGCCATAATGGCTGATGATCTCCGCCGCGCACACCGCGCCGAGCTTGAGCGACTTCTCCAGGCTCCAGCCCTGGGCCTGGCCGTGCAGGAAGCCCGCGGCGAACAGGTCGCCCGCGCCGGTGGTGTCGACCACCTTGTCGATCGGCTCGGCCGGCACCGCTGCGCGTTCGCCATTGGCGATCGCGATCGCGCCTTTTTCGCTGCGCGTCACGACGAGCACCGGCACTTGGCGGCTGATCTTGGCGATCGCGTCCTCGCAATCCTCGAGCTCGGCCAGCGCCAGCAATTCGTTCTCGTTGGCGAACAGGATGTCGATCAGGCCATCCGCGAGCAGCGCGCGGAAGTCGCCGCCATGGCGTGAAATGCAGAACACGTCGGACAGCGTGAACGCGACCTTGCGCCCGGCGTCGCGCGCGATCCCGATCGCAGCCCGCATCGCCTGACGCGGTTCCTCGGGGTCCCACAGATAGCCTTCGAGATAGAGGATCGCCCCGCCCGCGATCAGATCGCGGTCGAGCGCCTTCTCGGGCAGGAACTGCGAGGCACCGAGAAAGGTGTTCATCGTGCGCTGCCCGTCGGGCGTCACGAAGATCAAGCAGCGCGCGGTCGAGGGCGGCCCCGCGCGCACCACCGTATCGAAATCGACGCCGCTGGCGCGCAGGTCGTGCGCGAACACTTCGCCCAGCTGATCGTCGGCGACCTGACCGATGAAGGCGCAGCGGCCGCCCAGCGCGGCCATGGCGGCCACGGTGTTCCCGGCCGACCCGCCCGAAACCTCACGCCCCGGCCCCATCTTGGCGTAGAGCGCGTCAGCTTCCTCGGGCGAGAAGATCAGCTGCATCGATCCCTTGGCGACGCCGATCTCGTCGATGAAGCTGTCCTCGGCCGAGGCGAGGACGTCGACGATTGCGTTGCCGATGGCGACGACGTCATGGGCGGGTGCGGTCACATGGATCTCCGGAGTAATGGCTGCCGCGCGCCTAGTAGAGCGAGCGCGCGCGCGCAACCGCGTTGACTTATGTCGGGGCCCCGGCCCATCCATACCGCGATGTTCGATGCGCTGCTCCTCTCGATCCGCCAGCTTGGCGACAAGCGGATCCTCGCCGTCTTCGTCAAATCGATGCTACTGACACTCGCGATCTTCGTGGCGCTCGGCGCCGCGTTGTGGTTCGGGGTCGAGGCGCTCATCGCCCATTATTTCGACGCGAGCGACAGCATCGCCAGCCTCATCGCGGCCGCCGCGCTGCTGCTCGGCGCGCTCGGCGCGTGGCTGCTGTTCCGCGCGATCGCAGTCGCGGTGATCAGCGTTTTCGCCGACGAGGTGGTCCACGCGGTCGAGGCGAAACACTATCCCGCGAAGTTCGCTGCCGCGCGCGACCTCAGCTTCGCGCGCTCGCTCGGCATGGGGCTGCGTTCCGCCGTCCGCGCATTGCTGGTCAACCTCGTGCTCGCCCCGCTCTACATCCTGCTGCTCGTCACCGGAGTCGGCACCGCGCTCGCCTTCTTCCTCGTCAATAGCTGGCTGCTCGGCCGCGATCTCGGCGACATGGTCGCGGTGCGCCATTTGCCCGCCGCCGACCTCGCGCGCTGGCGCAGCGCGACGCGCCTCTCGCGCTTCATCTTGGGGGCAGCGGGCACCGCCTTGTTCTTCGTGCCGTTCGTCAATCTCGCCGCGCCTGTCCTTGGCGCCGCGATGGCGACGCACTTGTTCCACCGGAGAACCGTCAAGTGAGAGTTCCGATCGCCGCCGCGCTGCTCGTGCTGCTCGCGGGTTGCGGCGGTGCGACCGCCCCGCCCCCGGTCGTTCGCGCCGCGCCGGTTCCGGTGCCCCAGCCCGGCATGGCCGCGCTCACCACGGTGATGGGGGCGAGCGCCAGCGCTCTGATCGCCCAGTTCGGCCGCCCGCAGCTCGACGTCAGCGAGGGCAGCGCGCGAAAGCTCCAGTTCGGCGGGCCGATCTGCGTGCTCGACGCCTATCTCTATCCGCCCAAATCGGGCCGTGGCGACGCCACCGTCACCTTCGCCGAGACGCGCCAGCGCGACGGCAAGCCGATAGACCAGTCGAGCTGTGCCGCCGCGCTCAGGGCGAGCCGCGCGGGGAAGTAACTCAAAACTCCTCCCCCGGAGGGGGAGGGGGACCAGCGAAGCTGGTGGAGGGGTAATCTCCATTCGCGGGCCGGTCGGCTTGTGGCGACCTACCCCTCCACCGCCTTCGGCGGTCCCCCTCTCCCTCCGGGGGAGGAACGAGTCACCGCCAGTCTATCCGCTTGTACTATCTTATTCCGCGCCCATTCCGCAGCCTCCGCTACGACCGGGTCGGGATCGCCGAGCAGCGCCTCGACCGCCGGCAGCAGCGCCGCCTCGCCGCTGTTCCCCGCCGCGATCAGGCAGTTGCGCATCATCCGGTCGCGCCCGATCCGCTTGATCGGCGATCCCGAGAAGACCTGGCGGAACCCGGCATCGTCGAGCGCGAGCAGCTCGGCGAGCTGGGGCGCGGCCAGCTCGGCGCGCGGCGCGAAGGCGAGGTTCGCCGCCGCGGCCGCCGCGAATTTGTTCCACGGGCACACCGCCAGGCAATCGTCGCAGCCATAGATGCGGTTGCCGATCGCTTCGCGGAACTCCTCGGGGATCGGCCCCTTGAGCTCGATCGTGAGGTACGAGATGCAGCGCCGCGCATCGAGCTGATAGGGCGCGGGAAAGGCAGCGGTCGGGCACGCCGTCCGGCACGCATCGCACGATCCGCATCCGCCGCCGCTAGAGCTATCCGGTTCCAGCTCCAGCGTGGTGTAGATCGCTCCCAGGAACAACCAGCTGCCATGGTCGCGGCTGACGAGGTTGGTGTGCTTGCCCTGCCAGCCCAGTCCCGCCGCCTCGGCCAGCGGCTTTTCCATCACCGGCGCGGTGTCGACGAACACCTTGAGATCGCACCCCGCCTCAGCCGCCAGCCAACGGCCCAGCGCTTTCAGTGCCTTCTTCATCACGTCGTGATAGTCCGCGCCCTGCGCATAGACCGAGATCCGCCCGCGTTCCCCCGCCTCCGCCAGCGCCAGCGGATCGGCGGCGGGCGCATAGCTCATGCCGAGCGAAATCACGCTGCGCACCTCGGGCCACAGCCCCGCCGGGCTCTCGCGGTGATGCGCGCGCTCGGCCATCCAGATCATGTCGCCGTGCCGCCCCTCGGCCAGCCACTCGCGCAGCCGTTCGCCCGCCAGCGGCGCCGCGTCGGCACGCGCGATCCCGCACGCAGCGAAGCCCAGCTCCACCGCCTTTTCGCGGATTGCCGCCTCCAGTGACTTGCCTACATGCATCACCCCCAGCTACCACGGCTCCGGTGAGCGAGGGGAATTTTGTTGAGTAGCGAACTGGCGGTCAGCGCCACCGGCCTGATCAAGCGCTTCGGCGACCGCTGCGTAGTGGATGGCGTCGACATCGCCGTGCCGAAGGGCATGATCTACGGCGTGCTCGGCCCCAACGGTGCGGGCAAGACCACCACCTTGCGCATGTTGCTCGGCATCATCGAGCCCGATGGCGGCACGCGCAGCGTGTTCGGCAACGACCGCCCGCGCGAGGTCAGCGACCGCATCGGCTATCTCCCCGAGGAACGCGGCCTCTACCCCTCGATGAAGACCATTCAGGCGATCGCTTTCATGGGCGCGCTGCGCGGGCTCGACTGGCGTACCGGCCGCACCCGCGCGGTCGCGCTGATGGAGGCCACCGGCCTCGGCCACGCCACCGACCAGAAGATCCGCAAGCTCTCCAAGGGCATGGCCCAGCTCGTGCAATTGCTCGGCTCGGTCGTCCACCAGCCCGACCTGCTCGTGCTCGACGAGCCCTTCTCCGGCCTCGACCCGGTCAACCAGGAGCGGCTCGAGAAGCTCATCCTCGCCGAGCGCGACCGCGGCGCGACGATCCTCTTCTCCACCCATGTCATGGCGCATGCCGAACGGCTGTGCGACCGGCTCACCATCATCGCCGGCGGCAAGGTGCGCTTCGAGGGCACCGTCGCCGACGCCCGCGCCACCTTGCCCTTCAAGGCGCATTATGTCCCGCATCATCCGAACCAGGGCATCCGCGCCCTGCTCCCCGCCGATGCCGCGCCCGAGGGCGACGGCTGGCGCTTCACTCTGCCCGACGAGGGGATCGAGGCCACGCTGGTGAAGCTGATCGACGCCGGCTACGGCATCTCGGGCCTGTCGATCGAGCGTCCGTCGCTCCACGACGTGTTCGTCCGCATCGTCGGCCGCAAGGCGCTGGAGGAAGCCGAAGCGCTGGAGGCGCAGGCATGAGCAGTCTCGCCCGCCTCGTCCGCCAGACCATGACGATCGCCCGCCGCGATTTCGTCGCGACGGTGTTTACCCCCACCTTCCTGCTCTTCCTGCTCGCACCGCTGATGATGGTCGGCTTCGGCGCGATCGGCGGAGTCGGTGCGGCATCGATGAGCAAGAGTGGCGACGACAAGGCGCGCATCGTGATCCTCGCCAGCGGCGAGCAGGCACGCACCGCGATCGCGATCGACCGCCAGCTCCGCGACATGTTCCGCGAGCGCGAACGCCCGCCCCAGCTGATCGTCGAGGCGCCCGGCGCCAACCCGCGGGCGCAAGGCCGCGCGATCTTCGAGCGCAAGGCTATCGACACCTATGCCGTGATGTACGGCCCGCTCGAGCGGCCACAGATCCTCCACAGCATCAACGGCACGCGTTCCGCCAGCTATCTCGCCGAGCTCGCCGACCAGGTGCTCCGCGCCCAGCGCGCCGGCACCACCGCGCCGCTCAGCGAAGCGACCAAGACCGTCATCGCCCGCCCCGGCTCGACCTCCAGCGGCCACGGCCAGGCCGCCTTCTTCGCGGTCACCGCACTGTTCATGGTCAGCCTGCTGCTCGCCGGCCAGGTCGTCGGCACCATGGCCGAGGAGCGCTCGAACAAGGTGATCGAGATTCTCGCTGCCGCAGTCCCGCTCGAAAGCGTGTTCTTCGGCAAGCTCCTCGGCATGTTCGGCGTCGCGCTCCTGTTCCTTGGCTTCTGGGGCACGGTCGCGGTCAACGTCACCACCTTGCTCCCCACCCGCGTCGCCACCGCCTTCATCGATGTTGGCCCCGCGGTGGGGCTGCCGATGTTCGGGCTCCTGTTCTTCGCCTATTTCGTGATGGCGTACATGCTGCTCGGCGCGGTGTTCCTCGGCATCGGCGCGCAGGCCTCGACGCAGCGCGAGCTGCAGATGCTGTCGCTGCCCATCACGATCTTCCAGGTCGCGATGTTCGGGCTCGCCACCGCTGCGGCCGCGAGCCCGACGAGTGGGATCGCGACCGCTGCCGAGGTCTTCCCGTTCAGCTCGCCCTTCGCGATGGTCGCCCGCGCCGCCAATGCGCCCGATCTGCTTCCGCATTTCCTGGCGCTGGCATGGCAAGCATCGTGGGTCGCGGTCACCATCACCATCGCCGCGCGCCTCTTCCGCCGCGGCGTGCTCCAGTCGGGCAGTCCCAAGCTCCGCCTGGGCCGGAAACGCCCCGTCGAACCCGCTATTGACAATCCTGTAAGTTAAGCCACTCTCCCGGACAAACAGCGTTCCGGGAGAGTAAAGCCATGGCCACCCTTGCGCCCGAAGCCGCGCCCGCGGTCGATCCGCTCGACGTCACCCGGCCAGAGCTCTACCGCGACGACCTCTGGCACGAGCCGTTCCGCCGCCTGCGCGCCGAAGCCCCGGTCTATCGCTGCGAGAACAGCGCGTTCGGCCCCTATTGGTCGATCTCCACCTACAAGCCGATCGTCGAGGTCGAATCGCTCCCCGAACTCTATTCCAGCCAGGCCGGCGGCATCACCGTCGCCGACCTGATGCCGGAAGACATCAAGATGCCGATGTTCATCGCGATGGACCGCCCCAAGCACACCGGCCAGCGCCGCACCGTCGCCCCCGCCTTCACGCCGTCCGAGATGGTGCGGATGACCGGCGACATCCGCCAGCGCACCGCCGAGATCCTCGATTCGCTCCCTGTCGGCGAGACGTTCGACTGGGTCGATACAGTCTCGATCGAGCTGACCACGCAGATGCTCGCCCTCCTCTTCGATTTCCCGTGGGAGGAGCGCCGCAAGCTCACCTACTGGTCCGACTGGGCCGGCGATATCGAGATCGCCAAGGACCCCGTGCGCAAGGAAGAGCGCCGCCAGATCCTGTTCCAGTGCGCCGCCGAGTTCGGCGCACTGTGGAACAGCAAGGTCGGAAAGGAGGCGACGCCCGACCTCATCTCGATGATGATCCATTCGGACGCGATGGCGGAGATGGATCAGATGGAGTTCCTCGGGAACCTCATTCTGCTCATCGTCGGCGGCAACGACACCACGCGCAATTCGATGAGCGCCTATGCCTGGGCGCTCGAGCAGTTCCCCGACGAGCGCGCCAAGCTCGAAGCCAATCCCGAGCTGATCCCCAATGTCTGCCAGGAGATCATCCGCTGGCAGACCCCGCTCGCGCATATGCGCCGCACCGCGACCCAGGATACCGAGTTGATGGGCCAGAAGATCGCCGAGGGCGACAAGCTCGTCCTCTGGTATCTCTCCGCCAACCGCGACGAGACCGTGTTCGAGCGCCCCGACGAGATCATCGTCGATCGCGCCAACGCCCGCCGCCACCTCGCCTTCGGTCACGGCATCCACCGCTGCGTGGGTGCGCGCCTCGCCGAGCTGCAGATCGGCGTGCTGATGGAGGAGATGGCCAAGCGCCGCCTGCGCCCCAATGTCGTAGCGGAGCCGGAGCGCGTATCCGCGTGCTTCGTCCATGGCTACAAGAAGATGCCGGTGGAGCTCAGCCGCTACTGAGGCCGTGTCGTCATTTCGCGTGGGGTGAGCGAGGGCGTATCGACATTCAGGATCGAGGCCAGTTCATTCCTCCCCCTCCGGGGAGGAATGTCGGAATGTCGATACAGCCCAGGACTGGCGCGCACCTTGAAAAATCACGCTCCCGCTCCATCTATAGGTCATCGCTGAAAGATACTGATCGTAGGCTTCAGCGGCTGAGAGACCGTCGCGCTCCCGCTTACAGTTGCAGGGGCAGATCATGGATCTCAACGAACTTCTTCATCGCCAACAGGTTGCTCTGATGTGCGCGGGTGCGGCGCAATGTGCCGAGGCACGTATCGCGCACCAGGGCATGGCCAGCCTCTATGAAGAGCGGATTCGCGCGATATGGCCGCCTTCGGACGAGAACGCGCCGATTGCCCGGGACAGATCTGTCGATCCCGAGAGGATGCTGATCGCCGAATAGCGTCGCATCCTTGACGCGGCTGCGTCTTCGATCTTTCGTAGCCCATGCGTCGCCGAAAGGATGCCCATGCCGCTCACTCGCCGCCACCTGCTCGCCCTCGCCGGCACCGGCGGCATCGCCGTCACCTTCGGCTGCACCTCGGCCGAATCCGAGGCCGCGCAGCGGTTCGAGTTCACCCTCACCGATGCCGAATGGCGCAAGCGCCTTACCCCCGCGCAATATCGCGTGCTGCGGCAGGCGGCGACCGAGCGCCCCTTCACCAGCCCGCTCGACAAGGAGAAGCGCGCGGGCATCTTCGCCTGCGCCGGCTGCGGCCTGCCGCTCTACAGCTCGCGCACCAAATTCGACAGCCGCACCGGCTGGCCGAGCTTCTACGCCCCGCTCAAGGACGCGATCCGCACCCGCACCGACTATCTGATCGGCGTGCCGCGCACCGAGGTGCTCTGCCGCCGCTGCGGCGGGCATCTCGGCCATGTGTTCGACGACGGCCCGCCGCCGACCGGCAAGCGCTATTGCATGAATGGCTTGGCGATGACGTTCAGGCCGGCCTGACGACCATCGTCCGCGTCACTTGACGACGAAGGTCACGGCGAGGATCACGCGCCATTCGACGACCTTGTTGTCGCGCACCACGCCCTTGGTGTCCTTGACCCAGACGCTCTCGATATTCTGCACGGTCTCGCCGACCTTGGCGACACCGTCGCGGATCGCGTGCTCGATGCTCTCGCTCGAGCTGGAGATGACCTCGATGACCTTCGCAACCGACATGGCTCTGCTCCCGTTATGGACGCCCGCCCGCGGGATCGAGAATAGCGTTGTCCCGGCTTCCCGCAAACGAAATGCCGCGGTGAAGGCAACGGTCTGAAACCAAACCCGTCACTCCGGCCTTGTGCCGGGGTCCACCGGGAGGCAAGCGATGGTGCTCAATCTCGCGCGGCTCGCGAGAGGCGCAGTGGATCCCGGCACAGGGCCGGGATGACGATGAAGTGAAGGGACCGGCTTGCCTTACTTCTGCATCGCGGTCGTGATCCCGAACTTCTCGAGATCGATCGCCGCGATCGTCACGCCGCCAAACGGCGCTTCCTCGGGCTCGATCGCCGGCGCCTTGCCGGTATAGATGAAGCCGTTGACCGGATAGGTCGAGGTGCCGAGCCCGCCGTTCGACGCGAACCACACCTTGACGCGGCTCCAGTCGCCCTTCTCGGACACGTCCACCGCGATCACATTCTTTTCGATCCCGCCGCGGCGCGACCAGTTGGCGTGGGTCAGCAGCACTTCGCGGTCGCTCAGTACCTTGGAGACCATCGCGACATGGCCGAGGCGCATGCGCTGGGTCGCCGCGAACGACATCACCGAACCTTCGACCGGCTCGCGGCCGCGCTCGTAGCGGCCTTCCGCCTGCGCCCACCAGGTGTGCGCGTTGCCATGGATCTGAATGCCGGAGATCATGCGTGCATAGGGGACGCACTGCCAGAACTGCGCGTTGGCGGGGGCGATCGTCGCCAGGCAAAGCGCTGCCATCAGCGCGAATCGCGCCGCAAGAACCTTGGCTTTCATGGTGGCCCCCTTCAGACCCCGAATCTCGATGCAGGGTTCGTGGCAGAATGGTTCCGTCGATCCTAGAGCGCCGCCGCCGATATCCGATGAATCGTTTCGCCGCGGCGACGATTGGCATTTTGCCGGGCTGCGTCAGCGAGATCGGCTGTGCAGGAAGCTTGCAATGTTGGATTTCACTTGCTGTGCTCGCCCCTGCTTCGCTCTTTGACAGTGTCAACCGCCTCGATCCGTATTTCACGCGCGGCAAACCACCAATCATGGCGGAATTCCGCCGTTTTTCGCCGCCGCGCACGAAGTTGACAGCTGCCGCGAAACCCCTCGATTCTGTCAACCGCCACTGTCAACTTCGTAAGCTTTGGACCTCGCCGACCGTTACGGCCCTGATTCATATTTGTTGCCCGAAAGCCTCGATCCACATCTGTTTTCACTCGCCGTCCCTCAATTCGCCGCAACCAATGTTGCAACGCAAAACCATCTGTGATTCCTTGTCTGAACGGCGGACGACGCGGGGTTAAGGGTAGCGTTAACCATCCTGGGGCATCCTCCGCCGTGAAGGAGTCGAGTGGGGTGGGAGTGAAGGAGAATGAGCGCACGAAGTAAGCCGGCCGAAGGCGCGATGACGCTGGCCGAGATGAAGGAATTCGCCGGGTTCGCCGCGGCGACGCAGCGGTATATCCGCCGCTCGCTCGATGTCGGGCTCGAGCGCAACGACGCCATGGAGCGCTGGTCGCGCGACGTGGTCGAGGCCGCCAGCATCCGTGCCCAGGCGCATATGTACGACCGGCTTCCCGAGATTCGCGCACTGATCCCCGACGACAGCGGGCTCGATGCGATGGAGCCGTTCATGGCGCCGCTCGTCACCGTCTCGGCCTTCGATCTGGGGCAGGGCCGGCTCACCGGCTTCTCGGCCTATCGCTTCCTCTACGAGCGGCTGATCGGCGCGGAGGTGCGGCCATGGCTGCCCGCGGCCTTCTGTGCTGCGGCGGCGCTGCCGCATCTCCATCCGGACCTGCGGCGCAAGCTGCTCCAGTCGATCAGCGAGGCCGCGGCGACCGCGTCGGGCTGGTCGAACCGTCAGCCGGCCTTCTTCCCGCAATGGGTGGAAAAGGTCGGCACCGAGCCGCTGCCCAATTGAGGTTTCTCCCGGCGGGTCTGCCCTAGCGGCAGGCTCGCCACCCCATCTCCCCGCGTTCCGCCTGGTCGAGGTGGAAGTGATCGCGATGCGCGGCGTTGTAGTCCGGCGACAACACGGTCGAGAACAGGCTGCACGCCCCGTCCCGCACCTCGCGCAGAAAGCGCGCCTTCTGCCCCCTCCCCGCCCAATCGCCGACCAGCGTGATCCGCGTTCCGTCAGCAAGGCGGAACGCCGCGACGTCCACCGCATCGGCGGTCGAATGCTCGCTCCAGCTCGCCCCCTCGCGATTGTACATCCGCCGGCAATTGTAGCTGCCGAAATGCTCGATCTCGGTGACGCGCTGGTTGAAGGTACGGCGCGCCGCGGGCTGCACCACCTCCCATTCCCACACCGCCAGCGCCGCCGCGACCGGGCAGGAAACACCCAGATCACCCGGCGCAAACCGGATCCGCCGCGCCCCGCCCGGCGCGAACCGCACGACATCGGCATAGCCGCATTCCCCGCCCTGCTCGCTCAGCGGTGCCAGCGCGGTGTAGCGCACTCCCGCCTTGTCGAGCGCCTTGCGGCATGCGGGGAAATCCTCGGTCAGCCCGGCCAGCTTGCGGCCGGTGAACAGTCCCACCGGCTTGCCCAGATCGAGCTCGGTCCAGGGCAGGTCCTGCGGCCGGTTGCGGACCAGTGCATAGAGCAGCAGCACCAGCGTCAGCAGCAGCGCCGCCACTACGATCGCCGCCAGGCTGTTGCGGAGCAGCTTCATGCCCGCAGCGCCGTTCCGATCACCTGCGAGGTCACCGGATAGCCGAGCCCCTCGGGGATGCAGAGCCGCTCCTCGCCGCCGCGCGTCTCGACCCAGGGGGTGATCGGCTCCACCGGATGCGCCCGCGCGTCCGCCACCGCCTCCGCGAAGCTGCCGAGCTGCGCCAGCCGCTCGAGGTTGCGCCGCGTCGGAAAGATGATCCGCGCCTTGCCGGCGTCGGCGGCATCCAGCACCTCTTGCGCGGTCGCCCACAACAATCGGACATTCTCGTTCCCGTCCACCACCGCTTCGGCCGCATCTTCGGGCCATCGCGCCAGATAGAAGCGCGTGTCGAACACCTTGTGCGACACGTCGCCGGGCGGCAGCCAGCGCGCAAAGGGCACCAGCGCATTAAGGTCGAGATCGCCCCCGGCGAGCACTTCGCCCACTGGCGTCCCGCCGTAGAGCGCCGCGCGGACACCCTCGATGTCAGCCATCCCCGCGATGCCCACCGCCAGCCCCGCTTCCTCGATCATCTCGCGAATCGCGGCGATCCGCGCGGCGAGGTCATCGGGATCGCCCGGATGCAACGCCGCCAACGCGCGGTCGCCTGGATCGACTCGCCCGCCCGGAAAGACCAGCGCCCCGCCAGCAAAGCGCATCGCTGCGGATCGCTCGACGACGAGCAGCTCCGGCTGCCCCGCAGCGCGCTCGCGCATCACGATCAGCGTCGCGGCGGGGATCGGCTGGGAGGAGGCGCCCGTCATCGCCGGCGGGTTTAGGGTCGAAGCCGACGGATGGGAAGCGACGTGCTACAGCAGTTGCGCCTGCACCTCCGTCTCGCGCGGCGCGCTGCGGAACGCCGCCGCCGGATCGACCAGCGGTATGTCCGGGCGGCGGCCGTCGAACAGCTCGTCGACCGTCAGGATCTGCATCCGGGCATAGCTCCGCCCGGTCGCTTCGGAGTGGAACCGCCCCACCGCGGCCGCTTCGCGCAGCATCGGCGCGGAGGGCGGCGTGCGACTGACGATCACCCCGATCGGCGCCTTCTCGCGCTCCATCGCCGAATGCAGGTCGCGCACCACCTTCACCCCGACATGCTCGCCGCCCTTGACCGACACCAGCGCCCTCGCCGTCCGCTGGCGCTCGGGCTTGAAATAGATGATCCCGTCGATCCCCCCGTCCGGTCCCTTGCGCCGCCCGGCAAAGGGCATGGCATCGATCATCGACACCGCCCACCACTGGAACTGATAGGGGTCGCGCCGCGCCAGATCCTCGGCCGAGGCCCGGTCGCGCGGCGTCCCCTCGACATTGAGCGCAATGCCAGGAAACGCCGCCTTCATCCGCCGCTCGATCAGGCTGATTGCGAGATGCGTGACGTCGATCCCCGCCCAGCGCCGCCCCAATTTCTGCGCGGCGTGGATCGCGGTGCCGCAGCCGCAAAAGGGATCGAGCACCACATCGCCCTCGTTCGACGAGGCGGCGATGATCCGCTCGAGCAGCGCGATCGGCTTCTGCGTCGGATAGCCGAGCCGCTCCTGCGCTTGCGAGTTGATCGCCGGGATGTCGCTCCACAGCGCCTGCACCGGCAGTCCGCGCGCCTCGTCGAGATAACGTTTCAGCCGGATGCCGCCGTTGCGCGTGAAGTGCAGCCGCCCTTCGCGGTCGAGCCGCTCCATCGTCTCGACCGGCATCCGCCAATAGGAATGCACGCCCCTATACTCATAATGATAGCCGCCGCCCGACAGCCCCTTGGCGGTGAGGTTGTCGTCCATCCACAGCCGCCCGTCGGGGTCGCGGTTGCGGAAGCGGGCTTCATAGTTGCGGTCATAGGGCGTGAATTGCGGGTTCCACACCGGCTTCGCGCCCTTCGAATAGAACAGGATGATATCGGTGTTGCGCCCATAGCGCCCGCCGTCGCTGTGCGCCGAGGTGCGCTTCCAGGTGATCTCGTTGCGGAACCGTTCGGCGCCGAACACGCCGTCCGCCAACAGCTTGAGATAGTGGCTCGCGGTCGGATCGCAGTGGAGATAGAGGCTGCCGGTGGGCTTGAGCACCCGGTGCAGTTCGATCAGCCGGATCGCCATCATCGCGAGATACGCCATCATGTCGTTCTCGCCGAGGAACGCGCGCATCGCGTTGAGCAGGTCGAACGCCCGCATGCAGCCGCTCTGCATCGCCTGGTCGAAGGCATCCTCGGCGACATCGTTCCAGTGCCACGTATCCTCGAACGCCTCGACCTGCGCCTCCGCCTCCGCCACGCCGGTCGGCGAACGGAACAGGATGTTGTAGTTCGCGTTCGAATTGAACGGCGGGTCGAGATAGACGAGATCGACGCTCTCGTCCGGAAAATGCGCGCGCAGGACGTCGAGATTGTCACCGTAGAAGAGATGATTCGCGAACTGCATCTGACGTTCCCACCGCGTGGCACCGCGCGGGAACGTTAGACGATCATTACGGGAACGTGGGTGAATGTACATCCGTTCCGGAGCCATTGCGCGAGGTCGCTGTGCTCTACACCGGCCCCAGCTTCTTCGAAGCGCCGGTGCTCGGATTCGGTTTCACCTGCTGCCCGCGCTCTCCACGCCGCCCCGAATGTCCAGCGATGCGAGCCTCTTACGCCCGTACCGAAACCTCCATCCCGGATCGGTTTCGTTTGAAACAAATGGAACCTTATTCTCTGGTGCAACGCAGCATTATTGCGTAAGCGAGCGCGATGCGGATCGCGATCATCGATACCAGCCAGACGCGCGCGGCGATCATTTCCGACGGCCTGCGCGAGGCCGGGCTCGAGGATCTGGCGCTGATCGACCCTGCCGGGCCCCTCGCCGCGCAGATCGAGGCGGCGGCGCCGGAAGTGGTGCTGGTCAATCTCGAAAATCCAAGCCGCGACGTGCTCGAGGATTTCTTCGCCATGTCGCGAGTGCTTGGCCGGCCGATCGCGATGTTCGTCGATCAGAGCGATGCCGAGGCGACCGGCGCGGCGATCGACGCGGGCGTCTCGGCCTATGTCGTCGACGGACTGTCGAAACAGCGCATCAAGCCGGTGCTCGATCTCGCCGTGCGCCGCTTCCAGGCCTTTTCACGGCTCCAGCGCGAGCTGGATGAAGCCAAGAACGCGCTCGCCGAACGCGCGACGATCGATCGCGCCAAGTCGATCCTCATGAAGCGCCGCGGGATCGACGAGCCTGCCGCCTATGCGTTGTTGCGCGGCCAAGCGATGCGCACCAACCGCCGCATCGTGGAGATCGCCGAGGCGATCGTCACCAGCGAAGCGCTGATGGGAGACCTGCCATGACCAGCGAAACTTTGCGCGTCGGCTTTCTCCCGCTGGTCGATGCCGCGCTGCCGATCCTCGCGCACGAGCTCGGCTTTGCCGAGGCCGAGGGGCTGTCGCTCGAACTGGTCCGCGACATGACCTGGGCGACGGTGCGCGACCGGCTGCTCTACGGCCATACCGACGCGGCGCACATGGTCGCCCCGCTCGCGATCGCCACCGCGCTCGGCCGCGACCGGCCGGCGGTGCCGATGGCGGTGCCCTTCGTGCTTGGGCTCAATGGCAATGCGATCACCTTCTCGACCGCACTGGCTCAAGCCGTCGGCCTGCGCGACGCGCTCGGCGACCCAATCGCGGTCGGCGCAGCGCTCAGGCAAGTCGCGCAACTGCGTGCGGCCGAAGGTCGGCGCCTCCGCTTCGGCGTGGTCCACCGCTATTCCAGCCACAACTATATGCTCCGCTACTGGCTCGCCGGAGTCGGCATCCGGCCTGACGCGGATGTCGAGATCACGGTAACCAGCCCGCCCTTCGCTGCCGATGCGCTCGCGGCAGGCGAGGTCGACGGCATCTGCGTCGGCGAGCCGTGGAATTCGATTGCAGTCGATCGCGGGGTCGGCCGCATCGCGCTCGCCACCGCGCAGATTTGGCGGCGCGGGGTCGAGAAGGTGCTGGCGCTGCGCGGCGAGGTCGTCGACGAGCGGCGCGACGCCGTGCTGCGGCTGGTCCGCGCGCTCCACGCTGCGGCCGCACATTTTGTGCGTCCCGAGACGGCCGAGCAAAGCGCGGACATCCTCGCCGGTCCAGCCTATCTCGATGCCTCGCGCGACGCGATCCTGCGCGCGATCACCGATCGCATCCGCCTCGTCCCCGGCGGGCCGCCGATCCATTATCCCGACTTCATGTTCCAGTACCGCGAGGCTGCCAACTTCCCGTGGCGCAGCCAGGCAGCGTGGCTCTATTCGCAGATGGCGCGGTGGGACAGCCTCCCCTATTCGGACGCCGACGCAGCGACCGCCGCGAGCACCTTCCGCCCCGATCTCTACCGCGAAGCACTGACGGGATCGGGCGCGCCATTGCCTGGCGCCAGCTCGAAGCTCGAGGGCGGGCTGGACGAACCGATCGGCGCCGGATCGGTGCAGGGGCGCCTCGTCCTGGGAGCCGACCGCTTCTTCGATCGCCGCGCCTTCGATCCCGAGGATATCCCCGGATATCTGGCCACGCTGCCGTAACGCGGCGCAGCTAAAATTATTGCACCTGCGAAGAAAACGCTTGCCGCACCTCGACGAATCGGGCAGCTTCATCTGACTCGGCAAGGACGCCGGGGCAGAATCACGCGGTTAGGTTTCCAACGGGGGGAGCCGGATCGCAACGGGCCGGGGCACGACGCTCCATCAACCGAAACAGGCAACGAAGCCGCCAGAACGCGCCGTCATGGCCGCCGTTCTGGCGGCTTTTTCTTGTCCATCGAACGGGGACAGAAGATGGCAACCACATATCTGGACGCGAACACGTCCCCCAAATCGAGCTTCTGGTCGAGTGGGCATACGCCCACGCTGATCGCCGCATTCCTCTATTTCGACCTCGCCTTTATGGTCTGGGTGATCCTGGGACCGCTCGCGCCGGAGATCGCCAAGACGCTGGCGCTCACACCGGCCGAGAAGGGCCTGATGGTCGCGGTGCCGACGCTCGCCGGTGCGATCCTTCGCGTCGTCAACGGGCTGCTGGTCGATCGCATCGGCCCCAAGCGCTCGGGCACGATCAGCCAGGTGATCGTGATCGCCGGCCTATTCATCGCCTGGATGGCCGGGGTCACCAGCTTCGCCGGCACGCTCGCCCTCGGCGTGATTCTAGGTTTCGCGGGCGCCAGCTTCGCGATCGCCCTCCCCCTTGCCAGCCGGTGGTATCCGCCCGAGCACCAGGGCAAGGCGATGGGCCTTGCCGGCATGGGCAATTCGGGCACCGTGCTCGCCGCGCTGTTCGCCCCCGCGCTCGCCAAGATCTTCGGCTGGAACGGCGTGCTCGGCCTCGCCTGCATCCCGCTCACCCTCGTCTTGATCGCCTATATCATCATGGCGAAGGACGCGCCGGGCCGCCCGCCCGCCAAGTCGCTCAAGGACTATTTCCAGCCGCTCAAGGTGGCCGACAGCTGGTGGCTGATGGGCTTCTACGCCGTCACCTTCGGCGGCTTCGTCGGCCTCGCCGCCAGCCTGCCGATCTACTTCACCGACCGCTTCGGCCTCACCACCATCCAGGCGGGCTACGCCACCGCAGCCTGCGTCTTCGCCGGGTCGCTGGTCCGCCCCCTCGGCGGCGCGCTCGCCGACGCGATCGGCGGGGTGAAGGCGCTCACCGCGGTGTTCATCTTCGCCGCCTTCGCGCTGGTCGGCGTCAGCCTGGCCGAGAATTTCGCGACCGCTTTGCTGCTCTTCGTCCTCGCCATGCTCGCGCTCGGCACCGGCAACGGTGCGGTGTTCCAGCTCGTGCCGCAGCGCTTCTCGGCCGAGATCGGCGTGATGACGGGCCTCGTCGGCATGGCAGGCGGCGTCGGCGGCTTCTACCTCGCCTCCTCGCTCGGCCTCGCCAAGCAATGGACCGGCAGCTTCTCCGGCGGCTTCCTGATCTTCGCGGGGCTAGCGGTGGTCGCGCTCGCCGGCCTGACGCTGGTAAAGGGCAAGTGGCGCTCGACTTGGGGCGCTGCTGGGGGAGTGAAAATCTGATGCGCAACGTGTTTCTCTTCGCTGGGCTGGTGGCGGCAATGCCCGCCACCGCCCAGACCCTCAAGCCGCTCGCCGAAGCCCGGTTGCGCTACGAGCAGGCCGACCAAGACGGCTTGGCGCTCGACTCCGAAGCCGTCACCCTCCGCGTCCGCGCCGGGGTGCAGGCAACCAGCGGCCCGCTCACTGCGCTGGTCGAGGCGCAGGGCAACCTCGCCGTCGCGGGCGACTATTATGACGGGCTCCACGGCGCCGCGACCCGGCCGCTGATCGGCGACCCGCAGAATGTCGCGATCTACCGCGCGCAGCTCGGCCTCAAGCTTCCGTTCGCTACGGTGACAGCAGGCCGCCAGCGCATCGGCCTGGATGACGAGCGCTTCGTCGGCAACGCCGCCTTCCGCCAGAACGCCCAGACCTTCGATGCCGTCCGCGCCGAAGTCACCCCGCTCAAGGGCCTCAAGGCCGACCTTACCTATGCCTGGGCGGTGCGCACCATCTGGGGCGTCGACGGCACCGGCGCCCGCCAGCGCGCGGTGAGCGGCGACAATATCTTCGCCAATTTGAGCTATGCCACCCCGATCGGCACGCTCACCGGCTTCGGCTATTGGGTCGATCAGGACGAGGCTGCGGTGCAAGGCTTCCGCCTGTCGAGCAAGACCTTCGGCGTGCGGCTCGCGGGAACGCACCCGATCGGCAAGGCCAAGCTGGCCTATCAGTTCAGCCACGCCCGCCAGTCCGATCATCATCGCAATCCCAACGACTATGCCGCGGACTATTGGCTGGCGGACGTCGCGCTTGACCTGAACGGTCCCAAGCTTGGTGTCGGCTATGAAGTCCTGGGCGCCGACGATGGCATCGCCCTCACCAGCTTCCAGACCCCGACCGGCACGCTGTTCAAGTTCCAGGGCTGGGCGGACAAATATCTCACCACGCCGCCTGACGGGGTACGCGACCTCTATGTCAGCGCGGGCTGGGGCTGGAAGGCGATCGGCCCGGCCAAGGGCGTGACCTTTCAGGCCGCATGGCACCGCTACGAGAGCGACCGCCTGACCCGCCATTATGGCGATGAGCTCAACCTCCTCGCCACGGCGAAGTTCGGCAAGACCACCGCCTCGGTCCGCTTCGCCGACTACCAAGCGGAGCTGTTCGCCACCGACACGCAAAAATTCTGGCTGCAACTGGACTGGACGATCTGATGGAATTGCAACGCATCGCGCGCGCAGAGGACGATACGCGCGAGCATCTCGTCGTGGTCGGGAACGGCATGGCCGGCTGCCGCGCGGTCGAGGAGATCCTCGCCCGCGATCCCGCGCGCTACCGCGTCACCATCTTCGGCGCCGAGCCGCGGGTGAACTACAACCGCATCATGCTCTCCCCCGTCCTCGCGGGGGAGAAGGCGTTCGACGACATCGTCATCAACACCCCTGAATGGTATGTCGAGAACGGCATCGACCTGATCGCCGGCGATCCCGTCATCGGCATCGACCGCGCGGCCAAGACCGTCACCTCGCGCGGCGGCATCGTTACCAGCTACGACAAGCTGCTGATCGCCACCGGATCGGACCCGTTCATCATTCCGGTGCCGGGCAAGGACCTGCCCGGCGTGATCAGTTTCCGCGACATGGACGACGTCAACACCATGCTCGCCGCCGCGGATAAGGGCGGCAGTGCGGTGGTGATCGGCGGCGGCCTGCTGGGGCTGGAGGCCGCGCATGGCCTCAGCCTGCGCGGGATGACGGTCACCGTCCTCCACCTCATGCCCACCCTGATGGAACGTCAGCTCGATGAGGCCGCCGGCTGGCTGCTCAAGCAGGCGCTCGAGGCGCGCGGCCAGACCATCCTCACCGGTGCCGACACCGCCGCGATCATGGGCGAGACCTATGTCGAGGGGGTCAAGCTCAAGGACGGCACCGAAATCCCCGCAGATCTCGTCGTCATGGCGGTGGGCATCCGCCCCTCCACCACCCTCGCGCGTGATGCGGGGCTGGAGGTCGGGCGCGGGATCAAGGTCGACGACCATATGGTCACCTCCGACCCCGATGTGCTCGCGGTCGGCGAGTGCGTCGAGCATGACGGCAACGTTTATGGCCTCGTCGCGCCGCTCTGGGACATGTGCCGCGCGCTGGCTGATCACATGACCGAAAGCCCCACCGGCTATCGCGGATCGGTCACCTCGACCAAGCTCAAGGTCGCCGGCCTCGACGTCTTTTCCGCGGGCGATTTCTCGGGCGGCGAGGGGTGTGAGGACATCGTTCTGCGCGACGCCGCGCGCGGCGTGTACAAGCGCGTCGTCGTCAAGGACGACCGCATCATCGGCGCCGTCCTCTACGGCGATACCACTGACGGCAGCTGGTACTTCGACCTGCTCAAGAAGCAGGAGGATGTGTCCGACGTCCGCGACTATCTCATCTTCGGCCAGGCCTTTGCCTCCGGAGGGGGGCAAGCGGACCCTAAGGCGGCCGTTGCGGCGCTTTCCGACGATGCGGAAATCTGCGGCTGCAACGGCGTCTCCAAGGGTCAGGTCGTCGCCTGCATCGGCAAGGGCGCGCACAGCCTCGATGCCGTCCGCGGCACCTGCAAGGCCTCGGCGAGCTGCGGCCAGTGCACCGGGCTGGTCGAGACATTGCTCGCGCTCAGCCTCGGCGACGACGTCCAGTCGGGCCCCAAGACGATGTGCAAATGCACCAGCTTCACCCACGACGATGTCCGACGTGAGATCGTCGCACAGGAGCTCAAGGTCATCCCCCAGGTGATGCAGGCGCTCAACTGGTCCACCCCCGACGGCTGCTCCTCGTGCCGCCCGGCGCTCAACTATTACCTACTCTGCGCCTGGCCCGGCGAGCATGTCGAGGACCCGCAGAGCCGCTTCGTCAACGAGCGGATGCACGCCAACATCCAGAAGGACGGCACCTATTCGGTCGTCCCGCGCATGTGGGGCGGCGTCACCACGCCGAACGAGTTGCGCGCGATCGCCGACGCCGCCGACAAATATGGCGCGCGGATGGTCAAGGTCACCGGCGGTCAGCGGCTCGACCTGTTCGGCATCAAGAAGGAGGACCTTCCCGCGATCTGGGGCGATCTCAACGCCGCGGGCATGGTCTCGGGCCATGCCTATGGCAAAGCGCTGCGTACAGTGAAGACCTGTGTCGGGTCCGAATGGTGCCGCTTCGGCACGCAGGACTCCACGGGTCTCGGCATCAAGACCGAGCAGATGACCTGGGGCTCATGGATGCCCCACAAGTTCAAGATCGCAGTGTCAGGCTGCCCGCGCAACTGCGCCGAGGCGACGATCAAGGACTTCGGCGTGATCTGCGTCGACTCGGGGTACGAGCTGCATATCGGCGGAAATGGCGGCATCCACCTGCGCGGTACCGACCTGCTGTGCAAGGTCGCGACCGAGCAGGAGGCGCTCGATTACTGCGCCGCCTTCATCCAGCTCTACCGCGAGGAAGCGCGTTACCTCGACCGCACCGCGCCCTGGGTCGAGCGCGTCGGGCTCGAATACATCAAGTCGCGTATCGTCGAGGATGAAGAGGGCCGCGAGGCGCTCAAGGAACGCTTCCACGAATCCCAGCGCCATCTCCAGAAGGACCCCTGGGCCGAGCGCGCCGCGGGCGCCGAGCGCGAGCTTCACCAGCATATCGCAGAAATCCGGCCCTTCGCGGTCGTGGGAGCAGAGTAATGGACGCCGAGTGGCTCGATATCGGTCCGGTGGACCAGCTCCCTGCAATGGGCGCACGCACCCTCCCCGTGCATGGCGGCGAGGAGATCGCGATCTTCCGCACCGCGACCGGATCGGTCCATGCGCTGGTCAACAAATGCCCGCACAAACAGGGGCCGCTCAGCCAGGGCATCGTCCACGACACCTCGGTCGCCTGCCCGCTGCACAATTGGCGCATCTCGCTCGTCACCGGCAAGGCGCTGGGCGGCGACGAGGGCTGCGTGCCGGTGATTCCGGTGAAGATCGACGGCGGCCGCATCCTGATCGCCCGCGCCGAGGCGCTCGCGGGGGTCGCGTGAGCGAAAATCTTCAATTCCTCCCCCGGAGGGGGAGGGGGACCGCCGCCGAAGGCGGTGGTGGAGGGGCCGCCCCGCAGAGGGCGGTACTCGGTCGCACCGTTTCCGCCGCCTGCGCGGCGGCCCCTCCGTCATCGCTGCGCGATGCCGCCTCCCCTGAAGGGGAGGAATGGGCAAACCCATGACCTCCCCCGAACCCATCCGCACCACCTGCGCCTATTGCGGCGTCGGTTGCGGCATCCGCGCGACCGTCGCCGGCCCGCGCGAAGTGCGGATCGAGGGCGATCCGGATCATCCCGCCAATCATGGCCGGCTCTGCTCGAAAGGCACGCATCTCGGCGAGACGGTCGGCCTCGAGGGCCGCCTGCTCCACCCGATGATCGGGATGAAGCGCGCAAGCTGGGACAAGGCGCTCAACCTCGTCGCCAAACGCTTCCGCGACGCCGTCGCCCAGCACGGCCCCAACAGCGTCGCCTTCTACGTCTCCGGCCAGCTGCTCACCGAAGATTATTATGTCGCCAACAAGCTGATGAAGGGCTTCATCGGCTCGGCCAACATCGACACCAATTCGCGCCTGTGCATGTCGAGCGCGGTCGCCGCTCACACCCGCGCGTTCGGTGAGGATGTCGTCCCCGCGAGCTATGACGATCTCGACGCCGCCGACCTGTTCGTGCTGGTCGGCTCCAACACCGCCTGGTGCCACCCGATCGTCTATCAGCGCGTCCGCGCGCGGTGCGAAGCGGGCGCCAAGCTCGTCGTGATCGACCCGCGCCGCACCGAGACCGCCGAGGAAGCCGATCTCCACCTGCCCATCCGCCCCGGCAGCGACGTCGCGCTGATGAATGGGCTGCTGCAATGGTGCCGCGAGGCGGGGGCGATCGATCAAGACTATCTCGACGCGCATGTCGCGGTGCCCAACGATTTCTGGGACAAGTTAGGAGAGGGAAGCGACCTGTGGTCGGTGGCGCGCGTCTGCGACGTGCCGCCATCAGACCTCAGGCGTTTCTACGAATTGTTCGCCGCGAACCCGCGCACCGTCACCCTGTTTAGCCAAGGGGTGAACCAGTCGATCAGCGGTACCGACCAGGGCAATGCGATCATCAACGTCCACCTCGCCACCGGCCGGATCGGCAAGCCGGGTGCGGCGCCCTTCTCGATCACCGGCCAGCCCAATGCGATGGGCGGGCGCGAGGTAGGGGGACTCGCCTCCACCCTCGCCGCGCACATGGACTTCGCGCCGGAGAATCGTGAGCGTGTGCAGCGTTTCTGGGCGTCGCCGTCGATCGCCGAGAAGCCGGGGCTCAAGGCCGTCGACCTGTTCCGCGCGATCGATGAGGGGCGGATCAAGGCTTTGTGGGTGATGGCGACCAACCCCGCCGTGTCGATGCCCGATGCGGGCCGGGTCCGCGACGCGCTCGCCGCCTGCCCCTTCGTGGTGGTCAGCGACGTGATGGAGCGCACCGACACCGGCGAATTCGCGCATGTCCGTCTGCCCGCCGCCGCATGGGGCGAGAAGGATGGCACGGTCACCAATTCCGACCGCACGATCAGCCGCCAGCGCGCGCTCTTCCCGCTGCCGGGCGAGGCCAAACCCGACTGGTGGATCGTCAAGGAAGTCGCGCGGCGCATGGGGTGGAAGACTCCCTTCGCCTATGACCGCCCCGCCGAGATCTGGCGCGAGCATTGCCGCCTGTCGACTTATCAGAACGACGGCGCACGGGTGTTTGCGCTGCCCAATGGCGGCGCGGGCGGCAATTCGGCCTATGAGACGATGGAGCCGCACCGCTGGGGCGGCATGCCCTTCGCCGACGGCCGCTATTCGACCCCCGACCGCCGTGCGCGGCTCGTCCCCGTCACGCAGCGGCCGCTTCAGGGTCCGCTCGCCGACTGGCCGATGACGCTCAACACCGGCCGCTACCGCGACCAGTGGCACACGATGACCCGCACCGGCCTGTCGCCCAAGCTCGCCCGCCACCGCGAGGAGCCTCTGGTCGAGGTTCACCCCGACGACGCCGCCGCGCTCGGCATTACCGATGGCGGGCTTGCCCGCGTCGCGACGCCGCAGGGCGAAAGCATCTTCCGCGCGTCCGTCACCGACGCGCAGCGGCCGGGCGAGCTGTTCACCCCGATCCACTGGACCGATCGCACCTCGACCGGCGGCCGCACCGGCCTGCTCCCGCGCCCGCTCACCGATCCCTTTTCGGGCCAGCCGGGCTTCAAACTGACCCCGGCCCGGATCGAGCCGGTCGCGGCCGAATGGCGCGCCTTCCTGATCGTCACCGGCGATCTGCCCGCACCACCCAAATGCCTCTGGGCCACCCGCGTCGCGATCCCCGCGGGCACGCTCTGGGAGATGGCGGGCAATGGCGACATCCTCCGCATCGAAAAACTGCTCCCCGCGGGCGAGCGGGTCGAGGCGGTCGATCCCGCGCGCGGCACCCGCCGGGTCGCGATCCTGCGCGAAGGCCGCCTCGCCGCCGCGTTGTTCGTCACCCGCACGGGCGAGCTGCCGCCGCGCGAATGGCTGATCGCGCAGCTGTCCGCGCCGCAAGTCGCCCCGACCCTGCTCGCCGGCCGCGCCCCCGGCGCCCAACCCGATCGCGGCGCGGTGATCTGCGTGTGCTTCGACGTCGGCCTCAACACGATCGTCGCTGCGATCCGCGACCAGCAGCTGACCGACGTCACCGCGATCGGCGCAGCGCTTCAGGCCGGCACCAATTGCGGATCATGCCGCCCCGCGCTCGCGCGCATCCTCGCCGACACAAGACAGGAGGCCGTAAATGGCTGACGATTTTCCACCCGGCAGCGTGTGGCTGGTCGGCGCTGGCCCTGGCGATGTCGAACTGCTCACGCTAAAGGCCGCCCGGCTGATCGCAACCGCAGAAATCGTCTTCTACGACGCGCTGGTCGGTCCCGAGATCCTCGCGCTCGCCGCGCACGCGGAGCTGATCCCCGTGGGCAAGCGCGCAGGCCGCCACTCCAAGGATCAGGACGCAATCAACGGCCTGCTCGTCGAGGCCGCGTTGCGCGGCAAGCGGGTCGTCCGCCTCAAGGGCGGTGACCCCGCGATCTTCGCGCGCAGCGCCGAGGAGATGGAGGCCTGCGCCCGTGCCGGGATTGTCGCGCGCATCTGCCCTGGCATCACCACCGCCAGCGCGGCCGCCGCCTCGGCGAGCCTCTCGCTCTCGCTGCGCGGCCTCGCCCGCCGCGTCCAGTTCGTGACGGCGCACGCCCGCGCGGGCGAAGCGCTCGACCTCGACTGGCCCGCGCTCGCCCATGCCGGCTCGACCCTCGCCTTCTACATGGGCCGCGGCGCGACGCGTGAGATCAGCGAGCAGCTGACCGCCGCCGGTCTCCCCGGTTCGACCCCGGTCCTCGTCGCCTGCGACGTCAGCCTGCCGACCGAGCAGCATCTCTCCACCCGGCTCGATCTGCTTCCGCTCGCGGTCAAGTCGATCGCCGGCAACCGCCCGACCCTGCTGCTGATCGGCGAGGCCGTCGCCCGCCCCACCGCCGTCCACGCCGCCCCCGCGCGAGCGCTCACCGCATGACCCTCCCGCCGCGCACCCTCGGCGCCGTGCTCGCGGGCGGTGCCTCCCGGCGCTTCGGCAGCGACAAGGCGCATGCTTCGCTCGGCGGGACGCCGATGCTCGACCACATCGTCACCGCCCTCGCGCCTCAAGTCACCGATCTCGTCATCTGCGGTCGCAGCTGGAGCAATCTCCGGACACTTTCCGATGCCACCCCCGAACGCATCGGCCCCCTGGCCGGTCTCGAATCGGCCCTTCGCTTCGCCGCCGCGAACGGCTTCGATGCCGTGCTCACCGCCCCCGTCGATGTCGTCCCGCTCCCGCACAACCTCACCGCGCGCCTGGCCGGTCCGCGCGCCGCGGTGTTCGAGCAGCAGTGGCTGATCGGTTACTGGCCTTCCAGCCTGCACGCTGCGCTTGCCGCGTTCCTCGCCACCGGCGACCATCGCTGGCGCGCCTGGATCGAGCTTTGCGGAGCAATCCCGGTGGCCGAACCGCACCCGCTCCACAACATCAACACGCGCGCCGACTGGACCGCTGCCCGCGCCGCCTAGCCCGGACCCGATCGCCCCCGATAGCGCAGTGCCTGCAGCACGATGCGGAACGCGGGCGACGGCTGGCGACGGCTCGGATAATAAAGGTGGTAGCCGTCGAACGGCTCGCACCAGTCATCAAGCACACGGACCAGTGCGCCGCTCGCGAGCTGCGCTTCGAATTGATCCTCCATCAGGAAGGCGATGCCGCGTCCGGCGATCGCTGCATCGGCGATGAGATCGACATCGTTGAGCACCAACTGCCCTTCGACCCGCACCCGCAGCTCGCGCCCGCCCCGCTCGAACTCCCACGCATACAGGTTGCCGGCACTGATCATCCGCAGATTGATGCAGTTGTGCTGCGCCAGGTCGTGCGGCGTGTGCGGGATTCCGTGCTTCTCGAAATAGGCCGGCGCGCCGACCGCGGCCATGCGCAGCCGCGGACCGATCGGCACCGCGATCATGTCCTTCTCCAGCCGCTCGCCCAACCGGACGCCGGCGTCGAAGCGTTCGGCGACGATGTCCTTGAGCCCGGCGTCGACGTCCAGCTCGATCCGGATGTCCGGATGCTCGGCCGTCAGCCGGTCGATCGCCGGCCATAGCACCGCACGCGCAGCATGTTTCGAGGTGGTGATCCGCACCGTCCCTGCCGGCCGTTCACGCAGCTCGGTCAGCGAGGCGAGCTTGACGTCGATCTCATCGAGCGCCGGCCGCAGCGTCTCGAGCAGCCGCTCGCCCGCTTCGGTCGGCGCCACGCTGCGCGTCGTGCGGGTAAGCAGACGCAGCCCCAGCCGTGCCTCGAGCCGGCGCATCGAATGGCTGAGCGCCGACTGCGAGAGGCCGAGCTTGGCGGCAGCGCGCGTGAAGCTCCGCTCCTCGGCGACCGCGAGGAACATGGTGAGGCTTCCGAGTTCCTCACGCCGCATGCCGCGGTCCGAACGCGCTTGGTTCCATGACTGAGAATCATAGACCCAAGCGACCTTCCCTGTCTAATTGCAACAGCGGAGACTACCTAAGTTGGTCCTCGAACAATGGTGGCGCAGCCTGTGATGAGCGCCTCTCCAATAGGATCAAGCGATGCAACAACGTGTTTTGGGCCGCGACGGCCTTGAGGTATCGGCGATCGGCCTGGGCTGCATGGGCCTTAGCTTTGCCTATGGACCCGCGACCGATCGCCGGGACGCCATCGGCCTGATCCGTGCCGCGCACGAACGCGGCGTCACCTTCTTCGACACTGCGGAAGCCTATGGCCCGGGCATCAACGAGGAGCTGGTCGGCGAGGCGCTCGAGCCGATACGCGACCGGGTCGTGATCGCGACCAAGTTCGGCTTCCGCAATGGCGTTCCCAGCGAAGGCCTCGACAGCCGTCCGGAACGCATCCGTGAGGTTGCCGAGGCGGCGCTGAAGCGACTTCGCACCGACCGGATCGATCTCTTCTACCAGCATCGCGTCGACCCGAACGTGCCGATCGAAGAGGTGGCCGGAACGGTGAAGGAACTCATCCAGGCCGGCAAGGTGCTGCATTTCGGCCTGTCGGAGGCGAGCGCGGATTCGATCCGCCGCGCGCATGCGGTCCAGCCGGTCGCGGCGCTGCAAAGCGAATATTCGATGTGGTGGCGCGAACCCGAAGCCGAGATCCTGCCACTCCTCGACGAACTCGGCATCGGCTTCGTGCCCTTCAGTCCGCTCGGCCGGGGCTTTCTGACCGGCAAGATCGATGCGAACACGACCTTCGGCGCGGGGGATTTCCGCAGCACCTTGCCGCGCTTTTCGCCCGAGGCGGTGAAGGCCAATCAGGCGGTCGTGGACCTCGTTCGCGAGCTGGCGCAGGCCAAGGGTGTGACGCCGGCGCAGACCGCGCTTGCCTGGCTGCTCGCGCAGCGCCCGTGGATCGTGCCGATTCCCGGCACGACCAAGCTGGAGCGGCTCGAGGAGAATCTCGGCGCCGCAAGGGTCGAGCTGGATACGGCCGATCTCGCCCGGATCGACCAGGCGCTCGCCACGGTCGAAGTGGTCGGCGATCGCTACCCCGCCGCGACCCAGCGGCTCATCAACCGATGAGCGGGAGCGCCAGAACATGGTGGAGCGCGAAACCGGGAAGAACGTGATATGGATGGAGTCGATCATTGACGCGCGTGATCGCTCAGATGACGGCAGCGACTACAATGGCCGGCGCTGAACCGGCAAATCGCGACGGACGCGCAGGATGGGAGCCAGGACATGAAGCAAGACGAGTTCGGCGTTACGCGGCGTAGCGTGCTGGTCGGCGGCAGCGCCTCGGTCGCCGTCGTGGCGGTTCCCGCGGCGGAGGCGGGAACGCCGCCGCCCCAACCCATCGATGCCGCGGTCCCGGTGGCCCTCACCGTCAACGGCGCGAAGCGCGAGCTCGCGCTCGATCCCCGCACCACGCTGCTCGACGCGCTGCGCGAGCATCTGCGCCTCACCGGCACCAAGAAAGGCTGCGACCACGGCCAGTGCGGTGCCTGCACCGTAATCGTCGAGGGGCGGCGCATCAACGCGTGCCTAAGCCTGGCAGTGATGCACGACGGCGACGAGGTGACCACGATCGAGGGCCTCGGCACGCCCGGCAAGCTCCATCCGATGCAGGCCGCCTTCGTCAAGCATGACGGCTATCAGTGCGGCTATTGCACGCCCGGGCAGATCTGCTCGGCGGTCGCCGTGCTCGCCGAGATCAAAGCAGGCGTGCCGAGCCACGTCACCCAGGACCTCACCGCCCGCCCGCGCGCCACCAATGACGAGATGCGCGAGCGGATGAGCGGCAATATCTGCCGCTGCGGCGCCTATTCGAACATCCTCGACGCGATGACCGAAGTCGCCGGGAGGCGCGCATGAGACCCTTCACTTACGAGCGCGTGACCACCCCCGCAGAGGCGGCGGCCGCGGCCGCGCGCACCCAGGGCGCCCGGTTCGTCGCCGGCGGCACCAACCTGCTCGACCTGATGAAGCTCCAGATCGAGGCGCCGACTCACCTGATCGACGTCAACCGCATCGGGCTCGACCGGATCGAGGCGACTCCTGAGGGCGGCGTTCGCATCGGCGCGCTGGTGCGCAACACTGATCTCGCCGCCGACCGGCGCATCCGCAAGGACTATGGCGTGCTCTCGCGCGCGCTGCTCGCCGGTGCGTCGGGCCAGCTCCGCAACCGCGCGACCACCGCCGGCAACCTGCTCCAGCGCACCCGTTGCCCCTATTTCTACGACACCAACCAGGCGTGCAACAAGCGCAAGCCCGGCTCGGGCTGCGCGGCGATCGGCGGGTTCAGCCGTCAGCTCGGCGTGATTGGGACGAGCGAGGCGTGCATCGCCACGCATCCGAGCGACATGGCCGTCGCGATGCGCGCGCTCGACGCGACGGTGGAGACGGTGAAGCCCGATGGCGCGACGCGCGCCGTCCCGCTCGCCAACTTCCATGTGCTCCCGGGCGACACGCCGCATGCCGAGACCGTGCTCGAAAACGGGGAATTGATCACCGCGGTGACGCTGCCCGCGCCGCTGGGCGGCACGCATGTCTACCACAAGGTGCGCGACCGCACCTCCTATGCCTTCGCGCTGGTCTCGGTCGCCGCGGTCCTGCAGCGTGACGGCAGTGGCCGGGTTGCGGTCGGCGGGATCGCGCCCAAGCCGTGGCGCGTCGAAACAGCCGAGGCAGCACTGCCGCAGGGTGCAAAGGCCGCGGCCGGCATCCTCCTCGCGGGTGCCCAGCCGACCAAGGACAATGCGTTCAAGCTGCCCCTCGTCGAGCGCACGCTCGGCGCGGTGCTGGCGCAGGCAAGGGGTTGATCCGATGAAGTTCGACACGCCCGCCGGGACCAACCCGATCGACCAGCTCAAGGTCGTCGGCAAGCCCACCGACCGTATCGACGGCCCGCTCAAGGTGTGCGGCCAGGCGCCGTACGCCTATGAGCAGCCCGCGCCGAACGCGGCCTATGGCTATGTCGTTGGCGCCGCGATCGCCAAGGGGCGGATCGAGGCGATCGACCTCACCGCCGCGAAGGCCGCACCCGGCGTGCTGGCGATCATCACCGCCGACAATGCCGGCAAGCTCGAAAAGGGCAATTTCAACACCGCCCGCCTGCTCGGCGGCCCCGAGATCCAGCATTATCACCAGGCGGTGGCGCTGGTCGTCGCCGAAACCTTCGAGCAGGCGCGCGCCGCCGCCGCGCTGGTCCGCGTCGACTATGCCCGCGGCAAGGGCGCGTTCGATCTGCATGCCGCGAAGGATTCCGCGCAGCCCTCGCGCGAGCAGGCCGATCTCAAGCTCGGCGACTTCGCCGCCGCCTTCGCCTCGGCGCCAGTGACGATCGACGCGACCTACCACACCCCCGACCAGGCGCATGCGATGATGGAGCCCCATGCCAGCATCGCGGCGTGGGAGGGCGACCAGCTCACGCTGTGGACCGCGAACCAGATGATCAACTGGGGCCGCGGCGACGTCGCCCGCACGCTCGGCATCCCGCGCGAGAAGGTGCGGCTGGTCTCGCCCTATATCGGCGGCGGCTTCGGCGGGAAGCTGTTCGTCCGCGCCGACGCGATCCTCGCCGCGCTCGGCGCCAAGGCCGCCGGCCGCCCGGTCAAGGTCGCGCTGACCCGGCCGCTGATGTTCAACAACACGCCGCACCGCCCGGCGACGATCCAGCGCATCCGCCTCGGCGCGACGCGCGAGGGCAAGATCACCGCGATCGGGCACGAGAACTGGTCGGGCGACCTGCCCGGCGGCGGCATCGAGAACGGCGTGCAGCAGACGCGCTTCCTCTATGCCGGCGAGAACCGCATGCTGCAGTGCCGCCTCGCAGTGCTCGACTTGCCCGAGGGCAATGCGATGCGCGCGCCGGGCGAGGCGCCCGGCATGATGGCGCTCGAGATCGCGATCGACGAGATGGCCGAGAAGCTCGGCATAGACCCGGTCGAGTTCCGCATCCTCAACGACACGCAGGTCGTACCGGAGGACCCGCCCAAGCCCTTCTCGCAGCGCCAGCTGGTCGAGTGCCTGCGCCAGGGCGCCGAACGGTTTGGCTGGAGCAAGCGCTCGGCGACTCCCGCCAGCGTGCGCGACGGACAGTGGCTGGTCGGCATGGGCGTCGCCGCGGGCTTCCGCAACGCGCCGACCATGAAATCGGCCGCGCGCGTGCGGCTCGCCGCCGACGGGCGCGTGACGGTCGAGACCGACATGACCGATATCGGCACCGGCACCTATACGATCATCGCGCAGACCGCGGCGGAGACGATGGGCGTGCCGCTCGACCGGGTCGACGTGCGGCTGGGCGATTCGACCTTTCCGGTGTCGGCCGGATCGGGCGGGCAATGGGGTGCGGCAAGCTCGACCTCGGGAGTCTATGTCGCGTGCATGAAGCTGCGCGAGACGGTCGCGCAGAAGCTCGGCCTCGATCCGGCCACCGTGACCTTCAGCAGCGGCCGCGTGCGGTCCGGGCGGCGCAGCGTGGCGCTCGGCGACGCAGCCCGGGACGGGGAAATCGTCGTCGAGGACGCGATCGAGTTCGGCGATCTCGCCCGCCGCTACCAGCAATCGACCTTTGCCGGGCATTTCGTCGAGGCGGCGGTGCATGCCCATACCGGCGAGATGCGCGTGCGCCGCATGCTCGCGGTGTGCGCCGCAGGGCGCATCCTCAACCCCAAGTCCGCGCGCAGCCAGGTGATCGGCGCGATGACCATGGCAGTCGGCGCCGCGCTGATGGAGGAGCTCGCGGTCGACAAGCGCTTCGGCTTCTTCGTCAACCACGACCTCGCGGGTTACGAGGTGCCGGTCCATGCCGACATCCCGCACCAGGAATGCATCTTCCTCGACGAGGCCGATCCGCTGTCTTCGCCGATGAAGGCCAAGGGCGTCGGCGAGCTCGGCATTTGCGGCGTGGCCGCGGCGGTGGCGAACGCGGTCTACAACGCCACCGGGGTGCGCGTGCGCGAATATCCGATCACGCTCGACAAGTTCTTCGAACGGCTGCCGACCGCGTGAGCCAAGTCCCGGCACAAGCGTGAGCGACATCGACATCATCCTGGACGCGGCGGCGCGCTGGCGCGGCGATCGCATGGCGCTCGCGACCGTCATCTCGACCTGGGGATCGGCGCCGCGCCCCGCCGGCAGCCACATGCTGATTAATGGCGACGGCCGCTTCGAGGGTTCGGTGTCCGGCGGATGCGTCGAGGGCGACATCCTCCAGGCAGCGGCCGAGGTCATCGCCGGCGCGCCCGCCATGCTCAAACGCTATGGCGTTTCCGATGCCTCAGCGTGGGAAGTCGGCATGCCCTGCGGCGGCGAAATCGCCGTGCTGGTCCAGTCCATTTCCGATCCGGGCTTTCCGCCCGCCCTGTTCGATCGCATCGCGCAGGCCCGTGATGCCGGCGAGCGTCTCATCATCTCGACCGATCTCGAAACCGG
The DNA here is from genome assembly GCF_026107375.2 of Sphingomonas sp. BT-65. NCBI lineage: Bacteria > Pseudomonadati > Pseudomonadota > Alphaproteobacteria > Sphingomonadales > Sphingomonadaceae > Sphingomonas > Sphingomonas sp. BT-65. The sequence goes on from NZ_JAPCIA010000001.1 coordinate 1,486,928, forward strand.
GTCGAGCCGCGAAGGCGACGGCCCGGGCTTCGTCAACCGCTACGATCCGCCCCGCCGCCTGCTGATCGTCGGTGCGGTCCAGATCGCCCAGACGCTCGCCATGCTTGCCCGGCAGGTCGGCGTCATGGCGGTCGTGATCGATCCGCGCGGCCGTTTCCTGACGGCGGAGCGCTTCCCCGATTGCGAGCTCGACGATGGCTGGCCCGACGAGGCGATTGCCCGGCGCCGGCCGGACATGGCCACCGCGGTCGTCACCTTGAGCCACGACCCGAAGATCGACGACCCCGCCCTGATCGCCGCCCTCGCCGCGCCGACCGGCTATGTCGCCGCGCTGGGATCACGGCGCAGCCATGCGGCGCGGCTCGAACGCCTGGCGGACGCAGGCGTGACGCCGCACGATCGCGCACGCGTGCAGGGGCCCGCCGGGCTCGACATCGGCGCGCTCGGCGCGGCGGAGATCGCGCTGTCCATCGCCGCGGGCATGGTCGCAGCGTTCAACACGCCGTCGGCAACGACTTAGAACGCAAGCGGCCTGCTGACCCGGTTCCGCGCAAAAAGATCGAGTTAAACGCTACCGAGGGCTATGCCGATGCCGAGGGAGACATTGCGTGGAGCGCATTGATCCAGCTGGAGCGGGGCGGATCGGCCAAGTGGTCATCCTGGGCGGCGGCACCGCTGGCTGGATGACGGCGGCGGCGCTGGCGCGGACCTTCCGCCAGCGTCTTTCCATCACCCTGCTGGAATCGGAGGAGATCGGCACCGTGGGGGTCGGCGAAGCGACGATCCCGACGATCCACTGGTTCAACCAGCTTGCCGGGCTCGACGAAGCGGCCTTCCTGCGCGCGACCAAGGCGACCTTCAAGCTCGGGATCGAGTTCGTCGACTGGGCGCGGCCCGGGCACCGCTATCTCCATCCCTTTGGCCAATATGGCGTGCCGCTGCCCGGCGTCGCGTTCCATCACCGCTGGCTCAAGGCACGGGCGGAAGGGCTCGACTTGCCGCTTCCGGCCTTCTCGCTCGCCACCCGGCTGGCGCTGGACAACCGCTTCGCCAAGCCGACGAGCGACGCGCGCTCGATCCTCTCGACGCTCGGCTATGCCTATCATTTCGACGCCAATCTCTACGCGCGCCACCTGCGCGAACTGGCGGAGGCGCTGGGCATCGTGCGTATCGAAGGACGGCTGGCGGAAGTCGAACGGGATCCCGAGACGGGCTTCGTCACCGCGCTCACCACCGTCAGCGGCGAGCGCCTGCCGGGCGAGCTGTTCATCGACTGTTCGGGCTTTCGCGCGCTGCTGATCGAGGGCGAGATGCAGGCCGGCTATGACGACTGGTCGCACTGGCTGCCCTGCGACCGCGCGGTCGCTGTGCCGAGCGAACGCGTCGCCGAGACCACGCCCTATACCCGCTCCACCGCGCGCGCGGCCGGGTGGCAGTGGCGCATCCCGCTCCAGCATCGGACCGGCAACGGCTATGTCTATTGCAGCACGTTTCTGGGCGACGACGAGGCGGCGGCCACGCTGCTCGCCAATCTCGACGGCGCGGCGCTGGCGGAACCGCGCTTTCTGCGTTTCACCGCCGGGCGCCGGCACCGCGCCTGGATCGGCAACGTCGTCGCGATCGGCTTGTCGGCGGGCTTTCTGGAGCCATTGGAATCGACCAGCATCCACCTGATCCAGAGCGGGATCGCCAAGCTGCTGACGCTATTCCCGGATCGCGGCTGCGATCCCGCATTGGCCACACGCTTCAACGCGCTGTTCGGCGCGGATATGGACAATATCAAGGACTTCCTGATCCTCCATTATCATGCCACCGAGGACAAGCCCGAGCCCTTGTGGACACAATGCCGGCACATGGCGCTGCCCGACACGCTGGTCGAGCGCGAGCGCGAATATCGCCGGACCGGGCGCCTGATGCTCGGCAGCGAGGAATTGTTCCGCGAGGCGAGCTGGCTCGCGGTGCTGAACGGTCAGGGGGTCACCGCCGAGGGCTATCATCCCGTAGCGGACACGATCGATCCGGCAGTGAACCGCACGCAGCTTCAGCAGATCGTCGAGGCGATGAATCGCGCCGCGGCGGCACAGCCCAAACATGACGCGGCGCTGGCGGCGCTGATCGCCTGAGCCGCTATCGCCCCCCGCTTGCGGTCGGCGGACGGACGGCGAGATAGACCGTGCTCCAGAGCTGCGCCGCATTGGATTCGTCGACATCCCGCCGCCCCGCGCCGAACGCGACTGCCTGATAGCGGCCACCGGCATAGGTCCATGACCATAGCTCGGAGCTCTGCAGCGTCCGCGTCGCCTGGATCGCGCGCCACAGCCGTGCCTGCGCTTGCCGGAGCCCCGCACGGGTCGCTTCGGGCAGCTCGCGCCGCGCGAGCTGCCGTTCGAGCCCGGCGGCAAGCAACGCCTGCTGCCACGACCACACGACGGTGCCGTGATAGGCGGCCGGGGTGAAGCGCGCCTGCACCTCTTGGCCCGCCAATGCCGGATTGGCGACGAGCAGGCCGATATCGGTCATCAGGCCGGCCGGAAAGGGACGCATGACCGCACCGACATAGGCGTCCAGATCAGCCGGCGAAGGATCGCCGAACAGCAGCGCGAAGCCTTCATCGGAATTGAGGATCGGTACCGGCACGCCCGCATCGTCGAGCGCGATGGCATGGAAGCTGAGCGGCGCCGAACCAAGCGCCGCCAGCGCGGGTCCCGCAGGCACACCCGCGCGCGCCGCATAGTCGCGGATCAGCGGCGCAGCGCGCGCGGCCGGGATCGAGACGCGGAACAGCGGCGGCGCGCGGTCGCGCCAGACCGCTGCCATCGCCTCGGCCCGCGCGAAAGCCGTCCGGTCCTTGGCAGGAAGATAGGGGTCGAGCAGCCCGGCGCGGAGCAGGCGCGCGGCTGCTTCGAGCGCGGCCGGAACGAACACGGCATTGACGTCATAGGCATAGCGCCCGCGCCCCAGCCCCTCCTCGCTATCGCGCCACTGCCCGGTCAAACGGCCGGGCTTGATCGCGACGAGCCGGGCCGCGGCGGGGGCTTCGGCAAAGGGACGCGCCTGATCGAGAACGAAGCGAAGGTTGCGCACCAGCGCGGCGCCAGCCGGCTCGACCCGGCCCGGCTGCGCCTCGCTCGGAAGCTCGCGCGCGAGGAAGGCGCGCGCCGCATCCCGATCGGCACGGTCGAGCAGATAGCTTGCCGCCACCGGCGCGAGCATGAAGTCGTCGTCGATCATCGCATAGTCGAGCGTCGCCGCGGCGCCGCCGCGTCCCTCGCGCCGGTGCTCGACGACGGCGAATTCCGACAGCCCCTCCTCATGCGCCACCTCCCCCGCCGCATTGAGCCGCGCGAGGACCGAGCCGAGGCCGGATTCGATCGCTGCCGGCTGAAGCACGGGCATCAGCAACCGCATCGACATCAGCGTGTCGCGGCCGAAATAGGTGTTGAACCGCCATGAGCCCGCCAGGAACTTCTCGCGATAGCTGAGGAAATGCAGCGCATCGCGCGCCGCCGCGTCGTCCGCCGCGCGGTCGTTGAGCAGCTCGGGCAAGGTCAAGCCGGTGAGCGGCGGATCGCCGCTCGCCGCCACGATCTCGATCCGGATCCGGCCGCTCGGCCCGGCGGCGATCGCTCCGCGCTCGACCCGCCCGTCGAGGATGTTGAGCTCCAGCCGATAGCCGGGCGCACCGTCCAGCCGGTCGCGCGCATAGCTGATCCGATTGCCCTCCACGCGCATCGGCGCCGCCACTTCGGCGGGGAATTTGCCGATCGCCTGATAGTCGCGCAGAAAGCGGACATTGGAGAGGACCGTCTGCCTGATGGCGAGGCGCGGCCCATCGACCGTCGCGATCGCACGGATGCCGTAGAGCGGACGCCCCTTCCCGTCTGCGAGGGTTATCGGCTGCGGCGCGCCTTCAAGCCGCCAGCGCACTGGCGCCGCGACGCGGTCAAACCACAGTCCCACGCCGCTGTTTCCCGCCGGGAAAGCCACCAGGATGCGCGGATCGGTGCCCGCACGCAGCAGCAGATGCGCCGCCACCTTGCCGTCGCGAACGAACGCATTGAGGTTCTGGCCCTCGGTGAGCTGGTAGCTGAGCTCCGGCGCGGGCGGCGGGAGCGAGGGCGCGGCCACGATCAGGCCGGCTCCCGCGATCAGCCCGCGCGCGATCCGCACCGTCATCAGAATTTCAGCGTCACCGAGCCGCCGAAGGACGGGCCGGTGATGCCGCGGGCATAGAAGAAGCCCGAGTCCGCATTCTGCGTCTGCCCCTGGCGCGGGTTGCCTTCGGTCAGTCCCATCACGTCGAAGATATTGTCGGCATCGAAGCTCACCTGCAACCGCTCGGTCAGGTTGAGGCTGACGCCCACGCCCGTCACCCCATAGCCGGGCAGCGCCACGCCATTCCCGGAATCGGCGAAAATCTTGCCGATATATTTGTAGCGCGCATAGACCTCGCCCAAGCCGTTGGGCAGCTTGATCGTCGGTGTGATCGTATAGAGCTGCGCCGGCGTACGCTCCGGCCGGTTGCCGTCATAGACCGGCTGCGCGACGCCATCGAGACGGAGGTTGCTGAGCGTCGGGTCCTGGAACACGCCGATGAAGTTGACCGAGAACCACTCGATCGGCCGCACCACGACGTCGATCTCGACGCCCTGGGTGCTGAGGTCGGCCAGGAAGGCCTGCTGGCGGGTCGGGTCGGCGGGATCGATGAAGTTGTAGAACTGGTCGTTGAAGTTGGTGCGGAAGACCGTCGCCGACCCGTTGAACCAGCGGCCGAGCTGGAGCCGGACGCCCGCCTCGTAGAGCTCGATCTCGGTGATCGGATCGACATTGTTGGTCTGGAAGCCGAGCGCATAGCGCGCATAGACGGCGAGGTTGGGCGTGATGCGGTAATTGGCGCCGACGGTCCAGGCGGTCTTCTCCTGCGTCGCGCGCCGGACGGTGTAGGTGCCGTCCCAGGTCGGTCCCACCGTCCGCACGATCCCGCCGACGCCGGCCGGCACCGGCTGGTTGACCGCCGCGCCGTTGCCGTCGCGGAACGTCGCATCGACGCTTTCCCAGCGGATGCCGGCATCGATGTTGAGATTGTCGCCGATCGCGAGCTCGTCGTTGATGTAGACCGAGATCGAGCTGTCCTTGCGCTCGCGGATGCCGACACCCCAGTCGCCATAGGAGATGAGGCCGTTGTCGCTCAGCGTGCCGATGACGTTGTTGCCAGCATCGAGCGCGACGATGTCATAGATGTCACTGTTGTTCTTGACGTCGTTGACGACCGGCGCGACCGCCGACTGGTTCTGCCACCGGCTGACGTCGTAATACATCACGCCCGCGGTCAGCGAATTCTTGAAGCCGTCGCCTTCGGCTTCCCAGCGGAAGCCCAGATTGGCGCCGAAGTCATGCCCCTCGACATAGTCGTGGTTGAGGATCGTCTGCTGGAGGAAGCCGTTTCCGTTCAGCGCGTTGAGCTCGGCGGTCTGGTTCGCGCCAAGCACCACGCCGGTGCGCAGGTTGCGAATGCCGAAGCGCGCCGCGGTCGGGAAGGCGAGCGCCCCCCGCTCAAGGAAGCCGAGGCCACCCACCTGGATGCCGTCGAGCGGCGAAACGCCCGGCGTCAGATAGTCGACGGCGCTGGCGAGCCCGGCATTGCCGGTGCCCGATCCCGGGAAGAGGCCGTTGAAGTCGTAGCTGAAGTCGAGATAGCGGGCGCGGGCAAACAGCTCGAGGCCGTCGGTCACCGGCTTCTCGAAATCGAGCCGGATCTGCTTGGTCTTGGCACGCACCCCTTCGGTGAGGCGGAAATCGCGGAACCCGTCGGCCTCGACGAAGGTCGACACCGGCACCGAGATGCGCGCGAACGCGTCGCCGCCGATATTGTCCTTTTGCGGGTCGAGGCCCGGCACCGCGCCCGGGTCGCCGTCATTATAGGTATAGGGCATGCCGGCATAATAGGCGGTCTTGAGATCACCGATCTTGCCGGTCAGCCGCACGAACCCGCCGCTGTCGAAGCGGTATTCGAGCATCGCCTTGACGCGATAGCCCTCATAATCGAACGGGTTGCGGCGCACGCCGGGGCTGGTCTGGAAATAGCCGCCAATGTTGAACGCCAGATTCTCCGCGATCGGCGCGGAGAGATATAGATCGGCGCGCTTCAGGCCATAATCATAGCCGGTGACGCGCGCACTCCCCTCGAATTCGGTGAAGTTGGGCCGGCGCGAGATGAAGTTGATCGTGGCCCCCGCGCCGTTGACGGTCAGCACGCCCGACGAGCCGCCCTTCACCGCTTCCAGCCGGTCGATCGTCAGGTCCTGCGAGAAGAAGAAATCGGCGCCGCCGCCCTGATAGAGGACCGGCATCCCGTCCTCCTCGAGCTGGACGAAGCGCTGCCCGCCGCCCTGCAGGCCGCGGACCGAATAGTTGTTGGAGAGTTCGCCTGCGGTGCCCTCGACGAAGATGCCGGGAACCAGTTCGAGCATGTCGGCGGTGGAGCGTGGCGCGCGGCGGTCGATATCCTCGCGGGTCGCATAGGTGATGTCGGCGGAGGCGGTGATGAGCGGGCGGCCGCGCGACGTCTGGCCAGTGACGACGATTTCCTGGTCCTCTTCCGCCTCCGGCTGCGCAACCGGTTGCGCCGCCTGGCCGGCGGGCGGCGCGGTCTGGGACGAGGTCTGTGCCAGCGCTGGCGCCGCCGGGATGATTGCCGCGCTCAACAGCAGTCCCGTTTTCAGGCTGGCACGTTGCGACGTGGTCATGCCTCGCTCCCCTTTTGACGACCGGGCATGCATGCCCTGGCGCGGGCACGGCGCCGATCTATGAACTAAGATTTTGGGCCACAACCAATGAACTCGCCTCGGGGATCCGGCGGCGAAACGTGTCGTCGCGTCTTTCCTCCGTTCCAACGGAGATTTGCGCCGAGAATCCACCTGACGCGGGGCCGGCCGAAAAAATTTGCTCCGCTTTAGCGGTTTTCCCGCGCCGGCGCATCCGGCCTGTCGAACGGTCCAGCATTCACGACGGGCCGCGTCTTCAGGGGAACCACAAATGCCGCTGCTTCGTCACGCCCTTCTGGGCGCAACCATGTTCACCTCCGCCTCGCCGTTCCTGTCTCCGGCCCATGCGCAGCAGGTGGCGGCTGCCGAGCAGCAGACGGTCAGCCTCAACATTCCTGCCCAGGAGCTCGGCGCGGCGCTCAACGAGTTCGGGCGGCAGGCGGGCATCAGCATCGCCTTCCCCGTCGAAGTGGTGTCGCGGCACACGAGCCCGGCGCTGCGCGGCCGGTACACCCGCACCGAGGCCGCGCGGCGGCTGGTCTCCGGAACCGGCCTGCGGGTGACCGAATCCGCTCCCGGCTCGCTGGTCCTGGTCCAGGGCGCACAGGCCGCCGGCGCGGCGCAGGAGGAGGTCCCCGCCGAGCCCCCCACCGAGGAGGTCGTCGTGAACGGCTTTCGTGAAGGCCTGGCGGAGGCGCGCGACGTCGAGCGCAAGGCCGATAATCTCGTCAACGTGCTGTCGGCGGACGATGTCGGCAAGCTGCCCGACACCAACATCGCCGAGGCGCTGCGCCGGCTTCCTTCGGTCTATCTGATCCGCGACCAGGGCGAGGGCCGCTATGTCTCGATCCGCGGCGCCGACCCCATCCTCAACAATGTGACGATGAACGGCCAAACCATCGCGGTCTCGGACACCGACGGCGAGTCGGGCCGCGCGGCGCCGCTCGACGTGCTGAGCTCGAGCGCGCTCTCGCGGGTCGAGATCAACAAGGTGACCCTGCCCTATATGGACGGCCAGTCGATCGGCGGCACGGTCAACATCGTGACCCCGACCGGCTTCGACTACAAGGACACCTATCTCAATGTCGCCGCGGAAGCCGGCTACAATGATCTCGGCAAGGACAACCGGATTTTCTCCGGCAATGTCGCCTTCGCGCACAAATTCTTTGGCGACACGCTCGCGGTGTTCGCGAGCGGCGAATATTGGTTCAAGCAATATACGTCGCAGAGCTATACGACCTCATCGCCGCAGACCGCGGCGGGCTTCCCGGCGGACTATTATTTCCCGACGAGCGTCGTGCTTGCCCAGTCGGTCGGCGAAAAGCATCGCTACGGCGGCTCGGTGAACGTCGAATACCGCCCGGACGAGGGCACGCGGGCATGGCTCCGCTACTATTTCACCCAGTATGACGACGACCGCACGCGTCCGCAGATCACGATCCGCGGGCTCCAGGGGCGGGCGGTTGCCGCGCCCGCGGTGCGGCGCCCGATCCTCAACCCGACCTCGCTCACCGAGTTCGGCTATGCGGGCTACCGCTCGCAGATGGAGAACCGCGTCGAGGTCCAGCAGCGGCCGGTGCATCAGCTCGTCCTCGGTGGCGAAAAGCGCTTCGGCAGCGCCTGGACCGTCCAGGCCAACCTAAACTACACCACCGCCAAGGAGCTCAATCCCTACCAGCGCTATTTCGAATCGATCACCGACACGCTGGGCGCGCTACCGAGCGAGAGCCCGGCGATCACCTTCGCGTTCGACGAGCGCGGCATCGCGCGGCCGACCGGGTTCAACACCGCGCTCGGCAACGGCCTGACCTTCCTCGACCCCGGCTTCAACCGGGTCTATCGCCTGCGCGGCGTCACCTCGACGGTGATCGAGGAGACCTGGACCGGCAATCTCGACGTGACATGGGACGGCGAGCTGGGCGATCATGACTTGCAGCTCCGCGCCGGCGGCAAGTTCATCCTGCGCGACAAGTCGGTCGACGACAGCGACTATCGCTACCAATTCACCGGCCCGGTGACATCGCTGGCCGGGTTCGACGGCCTTTACCTCAACTTCGCGGACGGCCGCGGTGAGCCCTACAAGCCGATCTCCGGTCTCAGCCTGATCGCGCCCAACCGCGCCGGCTACGAGGCCTTCTTCGACGCGCATCCGGAGTATTTCACCTATGACGCGGTGAGCGCAGCGGCGAACTCCATGGAGAATGACTACCGGCTCGATGAGAACATCTACGCCGGCTATGCGATGCTCGACTTCCATGTCACACCGTCCCTCAGCCTGATCGCCGGCGCGCGGATGGAGCATACCAATTCGGACATCTTCGCGCAGGGCTTCGTCGCGTCGGTCACCTCCAACCCGGGCATCCCGGCGGGTCGCTCGCGCCTCGGCGAGGTGCCGTTCACGACCAGCGACATCATCGATATCTCGCGCCGCCACAGCTACACCAACGTCCTCCCGGCGCTGGTCGCGCGGTGGGACATTGGCAAGAACTGGCTGCTGCGCGGCTCGGTGACGACCAATATCGGCCGGCCCGACTATACCGACATCGCACCGATCTCGACGGTCGTGGTGAGCGAATCCTACGATGCCGCCAACGACGTCGTGAACCTCAACGCCTCGGTCGAGATCGGCAATCCCGACCTTCAGCCCTACAAGGGCCTGAACTTCGACGCGTCGCTCGACTATTATTTCCCGAACAAGTCCGGCTCGGTATCGATCGGCGGCTTCTACAAGCGCATCGACAATGCCGTGTACAGCATCGTCAATGAGTTCCGCGACCACGAGTTCCAGGGCGTGACCTATGACTCCTATGTCGAGGAAACCGTCGCCAATGCCGATCCCGGCCATATCAAGGGCATCGAGATCAGCGTGCAGAAGGACTTTGTCGAGCTGCCGGCGCCGTTCGACGGGTTCGGCGTCTATGCCAATGCCGCGTTCATCGACTCCGAGGTCGAGATCGACATCCCCGGCCGTCCAAGCGGCCGCGTGCCCTTCTTCAACCAGGCGGACCGGATCTACAACGCGCAGCTCTATTACGAGCGGAGCGGATTCGCCGGGCGCGTCGCCTATTCCTATCAGGGTCCGGCGACTGGCAGCGCGTTCGGCGCGAACCCCAATCTCGACAATTATCGCGCGGCGCGCGAGACGGTCGACGCGCAGCTCAGCTACACCTTCGGCAACGACCTCAAATTCTCGTTGACCGGGTCGAACCTGACCGCCCCGGCGAACATCAACTACCGCAACAACAACAAGTTCTTCATCTCGAGCTACGAGATTTTCGGACGGGAATTCCGCTTGTCGGTCTCGAAGCGCTTCTAGGTTCCACGCGGGAGGGCGCCGCGTCGCCCTCCCGCTCTTGTTCGGGCAGGCCCATGAAAAACTCACGCCGCAGCTTCCTCGCCACCGCCGCCGCCGCCGGCGTCGCCTCGCAGTTCCCTGCCTGGGCCGAAACCAATCCCGACGGCACGCCGCGCCTCATGCTCGGGCCGATGGTGGGCGCGGTCACGCAGACCAGCGTGCCGATCTGGATGCAGTTGAGCGGCGACTATTTCGACGCGGTGGTCGAGTATACGACGGATCCCGTGGCCGGCCCGTGGAAGCGCACGCCGCCGCAACGCGCCCGCGCCGAGGACAATTACACGCTGGTCATCAACGTCGAGGGGCTGCAGCCCGACACGGTCTATCACTATCGCGTCCTCTCCAACGGCAAGCAGGACAAGTATCTGCGCGACCGCCTGCCGCCGCAGGTGCGCACCGCCCCCGCGGCGCCGGCGCGCTTCCGCGTCGCCTTCGGCTCGTGCGCGCGAGTCCAGAACGATCCCGAGCAGCCGATCTGGCGCGCGGTCGCGCAATACCGCCCCGACCTCTTCTTCTGGCTCGGCGACAACATCTACGGCGATTCGATAACCCCCGCGACGCTGGTCAGCGAATATCAGCGCCAGCGCTTCGTGCCGTCGTTCCAGCCGGTCGGGCGCAACGTGCCGCAGCTCTCGATTTGGGACGATCACGACTACGGGCTCGACAATTACGACCGCACCAACCCGATCCGGCGCGAGGCGCTGGCGATCTTCCGGCAATTCTGGGCCAACCCGAGCTCGGGCCTGCCGGACACACCGGGGGTGTTCTTCGACTATTCCTACGGCGGGGTGGATTTCCTCTTCCTCGACGACCGCTATCATCGCGCGCCCGACGCCGACGCGGACACCCCCGACAAGGAATTCCTCGGGAAAGGCCAGTTCGAGTGGCTGAAGCAGCAGCTGCTGGCGAGCCGCGCCCCATTCAAGCTGCTCTCGTGCGGGAGCGGCTGGTCACGCTTCAAGGGGCCGGGGGGCGATAGCTGGTCCGCCTATCAGCATGAGCGCACGCGCCTGTTCGACTTCATCCGCGACAAGGGCATCACGGGCGTTGTGCTGCTGTCGGGGGACACGCATTTCCCCTATGTCGCCTGCGCACCCTGGTCCGAGCGCGGCGGCTACGACTTCTACGACCTGGTGAGCTCGGCGCTCGCCCAGGCCCTTGCGGAATCGGCCGACGGGATCGAGGCGCGCATCGCTGCCATGGTCCCGGACCGGATGATCCGTTCGCCCTTGCTCGGGATCAACAATGCCGGGATCCTCGACTTCGACATGACCGGAAAGGTGCCGACGCTGAGCTTCAACGTGATCGATGCGCGCGGCAAGCTGCTCTACGATCCGGTGACGCTCCGCGCGGACGAGCTGGTCAACGGGGTTTCCTCATGGCGGAGCAAGCTTGGCCGGTGATCCCGCAGGCACGGGTTGAGCTGCCCCCGCCCAGTACGCCTAGTCCAGCCGCTTGAAGCGGATCGCCGCTCCCCCGCCCGGGCGCAGCGCCAGTTCGAGGCGGTCGGCGCGGGTGACGACGCGGCGCTCGATCTCGAGTCCGACGGGGTTGTGCCGGAAGTCCGCATCGGGTGCATCGCGATAGATCTGCGCCTCGTAGCGCTTGCCGGGAGCGAGGAAGTCGAGCGGCTGGACCAGCTTGCGCGGGTTCTCGTCGGTCACCGCGCCCAGGAACCAGTCCTGCCCGCCGCGCGGCTGGCGCGCCACCACGGCATAGTCGCCGATCTCGCCCGCCAGCGTCCGCGACACCTCCCAGTCGGTCGGCACGTCGCGGATGAACTGGAAGGCATCAAGCCGCGCCTCGTAATTCTCGGGCAGGTCCGCCGCCATGTGGATCGGGGAATAGAGCACGACATAGAGCGCCAGCTGCGTCGCCAGCGTCGACTGCACGCGGCGCATCAGCTCGGTCTTGCCCTGCACCAGGTCGAAGATGCCGGGGGTATAATCCATCGGCCCAGCGAGCATCCGCGTGAAGGGCAGGATCGTGACATGCTCGGGCGGGTTGGTCGGATTACCCCAGGCGTTGAACTCCTGTCCGCGCGCGCCCTCGCGGCTGACCCAGTTGGGATAAGTGCGGCGCAGGCCGGTGTCCTTGACTGGCTCGTGGGTGTTGATCGCGATGCGGCGCTTCGCCGCCTGCTCCACCACATGCAGATGATGGCGCACCAGATACTGGTCGGCGAACCAGTGCTGGCCGCCCGTGGTGTCGACCAGCGTACCGCTGGGGCGGACATAGCCGGTCTTGATCACCGACACCCCGGCGCCGGCATAGAGCTTGAGCGCATCCGCGAGCTGCGCCTCGTAATTGGGGACTGCGCCGCCGGTCTCGTTGTGGCCGATCAGCTTGACCCCGCGCGCCTTGCCATAGGCGGCGAGCGCGGGAAGATCGAAATCGGGATAGGCCTGCGTGAAGCTGAACTTGTCGCCATTGGCGATCCAGTCGCCGTCCCAGCCCTTGTTCCACCCCTCGACCAGCACGCCGTCGAAGCCGTATTTGGCGGCGAAGTCGATGTAGCGCCTGACGTTGGCGGTGGTCGCGCCATGATAGGCGCCGCTGCCCCAGCTGGTCTTGTTGAGGTGCATCTCCCACCACACGCCGACATATTTGCCGGGCTTGAACCAGCTGACGTCGCCGAGCTTGTTGGGCTCGTTGAGGTTGAGCGTCAGCCGGCTGTCGGCGAGCGCGGCGGCGCTGTCGCCGATCAGCACGGTGCGCCACGGCGTAGCGAACGGCCCGGTCTTGCGCACCGCGACGTCGTCCGGCAGCGGCATGAGCCATGCCTTGAGCGTGCCCGCGCCGTCGGCCTGCAGCAGCATGCTCGGGAAATCGACCAGCGCGGCTTCGTGGAACGAGAGATGGACGCCGTCCGCGCCCTTCATCGTCAGCGGCGTCTCGGCGAGCGTGATGCGGCGGGCGTCGGTCTGGGTGTAGAGATACTCGTCGCGGTCCGCGCCGAGCGCCTGGTACCACCAGGCCTGCCACGCGCCGCCCGGCCGGAACTCGGTCCGTTCCCCGGCGACTTCAACCGCCTGGCCGGCGGGGATCGCGTCATAGACGTAGCGGAAGCCGAAGCCGTCATCGAACAACCGGAAGACGACGCGAACCGCGCGATTGAGCGGCGTGTCACCCGTCAGCGTGACGCCGAGCTCGGTATGATGGTCGCGGATCACCCGCTGCTCGCCCCAGGGCTGCTGCCAGCTGGTGTCGATAACCCGCCGCCCGGCTACGGTCAGTGCCGTGAACCGGGCGGCGGGCTCCCCCTTAAAGTCGAGGCCGAGCCGCGCGGGCGCGAGCAGCTCCTTGCCGTTGCGGCGGACCGCGTAGCGCGCCTCCCCCTGCGCCACCGACACGCACAACTCGATCACCTTGCCCGGTGATTGCGCGCACTCGGCGGCGCTGGCCGCGGCAGGCGCGGCAACCAGGGTAAGCAAGGTCAGGATGCGCAGGATCATCGGGCAGTCTCTTCCAGGGGAGGGCGGATTCAGTGGAGCGGGTCGCCGGGGGCTCATGACGGCGGCTCAACCATGCGAATGCGCCATGATGCGGGCGAGATACTGATCATGGGTCGGCGCCTCGAGCACTTGTTCCCGCACAAAGCCGAGCATGCGCCGCAGCTGCGCCTTTACCTCGTCGGGCGGGGTGCGATCGATCGCGGGCAGATAGCTGTCGGGCACGAGGCCGTGGCCGATGAACAAGGCGCGCCAGCTGTCGGGCAGGAAGCTCTCTTCCTCGAACGGCGGCACCTCGCCGCGCGCGCGGAACAGGTCGATGGCGTGCGCCACTGCTTCCGGCAGCGGCGCGGCCCTACCCTCCGCCCAGAAGCCCCCGGCATAGCGGGCGAGCGCATAATGCGCCGACTGGAAATCGCGCACTCGCTCGAACGCGGCGTGCATCACGCGGTTATATTCGGCGCGCCGGGCGTCATAGCTGCCATTACCGGCGGGGAAGCTCGCGAGCAGTTGCACCAGCCCGAGCTGGATCGCGTGTAGTTCCACACCATGCACCGGATCGAACACGCACGCCGCCTCGCCGATCGCAATGCAGTTGCGCCGCCACGCCGTCCGCCGGCCGGGATCGAGCGGCCGGACGACGGCATCGTCCAGCGCCAGCCCGCTCGCCGAGCGGGCACGGTCCAGCGCCGCGTCGTCGCTGCATGCGCCCGAGACATAGGCCTGCACGACGTGCGTCTGCGCGATCGCGGGGTGAAGCGCGGTCCACCCGCCCTGCCAGGCGCGGATTTCGGCATAGACCGGGATCGGCGCGACGCCCGGCCCGCGCGCGGCGAGCATGCGATCGGCCGGAAACTGCGCGCGCCAGCTTTCGCGCGCCGGGTCGATCGCCGCGATCAGCGCTGCCTCCGGGCCCGTCGCATCGAGGAACAGATCGCCCTCGATCCGCCCGCTCCCGATCTCCAGCGCGACGATATCGCCGCGCTCGGAGTCCAGCACCGGCCGTGCGGTTTCCGCCGGATGGATCGCGACGCCTGCCTTCTCCGCCAGCGATCTCAGGCTCTGCGCATAGGCGAGGGCCGGCAGATGATAGCCATAGTCGCTGCGGCCATAGAGTTCGGTCTCCTCGTTCGGGAGCAGCAGCCGGCCGTGCCGCGCGGCGGCTGCGGCAAGCGAGAATTCCTCCAGCGGAACCGGCAGCCCGTACCGGCGCGCCTTGAGCCAATAGGCGAAGAAATCGGCGCCCTCGATCGGCGCGCCGGCGCCGCCATAGGCGTGGAGGAAGGCCGGTGCCATGCCCGAGGCATCGGTGAAGTTGTGCCCGAGCGAGAAGCAGCCGCCGACGATGCGCAGCAACGCCGCCTCGTCGATGCCGATGCGGTTGTGCAGCGCCTCCAGCGGCGGCAGCGTGGGATGGACGTCGGCGGGTCCGCGATTGCCGGGCAGCTCGACAGCGGTGACCGTGACCTCCGCCGGCGCCAGCGCGCGCGCCAGCATTACCGCGCTCAGCCACAGCGCTGTATCGCTCCCCGCGATTACGATGCGCGTCGGCGCGCTCATCGGACGCGCTCCAGCTCGACTTCACCGCAATAATTCGCAAGGAACGCGGCGTGCGAAGTGCGGCCCGTCGCGCTGGCGGCGATGCGCGCGCGCAGATCGTTCAGCCGCGCCTCGAGCGCATCGAGCGGGATGCGATCCGCCAGCCGGTTATAAGCGCGCGGCAGCACTCGCTGCCCCTCCAGCACCGAGAACCAGCTGTCGCGCGAGAACAGGCCGAGCTGATACTCGGGCGCGGCCGCGCTCTCTTCGAACAACGCGATCTTGTGCGCGAGGCTGTCGGGGAGCGTCATCGCGCGGACATGATCCCATAACGGTTCGCCGGCGCGCGCGTTGGTGGCGTAGTGCAGCACGACGAAATCGCGCGCGCGGTCGTAGTGGATTTCGAAGAGCCGGTTGAACTCGGCGGCAAGGCGCGGGTCGATGCCGGTCGCGCGCGTCGGGATCAGGTTGGCGAGATCGGTGACCGCAGCCTGGATCAGGAAGATACTGGTGGATTCGAGCGGCTCGAGGAACCCGCCGGCCAATCCGACCGCGACGCAATTGCCCTCCCACGCCCGCGCGCGGCGCCCCGCCTGAAAGCGCAGCAGCCGCGGCTCGGCAAGCGCGGGCCCGTCGATCGCCGCCATCAGCGTGGCATGCGCCGCGTCCTCTTCGCAGAAGCTGCTCGAAAAGACATAACCGTTGCCGGTGCGGTGCTGAAGCGGGATGCGCCAGATCCAGCCGCCGCGCTGCGCGGTCGCACGCGTATAGGGGGTGAGCGGCGCGACGCGCTCGCAGGGCACGGCGAGCGCGCGGTCGCAAGGCAGCCATTGGCTCCAGTCGCACCAGTCCACGCCCATCGTCTGCCCGACGAGCAGCGAGCGGAACCCGCTGCAGTCGATGAACAGGTCGCCGGCGATCGTCTCCCCGGACTTGAGCGTCAGCGTTTCGACATGGCCGCTGCCCGCGTCTCGGCCTACGTCCATCACCTGACCTTCGACGCGCTCGACCCCGCGCGCGGTCGCCCAGTTGCGCAGGAAGGCGGCGTAGAGGCCCGCATCGAAATGATAGGCGTAGGAATAGGTCGAGCGGATCGAGCTCATGTCCTCGCTGGGCGGCTCGAACCCGTTGGCGAGGGCCAGCGCGATCGCGTAACTATAGTCCTGGAGCGAGCCGACATCGCGCCCGGCCAGCCGCGCGCGCGCCCAGCTATGCTGGAAATCCACCCCCGCCCAGGGTTCGCCGAAGGTGCCGAACGGGTGAATGTAGCGGTCGTCCGGTCGGGTCCAGCCGACGAACTCGATGCCCAGCTTGATGCTCCCGCGCGTGTCGCGCAGGAACTCGGCCTCGTCGAGCCCGAGCATGTCGTTGAAGGTCTTGATGTGCGGCAGCGTCGCTTCGCCGACGCCGACGGTGCCGATCTCGTCGGATTCGATCAGCGTGATGCTGTAGTCGGCGGGATCGAGCAGCCGCACCAGTCCAGCCGCGCACATCCAGCCCGCCGTGCCGCCGCCCAGGATCACGATCCTGAACGCGTTGCCGGAGGGTGGGCGGGAAGGGGGCCGGGGGTTCGCCTGCATCTGCATGACTCGACCGATCAGCGAGAGAAAAAAGGCGCCGCCACGGCAGATCGCGGCGGCGCCAAGGGGAAAGCTAGAATTTGAACCGGACGCCGAACTGGACCCGCCGATCGACGCGGCTCCAGGCCGAGTCGATATATTTGGCCGCGGCGCCGGGCGTCTGCGGCGAGTCGCCGAAGATCTGCTGCTGATACACGGTGGTGGTGTTCAGCAGGTTGCTCCCTTCGATCGAAAGCTCGAGAAAGTCGGTCGGCGAGACCCGCAGCGACGCGTCGAGGAACCCGGCCGCCTTCTGGAACACCGGCAAGCCGATGCAGCAGTCGAGATTCTGGGTCAGGTAGCGCGACCGCCAGTTATACGCGACGCGCAGACCCACCGGACCCTTCTCGTACAGCGCGACCGCGTTGAACGTGTGGTCCGAAATGCCGGCGAGGCGTTTCGAGTCGATCACGAAGCCCGTGCCGCCCAGCGCCTGTTGGCCCGCACCGAACGCCCCGATGTCGCCGCTTGACGACGCGGTGATGAGGTTCGAGTTGCGGATGCCCGACTGGTGGACATAGGTATAGTTGAGCTGCGTGCCGAGGCCGCTGAGCCAGCCGGGCAGGAAGTCGAAGAAGGTCTGGTACCCCACCTCCACGCCCATCAGCCTGCCGCCGTTCTTGACGTTGCTCGGCCCGTTGATCTGAACGGTCTGAGTCGAGGCGCCGTTGGGGATGGTGCGCGTGAACTGGCCGTAGGAGAGGGCGTTGTGCAGCTGCTTGTAGAACAGGCCGACCGTCAGCGAGCTGCTCTGCCCCATATAGCGCTCGAACGACAGGTCGAACTGGTCCGCGCTCAGCGGCTTCAGCGCCGCGTTGCCCGAATTCGCCGCGAACACGAAATTATAGCCCACGACATTGGCCGCGATCTTCGGCGCGGTCGGGGAGTTGAAGATGATGTAGGGCGAGTCCGGCGTGGTGTTGATGATCGGCGCGTTGATCGCCAGCGTGTTGCGTAACAGGCCGATGTCGGGCCGCGAGATCGCCTTCGAATAGGCGAAGCGGATGAAGTTCTTGTCGTCGAGACCGAACCGCAAATTGACGCTCGGCAGCCAGTCCGTCCGTGACGACTGGAAGGTATCGGGCGTCGCGGCGCCATTGGCGAACGCGCGGATCGCCGGCGTCAGGTAGCAGCTGACGTTGACGATGTTGGTCGCCGAGAGCGGCGCGTTGCAGGCCGGCAACCCGTCGAAGATATTCGCCGCCGGGAAGGCGATGCTGCCGATGCTCTCCTCCTCGGTGCGCACCACGCGCAGGCCGACATTGCCCGTCAGCGTGACGTCGCCGAAGATGGTCTTGTCGTTGCCGCCGAAGCGCAGCATGGCGTAGGCCGCCTTGGTCCGCTCGCGGATCTGCATCACCTCGCCCGGGGTGAAGCATTCGTCCACGGTGGCCTCGGCGCGGTCGCAGATCGCGGTATAGCCGGTGCCGAGCGGCGAATTGGTCGCCGCGCCGCTCAGCGACGAGATCAGCTTCGGAAAATCCTGGAGCGTCGCGCGGTTGAGATAGACCAGCGGCCCGTTGGGATAGGATTGGCCGTCGTAGAAATCGCCCAGGCTCGCCGATTCCCAGATGCCCGCGCCATAGCCCCGGAAGGGCGCGTGGCCGGCATTGCCGGCGCAGTTGCCGGTATTGGTCGGATAGGCCCCGCCAGTGGTGTTATCGATGTTGAAGCCCGGACCGTTACAGTTCCAGTTCGCCGCGATCGGAGTCCAGTTGAACGTCGAGTAGCGCACCTTCTGGCGGCGGTTGGCGTAGCGCACGCCGACCTTGAGCGAGTCGAGCCAGCCATCGCCGGCGAATTCATATTCCCCATCCGCGCGGAAGGCGAATTCTTGCGCATCATTGTCCTCGACATGGCCCTGGATGAAGGGGAGCCAATAATTGTGCGGATTGGCGAGCCCGCCGGCCGCATAATTGACGTTGGAACCCGGCAGCAGCTCGACCCGCGGCGTGCCGTCCTCGTTCACGCTATACTGCATATTGGCCATCGACCCGGTCGCGACCAGAATATCGTTATTGTAGGTCGACGCGTCGATGAACTGCACATCGGCGCTGAGGTGAAGCCGGTCGGTCGGATCCCAGCGGATGTTCGCCGAGAGATCGCTCGTCCCCTCCTCGTGCGCGAAGTTGCGCGCCTCGTTCTGGAAATAGAGGCCGTTGCGCGGGTTGGCGCCGCACACCCCGGCGCCGCAATAGTTGACGAACGGCATCCCCGGAACCGCAGAGCCGGCGTTGATCGCCGCCTGCACGCTCTCGAACGTGCCGCTGAAGCTGCCGTGCGGCTGGGTCAGCAGGCCCGATTGCAGCATGCCGTTGGACCCGAAGGTCAGGCCGCTGCTGCCGGCCAGGACGGAGCCGGAGCGCGGGTTGAAGGCGCGCGTGCCGAAATAATTGCCGTCGAAGACGGTGTGGCTGGCACGCTCCAGCCAGGCATTGGTGTAGTGCGAGTCGATATATTGGACCGTCGCCTTGAGCGTGCCCGCGTTATTCTCGAACTGGGCCGCGCCGGCGATGCCGCGGCGCTTGCGGTCGTAATCGACCTGCGAATAGCGGATGCCGTCCGGGGCATAGGCCCAGCCGCTGCCGCCGAACGGGTTGGCGGTGCACGGGATGGTGCCGTCGGCACCGACAATCGCGCGATCCGCCGTGCCGAAGCCCGCGGTGCAATAGGTGTCGATCTTGTCCATGATGGCGCTTTCGGTGCGCGTCACCACATGGCTCTCGGCATAGTTGCCCAGGATGCCGAACCGCCCGATCGCGGTATCGACCGAATAGCTGACCAGGCCAGAGAATTCGTGCGTCCAGCGCTCGGAACGGTCGCCATAGTTCGCCTTGACGCTGCCGGTCACCAGCAGCCCCTTCTGGTCCAGGGGCAGGCGCGTGCGCAGGTTGACGGTGCCGGCGATCCCGCCCTCGATCATCTCGGCGGTCTGGTTCTTGTAGGCATCGACGCCCGCCAGCAGCTCCGGCGACACGTCGTTGAACTGCAGGCCGCGCGCTGAATCGGCAGAGAAGCTGTCGCGCCCGTTGAATTCGGTGCGGACCTGGGTGAGGCCGCGGATCAGCACGCTGGTCGGCTCGCCCGACGGGTGCGTGCTATCGTCGGCGGACTGCAGCCGGCCGACGGTGATGCCCGGGACGCGCTGAAGCGCTTCGGCGGCCGACTTGTCGGGGAAGGCGCCGATATCGGTCGCCGTGATCGAATCGACGAAGGTGTCGGCGTTCTTCTTGATGTTCTGAGCCGTGGCGAGCGCGGCGCGGACGCCGATGACAACGATGTCGTCGCGCGGCGCTTCTTCCTGCGGCGTGTCACCCGTGGACGATTGCTGCGCGGTCGTTGCGCCGTCCTGGGCGTGCGCCGCTCCTGCCATTGCGATGATTGCAAGCGCCGCCAGCGATACGCCGCCGCGCAATGCGGCATGACAGCCGCGGCCCCAGTCCGTTCCCTTCATCCCATCCTCCCCATGACCGCCCCTTGGGGGTCGGTCCGTTGCCCAGCGGAATCGGACGCATGCGCAGTCCAGTCCATCTGACTTGCGTAACTTTGCGTAAACTGCGCAAAGAGGCAAGCAGAAATTTGCATTGCGTTTCCAGCAACCCAGGATGCGACGAATTCTATTTATTATGAGATAGTTAGCGCATATTCATGTAGCCCTCCTTAGCGTCATGTCGAAACACTGTTCGAATTTCTATTGCAAGTAATGCAAATCTTTGCATAACGAAGGGCGATGCTGGGCGGTCTTCTTTCACGTGCGGGCACCGAATCGGATGCGCCGGCGTTGCCCGCGCTAGGCCGCACCACGCCTGGGGATCGCGAAGGTGCACAGCGCCGCCAGCGCCAGCATGACAGCGGAGAGAAGCAAGGCGGCGATCGCCTGCCCCTGGAACATTTGTCCGACCAGCGGGCCGAGCACCGTCGCCGCGACGAGCTGGGGCAGCACCAGGAACATGTTGTGGATGCCCATATAGACCCCGGCCTTACCCGGCGGCACCGCGCTCGCGACCATCGCATAGGGGATCGACAGGATCGCCGCCCAGGCGCAGCCGAGGCCGAGCGCGGACGGCCACAGCATCGCCGGATCGTCGATCACCGCGAAGCCGAGCAAGGCCGCGGCGCCCGCCAGCAGGCAGAAGGCATGCGTCGCGCGCCGTCCGATCCGTGCCGCCACGACGGGCAGCAGGAACGCGCCAACCGCCGCAACGCCGTTATAGCCGGCGAACAGGATACCGACCCAGTCGGCCGCCTCGTGATAGGCGGGCGAGGTCGGATCGGCGGTGCCATAGTGGCGCGCGGCGACCGCGGGCGTCGCATAGATCCACATCGCGAACAGGCCGAACCAGGTGAAGAACTGCACGATCGCGAGCCGCGCGAGCAGCTGGGGCATGTGCAGGATGTCCTCGACGATCTCGAGCATGCCGAGCGAGCGCCTGCCCCGGCGCCGCAGCCACACCGCGGCGAGCTGGGCCAGCCCGAAAATCATCGCCATCGCCGCAAGCAGGTAGATTTCACGCTTGCCCCCGGCGAGCCACGCGGCCAGCGCCACGCCCGCACCGCCGAGCAGCCAGGCCAATCCCCTGCGCATCAGCGCCGCGGCGCCGGCCGCGGTGGGAATCACATGCGCATCCGCCCGGTCCGGATCGATGCGGACCGGCCGTTCGGAGGTGGTCAGCACCGACCATCCCACCGCCAGGAACACGCACACGCCGCCGATATAGTAGGCGACGCGCACCGATATCGGCAGGGTCCCTGGCTCGGCATGCGCACTCACCCCGAACCAGTTGGTGAGGATCCACGGCAGCGCGGACGCGAACACCGCGCCCAGGCCGATGAAGAACACCTGCATCGCGAAGCCGCTGGTCCGCCGCTCCTCGGGCAGCTTGTCCGCGACGAGCGATCGGAACGGCTCCATCGCGACATTGATCGACGCGGTCAGCAGCCACAGCAGCAGGCTCGCCGCCCACAACGTCTGCGCGTTGGGCATGGCGAACAAGGCCAGCGCAGCCAGCGTCGCCCCGGTGAAGATATAGGGCCGCCGCCGCCCGAACCTGCCTGCGGTACGGTCGCTGAGATGACCGATCAGCGGCTGCACCAGCAGGCCCGCCGCCGGGCCGGCGATCCACAGGATTGCGAGCTCGTCGATATTGGCGCCGAGAGTCTGGAAAATGCGGCTCGTGTTGACGTTCTGCAGGCCCCAGACGATCTGCACCCCGAACAGTCCGAGGCACATGTTCCAGATCTGCACGAAGCGCATGGGGGGAGGACCGGCGGCATCGGCGCCGACATGCTCCCCGCGTGCCTCTCCCCTTCCTTGCAAACTCACACTTTCGGTGCGTTAACCTCGCCGGTGCCGGCGAAGAGGTCAATTTGAGGCGAATGAACAGCACGGGCAACAACAATACGACGCTCGAGGATCTGGCGCGGCTCGCCGGCGTCTCGATCTCGACCGTGTCGCGCGCGCTCAACGATCATCCGTTGATCAGCACGCGGACCAAGCAGCGCATCTGGGCGCTGGCACGGGACCATGAATATCCCTTCCGCCGCCATATGCCCGCGGCGCCGATCGGCGCGGAGGGATCGATCGCGATCGTGACGCCGCACATGCGCGGCGGGCCGCTGCCGCTCTCGCACCCGTTTTTCCTCGAGCTGCTGGCCAATATCGGCGAGGCGGCGCGCGCGCGCGGCTGCGACTTCACGGTCAGTCATACCGCGCCGACCGACTATGACGATCTGGTGTCGGTGGTCACCACCAGCCGCGCGAGCGGCGTGATCTTCCTCGGCCAGAGCATGCTGCACGAGGAGTTCAACCGCCTCGCGGCGACCAATGCCCGCTTCGTGGTGTGGGGCGCGCGCATGCCGGGACAGGCGTATGGCACAGTAGGTTCGGACAACCTGCTGGGCGGGCGGCGCGCGACGCTCCATCTCGCGCGGCTGGGGCGGAAGAAGATCCTCTTCCTCGGCGGCAGCGATCCCGAGGCGGAGCAGCGCCGCCGCGGCTATCTCGAGGGGCTCAAGGAAAGCGGGCTCGAAGTCGATCCCAAGCTCGCCGCGCAGGTCGAGTTCGAGCTCGAATCGGCCGAAGCCGCGGTCACCCGACTACTGCGCCGGCATATCGCGTTCGATGGCATCATCGCCGCCAGTGACCTGATCGCGCTCGGCGCCATCCGCGCACTGCGCCGTGCCGGGCTATCGGTGCCGCACGACGTATCGGTGGTCGGCTATGACGACATGCTGCTCGCGCGCCTCAGCACGCCGGCGCTCAGCACGATCCGGCAGAACACGCAGGAGGCGGGGCGCAAGCTCGTCTCCCGGGTGCTCGACCCAAACCCCGACCATCAGCCCGAGCATCTTCCGACCGACCTGATCGTCCGCGAATCCTGTGGCGGCTGAAGGCGGGCGCACGCGATCGCGCAGCCACCGGGTTTAGCGTCAGGACCGCGCGGGACTAACGGATGACGACCGCCTGCAGGATGCCGTCCATCTCGCGCGTGACCGCTGGGGTGATGTCCATCGCGTTGTTCCAGCCATAGGCGTGGTCCCGCTCCATGACCAGGCTGCAGACGCTACGCGTGATAACGCGGCCGAGCGCCTGGTTCAGCGCGCGATCGATCTGCTGCTGGCCGTTGGTCTGCGCGGCGATGAAGCGGGCATTCTGTTGCTGATCGATGGCTTGCGCCTGCTGGCTGAGGGCCGCGAGTTGCCGCTGGTATTCGATTGGCGCGATTGCGTTCTGCCGCCCTTCAAGTTGCCGGCGCTGCTGATCGACGGCGGCGCGCCGCTGCGCGAGTTCACCCGTTAGCGAGGATTGCATCTGCCTGAGCTGCGCCTGCATCGACTGGCCCGCGCGCGAGGCGCTGATCGCGTTCGCGCGCGACAACAGGCACAGGCCCGTGATCGGCGGACCGAAGGTCTGCGCCGAGGCTGGCGTCGCGGCACAGGCCAGCAAAAGGGCGGCGAACAATCCGGTCAATCGCATGCCGCCGCCCTTGCCCAATCAGCGCGCGGACGCAACCCGGTCCGCGCAGGATTGCTCCTGCCAGATCACTTCCGACACGGTCACGTTATAGTGCCCGCGCGGCCGCTTGAACCGGATCTCCATCCGGCAGCGCACGCGCTCGGTGCTGCCAGGCGCGACGGGGAAGAACAGCACATAGTTCCAGCGACGGGTGATGCTTTCGCCAAAGTGCGGCGGGCCGATCAGATTGTAGATGCTGAACTTGTCCACATCCGGCGTGATCATGCGCACCGCGGCGGGGTTCACCGTCACCCCCATCTTCTTGTGCTCGAGCGGCGTGCGGTGAAAGGCGGAGGGGTCGACCTTGGCGACATAGGTCGAGACTGGTGCCTTGGTTGCCTCCTTCGCGATCGCCGCGGAAGGGCTTGCCAGGGCGAGGACCGGAAGGGCGAAGGTGCCGAGTTTCATTACGTCCTCCTTGAGAAGAGCTCGATCGATGGTTGGCGAGGATCAGAACTGAAAGCCGACGCCGACATTGGCGCCGACATGCTCCTGCGTATCGTAGGTGGCGCCCGCCTTGATGACCGTCTTGCCGTCATCCATCACCCGTGACAGGCCAAGCGCGAAGGCGGATTGCCCGCGATAGGTGCCTGCGCCGAAGGCGAGCATCCCGCGACCGGGCTCGAACGCCTGCGGCATGCCCGCTGCGGCGAGCGCGCCCGCGGTTCCGGCACTGGCATCGCGCTGGACCTGCGCGAGGTCATACTGGAGCCCTGCGACCTTCGCGTCGGTATAGTCGTTGGCGGACTTGAGCGTCGTGGCGAGGCCGTCGTTAAGCTGCTGGACGTTGACCGCGTCGGTCGCCGCCACCCCCGCCGCGACATTGTGCAGCGTGGTCGCCGCTCCGCCCGGATTGAAGGTCACCGCGTTGCCGGCGGCGTCATATTGCACCGAATTATTGGCGAGCTGCTGCACCTGGTGGAGCTGCGAGCCGTTGACCGCGTCGGTCGAGGTAGCGTTCACCGCTCCCGCCGCAACGTTCTGGACCACGTTGCCGCCCATGTTGACCGTCGTGTTCTGCCCCACGGTGAGCCCGCCATTGGCGGTCACCATGCCGGCGAACGTCGGATTGTCGACGACCCCGACCTGGAGCTGGTTGCCGTTGAGCGTCACAACCGTGTTGGAGCCGGCGGTGACGTTGAGCGTGCCGTTCGACCCGATGTTGGTCGATGGACCGCCATTGGCCTGGATGTTCCAGCCGGCGCCGGCGGTCGCGTTGACTGCCTGCAGCGCATCATTGACGTTGTTGTAGGTGTTGCCGCCAATATTGAGCTGGGTGGTCACCGTGCCGGTGGTCGGGTCATAGGTCGAGCCGCCGCCGAAGCTGTTCGCGACGCTGTTGCCAAGGTTGGTGACGTTGCTCTCGACCGCGCCTACTCGATTGTCGACATTGGTCACGCGGTTGTCGAGGTTTGTCACCCGGTTGTCGACCGCCTGAAGCTGGCTGACGTTGACCGCGTCGGTCGGCGCAGATCCGGCCGCGACATTGGTGATCTTCCGCTCGGCACCCGCGCTGCCCACCGACACTTCACCGGCCGAATTCTGCGGTGTGGTGAGGCCATAGGCGGCATAACCGGCCTGAGAACCGACCGAGGTGGTCGATCCCGCGCCAAGCGCGACGCTGCCCGAATGCGTGGCATTGGCGCCCGGGCCGATCGCGATCGACTGGATGCCGTTGGCCTGGGCATTGGTGCCGAAGGCAATCGCGTCAGCCTGCGACACCTGCGCGTTCTGGCCGATCGCGGTGCCGCCCGGTGCGGTCGCCTGAACGATCGCGCCATTGCCCAAGCCGATGCCATTGTCGCCGTTGACCACCGTCCGCGGGCCGATCGCGACCGATTCCTGGCCGACCGCTAGCGAATCCACCGCCGTCGAATTGGCGTGGAAATATTGGATTGGCGTCACCGCGAACGAAGAGAGTGCGCCCGCCAACTGGCGGATCGTCACCGCATCCTGCGCCTGGGTGCCGTCGGCGACATTGGTGATCTGGCGATAGGCGCCGGCACTGCCTACCGAGACGGAACCGAGCAGGGTCTGGTCGGTCGTGTTGTACGGCACAAAGCCGGTGCTTGCCGGGAGCTGGCCGATGGCCGGCGCAAGCGCGCGATCCGCGACCGAGCCTGCGCCCAGCGCCAGCGATCCATCAATGGTCGCCTGGGCACCGCGGCCCAGCGCCACGGCATTGCCCGCGGAGGCGGTCGCCTGATAGCCGAGCGCGGTCGATCCTAGCCCTTGCGCAAACGCGTCGGTCGGCGCGAGGCCCGCCTCGTTGGTGCGGGCGTAGCGGATGCCGTCACCATTTGCGTCGGTGTAGGCTGTCGAGGTGTCGCCGGCGATGTTGTTGATCGCGTTGCCGAGGTTGGTGACGCTGCCCTCGACCGTGGTCACCCTGCCGTCGAGACTGGTGACCGTGTTGCCCAGCGTGGTGACCGTGTTGCCGAGATTTGTCACCGTGCCGCCGAGATTCGTCACCTGCGTGCCGAGGCTGTCGACTGCCTGGTTGGTGGCGAAGAGCTGCGAGCCGTTGATCGCGTCGGTCGAACTGCCATCGATCCGGCCGGCCGCGACATTGGTGATGGTGCGCTCGGCGCCCGCCGCGCCGACGCTGACCGTGCTGGTCGGCGTGGTGCCGGCGAAGGCATAGTTGGTGCCGTTGATGGTGGTGCCGGCCGTCGCCACCGCCACTCCGGTGGTCGAGCCATTGCCGAGCGCGATATCCCCCGCGTTGTTGGCGATCGCGTTTGGCCCGATCGCGACCGAATCCGTGCCTAGCGCCTGGCTGTCGGCCAGCACCGAGTTGGCGCGGAAATACTTGATGCCGCCGCCGCTGATAATGTTGGTGAGGTCGCCCTCGACCGTCGTCACGCGATTGTCGAGGTTGGTGACGTCGCCCTCGACGGTGGTCACCCGGCCATCCAGATTGGTGATCGCCTGATTGGTCGCGAACAGCTGCGAGCCGTTGACCGCCTCAGTCGACACCGCGGAGACTGCGCCATCGGCGAGGTTGGTGATGGTGGTGCCGGCCATGTTCAGGCCCGTGGCGTTGAAGACCTGGCCGCCTGACAGCGTCACGCTGTCGGCGATCAGATCCATGCTGGTGGCGATCGTCACATTGGAGCCGGTGCGTGTGATCTCGATGTTCTGACCGTCGACGAACTGGACCGTGCCGCCCGGCGCGACATTGGTCGCCGCATCACCGTTGGCCTGGATGTTCCAGCCCAGATTGGCCGTCGACGATACCGCCTGGAGCTGGCTGACGTTTACCGCATCGGTGCCGGCGACGCCGGCGGTCACACCGGTGATCCTGCCCGAACCGCCATCGTTGACGGTGACCGTGCCGAAGGTCGGCGCGTCGGCCATCTGGATGTTGATGGCGCCGGTCGCCGGATCGGTGACCGTCCTGATGTTGCCGCCCGAATAGGTGCCCGCCGTCGTGGCGGCACCCTGGATGGCGAGCGTCTGGCCCAGATCGCGATGGACGTTGCCCGCGCTGTTGTCGTTGCCGCTGAAGTTCATGCCCGTCGTGGTGACGCCGCCGGTCGCGTTGGTCAGCTGGCTGACATTGACCGCGTCGGTCGGGTTCACGCCCGCCGCGACATTGGTGATGGTGAGCCCCCCGGCATTGATGCCGGTGGTGGTCATGCTCGGACCGCCCGCAATGGTGAGGCCGCTGGTGTTGAGCACCGTGCCGCCCGCCGTCACGCTGTTGACGGTGATGTTGTCGGCGAGCTCGAAGGTGACGTTGTCGCTCGCGGCTGTTTTGCCGACCGTGATGTTGCCGTCGGTGTTGGCGAGGTCGACCGTGTCGCCCGGCGCGACGCTGCTGCCGTTCGCGCCCTGCGCGGTCAGCGTGAAGCCGCCGGCAACCGTGCCGGTGAGCGCCTCCACCGCCTGGTTGGTCGCGAAGAGCTGCGAGCCGTTGATCGCGTCGGTCGAGCTGCCGCTGATCCGGCCGGCCGCGACATTCTGGACCTGACGCTCGGCCCCGGCCGCGCCGACGCTCACCACCGCGCCCGCCGCGGGATTGCCGCCGGCGAAATTGTAGCTCGTGCCGTTGATCGTCGCACTCGGGATTGCGGTCGCCGCCGTCACGGTGCTGCCCGCACCCAGCGCCACCGCGCCGTCGAGACCCGCCGCCACGGTCACGTTGCTGCCGACCACGAAGCTGTTGTTCGAGTTGATCGTGTTGTTGTTGCCCAGCGCGTAGGAACCGTTGCCGTTGACGATGTTGGGATCGCCGATCGCGGCCGAGCCCACCCCGTTCACCACGTTGCCGGTGCCGATGCTGATCGAATTCAGCGCGTTCGCCTGCGCGCCATTGCCGATGGCGATGGCATTCGCGCCAGCGGCCACCGCGCTCGAACCCTGCGCGATGCTGTCGCCGCCGGTGGCTTCCGCGTTGAAGCCGAGCGCCACATCACGCGAGGTGGAGCCGTCGGTCGCGCCTGCTTGGGCACTGGTGCCAAGTGCGGTGGAGAGAAGGCCGGAAGCGGTCGCCTGATCGCCCGCCGCGAGGCTTGAGGGGCCGAGCGCACGCGCACGGCTGCCCAGCGCGGCGCTGAAGTCCGCGGCGCTGGCTTCGTTACCTACCGCGACGCTACCGCCGCCCGTCGTCGTCGAGGCGCGGCCGATCGCGACGTTGCTCGATCCGTTGGCGGTCGCGTTCGAGCCCATCGCGATCGACTCCGACAGCACGGCACGGGCATTCAAGCCCTGCGCGATGCTGTTGAGCGCCAGCGCCTGCGCGCCGGTACCGATGGCAATGGCGTTGGCGGTCCCGATCGCACTGCCGCTCGCGCCCGCCACGGCGTTGAGGCCCTGCGCGATCGAGCCATTGCCATAGGCATTGGCGACGGGACCGACCGCGATGCTGTCCGTGCCGGCTGCGTTCGAATCGGCGAGCGTCGAATTGGCGTGGAAATATTTGATGCCGCCGCCGGTGGTGATGTTGGTGATGGCACCCTCGACCGTCGTCACGCGGCCGTCGAGATTGGTGATGTCGGTGGTGTTCTGGTTCACCTGGGTGCCGAGGCTGTCGACCGCTTGGTTGGTCGCGAACAGCTGCGAGCCGTTGACCGCGTCGGTCGAGCTGCCATCGATGCGGCCCGCTGCGACATTGGTGATCGTCCGTTCCGCACCCACAGCGCCGACGCTCACCGTGCTGGTGGGCGTGGTGCCGGCAAAGACATAGTTGGTGCCGTTGATCGTCGCCCCGGCCGTCGCGACTGCCGCCGCCGTGGTCGACCCGGTGCCGAGCGCCACTGCATTCACGTCGTTTGCCGCAGCATTGGTGCCGATCGCGAGGCCGCCGACGGCGGTCACGCGCGTTCCGTAGCCGACGGCGGTGCCGTCGGTGACGTTCGCCTGGACATTCTGGCCGAGCGCGGTCGAGCGCGTGCCATTGGCCTGGGCGGTGGTGCCGAGCGCCGTGCCCGAGTTCCCGGCCTGGCTGTTGCGGCCGACCGCCGTGCTGTTCGAGCCGGTCGCGGTGGCGAGCGAGCCCAGCGCCGTCGCCTGCGGGCCGCTCGCGATGGCGCCGTCGCCGAGCGCGACGCTGTTCTGCGCAGTGGCCGCGGCATTGTTGCCGATCGCGACCTGGTTGATCCGGGTGAGATCGCCCGCATTGCCGGTGACCGCGCCCTGGCCGATGGCGATGCTGCCGCTGCTGATCGCGTGGCTGTTGAGGCCGATCGCCACGCCATTGGCATTGTCCGCCGCCGCGACCGGACCGATCGCGACCGAGTCAGTGCCAGTCGCGACCGAATCGGCCAGCACCGAATTGGCGTGGAAATATTTGATGCCGCCGCCGGTGGTGATGTTGGTGATGGCGCCCTCGACTGTCGTCACCCGCCCATCGAGATTGGTGATGTCGGTGGTGTTCTGGTTCACCTGCGTGCCGAGGCTGTCCACCGCCTGGTTGGTCGCGAAGAGCTGCGAGCCATTGATCGCATCGGTCGAGCTGCCGCTGATCCGGCCAGCGGCGACGTTGGTGATCGTCCGCTCCGCCCCGGCCGCGCCGACGCTGACCGTGCTGGTCGGCGTGGTGCCGGCGAAGGCATAGTTGGTGCCGTTGATCGTCGCGCCTCCCGTCGCCACCGCCGCCAGCGTCGTGCTGCCGGAACCGAGCGCGACATCGCCCGCGCTTGCCGTGGCGATCGCGCCATCGCCGATCGCGACATTGCCGGCGAGGCCGGCCGCGCCGGCGGTCGAGCCATTGCCGAGCGCGACGCTGCCCTGGCCGATCGCGCGGTTGTTGTTGCCAATCGCGACCGCGCCATTGGCCTGGTTCGCGGCGGTGGCCGTCGCGGTCCCGTCGCTGTTGGCGATGTTGTTCGCGCCGCCGGTGAAGGCGCCGGTGCCGCTGGCAAAGCTCGGGTCGCCGATCGACACCGCGCCGTCGCCGAACGCGGTGTTGGAGCGCCCGATCGCCACCGCGCCGCCTGCGGCGGTGCCGGCATTGGCCGTGCTCAGATTGCCGATGGCAACGTTCGCGCCGGTCGCGCCCGTGGTGGCGGTGTCGCCCAAGGCTACCGAGGAGGCGCTGCCGACCGTGGACCTGTTGCCCATGGCAACCGAATTCTGGAACGCAGCGACCGTGTTCTGGCCGATGGCGATGGCGCGTGCTGCGGTTGCGGAGGCTGGAGCACCGGTGGGCACGGTTCCGCCACCACCACCAATGGCGATGGCCCCGATGCCCGTTGCGCTCGCGCCTCCTCCCGCTCCCGTTGTCCCGCCACCGATGGCGATGGCATAGGAGGTGGTTCCCGACGCCAACCTACCGAACGCGATCGAGTTTACGCCAGTCGCAGCGGCTTGCGTGCCGACCGCCGTCGAGCCGCTCTGGCCGGTGCGCGCCGAAAAACCAATCGCAACCGCCTCAGCGTCAGCACCCGAGTTTTGATTGAAAGCACCGTTGCCGATGGCGACACTATTCGCTGTCTGCGAAGCCGCATTCAGGCCCATGGCGATCGAAGTCGCCCCGGTCGAGCTGCTCGACCGGCCGATCGCGATCGTGTCCACCTGAGTGGCGTTCGATTGGCCGCCGAGCGCGATGGCATTGGCGGCTGCCGCATTCGCGCCAGCGGTCGCGTTGCCGCCGAGCGCGAGCGCGCCCGCGCCCGAGGCGCGAACGGCCGTCGCGGCGCTCACGCCGCCACTGCCTAGCGCCGTCGCATAGGTGCCGCTTGCCTGGGCAAGTGCGCCGAGGGCCGAGGACCGTTCGGCGCTCGCAACAGCTTGCATACCGAGTGCCGAGGATGCCACCCCGGATGCCGCGGACTGGAAACCGACCGCGAGTGCGAAGTCGTTTGTGGCGCTGGTGCCTCCGCCGATGGCGGTACCCGCTGTGGTCGCTCGGGTATTATCGCCATAAGCTGTCGCGAAGTCGCCAAGGGCTTGCGCCCCGCTGCCCGACGCAATCGCGCGGCCACCCGTCGCGCTGGCATTGGTGCCAATGGCCACGGACAGGCCGCCCGTCGCCCCATTGTTGTTGTAGTTCCCGGTGATGGTACCACCGTCGTTGACGCTGTAATAATGGCTGGCCGCGCCCGCGATCGCCGCCGAAAGCGCCTGATTGGTCGCGAAGAGCTGCGAGCCGTTGACCGCATCGGTCGAGCTGCCGCTGATCCGCCCGGCGGCGACATTGGTAATGGTGCGTTCGTTGCCCAGGCTGCCGACGCTCACCGTGCTGGTCGGCGCCGTACCCGCAAAGGCGTAGTTCGTGCCGCCGAGTGTCACGCCGGTGGTGCCAACCGCCACTGCGGTGACCGAGCCCGAGCCCAGCGCCACGTCGCGCGCATTGTTGGCGACCGCGGTGTCGCCGAACGCCACCGCGCCCGCCGCCAGCGCACTGCTGGTGCTGCCGATCGCGACCGAGCCCTGGCCGACGACATTGTTCTGATAGCCGATGCCGACCGCGCCCTGTGCGGCGGTGCCGGGCGTGCTCACCGCCTGCCCGCCGCCGCCGACCATGTTGGTGTTGCCCATCGCGACCGAGCCGTTTCCGGTCGCGGTGTTGTCGAGACCGCTCGCCACCGCGCCGTTGCCGCTCGCGGTGTTGGGATCGCCGATCGCCACCGCGCCGTTGCCGCTGGCGAGGTTGCCCGCGCCAATGGCGACCGCCCGGCCGCCGGTGGCGGTCGAGCCCGTACCGATGGCGACGGCGTCGGCCGAATTGGCGACGGCGTTCGTTCCGGCAGCGATCGCATTCTGGGCGCTCGCGTTCGCGGTGTCGCCCACGGCCAGCGCGCTCGCTCCGCTCGCCAATGCGCTAACCCCCAGCGCGGTCGAGCGCCCGAGGGTCGCGCGAGCGCCGTTGCCGAGCGCTACGGCGGCAATGTCCGTACCTTGGGCGCCCGACCCAATTGCGACCGAGCCACTTGCGCTCGACACGGCAGCATTGCCCAGTGCTAGGGCGAAGTTGCCCGAAGCGTCTGCGTTGGGACCGAGCGTTGCCGAGCTTGTGCCCGACGCACGGGAATTTACCCCGATCGCAACGGCGAACTGGGCCGATGCCACGCTTTGGCGTCCGATCGCGGTGGCGTCGGCCACGTTTGCCGTCACATCCGTGCCGATGGCGATAGCGCTCTCAGCGAGAGCACCCGTTCCGGCGCCGGTGCGTCCGCCCAGATAGATGGCGTTCACGCCGGTGGCGGTTGCTCCAAAGCCAATGGCAGCGCCGTTGGTCTGGGTGGCTCGAGCATTATGGCCAATCGATGTCGTGCCGTTGGCGGCGACGCCGATACCGGCATTGGTTCCGATCGCGACGTTGTCGCTACCCGTGACCAGGCTGCCTGCTGAGGCGGAAAGCGTAGCGTCGTAGGCGACGGTACCGTCGCCGGTTCCCATGGCGACGTTGCGCGTGCCCGTGACGCCGGAACCGGCACCTCTCAGGACGCTTGCGACGCCCCCGCCGACGGCAGTATTCTGTCCGCCGCTGACGAGCGTGCCGGCCGCAATGCCCACCGCAACCGAGCTGGCGTTGGCGGCGGTGGATCCGGCGCCGGCACCCTGACCGACAGCAACGGTGCTCGTGCCGATGGCCAAGGCCTGCGCTCCAAGTGCGAGCGCGCTGTTACCGGTCGCCCGGGCGCCATTGCCGACGGCGGTGGCTGCACTATCTGTCGCCTGACTCAAGCTGCCGATAGCGACAGAATTGGTGCTGGTTGCCTGGCTCGACACGCCGACGGCCGTGGCGGCGGCGGCGGCAGTGGCCGTGGAGCCGATGGCCGTCCCATTGGCGCCGCTTGCAGTGCTGTTGACACCAAAGGCCGATGCTCCATCCGCAATGGCGCGGGCGTTTCCGCCTACGGCGAGCGCGTTGACGCCGGTCGCGTTCGCGAAGACACCGATGCCTATGGCGTTGAGGCCATTGGCACCCATCGCATAACCGATGGCGATCGAAGCATTGCCCGTTGCGGTAGCAGAGGTGCCGATCGCCACGCCGTTGTCGCCATTCACATTGGCATTATTGCCCATTGCGGTTGAGGCGGAACCGGTAGCGTCGCTGGCACAACCGATAGCAACGCTTTGATTCCCAGCAGAAGGACTGGTGCAGTTGGCGGTGTTGGTGGAAACCCCATTGCCGATAACGGTCTGCCCGAACGCCGCCTGCGGCGCCATGATCCCCGCGGCAAGCAATGCACCGGCTATCCCGCCACCACCACCGAGTGCGCCGAGTCCCAGTCCATCGCGCTTCAGCCCCAGCACGCGATGTGCGCGGCGCAGCACGGCCATCACCCGGCGCCGCTGCGTCCAGCTCGCGCCTTCCGCACCGATGACCCAGTTCGCAGCAAAGTGGTTGCGACGAACATTCTGCGACTCATATCCAGTCATGCCACTTCCCTTTGTTGAACTGGCCACGGCGACCCGGCCGGTGGCCCAATACGAGCAGACACAGCTTTCCCGTCGCCTCGGCACACGAGAACGCCTTCACGATTCAGCTATTCAAATTCGCTCTGGTGGAGCGAGCCGTGCGACGCGCCTCAGCGCAGCGCGGCTCGCCCGGCATCACCCGACGTCGGCACCCCGCGCGACGGTGACCACCACGCAGCTGTTGCCGCTGGAGATCAGCATCGCCTGGCCCTGGTTGCCGCCGAGAATGTAGAGCGGCACGCCGGATAGCGATCCCGCCGCGGTGCTGCCCGCCGGCAGCTGGCCGACGACATCCTTGCAGGCGCGTTGGAACGGTGCGACGCGCACTAGCTGCCCTTCGCACTTGGTGCCGACCGGCGCAGCGATCACGACGCCGGCCGCCTGAGCGGCGTAGCCTGGCGTGTTGTAGGCCATGCCGACCACGCCCTGCACGCCATGCCCGTCCGCAACCGCAGCCGCGCCGCCGGCCTGCGTCACGACGGTGTAGGCGGCGCCATTGGAGACCGTGTTACCCAGCGCTGCGAAGAGGTTGGCGCACCGGCGCACGCCCAGCTTGCCGGCCTGCTCCTGAAAGACGTTCGCGGCGGGCGCTTTCGCCGCCTGTTGCGACTGCGCGACGACCTGGCCGCTGCCGGCAAGAACCGCGATAAGTGTGACCGCTATCAATCGCGAAGGACGACCACGGCTAGTTGCCGTTCGTTGACCTTCAGCGCGCTCAGAATGATCGATCATGCGCACGACCCCTATTTATCGGTTAAGCATGGGCGCTGAGAGATATAACTCTAGTTTAACTATTAACCTCTGCAGAACCTGCGAGCGAATCCGCCCAAGAGCTGAAGATACGGAAGATGTTGACGATTTCAAGATGAATGCATGTTCATCCAGCGCTATTCAATTCTAATGGAAAAGTAACCATGGAAATGAGTTAAGTATTTACTATAGAGATAATTGTTATTCATTCTGTAACTATGTTTTCAAGCGATATTATCCTATGTTAATTATAAGATACTATCTGGTTAATTGCACTTAACCATCAAATCTTTAAGCATAAATGACTTTCTTTAATAGCTACACGTAATATAATATTTATTGCCGTTGAAGCTCATAGCACATTCAACTGCGTTTGATCATTCATCCGGCTCATTGTATCCCCACCGCTGGAATGCCGGTCGGCTTCCGCTGAAGAATAGATTCAAATTAGACTATTGAGCGGGCCGCGTTCGTTGCGCCGCTATCGTTCCCGAAAGCCCCCTCCGACGTCACGGAGCAGAGCAAGTTTCCCTGACCAAATTGTCATGTTGACGTCAGCGTTCTGACGGGCGCGCGCATCTAGCGGTACGGCATGACCGATACCGCAACGCTGCTCCAGTTCGCCCGCGCTCGACGCAAGCCGGCCCTTCTTGTCGGAGGTGTGGGCCTGCTCGCCCTGGCCGCGCTCGCCTATTCGGGCACCGGCCAGACCCAGCAGCAGCCCGCGGCGCAACCGCCCGTGCCCGTCCGCACCGTCGCCGCCGAACGGCGCGACGTGCGGCACGAAATCGAGGCGGTCGGCACCGTTGAATCGCTCCAGAATGTCGTGGTCCGCTCGCAGGTCGACGGCATCCTCACGCGACTGCATTTCGCCGAGGGCGACCTCGTCCGCCGCGGCCAGCTCCTCGCCACGATCGACGACCGCCCGCAGCGCGCCGCGCTCGAAGCGGCACAGGCGCAGCTCGCGCGTGACTCGGCGCAGTTGCGTGCCGCCGAGCTCGACCTGGCGCGTTACCAGAGCCTCGTCGCGCGCAACGCGATCTCGCAGCAGTTGGTCGACCAGCAGCGCGCGCAGGCCGATCAGCTGCGCGCGACCGTCCGCCTCGACAGCGCCAATGTCGACACCGCGCGCGTCAATCTCTCCTATACCCGCATCGTCTCGCCAGTGAGCGGCCGCGTCGGCATCCGGCGGGTCGACGCCGGCAACCTTGTCCGCACCAGCGATGCCGACGGCATCGTCTCGGTCGCGCAAGTCAATCCGATCTCGATCGTCTTCCCGGTCCCGCAATCGCGGCTCGCCGATCTGCGGACGAGCGCGCGCGATGCGCAGGGCGCAGTGGTCGAGGCCTATGACAGTGATGGCGGCGCGCTGCTCGGCACCGGCCGCATCACCGCCTTCGACAACGCGTTCGACACGCGCACCGGCACCGGACGCGTGCGCGCGCAATTCGCGAACGGCGCCGAGCGGCTCGCGCCCGGCGCGTTCGTCGCGGTGCGGATGCGCACCGGCCTGACCCCCGGCGCAGTGGTGCTGCCCGCAGTCGCCGTCCGCCCCGGCGTCGAGGGGCATTTCGTCTATCGGGTGACCAACGGCACGGTGAAGCGAGTCCCCGTCACCCTCGGCTACACCAATGACGAGGTCGCCGTGGTTGCGCGCGGCATCGCGCCCGGCAACGTCATCGTGCGCGACGGCTTCTCGCGGCTGCGCGACGGGGCGAAGGTCACCATTGCAGATACTGGCGCAGGCACTGGCACGGCGGGGGCCGGCCAATGAGCGAGGCCGCTCTTCCCGCCGCAGATGCGCCGCGGCCCGGCTTCGCCACATGGTTCATCCACCACCCCGTCGCCACCGCGCTGATGACGCTGGCCGCCGTGCTCCTTGGCCTGTTCGCTTTCACCAACCTCCCCGTCGCGCCGCTGCCCGAAGCCGATTTCCCGACGATCCAGGTCAGCGCCAGCCTGCCCGGCGCCAGCCCCGAGACGATGGCGTCCTCGGTCGCCACTCCGCTCGAAGTGGCGTTCACCGGCATCCCCGGCGTCACCGAGATGACCTCGACCAGCGCGCTCGGCCAGACTAGCATCACCATCCAGTTCACCCTCACCCGCGATATCGATGCGGCGGCGCAGGAGATTCAGGCGGCGATCAACAGCGTCGCCGGGCGCCTGCCGAGCGACCTTCCCAACCTCCCCACCTGGCGCAAGGTCAACCCGACCGACAGCCCGGTGCTGGTGCTCAGCGCCACCTCCGACGAAATGCCGCTGACCGAACTCAGCGACTTGATCGATACCCAGCTCGCGCGTCAGATCAGCCAGATCGACGGCGTCGCGCAGGTCAACATCGCCGGCCAGAACAAGCCCTCGATCCGCGTCCGCGCCCAGCCCGACCGGCTCGCCGCCTATGGCGTCAGCATGGCCGATATCCGTGCGGCGGTGCAGGGTTCGAACGTCAACCTCGCCAAGGGCGCGGTGTTCGGGCGCGATACGGTCGCGACGTTCGAGGCGAACGACCAGCTCTTCACCCCGGCCGATTATGGCCAGATCGTCGTGGCCTGGCGCGACGGCGCGCCGATCCGCCTGCAGGACGTCGCCGAGGTCAGCATCGGCGCGGAGAACAGCTATGTCGGCGCCTTCCCCAACGGCAAGCCAGGTCTCGGCATCATCATCATGCGCCAGCCGGGCGCAAACGTCGTGCGCATCGCGGACGCCATTCAGGCGGCGCTCCCGCGCCTGACCGCATCGCTGCCGGCCAGCGTCGAAGTGTCGGTGCTCAACGATCGCACGCGCACGATCCGTTCCTCGCTGCACGAGGTGGAGCTGACGCTTGCGATCACGCTCGCGCTGGTCGTGCTCGTCATGGGGCTGTTCCTGCGCCAGGTTTCGGCGACGCTGATCGTCGCCGCGGTGCTCGGCGTCTCGGTGATCGCGACCTTCGCGGCGATGTACCTGCTCGGTTTCAGCCTCAACAATCTGACGCTGGTGGCGCTGGTCATCGCGGTGGGCTTCGTCGTCGACGACGCGATCGTCGTGGTCGAGAACATCCATCGCCACATGGAGATGGGCAAGACCGCGATGCGCGCCGCGATCGAGGGCGCGCGCGAGATCGGCTTCACCGTGGTCTCGATCACCTTCTCGCTCATCGCCGCCTTCATCCCGCTGCTGTTCATGGGCGGCGTGATCGGCCGGCTGTTCCGCGAATTTTCGCTGACGGTCACCGTCTCGCTGCTGATCTCGGTGATCGCCTCGCTCACGCTCGCGCCAATGCTGTGCGCACGCTACCTCAAGTCGCCGGCGCACACGGCTGAAAGCGGCAAACGGCGCTTCACCGACCGGCTGATCGACGGCTATGGCCGCGCGCTCAAATGGACGCTGACGCGCCAGAAAATGATGCTGCTCGGCTTCGCGGCGACGATCGGCGCGGCGGTCGCGAGCTATGCCTATATCCCCAAGGGCTTCTTCCCGCTCCAGGACACCGCCTTCATCATCGGGCAGACGCTCGCGGCCGAGGATATCTCCTACGCGGACATGCGCGCCAAGCATGAAGCGATCGCGGCGATCGTCGCCAAGGATCCGGCGGTGCAGCAGTTCAGCCACGCGATCGGAACCACCGGCGGAAGCCAGTCGCTCGCCAATGGCCGCGTGTGGATCGTGCTCAAGGACCGCGGCGACCGCGACGTCTCGTCCGAAGGCCTGATCGCGCGCCTGCGCCCGCAGTTCGCGCGCATCCCGGGGATCACCGTCTCATTGCGCTCGGCGCAGGACATCAACATCGGCGCGGGCGGCGGCGCCGGGCAATATTCCTATGTGCTCAAGTCGACCGACACGCGCGAGATGGCGCGCTGGGCGGCCCAGATGACGCAGGCCATGTCCCAGTCGCCGCTGTTCCGCGATGTCCGCAACGACGTCCAGCTCGGCGCGCGCATGCAGGGGATCACGATCGATCGTGCCGCCGCCGCGCGCTACGGGCTCAGCGTCGATGCGATCGACCAGGCATTCTACGACAGCTTCGGCCAGCGCCAGATCAGTGAGTTCCAGACCCAGGCGAACCAGTATCGCGTGGTGCTGGAGGCCGATCCGTCGCGCTATGCCCGGGTCGCCAGCCTCGACACGATGTTCCTGCGCTCGCCCATCACCAATGCGATGGTCCCGCTCTCGGCGGTCGCGAAGATCGACACGCAACGCGCCGGGCCGCTCTCGATCGGGCGCCACGGCCTCTCGCCTGCGGCCAATATCAGCTTCAACCTGCCCCAGGGCGTGGCGCTGGGCGACGCGATGGCCGGGATCGAACGCATCCGGCAGGAGATCGGCGTTCCGCCGTCGGTCACCGGCGCCGCGCAGGGCTCGGCCCAGGCCTTCACGGACTCGCTCGCGACCCAGCCGCTGCTGATCCTCGCGGCGCTGATCGCGGTCTATATCATCCTCGGCATTCTCTATGAGAGCTTCTCGACCCCGCTCACCATCCTCTCGACGCTGCCCTCGGCCGGCCTCGGCGCGGTGCTGATGCTGTGGCTGTTCGGGCTCGATTTCTCGATCATGGCGCTGATCGGCGTGATCCTGCTCATCGGCATCGTCAAGAAGAACGGCATCCTCATGGTCGACTTCGCGCTCGATGCGCAGCGCAAGCGCGGGATCTCGCCCGAGGAAGCGATCTACGAGGCGGCGATCACCCGCTTCCGTCCGATCATCATGACGACGATCGCCGCCCTGCTCGCCGCGATCCCGCTGATGCTCGCCTTCGGCACCGGCGCCGAGCTCCGCCAGCCGCTGGGCGTCGCGGTGGTCGGCGGGCTCGTCATCAGCCAGGTCCTCACGCTCTTCTCCACCCCCGTCGTCTATCTGGCACTCGACCGTCTCTTCCACCGGGCACGGCCCGAAAAGGCGCCTCGCCTCAAGACCATGCTCGAAGGTGCCATGGCATGAACAGAAGCATCCTCCTTTCCCTCCCCCTCCTCGCCATTCTCGCCGGTTGCGCGCATACCCCCGCCGCAGTCCCCACTCCCAGCAATCTGCCTGCGCGCTGGGAAACGGCAACCCCGATGCCAACTGGCGAGATACCCGGCGCGTGGTGGTCGAGCTTCGGCGACCCCGTGCTCGACGGCCTGATCGACAGCGGACAGCAGCACAATGTCGATCTCCGCATCGCGGCGGAGCGCGTGATCGCCTCCCACGCGCTCCGCCGTGCCGCCACCGCCGGGTTCTTCCCTGAAATCAGCGCCGAAGCTGGCGTTTCCGCGGCCCGCCGCACCGCAGGCGATTCCGCCAGCGTCGGGCTCGGCGCGAGCTGGGAGCCTGATATTGGCGGGCGCCTGTCTGCCGCGGTCCGCGCCGCGCGCTCGGACGCCAGCGCCACCGCCGCCGATGCCGAGGCGGTCCGGCTGCTGCTGATCGAAGAGATCGCGCGCGCCTATATCGACTATCGCCTGCAGCGCGCACTGATCGCGCTGACTACGCGAACCGTCATGGCGCAGGAGGAAACGCTACGCATCACACGCGACCGCTTCGAATTCGGCATGGCCAGCGCGCTTGATGTCGAGCGTGCCTCGGCGCTGGTCTCGCAGACGCGCTCGGAGCATGCCGTGGCGAGCGAAGCAGCGGACGCGGATCGGTTCCGCCTCGCCTATCTGCTGTCGACGACGCCCGAAGACATCACGGCGCGGCTGGCCACCGGCGATGCAATTCCCGCCGCCGATCCGCTCGCGGTGCTGCGTTCGCCCGCCGATGTCCTCGCCGCGCGGCCCGATATCCGTGCAGCCGAGGCGCGCTATGCGGCGATGGCGGCGCGGCGCGACGGCACGGCGGGGCTTCGCCTGCCTTCGCTTTCGCTGTCGGGCCTGGTCGGCCTCGATGCGGGCGGGATCGGCAGCCTGCTCGACGGCGGGACAACGATCGCGTCGGTTGCCGCCGCGCTGGTTCTCCCGGTTCTCGATTTCGGACGGCGCCGTGCCGAGCTCGATGCGGCGGATTCGCAGCTGCGCGAGGCCGGGCTCGACTATGAGCGCGTCGTGCGCGGCGCGCTGCAGGAAACACAGACGGGCATCGTCTCCTATCTGCAGGGCCAGGTGCGCGAGCGCGAGCTTGGCCGGGCGATGGAGGCCGCACGGCGCGCGGCGGAGCTGTCGCAGCTCCAGTATCGCGAGGGCACGCTGTCGCAGCTCGAGGTTCTCGACGCCGCCCGAACCGTCTATCAGGCGGAGCGGGATCATGCTCGGGCGCTGGCGGACGTGTCGGCGCGGCTGGTCTCGCTCCACCGGCAGATGGGCGTCGCGCCCGCCGCGCCGGCCATGGCAAGCGGAGGCGGCGGCACGGGGCAGTGAAGATTCTGATCGTCGAGGACGAAACCAAGACCATCCACTATCTGCGCCGCGGCCTCGCGGAACAGGGCTACGCCGTCGATTATGCGACCGACGGCGAGGACGGGCTGCACCTTGCGTGCACCGGCGACTATGACGCGATCGTGCTCGACGTGATGCTGCCCAGGCTCGACGGCATTTCGCTACTCGCTGCGCTGCGCGTGGAACGCGATACGCCGGTGATCATGCTCACCGCCCGCGATACGGTCGATGACCGGCTGCGCGGACTCGGTGCGGGTGCGGACGACTATCTGGTCAAGCCCTTCTCCTTCCTCGAGCTGCTGGCCCGGCTGCAGGCGATCGTGCGCCGCGGCCGCGGGCAGGAGGCGACTCAGGTCCGGATCGCCGACCTGCATGTCGACCTCATCGCGCGGCGCGCGACGCGCGGGCGGCGGCGGCTCAACCTCACCGCGAAGGAGTTCGCGCTGCTCGCGCTGCTCGCGCGGCGGCGTTCGCAGATCGTGTCCAAGACGGTGATCACCGAGCTCGTCTGGGACATCAATTTCGATACCAACACCAATGTCGTAGAGGTCGCGATCAAGCGGCTTCGCGCCAAGCTCGAGGCGCCGGGCGAGGACAAGCTCCTGCACACCGTGCGCGGCATGGGCTATGTGCTCGAACCGCGCGACGAGGTGGCCGCGTGATGCCGCGTTCGATCGCCGGACGGCTGGCGCTGATGTTCGCGCTGGCGGTGACCGCAGTG
Source organism: Sphingomonas sp. BT-65 (assembly GCF_026107375.2). Taxonomy (NCBI): domain Bacteria; kingdom Pseudomonadati; phylum Pseudomonadota; class Alphaproteobacteria; order Sphingomonadales; family Sphingomonadaceae; genus Sphingomonas; species Sphingomonas sp. BT-65. Next base: position 1,528,345 of record NZ_JAPCIA010000001.1, read on the forward strand.
TCGACGATCGCCGGCATCGCGCTGTTCACGTTCCAGTCGCAGCAGATCCAACACCACAAACGTGAGGAGCTGAGCGCGCGCTTCCAGATCGTCGAGCGGATGGTCAAGGATTCGACCTATGCCAGCAAATGGAAGATGATCTCGGGCAAGCTCCGGGACTTCACACCGCCGGACCGCAGCCTCTATTTCATCGTCGAGAGCCCCGACCCGCGCTTCGCCTTCCACTCCGGCGCCCTCGCCGGCGCGCAATGGAAGGGCCCGCGCGAAGGGTTCGGCAAGGCGATCATGCCCGATCGCAAGTACCTGACGCTCGCACGCACGATCCCCGCGGCTGGGGAGCGTCCCAAGGTCCGCCTCGTCATCGCGCTCGGCAGAAAATATGTCGACGAGACCGAGACCGGCCTCGCGATCGGCATCGCGGTCATGTCGCTCCTCGCCATCGTCGCGGTCGCCGCGCTCGGCTGGTGGATCGCCCGCCGCAGCCTGGCGTCGGTCGACCGGCTGTCCGAGCATGCGCGGCTGCTGAGCGCCGAGAATATGGCCCAGCGCCTGCCGACGGAGACCTTGCCCGCCGAGCTGTCGGGGCTGGTGCTGTCGCTCAACGACGCGCTCGATCGCGTCGCGGACAGCTATCAGCGGCTGTCGACCTTTAACGCCGATGTCGCGCACGAGCTGCGCACGCCGCTTGCCAACATGATCGGCGGCACCCAGGTCGCGCTGTCGCGCGACCGTCCGGTGCGCGAGCTCGAGGAGGTGCTCCAGTCCAACCTCGAAGAGCTCGACCGGATGCGCCGCATCGTCAACGACATGCTCTTTCTCGCGCGCGCCGACCAGGGCGAAGTGGCAGCGAACCTGACTGTCTGCTCGCTCGCCGAGGAAACGCGCAAGAGCGCGGAGTTCATGGCGCCCGTCATGGAAGAGGCTGGCGTCACGCTGCAGATCGACGGCGATGCCGAGGTCCCGATCGAACGATCGCTGTTCGGGCGCGCGATAACCAACCTGCTCGACAATGCCGTGCTTCACGGCGAAACCCCGGGCCGGGTTACCGTCACGATCGCCTACGAAGGAGATGCCGCGTCGATCGGCGTATCCAATCCCGGCGCGGCGATTGACCCCGCCCATCTCGACCGCATCTTCGACCGTTTCTACCGGATCGATCCCGCACGCTTTAACGGTGGCGAAAGTCATGGTTTCGGCTTGGCGCTCGTCAAGGCAGTTGCCCGCATGCACGGCGGATCGGTCTTTGCCCGGAATGAACCCGGGCGCATATGCATTGGCTTCACCGTGGCGCGCTCGATTGCGTCGGGCGGGGATTGACGATCAGGGAAATGGTGCCGCTTACAGGACTCGAACCTGTGACCCCCGCATTACGAATGCGATGCTCTACCAACTGAGCTAAAGCGGCATGCCCGGCGTACGCCGCCGGGGAAGGTGGCGGCGCTTACCAGCCTCTTTCCTAGCTGACAAGCGTTGCCGAGTGGTTGAGATACGACCTGGTCTTTACACAAGATTTACCATGGCAGGCGCAGACTCGGTCTGTTCGAGGGCATCAGCCCTCTGTGGAGCATGCGCATGGACACCCGCGGACTGGAAGACCGCCCCGAAACCGACCTCGAAGATGCCGGCGTCGGCGATTCGGGGAGTCGGCAGCACCGGATCGATATCGGCACCGACGAGCGCCGCATGCACGTGCGCGCCTATAATCACTGGGTCTCCCTGCTGCGCGGCCGCGCCTATCCCTCGATCGAGGATCTCAGCCCCGAGAATATCGCCGATTTCGGCCCGCACAGCGTGCTGCTCGACTTCAGCGCCGGCGTCGAGAATCCCGCGATCCGCTACCTCGGCGGCTCGCTGCGCGAAGAATGCGGCGTCACCAGCGACATCACCCATGTCGGCGAAGTGCCCAGCCGTTCGCTGCTCTCGCGCCTCACCGACCATTATCTCCAGATCATCGCCAACCGCGCGCCGATCGGCTTCGAGGCCGAGTTCGTCGGCCAGCGCGGGCACAATACCCTCTATCGCGGCATCCTGATGCCCTTCTCCTCGGACGAGGACACGATCGACTTCATCTATGGCGTGATCAATTGGAAGGAGATGGTCGACGCCGAGACCCAGGCGAAGCTCGAACGCGAATATGAGGAAGCGCGCCGCTCTGCGCCGCCGCCCCCCACCGCCACGCCGATCTGGGCCGATGGCCCCAGCGCGCCGATCACTGACGATCCCGAGCCCACGGTCCCGCATGACGATGTCGCCAGCATTCCCGAAACGCTCGCCGGCCGGCTGACTCTCGCGCGCGAGAGCGCCGCCGCCGCCCGCGCCGCCGACACGCGCAGCCGCGCCGCGCTCTACCGCGCGCTGTCGCGTGCCTATGATTTCGCATGCGCCGCCGAATCGGACGAGACCGGCTATGCCGAGCTGCTCGCCGAAGCCGCGATCACCGTTCAGGCGCGCGCGCCGATGACCGCCGCCGCCAAGCTCGTCTTCGGCGCCGACTATGACAAGACGCGCCTCACCGAGTTCGCCGCGGTGATGAGCAATGCCCGCCGCAACGACGTGCCCGAGGGCGGGCTCGACGCCTTCCTCACCGCCGAACCGGGCGGGATCAAGGCGATCGTCAAGGCCGAGCGCGCGCTGCGCAAGCCCGCGCCGCAGCCCGACATCTACGCCCGCGCCGCCGAAGAGCTGCGCAGCCGCCCGTCGCTCGCGCATGTCGAGATCGAGGCCGGCGACAACGAGTTCGTCCTGCTCCTCGCCCGCGCCGGGGATGACGGCATGCTCGATGTCGTCGCCAAGCTGGAAGACGATCCCGCGCTCGCCGAACGCCTGGTACGCAAAGCGGCGGCCTGACCGCATATCGCTTCCGAAACGGACGTAGCAAAGCCGCGCATCGCACGCAGCTTTGTGTCGGCTGCCACCGGTAACCCGGCAACTTCGTCTCAATTGTCACGGTGCAGTGCAGCAAGCCTTGAGCCGCGCCGCGTCCCGGCGCATAGCCCGGCGCCATGAGCAAGCCGATCAAGTCGCTCGCCGAGGCGTTGCAAGCGCGTCTCACCGATGGGGCCCTGCCGGGAGAGCTTGAGGGGTTCGGCAATGCCGAGCGCGCCGCCGCCGCCCGCTTCGTCGCGGAGGCCGCGGCCACCCGCGAGCCCGGCACCCCCGGCATCGCGCTCGAGACCGGCCTGGGGGAAGACAGCCGCGCGATGCGGCTCGCGGTCGTCAACGACGACATGCCGTTCCTGGTCGACTCGATCTCCGCGACGATCGCCGCGCACGACATCGCGATCCGCCGCGTGATCCACCCCGTCATCGCGGTCGAGCGGACCGGAGATGGCGCGCTCACGGGCATCGGAGCCGGCGGCACGCGCGAATCGATGGTCTATATGGAGCTGGAGCGTGCCGACGCGCGCGACCGCACCGGCCTGGTCCGCGATCTCGAACGCAATCTCGGCCATGTCCGCGCGGCCGTCACCGACTGGCCCGATCTGCGCCGCGCGATGAGCGAGGACGCCAACCGCATCGGCGATCCCGAGGGTGCCTCGCTGCTGCGCTGGTTCCAGGGCGGCAGCATGACGCTGGTCGGGCACGAGACCTGGCACCGCGACGCCGGCATCACCGATGCCGCGGGCATTTGCCGCATGACGCTCGACACGCCCTTGCTCGCCGACGCCTCGCGCAAGCTCGCGGTCGAGTGGTTCGAGAAGGGTGGGCAGCCGCCGTTGCTGCTCAAGTCCAACCTCATTTCCACCGTGCATCGCCGCGCCCCGCTCGACCTCGTGCTCGTGCCGCTGCGCGAGGGCGGCAAGATCACCGGGATCTCGATCCATGCCGGCCTGTGGACCAGCGCCGCGCTTCATTCGACGCCCGACGAGGTGCCGGTGCTGCGCGCGCGCCTGTCGGCGCTCGAGACCAAGTTCGGCTTCGATCCGCGCGGCCATACCGGCAAGGCGCTCGCACACGCACTGACCGGGCTGCCCCACGACCTCACCACCGCCTTCCCGCAGGAGGCACTGGAGCAGATCGCGCTCACCGCCATGTCGGTGACCGACCGGCCGCGCTCCAAGCTCATCCTGATTCGCAGCGCGCTCGGCCGCCATCTCTTCGCCTTTGTGTGGCTGCCCCGCGACGAGGTCTCGACGGGCCGCCGCGTCGCGATCGGCGAGATGCTCGAGCGCGAATCGAACGCAACCCAGATCAGCTGGTCGATCGCGCTCGAGGATGGGCCGGTCGCGCTGCTGCGCTACACGCTCGACCTGCGCGGCGAGGGCCGCATGCCCGACGCCGCCGCGCTCGATAACGAGCTCGAGCGGATGGTCCGCGGCTGGCTCCCCGCAGTCGAGAGCGCACTCGCCGAGGGCGGCATCGCCGCGGCACGCGCCGCGCGCCTCGCGCTGCGCTACGCCCCTGCTTTCCCGCTCGGCTATCGCAACGGCAACCCGCCCGAGGAGGCGGCGCGCGACATCGTCCGCATCGCCGGACTCGCGGACAGTGATGCGCGCTCGGTCCGTATCTTCGACCAGAATGGCAAGCTGCGCATCAAGCTCTACCGCCTCGGCGGCCCGCTGCCGCTGTCGGACGCGGTGCCGGTGTTCGAGAATTTCGGCTTCCGCGTGATCGAGGAAGTGCCGACCGCGCTCCCGGGCGACGCTGGCGCCTATATCCATGATTTCGAGGTCGCGCTCGCCGGCGGCGGCACGCTCAAGGGCGACACCGCGACGGTTGAGGACGCGATCGCCGCCGTCCTCGAAGGCCGATCGGAGAACGACGCCTTCAATCGCCTGATCGTCGAAGCGGGCTTGGCCCCGACTTCGGTGCTGCTGCTGCGCGCCTGGTTCCGCTATTTGCGCCAGACCGGCCTCGCCTATGGCCTGGTCACGGTGGTCGAGGCACTGCGCCGCGCGCCCGCCGTCGCCACCGCGCTGGTCGAGCGCTTCGCCGCCGCGCACGATCCCGCCCGCGCCAAGGGCAGCGCCGACGCGGTCAAGGCTGCCGATGCCGCCATCGCCGCCGGCCTCGACGCGGTCAGCGCGATCGACGATGACCGCATCCTGCGCGCCATCGCCGGCGTGATCCGCGCGACGCTGCGCACCAACGCCTTCGCCCCCGCGGCTGTAGAGGCGCTGGCCTTCAAACTCGACAGTGCGAAGGTGCCGAACCTGCCCGCCCCGCTCCCGTGGCGCGAAATCTGGGTGTACTCCCCTCGTGTCGAGGGCATCCACCTGCGCGCCGGCCCGGTCGCCCGCGGCGGCCTGCGCTGGTCCGACCGGCGCGACGATTTCCGCACCGAGATTCTCGGTCTCATGAAGGCGCAGCGCGTCAAGAACGCGGTGATCGTGCCGACCGGCGCCAAGGGCGGTTTCTATCCCAAACTGCTCCCCTCCCCCGTGCTCGACCGCGATGCGTGGTTCGAGGAGGGCAAGGAAAGCTACCGCATCTTCATCCGCTCGCTCCTGTCGGTCACCGACAACATCGTCTCGGGCAAGGTCGTCCATCCCGAGCAAGTCGCGATCCACGACGGCGAGGATCCCTATTTCGTCGTCGCGGCCGACAAGGGCACCGCGACCTTCTCCGACGTCGCCAACGCGATCGCGATCGACCGCGGCTTCTGGCTCGGCGACGCGTTCGCGAGCGGCGGTTCGGTCGGCTATGACCACAAGGCGATGGGCATCACCGCCAAGGGCGCGTGGGTCAGCGTCCAGCGCCACTTCCTCGAGATGGGCACCGACGTCCAGACGCAGAGCATCCGCGTCGCTGGCTGTGGCGACATGTCGGGCGATGTGTTCGGCAACGGGATGCTGCTGTCGCAGGCCATCAAGCTGGTCGCCGCGTTCGACCACCGCCACATCTTCCTCGATCCCGATCCCGATCCGGCGACAAGCTGGGCGGAACGCAGCCGCATGTTCGAGCTGCCGCGGTCGAGTTGGGCCGATTATGATCCGGCGCTGATCTCCAAGGGCGGCGGCGTGTTCGCGCGCACCGAGAAGGTGATCAAGCTCTCGCCGCAGGTGCGTGATGCGCTCGGCATCGAGGCCGAGGAGATCGAGCCGGGGACGCTCATCTCCGCGATCCTCAAGGCGCCGGTCGACCTCATCTGGTTCGGCGGCATCGGCACCTATGTGAAGGCCGCATCCGAGGCGCATGTCGAAGTCGGCGATCCCGCCAATGATCGCCTGCGCGTCAACGCCGAGGAGGTCCGCGCGCGAGCCATCGGTGAAGGTGCCAATCTCGGCGTGACGCAGGCTGCGCGCATCGCCTTCTCGCTGCGCGGCGGCCGCCTCAACACCGATTTCATCGACAATTCGGCCGGCGTCGACTGCTCGGACAATGAGGTCAACATCAAGATCGCGTTGAACCGCGAGGTGATCGAGGGCCGCCTCAAACTCGACGACCGCAATACGCTGCTCGCGGCGATGACCGACGACGTCGCGCACCTCGTACTCGAGGACAACCGCCTCCAGACGCTCGCATTGTCCTTCCTCGAGAATGACGGCCCGGTCGCGGTGCCGAGCTTCGTCCGCGTGATCGAGATCCTCGAAGCGTCGGGCCGGCTCGATCGCGTGGTCGAGGGGCTCGGCTCGAACGAGGATTATCTGCGCCGCGCGCAGGAAGGCCGCGGCCTCACCCGGCCCGAACTCGCGGTGCTGCTCGCCACCTCCAAGCTCGCGTTGCAGGATGCGATCGAGGATGGCGGCCTGGGCCTCGATCCCGAGCTCGAGCCCGATCTGATCGCCGCCTTCCCGCCGGCGATGCAGAAGAAATTCAAGAAGCCGATCGACGAGCATCGCCTGCGCGGTGAGATCGTCGCGACCAAACTCGCCAACCGCATCGTCAACCGACTCGGCGTGCTCCACCCGTTCGAGCTGGCCGAGGAGGAAGGCGCCTCGCTGCGCGACATCGCCGCGATGTTCGTCGTCGCCGAGCGCCTGTTCGGCCTCCCCGCGATCTGGGAAGCGATCGAGACCGCGCCGATCAGCGAGAGCGCACGCCTCGCCCTGCTCGACGAGGTCGCGGTCGCCACCCGCTCGCACATCGCCGACCTGCTCCGCATCTGCCGCCCGGGCGAAAGCCCCGGCGAGCTGATCGCGCGCCTCAAGCCCGGCATCGCCGCGCTCGACCGTCAGGCGCAGAAGCTGCTCAAGGAAGAGGCGCGCGCCCAATCGGGCCGCATCGCCGCCAAACTCGAGGGCGCCGGCGCGCCGCATGAGCTGGCCGCCAAGATCGTCCGCATCTTCGAGCTCGACGGCGCGGTCGGCCTCGCCGACCTCGGCCAGCGCCGCGGCATCGACGAGACCGAACTGACTCACGCCTTCACCCATCTCGGCCAGGAACTCGGCCTCGACTGGGCGCAGGCGGTGGCGGCGCGCATCGTCGCGGGCGACCCGTGGGAGCGGCTGCTGATCGCGGGCCTCGCGCGCGATTTCCAGCAGCTCCGCCTCGAATTCCTCGCCCGCGCCGAGGGCAAGGATCCGCGCGCCGACGTCGACACCTGGCTCGCCGCCCACGCCCCGCGCGTCGCGCAGTTCGCCGCCTTGGTCAGCCGCGCGCGCAAGGCGCCCAGTCCCAATGCCGCAATGCTCGCCCAGATCGCCGGCCAGGCACGCGTGCTGCTGGGGCGCTGACCGGGAGAGGCGCGATTAGGTAAACGGGCCCGGCGGGTGTAGGGCGGCGGCGCGCATATGCGTGCGCGCCTGGAGAAAGCTCGTGGAAACCCGTCTTATCGTGGCTTACAGCCTCATCGCCCTCATGGTTTTCGGGGTTATCGTGGCGGCGCGAATCCTTTGGTACCAGTCATGGCGCCAGCGTACCGCCCGCGAACGCAAGCGCGAGCTGCGCCGCAGCGAACAGCGGCAGGAGGCAGCAGCACGCGCCGGCCTGTGACCGTCACGCCGCGATAAAGGACCATCTGCGGCTGCCGGACCCACATTGTAATTGCGAATCATTCTCGCTAAGTCGCGAACGACTCGCAATTGGAACCACCGCCCGCAATGCACGGCACCGCCGCCAAACCGGCTCCTCGCAAGAAAAGCCGGAAAGCCTTCTGGCTGAAGCAGCTGCATATGTGGCATTGGATGAGCTCCGCGATCAGCCTGATCGGGCTGCTGCTGTTCGCGATCACAGGCTTCACGCTCAACCACGCCGCCGACATCGAAGCGTCGCCGGTCACCGTCGAGAAGAAGGCGCAGCTCCCCGCCCCGCTCCTCGCCAGCATCAAGCCCGACGACGCGCCCGACACCAAGAAGCCGCTGCCAAAACCCGTCGCTGAATGGGTCGAGGCCAACCTCCCCGTCAAGCGCGCCGCCGGTGAGGCCGAATGGTCCGCCGGTGAGATCTACCTTGCCCTGCCCCGCCCCGGCGGCGACGGCTGGGTCGCGATCGACCGCGAGACCGGCGAGGTGACCAACGAGAGCACCAGCCGCGGCTGGATCGCCTGGCTCAACGATCTCCACAAGGGCCGCAATGCCGGCACCGTATGGAAATGGTTCATCGACATCTTCGTCGCCGCCTGCGTGATCTTCTCGCTCACTGGCCTCGTCCTGCTCCAGCTCCACGCGCGCCATCGGCCCAGCACCTGGCCGCTGGTCGCCGCGGGCCTGATCATTCCCGCCATCCTCGCCATCTACTTCATCCACTAAGGGGAATGCCGCCATGCAGCTTCGCACCACCGGATTGACCGCCACCGCGCTCGGCGCGGGCCTGCTCGCGCCCGGCATGGCGTCAGCGCAGACGCTCGAGGTCACGCTCACCATCCCGCGCCTCACCGTCGCCGAATATCACCGGCCCTATGTCGCGATCTGGCTGGAGAAGGAAGGCGCGCCCGCGAAGACCCTCGCCGTGTTCTACGACGTCGACATGAAGAACAACGAGGGCACCAAGTGGCTGCGCGACATCCGCCAATGGTGGCGCGCCTCGGGCCGCAGCATGAAGTTCCCCGCCGCCGGCGTCACCGGCGCGACCAAGGCGCCCGGCACACACAAGCTCAGCCTCAAGCCGCAGCTCGCCCCCGGCAACTACACGTTGGTGGTCGAGGCCGCGCGCGAGGTCGGCGGCCGCGAGCTGCTCCGCCTGCCCTTCGCGCTGCCCCCGGGCGGCACCGCCCGCGCCGCCGGCAAGTCCGAGCTCGGCGCCGTCACCCTCACCGTCAAGCGCTGACAAGGGGATAGCCTGATGAAGCTCCGCAACCTCATGATCGCCGCCGCAGCCGCCGCGATCGCCGTTCCCGCCGCCGTCCAGGCCCACCGCCAGTGGATGCTCCCGTCGATGACCGTCGTCTCGGGCGAGGGCGACGACGTGTGGGTGACGGTCGACGCCGCGGTCTCCAACGACCTCTTCTATTTCGAGCACCAGCCGCTGCGCTGGGACGCCAGCGTCCTGCTCCCCGACGGCACGCCCGGCGAGATCAGGAACAAGGCCACCGGCCGCTACCGCACCACTTTCGACGTGCAGATCGGCAAGCGCGGCACCTACAAGATCTACTACGCCACCGAGAGCGTGATGGGCAGCTACAAGCTGGGCGGCGAGGAGAAGCGCATCCCGCGCGGCACCACTACCGCCACCCTCGCCTCGGTCATCCCCGCCGGCGCCACCGACGTGCGCACCAGCGAGAGCAGCAACCGCAACGAGATCTTCGTCACCGCGGGCGAGCCCACTACCACCGTGTTCAAGCCCACCGGCAAGGGCATCGAGCTGGTCCCGGTCACCCACCCCAACGACCTCGTCGTCGGCGAGGACGCGACCTTCCAGTTCCTGCTCGACGGCAAGCCCGCCGCGGGCCTGCCCGTCACCGTCATCCCCGGCGGCATCCGCTACCGCGACCAGCTCCACCAGCAGGACCTCAAGACCGGCGCCGACGGCAAGGTCACGGTGAAGTGGGGCGATCCCGGCATGTACTGGATCAACGTCACCACCCCGCGCGCCGCCGGTGAGGAAGGCGCCCCGCCCGCTCCCGGCGCGCGCCGCGCGAGCTATGTGACGACGCTCGAGGTGATGGCCCCCTGAGCCGCGAACCGCGCGTCATCATCCCGAACGCGATCTCGCCCGCCGCCTTCCACAGGCGGCGGGCGAACGCGCTTGTGGCGCATCTCGGCGGCGAGACCATGGGCACGACCTGGTCGGCGAAGATCGTCGCCCCGCCCGCGAACGTGCAGACGGAGATCGAGGCGGTGCTCGCCACCATCATCGCCCAGATGAGCCATTGGGAGCCGAGCTCCCAGCTCAGCCGCATCAACGATAGCGCGCCGGGCACCTGGCACCGCATCGGCCCCGAATTCGCGCAGGTGATGGGACAAGCGCTCGACATCGCCAGGCGTTCGGGCGGCGCGTTCGACCCGGCGATGGGCGTGCCCGTCAATCTCTGGGGCTTCGGCCCGCCCGGCCCGCGCGAGGGCCTCCCCAGCGAAGCCGAGATCGAAGCCGCCCGCGCCCTCAGCGGCTATGACGCGATCGACTTCGATCCCCTGCTCCTGCGCCTCCGCCTCACCCGCCCGGTCCGGCTCGACCTCTCCGGCATCGCCAAGGGCTATGCCGTCGACGCCGTCGCCGCCCGCCTGCGCGCGCTGGGCTGCCTCGACTTCCTCGTCGAGATCGGCGGCGAATTGCTAGGCGAAGGCATCCAGCCCGACGGCCAGCCCTGGTGGGTCGATGTCGAGGTGCCGCCAGGGGTGGAGGCCGCGCCGCTGCGCATTGCGCTGCATGGGTTGGCGGTTGCGACGTCGGGCGACTATCGGCGCAGGTTTGTGGAGGGCGACACCCGCTATGCCCACACCCTCGATCCGCGTGCCGCCCGCCCCATGGACAACCGGATCGCCAGCGCCACCGTCCTCCACCGCGACTGCGCCCAAGCCGACGCCTGGGCGAGCGCGCTGACGGTGCTGGGGATGGAAGAGGGCATAGCCCTCGCCGCACCCGAGGAGTTGGAAGCGCATATATTGGAGCGAGATAGAGAAAAAGGCCGGGAACTGACGTCCCCGGCCTAGAATTAAGTGCACTGTCACCGTAATCCTATCACTGACTCCTAGTCAGATATAATATGATAGCACAAGCAATAGCTATCAAAATTGGCTTAGAGAATCCATCAACAGATAATATCTCCAAAATGGCTCCAGCACTAGCCAAAACAAAGGAGGCAATTATCCACCACCTATTTCCGATATTTATTTGCATGACGTAAGAGCTTTCACTCCTTTCATAGCAATACTTGCAACACTTAATCCGACGCCAACACCTGCCGCCGCTCGCATGGATATAACTCCAAAATATTTTCCGACGGCACCGCCAACCAATGTAGTCACAAAAGCCCCGTCAGATAGCCAACTAACCCCATCATCCATTTGCTCAAGCGCTTCGCACATTTCTTCCGGGGTCATGTTCCGATTGCACATTTGCATTCCATTGGTTGTTGTGTAGCATGATCGAGGTGTAGGTTCCAAAGGTACGACGCACACCTTATCACCCGATGTGTCAGTGTCCTCGTAGGCCCCCTTACCAAGGCTGGAACATGAGAAGCCCGCCTCCAGTCCACCATTACCTTGACTACTGTACTGACTTCCAGAGGATCGCTCTCGTTTCTTGAACCGAACGATGTTGACCGTCTCCGGGTCGTCCGGAGAGACCGAAACAAAGCCGGTTGGGGATCCTCCGCCAGCACCGGATTGCGGCACAAGAGTTCCCGTAATTGTAGCATCGGCGTCTTGCATCCCCGTCGGATCGACCTTGTTAACCGGATCCCCCTTCACATACCCATACAAGTTCAACCCATCCCCATAGCCAATCGGATCGGTCTGCATGAACCGCCCAAGCGCCGGATTGTAGATGCGCGCCTTGTAGTAATAGGCCCCCAGCTCCGGCAGCCACAGCTGCCCGGTATAGCCGAACCGTCCCGCAACGCCGCCTCCCGGCACGCCATATTCGTCGAAGCTATAGGTCGCGATCGCCGAGCCCGAACCATTGCTCACCGCAATGACGCTGCCCCGCTCATCGGCGTGCAGCCAGCGCCGGTCGCCGGTGCCGCTGCCCTCATACCACACCAACGGCTCGTCCATCCCCGGGCCGTGGACATAGCGCCGCAGCACGTTGCCGCTCGGGTCCAGCTCGAGCGCCAGATCGTTGCCGTCCCACGCATAGCGCATGTCCGAACCACCCAGCGTGCGGATCAAGCGTCCCGCCGGATCGGCGTAGAGTTGGCTCATGCCCCCGCCATGGGTCATCCAGTTCTCGACATCATAGCCATAGCCCGTCGATCCGATCGCGGTGATGTTGCCCCGTGCGTCATGGCTCACACCGCTGCCGCCGGTCGCCGTCACCTGGTTGAGGCCGTTGATCGTGTCGCTCACGCTGCCGTTCACGAACTGGACATACGCGTAGCCAGTGTGGTCCCGCGTCCGGCTGGAGATTCCGCTCGCCGGGTCATGCGTGAACGTCGCCGTTACGTCGTGCGACGTGCCCGCCAGATCATGTCCCAATGAGGCCAGCCGCGACACCGCGTCATAGCCATAGCTCGTCACCGTGCCGTTGCCGCGCGTCAGGCTCACCCGCCGGCCGAGATCGTCATAGCCGAACACCGCCAGCACCCCCGCGCCCGAGCTCGCCCCGTTCTCGCGGATCGCCGAGACCTCGCCCGTCACCAGATAGTCGTAGTCGACGTAGAACCCGCCGCCCGGATGCGTCACCCGCGTGCGCCGGCCCGCCAGGTCGTACTGGTAGGTGAAGGTGCCCGAATTGGCGCCAGCGCTGATGTTGCGCCCCAGCGCATCGAAGCCGAACGACAGCGAATGTCCGTCGGTCTTCGACATGCCAGTCATCCGCCCGAGCAGGTCGTAGCTGTAGCTCGTGTCGGGATTGCTGCCCGGTAGGTCCTTGAGCGTCAGCCGCGACAGATCGTCATAGCCGAAGCCGATCGCCTGCCCGTCGCGCAGCCGCTGGCTGATGATGTTCGAACCAGCGTCGTAGGTCAGCTCCTCATAATCGGTCGTCGAGCTGAAGCCTGCCGTCGCCGGATCGGGATAGCGCATCTTCTTGAACCGATCATGCCCGTCATACTCGTACGTCGTCTTGTTGCCCTTGCCGTCGGTGACGGTCTCGACCTGGCCGTTGTCGGTGAAGCTCACATAGTCATGCGACGCGTCCGCCGTGCCGAACGCGCGATGATAGTCGACCACACGCCCAACCGCATCGAACCCGCGCTGCTCGACCCGGTCGGGACCGTTGGGCCCGGTGAGTTGCGGCGTGCATGAATCGCTCTGCCCCGCCCATTGCGCGGGATCCATCCGCTGCGCGGTGCACACCAGCAAGTCACGGCTGTTATAGCCATATTGCGTCACCGCCTGATCGGTGCCGCCCGACGACAGCACATCCTTCACCTTGCGCGCCTTCGCGTCATAGGTCGTGGTCACCTTCTCGGCTGGCGCGAACGCCGACCAGTCGCCATCCGACTGGCTGTCGACCGTGCCGTTCTCGGCGACCGTGAGCTGCCCGTCGGCATTGTAGGTGAAGCGCTGCGCGCGATGCTTGCGCCCGCCCGGGCCATCCTGGTCCGGGCCGACGACACCGACGACCTGACGGCCGGCGTCATACCGTGTGCGCACCGTATCCGCCGTGCCGCTCAGCGGTCCGTCCACCGTCAGCCGGTTCCCCACCTCGTCATAGGTGAAATTCGAAGTCGCCGACAGCGAACCATCGCCTGCCGCAGTCGTCACCGACGTGGGCAGCAGGTTGTTGGCAGTCCCGCTCGTGCCATAGGCGATCGTGGTCTTGACTTCGTCAGCCGTGCCGGCGCAGCTCGCGCTGGTCTGGCACCGCGAGACGCCGGTCAGCTGATAGATCGGCGTCGGCGCCTGCACTAGCACGCCCGAGCTGTTCTTGTACCACGCGTGGAGCGCGGTGTAGCTGTAGCGCGTCTGCGGACGGACGCCGCCCGGTGTCGGCGCCGGAGCGGTGACCGTCAGAAGGCCGCCATGCACCGGGTCATAGGTATAGTCGGTGACATTCCCCTTCGCATCGGTCGTCGAACCGGGCTTGTTGCACGTCAGCGGATTGCTGCAGGTCGTCGGGAAAACCGCCGACGTCATGATGCTCGCCTCGCCCGAACCCGGCTTGGCGGAACGCACCGTCTGAGTGATGTTGCGCCGGTCGTCGAATGTATTGTTGATCTTGTCGCCTTCCGGCATCTCGATCGAGAAATATTGCCCATCACCGGCAGGCCCGAACTTTGTAATATTTCCCAGGCTGTCCTCGATCGACAAAGGCTGACCGCCGACTGGCACAACCATGCGGGCGTTCAGCGCGGGATCGGTTATCGTGACGGTCGACAGGCCAGGTTCCGGCCAATCGTTCGTAAAGTTGTAGCCCCAGACGTCGCCGCCCTGATTCACCTGAGAAATCCGGCGATTGTTGGTCGGCCCTAGATAGCTGTACGTTACGTTGTCGCTCGAGGCGGAAGGCCGCTTGATGGCTGTCAGAAAGCCGGCGCTATCGAGGGTATACCGCGTCGCGCGATTGAGCGCGTCGGTCACGGTGAACAGCGTGTTGGTCCCGGACGTAGTGCTGGAATAGGTGGCCGACGGCCACGCACGCGAGAAGGCACAGTGGTCGGCCGACGGATTGCAATAATCCACCGCGTTGTTGAGCAGCGTCACCTTGGTGACGGTGAGCCAGGATTTCTTGCTGGCCGCGTTGCTCAGGTTCGATGCGTCGTTAGATTCATATTCGAGCTTTGCCTGATAGCCCGTGGTGCTGGTCGCCGACTGCAAGCGCAGTGTGCGATTGATGCATATTGTCCCTGGCGTGCATGGTTGCGTCGGTGCCGAGCGATAGGTCAGCTTGATTCGCTCGCCATCCGGCTCGACGATCTCCGCGTCCCTATCCAGATATGGATCGGACCAGTAATCCAACCCCTTCTGGGTAATGAACTTCCGGCCATTTGCCGCTGTCCAGGTATGACGCGTGGTCAAAGGATCATAAGTCAGCGTCGATCCATTTGGTATCGCGGGGGTATATCCAATGGTTGGATTCCCCGTGAAGACATCGGTGACATTGCCAAAACTGAGGGTGTTGATGGACCCAGAGGCATTCATTGAGAACGTATAGCTGTCGCGCCACCCGTTTCCATTCCATAGGCGCGAATAGGTCATCCCGGATGTTTCGTTGCCGATCGAAACATCATCGGTGCTCAGCGTTGGCTGACGCGCCGCGAGATCGATCCCGTTGCGATCTAGCGTCGCGTCCACAGGCGGCGGGGGGGTACCGCTCATGTCCTGCGCCAGCGCAGGCGCCGCCACACCACTCGCAAGAATACTCGTCGCCACGAGCCACGTCCGGGCCCGGCGATATGGGCGCACGTCGCCCTGCCGTTGAATCAGCATGTTTGAATCTCCGTTGATTTGATAAGTTGCGTTCGCCCGCGCGCCCTTACGGTGCGCCGGTCACCGTCTTGCTCGTCCGGTTGTCGGCCTTGTCGTACGTGTAATTGGCCTGGACGTTGTTGTTCACGCTGCCGCTATGCTTCACCGCGACCAGCCGGCCGCGCGCATCGTAGCTATAGGTGACGGTCTCGCTCGCCGCCGCGACCGCGAGCCCCGTCAGCGCGGCGATCGCAATCACCGCGCCGGTCCTGACGTTCTTCATGTTCCTACTCCGCCATTGAGGAACATTGTAGGAACATTTGAATTCCAACATTGCAAGCACAAATACGTGCGGCAGGAATAACTCTACCGTACCAATGACTTGCCAGGATGTTGGATTTATCCAACACGACTTCACCGGTAGTCGGGGATTTGTTGGATTCGCAGGCTGCCGTCTTCTCTGGGCAACCTTCGCCACTTTCGGATCAGGCGTCAGCCCAGCGGCGCAGCAGGTTGTGATACACGCCGGTCAGCTCGATCACGCTGCGGTCGCTCCCGCCGAGCTGGCCGGTCAGCCGCTGCACGCTCTGGTCGAGGTCGAACAGGATGCGCCGCGCGGCGGCGTCGCGGACCATCGACTGGAGCCAGAAGAAGCTCGCCACGCGCCGCCCCCGGGTCACCGGCGTCACATGGTGCAGGCTCGACGAGGGGTAGACCACCGCATGCCCGGCGGGCAGCTTCACCTGCTGCACGCCATAATGATCCTCGATCATCAGCTCGCCGCCATCATAGGCGGCCGGATCCTCGAGGAAGATCGTGATCGACAGGTCGCTACGGATGCGGAATTCGCTACCGCGCTTGATCCGGATCGCGTTGTCGACGTGCGTGCCGAAGGTCTGTCCCTCGCCATAGCGGTTGAACAGCGGCGGGAAGACCTTGAGCGGCAATGCCGCCGCGAAGAACAAGGGCGAACGGCCGAGGGCATCGAGGATGATGCCCCCGGCCTCGAGCGCCGCCGGGCTTCCCTCCGGCAGCTGCTCGTTCTTCTTGGCCAGCGCCGACTGGTGGCCGGAGGTGACGTTGCCGTCGACCCATTGGGCCGCATCGATGATCGCCCGCACCCGCGCCACCGTCTCGGCGTCCAGCAGCTCGGGGATCGCGATCGTCATGGCACTTGCCTAGCCGGAAGGAGTGGGAGCGGGCAACGGTCCCGGGACAGGTGGACCGTCACCCGCTCCTCCCCCTTGTTCAGAAGCGATACCCGATCGTCAGCACCGCCGCGCGGCCCTCGCCGGGCGTCGCCCAGCCATTGTTGCGGACCCGCGTGTAATATTCCTCGTCGGTGAAGTTCTTGACGTTGACCTGCGCCGTCAGGTTCGGCGTGAAGTCATAGGCCAGGAAGGCGTTGTGGATCATGTAATCCTCCGCCTTAAACAGCGTCGCCGCGTTGTTGTTGAGGTAGAAGCTGCCCTGATAGGTGAAGCCGTAGCCGATCTTGAGCCCGAACGGCAGCGCGTAGACGGTGAACAGGCTGCCCGAATGGCGCGGCGTCTGCACCAACGGGTTGCCGGCCTGCGGATCGGGGATCGGTCCCGCGCCGTTGGTCGCGACGCTGCGGATCACTTCGCTGTCGAGATAGGTGTAGTTGGCGGTGATCGACCAGGCCGGGGTGATCTGCCCCACCGCCCCCAGCGCGATACCGTTGACGCGCGATTCGCCGTCGAGCTGCTGCTCGGGGATCAGCGGATCAGCCGAAGGCACCTTGTAGTTGGTACGCTCGTTGCGGAACGCCGCTGCGGTCAGCAGCAGGCGACCGCCCATGATCTCCGCCTTGGCGCCGATCTCGTAATTCACCGCGGTCTCGGGTTTGACGTTGCAGGTGTCCACCGTGCACGATCCGTTGACCGAGGTCTTGGACGGCGTCTTCGAATTGCCATAGGCGGCATAGAGGCTCACCGCCTCGACCGGCTTGAACACCAAGCCAGCGCGATAGGAGAAGAGGTTGTCGGCGTTCTCTACCGGCACGCCCGGCGTCACCACGCCAGCGGTCGAAACCGTGTCGCTCCTGTGCTTGCCCTCGTTCCGTTCGTAGCGGACGCCGAGATTCAGCTCGAGCTGCTTGGAGAAGGCGATCGTATCGAACAGATAGATCGCGTAGTTCGTCACCTCACCGCGCTGGCGGCCGCTCTCGATATAGTTGAGCGGGCCGGTGTAGACATTGCTGCCATAGACCGCACCGGGCACCGCCGGACCGGGCACGATCTCATTCGGATTGGCAATGTTGATATAGGGCAGGTGCGCGGCCGCATTCGGCGCCGCGGGATTGAATTCGACCGGGTTGCTCCCGTTCGCAGCGCGAAGCGAGTTGCCGTTGGAAAGGTTGAACTGTTCCCACGCCGCTGAAATGCCCAGCACCAGCGTGTGGCGAAGCCCGCCGGTGGCGAACTCGGCGGAAAGGTCGGTCTGGTTGTACATCAGCTGGTTGCGGGTGATGCGCGTGGTGCCGCGCGGGCCGGAGGGCAGGTAGTAGCCTGCTGGCACGGTGATGTTGAACACCTGGCCAACGCCGGTCCGCGTATCCAGATCGACGACGCAGCTTCCGCCCGTCGGCGTCACGCCGCTCGCCAGGCACCAGGTGCCCTGGGGCGGGTTCACCAGCGCATGTTGGCGCACGTCCTGCCAGCGCGTCAGGTTGCGGATCGAGACGTCGTCGCTGAAGTCATGCTCGAAGACGATCGTCGCCTGGTCGACATTGGTCTCCTGGCGGTCGATATTGCGATAGCCGAAATAGTCGCTCGGATCGACGCCCGGCAACGCCCCCGCGTTGGTCGCGGTCTGGTAATAAGGCACGCCGTATTGCGGCGTGTTGATGTCTTCCTGGTGGAAATATTTGAGCGTCAGCCGGGTCGGCCCGCCGATGCCCAGCGTCACCGAGGGCGCGACGCCCCAGCGGTCATACTTCTCGACGTCACGGCCCGGCACGTCGTTCTTGTGCACCATCGCGTTGAGGCGGAACGCCACCTTGTCGCCGGTGCGGACATTGGCGTCGAGTGTGCCGCGATAATAGTCGTCGGTGCCGATGCCGCCGGTGACGATCACCTGGTCCTCGGCGAGCGGGCTCTTGGTGACGATGTTGATCGATCCGCCGACCGACCCGGCGCCTGCGGTCACCGAATTGGCGCCGTTCACCACTTCGAGTTGCTCAAGGTTGAACGGGTCCGTGCGGCTGTACTGCGCGCTGTCGCGCACGCCGTCGACGGTGATGTCGGTATTCGCTGAATAGCCGCGGAAGTTGATCGAATCGCCATAGCCACCGCCGCCTTCGCCCGCACCGAAGGTAATGCCCGGTACGGTCGAGAGCACGTCGCGGAGCGTCAGCAAATTCTGCTCCTCGATCGTCTTGTTGGTGATGATCGTCACGCTCTGCGGCGTGTCGCGCACCGGGCGGGTGGCCTTGGGGCTTTCCTGCTCGGACTTCACTTCCTGCCCGGTGACGACGACGTCGTCGCGGCGGTCCTGATCGTCGGGCCCGGCGGCAGGATCCGCGGCAAGCGCAGGTGCCGAAGCGATGAATCCGACCGCGGCCAATGCGAGGAAGACGGGTGCGGCCTTGCCGCCGTCGAAGGTGGTGCGAGTCATGTGAGCCCCTTTGGTTTCGGGGCCAGCTATTGCGACTAGTTCTCACTGTCAATGTTGTTGCGAGTCATTTTCATCATTGTCGCAAATTTGTCGCAGCGCGAACAGCCAGAGGCGGATCGCGCTCGCCAGATTCGGTGGGTCGGCGGCGCCGATGCGCAGATGATCGATCTCGGCGACGAGCGCGTTGAGCGGCAGGCTCCGCGCATGCGCGGCATCCTCCAGCGCGGTCCAGAATGCCGGCTCCAGGCTGATCGAGGTGGGATGCCCGGCAATGGTGATCGAGCGCTTGACCGGGCCATGGAACCCGCCCGGCGGCGCCTCGATCATGCCTCCCCCGTCACGCTTCTATGTCGAACAGCGCGGCGAGCTGCTCGATCATCGTGCCGGCGAGCTGATCGACGTCCATGATCGTCACCGCGCGGCTGTAGTACCGCGTCACGTCGTGCCCGATGCCGATCGCGACCAGCCCGACCGGCGAACGCTGCTCGATCCAGCCGATCACCTGCCGCAGATGGCGCTCGAGATAGGAGCCGCTGTTCACCGACAAGGTCGAATCGTCGACCGGGGCGCCGTCGCTGATCACCATCAGGATCTTGCGATCCTCTTGCCGCGCGATCAGCCGGTGATGCGCCCAGAGCAGCGCCTCGCCGTCGATATTCTCCTTGAGCAGCCCTTCGCGCATCATCAGCCCGAGCGACTTCTTCGCCCGCCGCCACGGCTCGTCAGCCTGTTTGTAGACGATGTGACGCACGTCGTTGAGCCGCCCGGGTTGCGCAGGGCGCCCCTCTGCGAGCCACTTCTCCCGGCTCTGCCCGCCCTTCCACGCACGGGTGGTGAAGCCGAGGATCTCGGTCTTCACCCCCACCCGCTCGAGCGTGCGCGCGAGGATGTCGGCGCTGATCGCCGCGATCGAGATCGGCCGGCCGCGCATCGATCCCGAATTGTCGATCAGCAGCGTGACGACGGTGTCGCGGAACTTGGCGTCCTTCTCCACCTTGTAGGACAGCGACTGCATCGGATTGACGACCACGCGCGCCAGCCGCGCCGCGTCGAGCAGTCCCTCTTCCTGGTCGAAGTCCCAGCTGCGGTTCTGCTGCGCCATCAGCCGCCGCTGCAGCCGGTTGGCGAGCTTGGTCACAACGCCCTGCAGATGTACGAGCTGCTGGTCGAGATAGGCACGCAGCCGCTCGAGCTCCTCCTCGTCGCACAGCTCGGTCGCGGCGATCACTTCGTCATATTGCGTGGTGAAGCTCTTATAGTCGAACTGCGGCGGCAGATCAGACCAGGGGCGATTGGGGCGGACGGGCATCATCCCCTCCTCGCCCTCGTCCCCAGGCTCGCCATCCGTATCGTCGAACTCGCCCTGCTCCTGGTCGCTTTCCTGCCCGTCGTCGGTCTCGGCTTCGCGCTGTTCGCCGCGCGCTTCGACCTCGCCCTCGCCGGTGTCGCTGTCCTGTTCGCCGTCCTCGCCCTGGTCCTGATCCTGCTCGTCGGTGCCCTCGTCCTCGCCGCCGCCTTCGTCGGTCTCGTCGGGGAGCAGTTCGCCTTCGGTCAGCTCAAGGTCCTCGAGCAAATTGCCGACCAGCTTGGCGAACGCCGCCTGGTCGTCGATCGCCAGCGCCAGCGCATCGAGATCGGCACCGCCCTTGTCCTCGACCCAGTCGCGTATCAGCGCGAGCCCCAGCGCCGCCTCGGCCGGTGCCTCGCGCCCGGTCAGCCGCTCACGCACCATCAGCTGGATCGCGGTCGACAGCGGCACCTCGTCGCGCGTCCGTGCCCGGCTGATCGGGTCGGAACGCATGCGCATCTCGAGCGCACGGTCGAGATTCTCCGCAATTCCGGCATAGCCGCGCGATCCCAGCGCTTCGACCCGCGCAGTCTCCACCGCATCGAACACCGCGCGCGCCACGGCCTCCTTGGGCGCCGCCTTCAAGTGCATCGCGCCGTCGTGCAGCCGCATGCGCAGCGCGAAGCCGTCGGCGAAGCCGCGCGCCTCAGCCACCTGCTCGGGCGGAAGGTTGCGGCCCGGCATCGGCACCTTGATGTGCCGCCCCGATTGCGTCGGCGCGTCGGCGGTAAAGGCGAGCTCGATCTCCGGCTCGTGCGCGAGCGCGCGCGAGGCCCCCGTCAGGACGGAGCGGAACTGGTCGAGGGGAGAGTCGCTGGCCATGGACTGCACCCCCTATCAAAGCGCGACGCGGTCCAAAAGGCATCGCCGCCCGATTTGACCATTGCGCTCGGCAACCGATCCCAATAATCAGACAAATATTCCACTATTTGATGACGTCGAACCGAGGGGAGAGGGAGATGGGGTATCGATCCGGCTTTGCCGCGTTGCTGCTGGCGGGGCTCGTAATTTGTCCAACCATTCCGGCCTTGGCGCAGCAGGCGACGCCCGCATCCGCGCCCGGCGCCACCGCGACGCTGCGCGCCGACAAGCCGGGCGCGAAGATCGACCGCCGCATCTTCAGCCAGTTCGCCGAGCATCTCGGCACGGGCATCTATGGCGGCGTGTGGGTCGGCGCCAACTCGAAGATTCCCAACACCCGCGGCTATCGCAACGACGTCGTCGCCGCGCTCAAGGATCTGCGCGTGCCGGTGGTGCGCTGGCCCGGCGGCTGCTTTGCCGACGAATATCATTGGCGCGAGGGGATCGGCCCGCGCGGCCAGCGCCCGGTCAAGGTCAACACCCATTGGGGCGGCGTGACCGAGGACAACGCCTTCGGCACGCACGAGTTCATGGATTTCGCCGAGCTGATCGGCGCCGAGGCCTATGTCTCGGGCAATGTCGGCAACGGCACACCCCAGGAAATGGCCGAGTGGGTCGAGTACATGACCGCGCCCGCCGGCACGCTCGCCGATTTGCGGGCGAAGAACGGCCGCAAGACGCCGTGGAAGGTCCCCTATTTCGGGCTCGGCAACGAGCTGTGGGGCTGCGGCGGCAGCATGCGCCCCGAATATGCCGCCGACCTCACCCGCCGCTACTCGACCTTCATCAAGGTGCCCGAGGGGGTGAAGGTCGCCAAGATCGCGAGCGGCGCCAACTCGGTCGACTATAACTGGACTGAGGTGATGATGCGCGACGCCGGCAAGATGTTCGACGGCATCGGCGTGCATTACTACACGGTGCCCGGCAGCTGGCAGAAAAAGGGCTCGGCGACGCAGTTCGACGAGGAGGAGTACGCCCGCACCCTCCACAAGACGCTGCTGATGGACGAGCTGGTCCGCAAGCATTCGGCGATCATGGACAAATATGATCCGCAGAAGCGCGTGAACCTGGCGGTCGACGAATGGGGCACCTGGTACTCGCCCGAGCCGGGCACCAACCCCGGCTTCCTCTACCAGCAGAACACGATGCGCGACGCGATCGTCGCCGCGCTCAACATCAACATCTTCACCCGCTACGCCGATCGCGTGCGGATGACCAACATCGCCCAGATGGTGAACGTGCTCCAGGCGATGATCCTGACCGACGGGTCGAAGATGGTGCTGACGCCGACCTACCACGTCTTCCACATGTACCGCCCGTTCCAGGACGCGACCTTCCTGCCGATGGAGGTCAAGAGCAGCTGGTATCACAAGGACCAATGGGCGCTGCCCGCGGTCAGTGCGAGCGCGGCGAAGGGCACCGACGGCAAGGTCCATGTCGCACTGGTCAACACCGATCCCAACCGCCCGGCGAGCGTGACCAGCGCGATCGAGGGCCTCGCCGCGACCCGCGCGAGCGGGCTGGTGCTGACCGCGCCGCAAGTATCGGCGCACAACAGCTTCGACGCGCCCGACCGCGTCCGCCCCCAGCCGTTCGACGGCGCGCGGGTCGATCAGGCGGGACTGTCGGTCACGCTGCCGCCGGCGTCGGTGGTGGTGCTGACGCTCGAATAGCGGCCAGCGGGGAAGGCGTCAGTTCGCCTTCCCCACCACGCTCTCGGGCAGGTCCTTGCCGAACACGCGCTGGTAATATTCCGCCACCAGCGCGCGCTCCGCCTCGTCGCACTTGTTGAGGAACGACAGGCGGAAGGCGAAGCCTGGATCCTTGAAGATCTCGGAATTCTGCGCCCAGGTGATCACCGTGCGCGGGCTCATCACGGTCGAGATGTCGCCGGCGATGAAGCCGCGGCGCGTCAGGTCGGCGACGCGCACCATGTTCTCGACCAGCTCCTTGCCGCCCGGCTTGTCATATTCGCCCGACTTGGCGAGCACGATCTGCGCCTCGGTCGCGGCGGGGAGATAGTTGAGCGTCACGACGATGTTCCAGCGGTCCATCTGGCCCTGGTTGATCTGCTGCGTGCCGTGATAGAGCCCGCTCGTGTCGCCCAGGCCCACCGTGTTGGCGGTCGAGAACAGCCGGAACCACGGGTTCGGGCGGATCACGCGGTTCTGGTCGAGCAGGGTCAGCTTGCCCTCGGTCTCGAGCACGCGCTGGATCACGAACATCACGTCGGGCCGGCCCGCATCATATTCGTCGAACACCAAAGCGGTCGGCGTCTGCAGCGCCCAGGGCAGCAGCCCCTCGCGGAACTCGGTGACCTGCTGCCCGTCACGCAGCACGATCGCATCGCGGCCGATCAGGTCGATACGGCTGATATGCGCGTCGAGGTTGATGCGGATGCACGGCCAGTTGAGCCGCGCCGCGACCTGCTCGATATGCGACGACTTGCCGGTGCCGTGATAGCCCTGGATCATCACCCGGCGGTTGTGCGCGAAGCCCGCCAGGATCGCGAGCGTGGTGTCCGGATCGAACACATAGGCCGGATCGAGATCGGGCACGCGCTCGTCCGCTTCGCTGAACGCCGGCACTTCCATGTCGATGTCGATGCCGAACAGGTCGCGTACGGGCACGCTCTTGTCGGGGGCTTCGAGGATCGTCGTCTCCCGGCTGTCGGGCTGGGTGTTGGGAATGTCGGTCATCACAGGGCCTTCGCAGAGTCGCCGCAGTCCCTAGCCCCGCGCGTCACCCCAAGTCGAGATGCTTGTACCGCGCCGCATCATTTCCGCGGCCATGTCACGCACGCCGCGTCAGGCGCGATACAACCGCACCGGGGCCGTCGAGCGCGCGATCACGCCCTTGGCTTCCTGGTCGAGCTGCACCGCCTTGATCCACCAGCCGGCCTTGTCGCCGCCGGGGAACAGGTCCTCGGGCAGGCGCGACAGCAGGGCCGCCTTGATCTCGCCCGGCGTCAGCCCCGGCGCGGCCGCGGGCAGCACGTCCAGCATTGCATCGCGCATCGCCGCGAACTTCGCCGCCTCGACGCGATAGGTCTTGCCCGGCTGGAGCACATTCTCGATCTCGATCCGCTCGGGCTTGGCCATCATGCGTCTCCTTGGGTGATTTTCTCGGGCAGCGCGAAGAGGTCGACGAACTTCTGCGCCAGCTCGCGGTCGCCGCTCAGGCGCAACCGGCCCTCGGCCTCCGACTCCGCGAACGGCCATTTGCCGTAGACGAGGGTCACGAACCGCGTCGGATCGGTCTCGAATGTGACGTCGGCGGCATCGGTCTCGCCGCGCTCGATCGCCAGATCGTCCTGGTCGAGACGGCCGATGAACGACGCGCCCGGAAAGCGGAACGCCAGCGTCATGCGCAAATCCGGCCGGTCGGGCCGGATCATCGTGCGCAGCGACAGCATCGCCGAGACGGGCGAGAGCGGCAGCGTCGGGTCGTGCCGCGGCGAGCGCGTCGCCCAGCGGCCCATCGTCTGGAAGATCGGCTCGCTTTCATAGCCCCAGGGCGTCAGCTCATAGACCTGCACGTTCGCGGGCGGCGGCAATTTGCGCCGCATCAGGATATCCGCGCGCTCGAGGCTTTCGAGCCGCTGGGTCAGCACGTTGGCGCTGATCCCGGTCAGGTCGGCCTTCAATTCGCCGAAGCGACGCGGCCCCAGCATCAGCTCGCGCACGATCAGCATCGACCAGCGCTCGCCCAGGAATTCCAGCGCCAATGCGGTGCCGCACGCATCGTCATACCAGCGCTTTTCCGCCACTTTCGCCTCTTGAGTCATTTTTTCTAACTTCATAGTTGCTTTTTATAACCGAGTCGCGCATCAAGATCAAGCAAGCGATTCGCGGCCCTCCGCCGCCCCCAATGGAGAAGTCCGATGCGCAACCTGTTCCGCGAGTATCTGCCGGTCGCCCAAAGCGTCGCCATCGGCGTCGCCGCGTTCTGCCTCACCACGGTGATGATGCTGGGCCACGGCGCGCTCAACAGCACCGGCCCTTTCGCCTGACCGCATCCGCGGGTCGTTGATCGAAAACAAGTCGCGCATGCGACGACTCGAGCGTTTCAATCGAGTTCCCAGAAGGAGAGAAGCCATGACCAAGCTGATGACCTGCATCTGGTACAATCACACCGCCGAGGAAGCCGCCAACTTCTACGCCTCGGTGCTGCCCGACAGCCGCGTCACCGCGGTCCACAAGACCCCCTCCGACACGCCGTCGCAAAAGGCCGGCGACGTGATCACCGTCGAGTTCGAGGTGGCGGGGCATAAGTTCATCGGCCTCAACGGCGGCACGATGTTCCCCCAGACCGAGGCGGTCAGCTTCATGATCATGACCGACGATCAGGAAGAGACCGACCGGCTGTGGAACGCGATCGTCGACAATGGCGGCCAGGAAAGCGCCTGCGGCTGGTGCAAGGACAAATGGGGCGTCAGCTGGCAGATCACGCCGAAGCGGCTGATGCAGCTGATCTGGGAGAATCCCGACCCCGCCGCCAGCAAGCGCGCGATGGATGCGATGCTGACGATGCGCAAGATCGACATCGCCACGGTCGAGGCTGCCGCGGCCGGCGAGCCGGTCAGCGCCTGAGCGCCGCGTTCAAATCTAGGAGAGATGCCATGACCGTGGAGATCACCGGGTTCGACTGGGTGCCCGATTTCGCCAAGGGCTTCGTCCGCGACCTGCGCCCGCGCTGGGCGTGCGCGGAGATCGGCCTGCCCTATTCGATGCGCCTGCTCAACGCCGCCGCGCCACGCCCCGAGGCTTATTTCCAGGAACAGCCCTGGGGCCAGGTGCCGGCGCTGGTCGATCCGGACCACGGCGTTCGCATGTTCGAGAGCGGCGCGATCCTGCTGCATCTCGGCGAGAAGGACGAACGGCTGCTGCCGCGCGACCCGCAGGGCCGGGTCACCGCGATCAGCTGGCTGTTCGCCGCCTATAACAGCGTCGAGCCGCTCACCTTCGAACTCTCGAACATCGAGATTTTCGCGGCCGGCGAGAAATGGGCGGAACTTCGCCGCCCCAGCCTCATTGAGTTTGCGGGCCAGCGCCTCGACCGGCTCGCTACGGCGATCGAGGGACGCGAATGGCTCGCCGGCCGTTTCAGCATCGCCGACATCGCGATGGCCACCGTGCTGCGCAATGTCGAGGGCAGCGGCCTGATCGAGGAGCGCCCGGTGCTGATGGCCTATCTCGAACGCGCGATCGACCGCCCGGCCTTCAAAGCCGCGCTTGCTGCCCAGCTCGCCGACTTCAAGCCCGCACCGGCCGCCGCAGCCTGAACGATTGATCGAAGGAGAGAAACGATGACCTATGTCGAAGGATTCCTGACCCCCGTCCCCACCGCCAACAAGGAGGCGTACAAGAAGCATGCCGAGGGCGCCGTCGAGCTGTTCCGCGGCCTCGGTGCGACCCGTTTCGTCGAAGCCTGGGGCGACGACGTGCCCGACGGCAAGGTCAACGACCTCAAGAAGTCGGTCGACCTCAAGGACGACGAGACCGTGCTGTTCAGCTGGCTCGAATACCCCGACAAGGCGACGCGCGATGCGGCCAATCAGAAGCTGCAGGACGAGAACGCGGCCGAGATGATGAAGGACATGCCGTTCGACGGCAGCCGCATGATCTTCGCCGGCTTCGAACCGATCGTCGATGTCGGCTCGTCCGAAGGCGCCACCTATCTGGACGGCTATGTGCTGCCGGTGCCCAAGGCGAACAAGGAGGCCTATCGCGAAGTGGCGCAGAAGATGACCGACCTCTTCAAGGAATTCGGTGCGCTGCGCGTGGTCGAGGCATGGGGCGAGGATACGCCCGACGGCACCAAGACCGACTATAACCGCGCGACGCTCAAGAAGGACGACGAGGCGGTGGTCTACAGCTGGATCGAGTGGCCCGACAAGGCGACCCGCGACGCCGGCTGGGAGAAGATGATGAAGGACGAGCGGATGCAGCCCAAGGAGGAGCCGCCGTTCGATGGCAAGCGGATGATGTGGGGCGGCTTCGCGCCGATCCTCGACACCGCCAACTAAGTTCCCCTGCCGCCCGCAGCGGTGGAAGCAGGCGCGGGCCGCCCCCTCCCGCGCCGTCAGCTCCCGCCGCTGCGGGCGGTTTCTCATGTCTGCAGGAGAATATCGATGACCAATCCGCATGGAAGCTGGATCTGGTACGAGCTGCTCACCACCGACGCCGACGCGGCGATCGATTTCTACGGCAAGATCGTCGGCTGGACGGCGAGCAAATTTCCCGGCGCCCCTGCCGACTACAACATCATGTCGGCCGGCGAGGACGGTGTCGCTGGCATCATGAAGAACCCCGCACCCACCGCACCTGCCTGGCTCGGCTATGTCGGTGTCGATGACGTCGACGCGACGGTCGCGAAGATCGAGCAGCTCGGCGGCAAGATCCATATGCCGCCCACCGATCTCGAGGGCGTCGGCCGCATGGCGATGGTCGAGGATCCGCAAGGCGCGCATTTCTACGTCATGCGCGGCAGCTCGCCCGAAGACAGCAAGGCCTATGGCCGCATGGAGATGGGCAAGGCGAGCTGGAACGAGCTCCAGACCACCGACGATGCCGCGGCGCTCGCCTTCTATTCCGAGCTGTTCGGATGGAAGAAGGAGGGGGCGATGCCGATGCCGTGGGGCGAGTACAGCTTCCTCAAGGGCGGCAGCAGCGAAGAAATGTGGGGCGCGATGATGCCGCGCGAGAAGGCGGAGAATCCGGTCAGCTGGAACTTCTACTTCCGCGTCCCCGATATCGACACGGCCTTCGCCAAGGTGAAGGAACTTGGCGGCACCCCCTTCCACGATCCGATGGAGGTGCCGGGCGGCGAGCGCGTGTTCTTCGCCACCGACCCGCAAGGCGCCGCCTTCGGCCTCGTCGCGCCGAAATAGGGTCTCGATAGCGGGGACGGCGCCGCCACGTATCTTGACAAAATCTCCTATTATGATACTGGGAGATTAGATGCGCGAAGCGGACTCCGTCCCCGCCTCACTCGCCGGACACCCGGTCTGGCAACGACTTTCCAGTTACGAATTCGGTCCCCCCGAAGCGGCACTCCCCTTTGCCGCGCGGCTCGCGCGCGACAATGGCTGGAGCGCCGCGACGGCGGCGCGGGTGGTCGAGGAATATCGCCGCTTCGCCTTCCTCGCCGTCACCGGCGACGCGCAGGTCACGCCGTCCGACGCGGTCGACCAGGCCTGGCATCTCCACCTCACCTATACCCGCGACTATTGGGAGCGCTTCTGCCCGGATGTCCTGGGCAAGCCGCTCCACCACGGCCCCACCGCCGGCGGCCCGGACGAGCATAACCGCTTCTATCGCCAATATGCCGACACGCTGGCCCGCTATGAGGCCGCGTTCGGTGTGGCGCCTCCTTCCGACATCTGGCCATCGGCCGCGCAGCGGCTGCTGGACGATCCCCGCGCGCGGCGGGTGCATCCGCGCGACGCGTTCATCCTTTCGCGCTCGCAGGCCGCGCTGCTCCTGCTGGCGTTCATCGGGCTGATCGCGCTCGCGCTTTTCCTGTGGGTTCAGCAATAATGCTGAACCTCGGCACCAGCCCGCTCCCCCACCCGGCCACCCAACGCCAGTATCCTATGGGTGGCCGGGTGGGGGAGCGGGCTGGTGCCGCATCCGGTTCGGCTTTGCCGAACCAAACAAGGGAGTGACCTCTTATGTCTCTCGGCCCCTTTGACTGGACCGGCGGACCCTTTCTCACCCTCTACGCGATCCTGCTGGTCATCGTCGTGATCGCGGGGATCGTCATCCCGATCCGGCTGCTGCCCGAAGGCCGCAGCCAGAAGGTGCGCGACCCCGACAGCCTTGCCTATCTCGCCGGCGGCCGCACGCGCTTCGCCGACGGGATCATCACCCGCCTGCTCGCCGGACGCGCGCTGGCGATGAACGGCAAGAACAAGCTCGACGTCCTCATGCGCAACGGCGCGACGCCGGTTGAGAACAGCGTGCTCGCCCTCTCCCCGCCGCTCGACTGGCCGCGGATCGAGCGTACGCTGCGGCCGGCCGCCGACACGCTGCTCGAAAGGCTCCGGCACGCCGGCCTGATGCTCACCGGCGCCGAGCGCGCCAACCTGCGCTACTGGGCGCTGCTGCCCTATCTCACGCTGCTGATGTTCGGCGCCACCAAATGGTTCATCGGCGACGCGCGCGAGCGGCCAGTCGGGTTCCTCACCCTCCTGCTGATCGTCACCGCGGTGCTCGCGCTGATCCGCGCCTTCTCGATCGCCAGACTCACCCGCGCCGGCCGCGAGGCGCTGAGCGAGGCGCGCACGGATGCCGACCGCATCCGCCGCGCCCCGCTTCCCGCCGAGACCGGCCTCGCAGTGGCCCTGTTCGGCACCGCGGTGCTGGCCGGCTCCGAGTTCGACGCCTTCCACAAGATGCGCGCGGCGAGCGGCGATGGCGGCTCGTCGGGGGGCGGCGACGGCGGTGGTGACGGCGGCTGCGGCGGAGGCGGCTGCGGCGGCTGCGGAAGCTAGTCGTATCGAAAGCGGGTAAGTTTCCGATTCCTCCCCCGGAGGGGGAGGGGGAGTTGCGAGGTCGAACGCGCCCCGCGCGTTCGAGGATCGTCCGGGGGACGATCCGACCTCGAACTCGAAGCTGGTGGAGGGGTAGTTTCGGCAAGCGACACCGCATGAGGAGAATACCCCTCCGTCACCGCTTCGCGGTGCCACCTCCCCCTCCGGGGGAGGAATGATTCAAAGTCCAACGCCCTACGCGAATGCAGGCGAGGCCTTGAGCTGCTGATAGGCCTCGATCACCCGTTGCAACGCCCCCTCGTGGCTGCGGTCCCCGCCATTGCGGTCCGGATGGTATTTGCGCACCAGCTCCGAATAGCGCCGCCGCAGCGCCATCCGGTCCGCATCGACTTCCAGCTCCAGCGTTCGCAGCGCGTCGCGGTCCTTCCCCGACAGCGGCTTGCCGTCCTTGCGCTCGGCCGGCATCGCCTGGCGCCAGCGCGCACCGATCGCATCGAGCGGATCGCTGAAGTCGGCCCAGCGCGGCGGCCGGTCCACGCCACCCGTCGCGCTGAACGCCCGCGTCTCGCGCTCCCACCCGGCGAGCGGCCGCTGCGCCGCGTGGATCTCGTCGGGGCTCATGCCCGAGAAGAAGTTGTAGCCCGCGTTGAACGCGCGGACATGGTCGAGGCACAGCCAGCGATATTCGGGCGGATGGTCGCTCGGGCGCCGGTCGCCCAGCAGCGGCGCGCGGAACTCGCCCGGCTCCGCGCAGCCCGGCTCCGCGCACAGCCGCCCGGGCGCTTCCACGCGGCCGTGGAAGCGGGAGTTGGGACGATCTTTTCGCGGCTCCGACACTCGAACTCCTGATACAAAACCGCCTATATAGGCGCGATGACCAGTCCCGCTACCGGCCCCGTCGCCCAGCAAATCGCCGCCCGCCTCACCGCGGCGCTCGCCCCGTCGAAGCTCGACGTGATCAACGACAGCGCGAAGCATCGCGGCCATATGGGCGACGATGGCAGCGGCGAATCGCACTTCACCGTGGTGATCGAGAGCGCCGCCTTCACCGGCAAGTCGCGCCTCGAACGCCAGCGCCTGGTCAACCGCGCGCTCGGCGACCTGATGACCGAGCGAGTCCACGCCATGGCGATCCGCGCCACCGCCCCGGAGGAAGCATGACCGAACGTACGCTCCGTCCGGCGGCACGCATCCTGCTGACGGATCCGGCCGGGCGCGTCCTGCTGTTCCGCTTCACGCCGGACGGACGGCCGCCCTTCTGGTGCACGCCGGGTGGTGCGCTCGATCCGGGCGAAAGCTATGAAGAGGCCGCCCGGCGCGAGCTGCGCGAAGAGACCGGGCTCGACCTCAATTGCGGGCCGGAGATCGCACGCCGTCAGGTCGAGTTCGTGACGGTCGAAGGCGTGCCGGTCAGCGCCGACGAACGCTATTTCGCGGTACGCACGGAAATCACCGACATCGATTGCGGCGGTCACACCGATCTGGAACAGAGCGTGATGCGCGAATGGCGCTGGTTCGACCGCGAACAGCTGGAGCGCCACGATGAACCCTATTTCCCCAGCGACCTGGGGGCGATGCTGGCGCTGATGGAGGCATGATGACCACCGACGATCTCTTCATCCACACGATCACGCCGACCACGCACGATCTCGGCGGGTTCAAGGTCCACCGCACATTGCCCTCGCGTCCGCGCACGATGGTCGGCCCCTTCATCTTCTTCGACCAGATGGGCCCGGCGCATCTGGAGATCGGCACCGGCATCGACGTACGCCCGCATCCGCATATCAACCTCGCCACGGTCACCTATCTTTTCGCGGGCGCGATCGACCATCGCGACAGCATCGGCACCTTCGCGACGATCGAGCCGGGCGCGGTCAACCTGATGACCGCGGGCAACGGCATCGTCCACAGCGAGCGCTCGCCCCAGTCCGAGCGCGACGCCGGCCCCGAGCTCTCCGGCATCCAGACCTGGCTCGCACTGCCCGAGCGCGTCGAAGAGATGGACCCGGCGTTCGAGCATGTCGCCGCCACCGACCTCCCCATCGTCGATTCCGGCAACGCCCGCGCCCGTGTCATCATGGGTTCGCTGTGGGGCGCCAGCGCACCGACCACCACCTATGCCGGCACCATCTATGCCGATATCGAGCTCGCGCCGAACAGCAGCGTGCCGATCGATGCGGAGGCGGACGAGCGCGCGGTCTATCTCGCCATGGGCCAGGCTTCGCTCGACGGCTGGGAGCTCGAGCCGCAGACGCTCTACGTGCTGCGCCCGGGCACCGCCGCCACGCTACGCTCGACCAACGGCGGCCGTGTCATGCTGTGCGGCGGCGAGGCCTTCGCCACCCCGCGCCATGTGTGGTGGAACTTCGTCTCGTCCGACCGCGACCGCATCAACCAGGCCAAGGAGGACTGGAAGGCCGGCCTGTTCCCCAAGGTGCCCGGCGACGACAAGGAGTTCATCCCGATCCCCGAAGTGCCCAAGACGGTGAGCTACCCCTGAAGGCTCGCGCTCGTCGATCTGCTGCCTGAACCCGGCACCTATTTCTCCGTCATGCTGAACTTGTTTCAGCATCCATCGTGCCACCAGCGGCTCAGTCGCCTGTGGAGAAATGGACCCTGAAACAAGTTCAGGGTGACGGCGCTTTTGGAAGGGGCTTGAACCAACTCCCACCGCGTGAAACAAACCCAATATTCGAAAATGGAGGGCGGACACATGGCGGACTTCGAGCTTCAGCGCATCGCGCTGCCCACCGGCGTCGAGCTCGACGTCGCCACCGCCGGCGACCCCGCGGCGCCGGCGATCATCCTGCTCCACGGCTTCCCCGAATCGCACCGCACCTGGCGTCACCAGATCCCCGAGCTCGCGCAGACCCATTTCGTCATCGCCCCCGACCAGCGCGGCTTCGCGCGCTCGTCCAAGCCCGAGGGCGTCGAGAACTACGCGCCGGACAAGACCGTCGCCGACCTGCTCGCGCTCGCGACGCATTTCGGCAAGGACCGCTTCGTCCTGGTCGGCCATGACTGGGGCGGCGCGATCGCGTGGATGGCCGCGCTCCAGCATCCCGACCGGGTCGAGCGCCTCATCATCGTCAACGCACCCCACCCCTTCGTCTTCCAGAAGTCGCTGTTCGACGACATGGCGCAGCGCGCCGCCAGCCAGTATATCCGCCTGTTCCGCAATCCTGGCCTCGACGCGCAGATCGCCGCGATGGGCCTCGGCACCTTCTTCGACACCACCTTCGTCCGGCACGCCGATCCTGAACTGCTCGCGCCAGAGCGCGACGCCTATCTCGACGAATGGAGCCAGCCCGGCGCGATGACCGCGATGCTCAACTGGTACCGCGCCAGCGCCATTGCCGTTCCTGCAATGGACGAGACGCCCGAGCGCCCCGCCTTTCTCGACGGCCCCTTCCCGCCGCTGCGGATGCCGGTGCTCGTCATCTGGGGCATGGGCGACAAGGCACTGCTCCCCGTCCAGCTCGACGGGCTCGATGGGCTCGTTCCCGACCTCAAGGTCGTCAAGGTCGACGCCGGCCACTTCGTGCCGTGGGAGAAGCCGGAAGCGGTCACCGCGGCGATCCAGGGCTGGCTGCCCTAGCGGCTGCGGCGCATCCCGGGCGTCTTCTTGACCGCCGGATCGGCGAGCAGCCGCGCATAGGCGTCGCTCTCCATCGCCACCAGCGCGATACGCCCCTCGCCGTCATGATGGATCCCCCAGCCGAACAGCTTGACCAGCGGCGACGCGCGCAGGCACGCCTGCGGCTTGGCGAAAAAACTCTCGCGGTCCTTGTCCCCGCCCCGTGCGACATGCGCGGCGTGGAGCAGGTCGTCGCTGGTCATCGCATAGGGTGGCCCTTTGAGCAGCGCGTGCTGCGCCCCGGCGACCGACCCGGGCTTTTCGGGAATCGTCCCTACGCTGACCGGACAGTCGGACGACACCGTCACCAGCGTGTCGCGATAATTGGTCGTGTACATCAGAACCACTCCGCCCAGGCGCCATGTGGATGCGCCACGCCGAGCAAGTGGCGCTCGCCGCCTCCCGGCCAATAGCGCACCACCAGCTCATGTTGCAGCGTCTCGCGGTTCGCCTCCAGCATGATCCACGCCAGCGGCCGTTCCGCGCTCGCCCGCGCGCCCGCCGTCTCCATCGCCGCAGTGATCCGCGCTCGCCGCGCATCGCCCAGATATTGCCAGACGATCGAGTGCATCAGCACCCGCGTGCTCCCCGGCGCCTGCGGCCTGGCCAGCTGCGCCTCGACGAATTCCGCTGCATCCCCCTGCACCAGATCGGGCTTCTTCTCCCCCGCCGCGTGCGCTGCGAAGTCCAGTCGCGCAAACCGTTCCGTGTGCTCACGCCAAACGAACGCCCGCAGCCGCAGCAGCTGCGCGGGATCGGTCAGGTCGACCGGCGCGAGGTCGCAACCCCGGATCGCCTCGAACCCCCAGCCCGGCGGCGGTGCAGGCGGGGGCTCCCCACGCCATTCGGGCGCGATCCGCATCCCCGACTGGACCGGTCCGACGCCGACCCCGCCCAGCTCGTAGCGATAGCGATCGATCATCAGGTTGATTCCCGCGCTCGACCCGATCTCGAAACACTCCCAGCGCGGCGGCAGCCCCTGCGCGCCGAGCCACAGCATCGCCGCCACATAGCCCCAGGAGCGCCCCGCCTCGTTGGTCTGCGGCGGCCCGTCGAGCCATGGCAACAGCGCCGCGTCATGCCGCGCGATCGCCTCGCCCACCAGCCGCTCGGCATCGGCCAGCGCCTCGGGCTCACCGGCATAGAGCGGCGCCAGCGCCGGCTCTGCCCCGGTCAGATTGAGCGCGTGCAGCCCCGCCGCCGCGCGCAACGGCAGCGCATCGGCCATCGGGACGCCCGGCCATTCACGGATCGCCTTCAGGAACGTGCCCGGGCCGTCGATATTCGCCAGGATCGCCTCGACCACGCACATCGTGATCGTTCCGCCATTCGCCCGGCAATAAGCAACCTGGTTGGCGAACGCCGCCCGCACATCGTTCGAAGTCATCCAGTCGCGCATCGTGCGAATCTCCCGCCGCTTGTTGCGCCCGCCCGCCCCCCCAAGTAAAGGCGCGCCACCATGTCGGAGCCGATCATCCTTGCCGTGCCCAAGGGACGCATCCTCGAAGAGGCGCTTCCCCTGCTCGCGCATGCCGGGATCATCCCCGAACCGGCCTTCGCCGACGAGGGCAGCCGCGCACTCAGGTTCAAGACCAACCGCCCGGACATCGACCTGATCCGCGTGCGCGCGTTCGACGTCGCGACCTTCGTCGCGCACGGCGCGGCGCAGCTCGGCATCGTCGGCTCGGACGTGCTCGACGAATTCGCCTATTCCGAGCTCTACGCGCCGGTCGATCTCGGCATCGGCCATTGCCGCCTGTCGGTCGCCGAACCGGCCGCGCTCGCCGCGACCGACGATCCGCGCGGCTGGAGCCATGTCCGCGTCGCCACCAAATATCCCTCGCTTACCCGCCGCCATTTCGAGGCGCGCGGCGTGCAGGCCGAGTGCATCAAGCTCAATGGCGCGATGGAGCTGGCCCCGATCCTCGGCCTTGCCCCGCGCATCGTCGACCTGGTCTCGTCGGGCCGCACGCTCAAGGAGAATGGCCTGGTCGAGGTCGAGGTGATCCGCGAGGTCACCAGCCGCCTGATCGCCAACCGCGCCGCGTTCAAGACCCGGCCCGAGGTCGTCCCGCTGGTCGATGCCTTCCGCCGCGCGGTCGAGCGCGAGGCGGCGTGATCCGCCTCTCCACCTCCGAGCCCGGCTTCGCCCAGGCGTTCCGCGACCTGGTCGACGCCCGGCGCGAGGCCGACGCCGATGTCGCGCGCGACGTGCGCACGATCGTCGCCAGCGTCCGCGACGAGGGCGACGCCGCGCTCCACGCCTTCACCAGGAAGTTCGACCGCCACGACTTGAACGACACCGGCTGGCGGATCGAGAAGGCCGATTGCGCCGCCGCGCTCGACGCGCTCGAGCCGAAGTTGCGCGACGCGCTCCAGCTCGCCGCCGACCGCATCACCGCCTATCACGAAAAGCAGAAGCCGGCCGACAGCGATACCACCGACGCCGCGGGCGTACGCACCGGCGCGCGCTGGAACGCGGTCGAGGCGGCGGGCGTCTATGTCCCCGGTGGCCGCGCGGCCTATCCCAGCTCGGTGCTGATGAACGCCATCCCGGCCAAGGTCGCTGGGGTCGATCGCCTCGTCATGGTCACACCGACCCCCGACGGCGAGATCAACCCGCTCGTCCTCGCCGCGGCCGAGATCGCCGGCGTCGACGAGATCTGGCGCGTCGGCGGCGCGCAGGCGATCGCCGCGCTCGCTTACGGCACCGGCCGCATCGCCGCGGTCGACGTGATCACCGGCCCCGGCAACGCCTGGGTCGCGGAGGCCAAGCGCCAGCTCTATGGCGTGGTCGGGATCGACATGGTCGCCGGGCCGAGCGAGATCGTCGTGGTTGCCGACGGCAAGAACGATCCCGAATGGATCGCCGCCGACCTGCTCAGCCAGTCCGAGCACGACCCCACCAGCCAGTCGATCCTGCTCACCGACGACGCGGTCTTCGCGGGCAAGGTGGCCGAGGCGGTGGATCGCCAGATCGGCGCGCTCTCGACCAAGGCAGTCGCCCGCGCGAGCTGGGACGCCAACGGCGCAATCATCCTCACCGCCACGCTCGACGAGGCGATCCCGCTGGTCAACAAGCTCGCCCCCGAGCATCTCGAGATTGCCTGCGACGATCCCGACGCCCTCTTCGCCCGCGTCCGCCATGCCGGCTCGGTGTTCCTCGGCCGCATGACGCCCGAGGCGATCGGCGATTACGTCGCCGGCCCCAACCACGTCCTCCCCACCGGCCGCCGCGCACGCTTCGCGAGCGGCCTGTCGGTGCTCGATTTCATGAAGCGCACCAGCTTCCTCGCCCTCGACGATGCCGGCCTCGCCGCCATCGGCCCCGCCGCGGTCGCGCTGGCGGAAGCCGAGGGCCTGCCCGCGCACGCGAAATCGGTCGCCGTGCGTTTAGGAACCAATCATGCCTAGCCCAACCGCCAAGTCCCGTTCCAAGGCCCGCGCCGCCGCGCGCCTCGCCGCCGTCCAGGCGCTCTACCAGCAGGAGATGGAGAAGACCCCGCTTCCCAGGCTGCTCAACGAGTTCCACCAGCACCGGCTCGGCGCCACGATCGAGGATGTCGAGTATGCTGATGCCGACACCGATTTCTTCGACGACATCGTTCAGGGCGTCGATGCGCGCCGCGACGAGATCGACGCGCTGATCGCCTCCAAGCTCAGCAGCGACTGGAGCTTCGACCGGCTCGACCGCCCGATGCGCCAGATCCTGCGCGCCGGCGCCTATGAGCTGCTCGCCCGCAACGACGTGCCCACCGGTGCCGCGATCAGCGAGTATCTCGACGTCACCGACGCCTTTTACGACCGCCGCGAGAAGGGCTTCGTCAACGGCCTGCTCGACGCCATCGCCAAGGCGGTGCGGAGCTGAGGGTTACAATCACTCCCCCGGAGGGGGAGGTGGCATCGCGCAGCGATGACGGAGGGGTAGTTTCGGCAAGCGATGGCGCGTGGGGAGAATACCCCTCCACCGGCTTCGAGTTCGAGGTCGGATCGTCCCCCGGACGATCCTCGAACGCGCGGGGCGCGTTCGACCTCGCAACTCCCCTCCCCCTCCGGGGGAGGAATTCGAGGCAGACCGCGGCACAAACCGCCGAGGCCAGCTTGCAATGTTGGAATTGATTTGCTCGGCTCAGAGCGTGCCGCGACATTTGCGGCCCGCTCTTTGACATCGAGAATCATACGCCCGCGGCGCTTGACACGCCGCGCGACACCCCCTCAAATCGTCAACTTCCCCTCAGGGGCGTATCAACTTCGCTCATTTCGGGTAGGCACTGTCAACTTAACGCGGCGTCACGTCCTTGACCCGCCCCAATGCCGGGGGCTCCACCATCTGCCCCCGCGCAAACCATGCCTCCAGCGCGTCGAGGTCGAGCATTCCGCCCGCCACGTCCCTGCCCGCCTTGAACGCGCTGAACCCATCGCCGCCTCCACCGAGGAAGCTGTTCACCGTCACGCGATAGACCGCATCGTCGCGCAGCGGCTCGCCGCCCACCAGCGGCGCGATGATCCGCTGCCCCTCGGGCCTGGACAGATCGTAGCTGTAGGTGAGCCCCGCCGGGAACAGCAGCGCCGTGCCGTCGGCTTTGGCGAATTGCTGCTCCAGCACCGCGCGCAACTGCGCCCCGGTCATCTCCTTGACCTGCAGATTGTTCCCGAACGGCTGCACCGTATAGAGGTCGCCAAAGGTTACCCGGCCATCCGTCGGCGTGAGCGAGGCGCGCACTCCGCCCGGATTCATCAGCGCCACCTGCGCCCCGCTCGCCCGTGTCGCCGCAAGCTGCGAATCCGCGATCAGCAAGCCCAGCGGCGACTCCTTCATGTCGTCATTCTCGTCGCGCAGGATCGGCCCGGACGCCCGGCCCACGACCCGCTTCGCCCGCGGCTCGGCGGCCGCGGCGTAGCGCGCGACATGCGCCGCGACCGCCGGATCGGCGGCGAAGGTCGGGAAGGCGGGCGCGGGCTTCACCGGCCCGGCGCTGCTCGTCACGCCGTCGCCCTGCACGATCACCTGGCGTGCGTCCTTGCCCACCACCCGCTTGGTCACGGGATCGAAGCTCAGGTCGATGTCGGTCAGCATCACGCCATTGTTGCCTGCGCTGGTCAGCAGCAACGGCCTGGCGGGGTCGGTCGCGCCATAGTCGCAGATATAGGCGCGGTGCGTATGGCCCGACACGATCACGTCGATCGCCGGGGTCAGCCGCTTGGCGATGTCGACGATCGGCCCCGACAGGCCATCGCACTTGTCGGGCTGATCGGAGCGCGCGGGATAGCCGCCCTCGTGCACCAGCATCACCACCGCGTCGGCGCCCCTGGCCTTGAGGTCCGCCGCCAGCCGGTTCGCAGTGTCCGCCTCGTCGGCGAAGGTGATGCCCTTGATCCCCGCCGGATCGACATAGTTGCCGGTCAGTCGCGTCGTCAGCCCGATGAAGCCAATCGTCACCTTGCCCCGGCCGCTGCCGAAGCTGCGCAGCGCGGTGCCGGGGAACAGGCTGGTCCCATCCGCCTGGATCGTATTGCCGGCGAGATAGCTATAGGCCGCGCCCTTGAACGGCTCGATCTGGCACGGCTGGACCTTGGTCAGCTTGGCGCAGCCGCCCTGTTGGAGCCGCTTCAGTTCCTCGGCGCCGCGATCGAACTCGTGATTGCCCGCGGCGTTGATCTCGAGCCCGGCCATGCTCAGCGCCTTGACCGTCGGCTCGTCGAGGAACAGCGACGAGACCAGCGGGCTCGCGCTGGTGAGGTCGCCTGCCGCGACCACCACGCTGTGCGCCGCCTTGGCCCTGAGCGACTTCACCGCACTGGCGAAATAGGCCGCGCCGCCCGCCGGCACCTTGACCACCGATCCGTCCGGCGCCTGCACGTCAATCGCCCGCCCCGGCGTCTCGAGCGCGCCATGGAAGTCGTTGAAGGCGATGATCTTCACGGTCAGCGGCGCGCCCGCAGGCCCAGCCGCCCGCTGTTGCGCACAGCCAGCCAGCGCCAGCGCGCCCAGCGCCGCCAGAGTGATCCGCTTCATCGATTAGCTCCCACGAGTCGTCTCGCGGCAGCGGATATCAGTCGTGGCGTCAGCCGTCACCGACGCGTTCGATGTCGGCACCGACGCCCTGAAGCTTCTCCTCCAGACGCTCGTAGCCGCGGTCGAGGTGATAGATGCGGCTGACCTGCGTCTCCCCCTCTGCGATCAGGCCCGCCAGGATCAGGCTCATCGACGCGCGCAGGTCGGTCGCCATCACCGGCGCGCCGACCAGCCGGTCCACGCCGCGCACCACCGCGGTGCGCCCGCTCACCGTGATGTCCGCCCCCATCCGCGCCAGCTCGGGCACGTGCATGTAGCGGTTCTCGAAGATCGTCTCGGTCAGCATGCTCGCGCCCTGGGCCTTGCACAGCATGGCCATGAACTGCGCCTGCATGTCGGTCGCGAACCCCGGATAGGGCGCGGTCGAAAGGGTCAGCGGCTTCAATGCTCCGTTCGCGGCGACTCGCACGCCGCCCGCCTTCTCCTCCACCGTCACGCCCGCCTCGACCAGCGCGTCGAGCGTCGCGCGCATGTCGTCGGCCTTCGCCCCTTCGAGCAGCACGTCGCCGCCGGTGATCGCCGCGGCGCAAGCATAGCTGCCGGCCTCGATCCGGTCCGGCATCACCTTGTAAGTCGCGCCGTGCAGCCGTTCGCGGCCCTCGATCGTCAGCGTCTCGCTGCCGATGCCGTGGATCGACCCGCCCATCGCCACGAGGAGGTTGCACAGATCGACGATCTCGGGCTCGCGCGCAGCATTCTCGAGCACTGTCGTGCCCTTGGCGGTCGCCGCCGCCATCAGCGCATTCTCGGTCGCGCCCACCGACACCACCGGGAAGCGATAGCGTCCACCCGCCAGCCGCCCGCCCGGCGCGGTCGCCTTGACGTAACCCGCGGCCAGCTCGATCTCGGCGCCCATCGCCTCCAGCGCCTTCAAGTGCAGGTCGATCGGCCGGTTGCCGATCGCGCAGCCGCCGGGCAGCGACACCGTCGCCTCGCCCGCGCGGCCGAGCAGCGGCCCCAGCACCAGGATCGACGCGCGCATCTTGCGCACGATGTCATAGGGCGCGACCGTCGAGGTGAGGCGCGAGGCGCGCACGGTGAGCACCCGCCCGAAATCATTGGGCCGCGTCCCCTCGATCGCGGTCGACGCGCCGAGCTCGTTGAGCAAATGCCCGAAGCCGTCGGCATCGGCGAGCCGCGGCAGGTTGCGCAGCGTCAGCGGCTCGTCGGTGAGCAGCGCGCAGGGCATCAATGCGAGCGCCGAATTCTTTGCGCCCGAGATCGCGATTTTACCGGAAAGGCGCTTGCCGCCGCGAATGAGGATACGGTCCATTCGCGGGCTTCTACCGACTCGCGGGCCGGGCGCAAGCGCCGCTGGCGGTCAACGGGCCCCGGCGTGAACCGCGCTCACGCCTTCTCCAGCGTGCATTGCAGCGGGTGCTGGTTCTGGCGCGCGAAATCGATGACCTGCGCGACCTTGGTCTCGGCGACTTCGTAGCTGAACACCCCGCACACCCCGACGCCGCGCTGGTGGACATGGAGCATCACGCGCGTCGCCTCTTCCATGTCCATCTTGAAGAAACGCTGCAGCACCAGCACGACGAACTCCATCGGCGTGTAGTCGTCATTGAGCATCAGCACGCGATAGGGCGTCGGCTTCTTGGTCTTGGCGCGGGTGCGCGTGGCGACGCCGGTGGCGGAGCCGCCATCGGCATCATCGTCGCGGTCGGCATCGTCTGCCATGAGGAGCGGTTGGGGCGGCACTGTCATGAGGACTTCAAAAATATGGCAGCCGGGAATCGAGGGCAAGGGCACTAACCGCGAATTTCGGGGACTGCAGGCGAGAAAAAGGGCGGCCGCTTGCGCGACCGCCCCACTTGTTCCGATCCGAGCGATGGCTCAGGCCGCGGTCTTCACCTTCTCGACGGCAACCGCGAAGCGGTTCGAGACCGGCTGCGCGGCGTCGCCGGCGAGCTTGATGAACGCTTCGGTGTTCTTCGAGGTCTCGGCAACCAGCGAGTCGAACGTCGAGCGGGCATAGTCGCTCTGCAGCTTGAAGAAGTCGGCGGGCGACTTGACGGCCGCCAGGCTCTTCAGCGTCGCGGTCGCGTTCTCGAACGACTTGCGGCTGTACTCGGCGGCGTCCTGGCCCAGGGCCTCGAAGCCCTTGGCAGCGATCTTGCCGCTCTCGACGAGCGCTTCGACATTGCCCTTGGCGAAGTCGGTGAACTCACCGGCGAGCTTGGTGTTCTTCTCCACCGCAGCCTTGGCGCGGTCGTTGAAGTCGGCGAAAAACGCCTGGGTCTTCTCGATCGTGGTTTCCATGATGTCAGTTCCCTTGGTTGCGGTGTCCGCCATCTGCGGGGCGGTGTCCTTAATGATCTCGGCGACGGGCGCGGCGGCTTCCGCGAACGTCTCGGCTGCAGTCTGCGTAACTTCCGAAACGGTTTCCGCGGTGACCTGGGCGATCTCCGCGACCGGTTCGGCAACGATCACCGGCTTTGCCGCCTCGACGACCGGGGCCGGTGCGGCCTCGGGCTTCGGAGCGGCGGTCTTCTTCGCGACAGGTGCAGCCGCCTTGGGCTTCACCGGAGCGGGGGTCTTGGCGGCCGGCTTCTTCGCGCCGGTTCCGGGAGCCTTGCTGGCCATATGCGGTCCTCGCAGCGATTGTTGCGACGCAGCATATACGTGGTTAGCGAGACAGTTTCAAGACGCTTTTTGTGCAGTGCACAATAATCCTCTACCGGGCTCTGGCATAGCTTCCGGGAGCGTCACCAAGTTCCTGATTATGCTTTGGAATACGCGCACCTTTAGCCGGCACCCGCGCGCCATCGAGCGCGTCGATCCAGCCGATCCAATCGGGCCACCAGCTGCCCTTGGTTTCCGTCGCACCCGCAACAAACTCGTCGAGCGTTGCCGCCGGTTCGTCGTTGGTCCAATATTGATATTTGCCCGCCGCCGGCGGATTCACCACCCCGGCGATATGCCCGGATCCGGCGAGCACGAAGCGCATCGGCCCCGCGAAATGGCTGGTCATCTTCCATACGCTGCGGGCCGGCGCGATATGGTCCTCGCGGCCCGCCTGGATATAGGCGGGCACCATCACCTTGCTCAGGTCAACCGCCGTCCCGCCGATGCTCAATGCGCCCGCCTGCGCCAGCAGATTGTCGCGATACAGGTCGGACAGATAGCTCGCATGCCATTTGGCGGGCAGGTTGGTGACGTCCGAATTCCAGTGCAGCAGGTCGAACGGCACATAATCCTCGCCGAGCAGATAGTTGCTCGTGACATAGTTCCAGATCAGGTCGCGCCCGCGCAGCAGGTTGAAGGTCGCGGCCATATAGCGCCCGTCGAGGAATCCCTCGGTGGTCAGCGACTGGATCAGTGCGAGCTGCTCGTCGTCGACGAAGACGTTGAGGTCGCCCGCCTCGCTGAAATCGACCTGCGCGGTGAAGAAGGTCGCGCTCCTGACCTTGCCGGCCTGCCCCCGCGCGGCGAGCACCGCCAGCGTGGCGGCCAGCGTGGTGCCCGCAACGCAATAGCCGATCGCATGCACCGCCTCGACGCCAAGCAGCTCGCGCACCGTGTCGATCGCATCGATCTGGCCGCGCTCGACATAGTCGTCCCACACCACATCGGCCATCGACGCGTCGGCCGACTTCCACGACACCACGAACACGGTCAGCCCCTGCTCCACCGCCCAGCGGATGAAGCTCTTCTCGGGGCTGAGATCGAGGATGTAGAAGCGGTTGATCCAGGGCGGGAAGATCACCAGCGGCGTCTCGAACACCGTCTCGGTCGTCGGCGAATATTGGATCAGCTCGTAGAGCGGCGTGCGCTTGACCACCTTGCCCGGCGTGGTCGCGATGTTCCTGCCGACCTCGAACACGCCCTCGGCGGTCTGGGTCATCTGCCCCCTGCCGAGATCCTTGAGCATATGGGCGAGGCCCTTGAGCAAATTCTCGCCCTTGGTCTCGATCGTCCGCTCGAGCACCAGCGGGTTGGTCGCGGGGAAGTTCGACGGGCTCATCGCGTCAATGAAGCCCTGGGTCACGAAGCGCAGCTGCTCCCGCTGCTTCGGCGTCACCCCCTCGATCGTCTCGACGCCCTTGAGCAGGT
This sequence comes from Sphingomonas sp. BT-65, assembly GCF_026107375.2. Lineage (NCBI taxonomy): Bacteria > Pseudomonadati > Pseudomonadota > Alphaproteobacteria > Sphingomonadales > Sphingomonadaceae > Sphingomonas > Sphingomonas sp. BT-65. The sequence goes on from NZ_JAPCIA010000001.1 coordinate 1,571,794, forward strand.
GGCGCGAGAGGGTGAAATAGCTCTGCCGGATGAAGTCGAACACCGGCTGCTCGCGCCATTGCGGCGCCTTGAAGCGCTTGTCGCGCGCCTGTTCGGGCGTCTCCTCGAACGGCGCCGCCTTGGCGGGATCGAGGAAGCGCTGCCACAGAGCCATCGTGTCCGCCCAGAAGTCGGCGCCGGCGCGCATCGCGGCGGCGGGATCGAGCGGCGACGCGGCGGGCAAGGGCGGCGCCTTGGCGACGAGATCCAGGCCCTGCTCCATCATCATCTGCTGGGCACGGCCGAGCACCCAGGTCCAGTGCTGAAGCTCCTCCAGCGTCGGCGCCGCGGTGCCTTCCTGCGCCCCAGCTTCGGGAGCAGGAGAAGATTGGCGTTCGGTCTTCGGCTTTTTCGCCGCGGGCTGGCGGGGCTTGGCAGTCTTCGCGGCCTTGGGTGTCGCCGTCTTTTTCTTTTCCGCCGCCACTCGCCTCTCCTCTGGCACCCCTGCCTGGTCCCTGTATAACGGCTCCGCGCATCCCGCGCGACCTCAAGAGGAGCTCACCGAGAAATACGATGTCCGAGGAATTCTACCGCATCAAGCGCCTGCCGCCCTACGTCATCGCCGAAGTCAACGGCATGCGGGCAGCAGCACGTGCGGCGGGCGAGGACATCATCGATCTCGGCATGGGCAATCCCGATCTGCCCCCGCCCCAGCACGTCATCGACAAATTGTGCGAGGTCGCGCAGAAGCCTTCGGCGCACGGCTATTCGCAGTCCAAGGGCATCCCCGGCCTGCGCCGCGCCCAGGCCAATTATTATGCTCGCCGCTTCGGGGTCGATGTCGATCCCGAGAGCGAGGTCGTCGTCACCATGGGATCGAAGGAAGGGCTCGCCAGCCTCGCCACCGCGATCACCGCGCCGGGCGACGTGATCCTCGCGCCCAATCCGAGCTATCCGATCCACACCTTCGGCTTCATCATCGCGGGCGCGACGATCCGCGCGGTGCCGACCACCCCGGACGAGCGCTATTTCGAGAGCCTCGAGCGGGCGATGAGCTTCACCGTGCCGCGGCCGAGCATCCTCGTCGTCAACTATCCATCGAACCCGACCGCGGAGACGGTGGATCTCGCCTTCTACGAGCGGCTGGTGGCGTGGGCGAAGGACAACAAGGTCTGGATCATCTCCGACCTCGCCTATTCCGAGCTCTATTACGACGGCAAGCCGACCGTCTCGATCCTGCAGGTCAAGGGCGCCAAGGACGTCGCGATCGAGTTCACCTCGCTCTCCAAGACCTATTCGATGGCCGGCTGGCGGATCGGCTTCGCGGTGGGCAACAAGCAGCTCATCGCGGCGATGACGCGGGTGAAGTCGTATCTCGATTACGGCGCCTTCACCCCCGTCCAGGCGGCCGCCTGCGCCGCACTCAACGGGCCGCAGGACATCGTCGAGACGAACCGCGAACTCTATCACAAGCGCCGCGACGTGCTGGTCGAGAGCTTCGGCCGAGCGGGATGGGACATCCCCTCACCCGCCGCGTCGATGTTCGCCTGGGCACCGCTGCCGCCTGCGCTCGCGCATCTCGGCAGCCTCGAATTCTCCAAGCAGCTGCTCACGCACGCCAAGGTCGCGGTCGCGCCGGGCGTCGGTTACGGCGAGAATGGCGAGGGGTTCGTGCGCATCGCGCTGGTCGAGAACGAGCAGCGCCTGCGCCAGGCGGCGCGGAACGTGCGCAAATATCTGGTGTCGATGGGTGTCAACACCGGCGCGAAGACGGCCTGACCGCGATCGGACGCGAAGGCATCGGTTTTCGACCCGCCTTCGCGTCCGCTGAAACTCTGGTGTCAACCCGGTCTTAACGCCGCCCGTCTAGGGACGGGGAGATGGTTCAGCTTGCCCGAACCGGCCGGAGTGCGCTCGTCATGGGCGGCGTGGGCGTCGCCTATTTCGCGCTCGCGCTCGCCGCGATCTCGTTCACGCGTCTCAGCGACAATGTCGCGCTGCTCTGGCTCGCCAACGCGACGCTGCTTGCGGCGCTCTGCACGCGCCCCTCGCGCGAGCATCTCCGGCTGCTGCTGGTCGCGGCGGTGGGCTCGTGCGCGGCGACGATGGTCATATCCCCCTTCGCTCCGCTCGCGCCGATCTTCGTCGTCGCCAATCTCAGCGAGGCGTTCCTCGGCTGGAAGCTGCTCGGCTATCTGGGCCAGGCACGCGGCGTATTCCTGCGGCTGCGGTCGATTCCTGCCTTCGTCCTCGCCGCGGGCTTCATCGCACCCGCCGCCAGCGGCGTGATCGCCAGCCTCACCTTGTGGCTCGCGCGCGGTGTCGAGCCGTCCTTCACCTGGACCAACTGGATGATTGGCCACGGCCTCGGCATCCTGATCGGCACGCCGGTCGCGCTGCTTGCGCTTGGCGGCCGCAATTATTGGGAGGGGCTGACGCGCCGGTTCGATGTCGCTAGCTTCGTCCTGGTGATGGCCAGCGTGGTCGCCGTCGTCTCGGTGACCTTCTCCCAGAGCAGGCTACCCTTGCTGTTTCTTCCGATCCTGCCCGCGATCATCGCCACCGCGATGTTCCGGTTCGCGGGCGCCGCGCTCAGCGTGTTCGCGATCGCGGTGATCGGCGCCATCTACACCATGGCCGGTCATGGGCCGGTGGAGCTCGTGGAGGGCAGCCAGGCGGTTCATCTGCAATTCTTCCAATTCTATATCGGCATCATCTTCCTGATCGCGCTGCCGTTCGCGACGCTGATGGCGGAGAACCGGCGGCTCGCCGACGCCGTCGCGGCGAGCGAGGCGCGCTACCGGATGATCGCGGACAACGCCTCGGACGCAATGTTGACGCTCGACCCCTGGGGCACGATCCGCTTTGCCTCGCCCGCCGTGCGCGAACTCACCGGCCTCGAGCCGCTGGCACTGATCGGCCGCAACGCGCTGAGCCTTATCGCGGAGGAGGATCGCGAGCGCGTGCGCACGGTCCATCTCGCCGCGCTCGCCGCACCCGATTCGACCCATCGCGTCGAATATCGCGGTTTCGTCGCCGGTGGCGCGACGCGCTGGTTCGAGACCACCGCGCGCGCCGTCGCGAAGGAGAATGGCCGGATCGCCAGCATCGTCAGCGTCGTCCGCGACCTCAGCCTGCAAAAGGCGCGCGAAGCCGATCTCGAGCGCCAGGCGACGACCGATCCGATGACCGGTGTGCTCAACCGCCGCGCCTTCCAGCAGCGGCTGGACGAAATCCCGCCGCGTGACTTCGGTCATGTCGGAACGCTGGCCGTGCTCGACCTCGATCACTTCAAGCGAGTGAATGACCGGCTGGGCCATGCCGCCGGCGACGCCGCATTGCTCAGTTTCGCGGATGTGATGCGCGCGAACCTGCGCGGGGAGGACGTGATCGCGCGGCTGGGCGGCGAGGAGTTCGCCATCCTCTTCCCCACGCTTTCCGCATCGGCCGCGCTGGCCGCTTGCGAGCGGCTGCGCCACGCGCTGGAGACCACGGACATCGCGACAGGAGCGGGCAGTTTCCGCGTCACGGTGAGCATCGGGCTCGCGCCGATGCATGCCAACGTGCCCGCCGACGAACTGATGCGCCGCGCCGACGCCGCGCTCTACCGCGCCAAGGCGGCAGGGCGGAACCGCACCGTGCTTGCGGACAAATGAGCCTTACTCCGCCGCCTCCTGCGCGGCGGTCTGACGGCCTTCGCCCACGACGTCCTCGGGCAGCGACCAGAGCAGGTCGTGCTTGGTCAGCGGCCGGCCGTCATGGCTCATCACCTGCACCGGCGCGATCCGCCGATGGTCGCGGGCGTCCACCAACACAGGCGTAGCAGGCTCGCCGGTCTCCCAGCGCTCGCCCCATTGCCGCAGCGCGACCATCGTCGGCAGCAGCGCGAAGCCCTTGTCGGTCAGGCGATATTCCACCTTGCGGCGGTCGTCGTCGCACGTCCGCCGTTCGAGGATGCCATGATCGACCAGCCGCGCCAGGCGGTTGGCAAGGATGTTGCGCGCGATCCCGAGCTCCGACTGGAACTCCTCGAAATGATAGAGGCCGTTGAACGATGCGCGCAGGATGAGGAAGGACCAGCGCTCGCCCATCGCCTCCAGCGCGGCGGGAAGGCTGCATTGATTTGCCAGCTGACGAAGCGGCTCTCGCAGTCCGTTATGACCCATGACCGTTGAACCTACTCCAATTTCCCTTGCCGACAAACCGCTTAAGTTGCGGCGGCGCAGCACCAGTTTTCGATTGCAACTTAAAACCTAGTTTGATAAGTAGCGATTCGCAACCTTTGTTGCGCCTACCCCAGGGAGAATCATCATGATCCGCCTCGCCCCGCTCGCCGCCGCCGCGCTGTCGCTCGCGGCGTTCATGCCTTCGGCCGCGCTCGCCCAGTCGGGCGGCCACTACGCCGCAACCGCCGTGGAAGCACCGAAAAAAACCAGCTTCGTCACCCAGAACACCATCTGGAAGTGCAAGGATGCCGTGTGCACCGCGCCCAAGACCTCGACCCAGGACAAGGTGATGTGCGAACGCGCCGTGCAGCGCGTCGGCGCGCTCTCCGCGTTCAGCGTCGGCGGCACCGCGTTCGACACCGAAGCGCTCGCCGCCTGCAACGCGCGCGCCAAGTAAGTCACACCAAAGCCACACCTGCGCGGGCATCGGCGTCGCCGGTGCCCGCTTCGCATTGAAACTTATTGCAAAGCAGCAGCCCGCCGCACCATCTTGGACGGGTGTTGCGTCAATATGAACTTGTCGATCGGGTCCTGAGCTATGACCCCGAAGCCGATGAAGCGCTGCTCAATCGCGCTTACGTCTTCTCGATGCACGCGCACGGCAGCCAGAAGCGCGCCTCGGGCGACCCCTATTTCAGCCACCCGATCGAGGTCGCCGGCATCCTGACCGACCTTCATCTCGACGACGAGACGATCGCCACCGCGATCCTCCACGACACGATCGAGGATACCGTCGCGACGCCCGACGAGATCCTCGCCAGGTTCGGCCCCAGCGTCGCGCGGCTGGTCGACGGCGTCACCAAATTGTCGAAGATCGAGGCGCAGACCGAGAACGAGCGCGCCGCGGAGAACCTCCGCAAGTTCCTGCTGGCGATGTCCGACGACATCCGCGTGCTGCTGGTCAAGCTCGCCGACCGGCTGCACAACATGCGCACGCTCCACCATATCCCGAACCCGGACAAGCGCCGCCGCATCGCTCGTGAGACGATGGACATCTATGCCCCGCTCGCCGAGCGGATCGGCATGTACGAGTTCATGAACGAGATGCAGACTCTCGCCTTCCAGCAGCTCGAGCCGGAAGCCTATGAGTCGATCACCAAGCGGCTCGAGGCGCTCAAGGTCGAGGGCGAGGACCGCATCGCCAAGATCGGCTCGGGCCTCAAATTATTGCTGTCCCGCGGCGGGATCGAGGCCGATGTCTCGGGCCGCGAGAAACACTCCTACTCGATCTGGAAGAAGATGTCGGAGCGCCACGTCAGCTTCGAACAGCTGTCCGATATCATGGCCTTCCGCGCGATCGTCGGGACCGAGGAGGAATGCTACCGCGCGCTCGGCATCATCCACCGCCGCTGGCCGATGGTGCCGGGCCGGTTCAAGGATTACATCTCGACCCCCAAGCGCAACGGCTATCGTTCGCTCCACACCAGCATCATCCATGCCGGCGACACGCGCGTCGAGATCCAGATCCGCACGCGTGAGATGCACGCCCAGGCCGAATACGGCCTCGCCGCGCACTGGGCCTACAAGCAGGACAATGTCCGGCCCGACACGCAGGTGCGCTGGATCCAGGACTTGGTCGAGATCCTCGAAAATGCCGAGAGCCCCGAGGAGCTGCTCGAGCATACGCGGATGGCAATGTACCAGGACCGCATCTTCGCCTTCACGCCTAAGGGCGAGCTGATCCAGCTGCCCAAGGGCGCGACGCCGATCGACTTCGCCTATGCCGTCCACACCGATCTCGGCGACCAGTCGGTCGGCGCCAAGATCAACGGCCGCGTCGTCCCGCTGCGCACCGAAATCAGCCAGGGCGACCAGGTCGCGATCCTCCGGTCAAAGGCGCAGCGGCCGCAGGAAAACTGGCTCAACTTCGCAATCACGGGCAAGGCGCGCGCGGCGATCCGGCGGCATCTGCGCCACAAGGAGCGCGACGAGACGATCGCGCTCGGCCGCAAGCTCTATGACGAGATCGTCGGCCATCTGCCCGTGCCGATCGGCGAGGAGGCGCTGGGCGCCGCGCTCACTCGCCTCAAGCTCGATGACGCCGACGGCCTCATGGAGGCGATCGCGCGGCGGAAATTCACCGACGCGCAGGTGATGGAAGCGCTGATGCCCGGCTCGACCGAGGGCGACGCCCCCGCCCTGCCCGCCGCGCGCGAGCCGATCTCGATCAAGGGCCTCACCCCCGGCGTCAGCTTCACCCTCGCGACCTGCTGCCACCCGATCCCGGGCGATCGCATCGTCGGCGTGCGCCAGCCCGATGCGCCGATCGAGGTCCACCAGATCAGCTGCCCCAGGCTCGACGATGTCGAGGACAGCGACTGGATCGACATCGGTTGGGGCGACAAGGCCGAGGGCGGCACGGCGCGCATCGCGGTCACGCTCAAGAACGAGCCCGGCGCGCTCGGCGCGGTCGCGACGTTGCTCGGCCAGCACAAGGCGAACATCCTCAACATCCGCTTCGACACGCGCGACACCACCTTCCACACCAACATGATCGATCTCGAAGTGCGCGACGCGGCGCATCTGATGAAGCTGGTCGCCGCGCTCCGCGCCGCCGATGCGGTGAGCTCCGCCGAACGGGTATAGGTAGCAATCAACCCTCCCCCGCCAGGGGGAGGGTTGATGCTTGCCCGACGATTCGACCAACGTCGTTGCAATGTTGGAACCGATTTGCTTGCCTTCGCCGATGCATGGCCATCCCTTGCCTTCCTCGCGTGCGCGTCGGGACCGCGTCGCGTGACGGCAAGGGGGAATCGGGGGAGACGTAGTGTGAGCTTTGACAGCTTCCGTTGCCTACACCCCGTCGCTGCAGGCCGAATCACTCGCCGTCCCGGAACCTGGGCTCACGCCCGCTAACCCGAAAGGATCGCTCCTTGGATCGCCGCACCTTCCTTGCCTCCGGCACCGCTGCCGCCGCGCTAGCCGCATCCCCCGCCGCCGCCCGCGCCATGCAGGCCGCAGCGGCGCCTGCCGCCGGGCCGGGCGACGCCGGACTCAACGCGATCTTCGACTCGCTGCTCAAGGACATGATCCAGCGCGCGCCCGAACTCGCCACGTCGATCGGCTTCGACAAGGGACCGGGCGCGGCGCTCAAGCGCCAGCTCACCGACCGCTCGCCCGCCGCCAAGGCGAAGACGCAGGCTGAGACCAAGGCGTATCTCGCCAAGATCGAGGCGGTCGATCCCGCGACCCTCTCCGAATCCTCGAAGCTCGACCGCGAGATCGTGATCTACTCGGTCAAGAGCCAGCTGCTGCCGCGCGACAAGTTCCAGCTCGACGCCGTGATGCGCCCCTTCGCGATCTTCCAGCAGGGCGGCGTCTATTTCTCGATGCCCGATTTCCTCAACACGACCCACACGATCGCGACCAAGGACGACGCCGAGGCATTGCTGTCGCGGCTCGAGCAGATGGGCCAGGCGCTCGACTACAACACGCAGGAACAGGCCGAGCTTGGCAAGCGCGGCGTGGTCGCGCCCGATTTCTCGCTCGATCTCACCATCGAGCAGATGGGCAAGCTGCGCGCCCCGGCGCCGATCGACAACACCATCGCCAGGTCGCTCGTCCAGCGCACCGCCGCCAAGGGCATCGCCGGCGATTGGGGCGCCCGGGCCGCGAAGATCATCGAGGCATCCGTCTATCCCGCGCTCGACCGCCAGCTCGCGCTGATCAAGCAGCAGCGCGCCACCGCACGCACCACCGCAGGCGTGTGGGACGTGCCGCAGGGCGACGCGATCTACGCCGCAGCGCTCGCCCAGGCGACCACCACCAACTTCTCGCCCGACGAGGTCCACCAGATCGGCCTTCAGGAAGTCGCCGAGATCAGCGCGCAGCTCGACACGATCCTCAAGGCGCAGGGTCTGACCAAGGGCAGCGTCGGCGAGCGGCTGACCGCGCTCAACCAGCGCCCCGACCAGCTCTATCCCGACACCGCCGCGGGTCGCGCCGAGCTATTGAAGTCGCTCAATGCCGACAATGAGAAGGTGGCAAAGCTGCTGCCCAAGATGTTCATCAACCCGACCAATGCCCCGCTCGAGATCCGCGCGGTGCCGGTCGAGATCCAGGACGGCGCGTCGAACGGCTATTACAACCGCGCCGCGCTCGACGGATCGCGCCCGGCGATCTACTTCATCAATCTGAAGAGCGTCGCCGACTGGCCCAAATTCTCGCTGCCCTCGCTCACCTATCACGAGGGGCTGCCGGGCCATCACCTGCAGATCAGCACCTCGCAGCAGGCCGAGGGTCCGATGATCCGCAAGTTCAGCTTCTTCGGCGCCTATACCGAGGGCTGGGCGCTCTATGCCGAGCAAGTCGCCGACGAGCTCGGCGCCTATGCCAACGACCTCGAGCGCGCCGGCTATCTCCAGTCCTTCCTGTTCCGCGCGGCGCGGCTGGTGATCGACACCGGCATCCACGCCAAGAAATGGACCCGCGAGCAGGCGACCGATTACATGGTCAACACCGTCGGCTTCGCCCGCCCGCGCTCGCAGCGCGAGATCGAGCGCTATTGCACGCAGCCCGGCCAGGCGTGCAGCTACAAGATCGGTCACACCAGCTGGGTCCGCGCGCGCAAGAAGGCGCAGGAGATCGCCGGGGCCAAGTTCGACCTCAAGCAGTTCCACGAGGTGATCCGCCGCGGCGCCACGCCGCTCACCATCCTCGAACGGCTGGTGGAGGAAGACGCCCGGCGGATGGCCTCGGCCTAGCTTAATCCTCCCCCAACGGGGGAGGGGGACCGCCGAAGGCGGTGGAGGGGCCGCCGCGCAGACGGCGGGAAACAGTTCGGCAAAACTCCGCCCTCTACGGGGCGGCCCCTCCGTCATCGCTGCGCGATGCCACCTCCCCCGGAGGGGGAGGGATAGGAGGGACTTATTTCCCCCCGAGCCGCAGCGTCAGCGATCCGCCCCACATGCGCGGTTCGCCCCCGATGAAGGTCGGCATGCCGAGGCCGTCGCCGGTGTTGCCCGCGTCCTTGATGTACGCCTGGTCGAACAGGTTGGTGACGAAGCCCTCGATCCGCCAGCGGCCGTTGGCGGTCTCGATGCCGAGGCGGGCGTTGACGACGGCATAGCCGCCCTGCTTCTCGTCCTGCGCGGCGTCGGGGATGAGGTTGCCGGTCTGCAGTGCGGGCAGGTCGTTGTCGTCGTCGAAGAACACGCTCGACTGCCAGGTCACGTCGGGGGTGAAGTCCACCACCGCCGCGCCGAGATCACCGCGGAAGGTCACCCCCGCCGAGGCGCTGTGATCGGGCGACAAGCGGAAGCGGTTGCCCTCGCGCGCACCCGCCTTGAAGCGGCTGTGGTTATAGGCATAGGTCGCGAACAGATTGACCCAGCCGGCCGGGTTCCAGCGCATCTGGCCCTCGAAGCCATAGCTCTCGGCCTTGCCCGCGTTCACCGTGATGAAGGTCGTGCCGGACTGCTCGGTGGTCTGGAAGTTGCTGTAGTCATAGTAGAAGACCGCGCCGTCCAGGAACAAAGTGCGGTTCGCGAGTTCGGTCTTCACGCCGATCTCGAAACTGTCCACCGTCTCCGACGGCAGCAGGTTGAAGCGCGCCGCACCGCCGGGGGCGGTGGGCGGTGCCACACTCAGCACCTCGGGCCGGCGGCCGCGGGCATAGTTGGCGTAGAGGCTCGCCTGCGGGCTCAGCTCGTAGCGGGCGGTGACGCGCCAGGTGAAACCGCCATTGTCGAGCTCCTGCGCGGCCACGTCGCCATTGTTGGCGGTCGGCTGGAGGCCGAGCCCGAACAGCGGCACCGGATAGGCCACCGACTGCGGGATGTTCGCCGCGCCCGGCACCGCCAGCGCGTTGAGCAGCGCGGTGCGGGTCGCCGCGCTCTGGCTCAGCGCGCCGATGAACCCGCCGATGATCGAGCGGCCATTCTGGACCGAGGCGGTGTAGGACGTGCGCTTGTCGTCATGGCTATAGCGGACGCCGCCGCCGATCTCGAACCCGTCGGTGACCTCGAACGTCCCGTCGGCGAACAGGTCCCACGCCTTGGTGCGGCTGGAGTTGGTGCTGGTCTCGCGATGCGTGCTCTTGAGGTTGGCGGCAATACCCGTGGCGGTGGCCGCCGGCAGGATCGCATTGGTCTGCGCGTCGATGACCGCGTCGCGGTTGGGCGTCGCGGCCGGTACCGCCGCGGCGACATTCTGCCGCACGATGCCGCGCAGCAGCTGGCTGGTGAAGGCGGCGTTGCCGAACACCGCGAGCGGCGCCGGATCGCTCGCCGGACGGCCGGGGATCGCGCCACCGCCGTTGAGCGTGCCGGTGAGGCGCGCCAGCGCCACGCGCTCGTCGAACTGCGCGGGGGTGCGCTGATAGCCGTCCTCATGGAACCAAGTCGCGCCGACGAACCCCTTGAACCTGCCGCCATTATCCCAGTTGAGGCGCAGCGTCGCCATGGTCTGCTCACCCGCCGCATCCTCGGCCGCGGTCAGCGCGGGCAGCGAAATGCCGTCGGCGTCGAAAATCTCGATGCCGCTGAACTCGCGATAGGCGAGCGTGCCGTTGAGCGAGAAGCCGCCGCCGAGCTCGGCATTGGCGATGCCGGTGACGCCCCACACCTGACGCTCGAGGCCGAGGCGCTTGCCGCCCTCGAAGCCCGGGCCTGCCACCAGCGCCGCGCCCGAGTTGCGGCCGCGATCGCCCAGCACCGCGCCGGTGACCGGGTCGGTGGGGTTATAGGCGATCGACTTGAACGAGGTGCCGGTCGCGCGATCGGTCTGATAGTTGCCGATCAGGTCGAAGGTGAAGCCCTGCGGCGCCCAGCGCAGGCTGCCGCGCACCGCCTCGCTCTCGATGCCGTTGAAATCCTCGCCGCCGAGCAAATTCTCGACATAGCCGTCGCGCTTCTTGACGCGCGTCGCGGCGCGGATCGCCAGTTCGTCGGTCAGCGGGATATTCCACGTCCCGTCGACGCGGTACATGCCATAGTCGCCGCCGGTCAGCTTGAGATAGCCATAGCCCGCCGACGGATCGGCCTTGGCTTGGATCAGGTTGACCGCGCCGATCAGCGCGCCGCGGCCGTAGAGCGTAGACTGCGGCCCCTTGGCGATCTCGACGCGCTCGAGATCGAACAGCTCGACATAGGAGCCACGCGACTTGGAGATCGACACGCCGTCCTGGAAGACCGAGACGCGCGGTTCGTTGAACGCGCTGCCCGAGTCCGAGGTGATGCCGCGCATCACGAAGCCGGGATTGTTGGGCGACTGGTTCTGCACCTCGAAGCCCGGGACATAGCGCGACAGCGCGTCGAATTCCTGGATGTTGAGCCGCTCGAGGAACTTGTCGTCATAGGCGGTGAGCGCGAAGGGCACTTCGATCGGGCGCTGTTCGGTGAACTGCGCGGTAACGACGATCTCCTCGCCGGCCTCGGGCGCGTCGGCGGGCGTCTCCTGCGCCAGCGCAGGCGTGGCGGCGGCGAGCGCGATCGGGCTGGCGAGCGCGAGCAGCGGGAAGCGGATCGACATGTTGTGGTGCCCCTCAGGTTGACGTGGGCGGAATGCCCATGCCCGGCCCATGTCGGCAAAGCGTGACGATCCTGTTGCAGCGCACCACGAAAAGAAGGCCCGCTTCCGGGGGCTGAATCCGGAAGCGGGCCAAGGATCGGCACATGGGGTGCCGGAGGGTCTGGTGAAACTAGTTGGCGGCCACCTGTCCTGCCGCGCGTGTGGCCTGGTCCATCAGCGCCTTGGCGGTCTTGATGCCGTCGGCTTCCTTGGTCTTGCCGCTCTGGATCTCGTCGGCGATGCCGAGCAGGCGGCTGGCGATCACCGTCCCGGCCTCGGCCGCCTCGGTGATGCGGATGCCGTTCTTGGCCGCGGCGATGCGGTCCCACTCGCCGCGGATCGCTGCCCAATAGCCCTTGGTCGCCGCCCAATAATCGTCGGCCGCCTGCACCTTGTAGCCGTCGAACCTGGTATAGGTGTTCAGGACATATTCCTGCACGACCGGCTCGAGCTTGCCGTCGAACTCGCCCATCTTGGTATTGTCCTGCCAGTGGATCCAGCCGCCCGGGAACGCCTGGTGGCGGTTGATCGCGTAGTAGCGATCATAGACCGGGCCGCGCACCGCATCGCGGCGGGCGAGCGGGCGCCAGGTCCAGTTGGAGCGCCAGCGGCGGATGCCCGCCTCGCTCGTCCACTGGCCCCAGCCGCCGTAGCGCGGGCTGTCGTCGACCTGGTAGACGGTCTGCGACCAGCGGCCCTTGCGCATCCGCTCGGGCACGTCTTCCCAGGTCCAGCTGTCGGGGCCGGAATAGACCAGCACCCTGGCCGGCTCATATTCCCAGTCCTGGCGCCAATGCTTGATGACGTGATCCTTGCCTTCGTGGCTCACCACCAGCAGGTGCTGGAGCCGGATCACGCGGCCGGTGTCCTCGATCACCCGCACCGATTCATGCCCGCCCGAGACTTTGGCCTCGATCGGCGTGTAGTCGGCGCGCCATGGCGTCGACTCGCGCATGTCGAACTTGACCTTGTAGTTGCCCGCCATCGCCAGGATGTCGCGCCGGTCGGCCTCGAACGAGCTCTGCTCCTCGGCCTCCGCCCGCGGCTTGACCGGCCCATCGGCCAGCGCCGGCGCGGTGGAGGCGATCAGCGCCGCTCCCGCGATCCACATCATCTTCTTCATTTCGTTGCCCTCCTTTTATCGTTCAGAAGCGGACGCTCACCGACACGCTGCCGTTGCGGCCCGGCTGGGTGTAGGCGTCCTTGATCGTCGAGGTCGCCGCGAGCCCGCGCACGTCGCTCCACCAGGCGTATTTCTCGTCGGTCAGGTTAAAGAGGCCGCCGCGCAGCGTGACCCTGTCGGCGATCTTCACGAACGCCGTGACGTCGAGCGTGGTGAAGCCCGGAGGCGTGTATTGCCCGCCCGCGCGGTCGCGCTCCTTCTGCGCGCTGTGCGTCGCGATCACCTGCCCGCCGAAACGCCCGCCCGGATCGCGCCAGCCGGCGCCGACCACTACCTTGAGCGGATCGACCGACAGCAGCGGCGACTTGACGCCCGTCGGACTGATCTCGTCACCGGTGGCGTAGGAGATGGCGAGACGCCCGGTGAAGCCCGCATCGTTCCACGTCTCGAACCGCGCCTCGGCGCCCTTTACCCGCGCACGATCGATGTTGATGAATTGGAAGATCGTCGGATCGGCCGCGGTGCCGCTGCCACCGACGCTGTCCTGCGAGATGAAGTCGTCATAGTCGACATGGAAGGCGGTGAGGTCGAGCCGGACGTTGCTGCCCAGATACCGGATGCCGGCCTCGAACGCCTCGCTGGTCTCAGGCCGCAAATTCGGATTGGGTCGCGAGGTGTAGCCGAAGGCGAGGTTCTCGAAGAACTGGTTCACCTGGCTCGGCTCAGGCGCCTTGAAGCCCTGCGCATAGTTGCCGAACAGCCGGATCTCCTCGCCCAGCTTCACCACCGCGCCGATCTTGGGCGAGACGCGCGATCCCTCCTGCTTCGCCGCGGCAAAGCTCGGCAGCAGCGGATCGTCGTCGGGCGAGAGGTTGTAGTGATCGAAGCGCAGCGCCGGATGCAGCGTCACCGGGCCCAGCGTGATCTCGCCCGCCGCGAACAGCCCGGCCAGCGTATAGTCGGTCCTGGGAAAGGCGCGGGTCGGGAACACGTCAGGCGGCGTCGGCACGGTGCCGTCGCGCAGCCCCTCCTGTTCGGTCACGCTGATGTCGCCGCCCAGCACAATGCGCTGCGGCGTCTCGGCGCTCCCGAAGTTGAGCCGCAGCTCGCCCGAAGCGCCATAGATGCGGTTCTCGAAGGTATTGATGCGCGTGCGGTCGACCGCCGGGTTACGATCTTCGAACGTGAACTGGCGATCCTCGGAATCCTGGAGATAGGCGGTAATGCGTGCCTGTTCGATCCGGCCATTGCCGTCCCACGTCCAGTCGAACGCGCCGCGCCAGCGATGCCCAGTGTCGGTCGCATCGAGATCGACGATAGTCGCCGAGTGACCGGTCAGCACGTCGGTGAACAGATGCGTGTCGAGATACTCGCCGGTCAGGCGGAAGCGGTGCCCGCCGCTCTCATAGACGATGCGGCCGAGCGCCGCGTTGGAACGGCCGTCCTGAGGGTTTGCCTTGGTGCGTGTCGCGCGGTCGCCGCCAACCTCGCCCTGATTCTCATATTCGTTGAAGTCGCGGCGGGTATAGGCGGCCATCGCCGACCAGTCGCCCAACCGGCCAGCGACGATCAGCGTCTCGCTGAACTCGTTGTCGGCCGACGACCACGCGGCGCGCGCGCGGCCGCCGAAGCTCTCGCCCTCGCGCAGGAAATCCTTGGGATCGGCGGTGATGAAGCTCACCGCGCCGGCGAGTCCGTCGCTGCCGTAGAGCGCTGAGGCCGGGCCGCGCAGGATCTCGACCGACTTGATCAGACCCAGATCGACATAATCGCCGCGACCCACGCCCTGCGCACCGAAGCTGAACCCGTCGGGCACGCGCACGCCGTCGACCTGGATCAGCACGCGGTTGCCGCCCATGCCGCGGATGTTGAACCCCTCATTGCCCGCGCGGCCGGTCGTGCCGAGCGCCGCGCCGAAGCGGGTCGGCTGGCGCGTCACGCTCACGCCCGGCTCAAACCGCACCAGCTCCTTGATGTCGGTCACCAGCTCGTCGGCAATCTGCTCCTCGCCGATCACACTGACCGTCGCGGGCGCATCCTGAGTCGCCAGCGGCGAGCGGGTGGCGGTGACGGTCACCGTGTCACGCGCTTCGGGATCGGCCTCGTCGGCTGAGGCCGGCGCCCCCGCCAGCAACCCCAGCGCGCTGACGCCCGCCGCCAGCATGACCCGCATCGATTTCATCTTGCCCCTTTCATTTTGCGATTGCGACTGACTCGCATTAGCTAGGGGCGCCTAAGCTTGTTGCGAACCGCTGTCAATTGCGCGGCGCCGGGGCACGTGCAAATCGCGCATGACGTTTCGGCGGCAGCGCGCTAAAGCCGCACGTCATGCAACGTCCCAAGCTTTCGGTCGTCGTGCCGTGCTACAATGAGGAAGGCTGTCTCGAGCTGCTGCATGGCCGCGTCTCGGCCGCCGTGCGCGCCGCGGTCGGCGACGATTACGAGATCGTGCTGGTCAATGACGGCTCGCGCGACGGCAGCTGGGCGGTGATGCAGCGCCTGGCCGGGGCCGATCCCCGCCTCGTCGCGATCAACCTCTCGCGCAATCACGGCCATCAGCTCGCGCTCACCGCCGGGCTCGATCTGTGTGCGGGCGACGAGATCCTGATCATCGACGCCGATCTGCAGGACCCGCCCGAGCTGCTGACCGAGATGCGCGCGACGATGCGCGAGCAGGGCGCCGACGTCGTCTATGCCGTGCGCCGCAAGCGCGAGGGTGAGACCTTTTTCAAGAAGGTCACCGCCGCCTTCTTCTATCGCATGCTCGACCGGATCACCGATACGCCGATCCCGCTCGACACCGGCGATTTCCGGCTGATGACGCGGCGTGCGCTCGACGCCTTCCTGTCACTGCCCGAACAGGCGCGCTTCATTCGCGGCATGGTCGCCTGGGTCGGTTTCCGCCAGGTGCCGTTCGTCTATGACCGGCACGAGCGGCACGCCGGCGAGACCAAATATCCGCTCGCCAAGATGATCCGCTTTGCACTCGACGCCGTGACCGGCTTCTCGACCGCGCCGCTGCGCTTCGCCAGTCACGCAGGCCTTGCGCTCACCGGCCTGTCGGCGCTGCTGTTCCTTTACATCGTGATCGGCTGGCTCGCCGGCAATGCGGTGCAGGGCTGGACCTCGACGATGCTCGTCGTCGTGTTCCTCGGCGCGGTGCAGATGTTCGTGCTTGGCATGATCGGCGAGTATCTCGGCCGGCTCTACGTCGAATCGAAGCGCCGCCCGCTCTATCTCGTCGCCGATGTCGCGGGGCCGGTGAAGGGCCATGCCTCGCTCGGCTACCGCTTCGCCGATTCGGGCGAGGTCACCGTGTCGCCGCACGCACCGGCCCGTCCCGACCTGCCCGACGCGGCGCCTGCCGTGCCACCCCTCCCCGCCAAAACGCCGCGCCGCAAGGCCGAACCACCGACCCTGCTCTGAAGCGCGCACTCGCCCTTCTTGCGCTCACGCTCGCCGCGCCGCTGTCCGCGCAGCAGGCTGCGCCGCTTCAGGCCAGGGTCGAGGCCGAGCTCGCCAGGGCGGCCACGGGAACGCGTTTCGGCTTGGTCGTCGCCGATGCGCAGGGTCGCGAGGTCGTCACGGTCAATCCCGACCAGCGCTTCATCCCGGCCTCGAACACCAAGATCGTCACCACCGCCGCGGCCTTCGCCACCCTGCCCATGCTTGACCGGCCCGACGCCGCTGGCGGCGCTGCGGTCCGGCTCGACGGGCGCGACGTGATCCTCACCGGCCGGGGCGACGCACGCCTCTCGAGCGCGCCCAGCTGCGTCGCGAATTGCCTCGCCGCCCTCGCCGACGCAGTCGCCGCACGGGCCAGACACGTCCGCAACGTCACCGGCGATTCCAGCCTGCTCCCCGACGAGCGGTGGAGCGCTGGGATGAGCTGGAACAACATCCCGTCGCGCTACGGCACCGCGATCGCCGCGCTCACCCTCGACGACAATGAACTCGCCGCCGTCGTCACGCCGGCCAAAGCGGGCCAGGCGCCCGGCATAAGCCACCTCGGCTATCTCGCGATCGACAACCGCGCCGTCACGGTCGCGGCGGGCGGCAAGACCGACCTCGAATTCGACCGCCTGCCCTTCGATCGCGCGCTTCGCATCACGGGGACGATCGCTGCCGATGCCGCGCCGCAGACGCTGCGCTTCGGCATCGACGATCCGGCCCATTATGCCGCCTGGCGCCTCGCCGCTTTGCTCCGTGAGCGCAGCGTGCAGGTCGAGGGCGAGATCGGGTCGCGCTATCGTCCGGTCGGCCCGGGCGACGACCCGCGCCAGCGCGCCGGAACGCCCCCGCCCCAGATCGAATTCGGCGCGCAGCTCGCCACGCTCACCCCGCCGCCGCTGCTCGACGACATCCGCACGATCAACAAGGATAGCCAGAATCTCCACGCTGAGCTGCTGCTCCGCCGCACCGGCCTGGCGCGCGGCACCGGCTCGGTCGCCGACGGACAGGTCGAGATCGAGGCAATGTTCGCCAGGGCGGGCGTGCCGCGCACCGCCTGGGATTTCTCCGACGGTTCGGGCATGTCGACCTACAACCGCATCGCGCCGCGCGGCATGGTCAAGCTGCTCGGTTGGATCGCCGCGCAGCCCTGGGGCGCAGCGTGGCGCGAGACGCTGCCGATCGGCGGCGTCGACGGCACGCTTGCCCGCCGCTTCAAGGGCACGATCCTTGAAGGCAAGATCTTCGCCAAGACCGGTACGATCAACGCGACCAACGCGCTCGCCGGCTATATGACGACGAAGAGCGGCAAGACGCTGACCTTCGCCGCCTATGCCAATGACGTGCCCTCGGGCACCTCCGCCACGCCGGCGATGGACGCCGCGCTGGTGGCGATCGCCGAGGCGAACTAACCTATATGCGATCAGCTGCGAGCCCGATCCGTCTCTACCCAGTCAGAATGAGCAAGGCTCAGTTCAGCCTTGTGTTCGTCCTTCTACCGTTTCTCGCATGCTCGATTTTACCAAGCTTGTTGTTCGGCGTCCTGTTCGGCGAATGGGGCAGTAATCTAATCTGGGGCAGCTACTTCGGTCTCGGCTGGTGCGTCGCAGCCTTCTGGTCGGGCGGCTTGGTTCATGATCTATCCGCGGCCCGCATTGGAATCGCCTGGAGCTGGTTGGCACTGCTGCCGCTCTATCCCTTGGCGGGCTTGCTGTGGGAAAAGACCAGCGTACGTGGAAGGAATGTCGCGCTCGCGACCTTGGGTCTATCTGCGCTGCTGTCGGTTCCTGCTCGGGCCGTGATGTATCTGGAAGAGTGTGGAATCCATATTCCAGACTACACCCTACATATGGCGCTGTCCTACTGAAAGACACCGCCCCTCGAAACGCGATTACCCCTTGGGCTGCGCCAGCACGATCAGCGACAGGCCCGGTGGCAGCGGCACGCGGCCGACCAGGTGGCGCTCCAGCCCGAAAATCTTCTCGAACAGCGCGTTGATCGGCTTGGCCGGCGGCGAATCGTCGCTGTCGTCCTTGCCGGTGAGCTTGCCCACCAGCCGCGCCGCGACCGCCGCGGGGAACAGCAGCGAGTTGAAATAGCCGAGCTTGCGCCACTTGAGCCCCGCCCGCTCCAGCGCCGCGGTCAGCGTCGCCTTGGAGTAACGGCGCTTGTGGTGGTTGACCACGTCGTGCGCGCTCCACATCCACTGGTGCGCGGGCACGGTGATCAGGATCGAGCCGCCGGGCTTGAGCCGCTTGGCCATCGCCTGGAGCGCGGCGACGTCCTCCTCGATATGCTCGACCACGTCGAGCACCGCGATCATGTCATACTGGCCGTCGGCGACGCCCGACAGCTCGGGCAGCGGCGCGCTGCCGACTTCCTTGCCCAGCCGCTTGCTCGCGATGCTGCGCGCGGCCGAGTCGATCTCGATCGCATCGACCTCGCCGAACGCGCCGAGCATCGGGAGGTTGTGGCCGGTGCCGCAACCGATCTCGAGGATGCGCGCGCCCTTGGGCAGGCTCACCTCGCGTGCGATGAAGTCGGCGAGGATGTCGCGGCGCGCCACATACCACCAATGGGTGGAATCATGCTCGGCCATGCGGTCGTAGACGATGCGGTCCATATCAGCCGAATACCCATTGCCGGTTCAGGGCGAAAGTCGCGAGCGGGGTGATTGTCACGATCGGGATCAGCGGCGCCCAGTCGGGATAGTGCAGCAGGTCCGCGATCACCCAGGTGAACAACGCGTTGAGCAGCAGCCCGAAGCCTTGCACAACCAGGAATTTGACATGCTGCCGCCCGCTATTGTCGCGGCTGCCATGCCCTTTGAAGCTCCACAGCGAGTGCATGAAGAAACCGCACGTCACCGCCACCGCGAAGGCGAAGGGCACCGCCGCGACCGCGAGGTTCGGGAACACCCAGGTCACGAGCGGCATATAGACCGCGGCATAGATCAGCGTCGAAACGACACCCGCAATGCCGAAGCGCATCAGCTGGCCCAGGACGCCGCTGCGCTGCAATTCACCGATTCTGTGGATGATCGCCGTCACGCCTGCCTTGCCCTGAAGCCGGGCGCCGCCCTAATGCGCAACAAGCGGTAGGGGAAGCGGTTTTGACCAAAGGTATCGGTGGCTTCGATCTCGAGCGCGAGCTGGACAGGCACTGGCTGCGCTGGACGCTGCTCGCCTGGGCGGCGATCGCGGGCTGGTATCTGTGGGATCGCTGGGGGCAGATCAATGCCCTGGGCCTGGGCGACACCGACGACAATATGCGGCTGATGCAGGTCCGCGCGCTGCTCGACGGACAGGGCTGGTACGACCTGCGCCAATATCGCCTGAGCCCGCCGGGCGGCCTCGACATCCACTGGTCGCGGTTGGTCGATCTGCCGATCGCGGCGCTGATCCTGCTCTTCAAGCCCTTCCTCGGCACACCGATGGCCGAGAAGCTGGCCTGCGGCATCGCACCGCTCTTCCCGCTCGGCGTGACGATGGCGGCGTTGGGCCTGACCGTGCGCCGCCTGATCGCGCCGGCCGCCTGGCCGCTGGCGATCATCATCCTGATGGGCTGCACCGCGACAATGTTGATGTTCGTGCCGCTGCGCATCGATCATCATGGCTGGCAGCTCGCCTGTCTCGCGCTCACCGTCGCCGGGCTCGCCGATCCCAAGGGAGCGCGGGGCGGGCTCATCGTCGGCTTGTCGAGCGCCGCGTCGCTGACGATCGGGCTCGAGCTGCTGCCCTATTGCGCGATCGCCGGGGCGATCGTCACGCTGCGCTGGGTGTGGGACGGCGCCGAGGTGCGGCGGATGCAGGCCTATGCGCTGAGCCTCGCGGGCGGAAGCACGCTCGGCTTCGCGATCTTCGCCTCCAACGCCAACCATGCGATGCGCTGCGACGCGCTGACCCCAGTGTGGCTGTCGGTGACGATCGCCGCGGGCGTGCTGCTGTTCGGCCTCAGCCTGCTCAACCCGGCGAGCCGCGCGGCGCGTCTCGGCCTCGCAGCGGTCGCCGGCGCGGCGATCGCAGGCGGATTCGCCGCACTCTTCCCCCAATGCCTGTCGCGCCCCGAGGGCGTCTCGGACGAACTCTACAACACCTGGCTGAACAATGTCCGGGAGGCGCGCCCCATCTACAAGCACCGCTTCGCCATGGGCTTCCCGATCGCCGTGCTGCCGGTCATCGGCATCATCGGCGCGGCGGTAGCGGCGATGCGGGCGCGCACCGCCGATCAGCTCGTTGCCTGGGTCGCGATCGGGCTGTTCACGGCGTTCGCCGGGGCGATGCTGCTGTGGCAGATCCGTGCGGGGCCGGCCGCGCAGCTGCTCGGCGTGCCCGGCGCCACCGCGCTCGCCTGGATCATCGTGCCGTGGTTCCTCAACCACAAATGGATGCCGGTGCGCATCCTCGGCTCGGCCGCGGCATTCCTGATCGTCTCGGGCCTGTTCGCCGGATTCGTCGTCAAATATGTGAAGATCGACAAGCCCCAGCCCAACCGCGCGGTGGTCGCCCGCGCCAATGCGCGGTGCGCGAGTGCCGCGGGCATGTCGCTGCTCGACCGCACGCTGCCGCCGTCGACGCTGTTCACCCATGTCGATCTCGGGCCGCGGCTGATCGTGATGACGCATCACAAGGGCATTGCCGGCCCCTATCACCGCAACGAGCGCGCGATCCTCGACGTGCACCACGCCTTCACCGGCAAGCCCGAGGCGTTCCGGCCGATCGCGCGGCGCTATGGCGCGCAATATCTGCTGGTCTGCCCCAACATGGCCGAGAGCACGGTGTATCGCTCGCGCGAGCCCAATGGCTTCTACGGCCAGCTCGCCAAGGGCAAGGTGCCCGCCTGGCTCGATCCGGTGAAGCTGCCGAAGAACGCGCCCTATCGGCTGTGGCGGATCCGATATGACCGGCCCTAGAGCCCGAAGCTGCGCCTGATCCCGTCGATCACGAACTGGATTGCCAACGCCGACAGCAGCACGCCGAGCAGACGCGTGATGACCGATTCGATCTTGGCGCCGAGCAGCCGCATCAGCGGCCCCGCGGCGAGCAGCGCGACCAGCGTCAGGACCAGCACCAGCGCCAGCGCGCCGAACACCGCGGCGGTCTCTCCCAGCCCCTCGGCGCGCGACACCAGCAGCATGACGGTGGCGATCGAGCCCGGGCCGGCGATCATCGGCATGCCCATCGGGAAGACCGACACGTCCTCGACCTCAGGCGTCTCCATGATCTTGGTCGCGCGATCCTCGCGGCGCTCCTGGCGCTTCTCGAACACCATCTCGAGCGCGATCAGGAACAGCATGATCCCGCCCGCGATGCGGAAGGCGTTGAGGCTGATGCCGAGTGTCTTGAGCAGCGCCTCCCCCACCAGCGCGAACACCAGCAGGATCGCGCTGGCGATCACCACCGCGCGGACCGCCATCGCCCGCTGCTGCGCGTGCGTCGCGCCCTTGGTCAGACCCGCATAGATCGGCGCGCAGCCCGGCGGGTCGATCACCACGAACAGCGTGGCGAAGGCGGAGAGGAACAGCTCGATCATGCACGCTCCGCCAGCTTGCGCTCCCAGGCGAGCGCATGCGCGACGATGCGGTCGAGATCGTCATGCTGCGGGCGCCACGGGAGCGCTTCGAGGATCGCACGATTGTCCGACACCAGTTCGTCGGGGTCGCCCGCGCGGCGGCCCTCGAGGCGGCGCTCGATCTTCATATTGGTCACGCGATCCACCGCATCCAGCACCTCGAGCACCGAATAGCCGCGGCCATAGCCGGCGTTGAGGAAGTGGCTCTTGCCCGGCTCGGCGATCAGCAGGTCGAGCGCATCGACATGCGCCGCGGCAAGATCGCTGACATGGATATAGTCGCGCACCCCGGTGCCGTCGCGAGTCGCGAAATCGGTGCCGAACACGCTGACATGCCCGCGCTTGCCGGTCGCCGCCTCGGCCGCGATCTTGATGAGATGCGTCGCGCCCGCCGTGCTCTGGCCCGAGCGGCCCTGCGGATCGGCGCCCGCGACGTTGAAGTAGCGCAGCGCCGCGAAGTTGAGCGGATGCGCTGCGGCGACATCGCGCAGCATATGTTCGGTCATCAGCTTCGACATGCCATAGGGATTGATCGGCAGCTGCGGCGCATTTTCGCGGATGGGCACGATTTCGGGGATGCCATAGGTCGCGGCGGTCGAGGAGAAGATGAAGTGCTTCACGCCCTCGCGTACCGCGCTCTCGATCAGGCTGCGGCTCGCGGCGGTGTTGTTGCGGTAATATTTGAGCGGGTCGCTGACCGATTCCGGCACCACCACCGATCCGGCGAAATGCATGATCGCGGTCACGCCATGGTCGCGGATCGCCGCGCGCACCTTGTCGTCGTCGGCGACGTTGGCGACGACCAGCGCCGCCCGCGGATCGACCGCCCAGTCGAAGCCGGTAACGAGATTGTCGACCACCACCACGCGCCACCCAGCATCGAGCAGCGCCAGCACGGCATGGCTGCCGATATAGCCTGCTCCGCCCGTCACCATCACCGCGCCATCACGCATAAAGCTCACCTCTAGTTGCCCGCCCCGCTCAACCCTATCTTGGGCGGCGTAGCAAGGAGTTGAGGCGAAATGACTACCGAAACCGCAATCTTCGCGGGCGGCTGCTTCTGGTGCGTTGAGGCCGTGTTCAAGGACCTGATCGGCGTTCAGTCGGTCGAAAGTGGCTATATTGGCGGGCATGTCGAGAACCCGACCTACAAGGCGGTCTGCGGCGGCGACACCGGCCATGCCGAGGCACTCAAGGTCGTCTTCGACCCGGCGCAGATCACCTACGGCGACCTGCTCGACATTTTCTTCGCGACGCACGACCCGACCCAGCTCAACCGCCAGGGCAACGATGTCGGCACGCAATACCGCTCGGCGATCTTCCCCCAGTCACCCGAGCAGGAAGAAGCGGCGAAGGCCGGGATCGCACGCAACCAGAGCGAATGGCCCGCGCCGATCGTCACGTCGATCGAGGCGAACGACACCTGGTGGCCGGCCGAAGCCTATCACCAGGATTATTGGGAAGGCGAAGGCCGGCGCAATCCATATTGCCTCGCGGTGATCCCGCCCAAGCTCAACAAGCTGCGCAAGAGCTTCGCCGCGCGAATCAAGGAGGGGGCGGCCGCCTAGACCGCCCCGCTTTTCCTATTCCTCCGCGGCCGGGAGCGGTCCGCCCTCGACCGGCGGCCGCTTGGCAGCTTCGGCGCCGAGCATCTTGTAGACCAGCCCGCCGATGATCCCGCCGGCGATCGGCGCGACCCAGAACAGCCACAGCTGCTGGATCGCCCAGCCGCCCACGACCAGCGCCGGCCCGGTGCTGCGCGCCGGGTTGACCGAGGTGTTGGTCACGGGAATCGAGATGAGGTGGATCAGCGTCAGCGCGAGGCCGATCGCGATCGGCGCGAAGCCCGCGGGGGCGCGGCTGTCGGTCGATCCCATGATGATCAGCAGGAACATCGCGGTCAGCACGACCTCGATGATCAGCGCCGCATGCATGCTGAACTGGCCCGGCGAATGCTCGGCGAAGCCGTTGGCGGCGAGCCCGCCCGCGAGATCGTAGCCGCCCGGCGCACCGCTCGCGATGCAATAGAGCAGCCACGCCGCCACGGCGCCGCCGATCACCTGCGCGATCACGTAGAGCGGGATGTCCTTCGCCGCGAAGCGTCCGCCCGCCCACAGGCCGAGCGTCACCGCCGGATTGAGGTGACAGCCCGAGATATGTCCGATCGAATAGGCCATGGTCAGCACCGTCAGGCCGAAGGCGAACGATACGCCGAGCAGCCCGATCCCGACCTCCGGAAACGCCGCCGCCAGCACTGCGCTGCCGCAGCCGCCGAAGACCAGCCAGAAGGTGCCGATCAACTCGGCCAGACCCCGTTGCACATTGGTCATCATGCCTCTCCCACTCTCGTGTTCGAACACTCGCCCGGTACGCGGCGAGGCGGAGACTAGGACTCGTTGCGCGGGTGTAAAGGGCTTAGTTTTCCACAACTAGCGGTGCGCGGCGCGGCGCAGCCGGTCGTTGATCGCGATCCCGATCCCCTCGTCGGGCACGGGGGCGACGGCGATCGCGGCGCAATCCGACTCGTCTGCGCGGTGCAGCGCGTCGAACAGCTTCGCCGCCGCTTCGGTCAAGTCGCCCGAAGCGGACAGCGTGTCATGGCCGGCAATCGCGCCGAAGCCGATCAGCCACTCGTCGGCACAGCGCTCGGTCGCGTCGAGCCGGACCGGCTTGGCGGGCGCATAATGGCTGGCGAGTTGGCCGGGCGCCTCGATCTTTTCACTCCCGCCAGCCAGCCAGCGGCCGATCTCGCGCTCGATCGCCTCGGCCGGAATCGGGCCCGGGCGCAGCAGCCGCGGGGCCCCGCCGAGCGCGACGATGGTCGATTCAATGCCCCCGCTGGTCGGCCCGTCATCGACGATCAGCGGGATGCGTCCGTCGAGGCTGGCGGCGACATGGCTCGCCCGTGTCGGGCTGATCGTGCCGCTGGCATTGGCCGAGGGCGCTGCGAGCGGCTTGCCGGAGGCGGCGAGCAGCGCCTGCATCGCGCGATGCTGCGGCACACGGAGCGCGACGGTGTCGAGCCCGGCGGTGACCAGCCCCGCGATCGCGGCGTCGGGCCGCAGCGGGAGCACCAGCGTGAGCGGACCTGGCCAGAACGCGTCGGCCAGCGCGCGCGCGTCGCGATCGAACTGTGCGATCCGCTCGGCCGCCTGGCGATCCGCGACATGGACGATCAGCGGATTGAAGGAGGGGCGGCCCTTGGCCGCGTAGATCGCCGCGACCGCGTCCCGATTCGTCGCGTCCGCGGCAAGGCCATAGACCGTCTCGGTCGGCACCGCGACGCATCCGCCCGCCGCGACCAGCGCCGCAGCCTCGGCAATCGCCGCCTCGCCGTAGGGTAAGGTACGGGTCTCTACGCGTGGATTTGGAGCGGCCATAGCTGCTGGCTATAGCGGGGAGAAAATACCGGCAAGAGAGGACCGATGAGCTTCACCCCCGCCACCGCCGAGCAGCGCTTCGTGCTGGAGCATGTCGCCGGCATTTCGGAGCTGTCCGAAGCCGCGACGCCCGACCTGGTCGACGCGGTGCTGGAGGGCGCAGGCGCGTTCGCGGCGGGCGAATGGGCGCCGCTCGATCGCGCCGGCGACACGGTGGGCGCGAAATGGACGCCCGAGGGCGTGAAGATGCCCCAGGGCTATCCGGAGGCCTACAAGGCTTATGTCGAGGGCGGCTGGGGGACGATCGGCTCGCCCGAAGCCTTTGGCGGCCAGGGCCTGCCCTTCACCCTCGCGACCGCGGTGCTGGAAACGCTGGGCACCGCGAACATGGGCTTCGCGCTGTGCCCGACGCTCAATGTCGGCGCGATCGAGTCGCTGGTGCATCACGGCACGCCCGAGCAACAGGATCTGTGGTTGCCCAAGCTCGCGACCGGCGAATGGACCGGCACGATGAACCTGACCGAGCCGCAGGCGGGCAGCGACGTCGGCGCGCTCAAGACCCGTGCCGAGCCGCGCGCCGACGGCAGATGGTCGATCACCGGGACCAAGATCTTCATCAGCTTCGGCGACCACGACTTGGCGGACAATATCGTCCACCTCGTCCTCGCGCGCACGCCCGATGCGCCGCCGGGGACCAAGGGCATCTCGCTGTTCCTGGTGCCGAAGTACCGGCTGGACGCCGACGGAAACCCGGCCGAGTTCAACGATGTCCGCGTCGTCTCAATCGAGCACAAGATGGGGCTGCACGCCTCCCCAACCTGCGTCCTCTCGTTCGGCGACCATGGCGATTGCGTCGGCGAGTTGATCGGGGCCGAGCTCGGCGGGATGCGCGCGATGTTCACGATGATGAACAATGCGCGGCTCAATGTCGGCCTGCAGGGCGTGCAGGTCGCCGAGCGCGCGACGCAGCGCGCCGTCGCCTATGCCCGCGAGCGCATCCAGTCGGCGCGGGCGGGACATGGCCGCGAGCCGGTGGCGATCATCGAGCATCCCGATGTCCGCCGCATGCTGTTGCGGATGAAGGCGCAGACGATGGCGGCACGCGCTTTGGTCTATCTCGCCGCCTCGATGGTCGATCGCGCCAATGCCGGCGATGCGGCGGCGAGGGCGCGGCTCGAATTGCTCACCCCGCTCGCCAAGGCGCACGGCACCGATCTCGGCAACGAGGTCGCCAGCCTCGGCATCCAGGTGCATGGCGGCATGGGCTATATCGAGGAGACCGGCGCCGCCCAGCATTTCCGCGACGCGCGCATCACCCCGATCTATGAGGGCACCAACGGCATCCAGGCCGCCGATCTCGTGGGCCGCAAGCTGAGCATGGACAATGGCGGCACGCTGCTCGCACTGACCGCGCAGATGCGCGGCGAGGCGCAGGACGCCGGGCTGATCGCGCTGATCGACGCGTGCGAGGAGGTCGGCCGCCACATGCTGGCGAGCGAGATTGATGACCGGCTTGCCGGCTCTTATCCGTTCCTGACGATGCTGTCGGTCGCCGTGTGTGGCTGGCTGATGGAGAAGCAGCGCGGCATCGCTGCGAGCGCGGAGGGCGACCCGGCGTTCCTCGCCCTGAAGCAGGCGGCAGCGCGATTTTACGTCGAGCAGATCGTGCCCGAGGCTTTGGGGCTGAAGGCAGCGGCGATGGCGAAGGCGGAAGTGCTTTACGCGGTGGATGCGGAGACGTTCGCGGCCTAGGCGATCTCGCGGTCCAGCAGCTCGTGCGCGTTCAGCCCCAGCAGCGCGATATGCTCGCGCACCTTGGGCCAGTAGCTGGTCAGGAAGCGGTCGCGCTCGGCGATCTTGAGCCGCTCGACCGCGCCGGGCAGCACGAACATGCCGACGCCGCGGCGCACCTCGACATAGCCGTCGTCCTGGAAGCTCTGATAGGCCTTGGCGACGGTCAGCGGGTTGGCGCCATGCTCGGCAGCAAGCGCGCGCACCGACGGCAACTGGTCCCCCGCCCGGTATTCGCCGCGCAGGATCGCCGTGGCGATGCTGGCGCGAAGCTTCAGATAAACCGGGCTGTCTTCATGCTCGAGCGCTGTCATGCTGCCTTAATACAGCATGGGAGCGGAAAGTTCCACCCCTAAGGCGGTTTCGTCAGATACCGTCCGTCGCGGTTCCGCCCCATGTCGAGACGACCTTGGCCATGTCGGGCCGGGGACGCTCCTCCAGCAGCTTGCCGGCCGTACCGATGAACACGAAGCCCACGATACGCTCGGACGCGGCGCCGAACAGGTCGCGCACGCGATCGCTATACGCTGCCCAGCCGGTGAGCCAGCACCCGGCATAGCCGCTGGCGTGCACCGCGTGGAGCAGGTTCATCGTCACCGCGCCCGCCGACAGCTCCTGTTCCCACAATGGGATATGGCTCTCGACCTTGGGGGAAGCGAGCACGACCACCAGCGCCGGGGCCTGCCGTGCGAACTGGTCCATCGCCTCGATCTCCAGCCGTCCCGCCCCGGGCTTTTCAGCGCGATAGGCATCGATGATCCCCGCCGCGAGCGCGTCGCGCGCTTCCGCCGGCACCACCACGAACCGCCACGGCGCGAGCTTGCCATGGTCGGGCGTGCGCGCCGCGATCTCGAGGATCCGCGCCAGTTCACCCGCATCGGGCGCAGGGGGGATCAGGTCGCGCGCCTTGGCCGAGCGGCGGGTGGCGAGCAGCGTAAGCGGGGTGGAGCGATCGTTGAAGGTCATGCGCGCGCCCTAGCGGCTCTTGCGGCGCAGCAAAAGCGACCGCCCCATGAAATCGCTCAGCCAGGGTTCAGTTACGTGTGACACAATCCCGCTTCACATGGCGATTTTCGCCGTTAGGCTCCCGCGCAGCAATCCGCCCCGCGCGCACGGGGCAGGAATCTGTTTGATAAAGGGGTTCGAAATTGCCGCATTTCAAAGACGTAGCATTATGGGCGGAGGCCGAGTGGATCGCCGTGATCGCCACGGTCCTGCTCTTCGCCTTCCTCGCGGGCGGGGCGCTGATCGCCGCCAGCAAGAAGCCGGAATTCGCGGGCCATCCCAAGGGCCTGTACATGCTGTTCTTCGCCGAGATGTGGGAGCGTTTCTCCTACTACGGCATGCGCGCCATCCTGATCTTCTACTTGACCCAGCATTGGCTGTTCTCGGACGGCAAGTCGAACCTGATCTACGGCGCCTATACGTCACTGGTCTACATCACCCCGGTACTCGGCGGCTATCTCGCCGACCGTTATTTGGGCCAGCGCAAGGCGGTGATCTTCGGCGGCCTGCTGCTCGCCGCGGGTCACTCGCTGATGGCGGTCGAGGGCACGGGCGGGCAGAATGACCCGACCATCAACGTCTTCTGGCTGGCGCTCGCCTTCATCATCGTCGGCTCGGGCTTTTTGAAGGCAAACATCTCGGTGATGGTCGGGCAGCTCTACAACCTCACCGACACGCGCCGCGACGCGGCCTATACGATCTTCTACATGGGCATCAACGTGGGCGCCGCGCTCGGCACCATCCTGGTCGCCTATCTCGGCCAGACGATCGGCTGGGGCTTCGGCTTCGGCCTTGCCGGCATCGGCATGCTCGCCGGCCTGATCGTGTTCGTGCTGGGCAAGGCGTCGCTCCACGGCGCAGGAGAAGCGCCCGCGCCGCTGTCGCGTTCGCGCGAGTGGACGCTCTACGGCGTCGGCTTCGCGTCGGTCGCGGTGATCTGGGCGCTGGTCCAGTATCAGGACGTGATCCAGACGCTGCTCGCCATCTCGGGCGTCGCGCTGCTCGGCTATGTCCTCTACGAGAGCTTCAAGCTGCCCAAGGAACCGCGCGAGCGCATGTTCGCGATCCTGTTCCTGATCTCATTGAATCCGATCTTCTG
The DNA here is from genome assembly GCF_026107375.2 of Sphingomonas sp. BT-65. Taxonomy (NCBI): domain Bacteria; kingdom Pseudomonadati; phylum Pseudomonadota; class Alphaproteobacteria; order Sphingomonadales; family Sphingomonadaceae; genus Sphingomonas; species Sphingomonas sp. BT-65. The sequence continues at coordinate 1,600,927 of NZ_JAPCIA010000001.1, forward strand.
GGGCCTGTTCGAGCAGGCGGGCGGTTCGATGAACCTGTTCACCGACGAGTTCGTGGACCGCGGCGGCGTGCCGGCGGGCATCTTCCAGTCGATCAACCCGATCTACATCATCCTGCTCGCGCCGCTCTTTGCCGGGCTGTGGCAGATGCTGGGCAAGCGCGGCATCGAGCCGTCGGCACCCGCCAAGTTCGGCCTCGCTCTGCTGCAGATGGGCTTCGCCAACCTCGTGCTGGTGTGGGGCGCGCACGCCTGGGGGATCGCCGCGATGACGCCGGTGTTCCTCGTCTTCGCCTATTATTTCTTCGCGACCACCGCGGAGCTGTGCCTGTCGCCCGTCGGCCTGTCGGCGATGAACCGGCTCGCGCCCAAGTTCCTCGCCTCGCTCATCATGGGCGCCTGGTTCTACATGACCGCGGTCGGCAATTTCGTCGCGGGCAAGATCGGCGAGGCGACTGGCGGTCATGACGGCCAGATGACCAAGGACGGTCTGCTCGACATCTACAGCCTGTTCGGCTGGATCGCGATCGGCGTGGGCGTGGGCGTGCTGGTGCTCAGTCCGATCGTGAAGCGCTGGATGCATCTCGATACGCTCAGGGACGACAAGGACCTGGCGGGCGAGCCGGAACTGGCGGAGAATCAGGCGGCCGGGATGCGACCGGATCTGGAGACCAAGCCGGTCTGACAAGGGCGCAAACCAAAACAGGGCGCGGGGAGCATCTCCCCGCGCCCTTTTTATGCCCGTCAGGCCAAGGCGGCTTCGTAGATACGGCGCATGTCGGGGCCGAACGCGACCAGCATCACGTCGAGCTCCAGATCAGCCGCTATCGCTGCCCGGCATTCGCGCACTGCAATCGCCGCGGCCTGGTCGACCGGAAAGCGATAGACGCCGCAGCTGATCGCGGGGAAGGCGATGCTGCGGATGCCCTGCGCGGCCGCGATCTCGAAACAGCGGCGGTAGCAGCTCGCCAGCAATTCCGGCTCGCCCTTGCCCCCGCCCTGCCAGACTGGACCGACCGTGTGGATGATATAGCGCGCCGGCAGCCGATACCCACCCGTGAGCTTGGCATCACCAGTCTTGCAGCCGCCCAGCGCATAGAGCTTGCGGCATTCTTCGAGCAGCCCCGGTCCCGCCGCACGGTGAATCGCGCCATCGACCCCGCCCCCGCCGAGCAGGGACGAGTTCGCGGCGTTGACGATCGCATCGACATCGAGCCGGGTGATGTCCCCCTCGATGATGCGAAGGCTCATCGCAGCCGGTTCGCCACCAGATCGTCGACCACCGCCGGATCGGCGAGCGTGCTCGTATCGCCGAGCGACGACACGTCACCCTCGGCAATTTTGCGCAGGATGCGGCGCATGATCTTGCCCGAGCGGGTCTTGGGCAGGCCCGGCGCGAACTGCAGCGCGTCGGGCGTCGCGATCGGGCCGATCTCGGTGCGCACCCATTTCACCAGCTCGGCGCGCAGCGCATCGTCCGCCGCCTCGCCGGCGTTGAGCGTGACATAGGCATAGATGCCCTGCCCCTTCACGTCGTGCGGCATGCCCACCACTGCGGCCTCGGCCACCTTGGGATGGAGCACCAGCGCGCTCTCGACCTCGGCGGTACCCATGCGGTGGCCACTGACGTTGATCACATCGTCCACGCGGCCGGTGATCCAGTAATAGCCGTCCTCGTCGCGGCGGCAGCCGTCACCGGTGAAATACTTCCCCGGATAGGTGGTGAAATAGGTCTGGAAGAAACGCGCGTGGTCACCCCACACGGTGCGCATCTGCCCCGGCCAGCTGCGCGCGATGACCAAATTGCCCTCGGTCGCGCCGCCCAATACCGCGCCCTCGCTGTCGACCAGCTGCGGGTCGACGCCGGGCATTGGCCTGGTCGCCGAGCCGGGCTTCAAGTCGGTCGCGCCCGGCATCGGCGCGATCATCGCGCCGCCGGTCTCGGTCTGCCACCAGGTGTCGATGATCGGGCAACGCCCCTCGCCGACCACCTCGTGATACCAGCGCCACGCCTCCGGGTTGATCGGCTCGCCGACCGTGCCGAGCAGCTTCAATGACTTGCGCGAGGTCTTGGCGACGAAGTCGTCGCCGTCCTTCATCAGCGCGCGCAACGCGGTGGGGGCGGTGTAGATGGTGTGGACCTTGTGCCGGTCGACCACCTGCCAGATGCGGCTGGCATCGGGCCAGTTGGGCAGCCCCTCGTACATCAGCGTCGTCGCGCCATTCGCGAGCGGGCCGTAGAGGATGTAGCTGTGCCCGGTGACCCAGCCGATATCCGCCGCGCACCACCACACGTCGCCGGGGCGATAGTCGAAGCACAATTCGTGCGTCAGGCTCGCCCAGAGGAGATAGCCGCCGCTGGTGTGCAGCACGCCCTTGGGCTTGCCGGTCGAGCCTGAGGTGTAGAGGATGAACAGCGGATCCTCGGCGTTCATCGCCTCGGCCGGGCAGTCGGCGGAGACGTTCGCCGCGGCGTCATGATACCAGACGTCGCGGCCCTCGGTCATCGCTACCTCCCTGCCGGTCGCCTTGACCACGATCACCGTCTTGAGCGCGGGCGCGCGCTTTGCCGCCTCGTCGACATTGGCCTTGAGCGCGATGCGCTTGCCGCCGCGCCGCCCCTCGTCGGCGGTCACCACCACGCTCGAATCGCAGTCGGTGATGCGCCCCGCCAGCGCCTCGGGCGAGAAGCCGCCGAACACCACCGAGTGGATCGCCCCGATCCGTGCGCAGGCCAGCACCGCGAACGCCGCCTCGGGGATCATCGGCATGTAGATGGTCACGCGGTCGCCCCGCGCGACGCCCTTCGCCTTCAGCACATTGGCGAAGCGGCACACTTCCTGATGCAGCGCCAGATAGGTGAAGCGCCGGGGTTCCTCGGCGGGATCGTCGGGCTCCCAGACGATCGCGATGTCGCCGCCGCGGCTGGCGAGGTGGCGGTCGATGCAGTTGGCAGCGACGTTGAGCTTGCCGTCGGCGAACCAGTTGATCCGGAAATCAGCTTCGTCGAACGACCAGTCGCCCGCCATTTCCGGCCGCTTGATCCAGTCGAGCCGCTTGGCCTGCTCCAGCCAGAAGCTGCCCGGATCGGCGATCGACCGGCCATAGAGCCGCTCGTAACCTGCCGCATCGTAACGCGCATTCCGTGCCCATTCGGCGGGGACGGGGTAGATCTCGCCGGTCATCGCGTCTCCTTTCGGGCGCGACCTTTAGCGGGCACCATGCGGGGCGCAAGCGAACAAACGTTGCGCGATCAGGCCTTTGACCGGGCATATTCCTGCGTGCCGCGGGTGATCACCCGGTCGCCCTCGACGATCTCGGCGATCGGGATGTCGGGCTGCGCCAGAATCTCGCGATAGAGCGGTGCAAAATCGGTCTCGACGGTGACGCGGAGCAACGCGTCGAAGCCCGGGATGACGAAGTAATTCTGCTGGAAATCGTCGATCCGGTATTCGGTGCGCATCACGCGCTTGAGGTCAAAGCCGATGCGGTTGGGGCTGTCGCTGTCGAGCGCGAAGCGGCTCTCGCCGAAGCTCGACACGATGCCCGAGCCATAGATGCGCAGCCCCTCGGCTTCCTCGATCAGTCCGAACTCGACGGTGTACCAATAGAGGCGCGAGAGCTGCGTGAGCGCACCCAGCTCCATCGCCCGCTGCCCGCCGCGGCCATAGGCCTCCATATAATCGGCGAACACCGGGTCGGCGAGCATCGGGACATGGCCGAACACGTCGTGGAACACGTCCGGCTCCTGGAGATAGTCGAGCTGGTCCGGGCGGCGGATGAAGTTGCCCGCGACGAAGCGGCGATTGGCCATGTGGTCGAAGAACACCTCGTCGGGGACGAGCCCCGGCACCGCCACGACCTGCCAGCCGGTGAGCTTCATCAGCCGCTCGGAAAGCTCCTCGAAATTGGGGATGCCCGATTCGGACAGCTTGAGCAGCTCGAGGCCACGGAGATAGGCCTTCGAGGCGCGGCCGGGGAGCAGCTTGATCTGGCGCTCGAACAGCGTGTCCCACACGGCATGCTCGGCGGGCGTGAAGGCGTTCCAGTCCTGCGGGATCGTCCAGTCGGCCGCCGCACCCTCCGGCGGGCGGTCGAGAACATGGGTTTCGCTTATCATGCGCCCTTCATAACATGCGTCCGGCATGGACGAAAACGGCACCCGCAAGAAAGTTGCGCGGCGGCTGCTGCGCTGGCTTGGCCGCGCGGCGCTTGCGGTCGCATTGCTGCTGCTCGGCTATGGTGGCGCAGGATGGATCGGCGGGCTGATCCCGGCCAACGGCGAATGGCGCGAGCCCGAGCAGGGCATCCGCATCTATGTCGAGGACAATGGCGTCCACACCGGCATCGTCCTGCCAGTGCGCGGGGCTGGGGTGGACTGGAGCGGCCTCGTGCGCGGCGAGGATTTGCGCGACCCGCGCTTCGCCGGGCATGGCTGGCGCAGCTTCGGCTGGGGCGACCGCGACTTCTACCTCAACACGCCGACCTGGTCCGAGCTCAAGCCCGGGCGGGTGCTCAAGGCGGCAATCGGCAGCTCAAATACGCTGATGCATGTCGACTTCATCCCCGAGCCGACCGAGGGCCCGAAGGTACGGGCGATCATGCTGCGGCCCGAGGAATATCGCCGGCTCGCCGCCTTCATCCAGGCGAGCTTCCGCACCGGAGCGGACGGGCGCGCGGCGCGTTATCCCGGCTATGGCAGTTACGATGCCTTCTACGACGCAACCGGCAGCTACAGCGCGGTGCGCACCTGCAACGCCTGGACCGGCGAGGCATTTCGCGCGGCGGGGGTGAAAATGGGACGCTGGACCCCATTTCCATCTACGGTGATGCGATGGTTGCCCGTGGAGAGCACGCAATGACCCAAGCCGAGATCCTGCCGCCGCCGCGATCCTCCTTCTATGCGGAGGCGCCGCGCCTCGCCTGGGCGCTTGCCGAACTCGCGACCAAGTGGCGCAGCCTCAAAGATACGCCTCCGGGCGATGGCCGGCCGCTGCTGCTGCTGCCCGGCCTTGCCAATGGCGACGCGTCGATGGCGGCAATGCACCGTTTCCTGCGCGGGCGCGGTTATCGCACCTGGCGCTGGCGGCTGGGCATCAACCTTGGCGTGCGCTCGGTCGGCACTGATGTCGAGCGGCTGATTGCGCGGATCGAGCAGGTCTATGCCGAGGCCGGCGAGCAGCCGGTGACGCTGATCGGCGTCAGCCTCGGCGGCATCCTCGCCCGCGTCGCCGCGCAGCGCCGGCCCGACCTAGTCCGCGAAGTGGTGACGATCTCGTCACCCTATGCCGGCCCGCCGACCGCGACCAATGTCTGGCGGCATTTCGAGGTGCTGACCGGCCAGAAGATCGACGATCCTGCCGCAAGCGCGATGCTCGCCGAAGCGGCCGCGCCGCTGCCGATGCCGGCAACGTCGATCTGGAGCCGCAGCGATGGCTTCGTCAACGGCAGCATCTGTCATGAGGGTGATCACGACGGCGCGCGCGCGATCGAAGTGGTCAGCAACCATATCGGCGTGCATTTCCGCCCGCAGGTCCTCCGCGTGATCGCCGAAACGCTGGCGCGCGACGGGCAGACCTAGTCCTTGTCGCCCTCGGGATCGCCGGCGCGATAGCCCTGATAGGGGCCGCAATTGTCCGGATCCTTGCGGCACGCCTCTTCATGCTTCTTGCGCTCGCGGCCTTCGCGGGCCTCCTGTTTGCGCAGCTTGCGCCCGGCGTTGCGGTCGGCCTCGTCCTGGCTCGTCGTCGCCCAGTCGGCGGTCTGCCCCACCGCCTTGACCGGCAGTGTGACGACATCGACCGCGGCCTTGGCGAGGCAGCCGCCCGCGAGCAGCGGCAGCGTCGCGACGACCAATATGAACCCCTTGCGCATCGCGCCTGTCTCCTTGCGGATCAACGGGAATGCCGATCGCGCGCCTGAACCCCGTGATAAGGGTAATCGGTGAAGAAACCATCCACCCCGGCGGCGAGATGGCGCGAAATCTCCTCCTCCAGCCGCCCATGGCCAGCCGGATTGATGCCTGAGCGAAGCCCCGCGGGCAGGAAGAAATTCTCCGCCCGGAACGTCCAGGGATGGACCTTGAGCCCGGAGGCGTGCGCGTCGGCGACCAGCGGGGTGACGGCGCCGTCATTCGTTACCACCATCACCTTGGCCGGGCCGATTCCCGCGGCATAGGTGGCGATTTCCTTCAGCCCCGCGGGCGTGATCATCGCCGCATAGCTCGGCTGCGCCTTGTCTGCGGGACCGCCCTCGGCGTCGAGCAGCTGGATCAGGCGCACCTTGGTCTGCTTGCTCAGCGCCTTCAGATTGTTCACCTCGAACGACTGGATGAACACCGGCGCGTCGGCGCGGTCCCAGCCCGCCGCCTTGAGCTCAACGAGCAGCTTCGCCTCCAGCGGCAGGCCGATCGAGGCGAAATAGCTCGGATGCTTGGTCTCGGGATAGATGCCGACCGGACGCCCGCGCGTCACCGCGGCGGACTTGGCCAGCGCGATCACCTCGCGCAGCGTCGGCACCTCGAACTGGCCGTCATATTGCGTGTTGCCGCGCCGGAGCAGCGGCAGCCGCTCCTTGGCGCGCAGTGTCTTGAGCTCGGCAAGCGTGAAATCCTCGGTGAACCAGCCGGTCATCTTGACCCCGTCGATCGTCTTGGTCGTCTTGCGGTCCTTGAACTCGGCGTGGCTCGCGACGTCGGTGGTGTCGGCGATGTTGTTCTCGTGCCGTGCGACCAGCTCGCCGTCCTTGGTCATCACCAGATCGGGCTCGATGAAGTCGGCGCCCTGCTCGATCGCCAGGGTGTAGGACGCCAGCGTATGTTCGGGCCGCTCGCCGCTGGCGCCGCGATGCGCGATGACGATCGGTTTGGCGGCTGGCATGATCGTCTCCTTCGCCGCGGCGGGCCCCGCGACCATAATCAGCGCAAGCGCCGCTCGCCACATCCCCGCCATCGCCCTATCTCCTTCGAAACGCTCGGATCGGCTAGTCGATTCGGATGACAGTCTAGAGGCAGGCCGATGGCGAGGAAGTTGCATGATCGGGGCTGAACGCGTGGCGCTGGTGCTGCTCGCCGCGGGCCGCTCCAAGCGGTTCGGCGGCGACAAGCTGACCCAGCTCTATCTCGGCCGCCCGGTCGGGCTGCACGTCGTCGTCGCGCTCGAGGCGGTCCCGTTCCGCGAGCGGATCGCAGTGGTGTCAGAAACCAAGCTGGACCTCGCCGGCTGCGGCTACCGCATCATCCACAATGATGACCCCGCGGCAGGCATGGGCCGCTCGCTGCGGCTGGGCGTGGAAGCGGCCTGCGAGAGTGGCGCCGAGGCGGTGCTGATCGCGCTGGCCGACATGCCCAAGGTCACCGCCACGCACATCTACCGCCTGCTCGACCGCGCCGAGGGGCCCGATGCAATCGTGGCGTCGAGCGACGGCGAGATCCCGCGTCCACCGGTTCTGTTCGGATGCAGCCATTTCGACGAGCTGCTGCGCACCGAGGGCGACATGGGCGCGCGCGCACTGGTCAAGCACGGCCATCATGTCGTGACCTCCCCCGCCGAGCTGGTCGATATCGACACGGTCGAGGATTTGAACCGCCTGATTCGCGGCTAACCTCGCTATTCGTGCCGCAGCGCGTCGATCGGGTTGAGGCTCGCCGCGCGCCGCGCTGGGAAGAAGCCGAACACCACCCCGATCGCCGCCGCGATCAGGAAGGCGATGACGTTGATCTGCAGGTCGAACGTCCACGGCACCTGCATCAGCGGCGTGAGGATCGCGATGGCCAGCTGCGCGATCAGCAGCCCGATCACCCCGCCCAGCATCGACAGCACGATCGCCTCGACCAGGAACTGCATCAGCACCTCGCTCGCGATCGCGCCGATGGCGAGGCGGATGCCGATCTCGCGCGTGCGCTCGGTCACCGACACCAGCATGATGTTCATGATGCCGATGCCGCCGACGATCAGGCTGATCCCGGCGACCGCCGCGACGATCTGTGTCAGCAAGGTGGTGGTGCCGGTCAGCGTCGCGCTGATCTGGGCGGTGTCGAAGATGTTGAAATTGTCCTCCGCGCCCGGCTCCAGCCGCCGCCGCTCGCGCAACAGGTCGGTGAGCGCGGACTGCACCTGCTGCGTGTCATAGGCCTGGTCAACGCCGACCAGCATCAGGCGAATGTCACGGTTGCCGGTGAAGCGGCGCTGCACCGTCTTGATCGGCATGATGATGACGTCGTCCTGGTCGCCGCCGAAGCCGGCCTGGCCGCGCGTCGAGAGCGTGCCGATCACGTCGCACGAGACATTGTTGACGCGCAGCCGCGCGCCGACCGCGCGCTCGCCGCGGAACAGGTTCTGGCGCACCGTGTTGCCGATGATGCACACCGATTTGCCCGCCGCTTCCTCGGCCGGAGAGAAGGTGCGCCCCGCGGTCAGCGGCCAGGGCTGGACCTTGAAGAAGTCGTTGGTCGTGCCGTTGATCGTGGTCGACCAGTTGGCGCCCTCGTTGATCGCGGTCGCGGTCGACTGGGCCTGCGGCGCGACCGCGGTGACGCCCGCGACCTGCTCCTTGACCGCCTCGACGTCCTGCTCCTCGAAATCGGGCGGACGCGGGCCGCCGCCGCCGCGGCCGAAGCCCTGGCCGGGACGGACCTGCAGGATGTTGGTGCCGAGGCTCGCGATCTGCTGCTGCACCGCCGCCGTGGTCGCCTTGCCCAAGGTCACCATCGCCACCACCGCGGCGACGCCGATGATGATGCCGAGCGTGGTCAGGAACGAGCGCAGCTTGTGGCGCAGGATCGAGCGGATCGCGAGGGTGAGCGTGGTGCCGAGCATTGGCTAGCGAGCCTTACGCAAGAAAACGTCGTCACCCCGGCCCCCGTGCCGGGGTCCACTCATCCGCGCATACTGATTTCGAGCCTCACGCACATCGCTTGCCGCCCGCTGGACCCCGGCACGCGGGCCGGGGTGACGAATAAGAACTGGTAGGAGGCTCACACCATCACCTTCCCGTTGCCCGCATCGATCCGCTCGACCAGACCATCCTTGAAGTGGACGATGGTGTGAGCGAACGCCGCCATGTCGCCCTCGTGCGTGACCATCAGCACGGTGATGCCGCTATTCTTGTTGAGGCTGGTAAGCAGCTCCATGATCTCGATCGAGCGCTCGGAATCGAGATTGCCGGTGGGCTCGTCGGCGAGCAGCACCGCGGGGCTGGTGACGATCGCACGGGCGATCGCGACGCGCTGCTGCTGGCCGCCCGAGAGCTCGGCAGGGGTGTGGTCCCACCAGTCGGCGAGCCCGACCTTGTCGAGCGCGGCCATGCCGAGCTCGTGGCGCACCTTCCGGTCCTCGCCGCGATAGAGCAAGGGCAGCTCGACATTCTCGAGCGCGCTGGTGCGGCTGAGCAGGTTGAACCCTTGGAACACGAAGCCGAGATATTTGCGCCGCACCAGCGCGCGCTGGTCGCGGTCGAGCCTCTCGATATGCACGCCCTTGAAGGTGAACTCCCCCGCAGTCGGCACGTCGAGGCACCCAAGGATATTCATCGTCGTCGACTTGCCCGAACCCGACGGGCCCATCACCGCGACGAAATCGCCCTCCTGGATGTCGAGGTCGACCCCCTTCAGCGCCTGGAAGGCGGTCGGTCCCTCGCCATAGGTCTTGGTGACGCCGCGCAGGCGGATGATCGGATCGGCGTCAGCCACCCGTATTGCCTCCGCCACCGCCGCCCTGGCGCCGCTGGCCGCCGCCCGACTTGCGCTGGCTGGAGCCCGAGGATTCGCCCGCATATTGGCCGGTGATGACCTCCATCCCTTCCTTGAGATCGCCCGACAGGATCTCGGTCACCTGGCCATTGGTATCGCCGGTGGTGACCTGGATCGCCTGGGGCTGGCCGTCCGCGCCCTTCACATAGACGGTCTGACGTGCCCCGCGGGTGATCGTCGCGGACTTCTCCGTCGCCTGGCCGCCGCGGCGACCGCGCCGCGGCACGAGCGCGCCCGCCATGCCGCCGCCGCTCGCCTGCTGCGCGTTGCCGTCGCTGGGCGTGAAACGCAGCGCCGCATTGGGGACGAGCAGCACGTTGTTCTTCTGCAGCGTCACGATCTCCGCCGTCGCGGTCATGCCCGGGCGCAATTTCTGCTGGGCATTGGCGACGCTCAGAGTCGCGGCATAGGACACGACCTGTCCCGTCGTGCTCGACGTGCTGGTCGAGGACGAGCTGGTGCTCTGCGCCGACAGGTTCGAGCCGACATCGACTCGCTGGATCGTCGCGGGGAAGGTCTCCCCGGGGAACGCGTCGACGGTGAAGTTCGCCTTCTGCCCGTCCTTGACCTGGCCCACGTCCGCCTCGTCGATCGCGACCTGCAGCTCCATCGCGCCCAAATCCTCGGCGATCACGAACAAGGTCGGGGTGTTGAACGAAGCCGCAACGGTCTGGCCCGGCTCGACCTGCCGCGCCAGCACCACGCCGTTGACGGGCGAGCGGATCACCGCCTTGTCGCGCTGGGTGACGTTGGAGCGCAGCGCCGCCTGCTGCGAGACGACCTGCGCCTGGCTAGCGCGCAATGTCGCCTGCGCGCGGGCAACCGCGGCGCGGGCATTGTCCATCTCGGTCTTGGCCGGCACGCGCCCGCCCGACAGGCGGCTCACTTCCTCAAAGCGGGCGAGCTGGCTGCGCGACTCGGTCACCGTCGCCTGGTTCTGCGCGACGGTCGCCTGCGCCGCGGCGACCGCGGCCTCACCCTGCTGGATCGTGTCGTTGAGCCGCGACTGATCGATCAGCGCGAGCGTCTGGCCCGCGGTGACACGATCGTTCACATCCACCATCACCTTAGTGATCAGGCCCGACAGCTCCGAGCCGACCTGCACCTGGTTGGTCGGGGCGAGCTTGCCGGTGGCCGAGACGGTGACGGTGAGCGCGCCGCGGTCGACCTTCTGCGTCGCATAGCCGCCCGTCTCGCTGGTCCCGAAATAGCGCCACAGGCCGAACGCGACCGCGATCACCACCAGCACCAGCGCGACCCATTTGGCGTAGCGCTGCCATGGCGGAGTCACCCTGCCGCCGAGGAATTCGTCGAGCTTGGGGTTGGGATTCGCATCGGCCATCAGTTTTGTCCGGTCGTGGAGAGGGTCGCGGGCGCGGGAACACTCTGCGGGGTGGGCACGGCGCCGGCATCCCAGCCGCCGCCGAGCGCGAGATAGAGCTGGATCAGCGCCGAGGCCTGGTCCGAGCGCGCCTGGAGCAGGCCGTTGCGCGCCGAAATCAGCGAGGCCTCGCTCTGGCTGAGCGTCAGGAAATCGGCGAGCCCGGCGCGGTACGAGCTGCGCGAGAGAATTGCGCTGTTGTTCGCCGCGTCGAGCGCGATCACGAACTCGCGCTCGCGGCGCTGCGCGGTCTGCAGTGCGACGATCGCGTTCTCGACATCCTCGACCGCGGTCAGCACGGTCTGCTTGTAGGCGACAAACGCGCCGTCCGCCCCAGCCTGCGCCGAGCGGACCTGCGATCGCGTGCGGCCGGCGTCGAAGATCGTCTGCGCGATGCTTGCGAAGACGCGTCCGGTGATCACGTCAAAGATGCTGCCGAGGTTCGACGCACCCGCGTCGATGCTCCCGCCGAGCGACAGTGAGGGATAGAGCTGCGCCTCCGCGACGCCGATCTGCGCCACCGCGGACGCGAGATTGCGTTCGGCCGAGCGGACATCGGGGCGCTGGCGCAGCGTGTCGGCCGGGATGCCGACCGCGATCGCCCCCGGGCCCTGCGGCACGGGGCGCACCGCCTCCATCTCGCCCTTGAGCGCGCCGGGCGCCTGGCCGGTGAGCACGCCCAGCCGCGAGACCGCGCTGTTGTAGCTTGCCTCGATCGACGGAATCGACGCCGCGGTCTGCGCCCGGCTGGCGCGCGCCTGTTCCTGGTCGAGCGAGGAGACGAGCCCGGCCTGCACACGGAACCCGGCGATCTCGAGATTGTCGTCCTGAATCGCCAGGCTATCCCGCGCATTGGCGAGTTGCGCCTGCGCGGCCCGCGCGAGGATGTAGTTGCGCGCGATCTCACCCTGGATCGAGACCAGCACCGTCGCATAGTCATAGCCGCTCGCTTCGAGCTGCGCGCGGCTCGCCTCAACGCCCCGGCGCACCCCGCCGAACAGGTCGGCCTGATAGTTGACGTCGGCGCCGAGCGAGAAGCTGCTGTTGCCGCCCGATGCGCCGGTGATCCCCTCGGTCCGCGACGCCCCGGCGCTCGCGCTGACGTCGGGAAGGAGCGAGGCGCGCGACTGGACCAGCGCCTCGCGCGCCTGGCGCAATCGCACGACCGCCTGCGCCACATCGAGATTCTGCGTCGCCGCCTGCCCGACCAGTTGCGTGAGCAATGGATCGTTGAACGCGGTCCACCACTGGCGCAGATCCGCCTGCGCCGCCTGCTGCGCCTCGACCGAATAGGCCGCCGGCACGCCGAGCTCGGACGCGCCCTTCGGCCGGTAATCCAGGCCGACCGCGCAGCCCGCGAGCGGCACGGCGATCAGCATCGTCAGGATTGTCGGACGGTTCATCATGGCTCCAAAACTGGGCAGCAGCGGCGCGCGCGTCCATCAAAACATTGTCGCAAATTGTATGCGATACGCCTGAACGCGTCCGAAACGATGTAGTTGCCTGGGGTTCAGCCCAGGCCTCACCAGCTCCCGAAACCCGGCGCCAATCCGAGGCCATCGGCCCCCGGCCGCGACACCCGGTCCCAGCCATAGCGCATGCGCTTGCGCAGCCGCAGCGCGGGCCAGTCGCCCCTCGGAATCCGGCCCGCGAGCCGCAGCCCCTGGCGGCGATAGGCATGCGCGACGCGCTCGGCCTGGGTGTCGAGCAGCCCAGCGAGCACCAGCGTCCCACCCTCGGAGAGCGCCGCCGCAATGCTCGGCGCCAGCTCGATCAGCGGCCCGGCGAGCACGTTGGCGATGATCAGATCATAGGGCGCACGGCCGATCAGCAGCGGGTGCTCGAGCCCCGGCGCCGCGGCGAGCGCGAGCTGGCCCGCGCCGTCGCCCAGCTCCACGCCGTTGGCAGCGGCGTTCTCGCGCGTCACCTCGACCGCGACGGAATCGATGTCCGATGCCGTCGCATAGGCGCGCGGCCACAAATGCATCGCGGCGAAGGCGAGCAACCCGGTGCCGGTGCCGATATCGAGCAGGTTGCGCACCACCTCGCCCCGCGCGCGCATCGCGTCGAGCGTGAGCAGGCAGCCGCTGGTGGTCTCGTGCGTGCCGGTGCCGAAGGCGCGCCCGGCTTCGATCTGGAAGGCCTTGGCGCCTTCCGGCACCTCGCCCTTGTTGCTCGCGGTGTGGACGTAGAAGCGGCCGGCGTGGACCGGCTCGATCCCCGCCTGGCTCAGCGTCACCCAGTCCGCGTCGGGCAGCTTCTCCGTGACTGCCTTGGCCTCGCCCGCGCTCGGCACCAGCATGCGCAGCGCGGTGATCTCGGCCTTGCCAGGCTTGGCCTCGAAAAAGGCTTCGAGCTGCCAGGCAAGCGGGTCGTCCGGGATGGTCTCGCTGGTCAGCAGCACCGGCGCGGGCTCGATGCCGAGCAGTTCGGCGCCCTCGAAGCCGATCGCCTCCGCCTCGTCGCGGGTGCAGGGCAGGATGACCTTCCAGCTGGTCATCAGGAGACTCCAGTGAGCATCGCCGCGAGCCAGATCACCGCGATCGCCGCCAGCAGGCCGACGCCCGCGAAGATCCAGATCAGGACTCGTCCCGCCCCGCCGCTTTGCTTCCCCGTGTCGGTCATGCCCACCTCCCCTTATCGAACGTAGCTCGCCCCGTTCACGTCGAGCACCGCGCCGGTCATCGAGGCGGGAGCCTCGAGCGCGCAGAACCGCGCCATCGTCGCCACCTCTTCGGGCATCGCGACGCGGCCGAGGGGGATGTCGGCGAGCAGCTTATCCCCGCCGCGGCTCGCCATATACTCGTCGGCCATTCCAGTCATGGTGAAGCCGGGGCAGATCGCGAAGGCGAGGATGCCCTCGCGCGCGAAGCCGCGGGCGATGCTCTTGGTCATCCCGACCATCCCGGCCTTGGACGCGGCATAATGCCAGTGTGCCGGGCTGTCGCCGCGATAGGCGGCGCGGCTGGCGATGTTGACGATACGTCCCCCGCTGCCGCGCGCCTGCCAGTGCCGCACCGCGAGCCGCGAGAGCTGCGCCGCAGCGGTCAGGTTGACGCGCATCGTCCGCTCCCAGGCGTCGAGCCAGTCGTCCTCGTCGAGCTCGACCGGCGCCGCCTCGAAGATCCCCGCATTGTTGACCAGCACGTCGATCCGCCCGTCGAGCGCATCGAGCGCCGCGTCCCACAGCGCGCGCGGCGCGGCGGGATCGGTGAAGTCGGCCGGCAGCCCGCTCCGCGTCCCCTGCCCCACCGCCTTCACGGTCGGGAGGTCGATCGCCTTGAGAATCGCCGCGCCGATGCCCCGGCTGCTGCCGGTGACCAGGATATGGATCGTCATCCCCATTCTCTACCCGCCCGGATCGGGCGAAGTCGAGACGGCGCGCTTACGCCGCGACCGAGGCCGAGAAGCTGCCCGCGGCGTCGCTGAGCTGGTTCAATCGCTCATCGATCGCGCCGAACTCATGCTGGAGCGTGTCGATCTCCCCGGCGACGCTCTTGGTATCCTCGCGGATGGCGCCGATGGTGGCGGACATGGAGTCGGCGGCAAGCGCGGTCTCGTCGACCGCGGCGGTGATCGCGGTCACGGTCTGCGCCTGGATCTCCATCGCGGTGCGGATGCGGTCGGCGCTGGCCTGCACCTCCATCACCGTGTCGCGGATCGAGGCGTTGGTGTCGACCGTGCCCTTGGTCGCCGATTGGATCGCCGCGATCTTGGCGGCGATGTCGTCGGTCGCGCGCGCGGTCTGGTTGGCGAGAGACTTCACTTCCTGCGCGACCACCGCGAAGCCGCGGCCGGCATCCCCGGCGCGTGCCGCCTCGATCGTCGCGTTGAGCGCGAGGAGATTGGTCTGCCCGGCAATGTCGCGGATCAGCCCCAGGATCGATTCGATCGACTTGGCGTGGTCGGAGAGCATCTCGCTCATCGCCACCGCTTCGCCCGCCTGCGCCGAAGCGCGCGTCGCGATCCGCGCGGCGGCTTCCACCTCGCTGCGCGCATCCTCAATCGCCCGGATCAGGCCCGCCGCGGTGTGCGCCGCCTCGCGCATCGCCACCGCCGACTGCTCCGCCGCCGCCGCAACCTCCGACGCCTTGCCCAGCATCCCGCGAGTCGAATCCGCCGCGCCGCGCGCCTGCTCGCGCACCTTGGAGCCGAGCGCGGTGGTCAGATCGATCGTCCCGGCGATCTCACCGCGGAACTGCTCGGACCGCGCCTGGCGCTCGCCGCGCGCCAGCTCGGCATCGCGCGCGCCGAGCTGCGAGGCCATGAAGTCGGCCTCGAGCAGCGACATGCGTTGCGCCACGTCCACGAGACGACTGAAACGGACCGGATCGTCACTCAGCCGGTCGCGGATGATGCCGTGCGTACGGGTATGCGCGTAGGCGAAGGCGGAGAGCAGCGCCGAGAGCGGGATCCGCGCGCGATGCGCGTCGTCGGCATGCTTCGACGCCATCTTCAGCCACGCCTCGTCGAACGGGCGCTTGAACTTGCAGGCCATATACTCGGCGCTGGCGCGGACCTGGTCGCGCATCCGCTGGCCGGTGAAATAGTCGCGCACATGCGCCGTCGCCTCGAGCGAGAGATAATGGTCCCAGAAGGCTTGCGAGACGGTCTCGAAATCGTCGCCGATCAGCGCGGCGATGTCCGCGCAGCCCGCCGCGATCGCGCCATCCCAGTCATAGTCGCGGATCCGTTCGCCAATGGGGCGGTCGCGGCCGCTCCACTGGCCGAGCTCCTTCGCTGCGGCCATGCATTCTCTCCATAATTCTTATGCAGCGACTTTTGCGACGAACTCGCCCGCGCTGTTCCTCAGGGTGCCAAGCTGCCCGTCGAGCGCGGCGAAGCCCTGCCCGACACGGTCGATCTCGCTCGCGACCGCCTCGGTATCCTCGCGGATGGCGCCGATGGTGGCGGACATGGAGTCCGCGGCGAGCGCGGTCTCGTCGACCGCGGCGGTGATCGCGGTCACGGTCTGCGCCTGGATCTCCATCGCGGTGCGGATGCGGTCGGCGCTGGCCTGCACCTCCATCACCGTGTCGCGGATCGAGGCGTTGGTATCGACCGTGCCCTTGGTCGCCGACTGGATCGCCGCGATCTTGGCGGCGATGTCGTCGGTCGCGCGCGCGGTCTGGTTGGCGAGAGACTTCACTTCCTGCGCGACCACCGCGAAGCCACGGCCGGCATCCCCGGCGCGTGCCGCCTCGATCGTCGCGTTGAGCGCGAGGAGATTGGTCTGCCCGGCGATGTCGCGGATCAGCCCCAGGATCGATTCGATCGACTTGGCATGGTCCGACAGCATCTCGCTCATCGCCACTGCCTCGCCCGCCTGCGCCGAAGCGCGCGTCGCGATCCCCGCGGCGGCTTCCACCTCGCTGCGCGCATCCTCAATCGCGCGGATCAGACCCGCCGCGGTGTGCGCCGCCTCGCGCATCGCCACCGCCGACTGCTCCGCCGCCGCCGCAACCTCCGACGCCTTGCCCAGCATCCCGCGAGTCGCGCCCGAGGTGAGCGTTGCCTGCGCACGCAGTGCCTCGCCGTCGCGCGTCGCCTGCTCGACCGTGATACCGATCGATTCGCGGAACTCGGCGGCCAGCCGGTCGCGCGCCGCGCGCGCGTTGAATTCGTAATAGGCCGAATAGAGCGCGGTATAGACCTCGCACTCCATCGAGCGCAGACGGAAGAGCAGATCGATCATCTGCGACAGCTCGGGCGATCCCGCCGGCAGACGCCGGTTGAGGATGTCGAGCGTCGCGCGCCCGCCCGCATCGGTCATCGAGAGGATCGCGGTGAGCGACACATTCTGCGCATAAGCGGCGGCGACGGTACGCTCGGCCGACTGCACCCAGTCCAGTCCCGCGAGGTTGGTGTAGCGGTTGCGCAGATAGGCCATGCCGAGCTCGATCATCCGGTCATGGTCGTGCTGCGCGAAGCTCTGGCGGTCGCCATAGAAACGCTGCCACTGCTCCCAGTGCGCCGCAGCGACCACCGCCGCCTCGGGCTCGATCGCTGCCCACAGCCTGTGCGTCATGGCGAGATCTGCGTCGGTCAGGTCGAACAGGCGCAGGCGTTCGCGCAGGTCGATCGTCGGGCTGACGCTTCCGACCGGTGGCATCTGTTTGTTCGATGCGGAATCGCTCACGGAAACTCACCCATAATGATTGCCCCGGGCCGAGAGACATTCCCGGCCCTTTCACTCGCGTAACGCGCAACGGTTAAAAGCGGGTTAGTCATGCGCCTGTGTTGCGGCTTGCATCGCCCGCCGCTCTGTCTCATTAGGCCGCAAACCTTGAGGGGAACCCACGCCTTGGCATCGGCCCGCAACGAAAACCGCCCGCTCTCGCCCCATCTCCAGGTCTGGAAATGGGGCCCGCACATGCTGGTCTCGATCCTCCACCGCGTCACCGGCACCGGCATGGCGACGGTCGGCGTGATCGTCCTCCTCTGGTGGCTTGCCGCGCTGGCGGGAGGTGAAAAGACCTATGCCGACTTCATGGACCTGCTCACCTATGCCTCGGGCGCGCCCAACATCGCGGGCTACATTCTCGGCATCGGCCTGACGCTCAGCTTCTTCCAGCACATGATGAGCGGTATCCGCCATTTCGTGATGGATGCGGGCGCCTCGTTCGAGCTCCAGGCGAACAAGAGCTTCGCGATTCTGACGATCGTGATCTCGGTGCTGCTGACCGCGGTGCTGTGGGGATATCTGAGCTACGGCCAGCTGACCGCGAAGCCGGTCGAGAACGCGCCGATCGCGGTGGAGACGAAATAATGGGCAACGGAACCTCGATCGGCCGCGTCCGCGGCCTCGGCTCGGCGCATGAGGGCACGCACCACTGGTGGCAGCAGCGGCTGACCGCGGGCGCCAACCTAGTGCTCATGCTGTGGCTGATCGTCAGCCTCGTCCTGCTGCCCGACCTCGGCTACACCACCGTCCAGGCCTGGCTGTCCTCGCCGCTCGCCGCGGTGCCGATGATCCTGCTGGTGATTACCGTCTTCTATCACTTCCGCCTCGGCCTGCAGGTGGTGATCGAGGACTATCAGCATGACGAGTCGCGTATCGTGCTGATGGTGCTGCTCAACTTCTTCGCCATCGCCGCGGGGGTCTTCGCGATCTTCTCGATCCTCAAGATCGCCTTCACCGCCGCCGCC
This sequence comes from Sphingomonas sp. BT-65, assembly GCF_026107375.2. NCBI lineage: Bacteria > Pseudomonadati > Pseudomonadota > Alphaproteobacteria > Sphingomonadales > Sphingomonadaceae > Sphingomonas > Sphingomonas sp. BT-65. The sequence goes on from NZ_JAPCIA010000001.1 coordinate 1,619,202, forward strand.
GGAGCCGCCGCATAATGTCTGCCGCGTACAAGATCATCGATCACACCTATGACGCGGTGGTCGTGGGCGCGGGCGGATCAGGTCTGCGCGCGACGATGGGCTGCGCCGAGGCCGGCCTCAAGACCGCCTGCATCACCAAGGTGTTCCCGACGCGCAGCCACACCGTGGCCGCCCAGGGCGGCATCGCCGCGAGCCTCGGCAACAACTCGCCCGACCACTGGACCTGGCACATGTTCGACACCGTCAAGGGTTCGGACTGGCTCGGCGACCAGGACGCGATCGAGTATATGGTGCGCGAGGCGCCTGCGGCCGTGATCGAGCTCGAACATGCCGGCGTGCCGTTCAGCCGCAACGACAACGGCACGATCTACCAGCGCCCGTTCGGCGGTCACATGCAGAATATGGGCGAAGGCCCCCCGGTGCAGCGCACCTGCGCCGCGGCCGACCGCACCGGCCACGCCATGCTCCACGCGCTCTACCAGCAGAGCCTGAAGTATGACGCCGACTTCTTCATCGAATATTTCGCGCTCGACCTGATCATGGAGAACGGGGCCTGCCGCGGCGTCATCGCCATGTGCATGGAGGACGGCTCGATCCACCGTTTCCGCAGTCACGCCGTGGTGCTCGCCACCGGCGGCGGCGGCCGCGTCTATCAGTCGGCGACCTCGGCGCACACCTGCACCGGCGACGGTAACGGCATGGCGCTCCGAGCCGGAATCGCACTCCAGGACATGGAGTTCGTCCAGTTCCACCCGACCGGCATCTACGGCGCGGGTGTGCTGATCACCGAGGGTGCGCGCGGCGAGGGCGGCTACCTCACCAATTCCGAGGGCGAGCGCTTCATGGAGCGCTACGCCCCCTCGGCCAAGGACCTTGCCAGCCGCGACGTCGTCGCGCGCTCGATGGCGATGGAGATCCGCGAGGGCCGCGGCGTCGGCAAGGAGAAGGACCATATCTTCCTCCACCTCGACCATATCGATCCCAAGGTGCTGCACGAGCGCCTGCCCGGCATCACCGAGACCGGCAAGATCTTCGCCGGCGTCGACCTGACCAAGAAGCCGCTGCCGGTGGTCCCGACGGTCCACTATAATATGGGCGGCGTCCCGACCAACTATCATGGCGAGGTCGTCCAGCTGCGCGACGGCAACCCCGATGCGGTCGTTCCCGGCCTGTTCGCCGTCGGCGAAGCGGCATGCGTCTCGGTCCATGGCGCCAACCGCCTCGGCTCGAACTCGCTGATCGATCTCGTCGTGTTCGGCCGCGCCACCGGCCTACGCCTCAAGGAGACGCTCAAGCCCGGCACGCCGCACAACCCGCTGCCCGCGGGCTCGGAGGAATTCGCGCTCACCCGCCTCGATCATTTCCGCAACGCCAAGGGCGGCTCGCCCACCGCGCAGGTTCGCGCCGATATGCAGAAGACGATGCAGCGCCACTGCGCCGTGTTCCGCGATTCCGCGCTGCTGGCGGAGGGCGTCCAGCACATGGACCAAGTCTACAAGCGGATGGCGGACATCGACGTCACCGACCGCTCGCTGATCTGGAACACCGACCTGATCGAGACGCTCGAGCTCGACAATCTGATCGGCCAGGCGCTGGTGACGATCAAGGGCGCCGAGAACCGCAAGGAATCGCGCGGCGCGCACATGCACGAGGATTTCCCCGAGCGCGACGATGCCAACTGGATGAAGCATACCGTCGCGACGTTCGAAGGCTGGGGCGGCAAGGGCGGCGCGACGCAGATCGCCTATCGCCCGGTGCACGACTACACACTCACCGACGAGATCGAGTATATCAAGCCGAAGAAGCGGGTGTATTGAGGCGTCGTCGGTCGCCATCGCGCGGCCGGCGCCCCGTTCGTCAAATCTCAGGTCGATATTCGCCAGCGGGGCTTTGCAAGGTCATGCGCATGCGCGTCACATCCATTCGCTCGTGAAGGACGCGGACGACCAGCACGGCATCGTCTGTCGGCAGATAATAGATGCTGTGGCTAGCTTCGCCCACGCGGCGCAGTCCGGGGTGCAGCCAGTCCTGCGCCACGCCCATCAGCGAAAAGGCCCGAACCGCTTGACCTTCCGCGTTCCGCATCCACTTAAGTTCCACCACCACCGGGGGATCACGATGCGCCGCTCGTTGCTGTCACTCACCGCACTGCTCGCGCTTCTTCCTGTATCGGCCGCCCAACAGCAACAACCCTACGCCCCGCCTCAGCACACCGCCCCGCCCCCGCCCGGCGTCGCGCGTTCGACCCCGCTGGAGGTGGTCCAGCAGGCCGATGGCGGCACCCAGATCGAGCGCGATCGCCCCGCGGCACACGCCCTCGCCGAGCACCGCCGCCTCGCCAAGGCACTCGCCACCCTCGCACCCCAGCGCAAGGGCGTGGTCGATGCCTATGTCCTCTCGGTCGCACTCGACAGCGATCCGGTATTCGGCCGCGAGGCGCGCGAGGCCGCGAAGGTCCTCACGCGGCGCTACGACGCCGCCGGGCGCACGATCACGCTGGCCGGTACCGACGGCGCAGGGCCGAGCGCGCTGCCGATGGGCTCGCCGCAGAATGTCGAGGCCGTGCTCGGCCGCATCGCCGAGCAGATGAATCCGGCGGAGGACGTGCTCGTCCTCTACACCACCAGTCACGGCGCGCCGTTCGGCATCGTCTACAATGACGGCAACGAGGGTTGGGGCGCGATCTCGCCCAACCGGCTCGCGCGGCTGCTGAACGAATCCGGCATCCATCGCCGCCTGCTGATCGTCAGCGCCTGCTACTCCGGAGTGTTCGTCCCTGTTCTGTCCGGCCCGCAGACCGCAATCGTCAGCGCCGCCTCATCCGACCGCTCCTCGTTCGGCTGCATCGCTGAGAATGACTGGACCTTCTTCGGCGACGCCCTCATCAACCGCGCGCTGCGCAAGCCCCAGCCGCTCGGACAGGCGATGACCGAGGCGGTCGCCCTGATCGACGGATGGGAGAAGCAGGGCAACCTCAAGCCCTCGCTGCCGCAACAGAGCGTGGGCGTCGAAGTCCAGGCCTGGCTCACCCCGCTCGAGGCGCGCATGCCCAAGGCCGCGACCCAGCCGGTCGGCCGCCCCTCGGTCGACAGCCTCAAGGACCTGCAGCGCTAGGCGCCAACTGGCATATCGAGGCCGAGGAGGTACAACCTCGGCCTCGCACTCGATATGATCTTAGGCGGTCGTGCCGCCGTCGACGTCGATCGTCGTGCCGGTGATGTACGAGGAATCGTCGCTGGCCAGGAAGGCGGCGAGCGCAGCCACCTCTTCGCCCCGTCCATAGCGCCCGAGCGGGATCGTCGGCAGCAACGACGCGGCCATCTCGCCGTCCGCGGGGTTCATGTCGGTGTCGATCGGCCCGGGCTGGATCACATTGACCAGGATGCCGCGCGGGGCGAGATCGCGCGCCCAGCCGCGGGCGAGACCCTGCACCGCCGACTTGCTGGCCGCATAGGTCGCGGCGCCCGGGAACATCGAGGCGTCGCCCATCACGCTGCCCGTGATGATGACGCGTCCGCCGTCGGTGAGATGCGGCACCGCGGCGACCGTCCCTGCGACCACGCCGTCGACATTGACCGCAAAGATCCGGCGGAACGTCTCGATGCTCTCCTGATCGACCCCGGTGAAGCCGGCGACGCCAGCATTGTGGACGAGGATGTCGATCCCGCCCAAGGTCGCCGCGGCTTCGTCGACCGCCGCCTTCACCGCGACAGGATCAGCCGCATCGGCTCGTATCGCCTTGCCCTTGACGCCTTGCGCCTCGATCGCCGCGACGCTCGCCTTGGCGCCATCGTGATTGCCGGCATAGGTGATGACGACATCGGCGCCGTCCTCGGCCAGCCGTTTGGCGATCGCCGCGCCAATTCCACGCGATCCGCCCGTCACCAGCGCGCGCTTGCCTGCAAGTTTCTTCGACATTTCCCAAATCTCCGGTCCCCAGCCGGTCGCTTCGCCGGCTGCCGGGACGAAGCGCAACTTGGGAAGCGGCAAATATAGTTCAATGTTTCCGAACTATGGAAACGACGAAGTGTTTCTATATCCGTCAAATGGATCGCTTGGTGCATCCCGACCTCAAGGACGTGAGCCTGGCAGCGGCGCTGCATGCGCTCGCCGATCCGGTGCGGCTCGATATCGTCGCCAAGCTGGTCGAATGCCCCTGCCTCAATTCCACTGCGTCATGCCCGACCACGGGTATCCCCAAGAGCACGCTGTCGAATCACTTCAACGTGCTGCGCGCCGCCGGGCTGATCGAGACCAGCGCCGAGGGTCGCGAGCGGATCAACCGCCTGCGCCGCGCGGACTTCGACGCGCGGTTTCCGGGGCTTCTCGACTCGATCCTCGCCAACAAGCGCTGATCGCGGCGGCGAACGGGGTTGCGCTGCGTTTGCGAAAGTCATAGCCCGCGCAGCGAAATACTCGCGCAGGGACCTTCCGAATGGCTGATTTCGTCCTTCCCAAGAACAGCAGGATCAAGAAGGGCAAGAGCCACCCGGCCCCGGCAGGCGCGCGCCGCGCGCGGACCTTCACCATCTATCGCTACGATCCCGACTCGGGCGAGAATCCGCGCTACGACGATTTCACGATCGATCTCGACGATTGCGGGCCGATGGTTCTCGACGCGCTGATCAAGATCAAGTCGGAAGTCGACCCGAGCCTGACCTTCCGCCGTTCGTGCCGCGAAGGCATTTGCGGCTCCTGCTCGATGAACATGGATGGCAAGAACGGCCTCGCCTGCACCACCGCGATCGAGGACATCAAGGGCGACATCCGTATCACCCCGCTCCCGGCGATGGACGTGATCAAGGACCTGGTCCCCGACTTCACGCACTTCTACGCGCAATATGCCTCGATCCAGCCCTGGCTGAAGACGGTGAGCCCCGCGCCCTCGGGCAAGGAGCGCCTCCAGTCGCCCGAGGACCGCAACAAGCTCGACGGCCTGTACGAGTGCATCCTGTGCGCCTGCTGCTCGACCTCGTGCCCGAGCTACTGGTGGAATAGTGACCGCTTCCTCGGCCCGGCAATCCTGCTCCAGGCCTATCGCTGGCTCGCCGACAGCCGCGACGAGGCGACCGGCGAACGGCTCGACGAGCTCGAGGATCCGTTCCGCCTCTATCGCTGCCACACGATCATGAACTGCGCGAACGTCTGCCCCAAGGGCCTCTCGCCCGCCAAGGCGATCGCGGAGATCAAGAAGATGGAAGCCGAGCGCATCGTTTGATCGCGCGCGCCGCCTTCGCCTTGCTCGTCCTGTGCGCGGCGCCCGCGGCTGCGGAGGAAAAGCCGGTCGTGCCTGGCATCTGGCTGATCGAGGGCGGGTTCGAGCCGGGCCGCCAGCCCGACGGCAATTCGGTGCTGATCGAAGGACCGGACGGGTTGTTGCTCGTCGATACTGGCCGTCACGCCAGCCACACCGCAAAGATCGAGGCGGCGATCGCCGCCCGCGGCAAGCCGCTGGTGCGGATCGTCAACACCCACTGGCATCTCGATCATGTCAGCGGCAACCTGACGCTTAAGGCCAAGCATCCCAACGTTCGCGTCTCGGCGAGCGACGCGATCGACGGCGCGCTCACCGGCTTCCTCAAGCGCAGCGCCGATTCCGCCCGCCCCGCGCTCGAAGCCGGCAAAATCCCCGAGCCGATGGCAAGCGAAGTTCGCGGCGATCTCGCGACCTTTGCCCGCGGCAACGAACTGCGGCCCGACAACGTGGTGCGCGGCAACGCCACGATCGACGCGGGCGGGCGCAAGGTCGAACTCCATCTGACCCGCAACGCCGCCACCGCAGGCGACGTGTGGCTCTACGATCCGCAAAGCCGCGTTCTCGTTGCGGGCGATCTGGTGACCGATCCCGTGCCCTTCCTCGATACCGCCTGCCCCGATGGCTGGCTGAAGGCGCTCGATGCGATCGCCGCGACGCCCTTCGCGACGCTGGTTCCCGGACATGGCGGGCTTATGAGCCAAGCCTCGTTCATCGAGTGGAAGCAAGCCTTCGCCGCCTTCCTCGATTGCGCGCGCGGCACGCAGAAGCCGAGCTATTGCACCGCCGCCTGGTACGACAGCCAGACAGCGCACAGCACGCCGCCGGCGGACAAGCTGCGCATCCTCACCATGGCCGATTATTATGTCGGCCGCATCCGCAGCGGCGAGCTCGACAAGAACTGTGCGGCATGAGCGAAGAGCCGCATTTCACCTACACCGACGATCCCGACCACCCCGGCTGGAAACGCTGGGAGCTGCGCGATTCGACGCGCTTCAATGCCTTTCTCGGCCCGATCCTGACCCGGATCGAGGACGGCAAGGCGCTGGTCCGCATGGTCCCCGGCCGCGAACATTCCAACCTGCGCGATTCCACCCATGGCGGCGCCCTGCTCGGCTTCATGGACGTCGCGCTGTTCGCCGCCGCGCGCAGCTTCGGCGTGCTCTCGGCGGGCGGCGCGGTGACGCTCGACCTGTCGGCGCAGTTCATCGACAGCAGCCGCATTGGCGAGCCGATCGTCGCCGAGGTCGAGCTGCTGCGCGAGACCGGCCGCATGCTGTTCATGCGCGGCCTCGTGAAGCAGGAGGCCAACGTCCTCGCCAGCTTTTCCGGCACCGTGCGCAAATCCTCGCCCCAACCATGAACGATCGGCCGTGACTCAGGTCCTTGTCCGCTACGAGGCGCTCGTCGCCGCCGGCGAATTGCGCCGCGATCCCGACCAGGCGGCCGCCGCGCGCCGCCTCGAACAGCTCGCGCGCGAGCTCGAGCAAGGACCGCGCAAGGGCAGCGTGCTGTGGCGCCTCGCCCGCCGCGCGCCCGAGGCGCCGATGGGTGTCTACCTCTGGGGCGGCGTCGGGCGCGGCAAGTCGATGCTGATGGACCTGTTCTTCGCCAGCGTGAAGATCGGCCGCAAGCGCCGCGTCCATTTCCACGAGTTCATGATCGAGGTCCACGCCCGCATCGCCGAAGAGCGCAAGAAGGAGACCGGCGACCCGATCGTGCCCGTCGCCAAGGCGCTGACCGAGGACATCCGCCTGCTCGCCTTCGACGAGATGGTGATCAACAACGCCGCCGACGCGATGATCCTCAGCCGCCTGTTCACCGCGATGATGGCCGAGGGGCTGACGGTGGTCGCGACCTCGAACCGCCCGCCCGACGATCTCTACAAGGATGGGCTCCAGCGCGACTCCTTCCTGCCCTTCATCGCGCTCTTGAAGGACAAGCTCGACATCGTGCCGTTGAACGGCCCGACCGACTATCGCCGCGACCGGCTCGGCCGGATGGACACCTGGCTCGTCCCCAACAACCCGGCTAACACCGCGACGCTCTCCGCCGCCTTCTTCCGCCTCACCGACTATCCGGTCGAGGACCGCGCCAACGTGCCATCGGAGGACATCGCGGTGCAGGGCCGCACGCTGCACGTGCCCAAGAGCCTCAAGGGCGTCGCGGTCTTCTCGTTCAAGCGGCTGTGCGGCGAGGCGCGCGGCGCCGCCGACTATCTCGCCATCGCGCGCCGCTACCACACCGTGATCCTGGTCGGCATCCCGCGCCTCGGGCCCGAGAACCGCAACGAAGCCGCGCGCTTCGTCACGCTGATCGACGCGCTCTACGAGCACAAGGTCAAGCTGCTCGCGATGGCCGACGCGACGCCGACGGACCTCTACCGCGAAGGCGACGGCAAGTTCGAGTTCGAGCGGACGGTGAGCCGCCTGATGGAAATGCAGTCGGAAGAGTATCTGGCGCAGGGGCATGGCAGCGCCGGCTGAGGCTCAGCCCGCCATCGCCACCGCCAGTTCCTCCCCCCGCCCGGTCAGCCCATAAAGCGGCACCGGCGGGAACCGGTCCTCCAGCCTTCGCTGCACCAGGTCCTGCCCGATCATCTGCTGCAGCGTCAGCGACAGCGCGCGCGGCGTGACCGGCTCGAGCCGCGCCTGTAGCGCACCGAAACGCGTCCAGTCGGCGCCCAGCCGCGCCGCCACCGGCAGCGTCCAGCGCGAAAGGTCGGGCGCATCGAGCCCCAGCCGCGTCCGCGCATCCTCGATCCGCTCGCACGCCGCGCCCAGCACCCGCCCGGCATCGGTCAGCACATATTCGGGCCGCAGCGGATGGCCGTAACCGGGATTGGGCGTCACCCAGCCCTGTTCGCGCAGATAGGCAAGCGTGCGCGTCAGGCTGTGCCGCGACAGACCGAAGCGCCGCTCGATCACCGCGAAGCGCGATCCCTGCTCACGGCTGAGCAGCGCCAGCACCGGAATCGCCCAGCGGCTCGCCGTCAGCAGCCGCAGCGCCTCACTCGACAAGACCGGATCGTTCACCCTTGACCATCTCGCAACCTACTATATAAATGGAACCATAGATTCGGGAGGACGAGATGGCAAGCTCAACGATCACCGAAGCCGCGGCCCCCACCACTCCGCGCATCGCCTATGACGGTGGCCTCACCTGCTCGATCGGGGTCACCAGCCTCGACAAGGCGATCCCCTGGTACACCGACATTCTCGGCATGCGGCTGCTCTACCGCCGCGACGACCTCGCCTGGTGCGAGCTCGAGAGCGACGTGGCGCGCGTCAATGTCGGCCTGTCGCAGGTCGAGAGCGCGGGCGGCCCGGGCGGCGCCACACTCACCTTCGGCGTCGTCGACATCGATGCCGCCAAGGCCGCGCTCGACGCCGCGAAGGTGCGCCAGGACGGGCCGATCCTCGACATTCCGGAGATGGTCCGGCTGCTCACCTTTTACGATCCCGATGGGAACACGCTGATGTTCTATCAGGACATATCGGGCGACGGCGCGTCCGGCTAGACCCAGAAAATCTCTCTATTGCAACTAATTCGCAAGTGCAAAGATTTCCTTGACAAGCCGCGATTCGACGGTTGCCGCAGGGTCCCAAAGCGCCTAAGGCGCGGCCGTTCCCTGCGGCCAACCGTGAGTCCAGAGCCGCCCAACCACGTCTAGGGAGGTTCATTTGGCCCGCAAGAAGATCGCGCTCATCGGCGCCGGCAACATCGGCGGCACGCTCGCCCACCTCGCCGCGCTCAAGGGCCTCGGCGACATCGTCCTGTTCGACGTGGTCGAGGGCGTTCCCCAGGGCAAGGCGCTCGATCTTTCGCAGTGCGGCCCGGTCGAGGGCTTCGACGCGACGATCACCGGCACCAACGACTATGCCGACATCGCGGGCGCGGACGTCATCATCGTCACCGCCGGCGTCGCCCGCAAGCCGGGCATGAGCCGCGACGACCTGCTCGGCATCAACTTGAAGGTCATGAAGGCGGTCGGCGAGGGCATCGCCGCCAACGCGCCCGACGCCTTCGTCATCTGCATCACCAATCCGCTCGACGCGATGGTGTGGGCGCTGCGCGAATTCTCGGGCCTTCCGCACCAGAAGGTGGTCGGCATGGCCGGCGTGCTGGACTCGGCCCGTTTCAGCCACTTCCTCGCCGACGAGTTCAAGGTCTCGGTCAAGGACGTCAACTCGTTCGTGCTCGGCGGCCATGGCGACACGATGGTGCCGGTGCTCGAATATTCGACCGTTTCGGGCATCCCCGTCACCGACCTGATCGAGATGGGCTTCTCGACGAAGGAGCGCATCGACGAGATCGTCAAGCGCACCCGCGGCGGCGGCGGCGAGATCGTCGCGCTGCTCAAGACCGGCTCGGCCTTCTACGCCCCTGCCACCTCGGCGATCGCCATGGCCGAGAGCTATCTCTACGACCAGAAGCGCGTCCTGCCCGCCGCGGCGCACCTCACCGGCCAGTATGGCGTGGACGACCTCTATGTTGGCGTGCCGATCATCATCGGCGCCGCGGGCGTCGAGAAGGTGATCGAGATCAAGCTCGGCGACGAGGCCAAGGCCAACCTCCAGGTCTCGGTCGACGCGGTCAAGGAACTGCTGGTCGCCTGCAAGGGCATCGACAGCTCGCTCGGCTGATGCCGGCGCTTGCCGCCTTGCTGCTGATCGGATCGGCGCAGGCCTCGCCTGCGCCGTCGCCGTTGTTCGGCGCGTTCAAGGCGGCGTGCTTCGACGTGCAGAAGTTCGACGGCGTCGGCGCCGCGGCGACCGCTGCGGGCTGGACCGAGGTCGCCGAAGCGCAGGCCGATCCGCGGGTCACCGCGATCGTCGCCAAGGGCCGCGACGCGATGCGCAAGGCCGAGCCGCAGGCGAAGGTCTCCGGCCAGATGTTCCGCCAGCGCTTCGACGGCCGCGACGTGTGGCTGGCCACAAGCCGGATCGAGACCGCCAAGGGCGGTTGGGCCAATGGCTGCCGCGTCTATGATCTCGACGCCCCCGCAGTTCCGTCGCGCGAGACGCTCGACGCCTGGGTCGGAACCGCGCCCACCAGCGTTCAGGCCAATGGCGAGGCGAGCAAGCGGCGCTGGGAGCCGTGGCAGCCGGGCGTCAGCCTCGAAATCACCTACGTGCCGCGCGGCCACCCGCTCGGCGCTTCCTATGGCATCCAGGGGCTGATCCTAGTCAGCCAATCAATCGGAGGGTTCTGAATGTCGATTCTGATCGACCGTAACACCAAGGTCATCACCCAGGGGATGACCGGCGACACCGGCACCTTCCACACCCAGCAGGCGCTGGCGTACGGCACGCAGATGGTCGGCGGCGTCACGCCCGGCAAGGGCGGCACCGAGCATATCGGCCTGCCCGTGTTCGACACCGTCGCCGAAGCCGTGAGCAAGACCGGCGCCGACGCCTCGGTGATCTACGTCCCGCCGCCCTTTGCCGCCGACTCGATCCTCGAGGCGATCGACGCCGAGGTGCCGCTGGTGGTGTGCATTACCGAGGGCATTCCGGTGCTCGACATGGTCAAGGTCAAGCGCGCCCTCACCGGTTCCAAGACCCGCCTGATCGGCCCGAACTGCCCCGGCGTGCTGACGCCGAACCAGTGCAAGATCGGCATCATGCCGGGCAGCATCTTCTCCGAAGGTTCGGTGGGCGTTGTTTCGCGCTCGGGCACGCTTACCTATGAAGCCGTGTTCCAGACCACCAATGCGGGCCTTGGCCAGACCACCGCGGTCGGCATCGGCGGCGACCCCGTCAACGGCACCAACTTCATCGACGTGCTTGAGCTGTTCCTGGCCGACGAGGCGACCAAGTCGATCATCATGATCGGCGAGATCGGCGGCTCGGCCGAAGAGGAAGCTGCGCAGTTCCTGCAGGACGAGGCGAAGCGCGGCCGCAAGAAGCCGATGGTCGGCTTCATCGCCGGCCGCACAGCGCCGCCGGGCCGCCGCATGGGCCATGCCGGCGCGATCGTCTCGGGCGGCCAAGGCGGCGCCGAGGACAAGATCGCGGCGATGGAGGCTGCGGGCATCCGCGTCTCGCCGAGCCCGAGCGAGCTCGGCTCGACGCTGGTCGAGGTGTTGAAGGGCTAACTGGTTAGGGCGGGACGCAAGGGCGTTCCGCCGCGCCGGACGATCCGGCGGGAAGGACGACTGCAATGGGCGCTGAGGGCCTGGATTTCGCGGAGATCGCCGGGGGCGTAAGCCCGGCGTTCGTCGAGACGCTGTACGCCAAGTGGAAGGCGGACCCCGCCTCGGTCGAAGCCGGCTGGCGCCAGTGGTTCGACGGGCTCGAGGGCACAGTCAACGGCCCGAGCTGGGAGCGTCCCAACTGGCCGCCGACCGAGACCGACGCGCTCACCGCGGCGCTCGATCCGACGCAGATGGAGCCCGCGCCCAAGCCGGCGAAGCCCGGTACCCCGGCACCGGCCGCCGCGCCGGCAGCGTCCTCGGCCGACATCGCGCGCGCCGCGAACGACTCTATTCGCGCGATGCTGCTGATCCGCACCTATCGCGTGCGCGGGCACCTCGCCGCGAATCTCGACCCGCTCGGCCTCTCCAAGCAGGAGCTGCCCGCCGACCTCACCCCCGAATATCACGGCTTCACCGCCGCCGATCTCGACCGTCCGATCTATCTCGGCGGCACGATGGGGCTGGAAAAGGCGACGATCCGCGAGCTGGTCGAGATCCTGCGCCGCAATTATTGCGGCAATGTCGGCCTCGAATACATGCACATCGCCGATGTCGAGGAGCGCCGCTTCCTGCAGGACCGCATGGAGGGCAAGGACAAGGCGATCGAGTTCACGCCCGAGGGCAAGAAGGCGATCCTCGGCAAGGTCATCGAAGCCGAGCAGTGGGAGAAGTTCCTGGGCCGCAAATATGTCGGCACCAAGCGCTTCGGCCTCGACGGCGGCGAGTCGATGATCCCGGCGATGGAAGCGATCATCAAATATGGCGGCGCGCAGGGCGTGCGCGAGATCGTCTACGGCATGGCGCATCGCGGCCGGCTCAACATGCTCGGCACGGTGATGGCCAAGCCCTATCACGTGATCTTCCACGAATTCGCCGGCGGCTCGGCCAATCCCGACGACATCGGCGGCTCGGGCGACGTGAAGTATCACCTCGGCACCAGCACCGACCGCGAGTTCGACGGCATCAACGTCCATATGTCGCTGGTCGCCAACCCCTCGCACCTCGAGGCGGTCGATCCGGTCGTGCTCGGCAAGGTCCGCGCGCAGCAGACCAACCGCAATGACTTGGAAGAGCATGAGCAGGTCCTGCCCGTGCTGATCCATGGCGACGCGGCGTTTGCCGGCCAGGGTATCGTGTGGGAGTGCCTCGGCTTCTCCGGTATCCGCGGCTACAATACCGGCGGCTGCGTCCATTTCATCATCAACAACCAGATCGGCTTCACGACAAGCCCGCAATTCGCGCGCTCCTCGCCCTACCCCTCGGACGTCGCCAAGGGCGTCCAGGCGCCGATCTTCCACGTCAACGGCGACGATCCCGAGGCGGTGACCTTCGCCTGCAAGATGGCGATCGAGTTCCGCCAGACCTTCAAGCGCGACATCGTCATCGACATGTGGTGCTATCGCCGCTTCGGCCATAACGAAGGCGACGAGCCCTCGTTCACCCAGCCGCTGATGTACGCCAAGATCAAAGGCCATCCCGGGGTCGCCGATATCTATGCCAAGCGCCTTGAGGGCGAGGGCGTGATCGACGGCAGCTTCGCGCCGGCCAAGGTCGCCGAGTTCACCGCGCATCTCGAGGACGAGTTCACCGCGGGCGCCACCTACAAGGCGAACAAGGCCGACTGGTTCGGCGGCCGCTGGCAGGGCCTCGGCGCGCCGGTCGACGCCGAGACCGCGCGCCGCAACGTCGAGACGGGCATCGACAAGAAGCTCTTCGACAGCCTCGGCCGCACGCTGACCACCGTCCCCGAGGGGCTGGCGATCCACAAGACGCTCGGCCGCGTGCTCGATGCCAAGGCGGCGATGTTCAAGTCGGGCGAGAATTTCGACTGGGCGACCGGCGAGGCGCTCGCCTTCGGCGCGCTGCTCTCCGAAGGCTATGGCGTGCGCCTGTCGGGCCAGGATTCGGGCCGCGGCACCTTCTCCCAGCGCCACGCCGTCTGGGTCGACCAGACCGACGAGCACAAATACGTGCCGCTCGACGAGATCCCGCACGGCCGCTTCGAGGTGCTCGACAGCCCCTTGAGCGAATATGGCGTGCTCGGCTTCGAGTACGGCTATGCGCTCGCCGATCCCAAGACTTTGGTGCTGTGGGAGGCGCAGTTCGGCGACTTCGTCAACGGCGCGCAGATCATGATCGACCAGTTCATCTCGGCGGGCGAGGCCAAGTGGCTGCGCGCCAACGGCCTCGTGATGCTGCTCCCGCATGGCTATGAAGGCCAGGGGCCCGAGCACAGCTCGGCGCGTCCCGAGCGCTTCCTGCAATCGTGCGCGGGCGACAACATGCAGGTCGCGAACTGCACCACCCCGGCCAATTACTTCCACCTGCTGCGTCGGCAGATGCACCGCAACTTCCGCAAGCCGCTCGTGATCATGACCCCCAAGTCGCTGCTCCGCCACAAGCTGGCGGTGTCGAAGACCGAGGACTTCCTCGGCGACACGCATTTCCGGCGCATCCTCTCCGATCCCTCGGCCCCGGCCGACAAGGACGTGAAGCGCGTCGTGCTGTGCACCGGCAAGGTCGCGTACGACCTGATCGAGGCGCGCGACGCGGCGGGCGACAAGAATACCGCGATCGTCCGCGTCGAGCAGCTATATCCCTTCCCCGGCGAGCCGCTGGTCAAGCGCCTCGAGCGCATGACCAATGTCGAGGAAGTGGTGTGGGCGCAGGAGGAGCCGAAGAACAACGGCTACTGGTTCTTCGTCGAACCCTATATCGAGGCATGCATGGTCGAGGCAGGAATCAAGCCGCAGCGCCCGCGCTATGCCGGCCGCGCCGCGGCGGCGTCGCCCGCCACCGGCCTGATGAAGCGTCACCAGGCCGAGCAGGGCGCGCTGGTCGCCGACGCGCTCGGCCACAGCGTGCGCGAGGAGATTCGCCGCACGCGCAAGACCGAAGACAAGAAGACCGCCGGCAAGGCCGGGGCTTGAACACGCTCCCCAGGAAGGACTGAACGATGGCCACCGAAATCCTCGTCCCCGTGCTGGGCGAATCGATCACCGAAGCGACCATTGGCGAATGGCTCAAGCAGCCGGGCGATCCCGTCGCCGCCGATGAGCCAGTCGCGAGCCTCGAGACCGACAAGGTCTCGGTCGAGGTGCCAGCCCCCGCCGCCGGTGTGATGGGCGCGCATGCCGCGAAGGTCGGCGACACCGTCAATGTCGGCGCGATGATCGGCACGATCGAAGCTGGCGATGGCGCGGCCGCCGCTCCCAAGGCCGAAGCGCCTGCGGCCGCTGCCCCGGCCCCGACGCCTGCCCCCGCTCCCGCACCGGCCGAGGCCACGCAGGAGGTCGAGGCCGCCGCGCTCTCGCCGTCGGTGCGCCGCGCGATCCTCGAACATGGCGTCGATCCCTCGACCGTGCAGGGCACCGGCAAGGACGGCCGCATCACCAAGGAGGACGTGGTCGCCGCCGCCAACGCCAAGAGCGAAGCGCCTGCTGCCACTCCCGCTCCGGCTCCGGCGGCCGCCCCTGCTGCTGCCCCATCCACCGGCGGCCGCAAGGAAGAGCGCGTGCGCATGACGCGCCTGCGCCAGACCGTCGCCCGCCGCCTCAAGGACGCGCAGAACACCGCTGCTTTGCTCACCACCTTCAACGACGTCGACATGACCGCCGTCATGGAGGCGCGCGCCAAGTACAAGGACCTGTTCGAGAAGAAGCACGGCGTCCGCCTCGGCTTCATGGGCTTCTTCGTGAAGGCCGCGTGCCAGGCTCTCAAAGACATCCCCGCGGTCAACGCCCAGATCGACGGCGAGGAGATCGTCTACCACGATTACGCCGACATCTCGGTCGCGGTCTCCGCGCCGCAGGGCCTGGTCGTTCCCGTCATCCGTGACGCCGACCAGATGTCGGTCGCCCAGGTCGAGCGCACGATCGGCGACTTCGGCAAGCGGGCCAAGGACGGCACGCTCAAGATGGAGGAGATGAAGGGCGGCACCTTCACCATCTCCAACGGCGGCGTGTTCGGCTCGCTGATGTCCACCCCGATCATCAACCCGCCGCAGTCGGCGGTGCTGGGTCTCCACCGCATCGAGGACCGCGCCGTGGTCCGCGACGGCCAGATCGTCATCCGCCCGATGATGTATCTCGCGCTCAGCTACGACCATCGCCTGGTCGACGGCCGCGAAGCGGTGACCTTCCTCGTCGCGCTCAAGAACGCGATCGAGGACCCGACGCGCCTGTTGATCGACCTGTAATTTTCCCGAGCACGTCCCACATCACGCGGACGAACGGAGCAAGAAATGGCTGAATACGACTTCGACGTCCTCGTGATCGGTTCCGGGCCCGGCGGCTATGTCGCCGCGATCCGCGCGGCGCAGCTCGGCCTCAAGACCGCCTGCGCCGAAGGGCGCGAGACGCTCGGCGGCACCTGCCTCAACGTCGGCTGCATCCCGTCCAAGGCGCTGCTCCACGCGTCCGAACTGTACGAGGAAGCCGCGGGCGGCGCGCTCGCCAAGCTCGGCGTCAAGCTCGGCAAGGTCGAGCTCGACCTCGAGGCGATGCACGCGCAGCGCCTCGACGCGGTCAAGGGCCTGACCGGCGGCATCGAGTTCCTGTTCAAGAAGAACAAGGTCGAGTGGCTCAAGGGCTATGCCGCGTTCACCGGCAAGGACAGCGTCAAGGTCGGCGACCGTGAGGTCCGCGCGAAGAACATCGTCATCGCCACCGGCTCGTCGGTCACCCCGCTTCCCGGCGTCGAGATCGACCAGAAGGTCGTCGTCGACAGCACCGGCGCGCTCGAGCTGGCCAAGGTTCCCGGGCATCTCGTCGTCATCGGCGGCGGCGTGATCGGGCTCGAGCTCGGCAGCGTGTGGCGCCGCGTCGGCGCCAAGGTCACCGTCATTGAATATCTCGACCAGATCCTGCCCGGCTTCGACGCCGATGTGCGCAAGGAAGCCGCGCGCCTGTTCAAGAAGCAGGGCATGGAGTTCAAGACGAGCACCAAGGTCACCGGCGTCGCGGTCAAGGGCAAGAAGGCGACGGTCACGATCGAGCCCGCCGCAGGCGGCGCTGCCGAGACGATCGAGGCCGACAACGTCCTCGTATCGATCGGCCGCAAGCCGAATACCGATGGCCTGAACCTCGAAGCCGCCGGCCTCGCGACCAACCAGCGCGGCCAGATCGAGACCGACCACAGCTTCAAGACCTCGGTCCCCGGCATCTGGGCGATCGGCGACGTCATCCCCGGGCCGATGCTCGCGCACAAGGCCGAGGACGAGGGCATCGCGGTGGCCGAGAACATCGCCGGCCTCACCGGCATCGTGAACCACGACGTGATCCCCTCGGTGGTCTACACCATGCCCGAGATCGCGGGCGTCGGCCTCACCGAGGAAGCCGCCAAGAGCCGCGGCGAGGTCAAGGTCGGCAAGTTCCCGATGGCCGGCAACAGCCGCGCCAAGACCAACCACGAGCCCGACGGCTTCGTGAAGGTCATCGCCGACGCCAAGACCGATCGCGTGCTCGGCGTGTGGATCATCACCAGCGTTGCCGGCACGATGATCGCCCAGGCCGCGCAGGCGATGGAGTTCGGCGCGACCAGCGAGGACATCGCCTATACCTGCCACGCCCACCCGACGCACAGCGAAGCGATCAAGGAAGCGGCGATGGCGGTGACCGGCAAGCCGATCCATATCTGATCGCATTCATCACCCCGGCACAGGGCCGGGGTGACGAAAGAGCTGTTCTGTGCGAGCATCGCCTCCGAAAGGACTCGGCCATGCTTCGCCTGATCGCTTTCCTCCTCGCCCTGTGCCTTCTGCCTCTCTCCGCTACCGCGCAGGTCACCGAGAGCATCAAGGTCGAGGCCGACGGCTCGCGCACGCTCATGCACGCGCTGATCGTCCCTGCGCCGGCCGATCAGGTCTGGACTGCCGTTGCAACCGTGGAGGGCTGGAAAAGCTGGGCCGTCCCCAGCGCATGGAGCGATCCCGCCGATCCGGATGCGATTGAGACCGCGTACAGCCTCACCGCGAAACCGGGCGATGCGACGAACATCGTCAACCGCTTCATCGCTCGCCTGCCCGGCCGCATCCTCGTCTATCGCACCACGCGCGTGCCCGCCGGCTTCCCGCATGGCAAAGCCTATCTCGGCGTCACCAGCTTTTTCGAGATCGAGGCAATCAACGGCAAGCAGACTCGGATTCGCCTGAGTAGCGTCAACTATCCGGCGGGCGCGGCGGGTGACGCGCTGCTCGGTTTCTTCCGCCAGGGCAACCGCATGTCGCTCGAGGCACTGCGCGATCGTTTCGTCCACGGCCCCGTCGACTGGCCCAAGAAGCTCGCAAAGGCCGCCGGTTAGCCGGCAGCGATGATCCGGCGGCATCGTGCGGGGGAAACGAGGGGGAAACGCGGTTAGCGGTGCGCTAACCTGGACCCCCGCGACGAACCGGCGCGTTCTGCGCTGATGCGCAGTCACGTCCACGCCCTTCCCGTCCTCACCCTTGCCCTGTTCCTCGCCGGCTGCGGCGGTGGCGGAGGCGGAGGGGGTGGTGGGGGCAGCGGCGTGGTCGTCACCCCCACGCCGACCCCGACGTCGCCGGCCCCGACGCCGGGTCCCAGCCCCTCACCCTCCGCATCGCCGCTACCAACCAGCTGGGCGGGCGTCGCCGGCTATTACGACGTCCAGCCCGACATCGCCGGGTGCCGCGCCGGCACGCTCAAGGCCGCGGTCGGAGCCGAGTTCCTCGCTCGCCTCAACGAGATCCGCGCGCGCCACGGCTTGGCGCCCGTCGTCTATTCGACCGACGAGGACGTCCAGCAGGCCGAATCCTCGCTGATGATGGCGGCCAACGTCGCGCTCAGCCACACCCCGCCGACCAGCTGGCGCTGCTACACCAGCGGCGGCGCGGCCGGGGCGGGGGCGAGCAACCTGATCGGCGGCTGGGGCACCGGCCTCGGTTTCGACAGCGAGGACGATCTGCTCGCCGGCTGGCTGCGCGAGGGCGGCACCGCCTCGCTCGGCCATCGCCGCTGGATCCTCCACCCGTTCCTGCGCAAGACCTCGTACGGCCGCGTCTCGGGGCTGCTGCCCGATGGCCGCCGCGCCACCACCGCATCGATGCGCGTGTTCAGCTTCGCGACCGCCGGCCCCGCCCCCTCGATCGTCCCGCCGTTCGTCGGCTTCCCGCAGGGCGACTATCCCGCGCGTTATTTCGCGCTGACCGATTATCTATCCTTCTCGGTCATCCCCAGCAGCACCAACAACGGCGCCGATCGGTCGGTCGATTTCTCCGCCGCCACCGTCACGGTTCGCGGTCCCTCGGGCGACCTGCCGGTCACCAACATCACGCGCGACAATGACGGCTACGGCATCGCCAACAACATCCAGTGGCGCGTCACCGGCCTCGCCGCCAACACCAGCTATACCGTGACGATCGCCGGCGTGCGCAGCGCCCCGCAGGCGACCTACACCTACAATTTCCGGATCGTGCCCTAACCAGCTTCATCGCCGCCACGCCCTCGGCTAGACGGAGGCGATGACTCCGCCTGCCGCACCTCTCGCTCTGGCCCAGCTCGGCAACGTCCTGCCCTGGCTCGACCTGTTCGGCATCGCCGTGTTCGCCGCCACCGGCGCGCTGGCGGCGGCGGGACGCGGCCAGACTCTCGTTACCGCCGCCTTCTTCGCGCTGATCACCGGGGTCGGCGGCGGCACGATCCGCGACCTCTTGATCGGCGCGCCGGTGTGGTGGACGCACCACCCCTATGTCGCCGCGATCTGCCTCGGCGTCGCGCTGGTCATCTGGATCACGCCGCAGCGCTGGTGGCACGGCGCGGCGCTCGATTGGCTCGATGCGCTCGGCCTCGCCGCCTATGCCGTGTTCGGCGCGGCCAAGGCGCTGAGCTTCGGCATCCCGCCCGTGCCCGCCGCGCTGATGGGCGTGCTCACCGCCTGCTGCGGCGGCATCATCCGCGACGTGCTGGCGGGCGAGCCCTCGATCCTGATGCGGCCCGAGCTCTACGTCACCGCCGCCGCGCTCGCCTCGGGCCTCTACATCCTACTGACGCTTGCCGGGCTGCCGCTATTGGCCGCCGCGGTGATCGCCGCCGCCGCCGGTTTCGCGCTGCGCGCCGCCGCGATCGTATGGAAGATCAAGCTGCCCGCCTATCGCGGCAAGCGCTAGGTCTAGGGCTCCAGCAGCCACGCGACCGCTTCCTCGCGTACCCCGAAGATGCCGAAATCGGGCCGCACCTTCTGGAGGCGCTTGACCTGCATCCGTCCCGTCGCATTCGTCACGACGAACGCGACCTTGCGCGCCCAGAGCGCGCGCACCGCCGGATTGTCGAAGGTATGCATCAGCATGTCGATCGTCGCCGTCGGCACCGCCGCCACGCCGCTCACGTCATACAGCGTCACATGCTGGCCGACCTCGTCCCCGAACGTCCGGATCGCGGCGCGCAATTCCTCGCCCACCCAACCGGCATCCTCTGGCGAGAGGATCGCATGCACCTCGACGATCACCAGCTTGCGCGGGCGGTCAACCACGATCCGGTGCGTGAGGGGAGTCTGCATGGCGCGCCAAGCTTAGCGCGCTACCGCTACCAAGTCATTCTTAACGTGGAAAGAATGGCGATGCGCGCCGTCAGTCGCGCACCACGCCGACTTCGCTGAACGGCTTGGGCTCGACCGGCGGCGTCACCGCATCGTTGAGCTCGCACTGCCAGATGCCGATGTCGATCCAGCGCCCCTCCTTGAACCCGATCTCGCGCAGCTGGCCGGCGCGGCGGAAGCCGACCTGTTCGTGCGCGCGGATCGAATTGTCGTTGGGCAGCGAGATTACGCTGACCGCCTGGGTGAAGCCCTGCGCACGCAGCGTGTCGACCAGCGCCTCGTACAGCAGCCGCCCGATCCCCTGCCCCTGCACCGCGCCGGCGACATAGACCGAAGTCTCGACGACATAGCGATAGGCGGCGCGCTCGCGGAAGCGCGTGGCATAGGCATAGCCGAGCACGCCCTTGCCCTCGCCATTGGTCGCCACGATCCACGGATAGAGGCCGTCGGAGGACTCCATCCGGCTGCGCATCTGCCGCGCGTCGGGCGGATCGAACTCGAAGCTCACCGTGCCGGTCAGCACATAGGGTGCATAGATCGCGGCGATCGCTGCGGCGTCGGCGGGCTCGGCGGCGCGAAGCTGGATCACAGGCCGATCCTCGCGAGCACGAGGTCGATCAGCCGGGCATCCGCGCGCATCGTCGCTGCCGCCGGGCCGAACGCCCCGCATTCCAGGCAGCGCGCCTGCATCGACGAGCCCGTCGCCAGCCGCTTGGCGTCGCCCAGCGCCTGGCCGAACACCGCGCGCCGCTCGGCCGCGATGCGGGCATAGATGTCGCCGCCGCTCTCGGCCGGAGCCGCCTCCTCGTCCTCTTCCTCGCCGCTGCCCGCGGCAAAGCCCGCCAGCAGCTGCTCGAACCAGCTCGGCTGCTTCTCGAGATACACCGCATGGACCTTGGCGGGATCGAGCTTGGCGCGCTTCGCCGCCTCCGCGACCGCATCGGAGAGATTGCCGAACCGGTCGACCAGCCCGAGCTGGCGCGCGGTGCCGCCGTCCCACACCCGGCCCTGGCCGATCTCGTCCACCCGCTGCGGCGTCAGCTTGCGCGACTGCGACACGAGGCCGACGAAGCGGCGATAGCCCTGCTCGATGCCCGATTGCAGGATGCGGTCGGTCACCTCGTTCGTGCCGGCGTAGAAATCGGGCTGGCTGGTCAGCGGCGTGGTCTTCACCCCGTCGCTGGTCACGCCGATCTTGGCGAGCGTGTTCTCGAAGGTCGGTATGATGCCGAAGATGCCGATCGATCCGGTGATCGTGTTGGGCTCGGCGAAGATCACGTCGCCCGGGGTCGACACCCAATAGCCGCCCGACGCGGCGAGGCTGCCCATCGAGACCACCACCGGCAGCCCCTGCGCCTTGGCCTGGAGGATCGCCTGGCGGATGCGCTCGGATGCCAGCGCCGAACCGCCCGGCGAGTCGACGCGCACGACCAGCGCTTTCAATTTCTTCTCGGCCAGCCCCTTGAGCAGCAGCGCCGAGACGGTGTCGCCGCCCGCGGTGCCCGGGCCAGCCTTGCCGTCGACGATCTCGCCCGCGACAGTGATCACGCCGACCGCGTCGCCAGTCTTGGGCGCGGGGTTGGCCTCGAGCCAGTTGGCGAGCTTGATCGCCTTGAAGTTGCCCGCCGGCTTGCCCGCATCGGCGCCTGCGATCTCGGCGACGCGCTTGCCGAACGCCAGCCGGTCGCCGCGCTTGTCGATCAGCCCCATCCGCTCGTTGGCGAGCGCGATGTCGCCGTTGGCGGCCGCGACCACCATATCGGGCTGCGTGATCGTCTCGCGAATCCGCGCCTTGGGCCGCGCCTTGGCCACCGCCTCCTGCCACTGGCCGAAGATCGCGCCATAGAGCGCTTCGTTGGCCTCGCGCGCCTCGGGCGACTGGCCGGTCAGGATATATGGCTCGACCGCCGACTTGAACTTGCCGACCTTGTAGACGTGCGTGGTGACGCCGAGCTTGTCGATCAGCCCCTTGTAATAGAGGCGCGATCCGCCTGGGCCCGTGAACAGCGTGCCGCCCAGCGGGTTGACCCAGACCTCGCTCGCATTGGCGGCCAGCAGATAGCCGCTGTCGGTATAGCCGGTGGCATAGGCCAGCACCGGCTTGCCCGCCGCGCGCACCCGCGCCACGGCCTCGCCGACTTCGGCGACCGCCGCCGGATAGCCGCCCATGAACCGGTCGAGATCGAGCACCACCGCCTTGACGCGGCTGTCGCCCTTGGCGGCGTCGAGCGCACGCACCAGGTCGCGCATGCGATACTCACGGGGGCCCTCGTTGCCGCCCAGCGCGGCGAACGGATCGGCCTCGCTCGGCTGCTCGACGATCATGCCATCGATGTTGAGCACCAGCGCTCCGTCGCGCACCGCCGCCGGATTGGGCCGGGCGGACAGGATCGCGAACAGCGCGATGAAGAACAGCAGCATGAACAGCAGGACCAGCGCGTCCTTGATGCCAACCAGCAGCTTCCATGCGCCGCGAACCAGTTTCACTTGCTTGTGCTCCTCGGATTGCCCCGCGTCCCTTGACGCACAGGCAGGGCCTCGGAGCAACCCCTAACCGCCCTGTGTTACCAAAGCAACACAGAGGTGGGCGGGAGCCGCTCTTCTCCTCCGACTGATTCTTTCGCCCGCCCCGCCGCAGACCCGTTGACGGCGCCCCGAGGTACATCCATATGCCAGCCGCTGGCACTCGCTTCAGGGGAGTGCCAACAACGCTATCAACCACTGTTCAGGAGCGCTCCATGAACTTCCGTCCGCTGCACGACCGCGTGCTCGTTCGCCGCGTCGAGGCCGAGGCCAAGACCGCCGGCGGCATCATCATCCCCGACACCGCCCAGGAAAAGCCGCAGGAGGGCGAAGTCGTCGCCGCCGGCTCGGGCGCCAAGGCCGAGGATGGCAAGGTGACCCCGCTCGACGTCAAGGCGGGCGACCGCATCCTGTTCGGCAAATGGTCGGGCACCGAGGTCAAGGTCAACGGCGAAGACCTGCTGATCATGAAGGAATCGGACATTCTCGGGATCATCGGCTGACCGCCTGACAACCCGTCATTCGTGTCACTTCGTCAACTTCCAGTTTTTGAAAGGGCAGTCACATGGCAGCCAAGGACGTCAAATTCTCGCGCGACGCGCGCGAGCGCATTCTCAAGGGCGTGGACATCCTCGCCGACGCGGTGAAGGTCACGCTGGGGCCCAAGGGCCGCAACGTCGTGATCGACAAGAGCTTCGGCGCGCCGCGCATCACCAAGGACGGCGTCACCGTCGCCAAGGAGATCGAGCTCAAGGACAAGTTCGAGAACATGGGCGCGCAGATGGTGCGCGAAGTGGCCTCGAAGACCAACGACATCGCCGGTGACGGCACCACCACCGCGACCGTGCTCGCCCAGGCGATCGTGCGCGAGGGCATGAAGTCGGTCGCCGCCGGCATGAACCCGATGGACCTCAAGCGCGGCATCGATCTCGCCGTCACCAAGGTCGTCGAGGACGTCAAGGCGCGCTCGAAGGCCGTCAGCGGTTCGAACGAGATCGCCCAGGTCGGCATCATCTCGGCCAATGGCGACCGCGAAGTCGGCGAGAAGATCGCGGAAGCGATGGAGAAGGTCGGCAAGGAAGGCGTGATCACCGTCGAAGAGGCGAAGGGTCTCGAGTTCGAGCTCGACGTCGTCGAGGGCATGCAGTTCGACCGCGGCTACCTCAGCCCGTACTTCATCACCAACCCCGAGAAGATGGCGGTCGAGCTCACCGATCCGTACATCCTGATCCACGAGAAGAAGCTGTCGTCGCTCCAGGCGATGCTGCCGATCCTCGAGGCCGTGGTACAGTCGGGCCGCCCGCTCCTGATCATCGCCGAGGACATCGAGGGCGAGGCGCTGGCCACGCTCGTGGTGAACAAGCTGCGCGGCGGCCTCAAGGTCGCGGCGGTCAAGGCGCCGGGCTTCGGCGATCGCCGCAAGGCGATGCTCGAGGACATCGCCGTCCTGACCAAGGGCGAGGTGATCAGCGAGGATCTCGGCATCAAGCTCGAGAGCGTCACGCTCGGCATGCTCGGCACCGCCAAGCGCGTCACGATCGACAAGGACAACACCACCATCGTCGATGGCGCCGGTGAGCATGACGCGATCAAGGGCCGCACCGACGCGATCCGCCAGCAGATCGAAGTCACCACTTCGGACTATGACCGCGAGAAGCTCCAGGAGCGTCTGGCGAAGCTGGCCGGCGGCGTCGCCGTGATCAAGGTCGGCGGCGCTTCGGAAGTCGAGGTCAAGGAGCGCAAGGACCGCGTCGACGACGCGCTGCACGCAACGCGCGCGGCCGTCGAAGAGGGTATCGTCCCCGGTGGCGGCACGGCTTTGCTCTATGCGACCAAGGCGCTCGACGGCCTCCAGGGCGAGAACGAGGACCAGACTCGCGGCGTGGACATCGTCCGCAAGTCGCTGACCTCGCTGGTTCGCCAGATCGCGCAGAATGCCGGCCACGACGGCGCGGTCGTGTCGGGCAAGCTGCTCGACCAGACCGACACCTCGTTCGGCTTCAACGCCGCGACCGACGTGTACGAGAACCTCGTGGCTGCCGGCGTGATCGACCCGACCAAGGTGGTCCGCACCGCGCTGCAGAACGCGGCCTCGGTCGCCGGCCTGCTCATCACCACCGAAGCGGCGGTGAGCGAGCTGCCGGAAGACAAGCCCGCGATGCCGGCGATGCCCGGCGGCGGCATGGGCGGGATGGATTTTTAAGTCCCGCCACCAAGGCAAACAGGAAGGGCCGGCGGAGCGATCCGCCGGCCCTTTCTCTTGGCCGCTTCCCGAAATTTAACGCTTCGCCGCTAGTTGCCCGATGACTGGTGTGGGAGCGGTCATGAACGCGGCGACGGCCATCGACAGAAGCGCAGCGCAGGCGATTCCACCGCCACGCATCGCCGCGCCCGTCGAATTCCTGCCCCTCGGCCCGGTCTCGCCCGCCTTCGCCGCGCAATGGGACGATCTCGCCGCCAACGCCGCCGAGCCCAATGTCTTCGCCGAGCGCTGGTTCGTGTCCGCCGGTGCCGCGCACCTCCATCCCGGCCCGGACGGCCGCCTCCTCGCCGTCCGTGACGCTGGCCAGCTGATCGGCCTGCTCCCGCTCACGACCAAGCCACGCTACGGCCGCCTGCCGATCCGCCACGTCGAGAACTGGCTCCACTATCACTGCTTCCTCGGCGGTCCCTTGCTCCGCCGCGGTCATGAGCAGGCCGCCTGGACGCTGATCCTCGCCACGCTGGATGCCGATCCGCAGGCGACCGGTCTGCTCCACCTCACCGGCCTGGTCGAGAACGGCCCGGTCCACCGCGCCCTGCTCGCCGTTGCGGGCCGCCCGTGCGACACCGTCCACCGCATCGAACGCGCGCTGCTCGAAACCACCCTCTCGCCGCAGGCCTATTACGAAGCCACCGTCCGCAAGAAGAAGCGCAAGGAGATCAAGCGCCTCCAGTCGCGCCTCGCCGAACTGGGCGCTGTCACCAACACGCGCCTGACGAACCGCGACGACCTGCCCGGCTGGATCGACACCTATCTCGCGCTCGAGCAATCGGGTTGGAAGGGCCGCAGCGGATCGGCGCTCGCCTGCCAGCCGCACACCGCCGCCTTCTTCCGCGACGCCCTCACCGGCGCCTTCGACGCGGGCCGGCTGGAGCTGCTGCGCCTCGACCTCGACGAGCGCCCGCTGGCGATGCTGGTCAACTTCCTCGCCGCCCCCGGCTCCTTCTCGTTCAAGACCGCGTTCGACGAGGAATTCGCGCGCTATTCGCCCGGCGTGCTGGTCCAGCTGGAGAATCTCGCGATCCTCAACCGCCCCGGCATCGCCTGGATGGATAGCTGCGCGAGCGCCGACCATCCGATGATCGACAGCCTGTGGGGCGAGCGCCGCGCGATCGTCCGCGTCACGCTCCCCTTCGCCGGCTGGCGCAGCCGTGCCCTGTTCCACGCCGCCCGCGCCGTCGAGCGTGCCGCCGATGCGCTGCGCGCCCGCCGCCAGCGCCCGTCCGCTCCCCCGGAGATCGAAGAATGAACGCCCCCGCATCCCGCCTCGTGCCCGGTACGGTATTCGATGCCGACGCCTGCGCGCGCTTCGCCAACCTCTATCCCGAGCAGCCGGGCAAGATCGCTCATGGCCTCGTCGGCCATCCACTGTTCGAGCTGGAATCGCTGGTCGCGCTGTCGCAGCGCATCCGCCCGGTCGATGTCGAGCAGAACCTCGCCGACCTGCCGATCGAGGTCGATCCGTCGACCGTCCAGCACAATGGCCTGTCGGTCGCGGAGTCGATCCGCTCGATTGAGGCGAACGGCTCGTGGATGGTGCTCAAGTTCGTCGAGCAGGACGCGGTCTACCGCCAATTGCTCGATGAGATCCTCGACGAGCTCGAACCGGTCGTAACTGCCCGCACCGGCGCGATGATCAAGCGCGAGGCATTCATCTTCGTCTCCTCGCCCAACGCCGTGACGCCCTTCCACATGGACCCCGAGCACAACATTCTGCTCCAGCTGCGCGGCTCCAAGACGATGACGCTCTTCCCCGCCGACGATCCCGAGCTGACGCCAGGCGCGCTGCAGGAGGAGTTCCATCGCGGCGCGCACCGCAACCTGCCCTATCGCGACGAATTCCTGGCCAAGGGCCAGCCGATCGAGCTTACGCCGGGCGAAGGCCTCTACGTCCCCGTCAAGGCGCCGCACTGGGTGCAGAACGGCCCAGCCACCTCGGTGTCGCTGTCGGTCACTTGGCGCTCCGAATGGAGCTATCGCGAATCCGATGCCCATGCCTTCAATCGGCTGCTCCGCAAGGCGGGCCTCAACCCGGCGATGCCGGCACGCCATCCCGGGCAGAATCTGTTCAAGGCCTATGCCTGGCGCGCGCTCGCCAAGGCGAGGCGCCTGACCGGAAACCCCGAGCCGCAATGAACGCGGCGCTGCCCCTCGCCGCCCTGCGCGACGACGTGCGAATCCTCGATTCGCTCGACGATCTCGCGCGCGATGCGGCCGGGGCGCTCGATCGCGCGGCGCAGCCCGGATTCTACGACCGGCACGACTGGCTCGCGCTGACTCACGCGCACATCTACCCGGGCGAGCCGCTCGCGATCGCGGCGGTGCACGAGCCGACGGCCTCGGCGTGGCTGCCGCTGCGCGATTGCGGAGCCGGCCATGGCCGCGCGCTTGCCAGCTGGTACACGCTCGCCTTTGCGCCGCTGTTCACGCCGGACGCAGATGCCGAGGCCCAGGCCCGCCTGCTGGGCGAAGCCGCGCGCCTGCTCCGCCGCCGCTTCGACACGCTCAGCCTGTGGCCGCTCGAAGCCGAGACCGCCGCGCAGATCCAGCACGCCTTCCGCGCGCAGGGCTGGCTCGCCGCGCAGCATGTCGAGGCCGCAAACTGGGTCGCCGACACCGCCGGCCTCGATTTCGAGGCCTATTGGGCCAACCGCCCGTCCAAGTTGCGCAACACCGTCCGCCGCCGCACCAAGAACTCGCCCTTCACCACGCAAGTGCTCGACCGCTTCGACGATGCCGCCTGGGATGCCTATGAGGCGGTCTACGCGCAGAGCTGGAAACCGGACGAGGGCGCGCCCGCCTTCCTCCGCGCCGCCGCCGCGCAGGAGGGCGCCGCCGGCACGCTGCGCCTCGGCATCGCCCGGCGCGACGGCGTGCCGGTCGCCGCGCAATTCTGGACGGTCGAAAACGGCACCGCCACGATCCACAAGCTCGCCTATCTCGAAAGCGAGCGCGAGCATTCGCCGGGCACGCTACTCTCGGTGGCGATGTTCCGCCATGTCCTCGACCAGGACCGCCCGGTGGTGATCGACTATGGCAATGGCGACGAACCCTACAAGGCGGAGTGGATGGACCGGCGGCGCAAGCGCT
The DNA here is from genome assembly GCF_026107375.2 of Sphingomonas sp. BT-65. NCBI lineage: Bacteria > Pseudomonadati > Pseudomonadota > Alphaproteobacteria > Sphingomonadales > Sphingomonadaceae > Sphingomonas > Sphingomonas sp. BT-65. Next base: position 1,647,081 of record NZ_JAPCIA010000001.1, read on the forward strand.
ATCGCCTGCGCCTCTACAATCTGCGCAGCATCGGCGGCCTGTCACAGGGCGCGGCCCGCGCGGCCCGCGCGGTGCTGCGCCGCATCACGCGCTGACCGGCACACCGAACCCCATTTTTCATCGAACACACGCTGGCCAAGTCATGCCGCCGCATCGTCCGCGCGGTCTGGGACCTTGCAATGTTGGAATTGCTTTGCTTGCCTCGCCGCCATGCCGTTCCCGATGCTCACCCGGTTCAGCCTTCACCTTCGCGGCGAAGCTGTGGCAGGGGGCAAGCCGGGGGGGACGTAGTGTGAGTTTTGACAGCTTCCGGCGCGGCAGCGGCCTGGCTACCACGGATTCGTTCGGGCCGCTGGCGCTGCTCGCCGCGCTCGCGCTGGCGTTGTTCGGCGTGTTCTTCCATTGGCAGATCCTCGACATCTCCAATGTCGCCTGGTTGCTGCGCGGCAGCGACAATGGCGAGAATGCGCTCGGCCTCCACGCCTGGCTGCACGATCCCGCGCCCGGCTTCCTGCATACCCGCCTGCTCAACGCGCCCGAGGGGGTCGGGCTGCTGTTCACCGACAGCAATCCGCTGCTCTCGATGCTGGCCTTTCCCTTGCGCAGCCTGCTGCCTGCGGACGCGCAACTGATCGGCTGGTGGCTGCTCGCCTGCCTGTTTCTCCAGCTGTTCTTCGCCTGGCTGCTGCTGCGCCGCCACGCCCCCAAGGCGCTGGCGCTGTGGTGCGGCGTGCTGCTGCTCGCAGCGCTGCCGACCTTGTTCAACCGCGTCGTCCATGTGAACCTGATGGCGCACTGGCTGATCCTGTGGTCGCTGTGGCGCTTCACCGATCCTGCGCGTGCCGGCTCGAACAACGGCTGGGCGGTGCTGATCGCTGTCACCGCGTTCATCCACTCCTATCTGCTGGTGATGGTCGGCGCGATCTGGGCGAGCGCGATGCTCGAGCGGCTGTGGAATGACCGCCGGGGAGCACCCCGTCTTCTCGCCGAATGCGCCGCGATCCTCGCAATGGTCGGCGGCATCGCCTGGAGCCTGGGCGTGTTCGAGCCGCACTGGCCCTCGGGTAATTACGGCGCGTTTGCGATGCCGCTCGACGCGCTGTGGAACCCGGGGGTCGAGACCTATTCGACCTTCCTGCCCGCGATCGAACAGCGCCCCGGGCGCGGATTCGAGGGGTTCCAGTATCTGGGACTCGGCCTGCTGATCTTGTTGCCGCTCGCGGCGATCCTCGCGCGTCGCCTGCCCCGCCCGGCGGCGGATGCGCCCGACAGCCTTGCGCGGCTCAAATGGCTGGTCCCGGCGCTCGCCGTCCTCACCCTGCTCGCGATCAGCACCTATCCCGATTTTGCCGGACAGAAGCTTCCGCGATTCCAGCTACCCGCCGACCTCGCCATGACACTCGACGCGGTCCGCGCTTCGGGCCGGTTGTTCTGGCCGGTCGCCTATGTGCTGGTGTTCGCTGGTATCCGCATCCTCTACCGCCTGGAGCCGCGCCGCGCCGGCCTCGTCATCGCCGCGCTCGCGGTCGTGCAGGCGGCCGATCTCATCCCGATGGCGCGATCGATCCGCGCCCAGAGCACCGAAGCACGCGGCGCGCCGCTCTACGTCCGCACCGCCTCGCCCGAATGGGACCGGCTGGTCGCGCAGGCGAAGGACATCGCCTTTGTCCCGGGCGACGTGACCAAGGGCCTCGGCGTCTTCCAGGAAGTCGCGTGGCGCGCGGCGAGGGCGCGGGTCCCGGTCCGCGCCGTCTATGCCGCCCGCCCCTCGCTCGCCAGCAATGCGCGCCAGAACGCGGAAACCGACGCCTTCCGCAGGGGCGAGGTGGTGCCCGGCCGCCTCTACATCCTGATCGACGGCGAGCCGATCCCGCCCCCGCTGCTCGCCCGCGCGCGGCCGCTCGACGGGGTCACGATCGTGTTTGAGCCCTAGCTGCTATGCTTCATCGCCTCGATGATGCGCTTGACGTCCTGGCTGCGGCCGCGCGGCAGGATCAGCACATCGTTACCATCGGCGACCACGATCAGGTCGGAGACGCCGACCAGCGCGACGCGCTTGCCCTCGCCGGCGCGCACCAGACAGTCGACGGTGTCGATCGCCACCACCTCGCCGCGATGGGCATTGCCTGCCGCGTCGCGGTCACTGATCGCGTGCAGCGCGTCCCAGCTGCCGACGTCGGACCAACCCATGCTCACCGGCACCACCGCAACCCGCGTCGCCTTCTCCATCACCGCATAGTCGATCGAATCAGACGGCGATTTCGCAAACTCGGCAGCGTCGGGAAGGACGCGCGTGCCCTCGCGCACCGCCCGGTCCATCGATGCCCGTGCCGCCGCCAGCATATCCGGCGCGAATGCGGCGAGCGCGTCGAGATAGGTGTTCGCCTGGAACAGGAAGATGCCGCCGTTCCACGCATGATCCCCCGCGGCAATCATTGCTTCGGCAAGTTCGCGCTTGGGCTTCTCGACGAAGCGCCGGACTTGGTGGATCCCCGCGCCGATCGCGTCGCCCACCTGGATATAGCCATAGCCGGTCTCGGGCGCGTCAGGCGCGATGCCGAACGTCACCAGCCACCCCTCGTCCACGGCGGGCATCGCGGCGTGGATCGCGGCGTGGAAGGCAGCGACGTCGCCGATCACATGGTCCGAGGGCATCACCAGCAGCGGGTCGCTCCCGCCTCCCGCAGCGATCGCCGCAAGCGCGATCGCGGGCGCGGTGTTGCGCCCCATCGGCTCGAGGATCAGCGCCTGCGCCCGTGCCTCGACCGCGCCGAGCTGTTCCTCGACCATGTCGGCGTGCAGCGCGTTGGCGACGATGATCGGCGCGGCGAACCGCTCGCCCGCCGGCGTGCGGCGCGCCGTCAGCTGGAGCATCGTCTCCTCAGCCGTCAGCGCCATCATTTGCTTGGGCCGCTCGGGCCGCGACATCGGCCACAGCCGGGTTCCCGAACCGCCGGAAAGGATCACGGGGACAATCGGCTTGTGGTCGGTCATGCAAATCCTCCTGACCGCGCGCTCTAGCTGGGCGCGTTCGTCGCGCCAAACACTTATCGCAGCCCGGATTTCCTGGCGTTCAGCATTTCTTCGTCAATTTCGCCGACACGGGCGTGCGGTGTCGGATTTGTTTACACTCGCCGTGTAGGAATTGGCCGTCATGATCCGCCTGTTCAAACACTATATCCCCAATGCGGTGCTGCTGCTGGCGCTGTTCGACGTCGCGCTGCTGGTGGTCGCGGCCGAATTCGGCTGGATCTATCGTGCGCACCAGATCGGGATGAAGGTGGAGCCGATCCACACGCGCATCTTCCAGATGACGAGCTTTGCCGTCAGTCTCGAGATCGCGATGATGGCGGTGGGCGTCTATGGCGCGGATTCGCTGCAGTCGATCCGTGTCGCCACCGCGCGGCTGCTGGTCGCGGTGTCGCTCGGCACGATCTTCCTGTCGGTGATCTTCTTTCTGTTTCCCGCGCTCACCTTCTGGCGCTCGAACTTGCTCTACGCGATGCTCGCCGCGCTGGCGTTGCTGTTTCTGCTCCGCCTGCTGCTCGGCAAGACATTGGGCAGCCAGGTGTTCAAGCGCCGCGTCGTCGTGCTCGGCGCCGGCGCGCGCGCCGAGCGGCTCAAGGCGCTGTCCAAGAAGCCCGGCGCCGGCTTCGTCGTGGTCGGCTATGTTGCGATGAGCGAGCCCAACCGCACGATCCCCGAGGCGATCGCGCGCGACGCGATCTACAACCTCGCCGACCATGTCGTGCTGCTCAACGCCAGCGAAGTGGTGCTCGCGCTGGAAGAGCGCCGCAACGCGCTCCCGCTCAAGGACCTGCTGCGGATCAAGACCACCGGCGTCCATGTCAACGAGATCTCGACCTTCCTCGAACGCGAGACCGGGCGCGTCGACTTGCAGTCGGTCAATCCGAGCTGGCTGATCTTCTCCGACGGCTTTTCCTCGGGCCGGATGCTGTCGAGCCTGTTCAAGCGCCTGTTCGACATCGCCGCCAGCCTCGTCCTGCTCGCGATCAGCCTGCCGCTGATCCTGCTCGGCGCGCTCGCGGTGAAGGCGGAGAGCAAGGGCCCGGCCTTCTACCGCCAGCGCCGCGTCGGCCTCTACGGCCAGGGCTTCGACATCATTAAGCTGCGCTCGATGCGGGTCGACGCCGAGGTCGCCGGCCAGGCCGTCTGGGCCGAGAAAGACGATCCGCGCATCACCCGCGTCGGCCGCTTCATCCGCAAGGTCCGCATCGACGAGCTGCCGCAATGCTGGAGCGTGCTCAAGGGCGAGATGAGCTTCGTCGGCCCGCGTCCCGAGCGGCCCCAGTTCGTCGAGGATCTCGAGCAGCAGATCCCCTATTATGCCGAGCGCCACATGGTGAAGCCCGGCATCACCGGCTGGGCGCAGATCAACTATCCCTATGGCGCGTCGATCGAGGACAGCCGCCACAAGCTCGAATACGACCTCTATTACGCGAAGAACTACTCGCCCTTCCTCGACGTGCTGATCCTCCTCCAGACGCTCCGGGTCGTGCTGTTCCCGGACGGCGCGCGTTAATGTTTGGCGTGTCCACGCTGCGGCGCCGGCCCGCTCCCCCACCCGGCCACCCAACGGCAGTATCATATGGGTGGCCGGGTGGGGGAGCGAGCCGGTGCCGTTCACCTGACAAAGAATGCCCATGGTCGCCACATTGATCCTGTGGAGCCACGCGCTTGCCGCGCTGCTGTTCGGCGCGCTCGGCCTGTGGGCGCTGCGCCGCGCCGAACCCGGCGTGCCGCGCAAGCCGCTCGCCGCCGCGCTTGCGCTGACCGCGCTCTGGGCGCTCGCCGTCGCCGGGATCGGCGAATCCGACCTGGTGACCAAGATCGCCGAGGGCGGGCGCAACCTCGCCTGGCTCGGCTTCATGATCGTGCTTCATCGGCGCAGCGGCTCAGAACGCCCGCCGGCGGCGATCGGCACCGTCTATGGCGTCGTCGTGGTGGTAATCCTGATCGCGCTCGCGCTTCATATCGTCGCTGTTGCCGCGCCGGACATGACTGCCGACGTCACCCGCGCTGCGCTGCTGCTGCGCATGATGGTCGCGGTCGCCGCGCTCGTCCTGGTGCAGAGCCTGCACAGCGCGATCGCCGCGCCCGGCCGCACCGGCATGCGCCCGATCGTGCTCGCGCTCGCCGCCATGTGGCTGGTCGACATCAACGTGCTGAGCGTCGCCTGGCTCACCGCCGGCTGGCCGATCGAACTGGTCGCGGTGCGCGGCCTCGCCATGGCGCTGATCGCCGCCGCGATCGCCGCGGGCCTTCAGCGGCGCGGCGAATGGCCGATGCAGCTGTCGCGCACGGTCGCCTACCAGTCGCTCTCGCTCGTCGCGATCGGGCTCTATTTCGCGCTGCTCGCGCTCGCCACCACCGCGCTTGCCGCGATCGGCGGCGACAATGCGCGGCTGCTCCAGACCGCCTTCGTGTTCGGCTCGACCGCGGCGATCCTGACCCTGGTCTCCAGCCCGTGGCTGCGCGCCTGGATCAAGGTCAAGCTCGCCAAGCATTTCTTCCGCCACCGCTACGACTATCGCGCCGAATGGCTGCGCTTCACCGAGACGCTCGGCGAGCCCGAGGGCAGCGCTCCGCTCGACGAGCGCATCGTCAAGGCGCTGGCCGACCTCACTGATTCGTCCTCGGGCGTGCTGCTGGTGCCGCAGGGCGAAGGGCTCGGCGTCGGCGCCGCCTGGAACGTCGCGCGCGACGATCTGCCCGCCACCTATGGCCAGGACTGGCCGCAAGCCGCGCTCGACCCGGCGCTGATCGTCGAGCTCGACAATGAAGACGCCGCCGCGGCGATCCCGCCGTCGATCCGCACCTGGGAGCCGGCCTGGGTGATCGTGCCGCTCCCCCATCACAGCCGCCTCGCCGGCGCGATCGTGCTCGCTCGCCCGCCGGTGCCGCGCGCGCTCGACTGGGAGGATTTCGACCTGCTCAAGGCCGCCGGACGCCAGCTCGCCAGCTACCTTGCCGAGGAACGCGCGCTCGAGGCGTTGGCCGAGGCCGAGCGGTTTGAGGAGTTCAACCGCCGCTTCGCCTTCATCATGCACGACATCAAGAATCTGGTGAGCCAGCTCACGCTGGTCGCACGCAATGCAGAGCGCCATGCTGACAACCCCGCCTTCCGCGCCGACATGGTCGCGACGCTGCAGGATTCGGCCGGGCGGATGAACGACATGCTCGCGCGCCTTTCGCAGCATCACCGTGTCCGTACCGAAGCGCCGGTCGCGGTGCCGCTCGCGCCGCTCGCCCGCCGCGTCGCCAAGGCGCGCCGCGCGCAGCACCCGGTCGAGGTGATCGTGGCGGGTGATCCGCTGGCGATCGCCGATCCGGCGATGCTGGAGACATTGCTCGGCCACCTCGTCCAGAACGCGGTCGAGGCGAGCGCCCCCGACGCCCCGATCACGATCGCGGTCGACGCGCAGGCGCGCGAAGCGCGGATCGAGGTGATCGATCGCGGCGCCGGCATGTCGCCCGCCTTCGTCCGCGACAAATTGTTCAAACCCTTCGTCTCGTCCAAGCCCGGCGGCTTCGGCATCGGCGCGTTCGAAGCGCAGAAGCTCGCCGCCGAGATGGGCGGCCGGATCGAGGTGGAGAGCAGCGAGGGCAAGGGCTCGCGCTTCCGCGTGGTGCTGCGTGCGGCGGGCGGCGCGCACGGTGAAGTTGGACGAGCGGCATGAGCGACAAACCCAAACTCCTCATCGTCGAGGACGATGCCGGCCTCCAGCGCCAGCTGCGTTGGGCCTATGAGGGCTATGAGATCCTCACCGCCGGCGACCGCGAGAGCGCGATCGCGATGCTCCGTGCCGAGGAGCCGGCGGTGGTCACCCTCGACCTCGGCCTCCCGCCCGATCCCGACGGCACCAGCGAGGGCTTCGCCGTCCTCGAGACGATCCTCGCGCTCAAGCCCGACACCCGCGTCATCGTCGCCTCCGGCCATGGCGAGCGCGAATCGATGCTGCGCGCGATCTCGATGGGGGCGTGGGATTTCTACCAGAAGCCGATCGACATCGACGCGCTCGGCCTGATCGTCGCGCGCGCCTTCCACGTCCATGCGCTGGAGGCCGAGAACCGCCGCCTCGCCGCCAAGGCCGAGGGCGGGGCCGCGCTCGGCGGGATCATCACCGGCTCGGCCGAGATGCTCAAGGTCACGCGCACGATCGAGCGCGTCGCGCCGGCCGACGTCTCGGTCATGCTGCTCGGCGCCAGCGGAACCGGCAAGGAGCTGCTCGCCCGCGGCCTGCACGACGCGAGCCACCGCAAGGGCCAGTTCGTCGCGATCAACTGCGCCGCGATCCCCGAGACCCTGCTCGAATCCGAGCTGTTCGGCCACGAGAAGGGCGCGTTCACCGGCGCGGTCAAGACCACCGAGGGCAAGATCGAGCAGGCGCAGGGCGGCACTTTGTTCCTCGACGAGATCGGCGACGTGCCGCTGCCGCTCCAGGTCAAGCTGCTGCGCTTTCTGCAGGAGCGCGTGATCGAGCGTATCGGCGGGCGCAAGCCGATCGCGGTCGATACCCGCGTGGTCTGCGCGACGCATCAGGATATCGACTCGATGGTCGCCGCCGCGACCTTCCGCGAGGACCTCTATTACCGCCTCGCCGAGATCGTCGTGCGCATCCCCTCGCTCGCCGAGCGTCCCGGCGACGCCGGCCTGCTCGCGCGCCACCTGCTGCACAAGCACGCCACCGCGATGAAGCTCGGCAACAAGAGCTTCGCGCCCGATGCGCTCGCCGCGATCGACGCCTGGCACTGGCCGGGCAATGTCCGCGAGCTCGAGAACCGCGTGAAGCGCGCCGCGATCATGGCCGACGGCAAGCTCGTCACCGCCGCCGATCTCGACCTCGAATCCGCCGGCGACGACGCCGGCCCGATCAACTTGAAGGCCGTGCGCGAGGCAGCGGACCGCCGCGCCATCGCGCAAGCGCTGTCACGCGCCGACGGCAACATCTCCGGCACCGCCCGCCTGCTCGGGATCAGCCGCCCCACCCTCTATGACCTGATGAAGGCCTATGACCTCCAGCCCTGAACCCCGCGCCCGCCGCCGCCGTCGCGGCAGTGGCGCCGCCAAACGCGGCATGAACCTCCGTCGCATCGTCGTGTTCGCGCTGTGCATCGGCGCGTTCGGCGTGGCGCTGCTCGCCTTCCGCTCCGTCGTCACCGGCGGCCCCGACCCGGAGGCGGCGCGCGCCGCGCTCGCGCGCAGCGAGGCCTATCTCAAGGCGAGCAACGCCTCGGCCGCGCGCAGCCAGGCGTTCAGCGCCGTCCGCGCAGATCCGCGCTGGGGCGAGGCGCATCTCGCGCTCGCCCGCGCGTCGCTGGCGCTCGACGAGGGTGTCGCCGGCGAGGCCGCGCTGCGTCGCGCGATCGACAGTGGCATCGATCCCAAGCGCGCCCACGCGATGATGGCGCTCGCGATCCTGCTCCAGGGCGATCCGCGCCGCGCGCTCGCCGAGAGCGACAAGGCGCCGCAGACCGACCGCCTCGACGCGCTGCGCGTCCGCACCCGCGCCTTCGCCGCGATGGGCAACCTCGCCGCCGCGCAGCAGGCCGCGCTCGCCGCCGTGCAACTCGCCCCGCAAAGCGCCGGCGCCTGGACCGAGCTCGGCCGCTTCCGCCTCAACGCCGGCGACGTCGTCGGCGCGATCGAGGCGGCGGGCAAGGCGACCGCGCTCGACAAGGGCAATACCGACGCGCTGATCCTGCGCGGCGAGCTGGTGCGCGCGCAATATGGCCTGGTCGCCTCGCTTCCCTGGTTCGAGGCGGCGCTCAAGCGCGATCCCTATCGCCACGCCGCGCTGATCCAATACGCCTCCACGCTCGGCGACGCGGGTCAGACTCGCGCGATGCTCGCGGTCACGCGGCGCGCGATGGAAGTCCGACCGCGCAGCCCGCAGGCTTTCTACCTCCAGGCGGTGCTCGCTGCTCGCGCCGAGCAGTTCGGCCTTGCCCGCGACCTGCTCCAGCGCGCCGGCAGCGGCGTCGCCGCGCTTCCCGGCGGCCTGCTGCTCGGCGGGTCACTCGACCTGCAGGAGGGCCGCTACGAGCGCGCGATCGAGAAATTGCGCAACCTCGTCAGCCTCCAGCCGATGAACATCACCGCGCGCAAGCTGCTCGCCACCGCGCTGCTTCGCTCGGACGCGTCGAAGAACGGCATCGAAGCGCTGCTCCCCGTAGTCGCCCGCGGCGATGCCGACGCCTATGCGCTCAGCCTCGTCGCGCGCGGTTACGAGCGGATCGGCGACCGCCAGACCGCGGCGCGCTATTTCGACCGCGCATCCTATCCGGCGCGCGACGGCGCCGCGTGGTTCAGCTCGGACGACGCGCTCCCGATGCTCACCGCCGCCGCGCAGCGCGCACCCGCCGACGATCCCCGCGCCGCGATCCCGCTGATCCGCGGGCTGATCGACGGCGGCGACAAAAGCGCGGCGCTCGCCAAGGCGCAGGAGATCGCCCAGCGCAACCCCGGCGCCCCGGCCGCACACAGCCTTGTTGGCGACACGCTGATGCTGCTCAAGCAGCCCGGCGAAGCCGTGCGCTACTACAAGGACGCCGCCAGCATCCGCTTCGATGAAGCGACGATGCTCCGCCTGGTCGAGGCGCTCGACCGTTCCGGCCAGCGCCAGGAGGCGTCGACCACGCTCGCTTTGTTCCTGTCGCAGAACCCGCTCAACCTCGCTGCGCTGCGCCTCTCGGCGAGCTGGCAGACAGCGGCGGGCGACTATGACGCCGCGATCGATTCGCTCGAGGCGGTACGCCTGCGCACCGGCAACCGCGACGCGGGCCTGCTCGCCGACCTCGCCTTCGCCTATGCCGGCGCGGGCGAGCCCGAGCGCGCCGCGCATTATGCCGAGGCCGCCTATCTCCTCGCACCATCCAACCCCGCTGTCGCGGGCGTGATGGGCTGGACACTCGCCGAGAGCGGCGATCTCGAGGGCGGGATCGAGCTGCTGCAGAAAGCGGTCGCGCTCGCGCCGCGCCACCCGATGCTGCGCTGGCAACTGGCGCAGGCCTATGCCGAGGCGGGCCGCAATGCCGATGCGAAGGCGCAGGCGCAGGCCGCGATGGCGATCCCCGGCTTCGCCGACCGCAGCGCCGCCGAGGCGCTGATCGCCAAGCTGGCCTGATCCAGGCTCAGCGCGGGAGGGCGCGCACGCCGAGTCGCGACAGCGCCTGAACCAGCGCAGCGGGGTTGCGGAGCTTGAGCTTCAACGATCGCTCGTCAGGGCCGTGGCGGATCACGACATTGTTGACCCAGCCGGTATCGAGAAGCGCGACGCTATGGATCGAGCGAACCGGGATGCGATGATCCAGCCGGTAAATCTCTGGCAGGAAGCCGAGGGTGAATGGAAAGAAGGGCGTCACCTCCAACGCTTCAGAGGTGACGGAGACCATCAGACAGTTGTTCGCCCATGTGCTCGACGCGAAGCGTTCGGCGAACAAGGCATCAGGCGGCAATCGCGGTCTGATCGGCTTGCCGTTCGATTTTCGATAGACCACCGAGGCACCGGAAACCAGCACGAGCCAGCCAAGGCCCGCGGCAAACGCCCAAATCGGAAGCATCTGTTCGTCCATCTTCCAACGCTAGCTGTCGCAAGGGTCAAGCTCAATGCGATGCCGCGCACCATTGCCTCTCCCCTTCCCACCCCTTAACGCCGCCCGCATGAGCGACCCGCTGGACCGCATCGCCGCCGCGCTCGAGCGGCTTGCCCCGCCGCCGCCGCCGGTGCCCGATCTCGCCGCGCACCCAGCTTACATATGGCACCGCGGCTTCCTTCAGCCCGCGCGCGCCTTCGCCCCGCTTCCGCTCGACGAGCTGGTCGGGATCGACGCGCAGAAGGCGACCCTGCTCGAAAATGTCCGCCGCCTCGCCAATGGCCTTCCCGCGCACGACGCCCTGTTGTGGGGCGCGCGCGGCACCGGCAAGTCCGCGCTGTCCAAGGCTGCGGTCGCCGCGGTGCAGGCCGAGGGCGGTCAGATCGCGCTGATCGAGGCGCAGGCCGACGCGCTCGACACGCTCCCCGCGCTGTTCGCGCTCATCGACGACGCGCCTCGGGCCTTCGTCATCTTCCTCGACGATTTGGGCTTCGACGCTGCCTCGGACGGGCGCGCGTTGCGCTCGTTGCTCGAAGGCGGGGCCGAGGCGCGCCCGGCCAATGCTCGCCTTTTCGTCACGTCGAACCGCCGCCACCTGATCCCACGCGACATCGCCGAGCAGTCGAGCGCGATCAACCCGCGCGACAGCGTCGACGACAATCTCGCGCTCGCCGACCGCTTCGGCCTCAGCCTTGGTTTCCACGCGATCGACCAGGACACCTATGTCGCGATCGTGCGCACCTATGCGCAGGACCACGGCCTGCCCTTCGATGCGGCCGAAGCGATCAACTGGGCCACCCGCCGCGGCAGCCGCTCGGGCCGCGTCGCCTGGCAATATGTCGTCGACCTTGCGGGCCGCTCGGGGAAGCGGCTCTGAACCGCTTCCGCTCCCGGCCGTTGTAGCGGCGTGACGACGAACCTCCCCGTCCCGCGCGAGGCGGTCCTGATCGTCAACGCCCGCTCGCGCCGCGGCGCAGCCTTGTTCGAGCGCGCGCGCCACAAGATCGAGGCGGCGGGCATCCGCCTCCTCGCCGCCCACCCGGTCCATGATCCCGATCTGCTCGATGATACCGTGCGCGACGCGATCCGCTCCGGCGCGCCGATGGTGATCGTCGGCGGCGGTGACGGCTCGCTGTCCGGTGTGGTCGACGACGTCGTCGGCAAGGACGTGGTGTTCGCCGTGCTCCCGCTCGGTACCGCCAACAGCTTCGCGCGCACGCTCGGCATCCCGCTCGACCTCGATGGCGCGATCCGCGCGATCGCCACCGGCAAGCGCCGCCGCGTTGACCTCGGCATGATCGACCATGATTATTTCGCCAACGCCGCCGCGATGGGCCTGTCGCCGATGATCGGCGAGTCGGTGCCGCACAACCTCAAGAAATATCTCGGCCGCATCGGCTATCTCGCCTGGGCGGTGTGGTGCTTTGCGCGCTTCCGTCCGTTCCGCGTGTTCGTCGACGATGGCGAGCGCACCCACCGCATGTGGGGGAGCGAGGTGCGCATCCTCAACGGCCGCTTCCATGGCGGCGTCGAGATGAGCGACAACGCCTGCGTCGAGAGCGGCGAGATGGTCATCCAGGTCGTCACCGGCCGCAATCGCTGGCGCCTCGCCTGGGACTGGTACGCGCGCTTCTTCCGCCTGCGCACCCGCGACCAGACGGTGCGCGAATTCCGTGGGCCGGAATTGAAGCTCGATACACGGCCCCACCACCGCATCTCGATCGACGGCGAGGTGTTGGCGCGCACGCCGGTAACGGTGCGAGTCGCCGAGCGGGCGATCGACGTGGTGGTGCCGAGCTAACTCCTCCCCTGCCCTGCAGGGGAGGTGGCATCGCAAAGCGATGGCGGAGGGGCCGCCGCGCAGACGGCGGGCTACGCCCGCCGCCCCTCCACCAGCCTGCGGCTGGTCCCCCTCCCCTGAGCAAGCTCGGGGGAGGAATAATCTTACCCCAATCCCTCGACCATCTCCGCCAGCTCCAGCCAGCGCAGTTCGGCCTCGTCCTTCTCGTCGCGCGCCCTGGCGATCCCGGCCATCAACTTGTCGAACCTGCCCGGGTCCTTGGCATAGAGATCGGGGTCGGCCAACGCCGCCTCGTCCTTGGCGATCGCCGCGTCCAGTTCCTCGATCCGCTTGGGCAGCAGGTCGTAGTCGCGCTGGTCCTTGTAGCTGAGCTTGGTCTTGGGCTTCGGTGCCTCGACCACCGGCGCGGCCTTGGGGGCCGCCTTCCTCGCCTCGGTCCGCACCTTCCGCTTGGCTTCCCAGTCGGCATAGCCGCCGACCACCATGTCGACCGTGCCCGATCCGTCGAGCCCGATCGTCATCGTCACCGTGCGGTCGAGAAAGTCGCGATCGTGGCTTACGATCAGCACCGTGCCGTCATAGTCCGCGATCACCTCCTGCAGCAGGTCGAGCGTCTCGAGGTCGAGGTCGTTGGTCGGCTCGTCGAGCACCATCAGGTTCGATGGCCGCGCGAACTCGCGCGCCAGCAGCAACCGCGAACGCTCGCCGCCCGAGAGCGTGCCGACCTTGGCCTCGACCATCGTCGGCTCGAACAGGAACTCCTTGAGGTAACCGTGGATATGCTTGCGCGTGCCCAGCACCTCGATCCACTCGCCGCCGTCGGCGACCACCTCGCGCACCGTCCTCTCCGGCTGCATCCGGCTGCGCTGCTGGTCGATGATCACCGGATCGAGCGTCTTGGCGAGCTTCACGCTGCCCGTGTCGGGCGCGATCTCGCCGGTCAGCAGCTTGAGCAGGGTCGACTTGCCCGCGCCGTTCTTGCCGACGATGCCGATGCGGTCGCCGCGCGTCACGCGCAGCGTCAGGTCGCGGATGATCGTGCGGTCGCCATAGCTTTTCGACGCATGCTTGGCGTCGATCACCACCTTGGTCTTCGAATCGTCCGCCGCCGTCGCCAGGTTGGCCGCGCCCGCCGGCCCGGTCATCGCCGCGCGCTCGGCGCGCATCTCGTAGAGCTTGGTCAGCCGCCCCTGGTTGCGCCGCCGCCGCCCGGTGACGCCGCGCTGCAGCCAATGCTCTTCGAGCTTGAGCTTCGCGTCGAGCTTCTCCGCCGCGCGCTGCTCCTCGGCATAGACGGCTTCGGTCCACGCCTCGAACCCGCCGAACCCGACCTCGGCCCGCCGCATCGAACCGCGGTCGAGCCACAGGGTCTGCCGCGTCAGCCGGGTCAGGAAGGTGCGGTCGTGGCTGATCACGATGAACGCGCCGCGATAGCGGCTCAGCCACTCCTCCAGCCATTCGATCGCATGGATGTCGAGATGGTTGGTCGGCTCGTCGAGCAGCAGCACGTCGGGGTCCATGGCCAGCGCCCGCGCAATGCCCGCGCGGCGCCGCTCGCCCCCGCTCGCGGTCGCCGCCTCGCGCATCAGGTCGATGCCGAGCTGGTCGGCGATCGCTTCTGCCTCGTGCCGCGCCGGCGCGTCGTCGCCCGAGAGGACATAGTCCATCAGCGCGACGCAGCCGGTCATGCGCGGCTCCTGCTCCAGCATCACCACGCGCGTGCCCGGCTGGATCGTCCGCCGCCCCTCGTCCGAATCGATCTGCCCGGCGATCAGCCGCAGCAGCGTGGTCTTGCCCGCGCCGTTGCGCCCGATCAGCGCCAGCCGGTCGCGCGCGCCGACATAGATGTCGAGATCACGGAACAGCCAGCCCGATCCCTGGATCAGGCCGAGCTTCTCATAGGAAAGGACGGGAGCAGCCATAGCGTGGCGCAGGTAGGCGGGCGCACGCCCGGGAGCAACCCGCTTACGGCTTGCCAGCGGCTGACCCCTGCATTCATAAGCTATTCAACGGTTCAGACCTATGCCACTCCCCGTGAAGATGTTCGGATTACTCTGTCTCGGCGCGTCGCTTGCCGCAGCCGCACTCCCGGCGCACGCTTCGCCACAGGTGCGTCGCGCCGACCAGGAGGCCGCGCGCGAAGGGCGTATCCAGGGCAAGTGGCTCCCGCTGCGCGACATCGAGGCGCGGGTCGTGCCAGCCATGACGCGCAAGGGCGCGCAATATATCGGCTTCGACTTCGATTCGGCCACGGGCATTTACACGCTCAAGTTCCTGCGCAATGGAAATGTCATCTGGGTGGACGTCGATGCCCGTTCGGGCCGGGTCATGGGCCAGTCGGGCGGCTGACGCAGCCAACGAAGGAAGAAGACCAATGCGCGTTCTGATCGTCGAGGACGAACCCAATCTCCGCAACCAGCTCCAGGCGACGCTGGAAGGCGCGGGCTATGCCGTGGACACCGCGGGCGACGGCGAGGAAGGCCATTATCTCGGCTCGACCGAGGCCTATGACGCGATCGTGCTCGATCTCGGCCTGCCCGAGGTCGATGGCCTCACCGTGCTCGACCGCTGGCGCAAGGAGGGCAAGACCACGCCGGTCCTCGTCCTCACCGCGCGCGACAGCTGGTCGGACAAGGTCGCCGGGCTCGATGCCGGCGCCGACGACTATGTCGCCAAGCCCTTCCAGTCGGAGGAGCTGATCGCCCGCCTGCGCGCGCTGATCCGCCGCGCTTCGGGCAACGCCTCGGCCGAGCTCACCGCGGGCGACATCCGCCTCGACACCCGCTCGGGCAAGGTCACCAAGGGCGGCGACCCGGTCAAGCTGACCGCGCAGGAGTATAAGCTGCTCTCCTACCTGCTCCACCACAAGGGCAAGGTTGTCAGCCGCACCGAGCTGATCGAGCATATCTACGACCAGGATTTCGACCGCGATTCGAATACGATCGAGGTGTTCGTGACGCGCATCCGCAAGAAGCTCGGCCCCGACGTGATCACCACGATCCGCGGCCTCGGCTACAGCCTCGAAGAACCGGCGGAGGCCGGTGCCTGAGCTTCCGTTTGGCCTGACCTTCGACCGCCGCTTCCCGTTCGTCCACCGCGCGGCGGCGGTACCGGCGCTCGAGTCCCTGCCGGGCGATCCCGCCCCGCGGCCCTATGTCCGCACCACTGGCTCGCTCAGCCGGCGCATGATCCTGATCGCGGCGGCGTGGATCACGCTGCTGCTCACCGGCGGCGGCTTCGCGCTCGACCGCGTGCTGACCGGCGCGATCACGCGCAATTTCGACGACGGGCTCGAATATCTCCTCACCTCGCTGATCGTCTCGGCCGAGATCGGGCCCGAGGGCGAGATCGTGTTCAACCGCCAGCTTTCCGACCAGCGTTTCCTCGAACCCTATTCGGGCCTCTACTGGCAGGTCACCGGCAAGGGCTACGAGCCCTTCCCCTCGCGCTCGCTGTGGGACCGCCAGCTGCGCATCGATCAGGCGCATCAGGACCAGGAGGTCCACACCTACGATTCGGACCAGTTCCAGGACCACCGGCTGCGCGTCGTCGAGCGTGACCTCAAGCTTCCCGGATCACCGATACGCTGGCGCTTCCAAGTAGCGCAGAGCCGCGACATGCTCGACGCGCAGATCGACGCGCTGCGCCGGACGCTGGTGCGCAGCTTCCTGCTCCTCGCCGCCGGCCTGATCGTGATGGCCGCGCTGCAGACCTGGTACGGGCTCATCCCGCTGCGCAAGCTGCGCCTCGCCATCCAGCGGCTGCGCACCGGCGACACGCCGCGGATCGAGGGCGCGATGCCGGCCGAGGTCGCGCCGATGGTCGAGGAACTCAACGCGCTCGTCGCGCACAACGACAAGCAGGCCGAGGAGGCTCGCCGCCACGCCGGCAACCTCGCCCACGCGCTCAAGACCCCGCTCACCGTGATCATGAACGCCGCCACCGCGGAGGCGCAGGACCTGCCCGCAACCGTGGTGCGCGAGGCGCGCACGATGCGCCGCCAGGTCGACCACCACCTCGCCCGCGCCCGCGCGGTCGGCCGCCGCGGCTCGGCGCACAGCCGCGCGCCGGTGTGGCCCAGCGTCGAATCGGTCGAGCGCGCGGTCGCGCGCCTCTACCCGCATGTCCGCATCGACACCGATGGCCCCAAGGACCTCGTCGCGCATATCGAGCGCCAGGACCTCGACGAGATCATGGGCAATCTAGTCGAGAACGCCGCCAAGTACGGCGGCGGCAGCGTGTTCGTGACGGTCAGCGCGCAGGCCGGCTTCGTCGAGATCATGATCGAGGACGACGGCGTCGGCATCCCCGAGGCCGATCGCATCCGCATCTTCGACCGCGGCGTGCGCCTCGACACCGGCAAACCCGGCACCGGCCTCGGCCTCGCCATCGTCCGCGACGTCGCCGAGATCTACGACGGCACGGTGAGCCTGGAGGAAAGCGAGGACTTGGGCGGGCTCTTGGTCAGGCTGAGGCTGCCGGCGGCAGGGTAAAGCGAAGACCACCCTTCCCTATTCACCGTCACCCTGAACTTGTTTCAGGATCCATCTCTCCACGGGCGACTGAGCCGCTGGTGGCATGATGGATGCTGAAACAAGTTCAGCATGACGGCCCTATTTGGGTGAACCTAACCCATTACCCCGCTAAACCGCCAGCGGCCGGTCACCGGGCTCAGCACCAGATCGCAGCCGCAGTCACGGCACTTGGTCTCGAATTCACCGCGACCGGGCCGGTCGCGGCGGCGTGGGCGGTGGATGCCGAGATGGCACCGAATCCCGGCTTTGGGTGTGGCAGGCTTGGGCGGTGGCATCGCCGTCTGCTCCTCGTTCAGCCCCCTGAACGTGCCCCTGTCATCGCGGTTGGTGCCCGGCGATCAAGGCAGCTTTCGGGCGGCGGCTTGGTCAAATGCGGCGCTCGCCGGAATCAAAGCCCCCGCATTGCCTCGGCGGCGATCGACAGGCTGCGCTTGCGGGCGTCATGATCGTAGATCGAGCTCACCAGCATCACCTCATCCACCCGCGTCCGCGCGATGAATTTCTCGAGCCCGTCGCGTACCTTCTCCGGCCCGCCGATCGCGGTACACGACAGCACCTGGTCGAGCATCGCCCGCGCCTGCGGCGGAATCGTGTCGAGATAGCCCTTCACCGGCGGCGGCATGCGAATGCCGGTCCCCGTCGTCCGCAGGGCCACGAAGGTCTGCTGCATCGACGTCGCGAGCAACTCCGCTTCGTCATCCGTGTCCGCCGCGAACACGTTGAACCCCGCCATCGCATGCGGCTTGTCGAGCACCGCCGAAGGCCGGAAATGCCGCCGATAGACATCGAGCGCCTCGTCGAGCGATCCCGGCGCGAAGTGCGAGGCGAAGGCATAGGGCAGTCCGAGCGCCGCGGCGAGCTGTGCGCCGAACAGGCTCGATCCGAGGATCCACAGCTCGGGTCGCGCGCCGCCCCCAGGCACCGCGGCAATGCCGGTTTGCCCGTCATCGGCGAAATAGCTCTGCAGCTCGACGATATCCTGCGGGAAGGCGTCGGAACTGCTCTCCAGCGTCCGGCGCAGCGCCCGCGCGACCTTCTGGTCGCTGCCCGGCGCGCGGCCGAGCCCCAGGTCGATCCGTCCCGGGAACAGCGCGTCGAGCGTGCCGAACTGCTCGGCGATCACCAAAGGCGCATGGTTGGGCAACATGATCCCGCCAGCACCCACGCGGATCGTCGAGGTCGCCGCCCCGACATGCGCGATCACCACCGATGTCGCCGCGCTCGCGATCCCCGGCATCCCATGATGCTCGGCGACCCAGTAGCGGCTGAACCCCTCGGCCTCGGCATGCCGCGCCAGATCGGCGGCATTGGCGAAGGACTGGCTGGCGTTGCCGCCTTCGACGATCGGGACGAGATCGAGCAGGGAATAGGCTGTCATGGCGCGGGAGATGGGAAGCGGATCGCGCCGCCGCTAGCCAAGGATGGCTTCACGATGGACAATCAATTCCTCCCCTTCAGGGGAGGTGGCATCGCGAAGCGATGACGGAGGGCCCGCCGTCGTCAGACGGCGGGCTGCGCCCGCCGCCCCTCCACCAGCCTGTGGCTGGTCCCCCTCCCCTGAAGGGGAGGAATGATAACTGGCAACGAATCCTATCCTTTCCTCCCTCGCCCCACTCCCCTAAACGCCGCCCCACGATGCGCCCCGAACTCGCCCATATCGACGCCTGGCTGTTCGATCTCGACAACACGCTCTACCCCAAGAGCGCGGACCTGTTCGCGCGGATCGACGCGCGCATCGGCGCCTATGTCGCGCGCGTGCTCGACCTCGACCCGGCCGAGGCGCACCGCGTGCAGAAGGGCTGGTTCATCTCGCACGGCACCACGCTCGCGGGCCTGATGGCCGATCATGGCGTCGACCCGCACGAATATCTCGCCGACGTCCACGACATCGAGATGGACGTGCTCGAGCACGACGCCCCGCTCGCCGCCGCGATCGCGCGGCTGCCCGGGCGCAAGATCGTCTTCACCAACGCCGATGCGCCCTATGCGCAGAAGGTGCTCGGCCGCCTCGGCCTCGCCGAGAGCTTCGAGGCGATCCACGACGTTCACGCCAGCAACTATGCGCCCAAGCCGCACCCCGACGCCTATCGCAGCGTGTGCGAGGCGTATCTGATCGACCCCGCCCGCGCCGCCTTCGTCGAGGACATGGCGCGCAACCTCGCCCCGGCCAAGGCGATCGGCATGACCACCATCTGGGTCGACAACGGCTCGGAGCAGGCGCCGGACGCCGATCGCAGCTATATCGACTTCACCACCCACGATATCCGCCACTGGCTCGAAACCATCCTGGAGCAAGCATGACCGACCTCGCCGCCACGATCGACGCCGCCTGGGAAGACCGCGCGAACATCTCGACCGCGAGCCAAGGCGCGGTGCGCGAAGCGGTGGCTGAGGCGCTGCGCCTGCTCGACAGCGGCGAAGCCCGCGTCGCCGAGCCCGCCGCCGACGGCTGGCAGGTCAACCAGTGGCTCAAGAAAGCGGTGCTGCTCTCGTTCCGCCTCAACGACAATGACGTAATCGGCACGCAGAACGGCGATTGGGGCTTCGACAAGGTCCCGCTCAAGACCGCGGGCTGGGACGCCGCGCGCTTCCGCGCCGCCGGCTTCCGCCAGGTGCCGGGCAGCGTGGTGCGCTACGGCGCGCACATCTCGAAGAATGTCGTGCTGATGCCGAGCTTCGTGAACATCGGCGCCTATGTCGGCGAGGGCTCGATGGTCGATGGCTGGGCGACGGTCGGCAGCTGCGCGCAGATCGGCAAGAACGTCCATCTTTCGGGCGGCGTCGGCATCGGCGGCGTGCTCGAGCCGCTTCAGGCCGATCCGGTGATCATCGGCGACGGCGCATTCATCGGCGCGCGTGCCGAGGTCGCCGAGGGCGTGCGCGTCGGCGAGGGCGCGGTGCTCTCAATGGGCGTCTATCTCGGCGCCTCGACCAAGATCATCGACCGCGCCACCGGCGAAGTCCATCGCGGCGTGGTCCCGCCCTATGCGGTGGTCGTCCCTGGCACGCTCCCCGGCAAGGACGGCGGCCCCGGCCTCTATTGCGCGGTGATCGTCAAGACGGTGGACGCGCAGACCCGCAGCAAGACCGGGATCAACGAGCTGCTGCGCGACTGACCGGCCATGTCAGGCGGCGAGATGATCCTCGCGCGCCGTCAGCTTGCGGCGGCTGAGCCAGCCATGGCCCCAGTCGCGCAGTCCGAGCAGCACCGGCTCGAGTGAGCGCCCCTCCGCGGTGATCGAATATTCGACCCGCGGCGGCACCACCGCATAGACGGTGCGCTCGACCAGCCCGTCCTCCTCCAGCTCGCGCAGCTGCTTGATCAGCATGCGCTGCGAACAGCCGTCGAGCTCACGCCGCAACGCGTTGAACCGCCGTGTGCCGCCGAGCAGGCGATAGAGGATCATCCCTTTCCACTTGCCGCTGATCAGGTTGAGCGCGGCATAAAGGGTGCAGCCGGGCACCTGGTCATAGTCGTGCAACTTCTGCATGGGCGCTCCGCGGACGGTATATTCCGGGGCACTATGTGCATCCGATTACCGTATTTTCAATTCGCCCGGCACGCACATTTCCCTCGCTCCCCGCCGCGCCGATCCCCGGCCCGGCGTCGCTTCAGGGAGTGGAATGCATGCCGCGACACGTTGAATTCGAACAAACCGGCGGACCCGAGGTGCTGCGCTTCGTCGAGGCCGAGGTCCCCGAACCCGCAGCCGGCGAGGTCCGCATCGCGGTGAAGGCGATCGGCCTCAACCGCGCCGAGAGCCTGTACCGCTCGGGCACGTATATCATCGATCCGGTCTTCCCGGCCCGGCTCGGCTCGGAAGCCGCCGGCGTGATCGATGCGGTCGGCCCGGGCGTCGAGGGCCTCGCGCCGGGCGATCGCGTCGCGGTGGTCCCGGCGTTCAGCTATCACGACTACGGCATGTACGGCGATCTCGTGCTCGCGCCCGCCCGCGCGGTGGCGAAGCTGCCCGACACGCTCGGCTGGGTCGATGCCGCTGCGGTGTGGATGGCCTATGTCACCGCCTGGGGCGCGCTGATCGATACCGCCGGCCTTCGCGCGGGTGAGACCGTGCTGATCCCCGCCGCGTCGAGCAGCGTCGGTCTCGCCGCGATCCAGGTCGCCAACCGCATCGGCGCCGTCCCGGTCGCGCTGACCCGTACCTCGGCCAAGGCCGCCGCGCTGCGCGAGCAGGGTGCCGCGCATGTCATCGCGACCGACGAGGCGGATCTTGTCGCCGAGGTCGAGCGAATCACCGGCGGCGCGGGCGCGCGCGTAGTATTCGATCCGGTCGGGGGACCCGGCTTCGCCCGGCTGACCGCGGTCACCGCGACGCGCGGCACGATCATCGTCTACGGCGCGCTCGATCCGCGCGAGACGCCGCTCCCGGTGGGCCAGGTACTGGGGCGCAGCCTGACGGTGCGGGGCTACCTCATCTATGAGGCGACTCAAGACGATGCGAAGCTCGCCGCGGCCAAGGCGTTCGTGCTCGACGGCCTCGTCAGCGGCGACCTGCACCCGCGCATCGACCGGACCTTCCCGTTCGACGCGATCGCCGACGCGCACCGCTATCTCGAAGGCAATGGCCAGATCGGCAAGATCGTGGTGACCATGTAGCGCGAGGGGCAGCGGAATTGCGCGCCCGGCGGCGCGCAATTCCGCTGTCGTCTCCGGCGCATGCTGCGCTAGGCAGTGCGCATGCGATCCTTTTGCCTATCCGCCTGGCGCCACGTCCTCCTCGCGCTGTCCCTGCTCTTCGCGCTCGCTCCGGCGGCCGCGCAACCCATCACGCGCATCGCCTTCGTCAATGCCAATGTCGTGCCGATGGACCGCGAGCGCGTGCTGCGCGGGCAGACCGTGCTGGTCGAGAATGGCCGCATCGCCGCGATCGGGCCGCGCCTCGCCATCCCCGCCGACGCCCGTCGCATCGACGCACGCGGCATGTGGCTCAGCCCCGGACTCGCCGACCTGCACACCCATGTGCAGACCCGCGACGATCTCGCCATCTATTTGTCCTATGGCGTCACGACGGTGCTGCACATGGGCGAGGCGTCGAACGCCTTTGCCGGCCGCACCCGCATCGCCGCGAACACCGCCGCGATCCCCGCCCCCCACATCTACAACGCGCTCGCGGTCGACGGCTCGCCGCGCTACGGCCACCTCGTCGTCACCACGGCCGAGGAAGCGCGCGCCGCCGTTCTGCTCGCTCGCGCTAACGGCTATGCCTTCATCAAGGTCTACAACAATCTTTCGGCCGACAGTTTCGCCGCGCTGATCGCCGCCGGCCGCGAGCTCGGCGTCCCGGTCATCGGCCACACCGTCACCGCGATGGGCGGGCTCGAGCGCCAGCTCGCCGCGGGCCAGCTGCTCGTCGCCCATGCCGAGGAGTTTCTCTACAGCCACTTCTTCGCGCCCGACGCCGATTCCGGTCAGCGCGTTCCCGATGACAGCGCGATCCCCGGCGCGGTCGCGATGGTCAAGCGCCACGGCGCCTTCGTCACCGCCGATCTCGTCACCTACGGCACGATCGCCGAGCAATGGGGCAAGCCGCCCGCCGTACAGGCCTACCTCGCCAGCCCCGAGATACGCCTGCTCTCGCCGCGCTACCGGCTTGACTGGCCCAATGCCGGCTACGACAAGCGCGAGGGGGATCTGATGCCCCGCGCCGCCTTCCTCGCCCGGCTGGTCAAGGCGCTCGCCGACGGCGGCGTGCCATTGGTCGCCGGCACCGATGCGCCGACCATCCCCGGCCTGTTCATCGGCACATCGCTCCACCGCAACCTCGCGCTGCTCGAAGCCGCCGGCCTCAGCCGCTACCAGGCACTCGCCACAGCCACGCGCAACGCCGGCGCCTTCGTCGCCCGCGCCCGCCCGGACGAGCAGCCGTTCGGCACGATCGCCGTCGGCAACCGCGCCGACCTGATCCTCACCCGCGCCAACCCGCTCGACGATCTCGCGACGTTGCGCCAGCCCGCCGGCGTGATGGCGCACGGCGTGTGGCGCGACCGCGCCGAACTCGACGCGCTGCTCAAGCCGATCGCCGATCGCTACGCCGCCGCCGCACGCTGAGCCGCGCTTCCCTCCGCACAACGGCCGCTCTAGGAACGGTTGCATGCGATACGAACCCCTGTTCCAACGGAGCCCGGCATGAGCGATGGCATGACCTATGGGCGCTATCTCGCGCTCGACCAGCTGCTCACCGCTCAGCATCCGATCTCCGACGAGCATGACGAGCTGCTGTTCATCGTCATCCACCAGACCAAGGAATTGTGGCTCAAACAGGCGATCGCCGAGCTCGAGGTGGCGATCGACCTCGTCCGCAGCGACAAGCTGGTCGAGGCGTACAAGGGGCTTGCCCGGGTCAGCCGCATCCAGGCGGTGATGACGCTGTCGTGGGACGTGCTCACTACGATGACGCCGAGCGACTATACCCGCTTCCGCAGCGTGCTGGGCAGCAGCAGCGGCTTCCAGTCGGACCAGTTCCGCGCGGTCGAGACGCTGCTGGGCGTGCGGGGCGGCGGGGTGCCCGGCCCGCTCACCACCGCCTTTGCCGCAAAGCCCAGCCTGTGGGACGAAGCCAATGCCGCGCTCGCCCGCGCCGGATTCGAGCTGCCTGAGGGGGCGCTGCACCGCGACTGGGCGAAACCCTACAAGCCCAGCGCCGAGGTCGAGGCCGCCTGGGCAGAAGTCTATCGCGATCCGGCCCGCTGGTGGGAGCTCTATCAGCTCGCTGAGAAGCTGGTCGATATCGACGACGCGCTCGCCACCTGGCGGCACAAGCATGTCCTCACCGTCAGCCGCGTGATCGGCATGAAGCCAGGCACCGGCGGCACCCCCGGCGTCCCCTATCTCGAATCGACCCTGTCGAAGCGCGCCTTCCCCGAGCTCTGGACCCTGCGAACGTTACTGTGACCTACAAGCACCTCTTCCAGCGCGCCCTCGCCGCCGCGCCCGAGCGGCTGCACTTCGCCGCGCACAGCCACCACCTCTGGCCCGACGCCTCGTGGCTCGGCCATCAGGCGGCGTGGGAGGACGGCGTGCGCCTCGCCGACCATAAATGGGGCCGGGTGATGGACGAGATCCTCCCCGCTGCGCAGCGCCACGTGGCCGACGAGCTGCGCCTGCCGGATCCGTCGAGCATCGTCTTCGCCGGCAACACCCACGACTTGCTGCTGCGCATCGTCTCGGCGCGCAGCGAGCATCCCGTCCGCATCCTCACCAGCGACGGCGAGTTCCACAGCTTCCGCCGCCAGTCGCAGCGTTGGCTCGAATCCGGACGTGTCACCCTCGACGTCATCCCCAATGGCGAAGGCTTCGCCGACCGCTTCCTCGCCGCCGCAGGCACCGGCAATCACGACCTGATCTTCGTCAGCCAGGTGATGTTCGAGACCGGCGCAGTCTTCGCGCCGCTCGCCGATCTCGCCGCACTCGCCCGCCCCGACGGTCCCTGGGTGGTGATCGACGGCTATCACGGCTTCATGGCGATCGAGAATGACCTCTCGGCCATCGCCGACCGCATCTTCTACATCGCCGGTGGCTACAAATATGCGATGGCGGGCGAAGGCGCCGCCTTCCTCCATTGCCCGCCCGGCTTCGGCCCGCGGCCCGAGATCACCGGCTGGTATGCCGAGTTTGCCGATCTCGAAAAGGCCCCCGGCCGCATCGGCTATGCCGCCGACGCGATGCGCTTCATGGGCTCGACCTTCGATCCCAGCGGGCTCTACCGCTTCGTGGCGGTGCGCGACATGCTGGCGGCCGAGGGTATCGCGACCGCCACGGTCAACGCGCACGTCGCACCGCCGCGCGAGCAACTGCTGGCTGGTCTCCCCGCCACGCCGCTCGCCACCGCGCAGCTGCTCAACCCCGGCGGCGACCCCCGCGCCCGCTTCCTCGCTTTCCGTTCACCCCACGCGCCCGGATGGAAGGCCGCGCTCGAAGCGCGGGACATCGTCACCGATGTCCGCGGCGACGTGCTGCGCATCGGCCTCGGCCTCTATCACGACGAACGCGACGTCCGCCGCCTCCTCGGCGCGCTGGCCGCCATCTAAAACTAGTCCTCCCCCGGAGGGGGAGGAATGACAGTCAGTTCGATCCTGAATGTTCCTGCCCAACCTTGGCGACGCCTAGCCGCGGGATCTCGATCGCCGGGCAGCGGTCCATCACCACCTTCAGCCCCGCCATCTCGGCGCGCTCGGCGGCTTCCTCGTTGATGATGCGCAGCTGCATCCACACCGCCTTCGCGCCCACCGCGATCGCCTCATCCACCGCTTCGCCCGCGGCCAGTGGGCGGCGGAAGATGTCGACGATGTCGATCGGCTCCCCGATATCGGCCAGCGCGCCGAACACATATTCGCCATGGACATGCTCGCCCACGATCTGCGGATTGACCGGGATCACGCGATAGCCGCGCCCCTGCAGGAACTTCATCACGCCATAGCTCGGCCGGTCGGGCCGGTCGGAGGCGCCGACCATCGCGATCGTCCGTGCGCTTTCGAGCAGCGCCTTGATGTCCTCGTCGCGCGTGAGCGGCATGATCTAGCCTCCGTTGGCAGTGATCCAGTCGTGCACCCGGCTGGCTATCACAGTGAACGCCGCCGCTTCCGGCCCGTTCCCCGCCGCGGGCGGCGTGCCCGAATCGGACGCTGTGCGAATCGCGATGTCGAGCGGGATCCGCCCCAGGAACGGCACCCCCAGCTTCGCCGCCGCCGCCTCCGCGCCGCCCTGCCCGAACGGATCGGAGACCTCGCCGCAATGCGGACAGGCATAGCCCGCCATGTTCTCGATCAAGCCGATCACCGGCACGCCCGCCTTGGCGAACAGGTCGATCGCGCGCGTCGCGTCGATCAGCGCCAGGTCCTGCGGGGTCGAGACGATCACCGCCCCCGCCGGCCGGTGTTTCTGGATCATCGTCAGCTGCACGTCGCCCGTGCCCGGCGGCAAATCGATCACCAGCGTGTCGGCTGCGCCCCAATGCGCGTCGACCAGCTGTCCCAGCGCCCCCGCCGTCATCGGCCCGCGCCACGCGATCGCCTGTCCCTCCGCCACCAGCCCGCCCATCGACAGCAAGGGCACGCCATAGGGCGTCGCCAGCGGCACCAGCTTCTTGTCATGCGCCTCGGGCTTTTTCCCTTCGATCCCCATGATCTTGGGCTGCGAGGGCCCGTAGATATCGGCATCGACCAGCCCGACGCGCCGCCCCAGCCGCGCCAGCCCGATCGCGAGGTTCGCCGAAATGGTCGACTTGCCCACCCCACCCTTGCCGCTCGCCACCGCGATCAGCTTGCGGTTCACCCGCTGCGCCGTCCGTGCGATCCGCACTTCCTCGATGCCAGGCAGCGCCGCGGCGGCACGGATGTCCGCCTCCAGCGCATCCTGCGCGCCCTCGGGCAGCCCCGTCACGTCAAGGATGATGCTCGCCCGCGCCCCCTCCACCCGCACGGTGGCGCGCCCCGCGGCGACGGGGGCGAGGACGGCTTCGAGCGCAGCTTTATCGGTCATGATGGCCAGATAGGCCGGGTTTCGCGCCACGCCACTGTAAATCCGCGGATGGGACCCTATAAAGACACGCATGGTGAACCTCAGCGGTTGGATCGCACGCGCTGGCGTGCTGTGGAACGAGAACAAAGGCCCCCAAAGTCCATGGGGCGGCGGCGGCAAGGGTGGCAATGACGGCGGCGACGCCGGCAAAGGCGGTAGCAATGGCGAGGGCGGCAATGGCGGCCCGCGCAATCCCTGGGCGTTTCCCCCGGAGGGCAAACGCCCCGGCCGCGGCAGCGTCACCAGCCTCGACGATTTCCTGAAGCGCGCGCGCAAGGGCGGCGGTGGCGGTGGTCTTCCGACCGGCATGCCCGGCAAGCCGGTGATCCTCGCCGGCCTCGCGATTCTCGTACTGCTGTGGATCGCCTTCACCAGCTTCCACGTCATCGCGCCCGAGCAGCGCGGCGTGGTCGCGCTGCTCGGCAAATATTCGCGCACGCTCGATCCCGGCATCGGCATCACCCTTCCGGCGCCGCTCCAGAGCGTGCAGAAGATCGACGTCCAGGCGATCCGCACCGAGGATTTCCCGGCGACCGCGGGCGAGAATCTGATGCTGACCCAGGATCAGAACATCGTCGACCTCGCCTATTCGGTGCGGTGGGACATCCAGAATCCCGAGGACTTCGTGTTCCAGATCGCCAATCCCGAGCAGACCGTGCGCGCGACCGCGGAGAGCGCGATGCGCGCCGCCGTCGCCGGGGTGACGCTCAACGAGGCGATCGGCCCGGGCCGCACCGTGATCGAGGCGCGCGTGCAGCAGGCGACTCAGGCGATCCTCGACGAATATAATTCGGGCATCCGCATCCAGGGCGTGGCGATCCGCGGCGCCGCGGCGCCGGGCGCGGTGGACGAGGCGTTCAAGCAGGTCACCGCCGCGCAGCAGGAGGCCGAGGGCGCCCGCAACCAGGCGCGCGCCTATGCCCAGCAGATCATCGCGCTGGCGCAGGGTGAGGCGGCGCAGTTCGACAAGATCTACGAGCAGTACAAGCTCGCCCCCGAGGTGACTCGCCGCCGCCTTTACTATGAAACGATGGAGTCGGTTCTGGCCAAGTCCAACAAGACGATCGTCGAGGCGCAGGGCGTGACGCCGTACCTGCCGCTTCCTGCCCCGCGCGGGGGGACGGTGCAGCCGCAGGTCCAGCAACAGGCCCAGCAAGCCCAGCCGCAGGGAGGCGCCCAGTGAGCGGCTTCCTCACCCGGCCCGTGCTGTTCGGCGGCCTCGCGCTCCTCGCGCTGTTCCTGCTGCTCAACACGATCAGCATCGTGCCCGAGACCAAGCAGGCGGTGATCCTGCAGCTCGAGCAGCCGGTGCGCACGATCAACCAGTATCAGAAGGGCGAGCAGTTCGGCGTCACCACCGGCGCCGGGCTGATCGCCAAGGTGCCGTTCATCCAGCGCATCGTGTGGGTCGACAAGCGCGTGCTCGACATCGATCTCGAGAACCAGCCGGTGCTGTCGACCGATCAGCTGCGGCTCGAGGTGGACGCCTTCGCGCGCTTCCGCGTCGTCGATCCGCTGCGCATGGTCGTCACCGCCGGCACCGAGAGCCGCGTCGCCGACCAGCTGCGCCCATTGTTCGGCTCGGCATTGCGCGCCGAGCTCGGCAAGCGACCCTTCGCCTCGCTGCTCAGCCCGGAGCGCACTGCGGTGATGGACAACATCCAGGCCGGCCTGCAGCGCTATGCCAGCCAATATGGCGTCCAGATCGTCGACGTGCGCATCAAGCATGCCGATCTGCCCGACGGCAGTCCGCTCGACTCGGCGCTGCAGCGCATGCGCACCGCGCGCGAGCAGGAAGCGACCACGATCCGCGCCAACGGCCAGAAGGACGCGCAGATCATCCGCGCCGAGGCCGATGCGCGCGCCGCGCAGATCTATGCGGTGAGCTTCAACAAGGACGCGCAATTCTACGATTTCTGGCGCGCGATGCAGTCGTACCGCACCACCTTCATCGGCGATCCGCGCCAGAAGCAGGGCGAGACCTCGATCATCCTGTCGCCCGACAATGACTATCTACGCGAGTTCCGGGGACGGGGGCGCTAATGCCGGGGCGCATCGATCTTCAGCAGAATCTTCTCCTGCCCCGCAGGGGAGGATTGATTGAAGTGGAATCGTCGGGACCTTACGGACCCCGGCGCCTTTCGGTTCGTTCATATTCAATCGCCGTTCAGCTATTCTAGGCGAGTAATACACATGACTAACCTCCAGCCCGGCAAAGGCACGATGACTCCAGGCAAGACCAAAGGAACCAACCCCGTGCGTTACGCATATGCGATCACCTCGGCCCTCCTGATCGGCGGCGCGAGTGCGGCGCTCATCATGCAGAACCCGGCGGGCGCGCAGACCGCGCAGAACGAGCCCGGCGCGATCACCGCCGCGGCGCCCCGCGCCGGCGCACCGATGAGCTTCGCGGAGATGGTGGCGAAGCTTCAGCCCGCCGTCGTCAACATCTCGACCACGCAGCGCGTCCAGGTGTCGAGCAACCCGCTCGCGGGCACGCCGTTCGGCGACCTGTTCGGCGGACAGCAGGGCGGTGGCCGCCCGGTGACCCGCCAGGCCGAATCGCTCGGCTCGGGCTTCATCGTTTCGGCCGACGGCTACGTCGTCACCAACAACCACGTCATCTCCGCCGGCCAGCGCGGCGCGGTGGTCGAATCGATCAAGGTCACGCTGCCCGATCGCCGCGAGTTCACCGCCAAGCTGATCGGCCGCGATCCCGCGACCGACCTCGCGGTGCTCAAGATCGAGGGGAACAACCTGCCTTTCGTCAAGTTCGGCGATTCGGACCGTGCGCGTGTCGGCGACTGGGTCGTCGCGATCGGCAACCCGTTCGGCCTCGGCGGCTCGGTGACTGCCGGCATCATCTCGGCGATGCACCGCGTGACCGGCCAGGGCGGCCCGCTCGACCGCTTCATCCAGACCGATGCCTCGATCAACCGCGGCAATTCGGGCGGCCCGATGTTCGACCTCAACGGCAACGTGATCGGCATCAACTCGCAGATCCTCTCGCCCACCGGCGGCAATGTCGGCATCGGCTTCGCGATCCCCGCTACCGAGGCCAAGCCGATCATCGACACGCTGATGAAGGGCAGCACCGTCCAGCGCGGCTATCTCGGCGTCGGCATCCAGCCGCTCGACGAGGATCTCGCCAAGTCGTTCGGCGTGCCCAAGGGCAAGGGCGAGCTGATCGCGCGCGTCGAACCCGGCGAGGCCGCGGCCAAGGCCGGGATCAAGCAGGGCGACATCATCACCAAGGTCGATGGCAAGGACGTGACGCCGGACACCACGCTCTCCTATCTCGCCGCGAACCTCCGCCCGGGCACGCGCGTGCCGGTCGAGCTCGTGCGCGACGGCAAGACCCAGACGGTCCAGCTCACCATGGGCACGCGTCCGCCGGAAGAACAGCTCGCCGGCTTCGATCCGGATGCCGATGAAGGCACGCCGAACAGCGGTGGCGATGGCGAGCAGGGCACGCAGAGCGCCGCGGTGTCGACCGGGATCAACGTCACTGCGCTCACCCCGCAGATCGCCCGCAACATCGGCATCGATCCGACCACCAAAGGCGTGGTCATCGTCGGCGTCGATCCGTCGAGCGACGCCGCGCAGAAGGTCCGCCGCGCCGATGTGATCGTGTCGGTCAACCGTACCGCGGTCACCACGCCGGCGGAGTTCAACCGGATCGTCGGCCAGGCGAAGAGTTCCGGCGCTGCGCAGGTGGTTCTGTACGTCACCCGCCGCGGCGGCGGTGCCGCCTATGTCGCGGTCGATCTGACCAGCTGATTTTTCGCTGACCGGACGTAACGTCCCCGTTATGCTGCGCTCCTGACTAGTGGGAGCGTGGTATGACGGGTGAGACGGAGCTGTTCATCGGAGCTGGTGCAGGCGGCGGGCAGCGCCAGTCGCTGGTGCTCAAGCGCGCCAACCGCCACGGCCTGATCGCCGGCGCGACCGGCACCGGCAAGACCGTGACGCTCCAGGGCCTCGCCGAGAGCTTCAGCCGCGCCGGCGTCCCGGTGTTCGCCGCCGATGTGAAGGGCGACCTCTCAGGCATGGGCATGGCCGGCTCAGCGACCGCCAAGGCGCACGAAGCGTTCACCGCGCGCGCCGCCGAGATCGGCGACGCCGAGTGGAAATACGCCGCCGCCCCGGTCCAATTCTGGGACCTGTTCGGCGAGCAGGGCCACCCCGTCCGCACCACCGTCTCGGAAATGGGCCCGCTTCTGCTCTCCCGGCTGATGGGGCTCAACGACGTGCAGGAAGGCGTGCTCGCCATCGCCTTCCAGGTCGCCGACGATGACGGTCTGCTCCTCCTCGACCTCGACGATCTCCAGTCGATGCTGGTCCATTGCGCCGAGCGCGCCGACGAGCTGACCGCAAAATATGGCAACGTCGCCAAGACCAGCGTCGGCGCGATCCAGCGCCAGCTGCTCCAGCTGCGCAGCGAGGGCGGCGCGCATTTCTTCGGCGAGCCCGCGCTCGACATCAACGACTTCATCAAGCTCGACGACAACGGCCATGGCGTGGTCAACATCCTCGCCGCCGACAAGCTCATGGCCTCGCCGCGGCTCTACGCCACCTTCCTGCTGTGGCTGCTCTCGGAGCTGTTCGAGACGCTCCCCGAGGTCGGCGACCCCGACAAGCCCAAGCTCGTCTTCTTCTTCGACGAGGCGCACCTGTTGTTCGAGGAGGCGCCCAAGGCTTTGCTCGACAAGGTCGAGCAGGTCGTCCGCCTGATCCGCTCCAAGGGCGTCGGCGTCTATTTCGTGACGCAGAACCCGATCGACATCCCCGAGGACGTCGCCGGCCAGCTCGGCAACCGCGTCCAGCACGCGCTGCGCGCTTTCACCCCGCGCGAGCAGAAGGCGATCAAGTCCGCCGCCGAGACCTTCCGCGCCAACCCCGGCGTCAATGTCGAGACCGCGATCACCGAACTGAAGGTCGGTGAGGCGCTGGTCTCGCTGCTGATGGCCGACGGCGCGCCCTCTCCGGTCGAGCGCACGCTGATCAAGCCGCCCTGCTCGCGCGTCGGCCCGGTCACGCCGGAGGAGCGCAAGGTGCTGATCGACACCGACATCGTCGGCAGCAAGTACGACACGCTGATCGACCGCGAATCCGCCGAGGAGCTGCTCGCCGCCAAGGGCGCCGAGGCTGCGGCCGCCGCGGCCGAAGCCAAGGCGACGACCGAAGCGGAGAAGGCCGCCGCCACCAAGGCCAAGGAAGATGCGCGTCTCGCCAAGGAAGCCGAGCGCCAGCGCCTCGCCGCGCAACGCGAGGCCGACCGTCAGGCCCGGCTCGGAGCGCAGGCCCAGCGCCAGGCCGAGCGCGAGGCGGCCAACAACCCGTGGAACCGCGCGATGAAGTCGGCGACCCAGTCCGCCACCTCCGCCGCCGGCCGCGCCGTCGCGGGCGAGGTCTCGAAGGCGATCTTCGGCAAGAAGTCGGGCGTCGGCGCCAGCATGGTCGGCGGCATCGTCCGCGGCATCCTGGGCGGGCTGTTCAAGGGTTAACGAGCCCAATCCCGACCAATTGTCACCCCGGCCTTGTGCCGGGGTCCACCGCAACGCGGGCGTTGAGCAGGAGACTCGACGGTAGCCGGTGCGGCACGGTGGATCCCGGCACAAGGCGGGATGACGGACAGCCGCATCACCTCGCGCAGCGACTTGATCGGGACGCCACCAACGTCATCCCCATTGTACATTGTGGACATTTCTAACCGGACTGGCGAAAGTCCAAAAGGCACAAAACCGAACTTCGGCATCGACATGTTCCGCATGCCGCACTTCATTCAGCCGCGCCGGCTCCTAATTTCACGGGCCGAAACCACGCATTTCCGCGCCTTTCAGCTGGGTGCCACGTGAAACCTATTTGGTTATATTTCCGCCAGCTTCGGGCGGAAATCCACTCACATCACCTCGAGCAGCGACTCGATCGAGACGAAGGCGAACGCCACCGAGCTGTCCGCCACGCCATAGGGGATGAAGATCCGGTCCCCGTGCCGGATCGCACCGCACGAATAGACGACGTTGGGCACATAGCCCTCGCGATCCTGATCCGCCGCGGCCAGGATCGGCTCCTTGGTGCGGCCGATCACCTTGGAGGGATCGTCCTTGTCGAGCAACGCCGCGCCGATCGAATATTTGCGCATCGCGCCGACGCCGTGCGTGAGCATCAGCCAGCCCTCGTCGAGCTCGATCGGCGGGCCGCAATTGCCCATCTGCACCAGCTCCCACGGGTGCATCGGCTTGATCAGCTTCACCCCCTCGTCCCAATGGGTGAGCTTGTCGGAGGCGAGCAGGTAGATGTTCTCGCCGTCCTGCCGGCCGATCATCATGTATTTGCCGCCGATCTGGCGCGGGAACAGGCCCATGCCCTTGTTGCGCGCGGCGCTGCCCGTCATCGGCACCAGGTCGAACTCGCGCCAGTCGCGCGTGCGCAGCATCTCCGACTGAATCACCGATCCGTTATAGGCGGTGTAGGTGCCGATCCATTCATGGCTGCCGTCCGCATGCTCGAACCGGACCAGGCGCATATCCTCGAGCCCGTTGGACTGCGCCTTGGTGATCGGGAACAGCAAGGTGCCCGACAGCGTCGAATCGCGATGGCGATAGACGATCACCGGCCCCTCGGGCGCCTCCAGCTCGTCGCCGATCGCATCGGCCGCGGTCGCGAAGGGTGGCTCGGGGGCGAGCGTCAGCTCGTTCTTGTCGGTGATGATCCCCTCGCGGAACGCGACCGAGGAGATATGCCCCTCGCCCACCGCGCGCAGCGACATCAGGATTCGCAGCGATCCGTTGGGCATCCCCGTCTGATCGTGATGCGGCACTGCGCTCGGGTTCATCAGCGCCGCAGCGGCGTAGCTGTATTCATGGCAGAAATAGGCGCCGATCAGCTGGCGCTTCTCGTCCCCGATCACGCTGCCGTCGAGCCCCAGCTGCGCCTCGATCTCGTCATAGCGGGTCATGAACACGCGGCGGGTCTGCCAGTGCCGCGCCTCGAAATCCTTGAGCACCACCTCGAGCTGCGCGCGCGCGTCGCTAGGCGACATGTCAATCACCGCCCGCACCAGCCGCTCGGTGCGGCTCGGCGTGGTGCCATTGGCCTGCCAGGCGATGTGGAACGGCCGCACCACCACCCGCGAGGGGTCCGCCCGCAGCCGCAGCGGATGTTGAAACAGGTCGAGCATTCGCCCCCCGGACACGAACCCGCCGTAGCGCGCTACTATTAAGCGACGGCTCGTTGCGGTCCTGCCACGATTTCCGCGCGTTTTGAAAGAGCCGAAATCGCGCAATTCGCCAATTGGAGCGCCAGGATCGACTCCGCGCCCTGGTTGCGGTTGAGCCCGCTCGGCGTCAGCCCGTCGAAACAGCCGCCGTCACGCGCGGTCGCGAGCGGCAAGCCGAGGTCGTTCTGCCCCAGGTACCAGCGATAGGCGCGCACCGCCTCGTCGGCCCAACGCTTGTCGCCGGTTGCGCGGAACGCGGCAAGACACGCATCGATCGTCGCCTGCGCCTCGAGCGGCTGCTGGTCGAAGGGCAGCGGGTCGGCATAGGGGCGCCCGAAGCTGTCGGTACCTACCGCGCGGAAGCCGCCATCGGGCGCGGTCTGCCGCGCCGCGATCCAGTCGAGCGTCTTGAGCCCGCAGGCGAGGAACTCTTTGCGGCCGAGCGCCACGCCGGCGCGGATCAGCGCCTCGGGCAGCCGGGCATTGTCATAGGCCAGGACGATCTCGAACCATTCCCATTCGGGCCGGCGCGCCTCGTCGAGCAATGTCATCAACTCCCCACCGAACCGGTCGAGGATCTTGTGCGACAGGATATGGCCTGGATGCGCGTCCAGCATCGCGGCGGCGCCGAGCATCGCGAAGGAGAGCGCGCGCGGGCTGCCGAACTCAAAGCTCATCGCCGCAGTCTCGGCGAACAGCATGCGCGCCCAGTCGCGATACTTGGCGTCGCGCGCCTCGGACGCGGTGACGCCGAGCGCCCACAAGGTCCGCCCGTTCGAATCTTCCGATCCCGCCTCCTCGCACCATTTGCGATCGAAGCTCATGAAATTGCGGAAGCGCCCCTTGTCCGGGTTCCACGCGAACTGCAGGAACGCGGCATAGATGCTGGTCCATCGGTCGCGTTCGGCTGCGTCGAGCGGATCGATCCGGCTCATCAGGATCAGCGCGCGGGCATTGTCGTCGATGCAATAGCCGTGGCGCCGGTCCGGCACCGCATAGATCGAATGCTGGAACATGCCGGTGGAGTCGCTCATCCGCTCGACCGCGCGGAAATCGGGCGTCAGCGGCTCGAAGGTCGGCGCGGGAGCGACGGCGGCAAGGCGCTTGGGCTGCGCGCGCAGCGCCGCCGCGATCTGTTCGACCGCTGCTTCGGCAAGCCGCGGCCAGATCATCGTACGGCCCCGGGCATAAGCACGTTCTGCCAGCGACTCGCGCCGCGCGTCGTCGTCGAGCAGCGCATTGATCGTCTCGGCGAACGCACCGCTGTCGCCGAACGGGACGAGCACGCCATGATCGTCGCCAAGGATCTCGGTGGCATGGACATAAGGAGTCGACACCACCGGCTTGCCCACGCCCACGGCATAGGAAAGCGTGCCCGAAGTGATCTGCGCCGGGTTGAGATAGGGCGTCGCGTAGATATCCGCAGCCTGGAGATAGTCGAGCAGTTGGTACTGCTCGACAAAGGCATCGACGAACGCAACGTTGCGCTCGATGCCAAGGCTCGCGGCTAGCGCGTGCAGCCGGTCGCGATAGGCCTCCCCCTCGTGCTCGACCAGGTTGGGGTGAGTCGCGCCGAGCACGACATAGAGCGAGTCGGGATGTTGTTCCGCCACCGCGGGCATCGCCGCGATCAGCGTCTCGATCCCCTTGCTCGGCGCGAGCAGGCCGAAGGTCAGGATCACCTGGCGCCCCTCCCAGCCGAAACGGCGCTTGAAGCCGGCGGGGTCGGCCAGCGGCCGGTCGGGCACACCATGCGGGATCATCGTGATCTTGCGCTCGTCCACGCCGTGCACCCGGCGCAGGATCTCGCGGCCCTTGCCGGCCATCACGATTAGCCGCGCCGCACGGCGCAGCAGCGCATCCATCACCCGGCGCTCGTCCTCGCTCGGCGATTCGAGCAGGGTGTGGAGCGTCGCGATCACAGGCAGCGTGGTCCGCTCGAGCAACGCGATCAGATGCTCGCCCGCCGCGCCGCCATAGATGCCATATTCGTGCTGGACCCAGATCGCCTGCGCGCCCGAGGCCTCGATCATCCGTGCGGCGCCGAGATAGGCCGATCGCTCATGCTGCGCGATCGATCCGGTGACCTGCGGCGGATAGGTGTAGCGGCCGGGATGATCGTCCATCGCCCAGACATCAACCCGCATGTCCGGGAAGCGCGCCTTGAGCGCATCATAGGTATCGGTGGTGTAGGTCGCGATGCCGCACTTGCGCGGAAGGAAGTTGCCGATCAACGCGATGTGATCGATCCGAGCTGGCAGGTCAGTGCCTCGCGCCATCCCAAAAATCCTTTCGCATGAGCAACATAGGGTAAGCGCCTATGGCGCCTGTCCGTTCTCCCAAACGTCAGGGTTTGAATATGGTTGCAGTGATGTTGCAATGCAACATGCAGAGTCGGCGATGAGTGGAATTAATCCGGCGTTCAGCCGCGTCCGCGGTAGCCCGGAATATCCTGCGCCGGGATCCATACGCCCTCCGGCGGCGCGCCGGATTGCCAGAAGACGTCGATCGGAATACCGCCGCGCGGGTACCAATAGCCGCCGATGCGTAGCCATTTGGGCTTCATCTCGACGAACAGCCGCTGGCCGATGCCGACGGTGCAATCCTCGTGGAAAGCGCCATGGTTGCGGAAGCTGCCGAGGAACAGCTTCAGGGACTTGGATTCGACGATCGTCGCGCCCGGCACATAGTCGATC
Source organism: Sphingomonas sp. BT-65 (assembly GCF_026107375.2). Classification (NCBI taxonomy): domain Bacteria; kingdom Pseudomonadati; phylum Pseudomonadota; class Alphaproteobacteria; order Sphingomonadales; family Sphingomonadaceae; genus Sphingomonas; species Sphingomonas sp. BT-65. The sequence goes on from NZ_JAPCIA010000001.1 coordinate 1,683,490, forward strand.
ACCAGATGCGCGAAATCAGGCGCGCCGGTGATCGGGCAGAGCGAGGTGAATTCGGGCACGGCGAAGCGCACGCAATAATCGGTGCCCGTACGCGGATTGGGGACATAGTCGAGCACCGCCTCGTCGGGGGATGCGGGAAGCGCGCTCTGCTGGCCAAGATGCTTGGGAGTCATGCGCGCCATTTAGAGGCTCGGGAGCGATCTGGAAACTCGACGGTTGCACCCTCGATCATTACGGAAGTGAGGATGGACGCTCTGGTCACCACCGAATGGCTCGCCGCTGAGCGCGACGCCCCCGATCTCCGCATTCTCGACGCAACCTGGTTCCTGCCCGCCGACGGACGCAACGCCGCCGCCGAGTTCGAGGCGGGGCACATCCCCGGCGCTGCCTTCTTCGACATCAGCGCGATTTCCGACCGGTCGAGCCCGCTGCCGACGATGCTGCCGACAGCCGAACGGTTCGCCATGCAGGTCGGCGCGCTGGGCGTCGGGGACGGCGACCGCATCGTCCTCTACGACGATTCGCCCCACCACACCGCGGCGCGCGCGTGGTGGATGTTCCGCAGCTTCGGGATCGCCGCAGCCTTGCTCGACGGCGGCTTGGCGAAATGGCGGGCCGAAGGGCGCGCTTTAGAACAGGGGCCGGTGAGGCCCGCGCCACGCACGCTGACCGCCCGGTTCGACCCAGCCGGCGTGCGCACGATCGATCAGGTGAAGGCGAATCTGGCCAGCCATGCCGAGCAGCTTGTCGACGCCCGTTCGACCTCGCGCTTCAACGGCAGCGAGCCGGAGCCGCGCCCCGGCGTGCTTCCCGGCCATATCCCGGGGAGCGCGAGTATCCCGCAGGGCGAGTTCTTCAACCCCGACGGCACCTGGAAGCACCTGGCGATGCTACGTGCACTATTCGAGGCGGAAGGGATCGAGGTCGAGCGACCGGTGGTCACCACCTGCGGATCGGGCATCACCGCCGCCGTTCCGGCCTTCGCGCTCCACCTGCTCGGCCATCGCGCCGCGCTCTACGACGGCAGCTGGAGCGAATGGGGCGCCGACCCCGCCACCCCCAAGGCGACGGGGGCAGCGTGAGCGATTCGGACAGCAAGAAGGGGGATGGCACCCGCGTCGTCGGCGCTGGCCGGCGCAAGGAGTGGACCCAGGGCATCGTCAACCCGCCGGTGTGGCGTGCCTCGACCATCCTCTACGACAATGTCGCGGAACTCCGCGCCAATGCCGGCCGCGACACCCATCACCGCCTGTTTTACGGCCGCCGCGGCACCCCCACCCAATGGAGCTTGGCCGAGGCGCTGACCGAGCTCGAGCCGGGCGCCGCCGCAACCTTCCTATACCCTTCGGGCGTCGCCGCGGTCTCCGCCGCCCTGCTCTCGATCCTCTCGCCCGGAGACGAGCTGCTGCTCGCCGACAGCGTCTATGATCCGACGCGCAGCTTCGCCACGGGCTTCCTCAAGCGCTTCGGCGTTACCACGCGCTTCTACGATCCGATGATCGGTGCCAGTATCGCCGACCTCATCGGCGACAAGACCCGCGCGATCTTCATGGAAACGCCTGGCAGTCTGACCTTCGAGGTGCAGGACGTGCCCGCGATCGTCGCCGCGGCCAAGGCACGCGGCGTCGTTACCCTGCTCGACAACACCTGGGCAACGCCGTTGCTGTTCCCGGCGATCGAGAAGGGCATCGACCTCTCGATCCTCGCCTGCACCAAGTACGTCGTCGGCCATTCGGACGTGATGCTGGGCAGCGTCACCGCGACCGAGGAGCACTGGCACCAGCTCCGCGCCACTAGCTTCCAACTCGGCCAGACCGCCAGCCCCGACGATGCCTGGCTCGGCTCGCGCGGGCTGCGCACGATGGCGGTGCGGCTCAAGCACCATGGTGAAGTTGCGCTCGAAGTGGCGCGCTGGCTGGAAACGCGGCCCGAGGTGGCGCGGGTACTCCACCCGGCCCTGCCTTCATGCCCCGGTCACGAGTTCTTCGTTCGCGACTTCAAGGGCCCGGCCGGCCTCTTCACCTTCATCCTGCGCGGCGGTGGCGAGGCAGCGCGCGCCGCGCTGATCGACGGGCTCGAACTGTTCGGCATCGGCTATAGCTGGGGCGGGTTCGAGAGCCTCGCCATCCCGGTCGATCCCGAACGCATCCGCACCGTGACGCGCTGGGAGGCCGAGGGGCCAGCGGTCCGGCTTCAGATCGGGCTCGAGGATCCGGCCGACCTGATCGCCGATCTCGCCGCCGGGCTCGACCGCTTCCGGGCGGCGGCATGACCCAGCCGGCACTGATCCCGCCCGCGCTGGCCCGCTGGCTCGCCGCGAACGGGATCCAGATGCCGAACCATGCCGAGCTGATCGAGGGTGCGATCGCCGGCGGTCTCGCCATCCTCGCGCTCACCGCCGGGTGGCTGGCGGGCCGCAAGTTCGGCCCGATGCTCGCCGAGCTCTGGAACCGGCACGTCGGCGCGCATGTCGAGGGGCTGGCGCATCGCATGCACACGATCGTGCGCCACGGCAGTGCCGCGCTGCTGCTCGCGATCCTCGCCAATGCCGCGCCTTGGGGCGGGTTCGCAGCGCTGCTGCTCGGCATCGCGCTCGGCGCCGCGACGGGGATGTTCACGCTCGTCTTCCTGCGTGGGCTGCACACACCACGCTGGGTGGCCTGGCTCACGGCCGCAATCGTCTTTGTCGCGATCCTCAGCCACGCGATCGGCGGGTTCAACGTCATCACCACCACGCTCGACCGCATCGGTGTCGATGTCGGCTCGCGTCGCTTGTCGCTGCTCGCCCTCGTCACCGTGCTGGTCACCGCAGTCGCGCTCTATGCCGGCGCGCGGCTCGCCAACCGCGTGATCGGCCACTCGATCGGGCAAGCCCGCGGGTTCGATCCGACGCAGAAGCTGCTGTTCCAGAAGGTCGCGAGCATCATTGTCGTGGTGGTCGCCTTCTTCTTCGGCATCGACCTGCTCGGCATCGACCTCACCAGCTTCGCGGTGTTCTCGGGCGCGTTCGGTCTCGCCATCGGCTTCGGGCTGCAGAAGACGATCGGCAATTTGATCGCGGGGATCATCCTGCTGATGGACCGCTCGATCAAGCCGGGCGACGTGATCGTCGTCGGCGACAGCTTCGGCTGGGTCAACAAGATCGGCGTGCGCGCGGTCAGCGTGATCACTCGCGACGGCAAGGAGCATCTGATCCCCAACGAGAATCTGATGACTCAGGAGGTCGAGAACTGGTCCTTCTCCGACCGCAACGTCCGCGTCCGCATTCCCGTCGCGGTCGGCTATGAGACCGACCTCAAGCTCGCGCAGGAACTGATGCTGAAGGCTGCGGTCGACAGCCCGCGCGTGCTGACCAGCCCCAAGCCCAATGTCTGGCTGACCAGCTTCGGCGACTATGCCGTCGAGCACGAGATCCTCGCCTGGATCAGCGACCCCGAGGGAGGCGTCGGCAATGTGAAGAGCGATGTGCTCAACCGCCTGTGGGACCTGTTCAAGGCCAACGGCATCGAGATTCCGGTGCCGCGGCGCGAGATCATGGTGAAGAGTTGGCCCGAAGATGGCGCATCCCCGGTTCAACTCGCGCCCGATACGCCTAAATAGGGCACGTGTCCGCGCCCGTTACCGCCCGCATCGCCGAAGGAGTCGCGTCGATCCCGGCGGAGCAGTGGGACGCCTGCGCAGGCGATGCGAACCCGTTCGTCTCCCATGCCTTCCTGTCCACGCTTGAACGCTCGGGCTCGGCGACGGCGGAGACTGGCTGGCAGCCGCTGCCGATCGTGATCGACGATCCTTGCGGCGCCCCTGCTGCGATTGCCCCGACCTATGCCAAGTCGCACAGCCAGGGGGAGTATGTCTTCGATCATGCCTGGGCCGAAGCCTGGGAGCGCGCGGGCGGCCGCTATTATCCCAAGCTCCAGGTCGCGGTGCCCTTCACTCCCGTCCCCGGCCCGCGCCTGCTGTTGCGTGATCCAGCGCCGGCCCCGGCGCTGATCGCGGGGATCGAGGCGGTGACCGACCAGAATCGTCTCTCCTCCGCGCACGTCACCTTTCTCGACGAAGCGCAGCTGCCGCTGTTCGAGCAAGCGGGCTGGCTGATCCGCACCGGCACGCAGTTCCACTGGTACAATGAGGGCTATGCCTGCTTCGACGACTTCCTCGCCGCCCTCTCCTCGCGCAAGCGCAAGGCGATCCGCAAGGAACGCGAGCGTGCCCGCGAGGGCCTGACCTTCCGCCACCTGACCGGCGCCGCGATCAGCGAGGCGCATTGGGACGCCTTCTGGGCCTTTTACCAGGACACCGGCAGCCGCAAATGGGGCCAGCCCTATCTCACCCGCCCCTTCTTCTCGATGTTGGGCGCAGCGATGGGCGACAAGGTGCTGCTGATGCTCGCCGAGCGCGGCGGGCGGCCGGTCGCCGGCGCGCTCAACTTGATCGGCGGCGATGCGCTCTATGGCCGCTATTGGGGCTGCACCGAGGAGGTGCCATTCCTCCATTTCGAGCTGTGCTATTATCAGGCGATCGAGGCGGCGATCGCGCTGCGCATGGCCCGCGTCGAGGCCGGCGCACAGGGCGAGCACAAGCTGGCGCGCGGCTATGTGCCCGTTGCCACCTGGTCGGCGCACTATCTCCCCGATCCCAACTTCCGCCGCGCCGTGGCCGAATATCTCGAGCGCGAGCGCGCCGCGGTGGCGCATGAGCAGGAGTTCCTCGGCGAGCTGACGCCGTTCAAACGCGGCTAGGCGTCAGACTTTCTTCTGCGCCCGCTCCCAGGCTTCCAGCTGCTTTTCCTTGTCGCGCTTCAGGAAGTCGCGGATCTTCTCGATCTGGCTGCGATAGGGGCCGAGATCGACCGGATTGAGCTCCGCCGCCGGCGTGCCGTGATCGATCTTGAACAGCACGCTGTTGCCGTCGCGCCAGATCGGGATCAGCCCCGCCTCCAGGCGCTTGTCATAGGGCGGGGGGCTGATTACCCAGAGATAGTCGTAAGCGTGGCGGGGGAAGCGCGCGAGACTGACCGCAACGGGGCGCCACCACTCGCGTGGACACTTGGTATCGGTGACAATTTGCGAGGGATCGTGGCTGAACCCGCGCGCCTGCTTGTAGCGTACCGTCAGCAGCTGGCCGCCCGCCATCGACCATTGGTCGTTGGTGTAGGCGAGGCGCCGCACCATCGCCATGCCGGGCAGGTGCTGAAGGCGCGTCATCTTCCATTCGTTGTAGCAGGTCTCGCCGACGAAGCTCAGCAGCTTGGCGCCAACCGGGACGTGCTCGAGCGCCTTGAGCTCGCGGTCATAGGCCTTGTCGTAGAGCACATAGCTCCAGGTCGTCGCGCCCATGCGGACGAGGAAGAAGAGCAGGCCAGCCGCTGCGAGCACGTTCGCGCCGCGCATCGTCATGCCCGGCTTGGGCCTGAGCGCGATCACCGCGATCGCGAGCATATAAGGGGCGAGCCGCATGTCGGCATAGGCCGAGCCGAACACGATGCGCGGCAACAGGATGAACACCGCGATCAGGAACAGCGCGGAAATGCCGAGGTGGCGCGAATAGCCGACATTGGGGTCGCGCACGCCCTTGAACAGGATCAGGAACAGCACGCCGAGGCACGCGATGTCGAACAGCTGCCAGCGGTCGCGCAGCACCATCAGCATCCACCAAGCCTTGGCGCGCCAGTTGAACCAGTCGCCGGTCTGGCCGCTGACGTGTCCGCCGGTGCGCCACGCAAGCATGAGCAGCGCCGGCGGCGCGAGGACCAGGCAGTGGACGCCCGCCCAGATCCACGGCACCACCCAGCGCCGCACGAAATCGGCATGCCAGGGGCCGGTGCGCGGCCCGTGCTTGTCGTGCTGGCGGATCAGCTCGGCGGCGAAGCAGAGCACCCCGAGCGTGCCCCAGCCGAAGGTGTGGGTGACCCAGATGATCAGGCCGATCGGCATGAACAGGATCGCGCGCAGTCGGATCTTGCCCAGCCGCGCCAGCCGCAGCCACAGCGCGAAGGCGTTGAGCGCGAGCGCCATCGACAGCGAGAAGTTCGCGAAGCCGAAATGGAAGGCGTAATTGTAGGCGAGCGGCAGCGCGAACAAGGCGGTGGCGGGGATTCGCCCATGCACCTCGCGCGCGATCCACAGCAGGCCGGTGACGGTCAGCACGGGGATCGTGATGATGATCAGCTTCACGGCGAGCTCGAGCCCGAAGATCGGCTCCAGCGGGATGATCAGCAGGTCGAGCCCGAGATTGCCGATCAGGCTCCACTCGAACCGGTACCAGTCGTTAAGCCACGGCACCTCGCCATGCGAGAGCTGGACGCGATAGCGCGCCATGTGGCCGGGGAGGTCGACCATTGGCGGGATATCCGGCCACAGCAAAGGTACCGCCGCGGCGATTGCCGCGAACAACACGAACCAGCGCGTCTGCCACCAGCGCGGCGTATCCAGGCCCCCTTGCATCGGGCGCACTTACTGCGCCGTACGCCCCGGCGGCAAGCGGCTTGGTGCGCGGCCCGCCGTATTGCGTGCCGGACCGGACCGGAGAATCAGCGGATTCGATAGAATTGCAGTCCCGTATCGCGCAACGGCAACGGCTCCGCCCAATCCGGGGGCTCGCCCCGATTCAGGCGCGCCGCAAGGCTGCCGGGATAGCGCCGCGAAACGCCGAGCTCCCCGAAATCGCCGGGGCAGAACAGCAAGTAGCGCACACGCCACGCCGCAGCGATCGCGCGGGCGCGCTCCGGCGGCGCGAGGAAGAATGCATAGGTCGCCCGATTCCCGGCATTGTTGCGGTGATAGCTGGCCCCCATCGCGCCATGATGGCTGCCGCCGATCACGCGCGCGCCATGGTTCATCGCGGTCATCACCGTACCGGGAGGATAGGCGTCGAGCTGATGCCACACGTCACCCGACTGGCACGATTTCACCGCCTCGCGCGAAGCGGTGACGGCTGGACGCAGACGGCCTTCGATCTCGGCCGACACGACGAGCCAGAGCACGCCCGCGGAGGCGCACCACGCCCCCAGCGTCGCCGCGGTCCGCCAGCGCGGCGCGGCGCGCGCGACAAGCACCAGTTGCGCCAGCATCGGCGCCGCCACCGCCGCGCCCAGATACGCCCCCCGCAACTGCGAGAAGGTGATCGCGATGCACATTGCGTAGAGTGCAGCCAGTGGGAGCGCCGCCCAGCGCTGCGCGGCTTCGGCGCGGCGCAGGTAGAAGAACGATGCCGCGGCCGCAATCGCGAGCAGCGCGATCGCCTGCACGGCCAGGGCGACCGAGGGTTGCGCCAGCAATCCGGTCGCTTCCAGTATCGAATCGATGATCGCGTGGCGCAGGAACGGCTCCATGGCGGCGTAGGGACCGCCAAGACATGCCGGATAAGCCACCAGCGTCACGATCCCGGCAGCACCGCCAAGCGCTCCGCCGACGCCCAGCCGAACGCGCCACCCGCGCAGATATGGGGAAAGCATCCCGATCGCCAGCCACGCGAGGCCCGCGCCCAGCGCGGCGGTCACCGAGGCGGGGGTGAAGGCGTCGCACCATTGCGCGGTCCAGTAGCTCGGCCGCGCGACGGCCAGGAGCAACAGCGTCACGGCGGTGAGCGCGCCGCCAAGGCCAAGCGCGCGCATCCGCTCGCCATTCCCGAACACCAGCCATCGCAGGAACAGCGTGCCGATCAGGACAAGCCCGTGCGGCGCGGTCTCGAGACCGATCCCGAAGCTCAGCGCGATCGCCGCGCCCAGCAATGCGCCGCTGCGCCAGCCTCCCGGCCGCATCACCGCCAGCACCGCCAGCTGCACCAGAACGACCTGCAGCGCATGGTGGTCGATCCGCCCGGGCAGGAACAACGCGTTGGCCGGATAGGCGAGCGCCGCGATGACGATCGCCGGGAGCGCCGCCTGCGCGCCGCCCAGCACCCGCGCCATCCGTGCCGAGAGGAACAGGTAGAGCATGAAAAGCGACGCCGGATAGACGATGATCATGGTCAGCTCGGCGGCATGCCGGCCGACCAGCGGCGCGAGCGTCGCCAGCAGCGCCGCGGGCGCCAGATCGTTGATCCGCGACCAATGCATCGGCGCGCCGAAAGGCGGCGCGAGCCGATATTGAGTCCAGTCGTTGAAGGCCTGCCCCGCCACCCAGTCGCGAATCTGGGCAAGCCGCATCATGTCGTCGGTGTCGGGCAGGTTGAGCCAGCGGAGCTGCGCCCAGTCACGCGCCGCCCAGCAGGCCGTGAGGAACAGGGCAGCCACGATCGCGGCGAGCAGGTCCCGGCGCCGCCCGGTGCGAATGTCTTGCCCCGTCATGGCGCTGCGCCTCGCCTGAGCCCGGCCGTCAGGCCGCGGCACGCTGCAAGATGGTGACGAAATGCAGCTTGCGGTCGAACAGCCAGCCGAACGGACGCGGATACAACCCCAGCCGATCGGCGAAGTGATCGGTGCTCAGGCCATGCGCGTCCCACAGCCCTATCCATTCGCGCCGCGACAGATAGTTGTAGGGCAGACGCACGCCATGGGCGGCATTGCCCACCCAGTCCATGAGGCGAAGCGTGAAACCGGCGGCGAAGCCGTCGCGGAAATGATCCTTGACCACCAGCCGTTTCGCCACGCGCGCCGCCTCGGCCATCACCGCACCCGGATTGTCGGTATGGTGGAGCACATCGATGATCACCGCGGCGTCGAAGCTGCCGTCCTCGAACGGCAGGGTCACGCCGTCATAGCGATGCACGAGGATCGCGGTATCGGGGCGGACGAGCACGTCGACGCCCTCAATCTGCACGTCGGGCCGCAGGGCCATGACGAGCTGCGCGAGATCGCCGCTGCCCGCCCCCACGTCCAGCACGCGGGCATTGCGCGGCAGCCGCTCCGCGACCATCGCGGCCAGCCGGCGCACACGCCGGCCAAACACCAGCTTCTCATGCAATTGCTGCAGCATTCCCCGTCCCCCAAAAGGCTCGATCGCACCCTTGACGCGAGTGGCTTGAAAGGTGGTTAACGCCGCCCGCCGCGAGATCCCGCTTCCGGCATGCGGACCCGATCGCGTTAACCAAGTCTTGGCTTTCGCGTGTGCATTGCTGGCTCTCGACTCAGGGGGCGGGACAATCATGGCAGCAGCGCAGGCGCTTCGCGACGAGCAGTGGGATCTTCCGCCCGGCGACTCGTCCCCGGCAGTCGAGCTGTCGATCGTCATGCCCTGCCTCAACGAAGCGGAGACGCTGGCGCTCTGCATCCGCAAGGCGAAGGCCTTCCTCGACGAATATAATATCGCGGGCGAGGTGATCGTCGCCGACAACGGCTCGACCGACGGATCGCAGCAGATCGCCAACGCGCTCGGCGCGCGAATCGTGCATGTGCCCGCGCGCGGCTATGGCGCGGCGCTGATCGGCGGGATCGAGGCGGCGCAGGGCCGCTATGTCGCGATGGGTGACGCCGACGACAGCTATGATTTCGGCGCGCTGATGCCGTTCCTCGACGCGCTGCGCCAGGGCGGCGACTTGGTGATGGGCAACCGCTTCCAGGGCGGGATCGCGGCCGGCGCGATGCCGCCGCTTCACAAATATCTCGGTAATCCGGTGCTGAGCTTCCTCGGCCGCGCCTTTTTCGGCACGCCGATCGGCGACTTTCATTGCGGCCTGCGCGCGTTCCGCCGCGACAGCATCCGCGCGCTCGGCCTCACCGCGCCGGGCATGGAGTTCGCGAGCGAGATGGTGGTCAAGGCCGCCATCGCGAAGCTCGACATCCGCGAGGTGCCGACTACGCTCCAGCCCGACGGCCGCAGCCGCCCGCCGCACCTGCGCACCTGGCGCGACGGTTGGCGGCACCTGCGCTTCCTGCTGATCTACGCCCCGCGCTTCCTGTTCCTCTATCCCGGCCTGGCGCTCGCGCTCGCGGGACTCGTCGGCGTGCTGGGGCTCATTCCCGGCGACATCCGCATCGGCGAGGTCGAGCTCGGCGTGCACACAATGATCTTCGCCGCGATGGCGGTGCTGATCGGCTCGCAGCTCGTCGGCCTGTCGGTGCTCGCCCGCCGCTATGGCGTGATCGCCGGCATGTGGCCCGAGAGCGGGCTGATGCGCCGGATCCGCAACTGGTTCAGCGTCGAGCGCGCCTGCGTCGCCGGCGGCCTGATGCTGGTCACCGGCCTCGGCGGCGCGATTGCCGCGACCTTGGCCTGGGCCAGCGCCGGCTTCGGCGACATGAACCCCGCCGCGCTGATGCGCGTGACGATCCCGTCCATGCTGCTCTGCTGCCTCGGCGTGCAGACCGCGGTGACCGCCTTCTTCGCCGGCCTGCTCGACCAGCCGCGGGCTTAGCCTTCGCGCCGTCCCAGCAAGCGCAAGCGCAGCGCGTTCAATTTGATGAAGCCCGCCGCGTCGCGCTGGTCATAGGCGCCCTGGTCATCCTCGAAGGTCACCACCTTCTCGCTGTAGAGCGAATTGGGCGACTTGCGGCCGACGACGATCGCGCTGCCCTTGTAGAGCTTGAGCCGCACCGTGCCCGAGACGTTCTGCTGGCTATGGTCGATCGCCGCCTGCAGCATCTCGCGCTCGGGCGCGAACCAGAAGCCGTTGTAGATCAGTTCGGCATAGCGCGGCGCCAGCTCGTCCTTGAGGTGCGCGGCGCCGCGGTCGAGCGTGATCGATTCGATGCCGCGATGCGCGAGGTGATAGATGGTGCCGCCCGGCGTCTCGTACATGCCGCGCGACTTCATGCCCACGAAACGGTTCTCGACCAGGTCGAGCCGCCCGATGCCGTGCTTGCGGCCGAGCTCGTTGAGCGCGGCAAACAGCGTGGCGGGCGACATCGCCTGACCGTTCAGCGCGATCCCATCGCCCTTGTCGAAGTCGATCGTGATGTACTCCGGCGTGTCCGGTGCATCCTCGGGGTTCACCGTGCGCGAATAGACATAGTCGGGCACTTCCTCCCACGGATCCTCGAGCACCTTGCCCTCGGAACTGGTGTGGAGAAGGTTCGCATCAGTCGAGAAGGGCGCCTCGCCGCGCTTGTCCTTGGCGACCTGGATCTGGTGCTGCTCGGCAAACTCGATCAGCTTGGTGCGGCTGGTCAGGTCCCACTCGCGCCACGGCGCGATCACCTTGATGTCGGGGTTGAGCGCATAGGCCGACAGCTCGAAGCGGACCTGGTCGTTGCCCTTGCCGGTCGCGCCATGGCTCACCGCGTCCGCGCCGACTTCCGCCGCGATCTCGATCAGCCGCTTGGAGATCAGCGGGCGCGCGATCGAGGTGCCGAGCAGATAGAGCCCCTCGTAGAGCGCGTTGGCGCGCATCATCGGGAAGACGAAGTCGCGGACGAATTCCTCGCGCAGGTCGTCGATGAAGATGTGCTCGGGCTTGACCCCGGCGTTGAGCGCCTTCTGCCGCGCGGGCTCGAGCTCCTCGCCCTGGCCGAGATCGGCGGTGAAGGTCACCACTTCGCACTGATATTCCTGCTGGAGCCATTTCAGGATCACGCTGGTGTCGAGGCCGCCCGAATAGGCGAGCACGACCCGCTTGATGCCCGACGTTCCGTCGGCGGGGTTGCTCTTGTCGGCCATCGTCTTCGTCGCTCCAGAGGAAAAGTCGCGTGGCCTCTAGGGCGGCGGGGGCGGTTCCGCAACATCGATGACCCGCGGCATAGACGAAGGGTTAAGCTCGACGGCCTAGAGGGACAGCGATGAGCGGATCAGGCATCGCGATCGGCCAGCGGCGGCTGGCGATCCTGGGCGAGCGTAGCGGGCGGCCGGCGCTCGATGCGAACGCGTTCCCCGCCTATCGCCTGCTCGGCCTGCAGACCATGCTCGTCGTGCTGCTCCTCGCCGCGCTCGGCTTCACCTATCGGGGCGAGGACATCAACCTGATGATCGCGGTGCTGGCCGCGATGGCCGGGATCGCGGCGCTGCTGCGCTGGCGCGATTCGCCGCGCCTTGCCGCCGCGATCGAGGGCTGCGCGATCCTGGTCGCCGCGAGCATGGCCGTGGCCTGCCTCAGCCTGCTGCTGGCGACGCTCGGCTATCCCTATCGCGACACGGCGCTGCAAGCCGCGGACGAATTGCTGCTTCCCTTCCTATCCTGGCCGGACCTCGCGCGCTCGCTGGCGGGACAGGCCGAGCTCACCGCCGCGATGTGCCGCGTCTACTCGACCTTGCTGTGGCAGCCCTTCGCGCTGGTCGCCACGCTCGCGGCGCTGGGCAAGGTCGAGCTGCTGTGGCGCTTCCTCCATGCCTGGGCGCTCGCCCTGATCGCGTGCGTCGCGATCTTCGCGCTGGTTCCGGCCGAGACCGCCTATGTCCATTACGGGTTCGTGCCCGCCGACCTGCCCTACCTCACGGTCAATGCCGGTTGGTGGCCCGCCGAGATCCTGGAGAAGGTGCGGACCGGGCAGCTCCGCGAGCTGGGCGCCGCGCAGATTTCCGGCCTGATCACCTTCCCCAGCTTCCACACCGCGGCCGCGGTCCTGCTGGCGTGGGGGTTCCGGCGCGTGCCGTTCGCGGGGCCGTTCTTCGTGCTGCTCAACGTCGCGATGATCGCCACCGTCCCGCTGATCGGCAGCCACTATTTCGTCGACGTGCTCGGCGGCATCGCCGTCGCGTTGCTCGCAATTGCCGGAAGCCGGACGAGCCTCGGGCACTAGGTCTTGCGCTGGTCCGCCACACCGGCGAACAGCCGCGGCAGATAGGCGCCGAGGCTCATTGCCCGGTAGAAATAGCTGGCGAGAAAGGCGAGCCACACGCCCACCGCGCCGAGCGGGCGCAGCAGCAGGTCGGTCGCGATATAGAGGGCCGTCGCCAGGATCGCCGCATTGCGCAGCGCCCGTCCCTGGGTCGCGCCGATGAACACGCCATCGAGCAGCCAGGCGGGTACGCCGAGCGTCGCGGTCAGCGCGGCGAGCGGGAGCAGCGCATAGGCTGCCGCCCGCACCTCGGGATTCGTCGTCAGCAAATCGACCAGCAGCCAGCCGAACGCCGCCGCGACCAACGTCGCGATCAATGCGAACCCGAGCGAGAACTCCCCGGTCAGCCGGATCGCGCGCTTGAGGTCGACCTTCGACCCCGCCCCGACCGCGATCCCCACGCGCGATTCCGCGGTGAAGGCGAAGCCGTCGAGCACGAAGGCGAAGATACCGACGAGCTGCAGCAGCACATGATTGGCCGCGAGTTGCACCGTCCCCAGCCGCGCGCCAGCATTGGCCAGCCATAGGAACATCGCGAGCAGCGCGACGGTGCGGATCATGATGTCGCCATTGACCGCGAACAGCCGCTTCCACGCCGCCTTGTCGAAGAAGCCGGAGCGCTGGTTCAGCACCGCGCCCGGCCCGGCGATGCGCAGCACCATCGCCATGCCGAGCGCGAGCGCCACCCACTCGGCGAGCGCGGTGCCCAGCCCCACCCCGCGCGCGCCCATCCCGAAATGCCAGACGAACAATATGTCGAGCGCGATATTGACCGCATTCATCGCGATCTGGAGCAGCAGCGTGTCGCGCGTCCGCCCGAGGCCGTAGAGCCAGCCGTTGATCGCATAGAAGCCGAGTGCTGCGGGCGCGCCCAGGAAGCGCGCGGTGACGAACTCGCGCGCCGCCGCGTCGAGGCTGCCGCCGCCCGCCAGCGCCGCGAGCGCGAGCGGCACGATCAGCAATAGCAGCGCGACCAGCACCGCGCCGATCGCCAGCCCCGCGGCGACGCCGCGCGCGAGCAGCGCGTTGACCTCCGCCGCATCGCCGCGTCCGTGCGCCTGCGCGGTCATCCCGGTCATGCCCATGCGCAGGAAGCCGAACGCCCAGAAGATGAAGTTGATGATCGCGACGCCCAGCGCCACGCCCGCAAGTGCCGCCGCGTCTCCGGTCCAGCCGATCACCGCAGTATCGACAAGGCCCACCAGCGGCACCGTCGTCTGGCCGAGCATGATCGGCCACGCCTGCGCGAAGATCGACCGGCGGGTGAGGACCAGAGGCTGCGACGCTTGCATGCCACCCCCATGCGCATATGCTCGGCGCGAAATCCAGCGGAGGCGTCCGATGGCCGAGATCAAGACCAAACCCACCGAGATCAGCGCCGCCGAGTTCATCGACGCCGTCGAGAACCCCATCCGGCGCGAGGAAGCGAAGGCCGTCTGCGCGATGATGGAGCGCGTCACGGGCGAGCCGCCCAGGATGTGGGGACCCTCGATCGTCGGCTTCGGCAGCTACCACTACAAGTATGACAGCGGCCACGAAGGCACGATGTGCCGCCTCGGCTTCTCGCCGCGCAAAGCGCAGCTCGTGCTCTACGTCCTCACCGGCGCCGCAGGAGAAGATCAGCAGTTGGCGAAGCTCGGCAAGCACAAGACCGGCAAGTCGTGCCTCTACATCAACAAGCTGGCCGAGGTGGACATGGCGGTGCTCGAGGACATGGTGCGCGACACGCTCGCCTATATGGACGAAAAATACCCGGCCTGACGGTTCAAGCGCGAGTCAGGCCGGGCGTGCTATGGCGCCGTACATGTCGATTCTCTTCCTCCTCGCCGCCGCCCAGACCGCGCCGCTCGGCGTCGCCCCCGGCCCGCTCCCCAAGGCTGAGGCCGAGCGCCGCGTCGCCGAACGCTTCGCCGATCTCGACCTCAACGAGGATGGCGCGATCGAGCGCGACGAGGTCCGCGCCCGCTTCGATTTCGAGGCGAGCACCAATGCGACCTTCACCGCCGCGCAGAAGGCCAGGAAGGCCGGCGATCCGCGTCCAACGGTGGATGCGCGTCAGCCGGCTTTTGCCAAGGCCGATTCCTGGTTCGCCGCCGTCGATACAGACAAGGATGGCAAGATCAGCCGCGAAGAGCTGACCCGGTATCTTGGCGCGGACATTGAACAGCTCGGCGTCAAATAACGGCGGTATGAACGGCTGGACTGCGGGCGGGTTCGAGCTATCGTGGGGCGATGCCCTTGCTCAGCACGCTCGTCCTTCTCGCTGCGACGTCCGCCAAATCGCAGGACGGCGCACCGGCCGCGCCGCTCAAGCCGGCGGGCAGCTGGGTGGTCGACTATGCCGACAACGCCTGCAACGTCGCGCGCGTGTTCGGTACCGGCGAGCAGCGGGTCACCTTCGTGCTGGTCCTGATGCCGGGTCGCGACACCAACCAGATCGTCATCCAGCGCGCCCATGACGGCAAGGAACGCATCCGGGAGGGCGATCTGGTCATCACCACCGCACCCGGCTCTCCGCCCATCACCGCGCGCGCGACGAGCGGATCGGTGAAAGCCGGTTCGCGGCTCCTGCACGCGACCATCGGTCGCGAGGAGCTCTTGCAGATCGAGAGCGCCAAGTCGCTGATGCTGGCCCATCGCGGCCAGGTCATCCACCTCGCGACGAACGGGATGAAGACGCCTCTCGCCGCGGCGCTGACCTGTGAAGACGACCTGCTTCGTACCTGGGGCGCCGATCCGGCGGAATTCCGCAACATCGCGATCCGTGCCAAGGCCACGCTATCACCGGCCAAGTGGGTGACCAACGACGACTATCCCGACGAATCGGTGCGGATGGGCGAAAGCGGCTCAGTCGGCGTGCGCCTCGACATTGCCGCGGATGGCAAATTGGCCGCCTGCACCGTGATCAGCTCGAGCACGTTCAAAAGGCTCGACGAAGCGACCTGCGCCATGATCCGGCGGCGCGCGCGTTACGAACCGGCGCGGCTGACCGATGGCAAGGCGGTGGCTTCCGCCGCGTTCCTGCGCTTTCGCTGGCAAGTCCTGAACTGATCGAGCGCTAGCGGTCGCCCAGCCGCTCTTCCGCCTCCGCCATATAGTCCCGCGTCACCGGCAGCGCGTCGCGCGAACGGGCATATTGCAGCTGGTAGTTGACCAGCCCGCCGTTGCGGAAGCTCACCAGCGATCCGGCGAGATAATAGGTCCACATGCGGAAGAAGCGCTCGTCATAGAGCGCGACGATCTGGTCCTTCGCCGCCACCGCACGGTCGTACCAATGCTGCAGCGTCCAGCCATAATGGAGCCGCAGCACCTCGACGTCGGTGAGGAAGAAGCGCAGCCCCTCGTGCCCGCGCAGGATCTCAGACAGCGCCGGGATGTAGCCGCCGGGGAAGATGTATTTCGCGGTGAACGCGTCGGTCACGCCCGGCCCGCCCGCGCGGCCGATCGTGTGGAGCAGCATCACGCCGTCCTCGGTCAGCAGCTCGCGGCACTTGCGGAAGAAGGTGCGGTAGTGCGCCGTGCCGACATGCTCGAACATGCCGACCGAGACGATCCGGTCGAAGCGGCCGGTCACGTGGCGATAGTCGATCAGCTCGAACTTCACCTTGTCGGCGACACCGGCCTTCTCCGCCCGCTCGCGCGCGACCTTGAGCTGCTCTTCGGACAGCGTCACGCCGAGCACTTCGGCGCCGGTCTTCTCGTGCAGGTAGAGCGCCATCCCGCCCCAGCCACTGCCGATGTCGAGCACCTTCATGCCGGGGCCAAGCGCGAGCTTCGCCGCGATATGCGCCTTCTTGTCGAGCTGCGCCTGCTCCAGGCTGTTCGCCGGATCGGTGAAATACGCCATCGAATATTGACGGTCGGCGTCGAGGAACAGGTCGTAGAGCTTGCCCGACAGGTCGTAATGATGCGCGACGTTGCGCTTCGAACGCCGTGCCATGTTGATCCGGTCGAGGCGGAAGCGCACCGCGTCGAACCCGCGCTTGAGCGTCGAGGCATTGAGCGCCTGGTCGCCCTGCTCCCAGCGATTGTTGACGGTGATCAGGTGGAGCAGCGCGAGGATGTCGCCCCGCTCGATCACCAGCGATCCGTCCATGAAGGTCTCGGCGGCGCCGAGCGCGGGATCGGTCACGATCCGCCGGGTGGCCGCAGGATTGGTGAAACGGATGGTGACCGGTGCGATCTCCGGATCGGGCGTGCCGAAGCTGCGCGCCGTTCCGTCCGCATGGATCACCGTCAGCTCGCCGCGCTTCACCGCACGGGTGAAGAAATGGTCGATCAGCGCCATGCCGGGTTGCTACGGAACGAACGGGGCCTTCGCAAGTGCGGAATCCTAAATGCCCGCATACCATTCGTAGCCGGCGATATCCTCCCACAACCCGCCCTTGCCGCCATGGATGCCGTCGAGCGCGGCGACCGCCTCGATCCGCATGATGTATTTGGCGTGCTTGTAGCCGAGTTGGCGCTCGACCCGCAGGCGCAGCGGCGCGCCGTGCTCGACGGGAAGCGTGCGGTTGTTCATCGCCCAGGCGAGGATGGTCTGGGGATGGAAGGCGTCGATCAGGTCGACCGATTCGTAATAAGGCCGGCCGCCGAGCGTGTCGGCGCAATGGAAGACGAGGTAGCGGGCGGTGTCCTTGAGTCCGGCGAGATCGAGCAATGTCGAGAGCTTCGGCCCATGCCATTTGCCGATCGCGCTCCATCCCTCGACGCAATCGTGGCGCGTGATCTGCACCCGTTGCGGGAGCGCGCGGAGATCGGCGAGCGAGAGCTTGAGCGGGCGCGCCACCAGTCCGTCCACGACGAGCCGCCAGTCGGCGAAATTGCCGCGCATCAGCGTGCGGTACGTCTCGTCCGCCGGGAAGATCGTGCCATTGGCGCGAAAACGCGGCGACATCTCGGCCTCAGAGAACTGGCGCGCGAGCGCGCCGCGATCGGTGATCGCGCGCTGCAAGCTGCGGTTCACCGCCTCGGCCTTGAACAGGAGGTCGCGCCCCGCTTCGCTCCGCTCGATCGCGTCGCATCCGGCGACCAGCCCGCCAGCGCCTGCGACGAGCAGCGAGCGGCGGGTGATCAGGCTCATTGCGGCACCTTCCATTTGCCGGTGAGCATCGAGCGCACTTCGTTCCACGCCCCGGCGAGGATCACCAGCGCGAGATGGACGATCGTGAACCCCGCCAACAGCATCGCGGCGATGAAATGGATCGAGCGCGCGCTCTGCCGCCCGCCGAACATCTCGGTGAGCCACGGCCAGGCCGCGTTCATCCCGGGCGACATCGCAAGCCCGGTGAAGATCATCAGCGGCAGCAGCACGAAGATCACCGCGACATAGGAGAGCTTCTGGAAGATGTTGTAGGCGCGCGGGTTTTCCGGATCGTGGAAGCGCAGCGCGGCGTGCCTGCGCGCATCGGCGGCGAGGTGCGCGGGCGCCAGCTCCTTCGCGCGGACGCGCAGGTCGCGCTGGAAATGCCGGTTGAGCAGGCTGGCGATCATGAACGCGAGCAATGCGAAGGCGAGCACCAGCGCGAAGAACAGATGCCAGCGCCGCGCCAGCGCGAGATTGTAGGTCGAGGGGATGGTCAGCCAGCCCGGCACGCGCGCGCCCTCGAACACCCAGCCCACGCGGAACCAGGGCTGGTCGTAGTTCGCGCCATATTCGCCCCAGTAGAGCTGGCCGTGCGCATTGAGGATCATCAGGCCGCTGCCGAGCAGCACGATCACGCTGAGCGCCGTCACCCAGTGCCACAGCCGGGTCGACAGGCGGTGGCGATAGATGGTTGGTTCACTGGCCACCGCGCCCTTATGCCGCCGGCGCCGGGGAAGCGCCAGCGGCAAGGCAGCTCAGGCGTGGTCGCGCAGGATGTCGGCGAGCGGTAGCTGGTCGAGGCACGCACCGCTGCCAGGCGGGGTCTCGCCGTCCTCGCGCGCCTGGGCGAAGGCGACCGCGGGATCGGCCATAAGCCGCGCGATCAGTGCCTGCGTCTTCGGATAATCGCCGGTCTGCACCGCCTGGTGGAATGCGCCCCAGCGCGCCACGCCGATGAACACCCCGTCGGCAAGTGTCGGCCGGTCGCCGAGCAGATAGGGCGAATCGCCGATCAGCTCCTCCATCCGCGCATGCCGTTCATTGACCGCACCGTGGCCGAGGCGTCGCAACGCCGCCTTATAGTCCGGATCCGCGTCCTCTTGCTCCAGCGCCACCCAATAGGGCGTGAAGGCGGCGGTGAAGCCGGTGTTGATGAAGCCGATCAGCTGATGCAGCCGATCCGCTTCGGGCGTGCCGGGTTCGAAGCTGACGCGGCGCTCGGTATCGCGCGCCTCGATCCACAGCGCGATCGCCATCGTCTCGGTCAGCACGCGGCCGTCGCCGGTGAGCAGCACCGGGGTCTCGCGACGCGGATTGAGGCGGCGATATTCCGGCGAGGCCATCTCGCTCAGCATGTCGACGCGCGACAGGCGGTAGGGCTGGCCGAGCCATTCGAGCGCGGCGACAAGCCCCATCGAGCTCCCCAGCGGGAAGCCGTAAAGCAGGGTCGGTTCCATGATATTCTCCGTGATCTGTGGGATCACCGCGCGGTGTGACTGGCATTTAGGGAGCCCTGCGCCCAAATAAAATTACGCACAAAAATGTCACTTCGGAGTGGAGCCAATGCAGGACGTGGTGTCGAGCTGCCCGATCGAGGATGCGATGCGCGTGCTGAGCGGGCGCTGGGCGACCTTGCTGCTCTACTATCTCAAGGATGGGCCCAAGCGCTTCAGCGAGCTCCAGCGCGACAACCCCACCATCTCGCACCGCATCCTGACGCTCGAGCTGCGCAAGCTCGAGGACGCCGGGCTGGTCGAGCGCACGGCCTATGACGGGTTTCCGCTCAAGGTCGAGTATCGCCTAAGCGCGCCCGGCGCCGAGCTGATGCCGATGATCGACGCGATCGGCGACTGGTGGGAAACCTCGTTCCCGCGCCGCCGCGAGTGCCGCTCGGCGGCGTAGGTCGCGAACGACCGATAGTGGTGGAAAGCGGACGTTCTGATCAGTCGGGAGGCGTTCGTCTCACGCTGGCGAACGCGGCAGCGGTTACGATCAGCGGCGAGATCAGCATCAGGAACCCGAGCCCGATGTTCGCGCCGCCAGCGCCACCACGGACAAGAGCAACGCTCCAGAGAAGGCTCCAGAAGAAAAGCGTGATTCCCCCAGCGACTAGCCAAGCCCGCCAACGATTGACGCCCGACAAAGCTAGGAGGGTGAAAGGAGCGGCGACAAACCCGACGAGAAACAGAAGCACTGCCCATTCTTCTGCGAGGGCAACGTCCTTCACTCCCAGAATGGACGCCAATCCGATTGGAACGAAAACGGTGACTATGCCGATTATCAGCGCCAAGGCACTGGCGGTCGCCTTATTCCGCAACATTCTTGAACCCGTGTTCACACCTAGAAGATAGCTGCACGACCAACGTCCGCAAGGGGGGCGTTTGCGGACGAGCCGCTTCTGATTCCCCGTCTATCCGTGAGCGCGGACGAAGAAGATCACCGTCGTTGCAGCGGTCACCAGCAAGGTCCACACCCGTACCGCACGCGGCGACAGCCGCTTGCCGATCGCGGCGCCTGCCCAGCCGCCGACGATCGACCCGGCGAGCATCGGCAGGCACGCCCACCACCACACCATCGCGAAGGCGATGAACAGGATCGCGGCGGCGAGGTTCGCCACCGCCAGCATCAGCGTGCGGATCGCGAACAGCTCGCGCGGCTGGATATTGGCGAGCAGGCCATAGACCGCGGTGGTCATCAGCCCCACCCCACCACCGAAATAGCCGCCATAGATGCCGAGCAGCGACTGCGCGCCGATCAGCGTCGGCCGCCCGATCGTGATGCGCGCGTGCAACCAGCCGGCGGCACGCTTGCCGAACGCCATCACGACGAAGGCGAACAGCAGCAACCAGGGGATGACGATGTCGAACGTGTCACTCGGGGTGAGCACCAGCAACAGGCTGCCCGCGAGCCCCGCAATGAAGGTGATCGTCGCCAGCAGCAGCACCGACAGCCCGGCCACCGGACCCAATTCGTCACGAAACCCCCAGGCGCTCGCCGCGGCACCGGGGAGCAGCGCGACGTTGGAGGTGGCGTTGGCGATATTGGCGGGAAGCCCCAGCGCGATCAGCACCGGCAGCGTGAAGAAGGACCCGCCGCCCGCCAGCCCGTTCATCGCCCCGCCGACGATCCCTGCGAAGGCGGCGAGCAGAAGATCGGGCCAATCCATCGAAACGCCCTATGCCACAAAGCCGGGCGCGCTCAATATCGACGTGACCGACAAAGGAGGTCCCGGATGGACGACGCGATCACAGATTATGCCGCGAACGCGACCCCTGAGCTGATCGCGGGCTATGACGCGCTTCCCCCCGAGCAGATCTACGCCGCCGTGCTCGATCTATTCCCCGACGCGCCCGCTCGGATCGCGGACATCGGCGCGGGCACGGGGCGGGACGCCGCATGGTTCGGGCGGCAGGGACATCGCGTTCTGGCCGTCGAACCCGTCCGCGCGTTCCGTGAAGCCGGCGCCGCGCTCCACGGCGACGCGATCGAATGGCTGGACGATCAGCTTCCCGAGCTTGGCGAGACGGCGCGGCGTGGTCCGTTCGATCTCGTGCTGCTGTGCGCCGTCTGGCACCATCTCGACACGCAGCATCGCGCGCGCGCCATGCCGGCCCTTGCCCGAATGACGGCGCCGGGCGGCATGCTGATCCTGTCGCTGCGCCATGAACCGGGCACCCTCGGACGCCACAGCTATCCCGCGCCACCTAAGGAGGCAATCGATCTGGCAAGCGCGGCCGGCTTCGATTTGATCCGTCGGGCGGAAGCGCCGGCGGTGCACCCGTTAAGCCGGGCTAGCGGCGTCCACTGGACCTGGCTCGCCTTCGCCAGAGCCGCCGGCTAATCAGCCCAGCGCCGCCTGCTTCTCGTCCGCCAGCCGATCAAGCTCGGCGCGCGACTTCTTCTCGCTCGCCGTCTTGAGCTGTCCGCATGCCGCATCGATGTCGCGGCCGCGCGGGGTCCGGGCGGGCGCCGAGATGCCGGCGCCGAACACGATCTCCTGGAACGCGCGAATCCGCTCAGGCGTCGAGCATTCGTACGGCGCACCGGGCCAGGGGTTGAACGGGATCAGGTTGACCTTGGCGGGCAGCTTGTACTGCTTGATCAGGCGAACCAGCTCGTGCGCGTCGGCGTCGCTGTCGTTCTTGTCCTTGAGCATCACATATTCGAAGGTGATGCGGCGCGCATTGTTGGCGCCGGGATAATCGGCACAGGCCTGGAGCAGTTCCTCGATCCCGAACTTGCGATTGAGGGGCACGATCTCGTCGCGGATCTCCTTGGTCACCGCGTGCAGCGAAACCGCGAGGTTGACGCCGATCTCCTCGCCCGCGCGCTCCATCATCGGCACCACGCCGCTGGTCGAGAGGGTGATGCGGCGCTTGCTCAGCGCCAGCCCGTCGCCGTCCATCACGATCTTCAGCGCATCGCGGACATTGTCGAAATTGTAGAGCGGCTCGCCCATGCCCATCATCACGATGTTGGTGAGCATCCGCCCCTCGGGCTGGCTCGGCCATTCGCCGAGCGCGTCGCGCGCGAGCATCACCTGGCCGACGATCTCGCCCGGCTCGAGGTTGCGGACGAGGCGCATCGTGCCGGTGTGGCAGAAGCGGCAGTTGAGCGTGCAGCCGACCTGGCTCGACACGCACAAGGTTCCCCGGTCAGCGTCGGGGATGAACACCATCTCGTAGTCCTGGCCGTCATCCGACCGCAGCAGCCATTTGCGCGTGCCGTCGGTCGAGACCTGCGCCTCGATCACCTCCGGCCGCGAGATCACGAATCGCTGCGCCAGCCAGGGCTGCATCGCCTTGGAGATGTCGGTCATCAGCGCGAAGTCGGTGACGCCGCGATTATAGATCCAGTGCCACAGCTGCTTGGCGCGCAATTTCGCCTGCTTGGGCTCGAGCTGCGAGGTCTCCAGCGCCATGCGCAGATCGTGCTTCGACAGGCCGAGCAGGTCGATTCGCCCATCGGCGCGCGGCTTCAATTCGCGCGGGACGGGCACGGGATCGATGTGCCCGGGGATGGGCATGAGGGGCGCCGAAGCTGTCTGCATCGCGCGCATATAAGCGAAAATGCGCGGCAATTCCACTCCCCGGCCCGTCCCGCGCCTGCCACGGCGCGTCGATGCACGGTTGCGATGCAGCGACATGGCTGGAAGCCTTGCGTGCGGGGGAACCTATTCTTTCCCGAGTTTGGAGTTTTCGAATGATCCATTTCCGTCATGCCGCGCTGCTGGCCGGCGCTACTCTGATCGCCACCCCGGCCTTCGCGCAGGACACCGCGGCGCCCGCCCCGGCCCAGGAAGCGCCGGCTCAGGAAGCGGCGCCCGCGACCCCTGCGGCACCGGCGCCGGTGACCGACGATGAGGTGAAGAAGTTCGCCAAGGCGGCGCTCGCTGCCGACAAGATCAGCAAGGACGCCGCGCTCGCCGCCGCCGACAAGCAAAAGAAGATGTCCGAAGCGGTGACTGCGAGCGGTCTTGAGCCGACGCGCTTCAACCAGATCGCGCAGGCATCGCAGGCCGACACCGCGCTGCAGGCGAAAGTCCAGGCGGCGATCGTCGCGGAGCAGCAGGCATCGCCTGCGCCGTCGCCGACTCAGTAACAACCGGCCCCCCTGGGTTGCGCGGTCCGGCCTAGCGCCGCGCGCAGCCCAAGGCGGCGGCGTCGATCGCGGTGGCTACGCCTTTCAGGGCATAGACATCCGCGAAGGCGCCGCCGCCTCTTGCGAGGCTCTCGACGCTCATGCTGCGGCTGGAGCGCATCGCCGCGACGATCGCGGCATCGGTTCGCGGATCGGGCGCCCAGGCGTCGCTCGGCCCCGCAATCAGCTCGAAGCGGCGTTCCCCCACCGCCAACGTCACCTTGGCACGCGGATCGCGCGGACGGCTGAGGCGGATGTGCAGCTGGTTGCGCGCGCCCGCGCGCGGCCAGTTGGCGATGCTGGCGAAGGCACCACCGCGGGCGCCCTGCGGCGGCTGGCTGATCGCATAGCAGCGCAGCGGCGCGGCATCGCGGAACGCCCCCCAGCTATCGAACACGCCGAGTGATTCGCGGCCATCGCCCTGGATCGCGGTAAGCAGCAGCATCAGCGCGGCGATCATGCCGGCGCGTGCCCGGTGCCGGTGTGGATCACGCTCTCCGCCCCCTTCGCGATCATCACCACCGAGCCTTGCGGCAGGCCCGGCGCCACCGGCGTCTCGAACTCGGGATGCGCGTCGCCGCCCGTCATCACGCCGCGCAGCACACGGCTGGAGATGCCATGCATGATCACCAGCCGGTCGCCGGGATCGTCGTCGGTGTCGGCGAGCCAGCCCGACACGCGCTCGGCGATCTGGTGATAGCGCTCGCCGCCGGGCGGTGGCCGCACCAGCCCGCCCGGCGCGATCAGGTCACCGCCCTCGGCGATGACATCGGCATAATAGCGGCCGCCCCACACGCCCATGCCGATCTCGGTCAACCGCGGATCGTGACGCGCGCCATGCCAGTCGAGTTCGAGATGCTCGGCGATCACTGCCAGCGTCTGCAATGCACGGCCGGTGTTCGACGCCCACAGCGTCAGCTTCGGCTTCGCGCCGAGATGGTCGCGCAGCGCCCGCCCCATCTCGTCCGCCTGCGCGAAGCCGGCACGGGTCAGCGGCGTGTGCGGGTGATCCCCCTGCAGCCGGCGCGCAGCGTTGAACACGGTCTCGCCATGCCGGGCGATGAAGTCGCGTCCCTTTCTTGCCATGGCACCGCCCCCACCCGTTGGCCCAGCCGATGCTGCGGCCGCGTCGTCGGACCCGAATCTAGGGCGCGCTGTGGCGCAAAAGCAACGGTTTTCCGCGTTTAGCTGGCGTTCATGCAACGCAGCATGATCTGGCGCATTGAGCCGGTCCCCGCCCAAGCGGGTGTGTATCAGTACAGGAGTATTTATGCGTAAACTGGTTCTTGCCGCATTGGCCGCGAGCGCGCTCGCCAGCCCGGCGTTCGCGCAGGATGAGGTCGCGCCCTTCACCGGACTCCGCGCCGAGGGCGTGGTCGGCTACGACACGATGAGCGACGGCACCGACAGCGATGCCGGGTCGAGCGACGGCGCCACCTATGGCGGCGCGATCGGCTATGACGTGCAGGTGGGCGGCGCGGTGATCGGCGCCGAGGCCGAGCTCACCGGCTCGAGCGTCGACACGCGTGCCGATAGCCTGCTCACCGCCGGCGACCGTTTGCGCGTCGACATGGGCCGCGACATCTATCTCGGCGCGCGCGCCGGTGTCGCGATCACCCCGACCACGCTGCTCTACGCCAAGGGCGGCTACACCAATGCGCGCGTGGACACCGTCTATGAGACGCCGACCACGACGACCGAGATCAGCGAGGACATGGAGGGCTTCCGCGTCGGCGCCGGCGCCGAGTTCAAGCTCTCGAACAACATGTATCTGAAGGGCGAGTATCGCTACTCGAACTACGGCAAGATCGACGGCTACGACATTGATGTGGATCGTCACCAGGTCGTCGGCGGCGTCGGCATCCGCTTCTGAGGCGGAAACCGGACCCAGTCGTCCACAAATGATGCTCAAATGAGACGATAGAAAGGGCCGGGGCGCTTGCTCCGGCCCTTTTTCACGTTAAGGATATCTCGAACTTCCGACGGCAATCCGTGCGCCGTCTGGCAGCCTGTTGTCTTTGGGGGCCGCCGCCCCGGGGGTTTGAATACACATGAAAGCGACGATCGAACGCGCAACGCTGCTCCGGGGCCTCAGCCACGTCCAGTCGGTGGTGGAGCGGCGCAACACGATTCCGATCCTCTCCAACGTGCTGATCGAGGCATCGGCGGAAGGGTCGCTGCGGCTGATGGCCACCGACCTCGACCTGCAGATCGACGAGACCGTGCCCGCCGCGGTCGACCAGGCCGGCGCCACCACGGTGCCCGCGCACACGCTGTTCGACATCGCGCGCAAGCTGCCCGAGGGCTCGCAGGTCGAGCTGAGCGCCGCCGAGGGCAAGATCAGGATCAATGCCGGCCGCGCCAAGTTCGAGCTCGGCACCCTGCCGCGTGATGATTTCCCGGTGATCGCCGAGGGTGAGCTGCCAACGGTGTTCGAGCTGGCGGCCGAGACGCTCAAGCAGATCATCGACAAGACCCGCTTCGCGATCTCGACCGAAGAGACGCGCTATTATCTCAACGGCATCTTCCTGCACGTCGCCGACGATACGCTGAAAGCCGCGGCGACCGACGGCCACCGCCTCGCCCGCGTCACCGTGGCGCGCCCCGACGGCGCCGAATCGATGCCCGACGTGATCGTGCCGCGCAAATGCGTCGCCGAGCTGCGCAAGCTGCTCGACGAGGTCGACGGTTCGGTCGGCGTGTCGCTGTCGGGTTCGAAGATCCGTTTCGACCTCGGCGCCGCGATTCTCACCTCGAAGCTGATCGACGGCACCTTCCCCGACTACAGCCGCGTGATTCCGACCGGCAACGACAAGATCCTCAAGATCGATCCCAAAAGCTTCATGGAGGGCGTCGATCGCGTCTCGACCATCGCCACCGAGAAGACGCGCGCGGTGAAGATGGCGCTCGACCGCGACCGCATCACGTTGTCGGTGACCAGCCCCGACAACGGCACCGCGGCCGAGGATGTGCCGGGCGAATATGCCGCCCAGCCGTTCGAGATCGGCTTCAACTCGCGCTACCTGATGGACATCCTCGGGCAGGTCGAGGGCGATCTGGTCGAGGTGCATCTCGCCGACGCCGCCGCGCCGACGCTGATCCGCGAGAACGACAAGTCGCCCGCGCTGTACGTCCTGATGCCAATGCGGGTGTGACGCCCTCTTGAACGCGGCACGATAATCGCTTATTAACACGCTTGTCAGTAAAGGCAGGCGAATGATGGCGACGCAAGCGCAACAGCAACCGACCGTTACCCAGGCGCCCCTTTCTCAGCCGATCGACTGGGGCCAGCCCCGCAAGCGCGAATGGGGCACGGCGTTGCGTGCGCTGGTGCGCCTGCTCGGCAATGCCGACGACACCGTGCAGGTGTTCCGCATCATGCGCGCGCTCAACGGCGACACGGTGCAGAAGAATTATCGCCGCCTGCTCACCACGAAGCAGGGCGGCCGCCTCGCCTATCAGCGGATCGAGCTGTCGCAGCGTTTCTCCGACCGCAGCTGGATCGATTCGCTGCCCGAGGGCAGCGTCGGCGCCGCCTATCGCGCGTTCCTCGACCGCACCGGCTATTCGGCGCAGGGCCTCGCCGACGTCAGCTACGCCGATGCCGAGGTCGAGCGCGGGGTCGAGCATCCGCACGCCTGGTTCGGCCGGCGCGAGCGCGACATCCACGACATCTGGCACATCCTGACCGGCTACCAGGCCGACGAGCCGCTGGGCGAGGCGTGCCTCGTCGCCTTCTCCTATTCGCAGACCGGCGGATTGGGCTGGGCGTTCATCGGCGCGGGCGCCGCGCTCAAGAGCCTCAAGGTCACCGGCAAGTCCAGCTTCGCCAAGGCGGTGCTCGAAGGCCGCCGCCACGGCAAGCGCGCCAAGTGGCTCTCGGCCGAGGACTATGAGGCGCTGATGTACGAGCCGCTCGATGCCGCCCGCAAGCGGCTGGGGATCGAGGAGCCGCGCCTTTACCGCCAGGCGCAGGCCGAGCTTCAGGCCGCGGGCCTGATCGGGCTCTAAGCCACCCCGAAGGGCACGACGCGATTGAGCGCGATGTGCCCGATCCCCGAGCGGCCGAGATAGGGCACGCCCATCTCGCGGCACCAGCGGATCATCATCTGATCGAGCGACTCGCCGAACGGCACGTCGTTGTCGACGACATCGGTGACCGCGCCCAGCCGCACGCCTGCGATCCCCTGAAGCTGAGTCGCATGCGCCATCTGGAACAGCATGCGGTCGATCCGGTACATCGCCTCGCTCACTTCCTCGATGTGCAGGACATGGTCGGTGAGGTCAGGCAGCCACGGCGTGCCGATCATCGCGGTGAGGATCGCGAGGTTGAACGCCGCCGCGGGGCGTCCGTCCAGCGTCGGCTCGAGCCCGCGGCGGTCGCCGTCGATCAGCCAGCCGAGCACCCAGCCGGCATCGATGCCCTTGTCCTCGCGGCCCATGCTGCTCGCCATCGATCCGTGCGCCTGGCGTCCGATGCGGCGGGCATAGAGCGCGCCGAGCAGGAACCCCATGTCGGAATAGCCGATATAGGTCTTGTTGCGCGCCGCGGGGCCGAGCTGGGGCATCGCCAGGTCGAGGATGCGGTTCGAGCCATAGCCGCCGCGCGCAAACCAGATCGCGTCGAAGCCGGGATCGTTGGCGAATTCGAGGAACGCCTGGGCGCGCAGGTCGTCCGGCCCGGCGAAATGGCCTTCGGTGACGAAGCATTGCGGGTGGTAGACGATCTCGTGCGCGGGATAGGTCAACGCCATGAACGCCTGCATCCGCGCCGCCGATTCCGCGCTGACTGTCCTTGCCGGTGCGACGACGCCGATCCGCATGCCTTGCCCCTTAATCCGGAACCGGCGATAGCGCGGGGCGATGCAACACGGCAAATCCTGTTTTTTCGTCGGGATCGGGGGCAGCGGCATGATGCCGCTGGCGATGATCCTGGCCGGGCAAGGCGCGAAGGTCGCCGGCTCCGACCGCAGCCTCGATTCAGGCCGCCTTCCCGCCAAGTTCGACGCATTGCGCGCGCTCGGGATCGACCTGTTCCCGCAGGACGGCAGCGGGATCGTCTCGCCCGACCAGATGGTGATCGCCTCTGCCGCGGTCGAGGACAATGTCCCCGACATGGTCCAGGCGGCGGCGCTGGGTTGCCCGCGCATGAGCCGCGCCGAGCTCAACGCCGCGCTGTTCAACGCCGCCGGCACCTCGATCGGCGTGGCCGGGACCAGCGGCAAGTCGACCGTCACTGGCATGATCGCCTGGATCGTGCATGCGCTCGGCCGCGATCCCACGGTGATGAACGGCGCGGTGATGAAGAATTTCGTCGCGCCCGATGCGCCCTTCGCCAGCGCGCTGGTCGGCAGCGACGATTTCTACGTCAGCGAGGTCGACGAGAGCGACGGGTCGATCGCGCTCTACACGCCGCACGTCGCCGTGCTCAACAATGTCAGCCTCGACCACAAGTCGCTGGAGGAGCTGCGCACGCTGTTCGGCGATTTCGCGGCCAAGGCGCGCACCACGATCGTCAATGTCGGCGACGCCGAAAGCGCAGCGCTGGCAATGGCGCTCGACCGCGGCCGCACCATGACCTTCGCGGTCGAGGACGATGCCGACCTCGCCGCCCGAAACCTGCGCCCCGAGCCGTTCGCGATCGGTTTCGACCTGGTGATGCGCGACGCCACCCTGCCCGTCCGCCTCGCGGTGCCGGGCCGGCACAACGTCGCCAACGCGCTCGCCGCGATCGGCGCTGCGGTAGCAGCGGGCATCGGCCTGTCCGATGCGGTGCGCGCGATCGAGGGCTTCACTGGCCTGCGCCGCCGCTTCGAATTGGTCGGCGAAGCGAACGGCATCGCGGTGATCGACGATTTCGGACACAACCCCGACAAGATCGCCGCCACGCTCGACACGCTCCACGCCTTTCCCGGCCGCGTCCTCGCGCTGTTCCAGCCGCACGGCTACGGCCCGCTCAAGGTCATGCGCCGCGAGCTGGTCGAGATGTTCGTCAACAAGCTCGCGCCTCAGGACCAGCTCGTCCTGCCCGACCCGGTCTACCAGGGCGGCACGGTGACCCGCGAGGTGACCAGCGCCGACATCGTCGCCGACATCGCAGCATCGGGCCGCGACGCCCGCCACATCCCCGACCGCGCCGCCGCCGCCGCGCACCTCGTCGCCGAAGCGAAGCCGGGCGACCGCATCGTCATCATGGGCGCGCGCGACGATACGCTGAGCCTGCTCGCGGCAGAGATGGTGGAGACGTTGCGGGGTACGTAAAGTTCGCTTGACATGTAAAGCGTCATTGACGTAAAGCTTCCTTGTCTAGTTAGAAAGGAAGCTTGACATGGAAATCTCTCCCGCCTCGGTGCGGTTCGTGTGGCGCTTCATCGGCGCGACGCTCGTCTACGGCGTGCTGATCACCGGCGCGACCTGGGTGGCGCGGAACTTCGATCCGTCCCCGATCGGGCTCGTCGCACTGTCGATCCTGCCCGCGATCGCGATCGCCGCTTCGCTGATCGTCGTCGGCCTGTATCTGATCGAGGAAACCGACGAATATGTGCGGAAGCGTCAGGCCGTAGCGATGCTGGTCAGCATCGGCATCCTGCTCACCCTGTCCACCGCCCTCGGATTTCTCCAGCAGCGGAACCTGATCGGCAGCGTCGATCTGCTGTGGGCCTTCCCCGCCTGGTGCGTCCTGTGGAGCGTCACGCAATGCTGGATGGCGATCCGCGACTATCGCCGGGCGGGGGACGCGGCATGAAGAACCGCCTTCGCGTGCTGCGCGCCGAGCGCGGCTGGAGCCAGCAGGACCTGGCCGAGCGGCTCCAGGTCTCACGCCAGAGCGTCAATGCGATCGAGACCGGCCGCTACGATCCCTCGCTCCCGCTCGCCTTCAAGATCGCCGACCTGTTCGACCTGGTGATCGAAGAGGTGTTCGAAAACCCCTCCACCGCGGGCTGACCCCTATGGCCCGCGCCGATCCCCGGATCGGAAGGAGAGGCCATCCCGGCTTTGCGCCGGGATGGCCTTCTTTTTCAGGCTCAGCCGATCGACTGCCCGGTCTTCGCCCAGTCGGCGAGGAAGCCCTCGATCCCCTTGTCGGTCAGCGGGTGCTTGACCAGCTGACGGATCACCGCGGGCGGCGCGGTCATCACGTCGGCACCGAGCTTCGCCGCCTCGAGGATGTGGATCGGGTGGCGGACCGACGCGACCAGGATCTCGGTCGCGAAGTCGTAATTGTCGTAGATCAGGCGGATGTCGCTGATCAGCTGCATCCCGTCGAACCCGATATCGTCGTGCCGGCCGACGAACGGCGAGACGAAGGTCGCCCCCGCCTTGGCCGCGAGCAGCGCCTGGTTGGCCGAGAAGCACAAGGTCACATTGACCATCGTGCCGTCGTCGGTCAGCGCCTTGCAGGTCTTGAGCCCGTCGATCGTCAGCGGCACCTTGACCGCGATATTGTCGGCGATCTTCCGCACCACTTCGGCCTCACGCATCATGCCGGCGTGATCGAGCGCAACGACCTCGGCCGAGACCGGGCCATCGACGATCCGGCAGATTTCCGCGACCACCTCCAGGAAATCGCGTCCCGCCTTGTGGATCAGCGACGGGTTGGTGGTAACACCGTCGAGCAGCCCCGCCTCCGCCAGCTCGCGAATATCATTGGTGTCGGCGGTGTCGGCGAAGAACTTCATGGCGGCAGCCTTTTCGGTTGTGTGACAGTTGGATGACAACGTGCTAGTCGCGCGCGGTTCGCGCCCGCCTCTATCACCGGAACGCGGCTAACGCCTAGCCTGGATGAACCGATGCCGCGCCTTCTCTGCCTTTTCGCCTTGCTCCTGCCCGCCACGGCGCTGGCGCAGGAAGAAGACCAGGAATTATGGCTGACCGGCGCGGCCAGCGTGCCGCTGGGCGAGGACACCAAGTTCGAATTCGATACCGTTTCGCGCTTCGGCAACGACCCTGGCGGGCTCTACGAGATCGAGATCAACACGCTGGTCGCGCACGAACTGGCCAAGGGCGTCACCATCGGCGGCGGCTATGTGCGCAACATCAACTATTCGCGCGGGACCGTGACTCGCACCGAGGACCGGTTGCGCGTGCAGGTCGGCCTCTCGGACACGGCCGGTGCGGTGAAGCTTTCGGGGCGAGTGCGGCTGGAGAGCCGGTGGCGCTCCGACGGCGACGACACCGGCTATCGCCTGCGACCGCAGATCAAGGCCACGCTGCCGCTCGGCGACAGCGATTTCAGCCTGGTCGGCAGCCATGAGAGCCTGATCCCGCTCAACGACACCGACTGGGGCGAGGAAGCCGGATACGACCGGATGCGCAACATGGTCGGCATCAACTGGAAAGCGAGCAAGCTGGTGTCGATCGAGGCCGGCTATCTCAACCAATATCAGTTCGGCCGCGGCGGCGACCGCGACGTGATGGACCATGCGCTCGCGGTGAGCGTTGGCCTGTCGCTCTAGGGCGCCCGGCGGAATTGTCGAAAATGACACTGGCGGTTGACAGAATCGCATGGTTCTGACGGCCGGTGTCAAGCATGACAAGATTGACCCAAGATTTTGATTTTCCTGGATAAATTACCAGACAGACCCGGCTCACCTGGGCTGTAGCGGTTGACAGTGTCAAAGAGCGGACCGCATCCGGCAAAGCAAATGAAATCCAACATTGCAAGCGGCCGACGCTACTCGCCCGCGACCAGCATCACCTTCGCATCCGGCATGTCGAGGCCGGTGAGGTAGAGGCGATAGAGGCCCGGCTGGAGATCGAAGCGCACGATCTTGCGGATCGTCGAGCAGGCCGGGCCATGACCGTGTGCGACCGACTTGAGCGCTTCCCCGCCCGCAGCGCCCGGTACCACGTCGATCCAGCCCCGCTGGTCGAGCGCGACCCCATAGCGCCCCGCAGTTTCGATCTTGAACCCGATCATCACCGCGCCGCCGGGCTTGGCGTCCGCAGGCACATCGGGGAATTTGGCAAGCTCGCCGGCCTGCAGCCTCGCCGCCTTGTTCACGCCGAACTCACCCCCGGGGGCCGTCCAGCCGGACAGATTGGCGGCGAGACCGGCATCGATGACGGCGCATTGCGGCACGGCGGGGGCAGCCTGGAGCAACAAGAGGGCGGCGAGCAGCATCGGCGGAACTCCTTCGCGACGCTCGATAGCGCTTTCCAGCCGCCGCAGGAATGCCGATATGGAGGGCCAATGTCCCGCGCCCGCGTCATCGTCCTCAATTCCGCGCTCGGTCCCCTCGATTATCGCGTGCCGCACGGCATGGCGGTCGAGCCGGGATCGATCGTCGTCGCGCCGCTCGGGCCGCGCCAGCTGGTCGGCGTGGCGTGGGAAGCCGAGCGGCTGCCGGCCGAGGAAGTCGGCGACAACCGGCTGCGCAACCTGCTCGGCGTGGCCGACGCCCCGCCGATCCCCGCGCCGCTGCGGCGGCTGATCGAGTGGACCGCCAACTACTACCTCGCCCCGCTCGCCTCGGTGCTGCGGATGGCGCTGTCGTCGACCTCGGCGCTCGAAGGCGGCAAGACAATCGTCGAATATCGCGCGAGCGGGGAACTGCCCGAGCGGATGACCGCGCAACGCGAGCAAGCGCTGGAGCGGATCGGCGACCGCCAGGGGCTGATCCGCGAGCTGGCGACGATCGCCGACGTTTCCGAGGGCGTGATCCGCGGACTGGTCAAGGTCGGCGCGATCGAGGGCGTCGCGGTCGATCTCGACACGCCCTACCCCGTGCCCGACCCCAACTTCGCGCCGCCCGACCTCTCGCCCGAGCAGGCCGAGGCCGCATCGATCCTGCGCCAGGCGATCGGCGCGGAGGCGTTCCAGCCCTTCCTCCTCGACGGGGTCACCGGCTCGGGCAAGACCGAGGTCTATTTCGAGGCGGTCGCCGCGGCGATCGCGGCGGGCAAGCAGTGCCTCGTGCTACTGCCCGAGATCGCGCTGACCGAGCCCTTTCTCAAGCGCTTCCATGCGCGCTTCGGAGTCGAGCCGGTGGCGTGGCATTCGGGCCTGCGCCAGTCGCAGCGCCGCCGCGCGTGGCGCGCGATCGCCAGCGGCGAGGCGCTGGTCACCGTCGGGGCGCGCTCCTCACTATTCCTGCCCTACCCCAATCTCGGCGTGATCGTGGTCGACGAAGCGCATGAGACCAGCTTCAAGCAGGAAGAAGGCGTCCATTACCACGCGCGCGACGTCGCGGTGATGCGCGGCCATTTCGAGCAATGTCCGGTGATCCTCGCCAGCGCCACGCCGGCGATCGAGACCCGCCAGCAGGTCGCGCTCGGCCGCTATGCCGAGGTCAAGCTGCCCGGCCGCTACGGCGCGGCGGAGATGCCCGCGATCGAGGCGATCGATTTGCTCGCCGAGCAGCCGCCGCGCGGGCGCTGGCTGGCGCCGCGGCTGGTCAACGCGATCGACGAGACGCTGGCGCGGCAAGAGCAGGTGCTGCTCTTCCTCAACCGCCGCGGTTATGCCCCGCTGACTTTGTGCCGCACCTGCGGGCACCGCTTCCAATGCCCCAATTGCACCGCCTGGATGGTCGAGCACCGCCTGATCAGCCGGCTCGCCTGCCACCATTGCGGGCACACCTTCCCGACCCCGCGCGCCTGCCCCGAATGCGACAGCGAGGACAGCCTGGTCGCGTGCGGCCCCGGCGTCGAGCGCATCGCCGACGAGGTCGCGGCGCTGTTTCCCGACGCCAAGACCGCGATCGTCACCAGCGACACGATCTGGTCGCCAGCCAAGGCGGCCGAGTTCGTCAACCGGATGGAGGCGGGCGATATCGACATCGTCGTCGGCACCCAGCTCGTCACCAAGGGCTACCACTTTCCCAATTTGACGCTGGTCGGCGTGGTCGATGCCGATCTCGGCCTCGAGGGCGGCGACCTGCGCGCGGCCGAGCGCAGCTTCCAGCAGATCTGCCAGGTCGCGGGCCGCGCCGGGCGGGGCGAGAAGCCCGGCACGGTGCTGATCCAGACCCACAGCCCCAAGGCGCCGGTGATGCGCGCGCTGGTGAGCGGCGACGCGGAGAGCTTCTATGCCGCCGAGACGCGGGCGCGGCGCGAGGCGGGCGCCCCGCCCTTCGGCCGCTACGCCGCGATCATCGTGTCGAGCGAGGACAAGGATGCGGCATTGGAGACCGCCCGCCTGATCGGCCGCGCCGCGCCGCGAGTCGAGGCGATGCAGGTGTTCGGCCCCGCCCCGGCCCCGCTCGCCATGCTGCGCGGCCGCCACCGCTTCCGCCTGCTCGTCCATGCCCGCCGCGCGCTCGACGTGCAGGACGTGATCCGCGACTGGCTGGGCGGGATCGAATGGCCGGCCAAGGTGCGCGTGGTGGTCGATGTCGATCCGTATAGCTTTGTATAGTGTGATCGATACAATCGACGCCGGTTGATCGCGGTTTGGGGGGCGTTCGATGAAGCGTGGCGTGTTGCGTTGTGCGGTGGGCATTGCCTTGTTGGCGGCGCCGCTTACCGCCCGGGCGGACTGGTTCGAAGCGAGCTCCGATCACTTCGTGGTCTATGCCGAAGGCGATGCGCAGCGGGTCGAGCGCTTCGCCGCTGATCTCGAGCGATTCGACAAGGCGCTGCGTGTCGCTCGCGCCATTCCGTCCACGCCCCCCGGCCAGGCCAATCGCGTAACGGTCTATGTCGTGGCCCGGACAGGTGCGGTCCAGTCGCTCTCGGGCAGCAACAATGTCGCGGGCTTCTACATTGGCCGGGCGGGTGGCCCCCTCGCGGTCGTCCCGCGGCGATCGGGCGATGGCGACCCGAACGATCTCTCGGCGAAGATGGTGCTGCAGCACGAATATGCGCACCATTTCATGTTCAGCAACTGGCCCGGCGGCGCCTTTCCCAGTTGGTTCGTCGAAGGCTTCGCCGAGTTCCACGCCACCGCGGTGGTCGACAAGGATGGGGGCGTGGTCCTCGGCGCGCCGCCGCAATATCGCGGCGCCACCCTGCTGAGCGGCAACTTGCTGCCGCTCAACAAGCTGCTGGTCGCCGAAACGCTCAAGCTGGACAGCCAGCAGCGCGACGCACTCTATGGCCGCGGCTGGCTGCTCACCCATTATCTGAGCTTCAGCACCGAGCGCGAACGGCAGCTCAGCAACTATCTTCTCGCGATCAATTCCGGGAAGACCCCGCTCGACGCCGCCGGCCTGTTCGGCGACCTGAAGCAGCTCGACCGCGAGCTCGAGCGCTACAAGCTGTCCCGGTTCGCAATGCGCAAGGTGTCGGCGAGCGCGATCAAGCTGGGCGAGGTCAAGGTGCGCGCGCTGCGCGAAGGCGAAGCCGCGGTCATGGACATCCGGATCCGCTCCAAGGTGGGGGTCAACGCCAAGACCGCGCCTGGCGTCTACGAGCGCGCTAAGCGCGCCTGCGCACCCTATCCGAACGATCCCGCCGTGCAGATCGTGCTGGCCGAGACGGCCTATGACGCGCGCGACTATGCCGCTGCCGAAGCCGCCGCGGACCGCGCCATCACGGCCGACCCGAAGGCGATCGACGCGCATGTCTATAAAGCGATGGCGCGGATGGCGGTCGCACGCCAGGCGAAGGACCGGACCCCGGCGACGTGGAGCGCGATCCGCAAGATCATCACCACCGCCAACCGCCTCGACCCCGACGATCCTCAGCCGCTGATCCTGTTCTTCCGCAGCTATGGCATGGCCGGGCAGACCCCGACCGAGAATGCCAAGAAGGGGCTGATGTACGCGTTCAACCTGGCGCCCTTCGACATGGAGCTGCGCATGAACGCGGCGATGATGCAGCTGCGCGACGGGAAGCTCGATGTGGCGCGCGCGATGCTCCGCCCGATCGCCTACAATCCGCATGGCGGGCCACGAAGCACGATGGCAGCCGCGATCATCGCGCGGATCGATGCGGGCGACATCGCGGGAGCGAAGGGCGCGGTCGAGCAGGACGATGAGGAGAAGGATTCCGGCGACTCGCCGGAGTGAAGCGCGTGCCCGCGGCTTGAACCGTCCCCGCTTTTGGCCGAAGGCAGCGACCATGGCGCTTTATCTTGCTCGGCAGATTCGGACCGCGGCGGTCTCGCTGATCGTCACGCTCGCGGCGATGCTGGCGCTCGCCGCGCCCGCCCGCGCCGACGATATCTCCGCCGCCGGGCGCGGGGTCGTGCGGGTTGTCACCATCGCGGTGGTCGAGGGCGAGGTGGTCGGCTTCGGCCATGGCAGCGGCTTCGCGGTCGCGCCCAACCGCGTGATCACCAACGCGCATGTCGTCGAAGCGGCGGAGCGCTATCCCGGCGACGTGATGATCGGCGTGGTGCCGTCCGAGGGCGACAAGTCGTACCAGGGCCGGCTGATCGCGATCGACGCCGACCGCGACCTCGCGCTGATCGAGTTCGGCGGCATCCGCCTGCCCGCGCTCACTTTCTACAACGGCCCGATGGGCGAGGGCGACGCGATGATCGCGCTCGGCTATCCGGGCAATGTCGATCTCGCCACCGCGCGTTCGGCGGCGGACTTCATCACCCCGCTCTCCCCGGTGCGCTCGCAGGGCGTGTTCTCCGGGCGGCGTAACCTCCAGGGCGTCAACGTGCTGCTCCACACCGCGGGAATCGCGCGCGGCAATTCCGGCGGGCCCCTGCTCGATCCGTGCGGCCGCGTGCTCGGGGTCAACTCGGCGATCACCCGCGCTGACGATGGCGATGCGAGCTTCGGGTTCGCGATCGGCAATGACGAGGTCGCCGCCTTCCTGCGCGAGGCGGGGCAGGCGATGCCGGCCAATGGCGTCGCCTGCACCAGCATCGCCGACCGGCTGGCGCAGGACCGCAGCGAGGCCGAACGCACGCGGGCGGCGGACGAGGCGCGCGCGCGGGAAGCCGCTGCGAAGGCCGCGGCCGACCGCGAGAGCGCGCTCGACCGGGCGCTGGTCGACAATTTCGCGATGCGCGAGAATTTCATTGCCGCGGCGATGCTGCTGCTCGTGCTGGGCGCGATGGCGCTTGGCGCCGCAGCCTTCTTCCACACCAGCGGCAAGCGGCGCGAGACGATCTGGGCAGCCAGCGGCGGCGGCGCGCTCGTGCTGGCAGCGCTGATCACCTTCTTCACCCGTCCCGCCTTCGATGCCAAGGCGATCGAGAGCGCCGCCCGCGTCGCGATCCCGCCCGCGGCGCAGCCTGGCGGGCTCGGCAAAATGATCTGCACGATCGATCCGGCGCGCTCGCGGGTCACCGTCTCAAGCACGCAGGACGTGAACATCGACATCAACGCCGATGGCTGCGTCAACGGCCGCACCCAATATGCCGAGACCGGGCAGCAGAACTGGCAGCGCATCCTGGTGCCCGACGACGAGCAGACTGTCTCGGTGCTCGAATACGCACCGGGAACGCGGACCTATTCCACCACGCGCTACCTGCTCCCGGCGAGCCAGATGGCCGACGCGCGCAAGCTGCGCAGCGAGGTGAAGATCAAGGCCTGCTCGACCGACCAGGCCGCACGCGCCGACCTCGCCTCCAGGCAGCAGACGATCCGCACCGCGCTGCCGCAGGTGTTCAACGAGCGGCTGGTCTATAGCTGCAAGCCGGCGGGGTGATGCCCGGCTGGCGGCCGATGGCCGCAGCGGACCTGCCCGCGATATCGGCGATCTCGGATGCGGTGCACGGCCGCTATTCCGAGGCGGTCGAGGTCTATGCCGAGCGGCTGGCGTTGTATCCTGCGGGATGTTTCGTGCTTGAGGGGGATGGCGCGGCTGCCGGCTATTTGATCACCCATCCCTGGCGTCGCGATACGCCGCCCAAGCTCGGCGCGATGCTGGAGCGGCTCCCGGCAGATGCCGACACCTGTTATCTGCACGACATCGCCCTGCTGCCGGCGACGCGGGGCACGGGCGCGGGGCGCGCCGCGGTGGATCTGGTGATCGGACAGGCCCGGGCGAGCGGATTTGGCGAGATCACGCTGATGGCCGTCGGCGGCGCCGACAGCTTCTGGGCGGCGCAGGGATTCGCGATCGTCGATGCCGCGCCCGACATCCTCGCCAGCTACGGGCCCGAGGCGCGGCTGATGCGGCGGCGGCTGGACTAGCCGCGATCGACCCGAGCGGCGAAGCAGCCACGCCGCGCATTGTGGACATGGAGATAGGCCGCGCGGGGATCGGCCAGCATGCGCGTGATCTCGGCCTCCAGCCCGGCACCCTCCAGCACCTCGGCATCGATCATCATGTCGTCCGCATCAAACGCCCGCACCGACAGCAAGCGCGAACGGAGCTGCTCCGGAACCGCGTCCGCATAACGCGCCGGTGCCTCCGCGCCCTCGGCGACGAAGATCGCATGGCGCGAGCGATAGGGGTGTCGACAGGGAGATGCTCATGGTTGACCAGCAGCACCGCCGCGCCGGGCTCGGCATCCTCCAGCGTCACGCGGCACGGATAGCCGGGCTTCTTGTCGGCGATCATCCGCACCGCATCCGCCTGCGCGAGCTCGGCGTCGGTCATGCCGTAGAGATGCCGGAACGGCGCGGGATCGAGCCCGGTGATGACGTAGCTCATTCTGCCACGCCCTCGCGCCGGCGCAGCACCTGCTTGCGGTCGACGCCATAGGCATAGCCGCCCATGCTCCCGTCGCTGCGCTGGGCGCGGTGGCATGGGATGACGACCGCGACATTGTTCGCGCCGCACGCCGTGCCCGCCGCGCGCACCGCGCCCGGGCTGCCCGCGGCCACGGCGAGCTGGGCATAGCTCACCGTCTCGCCCTGCGGGACTTCGCGCAGCGCCTGCCACACTGCCTCCTGGAACGCAGTGCCGCGCACATCCAATGGAAGGTCGGTATGGCGCCCGGGTTGCTCGACCTCGGCCACCACGCGCACGGCCAGCGCCGCAAGCGCCGCGCCACCCGGCACGATCTCCGCACGGGGAAAGCGCGCGGCGAGGCTCAGGCTGTCCTCGTCGAAGGCGACACGGCACAACCCCTTGTCGGTCGCCGCGATCAGCAGCGGGCCGAGGCTGGTGTCGGCGACGGTCCAGCGGATGGTCACCCCCGCCCCGCCGTTGCGCCACGCGCTCGGCGTCATGCCAAGCCGGGCGTTGCTCGTCTCGTAGAAGCGGCTCGGCGCCGAATAGCCCGCTTCGTAGATCGCGCTGGTGACGTTGTCCTCGGCGGTCAGCGCCTCCGCGGCGCGGCGTGCGCGCAGCGAGCGGGCATAGGCGGCCGGGGTCACCCCGGTGGCGCGCTTGAACAGCCGCTGGAAGTGATGCGGGGCATAGCCGACCTCACCCGCGAGCTCGTCGAGCGTCACTGGCTCCTCGGCCGCCTCGAGCAGCGCCACCGCTTCCGCCACCGCGATCCGCTCGCGCCCGATCTCGTCGGGCTTGCAGCGCAGGCAGGCGCGCAGGCCGGTGGCACGCGCACTCGCCGCGTCGGGGAAGAACACGACATTCTCGCGCTTCGGGTGCCGGGCAGGGCAGCTCGGCTTGCAATAGATGCCCGTGGTCAGCACGCCCGCGATCACCCGCCCGTCATAGGCGCGGTCGCGGCGCTCGAACGCCTCCCAGGCTTCGTCGTCGGAGATCATGTTGCTCATCATGCGCCTGATATAGGCGCGCCGCGCAACCCTTGCTTCCCGGCTTTTGCGCCCAAAGCGTGACGGGCAACGCTTGATGCCGGGCGTTCGTCTCACTAGGGGGACGCTTTCCCGCAATGCAGGGGCATGGAATGGCGGACGCACCTCTGGTCGGCATCATCATGGGCAGCACCTCCGACTGGGAGACGATGCGCCACGCCGCGGACGTGCTCGCCGAGCTCGGCGTCGCCCACGAGACCAAGGTCGTCTCCGCCCACCGCACCCCGCAACGGCTCTACGATTATGCCACCGGTGCGGCCGAGCGCGGGCTCAAGGTGGTGATCGCCGGCGCGGGCGGCGCGGCGCACCTGCCCGGCATGGCGGCGTCGATGACGCACCTTCCCGTGCTCGGCGTGCCGGTCGAGTCCAAGGCGCTGAAGGGCATGGACAGCCTGCTCTCGATCGCCCAGATGCCCGGCGGCATTCCGGTCGGCACGCTGGCGATCGGCAAGGCCGGTGCGATCAACGCCGGGCTGCTCGCCGCAGCGATCCTCGCCACGTCCGATGCGGCGCTCGCCGAGCGGCTTCAGGCATGGCGCGCGCGCCAGACCGAAAGCGTCGCGAACGAGCCTGAATGACCGGAGCCCAATGAACGCGATCCCGCCCGGCAGCACCATCGGCATTCTCGGCAGCGGCCAGCTCGGCCGGATGCTCGCGGTCGCGGCGGCGCAGCTTGGCTATCGCTGCCATATCTATGCGCCCGAGAGCGGTCCGGCCTGCGACATCGCGGCGGCGTTCACCCAGGGCGCCTATGACGATGCGGCGGCGCTGGCCGCGTTCGCGCAGCACTGCCAAGTCGTGACCTACGAGTTCGAGAATATCGAGCCCGCTGCGATCGACGCGGTCGCCGCGCACGCGCCGGTCGCGCCCGGCCGCGCTTCGCTGGAGACCGCCGCGCACCGCGCCCGCGAAAAGCAGCTGGCCGAGGAATGCGGCGGCGTGCCGGCGCCATGGCGGCGGGTCACCTCGCGCGCCGAACTCAATGCCGCGCTCGACGCGGTTGGTACACCCGCGATCCTCAAAACCGCGACCGAGGGCTATGACGGCAAGGGGCAGGCGCGGATCGCCTCCGCCACCGATGCGGACGCGGCCTGGGCGGCGGTCGCGGGTTGCGAATGCGTGCTGGAGGCCATGGTCGCCTTCACCCACGAATTCTCGATCCTGCTGGTGCGCGGCGCCGATGGCACCAGCATCACCTATCCGCCCCCGCATAATGTGCATGAGGGCGGCATCCTCGCCCGGTCGAGCGTGCCTGCGCCGGACACGGTGGTCGCACAGGCGGAAGCTGCCGCCGTCCTCGCCACGCGCCTCGCCGAGCGGCTCGGCCATGTCGGCGTGCTGACCTGCGAGTTCTTCGCGACCAAAGACGGCCCGGTGTTCAACGAGATGGCGCCGCGCGTCCACAATAGCGGCCACTGGACGATCGAGGGCGCGGTCACCTCGCAGTTCGAGAACCATGTCCGGGCGATCTGCGGCCTGCCGCTCGGTTCGACCGCGCTCACCGGTGCGGCGGTGGAGATGACCAACCTGATCGGCGCCGACGCCGATGCGTGGCCAGCGCTGCTCGCCGAGGGTGACACGCATCTCCACCTCTACGGCAAGCACGAGGCCCGCCCCGGCCGCAAGATGGGGCATTCCACGCGGGTGCGGCGCTAGGAAATCTCTCGCCGCATTTTTCGGCGAACCTTTTCGCCGCGGCAGCGACTACCCCAGGGAAAGCTTCGGGGTGAACATGCAGCGATCGCACGACCAGGACCGGGAAGCAGCGGACGAGCTGATCGTCATCCGCTGCCAGCTGGGCGACCGCCGCGCTTTCGACGCGCTGATCGCGCGCTGGGCCGCCCCGCTCGCCGCCTATGCGCGGCGCGTGACGCAGGACGGCGAGGCCGCCGCCGAACTGACGCAGGACATTTGGCTGCGGACGTTTCGCGGCATCGACCGGCTGCGCGATCCGCAGCGCTTCCGATCCTGGCTGTTCGGCGTCGCGCACCGCGCCTTCGCCGACAGCCTGCGCCGCCGCTACGCCGCCCTGCCGCTCGCCGAGGAGGATACCGACGCGCTGCTCGACGAGACCGCGTCGGACCACGAGAATCTCGATCTCGTCGAGCGGGGCCTGGCGCGATTGCCGCCGGTCGAGCGCGAGATCCTGACCCTGTTCTATCTGCAGGAGTTGCCGATCGCCGAGATCGCGGAGGCGCTCGCGATCGCATCCGGGACGGTCAAGTCACGCTTGCATCGCGCCCGGCACCTGCTGCGCGATGTACTTGAAGAAGAAGGAGAATAAGATGAACGCGGCCCTGGATACCGACGCCATCCGGCGGATCGCCGAAGCGGAGCTTTCGACCGCCCCACGCCTGGTGCACGGTGCGTTGCTGGCGGCGGCACTGACGATGACGGTGGTCGTCGTCTCGCTCGGCCTGACCGAGCCCGACCTGCCGCCGCGCGCAGCAATCGCATTCGCGGTACTGGCCGCGATCGGTGCCGGCTGGGCCGGCTATGCGATCTGGGTGTTGACTGAGCGGCGCGTGCTCTATGCCCGGCAGCGCGTCGTCGCCGGCTGGCTCGCCGTGACGTTCACGTCGATCTTCACGCTCGGCGCCTTTTCGCTCGGCCTGATCGCGGATTTGCAGGCGGGGTTCGCCGCTGGCGGGCTGGGGCTCGCGCTCATGGCGGCCGCTACGCTGCTCCTGGCGCGCGCCCGGCAGCGTCTCGCCGCGCTCACCACCCGCATGCGGCAGCTCGAAGCGCAAGGGCCTGACGCATGAGGCGCGCCTTCCGTTTTCTCTGCACCGTCCTGGCGCTCGCGGCGGCGTCCGGGACTTCACCGGCTGTTGCCCAGAATGCAGCCCCGGCGATCCATCAGCTCACGACCCGCATGCTCGCAGCGCCGGATGGCCGGCAAATGGAGATCACCATCGGCTTCGTTCGCGTTCCCGAGCAGCGGGACGCCGCAGGCAGCGAGACCCGGCAGATCGAGCTCGCGACGATCCGGTTGCGCTGGACAGGCGCAGCGGCGGCATCGGCCGCGAACATGCTGCTCGCCGGCGGGCCGGGCGATTCGGGCACCCGGCTGCTCTCGGGCCTCCCCGCACCGCAGGCGGCGTCGTTGCTCGACCTGATGGGCGGCGACGTGATCGCCTTTGACCAGCGCGGCACCGGCCGCTCGCAGCCGAGCCTCGCGCTGCCCGATACTGTGCCCTTGCCGCTCGAGACACCGGGATCGCCCGCGGCATGGCTCCCGCTGATCGACCGCGCCGCCCGGCTCGCCGCCGCCCGCTTCGCCGCGGAGGGCGTGCGCCTGGCCTCCTACACCACCGTGGAAAGCACGGACGATGTCGAGGCCGTGCGCCGCGCCTTCGGCTATGCGCGGGTGAATCTGTGGGGCCGCAGCTACGGCTCCCACCTCGCGCTCGCGACCGTGCGGCGCCATCCCGGCAGCATCGCGCGCGTCATCCTGGTCAGCCCCGAGGGGCCCGATCATACGCTCAAGCTGCCCGCCCAGACCGACGCCGCGATCGCGCGCATCGCCGCACGGGCCGGCGCACCCGAACTGCCCGCGAACATGCGCAAGGTGTTCGAGCGGTTGCGCCGCGCCCCGGTCACCCTCTCCGTCGCCGACCCTTTAGGCGGCGCGGCGCGCGAGGTGACGGTCGGCGAATTCGACCTGCAATTGCTCACCGCGCAGGCATTGGGCGATCCCCGGCTGCTGGCGACGCTGCCGATCGCGTTTCGCGAGATGGCGGCCGGCAAGTTCGAGCGGATCGGTCCGGCGGTGCTGATGATGCGCACGCGATACCGGCTGGGCTCGGCGATGAAGTACATGATGGATCTGGCATCCTATGCGAGTCCTGCGCGGCTCGGCCGGATCCGCGAGCAGGCTGGCAGCGCGCTGCTCGGCAATGCGATGAACTTTCCGCTCATGGACCTGCGCGGGGCATGGCCCGCCGCCGATCTCGGCAACGGCTATCGCGCAACCGTGCGAAGCGACGTCCCGACGCTCATCCTCGCGGGCGACCTCGATGCGCGCACGCCGGTCGAGAATGCGCGCGAGATCGCCGCTGGCCTCCCCCGCGCGCAGGTCGTCGTGGTCGAGAACGCGGCGCATGAATTCGACCTGTTCGGCAATTCCGCCCTGCGCCCCCTGCTCCAGGATTTCCTGGCGGATCGCCCCGTGCGCGTAAAACAGGTCGCGCTACCGCCGATCCCCTTCCAGCGGTGACGGCGGGCGCCACCCGCAAATGAAAGGGCCCGTCTCCCTCGCGGGAAGCGGGCCCGATTTCAGGGCGTCACCGATTGTTCAGGCGCGCACGCCCTCCATCGGGAAGCTGCCGAACGCGCCCGCGGTGACGGTGCCGGTGAGCTTGTCGCCGTCGACCGTCGCCTC
The DNA here is from genome assembly GCF_026107375.2 of Sphingomonas sp. BT-65. NCBI lineage: Bacteria > Pseudomonadati > Pseudomonadota > Alphaproteobacteria > Sphingomonadales > Sphingomonadaceae > Sphingomonas > Sphingomonas sp. BT-65. Next base: position 1,727,823 of record NZ_JAPCIA010000001.1, read on the forward strand.
GATGCTCAGCGTCATCGGCATCGGCACGGTGATGTCGACCGTCCAGTTCAGCTTGTCGCCATCGACCTTGCCGCTGACCGCGGTGGTGCCGAGCGCGCCGGCATAAGTACCGGTAAAGGTGTCGCCCGCGCTCACCACGCTCAGCGTCGCCTTCTGGTCGCCCATCGGCGAGTGGGTGACGGTATCCCAAGTGCCATCGACATTCGCCATGCTCGTCTCTCCTGTAAAATCCGGTCCAGCCCTCAGTTCGCGGCGGCCTTGGCGGCGGCGCCGACGGACTCGGGCTTCACCACCTCGACAGGCAGGCCGAGGCTGTCAAGCTGCCCGCGGACCTTCGAGGCGTCGCCGACCACCACCCAGATGAAGCGTTTCGGGTCGATCGCCCCGCGTGCCGCAGCGTCAACCTGCGGCATGGTGAGCGAGCGATATTTTTTCGCCAGGCCGTCCTGATAATCGTCGGGACGGCGCATGAAGTCGTTCGCCTGCATCGCGCCGAGCACCGCGCCCGCAGTCTCGTATTGGCCGGCCATCTTGCGCACGCTGCTCAGCACCGAACGGTCGAACTCGGCCTGGGTCACACCCTTGGCCGACAGATAATCCCCGACCTCCTTCTGGATCTCGGCGATCGCCGGACCGGTCTTGTCGGCCTGCACCGGCGCAGAGACGGTGAACGGCACCGCATGCTCCATCCGCGCCACGCCGCCGCGCGCGCCGTACGACCAGCTCTTGTCCTCGCGCAGGTTCATGTTGATCCGCGAGAGGAAGTCGCCGCCCAGCACCTCGCTCGCGGTGCCCAGCGCGATCGGATCGGCGAAGGGATCGACCGGCGTCATCTGCGCGGCATAGATCAGCGACTGCGGCGAATCGGGCCGGTCGATCAGCACGATCCGGGGCGTGGTCTGCGCGGCCTTGGCGGCAAAGCTCTTGGTGCCCGGGGCACCCTCGCCCTGCCAGTCGCCGAAGCGCGCCTCGAACGCCGCCTTGACCTCGGCCAGCGGCCGGTCGGAGACCACGAAGATCTTCGCCTTGTCCGGCCGGATCCACGCCTTGTAATAGCCGACCAGGTCATCGCGGGTGAGCTTCTTCACCGCCTCGGGATCGCCGCCGATCGCGGCGGTCTTCGCATAGGGCGACTCCGCGCCGTAGAGCAGAGGCGGCATCGCCATCTGTGCGAGCCCCGCGGGGTTCGCCTTGATCTGCGCGATCTGCGCCAGCATCTGGCCGCGCACCCGCTCCAGCTCCGCGGCCGGGAAGCTCGGGTGCCGCGTGAGGTCCGCCATCAGCTCGAGCGAGCCGGCGAGGTTGGGGCTCGGGGTGAACATCGAGACATAGGCGCGGTCGGCGCTGCTGCCCGCGCTCACCCCCGCACCCAACCGCTCCTGCGCTTCGGCAATGGCGATCGAATCGCGTGTCGCCGTGCCCTCCTCGAGCAGCGCCAGCGCCATGCTCTCGGTGCCAAGCGCGGTCGGCACGTCCGACGCGGTGCCTGCATCGAAGCTGATCACCGCCTGAGTCACCGGCACCGCGTCGCGCTGGGCATAGACCAGCTCGATGCCGTTCGAGAGCCTGGTGCGGGTGACCGCCGGGAAGTCGATATCCTTGACCTCGGCCACCGCCGGCAGCGCGCCGCGTGTGCCCTTGAACGGCGCTTCGGCGGCCGCGGGCTTCTTCGCCGCGGCAACCGCCTCGGCATAGGCCTCACGCGGTCCCGGCTCGATCGTCAGCGCATAGGCCGGACGCGACAGCCATTTGGCGGCGACGTCGCGCGCCTGGCTCGGGGTCACCGCCGCCAGATCGGCGAGCTGTTTCTTGTAGAAGCCCGGGTCGTTCATGTAGAGCGCGCCCGAGGCGAGCGTAACCGCCTTGCCCCCAAAGCCGCCGACCGACTCGAGGCCGCGGATGCGCGACGAGGCAGTGCGCGTCTTGTAGCGCTCCAGCTCTTCGTTGGTCGGGCCGTGCTTGAGATAGTCGGCGATCAGCTCGTCGAGCCTTTTGCCGACCACCGCCGGATCGACGCCCGGGCGCACATCGGCCGAGATCAGCACCATGCCCGCCTGCGCGAGGCTCTGGTTGAAGGCGCCGACGCTGACCGCGAGCTTCTCCTTCTTGACCAGTGCGTTGTCGAGCCGCGAGCTGGCGAGCCCGCCGAGCACGCCGGTCGCGATGTCGAGCACGGTCGACTCCTTGTCGCGCATCCCCGGCACCGCCCACATGCGGTAGATGCGGGTGACGGCGACGCGGTCCTTCATCACCTCGGCCTTAGCCGCGGCGAGCGTCGGCACGTCGACCTTGGGATCGGCGATGTCAGCGCCCCTGGGAATCGCGCCGAAATATTTCTCGACCAGCGGCTTTGCGGTCGCGGCGTCGATATCGCCCGCCAGCACCAGCACGGCGTTGTTGGGCCCATAATATTGGCGGAACCAGTTCTTGACGTCATCGAGGCTGGCGGCGTCGAGATCGGCCATCGAACCGATCGTCGAGTGGCGATAGGGATGACCTTCCGGGAACAGCCCTTCGCTCACCTTGTAGCGCAGCAGGCCATAGGGCTGGTTGTCGCCCTGGCGCTTCTCGTTCTGGACGACGCCGCGCTGCTCGTCGAGCTTGCCCTGCGTCACCGCGCCGAGCAGGTAACCCATGCGGTCGCTCTCCAGGAACAGCGCACGGTCGAGCGCCGCACGCGGCACGGTCTGGAAATAGTTGGTGCGATCCGAATTGGTGGTGCCGTTATAGTCGGTCGCGCCGACTTCCTTCAAAGGCTCGAAGAACTCGCCCGGCGAATTCTCGGAGCCATTGAACATCAGATGCTCGAACAAATGCGCAAAGCCGGTCTTGCCCGCGGGCTCGTGCTTGGAGCCGACATTGTACCACACCGCGACGCCCACCACGGGCGCCTTGCGGTCGGTATGCACCACGACGCGCAGGCCATTGGCCAGCCGGAACTCCTCATAAGGAATGTCGACTCGCTTCACGAGTTCCGAAACCGGAACCGGCGCGGGCGCCTGCTGGGCATAGGCTGGCGCGCAAAGGACGACCGCGACCGCAGTCAGACTGGCAAAGACTGGCTTCATCGAGAATGACTTTCCGGAAACTTGTTTCGATGGAAACAGCATAGCCGCGCCGTCTTCCCGCGCAACGGACTTGTAAGCGGTTCCGCTTTGGTTACGCTGGCGACAATATAGGGGAATTCATGCGCCATATCCTGTTCACCGCCGCGCTGCTCGCGGCTGCCTCTCCGCTTGCTGCGCAAACCACCGACGAGTCCGCCTTCTCGCCCGAACAAGTGCGCGCGCATGTCGAGTTCCTCGCCGACGACCTGCTCGAGGGTCGCGACGCGGGCACGCGCGGCTACGATATCGCCGCGCTCTATGTCGCGAGCCGCTTCGACGCGCTCGGCCTAACGCCCGGCGGCACCAAGGGCTGGTACCAGCCGATCGAGTTCGTCCGCGCCAAGTTCAAGGACGGCGCCCCTGCAACCGTGACGATCGGCGGCAAGCCGTTCGTGAATGGCAGCGACGTGATGATGACCGCCTTCCCGCGCGAGGCGGACCAGCTGGTCGAGGCGCCGACGGTGTTCATCGGCTACGGCCTCGATTCCCCCGCGCACGGTTTCGACGACTATTCGGGGCTCGACGTGCGCGGCAAGATCGTCGTGCTGCTCTACGGCACGCCCGAGGGGCGGACATCGAGCGAGATCGCGGCGCATCTCAACTCCGAAAAGGCGAAGATGGCGGCGCGGCGCGGCGCGATCGGCGTCGTCACCCTCGCCACGCCCAAGCTCACCGGCCAGATGCCATGGAAGCGGCTCGCCGCCATGTCCGCCAGTTCACGCTATGTGTGGGTCGGCACCGACGGCAAGCCCTTCTCCTCCGCGCCCGAGATCCGCGCCACCGCCTATGCCCATGGCCCCGCTGCCGAAGCGCTGTTCGCCGGCGCGCCGATGAGCTGGAAGCGCGTCCTCGCCGCTGCCGCGCGCAAGGGGGCGATGCCGCGCGGCTTCGCGCTCAAGGCGCCGGTGCGGGTCGAGCGACACAGCGTGATCGAGAAGATGATCAGCCCGAACGTGGTCGGCGTGATCCCCGGCTCAGATCCGGCGCTGGCCAAGGAAGTGGTGATGCTCACCGCGCATCTCGACCATGACGGCGTCGATCCCAAGCTCGAGGGCGACAAGATCTACAACGGCGCGATGGACAATGCCGCAGGCATCGCGACGATGCTGGAGGTCGCGCGTGCCTTTGCCGAGAGCAAGCAACGCCCGAAGCGCACCGTGATGTTCGCCGCGGTGACCGCCGAGGAGGACGGGCTGCTCGGCTCGCAATATCTCGCCAAGCACCCGCTCGCACCCGCTGGCGGCAAGGTCGCCGCGGTGGTCAATCTCGACATGCCCGTGCTGACCTATGACTTCAGCGACGTGATCGCGTTCGGCGGCGAGCATTCGACGCTCGGCCCGATCGCCGATCGCGCGGTGGCCAGGGCCGGCATCAAGGTCTCGCCCGATCCGATGCCCGAACAGGGCGTGTTCACCCGCTCCGACCATTACAGCTTCGTGGTCGAGGGCGTCCCATCGATCATGCTCGCCACCGGCTTTGCCGGCGAGGGGCGCGAGAAGTTCATGGGCTTCCTGACCAAGACCTATCATCGCCCGCACGATGATTTGAGCCAGGGCTTCAACTGGCAGGCTGGCGCCAAGTTCGCGAAGATCAACTATCTGATCGCGCGCGAGATCGCCGACGGCACGGAGGCGCCGCGCTGGTATGCCAAGGACTTCTTCGGCGACACCTTCGCCCCTAGCCAGCCCAAAGCGCCGCGACCCGCAGGCACGGGCGCGCGGTAGTCCCGCGCGCCCGGCCCTGCGTCAGAACCCGGCCTTGAGCGTCACGAAGAACTGCTGCGGCGCGCCGACCATCAGCGTCTGGTTGTCGCCCGAGTTGCCGAAGCCGTTGGTGCCGATCGTCGACACATATTTCTTGTCGAACAGGTTGGTCGCGTTGCCCTGGATCTCCAGGTCATGCCCGCCCAGGTCGAACTTGTAGCCGAGCGTCGCGTCCACCACCACGCGCCCGTCGACCGACCGGTCGTTGGTATAGGTGAAGTAGCGCTTGCTCATATAGTTGGCGCCGACCCGCGCCGAGAAGCCGGAGCGCTCGAAGGTCGCCTCGCCCTTGAGCAGGTGGCGCGGCGCATCGACCACCGTCTTGCCCTTGGTCGCCGCGAGCAGCGCGCCCGCCGCGTTGACCACGTTATCGCGATAGGTCGAGTCATTGTAGCTGTACGACGCGAACAGCCCGAAACCGGCCGGCAGCTTGAACGCGCCCGTCGCCTCGAAGCCGACCGAGCGGACGTCGCCGACATTCTGCAGCGTCACCGGGTTGCCGACGATGCCGGCGCCGGTGGTCACGCCGAGCAGGCGGTTGCGGAAGTTGACGTAATAGCCCGCGAGCGAGCCGGTGAACGGCCCGGAGCGGAAGCGGCCGCCTAGCTCATAGGTATCCGACTGCTCGGGCTCGAGCTTGGTCGAACCGGAGAGCAGCGCGTCGAAGCCCGCCTGGGTCGTCGCGAACGGGCCCGTGGTCGCCGAGGAGACGAAGGCGCGCGTCACCTGGGTGAAGCCGCCGAACAGCTCGGCGCCGGCGCCCAGCCGGTAGTTGAACCCGGCGCTCGGCTGGAACCAGTCGGTGACCTTGATCTTGCCCGAAGCGAGGCTGCCCGCGACGATCGGATCGGCGGTGTTGCGGACGTCGAAACCCTTCCAGCCCAGATTGACCGTCAGATCGCCGAAGGTCAGCCGGTCCTGGACATAATATTGGATCGTGTCGGTGGTGTAATTATAGTCCCACTGCGTCGCGAACGGGTCCGACTGGAAGTCCAGGCTATCGCGATCCGGCGTGGTCCGGCCGCTCAGCGCGTAGAAGCGGCGCGCCTGCTGGAAATCGTTGCGCTCGTACCAGAAGCCGACGGTGACGTCGTTGAAGCCCAGCTGGCCGCCGATATTGCCGAACACGCCCTTGCGGTCGATGTCGTACTCGGTGGTGCGGATCGAGATCGGCGAATTACCCGCGCCGGGGCTCGGCACATAGGGCGTGTACCACAGGCCCTGGCCGTGGTTGTTGTGGTAATAGCCCTTGAGGCTGAAGCGCACCGCGCTGCCCTCGCCGCTCTCGATGCCGAACGAGGCGAGCCAGTCGCGGCGCAGGCCAGCGGCATCGAAATAGGCGTCGTCAACGGTGGCGAACGGCGCCGGATAGACGGTGCCCGCCCCGGGATTGCTCACCGGCGCGCCGGTGTCGCCGCGGTTGTTGGCGATATCGGCGATGCGCACCGCCAGCGCATAGTCGTTCGAGATATTGTCCCAATCATAGCCGAGCCGGTCGATCATGCCGAGCGACAGGTCCTGGTAATCGTTCTCGCGGCGGTCGGAGTAGCTCAGCGTGCCGGCGATGCGGACATCGCCGACCGGCGCGACCAGCTTGGCGTTGACCTGGTTGGTGCGCTGCGAACCCCAGCCCTTCCACTTGTCCATGTCGGAATAAACATAGGAGACATAGCCCGCGACCCCGCCGCCGAGATCGCCGGTATCGATGCGGCCGAACAGGCGCACCGTGTTCTCGCTGCCATAGGTGCCCTCGCCGCGCAGGCCGAAATCGCTCGACGGATCGCGCGAGAAGAATTCCAGGGTGCCACCCAGATTATTGGTCGCCTGAGTCCCGAGCGATCCGGCGCCCTGCGACACGCGCACTTCGCCGATATTCTCGCTGGTGATGGCGCGGCTGATGTGGAGGCCGTTGACGTTGCCATAGCTGGCGTCGCCCAGCGGAATGCCGTCGAGCGTGAAGCCAAGCTGGTTCTGGTTGAAGCCGCGGATCGCGACGCGCTGCGCCCATTCATAATTGCCGAACGGATCGGCCGATTGGAAGTTGACGCTCGGCAGCTTCTCGATCGCCTTGAGCGGACTGGTCCCCGCGGCAAGCACGCCAATGTCCTCGAAGCCGAGCTGCTGCACCTGGCGCGTCTCGCCCCGGCCGATCACGACGATCTCGCCCTGATCGCCGGTGTCGTCCGCAGGCGTCTCGGCCGCGGGCGTCTCGGCGGGCGCCGCATCGCGTGCGAAGGCGGTGCCGGACATGAGGATGGAAGTGCCGGCCAGCAGCCATGCAAGGTTACGCATCGTTTGTTTTCCCCGAATGATCGGCATGGGCCCTGCGCCCATGTTGCGGTGCGGCTAGGCGGGATGCGTTGCGGCATCGGGTATGGCGGGTGACAGTTTCGCGTCGTCCCCATTGCAACCTTGCGACATCCATCGGATCGCGGTGGGAGACCCGGCGTTTGCTATTCCGGCCGCCCCGCCCCTAAGGTGCGATGCTGCGAGAAATCGCCCCTTGCGTGACAAAAATGCAACACCATTTGTCGGGACAGGCTGAACAGGGACACGCATGAACCTCGAAAAATTCACCGACCGCGCCAAGGGCTTCCTCCAGTCGGCGCAGACCGTCGCGATCCGGCTCAACCACCAGCGGATCAGCCCCGAACATATCCTGAAGGCGCTGCTCGAGGACGAGCAGGGCATGGCCGCTGGCCTGATCCAGGCCGCGGGCGGCGACGCCAAGCGTGCGACGAGCGAGATCGATCTCGCGCTGTCACGCGTGCCCGCCGTCACCGGCAGCGGCGCGCAGCAGGCGCCGGGCCTCGACAATGACAGCGTCCGCCTGCTCGATTCCGCCGAGCAGATCGCCAACAAGGCCGGCGACAGCTTCGTCACGGTCGAGCGCATGCTGCTCGCACTCACCCTCGCCTCGAACACCAATGCCGGCCGCGCGCTCGCCGCCGCGGGGCTCAAGGCCGATGCGCTCAATGCCGCGATCAACCAGCTGCGCGGCGGCCGCACCGCCGACACCGCGGGCGCCGAGGACCGCTACGACGCGCTCAAGAAGTTCGCCCGCGACCTGACGCAAGCCGCCAGGGACGGCAAGCTCGATCCCGTGATCGGCCGCGACGAGGAAATCCGCCGCACCATCCAGATCCTCGCCCGCCGCACCAAGAACAACCCGGTGCTGATCGGCGACCCCGGCGTCGGCAAGACCGCGATCGCCGAGGGCCTGGCGCTGCGCATCGCCAATGGCGACGTGCCCGACACGCTCAAGGACCGCGCGCTGATGTCGCTCGACATGGGCAGCCTGATCGCGGGCGCCAAATATCGCGGCGAGTTCGAGGAACGCCTCAAGGGCGTGCTCGACGAGGTGAAGGCCGCCGAGGGCCATATCATCCTGTTCATCGACGAAATGCACACGCTGATCGGCGCGGGCAAATCCGAGGGCGCGATGGACGCGGGCAATTTGCTCAAGCCGGCCCTCGCCCGTGGCGAACTGCACTGCATCGGCGCGACTACGCTCGACGAGTATCGCAAATATGTCGAGAAGGACGCCGCGCTCCAGCGCCGCTTCCAGCCGGTGTTCGTCGGCGAGCCGACGGTCGAGGACACGATCTCGATCCTGCGCGGGCTCAAGGAGAAATACGAGCTGCACCATGGCGTGCGCATCACCGACGGCGCGATCGTCTCCGCGGCGACGCTCAGCAACCGCTACATTTCCGACCGCTTCCTGCCCGACAAGGCGATCGACCTGATGGACGAGGCCGCCTCGCGCATCCGTATGGAGGTGGAGAGCAAGCCCGAGGAGATCGAGACCCTCGACCGCCGCATCATGCAGTTGCAGATCGAGCGCGAGGCATTGCGCAAGGAGAGCGACCAGGCGTCGAAGGACCGGCTGGCGGCGCTCGAATCCGAGCTCGCCAATCTCGAGCAACAGTCCACCGAGCTCACCCAGCGCTGGCAGGCCGAGAAGGACAAGATCGCGGGCGAGGCGAAGCTCAAGGAACAACTGGAGCATGCCCGGCTCGAGCTCGAACAGGCGCAGCGTGCCGGCGACCTCGCCAAGATGGCAGAGCTCAACTACGGCACCCTTCCCGAGCTGACCAAGAAGCTGGAGGAAGCGCAGGCCTCGACCGGCCCGGCGATGCTGCGCGAGGAAGTCACCGCCGATGACATCGCCGCGGTGGTCAGCCGCTGGACCGGCATCCCGGTCGACCGCATGCTCGAAGGCGAGCGCGAGAAGCTGCTCGCGATGGAGGAACAGCTCGGCAAGCGCGTGATCGGTCAACAGGCGGCGGTGAAGGCGGTGTCGACGGCGGTGCGCCGCAGCCGCGCCGGGCTGCAGGACCCGAACCGTCCGCTCGGCTCGTTCCTGTTCCTCGGGCCCACCGGCGTCGGCAAGACCGAGCTGACCAAGGCGCTCGCCGAATTCCTGTTCGACGATCCGCACGCGATGGTGCGCATCGACATGAGCGAGTTCATGGAGAAGCACTCGGTCGCCCGGCTGATCGGCGCGCCTCCCGGGTATGTCGGTTATGAGGAAGGCGGCGTGCTCACCGAAGCCGTGCGCCGCCGCCCCTATCAGGTCGTGCTGTTCGATGAGGTCGAGAAGGCGCATGGCGACGTCTTCAACATCCTGCTCCAGGTGCTCGACGACGGCCGCCTCACCGATGGCCAAGGCCGCACGGTCGATTTCACCAACACGATCATCGTGCTGACGTCGAACCTCGGCAGCCAGTTCCTGACCCAGCTCGATGAGGGGCAGGACGTGGCGAGCGTCGAGCCGCAGGTAATGGAAATCGTCCGCGCGCATTTCCGGCCCGAGTTCCTCAACCGGCTCGACGAGATCGTGCTGTTCCACCGGCTCGGCCGCAGCGAGATGGCGCCGATCGTCGACATCCAGGTCGCCCGGCTCGGCAAGCTGCTCGCTGATCGCAAGATCAAGCTCGACCTCACGCCCGAGGCGCGCGACTGGCTCGGCCGCGTGGGCTACGACCCGGTCTATGGCGCGCGGCCTTTGAAGCGCGCGGTGCAGCGCTACCTCCAGGACCCGCTCGCCGACGCGATCCTGCGCGGCGACGTCAAGGATGGCGCCACGGTGAAGGTCGGAGAAGGCGATGGCGAGTTGGTGCTGACCCCAGCCTGAGCCGTTTGACAAGGGCAGCGGCAGCGGGCAGCCATCGCGCGATGGCTGCCCTTGCCGATCCCGACTTCGCGCTGCATCCCGGCATCGACGCCGCCGCGCTGACGATCGCCTATCGCGCGACCGGGCGCATCTCGATCGAACCGTTCCTGACCGAGACAGCAGCAGCCGCGCTGCGCGATCACCTCGTGGCCCGCAAGGACTGGATGCTGGTGATGAATGCCGGCGAGAAGGTCTATGAGATGCCGCGCACCGCCGCCGCGGCGCTCACCGCCGACCAGCGCGCCACGCTCGACCGCAAGATCGGCGAATCCGCGCTGCACGACTTCCAGTATCGCTACGAGAGCATCCGCGTCGCGGACGATCCCGGCGTGCGCGGCGCGACTCTGCTCGAACGGTTCGCGGCCTTCCTGTCCTCGCCGCAAGTGATCGAGCTGCTGCGCGGAGTCACCGGCGCGCCGGTCGAGTTTGCCGACGCCCAGGCCACCGCTTACGGCCCCGGCCATTTCCTCACCCGCCACGACGACGATGTCGAAGGCAAGGGGCGCCACGCCGCCTATGTGCTGGGCCTGACGCCGGGCTGGCGCGCCGAATGGGGCGGGCTGCTGCTGTTCCACCGGGGCGAGCGCGATATCGATCACGGCTTCGCCCCCGCCTTCAACGCGCTGCGCCTGTTCGCCGTCCCGGCGGTGCACAGTGTCAGCCATGTCTGGCCCTATGTGCCGGAGCCGCGCCTGTCGGTGACCGGCTGGCTGCGCTCGCACGCGGCGACCGCACGCCCTTGATTCGCGCGTCCGCATGGCGGAAAATGCGCCATGCGCCTCAACCAGCCGCTGCTGAAGCTTCCCAAGGCCTTCGATGCCGACCGGCTCGCCGCCGAAGTGCGCGCGCTGCCCGCGACCGCGTGGCTGCCGCATCCCGGCAACTATCCCGGCAACGATGCGGTGCTGCTGGTGACCCCCGAGGGCCAGATGACCAACGGCTTCACCGGCCAGATGGCGGCGACCGATCATCTGCACGCCTGCCCCTATGTCATGGAAGTGATGGGCGAGATCGGCGCTGTATGGGGCCGCAGCCGGCTGATGGGCCTCGGCCCCGGCGCGGTGGTGCCGCCGCATGTCGACGTCAACTATCACTGGCGCACGCATACGCGCATCCATGTGCCCATCATCACCAACCCGCAGGTGCGCTTCACCGTCGGTGAGCAAAGCGTGCACATGGCACCGGGCGAATGCTGGGTGTTCGATTCCTTCCAGATGCACAATGTGCGCAACGGCGGCACCGAGAAGCGCGTCCACCTCGTGCTCGACACGGTCGAGGGCGAGGAAATATGGGACCTGATTGACGCAGCCAACAACGGTACCGCGCCGCCCCCGACCCGCCCGCCGCGGCCGCTACGGTTCGAGACCGTCGACATGCACAAGATCATGTCGCCCTGGGAAGTGCGCTGCCACATCGCCTTCCTCATCGACTATGTGCTGCCCAATCCCCGGCTGGAGGCCGTGCTCAACCGCCTCGACCGCTTCGCCGCGGCGTGGAGCTCGGCCTGGTCGGAATATGAGGGCTCGCCTGCCGGCCTCCCCGAATATCGCCGCCTGATCGCGGCCTTGCGGCAGGACCTGATGGCGAGCGGCGGCGGCAACCTGCCGCTGCAGAACCAGGTGCCGCTGGCGCGCGCGCTCGGCGAGCTGATCCTCGACGTCGCCGCGCCCGATCCCGCACCGGGCGGCACCGCCGTCCGCCTTGCTTCCTGAAGCTCACCGCATGATCATCTCGCATCGCCACCGCTTCGTCTTCACCGCGATTCCCAAGACGGGCACGCATTCGGTCCGCCAGGCGCTGCGCGAGCATCTCGGCCCCGACGATCTCGAGCAGGTCCGCCTGTTCGTGGAGAAGCGCTTGCCCTGGCCCGAGCTCGCCCGGCTCGGCCACGGCCATATCAGCCTGGCGGAGCTGCGCCCGGTGCTGGGCGAAGAGATGTTCGGCGGCTATTTCAAGTTCGCCTTCGTCCGCAATCCGTTCGAGCGCTTCGTCTCCTATTGCGCCTTCGCGACCAGCCAGCAGGGGACGTTCGACCACGATCCCCAGGGCGTGATGCGCCACTTCCTGTTCGTGGCGCCGCCGCACCACCATATCGTCTTCCGCCCGCAGCACAGCTTCGTCTGCGCGCCCGATGGCACCCTGCTCGCCGACCAGCTCGGCCGGGTCGAGGAGATGCAGGCGGGCTATGATGCGATCGGCGAGCGGATCGGCATCCCGTCGGCGCCGCTCGGCCGCGCCAACAGCTCGAAGCACGCCGACTACCGCAGCTATTACGACCAGCAGCTCAAGGACGGTGTCGCCCGGCTCTACGCCCGCGACCTCGAGCTGTTCGGCTACGAGTTCTGAGCGAGGCCGCCCATGTACCCCAACCCGTATCCCAACCCGCGCAAGACCCAGTCCATCCGCCGCCTCGGCCCGGTCGAGATCGGCGCGCTCCGCGCCGCGGTCGCCGCGGTTCCCGAGGCGCTGTGGGATGCCGAGAATGCCGGCAAGCCCAACAAGTTCGAAGCGCTCGATTCCACCCGCCACATCGTCTTCCGCTTCGTCTCCAACCTGCGCGACTGGCGCGAGAGCTATGACCGGCCGCTCTGGGCGGAATGGCGGCCGCTGCTGGAACCGGTGCTTGCCGCCGCAACCGCGCCCTATGGCTATGCCCGCGGCGCCTTTCCGCGCGTGATGCTCGCGCGCATGCGCCCCGGCGGCGTGATCCAGCCGCACCGCGACGCCAATCCGGCGGCGAAATGGCCGCACAAGATCCATGTGCCGCTCGAGACCAATGATGCGGTGACCTTCTTCGTCGACGGCGTCGGCCATCATTTGCCCGTCGGGGAAGCGGTGGAGGTCAACAATATGGGCGTGCACGCCGTCACCAACGCCGGCGCGACCGACCGCATCCACCTGATCTTCGAATATTACGATCTCGACCAGTCCGAGCCCGAATGGCTCGCGGCGGTCACCGCCGCGGCGCAGGGCGCGGCCTGACCGGGCTCAGTTGCCCTTTTCGATGCTGATCGTCGGCTTGTTGAAGTCCTGCTGCGCCTGCCGCTTCGCATTCTCGCTCATCTCTTCCCACACCGCGCGGGTGTGGCAGATCTTCTTCTTGAAGCGGGTGGCGGTGCGCGACTGATATTTGCAGACCATTTCCTCTTCGGCATCCGAAGCGGACGTGGCGGGCTGAACGGCCTGCGCCGGCGCGGCAGCCAGCACGGCAAGGGCGATTAGGAGGGACATCGTCGACGGCCTCGTTGTGATATCGGCCACAATCATACCTGAAACGCAACGCGCTTCAATCACGCCGTGCCGGCACTCTCCGCGGTGGCCGGCAGCTCGTAGCCGAAGCGGCGCACCCACGGCTCGAGCACCGGGAGCGTCCACCACATCTTGTCGGCATAGCGCTCCCACCGCCCGCTGGCGCGGCGATAGACCTTCTCGGTCACCTGCGCATAGCTCGGCGTGCGGATATAGCCGCGCGCGGTGGCGGTGCGCTGATGGTCGAGCAGTTCGCCCTCCCAGGGGAGGCCGAGGAAGGCGATCACCGGACGCAGCGCGGCCTCGGCATCGGCGACCATGTCCTCGTAGCGGATTTCCTGGACCTCGACCGGCAGCAGTGCGCGGCACTGCTCCCAATAGGCGAAGATGCGGTCATAGGTACGGCTGGCATTGTCGAGGTCGAGGAAGCTCGACATCGCCTCGGTCGGCTTGAAATTCTGCATGTAACAGCTCAGCACGACGTCGCACGGGTGGCGCAGCGCCAGGATGATCTTCGCGTCCGGGAATAGGCGGTGGATCAGCGGCAGCCGGATCATCGACAGCGGGTTCTTGTCGATGATCAGCGTGTCGCGGGTCGGCGGCGGCGACGCCTTGTCGACCTCGGCGAAGTAGAGCGCGCGCAAGTCGCGAATCGCGGCGGCGTCGAGCTCGGCGATGCGCTCGAACGGGCCGACCTCCTCGGCGATCTTCTCCAGGATCGGCACTTCCTCCAGCACATGCGTGCCGCTGTGGCCCATCAGCAGCGTGTCGAGCAGCGTCGTGCCCGAGCGCGGGAAGCCGACCAGGAACACCGGCGAAGGACGATCGCCCGGCTCCGGGCCCTGCTTCCACCGCGCGAGCCACTCTGCATTGGTCTGCTCGGCGAGCCCATCGATGCCGCGGCGATAGGCGCCACGGTCGGCGCCTGCCGCCAACGGCGTTTCGCCCATGATGCGGTTCATTTCCTGAAAGGCCAGGAACGCCTCGTCGATCAGCCCGAGCCGGTCGGCGAGCTGCCCGCGGAACTGCGCGACGGCGGCGGGATGGATCGCGCGCGACTGGGTCAGCCGCACCAGCTCGAGCGCCTTTTCGGTCTCGCCCCGGCGGTTGGCCGACAGCGCCCGCAGATAGTCGAGCTCGGGTCCCGTCGCGCCTGCGCGCTCGGCTTGTGCGATCAGCGCATCGAGTTCCTCGACCCGGTTGGCCTTCTCGAGCAGGATGCCGAGATCGAGATAGCTGGCCGCGCTCGCCGGGCCGGCGCGCAGCGCGAAGCGGAACGCCTGCTCGGCCTTTTGCGGGTCGGACAGGTCGCTGAACGCCAACCCCATTGCGGTAAAGATGCGCGGATCGCGTGAATCGAGCTTCGCGGCGGCGCCCAGCGCCATCAGCGCGCGCGTCGGGTGGTCGATCGCGGTGAGCATCCGCCCCAGCTCGAGCAGCGGCGCGGGATCCTTGGGCGCGAGCAGCGCCGCGCGCTCCATCGTCACGCAGGCTTCCTCGTGCCGCTCCGCTGCGGCCAGCACGCGGGCGATGTTGACGTGAACTTCGGACGACTGCGAATTCAACTCGCGCGCGCGCTGAAGCGCGCTCAGCGCACCATTCATGTCGCCGAGCTCGAAGCGCGCATTGCCGAGATTGTTCCACGCTTCGAAATCATCGGGCCGTTCGACCGTCAGCGCTTCGTAGAGCCACAGCGCCTCGGGACCGCGTCCCTGGGTGCGCAGAATGTCCGCTTTCATGCGCTGGAGGTCGGGCGAGTTCGCCGCCACGGGGCCGTCACAGAGCGCCATGGCCTCGTCGATCTGGCCTAGCGCCATCAGCGTCTTGGCCAGGTTGATCCGGTTGTCGGCGGTATCGCCGCCGCTGGCGATCGCGCGGCGGAAATAGGCTGCGCCACTCTTGAGATCCCCCGCCTGGCTGCTCGCCACGCCCAGAAACTGGAGGATCGCGGCGTTGTTCTGCTGCGCGCGCAACGCCCCTTCGCCCAGCGCCCGCGCCGCCGGATAGTCGCCGCGCGTAAATGCCGCCATCGCAGCGTTCATCTGCTCAGCAATCGTCTTCATCGCTGCCGCCTAAAGCATTTTCCAGTCAGATGAAATCGTCTGACGACACGGAAAATGCGGAACAGAAAAACACAAAAAGAGGGCGGGAAACCAGTCCCGCCCTCCTTCAAGTCGCTGTGTCGCCGTCAGAACTTCAGGCGTGCCGACACATAGGCGCGGCGCCCGATCACGTCGTAGGTCGACGGGTCGGTGCCCGACTGAACGTTCGGCGCGTAGGTCGGCGGCTGGCGGTCGAAGGCGTTGTTGACACCCAGACGCAGCGTCATGTTCTCGACCTCGCCCTGCACCGCGAAGTCGAAATACCACACCGATTCCGGCCCGGTGAACGTCTCGCCGATATACTGGCGCGCCGCGCGGTTCTCCATATCGGCGATGTAGCGCACGCGGGTGTGGAACGAGAGCTCCTCGTTGAAGTTCCAGCCCATGTTCAGCGTCCCCTTCCACTCGGGGAAGCTGGTGCCGAGACCAGCGCCGAAATAGGAAGCGGTGCCGGCATAGTCCGTCTTCAGGCCGCCGAGACCGGTGACCTTGAAGTCGAACAGATAGTTGAGCAGCAGGTTGAAGTTGATCGCCGACGCCGGGCCGACGAACTCGGTCGGCAGGCGATAGCCGAGCTGGAAGTCGATGCCCGAAGTCTTGACCGATCCCTGGTTGACGAACTGGAAGTAACCGGTCGCGGGATCGCCGCCCAGGCTCGGCGGCAGATAGATGCCGCTGATGTTGTTGCCCGAACGCGCGATACCCTGACAATAGGGGCTCGTCGCGCTGAGGCTCGAGTTGAGGTCGTTATAGCCATAGCACGACGCGATGATCTCGTTCACGTCAGGTGCGAAGATCGTGTCGTTGATCTTGATGTTGTAATAGTCGATCGAGCCCGTGAAACCGGCGAAGTTGAACACCGCGCCGACGGTGAAGGCGTCCGATTTCTCCGGCTTCAGGTTCGGATTGCCCGTGGCGGTGATGAACGCCTGCGCACCCGGAGTCGCGACGAAGCTGTTGAGCGTCGCCGCGCCCACGCCGCCGATACCCGCATTCTGGCAGATGCTCGCCGCAGCCGCGCCGCCGGTCGTACGGAAGTTGGTGTTGAACGAGCACGGATCGAAGATCTGCGGGAAGCTGCCGCCGCCCGAGAACAGCTCGCCGAAGTTCGGCGCGCGGACCGAGTGCTGATAGCTGCCGCGCAGACGGACTTCCGGGATCGGCGCCCAGGTGAGCGTGCCGCCATAAGCCCAATCGCTCGACGACTCGCCGTCGATGCCGTTCTGGATGTCGTTGAAGTCGCTCTTCGAATGACGCGCGGTGAGCGAGAGCTCGAGCGTCTCAGCCCAAGGTGCGTTCTTGGCGAGCGGAATCAGCGCCTCGCCGAAGAAGTCGAGGAAGCTGTTGGTGCCGAGGTCCGGCGTGCTGGTGTTGAAGCCAGCAATCGGACCGAACAGCGAGCCCGGATCGAACTCGTAGCGGAAATCGCGCTTCTCGACGCCGAACGCCACCGACAGCGGACCCGCCGGAAGCTCGACCAGTTCGCCGGTGACATAGGCCTGGGCGATCTTCTGGGTGAAGGTCGTCTTGGTCACGCCGGTTTCATTGACGAAGTCGACGCAGTCCTGCGAGAGCGGCTGGATGCCGAACGGGTTGAAGCCACCGTCGCAGAGGCTGGCACCGCCATCGCTAACCCCGCCAGGGGCGGATTCGAGCAGCTCCTGCACGCGCTGCACGTTGACGTTGCCGCGCGCCTCCTGGTCGATGACCGTCTTGCCCCACGAGTAATAGGCCTCGTAGCGCCAGCCGTCCGCGATCTCGCCGCGCAGACCGGCAAGGCCCTGGATTACCTCGTTCTCGAACGCCTGCTCGCGCAGGCCGGTGCCGAGGAAGCGATAGCCGATGCGGATGCCCTCGGTAGCGCCGCTACCCGCCAGATTGGGGTCGTTGCCAACGCGCGTATTGAGCAGCGTCCGCAAATCGTTCGAAACGAACCTGTTGTTCACCGGCACGACGAAGCCGGTGATACGTCCCGGCGTCACGCCCGCACCCGCGCCGCTGTCGTGAACGAGGTTCACGAGCGAGGAGCGTGCGTTGAGAACCGACGCGTTGCTGCCCACGCCGACGATGCCGGTGCTGACCGGGGTCGGCGCGAGCGCGGTGGACGACTTGTAGTTGGTGTACGCCCCCTGGACGAACACTTCGAACGACGGGTTGATCTCGTAGTTCGCACGCGTGAACGCCGAATAACGCTCCAGCGGGAGCACGAGGATGTTCACGATGTCGAAGTTGTAGCTGTAGAAATCGGGGAAATAGTTGAGGTTCGGGTTCGCCGGCGAATCGAGTGCGTAGCGGAAGTTCGTGACATCGCGCGGGTCGTTGAAGGTACCGCGCCCGAACAGCGTGCCGTCGGAATTGAAGCCGAGCAACGTGGTCGTGGGGATGTCCTTTGCCGCCGAGCCATAGCCCTGGAACAGTGCAGTAACCGCCGCCTGGCTGATCGGGTTGGCCGCGCTGTCGGTGAACGAGCCGGTCGGGAACGAACCCGTGGTCGAGGTCGCCTGCGCCGCGAACGCGCGCTGCGCCTTGATCAGGCCCTGGCGATCCGCATATTCGACCGACAGCGCGAAGTTGCCGCGATTGTCGGCGAAATTGCCGCCGATCGTGCCGCTGATCTGGAGCTCGCGCGCGTCGGTCTGCGGGATCGAGTTCGAGTAGGTGGCGCGAAGGTCGATGCCCTCGAAATCGTCCTTGAGGATGACGTTGACCACGCCCGCGATCGCGTCCGCACCATAGGCCGCGCCGGCGCCGCCGGTGGTGACTTCGATGCGCTCGATCAGGCCCTGCGGAATGGTGTTGAGGTCGACCGCCATGGTCGTCGCCGACACCATCGGACGGCGGCCGTCGATCAGCACCAGGTTGCGGTTCGAGCCGAGGCCGCGAAGGTCGATGTTCGACTGGCCGTTGTTGCCCGGGTTGTTCGAGGTGGTCGTGCCGGCCGGGTTCACCTGCGGCAGCGTGTTGAGGAAGGTATCGAGCGTGACGTCCGCGTTCTGGGTCGTCTCTTCACCCGAGACCACCGCCACCGGGCTGTTCGAATCGAGGTTGGGACGGACGATGCGCGAACCGGTGACGACGACGGTGTCCTCTTCGGTCGGTGTCGCAGTCTCGGTTTGCGCGAAAGCGGGCACTGCGAACATCGTGCCGCTGATCAGCAGCGTCGAAGTCAACAGGCGCGTACGTGCCATCGATACCATAATAGTAGCACCCCTTTGTGCGGGCGTTTTCCGCCCTTGTTGATTGCGCAGGAGGGACCTCACGCAAGATTATGACACCATAAGTCTGGGTCTGGCGCGCGCACAATGGCGTTCGAGGGGGCAGCGTCATTTGTAATCGCGACGTGACAAAAACGTCACACTCGCAACCATCCTGCGTTCAGTCGGCCGTCACCGGCATCGATCCGGCGAGCAGTAGCGGGTCGATCCGCGCGCCGTTCCACTTCATTCCCCAGTGGAGATGCGGCCCGGTGGCGCGCCCGGTCGCGCCCACCGCGCCCACGGTCTGACCCCGCCGTACCACCTCGCCGACCTTCACGTCGATGCGCGAGAGGTGGAGGAAGGCGCTGTTGAGGCCCATGCCATGGTCGAGCATCAGCAGCCTGCCCTCGAGCGTGAACGGCGCCTGCGCCGCCAGGATCACCACCCCGTCCGCCGGCGCGAGCACGGGCGTGCCGCTCGGCCGCGCGACATCGACGCCCGAATGGTAGGCGCCGGGCTCGCCCTTGTAGATGCGCTGCGAGCCGAACAGGCCCGAGATGCGCCCGGTCACCGGCCACATGAAACGTTGCCGCCAGCCCTGCGAGGGCGAGCGGATCGCGCGCGCCGTGCTCATCTGGGCGAGCTCGCCCGGACGACGGCGCTGAAACTCCGCGGTCGGCTGCGAATAGCGCGGCAGCGTATTGAGCCGCTCGATCCGCCAGGCGCGCGGCTGTACCGTAAGCGTGCGCCGCATTGCGCTGCCATCGACCCGCGTCGCGACGATCGCAGCCGCAGGCCCCGCGTCGCGGTCGAACGCGATGAGGAAACGGCCGTCCGCCGCGACCGGCACATCCTGGCCATTGAAGCTCAGCCGGCTGGTCAGCGCGGGCGCGGTGCCGAGCACGGTGCCGCCCTGGATCATCGGCCCGTCGAACGCGAAGTCGTTGCGCGCGGCGGAAGCGCGAGCCTGCCCCGCCGCAGCGTCCGCGGGTGCCAGCGCGGCGGGAATGGCGGCCGTCAGGCCAAGGGCGGCGCTCGCGATGACAAGCCCCCCCGTTGCCTTCATGGCGTCATCATCGCCCGCGTCGCGATTTCGGCCGTGGCATAGGGCTCCTGCTTCTCGACGCTCCAGTAGCGCAGCGCCTCGAGCGGGATCTTCTCGCCGCTCACCGCGCACACGACATGGTCGCCGGGCGCGAGCACGCGAAAGCCGTTCGCCATATAGTGGAGCCGCGCCGGGCGGGCGGTGTTGGACGACATCAGCATAAGCGCACTCGTTTCGCTACGGACAATTCAGAACAGATCGGGCTGTTCGGGCTTGGATGGAGCATAGGGTTTGCCGCCTGCGCGCTCAACCCGCGCATCCACCACGCCGTCGCGGAAATGGAGCGTCACCGCGCCCGCCGCGCGCGCGTCCGCCGCGCTCGCCACCACCTTGCCGCTCGCCTTGGCGCCGACGCGGACATAACCGCGCTGGAGCAGATTGTCGGGATTGACCGCGTCGAGCAGCTTGCCCGCCCCCTCCAGCCGGTGACGCAGTGTGTCGAGCTTGCGCTCGAGCACCGCCGGCCGCAGCGCGCCCGCCGCGCGGTCGAGCACGCCGCGCGCCACCGTCACGCGCCGCTCCAGCGCCCGGTCGAGCCGCGCGCCCATGTCGTCGGCCTTTTGCCGCTGCGGCCCGAGCAATGCGTCGCGCCGGGGCAGCACGCGCACCAAGGCCGCCAATCGCTCTCCGCCGCGCTCGTGATAGCGCCGCGCGCAGCGCTCGGCGCGCAGGCCGAGCGTGGCGATGCCGTTGGCGAGCTCGGCGCGCACGGGTACGGCCATCTCCGCCGCCGCGGTCGGGGTCGGCGCGCGCATGTCGGCGGCAAAGTCGCACAGGCTGGTGTCGGTCTCGTGCCCCACCGCCGAGATGACCGGGATCGAGCATGCCGCCACCGCGCGCACCACGACTTCCTCGTTGAACGCCCACAGATCCTCGATCGAGCCGCCGCCGCGCGCGACGATCACCAGGTCCGGCCGCCGCACCGACCCATCCTCCACCATCGCATCGAACCCGCGCACCGCCGCCGCCACTTCCTCGGCCGCGCCCTGGCCTTGCACCTTGACCGGCCAGACCAGCACGTGGGTCGGAAAGCGGTCCTCGAGCCGATGGAGGATATCGCGGATCACCGCCCCGGTAGGCGACGTCACCACGCCGATCGTCTGCGGCGCAAACGGCAGCGGCTTCTTGCGCGCCGGGTCGAACAGCCCCTCCCCGGCGAGCTGTGCCTTCAATTTCTCGAACAGCGCCATCAACGCGCCTTCGCCGGCCAGCTCCATCCGCTCGATCACGATCTGGTATTTGGAGCGGCCGGGGTAGGTGGTGAGCTTGCCGGTGGCGATCACCTCGATCCCGTCCTGCGGGCTGAACGGCACCAAAGCCGCCTGCCCACGCCACATCACCGCGTCGATCACCGCGTCAGCGTCCTTGAGCGCGAGATAGACATGCCCCGACGCCGCACGCTTGAACCCCGAAATCTCGCCGCGCAGCCGGACATGGCCGAACTCGCCCTCGACCATGCGCTTCAGTTTCAGCGACAATTCGCCGACCGAAAGCGGAGCGGCGTTGTCCCCCTCCCGCCCCTCGGCTACGAGCCGCGGCGGAACGTTATCGTCGAAGGGGTCTGACATGAATGTCCTGTTGCTTGGGTCCGGTGGCCGCGAACATGCGCTCGCCTGGAAGCTCGCGCAATCGCCCCGGCTCGATAGCCTGCACGCGATCCCCGGCAACCCCGGAATCGCCCAATACGCGACTTGCCACGAGGTGAAGCTCACCGATCACCCCGCAGTGATCGAGTTCTGCCGCGCGCACGACATCGGCTTCGTCGTGGTCGGCCCTGAAGCGCCTTTGGTCGATGGCCTCAGCGACAGCCTGCGCGCCGCCGGCCTCCCCGTGTTCGGCCCCTCGCAGGCGGCCGCCCAGCTCGAAGGGTCGAAGGGCTTCACCAAGGACCTGTGCGCGCGCGAGAACATCCCCACCGCCGGCTATGTCCGCGTCACCGATCTCGCCACCGCCCGTGCCGCGCTCGCCCGCGATTTCCCGCGGCCGGTGGTGATCAAGGCCGATGGTCTCGCCGCGGGCAAGGGCGTGACCATCGCCTTCACCGACGAGGAGGCCGAGGCCGCGATCGCCGCGATCTTCGACAAGCCCGGCGGCGAGGCGGTGATCGAGGAATTCCTCGAAGGCGAGGAAGCCAGCCTGTTCATCCTCACCGACGGCAAGGCGATCATGCCGATGGGCTCGGCGCAGGACCACAAGCGCGTCGGCGACGGCGACACCGGCCCCAATACCGGCGGGATGGGCGCCTACAGCCCTGCCCGCGTGCTCACCCCCGAGTTGGAAGCCGCGGCGATCGACACGATCATCCGCCCCACCGTCGTGGCGATGGCCAGGGACGGCATTCCCTATTCAGGCGTGCTCTATGCCGGCCTCATGCTCACCCGCGCCGGCCCCAAGCTGATCGAGTACAACGCCCGCTTCGGCGACCCCGAATGCCAGGTGTTGATGCTGCGGCTCGAGGATGATCTGCTCGACCTCATGCTCGCGGCCGAGACCGGCGAGCTGGCCAGCCGTCCCGCCCCGCGCTTCGGCGCCGAGACCGCGCTCACCGTGGTGATGGCGGCGAAGGGCTATCCCGGCACGCCCGAGACCGGCGGCGCGATCCGCGGGCTCGACGCCGCCGAGGAAACCGGCGCGCAGGTCTTCCAGGCCGGCACGCGCATGGATGGCGACACGCTCGTCGCCGCGGGCGGCCGCGTTCTCACGGTCACCGCCACCGGCGCCAGCGTCACCGAAGCGCAGGCGGCCGCCTATCGCGCGGTCGACGCGATCGACTTCCCCACCGGCTTCGCCCGCCGCGACATCGGCTGGCGCGAAGTGGCGCGCGAGCGGGGCTAGTCCGGCTCCGCAATCGCCTGGTCGGCGTCCCCGATCAGATATTGCGCCATCGAGGTGCGCGCCGGATTGATCCGGTGCGGCGGGAACAGCAGCAGGCACAGCACCGCGGTATCGCGCCGCGCCCAGCTCCCCCAGCTGAGCGGCGAATCCCCATGCGCGTCGCGCTGGTCGAGCACCGCGCCCGCCGCGATCAGCCGCTCGATCGTCCCCTGCGTGGCATAAGCCGCCGCGCGGTGCAGCGCGCCCTCGCCGCGGTTGCGCACATCGCGCATGAAGCAACCAGTCTCAGTCCCGGGAATCGTCGCCTTGTTGGGATCGGCGCCAGCCGCCAACAGCACTGCGACAACCGCCTCCTGTCCCGGACTGTCGCGGCTCACCGCGTTGTGCAACGGCGTCTCGCCGCTCTCCGGATCGGCGCCATCGGCGTCCGCGCCTTGCTCGATCAGCCAGGCGCACAGCCGCCAATGCCCGTGGAACGCCGCGCCGCCGAGGCCGAGGTTGCGGCCGAGCCGCTCGAGCGGCACGCCTGCCTCCACCAGCCGCCGGATCGCGCTCACATCGCCATAATAGGCGCACCAGCCGATCAGGTCGGCGCCCTCGACGCGCGCCTGCGGATCGCCGCCGCCGGCGAGCCAGTCGAAGATCAGGTCGGTGCGGCCCGCCGCGATGCGTTCCAGCATGTCGCGCCCTCCGGAATGTGGCGCGTCGTCATATCACGGAGCACCGTCCCGGCGAACTCTTGCCGCGGCGAAGCGTTGACGTTGTTCAACCCTATCCGAGGCCCCCGATGGACAGCACCACCGAATCCCTGTCCCCCGCAGGCGCCGCATCGATGTTCGGCTGGGTAACGGTGACGCATCTGATCGTCGTTGCGCTGTGCGCGGTCGGCGCCATCGCGATCCTTGTCTGGGGCCGCCGGCTGCGCCGCAAGCGCCTGGAGGCCGAGCGCACACGCGAGGAAGACGCCGGCCGCGACCAGCCGCCACCCGCATAGCACGCAGGCTATCCGGTCTCGCTCACCAGCAGCTTGTCGATCTTGTGCCCGTCCATGTCGACGATCTCGAACCGCCAGCCCTGCTCGGTAAAGCTCTCGCCCTCCTGCGGCAGCCGCTTGAGCACCGCGAGCGCGAGGCCGGCGACCGTCGCATAGTCGCGATCCTCGGGCAGCTCGATCCTGATCCGCTCGGCCAGCGCGTCGGCGGCGAGCTGGCCCGAGACGAGCAGCGATCCGTCATCGCGCACCACGATCGCGGGTTCGTCGCCGAAATCGGCGTCCGACACGAACTCGCCCGCGATCGCCGCAAGCAGATCGGCCGGGGTCACGATCCCCTCGAAATGCCCATATTCGTCATGGACGAAGCCCATCGGCACGGCGGCACGGCGCAGCGCGCCCAGCGCATCCATCGCGTCGACCTGGTCGGGGAGCACCGGCGCGGCGTGCATCAGCGCGCGCAGGTCGAGCGGCTGCCCAAGGATCAGCGCCGTGACCACGTCGCGTGCCTGCACCACGCCGACCACCGCGTCGACCGAACCCTCGGCAACCGGCAGGCGGGTATGCGGCGTCTCGGCCAGCGCCTTGCGGATTCCGGCCTCGTCGAGATTGGCGTCGATCCAGTCGACCTCGGTGCGCGGCGTCATCACCTCGCGCACCGGCCGGTCGGCGAGCCGCACCACCCCCGAGATGATCGAGCGCTCATGCTCCTCGATCACTCCCGAATGCGTCGCCTCGGCCACCAGCATGTGCAGCTCCTCGGCGGTGACGCGGTTCTCCGATTCGCGGTTCATGCCGAGCAGGCGGAACACCAAAGCGCTGCTCCGGTCGAGCACCCACACCACCGGTGCGGTAGCCTTCGACAGCCACAGCATCGGCGTCGCCATCACCACCGCGATCGGCTCAGGCGAGCGCAGCGCGAACTGCTTGGGTACCAGCTCGCCGACGATCAGCGAGGCATAGGTGGTGAGCGCGATGACGATCGCGAAACCGATCGTCTGCGCGGTCTCCTTCTCCGCCCCCAGCAGCTCGATCCGCGCCGCGGTGGGCATACCCAGGCTCGCGCCCGAATAGGCGCCGGCGAGGATGCCGATCAGGGTGATGCCGATCTGCACGGTCGAGAGGAACTTGCCGGGATCGGCGGCGAGGTCGAGCGCGGTCTGCGCGCCGCGCTTACCGGTGCGCACCATCGCCTCCAGCCGCGCCTTGCGCGCGGAGACGATCGCGAGCTCGGACATCGCGAACACACCGTTGAGCGCGACCAGCGCCAGGATGATCGCGACGTCGATCCAGGGAAATGGGGGGAGCGGGTCCATTGGCCTGCCGAACCCATAGTCGCATTCAGCTGAGTTTCACAACGCCCGTCTACATCGCGGGTCGATGCGAGGGCGGAACAACGCCGCCGCTCGCGCGATTCTGGTCACGAAATCAAAGGAGGAAGTTCATGCGTAATCTCGGCAACTGGCCGCTCGTCCCCGCCATCGCGGCGCTCGCGCTGACAAGCGCCTGCGTCACCGATCCGGTGACTGGCGAGCAGCGCATGTCCAAGGCCGGCATCGGCGCGATCGGCGGCGCGCTGGGCGGCTATATCCTTGGCGACATCGTCGGCGGGCGGCGCGACCGGTCTGAAAAGATCATCGGCGCGGGCATCGGCGCGATCGGCGGCGCCGCCATCGGCAGCTACATGGACCGGCAGGAGCGCGAGATCCGCGAGCGTACCGCGGGCACCGATGTCGAGGTGATCCGCCGGGGCGACGACCTCATCCTGTCGATGCCGTCGGGCATCACCTTCGCCACCGACAGCTCGACGATCGAGCCGCAGTTCCGCCCCACGCTCGACAAGGTCGCCGACGTGCTCGACCGCTACAACCAGACCTATGTCGACGTGTACGGCCACACCGATTCGACCGGGTCGGACGCCTACAACCAGTCGCTGTCGGAGCGCCGCGCTGACGCGGTCGCCAGCTATCTCTCGATGCGCGGCGTCGAATCGGCGCGGCTCGAGGCGCTCGGCTATGGCGAGACCCAGCCCGTCGCCGACAACGCCACGATCGAAGGCCGCGCCCAGAACCGCCGCGTCGAGATCAAGATCGTGCCGGTGCGCGACAGCGACATGCGGTAAGAAATCCTCCCCTTCAGGGGAGGTGGCATCGCGCAGCGATGACGGAGGGACCGCCGCGCAGACGGCGGAAACGGCGCAACCGGGTACCGCCCTCTTCGGGGCGGCCCCTCCACCGCCTTCGGCGGTCCCCCTCCCCCGGTGGGGGGAGGAGTTTCACCGCCGCGCCGCGAAGAACTCCCGCAGCAACTCGCCTGCCTCGCCTTCCCCGATCCCGGAATACACTTCCGGCCGGTGATGGCAGGTGGGTTGCGCGAAGAAGCGCGGGCCGTGCTCGACCGCCCCACCTTTGGGATCGGGTGCGCCGTAATAGACGCGCGCGATCCGGGCATGCGCGATCGCCCCGGCGCACATCGCGCAGGGCTCCAGCGTCACCCACAGGTCGCAATCCTCCAGCCGCTCGCGGCCGAGCTTCGCCGCGGCCTCGCGAATCACCCGCATCTCGGCATGCGCGGTGGGGTCGCACAGGGCACGCGGCGCGTTGGCCGCGACCGCCACCTGCCGGTCGCCCTGCATCACCACCGCGCCGACCGGCACCTCGCCCGCCTGTGCGGCGGCGCGGGCGGCATCGAGCGCGGCGCGCATCGGTTCGGGCAGCGGGAACATCACCCCGCTATGCCCGCGCACGCCGCCCTTGGCCATGCCGCCCGCGAATCGGTGTCCGCCTACTGCGTCTTGGCGGCAGGCGCAGGCTGCGCCTTCTCGACCTCGACCGTCGGCACCTGGATGGTCTTGTTCTCCATCACCACGGTCGGCACCTGGATCGTCTCGTTGGTATAGCCCATGCCGACCTTGCCGACATCGGCCTTCACCTCGGGCGCCTTGCCGCCTTCCAGCTTGACCTGCGGCAGCGAGCCGGACTGCATGTTGACGCTCAGCATGCCGACCGAGATCATCACCACGATCACCACGGCGGCGAGGCCCAGTATCGCCAGGATTGCACGCATCGTTCAGTCTCCCCAAAATTGAATCGTTTGCGTAATAACGCCGCATGACGGATCGAAGTTGCACGCGATCGGTCGAACGAGGTTGACGAAAAGCCCCTGTCCCGGTATCGGGCCGCTCTTTCCGGGACGACCGGAACAGGCATAAACCTAGGAATCAAGCGATGTCGCGCATTTGCGAGCTGACCGGCAAGGGCCGGCAGGTGGGACACAATGTTTCCCACGCCAACAACAAGACCAAGCGCACCTTTCTGCCCAACCTGCAGAATGTGACGCTGCTGTCGGAAGCGCTGGAGCGTTCGGTTCGCCTGCGCGTCTCGACGCACGGCCTGCGCTCGGTCGAGCACAATGGCGGTCTCGACAACTGGCTGCTCAAGACCAGCGACGAGAAGCTCTCGCTCAAGGCGCGCCGCCTGAAGCGCGAGATCGCCAAGAAGGCGACCGCCGCGGCCTGAACCCGTTTGGGGCTCGCAATTTCGACCGGCCCGCTCCCGCAAGGGACGCGGGCCGTTCGGCGTTCTGGCGCCGGCTATACGTCCAACCTGAACTTGAGCAGCAGCGAACGCTGCAACCGCCACTGATTGTCATCCGAGGCGATCCACAGGATCGTATCGCGCCCTTCGCGAGTCACCGCCACCGCCTCGAAATTATCGTGCACCACCGGTGCGGCGAAGCGCGCGATCTCCCGGCCCGTGGCGATTCGGCCTGCACCCACCGCGCCGCGATCCACGATCGCCACCACCGCGGTGAACATCTCGCGCAGCGAAGCCTTGCGGTTGAGCACCACCAGCCTTCCGTCGGGCAGCTCGGCGATGTCGGTCGGCTTGAACCCCTTGGGCGGACGATAGCTGAACGCGAAGCCGCGCCGCGGCGCGCGCACCGGATCGCCCGCGAACCACAGCCCGCGCCGCGTGCCCTTGGCGTCACCGTCCTCGCTTTCCGACAGCACGATGAAGCTGCCGTCGCGCAGCCGCGCCATCGCTTCGGCGCCGCCATTGTCGGGCCACTCCGCCATCGCCGGCGGCGCCGCATGTGCCTCGGCGCGTGCGAAGCCGGGAGCATAGCGCCAGATCTGGTTCGCCCGCTCGAACCCCACCCATAGCTGCCCCGTCGCCGGATCGCGCGTGAGCGATTCGCTGTCGCGCTCGGACTTGTGCCAGCCGCGCCCCGGTCCGTCGGGCAGCTCGGCGAAGCGCGGGGCGCGCGCCTGCCAGTCGCGCCCCATCCGGAAGCTGACGATATTCCCGCCGTCGCTCAGCAGCGTGAAGCGGTCGCCCTCCACGGTCATCGCGGAGAAGCCCCCGAACGCCGGCTTAGGGCCGGTCAGGTACACCCCGCCCAGAAAGGTCAGCCCGCCAAGCTTCACCCGCGCGGGATCGCGCCAGTCAAGCGCCATCGGATGCGCCGCCATCTCGGCCTTCGCGGGCAGCAGCGCCAGCCGCTCGTCCCCCGACCAGCTCGGCACGAACAACAACAGCAGGAGCACGGAGAGCAGGATACGCATCGCGCCCCTCATAGCGGCCCGATTCCCGCCGCAAAGCTGAACCTTGGATAACGGCGGTGTTCAGCCAGTGCTCAACCCTGTTCATCTAGTAGCAAGCGCAACGGGCCGTGCCGCGCGTATCGCGCACGCCCGCCAAACAGCCGGTGCGCGTCCTTGAGGACGCCCCTGCCCGTGTTTCCCCGCGTTGCGTATCGGGGATGGGCGCTTTCCCCCTCGGGCCCCTCTCACCGCACCGGCCAATTCCCGCTCCGCACGCGCCGCTCTTTTCGCTGAACGGGAGATAACCGGCACATTCAGGCATCGCTCAATGCGGATGTGCGAATCCCTTGTTCAACGATGACGGCGCAGGGCCGACATCGCACGAAACGGCAGAACAAGGAGAAAACCGATGTTCAAGAAGCTTTCCCTGATCGGCGCCGCGCTGGCGATGACCGGTACCGCGCTGATCTCCGCGACGCCCGCCGCTGCGCAGCGCTACGAGTATCGCGACGACCGCGGCTATTATGGCGACCGCGGTTACCGCAACGATCGCGGCTACCGCAGCTATCGTGGCTATGACCGCCGCTACAACAACCGCTACAACCGTTACCGGGCGCGCGAGAAGTGCCGCGACGGTGACGGCGGCACGATCGTCGGCGCGATCGCCGGCGGCCTCGCCGGCAACGCGATCGCCGGCCGCGGCGACCGCACGCTCGGCACGATCCTCGGCGGCGCGGTGGGCGCCATCGCCGGCCGCGAGATCGACCGGTCGGACCGTCCGGGCTATTGCCGCCGCTAAGTCAGTAGTGGTCTGAAACAAGGAGGCCGGCTCCCGCAAGGGGGTCGGCCTTACTTGCATCCGATAGTGTCTGTTTGGAAATGCGCGGAAGAGCGCATTTCGAGGCGGCACCGGCCCGCTCCCCACCCGGCCACCCAACGGTAGTATCATATGGGTGGCCGGGTGGGGGAGCGGGCCGGTGCCGTAATGCGCCGTCAGGCGCATTCTCAAACGAAGTGTATCAGTTGAGCAACACTCTCCGGTCAATCGCGTGATTCGAACGCCTTGGCGCTTGTTTCTGCCACATTCGACACCCAGATGCGCCCTCCCCGAGGCGGAGGAGACATCCGCCCAGGGCTGTAAAAAGGAATGTAGAATACCATGAAGAAGATTGCTCTGGCGCTCGTCGCCCTGACCGCCGCCGCAACGCCGGCTTTCGCGCAGGACGAAGCCGCCCCCTTCAACGGCGCGCATGTTTCGGCCGTTGTCGGCTACGACATTCTCGACCTCAACACCGCGGGTCTCGATAACCCCGATGGCCTCGCCTATGGCGTGAACCTCGGCTATGATCTCCAGCGCGGCAACGTCCTGTTCGGCATCGAGGGCGAGGTCACCGAATCCACTGCCGAGGTCAAGGCGGGCAACACCGTCGTCGCTTCGGCGGGCCGCGACCTCTATGTCGGCGGCCGTCTCGGCTATGTGCTGGGCAAGACCGCGATCTACGGCAAGGCCGGCTACACCAATGCGCGCGTCGAGAGCGTCGCGGGCGACGACAATGGCGACGGCTTCCGTGTCGGCGGCGGCGTCGAGCGCAAATTCGGCCAGAACCTCTTCGGCAAGGTCGAGTATCGCTATTCGAACTACGAAGCGGACGTCGAGCGCCACCAGGTGGTCGCCGGCGTCGGCATGCGCTTCTGATGCACTGACGCCGCGGTTTGGACAGCGCCGCGGCGTGAGACGAAGGGAGGCCGGCTTCCGCGAGGAGGCCGGCCTTTTTCTATGGCTGCTGTTTGGTGGCTAGCGGCCGTTTGCGATCGCGTCGTCCTACCGGCGGCGCTTCGCCTGGTTCCTAGCTCGCCGGGTGGTACATGAACTCGCGGAGTTCCTGCGCGCAGCGGCAGGCGACCGCGATCTTCCGCGCCCATTCGACCGCCTCCTCGCGCGTCGGCACCTCGAGCACCGTGAAGCCGCCCTTGAGATGGCTGCCAGGATAGATGTCCGGGGACACCGACCCGTCGCCGGAAACCAGCACGGGATCCACCTGCTCATGGATTCCACCGCCGAACACGTAGACGCCGGCCGCCTTGGCTTCCTCGATCACCGCAAGCGCGTCGGCGGAGACGGCCGGCATATCCTCGTCCGCGACGACCATGGCTTCGCTGGGGAAGGAGATGAGGTATTTGGTCATGCCTCGATGATGCATCGCGGATCAGGCGGCGGCAAGTCGAGATGCTAGTTGTAGGCCTGCTCCAGCACGGGCAAAGCCCGCGCTGGCGTCGGACGGGTTCCGGCAAGCCGGACCGGCCGGCCGTGCCGGGCGCTGCGCGGCTTAGCCGCGCAGCGGGGCCGTGGCTTCGCCCACGCCCTTGCGCCCGTCAGTACATATGCTGCCCGCCATTGATGCTCAGCGTTGATCCGGTGACGAACCCGCCCTCTTCGGAGCACAGGAACGCCACGCCGCGCGCGATCTCGTTGGCCTGGCCTAGCCGCCCGACCGGGATCTTCGCCACGATCTTCTCGAGCACCTCGGCCGGCACCGCGGCCACCATGTCGGTGTCGATATAGCCAGGCGCGATCGCGTTCACCGTCACCCCGGCGCGCGCGCCTTCCTGCGCCAGCGCCTTGGTGAAGCCGTGGATGCCGCTCTTCGCCGCGGCATAATTGACCTGGCCGTACTGTCCCGCCTGGCCGTTGATCGAACCGATGTTGACGATCCGCCCCCATTTGCGCTCGCGCATCCCGGGGAAGGTGCCCTTGGCCATGTTGAAACAGCCGCCCAGATTGGTGTCCATGACCTCCTTCCACATCTGGTAGGTCATCTTGAGGATCGTGCCGTCGCGGGTGATGCCGGCATTGTTGACCAGCACATCGACCGGCCCGAGCGTCTCCTCGACCTGCGCGATCCCCGCCTGGCACGCGTCATAGTCGGCGACGTCCCATTTGAACGCCTTGATCCCGGTCCGCTCGGTGAACTCGGCGGCGCGCTGGTCGTTGCCGGCATAGTTGGCGGCGACCTGCATCCCCATGTCGTTGAGCGCAACGCTGATCGCCTCGCCGATGCCGCGCGTGCCGCCGGTTACGATCGCTACCCGTGCCATGAACCTCTCCCAGATTGGTTGGCGGAAAGGCTAGGCAAGCTCCGTCCAGCCCGCAAGCTCCCTTGCGAGAATGTTGCGCAACATGAGTAGGCCGGGCGCGCCGTCGTTGAGGCATGCGAGATAGGCGAAGCGCTCGCCCCCCGCCGCCGCGAACGTCGCGCGCCCGCGGATCGCGAGTTCCTCCAGGGTTTCGAGGCAGTCCGCAGCAAAACCCGGCGCGACCACCGCGACGCGCCTGACGCCCTTGCCCGGCAAGCCCGCCAGCGTCGCATCGGTCGCCGGCTCCAGCCACTTCGCCCGCCCGAAGCGCGACTGGAATGCCACCACCAATTCCCGCCCGAGCGCAGCCTCCAGCAGCCGCGCGGTCTTCACGCAATGGCAGTGATATGGATCGCCCAGCTCAAGCGTCCGCTGCGGCATCCCGTGAAAGCTCGCGACGATCGCCTCCGGCTCGAAATCGAGCGCAGCAAGCTGCGCCTCGACCGACTCCTTGAGCGCAGCAATATAGGCCGGATCGTCATGATAGGGCGGCAGCGTCCTTAGCGCCGGCTGCCACCGCATCCCCGCCAGCGCCGCGAACGCCGCGTCGTTCGCGGTCGCGGTCGTTGCTGCGCAATATTGCGGATAGAGCGGCGCGATCAGGATGCGCTCGCACCCCGCTTCCTTCATTGCCGCGAGCCGCTCGCCAATCGCCGGATTGCCGTAGCGCATCGCCCAGTCGACCCGCACCTCCGGCCACGCCGCCTGCAGCGCCCTGGCCTGCCGCGCGGTGATCGCCGCCAGCGGCGAACCCTCCTCGGTCCACACCAGCCCATAGGCATGCGCCGACTTTCTCGGCCGCGTGCGCAACACCACGCCGCGCAGGATCGGCTGCCACACCAATTGCGGGATCTCGACCACCCGCCGGTCCGAGAGGAACTCGGAGAGATAGCGCCGCACCGCCGGCGCATCAGGCGCGTCGGGCGTGCCGAGATTGACCAGCAGCACCCCGATCTTGCGCTCGGGGATCGCCGGATGCCGCTCCGGCGCCATCACTCGCCGCCCGGGATCAGCGGAAGCTGGCGCAGCCGCACCCCGGTCGCCGCGTGCAACGCATTGGCGATCGCCGGCGCCACCGGCGGCACCGCCAGCTCGCTCACGCCACCCGGATCGGCATCGCTCGCGATCAGCTCGACCATGATCTGGGGACAATCGGCCAGCCGCGGCAGCTCGAGGTCGCGGAGGGACCGCGCGTCGGGCCGGTTGCCGGTGAAGCCAGTCGTCGCGCCCAGCGCCGCGGCCATGCCGAAGATCAGCCCGCCCTCGATCTGCTGCTCGACCACGCTCGGATTGACCACCCGGCCGCAATCGACCGCCGCGACCAGCCGGTCGACCTTGACGCGTTGGTCGCCGCCGATCGAGGCTTCGGCCATCACCGCGATATAGCTGCCGCGAAAGGCGTGGCACGCCAGCCCCTGCCCGCTCCCCGGCAGCCCGCCCTGCCAGCCGCCGAGCGAGGTGACGGTCGACAGGCACCGCGCCAGCCGCGGCTCGGCGGCGAGCATCGCGATGCGGAACGAAAAGGCCTCGACATCCGCGACATGCGCCAGCTCGTCGATGAAGCTCTCGGTGAAGAAGGCGGTGTAGCTGTGCGCCCCCGACCGCCAATACCCGGTCGGCACGCCGATCTCGGCCGGATGGTGGTCGATCGCCAGTGCCGGGATGCGATAGGGCGGCCGCGCCCCCGCCACCGCCGATGCGTCGCCGATCCCGCCCGCCGCCAGGCTCGCGCCGATCGCCCCGCCGCCGCCGGTCAGCCGCCGCGCCAACTCATGGCCGGTGCTCGGCGCGGCGATCTTGGCCAGCCATCCCGAAATGCTCCCGTTCGTCCCCAGCCGCGCCGTCATCCGCGCCGCCGCCGGAGGACGGAACCGGTCCTGCGCGCTGGTCTCGCCGCGCGACCAGGTGAGCTGCACCGGCTTCCTGACCTCGCGCGCGATCAACGCCGCCTGCTCGGCGACCTGATGTTCCAGATTCTGCCCGAACGATCCGCCCGCGAGCACTGGATGCACCACCACGTCGCCCGTGCCGATTCCCAGCACCCGCGCCACCGCGTCGCGCGCGAGGCCTGGCGCCTGGGTCGGCAGCCACAACCGCACGCGGCCATCCTCCCACACCGCTGTCGCGGTCATCGGCTCGATCGCGGCGTGCAACGCGAGCCCGGCGCGATACTCCGCCGTCACCACGCGCGCGCCCGCGAACGCCGCGGCAAGATCGCCCGCCGAGGCCATCCGTTCGCCCTCGCCGTCGAGCGCGGCGTCGAGCGCAGCCTGGATGGTCTCGCTCTCCACTCGGCCCGCTACCTCGAACCGCGGATTGAGCGCCTCGAGCGCCCGGTTCGCCGCCCACCAGTTGTTGGCGACCGCGGCGACCCACATCTCGTTCTTCACGATATGCAGCGTGCCCGGCACATTCCGCGCCGCCGCCTCGTCGATCGCCGCGAGCTTGACCGTTCCCACCGGCCCTTGGCGCAGCGCCGCGAACACCATGTTCGGCAAGCGGATGTCCCCGGCGAAATTGGCGCTGCCGTCGACCTTGCCCGGCCCGTCGAGCCGCGGCAGCGGCTCGCCGCTCAGCCGTCCCGTCTCGCCCTCACGTAGCACGAGATCGTCAGGCGCCTCCTCGCCCGCCGCCTCGGCCGCGAGCTCGCCGAAGCGCAACCGCTGCTGGCCATGCACGACATGCCCGCCGGTGGTGTCGCATTCCTGCCAGTCGACTCCCCAGCGCCGCGCCGCCGCCTTGCACAGCATCGCCCGCGCCGCGGCGCCCGCGGCGCGCAACGGCGCCTCGAAGCTGCGCATCGAGGTCGATCCGCCGGTCAGCGTCAGCGCGTTGCGCACGGCCCAGGTCCGCTCCAGCCGCTCGGGCAGCACGCCCGGGAACAGCTCGCCCAGCGCCAGCGAATTGGCATAGATCGGGTTGAGCGGCGCCTGCTCCACCCCCACCATCCGCCAGTCCGCGCCCAACTCGTCGGCGAGCGCCTGCGGCAGCGTGGTGAATATGCCCTGGCCATATTCGCATTGCGGGATCGCGACGGTGACCTGGCCGTTGGTCGCGATCTTGAGCCAAGCACCGAACGCGGTCTCGTTGTCGCGCGCGCTCAAATTGGGGAGATAGGCGCGCGGCCATACCGCCCAGGCGACCACCAGCCCGATTCCAGCGCCGCCGCCGATCAGCAGCGTGCGCCGATCGATGCCCTTCCTTCGCTCCATCGCCCACGCTCTACCCGCGCTTCAATCGCCGCGCCAGTCATCCAGACTTGGGTTTGCCGTGATATGCGGATAGGACAGCGCCGAACCCCCGGGAGGCACTCACTTGATCCTGTCCATCGCCGCCAGCGCCGCCGCGAACCATATCCAGTTCAGCCAGCTTGGCCTCGATCCGGTCGCGCTGCCGATCTGGATCGGCGACCGGCATATTTTCGATCTGAAATGGTATTCGCTCGCCTATATCGCGGGCATCCTGATCGGCTGGTGGTACCTGCTCAAGCTGCTCGCCCAGCCCGGTGCGCCGATGGCCCGCCGTCACGCCGACGACATGGTGTTCTACGCCACGATCGGCATCATCGTCGGCGGCCGCCTCGGCTATGCCGTCTTCTACCAGCCGCAGCTGCTGATCGAGCCGCTCAAGCTGCTGCAATTGTGGGAGGGCGGCATGTCCTTCCATGGCGGCGTGATCGGCGTCACGCTCGGCATCCTGTGGTTGTGCCGCCGCGAGAAGCTCTCCTGGCTGCGCGTCCACGACTACGTCGCCTGCTGCGTCCCCTTCGGCCTGTTCTTCGGCCGGCTCGCCAATTTCGTGAATGGCGAACTGTGGGGGCATCAGACCAATGTCGCCTGGGCGATCGTGTTCGAGCGCACCGGCGGCAACATCCCCCGCCACCCGAGCCAGCTCTACGAGGCGGGGCTCGAGGGCCTGCTGCTGTTCGCCGTGCTGTGGTTCCTGTTCTGGAGGACCGACGCGCGCTACCAGCCGGGCAAGCTCGTCGGCACCTTCCTGCTCGGCTATGGCCTGTCGCGCTGGTTCGTCGAGTTCTTCCGCGAGCATGACTCGCAGTTCGACGGCACGATCTTCGCGACCCCGGGGCTGCACATGGGCCAGTTGCTCACCGTGCCGATGATCCTCGGCGGCATCTACCTGATCGCGACCGCCAAGAAGCGCCGCGAGCGGGTCGAGCCGATCGCGGGCGGCCCCAGCGTAGCCTGACACGATGTCCGAAGAAGGCCCGCTCCCCGAACGGATCGCCCGCGCGATCACGCTCGCGGGGCCGATCCCGCTGTCGCAGTTCATGGGTGCGGCGAACACGCATTATTACGCGACGCGCGATCCGCTCGGCACGCGCGGCGACTTCACCACCGCGCCCGAGATCAGCCAGATGTTCGGCGAGCTGGTCGGCCTCGCGCTTGCCGACCTCTGGGATCGCGCTGGGCGCCCGCACGCACACTATGTCGAGCTCGGCCCCGGCCGCGGCACGCTCGCCGCCGATGCCCTGCGCGCGATGGCCAGCGCCGGCCTCGCCCTGCCGGTCCATTTCGTAGAGAACAGCCCGGCGCTCCGCGCCGAGCAGGCGAAGGCGGTCCCCCATGCCGAATGGGCGATCGACCTGGTCGGCCTGCCCGACGACGCGCCCCTGCTGGTCGTCGCCAACGAATTCTTCGACGCGCTCCCGATCCGTCAGTTGGTCAAGACACAAGAGGGTTGGCGCGAACGCCTCGTCGCCTGCCAGGACACGCTGTTCCTGCCCGTAGTCGGCAACACCGTGTTCGATCCGATCATCCCGCCCGAATTCCGCGACGCGCCCGCGGGCTCGATTCTCGAGACCTCGCCGCCCAGCGTCGCGATCCTGCGCGCGCTCGCCGCGCGCTTGCTCGCCCAGGGCGGCGCGGCGCTGATCATCGACTATGGCTATGCCGGCCCCGCGATCGGCGACACGCTCCAGGCCGTCCGCGGCCACGCCTATGCCAACCCGTTCGAGGATCCGGGCGAAGCCGACCTCACCGCGCATGTCGATTTCGGCACCCTGGTCGAGGCCGCGCGCGTCGAGGGCCTCGTCGCGCACGGCCCGGTTACCCAGGGCGCTTTCCTCAACGCCCTCGGCATCGCACCCCGCGCCGATGCGCTCGCCAGGGCCGCGCCCGACCGCGCCGAAGAGATCGCCGTCGCCCGCGACCGCCTCACCGGCGACGAGGCGATGGGCGAGCTGTTCAAGGTCATCGCCCTCACCGCCCCTGGCTGGCCCATTCCCGCAGGCTTCGCATGATCACCTACGACACCCCCGCCGCGCACGACGCCGACGCGCTCGACACGATGGCGCGCGCGACCTGGGTCAAGACCTTCGGCCATGGCTATGCCCCCGCCGATCTCGACGCCTATCTCACCCACGCCTATGGCCCGACCGGGCAGCTCCGCGCGCACCTCGCCGACCCCGCCGTGATCTGGCGCGTCGCCCGTGCCGAGGGGCAGATCATCGGCTATGCCAAGCTCGTCCCGCCCTGGCTCGACGAAGCCGGGCCGGACGACGTCCAGCTCGGCCAGCTCTATGTCGCCTATGGCTGGCACGGAAAGGGCATCGCGCAGGAACTGATGGAATGGAGCATCGCCACCGCCCGCGCCCGTAACGCCCCCGCGCTGCTGCTCACGGTGTTCGAGGAGAACCACCGCGCCATCGCCTTCTACGCCAAATACGGCTTCGTCCATATCGGCGACTATGCCTTCCCGGTCGGCGCGAAGATCGACCGCGACCTGATCATGAAGCTCGACCTGTGACCGAGCCCGTCGAGGCTCTCCGCGCCAACGCCCTCACCGGCATCGCCCACGGCTTTCTCGGGCGCACCGGCGGCGTCTCGACCGGCCCCACCGCGAGCCTCGACCTCGGCCGCCGCGGCCAGCCGCCCACGCCCGAGCTGATCGAGAACCAGCGCCGCGCGCTCGCCGCCGTCGCCCCCGGCACGAAGCTCGTCTCGGTCTACCAGGTTCATTCCGCCGACGCTGTCACCGTGCTCGAGCCCTGGGACGACGAACTCCGCCCGCATGCCGACGCGCTCGTCACCAACCGCCCCGGCCCCACCCTCGGCATCCTCACCGCCGATTGCGCACCCGTGCTGCTCGCCGACCGCGAGGCCGGGGTGATCGGCGCCGCGCATGCCGGGTGGAAGGGCGCGATCGGCGGCGTCACCGACTCGACCATCGCCGCGATGGAAGCGCTCGGCGCCAGGCGCGAGAACATCGCCGCCGCCGTCGGCCCGTGCATCGCCCGCGCCAGCTACGAGGTCGACGAGGGCTTCCGCAACCGCTTCGCCGAGTTCGATCCGGAGAACGACCGCTTCTTCACCCCCGGCCGCGAGGGTCACCACCAGTTCGACCTCGAAGCCTATGTCGTCCACCGCCTCGCCGCCGCCGGCCTGCGCACCGTCGAGGCGCTCGGCGAGGACACCTATTCGCAGCCCGAGCGCTTCTACAGCTTCCGCCGCGCCACCCATCGCGGCGAACCCGATTACGGCCGCCAGATTTCGCTGATCTCATTGACGGGTTGAAGCGTTGGTGCGAGTGCAGCTTCAAAGACGTTTCAGCTGATACGATCCTGTGAGAGGCACCTCAAATGACCGACAAGCCCGTCAAGCCTGACGAAGCCGCCCTCACCGGCACCACCCCGCGCCGCCGCCCCAAGCCGCCGGTGGAGAAGGTCGGCAACCGCCAGCTCAGCCCCGCCACGCTGATGATGGGCCATGGCTATGATCCGATGCTGTCGGAAGGCGCATTGAAGCCCCCGATCTTCGCCACCTCGACCTTCGTCTTCCCCAACGCCGCCGCGGGCAAGCGCCATTTCGAGGGCGTCACCGGCAAGCGCCCGGGCGGCGCCGAGGGCCTGGTCTATTCCCGCTTCAACGGGCCAAACCAGGAGATCCTCGAGGACCGCCTCGGCGTGTGGGAGGAGGCGGAGGACGCGCTCGCCTTCTCCAGCGGCATGTCCGCCATCGCCACGCTGTTCCTCGCCATGGTCAAGCCCGGCGACACGATCGTCCACTCCGGCCCGCTCTACGCCGCGACCGAGACGCTGATCGCGCGCATCCTCGGCAAGTTCGGCGTCCACTGGCTCGACTTCCCCGCCGGCGCCACGCGCGAGGAGATCGACGCGGTCCTGTCCAAGGCATCTTCCGGCAATGTCGCGCTGATCTATCTCGAAAGCCCCGCCAACCCGACCAACATCCTGGTCGATGTCGAGGCCGTCGCCGCCAGCCGCGATGCGATCTTCAACGGGTCGAACAAGCCGCCGATCGCGATCGACAACACCTTCCTCGGGCCGCTCTGGGCCAAGCCGCTCCAGCAGGGCGCCGACCTTGTCGTCTATTCGCTCACCAAATATGCGGGCGGCCATAGCGACCTCGTCGCGGGCAGCGTGCTCGGCAGCAAAGAGCACATCAACACCATCCGCCTGATGCGCAACACGATCGGCACGATCTGCGACCCCAACACCGCCTGGATGCTGCTCCGATCACTCGAAACGCTGGAACTCCGCATGTCCCGCGCCGGCGAGAACGCCGCGAAAGTCTGCGAGTATCTCCGCACCCATCCCAAGGTCGAGAAGGTCGGCTATCTCGGCTTCCTCGAACAGGGGTCGCGTCAGGCCGATATCTACGCCCGCCACTGCACCGGCGCGGGCTCGACCTTCTCGCTCTACCTGAAGGGCGGCGAGAAGGAGGCCTTCGCCTTCCTCGACAGCCTCAGGATCGCCAAGCTCGCTGTCTCGCTCGGCGGCACCGAGACGCTCGCCTCCGCCCCCGCCGCGATGACCCACCTCTCGGTCCCCGACGCGCGCAAGAAAGCGCTCGGCATCACCGACAATCTCGTCCGCATCTCGATCGGCGTCGAGGACGCCGACGACCTCATCGCCGATTTTGAAGAGGCACTGAAAGCGGTCTAATTCACGGCGGCAGCACGTCAGGCGTGCGCCGCGATCCACGCTTCCAGCACCGGCGCGATCTTCGTGCGCCACTTGCTGCCGTTGAAGATGCCGTAATGGCCCACGTCCGGCGCCATATGGTATTTCTTCATCTTCGCCGGCAGCTTGGTCGCGATGGTCAGCGCCGCCTTGGTCTGGCCCAGGCCCGAAATGTCGTCGCGCTCGCCCTCGATCGCGAGCAGCGCGGTGTCAGTGATCGCCGCCGGATCGACGCGGCGGTCGCGGTGCATCATCTCGCCCTTGGGCAGCGCATGCGCCTGGAACACCACGTCGATCGTCTGGAGGTAGAATTCGGCGGTCATGTCGCACACCGCGCGATACTCGTCATAGAAGCGCATCGTCGATTCCGCGCCCTCGTCGTCGCCCTTCACCAGGTGCTTGAACATCTCCCAGTGCGAAATCATGTGGCTGCCGAGGTTCATCGTCATGAACCCGGCGAGCTGCAGGAAGCCCGGATAGACTCGCCGCCCCGCGCCAGGATAGGTCGCCGGCACGGTCGCGATGACGTTCTGCGCGAACCAGGCATGCGGCCGCTCGGTCGCCAGCGTGTTGACCGCGGTCGGCGCCTCGCGCGTGTCGATCGGGCCGCCCATCAGGGTCAGCGTGCGCGGCCGGTTGGGGTGCTTGTCCGCGTTCATCAGCGCGACCGCGGCATACACCGGCACCGAGGGCTGGCACACCGCGAGCACATGCGGCCGCTTGTCGCCCTCCGCGCCGATCTTCTCGATGAACTCGACCACATAGTCGACATAGTCGTCGAGGTCGAAGCGCCCGTCGCTGAGCGGCACCTGCCGCGCGTCGCGCCAGTCGGTGATGTAGACGTCCGCTGCCGGCAGCATCCGCTCGACCGTGCCGCGCAGCAGCGTCGCATAGTGTCCGCTCATCGGCGCGACGATCAGCAGCTTGGGGCCGCCTTCGACGCCTTCGCGAACGAATCGCTTGAGCTGGCCGAACGGCTTGCGCAGCACGATCTCCTCGCGGACCGCGACCTGCTTGCCGTCGATGGTGGTCGATTCGAGCCCGAATTCGGGCTTGCCGCGCGGCGCCGCGGCATGCGCGAACACCTCCAGCGCCGAAGCCAGGATCGGGCCGCCGCCGAAATAAGCGAAGGGATTTGCCGGATTATTCAGCAGCCCCGCGCCGAAATTGGCGAGTGCGCTCGCGCCGGCCAGCATCGAGCGCTGCATCTCATAAGCATCATACAACATCGGTTGTTACTGTCCCCGCCCCACGCGCGCCGTCTGACAACGGTGGCAGCGGGTTATAGCGGCCGGGTGCTGCGGTGCAATGTCCATCCATACCCAATGTTCGATCACATTGGTCAGTTCCCAAAAATCGGTTTCCGATTCCCCCCGGAGGGGCGTGGAAGGAATTAATGCCTCCCTCCACATGCACCCGTTGCGCAACCCGCCCCTACGCCCTAGGCGGCGCGCATGGCCGAGCCCGAAACGAAGCCCGCGAGTCCCGCCGCGCCCCGCAAGCTGTCGAGCCTCCGCATCGTGTGGCGCTACACCAGCCGCTACCCGCTCCAGCTCGGCCTCGCGATCGTCGCGCTGCTGCTCGCCGCGGG
Source organism: Sphingomonas sp. BT-65 (assembly GCF_026107375.2). Lineage (NCBI taxonomy): Bacteria > Pseudomonadati > Pseudomonadota > Alphaproteobacteria > Sphingomonadales > Sphingomonadaceae > Sphingomonas > Sphingomonas sp. BT-65. The sequence continues at coordinate 1,768,559 of NZ_JAPCIA010000001.1, forward strand.
CGCCACCTTGTGGATCCCGCGCACCTTCAAGCAAGTGGTGGACAAGGGCTTTGCCGAGGGCGCCGACCCGTCGCAGATCGGCGCCTATTTCCAGGGGCTGCTGCTGATCGTCGTGGTGCTCGCCTTCGCCACCGCGATGCGCTTCTACTTCGTCTCCTGGCTCGGCGAGCGCACCGTCGCCGACATGCGCGCCGCAGTGCACCGCAACCTGCTGCGCCTGCCCCCCAAATGGTTCGAGGAGAACCGCCCGTCGGAGATCGCCAGCCGCCTCACCGCCGATACCGCGGTGGTCGAGCAGATCGTCGGCACCACCGTCTCGGTCGCGCTGCGCAACCTGCTGATCGCGATCGGCGGCACCGTCTATCTCTTCGTCCTCGCGCCCAAGATCGCGGCCTATCTGATCGTCGGCCTGCCCATCATCGTCCTGCCCATCATGTGGCTCGGCGGCCGCGTGCGCCGCTTCTCGCGCACCAGCCAGGATCGCGTGGCGGACATCGGCGCGATCGCCTCGGAGACGCTCGGCGCGATGCGCATCGTCCAAGCCTTCGGGCAGGAACGGCGCGAGGGCGAGCGCTTCCAGACCGCGGTCGATGCCGGCTTCGCCACGGCGCGCAAGCGCTTCGCCACCCGCGCGCTGATGACCGCGCTCGTCATCTTCGCGCTGTTCACCGCGATCACGCTGATCATGTGGGACGCGGTCTATGGCGTCGCCGAGGGCCGCATCTCGGGCGGCTCGATCACCGCTTTCGTGATCACCGCGGGCCTCGTCACCGGCGCGTTCGGCGCCTTGACCGAGGTCTATGGCGACCTGCTGCGCGCCTCGGGCGCCGCCAGCCGCCTCGCCGAGCTGCTCGCGCAGGAGCCCGACATCGCCGCCCCGGCCGACCCGGTCCCGCTCCCCATCCCGCCGCAGGGCGGACTCGACTTCGCCAACGTCACCTTCCGCTATCCGACGCGGCCCGAGGTGTCGGCGCTCAACCAGTTCACTTTGTCGGTCGCGCCGGGCGAGACGGTGGCGGTGGTCGGTCCGTCGGGTGCGGGCAAGTCCACGCTCTTCCAGCTCGTCCAGCGCTTCTACGATCCCGAGGGCGGCGAAGTGCGCGTCGACGGCGTCCCCGTCCGCCGCGCCGATCCGGGCGAGGTCCGCGCGCGCATGGCGATGGTGCCGCAGGAGACGGTGATCTTCGCCGCCACCGCGCGCGACAATCTCCGCTACGGCGCCTGGGACGCGACCGAGGAGGCGATCTGGCAGGCCGCCGAGGCCGCCAACGCCGCCGAATTCCTACGCGAACTCCCCGACGGTCTCGACACCTTTCTCGGCGAGGACGGCGCGCGCCTCTCGGGCGGGCAGCGCCAGCGCCTCGCCATCGCCCGCGCGCTGCTGCGCGACGCGCCGATCCTGCTGCTCGACGAAGCGACCAGCGCGCTCGACGCCGAGAGCGAACGCCTCGTCCAGGACGCGCTCGAGCATCTCATGCAGGGCCGCACCACGCTTGTCATCGCCCACCGCCTCGCCACCGTCCGCGCCGCCAAGCGCATCATCGTGATGGACGAGGGGCGGATCGTCGAGACCGGCACGCATGCCGAGCTGGTGGCGCAGGGCGGCCTCTATGCGCGACTGGCGAGCCTGCAGTTCAGCGAGACTGCCTAGAACCTCAAGCTATACCGCCAAAACCTCTGGTGCGTTGTCCCGCTCCCACACGTCCTGCATATCTGCCGCAGGGTCAGGCGGGGATATCCATGAACCAGCATCTGTCACGCCGGCAGCTCATCGGTGGCGCCTTGGCCACCGGCCTCGCAAGCCGCGCGGCGGCCGCCGCAACGCCCGCCACCCTGTTTCACGAGGTCATGCTGGTCGACGGCACCGGCGCGCCGCCACGCCTCGCCGATGTGCTCGTCACCGGCGACCGGATCGCGCGGATCACCTCCCCCGCCGAACGCACGCGCGTCGCCGGCGCGCGGGTCATCGCCGGCGAGGGCCGCGTCCTCGCGCCCGGCTTCATCGACACCCACACGCACGGCGATCCGCTCAAGGAATCCTATGACGGCTTCCTCGCCATGGGCGTCACCACGATCACGCTCGGCGTCGACGGCAGCGGCCCGCGGCTCAAGGGCGACCTCGATCTGCGCGGCTGGATGCGCGCCGCCGACCGCGCCCCGCTCGACCTCAACGTGGCCACGCTCGCCAGCCACGGCACGCTGCGCCGCGCGGCGAAGATCCCGGATTCGGTGCGCCGCCCCGACGCTGCCGCAATGGCCCGGCTCGAAGCCCAGCTCGACGCCGAGCTGCGCGCCGGTGCCTTCGGCCTCTCCTTCGGCCTCGAATATGTGCCCGGCATCTACTCCGAGACCGCCGAGCTCGCCGCGCTCGGCCGCGTCGTCGCGCGCCATGGCGGCGTCGCGATGAGCCATATGCGCTCGGAGAATGACGGCGAGATCGAGGCCTCGATCGACGAGCTGATCGCCTCCGCCGGCCCCGCGCGTCCGCACATCTCGCACTTGAAGGTCGTGTTCGGCAAAGGCGAAGCCCGCGCCCGCGCGCTGCTCGACTTCCTCGCCGCCAAGCGCCGCGCCGGGATCGACCTCACCGCCGACGCCTATCCCTATAATGCCGGCTTCACCGGGATCGCGATCCTGTTCCCGCAATGGGCGCTCCCGCCGACCGACTATGCGAGCGTCCTCGCCACCCGCCGCGCCGAGCTGCGCGACTATCTCGAAAAGCGCATGATCCGCCGCGGCGGGCCCGAGATGCTGCTGCTCGGCACCGGCCGCCACGCGGGCAAGACCGTGGCGCAGGCATCGCAGGAGGCCGGCCTCGCCTTCCCCGATTTCCTCATCCAGCTCGGCCCCGACGGCGGATCGGGCGCGCATTTCACGATGGATCAGGCGCTGCAGGACGTGCTGCTGCTCGATCCGCTGGTGGCGATCTCGACCGATGGCGGCCCGACCATGCGGCACCCGCGCTCGACCGGCACCTATGCCAAGCTGATCGAGGACTATGTCGCCAAGGGCAAGCGCTTGGCCGTCGAGCAGGCGGTGCGCAAGGCGACGTCGCTGCCCGCGCGCATCCTGCGTATCGCCGATCGCGGTACGATCCGCCCGGGCGCCAAGGCCGACCTCATCCTGTTTGATCCCGGCAAGGTCCACGCCCGCTCGACCTATCTCGACCCCTTCGCCCGCGCCGAGGGGTTCGACCTGGTGATGGTCAACGGCCAGCCCGCGTTCGAGCGCGGCCAGCGCGTCGGCCGCCCCGGCCGGCTGCTGCGCGCGGACCGCGCCTAGCCGCGGTAGAGCATGTAGGCGAGGCAGGCGACGACCACGGCCAGCGCGATCGCGACATAGGTCTTGGGATCGCGCTTGCGCCGATCGTGCCGGCCCATGCGGTCGAGATCGAACCAGTAATAGGCCGGCTGCGCCTCGCGGATCACGCCCGAGGCGCGCAACTGCTCGAACGCCCTGCGCTCCACGGGTCCCGATGGCGCATATTCGATCGCGTCGCGCGGCGTGACCGCGCGATGGTCGGCGAAATGCCGCTGGACGCGAAACTGCGCCAGATCCGAGGATCCACCGACCGGCATTCATGCACTCCCACTGACAAGCCGCCGATAGTCGGAGCCGGACCCGGCCGTTTCAAGAGCAAGGCTGTGCAGTGGCCGATCACCCAGCTTCACCCCGCCCAAAGAATCTCCTTTCCCGGCACCTGCCCCGCGCGGCTAAGGCGGCCGCCATGCCCTTCCGCTTCTTCCGTCCGATTCTCGCCGGTGCACGGCCGCTCGATCGCCTCGTCGCCTGTATCGGCGCGGCGATCTGCCTCGCGCTCACCATGTTCGTCTGCGCCCAGCTCGAGCTCGCCGCATCCGACCTGCCGCTGATCGTCGCGCCGATGGGCGCCTCCGCGGTCCTCATCTTCGCGGTGCCGGCGAGCCCGCTCGCCCAGCCCTGGCCGGTGGTCGGCGGCAACACTATCTCGGCGCTGGTCGGCGTCGCGGTGTTCCAGTACGTCGCCGACCCGATGCTCGCCGCGGGCCTCTCGGTCGGGCTCGCGATCCTCGCCATGTCGGCATGCCGCTGCCTCCACCCGCCGGGCGGCGCGGCGGCGCTCACCGCGGTGATCGGCAGCCAGGGCGTTCATGCCGCGGGCTACGCCTTCGCCTTCGCGCCGGTCGCGATCAATTCGATCGCCTTGGTCGCGCTGGCGATGTTCTTCCACCGCATGTCGGGCCACAGCTACCCGCACCAGCCGGTTCCGCTGCCGATGCCACCCGAGGCGGTCGGCCTGCATCTCGAGGATATCGACAAGGCGCTCGCCGAACTGCCCGACAGCTTCGACATCAGCCGCGAGGATCTCGACGTGCTGCTCTCCCGCGCCGAGGCGCACGCGCTCGCCCGCCGCCGGACGCGCTGACCGCGCTGACCGCGCTTGCAATGTTGGATTTCGTCTGCTCGGATCGGAAGCATGGCGACTTACAGCGTCCATCCCTTGATCCGTTCGAACTTACAATATCGGGTATGGAGAATTCAGGGTGGGTGTGCCATGAACTTCGTAAACTTTGAAAAACGAAGTATGCCGCACGGGAGAGAATGATGGCACGCGAGTTCGATCTGATCGTCTATGGCGCCACCGGTTTCACCGGCCGCCTGGTCGCTGAATATCTCGCCCAGCGCTACGGCGACGGCAGCGTCAAATGGGCGATGGCAGGCCGCTCGCTGACCAAGCTGGAACAGGTGCGCGACGAGATCGGCGCCCCCGCCTCGACCTCACTGCTCACCGCCAATGCCGACGATCCCGCTGCGCTCCGCGCGATGACCGCGAAGGCCCGCGTCGTCATCTCCACCGTCGGGCCCTACCAGCTCTACGGCTCCGACCTCGTCGCCGCCTGTGTCGAAACCGGCACAGGCTATGTCGATCTGTGCGGCGAGCCCAACTGGATGCACGACATGATCGCGCAGCACGACGCCGCGGCCAAGGCGAGCGGCGCGTGCATCGTCTTCTCCGGCGGGTTCGATTCGATCCCGTTCGACTTCGGCGTGTGGACCGTTCAGCAGGCCGCGATCGCGAAGTTCGGCCGCCCCGCCCCGCGCATCAAAGGCCGCGTGCGCAAGATGCAGGGCACCTTTTCGGGCGGCACCTTCGCCAGCGGCAAGGCGACCGCAGCGGCAGCGGCGAAGAACCCCGCGGTGTTCAAGGTGCTGCTCGATCCCTTCGCGCTCACCCCCGGCTTCGAGGGGCCGAGCCAGCCCAAGGGCATGATCCCCGAATATGACGAGGCGGTCGGCGGCTGGGTCGCGCCGTTCATGATGGCGGTGATCAACACCAAGAACATCCATCGCACCAATTTCCTCGCCGGCCATCCCTACGGCACCGACTTCCGCTACGACGAGATGATGGTCGCCCCCGGCCTCGGCGACCTCGGCAAGGCCGCGGCGGAGGCGATCGCCAAGATGAATCCGATGAGCTCGGACAAGGGTCCCGCCCCCGGCGAAGGCCCGTCGAAGGAGGCGCGCGAGGCGGGCTTCTACGAGATCGACTTCATCGCCGAGATGCCCTCGGGCGAGCGCCTGACGGCCACCGTCACCGGCGATCGCGACCCGGGCTACGGCTCGACCTGCAAGATCATCACCGAGGCTGCGCTGTGCCTGCTCCGCGATGTCGAGCCGAAGGGCGGCATCTGGACCCCCTGTGCGCTGATGGCGGAGCCATTGAAGGCCCGGCTCGAGGCCAATGCCGGCCTCACCTTCCGCGTCGCCTAGCCGGCGTAGAAAAAGGTCACCACCACCGCGAGGAGCACCGCCACGGCGATCGCCACCGGCACCAGCTTGCGCCGCCGCAGCTCGACCGCCGCCTCATAGGCGCGCAGGTCGAGCCAGTAATAGGCGTGCCCTTCCTTGCGGATCAGCCGCTCGGCAAGCAGCGCATCGAACGCCGGCTTGAGCTCGACCGGCGGCGTGTAGAGGATCGTGTCGTAAGGCGTCACCGCATGCGCCGCGCAGAAATGGTCCACCACCTTCCGCCGCGCCCGGCCCGTCGGGGTAATCGCGACCGACTCAACCGCCATCAGCGCTTCTTGCCCTGGTGCTTGATGTTCCCCGGCCGCCCGCGCCGCTTGAGCACCCGCGGCGGCCCCGGCTTGCGCGGCCGTCCACCTTCAGGTCTCGGCCCCGATCCGCTGCCCTTGCCGTCGGGCAGCTCGAAGCGCAGCGCGCCCGAAATCGGGTTCGCCTCGACCAGCTTGAGCTTGAGCCGCTGCCCCAGCGCGAATTCCGCACCGGTCTCCTCGCCGACCAGCTTCTGCGCCGCCTCGTCATAGCGGAAATATTCCCGCCCCAGGTCGCGCGCCGGCACGAGGCCATCGCCGCCGACGCCGTCGACCGTCGCAAAAAAGCCGAAATTCTGCACCCCGGTGATCCGCGCCTCCATCACCTCGCCGACATGCGCCGAGAGATAGGCGGCGACATAGCGGTCGATCGTCTCGCGCTCGGCCTCCATCGCGCGCCGCTCGAGCTGGCTGATGACCTCGCCGGTCTTCTCCATCTCGGGATCGGACGGCAGCTCGCCGCCCGGCCCGAGCTTGTTCGATTCGACCAGCGCGCGATGCACGACGAGGTCGGCATAGCGCCGGATCGGCGAGGTGAAGTGCGCGTAGCTGCCCAGCGCCAGCCCGAAATGCCCGGCATTCTGCGACCCGTAATAGGCCTGGGTCTGGGTGCGCAGCACCTGGGTCATCACCTCCGCGCGGAACTCGGCCTCGCCCACCCGTTCGAGCACATGGTTGAAGGTCGACGGCCGGATCACCTGCCCCAGCGCGAACTCGACATCGAGCGTCTTCAGATACTCCTTGAGCGCGACCAGCTTCTCGCGGCTCGGCGGCTCGTGCACGCGGTACATCACCGGCGCCTTGCGGCCCTCCAGTGCCTTTGCCGCGGCGACGTTGGCGGCGATCATGTAATCCTCGATCAGCTTGTGCGCATCGAGCCGCTCGCGCGGCGCGACCGAGAGGATGCGCCCCTTCTCATCGAGCACGATCCGCCGCTCGGGCAAGTCGAGGTCGAGCGGCTCGCGCTTGTCGCGCGCTTTGTTGAGCGCGCGCCAGCACGCCCAGAGCGGCCGCAGCGTCGAGTCGACCAGCGCCGGATCGACCCCAGCCAACTCCTCCGCCGGCATCGCGCACGGCGATGAGGCGACATCGACCTTCTCCCCCGCCGCGTCGATCGCCGCCTGCGCATCCTCATAGGCGATGTTCGCCGCGAGCCGCACCACGGCGCGCGTGAACCGCCACGACTTGATCTCGCCCCTGGCCGAGATCTGCAGGTGGCACGCCATCGCCGCGCGATCGACGCCCTCCTTCAGCGAACACACGTCCGCCGACAGTATCTCGGGCAGCATCGGCACCACCCGGTCGGGGAAGTACACGCTGTTGCCGCGCTTCCGCGCCTCGCGGTCGAGCAGGCTCCCCGGCCGCACATAGAAGCTCACATCGGCAATCGCGACGATCGCTTTCCACCCGCCCTCGTTCTTGGGGTCATCGTCGGGCGCCGCCCACACCGCATCGTCATGGTCGCGCGCATCGGACGGATCGATCGCGACGATCGGGATGTCGCGCAGGTCTTCCCTACCCTTGCCCAGATCCTGCTTGGCGACCCGCTCGGCCTCGTCGAGCAGCTCATCCGAAAACACGTTGGGGATGCTGTGCCGATGGATCGCGATCAGCGAGAAGCTGCGCGGGGCGAAGGGATCGCCCAGCACCTCGATCACCTTGGCGAAGATGCGCGGGCCGCGCCCGCTCTTCTCCGCCAGCACCAGGTCGCCCGGCTCGGCGCCGTTGCGCTCGGAGATGACGTAGCTGTTGCGCTCCTTCTTCTCGACGCCCTGCAGGTAGAGCCGTCCGCCCTCCTCCTTGACCACGCCGAGCATCGCTTCCTCGCCCTTGGCGAGCTTCTTCATCGGATGCGCGATCCAGCCATTGCCGGCCTCCTCGGTGCGCGCGAGGATGCGGTCGCCGACGCCGAGCGCGCCGCTGCGGCTCCGCTCGCGCACGCGGAGCCGCGGGACGGGGACGCCCTCGGCCTCCCAGCGCTCGGGCACGGCCCACACCGTATCGCCATCGGCATCGGTCACGCGCAGCACGGTCACCTTGGGCACGCCGCCCATCTTGTGGAAGGCGCGGCCGGGTGCGCTGTCGATCAGCCCTTCATCGGCCATGTCGCGCAGCAACGCCTTGAGCGCGATCTTCTCCTGCCCGGCCAAGCCGAATGCGCGCGCGATCTCGCGCTTGCCCGCTGGCTGGTCCGAAGATGTGATGAAATCGAGAATCTGTTGCCGCGTCGGCATGCCGGGCGCGGGCTTTGCTTTGTTCTGTTTTGCCATTGGCCCTGAATATAGGGGTTGTTGGGCCAATTCCCAACCGAATAGGCTGGCCGCGTGACCTACGACCTCCTCATCGCCGGCGGCGGCATCAACGGCTGCGCGATCGCGCGCGAGGCTTCGCTGCTCGGCCTCAAGGTGCTGCTGGTCGAGCGCGACGACCTCGCCGCGCACACCTCCTCAGCCTCGAGCAAGCTCATCCATGGCGGTCTGCGCTATCTCGAAAGCTATGATTTCCGGCTGGTGCGCGAGGGCTTGCACGAGCGCGAGCACCTCCTCGCCGCCGCCCCGCACCTGATCCGGCCGATGGCGTTCGTCCTGCCCCACGCGCACAGCGTCCGCCCGTGGTGGATGGTCCGCGCCGGGCTCTACCTCTACGATCTGCTCGCGGGCCGGACAAAACTGGCGAAGTCACGCGGCCTCGCCGCCAGGGACACCGCTTACACCGCGCCGCTCAAGGGCGCGCATCGCGGCTTCGTCTACACCGACGCCTTCGTCGACGATTCGCGCCTGACCCTCGCCAATGCGCAGGACGCCGCGATGAACGGCGCCGAGATCGTCACCCGCACCGCGCTCACCGCCGCGCGCCGCGAGGACGGCATCTGGCACTGCACGCTCTCCGACGGTCGCAGCGTCACCGCCCGCGCGCTGGTCAACGCCGCCGGTCCCTGGGTGCGCGAGCTGCTCGGCGATCTCGGCATCGCCACGCGCTCGGGCGTCCGCCTGGTCAAGGGCAGCCATATCGTGGTTCCCGCGCTGCACGACGGCGACCATGCCTACATCCTCCAGCAGCCCGACCGCCGCATCGTCTTCGCGATCCCGTGGCAGGGCCATACCGCGATCGGTACCACGGACGTCCCGGTCGACCGCCCCGACGCGGCCGGCATCGACGATGCCGAGACCGGCTATCTCCTCGCCGCCGCCAACCGTTACTTCACCCGCCAGCTGACCCGCGCCGATATCGTCGCCAGCTGGTCCGGCATCCGTGCGCTCTATGATGACGGCGAAACCGCCGCGCAGGCGGTGACGCGCGACTACCACCTCGATCTCGACCTCTCGGGCCCGCCGCTCCTGTCGGTGTTCGGCGGCAAGATCACCACCGCCCGTGCCCTCGCCGAGGAAGCGATGAAGAAGCTCGCACACCCGCTCGGCTTCCCGTGGCGCACGATCACCCCCGCCCGCGTCCTCCCCGGTGGCATGATCGATGATTTCGACAAGTTCCTCACCGAGGTACGCCAGCGCTGGCCCTTCCTCGGCGACTTGCGCTCGGCCCGCATGGCGCACGCCTATGGCACGCTGCTGCTCGACATGCTGGCGGAGGTGCCGGACGAAGCCGCGCTGGGCGGCGATCTCGGCACCGGCCTCACCGAAATGGAGCTGTCGTGGATGCGCGACCGCGAATGGGCGCGCACGGCCGACGACGTGCTGTGGCGCCGCAGCAAGCTCGGACTCCGGCAGAGCGCCGGCATGCGCGACCGGATCGCCGCGTTTCTCGGCGCGCGCTGACGCCCGGCCTCACCGTTTCGGAGCCTGTTCCGATTGCGTGGTGCCGGCCCTGAGCCGAGCATCCGACCTGCCGGGGCGTAGATTTGGCGGTAGCAGGACGCGATACCGCCATCCTCGCCGCCTGTTTGCTGCCCCTGCTCAACAGAGGGAAGGAAACAGGCAATGCAAACGATCGGCGCATTCTATCTGCGGAACAATGGCGGCTTCGTCTGCGCTCCGGCGGCGAACTTCATCGACCCGGACGGCAACTTCAGCACGACCAGCAATGGGGGACACATCGCGCTCGGCCAGGGCGTCAAATTCTCACCGGGCGACCATGGCGTCCCCGACGGTTGCCCCATTCAGCTCTATATCTGGATCGAAGCCGGCCATGATCGCACCGGCTCGCCCTTCTTTCTCTATGATTCGACCTCGAACCTCTACGCCGAATACGACATCACCGGCACGACGCTGCAAAGCACCGTCCATTTCGACGGCGTCAAGAGCGACTAGCGCCTGTGGCCGCACCGCCGTCGCGCCGGCGGTGCGGCATCAGCCATAGGCGATCCAGCGCCCCAGCGTACCCACCGCCAGCCACAATCCGATCGACGCCAGCGCCATGACCCGCGCTGCGCCCGGCACACGGTTACGCCACCCGCCGATGCGGTCACCCCAGCGCCACCGGAACGCCACCGCATTGGCGAGCGCGAGCGCGATCAGCACCAGCTTGACGTGGAAGATGCCCGAGCCCGCCAGCGATCGGCCGTCTGCGGCGAACAATATCGTCCCGCTCGGCACCATGATCAGCAACCCGACAATCGCCACCGGCGTCAGCGCGCGCGACAACGGCTCGATCGGAATCTTCCGCCACAATCCCGCGATGCGCAGGTCGACCACGCCGATCCCGCCCACCAGCATCACCAACCCGAGCAGGTGGAAACTGTTGGCGACCGGATAGACCAGGCCCGAGCCGCGCGCCCACGGCCCCACGCCGACCGCGTCGAGCCATTGCGCCGCGGCGAGAAGAAATCCCTCCAAGCCGGCGCTCAGCGCAGCTCGACGGTCTTGCCGTTCACCGTGATCCGCTCGATCCGCATCTCCGCGGTGCCGTCGCGGCGGGCATAGCCGGTGAGGCCGACCTTCTTGCCTGGCGCGACCTCGGCCTGGGTCAGCCCGCGCGCCTCCATCCGGCCAGTCGGCGCCAGGATGATGTCCCAGATCTTGCCCTGCCAGCGCATCTTCGCGGTGCCGTGGGGATTGCCCCAATTGAGCTCGGTGAACGTGCCATTGAGCGTGATCGGCTTGGTCTCGTCATAGGACGACCAGCCATGATGCGCGGCCGCCGGCAGCGCGATGGCAGCGGCCGCGGCGGCGAACAGCGTGAGCGAACGCATGTTTCATCTCCCGGGTGAGAACGAAAGACGATACGCGCGAACCCGCCCGTGGTTCAAATCAATAGGCGCGCGCGACAAAAATCCGCTCGACCGCTGGCCGGCCGGTGAACAGGCACGTCCCGTCCGCCGGCGCCGCGTCGAGTGGCACGTTGCGGAAGGTGAGCTTCAATGCCTTGATCCGCTCCACCACCGCGTCGAGCTCGGCGCCGGTCGGCCGCGCCCACTGCACCTCGACCCAGCCCGGATATTTGCCCGGCGCCTCGAAATGCGCCTGCAGCGCCTCGAAGCTCTCCACCCCGCGCACGATGTTCGCGTCCATCCGCGCGCGCGCCTCGCTGTGCAGCGCCGCCTGGATTTCCTGCAGCAGCCCCGCCGCCTGCACCACGAACTCGCCCTTGGCGAGGATCGCGCTGTCGAGCTTGCCGTCCTCACGATACAGCCGGTCGCGGCGGATCACCGAGACGTTGCCGCCGGCCACGTCGCGCCCGCCCACCTCGATCACCAAGGGCGCGCCCTTCTTGACCCAGCCCCAGCGCTTGGTCGCCGCCTTCGACGCGCGCGTGTCGAGCAGCGCACGCACCGGCTCGCCGAACGCCGACAGCGCGGCGAGCTGCGCCTGCAGCGCCTTGCAGTAATCGAGCACCGCCGCGTCCTCGTCATTGTCGCGCAGCATCGGCACGATCACCACCTGCCACGGCGCCAGCCGCGGCGGCACGCGCAGGCCATCATCGTCGCCATGCGTCATGATCAGCCCGCCGATCATCCGCGTCGACATGCCCCAGCTGATCGTGTTGGCGAGCTCGAACTCGCCGCTCGCATTCTGGAAGCGGATGTTCTGGGCGTGCGCGAAATTGGTGCCGAGGAAGTGGCTGGTGCCGGCCTGCAGCGCCTTGCCGTCCTGCATCATCGCCTCGATCGAATAGGTCGCGTCCGCGCCCGGGAAGCGCTCATTCTCCGGCTTCTCGCCCGCGATCACCGGGATCGCCGCGACATCCTCGGCAAAGGCGCGGTACATCTCGAGCGCCTTCAGCGTCTCCTCGCGCGCCTGCTCCGGGCTGGCATAGGCCGCATGGCCCTCCTGCCACAGGAACTCGGCGGTGCGCAGGAACATGCGCGTGCGCATTTCCCAGCGCACCACGTTGGCCCATTGGTTGACCTGAACCGGCAGGTCGCGCCACGACTGGATCCAGCGCGAGAAGGCGGTGCCGATCACCGTCTCCGAGGTCGGCCGCACCACCAGCGGCTCCTCCAGCTTCGCCTCGGGATCGGGCATCAGCCCGCCCTTGCCGTCGCCGATCAGCCGGTGGTGCGTGACCACCGCCATCTCCTTGGCGAAGCCCTCGACATGCTCCGCTTCCTTCTCGAAATAGGACAGCGGGATGAACAGCGGAAAATAGGCGTTGTCGTATCCCGCCGCCTTGATCCGGTCGTCGAGCAGGCGCTGGATGCGCTCCCAGATGCCATAGCCCCATGGCCGCATGATCATGCAGCCGCGCACCCCCGATTCCTCGGCCATGTCGGCTTCCGAGATGACGGCCTGATACCAGGCGGCGAAATCCGCTTCGCGGGTGAGGTTGAGCGCGTGCTTGATCATGGCGCGGCGGATAGCGTGTCGCGTGGCCTCCGTCACCCCGCTTCGCCGCTTGCCGCAACGAGGCACGGGCCTTAGGCGAAACGCATGCCCACCGACCGCATCATGCTCGGCCTCGGCCTGCGCCTGCTTGCGATCCTGATGCTCTCGACGATGGGCGCGCTGATCAAGCTGGTCGAGACGCATGGCGCGCACCTGATCGAGATCATGCTGTTCCGGCAGCTCTTCGCGATCCCCTTCATCCTCGTCTGGGTCGCGGCCGGCGCCGGCCTCGCCTCGCTGCGCACCCGGCATTTCGGGATGCACATCACCCGCTCGGCGGTCGGGCTCACCGGCATGGTGTTCAATTTCGGCGCGGTGCTCCTCCTGCCCCTCGCCGAGGCGACAACCTTCGGCTTCACCGTGCCGATCTTCGCCACGCTGCTCGGCGCGCTGGTGCTCAAGGAACCGACCGGCTGGCATCGCTGGGGCGCGGTGCTCGCGGGGTTCATCGGCGTGCTGATCGTTGCCCAGCCGGGGGGCAGCCACATCCCGCTCGGCGGCGCGCTGGTCGGGCTCACCGCGGCGCTGTTCGTCGCGCTGGTCGCGATCCAGCTGCGCCAGATGGGCCGTACCGAAAGCCCGGCGACCACCGTCTTCTGGTTCTCCACCCTATCGGTCCCGCCGCTCGCGATCGGCTATCTCTTCGTCGCCGCGCCGCACGATGCGACCACCTTCGCGCTGCTGATCGCGATCGGCCTCGTCGGCGGCGCTGCGCAGCTCGCGCTCACCGCGGCATTGCGCTTCGCCCCGGTCTCGGTGGTGGTGCCGATGGACTATTCGAGCCTGATCTGGGCGACGCTCTACGGCTATCTGCTGTTCGGCGCGCTGCCGGGCCCCTGGACCTGGGTCGGCGCGCCGATCATCATCGCGAGCGGCCTCTACATCGTCTGGCGCGAGCGGCAGCGCGGCCTCACGCGCAGCTCGCCCGTCGCGGCGGCCGACGAACCGCCGACCAGCACCTAGCGCCGGTAGACGAGGATGAGGTTGTTGGCGGGCATCTCGACCAGCCGCTCGAACCGCAGCCCCCGCGCCGCCGCGGCGTCCGTCACCTCGGCCACGTCGCGCAGCCCCCAGCGCGGATCGCGCGCCTTGAGCGAAGCGTCGAACGCCTCGTTCGACGGCGCCGTTTCCACCTCCGCCCGCCGATAGGGGCCATAGAGGATCAACGGCGCGCCCGGCGGCAGCACCCGCGCGGCGCCGTCGAGCAGCCCCAATGTCGCCTCCCATGGGCTGATATGCACCATGTTGACGCACAGCAGCGCATCGGCGCGCTCCACCGGCCAGTCGGCCGCTGCCGCATCGATCGCCAGCGGCGGCGCGACATTCGCCAGTCCCACGCACCAGGCCGCGATCGACGCCAATGCGGAGGGCTCGGGATCGCTCGGCTGCCAGCTGAGGCCGGGGAAGCGCGCCGCGAAGAACGCGCAATGCTCCCCGCTCCCGCTGGCGATCTCGAGCACCGTGCCGGACGGCGGCAGCACCTCGTCCAGCACCTGCGCGATGGGTTCACGGTTGCGTTGCGTGGCAGGCGCATGCCTGCGCGCCGCACCGGCATCTTCAGCGGCCATGACGCTACCTCACCGCGGTGAGACGATGCAATTACCTCCGGTCCCGAAGCTCACAAAGGCGGCGTTGCACGTCCAGCCCTGGAAGCGCGTATCCGACGCATTCTGGATCGCCCCGACATAGGTCACCGCGACCAGCCGGTTGGGCGCGGAGGTATTGGGCTGGCCGCTCCCGGCGAAGGTGTCGGCGTTGAACGCGGTCGGATTGGTCGCCGCCACCCCATTTTCGGTCGAGCCGTTCACGATCCCGCTCAGCGAGGGCGTATAGGCCGAATTGTTGCTGTTCGTGCCCGATCCGAAGATCGCGCCGATCGCCGCGGCTCCGACGTTGCCGTCGTCCCGGAACGCAGTGGTGCAGCCGAACAATACCGCCCGGAAAACCGGCGGTCCCAAATCCTGCAGCGCATTGTCGGCCCCACGCGTGGTCGTGCCCGCGGTCTCATCGATGTCGAGGCAGGCCTGCGGCCCGACCACGATCGAGTTCAGCAGCGCGAAATCGGTGCCGCCGCGCAGCAGGAGCGTGTTGCCGCCCGCACCCGTGCTCCGCGCGACGAAAGTCGCGTTGGAGATACGGGCAAATTGCCGGGGCAGTGCGTCTTCATTGCCGTTGCTGTCGACCTCGGCCAGCGTATCGCCATTGGCGGTGCCGGACTGGATCCCGACCACGAACTGGATCGTGCCGCGATAGCCGAAGTCGCTGTCGATCGCATCGTCGGCAACGCCGGTCAGCGCGATGCTGCCGAGGTTGACGCGGCCGCCCAGCACGCTCACCCCGTCGCCGCCGCTGTTCATCACCTGGATATGGTCGACCGCCGTGGCGCTGCCGACGCCGGCCAGGCGCAGCGCGGCGGCCTCGCCGCTCGACGTGCCGCCGGCAAAGCGGATCTGCACGAAGCTCAGCGTGCCGCTATTGTCGTTCGGAGCGTTGCCGCCATAGCTGACGGTGAAATCGGGCGCGGATTGCTGGCAGCCGGCCGAGCCGCCCGGCACCGCCGCATTGCAATCGCTGATCGGCCCGCGGCCCAGCAAGGTGACGCCGCCCCATTGCCCCTGGTCGGCTTCCGTCGCCGTGCCGAGCAGGTTCTGGCGCGAGGTGAAAATGATCGGCTGGGTCGCGGAGCCGACCGCGTTGATCTGCGAGCCGCGGTTGACGAACAACCGATCGGCGGCCACCGATCCGAACACCACCGTGCCGGCTTCGATCGTGAGCGTCACCTGGGTGCCCCCCGCCGCGCCGTCGCCGCCGATATCGCTGCCGATCTCGACGGGGCCGGAGAGCGAATACACCACGCCGCTACGGTTGCTGAGCGTCGTGTTCGCGGTGATCCGCCCGGAAAGCTGGCAGACCCGCAGCGGCGCGCCGGTCGCGCTCGTCAGCGTGCCGCCATCCACGGTGCCGCTGGGACAGCTCGACGCGGGCGGCGCGGTCGGTGTCGGGCTGGGGGTAGGAGTCGGCGAAGGAGTCGGCGATGGCGTTGGCGTTGGAGAGGGTCCGCCGGAGACCAGAATATATTTCGTATCGCACCCCGCCGCGAGAAGGGCAGCACTCATGAACAGCAGCGTGCGTGACTTGAGCATGATGCTCTCCCCCGTTTTGCCGGCACTTGCTTGACGCTGTCTTATCGTAGAATCGCCTGCCGCTCCACAAACATTCGTCGTTCAACGCGGACAAGCGCCCGCCGGTGCTCCGGCGGGCGGCAAGTACAGCGCAAGACGGGGGTTCTATTCGGCCGCTTGCGCTCCGAGAGGCTCGCGATAGGCCAGCACCGGCTTGCGCGCGGCCTGGGTCTCGTCGAGCCGGCGGCGCGGCGCGAAGTGCGGCGCGGACTTGAGCGCGGCGTCGCCCGCCTTCGCCCGCTCGGCGACCGAGCGGAACGCGCCGATGAACTGGTCCAGCGCCGCCTTGCTCTCGGTCTCGGTCGGCTCGACCAGCATCGCGCCGTGCACCACCAGCGGGAAATAGACCGTCATCGGGTGGAAGCCCTCGTCGATCAGCCCCTTGGCGATGTCGAGCGTCGAGAAGCCCTCGGGCAGTCCCTTGTCGCTGAAGATCGCCTCATGCATGCACGGTCCGCTCTTTGCGAAGGGCGCGTCGAGCACATCCTCCAGCGCGCGCAGCACATAATTGGCGTTGAGCACCGAATCCTCGGCGACCTGGCGCAGGCCATCCGCACCGTGGCTGAGGATATAGGTCAGCGCGCGCGTGAACATGCCCATCTGGCCATGGAACGACACCATCCGGCCAAAGGTCGACGCATGATGCTCGCCCGCCGTCTCTTCCTCGATCAACTCGAACCGGTCGCCCTGCTTCTCGACGAAGGGCAGCGGCGCATAGGGCGCCAGCGCCTCGGACAGCACCACTGGCCCCGAGCCCGGCCCGCCGCCGCCATGCGGGGTCGAGAAGGTCTTGTGCAGGTTGATGTGCATCGCATCGATGCCGAGGTCGCCGGGGCGCACGCGCCCGACGATCGCGTTGAAGTTGGCGCCGTCGCAATAGACATAGCCGCCCGCTGCATGGACCGCGTCGCTGATCGCCTTCATGTTGGGCTCGAACAGGCCGCAGGTGTTGGGGTTGGTGATCATCACCCCGGCCACGTCCGGCCCGAGACGCGCCTCAAGCGCCTTCAGATCGACGCGACCGGCCTCGGTCGCCGGGATATCCTCGACGGTGAAGCCCGCGAACGCCGCGGTCGCGGGGTTGGTGCCGTGCGCGCTCTCGGGCACCAGCAGCACTTTCCGCGCCTGCTCACCCTTCGCATCCAGCGCCGCGCGGATCGCCAGCACGCCGCACAGCTCGCCATGCGCGCCGGCCTTGGGTGACATCGCCACCGAATGCATGCCGGTGAGCGTCACCAGCCAGTGGGCGAGCTGGTGGATCACCTCGAACGCGCCCTGCACCGTGTCGACCGGCTGCAGCGGGTGGATGTCGGCGAAACCGGGCAGCCGCGCCATCCGCTCGTTGAGGCGCGGATTGTGCTTCATCGTGCAGCTGCCGAGCGGGAACAGGCCGAGATCGATCGCGTAATTCTGGCGGCTGAGGCGCGTGTAGTGGCGCACCGCCTCCGGCTCGGACAGGCCGGGAAGCCCGATGTCGCGGTTGCGTTCAAGCCCGCCCAGTCGCGACGCCGCCTTGGGCGCCGCGGCGAAGTCGACGCCGGTGGTGTCGAGCGAGCCGATCTCGAAGATCAGCGCCTCGTCGAGCATCAGCGCGCGGTTGCCGGTATAGGTCGCGTCGCCGCTGCGGCGCTCGGGCGTCATCTCGGGGCGCCAGCCGGACTGGTTGATGCTCATGCCAGCAGCTCCTCAAGCGCGGCGGCAAGCGTCTCGACGTCCTCCGCGGTGGTGGTTTCGGTGACCGCGACGACGAGGCCGTTCTCCAGCGCGGCCTCGCCCGGATAGAGCCGCCCGAGCGACACGCCCGCGAGGATACCCTTGTCCGCCAGGTCACGGACGATGGGCCGAGCTTCCTTCGACAGCTTGAGCGTGAACTCGTTGAAGAAGACCGGCGTCACCAGCTCAACCCCCGGCACTTGCGTCAGCCGCTCTGCCGCGGCGCTCGCCCCTGCGTGGTTGAGCGAAGCGAGCTGCCGCAGCCCCTTCTCGCCCAGCAGCGTCATGTGGATCGACCAGGCCAGCGCGCACAGCACCGAGCTGGTGCAGATGTTGGACGTCGCCTTCTCACGCCGGATATGCTGCTCGCGCGTCGAGAGCGTCAGCACGAAACCGCGCTTGCCCTCGGCGTCCACCGTCTCGCCGGTGAGGCGGCCCGGCATCTGGCGGACATATTTCTCCTTGCAGCCGAACAGGCCGACATAGGGCCCGCCGAACTGCAGGCCCACGCCGATCGACTGGCCTTCGCCGACGACGATGTCCGCGCCCATCTCGCCCGGCGACTTGATCGCGCCCAGCGCCACCGGCTCGGTCACCACCGCGACCAGCAGCGCCTTCTTCGCCTGGCACGCGGCGGCGAGGTCGGACAGGTCCGAAATCCGCCCGAGGATGTCGGGATACTGCACCACGACGCACGAGGTCTCGTCGTCGATCATGCCGATCAGCTTGTCCGTATCCGGCTCGGCGGTCAGCTCGGGCAGCGCGGTGACCAGCTGGTCGCCGGTGTATTTCGCCATCGTGTTGGCGACGGAGACATAGTGCGGATGCAGCCCGCCCGACAGGATCGCCTTGGCGCGCTTGGTGATGCGCCGCGCCATGCCGATCGCCTCCCAGCACGCGGTCGAGCCGTCATACATCGACGCATTGGCGACATCGGTGCCCAGCAGGCGCGCGACCTGGGTCTGGAACTCGAACATCACCTGCAGCGTGCCCTGCGCGATCTCGGGCTGGTAGGGCGTATAGGCGGTCAGGAACTCGCCGCGCTGGATGATGTGGTCGACGCTCGCCGGCACATGGTGGCGGTACGCCCCGCAGCCGATGAAGAAGGGCGCCTCCCCCGCCGACAGGTTCTTGCGCGCGAGCGCGGTCATGTGCCGCTCGACCGCCAGCTCGCTGGCATGCGGCGGCAACCCCGCGATCGGGCCGGAGAGCCGCGCGGCTTGCGGCACATCGACGAACAGATCGTCGATCGCTGCCGCGCCGACCGCGGCGAGCATCGCCTGCCGGTCGCTGGGAGTCAGGGGTAGGTAGCGCAATTGAGTTCTCCGGCCGCTGGCCAATTACCAAAAACCGTCACCCCGGCCTCGTGCCGGGGTCCACCGTGCCGCGCGGAATGCCTTCGAGCCTCTTGCCCATCGCCCGCCGCACCGTGGATGCCGGCACGAGGCCGGCATGACGGCGAAAATCAAAGCTTCGACACGAAATCCGCGTACTTGGCCTCGTCCATCAGGCCGTCGAGCTCGCTCGTATCGCTCAGCGACATCTTGAAGAACCAGCCCTCGCCCTCGGGGTCCTCGTTGACCAGCGCGGGGTTCTCCTCCAGCGCCGGGTTGCCCTCGATCACCGTGCCCGAGACCGGCGCATAGACGTCGCTCGCCGCCTTGACGCTCTCGACCACCGCGGCGTCGTCGCCCTTGCCGACCTGCTTGCCCTCTTCGGGCACCTCGACGAACACGATGTCGCCGAGCTGGCCCTGCGCATAATCGGTGATGCCGACGGTGGCGACGTCGCCGTCCAGCTCGATCCACTCATGGTCTTCGGTGAAGTAACGGCTCATTTTCATGCTCCCTGACGAACATAACGATGCGGGACGAAGGGCATCGCGACCACTTCGCCATGATGAACTTTGCCGCGCTGGCTCAGCGTCACGCGGGTGCCGGGCTCGGCCATCGCGGTCGGGACATAGGCCATCGCGATCGGCTTCTGCACGGTCGGCGCGAAGCCGCCGCTGGTGACGCGGCCGACCTCGTTGCCTTCCTCGTCCAGCACCAAAGCGCCCTCGCGCACCGGCTGGCGGCCTTCGACGATCAGGCCCACGCGGCGCTGGATCGGGCCGTTCTCGCGCTCGATCAGGATGCGCGCGGCGCCCGGGAAATTCGCTTCCTCGCGCCGCCGCTTGCTCGCCACCGCGAAGTTCAGCGCCGCCATGATCGGCGTCGTCTCAGTGTCGAGGTCATGGCCATAGAGCGGCAGGTCCGCCTCCAGCCGCAGCGAATCGCGCGCGCCGAGCCCGATCGGCTTGACCTCGGGTTGCGCGGTCAGCGCGTCGGCCAGCGCCGCGGCCTGGTCCGCCGGCACTGAAATCTCGAACCCGTCCTCGCCGGTATAGCCCGAGCGGCTGATCCACAGGCCGGTGCCGTTCCAGTCGAACCGCCCGCCGCGCATGAACACCAGCGCATCCACTCCAGGCACGACCCGGCCCAACGCCTCGACCGCCTTCGGCCCCTGCAGCGCGAGCAGCGCATGCTCGTCCATATGGTTGATGTCGATCTCGTCGGGCAGATGCTCGCGCAGATGGGCGATGTCGTCCCATTTGCAGGCGCCGTTGACGACCATGTAGAGGCCGTCCTGCCAGCGGGTGAACATGAGGTCGTCGAGGATTCCGCCATTCTCGGCGAGCAGCAGCGAATATTTCTGCCCGTCGAGCTTCACGCCCGCTACGTCCGCGGGGATCAGCGCCTCCAGCGCCGCGTCGAGCCCCTCGCCCGACAGGAACAGCTGCCCCATGTGGCTGACGTCGAACAGGCCGGCATTCTCGCGCACCCACAGATGCTCGGCCATGATGCCTTCATACTGGACCGGCATCGCATAGCCCGCGAACGGCACCATCCGCCCGCCGCGCGCGCGGTGCCACGCGTCGAGCGGGAGCAGCGCCAGTTCCTCGGTGATCTCGGCTTCGGGGGCTTCGGTGGCGTCGCTCATGTCCGTATCTCCAAGGGAATCGACGGAATCGCCGCAAACCGCGGCCATTCACCGTCGCCCCCTCTGTCACGGAACCTGAGAGCTTTCACCCGCCAAACCCATACGGGTCGTCCGGGCTTACCCCTTCGGTGGCCCCGGACCTGATCCGGGGCGCTTTCCAGAGTGTCGTGGCCCCGCGCGGTCCTTGGTGCCTGAGAGATTCCGGGGCGGTTGCTCCTTCGGCGGAGGTGTTTGTTGCCCAAATCGGATCGCTGGCGGCCAGCTACGATCTGGGTGCGCTCACCCCAACTCTCCCGCGCGTGCCTTCAACGGTTGCCCGCTACCGACCCATCTCGTCTGATGCGGCGGCGTAGTCGAGTCAATCGCGAAATTGATTCGTTATGCTACTGAAACGGCGCGAACTAGCGCGTCGCGTTATATTTCAGCTGATCATCGGTAAGCTGAAAGCCGACCAGCGCCTCGAACGAGGCGCGGAGCACCGCCTGGCGAATTTCAGGGCGCGCCAGCGGATCCATCGCCGCGGTCTCGTCCCCCGCCTTGCGCTTGGCGAGGATCTGGCGGCGGATATCCTCGGGCAGCGTCGCCGCCGCGCGGTTGACATAGGCCTGGCCAGCGCCCGTCGCCGACGCGCGCGTCTGCCCGGGCTCGAAGCGCAACGTCACCTGCCCCAGCCGCTTCGACACGACCGAGCTGCCGCCCTGCACCACCGCGACATAATAAGGCAGCGTCACCTCGCGCGCGCCCTCGCCCGAGCGGCGGCTGCCCAGCACCTCGAAATTGATCGCGGTGTAGATCGTCTCGCTCGCATCGTTGCAGGTCGAGGTGACGTTGGTCAGCACCGCGGTCACGTCGATCGCGTTCGCGTCGCGGCTCGTCGCGGGGTTGAACAGCGTGATGTCGCCGGTGTGCGCGGCCACGCCGACTCGCGGGCAGGCCGACCGGATCTGCGTGATGCCCCCCTCGGCGATGTCGCCCGTTTTCGAGCAGCCTGCGAGCGCCAGAATCGTCGTCGCGGCAAGACCAAGTTTGCGGATACTCAAGAGGGGCACCTTTCCCGAACTGACATTTGGCCGCGCCGCAGGGCAGGCGCCGGCCCGCCACGTCATAGGAACCGCCTTTCGCCCGCGCAAGCAATCGCGTAGAGCCTCGCGCAACATGAGCACTCCGTCGAACCTTGGCGACAAGCCCGTCCTGGAACTCCTCATCGCCGCGCCGCGCGGCTTTTGCGCGGGGGTCGACCGCGCCATCCAGATCGTCGAGCGGGCGATCGAGAAGCACGGCGCGCCGGTCTATGTCCGGCACGAGATCGTCCACAACAAGTTCGTGGTGGATTCATTGAAGGCCAAGGGCGCGGTGTTCGTCGACGAGCTCGACCAGGTGCCCGATGGCGTGCCGGTGGTCTTCTCCGCGCACGGCGTGCCCAAGGCGGTGCCGGCCGAGGCGCAGGACCGCGGCCTCTCCTATCTCGACGCGACCTGCCCGCTCGTCTCGAAGGTCCATCGCCAGGCCGAGCGGCTGGTCGCCGCGGGCCGCCACATCCTGTTCATCGGCCATGCCGGACACCCCGAGGTGATCGGCACCTTCGGCCAGGTGCCCGAGGGCAGCATGACGCTGATCGAGACCGAGGCGGACGCCGACGCGGTCGCGCCGGCCGATCCCGCCAACCTCGCCTTCCTCACGCAAACCACGCTGTCGGTGGACGATACCGCGGCGATCCTCACCATCCTCCAGCGCCGTTTCCCTGGCATCGTCGCGCCCCGGGCCGACGACATCTGCTATGCGACCTCGAACCGCCAGGCCGCGGTGCGGGCGATCGCCGAGAAGTGCGACCTGGTGCTGGTGATCGGCGCCCCCAATTCGTCCAACTCGCTGCGGCTGGTCGAAGTGGCGGAGCGCGAGGGCACCGGCGCTAAGCTGATCCAGCGCGCCGACGATCTCGATTTCGACTGGCTGCGCGGCGTCGCCACGCTCGGCATCACCGCGGGCGCCTCGGCGCCGGAGGTGCTGGTGCGCGAGCTGGTCGACAAGCTCGCCACGCGCTTCGAAGTCAATGAGCGCCAGGTCGAGACGGCGCAGGAAACCATCGCCTTCAAGCTGCCCCGCGGCCTCGAAGCCGCCTGAGCCATGGCGGTCTACACGCAGGTCTCGGCGGAAGCGCTCGCCGCCTTTCTCGCACGCTATGACGCCGGCGAGCTGGTCTCGGCCAAGGGCATCGCCGAGGGGGTCGAGAACTCCAACTATCTGGTCGAGACGACGCGCGACCGCTTCATCCTGACGCTCTACGAGAAGCGCGTCGCAGCGGGCGACCTGCCCTATTTCATGGGGCTGCTCGAGCATCTGGCGGACAAGGGGCTGCCGGTCCCCCCGGCGATCAAGGACCGGGGCGGCGTCGAGATCCAGGAGCTCGAGGGCCGTCCGGCGTGCCTGATCAAGTTCCTCCCCGGCGTCTCGCTGTCGCATCCTACCCCGGCGCAGGCCGAGGCCGCGGGCCGGGCGATGGCGAAGATGCACGCCGCCGTCGCCGACTTCGCGCTCGACCGGCCCAACTCGATGGGAGCGGACACCTGGCGGCCGTTGCTGGAGCGCTGCGGCCACAGCCTCGACCAGATCGCGCCCAGTCTCTATGACGATCTTAGCTTTGCGATCGACGAGCTCACGCCGATCTGGGCCAGAGACGATCTCGATCGCTGCGCGATCCACGCCGATCTCTTCCCCGACAATGTGCTGATGCTCGGCGACGAGGTGACGGGCCTGATCGACTTCTACTTCGCCTGCACCGATATCCGCGTCTACGACTTCGCGGTGATGCACAGCGCCTGGGCATTCGACGCGACTGGCAGCCGCTATGACGCCGCGGTCGGCGAAGCGCTGTTCGATGGGTACGAAGCTGGCTTCCCGCTCACCGAAACCGAGGCCACATTGTTTACGATGCTCGCAGCGGGCGCCTGCATCCGCTTCACGCTGTCGCGCGCCTGGGACTGGCTCAACACTCCCGCCGATGCGCTGGTGATGCGCAAGGATCCGCTCGCCTATGTCCGGCGGATCAACCACTACATTCCCGATCTGGTGACGCGCGTCGCATGACCGAGATGCCGCTGGTCGAGATCGCCACCGACGGGGCGTGCAAGGGCAATCCCGGCCGCGGCGGCTGGGGCGTTGTGCTGCGCATGGGCGCGACCGAGAAGGAACTGTCGGGTGGCGAGGCGCATACCACCAACAACCGCATGGAGCTGATGGCCGCGATCGAGGGGCTGAAGGCGCTTAAGAAGCCGTGCCGGGTCAAGCTCTCGACCGACAGCCGCTATGTCATGGACGGCCTCACCAAATGGATCTTCGGCTGGCAGAAGAACGGCTGGAAGACCGCCGACAAGAAGCCGGTCAAGAATGCCGACCTGTGGCAGGAACTCCTCGCCGCCGCCAAGCCGCACCGCATCGAGTGGACCTGGGTCAAGGGCCATGCCGGCCACCCCGACAACGAACGCGCCGACAAGCTTGCCAGCGACGCCGCGCTGCGGGTTTGAGCACCCCGCTCAGGATGATCGAAATTGTCGTAGTTGGCAGTATCGGTTGACAGAATCGAGGGGGTGCGACGGCCGTTGTCAATTACGTCAATAGAAACGTAAGTTTCTGAAATTCAATATTTTAAATGAATCACTGCGCGTGATTTGGCGCAGGTTCGCGGTTGACACTGTCAAAGAGCCCGCCGGTATCGCGGCGAGCCCTTGGCAGAGCAAATGAAATCCAACATTGCAAGACGGTACGGCGCCCGCCCTGAGGCGAGCGCCGCGTAGGCCTCAGTCCTCTTCGACCGGCGCGCCGGGACCGTTCTTCAGGATCGACTCGATCGCGTTCCTGGCCGAGGCCTTGCTGGTATAGCCTTCGGTCCAGAAGATGATTTCGCTGTTATACTTGAACTTGGCGACATACTCGCCCGCCTTGTTCTGCTCGATCACGAACTTGTGCGCCATACTCGGCCTCCATCGTTGCGGCCTGCCAACGATAGCCGATCCGCGGGACAGGTCTAGCCGCGGAATCGCTCGATCGAGTAGGCGGCGGGATCGATGCGCGCGATCATCGGATCGGGCGCGGTGCCGAGCAGCAGCGACGCGGCGAGCTTCGATGCGGCGAGCGCGGTCTGGATGCCGAACCCGCCCTGCCCCGCGCACCAGAAGAAGCCGGGCGTCGCGGGATCGAAGCCATAGACCGGCTTGCGGTCGGGTGCGAAGGTCCTGAGGCCCGCCCATTTGCGCTCGACCGCTTCGATCCGCCAGTCGACCGCGGTCTCGAACTTGTCGATCGCCATCGCGACATCGAGCTCCTCCGGCGCGGCGTCGCACGGGTCGCTCGGGATCTCGTCATGCGGCGAGAGCCAGATGCGCCCGCCCGCCTCGGGCTTGAAGTAGAAGCGGTCGCGCGCATCGCGCACCAGCGGCAGCACCGGTTGCGCGGGCGGATCGACTCGCAGCTGAACCATCGTGCGGCGCAGCGGCATCATCCCGAGCGCGGGCGCGCCGGCGAGCACCGCCACCGGATCGGCCCAGGCGCCAGCCGCGTTCACCAGGACGTCCGCCACGAACACCCCGGCACGAGTCTCGATCCGCCAGCCCCCGCCCTCGCGGCGCGCCGCAGTTACCCCCGCCGAACAAACGAGCTCCGCCCCCGCGCGCCGCGCCGCGCCGAGATAGGCGGCATGCAGCCGCGCGACATCGATGTCGGCGCAGGTCGGGTCCCACAGCGCTTCGGTCCATTCGGGCCGCAGCCCCGGACAGCGCGGCGCGGGGTCGACCGGCTCGAGCTTGACCCCCGCCGCGGCGAACTCGGCGACGAAGCGATCGAGCACATGCCGGTCCTCGCGCGTCGCGATGAACAGCTCGCCGCGCGGGGTCAGGAAGCTCTCTCCGCCCAGCTCGGCCGGCGGATTGCGCAGCGCCGGGCCCGACGCCTTGGACAAGGGCTGGATGTCCGCTCCGCCATAGGTCTCCGACCAGAAGGCGGCGGAGCGGCCGGTGGCGTGGTAGCCCGGCTGGTCCTCGGCCTCGAGCAGCAGCACGCGCGCGTGCGGCGCGATCTCCGCCGCGAGCCCTGCGCCGGCGATTCCGGCGCCGACGATCGCGACGTCGTAGCGGCTCATCGGCGCGCTCTAGGATGCATCGACATTCTCACTGTCGTCCGGGTTCAATCCTCCCCCGCCAGGGGGAGGTGTCGGCCGCAGGCTGACGGAGGGGGAGGATTCCAGAACGGTCGTGGGAGAGTCCTCCCCCTCCGTCGCGCTTCGCGCGCCACCTCCCCCTGGCGGGGGAGGATTGGAACTCGCCCGCTCATCCAGGAATCGGTCGATCTCGCCGATCGCCCGCTCGCGCACCGCGTCGACCTCGCGCAGGATCTCGTGCGCGCTCTCCTTGCCGAAGCGTATGATGCGCGCATCCGGAAGCCGGGCGACCGTGGCCAGCGCCGCCTTGGCATCGACCAGCCCGTCATGCTCCGCGATCAGCGCGAGCAGCGGCACGTCCATCGCCGCGAGCGCCGGGCTGTCGCGCAGCTCGCGCGTCGAGCGGAACGCCTCGATCAGCCATTTCCAGCTCGGCGGGCCGGTGACATTGGCGGGGTTGGCCTGCTGCCACCACAGCTCGTCCTCGTATCGCGCCCGGTCGTGCGTCAGCAGCGCCTGGCGGGTCTCGGTGGTGTAGGGTTTCTCGTTGACCTTCCACGCCGCACGCGCGGGATCGCCGAGCCCGCCCATCAGCCGGGCGAAGCGCTCGCCGACCGATACCAGGCCGAGCGGCGCCTTGAGGCCCAGCATCGGCGCGACCAGCACCGCCGCATCGGGCCGGATCGCCTGCTCGACCAGCGCGCGCAGCACCAGATGCCCGCCCATCGAATGGCCCATCACGACATGCGGCCTCGGGGTCGTCGCCTGCCACTCCTGCGCGAAGGGGCGGAAATCGGCGATGAAGTCCGCGAAATCCTCGATATGGCCGCTCTTCGCGCCGTTCACCCGGCCCGAGCCGCTCTGCCCGCGCCAGTCGAACCAGGCGATGTTCCAGCCCTGGCCACGCCAGTGCGCCAGCGTCTCGAGATATTTCTCGACCACGTCGCCGCGCCCGCCCTGGAACAGGATCGATCCGCGCGGCGGGCCTTCCGCCGGCCAGTCGAAGCGGCGCAGCTGCCAGCCGTCGGGCGCCGCCCAGTTGGTGATGCGTGCGCCCGCGGGGATTGCCCGGCGGTCAAACGCGGTGGAGGCAAATGGTGAAGAGGCCATTTGCGTTGGTTACGTTTTGGAAAGCCCCTGCGTCTAGGGTCCATGCTCAAAGGGGTGTGGGCATCATTGAAATGGGAGCGGTAGCTTCGACGATTCTGCTGGTCGTGCTCGGCCTGATCCTGGTCTCCGCCGGGATCGAGGACGCGCGCACTCGCGAGATCGCGAACTGGAAGAACGCCGCGATCGCGCTGCTCGCAGTGCCGTGGTGGATCGCCGCCGGGCTGTCGCTGTGGCCCGATATCGCGCTCCAGATCGGCATCGCGCTCGCCGTGTTCGCGGTGTTCGCGGCCGCGTTCCACTTCGGGATGATGGGCGGGGGCGACGTCAAGATGATCGGCGCGCTCGCCTTGTGGTTCCCGTTCCAGCCGCTGCTGACGATGCTGATCATCATGTCGCTGGCCGGGGGCGCGATCACGCTGCTGATGCTGCTCGACAAATGGCTGCGCCGGCGGAGCGAGCAACCCGAGATCCCCTACGGGATCGCCATCGCCATCGCCGCGCTGCTGATGCTTCGCGAACCGATTCTTAACCAGTTCACGTAGATGCTTAACGCCGGGGAAACCCGGTCATGAAGACTGAAAGGCCTGAGACGTCATGGACGGACGCAAGATCATTCTGCTGGTGGGCGCGCTGATCATCGCCGCGGTCACGGCATTCATGGCGCGGACCCTGATGGTCGGCACACCGGCCCCCGTCGCCGATGCGGCGCCGACCGCGAACGGTCCCGCGCCGATCCAGGGCGTCGAGGTGCTCGTCGCGACCAAGGCGCTGCCCGTCGGCACGATCCTGGGGCCCGAAGCGATGAAATTCGTCCCCTGGCCGGAGGAACTGGTCGAGGGCGCCTATTACCGCAAGGCCGATACCGACCTCAAAGCCCTCCAGGGCACGGTGGTGCGCTTCGCCATTCCGGCGGGCCAGCCGATCGCCCAGGGCGCGGTGGTCAAGCCCGGCGACCGCGGCTTCCTGGCCGCCGCGCTCGGCGCCGGCATGCGCGCGGTGACGGTCCCCGTCTCCGCCCAGAGCGCGGTCGCGGGCTTCGTGTTCCCGGGCGATCGCGTCGACCTGCTGCTGACCCAGACCGTGTCGGGCGGCGGCGACGGGCCTCCGCTCAAGGCATCCGAGACGGTGCTGCGCAACCTGCGCGTGCTCGCCACCGACCAGAAGACCGACAAGCAGACCGACGAGAGTGGCAACACCGTCGTCACCACCTATTCGACCGTCACGGTCGAGGCGACGCCGCGCATCGCCGAGAAGATCGCGGTCGCGCAGACGCTCGGCTCGCTGTCGCTGTCGCTGCGCTCGATCGCCGACAATAATGGCGAGCTTGAGGAAGCGATCGCCGCGGGCGAGGTTTCGGTGCCCGAGGGCAACGATCCCAAGGCCGAGAAGGCGATGCTCGCCCGCGTCGCGGCGCGTCCGATGGAAGGCCGCTCGACCTTCTCGACCGGCGCCGACGTGTCGCGCTTCCAGCGCAGCACGGTGCCGGGCAAGCCGGCGGACCGCCGTCCGGCTGGAATGATGAGCGGGTCCTATCCGGGGGGGACGGGCGCACAGTCCGAAGGCCCGGTCGTGAAAGTTGCACGGGGCAATGCCGTTACGATTGTCCCGGTTGGGGGGAAGAACTGACATGCGTTTGAGGGGGAAGCTGGGGGCGCCGCTGGCGCTGGCCGCCGTGGCGGGAATGACCGCCACCGCGCCGATGCCGGCGATTGGCCAGACCGTTCACGCGGCGCCGCGCGACATGGTCCAGATCGCGACCGGCCGCGGGCGGATGATCACGCTCAACGCGCCGATGTCCGACATCTTCGTCGCCGATCCGGGGATCGCCGACGTCCAGGTCCGCTCGCCCACCCAGCTCTGGGTGTTCGGGCGCAAGGCCGGCGAGACCACGGTCTATGCGACGACCAAGGCCGGCAAGGTGATCTATTCGGCGACGGTGCGCATCGGCAACAATTTCGACAGCGTCCAGGGGATGCTGGCGACCGCCATGCCCGAATCCGACATCTCGGTGACGACGATGAACGGGGTGGTGATGCTGCTCGGCACCGTCGCTGCGCCCGAGGATGCAGCCGAGGCCGAGCGGATCGCGCAGGCGATCGTCGGCAAGGAGGTGCAGATCATCTCGCGGCTCAAGACCGCGACGCCGCTGCAGGTCAACCTGCAGGTGCGCATCGCCGAGGTGAGCCGCAGCTTCGTCAAGAATATCGGCGTCAACCTCGCCACGTTCGACCCGACCGGCGGGTTCAAGTTCGGCATCGGCCAGGGCCGCAAGTTCTTCAACACATTTGCCCCTGGCGGACCGCTCGGCGTCGCCGAGGAAGCAGCCGACGGCATCACCTCGGCGACCAAGGCGGCGACCGGCACCTCGCTGTTCGGCGCCGGCAAGCTGTTCGGCATGGACATCCTCGGCGGCCTCGACCTGGGCGAGCAGCTCGGCCAGGTGACCACGCTCGCCAACCCGAACCTGACCGCGCTGTCGGGCGAGACCGGCTCGTTCCTCGCGGGCGGCGAGATCCCGATCCCGGTCAGCCAGGGGCTGGGCGCGGTGTCGGTCGAGTACAAGCAATATGGCGTCAGCCTCGCCTATACGCCGACGGTGCTCTCCGACGGACGCATCTCGCTGCGCGTGCGCCCCGAAGTGTCCCAGCTTTCGGCAGCCGGCTCGGTGACGATCCAGGGAACGCAGATCCCGGCGCTCACCACGCGGCGCGCCGAGACCACGGTCGAGCTGGGTTCGGGGCAGAGCCTGATGATCGGCGGCCTGCTGCAGAACTCGCACGACAATTCGATCGACAAGGCGCCGGGCCTTGGCGACATCCCGATCCTCGGCGCGCTGTTCCGCTCCAACGGCTTCCGGCGCAGCGAGACCGAGCTGGTGATCGTCATCACCCCGTATCTGGTAAAGCCGGTCAACGCGAACGAGATCCGCCTGCCGACCGACGGTTACCGGGCGCCGACCGACGCCGAGCGCGTGTTCCTGGGTCAGCTCGAGACCAGCAAGAGCGGCGGCCAGCGTCCGATGCCGAGCATGGCGCCGCCCGCGACGGCCGCGCCCTCGCTGGGCGCGGCGAACCCCGGCGCGCCGGGCGAGCAGCCCCAGCCGCAGCAGCCCGTCGCCACGCCGGCGCAGCCCGGCATGGCGCCCGCCAGGAAGGGCAAAGGCAAGAAGGCCGCCGATACGCCCGCTCCCGGCTTCGGCTTCAATTGATCGCAGGAGGAACGAATGTCGAAGCGTAACACGATCCTGCTGCTGACCGGAGGCGCCGCCATGCTGACGGCCTGCGGTCCCACCAGCATGCCCAATCGCGGAGTCGAGTCGGTCAACCAGCCGGTGGTGGCGCGGACCGACTATGTGTTCGACGCCGCGACCGACGGCGCCGGCCTCGCCCCGGGCGAGCGCGAGCGCGTCGCCGGCTGGCTGGCGTCGCTGCGCCTCGCCTATGGCGACCGCGTCTATGTCGACGACCCGGCCGGCACCGGCGCGCGCGGCGAAGTCGCGGCCGAGGCCAACCGCTACGGCATCATTCTTTCGAATACCGCCCCGATCACCCCGGGCGCGATCGCGCCGGGAACGGTGCGCGTGATCGTCAGCCGCATGCAGGCGAGCGTGCCAGGCTGCCCCGACTGGTCGCGCGCGCAGCAGCCCGAGACCGACAACGCGACGACCTCCAACTTCGGGTGCGCGATCAACGGCAATCTCGCGGCGATGGTCGCCCGGCCCGAGGACCTGGTCCGCGGCCAGCCGGGCGCCGAGACCGCCGATCCGGTCACCAACTTCAAGGCGATCGACGCGCTGCGCAAGGCGGCGCCAAGCGGCGGCGGCGGCACGAACGTGAAGGGCGAGAGCGCGGGAGGTGGCAAGTGAACGCACCCTTTAGTCCCGCGCGCGCCGCGCACCGCGAGCCGTTCGTGGCCTTTGTCTGCGACGAGGCGACGGCCGAAGCGCTGCGCCCGATCGCGATCGAGCAGGGCTGGAACCCGGAGAAGGTCAACAAGGGCGGACTGCGCAACGCGGTGCAGACGCTCTCGGTCTCGGCCAGCCCCAACGTGCTGTTCGTCGATCTCAGCGAGAGCGGCGATCCGCTCAACGACATCAACGCGCTCGCCGAAGTGTGCGAGCCGGGCACGGTGGTGATCGCCGCGGGCCAGGTCAACGACGTCCGCCTGTATCGCGACCTCGTCGCCTCGGGCATCCAGGACTATCTGCTGAAGCCGCTCAATCCCGACATGCTGCGCGAGGCGTTCGTCCAGGCGCAGACGGTGCTCAACGCGCCCAAGTTCGCCGAGCCGGGAACGGACCGGCCGCATTGCGCGGTCGCCGTGATCGGCACACGCGGCGGCGTCGGCGCATCGACGCTCGCCACCTCGCTGTCGTGGCTGCTGAGCGAGAAGGCGGGGCGGAACACCGCGCTGCTCGACCTCGACGTGCATTTCGGCACCGGCGCGCTCGCGCTCGACCTCGAGCCCGGCCGCGGCCTCACCGACGCGATCGAGAACCCCAGCCGCATCGACGGGCTGTTCATCGAGCGCGCGATGGTCAAGGCGTCGGACAAGCTCGCGGTGCTGTCGGCCGAGGCGCCGATCAACTCGCCGGTGATGACCGACGGCGCGGCGTTCTTCCAGCTCCAGGAGGAGATTCGCGGCGCGTTCGAATGCACCGTGATCGATCTGCCGCGCACGATGCTGGTCAACTATCCGCACCTGATCACCGACGTGCAGGTCGCGGTGCTGGTGACCGAGCTGACGCTGGCGGCGGCGCGCGACGCGATCCGCATCCTCTCCTGGTTCAAGTCCAACGCGCCGCACACGCAGATGATCGTGGTCGCCAACCGCGTGCCCGCCGGCGGCCAGCTGGAGATCAGCCGCAAGGACTTCGAAGGCTCGATCGAGCGGCGCATCGACTATGCGCTCCCGTACGAGCCCAAGGTCGCGGTCCAGGCGGCCAAGCTCGGCAAGCCGCTCGCCGAGGCGGGCAAGGGCGTCAAGGGGCTCGCGCCGCTGTCCGACATTGCGGACAGGGTCGTCGCCTATACCGACGCCGCCGCCGAGGACACGGATAGCAAGGGCAAGAGCCTGAAGGGCGCCAAAGCTGCAGGGGAGAAGGGCGGCTCGCTGCTCGGCAAGCTCTCCGGCCTTTCGATGAAGCTGCCCAAGAAGAAGGCGTAACGGCCCGGCGTTCCGCTGGTCCGCAGGTACGGAGTCGAACAAGGCATGGACATGCTGCCGTTGATGCTGCTGGCGGGGGGCGCCTTCATGGTGCTGGCACTGCTCGTGCTCGCCTTCGCCGGGCCTTCGGCGGAGAAGGCGGGCGCGCGGCGGCTGACCTCGCTGCGCGACCGCCATACCGGCGTCGGCAGCAGCGGCGCGGTCGAGGCGCAGCTGCGCAAGATCTCGACCGCGCGCGCCAGCAACATGGACAAGGCGGCGGCGCGCTTCCTTCCCAACCCCGCGCTGCTCGGCAAGCGGCTGGCGATGACCGGCAAGGGCTGGACGGTGGGGCAATATGGCCTCGCGACGCTGGGCCTGGCGGTGGTGGTCACCGCCGCGATGTGGTTCCAGGGCCTGCCGGTCCTGCTCGCGCTGCTCGCCGGGCTGGCCGTGGGCGTCGGACTGCCGCACATGGTGGTCGGCTTCTTCATCTCGAAACGCCTCAACGCGTTCAACGCCAAGTTCCCCGACGCGATCGAGCTGCTGGTGCGCGGCCTGCGCTCCGGCCTGCCGATCACCGAGACGATGGGCGTGGTCGGCGCCGAGGTCGACGGGCCGGTGGGCGAGGAATTCCGCGCGATCAGCGACAAGATGAAGATCGGCCGCACGCTCGACCAGGCGCTCCAGGAGACCGCGGACCGGCTCGGCACGCCCGAATTCCAGTTCTTCTGCATCACCATCGCGATCCAGCGCGAGACCGGCGGCAACCTCGCCGAGACGCTCGCCAACCTCGCCGAGGTGCTGCGCAAGCGCGGGCAGATGAAGCTCAAGATCCGCGCGATGTCGTCGGAATCGAAGGCGTCGGCCTACATCATCGGCTCGCTGCCCTTCATCGTCTTCGTGATGATCTGGTTCATCAGCGGCGAATATATGCAGAAATTCTTCACCGACGAACGGCTGATGGTGGCCGGCGGCGGCGGGCTCGTGTGGATGGCCATTGGCGCGTTCATCATGGCCAAGATGATCAGCTTCGAGATCTGATGCCATGCTGACCAGCTCCACCGGCCCCACCCTTCTCGGCGTCGACGTCATCTATGTCGCGACCCTGCTCGCGGGCGTGGCGGCGTTCTGCGTGCTCGTCGCCATCTATGCCGCGACCACGGCGCGCGACCCGATGGCGAAGCGCGTCAAGGCGCTCAACGAGCGGCGCGAGCAGCTGAAGGCGGGCATCAGCGCGTCGACCAGCAAGCGCCGCGCGAAGCTCGTCCGCCAGAACGACACCACCGACCGCCTCCGGTCCCTCCTGTCCTCGCTCAAGGTGCTGCAGGACGAGCAGGTCAAGGTCGCGCAGCGCAAGCTGCTCCAGGCCGGCATCCGTTCCAAGGACTATGCCTATGCCGTGATCTTCGGCCGCATGGTGCTGCCGATCGTAATCGGCGGGATCATGCTGTTCGTCGTCTATGGCACCTCGCTGTTCGCCGACTGGTCGGCGATCAAGGCCTATGGCCTGGTCGCGGGCAGCTTCATCGCGGCCTACAAGGGCCCCGACATCTACCTCAAGAACAAGATCGACAAGCGCAGCGCGGCGATCCGCAAGGGCGTTCCCGACGCGCTCGACCTGCTGGTGATCTGCGCCGAGGCGGGCCTGACCGTCGACGCCGCGTTCGGCCGCGTCGCCAAGGAGCTGGGCAAGGCCTATCCCGAGCTGGGCGAGGAATTCTCGCTGACCGCGATCGAGCTGGGCTTCCTCACCGATCGCCGCATGGCGTTCGAGAACATGGCGATGCGCATCAACCTCGATTCGATCCGCGGCGTGGTCACCACCATGATCCAGACCGAGAAATACGGCACCCCGCTCGCCTCCGCGCTGCGCGTGCTCTCGGCCGAGTTCCGCAACGAGCGCATGATGCGCGCCGAGGAAAAGGCCGCGCGCCTGCCCGCGATCATGACCGTGCCGCTGATCCTGTTCATCCTGCCGGTGCTGTTCATCGTGATCCTCGGTCCGGCCGCCTGCTCGATCAACGACGCGCTGCTGGCGGGTTAGTCCGGTACCCCGGACGCACCACTGGCGCTGCCCGGCATCGACGGCTAAACGGTTACGGTTCCTGCCAGAAAGGCTTGTCGATGCCCTTCACATCGCCCTTTGGCTGGGTCCTGCTCGGCGCCGCGCTGCTGGCCGGCTGGCTGTTCGGGATCGCGTTCAGCCCGCAGAGCCGCCAGCTGAAGAAGCGGTTCCGCGAGCGCGAGGTGATCATCGCCAAGTACAAGCGCGAGATGGAGAAGGCGCTGGTCAAGGCGCGCGAACGCGTTCGCCAGCTCGAACAGGAGCGCGACGGGGCGGCGGGAGCCACGGACGAACCGGCTGTGCCGCAACCTGACACCGTGGAAGCGGAGGCGGAGGCAGCGGCTCCCTCCGCACGGAAGCGCTAGCCGGCGGCGCCGGTCACCAGGATCGCGCGGTAATTCTCGATCACCTCGGCGAGCGGTCGCCCCTGCCCGTCGACCACTAGCGCGCGATGGCGCAGCACCGTCGAGGGCGCCGCGCCGCTGCCGTCCCACAGGATCCGGGTGGAGATGGTGCGCCGGCTGGGCGCGAGCGGCAGGATCACGCGCCCGAACGGCACGTCGCTGGTCTCGAGCGCTTCATTCATCGCGGGCGTCAGGCGGCTGGCGACATACCAGTTGAGCGCTTCCGACAGCACATGCGCGCCGCACATCAGGTAGACGCGGCGATAGCCCAGCTCCTCGGCGTCACCGGCCTCGAGACGGAGCCGCGCGGCGGCCTCGCCCGCGACCAGCCGGTCGCGGCGGACCTCCGCATGCACGCGCGGCGCGGCCGCGAGGCCGAGCGCCGCGCAGCGCTCCTCGAGCACTTCAGTGGCGGTTCGGCCGGCGAGGAGTTCAGCGTTGAGGCGTTCGACGGGATTCATTTCCGGGCGCGGGTTCAGGACTGCCACGCCCGCCATCGCCGCCACGCCGGTCACCTGCTCTTGAGCGCCGCCTGCGCCGCGGCCAGCCGCGCGATCGGCACGCGATAGGGCGAGGCGGAGACATAGTCGAGCCCCGTCGCCTCGCAGAAGGCGATCGAGGCGGGATCGCCGCCATGCTCGCCGCAGATGCCGAGCTTGATGTCGGGCCGCGTCGCACGGCCGCGCTCGGCGGCGAGGCTGATCAGCTCGCCCACGCCCTCGACGTCGATCGAGACGAACGGGTCGCGCGCGTAGATGCCCTTCTCGACATAGGTGGTGAGGAAGCGGCCGGCATCGTCGCGGCTGACGCCGAGCGTGGTCTGCGTCAAATCGTTGGTGCCGAAGGAGAAGAACGCGCCCGCCTCGGCGATCTCGCCGGCGCGGAGGGCTGCGCGGGGCAGCTCGATCATCGTGCCGACGAGATAGTCGATCGTGCGGCCCTTCTCGGCGAACACCGCCTGCGCGGCCTTGTCGACCACCGCCTTCATCAGCTCGAGCTCGCGCTTGGTGGCGACCAGCGGGATCATCACCTCGGGCACCGGGGCGGCGCCCGATTTCTCCGCCACCTCGCACGCCGCCTCGAAGATCGCGCGCGCCTGCATCTCGTAGATCTCGGGATAGGTGACGCCCAGGCGGCAGCCGCGATGGCCGAGCATCGGGTTGAACTCGTGCAGCTCGGCGGCGCGGCGGCGCAGCGTCTCGACGTCGAGCCCGGCGGCCTGCGCGACCTCGGCGAACTCGGCCTCCTCGTGGGGGAGGAACTCGTGCAGCGGCGGATCGAGCAAGCGGATCGTGCAGGGCAGCCCCGCCATCACCTCGAAGATCGCGACGAAATCGCTGCGCTGCTCGGGGAGCAATTTGTCGAGCGCGGCGCGGCGGCCGTTCTCGCTGTCGGCGAGGATCATCTGGCGCACCGCGGTGATCCGCGCGGCGTCGAAGAACATGTGCTCGGTGCGGCAGAGACCGATGCCCTCGGCGCCGAACTCGCGCGCGGTGCGGCAGTCGAGCGGGGTTTCGGCGTTGGCGCGCACCTTGAGGCGGCGGACGCCGTCGGCCCATTCCATCAGCGTGCCGAAATCGCCGGCGAGCTCGGGCTGGATCGTCGGCACCTCGCCCACCATCACCTCGCCGGTCGAGCCGTCGATCGTGATCACATCGCCTTCGCGGATTTCACGCGATCCCACGCGCGCAATCCCCTCGGCGCCCTTGATCGACAGCGTGCCCGCGCCCGAGACGCAGGGGCGGCCCATGCCACGCGCAACCACCGCGGCGTGGCTGGTCATGCCGCCGCGCGCCGTGAGGATGCCCTTGGCGGCGTGCATGCCGTGGATGTCCTCGGGGCTGGTCTCGACGCGGACGAGGATCACCGCCTCGCCATTGGCGGCGGCGCGCTCGGCGGCGTCGGCGTCGAACACCACCTTGCCGGAGGCGGCGCCGGGCGAGGCGGGCAGGCCCTTGGTCAGCACGTCGCGCGGCGCATCGGGATCGAGCGTCGGGTGGAGCAGCTGGTCGAGCGCGGCGGGATCGACGCGGGCGATCGCTTCCTCGCGCGTGATCAGCCCTTCATTGGCCATGTCGACCGCGATCTTGAGCGCGGCCTTGGCCGTGCGCTTGCCCGATCGCGTCTGCAGCATCCACAATTTGCCCTGCTGCACCGTGAACTCGATGTCCTGCATGTCGCGATAGTGGCGCTCGAGCAGGTCGAAGACGCGAGCGAGCTCGGCATAGGTCTCCGGCATCGCCTCCTCCATCGAGGCGGGCTTGGCGCCGGCGGTCTCGCGGGCGGTCTTGGTCAGGTATTGCGGGGTCCGGATGCCGGCGACGACGTCCTCGCCCTGCGCATTGATCAGGAACTCGCCATAATAGGCGTTCTCACCGGTCGAGGGATCGCGGGTGAAGGCGACGCCGGTGGCCGAAGTGTCGCCCATATTGCCGAACACCATCGCCTGGACGTTGACCGCGGTGCCCCAGTCGCCGGGAATGTCGTTGAGGCGGCGATAGACCTTGGCGCGCTCCGACTGCCACGATCCGAACACCGCGCCGATCGCGCCCCATAGCTGGTCGTGCACGTCCTGCGGGAAGGCCTTGCCGTCCCACAGCTCCACCACCAGCGCCTTGTACTCGGCGACCAGCTCCTGCCAGTCCTTGGCGGTCATCTCGGTGTCGAGGAAATAGCCGCGGTCTTCCTTGGCGATCTCCAGCGCTTCCTCGAACCGGCCATGGTCGAGCCCGAGCACGACGTCCGAATACATCTGGATGAAGCGGCGATAGCTGTCCCAGGCGAAGCGCGCGTCGCCCGAGGTGGCGGCGAGCCCCTGGACCGTCGCGTCGTTGAGGCCGAGGTTGAGGACGGTATCCATCATCCCCGGCATTGACACGCGCGCGCCCGAGCGGACCGAGACGAGCAGCGGGTCCGTCGCGTCGCCGAACTTCTTGCCGGTGACGGATTCGATATGCGCGACGCCGGTCGCGACCTCGGCCTTCAGGCTGTCGGGGAAGCTCTCGCCCTGGTCGTAATAGAGGGCGCACACGGGCGTGGAGATGGTGAAGCCCGGGGGCACCGGCAGGCCGATTCCGGCCATGCCGTCGAGGTTCGCGCCCTTGCCGCCGAGCAGATTCTTGTCCTGCTTGCCGCCGTCGTCGACGTTGCCGCCGAAGCGGTACACATATCGAGTCATTCCAACCCCTTCGCTGACGCCCTCCCCGGCGCTTTCGCCGCGCCTACCGCAGGTGCGAACGGGGCGAAAGGCCTTGTCCAGCGGTGTCAGCGACTAAGATTTGCTTGGGCATGACAAAAATGGACAGGGCGACGCTGGCGCGCGCTGCACTGCACTCAGCCCTCGATCTTGCCGAAATCGGCGACGCGGTGGACGGCATCGCGCATCCGCGCGAGCAGCGCGAGCCGGGACTCGCGCTTGGCCGGATCGGCGTCGTTGACCGTCACGTCGGTGAAGAAGGCGTCGATCGGCGCGCGCAGCGTGGCGAGCGCGGCCATCGCGGCCTCGAACTGCTCGGACTCGACCGCCGCGGCAGCCTTGGGCTCGGCGGCGTCGAGCGCGGCGATGAGGGCAGCCTCGGCGGGTTCGGGGGTGTAGGAACGCACTTTAGGCCCCTCACCACCTTCGTCACCTCGGACTTGTTCCGGGGTCCAGCCCTCCACCCG
This sequence comes from Sphingomonas sp. BT-65, assembly GCF_026107375.2. Classification (NCBI taxonomy): domain Bacteria; kingdom Pseudomonadati; phylum Pseudomonadota; class Alphaproteobacteria; order Sphingomonadales; family Sphingomonadaceae; genus Sphingomonas; species Sphingomonas sp. BT-65. The sequence goes on from NZ_JAPCIA010000001.1 coordinate 1,806,849, forward strand.
CGATGCCGCCGCCTGCGGCGCGGTGGATCCCGGCACAAGGCCGGGATGACGGGCGGGGTCGGAGGCGGCGTACCCCTCCTTCTTGAGGATGTTGGCGGCCCGCTTGTAGCCGGCGAGGAGATTGGCGCCATCGTCGGTGGTCACGAAGGACTGCAGCGCCTTCACCAATTCTAGCAGGCGTATGACTTCCGTCAGTCGCCCGAGCTCCGCCTGATCAGAAAGAAAGCCCGCTTCGATAAGGTCGTGTCTAACCCCAATCGCTCGCTGTTGAACCTTGAGACGTTCCAAGAAAAAATCGAATAGATCAAAAACGACTTCTCCTTCTCCGCCGATTTTGATGAAAACTTTCTCCAACTGAAAGCGGAGAGAATTCTCGGTAATCAAGGATAGCGCGCCAATCGCAGCTCGCCGTAGAGCGAAGGGGTCCTTCGAACCTGTAGGTTTTTCGCCGACCTTGAAGAAGGATCCGATCGTGTCGATCTTATCCGCCAGCGACACCGCCACCGTCACCGGTGCGGTGGGCACGTCATCCCCCTGCCCGACCGGCTTGTAATGGTCGCGGATCGCTTCGGCGACCGCCGCGTCCTCGCCCTGCGCGGCGGCGTAGTAGCCGCCCATCAGGCCTTGCAGCTCGGGGAACTCGCCGACCATGCCGGTGACGAGATCGGCCTTGGCGAGGCGGGCGGCGCGTTCGGCGAGGTCTGCCAATTCCTCCCCCGACGGGGGAGGGGGACGGTCCGAAGGACGGTGGAGGGGCGGCGGGCGTAGCCCGCCGTGTTCCACGGCGGCCCCTCCGCCATCGCTTCGCGATGCCACCTCCCCTGAAGGGGAGGATTTTACGACCCCTTCCTCGACCAGCCAGCGCGCGAGCTTGGCCACCCGCTCGACCTTGTCGGCCACCGTCCCCAGCTTCTCGTGGAAGACGATCTTCTCAAGCTTCTTCGCCTGCTCCTCGAGCGGCACCTTCAAGTCCGTCTCGTAGAAGAAGCGCGCGTCGCTCAGCCGCGCCGCGAGCACCTTCTGGTTGCCCTCGACGATCTTCGCGCCGCCATCGGCCGCGTCGATGTTCGCGGTGCAGACGAAGGCATTCGCCAGCTTGCCCGCCGCATCCTGGCACACGAAATATTTCTGGTTCATGCGCGCCGTCAGCTGGATCACCTCGGGCGGCACGTCGAGGAACGCTTCGTCGAAACGGCCGAGCAAAGGCACCGGCCATTCGGTGAGGCCGGCATTCTCGATCAGCAGCCCCTCGTCCTCGATCAGCGTGAGGCCGGCCTTGTTCGCCGCCATCTTGGCGCCGAGCGCGATGATGTTGCGGCGCTCGGCCTGGTCGACCACGACATGGCAGGCGCGCAGCTTCTCGACATAGTCGGAGGTCGAGCCGATCGTGATGACACCGGGATGATGGAAGCGATGCCCGACGGTCGCCGCGCCCGAGACGACGCCCGCGACCTCGCACGGAACCACGTCGTCGCCGAACAGCGCGACGATGCCCTGCAACGGGCGCACCCAGCGCAGGCTCTCGGTCGAGAGCGAGGCGTCGCCCCAGCGCATCGACTTGGGCCAGGGGAAGGCGCGGACGATCGCCGGGATCGCAGCGGCCAGCACTTCGGCGGTGGCGCGCCCCGGCTTGTCGATCACCGCGAAGTACACGCCGTCGCGCTCGACCAGCTGGTCCTGGGTCAGCCCCGCCTTGCGCAGGAACCCTTCGAGCGCCTGGGGCGGCGCGCCGACGCGCGGGCCCTTGGTCTCCTCGCTCACCGCCTGCGTCTGCGCAGGCAGATCGCGCGCGATCAGCGCGAGGCGGCGCGGGGTCGCATAAGTGACGAGCTCGGCGGCCTTGATTCCGGCCTTGTCCAGCTCGGCGGCGAACAGGCGCGCGAGATCCTCCCGCGCCTTGTCCTGCATCCGCGCGGGGATTTCTTCCGAGCGGAGTTCGAGGAGGAAATCCGTCACGCCGCCCACCCGTTCTTTTCCATCCACGCCGCGCACGACCCCTTCGCGAGATCGCGCACCCGCCCGATATAGGCCTGGCGCTCGGCGACCGAGATCACGCCGCGGGCGTTGAGCAGGTTGAAGATGTGGCTCGCCTCGATCGCCTGCTCGTACGCGGGAATCGGCAGGCCCGCGCCCAGGCAGTTCTCGCACTCCGCCGCGGCCTTGCGGAACAGGTCGAACAAAGTCTCGGTATCGGCGATCTCGAAGTTCCACTTCGACATCTGCTTCTCGTTCTCGAGGAAGACGTCGCCATAGGTGAAGGTCGGCTTGCCGTCCTGCGCGTCGTTGAACGCGAGATCGTACACGCTGTCCTTGTTCTGGATGTACATCGCCAGCCGCTCGAGCCCGTAGGTCAGCTCGCCCGACACCGGCTTGCAGTCAAAGCCGCCCATCTGCTGGAAATAGGTGAACTGAGTCACCTCCATCCCGTCGCACCACACTTCCCAGCCGAGGCCCCAGGCGCCGAGCGTCGGGCTCTCCCAATCGTCCTCGACGAAGCGGATGTCGTGCCTGGTGAAATCGATCCCGATCGCGGCCAGCGACCCCAGATACAGCTCCTGCAAATCGGGCGGGCTCGGCTTCAGGATCACCTGATACTGGTAGTAATGCTGCAGCCGGTTGGGGTTCTCGCCATAGCGGCCGTCGGTCGGCCGGCGGCAGGGCTGAACGAACGCCGCATTCCACGGGTCCGGCCCCAGCGCGCGCAGCGTGGTCGCGGTGTGGAACGTCCCCGCGCCCATGCGCATGTCATAGGGCTGGAGGATCAGGCAACCCCGCTGGCTCCAGTAATCGTGGAGCTTGAGGATCATGCCCTGGAAGCTGAGCGGCGTGGTCATATGGGGCTGCGCTTTGACGCAGGGCCAGAGCGCGGTCAACCGCAAGCGCTCGCACTGGTTAACCGGGCGGTGGTTGACGGCGGCGCAAGGGATCGGCTTGGAAGCGGCAGATGCTCAAACGCACCCTTCCCGCTCTCGCCGCGCTTCTCCTCTCCGGTTGCTCGATCTTCGGCAGCGATGCCGATCCGGCTTTGTGGATGGTCAAGGACGACGATACCACCATCTACCTGTTCGGCACGGTGCACGTGCTCAAGCCCGGCATGCGCTGGTTCGACGAGGGCGTGCGCGACGCGTTCGATGCGAGCGACGAGGTGGTGCTGGAGATCGCGAAGCCCGATCCGCAGGCGATCGCCGCGCTGACCACGCAGCTCGGCACGCGCGGCGGCCCGCCCTTCGCGCCGGAGGTCGATGCGGCGGCGCAGAAGCTCGGCATGCCCAAGGGTGCGATCGACAAGATGGAGCCGTGGCTCGCCGCGCTGACGCTCAGCCAGCTCGCGGTGGCGAAAGCCGGCTATGGCACGGAGGACGGAGTCGAGGCGGCGTTGTCCGAGGCGGCCGAGGGTGCGGGCAAGCCGGTCAAGGCGCTCGAATCGGCGCGCGGACAGCTGATGCTGTTCGACGGCCTCTCCGGCGCGGCGCAGAGCGCGATGCTCGACGCCACGGTCAAGGAGTTGCCCGAGGCCGGCCCGCGGCTGGCGCGCTTCGTCACCGCCTGGGGGGCGGGCGACGCCGAGACGGTGGGCGCCGAGATGAACCGCGTGGCGCAGGCCTCGCCCGAGGTCGCCGAGGCGCTGATCGCGCGGCGCAACGCGCGCTGGGCCGACTGGGTGGCGGCGCGGATGGCGCAACCGGGCACGGTATTCCTCGCGGTCGGCGCCGGGCACCTCGCCGGCAAGGGCAGCGTGCAGGCTCTGCTCGCCGAAAAGGGGATCAAGGCCGAACGCGTGGCGTATTAAGTTCCTCCCGACACGGGGAGGTGGCATCGCGAGGCGATGACGGAGGGGCCGCCCCGCAGAGGGCGGTGAACCTCGCCGCACGCACCGCCGTCTACGCGGCGGCCCTCCACCACCGCTTCGCGGTCGCCCTCCCCGTGCCGGGGAGGATTTACTTGCCTCTGGCGCTTCACCCGCCTATAGGCGCGCGCTTCCGGTCAGGGTCATCCCTGGAGGCTTGGCCGGTGATGAACCACTTAGCGCATAGGAACGACACATGAGCGACACGCTTACGCTGTCGGCCGAGACGCGCGACCGGGTTGGCAAGGGAGCCTCCCGTGCGCTGCGTCGTGAAGGCCGCGTCCCCGCCGTGATCTACGGCAACAATCAGGAACCGCTGAGCATCCACCTGGATGAGCGCGCGCTCACCAAGGCGCTGCACACCGGCCACTTCTTCAACTCGGTCGTGATGATCGAGGGCGCCGGCGGCAAGCCGATCCGCACCCTGCCCAAGGACGCGTCGCTCGACGTCGTGACCGATCGCCCGGTCCATGTCGATTTCCTGCGCATTTCCGAGCATGCCAAGGTGACCGTCAACGTCCCCGTCGTGTTCGCCGACGAGGAAGCTTCGCCGGGCCTCGAGAAGGGCGGCGTGCTCAACATCGTCCGCCACGAGCTCGAGATCGTCTGCGACGCCTCGGAGATCCCGAGCGAGATCACCGTGTCGCTGAAGGGCATGGACGTCGGCGATGCGCTGCACATCTCGGCCGTCACCCTGCCCAAGGGCGCCGAGAGCGCGATCGAGGACCGCGACTTCACCATCGCGACGATCGTCGCCCCGTCGGCACTGAAGGCCGAGGAAGCCGAAGCTGCGGAAGCCGCTGAAGCGGAAGCGGCGGCTGACGAGGCCACGGCCGAGGGCGAGACCCCGGCCGACGAGGCTGCGCCGGCCGAGACCGCCGGTCCGACCGACGGCGAAGCCAAGGACGGCGAGTAAGCCTTTTCCCCTCACCGGGGATCGATTAGACGCCTCCGCACCCCGGTGCGGGGGCGTTCTTCGTTTCGGGAGCAAGCGGCGTGCAATTGTGGGTGGGCCTCGGCAATCCGGGACCGCAATATGCGATGAACCGGCACAATGTCGGCTTCATGGCCGCCGACGCGATCGCGGAGGTGCACGGCTTCACCCCGCCCGCGAAGAAATTCCAGGGCTGGCTGCAGGAGGGGCGCGTCGGCGGGGAGAAGATCCTGCTGCTCAAGCCCGCGACCTATATGAACGAGAGCGGGCGATCGATCCGCGCGGCGATGGATTTCTACAAGCTCGGCGAGGCGGACGTGACCGTGTTCCACGACGAGCTCGATCTCGCGCCGTTCAAGGTCAAGGTGAAGCGCGGCGGCGGCGCGGCGGGGCAGAACGGCATCCGCAGCGCGATCCAGCATCTTGGGCCGGAATTCCGCCGCGTGCGCATCGGCATCGGTCATCCCGGGCACAAGGACCGGGTGACCGGCTATGTGCTCGGCAACTATGCCAAGAGCGAGATCGAGGACCTTTCCGACCTGCTCGGCGCGATCGCGGCGGAGGCGGAGTGGCTGGCCAAGGGCGACGACGCCCGGTTCATGAGCGACATCGCGCTGCGACTCCAGCAGGCGCCCTGAGAGCAAAGAAAAAGGCCGGGCGTGAACCCGGCCTTTTCTTCGATACGAGTTCGTTGCGGCGGATCAGCCCTGCCGCCCGATCACCACGCCGACTGCACGATTGTCGCTGCCCGTGATCGCGAAGGTGATGCCGAGTTCGGTCGCCTTCGGACCATAGGCAAGGCCCTGGAAGGTGCCGCCCGCGGGACTGCCCGGGCCGAAGCTGCCGGTGAACTGGTTGTTGCCCGCCGCGATCGCACCGGTGCCCGTGAAAGTACCGTAAACCGTACCGTCCTCCCGGGTCAGGTTGAGCGTCAGGTTGACGAGGCCCGTGGCATAGTTGAGCAGCACCGTCACCGTGCCCCCGAGCTTCTGAACGTTGCTCGCGCCTGCACCGGGCGAGGTGACCACGCGGCCGGCGATCCGCGCGATATAGCTGGAGTTGCCCGTGGTGGGCATGTCGCTGGGCACGGTGGGATAGCCGAAGGTGCCATAGGTCACCCGCTTGGCCCCCGTCGTGCTGTCGCCGCGCCACCAGGCGCCATAGCTCACATAGGAACGCGCCAGTGCGACGTCGCTGGTGACGACGCTGGGCGTCGCGGTGATCGTGTTGTTGAGCAGTTCGAGCCGGGTGAACTGACCCGGCGTGGTCGGCGCGGTGGTCTCGCTATAGACATATTCGGTGACCGTCGTCGCCGGCACGACGCTCAGGTCGGCGCCGGTGAAGCGCGACTCCTCGGTATTCTCGCGCACTACGACCTCGGTCGTCTGGCTGGTCGTCGCGGTGCTCTGCAGCGCAAGGCGCACACGGTTCGAGAAGCCGTCGGTGCCGGCGGTGCCGAGCGTGACCGGCCCCGCTGCGGGATCGCCGGTATAGCTCATCGCCGCGCTGACCGTGAACACCTCCGCCGCCACGGTGAGCGGGAGGGTCGAATAGCTGACCGGCGAGGGCGACGGGCTCGGCGTCGGAGTCGGCGACGGGGTGGGCGTCGGCGAGGGGTCATCGCCGCCGCATCCGGCGACAGTCAGCGCCACAGCGGTGCTGGCGATCAGAATGGAACGGCGAATCATGCTTCGACTCCTGTTACTTGCCCATCTGCAAGGCGCTTTTCGCCTTTACCGCGGATGAACGGGCATGCGCCCGCGGGGGTTGCGTGCGTCCTCCGGTAGCGTGACGGAGACGGAAACGGAAGGCCGCAATTGGGTTCGGGCTCCGCGTCCTCAGCTTCCGGTCGCCGTCATGATCTGCCGCAGCTCCTGAATGCGGCCGAGGCGCTCCGCCGGGCTGAGCTTCGCCATCGTCCCGGTGCCGAACTCGGCTGCGCTCTGGACGCAGGTGGTGAAGGTCGCCTGCGCCTGTGCACGATCGCCCTGGCCCAGATTATTCTCGATCTGGTCGGTCGCGGCCCAGGCGAGATAGGCATCGAGATTGGCCTTAGAGAGCTCGGGCTTGGGCGCCTGCGCGGGAACCACCTGGTCGCCGAGCTTGTTTGCGATCATCGTGCGGTAATAGCCGAGGAACGGCGCCGCGCCGCCCGTGATCGAGCGCGGCACCGGGCTGTCGAGGAACTTCTCCTGCCACTTGATCGCGGCATAGCAGCGCGTGTTGAGCGCAAGCGCATCGTCCAGCAGCTTCGCCTTCTCGGCCGCCACCGCCTTGGCTTTTGCCTCCGCCGCGGCCTTTTCCTCCGCCGCCTGGTCGCCGCAGCCGGCCAGCGCGGCGAGCGCCAGGATTGCGATACGATTCATGGACTTCCTTCCGTTTCGAACGCGCGACTTTGCCGTGCGTGGCGGGGGTGTCAACATGGCACGGCTTGCGCAGCCAACGCGCGCATGCTCTGCGGAGCGGCATGACGATCCGCACTTTGTTCGCCACGCGCTTTTCGGAAACCGCGCTGAATGACGACGCGCTGCTCGCCGAGCTCGGCGACGCCTGCCGCGACCTCGCGGAGCAGGATCGCGCAGGACAGGCCTGGTCCAAGGCGCATGGCTATCGCGGCTACACCTCCTATGCCTCGCTCGACGACCTGCCCGCGCGCGACCCGCGCTTCGCCGACCTCGTCCGCCACCTCAACCGCCACGCGGCCAGGTTCGCGGCGGAGTGTGCGTTCGACCTGGCGCGCAAGCCGAAGCTCGACAGCCTGTGGGTCAACATCCTCAAGCCCGGCGGCACGCATTCGGGGCACATCCACCCGCACAGCATCATCTCGGGCACGCTCTATATCGACGTTCCGCCCGGGGCGGGAACGCTCAAGCTCGAGGATCCGCGACTGCCGCTGATGATGGCGGCGCCGCCGCGCCGGGCCGATGCGCCAGAGGATCTCCAGACGTTCGTCTATGCCCAGCCCGCGCCCGGCACGATCTTCCTGTGGGAGAGCTGGCTGCGGCACGAGGTGGTGGCGGGAAATGCCAAGGCCGAGCGAGTCAGCATCAGCTTCAACTACCGATAAATCGTATCGGGCCGACCGATTTCCGGGAACCATTGCGCATGTGATACGATTCATCTTCCTGAGCTTCAGGAGATTTATCATGCGCAAGAGTTTGACCACAATTCTCGCGCTCTCGCTCGCCATCCCTGCCGTCTCCGCGCCCGTCCTGTCGGGCACGGCGCACGCGCAGAGCTGGGAAGAGCGCGAGCGTCAGCGCGATCGCGACTGGAACGACCGGCGCGGCCGCGACTGGCGCGACCGCGACCGCGACCGGGATCGCCGCCGCGACTATCGCTGGTACGGCGACCGCAGCGACCGCCGCTGGGATCCGTCGGACAATTATCGCAACGGCAATTATCGCGAGCGGCGTTTGAGCCGGAACGATCGCATCTATCGCGGCCGCGACAACCGCTATTATTGCCGCCGCAACGACGGCACGACGGGCCTGGTGGTCGGCGCGGCGCTGGGCGGAATCCTGGGCGGCGCGATCGGCAATGGCGACCTGCTCGGCGTGCTGCTGGGTGGTTCGGGCGGCGCGCTGCTCGGCCGTGAGATCGACCGCGGCAACGTGCGTTGCCGCTGACGTGACCAGTCCTCCCCTGCCTCGCAGGGGAGGTGGCATCGCGCAGCGATGACGGAGGGGCCGCCGGGCGAAGCACGGCGGAAATCGCTCAACCCGATACCGCCCTCTTCGGGGCGGCCCCTCCACCACCCGCTACGCGGGCGGTCCCCCTCCCCTGAGCAAGCTCAGGGGAGGATTTTTTGCATGCTGGCCTTTTGCCGCCGTCCGCCCTATCTGCGCGCCTTTCCCGGACTACAGGACCAGATCATGGGCTTTCGCTGCGGCATCGTCGGCCTGCCGAATGTCGGCAAATCGACACTCTTCAACGCGCTGACCGAGACCGCCGCGGCGCAGGCGGCCAACTACCCCTTCTGCACGATCGAGCCGAACGTGGGCAACGTCGCGGTGCCCGACGACCGGCTGCAGGCGCTGGCGAAGATCGCCGGATCGGCCAAGATCATCGAGACTCAGCTCGGCTTCGTCGACATCGCCGGCCTGGTGCGCGGCGCGAGCAAGGGCGAGGGCCTCGGCAACCAGTTCCTCGGCAACATCCGCGAGGTGGACGCGATCGTCCACGTCCTGCGCTGCTTCGAGAATGACGACATCCAGCATGTCGACAACAAGGTCGATCCTATCGCCGACGCCGAGACGGTCGAGACCGAGCTGATGCTGTCCGACCTGGAAAGCCTCGAGAAGCGCGTCCCCAACCTGCAGAAGAAGGCCGCGCAAGGCGACAAGGAGGCGAAGATCGCCGCCAGCGTGCTCGGCCAGGCGCTCGACCTGCTGCGCGAGGGCAAGCCCGCGCGGCTGACCCAGCCCAAGGATATCGAGGAAGAGCGCGTCTTCGGCCAGGCGCAGCTCATCACCGCCAAGCCGGTGCTCTACGTGTGCAACGTCAACGAGGAGGACGCCGCCAACGGCAACGCATTCTCCGCGCGCGTGTTCGAGAAGGCCAGGGCCGAGGGCGCCGAGGCGGTGGTCGTCTCGGCCGCGATCGAGGCCGAGATCGCGACCATGCCCGCCGACGAGCGCGGCGAGTTCCTCGGCGAGCTCGGGCTGGAGGAGACCGGCCTCGCCCGCGTGATCCGCGCGGGCTATTCGCTGCTCCACCTGCTCACCTTCTTCACCGTCGGCCCCAAGGAAGCGCGCGCCTGGACCACGCATGTCGGGGCCAAGGCGCCGCAGGCCGCGGGCGAGATCCACACCGATTTCGAACGCGGCTTCATCCGCGCCGAGACGATCGCATTCGACGATTACGTCAAGTTCAACGGCGAGGCCGGCGCGCGCGACAACGGAAAGCTGCGCTCCGAGGGCAAGGAATATGTCGTCCAGGACGGCGACGTGATGCTGTTCAGGTTTAACGTGTAGATTCCCCCTCCCACAGGGAGAGGGGTTTTAGCCGAACGCCCAGCGAAACGTCTTGGCGATCGCCAGCGTCGAGCCGCGCACCAGTGGCGTCGCGGGCGGGCGCTTGAGGCCGTGCATCGCACGCGCCCAGTCGGGCAGCAGGTCGACCGCGGCGGCGAAGATCGCGGTCTGGGCGGGCGCGACGACCAGGCTCGGCGCGGGATGCTCGAGCACGAAGCGCGCGACCTCGCGGGTGCGGGCATCGACCACCAGCTGCGGGCGAATCGCGGCGATCAATGCGTCGGCCTCGGCCTTGCTGCGCGGGACCGGATCGGCGCCGAGCGCTTCGGCAATGCGCGCCGTCTCGGCATAATAGATGTCCTCCTCGGCGCGCGTGATCGGCACGCCATAGCGCTGCCAGGCGGCGAGAAAGCTCCACATCTCGGTGACATGCACCCAGGCGAGCAGCTCGGGATCGTCGGCGCGATAGGGTGTCCCGTCGGGCAGCGTGCCGGCGACGCGCGCGTGCACCTCGCGCACCCTCGCGATCGTCGCCTCGGCGATGCTGCGCTCGGCATAGGTGGTCTCGGCGATGAAGCGCGCGGTGCGGCGCAGGCGGCCGAGCATGTCCTTGCGGAAGGCGCTGTGGTCCCACACCCCCGCGAGCACCGCCGGGTGGAGCATCTGCAGCAGCAGCGAGGCGACCCCGCCGACCATCATCGTGGTGACGTCGCCATGCACGCGCCAGGTGACGCAGCCACGCGGGAACAGCGCGTCGTCGCTGCGCTGGACCGGCTTCTCGCCCTTTTCCTGGTCGTTGAAGGTGCGGCGCACCACGCCGATCAGGCGGGCGCGAAGTCCAGCGGAAAGATCGGGCGAAGGCATCGCGACGAAGCTAGGTGCGGCGCCGCGCAGGAGCAATGGTTGGCGGCGCGGCGCACACACGCTATGGGGACGCGATGCTCGTCCGGCTGTTCCTGATGCTTGCGCTGGTTCTCAGCACCCTGCCCGCCCCGGCGACGGCGGCGCCGGCGTGCCATGACGAACCGGCCGCGATGGCCGGGCATGCGATGGCGATGGACGATGCGCCCGCTCCCCAGCCCGATCAGCCGGTGAAGATGGGCAAGGCATTGTGCGTCGGCTGCATCGCCCCGGCGACGCTGAAGCTGGTGCGAGTCGCGCCGCCACGCTTGCATATCGCCCGCCACGGACTGCCGCCGCTGGCCGCGGGCTCACCCGCCTCGGCGCTGACGCCCGAACCACCTCCTCCGCGCGCCTGATCGTCGCCGGGGCCTGTGCCCCGCTCGAACGATCACACACGGAGATTTTGAGATGAAGACACAGATATCGCTCGCCGCCCTGCTGGCGGCGGCGCCGCTGCCCGTCGCGGCCCAGCAGCACGACCATGGCCAGCACCAGATGCCGGCTCCCGCACCGGCGCCAACCCCGGCTCCGGCGCCGGCCCCCGCCCCGACGCCGACACCGGCCCCCGCACCGCAGCCGGATCACGGCCAGCACCACATGCCCGCGCCTGCACCCACCCCGGCTCCGGCACCCACTCCGCACCAGCATCACCAGCATGGCCCCGCGCAAGAGGAGGCCGCTCCGACCAAGCCGGGCCCCCATGCCGTGATGGCGTCGGGCACCGCGCTGCTCCCCGCGGCGGAGGGCGGCCAGCATGATGGCCTTCACCTCATGGCCGGCGACTGGATGATCATGGGCCATGGCTATCTGTGGGGCGTCGCCACCGACCAGGGCGGGCCGCGCGGCGACGACATGGCCTTCGTCCAGTCGATGGGGATGGTGACCGCCGCTCGCGACCTGGGCGAAGGTGCGCGGATCGAGCTCAGGACGATGTTCAGCCTCGAACCGCTGATGGGGCGGCGCGGCTATCCCAATTTGTTCGCGACCGGCGAGACCGCGTTCGGCGAGGCGCTGGTCGATCGCCAGCACCCGCACGACCTGTTCATGGAGCTGGCGGCGCGAGTCGAGGTCGATGTCGCCGACGGCGCCACCGCCTTCCTCTATGGCGGGCCGGTGGGCGAGCCTGCGCTGGGGCCGCCCGCCTTCATGCACCGCCGCTCGGCGCGCTACCAGCCGATGTCGCCGATCGCGCACCACTGGTTCGATTCGACTCATATCACCTACGGCGTCGCCACGGCCGGGGTGCGAACGCGCGCGTTCCAGCTCGAGGGATCGCTATTCACCGGGCGCGAGCCCGACGAGGAGCGCTGGGGGATCGACACGCCCAAGTTCGATTCGTGGAGCTTGCGCGCGACGCTCACCCCCTCGCCCAACTGGGCGATGCAGGTGAGCCATGGGCGGCTCAAGGAGCCCGAGGCGCTGCACGGCGGGGACGAGGCGCGGACCACCGCGAGCGTGCATTATGCCCGCGGCGGGCTCTCCGCGACGCTCGCCTTCTCGGCCAAGAACCGCATCCCCGGTGACACGCTGACCGCGTGGCTGGCCGAGGCGAATTGGGACATCGACGCCCGTCACACGCTGTTCGGGCGCGCCGAGGTGACCGAGAATAGCGAGCTGTTCCCCGATCACGCCCATCCGCTGCACGATCAGGCGTTCCGCGTCGCGCGGTTCGAGGGCGGCTATGCCTATCGCATCCCGATCGTGAAGTCGGTCAACCTCGCGCTGGGCGGGACGGTGGCGGCCTATGCCAAGCCCGACGCGCTCGATCCCTATTACGGCAAGTCGCCGGTCAGCGTGACCGGGTTCGCCAAGCTCTCGCTCGGGAGCTAGCCTTCGTCGTGTAACGCAATCCGATTAGGGCCGCCGCCATGCGCTGGATCAAGACCGTGGCGGCGGCTGCAATCGCCGGATTGCTCTATGCCTGCACCACCCCGCCCGCGATCGCGCCCACGCCGCCGGCGCCCGCGGGCGAGGTTCGGACGCCGGTGACCATCCTGATCTCGATCGACGGCTTCCGCGCCGACTATCTCGACCGGGGAATCACCCCGGCGCTGTCGCGGCTGGCGACGGCGGGCGCGCGCGGCGCGATGCGGCCGGCCTTCCCGACCAAGACCTTCCCCAATCATTATGCGATCGTCACCGGCCTCGTCCCCGATCGCAACGGCATCGTCGCCAATCGCTTCGAGGATCCGGCGCGGCCGGGCGAGACGTTCACCATGGCCGTCACCGACCCCTATTGGTGGGAACAGGGCGAGCCGATCTGGGTGGCGGCGGAGAAGGCCGGCATCCGCACCGCGACGATGTTCTGGCCAGGCTCGAACGTGAAGATCCAGGGCGCCTATCCATCGGACTGGCAGCAGTTCAGCCAGCAGGTCAGCGGGCGGCAGCGCGTCGACGCGGTGATCGACTGGATGCGGCGGCCCGCTGCGACGCGCCCGCGCTTCGCAACGCTCTATTTCGATGTCGTCGACACCGCCGGCCATCGCTTCGGACCCGACGCCGCCGAGACCAATGCGGTGTTGCGCGACGTCGATGCGCTGATCGGCCGGCTGACCGACGAGCTCGCGGCGCTGGGCCAGCCCGCGAACCTCGTGATCGTCGCCGATCACGGCATGGCGGCGGCGAGCACCGAGCGGCTGATCCGGCTCGACCAGATCGCCAACCCGCAGGACTATCGCGTGATCGAGGAGGGCCCGTTCGCGACGATCGAGCCGCAGCCGGGACGCGGGGCGGCGCTGGCCGCGGCGCTGCGCAAGCCGCATCCGCGGATGCAATGCTGGCGCCAGGCCGAGATCCCCGCGCGGCTGCGCTATGGCCGCAACCCGCGGGTGGCGTCGTTCCTGTGCCTCGCCGAGACGGGCTGGATGATCGCCACCAAGCCCCCCGCCGAGCCGTGGCACGGCGGCAATCACGGCTGGGACAATGCCGCGCCCGAGATGCAGGCATTGTTCATCGCCAGCGGACCCGCCTTCGCCGCGGGCGTGCGGCTGCCGCCGTTCGACAATGTCGACGTCTATCCGCTGCTGCGCACGCTGATCGGGCTGCCCGCCGCGCCTGGGATCGACGGCGATGACTCGGCGCTGAGGCCCGCCCTGCGCGCACGATAGGGCTTGCAAAAGATAGGTTTCAAGGCGAAACTGATTCCATGAAATATTTCGAGGACCTGACGGTCGGCGAGAAAGCGAGCTTCGGCTCGTACGAGGTGACGCGCGAGGAAGTGCTGGCGTTCGCGGGGAAATACGACCCGCAACCCTTCCACCTGTCCGACGAGGCCGCGGCCAAGACGCATTTCGGGAAGCTCGCCGCGAGCGGCTGGCACACCTGCGCGATGACCATGGCGATGTTCGTCGAGCATATGAAGGCCAACCCCTCGGCCAGCCTCGGTGCTGGCGGGATCGACGAACTGCGCTGGATCAAGCCGGTCTATCCCGGCGACACGCTGCGCTGCGAGAACGAGCTGCTCGAGAAGGAGCCGATGGAAAAGCGGCCCGAGATGGGACGCACGCGCGCACGGATGACCGTCTACAACCAGCATGACGAGCCGGTGATGAGCTTCGTTGCGCGCGGATTGGTGGCGCGGCGGCCCGCAGTCTAAGCCACAGGCCGCCGTCTATCGATTAGTCGCGGCGGTTCTCGCGCCGCAGCTCGCGGCGGTCCTGACGATATTCGCGGCGATACTCGCGCCGGTCGTCGCGGCGCTCGGCGCGGTATTCGGGCCGGGTCACCTGACCGCTGCGATAGGCCTGACGGTCTCCGCGACGGTCCTGGCGGAAGGCGCGGTCGTCGACGCGGCGGTCCTGGCGGAACTCGCGCCAATTCTCGCGCACCTCGCGGCGGTCACCCCGCCAATTGTGGCGGCGCTGCTCCCAATAGCGGCGCTGCGCGCCGCTCCAGCGGACGGGACGGCGGTAGCGGTCGTAGACGTAGTAGCCACTGCCCGGGTAATAATAGTCGCCATACCAGCCCCAGTAGGGGCTGCCGTAATAGCCTCCACCATAGTAGCCGCCATAATAATCGTCGTCGTAATAGCCGCCGCTACCATAGCCGAGCGAGACGCCGGAATAGCCATAGCCGTCGGTGCACGCCGACAGGCCCAGCGCCGCCGCGCCGATCAGCCCTGCGGTGAAGATACGCGGGATGTACATGTCACTCTCCACGGGCGCATGGCGCGCCATCCTATTGATAACGGGAGAGTTGACGCCCCGGTTCCTTAATGCCCCTTGAACGCTGTCAGGGCCGTCACATGGATGCCCTCGGCACGCAGCGCGTCGGCGCCGCCGAGATCGGGCAGGTCGATCACGAACGCCGCCTCGGTCACCTGCGCGCCGGCCTTGCGCAGCAGCCGGACCGCGGCGCGCGCGGTGCCGCCGGTGGCGATGAGGTCGTCGATCAGCAGCACGCGCGCGCCGGGCGCGAACGCGTCGGCGTGGATCGCAATACGGTCGGTGCCGTACTCAAGGGCATAGTCCTCGGCGACGGTGGCTCCGGGCAGCTTGCCGTCCTTGCGCACGAGCAGAACGCCCGCGCCGAGCGCGAGCGCCACGGGCGAGGCGAAGATGAAGCCGCGCGCCTCGATCCCGGCGACGAGGTCGACCGGGCTGTCCACCGCGTCGACGATTCCCTCGACCGCGCGGGCGAGCCCGGCGGGGTCGAGCAGCAGCGTGGTGATGTCGCGGAACATGATCCCCGGCTTGGGGAAATCGGGGATGGTGCGGATCAGCGCGGCGAGGTCGTCGGCAGGCATCGTCTTATCCCTTCAAACGAACGGCCCGGGAATCGCTTCCCGGGCCGATGGAGAAACTTGTCCAGGCGAAGGTCTCAGTCCTTCACGTTCCGCCAGATCTGCTTCTTGGCGCCATAGGCGAGGAAGCAGAAGATCAGGAGGAAGATGACCGTCGCGAGACCGGCGGTCTTGCGCGCTTCCATCTTGGGCTCGGCGGTCCAGGTCAGGAACGCCGCGACGTCCTTCGCGTAATTGTCGCGCGTTGCGGCGGTGCCGTCGGAATAGGTCACCTGCCCGTTACTGAGCGGCGGGATCATCGCGAGGTTGAGCGTCGCGAAATAGGGGTTGTAGTGCAGCCCCTGCGGCGTCTTGGCCTCCGGGAACTCCTTGAGCAGCTCGGCCGGCTGGTCCTGATAGCCGGTCAGCAGCGAGTAGATGTAGTTGCTGCCGTCGTGGCGCGCCTTGGCCATCAGCGAGAGGTCGGGCGGGATCGCGTTGTTGTTCGCGGCGCGCGCGGCGACGTCGTTGGCATAGGGCGACGGGAAGCGATCCGAGGGGATGCCGTCGCGGGTCGCCGGCTCGCCCGTCTCCGGGTTGATCGACGGGACCTGGAAGCCCTTGGCGATCGTCTTCACCTGGCCTTCGTCATAGCCCAGCGCCTGAAGGTCGCGGAACGACACCAGGCGCAGCGAGTGACAGGCGGCGCAGACTTCCTTGTAGACCTGCAGGCCGCGCTGGAGCTGGCGGTTGTCGTACTTGCCGAAGAAGCCGTTGAACGAGAAGTCCACCTTCTTGGGATGATGGTGGAATTCATGCTCCGCGGTCGCCGCGGGGGGCTCCTTGATCCAGTTGTAGACCGTGTCCCAGATGCCGAGGAGAAGGGCGAAGACGAAGCCGACGCCGATGATAAATCCGCCGATGCGAACCATGTTGTCTCAAGCCCCTTTTATTCGGCAGCCAGCGCGGTCTGCGCAGGCGAGGTGCCACCCTTGCCGGCCAGCACAGCCTCGGTGATCGAGTTGGGCAGCGGACGCGGACGCTCCATCGCCGACACGATCGGCAGGATCACGAGGAAGTGCAGGAAGTAATAGGCGGTGGCGATCTGGCCGATCAGGATCACGCCCGGCGACGGCGCGGCGCCGCCGATGTAACCCAGCACGATCACGTCGACGAGCAGCACCAGCAGGAACCAGCGATAGGCCGGCCGGTAATTGGCCGAGCGCACCGGCGAGGTGTCGAGCCACGGCAGGAAGAACAGCAGCAGGATCGAGCCGAACATCGCCAGCACGCCCCACAGCTTCGCCGGGAAGATGAAGTCGATCGTGAACGACTTCAGGATCGCGTAGAAGGGCAGGAAATACCATTCGGGCACGATGTGCGCCGGGGTCGAGAGCGGGTTGGCCGGGATATAGTTGTCCGGGTGGCCCAGCAGGTTTGGCGCGAAGAAGATCAGCGCCGCGAACACCAGCAGCACCACGCCGACGCCGACGCCGTCCTTGGCGGTGTAATAGGGGTGGAACGGCACGGTATCCTGCTCGCTCTTCACCTCGACGCCGGTCGGGTTCGACGAACCCGGGATGTGCAGCGCCCAGATGTGGAGGATGACCACGCCGGCGATCACGAACGGCAGCAGATAGTGGAGCGAGAAGAAGCGGTTGAGCGCGGCGTTGTCCGGCGCGAAGCCGCCGAGCAGCCAGATGCGGATCGTCTCGCCCACGCCCGGGATCGCCGAGAAGAAGCCGGTGATCACCTGCGCGCCCCAGAAGCTCATCTGGCCCCAGGGAAGGACATAGCCCATGAAGGCGGTGGCCATCATCAGCAGGAAGATGACGACGCCGAGCAGCCACACCATCTCGCGCGGCGCCTTGTACGATCCGTACCAGAGGCCGCGGGCGATGTGGATGTAGACGACGAGCAGGAACATCGACGCGCCATTGGCGTGCGCATAGCGGAGGAACCAGCCGGCGTTCACATCGCGCATGATGTGCTCGACCGAGTCGAAGGCGATCCCGGCGTTCGCCGCATAGTGCATCGCGAGCACGATGCCGGTGACGATCTGGATCACCAGGAACATCCCGGCGAGCACGCCGAAGTTCCAGAAATAGTTGAGGTTGCGCGGGACCGGATAGCCGGCGCCGACCGCGTTGTAGACGAAGCGCGGAAGCGGGAGCCGGTCGTCCACCCACTTCATCAGCGGGTGCTTCGGTTCATACTGCTTTGCCCAGGGAAAGCTCATTGCCTGTTCGCCCCTCAGCCGACCCGGATCGCGGTGTCGGAAATGAATTCATACGGCGGCACCTCGAGATTCTTGGGTGCCGGGCCGGTGCGGATGCGGGCGGCTGTGTCATAGGCCGAGCCGTGGCACGGGCAAAAATAACCGCCGAACGGCCCCTTGTTCTCGCCCTCGCCCGCGCCCAGCGGCACGCAGCCGAGATGGGTGCAGACGCCGAGCGTGACCAGCCAGTTTTCCTTGCCCGCCTTGGTGCGCTCGGCGAGCGTCTGCGGATCGCGCAGGTCGCTGACCGGCACCGCGTTCGCCTCGGCGATTTCCTTCGGCGTCAGGTTGCGGACGAACAGCGGCTGCTTGCGGAAGCTGGCCTTGATCGACTGGCCGGGCTGGATCGCCGAGATGTCGAGCTCGGTGGTCGACAGCGCGAGCACGTCGGCCGACGGGCTCATCTGCTGGACCAGCGGGATCGCGACGACGCCTGCGCCGACGCCAGCCCAGGCGACCGCGCCGATCGCGAGATAGTCGCGGCGGCGGGGATCGGCCGGCGCGTCGGTCGCTCCGTCCGGGGTAACAGCTTCATCAAGCGTTGCCATGCATCAGCCCTTGCACTTCAAAAACCTGGCGCGAGTGCGCCTCTATCGAATCCGGTGCGGCGAAGCGCGAACGCCACGCCAAATCCCCCGGTGCCCCCGGTGGTTGGGCGGCCTGATAGACGCCACATGCCGCATTTGCCAACCGCCTTTTTGTCTAGGATGGCCCCCACTTGTGACCGGTAGTGCCCCTGCCCTATCGGGAGAGCCATGCGAGTTGCCCTGTTCCAGCCCGATATTGCCGGGAATGTCGGCGCCGTCCTGCGGATCGGCGCGTGCCTGGCGACGCCGGTCGACCTGATCGAGCCGATGGGATTTGCGTGGGACGACAAGCGCGTGGCGCGGGCCGGCATGGATTATATCGATCATGTCGAGGTTTCCCGGCATGCGGACTGGGACGGTTTTGCGGGGCAGGCGGCGGGCCGACTCGTGCTGCTGACCACCAGGGCGGCGACGCCGTTGCACGCGTTCGCCTTCGCCGCTGACGATATCCTGCTGTTCGGGAGCGAGAGCGCGGGGGCGCCCGAGCACGTTCATACGCGGGCCGATGCGCGGGTGGTGATCCCGATGGCGCCGGGGCTGCGCTCGCTCAACCTGTCGGTGTCGGTGGGGATCGTGCTGGCGGAAGCGCTGCGGCAAACCGGCGGCTGGCCTTTCGCCGCATCGATCGGCTAGGGGGCCGCGCATGCTGACCCTCGACGACCAACAAGCCACCGCCCGCGCCTGGTTCGAAGCGTTGCGCGACCTGATCTGCGCCGAATTCGAGGGAATCGAGCGCGAGGCGGGATCGGACGCCGCGTTCGACTACACGCCCTGGGACCGCGCCGATCCCTCCGGAGAGCCCGGCGGGGGCGGCGTGCGCGGGGTGATGAAGGGCAAGGTGTTCGAGAAGGTCGGGGTCAACGTCTCGACCGTCGGCGGCATTTTCGAGGGCGATTTCGCCAAGTCGATCCATGGCGCGGGCGAGGATCCGCGCTTCTTCGCCACCGGCATCAGCCTGGTCGCGCACATGGCCAATCCGCATGTGCCGGCGGTGCACATGAACACGCGCTTCCTGTGCACCACCAAGCGCTGGTTCGGCGGCGGGGCCGACCTCAATCCGCCGATTCCTTATGAGGACGACACCGCCGATTTCCATGCGGCGATGCAGGCGGCCTGCGACGCGCACGATCCCGCGCATTATCCGCGGTTCAAGCAATGGGCGGACGACTATTTCTACATCCCCCACCGCAAGGTGCATCGCGGGGTGGGCGGCATCTTCTACGATCACCTCGACAGCGAGGGCGACGCGTGGGACGCGAACTTCGCCTTCACCCGGGATGTCGGGCGGGCGTTCCTCGCCATCTTCCCCGCGATCGTGCGGCGGCGGATGGCCACGCCCTTCACCGAGGCGGACAAGGCACGGCAGCTCGAATGGCGCGGGCGCTATGCCGAGTTCAACCTGGTCTATGATCGGGGAACGCTGTTCGGGCTCAAGACCGGCGGCAATATCGACGCGATCCTGATGAGCCTGCCGCCGGTCGCTACATGGGGCTGATTCCGGTCAAGCCGGGCGAGGTGGCGACGATCGTCACCAGCCTGGAGATGCTGGAGCGCCCGCGGCCCCGTCCCCTGCCCGATTCGCCGCTGCGGCTGGTGAAGTGGGAGAAGCCCGCGCCGGACAAGTATCGCGCACTGTTTCGCCGCGTCGGTGAGCCGTGGCTGTGGTTCTCGCGCCTCATCATGGACGAGGCGCGGCTGACGGCGATCATCCATCATCCCGGCGTCGAGATCTTCGCGGTGGCCGACCCGCGCGGGATCGAGATCGGGCTGCTCGAACTCGACTTCCGCGAAGCGGGAACGTGTGAATTGTCCTTCTTCGGGCTGGTGCCCGAACTCGCCGGGCAGGGGCATGGCCGCTGGCTGATGGCGCAAGCCCTCGCGCGTGCCTGGCGGAAGGAGGTAACGCGGGTGTGGGTGCATACTTGCACGCTGGACCACCCGTCGGCGCTGGGCTTCTACCGGGCGAGCGGCTTCACGGCGTTCAGCCGCGCGGTCGAAACCTTCCCCGATCCGCGCCTGTCAGGCCATGTGCCGCGCGAAGCGGCGCCTCACATCCCGTTGCTCGACCCCGCCAGCCGGCGATAGGCGGCGACGCGCACCAGCGTGAAGGCGGCATAAGCGGCGGAGGCCGCTGCGGCGACGGGAACGAGGAACACCGCCTGCGCCCATTGCGCGCTCCCCGCCGCCGCGATCAGCATCTGCGCCACGATCAGCAGCGCGAGCGCCCCGGCGCCGATCACCATCGCCACGCCGAACCCCAGCAGCGCGAGGCGCCAGCCGTTGCCGGTGCTGAGGCGAAAGCCGCGCTCGATCGCCCCGAACAGCCCGCGACCCGGCTCCGCGGCATAGGCGGCGCCCATCATCCAGGTGCGGCCGAAGATGTAGACGCCGGGAAGGACGAACAGCGTGAAGCCGAGCTGCATCACCGCGCCATTGGCGAAACCGAGCAGGACGAAGGGCAGCAGCCGCACCGCCGCCGCCTGGAGCACGCCGCGCACCGTGTTGCCGCCCTGCAGGAAGAGCTTGAGCAGCGCCAGCGTGCCGAATTCGAGCGCGGCCGAGATCAGCAGCAGCCAGACCAGGTTGGCGCGATAGAAGTCGCTGACCGCCTTACTCACCTGCTCGGGCGTCGCCTGGTCGGGCAGCGCCATCCCGCTCGCCAGCATCGCCAGCGCGAGGATCGGCAACAGGTAGAAGACCCCCGCGATGCGGACGACGAGGTCGCGCTCGGAGCGCCACAGGGCCGCAGCATCGGCGAGCGTGCTGCCAAGGGACAGCCTCATTGCGCGGCGGCAGCCTCTTTGGCCGCACGCAGCGCGAGGAACAGCTTGGCGGTGAACGCAGTGCCGAGCACCGTGAACGCGGTCGACACCGCGCCGCCGACGGTTCCGGTGAGCACGGTGGCGAGCGACAGGCCGTCCTCGCCGCGCCCGGCGACCAGCGTGATGACCGCGCCGAACGCCGTGGTGGCGGCGAGGCTGGCGACGGTGGCCACCACCGCATAGAGGATCAGCACGCCGACGATCTTGAGCGCTACCCCACCGGTCAGCCGCCAGCTGCGCGGAATCGCGCCGATCGCCAGCCGTTCGCCGACCAGCGCGGGCAGCACGACCGCGAGCCGCGCGGCGAGCCACAGCAGCACCGGCAGCAGGGCCAGGACGTAGAGAGTCACCCACAACGCGGCGGCGGGCGGCACCTGCGGCATCGCGCCGGGCGTGGCCGCGCTGAAATCGACGCCGTTGAGGGCGAGGATCACCCCGACCGGGATCGCCAGCAGCAGCGCCGCGAGCAGCAGCACGATCATCACCAGCAATCCGGCGGGCAGCCGGCGCGTGGCGGCAGGCACCGCGCCCTTGCCGAGCGAAGGATCGAGCGCCAGCGCGGTGATTGCGAGCTGGCCCCAGAATGTCACCACCGCGAGCAGCAGCGAGGCGAGGCCGAGCCCCGCCGCCAGCCCGGGCGTGGCACCGCGGTTCAGCTCACCAAGGCTGCCGCTGATCGCGGCCGGAACGAAGATCGCGGTCAGCGCGATCGGCAGGATCGTTCCCAGATTGTCGCTCAGAAATTCCGCCGTCCGATCCCAGACGGTACCCATGCTGATCATGTTTCACCCCTTATTGCGAACCGTTAGCCGATCCTGCCGAGCCGCGCCACCGGTTGCGAAGCGGCACACAACGCGCCATTTGCGCGCGATGGAGACGAAGAGCGGCATCGAGTGGCAGGTGGCGGAGGGGCGCGTGCCCTATCCTGAGGCACTGGCGGCGATGGAAGCGCGGGTCGCCGCGATCCAGCAGGGCGAGGCGGACGAGCTGATCTGGCTGCTCGAACACCCTCCGGTCTATACCGCCGGCACCAGCGCCGACCCGGCCGAGCTGATCGATCCGCGCTTCCCGGTGTTCGCGACCGGGCGCGGCGGGCGCTACACCTATCATGGGCCGGGACAGCGGATCGGCTATGCGATGCTCGACTTGGGTCGCCGCAACAAGGACGTGCGCTGCTATGTTCACGCGCTCGAGGGCTGGGTGATCGCGGCATTGGCCGGGCTGGGCATCAACGCCTTCCGCGCCGAGGGGCGGATCGGGATCTGGACCCGCGATGGCGGCAGCGAGGCCAAGATCGGCGCGATCGGGGTACGCGTGCGGCGCTGGGTGACGATGCACGGCTTCGCCGTCAATCTCGACCCGAACCTCAATGATTTCAACGGGATCGTTCCGTGCGGACTGCCCGAATTCCCGGTCACCAGCGCCGCCGCGCTCGGAAAAGACATTTCTCCGGCAACCTTTGACGCTGCGCTTGCGTTAGCGTTCCCGGCCTTTCTCGACTCGCTGGGCGGCGCATGCACCGCCCAGAAGCGGGGTTGAGAGCAAGGCACGAAGCGACTAATGTCCACGCCGGTTCGGGGAATAACGGCCAATGCGCCGGCCCCACCGTATCTAGGGAGCCTCATACATGCGTGCACTTTTCACCAAGGCCGTTGCCGGTTCGATGATCGCCAGCGCCGCGCTGCTGGTTTCGGCTTGCGGCGAGAAGACCGAGACCACCGCTGACAACACCGCTGTGACGGACGTCAACGCGACCGACCCGGTGCTCGATGGCACCACCAGCGACAATATGACCATGGTCGACGGCGCCACCGGCAACGACATGGGCATGGCCAACGACACCATGTCGATGGGCAACGACGCCATGGGCAACGGCATGTAATCTCGCGCCCAAGCGAATTGCAGTTTGTCGAGGGCCGCCCGGCAACCGGGCGGCCCTTTCGATTCCGGTGGGTCTGGTAAGGTTGAACCGGCGGCTCCGCATTCCTGCGGCTCCTTGCGCCGCCGCAACGAAGCCGGGGTCAAAAAGCGCTTGGGAGCGCGGTAAAAAATCCGTAACCCGGGCGCACGGTATTCGAGTTCAAGGGGTTGAGGATGCTCGTTTCGCGTTTGGTTTGCATGGGTGCCGCAACGGCGGCGCTCTGCATTGCGGCGCCGGCATCGGCGCAATTCTATTTCAAGGGCCCGGACATCTCCGGCCCGCGCATCACCGGCGAGGAGCCGGGCGTGCTGGCGCAGGCGCTGCCCGGCGCCACCCAGCCCGAGCTGCGCGCGGCGATGGTGTGGAACCTGCGCGCCGCGCTCAACGTCGCCGCGCTGCAGTGCCAGTTCGCGCCGACGCTGCTGACGCTGCCCAACTACAACACCATCCTCAAGGACCATGCCGCCGAGCTCAACAGCTCCTACACCACGCTGACCAAATATTTCATGCGCACCAACAAGACCGCCAAGGCGGGGCAGATGGCGCTCGATCAATATGGCACCAAGGTCTATTCGAGCTTCTCGGCGGTGCATGCCCAGCTCACCTTCTGCGCCGCGGCCGACGATGTCTCGAATCAGGTGGTGTTCACGCCGCGCGGCCAGTTCGGCGAGGTCGCGGCGCAGCGGCTGCGCGAGATCCGCAACAGCCTGATCCGCTGGGGCGAGCAGCAATTCCCTAGCATGTATTTCGCACATGTGCCCGCAGTGGTGGCGCCGATGCTCGCCAACGAGAAATGCTGGCGCAAGGACGTGTATTCGCCGCAGCGGTGCCAGCCGAAGCGGTGAGCAGGATCGATATTCCATAATTCCTCCCCCGGAGGGGGAGGTGGCATCGCGAAGCGATGATGGAGGGGTAACCTCCACAAACGATGTCGCGTGGGGAGAGTACCCCTCCACCGCCTGCGGCGCCCCCCTCCCCCTCCGGGGGAGGAATTGGGCACTTCATCCCAAGATGGGCTGATCCCGATCCGCCCTAACGCAGCCCCAGCGATTTGTGCGCCTGAAGCGTCAGGCGCCATTTCGGGCGAGCGAGCGCGAAATCCACCGCCGCCTGGACATTGGCGGCGGCGTGGGCATCGTCCATCGGCTGGACCAGGAAATGGGCAAAGTCCCAGGTCTCAAGCATCGCGACGTCGGTGCCCGCTTGCGGCCAGACCAGCTTGAGCTCGTCGCCCGCGCGCTGGACCACCTCGCTCCCCGCCTTGGGGCTGATGCACACCCAGTCGATGCCGGGATGCACGGGCAGCGTCCCGTTGCTCTCGATCGCGATGCGAAAGCCGCGTGCATGCAACGCGTCGACCAGCGCGCCGTCGACCTGGAGCATCGGCTCACCCCCCGTCAGCACCACGAACCGCCGCTCGCGTCCTTCGCCCCAGAAGCCCTCGACCGCCGCGGCCAGTGCATCCGCATCGGCAAATTTGCCGCCGCCCAGGCCGTCGGTGCCGACGAAATCGGTGTCGCAGAATTTGCACACCGCCGCGGCGCGGTCCTGCTCGCGCCCCGACCACAGGTTGCAGCCGGCAAAGCGCACGAACACAGCGCGCGCGCCGGCATTCACTCCCTCGCCCTGGAGGGTGAGGAACATCTCCTTGACCGCATAGGTCATGGGTGCTGCGCGTAGCGGGTCGGGTCGGGGACGCCCGCTTCCTCGAAGCCCTTGGAGCGCAGCCGGCAGCTGTCGCACAGGCCGCAATGCAGCCCGCCCGGCGCGGGATCGTAGCACGACCAGCTGAGCCCGAGATCGAGCCCGAGCCTCACGCCCTCGCGGACGATGCCGGCCTTGGTCATGTCCTGCAGCGGCGCGTGGACATGGAACGGCTCGCCCTCGACGCCCGCCTTGGTCGCAAGCTCGGCGAGTTTCTCGAACCCCGCGATGAACTCGGGCCGGCAATCGGGATAGCCCGAATAATCGAGCGCATTGACGCCGATATAGAGGTCGCGCGCGCCCGCCGCCTCGGCCCAGCCGAGCGCGAGGCTGAGGAAGATCGTATTGCGCGCGGGGACATAGGTGACGGGAATATCCTCCCCGACTCCGCCCTTGGGCACGTCGATGTCGGCGGTGAGCGCCGAGCCGCCGAACTGCGACAGGTCGAGCGGAAGCACGACATGGCGCTCGGCGCCGAGCGATGCGGCGATGCGGCGCGCCGCAGCGAGCTCGACCTGGTGACGCTGGTTATAGTCGACCGAGAGCGCGAGCAGGCGATAGCCGTCGGCGCGGGCGCGCGCGGCGGACACGAACGAGTCGAGGCCGCCCGAGATCAGGGCGACGGCGATCGGCGCGCGGGACGTCGAATTGTCGGTCATCGGCTCCGGCTACCGGCTTTGCCGGGACGCGGCAAGGCGCCACCTCCCCCCGCTCGGGGGAGGATTGACGACGGCCTAGCGCGCGGCCGCCTTGCACATGCCGGTACGCCGCCCTTCATATTCCTCGGTGAAGGGCAGGCCGCGGATAATCCCCTGCGTCTCGAGGCGGATCAGTCGCGGCGTTTCCACCGTGATCCGCGTGTCGCTCTTGCCGCTCGGGCAGGTGAAGGTGATCCGGCCGGTGTTCGGCCCGTTCTCGACGACGAAGTTGGTGCAGCCGGCGGAACGCTCACGCAGCTGGAGCAGCACGCGCGGATCGGTGACACAGATCGAGCGGGTGCTGCCGTCGGAGGCGCGCAGCTGCCACTCGCCGCGCTCGATCTTTGCGAGTGCGGCAAGCGTGCCGGACTGGGCAAGCGCATAGCCGCTGCCAGCAACGAGCAACGCCGATGCTGTGCCGATAAAAGCGAATTTTCTCATTTCATCGCTCCTCTAGCACGATTCGCCTTTCGTTTACCTGACAATTATGGTTGCGGCGCGGCGTCACTCACCGCGATGGGGAACTTCTGCGCGCAAAAGGCGCAGTCCACCGTGATGATCCCGTCCTCCGCCATCTCCGCGCGGTCCTCGGCGCTGAACTTGGCGAGCACGGACTCGATATAGGCAGAGTCGCAGCGGCAGCCACGGGCGAGTTCCACTCCGCCCTGCACGCGCACCTCATCCTCCTCGTTGAACAGCCGCCACACCAGGGTCTCGAGCGGGATCGCCGGGTCGGCGAGCTCGTCGGCGCCCATCGTCCCGCCGAGCGCCTCGACATGCTCCCATTCGGGATGATGGTCGCGCGTATGCAGCCGCTCGCCGCCCTCCTCCCCCTCGGGGAGGTGTTGGAGGAACAGCCCGCCGGCGACGCACTTGCCCCGCGCGTCATGGCCGACGCCGAGCCGCACTAGGCTGGGGATCTGCTCGGACTGATCGAAATAATTCTCCGCAGCCTCGGCCAGCGAGCCGCCGTCGAGCGGGACGATGCCCTGATAGCGCTCGCCGGTCGCCACCTGGTCGAAGGTGATCGCGAGATAGCCCTGGTTGAACAGCGCGTAGAGCGACGGGCTCGCGCCCAGCTCCGCCAGCCGCTCGGCATCGAAATCGACATAGCCGCGCAGCTCGCCGCCCTTATAGTCGCACACCAGCAGCCTGACGATGCCGCCGCCGCGTTGCGCCGGCGTCTGCGCCTGCAGCGTGAGCTGGCCCGTCGTGTCCTTGAGCGTCGAGCCGAGCAACGCGGTCAGCGTCAGCGCCTCGGCGAGCACGCGCTCGATCGGCGCGGGATAGGCGTGCGCCTCGAGGATGCGGTCGAGCACCGGCCCCAACCGCGCGACGCGGCCGCGCGCATGGCGCGCCGGCAAGGTGAAGTTGACCGTGCGGTCGAGATCGGCGGGGTTGGTCACTGTCTTGTCTCCACCGTTCAAGCGAACCGGGGTCCGGCAATGCCAGACCACAATCGAGACGAACGGATTGTCGGGTTTCGCGGGAATATGGGATCGCGAACCCGCGCTTCAACTCATCCGAGATCGGCGCCGATCTGGCCGAAGCACCAGCGCAGCACGGCTTTCTGGGCATGGAGGCGGTTCTCCGCCTCGGGCCAGATCAGCGACTGCGGCCCGTCGATCACCTCGCCGGTCACTTCCTCGCCGCGATGCGCGGGGAGGCAGTGGAGGAACTTCGCGTCGGGCTTGGCCTTGGCCATCAGCGCCGCGGTCACCTGATAGGGGGCGAGCGCGGCGAGCTTCGCGTCCGCATGCTGCTGCCCCATCGAGATCCAGGTGTCGGTGACGACCACATCGGCGCCGGCGACCGCCTCGGCGGGATCGTTGACGGTGCGCGCGCGGCCCTTGCCCGCCGCCATCGCGCTTTCGGGCAGCGCGAAGCTCTGCGGGCAGGCGGCGACCACGTCGAAATGCATCAGCCCCGCCGCCTCGATGAACGAGGCCAGCACGTTGTTGCCGTCGCCGAGCCAGGCGACCTTGAGCCCGGGCAGCGCCTTGCCGCTCTCCAGAATCGTCTGGAGATCGGCCATGATCTGGCAGGGATGGCTGTCGTCGGTCAGGCCGTTGATCACCGGCACCGTGGCATAGTCGGCCATTTCGAGCAGCTTGGCGTGATCGTCGGTGCGCACCATGATCGCGTCGCAATAGCCCGAGAGCACGCGCGCGGTGTCCGCCACCGTCTCGCCGCGGCCGAGCTGGCTGGTCGCGGCGTCGAGCACCACGGCGCTGCCGCCGAGCTGGCGGATCGCCATCTCGAAGCTGACGCGAGTGCGGGTCGAGTTCTTCTCGAACACCATTGCCAGCGTATGGCCGGCGAGCGGCGCGTCGGCGTCGGGCGCGCCCTTGGGCAGGCCGGCGCGGGCGCGCTTGCGGTCGATCGCGTCAACGAGGATCGCGGCGACGCCGTCAGGCCCGGCATCGGAAAGGCTCAGGAAGTTGCGATAGGTCATGTGAAGGCTCCCCCGTCACCGCCGGCACCGCGCTGCGGCGCCGGCGGGAAGGATCAATCGTCCGCCGGCGGCACGTAGCTGCGCGCGCCTGCGCTCAGCTTCTCGATGCACTCGGCGATATGGCTCTCGTCGATCACCAGCGGCGGCAGCACGCGGAACACATTCTCGCCCGCCGCGACGGTCAGCAGCCCGTGATTGTCGCGCAGATGCGCCACGAACTCGCGGCTCACCGCCGGTTCCTTGAGCTTGATGCCGAGCATCAGCCCCTTGCCGCGGATCTCGTCGAACAGATGGTCATGGTTGGGAATCAGCTGCTCGAACGCCGCGCGCAGCCGCTCGCCCATCTTCTCGACATGCTCGAAGAAGCCGGGCTCGAGCATCACGTCGAGCACCGCCTGACCCGCCGCCATGGCGAGCGGGTTGCCGCCATAGGTCGAGCCGTGCGTGCCGAACACCATGCCCTTGGCCGCCTCTTCCGTGGCGAGGCAGGCGCCGAGCGGGAAGCCGTTCCCGATCCCCTTCGCCACGGTCATGATATCGGGCGTGATGCCGTAATGCTCATAGGCGAAGAACTTGCCGGTTCGGCCATAGCCGCACTGGATCTCGTCGAGAATCAGCAGCAGGCCATGTTCGTCGCACGCCTTGCGCAGGCCCTGGATGAACTCGAGCGTGCCGGCAGTCATCCCGCCCTCGCCCTGCACCGTCTCGACCAGGAAGCCGGCGGTCTCGTCGTCGATCAACGACACCGCGCCTTCGAGATCGTTGAACTTCGCATATGCAAAGCCCGGCAGCAGCGGCTCGAACCCGTCGCGCATCTTGGGCTGGTCGGTGGCCGAAATGGCTCCGATCGAACGGCCGTGAAAGGCGTTCTTGAAGGTGATCAGCTTGTGCCGCTGCGGGTTGCCGTTGACATAGTGATAGCGGCGCGCGGTCTTGATCGCGCACTCGATCGCCTCGACGCCGGAATTGGTGAAGAACACCGTATCGGCGAAGCAATTGTCAGTGATGCGCTTCGCCAGCGCCTCGCCCTGCGGCGAGCCGTAGAGGTTGGAGACGTGCATCAGCGTCGCGGCCTGCTCGGCGATCGCCTTGGTGACGTGCGGATGGCCATGGCCCAGCGCGTTGACCGCGATGCCCGCGGCGAAGTCCAGGTAACGCTCCCCTCGCTCGCCGATCAGATAGCAGCCCTCGCCTCGCACCGGACGCACATCGCACCGCGGGTAGACGGGCATGAGCGGGGTGATCGACATTGGACTGCTCCTCCTAGGCTTGAGGGTTGGACTCCGGAAACGACAAAGGCGGCCCAACCGGACCGCCCGGAGCGCGCTTTTATCGCCCCCGAAACGGAGCGGCAACCCCCGCTAGTTCTTGAGCTTCCACCCGCTGCGCAGGAGGAGATAGCAGGCGATACCCAGCACCACGTCGATCGCCAGCACGATACCGCCCGCGGTCCAGATCGAGACATAGCCGTCGCTCACCCCGAGGAAGCCGTAGCGGAAGCCGGAGATCACGTAGAAGAACGGATTGAAATGGCTCACCGTCTGGAAAGCGGGCGAGAGCCGATCGACCGAATAGAAGGTGCCCGAGAGCAAGGTCAGTGGCGCGACCACGAAATTGGTCACCGCCGCGGCGTGATCGAACTTCTCCCCCCAGATCGAGGTCAGCACGCCGAGAAAGGCGAGCATCAGCGCGCCGAAGAAGCCGAACCACAGCACCGCCAACGGGTTCTGCGGGATCATCACCGCGCCGAGGAACAGCAGCATCGCCAGCCACACCGTCGCGCCGACGCAGAAGGCGCGCGTCACCGCGCCGCCGCACAGCGCCGCGAGCAGCTCGCCAGTGGAGAGCGGCGGCATCAGATAGTCGACGATCGTGCCCTGGATCTTGCCGACCAGCAGCGAGAAGCTCGAATTGGCGAAGGCGTTGTTGAGCATCCCCATGATGACCAGCCCCGGCGCGATGAAGGTGCCGAAGGGGACGCCGACTCCGCCCACCGACACCTCGCCGCGCGCGCCGAGCGCGGTGGTGAACACCACCAGCAACAGCAGCTGCGAGACGGCCGGCGCCCAGATCGTCTGGAGCTGCACCTTGAAGAACCGGCGCACCTCCTTCACATATAGCGTCGACAGCCCTCCCCAATTGACGTTGCGAATCACCGGAACGCCGGGGGCGGGGATCATGGTTTCATGCGGCTGGGGTTGTTCGGCCATATCAAGGCCGGGTAAAGGCTGCCGCCGCGCCCCGCAACGGGGATGATGTAAGGACGTTTGAATGAGCTGGACCGACGAACGGATCGAGACGCTGCGCAAGATGTGGGACAGCGGCATGACCGCCACCCAGATCGCCGAGGAACTGGGCGGGGTGAGCCGCAATGCCGTGATCGGCAAGGCGCACCGCCTCGGCCTCGCCTCGCGCCCCTCGCCCGTAAAGCCCAATGCGCCCGAGGCGAAGGCGGCCGCACCCGCCGCCGAGGCCGCGCCGGCACCCAAGCCGGCTCCCGCGCCCAGGCCCGCCCCCGCCCCGGCTCCCCAGCCGCGCGAGGCTGAGCCGGCTGCCGCCACTGCGGTGCCCGCCACGCCCAAGGCGGACGGTCCGGTGCTGCGCTCGGTCGGCCCGGGCGGCTTCATCCGTCAGAATCCCGGCGAGCAGACTCCGCCGATCGCCCCCGCGCCGCCGCGCCGCCTGGTGCCGGCCAAGCCGAGCAAGGAGATCGAGGGCAAGACCAGCCTGCTCGACCTCAACGACAAGATCTGCAAATGGCCGCTCGGCCATCCCGGTGAGCCCGACTTCCACTTCTGCGGCGACAAGGTGAACCCGGGCTTCCCCTATTGCGTCGCGCATTGCGGCCACGCCTATCAGGCGCAGCTGCCCCGCCGCGACCGCCGTCCGCCGCCGCCGCTGCCTTATGGCGGCCCGCGGGTTCGGTAACTTGGAAATCCTCCCCCGCCAGGGGGAGGTGTCAGCCGCAGGCTGACGGAGGGGGCGGATGCCAGAACGCTGGCGGTGTGCTTCCTTCCCCTCCGTCGCGCTTCGCGCCACCTCCCCCTGGCGGGGGAGGATCGGAGGTCGAATATCCGCCCTAAGGCAATTTTGGCGCGCTGACCGACACGGGCTTGGGCGCGAAGGCGATGTCCCCGTTGGCCGAGACCGCGAAGCGATAGGCTTCGTTGGTGCCGCGCTCGCCCGAGTGGGTGAAGGCGAGCACACGCGTGCCGTCGGTGCGGATGTGGATGATGCCGTAGTTGGTGCGCTCGAACCCGAAATAGACCGGCTTCTCCTTCGCGCCGGGATCGAGATCGCGCGAGGGTCCGCGCATCGCGAAGAACGCGGCGAGTTCGGTGCAGAAGATCACCGCGGGCGTGGTGCGCGAGGCCTTGCCCAGCGCCGCCATCAGCGTGGCACGCGGGTGGATATGCTCCTTGGCCGCACTCTCGTCACCCGACGAGATCATCGAGACGACCGCACCGACCTCCTTCAGGAACTCCATGTCGAAGTCCGCCGCGCCATGGTGCGGCGTCTTGAGGATTTCCGAGCGCAAGGCGGCATTGGGCAGCGCCGCACGCATCCGCGCCATCGATTCCTGGTTCATGTCGCCGGTGAACATGAAGCGGACATTGCCGTAGCGCAGGCGAAAAGTGATCGAATGGCCGTTGATCGTGTGGCTGTCCGACCAGCTGCCCTTGCCCGGCGGCGGAAAGGTGCCGAGCATCATGTCGGCATTGCTCGGCGGGGTGCGCAGGAAGCGCAGGCCGGGTCCGTTCGGCGTCGGTTCGCTGATCGGTCCGAGCAGCTCGACGACGACACCGTCCTCGTGCAGGAAATCGAACGCATCGGTGCTCAAATGATCGATCCGGCGGCGGACCATCGGTGCGCCGGTCAGGGCCATGGTCCGCGCGTCCCAGGTCTCCAGCGCCTTGACCCATGGCTTGAAATGCTTGTTGCGCTCGATCTCGGGCACGTCGGCGGGATCGTCGACCAGGCCGGTGACGAACGGCACGCCGTCGACCTCGGTGATCGCGCCCAGCATCTCCAGGTCCTTGCGCGCCACCCCGTCGGGCTTGTTGCCTGGCCGCTTGACCATGCCGTTATGGTAATAACGCAGCGGGACGATGAAGAGCCGTTGCCGCTCGTCGATCCCGTCCTCGGTCTCGGTCCCCTGCAGGATGTTGAGCCCTTCGAAATGGTCGGCATCGCCATGGGTGACGAGTAGCAGGTCGACCTTGAGCGGATCGGCCACGCTGGTGCCGCGAAAGCGGAAGGCGGCGTGGCGCGCGAACAGCTTGTTGTCGCCGCCGTCGATGAAGATCGTCTTGCGCCCCGGCGTCTCCAGGATCAGCCCGTCGCCCTGCTGCACGTCGATCATCGACAGGCGCAGCAGCGCGGTGTCGCGGAACCGCGCCGAGGATTTGACGAGCCCCTCACGCCGCACCTTGCCGCCATGCTCCAGCGCCTTGATGCGGTGGCCGGCGGCGCTGGTCGAGACCAGCTCTACCTCGTCGCCCCAATAGAGGTGCCAGATGCTGCCGTCGTCGCAGCGCATGTCGATGAAATCATCGTCCAGAAAGGGCATGGTCGTCCCCCTACGATCCGTGCGGGCCAACATAGCGCAGAATGATGACGGTTGCGCATCGAAACGATCCGCAGCGGACGTGTCGACGGCATCGCTTGCCCCTGCGCCGCGGCACGATATAGCAACGGGACGATGTCCTCCGATTTGTTCCAGCCCGCTTCCGCAACGCCCGCCAATGCCTATGACGCCTCGTCGATCGAGGTGCTCGAGGGGCTCGAGCCGGTCCGCCGCCGCCCGGGCATGTATATCGGTGGCACCGACGAGCGCGCGCTACACCACCTCGCCGCCGAAGTGCTCGACAATGCGATGGACGAAGCGGTGGCGGGGCACGCCAACCGGATCGAGGTGACGCTGGAGGCCGGCAACCGGCTGACGATCAGCGACAATGGCCGCGGCTTTCCGATCGACCCGCATCCCAAATTCCCGGACAAGTCGGCGCTCGAGGTGATCCTCTCGATGCTCCATTCGGGCGGCAAATTCTCGGGCAAGGCCTATGCGACGTCCGGCGGTCTGCACGGCGTCGGCATCAGCGTGGTCAATGCGCTGTCGGTCGACACGGTGGTGGAGGTGGCGCGTGACAAGCAGCTCTATCGCCAGCGCTTCAGCCAGGGCCAGACGCTGGGTCCGCTCGAGCATCTCGGCGGAATCCCCAACCGGCGCGGGAGCGTGGTGAGCTTCGTTCCCGATTCCGAGATTTTCGGCGAGATGCAGTTCAAGCCGGCGCGGCTCTACAAGCTGGCGCGCTCCAAGGCGTATCTGTTCGCAGGCGTCGAGA
Organism: Sphingomonas sp. BT-65; assembly: GCF_026107375.2. NCBI lineage: Bacteria > Pseudomonadati > Pseudomonadota > Alphaproteobacteria > Sphingomonadales > Sphingomonadaceae > Sphingomonas > Sphingomonas sp. BT-65. The sequence goes on from NZ_JAPCIA010000001.1 coordinate 1,840,039, forward strand.
TCCGCTGGAAATGCGATCCCGAACTGATCAGCGACGATACGCCTGCCGAGGCGGTGTTCCAGTTCCCCGGCGGTCTTGCCGATCACCTCAAGGAACAGCTCGGCACGCGCGAGGGCGCGACGGCGGAATTCTTCTCGGGCGGCCAGGAGTTTCCCGAAGGCCAGGGCCGGGTCGAATGGGCGGTGGCGTGGCCGCTGTGGAGCGACGGTTCCTACAGCTGGTACTGCAACACCATCCCCACGCCCGACGGCGGCACGCACGAGCAGGGGCTGCGCCAGGCACTGGTGCGCGGTATCCGCGCGTTCGGCGACCTCGTCGGACAGAAAAAGGCCAAGGACATCACCGCCGACGACATCATGGTCGGCTCCGAGCTGATGCTCTCGGTGTTCATCCGCGAACCGCAATTCCAGTCGCAGACCAAGGATCGGCTGACCTCGCCCGAGGCGACCGCCCTGGTCGAAAAGGCTGTGCGCGACCATTTCGACCATTTCCTCGCCGACCGCATGGACCGCGGCAAGGCGCTGCTCGGCTATGTGCTCGAGCGGATGGACGATCGCCTGCGCCGCAAGCAGGAGCGCGAGGTCAAGCGCAAGACCGCGACCTCGGGCCGCAAGCTGCGCCTCCCCGGCAAGCTCACCGACTGTTCCGCCGACGATCCCGCCGGCACCGAACTGTTCATCGTCGAGGGCGACAGCGCGGGCGGCAGCGCCAAGCAGGCGCGCGACCGCAAGACCCAGGCGATCCTGCCGATCCGCGGCAAGATATTGAACGTCGCCAGCGCCACCTCGGCGAAGATCGGCGCGAACAGCGAGATCGCCGACCTGATCCAGGCGCTGGGCTGCGGCACACGCAAGGACTGCGTGCCCGACAATTTGCGCTACGAACGCATCGTCATCATGACCGACGCCGATGTCGACGGCGCACATATCGCGACGCTGCTGATGACCTTCTTCTTCCAGGAGATGCCGGAGGTGGTGCGCCGCGGGCATCTCTACCTCGCCCAGCCGCCGCTCTACCGGCTGACCGCCGGGACCAAGTCGCTCTACGCGCGCGACGACGCGCATCGTGCCGAGATCGAGGCGAACGAGTTCAAGGGCCGCAAGGTCGAGGTGGCGCGCTTCAAGGGCCTGGGCGAGATGAACCCCGCACAGCTGCGCGAGACGACGATGGACCCGAAGACGCGCGGCATGATCCGCATCACCCTGCCCCAGGAATATGAGGAGCGCGCGGGGGTGAAGGACCTGGTCGATCGCCTCATGGGCACCAACCCGGCGCACCGCTTCGCCTTCATCCAGGAGAATGCAGCGCGGCTCGACGAGGAAGCGATCGACGCCTGAGGCGACGGCTCAGCGGCCGCCGCGCCACTCGTCGCGAAGCAGGCCGTAGATCGTCGTGTCGCGCACGCCGAGATGGGTCTCCCATTCGGCGCGTAGGAGCGCCTCGAACTTGAAGCCGAGCCGTTCGAGCAGCGCGCGCGAGCCCATATTGTCTGGATCGGTATCGGCGAAGACGCGCCGCTGGCCCTCGGCGAAAACGCGGTCGATCACCGCGCTCACCGCCTCGCGGGCGATGCCGCCGCCCCAATGCGCGCGGGCGAGCATGTAGCCGAGCTCGGTGACGTTGCCCTGCCGCTTCTCGCCCGCCGCGACCAGGCCGATCGCCGTGTCGTCGCCGCGCAGCGTGATCGTCCAGCGGCGCCACTCGGGCGCCTCGCGCGCGAAATCGGCGCGCGTCTCCTCGACACTTTCATGCGGCGGGCCGGACCAATAGGTCATCAGCTCGGCATCGGCGAACGCGGCATGCAGCGCGTCGGCGTCCTCGATCCGGCGCGGGCGCAGGATCAGCCGCGGCGTCTGGAGCACCGGTGTGTCGCGCGGCGCGATCACTCCGCGGCGAGTTTCTTGCGGTGCTCGGCGAGGTCCGCGGCGAGCTCGGGCCGTGCGCAATATTCGGTCTCGAACGCCGTCAGGGGCGGCGGCGCAGGCTGCTTGTGGCGCGCCGCATATTCCTGGCCGAGGCAGCGGAACGTCACGTCGCGGTCCGCCATCATGTCGATCGGCAGGCGCGCCGGATCCTTGCGTGCGATCGGCCCCGCAAGCTTCTTGAGATAGCCCGACCATCCCTCGCGGTTCTTCGGCGCATCCTCGCCGTCACCGCCCGCGTCCGGCGCGACGACGATGCCAGCACGCAACGCCTCCGCCTCGTCGAACTGGCCCAGCTCGCGCAGGGCGTTGGCGGCACGGGCGCGCAGCGCGATCGATTGGAAGTCCTTGGCGTCAGCCGGCACCGCCGTCGCCGCCGCGGCGAACGCGGCGTTGTAGCGGCGCGCCCGCTCACTGGCCGGGTCGGTATTCTTGGCTTCCCAGGTCGCGGACAGCAGCAGCCACGCCGCCTGCTTCTTGTCTCCCAGCGCGTCGGCCAGCCAGGAGGCCCGGTAGTAGCTGCTCTCGGCGCCGCGCAGGGCCTTATAGGCGTCGCTCGCGACCAGCGGCCCGAGCTTCGCCACCTGCTCGGGCGTGAACTCGTCAAAGATCACCAGCCCGTTGCCCGGGCACTCGGCGAGCAGGATGGGAAAGCCGATCGACCCGATCGGCTGCCCGTCGGGCAGCGCGCCGAAGGTCGAATAGTGCATCAGCGCCGGGGCATCGAACTTCTCGCCGCCGACCGGGCAGGTCGTGGCGCGGCCGGCATAATGGGGCGGAAACCGGGGTGCCTCCTGCGCCAATGCGAGCATCGCCACAAGAGTTGCCAGCATCACGCCTCTCCCAATGCCTCGACCAGTGTCTTGACCTTCTTCTGCCGCCATTGCGGCAGCGGCGCGACCATCCAGTAGCCGAGCCGCGAGGGCTTGGGATCGCCGACCACTGCGACGCGCCCTGCCTCGATATCGTCGCGCGCGAGCAACTCGGGCACGGTCGCGCGCCCGAGGCCCTGCGCCGCCGCGTCAAGCGCAAGCCCGGCATCGCCGACGCGCACCAGCGCCACGCCATCCTCGGCGACGCAGCCGGGCCAGGCGATCGGCGTCTCGGCATTCGATCCGGGGCGGGCGACGGTGACCATGCCGTCGCTCTCCAGCGCCTCGCCCTCATGTTCGCCGGGACCTTCACCCCAGCGGATCGCGAGGTCGAGATTGGCTTCGGTGAAGTCGATCGCCTCGTCCGCGGCGATCAGCACGAAGCGCAGTTCGGCATCGTCGCGCGCGATGTCCGCGAGCCGCGGCATCAGCCATTTCTCGGTCAGGTCGCGCGGTGCGGCGATGGTCAGTGACTTGGACGACTGGCCCGCCTGCATCGCGCGCACCGATTCCTCGAACTGGAGGAACCCGGCACGCAGCGCCGCGAGCCCCGCCTCGGCCTCGGGCGTCAGCTCGAGCCCCTTGGTGGTGCGGCGGAAGAGGACGACGCCGAGCGTATCCTCGAGCGCGCGGATCTGCTGCCCGACCGCGGCCGGGGTCACCGCCAGCTCGTCCGCGGCGCGTGTGAAGGAGAGGTGCCGCGCGGCGGCGTCGAGCACGCGCAGGCCGTTCAGGGGAAGATGAGTCCGCTTCATTCCGCTACCGCCGGCGCCAACAGGGTGAATTTGGGGATCGCCACGTCGAACTCCATGCCGTCGGCGCCGACCATGCGATAGCTGCCCTGCATCGATCCGGTGGGCGTCGCCAGCGGGCAGCCCGAGACATAGTCGTAGCTCGCGCCCGGGGCGATCATTGGCTGCTCGCCGACCACGCCCTCACCCTCCACCGAATGGCGCGAACCGCGGCCGTCGGTGATGATCCAGTGGCGGGTGAGCAGCTGCACCGCCTGGTGCCCCGCATTCTCGATGCGGATGTGATAGGCCCAGAACCAGCGGCCGCGATCGGGCTCGGACTGTTCGGGCAGATAGCTCACCGAGACGCGCACGACGATGTCGCGCGTGATTTCCTCCTCGGAGAAGAGCGCCTTCACAACCCGACCGCGCCGAGCGCCTGGTCGAGATCGGCGATCAGGTCCTCCGGATCCTCCAGCCCGACATTGAGGCGCAGCATCCCCTCGCCCACGCCCATGATCAGGCGCTGGTCCTCGGCGACGCCGCTGTGGGTGGTGGAGGCCGGGTGAGTCATCAGCGAGCGAGAATCGCCGATATTGTTCGAGATGTCGATAAGGCCGAGCGCGTCGAGCAGGCCGTGCGCCTGGGTGCGCCCGCCGTCGAGCTCGAACGAGAAGATCGGCCCCGCCGCACTCATCTGGGCCATCGCCAGATTGTGCTGCGGGTGGCTCGGCAGGCCGGGGAAATTGACGCGCGGCACGCGGGTTTCGAGGAAGCGCGCGACCTTCAGCGCATTCTCGCTCTGGCGCTGGATGCGCAGGTCGAGCGTCTCCAACCCCTTCAGAACCACCCAGGCGTTGAAAGGCGACAGCGTCGGCCCGGTGTTGCGGTGGAAGGGCAGCAGCGTGTCGTTGATGAACGCCTCGGTCCCGCACACCGCGCCCGCGAGCACGCGGCCCTGCCCGTCCATCATCTTGGTCGCCGAATAGGCGACGACGTCGGCGCCGAACTCCAGCGGCCGCTGCAGCGCGGGCGTGGCGAAGGCGTTGTCGACCACCGTGACGATGCCGCGCGCGCGCGCGATGTCGCACACAGCCTTCAGGTCGACCACGTCCATCGTCGGGTTGGCCGGGGTCTCGAAGAAGAACACCTTGGTATTCGGGCGGATCGCGTCGGCGAACTGCTGCGGGTCGCGCGCGTCGATCACCGTCGTCTCGATCCCGAAGCGCGGCAGCAGCGTATCGGTGAGCCAGCGGCACGAGCCGAACGCCGCGCGCCCGCCGACCAGATGGTCGCCGGCCGACAGCTGGCAGAGCAGCGCCGCGGTCATCGCCGCCATGCCGCTCGCGGTGGCGCGGCACGCCTCCGCGCCTTCGAGCAGGGCGATACGCTGTTCGAGCATCTCGACCGTCGGGTTCTGCAGCCGCGAATAGGTCATGCCCTGCTGGTCGCCCGCGAAGCGCGCGGCGGCGTCGCCGGCGCAATCATAGGCGTAGCCCGAGGTCAGGAAGAGCGCCTCGCTCGTCTCGCCCCATTCGCTGCGCGCGGTGCCCCCGCGCACGGCGAGCGTGGCGGGCTTCCAGTTGCGGGTGACGTTACGGTCTTGTCCGGTACGGCGCTTCATGGCGAACCCTCTAGAAGCCTAGGGCACAGGCGCGCAAGGGCAGCGGGTGACGGCGCCCAAAAGCTACGCTATCCAACTCGCCGATGCTCGATCGCCTCGAACAACGCCCCGTCCTGTTGGCGCTGCTGATCGGCATTGCCGCGCTGCTGCTGTTCGGCATCGGACTCGACCGGCCGAGCAAGCTGACCTTCGACGAAGTCCATTATGTGCCCGCCACGCGCGTGCTGCTCGAGCTCTCGCATCCGGTGAACATCGAGCATCCGCTGCTCGGCAAGATCCTGATCGCGCTCGGCATGCTCGTGGCCGGTGACAATCCGATCGGCTGGCGGTTGACCGCCTGCCTCGCCGGCGCGCTGACCATCGTCGGCGTCTATGCTTTTACCTGGCTGCTGACGCGCGCGACGCGCCCGGCCCTGTTCGCCGCGCTGTTCGCGGCGCTGGGGCAATTGGTGTTCGTGCAGGCGCGGATCGCGATGCTCGACGCGTTCCTCGGCATGTTCCTGGTGTGGGGCGGCGTCGCCTTCCTGTGGGCGATGCGGAGCGATTCGCGGCGCGCGCTGTGGCGCTGGGCGGCCTGCGCCGTGCTGCTGGGCGCGGCCGTCGCGGTCAAATGGGCGGCGGTGCCCTATGTCGCCTTCGCCGGGGTCGCCTTCCTGTGGCTGCGGCGCGGGCAGGCCGAGCGCTTCGGCGGGATGAACTGGCTGGCGGGCCTCGCGATCCTCGGCACGGTCAGCATCGCCACTTATTTCCTGACCTTCGCGCCCGCCTTCTTCTACGCGACCGAGCCGCTGACGCTGGCCAAGCTGATCCCCTTCCAGCTCGAGATGTGGAAGCTCCAGACGCAGGCGCTGACTCCGCATAACTACCAGTCGGACTGGTGGAGCTGGCCACTGCTGATCCGCCCGATCTGGTATTTCTACGAGCCCGACCAGGGCGCGACGCGCGGCGTGCTGCTGATCGGCAATCCCGCGATCATGTGGGGCGGGCTGGTCGCGGTGGCGGCGTGCTGGTGGGCTGGGCTGCGCGAAAAGGGGGCCGCGCCGCTCGCCGCCGCGCTCCTGTGGACCTTCGCGCTCGGGGTGTGGGCGGTAATCCCCAAGTCGCTCGGCTTCTATTATTATTACTATCTGCCCGGCATCATCCTGTCGGTCGTGCTGGCGGTGGCCTTTCACCACTATGCGGCGCGCGTGAAGCGCAACGATGAGTGGTTCCTGGTGCTGTGCGTCGGGCTGTTCGCCTATTTCTACCCGATCCTCGCCGCGCAGGCCTTGTCCAGCCCGCGGGGGTTCGAACGCTGGATGTGGTTCTCCAGCTGGGCTTAGCTTTGTCGAGGCACCGCACACTGGCTGGCGCCGCATCCGGCTATAGCCGGATCAAATCTTAGTACCTGCCCCATACGAAGCGCGACGACAGCGCGAAGTTCCACACCGCCGCCACCAGGATGCCGGCGAGCGCCGAGGGCGCCCATTGCGCCTGCTGCACGTCGTGGAGGAACGCCGCCACCCCGACATTGGCGATCGCGCCGACCGAACAGACCAGGCAGAAACCGATCCAGCCGTCCAGAAGCTGGCGGAACCCCTTGAGGCGCGCGTCGCGATAGGTGAGCGCGTTGTTGAGAAAGAAGTTGAACGTCATCGCCACCAGCGTCGCGACGATCGTACCGGTGAGGAAGCTGTAGCCGAACAGGCGGTAGAACAGCCACAGCGCTCCGAAATGCACCCCCGCGCCGAGCGCACCGACGCCCGAGAACATTACGAACCGCACCGGAATCACACGCCCAAACATGCGGTCGTAGAGCGCAATCAGATATTCCATCGCCACGACGTGATCGAGCTTGCTCTCGCCCTCGGCACGGGTGCGGAAGACATAGGGCAGCTCGACGAACTTCAGCGGCCGCGGGCTGGCCGTCATGATGTCGAGCAGGATCTTGAAACCGATCGCCGAGAGATGCGGGACCATGCCCCGCACCAATTCGCTGCGGATCATGAAGAAGCCGCTCATCGGATCGGTGAGATCGGCCTTGAGCACGCGGCGCGACAGCTTGGCCGCGAGCGCCGACTTGGCGACGCGGTCGCCATCCCACGCACCAGTGCCGCCGCCGTCGACGAAGCGCGAGCCGATCGCGACGTCGAGGCCGGCATCGGCCTGGAGCGCGTCGAGCATCCGCGGCAGCAGCGTCTCGTCATGCTGCATGTCGCCGTCGATCACCGCGACCAACGGCGCGGCGGTCGCGCACATCCCCTCGATCGTCGCCGAGGAGAGGCCGCGCCGCCCGATGCGCTGGATCACGCGGACGCGCGGATCGATCCGCCCCAGTTCGCGCGCCGCGTCGGCGGTGCCGTCCGGGCTGTCGTCGTCGACGAAGATCGCTTCCCAGCGCCGCCCCGCCAGCGCCTTGTCGAGCGCGGCGACGAGCACCGGCACATTGCGTTGCTCGTTGAAGGTCGGAATGACGACCGCCAGCTCGAGCGAAGCCTGGCTCACCCCAGGGCCTTCAGCACCGCGTCGCCCATCTCGGCGGTCGAGAGCGATCCACCCAGATCCGCGGTCCGTGCGCCGCGCACCAGCGCCGCGGTCACCGCCGCCTCGATCCGGTCGGCCGCGTCCTCCATCCCAAGCGAATAGCGCAGCAGCATCGCTGCCGAGAGGATCGTCGCGCAGGGATTGGCCTTGCCCTGTCCCGCAATGTCCGGCGCCGAGCCGTGGATCGGCTCGTACAGCCCCTTGCCCGACCCGCCGAGCGCGGCCGAGGGCAGCATGCCGATCGAGCCCGCGCACATGCTCGCCTGATCCGAGAGGATGTCGCCGAACAGGTTTCCGGTGACGATCACGTCGAACTGGCCCGGGTTGCGCACCAGCTGCATCGCGGCGTTGTCGACATACATATGGGTCAGCGCGACGTCCGGGAACTCGGCCGAGACCTCGATCACCACGTCGCGCCACAGCTGCGAGGTTTCGAGGACATTGGCCTTGTCGACCGAGCAGAGCTTCCTGTTGCGCACCCGCGCGGTCTCGAACCCGACCCGGGCGATGCGCGCCACCTCGTCCTCGTTATAGGACATGATGTCATAGCCCTCGCGGCGCCCGCTCGCGGTGGTTCGCATGCCCTTCTCGCCGAAATAGACGTCGCCGTTGAGCTCGCGCACGATCACCATGTCGATCGCGCCCGCCACCTCAGGCTTGAGCGCCGAGGCGTCCTCGAGGCCGGGGAACAGCCGTGCCGGGCGCAGGTTCGCGAACAGCTCGAGCGCCTTGCGCAGACCGAGGATCGCCTGTTCGGGCCGCAGATGGCGTTCGAGATTATCGCAGCGCGGATCGCCGACTGCGCCGAACAGCAGCGCGTCGGCACGCCGCGCAAGGTCGAGCGTGCGCTCGGGAAGCGGATGGCCGTCGCTGAAATAGGCCGCGCCGCCGACCGGGGCCTCCTCGAAGGTCAGGCCGAGATCGAGCGCGTCGAGCACGCGGCGCGCCTGCGCGGTGACTTCGGGGCCGATCCCGTCGCCGGGAAGAATTGCGATCAGCGGCATTGGCACTCCCACGCTCGTCCTCGGTCCAGCGGTGCTGGACCGTGTGCGGCACCAGCCCGCTCCCCCACCCGGCCACCCATAGGATACTGGCGTTGGGAGGCCGGGTGGGGGAGCGGGCTGGTGCCGCCACAATCTAAGCGCGCATTACCGCCTTGGCGGCGTCACGCAACCGCCCTCTTGAGCCGCTCGACCAGCCGCGCGCGCGCGGCGAGCACCTCAGCGGCCTTGCCGTGCAGCAGGTCGCGCTCGAGGAAATGCCCGGTGAGGCGCAGGCCTGCGAAGATGTCGTCCCACTCCGCCGCCCCGCCTGCGATCACGAAGCGCGGCAATGGCAGCAGGCGCGATTCATAGCCGATCGCGCCCGAGCGGCTGACCGCGGTCCCGCTCTTCGGGCTCACATAAGCGAGGTCGTCATTGATGCCGGTCGCGGCACAGCGGTCGAGATCGAGCCCGAAGCCGAGCGCCGCCAGCATCAGCAACTCGTAACGCACCAACGCCGCCGCCCAGCCGCGCGCCGCGGGCGCCGCCTCGATCGCGTCGAGCATGCCGCCGAGCGCGGCGTGGATCTGCGGATAGGGCTGGCTCTCGGGCAGCGAGGCGGCGGTGAGCGCGGTCGCCCATTCGAACGCGGCGGCGGGCAGTGGCTCGCGGAACATCGGCGCGCGGCTATGGACCAGCTCGACGGTAAGCGCGGGCAATTGCTCCTCGGTCCGCGCGCGCCAGTCGCCGAGGATGACGTTGGCGGGCTGGAGCACCGGCCGCAGCTGCCGCGAACGCCCGCCACGGACATAGCCGGCCAGCAGCCCCGCCTCTGCCGTCAGCGCCCGCACGATCGCCCCGGATTCGCCGTGCGGGCGGATCGCGAGGACGATGGCGGTGGTGGCGAGGTGCATGGCGTCTGTGTAGGCGCAATGGCGGTGGTTTTCAGCCCCGCCGCAGCTTCTTGCTCAGCCCGTCCAGCCCCGCGGCCTCGACCAGTGCCTTGCCGCCCGCCACCGCGCGGTTGAAGCCGCCGAGTGCCGTAGTCGCCGCACGATTGGCGAGGCTGGGGCGGAGCAGCAGCAGGTCGAGACAGGCGACCCCGCCGGTCGAATATTGCCGCTTGTGCTGCCCCTCGCCCTCGGTGAAGTCGAACCGCGCGAACCGGCCCTCCGCGAACAGGTCGCGAAACGCCTCCATCTGCAGCACCGCCCCCGGAGACAGCTCGTTGAACGCAGGATCGTGCCCGACATATTCGTAGATCAACGTTTCGCCCATCGCCGGGCAATAGAGATAGGCGGCAGGCGCGTCGCCGATGAAGAGCAGCCACGCGCGCACTTCGTCCGCGGCGGCCTTCTCCAGCATCGTGCGGATGAAATCGGGCGTGCCGGGCAGCCCCTCGCCCATCAGCTTTTCCTGATAGGTATTGACCGCGATGCCCCGCGCGATGCCGTGGAACGCCTGCAATTCGGCCTGGGTACGGAAGCGCCGTACATTGAGCTGCCCGCCCGACACCTGCGCGACCTTCTTGGCCTTGCGCTTCACCCCCTGGCGCGCGTTGGACGAGAGGCTGCCGAGATAGGCGTCGTAGGTGCCGGTCAGGTCCGCGAAGTAACGCGTATAGCGCTGGCGCACGAAGCCGATCATCCCGCCCGAGGCATAGGTCATCGCCTCCAGCCGGTCCTCCGGCAGCGAGGTCACGATATAGCCCTGCGCGTCGTCGGGCAGCGGCGGGAGCTGCGGCAGCCGCCCCTCGCGCGCCCCATCGAGGCTCACCGGCACCGGCACCATCGTCCGCTTGACGCGCAGCACGGTGCGCGCGCCGATGCGGAAGTTGAGCGCGGCGGCCGCGACGCTGGTCACGCGGCCCGCTCCGCCACCAGGTTCGACCAGAGCTGCTGCGCCTGGCGGAGGCGCGTGCGGAGCAGGCTGGGCCCCAGCGGCGCGTCGTCGCGGTCGAGCGGGAGGTCGGGAAGCCCGGCGAAATGGCTGGTGACCAGCGCGCCGCGGCGCTCGGCGAGCATCCGGCACAATGCCTCGAAGCGGTGGACGTGCACCGCATTGGGGCGCGTGCCGGCGCGGTTGGCGAGCTCGAAGCCGTGGCTGACGATCGTCACCGCGACATGACCCGCGCGCCCGGCATGATCGAGCGCATCGCGCATCTCGGCGGTCGACAGCGCGCAGATCTGGAAATGACGCAGATGCCCGGCGCGGTCCTCGATAAGGGTCACCGGCAGCTCGATGATCCCGCGATGTTCGACCGGCGCGATCTGGCGCTCGGGCAAGCCGATCGCGCTCGGCCAGGGATGCTCGGAGCCGTTATGGCTGCTGTCGTAGCGGAAGCCGAGCTCGGCCAATGCGGTCAGCGTATCGTCGCTCGCCGAATAGCTGCCCGAGCGGAACGCCACCGGCTTCTGCGCACCCGCCGCAACGAGCAGGTCGGACGCGGCGCGGATCAGCTCGCGCTGCTCGGCAAGCGTGAAGTCGATCAGCTCGAACGAAGCGTGACGGCCGCGCTCTTCGTCGCTTGCTGCGGCCCAGTTGGGGTGGAGATGCAGTTGCACCTCCTGCCCCGCCGCGAGAATCGCCTCAACCACGCGCTTGATCGGGTCAATGCCATAGGCGACCGCCGGCATCGGATCGACGAAGAAGGTCGCCTTGAGCCCATGCCGCGAGAGCATGCGGAGCTGATAGCCGATGCCGACCCCCGCCGGCTCGAGCGAGCGTTCGGCGATGGCGTCGATGTCGAGCCCGGCGGCGTGGTGCCGCCACATCAGCTCGGTATCGACGGTCAGGAACACGCGAGTCGGCATGACGCGGCATTATCGCGCGGCGGTGAAGATTTCCCAAAAGCCGCTCAGGGCTTGATCCCCCATTTGCCATATTGGGCGTCGATGCGCGGCGCCATCATCCGCGCCGCGGCGAGATCGGTGTCGCTCCCGGCCTGTCCCGCCGCCTTGCGCACCACGCCACGCATGTAGAGCGCCGCGGCCATGTCGGGCGCGGTATCGAGCGCGGCGTCGAGGTCGCCCAACGCCTCCTCGGTGCGGCCGAGACGGAAATAGACCATCGCCCGACTGTCGAGCGCCGGCGCGGGATTGTCGCTCAGCTCGATCGCGCGGGTGCAGTCCTTGAGCGCGGTATCGAGCGCGAGCTGGCGCGTGCCCTTGAGCCAGCAGCGGCTGTTGAGCAGCGCAGGATTGCCCGGATGCGCCGTCACCGCCGCGTCGAGCACCGCCAGCGCCTCGTCCGCGCGGCCGTCGTCGGCGAGCAGATCGGCCTTGAGCGAGAGGAAGTCGGGCTTGTCCTTGCCCGCTGCCTCGATCTGGCGCTCGACCATCTCCAGCGCCTCGGCGCGCTGGCCCTTCTCGCCGCGCAGGTTGATCGCGGTGCTGATCGCGGTGGACGAGCCGGGATCGAGCTCGCGCGCGGCGTCGGCATCGGCGATCGCCTTGTCGAGCTGCCCGCTCGCCTGGAACAGGCCGGCGCGGCGCAGGTGCGAATCGACCGAGGGCTGAAGCGCGATCGCCTTGTCCATGTCCTTGATCGCCGCGGGATAATCGAACACGCGTTCGTAGAACCAGGCGCGGTGGATATAGCCATCGGCTTCGCCAGGATCCTTGGCGATGCGCTGGCCATAGGCGGCGAGAATCTTCTGGAACGCCCCGCTCTTGCGTGCGCTCGCCACGTCCTGCCAGCGCTGCGGATAGGCGGCGGGCGCGACCGCGCGGAGCAGCCGGGTCTTGGCCTGGGCGAGCTGCTGACGCGCGGCGCCGATCTCCGCCGGCGCGACCTCGGCGCCGGTGACGATGCGCCGGTCCTCGACCGTGAGCACCCCGCCCGCCACGCTGGTCTGGCGCGCCAGCACGCGCCCGGCGATCTGCGCCGGCAGCTTCTCGTCGCCCTCGAACGCGAAGCCCGCCCCGCCGCCCGGCAGGCGATAGCTGATGCGGACGCGGGCATGGCCGGGATCGCCGGTCGAGACCGGCAGGTCGCGCCACGCCGTGCGGCTGCGGTCGGGTTCGAAGCCGATTCCCTGCACCGCGGCGTCGAGCGTGATCTTGAAGCGCTCATTCTCGCGCACCCAGCCGGGATAGGCGATTCCGGCCGCGGTGACGACGACCGTGCCCGCGGCATCGTCGAAGCTCAGCTTGCGCTCGGTATAGGTGCTGCCGGAGACATATTCGTCGATCGCGCCGCCGGCCATCTTCTCGATCTCGTCCTTGCCCAGCGTCGCGGTCGCGGCGCGCAGCATCTGCACGATCTGACCGCGCATCGTGAGCTTCGCGGTGAACGGCGCGGGAAAATGGATGCCCGCGCTCTGATCCATGTCGATCTCGGCATCGACATCGGGCCGCGCGCTCGGGCGCGCCGGCAGCGCGATCAGCTCCGCTCCCGTCTCGCGCAGCGGCAGCGCATGGCGGAAGGGCGGAACGTTGCCGAGATCGGCGAGCCGGTCGCCGCTCGAGGTGCCGTCGAGCCACAGGCTCTCGCCGCCGATCACCGCGCGCACGATGACATGGTCGAACGCGCCCGGCATCGGCAGCCGGGTCGGCACCAGATCGCCGAGCTTGCTGTGCACCAGCACCGCCTCGGCCTCGATTCCCAGCTCGCGCAGGATCGCCAGCAGCAACAGGGTCTTGGCCTTGCAGTCGCCATAGCGCAGCGACCAGGTCTCCACCGGTGACTGAGGTACGTAATTGCCCTGCGCCATGCCATTGAACAGGTAGCGGACCTTGTCCTGCACCAGCTGCAGCGCCGCAGCAGCACGCATGCGCTGGTCGCTCGAGCCGCTCGCGATGACGGCGACTTCCTTGGCCAGCGCGCTGTCCGGCGCGATCAGGCCCTGGGTGCGGTAAAGCGGCGCCATCGTCCGCGCGACCGCCGCCCAGCCGGCATAGCTGGTCGCGTCGATGAAGGTCATCGGCTGGAACCGCGCGGGCGCGTCCTGGGGCATCTCGACCTGCTTGGGGATCGGCAGACTGACGCTCAACTCGCGATAGCCGCCCGCGATGCTGGTCACCTGCGGCTTGGCATAGCCGGCATAGGATTTCCAGTTCACCTTCGCCGTCTCGGGCCAGATCATCCGCACGCGTCCGAACTGGACGCGCATCGGCTCGGGAAACAGCGGCAGGCTGCTCTGCATCTCGCCGCCGAGCGTGGGGTCCTTGCGCGTGGTCGAGAAGCGCAGGCGCAGCACGTCGCCGACGCGCAGCCCCTCGACCGGCATCGTCGCGGTGAGCAGCCCATCGAGCTGCATCTGCTCGAGCTTCTGCTCGCGCCGGATCACCGACAGCTGCTTGCCCCCGGCGAGCAGGTCGATCGTCTCGCCGTCGCGCAGGATCGATGCGCTGTGCACGATCAGGTCGCCCCGGTCCGGGCTCCAGGGGAGCGTGATCGTCCCCGCCTGGGTCAGCACCTGCGGCGAGGCGATGCGCATGGCGCTCTCGACATAGTGCCACACCTGCCCCTCGGCGAAGCGCTGCTGCTGGTCGAGCACCAGGAGCACCGGCGCGTCCTCGCCGATCTTCGCCGGGTCGACCGGCGGCGCCGGCTTCACCCAGTCCGGCGCCGGCGCATAGACGGGCTTGTCGCCCGCCCATGCGGGCGCGGCGGATGCCAGCAGCACGGCCAGCAAGGCAGTCTTACGGATCATTGTAACCCCCGGTGTTCTCACCGGAACCTAGCGCGGGCCGCGACGGGGGCAAGCGCGATCAGCGCGCGTGGTAGAAGTCGTAGACCTGCTGCGCGACCGCGGCGCTCACGCCAGGCGCCTTTTTGAGGTCGTCGAGGCTGGCGCCGCGCACCGCGCGCGCAGTGCCGAAGTGCATCAGCAGCGCCTTCTTGCGCGCCGGGCCGATGCCCGGAACCTCGTCGAGCGGGCTGGCGGTGATCGCCTTGGCGCGCTTCTGGCGGTGCGCGCCGATCGCGAAGCGGTGGACCTCGTCGCGCAGCTTCTGGATGTGGAACAGCGCGGGCGAATTGGCCGGCAGCATCCGTTCGCTGCCGTCCATCAGATGGAACACCTCGCGCCCCTCGCGCCCGTGATGCGGCCCCTTGGCGACGCCGACCAGGCAGACATCCTCGATCCCCAGCTCCTCCAGCACCGCACGCGCGGCGTTGAGCTGGCCGCGCCCGCCGTCGATCAGCACGAGATCGGGCCACACGCCCCTGTCGCGATCCGGGTCCTCTTCCTGCGCGCGGCTGAAGCGGCGCGTGAACACCTCGCGCATCATCGCGAAATCATCGTCGGTCGCGGCGCTGCGGATGTTGAACTTGCGATACTGGCCGGTGCGGAATCCCTCCGGCCCGGCGACGATCATCGCGCCGACCGCATTGGTCCCCTGGATGTGCGAGTTGTCATAAACCTCGATCCGGTCGGGCGGCTCGGCCAGCCCGAACAGGTCGGCGATGTCGCGCAATATCTTCGCCTGGGTGGTCGATTCGGCCATGCGCCGGTCGAGCGCCTCGACCGCGTTGCGCTGCGCCTGCTCCATCAGCTTGCGCCGCGCGCCGCGCTGGGGGCGGGAAAGCTCGACCTTGAACCCGGCGCGCTCGGCCAGCGCCTCGCCGAGCAGCGCCGCCTCGGGCAGCTCGCGGTCGAGCAGCACCGTCTTGGGCGGCGGGACCTCCTCGTAGAATTGCATGAGGAACTGGCTCAGCACCTCCTCCTCCGGCACCTCGGCGGTGTGCGCGGGGAAGAAGGCGCGGTGGCCCCAATTCTGCCCGCCGCGGATAAAGAAGGCCTGGATGCCCATCACCCCCTGCTTGCACGCGAGCGCGAAGATGTCGGCGTCGCCCACCCCCTCGGCGTTGATCGCCTGGCTGCCCTGGATGAAGGTCAGCGCCTTCAACCGGTCGCGCAGCACCGCGGCGAGCTCGAAATCGAGATTCGCGGCCGCGGCCTGCATCTGCTCGCCGAGCTTGGCCTGGACCTTGGTCGACTTGCCCGACAGGAAGTCGCGCGCGTCGGACACCAGTTCCTCATACCCCTCTTTGTCGATGCGATCGACGCAGGGCGCCGAGCAGCGGCGGATCTGGTAGAGCAGGCACGGCCGGTCGCGGGTGTTGAAGAAACCGTCGGTGCAGGAGCGCAACAGGAACAATTTCTGCAACGCATTGAGCGTCTTCCGCACCTGCCCCGCGCCCGCGAACGGCCCGAAATAGTCGCCCTTGATGCGCCGCGCGCCGCGATGGAGCTGGACGCGCGGGAAATCATGGTCGCCGCGCAGCAGGATGTAGGGGAAGCTTTTGTCGTCGCGCAGCAGCACATTGTAGGCGGGGCGGAAGCGCTTGATCAGCTGCGCCTCGAGCAGCAGCGCCTCGGCCTCGTTGTTGGTCGTCACCACGGTCATCGACCGGGTCTGCGCGATCATCCGGCGCAGGCGGTTGGAGAGCTTGGCGGGCTGGGTGTAGTTGGCGACGCGGTTCTTGAGCGCGCGCGCCTTGCCGACATAGAGCACGTCGCCGCGCGCATCCTGCATGCGATAGACGCCCGGCCGCACGGGCAAGGTCTTCAGGACATTGCGGATCGCCGCCACCCCGGCGTCGAGATCGGGCGTCTCCGACCCGCGCACGGCGTAGGTCGCGGTCTCTTCGTTGAAACGGTTGGGGGAATTGGGGTCGGACATCGTCGTCGCGATGTAAGCGGATTGCGCCGCACTTTCCATCTGATAGCCTGCACCGATCATTCCTCCCCCGGAGGGGGAGGGGGACCAGCGAAGCTGGTGGAGGGGTAGTCGCCCCGAGCGATACCGTTGGTTGTGCGGGGAGCTACCCCTCCACCGCCTTCGGCGGTCCCCCTCCCCCTCCGGGGGAGGAATTGAGCAACATAACCCGGGGGATACTGCCATGCGTCTGCTGACCGCGCTTCTCGCCACCTCGCTGCTCGCCGCGCCCGCGCTTGCCGGGCCGGACTTCGCGCCGGCGGTCGAGGCGGACTATACCGCGCATCTCGAGAAGCTGTTCCTCGACTTCCACAAGAACCCCGAGCTCTCGTTCAAGGAGACGCGCACCGCGGCGATCATGGCCAGGGAACTGCGCGCCATTGGAGGCATCGAGGTGACCGAGAAGGTCGGCGGCACCGGCGTGGTCGGGGTGATGAAGAACGGCGACGGGCCGGTGGTGCTGGTGCGCGCCGACATGGACGCGCTGCCGCTCAAGGAGGACAGCGGGCTGCCCTATATGTCGACGGTGACGCAGACCGATATCGACGGGATCGTCAAGCCGGTGATGCACGCCTGCGGCCACGACGTGCACATCACCGCGATGATCGGCACCGCGCGCCAGCTCGCGAAGATGAAGGACCGGTGGAAGGGCACGGTGGTGTTCGTCGTCCAGCCCGGCGAGGAGCGGATCGACGGCGCGCGGCGGATGCTCGCCGACGGGCTCTACACGCGCTTCCCCAAGCCCAACTATGCCGTCGCCTTCCACGTCACCGCTGGCGTGCCCACCGGCAAGCTCGGGCTCGAGCCGGGGATCAGCTCCTCCTCGTCGGACAGCGTCGACATCACCATCCATGGCGTCGGCACCCACGGCGCGGCGCCGCACATGGGCAAGGACCCGATCTTGATGGGCGCCGAGATCGTGATGGCGCTGCAGACGCTGGTGAGCCGCGAGATCGCGCCGTTGAAGCCCGGCGTGGTGACGGTCGGCTCGTTCCATTCGGGGTTCAAGCACAACATCATCTCGGACAAGGCCGAGCTCCAGCTCACCGTGCGCTCGGACGACGAGGAGACGCGCAAGAAGCTGCTCGACGGGATCAAGCGCATCGCCGCCAATGTCGGCCGGATGAACGGGCTGCCCGAGGACAAGCTGCCGCAGGTCAGGGTCGGCTTCGAATCGACTCCGGTGACGCGCAACGATCCCGCGCTGACCCAGCGCGTGCGCGGCGCCTTCACCAGCGCGTTCGGCGAAGGCATCATGCATTTCGAGGAGCGCCAGAGCATGGGCGCCGAGGACTTCGCCTATTTCATCCAGCAGGATTTGGGCGTGCCCGGCGCCTATTTCATCGTCGGCGGCACCCCGCAGGCCGAGATCGACGCGGACAAGAAGGGCGGCAAGCCGGTGCCCGCGCACCATTCGCCCTTCTTCAAGATCGAGCCCAAGCCCTCGGTGACGCTGGGGACTCAGGCGATGACCGTGGCGGTGCTCGACCTGCTCAAGAAATAGGCGCACGTCGTTCGTCGAACGAGCGATTGCAGGCGCCCTCGTGCAGGCATAGCCTTGGCGCTGACCTTATAGGGGAGGTTCGCATGAGATACGCCATTGCCGCCGCGCTGCTGCTCGCCGCCGCCGCGCCGCTCGCCGCGCAGAAGGTGACGCCGGCGATCACCGCCGCGCTCGCCGACACCTCGCGCCCGGCCGAACAGCGCGCGCGCGACGCCGCGCGCAAGCCCGCCGAGATCCTGGCCTTTGCCGGGATCAAGCCGGGGCAGAAGGTCGCGGACTTCGTGATGGGTGGCGGGTATTGGACCCGCATCCTGTCGCCGCTCGTCGGGGCGAAGGGCAAGGTCTATGCCTATCAGCCCGCCGAGTTCATCAAGTTCCGCGCAGCCTATGGCGAGGAGCAGAAGACCGCGGTCGCCGGGCTCGCCAACACCGTGGCGCTGAGCGACAGCTTCGGCGCGCTGGTCTTCCCCGAGCCGCTCGACGCGATCATCACCGTGCAGAATTATCACGACCTGTTCCTTGCGCCCTTCCCCAAGGGCACCGGCGAAGCGGTGACGCGCAAGCTATACAATTCGCTGAAGCCCGGCGGGGTGCTGCTGGTGGTCGACCATGTCGCCAACGCCGATCCCGAGAACAAGGCGCCGACCGCGCTCCACCGCATCGACCCCAATGTCGCGCGGCGCGAGCTCGAAAAGGCCGGCTTCCGCTTCGCCGGCAAGCTCGATGTGCTGCGCAACACCACCGATCCGCACACCGCGAACGTGTTCGACGCCTCGATCCGCGGCAAGACCGACCAGTTCGTGTTCAAGTTCGTGCGGCCGCGCACATGATCCGTGCCGCGATTCTCGCCGTCGCACTCGCCGCGGCCCCGCAGGCATGGGGCAACGCGGCGGTCGAGGCCGAGCTGGCGGCGATCGGCAAACCGGCGGCGGTGTTCGTGATCGGCGACGGGCCCGGCCAGGGCTATGCCGAGGGCCTGGCCGATCCGGCGACCGGCCGCGAGCTCACCGTCGACACGCCGGTGCGCATCGCGAGCAACACCAAGACCTTCACCGCCGCCGCGGTGCTGCGGCTATGGGAGCAGGGCCGGATCGACCTCGACGCGCCGATCGGCGGGCTGATCAACCCGCGGCTGAATCGCATCTTGCGCGCCGACGGCTATGATACCAAGGCGATCACCGTCCGCCACCTGCTCAGCCACAGCGGCGGGCTGTACGATCATGGCGGCGACAAGCGCTTCGTCGAATCGCTGATGACCAACCCCGGCAAGCTGTGGACGCGCGAGGCGCTGGTGAAGCTCGCCACCGACTATGCCGATCCGCAGAGCAAGCCGGGCACCGAGTTCCGCTATTCGGACACCGGCTACATCCTGCTCGGCGACATCGTCGAGCGGATCACCGGCAAGACGCTCGCCACCTCGGTCCGCGCGCTGCTCAAGCTCGACACGCTCGGGCTCAGCGCAACCTGGTGGGAGATTTACGAGGCGCCGCCCAGGGGCGCCGAGGGCCGCGCGCACCAGTTCATCGGCGACAGGGACGTGACCGCGGTCGATCCCTCGATGGACCTGTTCGGCGGCGGCGGGCAGCTCATGTCGGCGCGCGACCTCGCCACCTTCTTCAAGGCGCTGTTCGAGGGCCGCGTGTTCGACAAGCCCGGCACGATCAAGGAAATGCTGTGGAAGGGGCCGCACAAGAATGCGGATACCTACCGCCTCGGCATCTTCGTCCAGCACACGCCCAAGGGCGAGCGCTACTGGCACAGCGGCTTCTGGGGCACCTATGCCGCCTATGCCCCCGCGAGCGGCATTGCGCTGGGCGCGGTGACGACGAAGCAGGGCACCAAGCCGCTGATGCCGCTGGTCGACAGGCTGATGCAGCAGGCGCCGTAGAGCCGATCGGAGCTTCCAAATCCTCCCCCGCCAGGGGGAGGTGGCAGCCCTCGCGAAGACGAGGGCTGACGGAGGGGGCGGATGCCAGAACGATCGTTGGGAGTCCTCCCCCTCCGTCGCCTGCGGCGCCACCTCCCCCTGGCGGGGGAGGATTGAACCATCCGCCCTCGGCCTGCGTCACTGCCAGTCGGCGCGGCTTTCCTTGCCGTCGAGGAACGGCCGCACCGTCGCCGTCAGCTCGGGCGCGAGGAAGATGTCGTAGTGCGTGCGGCCGGGCAGGATCGCGAGGCGGTGCCGGGTCATGTGCTCGCGCTGCCACCCGCCGTCGCGCTGACCGCCGCCGAGCAGCTTGAAGAACTCGACCGTCGCTTCGGGCCGCCACATATCGGCGTCGCCGACCACCAGCATGACCGGCATGCTGAGCTGCTTGACCTGCGCCGACCAGTCGAAGTCGCGGCGCATCAGATCGCCCATGCGATCGAGCAGCCGCGGGAAATCCTCGGGCTTGGGCGCCAGCGCCATATAGCCCGTGTACATCGGGGTGTCCTTCATCATCGGCGCCATCTTGCCGCTGAGCTGCCGCTGCATCGGGATCATTTCCGGCTGGATGCCCGAGGTGGCATGCGTCATCGACAGCAGCGCCAGCCGCCGCACGCGCGCGGGCGCCTGGACCGCGAGCTGGAAGGCGACGCCCCCGCCCATCGAATAGCCCATCACATCGACCTGCTTGTAACCGAGCTTGCCGAGCAGCACGTCCATGTCGCGGCCCATCGCCGCGAGATCGATCGGGCGATCGCCCAGCGTGGTGCGGCCATGGCCCTGGAGATCGACCAGGATCACCTGCCGCCCGGCGCCGAGCCTGGGCAGGACCGGATCGAACATCGCGCCGGAACCGAGCCCGCCATGCAGGAGGAGCAGCGGCTCGCCCTCGCCGCGAACCTCGTAATAATAGGCGATTCCCGCGATCTCGACCGTGCCGGAGCGGACCGGCGCGGGCTGCGCCGCGGCCGCCGGCGCGGTCTGGGCCTGGGCGGCAAGGGGCGTGATCAGCGCAGCGGCGGCGACCAGCAGGTGCGAACGAATGCGATTGAACATGTGTCATCTCCTGATCGAGCGCAGCCAATTGCGCTCTCGACAGGACGACGAGCGAGGATCGCCCGTTTCGACACATGACCTGAAAAAATCGCCCGCGCGGCGTGAACCGCGCGGGCGAGGCGATCAGAAGCGGTAGCCGAGACCGACCACGCCCTGATGGCGGGCGCCGGCGACGTCCGAATAGTCGGAGAAGCGATATTCGGTGCGGATCAGGAACTTGCCGGCGTTGAACTCGGCACCCGCGCCCAGGCGGTAACCGTCATTATTGTCGCCGAAACGGACATCGGGCGTCGCGGCCGTAGCCGGGTCGTTGTAGGTGCCGCTGAGACGGGCATTGGTGTAGCCGGCCTTGCCGTAGAGCAGCACATTCTGCCCCACCACCACGCCGAGGCGGCCGCCGGCATAGAAATCGCGCCCGGTATTGTAGCAGCTGCGATCGCCCGTCACGACGAGGCCGCTTTCACAGCCGCCCTTGGTGGAGCCGGTAATCTCGGCCTCGACGCCGTAGCGCACCTGGCCCGCGCCCAGGTCATAGGTGACCGCGCCGCCGTACAGGAAGCCGGTGTCGTCGACGCCGGCGCCGCTGGCATGGTCGACGCCGGCGACCGCCACGACGCTGGGACCGGTGAAGGGCTCAGCGTCCTGCGCAATGGCAGGGGCCGCGGCGAGAACCGCGGGCAGAATCAGGGTTTTGGCGAAGAATCGCATGACATTGTTCCTCATGGTTTGGGGACCGGCGAGGGGACGCCGGTGCGGGTACGCAACTGCTCCTCGAGCAAACACGGCCGCTGCATATCGGCCGTCACCTGGATCGTTTCGGGAGCGGGCCGAATTTTGCTCGAATTACGGCATCTGAAACTTCGTCCGCCGCAACGCTGAACCTCAGTTCAACGGCAGGTGTCAGGCGTCGAGCACCTCGCGCACCTTCAGCGCCAGCTGCTGCAGCGTGAACGGCTTGGCGAGGAAGGCGACGTCATGGTCGAGCATGCCGTTGTGGACGATCGCGTTGCGCGTGTAGCCGGTGGTGTAGAGCACCTTGAGGTCCGGCCGCTTCCCGCGCGCGAGATCGGAGAGGATGCGCCCGTTCATGTCGGGCATGACGATGTCGGTAAACAACAGGTCGATGCGCGGCTGGATCTCGAGCACGGTCAGCGCCTGGTTGGCGTCGCTCGCCTGAACCACGACATAGCCGAGCTCGCGCAGCGCATCGACCGACATGTGCCGCACATTCTCTTCGTCCTCGACCACCAGGACGATCTCGTCCTCCCTGGCGCGGGGCAGGTCGGCCGGCACGGCGGCGGCTCCCGTCGCCTCCGCCTCGCCGAAATGGCGCGGGACGTAGAGCTTCACCGTGGTGCCGACATCGGGCTCGGAATAGATCTTCACATGCCCGCCCGACTGCTTGACGAACCCGAACACCTGGCTGAGGCCGAGGCCGGTGCCCTTCCCCACGCCCTTGGTCGTGTAGAAGGGATCGAACGCGCGCTCGATCACGTGCGGCGGCATGCCGGTGCCGGTATCGGTGACCGAGACCATGACATATTGCCCCGGCGTCACCTCGTCATGCGTGGCGGCATAGGCATCGTCGAGATGGGTGTTGGCGGTCTCGATCGTCAGCCGGCCGCCATCGGGCATCGCGTCGCGGCCGTTGACGCACAGGTTGAGCACCGCATTCTCGAGCTGCGCACCGTCGATGAAGGCCGGCCACAGCCCGCCCGCGAGCACGGTCTCGATCCGAATATTCTCCCCGATCGTCCGCCGCAGCAGCTCGGACATGCCGCCGACCAGCTTGTTCGCGTCGAGCGCTCTGGGGGCGAGCGGCTGCTGGCGCGAGAAGGCGAGCAGACGCGCGGTGAGCTGCGCGGCGCGCTCGGCGCCTTCCATGGCGTTGTCGATGCAGGCGAGCGCCTTGGCGCGATCATTTTCGAAGCGGCGCTTGGCCATGTCGAGGCTGCCGATGATGATCGCGAGCATGTTGTTGAAGTCGTGCGCGATCCCGCCGGTGAGCTGGCCGATCGATTCCATCTTCTGCATCTGCCGCACCTGCGCCTCCGCGGCTGCACGGTTCTCGATCTCCTCGGTCAGCTGGCGGTTGGCGGCGAGCAGCGCGTCGCCGGCAGCGAGCGCGGCTCTGGCCCGCCGGCGCGCATCGCGCGTGGCGTACCAAGCCAGCGCGAAGACCGCGATCGCGCTGAACACCAGCCAGGCCGTCAGCCGGTTGGACCAGCGCCGCAGATCAGCGTCGCGCACCGCGAGCAGCCGCTGCTCCTCGCCCTTCATCTCACGGACCAGCGCGCGGCAGCGATCCATCTGCCGCTTGCCGGTGCCCGACCGCACCAGCTGCCGCGAGCGCTCGAACTGATTCTGCCGCGCGTCGGCGACCCCGATCTCCAGCGTCCGGAGCCGCTCCTGGACGCAGCTTCCCAAGGCCGCGACGCGGGCCATCTGGTCCGGATTGTCCAGCAGCTGCCGGGCGAGCAGCCGCAGGTCGCCGTCGAGGCCGCGGCGCCCGTCGAGATAGGGTTGAAGATATTCGAGGTCGCGCGTGATGTAGTAGCCGCGGGTGCCGGTCTCGGCATCCTGGAGATGCGACAGGGTCCGGCTCAGCGTCTCCTGCACGGTGAGCGTGTGGACCACCTGGCGCTGAGCGCGCTGGTTGGCGCGGAACATCAGCAGCACGCCGACAACCGCCGTCGCCACGATGGCGAAGCCGATGATCAGCGCGATCAGTCCGCGGTCGCGACGAGCGTCCCCCATGCGCTTGGGAATACGCGAAAAAAAGGGCGCGGCAAGATGCCGCGCCCGTTTGTTTCGTTACCGCGGTGGAAAGCCTAGTTGAGCCGCGAGAGCCCTGCGATGGTATCGTCGACCAGCGCCTTGTCGGCGCCGGCATCATGCTTCTGCGCGATGATCGACGCCGCCGCCTTGGCCGCCGCATCGGCGGCACGGGCGCGGACCGCGTCGAGCGCGGCGCGCTCGGCCGCAGCGATCTTGTCCTCGGCCATCTTGCCGCGGCGCTTGACCAGCTCGTCGGCGTCCTTCTTGGCCTTGGCGACCAGCGCCTTCGCCTCTTCATCGGCATGCGCGACCATCTCGGCCGCCTGCACCTCGACGCTGGCGATCTTGCGCGCATATTCGTCGCGCAGCGCCTCGGCCTCGTCGCGCAGCGCCTTGGCTTCGTCGAGCCGCGCCTTGATCGCCGCGATCTGGCTGTCGAGGCCGCGGGTGATAAGACCCGGAACCTTCTTCCACAGCAGGATGGCGATGAACGCCGCCATCGCGATCGACACCCAGACGGTGGCGTCGACGATGCCGAAGCTCGCCGGCTCGGGATGATGCGCGCCTTCCTCGGTGGTCAGGGCCTTGGCACCGCTCTCGGGGGGCAGGGTCATACCCTTGCCATGCTCGGCCTGGCTCAGATTGTGCGCCACGGGATCCTCAGCCATTGATCGCTGCCTTCACAGCCGTCTTCGCCTCGGCCGCCGACACCTTCGCGCCGGAAACCTTGGCGACGATGTCCTGCGCGGCTTCGGCGGCGACCGCCTCGATCTCGCTTTGCGCGGCCTGCGAGGCGGCGGCGATGCGCGCCTCCGCCTCGGCGACCTTGGCGTCGATCTCGCCGCCCGCCTTGGCGAGCTGCTTCTCGGTCGCCGCGGCGGCCTTGCCGCGCGCCTCGGCGAGCTTCTTCTGCGCCGCCTCGCGCGCCGCATTCTCATGCCCGCGCCAGGTTTCCTCGGCGGCGTCGGCAGCGGCGCGCGCGGCCTCGGCAGCCCTGAGATCGGCGGCGACGGTCTGGTCGCGCTGATCCACGGTCGCCTGGACCTTGGGCGCCATGCCCCGGCCGATGAAGAAATAGACGATGCCGAAGGTCAGCAGCAGCCAGAACAGCTGTGACGCCCAGGTCGCCGCGAGTTGCGAGATTTGAGGCATTTCAATCCTGTCCGGTTGCGGGCCGAGGCAATGCCCCGGCCCGAACGCGAGAACAAGTTACGCGACGAAGATCAGGATCATCGCCACGACGAACGCGAGCAGGCCGAGAAGCTCGGCGGCCGCGAAGCCGATGAACAGACGGCCCTGCTGGCCATCGGCCGCACCCGGATTGCGCAGCGCGCCCTCGAGGAACTGGCCGAAGACGGTGCCCACGCCGATCGCGGCCATGCCCGCGCCGATGGCGGCCAGGCCGGCGCCGATGAGCTTCGCCGCTTCCGGGCTGATCATGACGGTCGGTTCCATTTCAAAACTCCTGCTTCAGATTCGTTGGTTGGTACAAGTGAACTCAGTGCAGATGCTCGGCGTCGTGGATGTACAGCGACGTGAGCAGCGCAAAGACATAGGCCTGGATGCCGGCGACCAGCACTTCGAGCGCCGAGATGCCGACCATCAGCGCGAAGCTGGGGATGCCGACCACGCCGCCCCACAACGGGCTCGCGGCGCCGGAATTGATCACGAAGCCCGCCAGCACCTTGAGCAGGATATGCCCCGCGGTCATCGCGACGAACAGTCGCAGGCCCAGCGAGAAGGGGCGGAACAGGAACGAGATCAGCTCGATCAGGAAGATCAGCGGGATCATCAGCGGCGGCGTGCCGTGCGGCACGAACAGGCTGAAGAACTTCAGGCCGTGCTTCCAGAAGCCGACGATCAGCACGATCGAGAACGACATGATCGCCAGCACGCCGGTGATCGTGAAGTGGCTGGTGAAGGTGAAGGGGTGGACGCCGAAGATGCCCAGCGGCAGCAGCCCGAGCAGGTTGGCGAACAGGATGAACATGAACAGCGAGAAGATGTAGGGCAGGTATTTGCGTCCGCCCTTGCCGATATTCTCGTCGACCAGCTTGGCGATGAAGCCGGTGAAATTCTCGACCAGCATCTGCCAGCGGCCCGGAACCACGGCCTGCTTCATGCCGCCGGCCATGAACACCCACAGCACGACGACGGTGACGAGCATCCACATCGCCGAATTGGTGAAGGCGATCTGATGTCCCGCGATATTGAAGCCGTCCCAGATCGTCTGCACCTCGAACTGGTGCATCGGGTCGATCTTGCCAGATTCGTCAGCCACGCCTGCGTCCTACATTAACCGAAGCGCCCGAAAGTCACTTCGAGCGCTGGTTCGAAATCTTGATGATGTTCCTGAAGGCGGATGCGATTCCGAGGAACAGCATCACCAGCAGGAGCCAGGGAGAGGTGCCGAGCAGCCGATCGAGCAGCCACCCGATCAACGCTCCTCCCACCAGACCGCCGATCAGCAGGCTCAGGACTCGGTTTCCCAGGCGATAGCTTGCTTCGCCCTTGTCTTGCCCCTCGCCCTTGCGGATCGCCTCGTCGGTTTGCGCCTGCGCCAGCCGCTCGTTGAGCGAGGTGATGCGCGCATCCTCCTTGAGGGGGTCCAGTCCGGGCTCGTTCTCGGCCATTTCGTCTCTCCTCAGCGCCTCAGGACACCGGGCCAAACGCATGTGCCGAGCGGCGAGCCCGCCAAGGCACGCGCGCTTTAGAAAGGGGGGTGCGCCGAGTCAACCGCGGTGCAACATCCGCGTCATGCGGCGCTTGGCTGCCGGGCGCGTTCGCGGCATGATCCCGAGCCTCGCCCTGGAGTGCCGCCACATGCAGTTCCCGCAGGCCTGCCCCGAAGTCCCGGTCGCCGACCTCGCATCCGGACTCGCCTATTATCGCGACCGGCTCGGCTTCACCGAGGACTGGTCGGACCTGGAGCTCGGCCTCGCCGGTGTGTCGCGCGGCGATGCGCGGCTGTTCCTCGCCGATGCCGGCTATCGCGCGACCCTCGGCAACGACGCGCCGATCCTGTTGTGGATCAATCTCGCCAACCGCGACGAGGTCGACGCGCTCCATGCGCAATGGCAGGAGGCGGGTGTTGCGATCCCGTGGCCACCGACCGCACAGCCTTACAAGCTCTACGAATTCTTCGCGCGAGACGACGACGGCAATCACCTGCGCGTCTTCTATGATTTCGGCTGGGAGGAAAGCGGCTGAGACGCGCCCTTCCCTGCCGGCCGCCACGCGGATAGGCTCGGCCCATGGGGGCAGCCGACAGCGAGGGAATCACCGACGGCACCGGCCATCGCGCGCGGTTGCGGCAGCGCCTGCTGACCGACGGCGAGGGGCTGCTCGACCACGAGCTGGTCGAATATCTGCTCGCGCTCGCCATTCCGCGCCGCGACACCAAGCCGCTGGCCAAGGCGCTGCTGCACGAGTTCGGCGGGATCGCCGGGCTGCTCACCGCGGATGCCGAGGCGATCGCGCGCGTGCCGGGGATGGGCGAGACCTCGGTCGCCGCGCTCAAGATCGCACACGCCGCCGCGCTCCGCCTGCTGCGCGGCGAGGTGGCGGCGCGGCCGGTGCTGGCCAACTGGCAGGCGCTGCTCGACTATCTGCGCGCCGACATGGCGCATCACGCGATCGAACGCGTGCGCGTGCTCCACATGAACAGCCGCAACATGCTGATCCGCGACGAGCTGATGCAGGAGGGTTCGGTCGACGAGGCGCCGGTCTATGTCCGCGAGGTGATCCGCCGCGCGATCGACCTGGGCTCGGCGGCGATCATCCTGGTCCACAACCATCCAAGCGGCGATCCCGCTCCGAGCCGCGCCGATATCGAGCTCACCCGCAACATCGTCGAGGCCGGCAAGCGGCTCGGCATCGCCGTGCACGATCATCTCATCATCGGCACCGAGGGCCATTCGAGCCTGCGCTCGATGGGGCTCATGTAGCCGAATAGGTCACCGCTTCGACCTTGTTGCCGTCGGGGTCGAACAGGAACGCGCCATAGTAATTGGCGTCATATTCGGGCCTGAGCCCCGGCGCGCCGGCATCGCGGCCGCCATGCGCCAGCCCTTCGCGGTGGAACGCATCGACCGCCGCGCGATTGCGCGCCTCGAACGCGATGTGCGTGCCGTTGCCGCCCGTTGCGGGCTCGCCGTCGAGCGGCCGCTCCACGCTGAACGCGAACACGCCCGACCCATAATCGAGCGATTGCTCGTCCTCGCTGACCAGCCGGTAGCCGAGCAGCGGGATCACCGCCTGATAGAAGATGCGCGAGCGTTCGAGATCGCTGCTGCCGACCGAAACATGGTGGATCATGCCGAGGCTCCTCTCAAACACGAAAACGGCCGCCGAACCACTTGGGTCCGGCGGCCGTGGGACAGGAGATGCGAGGAATCCCGTCCCGGAAGTGCTCTTACGAAGCCGCGGGGGCGAGGAAGCCCTTGAGCTCGTCCTTGCTCACCCCACCCGACTTGTCGGCGTCCGCGGCGGCGAGCGCGCGCGTCAGCCATTCCTTGTCGGCGGCGGACTGGCCCTGGAAGGCAGGCTCGCTGGCCGAACGCAGCGCGACCATCCAGCTGTTGAACTCCTCGGCCTTCAGGCTGCCGTCGGCATCCTTGTCATAGGTCGGGAAGCCCTGATCGACGACCTGCGCGATCTGGGTGGCATTGGCCGGCTGCTGGCCCGACTGGGCGGGCTGATCGGCGGTCTGCGCCGGCTGCTGCGCGGGAGTCGCTTCCTGCGGCTGCTGTGCGGTGTCGGCCGGCGCAGTGGTTTCAGCAGGCGCCGCCGGTGCCTCCGCGGGCGGCGCGGTTTCCTGCGCCGGCGGTGCCGTTTCCTGTGCAGGGGCCTCCTGCGCAAGTACCGGCGCCGAAATCATCACAGCACTGGCAAGAAGAATGGATTTAAGCATAGTGTATCTCCTAAGTTATTCTATCCGCTCGCTTGTTACCACAGATAGGATAGCTCGATTGATCTGCAACCATTCAACCCGTTGTATAATTATCACGTTCCATCATTAAATTTCGCGAATCATCAACTTAACGGGCACGTGGATCATCTCGTCTCGATCCCGTGCCGGATTCACGACGAAGCGAATACGAATATTTGCCCGGGAGCACCGTTTGCCGGGGCGAACCTGCTTTGCTAGGGGCGCGGCGCAGCACGAAAGGCATTCCATGGTCCCCCGCTATTCCCGCCCCGCCATGACCGCGATCTGGTCGCCCGAGACTCGCTTCGGCATCTGGTTCGAGATCGAGGCGCACGCGACCGAGGCGCTGGCGGAGCTGGGCGTGGTGCCGAAGAGCGCCGCCAAGGCACTGTGGGACTGGTGGGCGACCAAGCCCGCCATCGACGTCGCCGCGATCGACGCGATCGAGGCGGTGACCAAGCACGACGTGATCGCCTTCCTCACCTGGGTGGCCGAGAATGTCGGCGACGAGGCGCGCTTCATGCACCAAGGCATGACCAGCTCGGACGTGCTCGACACCTGCCTTGCGGTGCAGCTCGCGCGCGCGGCGGACATATTGCTCGACGACATCGACCAGCTGCTCGAAGTGCTCAAGCGCCGCGCGTTCGAGCACAAGCTCACCCCGACGATCGGCCGCAGCCACGGCATCCATGCCGAGCCGGTGACCTTCGGTCTCAAGATGGCGGAAGCGTACGCCGAGTTCGCGCGCAACAAGGCGCGGCTGCAGGCTGCCCGCGCCGACATCGCGACCTGCGCGATCTCGGGCGCGGTCGGTACCTTCGCCAATATCGACCCGCGCGTCGAAGCGCATGTCGCCGAGAAGCTCGGCCTCGCGGTCGAGCCGGTCTCGACCCAGGTGATCCCGCGCGACCGCCATGCGATGTTCTTCGCGACGCTCGGCGTGATCGCCAGCTCGATCGAGCGGCTGGCGGTCGAGATCCGCCACCTCCAGCGCACCGAGGTGCTCGAGGCCGAGGAATATTTCTCGCCGGGCCAGAAGGGCTCGTCGGCGATGCCGCACAAGCGCAACCCGGTGCTCACCGAGAACTTGACCGGCCTCGCCCGCATGGTGCGCAGCGCCACGATCCCGGCGATGGAGAATGTCGCGCTGTGGCACGAGCGCGACATCTCGCACTCCTCGGTTGAGCGTTACATCGGCCCGGACGCGACGATCACGCTCGACTTCGCGCTCGCGCGCCTGACCGGCGTGGTCGACAAGCTGCTGGTCTATCCGGCGCGGATGCAGAAGAATCTCGACCGGATGGGCGGCCTCGTCCATTCGCAGCGCGTGCTGCTCGCGCTGACCCAGGCCGGCGTGAGCCGCGAGGACAGCTACCGCCTGGTCCAGCGCAACGCGATGAAGGTGTGGGAAAGCGACGGCGAGCTGTCGCTGCTCGAGCTGCTCAAGGCCGATCCCGAGGTGACCGCGGCGCTTTCGCCGGCCGAGATCGAGGAGAAGTTCGACCTCGACTATCACTTCCGCCAGGTCGACACGATCTTCGACCGCGTGTTCGGGGCCTGAATCGACAAAGATTGACGCGGGCCCCACTTGCTGTGACAGTTTCGTAACACGGCAGGAGTGGGCAGATGGCCAAGAACAAGAAGAACAAGGCAGCGAAGCCGAAGGACGCGAAGGCGAAGGATCCGGCAGCGAAGTTCGCCAAGGAAATCGGCAAGCAGGCCGACAAGTTCGTCGAGATGGCCCGGCACCCGTTCATTGCCGACATCGTCTCCGCCGGACTCGCGGCGCTCGCCGTGAATGTCGGCAAGGCGGCCAGCAAGTCGAGCGAGGCCAAACCCGCCGGCAAGACGGGCGATATCGGCGAGAGCGCCAAGATGCTCGCCACCGCGCTGGCGGCCAAGGCGGCCGAACGCGTGTCGAGCCGGCTGTTCGAGGCCGCGCCCGCCCCGGCCGCGGCGCCCGCGGCCGCGCCCGCTACGGCCAAGCCCGCCGCCAGGAAACCGGCGGCGAAGAAGGCTCCGGCGAAGAAGCCGGCGGCCAAGGCCGCGACAGCGGCGAAGCCGCGCACCGCCGCCAAGCCCAAGGCTGCGCCGGCCAAGGCACCGGCAGCGAAGCCAGCTGCCGCCAAACCCGCGGCGACCAGGACCGCCGCCAAGCCGGCGGCTGCCAAGCCCAAGGCGCCGGCCGGCCGCAAGCCCGCGGCGAAACCCGCCGCCCGAAAGCCGGCAGCGCGCAAGCCGGCCTCCTGATCGTGCGCTGATGAGCGCGGTCGAGATCATCGGCCTCGCCGCCAGCGTGAGCCTGCTCGCGGGCTGGCGGCTCTATCTCTGCGTCTTCGCGGTCGGGCTCGCCATGTATACCGGCTGGGTCGACCTGCCCGACAAGCTGCACATGCTCGACGTCCTCGCCAATCCCTGGGTGATCGCCATCGCCGGGTTCGGCGCGGTCGCCGAGTTCTTCGCCGACAAGGTGATGTGGCTCGATTCGGCGTGGGACGCGGTGCACACGCTCGTCCGCCCGCTCGGCGGCGCGCTGCTCGCGCTCGCCATCGTCGATCCGTCCGATCCGGCCTGGCAGGTCGCGGCGCTGCTGCTCGGCGGGGGCGCGTCGTTGCTCACCCATGGCGCCAAGGCGAGCACGCGCGCGGTGGTGAACACCAGTCCCGAGCCGGTGAGCAACGCCGTGGTCTCGACCGGCGAGGACATCGTCACCGGCGGGCTGCTGTTCCTCGCACTCGCCAATCCGGTCGCGGCGGTGGTGATCGCGGTGCTGATCCTCGCCGCGACGATCGCCGCGCTGGTGCTGTTGCGGCGGCTGTTGCGGAAATTGCTCCCGCCGAAGCCGGCCAAGCCCGCCTAGGCGAACAGCTCGGCCAGAAAATCCCGCATCGCCTGCCAGCTGCGCCGGTCGGCGTTCGCGTCATAGCCGAAGCCCGGTCGCGCCGATCCCTTCATGCTCGCATCGGTGAAGCCGTGTCCGGCATGGCCGTAGCCGTGGAGCTGCCAGTCCGCGCCCGCCTCGGTCAGCTCGGCGGCGAGCGCGGTCACCGCTTCGGGCGGGACGAGCGGATCGTTCCAGCCGTGGCAGATCAGCAATTTCGCCGCGATCGGCCTCGGATAATCATAGCCCGGCGGGTCGAAGATGCCGTGGAACGCGACCACGCCGAGCACCCCGCCCGCACGCGCCAGATCGATCACCGACTTGCCCCCGAAGCAATAACCGATCGCCGCGGTCCGCGCCGCGTCCACTTGCGGCAGCGCCTGCATCGCCGCGACGCTCGCGTGCAGCCGGTCGCGCAGCAGCGCGCGGTCGGCGTTGAGCTGGTTCATGTACATCGCCGGGTCGGGCGATTCGCGCGTGGTGCGCTTGCCCTGGCCATAAGTGTCGGCGACGAAGCCCACATAGCCGAGCGCCGCCAGCCGTTCGGCGACGACATTGTCCTGCTCCTTCTGGCCGAGCACGTTGGGGACGATCATCACGCCGGGCCTGGGCGAACTCCAACCGGTATCAAATGCCGCCACGCCCTCGAACGGGCCGCCCGGCCCATCATACACGATGGCTTGCCTTTCGATCGCCATGGCCATCCTCCGTTGCCCTGCCGTACGCATCCGCTAAGGACGCGGGCAAATTCCCGCAAGGAGAAGCCCATGCCCACGCTCGTCCTGATCCGCCACGGCCAGTCCGCCTGGAATTTGGAGAACCGCTTCACCGGCTGGTGGGACGTCGACCTGACCGAGCAGGGCGTGAGCGAGGCTTGGGCGGCGGGCGAGCTGATGAAGGAGAAAGGCCTCGACTTCGACCTCACCTTCACCAGCTTCCAGAGCCGCGCGATCAAGACATTGAACCTTGCGCTGGAAGCGATGGGACGCCTGTGGCTGCCGACCGAGAAGTCGTGGAAGCTCAACGAGCGCCACTATGGCGGCCTCACCGGACTCAACAAGGCCGAGACCGCCGCGCTGCACGGCGACGATCAGGTCAAGCTGTGGCGCCGCAGCTTCGACATCCCGCCGCCGCTGCCCGAGGAAGGCTCGCCCTGGGACCTCGCGCAGGACGTGCGCTACAAGGGCATCCCGATCCCGCAGACCGAGAGCCTCAAGGACACGATCGCGCGCGTCCTGCCCTATTGGGACGAGCGCATCGCGCCCGAACTCAAGGCGGGCAAGCGCGTGCTGATCGCGGCGCACGGCAACTCGCTGCGCGCGCTGGTCAAGCATCTCTCGGGCATCTCGGACGCCGACATCACCGGGCTCGAGATCCCGACCGGCCAGCCGATCGTCTACGAGCTCGCCGACGATCTGACGCCGGCCGACCGATATTATCTCAGCGAGCGCTAATTCCTCCCCGGCACGGGGAGGTGGCATCGCGAAGCGATGACGGAGGGGCCGCCGTCGCAGACGGCGGAGGCCTTACCGCAAGCACCGCCGTCTACGCGGCGGCCCCTCCACCACCCGCTTCGCGGGCGGTCCCCCTCCCCGGTGGGGGAGGAATGGCGACCTCACACCAGCGTGTGCGTCAGCGTGATCTCGGCATTGAGCACCTTCGAGACCGGGCAGGTGGCCTCAGCCTCCTTCGCCAGCTTCTCGAACTCGGCCGGATCGATGCCGGGGACCGAGGCGGTGAGCGTCAGGTCGGAGCGAGTGATGGCGAAGCCGCCGTCCTTCTGCTCGAGCTTGATCGCGGCCTTGGTCTCGAGCGTGCCTTCCGAATAGCCGGCGCGGGCCAGCGCGAAGCTCAGCGCCATGGTGAAGCAACCGGCATGGGCGGCGGCGATCAGCTCCTCGGGATTGGTGCCCGGCTCTTCCTCGAAGCGGGTGTTGAAGGCGTAATATTGGTCGGTCAGCA
The DNA here is from genome assembly GCF_026107375.2 of Sphingomonas sp. BT-65. Lineage (NCBI taxonomy): Bacteria > Pseudomonadati > Pseudomonadota > Alphaproteobacteria > Sphingomonadales > Sphingomonadaceae > Sphingomonas > Sphingomonas sp. BT-65. The sequence goes on from NZ_JAPCIA010000001.1 coordinate 1,873,399, forward strand.
CGCCCGACTGGGTGGTGATCGCGCCCTTCCCTTCCTTGCCGAAGCCGGAATAGCGGGCGGTGGCGGTGCGCGTGGTCATGGGCAGGGTCTCCTTCGCTTGGGGATCGGGCGGCATGTGGGAAGCGCCGGGCAGGATGTGAACGGGTGTGCAACGATGTCATCGGCGTCCGCGTTCCCACATTCTTCCCACGACCCATCCCGCCATGTAGAGCAGCCGACGGAGCATGAAGAACCCCGAAGTCCTTTCCCGCCCTTTCTTCGAGCAGAAGAGCCGCGCCTTCTGGATGCTGCAGGGCGCGGGCTGGGGCGGCTATCTGATGCTGCGCGCGGTCTCCAACTTCTCCAACCGCACCTTCAGCTTCGAGGACATCATCCGCGTCACGATCGAATCGATCGTCGGCTATTGCCTGACGCTGCTGCTCTCGGCGCTCTACGGCTATTTCCGCCGCCTGCCGCGCATCACCGGCATCCTCGCGACGATCGCCACGCTCGCCGCGGCGACGCTGATCTACGCCGTGCTCAACGCCTTCACCGTCTCGGTGATGCGCGGCGAGCCGGGGATCGAGATCCCGCTGGTGCTGGGCAGCCTGTTCTTGAACTTCATCGTCATCGCCGGCTGGTCGGCGCTCTATTTCGGGATCAACTTCTACCTGATCGTCGAGGACCAGATCGACCAGATGCAAGCGCTGGAGAGCCAGGCCTCGTCGGCGCAGCTCGCGATGCTGCGCTACCAGCTCAACCCGCATTTCCTGTTCAACACGCTCAACTCGATCTCGACCCTGGTGCTGCTCAAGCAGACCGATCGCGCCAACGCGATGCTCGCGCGGCTCTCCAACTTCCTGCGCTACACGCTCGCCAACGAACCCACCGCGCACGTCACGCTGGCGCAGGAGGTGGAGACGCTGAAGCTTTATCTCGAGATCGAGAAGATGCGCTTCGACGCGCGGCTGAAGCCGGTATTCGACATCGATCCGCGCACGGTGAAGGCGCGCCTGCCCTCGCTGCTGCTCCAGCCCTTGGTCGAGAATGCGATCAAATATGCCGTGACGCCGCAGGAAGAGGGCGCCGAAATCGCCGTCGTCGCTCGGCTCACCGGCGATCGGGTGCAGATCACCGTATCGGACACCGGGCCGGGATTGATCGAGGGCAAGAACCGGCCAAGCCTTTCAACCGGGGTCGGGCTTACCAATATAAGGGAACGTCTGGCGCAGGCTTTCGGGCCGGATCATCGTTTCGACACGCGCTCGGAGCCCGGACGGGGCTTTCGCGTGGAGATCGAAATTCCGTTCCAGGTCGAGGAGCAGGCCAAGGAAGCAGCTTGATCGGAACCACGCCGTAACGAGCTCGTTTGGGAAAATGAAAGGCAGGGGATAGTGTTGGCAACGCGCCGGGGGCATCGGCGCGGCGCCGGATGTGAGAGTAAGAGGAATCATGACGATCCGCACCATCCTGGTCGATGACGAACCTTTGGCCATCCAGGGCCTCGAGCTGCGGCTCCAGGCGCATGACGACGTCGAGATCATCGACAAATGCCAGAACGGCCGCGAGGCGATCCGCGCGATCAAGACCCACAAGCCCGACCTCGTCTTCCTCGACATCCAGATGCCCGGCTTCGACGGCTTCTCGGTCGTCCAGGGTCTGATGGAGGTGGAGCCGCCGCTGTTCGTGTTCGTCACCGCCTATTCGGACCATGCGATTCGCGCGTTCGAGGCCAATGCGATGGATTACCTCATGAAGCCGGTCGACGAGGCGCGGCTCGCCGACACGCTCGAACGGGTGCGCCAGCGGCTGACCGAGAAGCGCGGCGTCGAAGAGGTCGAAAAGCTCAAGGAGGTGCTCGCCGAGGTCGCCCCGGAGACCGCCGAGGAGTTCGCCGCCGACAGCGGCGAGGTGTCGTCCAGCCGCTACGAGAAGCTCATCAACATCAAGGATCGCGGCCAGATCTTCCGCGTCGATGTCGACACGATCGAGGTGGTCGAGGCCGCCGGCGATTACATGTGCATCAAGACCGCGGACAACACATTGGTGCTGCGCGAGACGATGAAGGACCTCGAGAAGCGCCTCGATCCGCGCCGTTTCCAGCGCGTCCACCGCTCGACCATCGTCAATCTCGACCAAGTCAAGCAGGTCAAGCCGCACACCAATGGCGAATGCTTCCTGATCCTCGATTCGGGATCGCAGGTGAAGGTCAGCCGCTCCTATCGCGACGTGGTGGCGCGCTTCGTCCACTGATCGCCGGGCTTCGGCGCAACTTTCGGGTTGTTCCTCTTTCGTTCCGGCAGTAGAAGCGCCGCAAAGAGGAGGAACCCCCGATGACCGAGAAGTTCGATCGCTTCGTTGCGCTGCATGCCCCGCGCGCTCCGCTGGTGCTGTTCAACATCTGGGATGCCGGCTCGGCGAAAGCGGTCGCCGCCGCGGGCGCGCAGGCGATCGCCACGGGCAGCGCCTCGGTCGCGATGGCCAACGGCTTCGCCGACGGCGAGGCGGTGCCGCTCGACCTGGTGCTCGACATCGCCGCGCGGATCGTCGCGGCGGTCGATGTGCCGGTGACGATCGACTTCGAGGGCGGCTATGCCGTCGAGCCCGAAGCAGCGGCGGCCAATGTCGCGCGGCTCGCGGCAACCGGCGCGGTCGGCTGCAATTTCGAGGATCAGGTGGTCGGCGGCGAGGGGATCCATCCCTGCGCCTTCCAGGCCGAGCGCATCGCCGCGATCCGCGCCGCGACGGGCCCGGCCTTCTTCATCAACGCGCGCACCGACATCTTCCTGCAGGCCAAGCCCGACACGCATGACGAAGCCAAGGCCGATGCCGCGATCGAACGCGCGCATGCCTATGCCAAGGCGGGCGCGAGCGGCCTGTTCGTCCCCGGCCTCGCCAATCTCGAGCTGCTCGCGCGGGTGTGCTGGGAGTCGCCGGTGCCCGTGAACTTCATGGCCTTCCCCGGCGCGCCCGATGCCGCCGCGGTGGCGCAAGCCGGCATCGCCCGGATCAGCCACGGCCCCTTCCCCTATCGCGCCGCGATGCAGGCGCTGGAAAGTGCCGCGCGGGAGGTACTGGGCGGATAGAAGCGCAGACCTACTTCACCGTCACCCCGGCCTTGTGCCGGGTCCACCGGGAGGCAGGCGAAGCGCCGGAGCCGGGAAGGCATGGCGTGGGGAGCCGTGGATCCCGGCACGAGGCCGGGATGACGGGATAGGACTAGGCCTCTTCCGAGGCCTCGCCCTCACCCGCCGCTTCGGTCTCGAACCACGCCTCGACCGGGCCGTTGAGCTTGATCGTCAGCGGATCGCCCTTGCGGTCGGTCTTCTTGCCGAGCTGCACGCGGATCCAGCCTTCGGACATGCAATATTCCTCGACGTCGCGGCGCTGGACGCCCTTGAAGCGGATGCCGATGCCGCGCTGGAGCAGCTCGGCATTGAAGTGCGGGCTCTTCGGATTGACCGAGAGGCGGTCGGGAGGGGTGTCGCTCATTGGAACGCCCCTAACCAAAAGCGGCGCGGGAATAAACCCGCGCCGCCCTGTTGCTGCTGTGCTTGGGATCAGCAGTAACGAACGCGGACCCGGCGCCCCAGATAGGGGTCGTAGACGCGGCGGATCGTGCAGCCGCGCCAGCCGCGGCGCTCATAGTGGCGGTAGTAATAGCCGTCGCGCGGATAATAGCCGCGCTCGCGATAATACGGCCGGTCATAGTCGTAATAATAGCGGTCGTAATTGTAGTAGCGCCGGTCGTAGCGGTCGTAATAGCGATCGCGATAACGGTCGCGGCTCGACGAGGCGAGCGCCGCGCCGATCGCGATGCCCGCGATCCCGGCGACGATCGCCGTGCCCGTGTTGTCGCGGTGACGATGGCGGTAATAGCGCTGCGCGTCCGCCGGAGCGGCCGCAGTGAGCGCGGTGGCGCCGAGCGTCAGTCCGAGCACCGCCTTGGTGATGGTCTTCATGACTTCCTCCTCGTGCATCTGCACTGTCGACGCCGGTAACGCATGAGCGGGCGCCTGGGTGCAATCTGCGTGAGTCGACCTGAATTGCCGCGGAATCGCATGTTCACTTGCGGTTTAGAGTTGTTTGGCGTTTGAAGGCGGCACCAGCCCGCTCCCCCACCCGGCCACCCAACGCCAGTATCCTATGGGTGGCCGGGTGGGGGAGCGGGCTGGTGCCGGTCGGCGAAGCCGACACAGACAAAGGAACCTCCACATGAATCTGTGGCTGATGAAGTCGGAGCCCGAAACCTTCGGCTGGGACGATCTGGTCCGCGACGGCAAGACCGAGTGGGACGGGGTGCGCAACTATACCGCCGCGCTCAACCTCAAGGCGATGAAGGTCGGCGACCGCGCCTTCTTCTACCACAGCGTGCAGGGGCTCGAGATCGTCGGGATCATGGAGGTGAGCCGCGAGGCCAAGCCAGACGGCGACGGCAAACACTGGGTCTCGGTCGAGGTGAAGCCGGTCGAGCCGCTCGCCAAGCCGGTCACGCTCAAGGCGGTCAAGGCCGAGCCCAGGCTCGCCGAGATGGACCTCGTCAAATTCTCGCGCCTCTCGGTGGGCAAGGTCACACCCGACGAGTGGAAGCAAGTCATCGACATGTCGAAGGCGTAACGGTCCGCTTAACCTTTATCTCCCGACTCGCGTCGGCTAGGTGCAAACGTCCATGCCCGCCGACGACCCTGTGATCGCCGGCCGCTTCGACGGCCTCGAGCATCGTTTCCCGGTCCGTGTCTATTTCGAGGACACGGACCTGTCGGGCGTGGTCTATCACGCCAATTATCTGCGCTTCATGGAGCGCGCGCGCTCGGACATGCTGCGCCTCGCCGGGATCGACCAGCGCGCCGCGCACGAGGCGGGCGAAGGCGCCTATGCCGTCACGCGCATGCAACTTCGCTTTGCTGGACCCGCCCGGCTCGATGACGCGTTGACCGTCGTCAGCCGGCTGGTCCGCGTGCGTGCGGCGTCAGTCGATATTCAGCAACGAGTCATGCGGCACGACGAATTGCTCGTTCAGGCAGAGGTCGAGGCCGCGTTCGTGGCGCCAAACGGGCGTCCCAGGCGGCAGCCGGCCCATTGGGTGGACGCGTTCGTGCCGCTTGTATCGAAGGGGAATTGAGCGACACATGGAATTGTTCGTGAATACCGACGCCGCGGCCATGTCGCCGCTTGGCCTGTTCCTCCAGGCCGACTGGGTGGTGAAGGCGGTGATGATCGGCCTGCTGCTCGCCAGCATCTGGACCTGGGGGATCATCTTCTCCTTGCGCGGCCGCATCGCCAAGGCGCGCAAGTCGACCGACGCGTTCGAACGCGACTATCGCAAGTCCGACGATATCGACGTCTTCTACCGCATGCACGGCGACAGCGACCATCCGGTCGCGCGCGTGTTCGCCGCCGGGGTCACCGAATGGCGCCGCTCGACCGGCGGGCGCGCGCTCGACAAGGACGGCACGCGCGAGCGGCTCGCCACCACGATGGGCGCTGCGGTCGCGTATGAGATCGACAAGCTCTCGGACCGGCTCAACATCCTCGCCACGGTCGGCGCGGTCGCGCCGTTCGTCGGGCTGTTCGGCACGGTGTGGGGCATCATGCGCAGCTTCACCGCGATCGCCAGCGAGCAGAACACCTCGCTCGCCGTCGTCGCGCCAGGCATTGCCGAAGCACTATTTGCCACTGCGATCGGCCTGTTCGCAGCCATCCCCGCGGTGATCGCCTACAACCGCTTCAGCCATGGCATCAACAAGGTCGAGGCGCATCTGAACCGCTTCGCGGACGGCTTCCACGCCACATTGAGCCGCCAGCTCGACGGCGGGGGAGCGGGGTTGTGATTGGCGCGTCCACATTCCTCCCCCATCGGGGGAGGTGGCATCGCGCAGCGATGACGGAGGGGCCGCCCCGCAGAGGGCGGAATTTTGCCGAGCTGTTGCCGGCCGTCTGCGCGGCCGCCTCTCCACCACCGCCTTCGGCGGCGGTCCCCCTCCCCAAGACAAGCTGGGGGAGGATCTAGATGGCCGTTAACCTCCCCTCCAGCCGCGGCAAGGGCCGGCGCGCGCCGATGGCGGACATCAACGTCACGCCGCTGGTCGACGTGATGCTGGTGCTGCTGATCATCTTCATGGTCACCGCGCCGCTGCTCACCGCAGGCGTCCAGGTGAACTTGCCCGAGAGCCGCGCCAAGCCGCTCGACCAGGACGCGAAGCCGGTCCAGATCACGATCGACCAGCAGGGCGCGATCTTTCTCGACAACAGCGAAGTGACCGAGGAGGGCCTGCCGCCGCTGCTCGAGGAGATCGCCACGCAGCGCGGCGAGGACAAGCCGCAGGTCTATCTCCGCGCAGACCTCCGCCTCGAATATGGCAAGGTGATGCGCGTGATGGGCGAATTGAACCGTGTCGGCCTCAACAAGGTGTCGCTGGTGACCACGCCGGTGGATGGCGGCTGACATGGCGCTGGTGCTCGATCGTCGCGAGGGAACGGGGATCGGCCTGGCGCTGCTCGGCCATGTGATCCTGTTCGGCTTGCTGACGGTCGGCTTCCTCGCCACGCCGAACCCCGAGAAGCTCCAGCCGACCCCGATCGAGATCTCGTTGACCGACGAGGCGGGCCTCGTCAGCGAGGCGCCCGAGATCAACCGCGAGGCCCCTGCCGAACGCCTCGCCGAGACCCAGGCCCCGCCCGAGCCGCTCACCCCGCCCCCGGTCGAGCGCCCCGAGCCCGAGCCGGTCGTGCGTCCGGACCCCACGCCGCCCAAGGCCGAGCCGCGCCCCTCGCCGCGCAAACCCGAGCCGCAAAAGGTCGAGCCCAAAAAGGCCAGCGCTGCCCCGCCCAAGGCGCAGCCCAAGCAGACCACGCGCGAGGTGCGCCCCACCGGCCGCCTTTCGGGCATCGTCGACGGCCTCACCGACCAGCCGAGCAAGGGCAAGGCCAAGACTCCGCAGGCGAGCCAGATCGGTGCCGCGGTCAAGGCGAGCCTCGCCGCCGAGGTGATCCGCCAGCTTCGCCCGCACTGGCGTTCGCCGACCGGCGCCGATGTCGAGCTGCTGCGCACCACGGTCGAGATCCGCCTCAACCGCGACGGCTCGCTCGCCGCGCCGCCGCGGGTGATCGCGCAGACCGGGGTCAACGCCAGCAACCGCGCGCAGGCCGACCTGCACAAGGAACGCGCGCTCAACGCGGCGCGCCTCGCCGCCCCCTTCAACCTTCCGGAAGAATATTACGACGCCTGGAAGCTCCTCAGACCCAATTTCGACAGGAACCTCAGCCGATGAAGCCCGCACTTTCGCTCGTCGCCCTCCTGATCGCCACGCCGGTGGTCGCGCAGGAAGTGACTCCGCCCGCAATCCCCGCCCCCGCCCAGCAGGAGGAAGGCCTCAGCGTCGACGTCACCGACACCGCCTCGGCCGACCTTACCATCCTCATCCCCGCCATGCCGACGACTCAGGCGGTGCAGACCCCGGCGGGCAACACCGAGGCGCTCGGCCGCCAGATCGCCGAGGTGATCGCCGCCGATTTGCGCAACTCGGGCCTGTTCAAGCCGATCGGCCCCAACGGCGTGCGTACCCCCGCGGTGGGCCAGGTCCGCGCGCCCGACTTCGCCTATTGGCGCGGCGCCACCGCGCAGGCGCTGGTCCAGGGCTATGTCCAGGCCGGCGGCGGGGGGCGGCTCACCGTCGGCTGCTATCTCTACGACGTCGCGCTCGGCACCGAGCTCACCCGCCAGGGGTTCGACGTGGGCCCGTCCGACTGGCGCCGCGCTGCGCACAAATGCGCCGACGCGATCTACACCCGCCTGTCGGGCGAAGGCCCCTATTTCGATAGCCGCGTGGTCTATGTCAGCGAGACCGGGCCCAAGAATCGCCGCATCAAGCGGCTCGCGATCATGGACCAGGACGGCGCCAACCACCGCTTCCTGACCAACGGCCAGTCGATCGTGCTGACCCCGCGCCTGTCCCCCGACGAACGCCGCATTGCCTATATGAGCTACCAGGGCGACAAGCCCGCGCTCTATGTCTACGACCTCGCCTCGGGCCGGCAGCGGCTGCTCGTCACCAATGTCAGCCTCGCCTTCGCGCCGCGCTTCTCCCCCGACGGCCGCTGGATCCTGTTCACCATGTCGACCGCGGGCAACGCCGATGTCTATCGCATCTCGTCCACCGGCGGCTCGCCGCAGCAGCTGACCAGCGGCCCCGGCATCGACACCGGCGGCAGCTACTCGCCCGACGGCCGCCGCATCGTATTCGAGAGCGACCGCTCGGGCACGCAGCAGCTCTATGTGATGAACGCCGACGGCTCGAACCAGCAGCGCATCAGCTTCGGCGGCGGGCGCTATGCGACGCCCGTATGGAGCCCGCGCGGTGACCTCATCGCCTTCACCCGCATGGGCGGCGGCGGCTTCCGCATCGGGGTGATGACCCCTTCGGGCGGCGGCGAGAAATTGCTGACCAACGCCTGGGGCGACGAGGGTCCGAGCTTCTCGCCCAATGGCCGCGTGCTGATGTTCTATCGCGGGGCGCAGGGCCGCTCGGGCAAGGCCGATGTCTGGTCGGTGGACCTCACCGGCACCAATGCGCGGCGGATTCCAACGCCGCTCGATGGATCCGATCCGGCCTGGGGACCGTTACGCCCCTGAACACGATCGCTCCGCTCACGAAATCCGTAAATGCCTAGGGAGAACCACCAGTGGCAAAGCTTAGAACCGCCCTCATCATCGGCACCATGGCGATCGCGGTCGCCGGCTGCTCGAAGAAGCGTCCCGAGACGCTGCCCCCCAACCCCGGCGCGGTCGATCCCGGCCCGGGCCCCGGCACCGACACCGGCGGCGCGGTCCAGCCCGGCAGCCCCGAGCATTTCAAGCAGAACGTGTCGAGCGACACGATCCACTTCGCGCTCGACCAGTATGACATCGACGCGCAGGCGCGCACGATCCTCGACAGCCAGGCGCAGTGGCTGACTCAGTTCCCCAACACGCGGATCACGCTCGAAGGTCACGCCGACGAGCGCGGCACGCGTGAATACAATCTCGCGCTCGGCGACCGCCGCGCCAATGCCGCGAAGAACTATCTCGCGGCGCGCGGCGTCTCGGCGACCCGCATCACCACGATCAGCTATGGCAAGGAGCGCCCGCTCGCGCTCGGCTCGGATGAGCAGAGCTGGGCCCAGAACCGCCGCGCGGTGACGATCGTCATCAACTGATCTGGCCTATCGTGAAAAGCGAAGGGGCGCGGTCCGCAAGGGCGGCGCCCCTTTTCAATGGACCGTGGTTGGTAACGCAACGCCCAAGTTCAGCGCAGCCCCATGCAGCCGCCTGTCCCGCGTCCATAAACGTAATCCGGGCGTAAGCCGCACCGCTGCCAGCAAGTGCGCATCAACATAGCCAATACCCAGATTGTAGAGTGGCTGTCGCTCGATCAGGATTTGAACCTCTTCGTCTCGCGCTCGCGTCGTGGCCGGCAGTCTGCGCAAAGCCCTCAATATGTCTTCGCGGCGGCGAAGGCTGCCCAGGGCGATCTCGCCGATAACGAATGGATGGGTGAAGATCAGGCCGGACTGAAGCCGCTCGGCCATGAGCGGATCACCATGCCGCAAATGATCGATCCAGATCGTGGTATCGGCCAGGATCATCCCAATTTCGCACGGCGACGGGGAGGAGCGCCAATGTCTGGCTCACTGCCGCCCAACAAGGCCAGGCGGCGCGCGCTCTCCCGCTCGATCAGCGCCTTCAATGCTTCGCGAAGCAGCTGCGACTTTTCCTTCAGGCCCGTAAACTCCTGTGCCTCCGCCAGTTGTTCGTCATCCAGCACGACCGTGGTCCGCATATCACTTCTCCTTGATGCGAGAAATAGCATCAAATGATGCCCGTATCAATGCATCCCCAATATCCGATTCCGCTTGTCTTTCATAAGATTCGATATAAATTTGATATCATGATTTACGGGAGGCATTGATGACCGATTCGAACCCCCGCGCGCTCCGCAGCAGCGCCGAGCGCCCCGCTTCCACCGCCAGTGGCTATGCCATGCTGCTCGTCCTTCTGCTCGCGATCCTGGGCTTCGCGTTCAGCGCGCCGCTTTCGGACGATATGATCTGGGCCGTCCTCGGCATGGCGGCGAGCGGGCTCGTCTTCCTCTTCGTGCTGCTCGGCTTCTACCTGCTCCAGCCCAACCAGGCTGCGGCGATCCTGCTGTTCGGCGAATACAAGGGCACCGATCGCAACACCGGGCTGCGCTGGGCATGGCCGTGGCTGATCAAGAAGAAGATCTCGGTCCGCATCCACAACATCACCTCGGAGCGGCTCAAGGTGAACGACCTGCGCGGCAACCCGATCGAGATCGCGTCGAACGTGGTGTGGCGCGTCGCCGACACCGCGCAGGCGCTGTTCGACGTCGACGACTATCGCGAGTTCGTCCACATCCAGATCGAGAGCGCGGTGCGCGCGATCGGCTCGCGCTACCCCTATGACGACTTCACGCATGAGGAGATCACGCTGCGCGGCAATGCCGAGCATGTCAGCGACGAGCTGCGCGCCGAGCTGCAGGAGCGAGTCGAGATGGCCGGCGTGCATATCGACGAATGCCGCCTCACCCACCTCGCCTATGCGCAGGAGATCGCCCAGGCGATGCTCCGCCGCCAGCAGGCCGAGGCCGTGGTCGCGGCGCGCAAGACCCTGGTCGAGGGTGCGGTCGGCATGGTCGAGATGGCGCTCGAGCAGCTGTCCCAGAAGAATGTCGTCGAGCTCGATGACGAGCGCCGCGCGGCGATGGTCTCGAACTTGATGGTCGTGCTCTGCTCGGAGCGCGACACCCAGCCGGTGGTGAACACGGGTAGTCTGTATCAATAACGGGAGAGGGCCTGTGTCCGCCCCACCCAAGAAAGCGTTCCCGCTCCGCCTCGACCCTGCGCTCTACGCCGCGATCGAGCGGAGCGCGGCGACTGATCTGCGCAGCGTCAACGCGCAGGTCGAATGCCTGCTGCGCGAGGCGCTGGCCAGGCGCGGCGTCAAGCTCGCGGATCCGGTGCGCGCCAAGCGCGGCCGGCCGCCAAAGGAGGAAGGTTGAGATGCGGTCGAACCCATGTCCCAAATGCCAGGGGTCGATGATCGAAGGCTTCGTGCTCACCGAACGTCACGACATGCCGGTCCTCCCCGGCTGGTCGCCCGGTGTGCCGCGCAAGGGCTGGTTCGGCGTCAAGCAAGGCAAGGACAAGCCGATCGAGATCACCACCTGGCGCTGCCAGCGCTGCGGGTTCCTCGAAAATTATGCGCGGACCTAGGGCGTAGCCGGCGGTGGCGGGCCGAACGCCTCGTCGAGCAGCCGGGCGAGGCGCAGGCCGCCGCGGGTGATCTGCTGGCGCATCACCGGTACCAGCCTTTCCACCGTCGCGTCGTCCATCTTGCCGCGCGGCGGCATGTCGTCGCGGCACGGGTCGCCGCCATAAGCCGCGGCATAGGCCTCTTTCGCGACCTCCCAATTCTCGCGGCTCCAGTCCTCGACCGTCCCCGCGCCCTGCGCCACGCGCTCCTCCGCCGGATAGGCGACGACCAGCGGCGGCGGGGTCGAGATCGCGCGCTCGGCCAGCCACCCGTCGAGGATCGTGTGCAGGTTCAGCCGCTCGGGGCCATAGATGCCATAGTCCGACCGCGCCCGGTTGCCGCCCAGGTCGCCCTTGTCGCCGGCATGCAGCGGCTGGTGCAGGTCGCCGACGAAATGGACGAGGAAGGCGAGCGCCATCACCTTCTCGCGCACCGGCACCTTGGGATCCTGCAGCAGCTTCACGTCGCGCTCGATCTGCGCCGAGACGCAATTGCCGTCGGGGCAATTGCCCTTGAGCGTGAACGGCTTGCAGATGCTCACATTCTGATAGTGCCAGTTATAGGCATAGCTGAACCGTTGCCCGAGCGGCTTGATGCAGTCCGCCCAGATGCTCGCCTGCTCGATCGTCTTCGCGGGACAGGTCGGGGTCTCGAGCAGCGCCTGGCGCGCGAGCAGCCGGTCGATCTCGCGCCGCGTCTCGGGCTTCGCATTCCTGTAGGCGATCGCGGCGATCGTCTCATGGCTATATTCCCAATAGGCGAAGGCGGGTGAGGCGATGAGCGTCGCGGCGAGCGCGACGGCGGCGAGGATGCGGCGAATCATGCGAAGCGCCATAGCCGGTCGATGCACCAAAATCGCTTGCAATATTGGCGAATGTTCTATATATGTTCTGAAATGAGCTTCCTATTTTCCCTGCTCAGCCAGTCCGGCACGCGAGTGTCTGGACGGAGGGCAGATCGGGGGAGACGTAGTGTGAGTTTTGACAGCTTCCAGCGCGAATCACCCGGTGCGAACCGCCGATCAGCCCTCGTCGTTGTAGATCGCGACGACCTTCTCGCCGTCCGCCGAAACCTTGCCGCGGTACATGCCCGGCGTGTTGAAGCTCCAGCCGCCCGCTCCGTCGGGCGTCACGAAGATCACGCCGCCGCTGCCACCGAGTTCCTTCACCTCGTCCATCACCACTGTCGCGATATCGGTGGCCGTCTCGGCATCCAGTTCAGGACGCCTCCAGCACTGCGCGAATTCTTCCTTCGCCTGGTCCGGGCATTCGACATGCTCCGCCCGCCGCGCCAATCGCATCGAAGTGCAAATCTCGTGCGCCACGCCGACGCGGATGAAATACTCTCCCGCCCCGGTCGCCGAGACGGCGCAGGCACGGTCGTCGGCGTAGGTGCCCGCGCCAATCACCGGCGAATCGCCGATCCGGCCCCAGCGCTTGCCGGTGATCCCGCCGGTCGAGGTCGCGGCGGCGACATGGCCCGCTTTGTCCATCGCCACCGCGCCGACCGTGCCGAACTTGCGGTCGACGTCGAACCAGCTGGTCTTCTTCGCCTTGAGCGTCTCGAGCTGGCGACGGCGTTCCTCGGTCGCGAAGTACGACGGGTCGACCTGCTCCAGCCCCTTCTCCGCGCTGAACTGGTCGGCGCCCTTACCCGCCAGCATCACATGCGGGCTGTCCTCCATCACCTTGCGGGCAAGGCTGATCGGGTTCCTGGTCCGCGTCACACCCGCGACCGCGCCCGCCTTGCGCGTCGTCCCCTCCATGATCGAGGCGTCGAGCTCGTTGGTGCCCTCATAGGTGAACACCGCACCGCGGCCGGCGTTGAAATTGGGATCGTCCTCCAGCACCTTCACCGCCGCCTCGACCGCGTCGAGCGCGCTGCCGCCTTTGGCCAGCACCTGCGACCCGGCCTCAAGCGACGCGTCCAGCGCCTTGCGCACCGCCGCCTCGCGCTCGGGCGTCATCTTGTCGCGTTCCATCACGCCAGCCCCGCCATGGATCACCAGCGTCCATTCGGGCTTGGTCTGCGCCGTGGCGGAAAGCGACATCAGCAGGGCTCCGGCGATGAGGAACGAGCGGTTCATGCGGCCTCCGGCGTAGGTTCGGGCGCGGGACGCGGGCGGTCGCGCCGCTCCATCCTGAGCCCGATCAGCGGCCGCAGCAACGGGATCTCACGGCCATAGCGATAGAAGATCCAGCAGCCGAGCGCAGTGGCGAGCACGAGGATCGCGAACTCCGCGAACCCGGGCAGGTCGAGCTTGAGCAGCCAGTACATCGCGACGACGATGATCGTCTGGTGGATGAGGTAGAAGGGGAACACCGCCTCGGTCAGCATCGGCCGCAGCCGGTGGTCGCGGTTGAGGAAGACCTCGGCGATGCCGATCAGCGCCGCGATCGTCATCCAGCACTGGATGTAGCGCGCCGCGAGCATGATCCGCCCGACCGCCCAGGGCGGATCGGCGGTATAGGCGATGTCGATCGCGACCGACACGATGTAGCCGGCAAGGCCGAGCACCGCCGCTGGCTTCCACAGCCGCGCGATCCAGCCCATCACCGGCTCCGACCCCGCCAGCGCGAAGCCGAACAGAAAGGCCGGGAAATAAGCGAGATGCGCGACGCCGTCGTTGACCACGTCATGGCTGTCGCTCCAGCGCTGGAAGATCACCACCTGGGTCAGCAGCAGATAGGCGGCGGGCAGCCACAGCACGCGGGTGCCGGCGAAGATGCGGTCGAACAGTCGCTGGATCCAGCTCCCGCCCGGCAGCAGCACGATCAGCGCCAGCGCGAGCGTGTAGAGCCAGAGATAGCCGACGAACCACAGATGGTTCCAGGTCGGCACGATGATCCCGTCGAGCGTGCCGAAATACCAGTAATGGTGCGCCCAGAAGGTCCAGTAGTTGAACCAATAGCCGTGCTGGGTCACCAGCTCGACCCAAGTCTGCGGCGGCACGATCACCGCGACGCCGAACAGCAGCGGCACGATCAGCCGCCAGGTGCGGTTGGCCGCGAACTTGCCCGCGTTGCGCGACTTCAACCACAGCGCGCGGCTGGCATAGCCCGAGACGAGGAACAGCAGGGTCAGCCGCCAGGGACTGGTGAACAGCATCGGCACCGTCACCCAGTCGGCGGGCGCCGCGGTCTTCACATGATAGCCCCAGGGCACGAAGACCATGCCGACATGATAGAGGATCAGCAGGCCGAACGCCCCGATCCGCAGCCAGTCCATGCCGTAATGCCGTTCCACCGCCGCCCCTTAGCCGGGTCGGCGCCCAATGTCAGGCCGGTTGCGGCGAAATCTCCGGTGCTGCGCGTGGCGAACGCGGGCCGAGCCCGATCAGCGGCCGCAGCCAGCCGATCTCGCGCCCGATCAGGTAGAAGGCCGCACAGGCCGCGCCGGTGCCCGCGAGCAGCGTCGCGAACTCGACCCAGGGATTGAGCTTGAGCGGGAGCGAATACCAGGTGATCACGACGATCGCCGGCTGGTGGATCAGGTAGAAGGGGAACACCGCCTCCGCGATCGACTTGCGCCAGCGATGGTCGCGGTTCCAGTAGCGGTCGGCGAGCACGAACAGCGCGATCGTCATCGTCCACGCCATCGCCACCTGCGCCGCGCGCTCGCCTGCCATCACCCAGCGCGGCGGGATCGTCTCGCCGGGAAAGACCAGCTCGACCACCACGACGACCGCGCCGGAAAGCGCGGCGATCACCAGCGCCGCCTTCCACTTCCGCTGGAGCGGCGCCCAGAGCTGCGGCGTACCGGCGAGCACGAAGCCGAACAGGAACATCGGCAGATATTGCGCATGCCCCGCCCAGTCGCTGAGCAGCCCATGGTCCTCGGGCACGACGAACAGCAGCCCGAGCTTCGCGACCGCCAGCCCGGCGATCGGGAACCACAGGATACGCCACCCCTTGGATAGCCATTCCACCAGCCACGCCGCGCCCGCCTCGATCCGCGCGCGGCCGATCGCCAGCGCCGCGGCGAGGAGCGCGGTGTAGGTCCACAGATAGGCGACGAACCACAGATGCTCCCAGCTCGGGAACTCGCGCCCCCAGAACTCGCCCGAGCGCCAATAGTCGGACAGCCAGAAATGGAGATATCCGTGCGGATAGCCCTTCTCCATCACCCGCACCCACATCTCCACCGGCACCAGGAACCCCATGCCGAAGGCGAGCGGCACCAGCAGCCGGATGTTGCGCAGATGCAGGAACCTGCCCGCGCTCCCCGCCTTCTGGAACAGGTGCCAAGAGGCATAGCCCGACACCGCGAACAGCAAAGCGAGCCGCCACGGCGTGAGCAGCGACATCGGCGCGATCAGCTCGGGATAACTGTGGTTGGTCTTGATCACCCAGGTCCAGGGCGCGAACACCATGCCGATATGATAGAGGATCAGCAGCGCGAACGCCGCGATGCGCAGCCAGTCGAGGCCATAGTGGCGGTTGGTACGCACGGGTTGATCACCTACATCGGTCACGGCACGGCCTATAGCCCCGGGAATTAACCAATTGGTTATCGGCCGCCCGCCTTTCTCGGGCGCGGCGGATCGGGTATAGGGCCGGCGAACCCAGAGGAATCCCAATGTCCGTGCGTCCCTGGCGCGATATCGCGCGCCGCCAAAGCCGCCAGATCATGGTCGGCAACGTGCCCGTCGGCGGCGATGCGCCGGTCACCGTCCAGACGATGACCAACACCCCGACCGATGACGCGAAGGCGACGATCGACCAGATTCGCCGCTGCGAGGAGGCGGGGGTCGACATCATCCGCGTCTCCTGCCCCGATGTCGCGAGCACCGCGGCATTGAAGCAGATCGTCCGCGCCGCCCGCGTGCCCGTGGTCGCCGACATCCATTTCCACTACAAGCGCGCGCTAGAAGCCGCCGACGCCGGCGCTGCGTGCCTGCGCATCAACCCGGGCAACATCGGTTCGGCCGAGCGCGTCAACGAGGTGGTCAACGCCGCCAAGGCCAATGGCTGCGCGATCCGCATCGGGGTCAATGCCGGTTCCCTCGAGAAGGATCTGCTCGAGAAATATGGCGAGCCCTGCCCCGAGGCGCTGGTCGAGAGCGCGCTCGACCATATCAAGCTGCTGCAGGACCGCGACTTCCACGAATTCAAGGTCGCGGTGAAGGCGAGCGACGTGTTCCTCGCCACCGCCGCCTATCAGCAGCTCGCCGAGGCGGTGGATTGCCCGCTACACCTCGGCATCACCGAGGCGGGCGGGTTCGTCGGCGGGACGGTGAAGAGCGCGATCGGCATCGGATCGCTGCTGTGGTTCGGGATCGGCGACACGATCCGCGTGTCGCTCTCGGCCGAGCCCGAGGAGGAGGTCCGCGTCGGCTTCGAGATCCTGAAAGCGCTCGGCATCCGCAACCGGGGGGTGCGGGTGGTGAGCTGCCCGAGCTGCGCGCGCCAGGGCTTCGATGTGATCCGCACCGTCCAGACGCTGGAGGAGCGGCTGCAGCACATCCGCACGCCGATGAGCCTGTCGGTGCTCGGCTGCGTGGTCAACGGGCCGGGCGAAGCGCGCGAGACCGATATCGGCCTGACCGGCGGCGGCAACGGCAAGCACATGGTCTATCTCTCGGGCGTCACCGACCACACGGTGTCGAGCGAGGACATGCTCGACCATATCGTCCGGCTGGTCGAGGCCAAGGCGGCGGAGATCGAGGCGGCGAATGAGGCCGCGGCGGTGGCAGCGGAATGACGCGCAAGCCGGCGGCGGCGGTGGTCGTTGCGCCGTCCGAGGCGCGCGGCGCCGTCGCCACCGGCAGTTCCGCGATCGGTGCGTCGGCGCTGGGCGCGGTCGCAGTGGGCGCTCTGGCAATGGGTGCGCTGGCGATCGGCGCGCTTGCCGTAGGGCGCCTCTGGATTGGCCGAGCGCATATCCGCAAGCTGCGCATCGACGAGCTTGAGGTAGGGCGCATCGTCCGGCTGGACGAGGGCGGGAACGACCGGACCTGACCCGCTCCCGGCGACCAGCGGAAAGTCCCAAAAGTCACACTCCTACGCGCGTGCGCGATGGTGCGACCAGATTGACGAAGTTGACGTGTTCGGCGGGGTTCCGCGCGGCGTGTCAGGCTGGGATCGACGTGTCAAAGAGCGGCCGGGCACTGGCCCTGCCAGCCGAGCGAAGCACGCGAAATCCTACATTTCAAGCGGCGCCGGCCGCCGCGGACAGCCACGCCGCGAACGCCTGCATCGCCGCGCTCTCGCGCCGCGAGTTGAGGCGGGTCAGCCAGTAGCGGCCCAGCGCGATCTCAACGGCGAAGGGCTGGACGAGGCGTTCCGCGGCGAGGTCGACTTCGAACATCGCCGGCGGCGCCAGCGCAACTCCATGACCGGCGAGCGCCGCGGCGATCATCACCGCCGAACTGTCGAACACCGGCCCCGTCAGACGCGGGCTTGGCGCGCCCGCAGCTTCGAACCAGCGCGGCCATTCGTCGGGTCGATAGGAGCGCAGCAGCGTCTCGCGGGCGAGATCGGCGGGCGTGGCGAGACGCGCGGCGATGGCTGGCGCGCAGAGCGGCGACAGCGGTGCGGCGATCAGCGGGACGGCATAGGTGCCATGCCACGCGCCGTCGCCGAAGCGGATCGCGTAATCCAGCCCCTCACCTGCCAGATCGACGCGGTTGTTGTTGGTCAGCAACCGAAGATCGACTTGCGGATGCGCGCGCTGAAAGTCGTCGAGCCGCGGCAGCAGCCAGCCGGTGGCGAAGGTGCCGACCACGCCGACCGTCAGCACCTCGCGCATCCGGCCGCCCTCGTAACGGTCGAGCGTCTCGCCGATCCGGTCGAACGCGTCGCCCAACACCGGCACCAGCGCCAGCCCCTCGTCGGTGAGCGCGAGGCCGCGCGGCAGGCGGCGGAACAACGGCACGCCGAGCCGCCGCTCGAGCAGCGCGACCTGATGGCTCACCGCCCCCTGGCTGACGCACAGCTCGGCCGCGGCGCGGGTGAAGTTGAGATGCCGCGCCGCCGCCTCGAAGGCGCGCAACGCGTTGAGCGGGAGCTGGGGGCGGTCCATGTGCGAAGCATGAACTGTGCTCATGCCTAAGTCGAGAATTGATGCTTTGTGCGGCCCGGACTTCATCGGCATTTTGTGCCGGAACCCGGATCGGTGGAGGATAAGGATGAGGAAAGCTGGATTCGCATTGGCCGCGCTCACCTTGCTAACCGGGCAGGCCGACGGGCAGCGCGCCGACCGCGACGACCCGCTGCTGCGCCCGATCGCGGCGGACTATGCTGCGCGCTGGCTGGAGCCGCAGGCGCCGGTGCGGCTCCATGGCCAGAGCTATTATGTCGGATTCAAGGGGCTGGGCGTGGTGCTCGTGCGCACGTCCGCCGGCCTGATCCTGTTCGACGGCGGGGTGCCGCAATCGGTGCGCGCGATCCAGGCCAATATCCGCAAGCTCGGCTTCGACCCGAAGCAGATCAAGTACATCCTCGTCACCGAACCGCACTGGGACCATGCCGGTGGCGTCGCCGCGCTGGCGCGCGACAGTGGCGCGATGGTGATCGCGGGCGCGGCGGCGGTGGCTGAGCTGCGTCGCGGCAATGTCGGCCCGGACGATCCGCAGGCGGGCATCCATGCGCAGATGCCCGGCGTGACGCGGGTCCGGGGCGTGCGCGATGGCGAGCAGGTGCGGCTCGGCGGCGTGACGGTTACGGCGCAGGCGACGCCCGGCCATACCGCGGGCAGCACGAGCTGGTCATGGCAATCCTGCGAAGGCAAGACCTGCGCGACCCTTGTGTTCGCCGCCAGCATCAACCCGGTGAGCGCAGACGAGTACCGCTTCACCGACCATCCCGAGCGCGTCGCGCTGCTGCGCCGCGGCGCGGCCAAGCTCGCCGCGCTGCGCTGCGACATCGCCATCCCCTCGCACCCCGACACCAACGACACGCTCAAGCACCTCGCCGCGCTCGAACGTTCGCGGGTGCGCAACCCGCTGCTCGACAAGGCCGCCTGCCGCTCGCTCGCGGCGACCTATAGCGAGCGGCTCGATGCGCGGCTGGCAAAGGAGAAGGCGGAGCGGCGCTAGGCGGCGATTGACCCGGCCGCGCGGGACCGCCAAGCGCGATCGGGTGAATCGTTCCACCTCCCCATTGATCGCCTTCGCCGTCGCGGCGCTCGGCATCGCGATCTTCTCGTCGATGGACGCGCTGATGAAGGGGCTGGTGATCGCGCTCGGCACCTACAATGCGCTGACCTGGCGCATGCTCGCCGGAACGGTGGTGAGCGGCATCCCCTACGCCCTTTCCCGCCCGCGCTGGCCGGCGCGCGCGGTGATGCGCATCCACCTCATGCGCGGGCTGGTGTCGGCGGTGATGGCCTATCTGTTCTTCTGGGGCCTCGGGCGCGTGCCGATGGCGCAGGCGATTGCGCTGTCCTTCATCGCGCCGATCATCGTGCTGTTCCTCGCCGCGCTGATCCTCAAGGAGCGGATCACCCGCGTGGCCCTCATCGCCACCGCCATGGCTTTTGCCGGGGTGCTGGTGATCCTGTGGGGCCAGGCGCGCGCCGAGCTTGGACCCGAGGCGTTCTGGGGCGCGATCGCGATCCTCGTCTCCGCCGTCTGCTATGCCTGGAACATCATCCTGATGCGCCAGCAGTCGCTGGTCGCCGGACCGGGCGAGGTCGCCTTCTACCAGACGCTGATCGTGACCGCGGTCTATCTGCTCGCCGCCCCATGGCTGATGGTCGTGCCGCCGCTGGCCGAAGTGCCGGCGCTGGTGCTGGCGGCGATGCTGGCGACGGCGTCGCTGTTCCTGCTCTCCTGGGCCTATGCCCGGGCCGAGGCGAGCTATCTCGCGCCGACCGAATATACCGGCTTCCTGTGGGCGACGCTCTGGGGCTGGGTGGTGTTCGGCGAGCGCGTATCCCTTTTCACCGTCGCCGGGGCGGCGCTGATCGTCGGCGGGTGTATCCTCGCCGCCGGGCGGCGCGACAACGCCCCGGTGGCCGACAGCGAGGCGCAATTGCCATGATCTCGATTCGACAAGCGGGACCCGAGGATGTCGAGCTGGTCGCGGACTTCATCCGCAAGCTCGCCGATTACGAGAAGCTGGCGCACGAGGTACGCTTCGATCCCGAGATACTGCGCGCGCATCTGTTCGGCACGCACCCGGCAGCGGAGGTGCTGATCGGCGAGGTCGACGGCGTGCCCAGCGGCTTCGCGCTGTTCTTCCAGACCTTCTCGACCTTCGAGGGCAGGCCGGGGATCTGGCTCGAGGACCTGTTCGTCGATCCCGTCGTGCGCGGCGGCGGGCTCGGCCGCGCGCTGCTGTCGCGGCTCGCGGCGTTGGTGGTCGAGCGCGGCGGGGCGCGGCTCGAATGGAATGTGCTCGACTGGAACGAGCTCGGCAAGGGCTTCTACCGCAGCATCGGCGCGGCGCATGTCGAGAGCTGGGAACGCTGGCGGATGGAGATCGACGCGATCCGGAGCCTCGCCGATGGCGGCTGACATGGCATTGGTCGAATGGGCCAAGGAGTCGCTGGCGCCGCTGGGGACGATCAGCTTCCGGCGGATGATGGGTGCGGGCGTGCTCTATTGCGACGGCACGGTGTTCGCGGTGGTCGACGCGGAAGCGATCTACTTCAAGTCGGATGCCGAGAGCGCGCCGATCTGGGATTCGGCCGGCTGCCCGCCCTTCACCTTCGAGGGAAAGGACGGCGAGACCGTCGCGACGAAATTCCGCCGCGCGCCGGACGACGTGTACGACGATGCGGATGCGATGCGGCAATGGGCGGCGCTGGGGGTGGAGGCCGGGCTTCGCGCGCCCGCGAAGAAGCCGAAGGCTAGCCGCCGAGCGCGTTGATCGTGAAGGCGATGATGCCGAGGTTGAAGACGAACGCGGTGACGCAGTGGAAGGTTACCGCGCGGCGCATCGGCCGGCTCGTGATCGTCACGTCGCTGGTCTGGAAGGTCATGCCCAGGCACCAGGCGAAATAGACGAAGTCCGAATAGTCGGGCTCGGGCGTCTGCGGGAATTCCAGCCCACCGGCGTCCTGCCCGTGGCGTTGCGTGTAGAAGAGATGCGCATAGTGCAGCGCATAGACCGTGTTGCCGAACAGCCAGCAGATCGCGAGCGTCGCGATGACCAGCGTGAGGCTCCGCGGCTCGGGCGCGCCGTGCGGGACCAGCACGCTGGCGACGGTGGCGAACACCGCAAGGCTGATCGCCCCGGTGATGACGAGCAGCGCGACGCGGTTGGCGTCGTTGGCCCGCGCGGCGGCGCGGATATGGTGCGATTCATGGCGGAACAGCGGGAGGCACGACGCGAGGAACAGCAATGCCGCCGCGTCGAACGCCGCCATCACGCCGAAGCGGTCGCCAAGCGGCGGGATCGCGACGACGCATCCCGCGGCAAGCGCCGCGGCGAAGAGCAGGAAGCGCAGCGGGGCGACCAGGTTGCCGATGCCCCGGCGGTGCTGTGTGCCATGTGCCCCGTCCCGCATCCCCCCAGACTAGGCGAGATGCGGGCGGCTGGCCAGATCGCGGCGGCTCAGGCGGCCTTGGCGTTCTTCGCGGCTTCGATCGCCTCGAGCACGATGCGGCGCGCTTCGTCGGCATCGCCCCAGTCGCCGACGCGGACCCACTTCTCGGTCTCCAGATCCTTGTAGTGCTTGAAGAAGTGTTCGATCTGCTGGAGCACGATCGAGGGCAGGTCCTGGCGCTCGCCGACGTCCGAATAATAGGGGAAGGTGGTGTCGACGGGCACGCAGATCAGCTTCTCGTCGCCGCCATGCTCGTCCTCGAGCTTGAGCACGGCGATCGGGCGCGCGCGCACGACGCAGCCCGGGACGAAGGGCGAGCGCGCGATCACCAGCGCGTCGAGCGGATCGCCATCGGGCGACAGCGTGTGCGGTACGAAGCCATAATTCGCCGGATAGCGCATCGGCGTGTGCAGGATGCGGTCGACGAACAGCGCGCCCGACGCCTTGTCGAACTCGTACTTCACCGGCTCGCCGCCGGTCGGCACTTCGATGATGACGTTCAGGCTGTGCGGCGGATTGTCGCCGACAGGGATCATGTCGATACGCATCAAAACTTCCTTTGTTGGTTCGGCTTCCCCGTCAGCGCGGGGCTAGCAACCGATCCAGGCCACCCTCTCCGGTGCCGATTTTCTCGAGGCGCGGATAGCGCAGGCCGCCATGATAGTCGATGGCTAGTTCGCGGTAGCGGGTGCCGCTCTTGACCAGCAGCTTGATCGGCGCCTTGCCGCCCTTCGCCGCCTTGATCGCGTCCTTCAGGCGATCGTCCGAATATTCGCGGCCGTCGACCGCAACGATCGTGTCGCCGAGGTCGAGCCCGGCCTCGAACGCCGGCGAATCCCAGGTGACGCCCCCGATCGCTCCGCCCTTGCCGACCGAAATGCCGAGCGAATAGCTCAAATCGACGCGGCTGGTGCGCTTCTCGCTGTCCTTGAACGCCGCGGTCGGCTCGTCGGTATAGACCAGGCGATAGCCGTTGGCGGTGAAGCCGGTGAGCGGGGCGCGCTCGGACAGGCCGTTGAGACGGGTGTTGAGGAACGTCGCCCAGTCATAGGGCTGGATCGCGCCCAGCGTCGCGACGACGTCCTCGAACCGGTAAGTGAGCACGCCCCAGTCGCCGTCGCGCACGCCGAAGAAGGCGCGGGCGAAATCGTCCAGCGACTTGGTCCCGCCGCTTTCCTTGCGCAGGATCGAATCGGCCTCGAGCCACACCAGCAGCCCCTCGTTGTAATAATCCTCCGAGCGCTGCCAGCTCACCCAGCCCTTGGGGCGGCGCGCGGAGATGATCGGATCGTTGGTCGTGTCGATCAGCGGCCGCCAGGTCCGCGCGGGGCGGTTGTCGAGGCTGGCGGCGATGTTGGCCAGCATGTCGAGCGTGTCCTGCTTCGACACGATGCCCGAGCGCGCCTGGAGGATATAGCCCCAGAATTGGGTCTGCCCCTCATAGACCCATAGCAGCGAATCGCGCATCGGCGTGCGGAAGTCCGGGGTCCAGCTGTCGGCGCCGCGGCGGAACTTGCCGTTCCAGCTGTGCGTGAATTCGTGCGGGAGCAGGTTGCGTGAGCCGGGGCCGTCATTCCACTTGGTGAAATAGCCGGGCTTCACGCCGTTCTCGGAGCTGCGATGATGCTCGAGCCCGATCCCGCCCATCTCGTCGCTGATCGCGAGCAGGAATTCGTAGCGGTCGTAATGCTGCGCGCCGAACAGCTTGACCGACTGCTCGACCAGGCGCTTGTGCGCGTCGATCTGCTCGGGCTTGGCCTCCAGCTCCGCCGGCTCGTCGGCGAAGACGTTGAGGTCGACGCGGTCCGACAGCTTGAACTCGCGATAGTTGCGGCCGGCGAAGACGGGCGAGTCGATCAGCGTCTCATAGTCGGTCGTCTCATAGACATAGTCGCGGCCGACCCTCTTCGCGGGCAGACCCGACACCGCGGTCCAGCCCTCGGGATAGGTCACGGTCGCCTGGATCGGGATACGCCGCGTGAACCAGCCGGCGGGATAGAGGCTCACCTGCTCGAACTCGAGGTTGAGCATGGCCGGCGCGATCGAGACGCGGCCCTGGTCGGGATCGGTGGCGCCGGTGAACTGGAACGCGATGTCGAGCTGCTTCGCGCCGCGCGGCACCTCGACATGGAACGCCCAGACATCGACCGTGTCGCGCTTCCACGGCACCGCCTTGCCGCCCGCGCTGATCTTGAGGCCGGTCAGCTTTTCGATCTCGCCGCGCGCGGCATGCTTGCCCGGTAGCCAGGCGGGCATCAGCAGCACCATGTGCCCGGCCTCCGCCACCGGCAGCGTCTGCTTCACGCGATAGATCGCCTGCTGGACGTTGGTCGCGTCGACCTTGAGCACGATCGTGCCGGGATAGGCGGCGTCGCGGGCCACGGGGATGCGGTTGTCGAACGGCAGCGGCTGGGGCGCGGAGTTCTGGCCGAAAGCGGAGGGGGCGGTGGCGGAGGTGGCGAGCAACAGGGCAGTGAGCGCAAGGGCGCGGCGCATAAGGGCCTCAATCGGAAGGGAGGATATGTTGTCACCTTTAGGCGCGAGCGGCGCGGCGCGTAAAGTGCCAACGGCGGTGCGGAGGACGGGACCAGCAATTCCTCCCCCGGAGGGGGAGGTGGCAGCGCGCAGCGCTGACGGAGGGGTAGTTTCGTCAGGCGGCATCGCTTGCCGAGACTACCCCTCCACCGCCTGCGGCGGTCCCCCTCCCCCTCCGGGGGAGGATTTAGGAAGCCTCGCAAACACCCTTCACGCCTTGCTTACCATTCGCGCGCTATGCGGGGCGCCATGTATCACGACGCCGCTCTCGCCACGCAGGCCAAGGCCGATCCGCGGCCCAAGTCGGCGGTCAGCACCGGCTGCGGGCTCGCGGGGCTGCTCGGCATGGCCTGCTGGCTCGTCTATGCGCGGATCCACGGGCTCGACGGACCCTATGCGGCGCTGGTCAACCTGCTCGCCGGCGGCCTGCCGATGGTGCTGTGGGCGGTGCTGGTCGACAAGGTGCACCGCAACCCGACCACCGGCGTCAAATGGGAGAACCCCAGGCCGCTCAAGGAAACGCTCGACATCTCGATCACCAAGATCGCCGGGCTGTGGCTGACCTGGGGCGGGATCGCGGCGATCTATGCGGTGTGCCGCTTCTATTGGGAGGGCAATTTCGCCTTCGCCATGTGGTGCTTCCAGGTGTCGGCGCCGGGGCTGTTTATCCTCTCCGTGCCATACGTCCTTTGGATCGACCGGCGGCTGGAAAAGCCCAGGGACGGCGCGTGGATGCTCGGCGCCTGGCTGCTCGGCAGCAAGGAGGCGATCGACGAGGAGGCGATCCACAATCACCTGCGCAGCTGGGCGGTGAAGGCGTTCTTCCTCGCCTTCATGCTCGCGATCGTGCCGCCAGGGTTCAGCGGGTTCGTCCGCGCAAGCACCGATGGCATCCTGAGCAATCCGATCGCGCTCGCCAACTGGCTGATCACCGGCATGTTCATGTTCGACGTGGCGTTCGCGACGGTGGGCTATATCCTGACCTTCCGCCCGCTCGACAGCCATATCCGCACCGCAAATCCCTATGCCGCGGGCTGGGCGTTCGCCCTCATTTGCTACCCGCCCTTCATCCTGATGGGGAATGGCGGGCCGCTGGACTATCATCCGGGCACGTCGGACTGGACGCACTGGCTGGCGGGCCACGATATCCTGCTGTGGATCACCGGCGCGGTGCTGGTGGCGCTGACCGCAATCTATGCCTGGGCGACGATGGCGTTCGGCTTCCGCTTCTCCAACCTCACGCATCGCGGGATCATCACGCACGGGCCGTATGCGTGGACGCGGCACCCGGCGTATCTCTCCAAGAACCTGTTCTGGTGGATCAGCACCTGCCCGCTGCTGGTGACGACGGGCAGTCTCTACGACGCGGTGCGCGCAACGGTGCTGCTCGCCGCGGTGAGCGGCGTCTATTACATCCGCGCCAAGACCGAGGAAAAGCACCTCGGCGCCGACCCGGCGTATCGGGAGTATAGCGAGTGGATGGAGCGCAACGCGCCCGTGCCGCGGCTGGTGGCGTGGGTGACGGGGCGAAAGTTCAAGCCGGGGTATGCGGGGTTGAAGGATTTGGATCAGCGCGCCGGTTGATTTCAGCTCGCGAAGTTGACGAGGTTACGCGGAACGCGATTCATTCTGTCAACTTGGTCGCCTTTGTCCGGCGGTGATTCCCGGGGGCCATTGAACCGAGCGAATCGACGCAATCAAAGAGCGGCCGCCATGCAGCCCGTCGATGCAAGCAAACCAATTCCAACATTGCAAGCGGAGTAGGTTAGCGGTCATTCACTTCCGCGGAAAAAGGCAACTCAAGATCATGCTCGCGCAAGACCTGTGCGTATAGATCGACCCGAGATTGCAGGGCCTCCGCTAACTCCTTCAAGACATACCACTGATCGGAGTCAGGCTCAGCGTCCACAAGTGCGTCTGCAGCCATCTGGCTGAAACTATACAGAGTGTCTCCCTGGATAAGTACCCCTGGAAACTTGCGGCCCGGGTGCCGCATGATGGCAGCGTTCGTGGTATCAGAGTAAATCTCGACCGGCTCTGTTCGCATGCAGTCCTCCAAGTTTGCTGGAGATTGCCGCCCGAACGGAATGTCTGCAATTGGGTCGTTAGCCGACTGGCCGCTTTGGCCGAAGGAACGCAACGCGCCCGTGCCGAGGCTGGTGGCGTGGGTGACGGGGTGGAAGCACACGTCGCCTGTGGCGGAGTAAGCTAGGAACCGAAATCGATAAGATGTGTCCGGCGTGCAGCCCCAGAGCTTGCGTGCGCTCGTGTCGTTTGTAACAGATATGCTTCGCACCGGGGGGCATTACCTATGCAAAAGAAGTTTCAGGTCTTTGTGTCTTCCACATTCCGCGATCTTGCGGATGAAAGACAAGATGCTATCCGAAGCATACTAGACCTAGGTCACATTCCCGCGGGGATGGAATTGTTTCCAGCCTCAGATACCGAGCAACTATCCTATATTAAGAAAGTAATAGACGAATGCGACTATTATATACTTATTATGGGTGGAAGGTACGGGTCTTTAGACGATCAAGGCATAAGCTTTACAGAGAGGGAGTATGATTACGCCGTCGAATCCGGCAAAGTAGTTCTAGCATTTGTTCATGGAAATACAGATTCTATTCCTGTAGGAAAATCAGACATATCTCAAAGGCTAATTGAAAATCTAAATGAATTTCGCGCCAAGGTAATGAGCGGCAGGCTAGTAAGAGAGTGGCAGTCACGGGAGCAATTGGAAGCCCTTGTGGTAAAATCGCTTGTAAGGGCTATTTCAGACTATCCGGCCACCGGATGGGTTCGAGGCGACGCCGTTGCCAGCGAAGAACTATTGGGCCAAGTTAATGACCTTAGAATTGAAAATGATCATCTCCGGTCAGAAAATATTTCCCTTCGATCTTCTCTACAGCCATCAATGAGCGATCTCGCAGATTTATCAGAAGACTTTACACTTCGCTTCTATAGAAACTATAGATATAATGGTCATAGCCGGACAGAAGACAAAGAATTCTCTCTAACTTGGAAAGAGATATTCATAGCGATAGGCATAACTATCGCATCACCTAAATCGGTCGACACTATAAAATATACCATGAAGGATCATCTTAAAGAAAATAAGGAAACTAGTTACGACTGGTACATATACGACTCTGATAAAGCCGTTGTAAAGAACCAGCTTGTCGCCCTAGGCCTAATAAAAGCGTACGTTTCCAAGACATTAAACAGCGGAGCTCTGCATGAGTTCATGCAACTTACCGACATGGGAAAAAAGTTGTTATCTGAAAACTTGGCTGTCAGATCAAAAGCTTGATCCTCGAGCTGGGCACGTTGAATGGCTCGAAGTTTTTTGCGCGAGAGAAGCGCGAAGAGCCTACCCCAGCAACCCCTTCGCAAACGCCCGCACCGCCGGCCCGATGTCCTCGCGGCTCAGCGCCAGCGCCAGATTCGCCTGCGCATATCCCGCCTTGTCGCCGCAATCATAGCGCACGCCCTGGAAGGTGACGCCGTGGAAGGGCTGGCCGCCGATCATGCGGGCCATCGCGTCGGTCAACTGGATCTCGCCGCCCGCGCCCTTTTCCTGCCCCTCGAGCACGCGCATCACCTCCGGCTGGAGGATGTAGCGGCCGATCACGGCGAGGTTGCTCGGCGCGGTGCCGGCCCTGGGCTTCTCGACCAGGCCCTTGACCTCTGTCAGCGTGCCGTCGCGGGTGCCGGGGGTGATCACGCCATATTTGTCGGTCTGGTCCTCGGCCACTTCCTGCGCGCAGATGAGGTTGCCGCCGACCTTGTTGTACGCCTGCACCATCTGTTTGAGGCAGCCGGGCTGGCTCGCCGCGCCGACCATGAAATCGTCCGCGAGCAGCACCGCGAAGGGCTCGTCGCCGACGATGTCGCGCGCGCACCACACGGCATGGCCGAGGCCCATCGGCTCCTGCTGGCGGACATAGGCGACCGCGCCGGGCTTGAGCCGGGTCGCGTCGAGGATCTCGAGCGACTTGCCGCGCGCGGCCATCGTGCTCTCGAGCTCATAGGCGATGTCGAAATGGTCCTCGATCGCGCTCTTGCCGCGGCCGGTGACGAAGATCATCTGCTCGATCCCCGCCTCCAGCGCCTCGTCCACCGCGTACTGGATCAGCGGACGGTCGACGACGGGCAGCATCTCCTTGGGGAGCGCCTTGGTTGCGGGGAGGAATCGGGTGCCGAGTCCGCCGACGGGGAACACGGCCTTGCGCAGTGGCTTGATCGTCATGCCGCGGCGCATAGCCCAAGCCGCGGCCGCGGCAAAGCGCTGGACTTAATGGCGGCGTAACGGCACGCGGATAAGCGCATGACGATGAGCAACCTCGCCAACCGCCGCATCCTGGTGACCGGTTCCGCCGGCTTCATCGGCTTCCATACCGCGCGGCACCTGCTCGACGCGGGCGCGCAGGTGCTCGGAATCGACAATTTCACGCCCTATTACGACGTGTCGCTGAAGGATGCGCGCAACGCGATCCTCGCCGAGCGGCCGGAATTCCGCCTGGCGCGGCTGGGGATCGAGGAGGCCGACGCGCTGGGCGCGGTGTGGCGCGAGTTCGCGCCGGACACGGTGATCCACCTCGCCGCGCAGGCGGGGGTCAGATACTCGATCGATCATCCCGATGCGTATGTCGCGACCAATGTGACGGGTACGTTCAACCTGCTCGAGCTGGCGCGGCATCATCCGGTGCGCCACTTCCTCGCCGCCTCGACCAGCTCGGTCTATGGCGCCAACACCGACATGCCCTTCGCCGAGACCCAGCGCACGCAGACGCCGATGAGCCTCTATGCCGCGACCAAAAGCGCGACCGAGCTGATCGGGCACAGCTATGCGCATCTCTATGGCATCCCGCTGACCTTCTTCCGCTTCTTCACCGTCTATGGCCCGTGGGGGCGGCCCGACATGGCGCTGTTCAAGTTCATGAAGGCGATGGCGGCGGGCGAGGCGATCGACGTCTATGGCCATGGCGAGATGGCGCGCGACTTCACTTATGTGGAGGATCTCGTTGCCGCGCTGGTGGCGCTGATCGATGCGGTGCCGGGGAGCGAGCCGGTGTCGGCCGCCGACAGCCTGTCGCCGGTGGCGCCGTTCCGCAGCGTCAATATCGGCGGAGGCAGCCCGGTGCCGCTGATGGACTATATCGCCGCGCTGGAGGCGGCGATGGGGAGCGAGGCGAAGAAGAACTTCATGGACATGCAGGCCGGCGACGTGCCCGCGACCCATGCCTCGCCCGAGCTGCTGCGCGCGCTGGTCGGGTTCGTGCCGCAGACCCCGGTGCGCGACGGGGTGCAGGCGTTCGTCGACTGGTATCGCAGCTATTATAGCTGACGTGACAGGTCTTTAACGCGGCGGCGCTAAGGGGCGGGCATGACTGACGCAAAAGTCCTGGTGATCTTCGGCACGCGGCCCGAGGCGATCAAGCTGTTCCCCGTGGTGCGCGCGCTGGCTGAGGTCCCCGGCCTCACCGTGCGGACGTGCGTGACGGCGCAGCATCGCGGGTTGCTCGACCAGGTGCTGGAGATTGCGGGCCTCGCGCCCGACATCGACCTTGATCTGATGGAGCCCGGCCAGTCGCTCGACCGGCTGACCGCGCGGCTGCTCACCGGGCTCGGCGAGGTGATGGACGCCGAGCAGCCCGGCCGCGTGCTGGTGCAGGGCGACACCGCGACCGCGATGGTCGGCGCGCTCGCCGCTTATTACCGCAAGGTGCCGGTGGGGCATGTCGAGGCCGGGTTGCGCTCGGGCGACATCTGGCAGCCCTGGCCCGAGGAAGTGAACCGCCGCATCGTCGCGCCGATCGCCGACCAGCATTTCGCGCCGACGGAAACCGCGGCGGAGGCACTCAGGCGCGAGAATATCGATCCGGCGACGATCCATGTGACGGGCAACACCGTGATCGACGCGCTGCTTGCGACGCGCGAGCGGATCGCGGCGGAGCCGGGGCTGGCAGCGGGGCTCGATCCGATCGCCGCGCGCTTCGCCGGCAAGCGGCTGGTGCTCGTCACCACGCATCGCCGCGAGAATTTCGGCGGGGGTATGGAATCGATCGCGCGCGCCATCGCCCGAATCGCCGACCGGACCGACACCGCGGTGCTGTTCCCGATGCACCCCAACCCCAATGTCGTGTCGGTGATGGATTCGGTGCTCGGCGAGCGGGACAATGTCGCGCGGATCGAGCCGCTCGACTACCCGACCTTCATCCGCGCGCTCGACCTCAGCGAGATCGTCCTTTCCGATTCGGGCGGCGTGCAGGAGGAAGCCCCGGCGCTGGGCAAACCGGTGCTGGTGATGCGCGAGACCACCGAGCGGCCCGAGGGGGTCGCGGCGGGCACTGCCAAGCTGGTCGGCACCGATTCCGACCGCATCGTTTCCGAAATCTCAACCCTGTTGGACGACAAGGGCGCCTACCAGGCCATGGCGCGCGCCCACAATCCGTTCGGCGACGGCCATGCCTCGGCACGGATTGCAAAGGTCGTCGCGCATGGATTTGGGCTCTGAACTCAAGGTTGCCGTTCTCGGGCTCGGCTATATCGGGCTGCCCACCGCCGCGGTGATCGCGCGCACCGGCGCGAAGGTGCTGGGCATCGATGTCCACCAGCATGTCGTCGACACGATCAATGCCGGCAAGGTGCATATCGAGGAAGTCGATCTCGACGGCCTCGTCTCGGGCGTGATCGCGCGCGGCACGCTGCGCGCCTCGACCGTGATCGAGCCGTCCGACGTGTTCCTGATCGCGGTGCCGACCCCGTTCGGCGAGAATCACGCCCCGAATATCGGCTATGTGCTCCAGGCCGCGACCAGCATCGCCACGGTGCTCAAGACCGGTGACGTGGTCATTCTCGAATCGACCTCGCCGGTCGGCACCACCGAGAAGGTCGCCGAGCTGCTCAGCCAGCTCCGCCCCGATCTGCGCATCCCCGGCCACTGCACCGGCATTGCCGATGTCGCTATCGCCTATTGCCCCGAGCGCGTGCTGCCCGGCCGCATCCTGGTCGAGCTGATCGACAATGACCGCGTCGTCGGCGGCGTCACCCCGCGTTGCGCGCGTAAGGCGTTGCAATTCTACCGCCGCTTCGTGCGCGGCGCCTGCGTCACCACGTCCGCGCGGGCGGCGGAGATGACCAAGCTCACCGAGAACGCGTTCCGCGACGTCAACATCGCCTTCGCCAACGAGCTGTCGATCGTGGCGGACGGCATGGGCATCGACGTGTGGGAGGTGATCCGCCTCGCCAACCGGCACCCCCGCGTCAACATCCTTTCTCCCGGGCCCGGGGTCGGCGGCCATTGCATCGCCGTCGACCCCTGGTTCCTGGTGGCGGCGGACGCCAAGAACACCCCGCTGATCCGCACCGCGCGCGAAGTGAACGACGGCAAGGTCGACTATACCGTCGCGCGCGCCGAAGCGCTGATCGCCGAACTCCCGGGCGCCCCGGTCGCGTGCCTCGGCCTCGCCTTCAAGGCCAATATCGACGATTTCCGCGAGAGCCCGGCGCTGCACGTGGCAGAGGAACTCGCGGCGCGCCACGGACCGCGCCTGCGCATCGTCGAGCCCTATGCGCGCACCCTCCCTGCCCCGCTCGCCGAAACCGGCGCGCAGCTGATCGATATCGACACCGCGCTCGAGCTCTGCCCGATCCTAATCGTGCTGGTCGACCATGACGTGTTCAAATCGGTCCCGCTCGCCGAGCGCGCCGACAAGCTGGTCTACGACACGCGCGGTATCTGGCCGGACCAGCCGGCGCGCGGCGAGGGTGTGGCGCAGCTGCGATTGGCGATGTGATCCAGTCGATGCACGAACCCACGTTGATTCGTCGGAAGTGGAGTCCAGTTCACAACAACGGCGTTATCATCGCGTCTCGACGGCCTTCAGGATTGCGCGACCATAAGCGGTCTTGCTGAACATCTCGCCGCGAGCGCGCGCCTGCTCGGCCGAAATGAATCCACGTTCAAACGCAATTTCCTCCAGGCAGGCGATCTGTATGCCCTGGCGATGCTGGAGCGTGCGGACGAACTCGCTGGCCTCGAGAAGGCTCTCATGCGTGCCGGTGTCGAGCCAAGCATAGCCGCGGCCCATTTGTTCGACATGAAGATCGTTGGCTTCCATATAGATGTGGTTGAGATCAGTGATCTCTAGCTCGCCGCGTGCGGATGGCTTCAAGTTGCGGGCAAACTCGACGACACGGTTGTCGTAGAAATAAAGACCGGTAACGGCGAGATTGGATTTGGGGGCGGCAGGCTTTTCTTCGATCGAGATGGCAAGGCCATTTTCGCCCAACTCGACCACGCCATAGCGTTCCGGATCTTCGACCCGGTAGGAAAAGACCGTCGCGCCATACTTGCGCGCCACTGCATTAGCCAAAAGATCGGTCAGATGCGCGCCGAAGAAGATGTTGTCGCCCAGCACCAGCGCGACATGATCGTCGCCGATAAAATCGGCGCCGATGGTGAACGCCTGCGCCAGCCCCTCGGGCCGGGGTTGTTCGGCATATTGGATATTGAGCCCAAAGGCGCTGCCGTCCGCAAACAGCCGCTGATAATTCGGCAGATATTCGGGGCTCGAGATGATCAGTATATCGCGGATTCCCGCCAGCATCAGCACCGATAGCGGATAATAAACCATCGGCTTATCATAGATCGGCAGCAGCTGCTTATTCACAGCGAGCGTGGCCGGGTGGAGCCGGGTACCTGACCCGCCAGCGAGAATGATGCCCTTCACTTGGTCGCTCCGATCAGTTCGTCAAGAATGTCGCTGAGCGCAAGCTGCCACGGGCGCGGTTCGATGCCATAGGCGGCGCGGACCGCATCGTGGCTGAGCAGCGAATTTGCGGGCCGTCGCGCCGGGGTCGGATATTCGGCGGTGGTGATCGGCATCACCTCGGCCGCCGGACCGCCGCGCAGCGCTGATTGGCGGAAGATCTCCGCCGCGAATCCAGCCCAGCTAACCGCGCCGGCATTGCTGAAATGAAAGGTCCCGGCAGGCGCATCCGTATCCTCGGCAAGCCGCACCGCGATCGTCATCAGTGCGCATGCCAGGTCGACGGCACTCGTCGGGCTGCCGCGCTGATCGTCGACCACCCGCAGCGCGTCCCGCTGCGCGCCAAGGCGCAGCATCGTCTTGACGAAATTCTGCCCATGAGCGCTCACTACCCAGGCCGTGCGCACGATCGCGTGCCGCGCGCCCGCCGTCCGCACCGCGAGCTCGCCGCCGAGCTTGGACGCGCCATAGACGCCGAGCGGCGCGACGGGATCGTCAACCTCCCATGCGCCGTCCTTGCTGCCGTCGAAGACATAGTCGGTCGACACCTGGATCAGCGGGATATCCACCTTAGCACAGGCCCCGCCGAATGCAGCGGGTGCCAGCGCATTGATCCGCCACGCGGCGACCGCGTCGCTTTCCGCCTTGTCGACCGCAGTATAGGCCGCGCCGTTGATCACTGCCGCCCAGGGCTGCCCGGCGACGGCGGTGGCGACCGCTTCCGGATCGGCGAGGTCGAGCGCCTCGCGGCCGATCACCACCGCTTCCCATCCCTGTGGCCAAGCCGCGCGGGCGAGCTCGATGCCGAGCTGCCCGGTCGCGCCGGTGACCAAGATCTTACGGATCGCATCGCTCATCGCATTTAAACTCGTCGATAAGTCTAAGGGCAAACCTTACGCGGCAACGCCGCGTCGCTCAGCGGCCTTAGCCTTGACCAGCGGGCGCCACCAAGCCTCGTTCGCCAGATACCATTCGACGGTCTTGCGGATGCCGGTCTCGAACGTCTCCGCTGGCGTCCAGCCCAGCTCATCACGGATCCGCGCCGCGTTGATCGCATAGCGCTTGTCATGACCCGGGCGGTCGGCGACATAGGCAATCTGATCGGCGTAGCTGCCGCCATCGGCACGCGGACGAAGCGCGTCGAGGATCGCGCAGACGGTCTGCACCACCTCGATATTCTGCTTCTCGTTGTTGCCGCCGACATTGTAGCTCCGCCCCGGCTGGCCGTGTTCGAACACCGCTTGCAGCGCGCGGACATGATCCTCGACATAGAGCCAGTCGCGAACCTGATCGCCCTTGCCATATACGGGGAGAGATTCCCCGGCGAGCGCCTTGACGATCATCAGGGGGATCAGCTTTTCGGGGAAGTGATAGGGGCCGTAATTGTTCGAGCAATTGGTGATCAGCACGGGGAGTCCGAAGGTGTGACCCCAGGCCGAGACGAGATGATCGCTGCCCGCCTTGGACGCCGAATAAGGCGATCGAGGGTCATAGGGCGTGTCCTCGGTGAACAGCCCCATGTCGCCGAGCGAGCCATAGACCTCATCGGTCGAAATATGGTGGAAGCGGAACGCGTTCTTCGCCGCGCCCTCGAGCGCTTGCCAATAGGCACGCGCCTCCGCGAGCATCGTGTAGGTGCCGACCAGATTGGTGTGGATGAACGCGCCGGGGGCGTCGATCGAGCGGTCGACATGGCTCTCGGCGGCAAGGTGCGTGATGACGTCGGGTTTGAACTCGGCAATCGCGTTGCGGACCGCGGCAGCGTCGCAAATATCGCCCTGGACGAAGCGATAGCGGTTGCTCTCCGCGACCCGCGCCACAGTCGACAAGGTGCCAGCATAGGTGAGCTTGTCGAAATTGAGTACTTCATGCGTGCTGTTGTCGATCAGGTGCCGGACCAGAGCCGAGCCGATAAAGCCGGCGCCGCCGGTGACGAAGATGCGCATATGAGTGTCCTTCAGCTGAGCGGCGCGATCGGGCATCCGTCATAGGGGAAGGGGCTGTCGAAGTCCGCCAGCAGCGGCTGGACCTTGTCCTTGGCGCTGAGCTCGGGCGGCACGCCGGGCGGGAGGGGCCAATCGATCCCAATCGCCGGATCGTCCCAGCGGATGCCACCGTCGTGCGCGGGTGCATAGGTGTCCGAGCATTTATAGGTTACCTCGCAATCGGGCTCGAGCGTCAGGAAGCCATGGGCGAAGCCGATCGGGATGAACAATTGCTGCCCATTCTCGGCGGAAAGCTCAGCGCCGACCCACTTGCCATAGGTGGGCGACCCTCGCCGGACATCGACCGCGACATCGAAGATTCTCCCGCGAATGCAGCGCACCAGTTTGTCTTGGCCGCGCGAAGGGGTTTGGAAGTGCAGCCCTCGCAACGTGTATTGAGGCGCAGAAAGCGAGTGGTTGTCCTGGACGAAGGTGCAACTGATGCCGAGCGCGGCGAAGGTGTCATGGTTATATGTCTCGGTGAACCAACCGCGCGCGTCGCCATGACGGCGGGGGCGGATGAGTTGGGGGGGAGGAGATAGAAGATTCACGATACGCGCCGTATCTCCAAATTTGTCAGTGGGCAATCGAGGGAATTGTAGCCTTTGGGTGAGTTGGTAGTAAATTGAAGCGTCTCGGGTTTCCGGAGGCTCCGATTTGAAGGAGCACCCGGTATAAGCAAGACGAGGAACACGTTTCGCCCGAGGTCCGTGACTCGTGGTTCGGATGGTTAACAAGCATCGTGGCGATTACGGCTCGCAGTGGGAAGCAATGACGTCGATGCCTCGAAGATAGGCGGCACGACCGAGACACTGCGGCGCTGGTGCCGCGAGGGAGCGAGCCAACAAGCGCCCCTTTTTTGGCCCCGGCCGCGTGCCGCAGCGCACACGATCATGGAGCCGACGATCAGATACTCAAAATCCGGATCGTCCAACATCGCCGCGAAGATACCACCACCACACCCCCTTCGGCTCCCCTTGCTGAACCGCCGGAACGCGCCGCGAAGCCGTTGAAGTGGATGTTGCGCCGTTCGTATCGAGTGGCGAAGCGTCGGAGTGCTTGAGCCGATTGAAGCATCGTTCGATACGGTTACGATGCTTGTAGGCGGCGGCATCGTGCGGGATCGCGATCTTTCGGGCGCGGTTGAAGGGGTAATGGCTTCGGCGCCGATTTCGGCGATGATTGCACGCAAGGCATTGCTATCATAGGCTTTGTCGGCCAGCACGGCATTGTCTGCCTGTCCTTCGAACAGGGCGGGGCCTGCGTGACGTCACCCACCTGGCCGGCG
Source organism: Sphingomonas sp. BT-65 (assembly GCF_026107375.2). Classification (NCBI taxonomy): domain Bacteria; kingdom Pseudomonadati; phylum Pseudomonadota; class Alphaproteobacteria; order Sphingomonadales; family Sphingomonadaceae; genus Sphingomonas; species Sphingomonas sp. BT-65. Next base: position 1,909,765 of record NZ_JAPCIA010000001.1, read on the forward strand.
GTGACGATGAGGCGCAATGGTCGACCCAGTGCGTCGGCGCGCATGTGGATCTTGGTGGTCAGGCCCACCTCGGGAGCGCCCCAGCGCATGATCTTTGCCCCCTTTCCCGCGCGCAGCCTGCTGGTGAGCGCGAACGATGGTGCTATCGAGCCATCAGATATTTGTTGTCGTGGTCGGCGGTCATCGCCGCGAACACCCGCTCCCATACACCAGCATGGCATCAGCGACTGAAGCGACGGCGGACCGTCTTCCATTTGCAGCAGCGGTCGGGCAGGTCGCGCCAATGCGCTCCAGACCGTAGAATCCACAGACGCCCGTTCACAACAATCGGTTATCCGATCCGGTCCATCCACGATCGCCCACCTTGCCCGGCAGCAAAGGCTGCAAACTTAACCATTGCCCCTCGTTCAACTCATACCGCCTCACACACATCACAAGCCTCCGCCTAGTCGCGGAATCCTATGAAACAACACTCTAGCCTTTTGGGAATCCCAAATGTCGATCCGCCCTAGCCTGATCGCCGCAACACGACTACAGGCACGGCCGTCGCCGCGAACACGCGACGCGATAGTCGCCCTTCTATGTGGACCACTCCCATGCACCCGATCAAGCGCATCTTCGATATCGGCGTCTGCTTGGCGCTGCTCGTCCCTGCGTTGCTCGTTACCATAGCCGTTTTGCCCGTTGTATGCTTGGAAACCCGCACAAACCCGCTGTTCCTACAGCGTCGAGTGGGGCGCCAAGGCCGCTGCTTTACGATCGTCAAACTGCGAACGATGCGTGCGGGTACACCCAACGGCGCGTCGCACGAAGTTGGGAGCGCGACGATCACACGAAGCGGCCGATTATTTCGCCGAACAAAGGTCGACGAGCTTCCGCAACTGTGGAACGTCTTGATTGGCGATATGAGCTTGGTGGGTCCGAGGCCATGCCTGCCGAGCCAAACCGAGCTTATCGAGGAACGCGCACGGCTAGGTGTCTTGGCGCTTCGCCCAGGGATCACAGGGATTGGGCAGCTCGCCGGGCTTGACATGCGCAGTCCTGCCGAGTTGGCGCGAGCCGACGCGACATATCTAGCTGAATGGTCATTGCGCCGCGATATTGCCCTGCTTTTGCGGACAGCCCTAGGTAGGGGGACGGGAGACGCCGCTGCGGCAAGGTTATGACAGGGCGTATACTGGTCACTGGAGGAAATGGCCGTCTTGGCCGCGAGATCCTGTCGCTGCTTGGCCCTCGAGGGGTTGCCGGAGTTCGTCGGTGCAACAGTGCCAATGCGGAAGTGACGCTGACGATTAGCGATCCGCTCGATCTCGATCCGGCCCGGCTTAACGGCTTCGACGCCATCATCAATTGCGCCGGACGGGTGACAGGCACGCGCGAAGAACTTGATCGGGTCAATGTCTCTTATCCGCTGGCGCTTGCGCGGCACGCCGCCGTGGCGGGAGTGCGGCGCTTCATCCAGGTTAGCTCGTTCTCGGTCTACGGGCGAACGGAACGGATCGACGCCGACAGCCCACTATCGCCCGAAAGCGACTACGGCCTTAGCAAATTGGCTTCCGAACAGAAGCTGGCCGCTTTGGCGACCGACACCTTTCTCGTGTCATCGCTGCGCTTGCCATTCATGTTCAGCGCTGCCGAACCAGCATTGCTCGGCCGATTGGTGTCGGGTATGCTTTGGCTACGCGTTCTACCGGTCCCTTATGGCGGGGTCAGCCGGCGCTCAATGATCACCTATGCCGGCGCCGCCGATGCGCTCATCACTTTGGCGACGATGCAAGACATGCCCACCGGTGCGATCGTCGCTGCCGATCCCGACCCACTGGAACTGACCGCGGTCGCCGACGCGCTGGGCGAATGCCTGGGAAGACATATCGCCGTCCTGCCGATCCCTGCGACGCTCGCAACTCTTGCGCGGCCCCTGGCCCCCACGATGATCGACCGATTGTTGGGATCCAACATTCTTGATCGGTCGATCAACTGGCTGGCTGGGGGGACTCGGTTTCCCGCGGCGGCCGAGGTTCACCTATATCTCGATCGGATCCGCCAGAAGGGGAATGGATAGTGATCACACCATTTGGCGATTGGCAGTGGACATGCTGCGAACGCCATGCTTATGCTCGCGTACGCATCGGGCTGGCGCGGACCCATGGATGTCCTCTCGACGCCAGGGCCAGCGGTGAATTTCTGGGGAAGACGGTACGGTGAGCAATCCCCAGTCCTCGACAATCGTCTTTACCGCGTGCTCCGTAAACTATTTGCCCAAGGCGATGGCCATGGGTCGTTCAGTTCTTGCGCATGATCCGGGTTGTGACGTCGCTATTCTGGTCGTTGATCGCAGATGCCCCGTCGAGGTGGAGGACGATAGGATCACTCTTATCTGGGCGCAGGATACGTCTTTCCCCGACTACCTGCGCGCGGCGTTCAAATACAACATCATTGAACTCAATACTGCGCTCAAGCCGCACGTGGCGGCGATGCTGCTCGATCGGTATGAGAAGGTCGTTTATCTCGATCCCGACGTTTACGTCTTCAATAGCCTTGCGCCGTTATTTGATGATCTCGACCATTACGACCTGCTTCTCTCGCCTCATGCCCTTGCGCCCTACACCGACGATCATCGGCCCAACGCAGTCGATCTTCTGCGTTTCGGTGTATATAACCTGGGCTTCTTCGGCGTTCGACGCTCACCCGGTGCGCGGCCCCTGCTCGACTGGTGGGATCAATGCTGCCAGACGGATTGCTGGTACGAGCCCTCGATGGGGTTGGGAGTCGACCAAAAGTGGATGGATCTGGCACCCGCCTTGTTCAACAATGTCCATATCGTCAAACATCCTGGCGTGAATGTCGCGTTCTGGAATCTGCATGAGCGCACGATCGGCCGTAACGCTGACGGGACGTGGACGGTCAACAATGATCATCCGCTAATCTTCGTTCATTTCAGTTCGTTCGACGATCACGATCAAACGGCGATCGCGGGAAAGCAGACGCGGTTTGCGCCTGGATCGCGGGCCGATTTTTCGATGGCTCGGGATATCTATGCGCAGGCACTCGCAGGATCAGCGCGATCAATCCGGACGTCGTCGAGCGAATATGGCTATAACCGGATGTCGGACGGCCGAATGATTAGTCCGGCTCTGCGCCGCTTCTTTGCCGCGCAACTTGATACGCAATTTCACGATGTTGTTGATCCCTTCGACGCTGCGGGACCGGTCTATGCCTTCGCTCGGCGCCATCGCCTGTTCTCAAGCCGGGAACGTCCCGACAAGCATGTCGATTTCAAGGCCGAGAAGCAGTTCGGACGGCAGAAGGCCGTGCTCGATATGGGGTTCCGTCTCGCGCTGAAGTTTCTCGGTCCCGATCGATATTTCATGTTGATGCGCTATCTGGCGCATTACTCGTCGATCTTGAAACAGAACGACCTGCTGCGATAACACACTGCGGCTCGCGCGATGATTGATCTTCTTGAATATGCACGGTTTCATTACCTGTCAGAATGGGTAGCGCTGACCGTCCTTTTGGCAGCGATCCTGTTCCTGAACCGTTTGGTCGGACTTCGCTATGTCAATGCGCTACTGCTTGCGCAGATCATCTTTGTCTTCAATGCAATCCCGGTCATTGCAGGGTTCGTCGACGGTTATTTGCCGATCGACAGGGTTGTCCACTTCTTCCTGACCGAAACGATCTTGATGATCGCGACGTGCGCAGTCTACACGTTCATTGTCCGCAGGGGTATGGCGCAGAACGAACGGATCGCCGCCTTTTTTACCGGCGCGGTGCCCTATTTGCTGATCGTGGTCGGCGCGGGACTAGCGGTGTTCACCTATATGGTCACTCCGCAGGACGGCACGTCACGGATCATGTACCAAACCAATTATTGGTACTCTCTAGTGAAGCCGATCAGCGCGATTATCGGCCCGCTGTCCTATTTCGGCGCGTTCTTGCTTCTGACGGTCCATCGGCAGCGCGTGCCGGCCTATGGCTTGTTGATTGTCAGTGTTCTGGGGGGCGTTGCGTCGGGATCGAAGGGCGCCTTTGTGACTCAAGCTTTGCTAGCGTTCCTCATGGTGCGGGATCTCGGCCTAACCGGCATGTTTCGCGTGGCGCTGACGGATGTAGCACTGGGGGCGGCGGGCCTGGCCGCAGGTGTTGCGTTGAGCCTTCAGCGTCTTCGGCTCGACGTCAGCCACTTGTGGGACCGGATCATGTTATACGGTGAGCCGACGCTGCTGACCTATTTCGCGCCAGATTCGACAGCGGCCTGTAATAATCTTTCACTACTCGCGAAGATGCATCGGGGTTTGGCGCGCATGCTTGGCGATCCGGGAGCGCTTAATATCGATACCTTGTTCGGATACGCCTGGACCATCCAGTATGTGGGCGTGAATACCTTTACCGGACCCAACGCGCGCTATTCAGCATACCTGACCTGCAATTTTCCTGGATGGCTTGTATTATTTGGTCTTATAATTACATGTCTGTATTTCTTTCTTGTTGTAACCACAACCAGACTTGCCGATAGAACAAGACTATTCTATCCGGCGATCTATTCGTTTTTAATATTTTCTATTTCTTCTATTGGTCAAGATTTTAATATTCTAATGCAAGACATTAGCTTCCTTTTGGGAATGGTTGCCGTAATGATAATCTTGCCGCGTGTTTGGGCGAGCGATGGCCGCAGTATGGGGCTCGAGGCTGGCCGATCATGATCTTGACCGTCGTACTTGCCGCGAAGGATGCGCCGGCAGCGCTCATTCGTTGTTGCCTGGCATCGTTTGCGCGCCTGGTGCATGCGCGCGACATCGAGATCGTCCTTGTCAACAGCGGCGCCTTCCCGGATGGCGTTGATCTGCTCGCCGATGCGTTTGGGGCGTTCCGCATCATTGAGATGGAGCCCCAGGGCATCTATCCAGCGTTCAACCGCGGGGTTGAAGCCGCGCAGGGTCAGTATGTGCTCTTCTTCGGAGTCGACGATATCGCCTTACCAGGCATGGATGCGGTGATTGTCGAGCTGCTGCGAACGGGTGCAGTCTATGATCTCTTCGCCGCGGCTTCATATATGCAGGGTTGTGGTGTGTCGGCGCCGTCGCGACTGCGCGCACAGATCCTTTTCCGTAACTGGTGCCAGCAGAGTCTATTCTACAGCCGCCAGTATCTCGCTGCGCATCCATTCGACACGCGCTATAGGATTCAAGCAGACCACAAGGCGAATATCGAGATCCGCGCCGATCGGTTGCGCCGCTTTGGGCTGTCGCGCGAAGTGGTGGCCTATTTTTCCACCGGCGGGACGTCTCAGACCAGCTATGACATCGCGTTCAGGCGCGACCTGCCAGCGATCGCGCAGGCAAATTTCGGAACGACGTATCGGCTCGCCGTCCAGCTCAAGCAGCGGCTCGCCGATCTTATCAAGGGGCCGCCGGATGCTCGGTGCTGATGGGGCCGGTTAATAGGAGTATCGGATGTGACCACCAAGAACGTGCTGATCACAGGCGGTGCCGGGTTCATCGGTGGAGCCGTCGCGCAGCGGCTTGTCGCGGCGGGGCACGCTGTAACGATTCTCGACAATTTCAGCGAACAGGTCCACGATACGCAGCAGCTTCCTCAGGCCTTGGCCGATGCGGTGACGCTCATCCGCGCCGACGTCCGCGATGCCAATGCGCTACGCGAGGCGATTCGCGGCCAGCATTGTATTGTCCATCTCGCCGCCGAGACCGGCACCGGCCAATCGATGTACCGCATCGAGCATTATTTCGACGTCAATGTCCAGGCGACCGCGACGCTGCTCGACATTCTTCAAAACGACCCCGATAAATCGCTCGAGACGCTCGTGGTGGCGTCAAGCCGAGCGATCTATGGAGAGGGTGCCTATGCCTGCGCTAAGCATGGCACCGTCTATCCCGCCGCCCGCGGCGCGGCGGAAATGGCGGCCGGACAGTTCGACCCGCTCTGTCCCCGATGCGGCGGAGGGGTTACGCTGGTCCCGACAAGCGAGACGGCGCCATTCTCGCCCTCATCCTTCTATGGGCTGACCAAGCAGGTGCAGGAGCAGGCGGTGCTGCTGTTTGCGCAGACGCGCAACATCAACGGCTTCGCGCTACGCTATCAGAATGTCTACGGTCCGGGACAATCGCTTCAGAACCCGTATACCGGCATTCTGGCTGTTTTTTCTAATCTTGCGCGCCAGGGCAAGGATATCGAAATCTATGAGGACGGCGCGGAGTCGCGCGACTTCGTCTATATCGACGACATCGCTGAAGTTACAGCGCGTTGCGTCGAGTATGACAACCGCTTCGTCGGTGCCGTCAATGTCGGTTCGGGGGTCGGCACCGATGTGCTGACGGTCGCATCGCGCATCGCAACCTTTTTCGACAGCCCTGGAAAGATCGTCGTGACCGGCGCCTACCGCATTGGCGACATTCGTCACAATGTCGCCGACGTCGCGCAGCTCGAAGCGCTGCTGGACATCCGTCCAGCGACGCCGTTCGAGGCTGGCCTCGAAGCATTTCTGTCGTGGGCTCAGGGACAAAATGCGCGCGACAAAACTGCATATGACCGTTCGGTCGGTGAGTTGCGGCGTCACAACTTGTTAATCGATACCCGTTCCGACGGAGGTTGATCGGTGGAACGACCCAGTTTCCGCCTACGGGCGACTCTCGCCGCAGATCTCACGGCGGCACATCGCATGGTCCACGGTCCCGATGTCACGCCGCCACGGGGTTGGCGCCTGTGGCTCGGCTTGGCGTCGCCGCGGTTCGTGCCGATCTTGAACTGCCGACTCGCCTATTTTTTCTATATCCGGCGTTTGGTGGTGATCGCAAAGCTGTTCTCGACGGCGAACTTTTTTCTTTATGGGCTTGAGATCGCGATCCGCTGTCCGATCGGCCCTGGACTATTCCTACCGCATACACAGGGAACCGTGATCGGTGCCGCGAGGATCGGGGCGAACGTGACGATCTATCAAGGCGTTACGCTCGGGGCACGTGAAGTTGATTTTGCCTATGGTCAGGATACACGTCCGATCGTCGAGGACGGCGTCATCATTGGTTCAGGCGCAAAGGTGATCGGTGGCGTGACGCTGGGACATGGTGCGCGGATTGGCGCCAATTCAGTAGTGCTCGCTTCGGTACCCGCCGAGACGCTGGTGATCGGCATTCCCGCGCGTGACACGGCGCTGACCGTTAAGGATGGTCATGCCAATACTTAAAGGTCGTCGAATCCTATTTATCGCACCGCGTTTCTTCGGGTATGATCTCGAGATCGCGAATGGGTTGCGCAAACGCGGCGCCCATGTCGATTGGCTGGCCGATCGTCCCTACGACACAGCGGCAATGGCAGCGTTGACCCGCTTTGTGCCCCAGATGATCCTGCCCTTCGCCGACCGGCTTTATGATCGACAGCTGTCTGCCCTGGGTCCAGCCAGCTATGACCATATCCTCGTACTCAATGGGCAAACCGTTTCACGCGAGTTCCTGAAATCGCTGCGCGCGCAGTTTCCCTCGGCAGTTTTCACGCTGTACATGTGGGACTCACTCGAAAATCGCGGGCGAACGATCGAGAATTTTCCGCTGTTCGATCGGCTCCTCAGCTTCGATCCGCAGTCGGCAGACCGATATGGCATGCAGTTGCGGCCATTGTTTTTCACACGCGTCGCACCGCCGGTGGCGCTGCAAGATGCTCGCTACGATGCGAGTTTCGTCGGCACCGCACACAGCGACCGTTACGCCGTGATCACACGCTTGAAGCAAGCATTGAGTCCTGAACTACGAGCCTTCTGGTATCTGTATCTTCAGTCTAATTGGCTTTTCAGTGTCTACAAGACGATCAAGCCAGGCATGCGCTCCGCCAAGCGCACCGATTTTCGGTTCGTCCCGATTGATAAAGACCGACTACAACAGGTAGTCGAGCAATCACTCGCAGTCGTAGATATCGAGCATCCCCGTCAGCGCGGTCTCACCATGCGAACCTTCGAAACGATGGGCCTCCAGCGCAAGCTGATAACGACCAATCGGTACGTGGAGCAGTACGAGTTTTTTGACCGCGACAATATCATGGTGATCGATCGGCAATCTCCAGTCGTCCCAACGTCCTTCTTCACGACGCCATATCGACCATTGTCACCCGAAATGTACCGTCGCTACAGCCTGGAGGGCTGGATCGACGATGTGCTTGGGACCGATGAATCCTGCGGTCGGCATTGATGTCGCGTCTGCGGGCTACGCCGGCACTGACAGGACTCGCGCGATACTGCGCCGAAGCGTGAATGCGTAAACGATCGCCAGCGTGCCGAGATAGATGACGGCGGTTACAAACGGGATCATCGAAAAGCTTATATTGACGATCACCCACGCCTTGAGCGGAATCGACAAAAGCACGAAGACGACCACCGTCCAGAGCTGCTCTTTCAGCAGATGGGCACCGTTCAGGAACATCGCCAGCGCGTTGGCCGCGCAATCGATGGCAGTCCAGATTGCGAGCCCCCAAATCAGGACGCGATCGTAACGAAGCGCTCCACCGCTAAACAATTGCCACAGAACGGGACTTGCCAGCACCATCGCAAGTCCAAACATGGTCGCGCCGCCTAGCGTTGCCAGCAACGATATGCGCAGCGTCCGCCGCGCATATTCGCGATCGCCGCGATCCAGCGCTTCGGCATAGGCGGCCCACAAAGGGGCATTGATGATATAGAAGGGAATCGAGACCAGCATGAAGATCCGCGCTCCCACCGCATAGACCGCCGCGTCGGCGGGGCCGCTGAGCGCGGAAACGAGGATCTGGTCGCTTCCCCAACCGATCAAGGCACCGAATTGAAGCGCGAGGAACAACCCGCCTGCCGAGAACATCAGCCGGAAGTCGCCGCCAGCACCGCATCTGAGCGCCGCTGGACGGATCAATCCTTCGCGCGCGAGAAATCCAAGTGCAATGAGGCCGGGAAGCTGGGCGATGCCGAGCGTGAGCAGGATATAGCCGACGAGGTCAAATTTCTGGGACTGGGTGGCGAACAGGACGATGAGCGACAGCGTCGAGCAACCCAGCGAAAGGAAATGAGAAAGATATGCGCGTTGCATTCCTGCCAGGATGCGGTGCACTGTCTGGAGCGGCAGCGACAGGCCGAGCAACGTCGCGAAGACGAGTAGCGCCTGCCCCGCTTCGACCAAAGCGCCCGAACTGGCGCTTTTGAACAGCCACCGCCAATCTGCATAAAGTGCCGCGGCCACCAGTAACAGCGCCGCGATGGCGCCGATCACGAGCGTGGTGAGCAGCCCGAGCGTGACGATCCGCTGCAGACCGGCGACGTCGTTGCGTCCGACCCGGCCAGCGACAGGAACGACCAGCCCATTGCCGATGCCGAAATCAAGCAGATTGAGGACCGACAGCAGACTCGCGATTGTCATCCAGATACCAAAGCGCTCCGTTCCGATGTCGGCCAATGCAAAACGTGAAGCGACGAGGATGACCGCAAACGAGGCGACGCGCGCCCCAACATTGCTCGTGATCGACAAGAGCACGCGGCGTCGGCGTTCGGCCGCTCGCATCAATGCCTCGCCTGCTGTGCCATCCGCCGGCGCGGTCATCATCGGCGCGTGACCTCCTAGCCAACCAATCAGTACCGAAAAGGCGCGCAAGATTAGGGCTCGATGATCATCTTGGCGATGAGTTCGGGCATCCGGGTGCGCGCGCGCCAGCCCAATTCGGTCGCCGCCTTGCTCGGGTCGCCCGCGCTGATCATGATGTCACTGGGCCGGATCATCTGGTCGTCGATTGCGACGTGGTCGCGCCAGACCAAGCCTACACTGGCGAAGGCATCGGCGACGAACGATTCGAGCGAACAGGAATGGCCGGTTGCTACGATGTAGTCGTCAGGTTCGGTGCGCTGGAGCATCATCCACATGGCTTCGACATATTCGGGTGCCCAGCCCCAGTCGCGCACAACGTCGAGGCGTCCGAGTTGGAGCGTCTCCGGCGAGCCGGCCGCGATCCGGTGCACTGCACGAACGATTTTTTGGGTTACGAACCGCTCGGGCCGTAGCACTGATTCATGGTTGAATAAAAAACCGGTGCAGGCGAATAGGCCATATGCTTCGCGATAGTTGTGTACTAGCCATGCTGCAGACGCCTTTGCGATCGCATAGGGACTGCGCGGATTGAATGGTGTGTCTTCGCGGGCGGGCGCGTGAGTGCAATCGCCGAACACCTCGCTCGATCCGGCGTGATAGAGGCGTGCACTCGGATGTGACAGACGGCAGGCCTCAAGTAGATTGAGCGTCCCTAGAACGATGCTGTTCATCGTCTCGCTGGGCTGTTCAAACGACAGCGCGACCGACGATTGGCCCGCCAGGAAATAGACTTCGTCGGGTTCGACCCGGTCGATCGCCACGAGCACCGATCGGAAGTCCTCCGGTACCATCGACAGGCGAGCGACACGGTCCAAGATGCCGAGCCGTTGGAGATTGGTGAACCGGTTGCCTTCGGCGTCTCGCGAGGTCCCAATTACGTCATAGCCTTTGTCCAGCAACAACCGGGCGAGCCACGCCCCGTCCTGACCGCTGACGCCGCAAATCAACGCACGAGTCATCGTTGTCCCCGCACTGTCTGATAGACAGCCAGCGTTTCGCGCGCGCACTTCTGCCAGGTCAAGACGCGCACGCGTTCGCGGCCGCGTGCGACCAGCGTGCGGCGTCGCTTTTCGCTGCTAAGAACGGTTTCGATCGCGCGAGCCATTGCGGCTTCGTCGGCAGGATCGAATGTCTCCGCAGCATCCTCGACCACTTCGGGCAAGGAACTGGTGTTGCTGCAGACGACCGGACAATCGTGCATCATTGCCTCAAGAGGTGGCAGTCCGAACCCTTCGTAGCGTGATGGATAGACCAGAGCAGCGGCGGCGGCATAATGCGCCGCCAATGCCATGTCGTCGCCGGCCACCTGTCGGATGCGCGGAGTCAGACGAAGTTTTGCGATCAGCTCAGCTTCGCCGGTAGTGAACGCACCACCACCGAACGCGACGATCTCCACCTCCTTGCGAAGCATCGGGCTCGCCGCAACGGCGCGCACGAAGCCGTCGAAATTTTTGTATCCGGCGCGGACGCCGACAAAGAGAAGCGTCGGACGGCCGGACGGTGAAGCAACGGGCACCGGCACGGCCGCCGTTGCGGGAGCGTCGACACCAAGCAGCACGGCGGAGGTCTTCTTTTCGTCGACACCGAAGAGATCGATCAGATCGCGCTGGGTCGAGCGCGATATGCAGATGATGTGATCGGCGCGAGCGACCGCTTTGCGCTTCGCTTCGGAAGTCGGATCATCTGCAGCAAAATCGGCGCGGCAGACCTCGTGCGTCATATCATAGACGGTCAGGATAAGGGGAACGTCCCGGACGCGGGAGGAGGAGGATGCGTAATAGGTCTCGTGGACGATGTCGGGCCGCCAGCGATGGAGACCCGGCCGACTAACGACGCGATTGAGAGCCAGAAAGGGGCGCGTAGTCCGGCGCGGATATCGATCGACATGGCGGCCGTGGATAGCGCTGGATGGCAGATCGCCGAGATAGCCGTTCTGGTAGAACGGGGCGAAGATGCCTACTTCCTCTCCCGCGATGAGCAGTTCGGCCGCGGTGCGGGCAAAATAGCGGGAAATCCCTCCATAGCGTTGTAGCGTGAAGGTCTGATGGTCGAACGCGATCCTCACGAAACCTCGTCCGATGCCATCAGTAGGTGATCGCTATGGACGCGTGTCGTATAGCGACGCTTCAGCACGGGCGCGATCAGACTGCTCCAACGCAGCGCGGCCTTGAACGCCGCCGGCGACACCTTGCTGTCGGTGATCAGATGATAGTTGCGCCCGTTGGACAGGACATGCTTACCGGATTGACCCGCCAAGCGCTGGAGGCTGTCAATGGTGAAGAAGCCGATATGCTGGCCATGCTCACGGCCGAAATACCACCAATCGTCGGGAATGTTCGTTGGCGCAAATTCGGTCGAGATCAGCACATTCGGGGAAAGCGCAAGCATCCGTTCGAGTTCGGATCGAGGGTCGATTAGATGCTCAAATACCTCGAAGGCGGTCAGAAGGTCATAAGACACGCCCGCGCTGTGTTCGAAGCCGGCGGCCAGCTTGTTCTCACAATAACCGTCCATCCAATATGCATCGATCCCGAAATCACGCAGCAGCCGCACCAATACGCCATAGCCGCCGGCGAAATCGATCACCTTTCCTCGCGGTTTGCCCAGCAGTGTCACAACGGTCGCGACCACGCTTCGATTGTACAGGTTTCGCGCCATGATCCCGGTATCGCTGAGGTTGATCGGAACCGCATAAGCTTCGTCCAGCCAATAAGGCTTCTCGGTCTGCAGATAGCCACATGCCGGGCAACGGAAATATGCGACTCGATGACCGATCAACATACCCTCCATCAGCCGGCGCGCGGACGTCTTGCATATCCGACATGGTTGTTCAGTATCATCAATCATCGCATCGTTTCCGGATCTGGAAATGACCTTTTGGTCAGCTAGTCTCGCACTTTCGCAGGACGTCGAAGGAAAGGAACGGGCGCGCTCAGGCGATCGAGCGTAATTCACTCTGATCGAGGAACCAGCGATAGGTAGCGGCGATGCCATCCTCAAGGGTGATCCGCGACGACCAGCCCAAGCCCGTCAACCGCCCGGTATCAAGCAGCTTGCGCGGCGTCCCGTCCGGTCGCGTCTGATCGAGCACAATCTCTCCCCTGAAGCCGATGATTCGCGCAACCAACATTGCCAGTTCGTGGATGCTGATATCGCTCGAAACGCCAACATTGACGTGATCGTCGTCCGAATAATGCTGCAGGAGATAAACCAAAGCGTCGGCGCAATCATCAACATGCATGAATTCGCGTCGCGGCGTACCCGATCCCCACACAGTCATGCTCTCGGCCCGCGCGATTTTGGCCTCATGCGCTTTGCGGATCAGTGCGGGCAGCACGTGGCTGCTATTAAGATCAAAATTGTCGCCTGGACCATAAAGATTGGTCGGCATCGCCGAGATATAATCGCGTCCATATTGGCGTCGATAGGCTTGGACAAGCTTGATCCCAGCGATCTTAGCGACCGCGTACCATTGGTTGGTCGCCTCGAGCGGGCCGGTGAGCAAGGCATCCTCGCTGATTGGCTGATCTGCTAGGCGCGGATAGATACAACTCGATCCGAGGAACAACAGCCGCTCCACGCCAATACGATGCGCGGTACCGATAATGTTCGTTTGGATCAGCAGATTGTCTTCGAGGAAATCGACGGGATAAGTGTCGTTGGCAAGGATGCCACCGACACGTGCCGCGGCAACGACGATCGCATCGGGTCGAGCTTCGCTAAGCCAGTCCGCAACTTCGTCCTGGCGTCGTAGATCGAGCCTGTCGGGGCGGTCAGGCACGACTACGCAACCCAGCGCGGCAAGTCGGCGGGCAACCGCCGAACCGACCATACCGCGCTGCCCAGCGACCCACACGCGCTTGCCGGACAAGGGATAGATCGGATCTCTCGCGGGTAGGGCCTGCTCCGTCTGATCAACCATTGCCACGCCCTTCGTGTGCAACGACCTTGAGATCCTCCGCAACCATCTCGCGGCACAGGCTCTGCCAGTCGGTCTGGTGCTCCCAGCCCAGCTTCTCACGAGCCTTGGTCGGGTCACCGAGCAAGAGCTCGACTTCAGTGGGGCGAAAATAGCGAGGGTCCACCTCGACGCGAACCGCGCCGGTCTTGCGGCACACGCCCTTCTCGTCCACGCCGCTACCCTGCCAATCGAGGTCGATGCCAGCTTGTTGAAACGCCAGCGTAACGAAATCACGGACCAATGTAGTCACACCCGTGGCTAACACAAAGTCATCGGCTTTCTCTTGCTGCATCATCAGCCACATGCCGCGGACATATTCGCGCGCATGGCCCCAATCTCGCTTGGCGTCGAGATTGCCGAGATAGAGCCGCTCGGCGATGCCATGTTTTATCGCTGCCGCGCCGCGCGTGATCTTGCGCGTCACGAAGGTCTCTCCGCGAAGCGGACTTTCGTGATTGAAGAGAATCCCGTTCGCGGCGTACATTTCATAAGCCTCGCGGTAGTTCACCACGATCCAGTATGCGTAGAGCTTGGCAGCAGCGTAGGGGCTGCGTGGATAGAAAGGAGTAGTCTCGCGCTGAGGAACTTCTTGGACGAGGCCGTAGAGTTCCGAGGTCGAGGCTTGATAGAAGCGGGTCTTCTTCTCCAGCCCGAGGATGCGGATAGCCTCAAGCAACCGTAGCGTACCGACGGCATCGGCATTAGCAGTGTATTCAGGAGTTTCGAAGCTAACCGCAACATGGCTTTGTGCGGCAAGGTTGTAGATCTCGTCAGGTTGGACAGCCTGCACAATGCGGATCAGATTGGTGCTGTCCGTCATGTCGCCATAATGTAGGATGAAGCGCGAATTCTCAACATGCGGATCGCGATAGAGATGCTCGATGCGACTCGTGTTGAACGACGACGACCGACGCTTTAGGCCGTGAACCGTATAGCCCTTTGAGAGCAGCAATTCGGATAGATAGGCACCGTCTTGGCCGGTAACGCCTGTAATCAGTGCAACCTTTCCATCATGGTCGTGCTTCGGCATTCATGGACTCCTGAAAATCATTGAGAACAGTGACAGGGCCGGACAACATATTCACACCGGCGAGGGGGTACCTCGCCGATGCCTTGGAAACCGACGAACGCCCCCGTTATACACTGACCGGTACTCACTCGGCCGCGTGCTTAATGCCAATTACGCGATGTTGCCATAGCGCGATGCGCCTGTGCGGCGTGCCGACGACACGAGTGGGAGAATTCCACTGCGGCTTGATCGGGGCCGGTCCGGATCGTTCCTAACGTTCCCCTGCCGCCCGAGTTCCGGGCTGTCCGACGGTTTGATGACAAGCTGTTTGATCCCGGGCTTTGATCGTGCGGATTTAGGGTTAAAACCCAATCAATAGGTTGATTATATTGCCTGATTCTGATTCGATACAGCGTGAGACTGAGGAGGCGGCAGATGTCGGATCTGTATTGGTTGAGCGATGAGGCCGGGGCGGTGATCGAGCCGCATCTGCCGCACGGCGAACCTGGCGCGCGGCGGGTGGACGACCGGCGCGTGATCTCGGGCATCCTGCATGTCCTGAAGTCGGGCTGTCGCTGGCGCGATGCGCCTGCGCAGTACGGGCCGCGCACCACACTGTACAACCGCTACAACCGATGGGCTCGCCGTGGCATCTGGCGCCGGCTGTTCGAGCAGGTGGCGGGCACCGGCGGCGTCCCCGATGAGCTCGCGATCGACGCCACGCACGTCAAGGTCCATCGCTGCGCAGGCGGCGGAAAAAGGGGGAAACCACAGAGGCGACCGGCCGCTCGCGCGGTGGCCGGGCGAGCAAGATCCACGCGCTGGCTGACGCTTGCGGCAGACCCGTCGCCTTCATCCTGACACCCGGAAACACCGCCGACAATATCGTCGCCCCCGCGCTATTAGCCACCGTCACGCCGCCGCGCCGCCTGCTCGGCGACAAGGCCTATGACACCGACACGATCAGGCAGCTTCTCGCTCAGCGACAGGTCGAAGCGGTCATTCCCTCCAGCGCTCACCGCACCAGGCCAATCCCCTTCAACCGCATCGCCTACAAGCGCCGAAACCGCATCGAACGCATGTTCTGCCGCATCAAAGACTGGCGACGCGTCGCTACACGATACGACCGGCGAGCCGACAACTACCTCGCCGCCGTCGCCCTCGTCTCCACCGTCACCTTCTGGTGCTGATTGAGTCGTGACCCTAGGTCAGCCGTCCACCGAATAGTCGACAGGAATGTTCGAGCTTCGACCGCCAAGCTTCCGCTCACGCTCGACAACGGAGGCATGTAGCGTTGCGCCGGCGGAGATGAAGCGCCGCTCGAAAAGGGGCAGCGTCATGCCCAGAAATGCCGGGCGCGACGAATTCTTCGGTTTGCGCCGCGGCACGAACTCGAGCAGCGCCCAGCCGAACGTCATGGTGTTATGCGCCGCTCCGAGCGCGTCGGGCTTTACATATTCCGAGTTGACCGGCCGCCCCATCACCACCGCGTTCACGCTCTGCTGACGGAAGTTCAGGCCGCAGAGCTTCGCGCGCTCGATCATCCATAGAAGCGGCACCTTGCAGAGGGCGCTTTCCGCCTCGGGGTGGCCGCCACCCACATCGCCATGGCCCCCCGCGAACCAGACTTCCTTGACGTCCTGGGGTCGCGCCGCGGCGCGGTTGAACGGATTGCCCCAATATTCCTGGCCGGCCGGCCAGAGCTGCGGCTCGAACATCGTGCGCTTCTCGTCGATCGCCACGGCATGCGATACCGCTTCGACGCTGGCGTTCCTGCTGGTGAACGCGTGCGATTTGAGCCGGATGCCGTGCCGCCCGCTTTCGATTACCGACGCGACGGTGTCGAACAACCCCAGCATCCGGATCGGCGGCCGGTCGGGATTGAGGATGCGCTCGTAGAGACGCACTTCGGCGAAGGCCGCCTGCTTCTCGTCCTCGCCGATCGACTTGTATGCCCGATAGACATAGTCGAGCAGGTTCAGGTTGCGCGGCTCGATCAATCCCACCGCATGGATAAACCCGGCGAGCACGCGCGCGGCATAGGCGCCCCGGCTGAACCCGAAAATGAAGATGCGGTCGCGCTCCGCCGCCTTGCTGCCCCGTTTTTTGCCGCTGTCGTAATTCTCGACGAGGAAGCGATAGGCCTCCTTCACATTCTCATCGAACCCCCAGCCGGTGGCGAGGCCCCAGACTTCATGCGCCTTGCGCCAGAAGCGCAACCACGCGCCCTCCGCGCCGAATGTCCCAACGCCCGGATCATAATAGACGAGTTGCTCCGCGTCCTTGGCAAGAACGCCATAGAGCCGGAGGATATTGCTGCGATCGCACTCGATCTCGTTCGATGTCCCATCGAGCAGGATGACGATGTTCTTGGACATGGTTGCCTCGCCAGGTCAGGATAGAGAGGCTATCGCTTCAGTCAAAGGGCAGGAATACGTCGCGCGCCAGCTCCAGGCAGCGATGGCCGCGAGAACCGCGGCTTCAAGCCGGTCCTCCAGTCAGAAGGCCTTGCGATGTACGACCACCATCGCGGTCGAAACGAGGATGCTGATCTCGCGCCATATCGACCAGTCCTGGAGATATTCGAGGTCGGCTGCCAGCCTGTCCTCGAGATCCGCTTCGCTTTCGGTCGCGCCGCGAAAGCCGCGCACCTGGGCGAGGCCGGTGATGCCTGGTTTCAGCGCATGACGGAGCCAGTAGCGCTGGTCGATCTGCCAGAACAGCTTGTCGCCGGCCAGCGAGCCCAGGGCGTGCGGCCGCGGGCCGACCAGGCTCATGTCACCCTCGAGAACGTTGAAGAGCTGTGGCAGTTCGTCGATGCTGGTCCGGCGCAGGAAACGGCCGACCCGCGTGATGCGGTCATCGTCGCGGCTCGCCGACCGCGTGCCGGAATGGTCGCTCTGCTCGGTCCGCATCGTTCGGAACTTGTAGATGCGGAACAGCTGATTGCCGCGGCCCACGCGCAACTGGTTGAAGAAGACCGGCCCCGGGCTGTCGAGCTTGACCGCCAGCGCCACGATCAGCAGCAATGGGGTGAGCAGGAGGATCGCCGGCACCGTGATCGCAAGGTCAAGACAGCGCTTGGCGGCGCGGTTGCTGGTGCTGAGCGGCCCGCGCGACACGATGTGCGTGGCGTAGGACCCGACCCGGCCCAGGGCCATGACATCGGCCACCATCCGGTCGCTCAGCAGGAATTCGCCGTCGATGTTCGCGCCGCGCAGGAGCAGGGTCCAGGCGTCGCGCCGCTCGGGCGGGCACGACACCACCACCCGATCGAATCCGCGAAGGTGCCGGCCGATACGATCGAGCATCTCGGGGTCGTCGAGATCGGGGCTGAGCCGCAATGCGCGGGCGTTCAGCCGATGGGGAATGGGAAGCGGCGGCGTCTCCATGCCATCGCAGATCACCAGTTCGTTGAGCAGCGACCCCTCGAGACGGCGAAGCGCGACGCGGACGAACAGAGCGCGGCCGGTGACCAGGAAAGCGAGGGCCAGCACCGCGCCGAAACCAAAGGCGAGCCGCGAGATCTGCTGGCTGGCATGCGCGACATAGGTGAAGAACACCATCGCCACCAGCGCATAGAGAAGAGCCGAGACCGAGCGCCTGAGACTGGCGCGCGGATCGGTGAAGTTGGTCGCGCTATAGACATCGGCTGCCAGCGCGAAGCCCAGATAGCCAATCAGCGCCATCAGGGCGAGCTGCCAGCCGTCGAACACATTCGTGTCACCGCCGACGCCGCTGGAGATCAGGAATGCCGAGACGATCGCCACGCAATCCAGCGCCAACAGCTCGAGATAGAGCTGTATGCGCTGGAGACGTTTCGATCGCACACGCGGGGCGATGAACTCTCCGTGCGTAGATGCGTCCATCGTTGGCGGGATCCCTTTGGCTAGGACAGCTGTCCGGGCGGCCCCCAAGGGATATTTATATTGCGGTGCAAAATGCAACCCGCGGCACCGGCCGTCAGCGCCTATTAGCGACTGACCGTTTGCTCCGCCCGACGACGTGTTTGTCGCGGAGCAGGGATCGCGCATTCATCCGCAAGCACCGGCTCATCGCGGCGACGCGTACACGATCAGCGAAGAAGGAAGAACAGCACCCCGCCCGCAGCTGCCGCCAGCGCAACATAGCCGGCCAGCCGCGACAAGCCGCGAATGATTCGCTCGATGGGATCATCGTCGTGCGCCGCGGGCGGCGACAAATCCTGACGCTGCGCCAACGGAACGATCGGATCGTCCACGAACACGTCCATCCTCTCCAATGTCGATCTCTTGCTTAAGACAAGACGAGCTATAGCCGAGATGAGCAGAGGAGTAAAACCCTCTTGACGCAATCCTGCCGGTCGCAAAACGGGTCGGCCGCTCGTCCGGGAACGGGCTGCCGCACGCCCCGGCGCTCTCGTCGCATCAGCGTGGCGCAGCACGCCATCTCAAGTAGATGGACGCAATGCCCAGCCCCCCGCGCTCCCCCATCCTGATCGCAGCGGATGGCGAGCCCGTCTATCGCGTGCGGAGCGGCAGCGCGTATCGCACGGTCCGCGCGCACGACGTGGGCAACGGCCTGTTCGTGTTCGATTCGCCCGTGAACAATGTGGAGATCAGCGATGTCGAGGTGACCGGCGGCTATCGGGTGATCGAGAACAGTGCGAGCGGCGGCGGCAAGGCTTCGTGCGAGCAGCTGCTCGTGGCCGATGTGCGCGCGACGGGCCTGCGCCGCGGCTTTGCCCGCATGCGTTACGCCAGCCGCGGCGGACGGTTTCGCAACATCACGGCGGAGGGCGTGATGACGACCGGCGCGACCGACCTGCCCGTGGGAATCGCGCTCGACGGCACGGCAAATGATTTCCGGTTCGAGCGTTGCGTGATGCGCGGCTTCCGCTGGCAACGGCGGGCGAACAAATATTGGAACGGCGACGGCTTTTCGACCGAGCGCGGCAACCGCAATATCCACTTCGCCAGCTGTGAAGCCTGGGATAACAGCGACGGGGGTTTCGACCTCAAATCGAGCGGCACGGTGCTCGACGACTGCGTCGCCGGACGCAATGCCCGCAATTACCGTTTGTGGTCGGACATCACCGCCACGCGCCTCACCAGCATCGATCCCGCCAAGCTCGGCGGGACCGGCGATACCAACCATATCTCGCTGATGGCCTCCAAGACGGCAGGCGCCCCGCCGCTGGTGATTCGCATCCAGCACCTGATCGTACGCAGCGAGCGGGGCTGGCCGATCTTCGACATCCATGACGGATCGGCCCGGATCTTCGTCGAGAGTCACGACATCACCGTGCCCCCGGGCACGCCGCTTACCCGCTCGCGCGGGGGTGGCAAGGCGGTGGGCGGCGTCCAATTCGCAGGCGCGCCGCCACAGCTCTAGCGGCGGGGCTCGTGCCGGGCACGTTTCGGCGACAAGCGCTTGCTGCAACGCAGCGTAGCGGCTCACATCAAGGCACTTGATTTTCCGCGGTTGCGAAGGGCGCCGCATCGATCAGGGAGGATCATCGAGCAATGAAACCTGTACGCAAGGCGATACTGCCCGTTGGCGGACTCGGCACACGCTTTCTTCCCGCGACGAAGGCGATGCCAAAGGAAATGCTGCCGATCGTCGACCGGCCACTGATCCAATATGCCGTCGATGAGGCGCGCGAGGCCGGAATCGAGCAGCTGATCTTCGTCACCAGCCGCGGCAAGAGCGTGATCGAGGATCATTTCGACCATGCGTTCGAACTCGAAACCACGATGGAGCATCGCGGCAAGTCGATCGACATCTTGGAAGGCACGCTCGCTACGCCGGGCGACTTCCTGTTCATTCGGCAGCAGCAGCCCTTGGGCCTTGGCCATGCCGTGTGGTGCGCGCGCCGCGTGATCGGCGACGAGCCCTTCGCGGTGCTTCTGCCCGACGACCTGATGCAGGGTAGCCCGGGTTGCCTGCGGCAGATGGTCGAAGCCTATGCCAAGGTCGGCGGCAACCTGATCTGCGCTGAAGAGATCGCGCCCGCCGACACCCGCAAATACGGCATCATCACTCCCGGCACGCGCGACGGCGTGCTCACCGAGGTGAAGGGGCTGGTCGAAAAGCCGGATCCGGCCGAGGCGCCGTCCAATCTGGGGATCATCGGCCGCTATATCCTGCAACCCGAGGTGATGGACATCCTCGCGAACCAAGAAGAAGGGGCCGGCGGCGAAATCCAGCTGACCGACGCGATGGCGCAGCTGATCGGACGCCAGGCCTTCCACGGGGTCACCTTCCAGGGCCGACGGTTCGATTGCGGCGACAAGTCCGGCTTCGTCACCGCCACGGTCGCATTTGCGATGGAGCAGCGCGAAATCGCGCCGGCGCTGCGCGATTTCATGGCCCGGTACTGAACCTATGGATGCACGCGCCGGCCGCCGCGCCCCGATTCGTCCCGAAATGGCGGAGCCCGACGTCGATCAAGGGGCGCTGATCGACGTCCGGGCGATCGCCGGCATCCTCCGGCGTCGCGCGCTGATCATCGCCGTCGCAGTCGCGGTCGGCGTGGTGCTCGCACTGTCCGCCTATGTGGCGGCCGAACCGCGCTACACGGCGATTGCGCAAGTCGCGCTCGACCGCACTTCGGAACGAGTCATCAATGTCGATCAGGTGATCCCCACGGTCGACCCCGATTCGGCGGCGGTCGATACCGAAGTCGAGATACTCCGCTCGCCCGAGCTGATCGGGCGCGTCGTCGATGTGCTGCGGCTCGATAGCGATCCGGACTTCAACAGCGTGCTCGCCGATGATGCGACGCCCTCCCCCAATGTCCGTGCCGATCCCGTGGCACGCCAGCGGGCGATCGGCGCCGTGCTGGGCAACCTCGACGTGAAACGCGACGGCCTGTCCTATGCCATCAGCGTCGCCTTCGAGCATCGCGATCCCGTCAAGGCCGCGCGGATCGCGAACACGGTGGTCGAGCAATATGTCGCACAGCAGGTCGATTCGAAGTCGGGCGCCACTGGCCGCGCGACCCGCTTCCTCGAAGGGCAGCTCAACAATCTGCGCGGCCAGGTGCTCGCGGCCGAGCGCGCCGTCGCCGACTATCGCGCTGAGACCAGCCTCTTCGCCGTGTCCAAGGCGAGCACGGTCAGCCAGGAGGAGATCTCAAACCTCTCGACCCAGCTCGCGCAGGCGCAGGCGGAGAATGCCGCTGCCCAGGCACGGCTCAGCACCGCGCGCGCGCAGCTGCGCCGGGGACGAAGCGGCGAGGAGCTGGGCGAATCGCTCGATTCGCCGGTGGTGAGCCAGCTCCGCTCGCAGCGCGCCCAGATCGGGCGTGACGTCGCCTCGCTCCAGACGCGTTACGGTCCGCAGCACCCCCAGCTGCGCCAGGCGCTGAAAGCCCAGGCGGATACCGACGCGCAGATCCGTGCAGAAGTCGGCCGCATCGTCGCCAACACCACGATCCAGGCCAATATCGCCAGCCAGCGCGCCGCCTCGCTCGAGGGATCGATCGCGCGTGCGGAAGGCAAGCTCGCCAGCGACAATTCGGCGACGGTCCGGCTCAACGAGCTCGAGCGCAACGCCGAATCGGCGCGGACCCTCTATCAGTCGTTCCTCGATCGCTATCGCCAGACGGTCGCCCAAGCGGGGCTCGAGCGCAGCGATTCCAACGTGATCGCGAAAGCGCGCGTCCCGGGCGCGCCGACCTCGCCCAATCTGCTGCTCTATCTGGCGGCGGGCCTGGCAGGCGGAATGAGCGTCGCCGCGCTGCTCGTCCTGCTGCTCCAGATGCTCGAAGGCGGGATCACAAACGGCGAGGCGGTCGAGCGGCGGCTGGGCTTCGCATCGCTGGGGATGATCCCGGACGCGAAGTCCCTGCCCGGCTATCGCAAGACCGGCCTTCCGGCGCCGCCGATCGAGCTCGTCGTGCAGCGGCCGCAATCCGTGTTCTCCGAATCCTTCCGGTCGCTGCGAACCTCGATCCTTTCCGCCACGCCCAACCTCACCAGCCGCGTCATCGCGATCACCTCGGCCGTACCCGACGAAGGCAAGACGACCAGCACCATCGCCCTGTGGCGGTCGGCCGCTCTGTCGGGAACGCGGACATTGCTGATCGACGGCGATTCGCGGCGCCGCGCGGCGACCCGCGAGTTCGCCGGATCGGCCGCGATCGGCCTTGCCGATGTGCTCGCCGGAAAAGCCGAGCTGTCCAGGGCATTGGTCGAGGATCGCGCGACCGGCGCACATCTGCTGCCGCAGCGCTCCGATGGAGACGGCGCGCCGGTCGATGCGCAAGCGCTGGCCGCGCTGCTGCAACAGCTGCGCGAACGCTATGACCTGATCCTGATCGACACGCCGCCGGTGCTTGCGGCCGACGAGGCGCGAGTCACGGCCAGCCTGGCCGATGGCGTGGTGTTCCTCATGCGCTGGCGCAAGACGATGGCCAAGTCCGCGACGCTCGCGTTGAAGCAGCTCGACGACGTTCACGCGAACGTCCTGGGCGTGGTCCTCACGCTGGTCGATCTGCGTGAACGGGCCAGCGCGGCCGGCTATTTCCACGAGTATCGCAGCTATCACCAAGATTGAGCGCGAATGATGGAATCCGGCGCTTCCAGCTTCGGACCGGCCTTCGGGCTCGGGATCCTTATTCCGGTCACGCTGCTGCTGGCGATCCCGCTGTGGCTCGGGCTCAGCCGCATCGGCAACGCGCCGGCGCGCTTCGTATTGGCCGCGCTATGGCTGCGCTACATCGCCGGGGCCTATCACCTCTACATGTTCCGCCCGCTCCCCGGGGGACTTTCGGGCAATGCGCTATTGTCGATCCTGGTGACCGGCATCGGCCTGGCCCTGATCGTCCGGCCGGCCAACCTCGCCATGCGCCAGCTGGTGCCGGTCTGGCTGCTGATCCTGCTCGCACTGACAAGCGCAATCCTCAACGGCGATCCCAAGGCTGCGCTCGATGCGGTCGTCAAATACGCCTATTTCATCGTCATCACGCTCGCGACCTTCCAGGCGTTGCGCCGCGATCCCAGCGAGCGGATGGTGAGCTGGCTGCTGGTTGCGTTCCTGCCGCTGCTGGTGTTCCAGGCGCTTTCGCTTCTCCTGAACCTGCCCAAGGGATCCGAAGCCGGCGACGGACTGGTATGGATCGGTGGATATAATCATGAGGGCGCCTTCTCGGTCGCGCTGTTCGCCGGCTTCGTCGTCGCCTGCTTCGCGCGCACGGCAACGCCGCTGCTGCGCTTCCTGCTCCTCCTCTGGATCCTGGTGGGAATCCAGCTGGCGGGCTACCGCACCGCGATCCTCGCGCTCGCGCCGCTTGCCGCCGCGACCTTCTGGGTGGGGATGGCGCGGAGCGTCCGGCGCGAGCAGCGGATGCTGGTGGCGACGGCCGGCGGCGTCCTGGCCGTGGCCGCCATCGCGACGGCGGGAATCCTCTACGGCGATCGCTTCGTCGACCTTGCCGTGCTGCTGCATGATCCCGGCAGTTTCATCAAGCCGCCGCGCGAGTTCACGATTGCCGAGCGCCAGATCATGTCGGCGCGCGCCTATATCTGGAGCGGCTATCTCTACGCCTGGGCGGAAGGTGCGCCGTGGCAATATCTGCTCGGCTTCGGGCCGGGCAGCTGGGAAGGGCTGTTCAAGGTCTATCCGCACAACACGCTGGTCGCGATGCTCTACGAACTGGGGCTGGCGGGCGTGGCGGCCGTGCTGCTGCTGTGGGGGGTGATGCTGCGCGCCGCCTGGCGCGCCAGGGGCGAACGGCTGAAGCTGGTCGCCGCCCATCTCTCCTTCCTGATCCTCAACATGGCGACGATGCCGATGTGGCAGGTCGAGGGGCTCGGCCTCTATGGCTTCCTGTGCGGCTACACCCTGTACCGAGCCCGGGCGGCCGCCCGGAAAGCGGTCAGCTCGCGGCGCCTGCCACACGCTTCAGCAATGGATTTGCGCCGGGCTCCATCGTGAAATCCCGATGCTCGCGCAGAAAGCGATCGACGGCCACGCGGCAACCTTCATAGTCGTGATAGTCGTCGATCACGACGACACCGCCCGGCGAGAGCCGCGGCGCGACCGCCTCGAGGCAGAAATGCACCGGATCGTGCCAGTCGCAGTCGATATGGGCAAAGGCGATTGCCGTCACGTTATCGGCGATGCGCGGCCAGCTCTCCTCGAACAGGCCCGGGACCAGCCGGATACGATCGTCATCGACGGGCGCACCCTCGCGCGCCAGCAGCGCCGCGACATGCTCGACCAGATCGTCGCGATAGCCATAATAGGTATCGCCGCCGAGCCCCTGCGCCTCGCCCGCGGCGATCTTGGCATAGCGTTCTCGCGACTTGATATCGTCATGCTCGGATTCGGGCGGCGGGATCATCCCGAACACGTCGAACCCGATGAAACGGGCTCCCGCGCGACGGGCGGCGGGGGCGATCAGCGCCGATGTTCCTCCCAGCGCGACGCCGAACTCCAGATAGTCGCCCGGAACGCGCTGGCGCGCCACCGCTTCCAGCGCCCGCTCGATGCGCAGCAGCTTGATCGGCTTGAGATAGGTCATGCCGCCGCGCGCCAGGCGGCGTGCCGCCGGGCTCAGCTGCGCCTGGCGATACGTCCGGCGGAGTTGGTCAACCAAGCCCATGCGCGGTCTCCGTGTGGCGGCGAAGTTGGAGTGCCATGTCGATTGCTTCCCTTCTCGTTGTGGCGTGCGACAGTCCGGCATAGGCGCCGGTCCACTGCTCAGCGAAACCGCGGACCTTGCCGTAGCTGTTGTCGAGCAGGACGTGCGGGATATCGAGCAACAGCGACAGGATATGCGCGTGCAGCCGATCGGTCACGACCGCTTCGCCTTGCGAAAGCATCGCCAGGCCGCGTGCCAGCCGCCATTGCGCGAGCATCTGCTGGCGGGCGAGCCGCATCGCCTGCGGATCGCGCGTGAACAGACGGCGCAGCCGTAGCGACAGGCGGATGCGCCGGCGCTCGCGCGAATCCTCCTCCAGCCAGTCGTCCGCGATCACGCCCGGGGGGACTGCCTCCTCCTCGCTCCCTGCCCGCTCGTGATCGGTGCGCAGCAGGGCCATGACCGGGACGCGCGCCGGCGCCCGTCGCTGCCGGCCGAGCATCAGTGCCGCGTCCGGGCACAGCGCGACACGGCAATCGAAATGCCGCTGCGCAAAGGCGAGCGAACGCGCATCGCGGACCAGCAGCGTGAAATTGCCGTGCTCACGGATCGCGCCGGCCATTTCGGCGATCCCGGCCTCACCGGCATAATGGATCGACTGGGGCATCTGGACGATCGGCCGCCCCTTGTGGCTGCGCAGCAGGTGGAGCCGGAATGCTTCGTGCCTGGGCCACAAGGTGCCGAAATTGCCGCCCCCGTGGATCAGGATCGCGCCATCGCCGATCGCGGCGCGCATCGCCGTGTCATCGTGGTTGCCCAGCGCGGAGTGATAGGCCGGCAGCCGCGCGCGGGCGCGCAGATAGGCCATCTCGCCGAGCCAGATCGCCGAATCCCCCACATTGCTGTGATCGGGGAAGTCGACCAGCGCGAGCGGGCCGGGCGGCAATACAGCATCGACGCCAGCGGCGAAGCGACCGGCGAGTTCGGGCACGAGCTGGTCAGCGGGTTGGACAGGAGAAGTCATGCTTTGGCCTTTCGCAGGCTGCGGCCGGCATTGGCGACCATGGCCCGCCATTGCGGGGAAAAGAGAAGAAGCGTCACAACATAGACCGCGCCGCCTGCGGGGATGAGGAGCGCGAGCAGCGTGACGTCCGCGACCCTGCCGGTGAGCAGGGCGCGCCCGGCGAACAGCAGGATGCCCATCACGGTTGAGGCCGCCAGCGGCGCCGCGATGGCCTCCATTGTCGTCGCCGGTCCGATGCCCGACGCGCGGCGCAGCAGCAGCATCTGGAGCGGCACGGTCAGATAGGCGCGCGCCACATAGGACCAGGCGACGGCGAACAGGCCGAATGGCAGCGCTGCGAGCGTCAGCAGGCCGCTCGCGGCGAGCTGGACCGTCGATAGCCCGATCAGGCTGCGCCCCGCGCCCAGCACGCTCAGCGAGGGCGACGCGAAGAAGTTGAGCGTGAACGGAAACGCCATGAACGCAAAAATCTGCGCGAGCTCGCCTGCCTCGGTCCATTTCGCGCCGAACACCAGCGGCACGATCGTCGGCGCCAACGTGCCGAAGCCGACCAGCGCCGGAAAGGACAAGGCAGAGGCGCGCGCGATCATCCACTGATAGGCACGGATCAGCTCCGCCCGATCGTTCCGGACGCGCGCCAGGGTCTGCGTCGCGACCTGGCTGAAGGGCTGGATGGCGCCCCGTCCGATCAACTCGACGACGCGCCAGGCGGTTCGATAGATGCCCACCGCGGCCAGACCCAGGCCCGCGCCGATCGCCATTTCCTGGATCCGCGTCGTCGCCAGGAACGCCAGCTGGACATAGATGAGACTGGCGTTGAGCATCAGGTTGGCGCGCAGGATCGACCAGTCGAACCGCCAGCCCGGCTTCCACTGATAGGAGCGGCGCGACAGGACCACGCCCACCGCCTCGGCAACCAGCCGCTGCACCACCAGCGCCCAGACGCCCCAGCCCGCCAGCGCCGCTGCCACCGCCGCAACGCCGCCGAGCAGGCCGCTCACCACCGATCGCAGCGCGGTGGTGCGGTGGCCGAATTCGCGCAGCCGCAACGCCATGTGCGTGGTGCCGAGCGTGGAGAGCGGCAGCACGAGGCTCATCGCCATCAGCGGTCCCGCGATCAAGGGCGCATCCATCCAGCGGGCGATCGGGTGGGCGAGCAAGCAGATCGATACGGCGGACAGCAGCGCCAGCGCCTGCTGCCCGCGATACACGGTGTCGAGAAATTCCGGCCTCAGCCGATCCGCGCGCGCGATCGTCTGCACCAGTCCAGCGGTACTGAGGATACGGAACGCCTCGGCGGTGAACGCCATGATCGCGAACGCGCCGATCTCGCTGGGGGAGAGGATGCGCGCAAGGACGACGAAGACCGCGAAGGAAAAGAACTGATCCGACAGGAAGCGCAGCAGCGTCCAGCCCACCGATCGCTTGCTGTGCGACCGCAGCCTGGTGTCGAAGCGCGTGGGCAGCTCAGCGTCCAAGGAGACGCCTCAGCTTCAGCAGCCTGATCCGTTGCCGCTCCAGCTGCCGCCAGCCGCGCTGGCGAAGGCTGCGGAAGCTGGGATGCACTTTGGGCTGAAAACGATCGGCGCCGATGTCAGAAGGCACGGCCGCCTCGAACAACGGGGCTGGAAACAGCGCTAGATTCCGCAGGCCATGCGCCCAGGACCGATCCATCGCGTCATCGACCGGCCGTTCGATCACACGCAGCCGGTCGGCCAGCACGCGCGCGCCCGCCAGAGTGATCGCATAACCCTGCGTGCCATAGGCCGGGCCGATCATCTCGACCACGGTGCGCGAATGCTGGAGGAAGTCCTTGCGCACGACGCGCTGGAAGGTCGGCCGCTTGGCATAGAGCCGGAGATAGTCGAACCCCTCGGACGAAAGATCCGTGGCCGCCAACCGCGCCAGATAGGCCCAGTCGGCCACGACATCGTCCTCGAGCACGATCGCCTGGGGCGTGCCGCGGTCGATCATCTCGCGCCAGATCGAGTAATGGCTCGCATAGCAGCCGATCTCGCCGCGCGTCAGGGCCCGTCCCTTGTTGCGCAGCACCGCCGCCTCGTCGATCGCGAGCCATTCGGGGCGGGCGGTACAGGCGTCGAGGAAGCGCCACGAAAGGCTTGCGCCGGCGGCGCCAGCCGCGAATGCCGCACGCCGGGCATCGGCAGTCGCCAGCGAGATGACGATCACCTCGGTTAGCGGCTCATCCGGCGCGGGCGCTCGAGCGGGAGCAGACGGCATGACGATCGGTTCGTCCCTTGGCTGGAGCATCGGGGGGCGGATCACTGGCAAAGTCTAGTTTGCGCTGCAGCACAAGCCGGTGCTGCGACGATGCGAGGCTTTCGGGCGATAACCTCTCGGACAAAGGGGTATCCATCGAACATTTGGGGCAGTTGGCCTTCGCATGTGCAGCAGAGGATTGACCCCCGGGCACCTCGGGGAGAGATTGCAGCCTCTCCCCAGCGTCTGACGAGGTGACGATTCGTGACGGCGCCCAAAATCAGCGTCATCGTACCGGTCTGGAATGGTGAGGCAGTGCTCGCGCGCTGCCTCGCCGCGTTGGCGGCGCAGACGCTGCCGCGCCAGGCCTATGAAGTGATCGTCGTCGATAATGGATCGACCGACGCCACGCCTGGAATCGCGCGCGGCTTTGCCGGGGTGCAACTGCTCAGCGAGCCGGCGCCCGGCTCCTACGCCGCGCGCAATATGGCGATCGGCGTCGCCGCCGCCCCGCTGATCGCCTTTACCGATGCCGATTGCGTTCCCGACCCCGACTGGCTGGAGCGCGCGCTCGCCGCCGCCGAGCGTCATCCCGACTTCGGCGTGCTGGCGGGCCGGATCGACCTCTTCGACGAGGGCCAAGCCGATGCGCCCGCCTATGGCGATTACGAGCGGCTGTTCAGCTTTCCCCAGGCCCATGCCGCGCGCGGCAATTGCGCCACCGCCAACTGGATCAGCCGGACCGCCCTGCTACGCACGCTGGGCGGATTCGACGCATCACTCAAATCGGGCGGCGACCGCCAGATGGCGCTGCGCATCCGCACGGCGGGCCATCCGCTGATCCATGTCCCCGAGATGATCGTGCGCCATCCCGTGCGTGCGACGCGCGAGGCGTTGGTCCGCAAGCGGCGGCGGCTGAGCGGCGGCCGGTGGGACCGTACGCGCGCCGCGCCGCGGCTCGGCCGCGTGCTCTTGGTGACGGCGGTCGATACGGCACGGCGGCTGCGCCGGGCCGCCATCGCCCCCGGCCTGACGATCGGCCGCAGGATCGAGGTGATGAAGCTGACTCTAGAACTGGCGGGCGTCGCGACGGGCGAGTTCTTCCGTCTGGCACGCGGACAAGGAGCGCTGCGCGAATGACCGGCATGCCACGTTTCTCGGTGGTCATCCCGCTGTTCAACAAGGCGTCGCACGTCGCCGATGCGCTGGCGAGCGCGCTCGGCCAGTCCTGCCCCGCGCATGAAGTGATCGTGATCGACAACGGATCGACCGATGGCAGCCGCGAGATCGCCGCGGCGACAAGCGATCCGCGCGTTCGCCTGCTCGATCTCGCGACGCCGGGGCCGGGTGGCTATGCCGGGCGCAATTTGGGCATCCGCGCCGCCAGCGGCGACTGGATCGCGTTTCTCGATGCGGACGATCTGTGGACCCCCACGCATCTCGCCGATATCGCGCGAGCCATTGCTGACGATCCGGCCGCCGGATCGATCGCGACCCGGTTCGATCACGCCTTCGAGCGGCGCGCCCAGCCGCAGCGCACCGCACCGGCGCTGGGCGCGCCGGTGACGCTCGACTTTGCCGCCTTTCTCGAGGCCTGGCTCGCGGTCCGCGAATGCCCGATGTGGACGGGCGCGATCGCTGTGCGGCGCGATCTGCTGCTCGACGCCGGCCTGTTCGCAGAAGACCGGGGCGTGCGCGGCGGCGACAAGGAGTTGTGGCTGCGCCTCGTGCGCCGCGCGCCGCTTCGATATGTGCCACGGATCAGCGCGGTCTTTCATCGCGATTCGGAGAACAAGGTCAGCAAATCGACCACGACGCTCGATCTGCCGATGCTGGCCGGCACCGCGCGGGCGATGATGGACAGCGCGAGTCCCCGTGAAATCGCGTTGCTGCGCCGCCTGGTGAACCAGGAGATCGACCATTACGCGCGCTATTCGATGAAATATCCGGGCCGGACCGCGATTCGCCCCGGCGACGTCTATCTCCCCGAGGGACTGCGCACCGCCGCGCTCGTCCTTGCCGCGCGAATCCTGCCTCCAACGCTGCGGCGGGGCGGCCACGCGCTGCGCGACCGGCTGCTCGCCCGCGCGTGACACTGGTCCGCATCGCCGGCCGCCTGCTCTCAGCGGCGGGAGTGCTGGCCATCTGGCTCGCGGCGCTGGGTGCGTTCGTCCCGCCGCTCGACGCGCTGGCAAGCTTTCTGCCGGTCTCTCTGACCGTGATGGTGGCAGGGCTGGCCGCGGCCGGGCTGTGGCGGCACGGGTGGTGGATCGCAGTGGCATTGCTGACGCTGATCCCGGCGTTCCATGCCATCGGCTATGAAGCGATGCGACCGATCCCCGCCGCGGCTGGCGGCGGCGATCGGATCCGGGTGCTGACGCACAATCTTTACAAGGGGAATCGCGACCTGCCCACGACCGCGAAGGCCATCGCGAACGCGGACGCCGATATCGTGCTGCTGCAGGAGGTGACGCCCGGCACCCGCGCCCTGATGACCGGCCCCGGTGGTCCCTATCCTCATGCAACGCCCTGCCCTGGCGACCGCTGCGGGCTGCTGATCCTGTCGCGCTGGCCAATCCTGGCAAGCGGCTATTTCCTCGAGGACGCGCGCGGACGCCGCATGGGCCCACCGCTCTTGTGGGCGCGGATCGCGGCACCGGGCGGCGCGCTGGTCGCCGCCACAACCCATTATCCCTGGCCGCTTCCCGCCGCGGCACAGGCAGCGAAGCGGCGCTCGCTCGCGCAAGCGCTGGCTCGGACCGACCGCGACGCGCTGATCCTGGGCGGCGACATGAACCTGACGCCCTGGTCGGCGGCGATGCGCGAACAGGACGCCGCCTTCGCGCCGCTGACCCGGATGACGCGCGCCGCGTTCAGCTGGCCCGCGCAGCTGCCGCTGCTGCCGATCGACCAGCTCTATGCCGGGCCGGACTGGGCCAAGGCGGGCGTCCGGCGGCTGCCGGCCACGGGTTCGGATCATCGTCCAATTCTGGTAACGCTGGTGCGGCGATGAAGGCGCAGCTGTTCCTCCTTGCCTGCGCGGCAAATGCGGCGCTTGCCGGCACTGCGGCCGCCCAGGCTGGCGATGCGACGCGCGGGCTCGGTTCGCTTACCGCCGATGATCCGCTCGAGGCCGACGACCGCTATGTCACCGTGCGCGAGCGGCGGCATCCCGAATGGGAAGCGGAGCCAATCCGCTTCGACTCGCTCGAACTGATGCCGCAGCTCGCGGCCAGCACCGGCTATGACGACAATCTGTTCGCGACGCGCACGCAACGCGTCGGCGACGCTTTCCTGACCGTGCGCCCGCGCCTCACGCTCACTCGGCCCTCACCCAATCTCAGGCTGGTGCTCGACGCCACCGCCGATCTGACGCGCTATGCGCGGCGCACGAGCGAGAATGTCACCGACTATGCCCTTGAGGGCCGCGCCGACTACCGGATCAGCCAGGCGACGCGTTTCGATCTTGCCCTGACGCATGCGCGCGCCGCCGAGGAGCGCGTCTCGCCCGATTCGCCGAGCGGCGTGATACGCCCCAACCGCTTCACTGTCAGTCAGGCGGCGGCCACGATCAGCCATGGCATCAACCGGCTGCGGCTGCGCGGCGGCTTCGATATCGAGCGCCGCGACTATCGCGATGGCGAGACGCCCGCGGGAATCGAGGTCGATCAGGATTTCCGCGACCGCACCACCATCACCGCCACGGGCGCCGCCGAATATGCGCTGAGCCCCAGCGTCGCGCTGTTCGGCGCAGCATCGTTCAACCGGCGCGACTATCGCGAGCGCCAAGGGCTGGTCCCGGCCCGCGATTCACAGGGCTATGAGCTGGCGCTCGGCACGACCTTCGATCTCGGCCAGCGGATGCGCGGATCGGTCCGCGCGGGCTATCTGAAGCAGGATTATCGCGACTCCTTCTTCCGCGACATCGACGGGCTGCTGGTGCGCGGCGAGGTCGCCTATCTGGCGACGTCGCTGCTGACGCTCACCGCCTCCGTCGACCGCTCGGTCTCCGAGACGGGGATATTGGGCGCCGCGGGCTATCTGAAGACGGTGACCAGCCTGCGCGCCGACTACGAGTTGCTGCGCAACCTCATCCTCTCCGCCGAAGTGGAGCGCGAGCAGCGCGACTATGTCGACCTGACGCGGGAAGACGATCGCTGGACATTGCGCGGGAGCGCCAGCTACCGGCTGAGCCGTAGGGTGGCATTGAACGCCGGCTTCCAGCATCGCAACCAATCGAGCACCGGCACGTCGGCGGGGCGCGAGTTCGAGAAGACACGCTTCTCGCTCGGCGTGACGCTTACGGGAATGTAGCTCCGGCGGCAGTCGCCCTCAGCGCATCGGGATCGGCGAAGGCGCCTTCGCATGCCGCCAGCATCGCGGGCGGCGCCATCCGGTTGATATAGCCGTCCGATCCCGCCTGCGAGAGCAGCTTGGCGGGAATGCCAGCCGCCACGCCGCGATCGGGCACGTCCTTCGTCACCACCGCGTTGACGCCGATCGCAGCTTCGGCCCCCACCCGGATGCCACCAATCAGCTTCGCGCCCGAGCCAAGGAAGCTGCGGTCGCCCAGCACCGGCGAGCCGGCCCGCGCGCCGCGGTTCATATAGCCCAGCATCGTGCCGTGCGTGAGGTTGACGTTGCAGCCGATCACCGCGTCGCCATGGATATAGAATCCGCCGAAGCGATTGAGGAACAGGCCCGGCCCGATCACCGTATACTCTGGAATCGCGAACCCGTATTTGTAGCGGGCGCGCAGCAGCAGCCACTTGACCAGGGGATAGAGGCCGAAACCCATCGCCGGCTTCAGCTTGAGCCAGCCGCAGCTGCGCATCAGCACTGTGTATTTGAAGCCCGGGGTAAACAGATAGTGCCGGACGAAGCTCCCCGCATCCGCACGCCCGGCATAGCGATAGAGGTCGCAGGCCAGCAGCGCCTTGAGCTTGGCGAAGCTGACCGGGCAGCCGCGTCGGTGCGGCTGCCCGGTCTCCCGCTCGGCATCGGCAGGCGCGGGCGCGGACTCGGCGGCGTCCGCCACGCGCGGGGCGTGCGTCGCCATCAGAAGTAGCGCTCGCCAAAGCGGATCGTGTCGCCCGGCATCACGAGCAGATCGGCCGTCAGAGATACCATCTCTTCGCCCGCCGCGCCGGCGCGCTTGAGGAACACGCGCTTCTGGTTGGCGCGATAGGTGAAGCCGTTCGCCTTCGCGACCGCGCCGCGCACCGTCAGCCCCTGCGTATAGGGATATTCGCCCGGCTTGTTCACCTCGCCCAGGATATAGACCGGGCGATAGGCGGCGACCTCCACCGACACGCGCGGGTCGATCACATAGCCGCCCTCGCGCAATGCATTCTGGATCGACAGGGAAAGCGCGCCGGTATCGAGGCCGGCCGCCTTCACGCTACCGATCAGCGGGAAGGCGATGGTCCCAGCCGGGGTGATCGCGAACTCGCCCGCCAGCGATTCCTCGCCGAAGGTCGCGATCTTGAGCTTGTCGCCGGGCGCGAGCAGCATCGCCTGGGCCGGCGGGGGCGGCGCGCCGCCCGGCAACGGCTTCTGGCCGGTGCATCCGGCGGCGAGCAGCAGCAATGCCGGAAGGATCACGAACCTCATCACATCGTCTCCGATTGCGGAATTAGCGTGGCGGCCGAGACGCGCGCGTCCGCCGGGGTTGGCAACACGGCTTCGATCCGGCGCCAATATTCGATGGTGGCGCGCTCGACCCCATAGTCGAGCGATCGTGCCAGTGCGGCGCGCCCCATCGCCGCTCGGCCGGGTGAATCATAGACGCCGCGCAGCGCCGCGGCGAACGCGTCGACGTCGCCCGCCGGCACCAGCGTGCCGGCCTCGACCTGACATGTCCCCGCAACTGCTTCCCGGGATGTCCGTGCCAGGATCTCGGAGGGGCCGGAGGCGCAGTTGGTCGCGATCACCGGCAGGCCGCACGCCATCGCCTCCACCAGCCCGTTGGGGAATCCCTCGGCATTGGAGGACATGGCGAACAGGCGGGCGCGCGAAAGCACGGCGAAGGGGTTGGCGACGAAACCGGGCATGAGGACGCGTTCGGCGATCCCCAACTGCTGCGCCAGCGCCTCGAGCGCCGCACGTTCCGGCCCCTCGCCCATCAGGACGAGGCGGCCGGATACACCCGAGGCGGCGAAGGCGGTAAGGAGCATGGCGAAATTCTTGGCCGGAACCAGGCGCCCCGCGGCCACCACATCATCGGCGGTGACGGCCACCTCCGGCGGTTCGGCGGCGAGCGCCGTGATCCGATCATGGTCCACCGGATTGGCGATCGCGGTGATCCGGCTGCGCGTGACCCCGAAATTGCGCGTGAGGTCCTCCACCACCCCCTCCGACACGGCGATGACATGGGTCGCGCGGGGATAGGCGAGGCGCACCATCGCGTGGGCGACCGCCGCCGCCCGGCCATGACCGAGATGGGCACTGGTGTTGACTCGCTCGCTGATCAGCCAGGGCCGGCCGCTGCCAAACATCGCCACGGCATTGGCGACGTTGGCGCGCGTGAGGAAGCTGAGCGTCGCGGCCGGGCGAAGCCTGCGGACCAGGCGGCGCAGCTGGACGATGCTCGGGCCCAGCCGGTGACGGGCATCGAGCTGGTGCATCGTGACGTGCGCAAGCGGATGATAGGCGGCCGGCTCCTGGTCGAGCAGGGCGAGGTGAAGATCGTAGCGCGCGGTCCAGCGACCGGACGCGTTCAGGATCGTCGTCAACACCCGCTCCGCGCCGCCTCCGGCCAGCGAGTTAATGACGAACAGGATGATTGGTTTCGATGTCATGCACGCTCGCTAGCAGTGGCGGCTCGAAATCGCCCGCGGCAGGAATACCATGGAGACTGCTGCAGTGCACCATTGCCGGCTGCATCCGCCGCCGCAGCCGGGCGCTTCATCGCGCTACACCTTTCGCCCGGCCGCGCCGGATGCACAATCTGTCCCCGGCGCCGATGCGCACGTGCTCGCCGCGAGTCTGAATCGGAGATTGCCATGAACCGGTCCCGTCATTTCAGCCGCCGTTTCGTGCTGGCCGCGGGAGCAGGAGCGCCAATCCTCGCCGTGGGCGGCGCCGATCCCATGCGAGCGGCCGCGCCCGAGGGGCGGCCGGACTTCCGGGTGAGCGAGGCTGGCCCTGGCCGCTGGCGATGGCTGAGCTGGCGACACGATGGCGAATATTGGCGGCCGGTTCGCGGCGACATACGCGCCGCCGGGCCAGCATTGGTTGTCCGGGGCGCGCTGCCAGCAGCCGACCGTGCAGCGATGCTGGACGCGCTCGGCGCCGCCGCCGCCGGCCGGCGGGTCAGCTTGGTGCGGGAATCCTGAGCAGCGGCTCGCGAGGCGCCGGTATCAGCTCGCGATAGACGGCGAGGGTCTCGGCTGCAGCCCTGTCCCAGCTGAAGCGGCTGCGAATGCCCGCCGCATCGACGGCATAGGCGCCGGACGGGCGTTCGATCGCCTTGCGCAGCGCCGCGACGTCACCGACCGGGAAATAATGCGCGTCGCCGAGCCCGAGATCGCGGTTCGCGCGGATATCGCTGAGCAGCATCGGCGCGCCGCAGCTTCCCGCCTCCAGCGCGGCGATCGGCAGGCCTTCATGATAGGAGGGCATGACGAACAGATCGGCATGTTCGAACAGGTGACGCAGAACCGCGCGCGGCTGAACGCCCGCGAAGATCAGCCGTTCGCTCTCCTGCGACAGCAATCCGCGCGCATAATCGTCCTGATGATCCGCTCCGCCGACGATCACCAGCTTGCGCGGCGTCGCCGAAGCCGCATGCGCGGCGATCAGATCGTGCAACGCCTTTTCGGGTACGAGCCGCCCGACTGCCAGCAGATAGGGCGATGCGCCGATCCCCAGTCGATCGAGGGTTTCCTCCGCGCGGCCCTCGTCGGGCAGGATCGGCGCGCCATTGGGGATATCGTGAATCTGCGCAGCCCTGCTCGGAAAGTCACGCCGCAGCTTGTCGGCCAGCGACGGGGAAATCGCGATGACGCGGGTTGCGAAGCGCAATGCGATTCGCTCGCCCATGCGCAGCGCGGCCTTGGCGGTGGGGCCCCATTTGGCGCGCTCATAGTCGGTGCCGTGGTGCGTCACGATCACGCGCATCCCCAGCAATCGCGCGAGCGGCGCCAGGAGCGCCGGACCAATGGCGTGGATGTGGACGATCGCGGCCCCACGGCGGCGCGCCTCCAGGATCGCGGCGAAGGTCGAGAGGATCGTCTCGAAATGCTTCGAGCGCGGGCAAGGAACGCCCACCACTTCGATGCCGCGATACGCCTGCCGGGGTACGGGCAGATAGGGCGCGCGGCCGAGGACAGTGAGCGACAGCCCGGGCGCTGACGCTTTGATCCGCGGCAGCAGCTCCTCGCAATGGCTCTCGATCCCTCCCATCACGCCGGGGATGCCGCGCAGGCCGGTGACACAGATCGTGACAGGGCGTTCAGCCATAGGGTCCCCCTTCAGGCGACTGCCGCGGGTGCTGCGATGCCGTGATAGTCGCGATACCATAAGACGAAGCGCTTCAGCCCCTCCGCCAGCCGGACCTGCGGCCGATAGCCGGTCAGCTGCTGGATGGCGGAGATGTCCGCAAAGGTCGCCGTCACGTCGCCCGGCTGCATGGGCAGCATCCGCCGGGCGGCACGGACGCCCAGCTCGGCTTCGAGCGCAGCGATCATTTCCATCAGGCCAACCGGCTGGTTGTCGCCGATGTTGAGCAGACGATGGCCGCCGGCCTGGGGCGGCCGATCGAGCACGCCCACCACGCCATCGACGATATCGTCGATAAAGGTGAAATCGCGCGCCATGCGCCCCTCACCGAACACGTCGATCGTCTCGCCGGCCAGGATTTTCCGCGTGAAGCCAAAATAGGCCATGTCCGGGCGCCCCCAGGGGCCGTAGACGGTGAAGAAGCGCAGCCCGCTCTGCGGCAGGCCGTAAAGCGTCGCATAGCTCTGGCTCATCAGCTCGCAGCTTCGCTTCGTCGCGGCATAGAGCGACACGGGGGCGACGCAGGGATCGTCCTCGCGAAAGCCCTGCCCGGTCAGTGGCCGGTCGCCATAGACCGAGCTGGACGAGGCATAGACCAGATGCGCGCATCCGCCCGGCGCGTGACGCGCTGCCTCCAGTACTGACAGGTGGCCCTGGAGATTGGCATGGCCATAGGTCAACGGGTGATCGATGCTGTAGCGGACCCCGGCCTGGGCGGCGAGGTGGGCGATTCGGCGAATGCCGTGTTCCGCGACAAGGCCCGCGACAAGACCGGCATCGGCCACATCCCCCCGCACCATTGTGAAGCGCGGATCCGCGGCGACCTGGGCAACCCGGGCTTCC
The DNA here is from genome assembly GCF_026107375.2 of Sphingomonas sp. BT-65. Taxonomy (NCBI): domain Bacteria; kingdom Pseudomonadati; phylum Pseudomonadota; class Alphaproteobacteria; order Sphingomonadales; family Sphingomonadaceae; genus Sphingomonas; species Sphingomonas sp. BT-65. The sequence continues at coordinate 1,947,505 of NZ_JAPCIA010000001.1, forward strand.
TTGAGCGCGACATCATAATAAGCGTTGAAATTGTCGAGGCCGATCACCTGTTCGCCGCGCGCGAGCAGCCGGGAGGCCACCGCCTGTCCAACAAAGCCGGCAGCGCCGGTGACCAATATTGGTGCCGGATGCGCCATGGGCTCGCCCCCTATTGCAGTTCGGAGACGAGCGTTCGGGTGTCAGCCGGCCGGGCCGGCATGTCGCCTGGACGGCCGATCGACAAGTAGCGGAAGCCTGCCTTCTCGATTTCAGCGGGGCGGTAGATGTTGCGCAGATCGACCAGGACGGGCTGCGCCATGCTAGCCCGGAGACGCGCGAAATCGAGCGCGCGGAAGGCGTCCCACTCGGTGACGATGACCAGCGCCGACGCCCCCTCGGCAGCGGCATAGGCATTCTCGACATAGGTGACGTCCGGCATCAGCGCGCGCGCGGCATCCATGCCCTCGGGGTCATAGGCCTGGATCTTCGCCCCGGCATCCTCGAGCGCCCGGATGATCGAAAGCGCTGGCGAATCGCGCATGTCGTCGGTGTTGGGCTTGAAGGTGAGGCCGAGCACGCCGATCGTCCTGCCGCGCACGTCGCCGCCGGCTGCGGCGATCACCCTGCGCCCCATCGCGCGCTTGCGCTGGTCGTTGACCTGCACCGTCGCCTCGACGAGGCGGATCGGCGCGTCATGGTCCTGCGCGGTCTTGACCAGCGCGAGCGTGTCCTTGGGAAAGCAGGAGCCGCCATAGCCCGGTCCCGCGTTCAGGAATTTCGGGCCGATACGATTGTCGAGGCCGATGCCGCGCGCGACGGCTTGGACATCGGCGCCGACCCTCTCGCACAGATCCGCGATCTCGTTGATGAAGGTGATCTTCATCGCCAGAAAGGCGTTGGCGGCATATTTGATGAGCTCGCTGGTGCGCCGGCTGGTGAAGAGGAGCGGCGACTGGTTGAGGAAAAGCGGGCGATAGACCTCGGTCATCGGCGCGCGGGCGCGTTCATCCTCGATGCCGACGACGATGCGGTCGGGGCGCTTGAAGTCCTCGATCGCGGCGCCCTCGCGCAGGAACTCGGGATTGGAGGCGACCGCGAAATCGGCCGTGGGGTTCACCTCGCGAATGATCCGTTCGACCTCGTCGCCGGTGCCGACCGGCACGGTGGACTTGGTGACGACGACGGTGAAACCCGTGAGCGCCGCGCCGATCTCGCGCGCGGCTGCATGGACATGGGAGAGGTCGGCATGACCGTCGCCGCGCCGGGCAGGCGTGCCGACGCCGATGAACACCACTTCCGCTTCCCCCACGGGCCCGGCAAGGTCAGTGGTGAAGGAAAGCCGCCCCGCCGCGACATTGCGCGCCACAAGTTCGTCCAGCCCCGGTTCGTAGATCGGAATGTCGCCCGCTTTCAGCCGGGTGATCTTTTCCGCGTCCTTGTCCACGCACACCACTTGGTGCCCGAAATCGGCGAAGCACGCCCCGGAGACCAGGCCGACATAGCCCGATCCGATCATCACGATTCGCATGGTGGTACTCCCTGACCGAGCGTCGCCCTCCCCTCCGCAGCCGACGGCACCGGAGGGAAGAATGCTGCACCTGCGAAGTGCTTTGTGTGAAGGGCGCCGTCAACGCCCACGCTTTGGAACGAACGATCGGGACGACGAGCCGAGGGAGCCCGCCCGGGTCGGCACGGCGGCTGCACAGCGGTTGGGAGCGGTTCGAGATAACGCCTCCCGGTTCAGGTGGCGCGGGAAGGTGCCGCCGTTTAGCTCACGACCGCCCTGGCCGGCGTTGCGCGGGCCTCGGCGGTGAGCACGAGTTCGGCGGCAAGCAAGGCACCTTCCTGGTCCTGCGCCGCCGATGTGCGCTCGACGATATCCGTCACGAACTGCGGACCGAAGGGCAGCGGCACCTTTGAGCAGTCGAGATAACGCGTGCCCTTCCGGTCAGCGATGAACAGATGGTTCCCGCCCGGCCGCCCGGCGATGTCCACATATTTCCGCAGCTCGATAAAGCCCTCGGTCCCGAGGATGAACAGGCGGCCGTCGCCCCAGGTCGAAAGGCCATCCGGCGTGAACCAGTCGACCCGGACATAACCCGTGCCGCCGTCGCCGCTCAACACCATGTCGCCGAAGTCCTCGAACTCGGGATGCTCGGCATGGTTGAAATTGCCGGTCTGGGACGCGACGACATGGGCGCGCTTGCTGCCCGTCAGATAGACGAACTGATCGGCCTGGTGGCTGCCCACGTCGGTGAGGATGCCGCCATTGCGCGCCGTGTCCCAGAACCATTCGGGCCGGCTCGGCGCGGAGAGCCGGTGTGGCGCAAGGTTGACGGTCTGGATCACCCGGCCGATCGCGCCGTCATGCACGAGCTGGCCCGCCATCACCGCGGCCGGCACCTCGAGCCGCTCCGAATACATGATCCCGTATTTGCGGCCGGTCTCTTTGATCGCGCGCCTGACGTCGGCCAGCTGCTGCAGCGTCACGACGGCGGCCTTGTCGCTCAGATAATCCTTGCCCGCGCGCATGACGCGGATGCCGAGCGGGGCGCGCAGGCTGGGGATCGCCGCGCTGCAAACCAGCTTGATGGCGCGGTTCTCGATGATCTCGTCTTCCGATCGGGCCAGCGGGACGCCCGGATAGCGTTTCTGGAACATCGCGATCTGCTTGGGATCGGCTGCGTAGAAGGCCGTCAGCACGCCGCCGCCGCGGATCACGGCGTCGGTGATGCCGTAGATATGGTTGTGGTCCAGCCCGATCACGGCGAAGGGCACGCGATACTTCGCCTCGGGCGCAGGCCGCGCCGGCGCGCCTTCGGTCGGCGCATCGCCGCGGGTGGCGGATTGCGCGAGCGCGTCGGTGGCGAAGCCGGCGGCGACGCCCGCAGAGAGAAGGCTCAGAAGCTCGCGGCGGTTGGATTCGATCACAGCTTGCTCCTCTTGGTGATGCCCATCGTTCGACCGTCAAACCGTGACGAGGTCGGCCGGCCAGGTCACGGCCTCACCGCGGTCCATCGCCTGTTCGCCGAGCAGCGAGGCGACGCTCGCGTGATAGGCTTGCGCCAGCAGTCCGGGAAGCGGCTTGCCCGACCGCACCGCCTCGCCGAAGCCCTCGAACTGGAGCATCGTCTCGTCATATTCGCCCCAGCCCAGCGATTCCCCCGGCGTCGTCACGGGAAGCTCGGGGAACCAGGTGGCGCCGCCGATCGGAATGGCGCGCTTGTGGCCGCGCTTGACGTCCTCCCGCATCCGCTGGAGCGCCAGAACCTTGGGCGGCACTTCCTGATAGATGCGGCCGAGCTCGGGCTCGATCGACCCCTTGCTGCCCTGGATCTGTTCCTCGCAGCCGTAGCGCGCGTTGTTCAGGAGCGAGGTGTAAACGAGTTTGCGGCCGCCCGAATACTCAAAGACCAGCGCGACATGGTCATAGACCTCGCGCCCGTCCTTCCAGAAGCAGATGCTGCCCGATCCGATCACGCGCGCCGGCACCGCGTCGAGGAACCAGTTGCCGATCTGGAGCTGATGCGTCGCGAGCTCGGTCATCAATCCCGCCGAGCTGTCGCGATACAGGCGCCAGTTGATCTGCCGGTCGTTGCTGTCGGGCGGGACTGGACGCCGCCAGCTGTTGTTGCGGTGCCAGCTCGCCCGGATCTGCGTGACCGGGCCGATCTCGCCCGCCTTCACACGGCGCAGCGCGTTCAGATAGGTCGGGTGGAACATGCGCTGATGACCGATCTGCAGCACCTTGCGGCGATCCTGCGACCTCTTCACCATCGCCCCGCAATCGGCGATCGTGCGCGCCATCGCCTTCTCGCACCATACGTGCAGCCCCGCGTCGAACGCATCCAGCGTCTGGCGTGCGTGGCCATGGAGCGGGGTCGCGATGACGACCGCGTCGAGACCGCCGGCATCGAGCATCGCGCGATGATCGGTGAAGGAGGGTGTGGCCGCGGAGACCAGCGCCTTTCCCTTCGCCAGATGCGGCGCATAATTGTCGCAGATCGCCGCGACGATGCAGTTGCGGGTCTTGACGATGTTCCGGATCAGCGTCCGGCCCCGATCGCCCGTGCCGATCACGCCCAGCCGCACGCGGTCGCTTCCCGCCGGTTGGGCTTGCGCGGCGGAGATCGCCCAGGGCGCGGCAGCTGTCATGCCCGCGGCAGCCGTTGCCCCGAGCACGCCGTCGAGGAAGGCGCGTCGCGAGAGGTCGAAATCCTTGTCGGTCATTGCAGGGCCATCTCACCTGGTTGAACGGGCATTGTCGTCTCATGGCTGAAATCGAACACGAAGCGGCGCGCCGGATCGCCATCGAGCAGGCGGCCGGCCTGATCGTCATCGGCCACGAGCAGCGCGGTGCTCATCGCCTCGGCGCGCGCGCCGCTGCGATCGATGGCCACCGTGCAGCGTGGCGCCGTGACATGGGATGCGTCGGTCGGGCGGATCATCGCCGCGCGCTCCGGCGCATTCGCACCTGCGCCCACGGTCGCGGAGATCGAAAGCGCTTCATCGCGAAGCTCGAATTCCGCGAGAAACCGATCAGGGTGAAGCGGATGCGGGATCGCAACCGGCCAGCCGCCCCCGAGCGGATGTTCGCCAACGACCGCGATGGAACTCTCGCCCGCGCACAGAAAGGCGGATGTGGCGCCCGCCTCTTTCAGCACACGGCACGCCCGATCGAGCGCGAAGCCCTTGCCAAACCCGCCAAGGTCAAGCGCCACGCGCCGCGACGCCTGGATGCGGGCCGCGTCCCGATCGAAGGAAATCACACCCCATCCCACACCGGGCCTGGCGATATCGGCCGCCGGATCGAACAGGCCGCGCGTCAACGCATGAGCCGCCTCAATCTCGATCAGCGCATCGAGCAGCACCGGGTCGTCGACAACGCAGGACAGCCCCGCCATCAGGCATTCGTTGATCATCGTGGTGGCCGACGGGCGATGAATCGTGAGGGCATCGTCGACGGCCTCGATCGCGCGCCGTGCGGACAGCAGCGCGTCGCGATCACCCGGGCCGAAGAGATGCAGCTCGGCCCGCGTGCCCATTGCGGCGAACCGCTCGGTCTGTATCGCTTTCACCGGGGTGGTCAGGCCTTCAGCTCCCAGCCCGGCTCATAGTCGACCGACCAGAGCTTCATCGCCTCGGGGCCGGACGGCTTGCCGGTGGCCGGGTCGACGGCGAGCGTCGATTTGGTGCGATACGCGATATTGCCCAGGTGGCAGAGCGTCGTGCTGATATGCCCCTCGCGGATCGGGGAGGCCAGCGCGCTGGCGCGGCCGCGGATGACGTCGACGAAATTGCCCGCGTGGAGGATGTCGAGCGCGCCCTCCCCGACCGTGCCCGTGGTCTCGGAACTCGCGGGCGCGGCCACCTGTCGCAGCTGCTTGCCCTCCAGGTCGAAAAGCTCGAACCCATTGCGATCGACGATCGCCGAGCCCTTTGTGCCGAGCAACAGCACGCCGCGACCGCGGCCGTAGCGCAGCATCCCGTTGCAGCTGTTCCCGTCCCACCGGATCATCCGCCCGTCGTCATAGGCGAGATCGAGCGCAAGTGTGTCGTACATCTCCCAGTCGTCGCCGCGGAAGAATTGACGGGAGCCGCGCGCCGATACCGTGTGCGGATAGGTCAGCCCCATCAGCCAGCGCGCCACGTCGAGCTCATGCATCGCATTGTTGCAGATCTCGCCGGTCCCGTATTTCCAGAACCAGTGCCAGTTATAGTGGACGAGGTTCGAGCGATAGGGCCCGCGCGGACGCGGCCCCTGCCAAAGATCCCAGTCGAGATGCGCGGGCGGCGCGGTTTCCTGTCCACGCCCGATCGACTCGCGATGATTGGCGTACCAGGTCTGCGCCTCGAACACGTCGCCCAGCTCGCCGGCCTTGACCAGCACGGCGAGTTGCTGCGTCTCGCGGCTCGAACGCTGCTGATTGCCGACCTGCAGCGTGCGGCCGGTGCGTTGCTGCGTCGCGATCAGCGCTTCGCCCTCGGCCGGCGCGATGCCGATCGGTTTTTCGATATAGACGTGCCGGCCAGCATCCATCGCGTCGATCGCCAGCTTGGCGTGCGAATGGTCGGGCGTCGCCACCGTGACGATATCGATGTCCTTGCGGCCGAGCATGCGGCGATAGTCGCGTTCGGTCTTCGGCTGGGCATGTCCCTTGGCGGCGAACTCGGCCGCGCGCTTGGCAAGCACCTGCGAGTCGACGTCGACGAACTCCGCGACCTCGACATTCGGCAGCTTCGAGAACGCGCTCATATGCGCCTGCCCGCGGCCGTTGACCCCGATTACGGCCACGCGCAGCCGGTCGTTGGCCCCCATGACCCGTGCATAGCTGCGCGCGCTCATGGCGATACCCAGCGTCGCGCCCGCGCCCTTCATCATCGTGCGGCGATCCAGCATGGTCTTGCCCCTCTCAGAATTCGCGAAGCTTGATCGAACGGAAATCGACGTGATTGCCGTGGTCCTGCAACAGGATCGGCCCCTGCTCCCACTCACCGAATCTTGGCCATTTCGCATATTTGCTCTTGGCGACGAGCGCCCGGAACTCGGGCGAGCCGCGCTCATATTCGACGACCTTGAAGCCGTTCAGCCAATGCTCGACATGCGTTCCTCTCACGACGATCACGGCGCGATTCCATTCGCCGGGCGGATTGAAGCGCTTGTTCGGATTGGCCGGGTCGGCGAGGTTGCGCGCGGTGATCAGGTCATAGAGCGACGCCAACGTCCGGTTGCCGTCGCGGCCCATCTTCGCGTCGGGATGGCGCGCGTCATCGAGCAGCTGATATTCCAGGCCGATCGCCGATCCTTCGCCCTTGAGCAGGTTGGGATCGACGAAATATTTGATTCCGCTGTTGGCACCGCGCGCCAGCCGGAAGTCGACCGACAGCTCGAAATTGCGATAGTCCCGCGTCGTGATGATGTCGCCGCCATTGGTCGATTCAGCGCCATCCGAGCCGTTGACCGACAAGGCGCCGTCGCGGATCGTCCAGCCCCGTTTCGGGAAATCGGCCGCCTTGGCGCTGCGCCAGCCCTTGGTCGTCTGCCCGTCCCACAACAGCGTCCATCCCGCGCGCCGCTCCCCGTCGCTCAGGCGATTGGTGAGCCAGCTCTGCTGTTCGAGCGCCGTCGGCGCGGACGCAAGGCGGGCCGCGCCTTCGCTGACGATCCGGATGTTGCGGAACCGCACCTCGGGTTGACGGCCCGCCTCTGCGTCGGGGATGGCATGCACCTGAAACGCGATGAACCCCTTCGCATCGGTCTCGTCGACCAGATCCGCCGCCGGCACGCCATTCACCCAGGTGCGCAGGCGATTGCCGATCGCCTCGATGCGATAGTGGTTCCAGTCGCCGGAACGGAAGGCGCGCCGCGCCGCATCGTTGCGGCCGAGCGTGTAGAGCCATTGGCGGCGCTGCTCGTCATAGATGCCACCGCTCCACGCGCGTTTCGACGGATCGATCTCCGCCTGGTATCCAAAGACCACGCCATCGCGATAATCGGGCCGGCTCTGACCGCGGATCATCGCCCCCGAGTTGAGCGCCGGATCCGTTTTGGCATCAAATTCCAGTATGAAATCGTCATATTGCGCATCGGATACGAGCCAGCTGTTCTTCGGACCCGGCGCAGCGCGGCCGATGAGTTCGCCTCCGGCAACCTCGAACGTCGCCGTTCCGCCGGTCATGTGCCAACCGGCCAGCCCTGCGCGCGGCGTGATGTCACGCCATGATCCCTGATCCTGCCCCTGATCCTGCCTTGCCGAAGCAGGCGCCGTCATGATGACCGGTACGGCAAGCAGGCCCAGAATCGCGGCCCCGCGGACCATCGCACCTCTTCGCATCGCACCTCTTCCCATCGCGTTTTTATACGGGCAGACCGAGCGCCGTCGATGCAGGCGACATCGTGCGCCCTCATCTTGCCGCAGACCGATCCCTGATCACCGACGTTAAATAGTGGTCGGACCACATGCAATAGGGATGTCAGACATTTCCTGCAGAAAGCGATATGACTGGTTTGTCTGCCAAGGCTTGACGATGGGCACCCCGGGCGAAGTAATATGGAGCCAATGAGCAATTCAGGGCGAAAAGCGCTCGGTCCATCGAATGAGGAATGAGATGTCAGCCGAAGAACGGGGCGGCAAACTTTACCGCAAGATCGTGCAGGCGATCGTTGCCGACATCGCCAACGGCGTATTCCCGGTCGGCACGCGCCTGCCTGCGGAACGCGACCTGACCGAGCGATTTGCGGTCAGTCGCCCGACCATCCGCGAAGCGATGATCGCGCTCGAGATGCAAGGCCTGGTGGAGGCGCGCAAGGGATCGGGCGTCTTCGTGCTGGCCTCCTCGACCGTCAACGGCGACCGGGAACTCGACATCGGCGCATTCGAGATCACCGAGGCACGCCGGCTGCTCGAGGGCGAAGTCGCCGCGGTCGCCGCGACGGAGATCGACGAAGCCCAACTTGCCGAGCTGCGCATGCTGCTGGTCCAGATGGAGCAGGAGGATACCGCCGCAGCCGAAGAGGCTGACCGGCGCTTCCATATCGCCATCGCCGAGGCGACGGGCAACGCCGTGATCATCGCGGCCGTCACGGATTTTTGGGACATGCGCTTCCGGTCACCGCTGGCGCGCGAAGTTCTCGTGAAGGCAGGCAGCCTGGGGACAGAGAGTCGCCTGTCCGAGCATGGCCGCATCCTAAATGCGCTCGAAGCGCGATCGCCGGACGGCGCGCGCAACGCGATGCGCGACCATCTTTCCAGGGTCATCGAGCATCTTCTCGACGTGACCGAAACTGAGGCGGTCGAGCGCGCACGCTCGGAGACCGACCAGCGCCGGCGCGCGCTTGCCCGCCGCACGGTCTGATACCCGAAACTCGATCACCTCCCCATTTCACCGGACCCAAAACACCGGTTCACCGGGCGAATTGCCGTGCATGCGCCATGGCGGCCGTACGCGCGTCACGGTAGCTGCGCGCGGCGGCAGCCTGCCGTTCCGAAAATCGGTCAGACGCTATTGCGATAGTTGCCTGACAGTGATAGCTGACAATCGAACTGACAGGTCAAATCGATCTTCAACAATCACATAGAGCGACGGATCATGCCGATCGCTCAGACCGACGGGAGAGAGGAATGAGCCGGGATAGCTGCAGCAGGGGCCGCCTGCTTATTTCAACGAGCCTGGTGAGCTTTCTGATCGCGTCGCCAGCATTTGGCCAGACGGCTCCGCAACCCCCCGCAGAGCAAACCGGCCAGACAGGCGGTACTGCCGAACCTTCCCAGGCCGACTCGCAGGAAGCGGAGATCACCGTCACCGGCTTCCGCGCCTCGCTCGACAACGCGTTGAACCTGAAGCGGCAGGAAACCGCGGCGGTCGACAGCATCGTCGCCGAGGACATCGGCAAGTTTCCCGATTCCAATCTCGCGGAATCGATGCAGCGCATTCCCGGCGTAGCCCTGTCGCGCGGCGACGGCGGCGAGGGGCGCAACATCTCGGTCCGCGGCCTCGGCGCGCAATTCACGCGTGTGCGCATCAACGGGATGGAGGGCGTGTCGCAGGTGAGCGGCAGCGATATCCGCGGCGGCGTCGCCACGGGGCGCTCGTTCGACTTCGTGACCTTCCCGACCGAAATCTTCTCGAGCCTCGCGGTGCGCAAGACGCTTTCGGCCGACGTCGAGGAAGGCTCGCTCGGCGCGACCGTCGACCTGCGCGCGCCCAAGCCGTTCGACCAGAAGAAGGACTTCGTCTTCTCGGGCACTGCGCGCGGCATCTACAACGACATCAGCAGGAAGGTCGATCCGCGGCTGTCCGCGCTGGTTTCCAAGAAGTTCGGCGACACGTTCGGCGTGCTCGGCACCATCGCCTATTCGAAGCGCCACATCGACGAATATGCCTATTCGGCCGTGGACATCCTGCCGTCCTACGTCGCAGGGCAGTCGCAATCGGTGACACTGCCGGGCAGTTCATCCCCGACGACCATCATCTTCCCTTTCTGTACGCCCGTCGGCTACACCTATCAGGGCGTGCCGGTGACCAGCCCGTCACCGGGCTATGCCAATAGCGGCGTCTCGGTGGGTGCCGACGCCAACAACTGCAGCGCCAGCAATCCCCGCACCAGCACGCAGGCGGCCTATGACTATATCATGAGCCGCACGGGCGTGTCGGGTCGTCCGGGTGGCGGCGTGTTCCTGCCGCGCCTGCCGCGTCCGGTGAAGGGCAGCCAGGAGCAGGAGCGTCTGGCCGGGTCGCTGACGCTGCAATGGAAGCCCACCGACGACACCGACATCTCGATCGACGGCCTGTATTCGCGCTTCAAGGTCAATCGCCTCGACACGATGCTCGATGCGCGCTCGATGGGCCGCACCGCCTCGAACAACGGCCAGCCGATGATGTCGATCCGCGACATCGAGGTCGACGATAACGGGTCGCTGATCTACGGCCTGTGGGATGGCGTGGACCTGCGCTCGGAGATGCAGGACGAGCGTTTCACCTCGACCTTCCGCCAAGTGAACCTCAACTTCGACCACCGCTTCTCCGACACGTTTCGCATCTTCGGCCTGGCCGGCATCAACGAATCGAAATTGGAGGTGGACCGCCTGCAGGTCGCGATCGATTCGAACGATACCGACAATTTCTCGATCGACTTCCGCGATAACCCGGACGTCCCGAAGATCAGCTACGGCATCGATCTGACCAATCCGGCCAACTTCCTCTACGGCCCGCCGCTGCCCGACGGCACGCAGCGCGGACAGATCTCGAGCTTCATCCGCAGGAACACCATCGTCAGCAAGACGTTCGAGCTCAACACCGAGTGGGAGGCGGCGCCGAACTTCACCGTCCAGCTGGGCGGCCAGTATCGCACCAACAAATATACCGCACGCGAGCGCCAGCTGATCCCTGCCCAGTCGTTGCCGCAGTTGCTGCCCGCAGGGGTGTCGCTCGCCGATATCACCTTCGTGACGAAGGGAATCGGCAATAATCTGAACGGCCAGATGCAGGATTTCGTCGCGATCGATCCCGACAAGTTCCGCGAGGCGGTGAACTTCAGCAGCTATCAATATTGCAGCGTGGAGTGCGCCAAGGGCACGTACGGCGGGGTCGATGAGAAATACAGCTCCGGCTACGTCATGGTGAAGTTCAACACCGAGGACGTCTTGCCGTTCGCGCTGCGCGGCGATGCCGGCGTCCGCTACGTCCACACCTCTCTCGACACCTACGGGCCGATCCCCACCGCCGCGCCGGCCGGGTCGCCCTATCCCACGCAATATGTGATCTCGACGGTGAAGCGCTCGTACGACGACTGGCTGCCGTCGGTAAATCTCGCGCTCAACATCACGCCCGACCTCATCGCGCGCTTCTCCGCGGCGCGCGTGATGTCGCGTCCGTCTTACGGCCAGTTGATCCCCAGCGGCAGCGCGAACATCGTGATCCGCACCGCCTCGATCACCAATCCCTATCTCGATCCGATTCGCGCCAATACCCTCGACGCCGCGCTCGAATGGTATTTCGCGCCCGGTTCGCTGCTGTCGGTCGCCTATTTCTATAAGGATATCGAGACCTATATCCAGAACACCAACCAGTTGGTGCCGTTCCGCGAGCTCGGACTCCCGCTGTCGCTGCTCCAGGGCACTGGCACCGGCGTCACTCCGGACGAACTGTTCAGCGTGACGCGCAGCAACAACACCGACGGTGGGCCGCTGCGCGGGTTCGAGGTGAACCTCCAGCTGCCGTTCCGTTTCCTGCCGGGAGCGCTCAGCAATTTCGGCGTGCTCGCCAATTTCACGCGCGTGCGCTCGAGCATCAACTACATCATCTCGCCGACCATCACGCGCAGGGCGCCTCTGGTCGGTCTCTCGCCGGAAACCGCCAGCGGCACGCTCTATTATGAGGACAGCAAGTTCAGCATCCGGTCGACGGTCAACTACCGAGCGGCCTTCCTCACCGGCGTCCCGGGCCCGACCGACAGCGACGCGAACGTCAATGCGAGCTCGGTCTTCGTCGACGCATCGGCGTCGTACAACATCAGCGACAACATCAAGCTGATCGCCGAGGTGTCGAACATCACCAACGAGACCAACCGCCTTTACACCGACACCACGCGGAAAGACCCGCTGTACACCGCCTATTTCGGGCGGACTTACAGCCTCGCGGTAAACTTCCAGTTCTGATGCCCCCTGTCGCCATGGGCATCCGCCCGTTTGGGCCGTTTTCGTAGCAATTGGCGTAGCAAACGCTCTCTGGGGACCGTCTTTTGACGATCCCCCAGCATTTTCAGCGCTTTGAGAGTATATGGTGCCCAGAAGAGGACTCGAACCTCCACGGCCTTGCGACCGCCAGCACCTGAAGCTGGTGCGTCTACCAATTCCGCCATCTGGGCACGGGGTAGGCGGGCGCCTCTAGGGGACCGGCGGGGGGCCTGTCAACCGCTTCTCGCCGCCCGTCGCGGCACGGTTGCCCTTTGCCGCGTCACGCGGCATTGGGGGGCATTGGAACAGACTTTCGAGGGCGCGATGAAGGACAGGCTGGTGACGGTGATCGGCGGCGGCGGGTTCGTCGGGCGCTATGTCGCACAGGCGCTGCTCAAGGCGGGCGCGCGAGTCCGCGTCGCCCAGCGCGATCCGCGCGAGGCGTGGTTCCTCAAGCCGCTGGGCGGGCTCGGCCAGACCCAGTTCGTCGCCGCGGACATCACCCGCGCCGACTCGATCACGCGCGCCGTCGCCGGATCGGATGCGGTGGTGAACCTCGCCGGCGCGTTCGGACGCCGCGCCTATGCGGTGAACACCGCCGGCGCCGAGAATGCCGCCAAGGCCGCCGCAGCGGCCGGCGCAACTGCCTTCGTGCAGATCTCCGCGCTCGGCGCCGACGCACAGGCCGCGTCGGAATATGGCCGCTCCAAGGGCGAGGGCGAGCAGCTGGTCCGCGATGCCTTCCCTGCCGCCACGATCGTCCGGCCCTCGTTCATCTTCGGGCGCGAGGACCAGTTCGTGAACCGGTTCGCCGCGCTCGCCGCGCAGGCGCCGTTCGTGCCGGTGCTGCGCGGACAGGTGCGGATCCAGCCGGTCTATGTCGCCGACGTCGCGGCGGCGGTGGTGAAGGCGCTCGCCGACCCGCAGGTTGCCGCGGGCCGTACGCTCGAGCTCGGCGGACCCGACGTGATGACCTTCGCGCAGTTCCAGCGCTGGCTGGTCGAGGCGACCGGCCGTACCAAGGGCGTGGTCGAGCTGCCCGATTTCATCGGCGCCGGCATCGCGACGCTCGGTTTCCTCCCGGGCATGCCGATCAGCTGGGACCAGTGGCTGATGCTGCAGCAGGACAATGTGACGGCGGCGAACGCGCTGCCCGAGCTCGGCATCACGCCGACCCCGCTTGGCACGGTCGCGCCCGGCTGGCTGGTCCAATATCGCCGCCACGGCCGCTTCGCGGGCTCGCACCAGGCCGCCTGACATCCGCCGCACCGGCAAGCGTAACGCCGGGCGCGCCCTGGCAAGGGGCGTACCCAGATGAACGACATTCTCACCTACATCCTGCTCGGCATCATCGAGGGGCTGACCGAGTTCCTGCCGGTCTCCTCGACCGGGCATTTGATCCTTGCCGGCGAGTTGTTCGGGTTCAACGACACGAGCTCGGTCACCTTCAAGATCGCGATCCAGTTCGGCGCGATCCTGGCGGTGCTGGTCGCCTATTGGCGCACCTTCTGGGACCGCGGCATGGGCCTGCTGCGCCGCGATCCGCAATCGGTGGCGTTCGTGCGCAACATTCTGATCGGCTTCGCGCCCGCGCTGGTGATCGGCGTGATCGCCTATGACGCGATCCGCGCGGCGATGCAGACGCCGGTGATCGTCGCGGTCGCGCTGATCGTCGGCGGCATCGCGATCCTGCTAATCGAGCGGATCGTGAAGATCGTGCGTTACAGCCGCGTCGAGGCGATTCCGACCGGCACCGCGGTGTCGATCGGCCTGGTCCAGTGCATCGCGATGCTGCCCGGGGTCAGCCGATCGGGCGCGACGATCATGGGATCGCTGCTGATGGGCGTCGAGCGCAAGACCGCGGCCGAGTTTAGCTTCTTCCTCGCCGTGCCGACGATGCTCGCCGCGACCGTCTATTCGCTGTGGAAGGACCGCGCGCTGCTCAGCCTCGATGATTTCGGCGCGATCGCGATCGGCTTCGTCTCGGCATTTGTGGTGGCGCTGCTCGTGGTGCGGGCGTTCGTGAAGGTCGTCGGCCGCTACGGCTTCGCGCCCTTCGCCTGGTATCGCATCGCCGCCGGCACGGCCGCATTGATCTGGTCGCTCGCACGATAAGGCCGTAACGGACCTAGTATTGAAAGTAAATTACACGGATAGAGATTGTCCGCCGCACCCCTCCAAATATAAGACAGCATTATTGACCTATATGCCGGTTTTTGCGTGACTCGCCTCGCGAAACCTGCCAACGGCGCGGCATGGCCAAGGAAGTCATGCTCAAATTCGTCGATCGTGCGCAGGCGTTCCCGTCCAAGCGCGAGCCCCAACTGCGCGCGCAGGACTTTCGCGAGATCGCGGAACGCTATGCACCGCCCTCCGCCGAGGAACAGGCCGGGCGCTGCGCGCAATGCGGCGTGCCGTACTGCTCGGTGCACTGCCCGCTGCACAACCATATCCCGGACTGGCTGCGGCTGACCGCGGAGGGGCGGCTGCGCGAGGCGTATGAGCTGAGCAACGCCACCTCGACCATGCCCGAGATCTGCGGCCGCATCTGCCCGCAGGATCGCCTCTGCGAGGGCAATTGCGTCATCGAATTCTCCGATCACGGCGCGGTCACGATCGGATCGGTCGAAAAGTTCATCACCGACACCGCCTGGGAAGAAGGCTGGGTCGAGCCGCTGATCCCCGGCCCTGCGCGCGGCCAGTCGGTCGGGGTGATCGGCGCCGGCCCGGCCGGCCTCACCGCGGCGGAGTATCTGCGCCAGTTCGGCTATGAGGTGCATGTCTACGACCGGCATGACCGTCCGGGCGGGCTGCTGACCTATGGCATCCCGGGCTTCAAGCTCGAGAAGCAGGTCGTGATGCGCCGCACCGACCGGCTCGCAGAAGGCGGCATCGTCTTCCACCAGAGCTTCGAGGTGGGCCGCGACGCGACGCTCGAACAGCTGCGCGCCAAGCATGACGCGATCCTGATCGCCACCGGCGTGTACAAGGCGCGCGCGATCAAGGCGCCGGGCGTCGGCGCCGCGGGCGTGGTCGAGGCGCTCGACTATCTGATCGCGTCCAACCGCAAGGGCTTTGGCGACGCGGTCCCGGCGTTCGACGACGGATCGCTCGACGCCGCGGGCAAGCATGTCGTGGTGATCGGCGGCGGCGACACCGCGATGGACTGCGTGCGCACCGCGGTGCGCCAGGGCGCCGCGTCGGTGAAATGCCTCTATCGCCGCGACCGCGCCAATATGCCGGGCAGCCAGCGCGAGACCGCCAATGCCGAGGAGGAAGGCGTCGAGTTCGTCTGGCTCTCCGCCCCGCACGCGTTCGACACCAAAGATAATGGGGGCGGCGACCAGGTCAGCGGCGTGCGCGCCACCGGCATGCGGCTCGGCGCGCCCGACGCCAGCGGCCGCCGCGCGCCCGAGCCCGATCCAGGCTCCGGGTTCACCGTCCAGGCCGATCTGGTGATCAAGGCGCTCGGCTTCGACGCCGAGGACCTGCCCGCGCTGTTCGGCGCGGCCGAGCTCGGCGTCACCCGCTGGGGCACGATCCGCACCGATGCGCGCAGCATGATGTCCAACCTCGACGGCGTGTTCGCCGCAGGCGACATCGTCAAGGGCGCGAGCCTGGTCGTCCAGGCGATCCGCGACGGCCGCGACGTCAGCGAGCGGATGCACGCCTGGCTCAAGGCGCAGGCCGCGGCGCCGGGGCGCAAGGAGCGGGAGGCGGCATGATGCGCCTCGTCCTCGCCGCCAGCCTGGCGCTCGGCACGCCGACACTGGCACAGACCGCGCCCGCCGCGCCGCGCCCGCCGCTCGCCGCGTCCGATCCGGCGCGCCTTGCCGCGGCGGAAAAGGCGGTCGCCGTGCTGGTGCCCAAGGGCATCTACAACCGGATGATGCGCGAGCAATATCCCAAGATGATGGACGCGATGATGGCCCAGATGATGGGCAAGACCGCGGATGAGCTCGGCATGCCCGCCGGGAAGGGCGAGGGCGGCAAAACGTTCGGCGAGACTGCCGCGACCGCCGATCCGCATTTCCAGGAGCGGATGCGCATCATGTCGCGTGTGTTCGGCGAGGAACTGGGCGCGGTGTTCGACAAGATCGAACCGCGGGTCCGCGCCGGTCTCGCGCGTGCCTTCGCGCGCAAGTTCACGACGCAGCAGCTCGACGACATGAACGCGTTCTTCGCGACTCCGTCGGGCGCGGTATTCGCCGACCAGTATCTGGTGACCTTCATGGATCCCGAGCTGACCCAGGAGATGATGGCCGCGACGCCGGAGATGATGAAGGCGATGCCGGCGATCATGAAGAAGGTAGAGGACGCGACGGCCCACCTCCCGCCCCCGCCCAAGCCGAAGACCGACGAGAATGACTGACATGACGACCGACCAGCGCGCCTATCTCGCCGAGCACGGCATGTACCGCCCCGAGTTCGAGGGCGATGCCTGTGGCGTTGGCATGGTCGCCGCGATCGACGGCCAAGCCTCGCGCCGCGTGGTGCAGAGCGCGATCGACGCGCTGAAGGCGGTGTGGCACCGCGGCGCGGTCGATGCCGACGGCAAGACCGGCGACGGCGCGGGCATCCATGTCGACCTGCCGCTGCGCTTCTTCGATGACGCCGTGCTCGCCTCGGGCCACCGCGTGCTGCCCAACCGGCTCGCGGTCGGCATGATCTTCATGCCGCGCGTCGATCTCGGCGCGCAGGAAGCGTGCCGCACGATCGTCGAGAGCGTGATCATCGAGGCCGGCTACACCATCTATGGCTGGCGCCAGGTGCCGGTCGACGTTTCGGTGATCGGCCAGAAGGCGCAGGCGACGCGTCCCGAGATCGAGCAGATCATGATTGCCGGGCCGATGCCCGACGCGGTGTCCGAGGCCGAGTTCGAGAAGAACCTCTATCTCGTCCGCCGCCGGATCGAGAAGCAGATCATCGCGGCGCAGATCAGCGGCTTCTACATCTGCTCGCTGAGCTGCCGCTCGGTGATCTACAAGGGACTGTTCCTCGCCGAGAGCCTCAGCGAATTCTATCCCGACCTCAAGGACGAGCGCTTCGTCAGCCGCGTCGCGATCTTCCACCAGCGCTATTCGACCAACACCTTCCCGCAATGGTGGTTGGCACAGCCCTTCCGCTGCCTGGCGCACAATGGCGAGATCAACACGATCCGCGGCAACAAGAACTGGATGCTCAGCCACGAGATCAAGATGGCGAGCCTGGCGTTTGGCGGGGATTCGGAGGACATCAAGCCGGTGATCCCGGCGGGCGCGAGCGATACCGCCGCGCTCGACGCGGTGTTCGAGGCGATCTGCCGCTCGGGGCGTGATGCGCCGACTGCTAAGCTGATGCTCGTTCCCGAGGCGATGGGCCCCGAGACGCCGGCCAACCACCTCGCGATGTACAAATATCTGGCGAGTGTGATGGAGCCGTGGGACGGCCCCGCAGCGCTGGCGATGACCGATGGCCGCTGGGCGGTCGCGGGCGTCGACCGCAACGCGCTGCGCCCGCTGCGCTACACGCGCACCGCCGACGGGCTGCTCGTCGTCGGCTCCGAGACCGGCATGGTCCAGATCCCCGAATCGACCGTGGTCGCCAAGGGCCGGCTGGGGCCAGGGCAGATGATCGCGGTCGATCTCGACGAAGGCCGCTTCTACGCCGACGCCGAGGTCAAGGACCGGATCGCGGGCGAATATGACTATGCCAGGATGATCGGCGAGTTCCTCACGATCGACGATCTTAGCGCCGCGGACGAGGCGGGACCGCGCTTCGACCGCGCCGAGCTGACCCGCCGCCAGGTCGCGGCCGGGCAGACGCTCGAGGACATGGAGCTGATCCTCTCGCCGATGGTGACCGATGCCAAGGAAGCGGTCGGATCGATGGGCGACGACACGCCGCTGGCGGTGATCAGCGACAAGCCGCGCCTGATCAGCCAGTTCTTCCGCCAGAATTTCAGCCAGGTCACCAACCCGCCGATCGACAGCTTGCGCGAGCGGCACGTGATGTCGCTCAAGACGCGCTTCGGCAATCTCGCCAACATCCTCGACATCGGGGAGACCGCGAACAAGGTGCTGGTGCTCGAAAGCCCGGTGCTGACCAATAGCGACTGGGCGCGGCTCAAGACCCATTTCGGCGATCTTGCCGCCGAGATCGACTGCACCTTCCCCGCGGGCGGCGGACCGGAGACGCTGCGCGCGGCGATCATCGACATCCGTTTCAAGGCCGAGCAGGCGGTGCGCGCGGGCGCGACCGAGCTGTTCCTGACCGACGAGCATGTCGGGCCGGATCGCGTGGCCATCGCCGGCGTGCTGGCGGCGGCGGCGGTGCACACCCATCTCGTGCGCAAGGGGCTGCGCAGCTACGCCAGCGTCAACGTGCGTTCGGCCGAATGCCTCGACACGCATTATTACGCCGTGCTGATCGGCGTCGGCGCGACGACGGTGAACGCCTATCTCGCCGAAGCCTCGATCGCCGACCGCCATGCGCGCGGCCTGTTCGGCGATCTGGCGTTCGAGCAGTGCCTCAGGAACCACCGCAAGGCGATCGACGAAGGCCTGCTCAAGATCATGTCGAAGATGGGGATCGCGGTGATCTCCAGCTATCGCGGCGGCTATAATTTCGAGGCGGTCGGGCTCTCCCGCGCGCTGGTCAACGACTTCTTCCCGGGGATGCCGGCGAAGATCTCGGGCGAGGGCTACGCTTCGCTGCACCTCAACGCCAAGCTGCGGCACGACGCTGCATTCGACACGGGCGTTGCGACGCTGCCGATCGGCGGCTTCTACCGCCAGCGCCACGGCGGCGAGACGCACGCCTATTCGGCGCAGCTGATGCACACGCTGCAGACCGCGGTCGCGACCGACAGCTATTCGACCTATCTGCAATTCTCGCGCGGGGTGCGCGACCTGCCGCCGGTTTACCTCCGCGACCTGCTCGAGTTCAACTTCCCGAACGAGGGCGTGGCGATCGACCAGGTCGAGGCGATCACCGAGATCCGCAAGCGCTTCGTCACGCCGGGCATGTCGCTCGGCGCGCTCAGCCCCGAGGCGCACGAGACGCTGGCGATCGCGATGAACCGCATCGGCGCCAAGGCGGTGTCGGGCGAGGGCGGGGAGGATTCGATCCGCTACCAGCCCTATGCCAATGGCGACAACGCCAACTCCTCGATCAAGCAGATCGCGTCGGGCCGCTTCGGGGTGACCGCCGAATATCTCAACGCGTGCGACGAGGTGGAGATCAAGGTTGCGCAGGGCGCCAAGCCCGGCGAGGGCGGCCAGCTGCCCGGCTTCAAGGTTACCGAGTTCATCGCCCGGCTGCGCCACTCGACGCCCGGCGTGACGCTGATCTCGCCGCCGCCGCACCACGACATCTACTCGATCGAGGACCTGGCGCAGCTCATCTATGACCTGAAGCAGATCAACCCGCGCGCGCGGGTCTGCGTCAAGCTGGTCAGCTCGGCGGGCATCGGTACGGTCGCGGCAGGCGTCGCCAAGGCGCATGCCGACGTGATCCTCGTCGCCGGCCATGTCGGTGGCACCGGCGCCTCGCCGCAGACGTCGGTCAAATACGCCGGCACGCCGTGGGAGATGGGCCTTTCCGAGGTCAACCAGACGCTGACCCTCAACGGCCTGCGCGGCCGGGTGCGGCTGCGCACCGATGGCGGGCTCAAGACCGGGCGCGACATCGTCATCGCCGCGATCCTCGGCGCTGAGGAGTTCGGCATCGGCACGCTCTCGCTGGTGGCGATGGGCTGCATCATGGTGCGCCAGTGTCATTCGAACACCTGCCCGGTCGGCGTGTGCACCCAGGACGAGCGGTTGCGCGCCAAGTTCACCGGCAGCCCGGAGAAGGTCATCAACCTGATGACCTTCATCGCCGAGGAGGTGCGCGAGATTCTCGCCAAGCTCGGGGTCAAGAGCCTCGACGAGGTGATCGGCCGCACCGAGCTGCTCCGCCAGGTCAGCCGCGGCGCCGAGCATCTCGACGATCTCGACTTGAACCCGATCCTCGCCAAGGTCGATGCCGACGAGAGCGATCGCCGCTTCAGCCTCGACACCTGGCGCAACGCGGTGCCCGACAGCCTCGACGCGCAGATCATCGCCGACGCGAAGGCGGTGTTCGAGCGCGGCGAGAAGATGCAGCTCGCCTATAATGTCCGCAACACGCACCGCGCGGTCGGCACGCGGCTGTCGAGCGAGATCACGCGCAAGTTCGGCATGTCGAAGCTCAATGACGGCCATGTCCAGGTGCGCCTGCGCGGCTCGGCGGGGCAGTCGCTCGGCGCGTTCCTGTGCAAGGGCGTGACGCTCGAAGTGTTCGGCGACGCCAACGACTATGTCGGCAAGGGCCTGTCGGGCGGCACGATCGTGGTGCGCCCGCTGGTGAGCTCGCCGCTCGACAGCCGCGCCAACACGATCATCGGCAACACCGTCCTCTATGGCGCGACCTCGGGCAAGCTGTTCGCGGCGGGCCAGGCGGGCGAGCGCTTCGCGGTGCGCAACTCGGGCGCGCAGGTCGTGGTCGAGGGCTGCGGCGCCAATGGCTGCGAATATATGACGGGCGGCGTCGCGGTGGTGCTGGGCAGGACCGGCGCGAATTTCGGTGCGGGCATGACCGGGGGCATGGCCTTCGTTTATGACGAGGACGGCGCGTTCGAGGCCGGCGCCAACCCCGACAGCATCGTGTGGCAGCGCCTGTCGTCGATGCACTGGGAGGCGGTGCTCAAGAACCTCGTCGCCGAGCATCACGCCGCGACCGACAGCAACTGGTCGGGCGGGCTGATCGAGGACTGGGAGCGCATTCGCGGGCATTTCTGGCAGGTGGTGCCGAAGGAGATGCTCACCCGCCTGTCCCACCCGCTCGACGACAGCGTCGAGCTGGTTGCTGCCGAATAGACGGGTCCGGGAGCGGCGAATATGCTAGGAGTCGCGGAACCAGTTGTCCCCGCGACTCGGGAGTATCGTCGTGCGTATGATCCTCATTGCCCTCGCCGCCTCCGGCCTCGCCGCACCCGCGCTGGCGCAGGAACGCGAGGCGCAGATCGCCGACCGGCTGAATGATCCGGTGGTGCAGGACGGCATTACCGCCGCGGTTTCGTCGCTTGCCGGCATCCTGCTCGATACGCGAGTCGGCAGCCTCGCGCGCTACAGCGACGGGCGCGTGCGCCCGGGCGACACGCTGCGCGATGTGAAGCAGCGAGAGGATCCCGGCTTCGAGCGCCGCCTGCGCCGCGACACGCGTCGCGCGGTCGGCACCGCCGGCGCGGTCACCGCCGATCTCGCGGCGACCGCTGCCGCGCTTACGGAGACCGCCATGCGGCTGAAGACCGTGCTGGCGCCGCTGGCGGCGGCAGGCGATGCGCTCCCGCTCGACGAATACGACGATCAGGACTGATCGATCCCCGCGGCCGATTGTCCGCTTGCCGCCGCCGCTATCCGCCGCCTAAAGCCTTGAGCCATGTGGCAGCTCTACCAGTTCCCGCTTTGCCCGTTCTCGCGCAAGGTCCGGCTCGTTCTTGGCGAGAAGGGCGTCGGCTATGAGCCGGTGCGCGAATCCCCCTGGGCGCGGCGCGACGAATTCCTCGACATGAACCCCGCCGGGCAGACCCCGGTGATGGCCGACGACCGCGGCGTGGTGCTGATCGATTCGGTCGCGATCTGCGAGTTCTTCGAGGAGACGGTGAGCAAGGCCGCGCTCCTCAACGGCACCGCCGCCGACCGCGCCGAGATCCGCCGCCTGGTCGCCTGGTTCGACGTCCAGTTCTTCCGCGACATCACCGGGCCGCTGCTGCACGAGCGCATGCTCAAGCGCATCGTCCACCGCGCCACGCCGGACTCGACCGCGCTGCGCGAGGCGATGAAGGCGGCGGTCGCGCATCTCGACTATATCGACTTCCTGCTCGATCATCGCACCTGGCTGGGCGGCGCGACGATGAGCCTCGCCGATCTCGCCGCCGCGGCGCAGATCAGCGTCGCCGATTATCTCGGCGGGATCGACTGGAAGAGCCACGAGCAGGCCAAGCGCTGGTATGTCGGCATGAAGAGCCGGCCGAGCTTCCGCCCGCTGCTCGCCGAGCGGATGGAAGGGATCAACCCGCCGCCGGATTACGAGAAGCTCGACCTCTGAGCGAACGCGTCAAGGGATCGAGATCGCTTCGTCCGACTGGGCGGGAAAGCGCCGGATCACCGCGGGTGCGAGCTTGGCGGCGAGCGCGGCCGGGGCATCCGCCTTCGTTCCCTCGGCCTGCGCGGTGACCGCGCGCCCGCTCCATACGCGCTGCATGCCCTCGCGCAGGAGAATCTCGACCTCAAGCTCGGTGACGATCAGGCCGCGGAGCTGGCGCTTGTCCGAGGGCAAGGTGACGCCGATCGCCGCGCCCCAATTGCCGATCGCGGTGGCCATGCCCTCTTCCTTGGCGTTCGAGGTCACCGCGCCGCGCGCGGTGCGGGTGAGCTTCATGCGCGCGACATAGCGGCTGCGGCTGGTCGCCGGCAGCGCGGTGAACCGGGCGTCCATCAGTGCGCGCTCGACCGCATCGGCGAAGACCTGCCGCACCGTTGCCGGCCCCGCCTCCTTCGCGAGCGGCTCGATCGCGACGGTGCCCGGACGCGGCGCCTCGGGCGCTTCCTGCGCGGCCGCCGGCGCCGCGGCGGCGAGCGCGATCGTCATCATCCAGTAATTGTGCATCGCTTGCCTCCACACCGCCATCGGGCAGATTTCTCGCACAACCCCCAGACGGAAACCAGCCAAAGAGCCCGCTTTACTTGACCGGTCGATATTATCTGACCTAAGTCAGATAAATGGCTCCTGATGCTGTTTCCCGCTTCCGCCGCTTCGCGCGTGTCGTGACCCGCGAGGTCGGCGCGCTCGACAGCTCGTTCCTCGGGCGCGGCCGTCCGCTCGGCGCAGCGCGGGTGCTCAACGCGATCGGTGCGGGCCGGTCGGACGTGGCGGAGATCCGGGCCTATCTCGGGCTCGATTCCGGGCTGATGAGCCGGCTGCTGCGCGGGCTGGAGGATGAGGGACTGGTCCGCACCGTACCGCATCCGGACGATGCCCGGTGCCGGATCGCCACGCTAACCGCTTCCGGCAGGCAGGAGTTCGAGGCGTATGAGGCGCTGTCCGATACACGGGCATCCATGCTGCTCGAACGCGCGGCCGATGCGGACGAGCTGTTGCGCGCCATGGACCTCATCGCCTCCGCCCTCGGTCGCGACATCATCACGATTGAGGAGATCGATCCGGCGAGCGACGCGGCGCGCGATTGCCTGGAACGCTATTATGCCGAGCTCGCGGCACGCTTCCCCACCGGCTTCGAGGTCGCCCGCTCGCGCGATCCCGACGCGGCGGACATGATCCGCCCGCGCGGCGCCTTCCTGGTCGCCATGTCGGACGGCATGCCGGTGGGCTGTGTCGGCCTCAAGGGCGGCACCGGTGATACTGCCGAGATCAAGCGGCTATGGGTCTGCCCCAGCGCGCGCGGGCTCGGCCTGGCGCGCAAGCTGATGACGGCTGCGGAGGACGCCGCACGCAACCTGTCGATCGCGACGCTGCGGCTCGACACCAACCGCGCGCTGCCCGAAGCGGCGAAGCTCTATCGCGCCACTGGCTGGACCGAGATCGAGCGGTTCAACGACGATCCTTATGCCGAGGTCTTCTTCGAAAAGAAGCTGTGACGGCTTCTGCTAGAAACCCTCGTCGTCCGGCACCGGCTCGCGGCGGCGGCGGTCGCGTTCCAGCGGCGGTTCGCTCAGCCCCTCCTCTTCCGGAGCTTCACGATCCGGTCGGGTCATCTCGATGCTGCCGTCGCGGTTGACGCGCACGCCGACCCCCTCGCCGCCCAAGCTGCCCTCGATCTCGATCGGCGCGTCGATGAAATTCTCGCCTTCGTCGGTCAGCACGTCGGAGAGGTTCTCCGCCACCGGCTCCGCCCTGGGCCGCGCGGTCACGCCCAGCGCCTGCGCCATGAAGTCGCGCCACACCCGCGCCGGGGCGCCGCCGCCGGCAAGGCCGGGATTGGGGGTATTGTCGTCATTGCCCATCCACACCCCGGCGACGATGCCGCCGGCATAGCCGAGGAACAGCGCGTCGCGATTGTCCTGCGTCGTGCCGGTCTTGCCGAAGGTCTCGACCGACAGCGCCGCGCTCTGCCCGGTCCCCTCGCTCACCGCGGCCGCCATCAACTCGCGAATCCCCTCCAGCTCGCGGTTGCCGAGCGGGCGGTTCATGTTGGCGAAGCGCGAGAACCAGCCCGGCTCGTCCTCGGCCGACAGCCCGCGCGGCCGCACCGGCGCCTCGCCCGCGGCGATCGCGGCATAGGCGGCGGTGAGCTCGAGCAGCGACACGGTCGAGGTACCAAGCGCGATCGACGCCTCCTCGGCGATCGGGGTCGAGATGCCGAGATCGCGTGCCGCGCGGATCACCGCGCGCGGGCCGACATCCTTGATCAGCCGCGCCGCGGCGACGTTGCTCGACCGGGCAAAGGCCTGGCGCAGCGTGATTTCGCCGCGATAGCGCCCGTCATTGTTCTTGGGGCTCCACTCGCCGATCGTCACCGGCTCGTCGAGCACGGTCGAGTCCGGGCGCATGCCATTGCGCAGCGCGGCGAGATAGACGAACAGCTTGAAGGTCGAACCCGGCTGGCGCCGCGCCTGGGTCGCGCGGTTGAACGGCGAGTCCGCATATTTCTTGCCGCCGACCATCGCGATCACCCGCCCGTCGGGCCGCATCGCGACGATCGCGATCTGCGACTGGCGCAGCCCGGCGTTGCGCACCGCACGCTCGGCGGCGCGCTGCATCCGCGTCTCGAGCGTGGTCGTGACGGTCTGCTCGGTGGCGATCTCGCCCGAGCGGTCGCGCGCTTCGGGGAGGACCCAGTCGGCGAAATAGGTGCCCGACGGCAGCTGCTTGCTGCGCGCGAGGCGCAGGCGCGCGGGGGCGATCGCGCGCCCTTCGGCCTCGGTCAGGAAGCCGGCATCGACCATCGTGCCGACCACCACCTTCTGGCGCTCCCGCGCGCCCTTGAGGTTCGACGAGGGCGCGAGCCGCGACGGCGCCTTGACGAGACCCGCCAGCATCGCCGCCTGCCCCGTGGTCAGATCGTCGGCGGGACGGCTGAAATAGTGCCGCGCGGCCGCGTCGAGGCCGTACTGGTTGTCGCCGAAATAGACGTTGGAAAGGTAGCGCGAGAGGATCTCGTCCTTGGTCAGCCACGCCTCCAGCCAGAAGGCGATCAGCACCTCCTGGAACTTGCGGCCGAAGGTGCGCTTCGAGCTCAGGAACGCGTTCTTGGCGAGCTGCTGGGTGATCGTGCTGCCGCCCTGCGAGCTGTTGCTCGTGAAGACGTTGTTGACGAAGGCGCGGATGATGCCGCGCGGATCGATCCCCCAATGGCTGCGGAAGCGGCGGTCCTCGACCGCGATGAACGCCTCGACGACGTGGTCGGGCAGCTTGGCCGCGTCAACCGGCTTGCCGACCTCCGCGCCGGTCTTGGCGATCGGATTGCCCTCGGCCGAGAGCAGGGTGATCGAGGGCGGCACGGGCGGCTCAAGCGACTTGCTGAGCGGCGCGGTGAACACCAGCCACCCCACGGCGATCACGAACAAGATGATCAGCGCGGCGAGCCCGCGCATGCTCCAGCGCCACCACGGGCGCTGGCGCAGCGGCAGCCGCGGCGGCCGCCCGCCCGGCGGCAGGTCGCCGCCAGCGAAACCGTCGAACGGATTGGGCGGGGCCGCAGCTGCGCGCGGGTCCGCGATCTCGGGATACAGGGTGTCGTAGCGCATCGAACCGGGCACTGTATTAGAGCCCTACGACAGCGCGTTCAAGCGCCCGCCATCCAAAGCCGGTCAGGACAGCGGGCGCCTGCATCACTTGGCCGCCGGCGCGCTGGCCGCGACCTTGGGCGCCGCTTCCGCCAGCCCGGGGACATAGGCCGCGCCTTCCAGCACTTGGAGGCTCGAGCCGGCGAAGTCGCCGCCGATCGGCTGCGCGCGCCCGCCCAGGCACTTGGCCAGGAAGCCCTCGGTGATGCCGAAGAAGCTCAGCCGGTTCTCCGGCCGCACGAAGCCGTGCCCCTCGTCGGGATAGTTGATGTAGGTGACCGGCAGCTTCTTGGCCTTCATCGCCGCGACGATCTGGTCGCTCTCCGCCTTGACCACGCGCGGATCGTTGCCGCCCTGCCCGATCAGCAGCGGCTTGTTGATCGCATCGACGCGGCTGATCGGCGACTGCGCCATCATGCGCTTGAGATCATCGGGCTTCGAGGGATCGCCGATATGCTTGTAGAAGGTGCCTTCGAGGATCGGGCGCCAATAGGGCGGGAAGCTCTCCATCAGCGTCTTGAGGTTGGACGGACCGACGATGTCGACGCCGCACGCGAAGCGATCGGGGGTGAAGGTCAAGCCCACCAGCGTGGCATAGCCGCCGTACGAGCCGCCGAAGATCGCGACCTTGTCCCTGGTCGTGACGCCGCCCTTGATCGCCCAGTCGACCGCGTCGATCAGATCCTGATGCATCTTGCCCGACCATTCGCCGATCGCGGCGTTGACGAAGCCCTTGCCGAACCCGGTCGAGCCGCGGAAATTGACCGAGAGCACCGCATAACCGCGATTGGCGAACCACTGGTGGGCGCTGTTATAGCCATAGCCATCGCGCGCCCAAGGCCCGCCATGCACGTTGAGCACCAGCGGCACCGGCTTGTCGGGCTTGCCGTCGTTGTTCGCGTCCGCATCGGCGGGGAGCGTCAGATAGCTCACCAGCGTCTTGCCGTCGCCGGTCGGGATCTCGACCGGCCACATCGGCCGCAGCTTGTAGGCGGCGAGGTCGGGACGCGTCTCATAGAGCTTGGTCAGCGTCTTCGCCTTGCGGTCGTAGATATAGGTGGTGGCAGGCTTTTCCGCCGCGCTCGCCGCGACGATCAGCTTGCTCGCATCGTCGGTCGCCGAGGTGATCGCGACCTCGCCCGGCAGCTTCGCCTCGAGGAAATCGAGATCGGCCTTGGCCGCGGCGTTGAGCGGGGTCCACTCGTTCTTGAGATAGTTCACCGAATAGGCGATCGGCTCATAGCTATCGGGGTCGGTGAGCAGGCCCTGGATGTCGGCCTTGTCGCTCGCCGCGATCACCTCGGTCTTGAGGCTCGCCGCGTCCATCTTGACCAAAGCCGCCTTGTCGCGGCCGCGGCTGTCGACCCAGTAGAGCGTCGTGCCGTCCTTGTTGAAGCCGATCGGGTTGGTGGTGAAGAAATCCTCGTTCGCCACCGTCAGCACCTCGGCCCATTTGCCGTCGGCGCCGAGCCGGAAATATTTGCTGCCGCCGCCCGGCACCTGCTGAAAGGCGAAGCGGGGTTTGAGCTGATTGTCGGTGACGAAGCCGCCATAGCCGGGATTCTGCATCACCAGCTTCTTCGCACCGGTCTTGTAGTCGACCTCGTAGAGATCGAAGAATTGCGGGTTGCGGTCGTTGAGGCCGATCAGCACCACGTCGGGGCGCAGCTTGCTTACCCCCTGGATCTGCGCGCGCACCTTCTCCTTGGCCTCGGTCAACGCGACGTCGGCGCCGGTCGCGATCGCCACCGAATGGACGCGAAAATTCTCGTTCCCGCCCGAATCCTGGAGATAGATGATGTGCGCGCCGTCGGGCGCCCAGAAATAGCTCTGCAGCCCGCGCTTGGTCTCCTTGGTCACCGCCTTGGCCGCCCCCAGGTCGGCGATCGGCGCGACCCACACGTTCATCACGCCGTTCACCGGCGCGAGCCAGCTGACATGCTTGCCGTCGGGGCTGATCTGCCCGCCCGCGCGGCTGGGATTGCCGAAGATCTTGTCGCGCGGGATCAGCGTGTCCGCGCTGGCCTGGGGCGGCGTCGCGACGGCGGCCCCCGCGCTCAGCAGCACCGTGCCCGACAGCAGGGCAATGGCAAGTCGTTTCATGGATCATCCCTCCGTTGAATGCGAGCAGCCTAACCCCGCAACTGTATTATTTCAACAACACACTTGTTCAACGCACCGGCACGAAATCGAGGTGGTGGAAGTCATAGCTGAAATCGGCGAGCGGCGAGAGCGCCTTCATCCTGACGCCGGTGACCTTGCCGCCGGCGACCGCGAAGGTCACCACCGCGTCCTCGCCCGCCCCGGCGGGGAAGCGGGTGCGGAAACTGTCGGTGCCCCAGGGTTCGAGCACGCTCCGGAAGGCGCGCGTCGGCACGAACTTGATGTGCAGTCCCCCGCCCTTCGCCGTCACCACGATGTCGCCGTACCAGGCGTCGCGATAGCGGCCGGCATAGGCGGAAAGCGGCAGGCTCGGCTTACCCTCGGGCGGTTTGGCCTCACCAGCAGACACTTCTGCGAGCGCCTCGTCCTGCGCCTGTTTGTTGCGCGCGACATAGCTCGCCACCCAGTCATAGACCGGCGCGGTGCCGAGCAGATGATCGAGGATCGCGTTGCGGATGCCGCCCGACACGCTGTCCTCGGTGTTGCTGAACACCGCGACGCCGAGCCCGGCGGAGGGGATCATCGCGGTCTGCGTCACCTGGCCCGACAGGCCGCCCGAATGGCTGATCAGCCGCCGGCCGCGAAAGTCCTGCACCATCCAGCCGAGCGCATAGCCCTGCATCACCGGTCGCGCAGGGTTGAGATCGGTCGCGCCGTCGCTTGACGACATGATCACCTGCGGCTTCCACATCTCCGCCGCGGTCTCGGCGCTCCATAGCCTTTTGCCGCCGGGCAGCTCGCCGAGCGCCAGCTGCACCTCGAGCCATTTGGCGATGTCGGCGAGGCTGGCGTTGATCCCGCCGCCGGGGTCGATCAGCGGCGCCTCGTCGGGCTTGACCGGCTGCATCGGCCCGATGCCGCGCACCGGCGGGCCCAGCCGCGCGTGGCGCCCGGCGACATTGTCGGACTTGAGCAGCTCGCGCGAGGGCACCGCGTCGATCATCCCCAGCGGCGCCAGCAGCCGCTCGCTGACGAAGGCGCGCCAGCTCCTGCCCGAGATGCGCTCGATCAGGATGCCGGCGACAATGTAGAGGATGTTGTCGTAATCATAGCCGGTGCGGAAGCCGCGCACCGGGCGCAGGAACTGCAGCCCACGCATCACCTGCACGGTGTCGGCGGTCGATTGCGGGAAATACATGAGGTCGCCCGCGCCGAGCGGGAGGCCGCTGCGATGGACCAGCAGATCGCGCACGGTGAACATGGCGGTCACCGCCGGGTCGTGCATCTTGAACTCGGGCAAGTGCCTGGTCAGCACGTCGTCCCAACCGAGCTTGCCCTCCTCGACCAGCAAGGCGAGCGCGGCGGCGGTGAATGCCTTGGAATTGGAGGCGATGCCGAAGCGGGTGTGGACGTCGACCGGATCGGGCTTGCCCATCGTGCGCACGCCATAGCCGCGGAGCCAGGGTACCTGCCCCTTGCGTACGATCGCGACGCCGATGCCGGGCGTCTCGAACGCCTTCATGAAGTTCGAGACGATGGCGTCGACCGCGGCGTCGAGGTCGGCGGGCGCCGCATCCTGCGCCCAGGCCGGCAATGCCAACGCCACCGCACCGCCGAGCCCAAGCGCCAGCGCGCCGCGCCGGTCCACCGTCAATCCGCTCATTCCACCCCTCTCCACGCGCAACCGTCACCCCGGCCCTGTGCCGGGCCCCACGGCGCGGCGAGACATACCGCACGAGCCGTCAGGGCAAACCTTGCCGGGAGGTGGACCCCGGAACAAGTCCGGGGTGACGATCGAAACGGGATATTGCGCGACGAGAGACGTTACGCCTCGAGCTCGACATCCCAGTAGAGCCAGTCGTGCCAGGTCTCGTGCAGATGGTTGGGCGGGAAGCGGCGGCCATGTTCCTGCAGCTGCCAGCTGGTCGGGCGGATCGGCGCCATGAACAGCGGCATCGCGGCCTGCTTGGGCGTGCGCCCGCCCTTCTTGAGGTTGCACGGCGCACAGGCGGTCGCGACATTCTCCCACGTCGTCCGCCCGCCCTGCGCGCGCGGAATGACATGGTCGAAGGTGAGGTCGCGGTGGCTGCCGCAATATTGGCACTCGAACTTGTCGCGCAGGAACAGGTTGAAGCGCGTGAAGGCGGGGAATTGCGACGGCCGCACATATTGCTTGAGCGCGATCACCGACGGCAGCTTGATCGAAGCGGTGGGGCTGCGCACCTCGCGCTCATAATGGCTGACGATGTCCACCCGGTCGAGGAACACCGCCTTGATCGCCGTCTGCCACGGCCACACGCTCAGGGGATAATAAGAGAGCGGGGTGTAATCGGCATTCAGCACAAGGGCGGGACACCCGTCAGGATGGCGGATCAGATCGGGATGGTACATGGTCCCCCTCGTGCCCGTTACGCCAAGAACACTTTGCCGGTCCCGCCTCTCGCCACGAAGCGTTACGCCGTCATGACAACATATGCCGCGACTCGCGGTCAAGAGCCGCTTTGATGATTGTCACGCGTTTCGCGCCGAGCCCCACCGGACGGTTGCATTTGGGCCACGCTTTCTCCGCGATCCGGGCGCATGATTTCGCGCGCGAGCGCGGCGGATGCTTTCTGCTGCGGATCGAGGACATCGACGGGACGCGCAGCCGGCCCGAGCATGTCGCGACGATCCTCGCCGACCTTGCATGGCTGGGGCTCGCCTGGGACGGCGAGGTCGTGTTCCAGTCGCAGCGGCTGGCGCTTTACCAGGCCGCGCTCGACCGGCTGAAGGCGATGGGGCTGCTCTATCCCTGTTTCTGCACCCGCGCCGACATCGCCGCGAGCGCCAGCGCGCCGCACGGGCCGGAGGGTGCGGTCTATCCGGGAACTTGCCGGGGGCTGGATGCGCCCGATCTCACGCGGCCGCATTGCTGGCGGCTCGATATGACGAAGGCGCTTCAATTCCTCCCCCACCGGGGGAGGGGGACCACGCGAAGCGTGGTGGAGGGGCGGCGGGGCGCAGCACCGCCGTCTGCGACGGCGGCCCCACCGTCATCGCTTCGCGATGCCACCTCCCCTGAAGGGGCGGATTTGGCCTTTCACGACTCCATCCGCGGCGTGATCCTAGCCGATCCGGCGAGCCATGGCGACGTCGTACTCGCGCGCAAGGATGCGCCGGCATCCTATCACCTCGCCGTGACGATCGACGATGCGGCGCAGGGCGTCACGGACATCGTGCGCGGGGAGGATCTGTTCGCCGCAACCCATGTCCATCGCCTGCTCCAGGCGCTGCTCGATCTTCCCGTCCCGCGCTACCATCACCACGCGTTGCTCACCGGTCCTGACGGCGAGCGGCTCGCCAAGCGGCATGGCGCGCCGACACTCGCCGCGCTGCGCGAGGGCGGCGAGGATGGGCGGGCGCTCGCCGATGCGCTGCGCCTGGGCGAACTCCCAGTTGGATTCGCCGCCGCGAAGGCCTAAATCACGAATATGAAACTCTTCCTCATCCTGCTCCTCATCGCGGCAATGATCGCGACGGTCGTCGCGCTGGTTCGCGGCATCATCACCTTCCTCAAGGTGACCGAGGCGGATCTCAAGGGCGGCACGGGCCCGAGCGCCTCGGCGCTCAAGTCGAACAAGATGATGCAGCAGCGCATCCTGTTCCAGGGCATCGCCATCGCGATCGTCGCCGTGCTGTTGCTGATGGCCAGCAGCAGCTAAGGCCAGCGGCCTTGGTCAAGCTCAACAAGCTCTACACCCGCACCGGCGACGACGGCACCACTGGGCTCGTCGACGGCTCGCGCGTCGCCAAGCATGATCCGCGCATGGCCGCGATCGGCGATGTCGACGAGGCGAACAGCGCGATCGGCGTCGCGATCGCCACGCTCGACGGGGAATATCCCGCACGCCTGCTCGAGACCGTGCAGAACGACCTGTTCGACCTCGGCGCCGATCTCGCCACCCCGGGCGAGGACTTCACACCCTCCGAAACGGCACTGCGCATCGCGCCGGCGCAGGTCGCCCGGCTCGAAGTGGCGATCGACGCCGCCAACGAGGCGCTCGAACCGCTGCGCAGCTTCATCCTGCCCGGCGGCTCGCCCGTCGCCGCGGCGCTGCACCTCGCCCGCGCCATCACCCGCCGCGCCGAGCGCAGCGCGGTCGCCGCCGCACAGGAGGTGCCGCTCAACCCGCAGGCGCTCGCTTATCTCAACCGGCTGTCCGATCTGCTCTTCGTGCTGGCGCGAGAAACGAACCTGGCGGTGGCGGGCGACGTGTTGTGGAAACCCGGGGCGAACAGCTAAAAGGTTGACCGCGACCGCGCCGATATGGCAACCGGCGCGCCTGCCAAGTGCGCGGGTATAGCACAATGGTAGTGCAGCAGCCTTCCAAGCTGAATACGCGGGTTCGATTCCCGCTACCCGCTCCACCCCTTCGTTTCGTGTCCGTTATCGAATCGTCATGTGCCGCCCCTATGGCAGCCGGATCGGGATGGGGTTGCAGATGCGCGAACTGCTTGTCGGATATGGCTGGGCCATGTTGCCATTGGGTGCGATCGTGGGATTCGCCTTGCTTCTCGCACGGCGGAATGCCCGTCGCGTGCGGGCCGAGCGGCGTGGCCGGCGCCGTCAGCGCAACATCGCGCATCGGCGCGCCTGGGACTGGCTGATGGGCCGCGCCCGGCTGCGCATCACGCACGCTCCCGAGGAGTAAGCTCGCGATCCTGGGGAGGTGGTGGAAGGGACTGGATTCGAACCAGTGTACGCTCACGCGGGCAGATTTACAGTCTGCTGCCTTTAACCACTCGGCCACCCTTCCATGCGGCACGCCGAAGCGAGTGGGGGCCATTGCCGAAGCACGCCGCGCCTGTCAACGCCTTGCACCGCGCTTTCGTGCCGCCTAGCGTCGATCCGTGAGCCAGAGGCCAAGACGCGGGCATCGCCCCCAATCCGGATCGAACAGCAACCGCCCCCGCTTCTGGGGCCGCCACGCCGTGATCGCGGCGCTGGCCAACCCCGAGCGCACCGTGCGCAAGGTGTGGGGCACGCGTGAGGCGCTGGCGGCGCTGGAGCTGCCCCCGGTGCTCCCGATCACCTACGCCGACGTCGCCGACCTTGCCCGGATGGTGCCCGGCGATGCGCCGCACCAGGGCATCGTGATCGAGGTCGACCCGCTCGAGGAGATCTGGCTCGGCGACCTGCTGGAGCAGGGCGCGGACGACCGGCGGCCGCTGCTGGTGCTCGACCATGTCACCGACCCGCACAATGTCGGCGCGATCCTGCGCTCGGCGGCGGCGTTCGACGCGCTGGGGATCGTCACCCACGACCGGCATACCCCGCCCGAATCGGGGACGCTGGCCCGCTCGGCATCGGGTGCGCTGGAAATCGTGCCCTGGGTGCGCGTGGTCAACCTCGCGCGCGCACTCGACGAGATCGGCGAGGCGGGGTTCTGGCGGATCGGGCTGGCGGGCGAGGCCAAGGGCACGCTGGCGCAGGTGATGGGCGACACCCGCCCCGCGCTGGTGCTCGGCGCCGAGGGCGAAGGCATGCGCCACAACACCGCACAGCATTGCGACGAGCTTGCACGCCTGCCGATCTCGCCTAAGGTCGAGAGCCTGAACGTGTCCAACGCCGCGGCGATCGCGCTCTACGCCGCAGTGTCGCGCTAACGGAGCGCCAACGGGGGGAAGTGCGATGTTCGACCGGATCAAGGGCATTGCGCTCGCGCTGATCGCGCCGCTGGTGCTGGTCGGCTGCGCGTTCAGCCCGGGCAAGTTCACCTCATCGCTCACCCTGCTCGCCGACCGCAGCTTCACCTTCACCTATCAGGGCGAGGTGATCGCAGTGGATATCGCCGGGGAGATGGCGAAGGGCATGGGCGACGCGTTCAAGGACGACGACAAGGACAAGAAGAAGGACACCAGCACCACCGCGCTGCTGCGCGATGCCGCATGGCAGGACGAGGACGCCGCCGGGAACGCGACCGAGCCTGCGGATGACGACGCGAAGGATTCGGCTGAGGAAAAGGCCAAGAAGGAAGCCAAGTTCAAGGCGATCGGCGAGGCGCTGACCAAGGAGGCAGGCTATCGCTCGGTCACCTACAAGGGCGATGGCGTGTTCCTGATCGACTATCAGATCAGCGGCAAGCTGACCCATAATTTCCTGTGGCCCTATAATCTCGATGCCGAGGTGATCTTCCCGTTCGTGGTGATCGAGCTGCGCGGGCGCGACCAGGTGCGGGTCAAGGCGCCGGCATTCGGCGACAATGATTCGCCGGGCAAGGGCAAGACCGAGGACAGCAAGGCCAAGCTCGACGGCACCTTCACATTGGTCACCGACGGCGAGCTGGTGAGCCAGAACAACGAGGACGGCGCGAAGACCGAAGGCGGCCGCAAGACCGTGACCTGGAAGGCCACGCCGCTGAGCAAGGACGCGCCGATGGCGGTGGTGAAGATCGCGCCGCTGCCCTGAAGCGCGGCGGAAGCGGCAGGCGGAAGTTGACGAGGTTACGCGGAACGCGGTTCATCCTGTCAACTTCGTCGCCTTTGTCTGATGCGTGTTCGGCAGGGCCGTTCTGCTGCGCGGATCGACGAAATCAAAGAGCGGCCGACATGCGGCCAAGCGACGCAAGCAAATGAATTCCAACATTGCAAGCGGGGTGGCTATTGGGTGGAAAGCGGACGTTACGGAAGCCGTTCCCACGTCAGGTCGAATGTGCTTGCAACTCCGCCCAGTTGGCGTGGCGGGGTGCCCAGCGTCAGGCGGTTTCCCGTAAGCCTCACAGTCCTTACAAGGTGTCACACGCCCCCGCAGGCGCGGGTTCGGCGAAAACGACCGCCGCAATACCGATCGCGAATATGCTCACCACCGCAGTTTGCGCCCCTTACAGAATATCCGCAACGGGTGGAAAGCAGACCTTCAGCTAGAGCCAGAGCGGTTTCGAAGGAGTGCCAAAGGCTATCGCGCCGTTGCCGCCACTGCCGGCGTCAATCGGGTATTCTGTCCATACAGAATTCTCCAAACACCGTCGCGCTGGGTCAGCACAAGCAGTTTGTGGCCGAGGATGGTGGATCCAGCTTCACGGGAATCGCCCGTCAAGGTGGTAAGCGACCGCGCGACGACCACCCCCGGCGCAACCAGACTGATCTCCTGCGGATTGGAGAGCTGAGTGCTGTTACGGAAGAAGGTCCGATGCGCCTCGACATGCCCTTCTTCTATAGCTTGGCGGCCCCTCCATACTCGGCCAGTCCAGACGATCCAGGTCGCATCCTCGTGGAACAGTTGGGCGAAGGCATGCATATCGTGCGAGTTCCACGCGTTCTGCCATCGCTCGAAAATGCCGCTGATCTGCCGCAGGTCATCAGTAGCCAGCTCATTTCCGGGGACCTGTGCCGGTGCGCGCGCCTGTGTCGTCGGGCATGCGATGAGGAATGCGGCGGCAAGTAGGACAATTCGCATCATCACGGCTCCTCCCCCAGCAACATCTAACTTTGCGCAAATGTCCGCAATGGGTCGTTAGCAGTCGCCCCTACCTTCCATCATCCCGGCCTTGTGCCGGGATCCACCAGCAGGCGGGCTGGTAGCAAGATGCTCGATCCCATTGCGCGCGGCACCGTGGATCCCGGCACAGGGCCGGGATGACGGCTGGTTGGCCATGATCGCTATCCGCCGGAGGCTGTCACGCCCTCCGACCGTATGCGTCCGGATCAATCCTCCGCCGCGATCGTCACCTTGAGGCCGTCGAGCGCGGGGCCGAACTGGATCTGGCACGACAGGCGCGAGCGGTCGTCGCGGTCGGACGAGCTGTCGAGCAGGTCGTTCTCGTCCTCGCTCATCGGCGGAAGTTTGTCCGCAAATTCCGGATCGACATGGACGTGGCAGGTCGCGCACGAGCAGCAGCCGCCGCACAGCGCGAGCAGCTCGTCGAACCCATTGTCCCGGATCACTTCCATGACGCTCAGGCCCGTTTCGCCCTCCACCTCGCGTTCTTCTCCTTCGCGGGTAACGACGATAAGCTTGGGCATGATCAACTCCTTCGTGTCCCGCGCCCATGCCGGGCTTTGGCCCCGCGTTCAAGGTTTCCTCTGGCAAGGTTCCGCCCGATGGGCCTGAGCGCACACCAGATCCGCGCCTCGATCGATGCGATCGCCGCCACCGAGCCGCTGGTGGCCGCCGCGGTGGCGCGCGTCGGCTATCCCGAACCACGCATCCGCGACCGCGGCTATGAGACGCTGCTGCGCACGATCGTCGGCCAGCAGGTGAGCGTCGCCGCCGCCGCCTCGATCTGGAACAAGCTCGCCGCCGGGCTTGGCGACCTGACCAAGCCGGAGATCGTCGCCGCGGCTTCGGACGAGGCGCTGCGCGCCGCTGGGCTCTCGCGCCAGAAGGCGAGCTATGCCCGCAGCCTTGCGGACGAGGTGACCAGCGGACGGCTCGACCTTGCCAACCTGCCCGAGGACGATGAGGAGGCGATCGCCCAGCTTGTCCATATCAAGGGCATCGGGCGCTGGTCGGCGGAGATCTACCTGCTCTTCGCCGAGGGGCGGCCCGACATCTGGCCCGCGGGCGACCTTGCCGTGCAGATCGAGATCGGGCGGATCATGGGCCATGCCGAGCGGCCGAGCGAGAAGCTGACCCGCGAGATCGCCGAACCCTGGCGCCCGCATCGCGGCGCCGCGGCGATCCTCGCCTGGCACCATTACAAGGCCGACATGGAGGTCATCTAGGGCATATCGACAAACATTCCTCCCCCGGAGGGGGAGGAATAGTTGACTGTCGATACAGCGTGGGACTGGCGCCACCGGGCGTCCCTTGCCAAAGAGCGCGGGACAGCAAGGAGGCCAGACCCCATGAAGACCCGCGCCGCCGTCGCCTTCGAGGCGAAACAGCCGCTCGAGATCGTCGAGCTCGATCTGGAGGGGCCGAAGCCCGGCGAGGTGCTGGTCGAGATCATGGCGACGGGCATCTGCCATACCGACAGCTACACGCTCGACGGGTTCGACAGCGAGGGGATCTTCCCGTCGGTTCTGGGGCACGAGGGCGCCGGCGTGGTGCGCGAGGTGGGCGCAGGCGTCACCAGCGTGAAGCCGGGCGACCATGTCATCCCGCTCTACACCCCTGAATGCCGCCAGTGTAAGTCGTGCCTCAGCGGCAAGACCAACCTGTGCACCGCGATCCGCGCCACCCAGGGCAAGGGGCTGATGCCCGACGGCACCACGCGGTTCAGCTACAAGGGGCAGCCGATCTTCCATTATATGGGCTGCTCGACCTTCTCGAACTTCACCGTGCTGCCCGAGATTGCCGTCGCGAAGATCCGCGAGGACGCGCCGTTCCAGACCAGCTGCTATATCGGCTGCGGCGTCACCACCGGGGTGGGCGCGGTGGTCAACACCGCCAAGGTGCAGGTCGGCGAGAAAGTGGTGGTGTTCGGCCTGGGCGGGATCGGCCTCAACGTCATTCAGGGCGCGCGGATGGTCGGCGCGGACGTGATCGTCGGCGTCGACATCAACCCCGACCGCGAGGAATGGGGCCGCAAGTTCGGCATGACCCATTTCATCAACGGCAAGGGCAAGAGCCGCGACGAGGTGATCGCCGAAGTGCTGGCGCTGACCGACGGCGGCGCCGACTACAGCTTCGACGCGACCGGCAACACCGAAGTCATGCGCACCGCGCTCGAATGCTGCCATCGCGGCTGGGGGACAAGCATCATCATCGGCGTCGCCGAAGCCGGCAAGGAGATCGCCACCCGCCCCTTCCAGCTCGTCACCGGCCGGGTGTGGAAGGGCACCGCATTCGGCGGCGCCAAGGGCCGCACCGACGTGCCCAAGATCGTCGACTGGTATATGAACGGCAAAATCGCGATCGACCCGATGATCACCCATGTGCTGAGCCTCGAGGAGATCAACAGGGGGTTCGACCTGATGCATGCGGGCGAGAGTATCCGCAGCGTCGTCGTCTATTGACCACGAAGGAGTGGAGCCATGTTCAACCACATCATGCTCGGGTCGAACGACCTCGAGCGGTCCAAGGCGTTCTACGACGCGGTGCTCGGCACGCTGGGCTTTGACGGCGAAGCGTTCCGCAACGTTTCGGCGAGCGGGCATACGCGGCTGTTCTACCGGCACGACGGCGGCACGCTGTGCCTCTCCGAGCCGATCAACGACGAGCCCGCGAGCTGCGCCAATGGCGGGACGATCGGGTTCAAGTGCAGCTCGCCCGACCAGGTGAAGCTGTTCCACGACGTCGCGGTCGCCCATGGCGGCACCTCGATCGAGGACCCGCCGGGGCTGCGGCAGGGCCCGCTCGGACCGATGCATCTGAGCTATGTCCGCGATCCCGACGGCAACAAGCTCTGCGCCATCCACCGCCCATGACCATCGAAACCCTCTCCTCGACCAAGGCGCATGGCGGCATCCAGCACGTGTATCGCCACCAGAGCGCCACCACCGGCACGCCGATGACCTTCTCGGCCTTTGTCCCGGCGCATGCCGATGGCGCCAAGCTGCCCGTGCTCTGGTACCTCTCCGGCCTCACCTGCACCCACGCCAACGTCACCGAAAAGGGCGAGTACCGGCAAGCCTGCGCCGAGCATGGCGTGATCTTCATCGCCCCCGACACCTCGCCCCGCGGCGAGGATGTGCCCGATGACGACGCCTATGACTTCGGCCAGGGCGCGGGCTTCTATGTCGATGCGACGCAGGAGCCGTGGGAGGCGAACTATCGCATGCGGTCGTACATCGAGGACGAGCTGCCCGCGCTGATCCTGCGCGAGTTCGCTTGCGCCGACTTGTCGCGCCAGGGCATCACCGGCCACTCGATGGGCGGGCATGGCGCGCTGACCATGGGCCTGCGCAACCCCGACCGCTTCCGCTCGGTCTCCGCCTTCGCCCCGATCTGCGCGCCGCTCCACTGCCCGTGGGGCGAGAAGGCGCTGACCGGCTATCTCGGCGGCAACCGCGAGGAGTGGCGCGCCTATGATGCCTGCGCGATGATCGCCGACGGGCTGTCCGTGCCCGAGCTGCTGGTCGACCAGGGCGATGCCGACCCGTATCTGGCCGAGCAGCTCAAGCCCGAGTTGCTGGAGAAGGCGTGCAAGGACGCCGGGATCGACCTCACGCTGCGCATGCAGCCGGGCTATGATCACAGCTATTATTTCATCTCCACCTTCCTTCCCGGGCATGTCGGCTGGCACGCCGAGCGGTTGAAGCGGTGACCAAGCGCTACGACGCGCTGATCGTCGGCGGGGGGCATAACGGTCTGGTCTGCGCCTTCTACCTCGCCCGCGCCGGGATGAAGGTGCGGGTGCTGGAGCGGCGCGTGGTCGTCGGCGGCGCGGCGGTGACCGAGGAATTCCACCCCGGCTTCCGCAATTCGGCGGCGAGCTACACGGTCAGCCTCCTCCAGCCCAGGGTGATCGCCGACATGCGGCTCGCCGAGCGCGGATATCGCGTGATCGAGCGGCCGATCAGCAACTTTTTCCCGCTGGAGAACGGGTATTTGAAGCTCGGCGGCGGGGCGGAGCGAACGCGAGCGGAGCTCGCGCGCTTCTCTGCCAAGGATGCCGCGGCGCTCCCCGGGTACGAGGACGCGCTGGAGCGGGTCGCGGACATGCTGCGCAGCATGGCGCTCAAGACTCCGCCCAATGCGGGGGGCGGGATCGCGGCGCTGCTCGCCGCGGCGGCGCAGGGACGCGAGCTGGCGCGGATGCCGATCGCGGGGCAGCGCGACGCGCTGGCGCTGTTCGTCCAGTCGGCGCGCGAGTTTTTGGATGGGTGGTTCGAGAACGAGCATGTGAAGGCGGCGTTCGCGTTCGACGCGGTGGTAGGCAATTTCGCCGGGCCGTCGGCGCCGGGATCGGCATATGTGCTGCTGCACCATGTGTTCGGCGAGGTGAACGGCAAGAAGGGCGCGTGGGGCCATCCGCTCGGCGGGATGGGCGCGATCACCGGGTATATGGCCGACGCGGCGCGCGAGGCCGGGGTGGAGATCAGCCTGGAGGCGCCGGTCAGCCAAGTGCTGGTGGATGGCGGCCGCGTGGCGGGCGTGCGGCTGGCGAGCGGCGAGGAGATCGCGGCTTCGGTGGTCGCGGCCAATGTCGGGCCGGCGCTGCTGTACCGGCAGATGATCGACGCGAGCGATCTCGACGCGGATTTCCGGCGGCGGATCGACGGGTTCAAGACGGGATCGGGCAGCTTCCGGATGAACGTGGCGCTGTCGCAGCTGCCCGACTTCACCGTGCTGCCGGGCAAGGATGGCGAGCACCACAGGAGCGGGATCATCATCGCGCCGACCATGGACTATATGGACCGCGCGCATGCCGACGCGGTGACATATGGCTGGTCGAACGCGCCGGTGGTGGAGATGACCATCCCGTCCCTGGTCGACGACAGCCTGGCGCCGCCGGGCGCGCATGTCGCGAGCCTGTTCTGCCAGCATTTCGCGCCCGAGCTGCCCAACGGACGCAGTTGGGACGACGAGCGCGAGGCGGCGGCGGACGACATCATCGACACGGTGACCGAACATGCGCCCAATTTCCGGGACTCGATCCTCGCACGGCAGATCCACTCGCCGCTCGACCTCGAGCGCAAGTTCGGGCTGGTCGGGGGCGACATCTTCCACGGGCGGATGTCGCTCGATCAGCTGTGGGCGGCGCGGCCGGTGCTGGGGCATGGCGATTATCGCGGGCCGATCGCGGGGCTCTACATGTGCGGCGCGGGCACGCATCCGGGCGGCGGCGTGACCGGGGCACCCGGGCACAATGCGGCGCGCGAGATCTTGCGCGACCGATCGCTGATCGGGCGGTGGCTGCGGCGCTGATCGTTTCACCTGCGACTTTATTTCCACGCGTAATGCTGCTAACGGCGCCGAGCTCGTCCGGACTGGCCGGACCGATATGAGGAGGGCGGACATGTTCAAACTCGTTTCCGCGCTTCCCGAAACGCGGCGACCAGCCGCGGCTGTGTAAGCCGCCGGCCCGACGCGGCCGGCCCGTTTCCCAGGCAATCGAAATGTCCCGCGCCCCGCGCGGGGGAGCATCGTCATGTATCTGCGCTTCATCGCGCCGGGGTGGGAGGTCCGCCGCGGCGTGGACCGTGGCCTGTTCGGCCCGGCCTATAGCCATGCCCGCGATCCGGCGACGCCGGAGAGCATCGCGCGTGCCCTGTGGCACGAGATCCGCTGGTTCGAGCGCGAGCTGCCGGTGCCGCGGTGGCGCGCCTTCCAGGTGCGGTCGAAGCGGCGCTGGCGCCCGCACGGGATTTGCTGGTTCCGCGACGACGCGCGCGCGATGATCGCGCACGGCCATGTGCTGGCGGCATTGCTGCACGAGCTGGGCGTGCCGGTCACGCGCCACGTGACGCACCGGCCGGGCACGATCCTGTACCGGGACGACTGGCAGATCGTCGCCAAGCCCGACGCGGCGACCCCGACGCGGTGGCATTGAGCCGCCGCGCCGGGGCGCTGCGGCGACTCCCGCCAGCCCGCGCCCTTCCGGCCGCGGCGCGATCCGGCTAGATCGCGGGGCATGGCGCATGACGGCGACCCTTCGTTCGAGATCGAGGCCGAGCTGTGGCGCTGGACGCCCGAGCCGCCGGCCAAGGCGAGCTGGTATTTCGTGACGATCACCGGCGAAACGGCGGACGCGATCCGCGCGCTGGGGTTCGAGCGGCGCGCGCTGGGCGGGACGCGCGGGTTCGGATCGGTGCGCCTGGCGGTCAGCGTCGATGGGGTGGCGTTCGAGACCTCGGCCTTCCCGCACGCGTCGAGCGGGGGCTATCTGCTGCCGGTCAAGGCCGCGGTGCGCAAGGCCGCCGGGGTGAGCGAGGGGGCGATGGTGACCGTGGGGCTGTGGCTCTGACGGCCGTCGCGATCCGCGGAAAGTCCCAAAAGTCACACTGCCACGCGCGCGCGAGTCAGCCGTCCTCGTAATCATAGTCGTCGTCCGCATCCTCGTCGGTGGGCGGGGACAAAGCCTCGCGGCCGTCGACGAGCGAGGACGGCTGATAGTGGCGCGCGGTGAGCGGTTCGGCGGGGACGGCGCTATCGGCGAGCGCGCCGAGCGTCTCTCCGAACTGCGGGGTAACGCCGGCGCTCCAGTCGAGGATCCGGCCCCATTGGTCGCCCACGGCGGCATGGCGCACGGGCGCGGGGGCGACACGATCGAGCAGCCAGATCAGCAGCCGGTCGGACGGCTGGCGCACCTCGGCGACGACGACGCCGTCCTTCCACATCTCACGGATGCCGCCCTTGATCGCGCGCTCGTACGCCGTGGTCATCAGCCGCGCGGCGGCGAGCTGAAGCGCCTAATCCCAGGCGACGGAGAAGGCCCGACCATTGGGATGATGGCGCAGGCGATAGGCCGAGCGCGGGGTGATGCCGGTGATGTGCGCGGCTTCGGAGATGCAGCCGGTATCGGCGAGCGCGCGCAGGAAGCTGCGCTGGCGCTCCGCGGTCCAGCCGTCGTGGCGGGCGCGGAGGGTGACGGGGGTGTAGTCGGCGAGGGGGTCGGTGGTGTCGGTGGGGTGGTCATGCTTCATGGGTCGGCTCCTTTGGTTAGAGGAGCCGGGGTATTTAACCTAACTGGTTCGTGTAGGAAAACTCGATTTGATCGCTTTGCCGCTCTTCAACCCACCCTCGGGACAACGAGCGTAGAACTTCGTCTGCCCGTGGACTCTTAGTCACCGACTTAAGAAAATCGAGCACAGGAGTAGCTCCAATGTCTTTCGGTTCAACATTCCAGTAATGGAACATGCCAACAAGGATGGCAATTCGCATTGCCTTCGTTCTGCCGCCTAAATGCCCGAAGGACCCCACCGCTTCTTCGTATACATCCCGTTTGATTTTCAGGGAATGGGGACGACCACTCTGCTGAGATACAATAAACTGAGCACTTTTATTTCTATAAAACCAATCTGTCCAAATGGACGACCTTCCTAAAAAAGAAGTTTCCTTTTTGCTCCATTCTAGAAGAGATTTAATTGCCCAACCAGTATATAGATAACTTGTGTCCGCTTCATATATACGCAGGCAAATATAGAGATTTCTTGGGACGCTTACAGTCCGCCTTGTGTATGTAGCGTCCAATCTAGGATCAAAATGCTCGTCAATAAGAGTATGATCGTCTATTATGGCACTATGAAGATCGGCGCCGGTCAAATCTAAGCCACGCAAGTCTTGATTGCGTAGATCAACGCCAGCAAAGTTTAAGTTCCTGTAAAGCCGGATTGGCGATACGCCAGCGGCCTTTGCGAGCTCGACCAAATTGTCACTCTCGCATTCAAGAATT
Organism: Sphingomonas sp. BT-65; assembly: GCF_026107375.2. Lineage (NCBI taxonomy): Bacteria > Pseudomonadati > Pseudomonadota > Alphaproteobacteria > Sphingomonadales > Sphingomonadaceae > Sphingomonas > Sphingomonas sp. BT-65. The sequence continues at coordinate 1,990,831 of NZ_JAPCIA010000001.1, forward strand.
CTCCTTACAGCATCCTGCCAATTAACCACCAGACTCCTCAACCATCACGTCAGCCAGGCAAATCGACCCGAATGGATCGGAAATATTTGCAAATTCAAGATTTTCCGACGAAAGGATATGGGTTAAGTATGCTTCAACAGCTGCTATCTTATTTTTTAGATTATAGCTGTTTGATATTTTTTCGAGGATACCCTGATCCTTGATGTCTATATCCTCAATAATCAAATCTTCACGCCTGCATCTAACCTCTATTCTCATAGATCCTTGGATCTGATTTGCAGACTTCCGCAAGTCCTTTACAGAGAAGCGAGGGTCCTTCTCCGGGTCCCAAGGTCGTCCGTTCAATTTAGCCCCGAGCGTCGGTTTGCACTCCCAGCGATAGTGACCATCATGCGTCTTACTCTGAGTAATGAGAACCAAACGCATTTGCTCCTCAGAAGAGACTACCTCTGAGCTTGCCTGCTTCATTCCCAAACCACCGGAAGCAGCAGCGGCCGCCACAACTGGAAATGCAACTTTGGCATTCGCGGACATGTTGATGTCGGTCGATGTCTCAGATCGCCGAGCAATTTTAACACTGCTAATGGACTGGTTGCGCGCGACAGATCCTTTATCGACAGCGAGAGGTTCCGTTGGGGCGATAGCGACCACCACATCGGCCCGTCTTAAACTAAGCCGAAAGCGGATTGGCGCATTAGCTTCGCCACCTAGTCGCGCTTCACCGAACACTGCGTCGATATGAACCGTGGCGGTACCTGTTCTACCGTCGAATGGCGTGTGCCAACTGTCGATTGATACTACGTCTGCAAATATTCGCTTGAGATTGTTTCCGCTCAATCGCCCCCCTCCCGAGATTAGAACAATCAACCGTTGCGATCTACCTCACTCCGCCGCCACCCCGGCCCCATCGAACAGCCCGCCCTCGCCCGCGCCATCCTCGTTCGCCGCCGGCCCGGCCTTCGCCTTTTGCCGCTTGTCGAACGAATCCCACACCTCGCCCCAGTTCCCCCGGGTCGCGCCCTTCGAATATTCCGTCGCGCGGGTCTCGAAGAAGTTGGCGTGCTCGACGCCGTTGAGCAGCGGGGTGAGCCAGGGGAGCGGGTGCTCGTCGATCATGTAGATCGGGCGCAGGCCGAGCTGGTTCAAACGCCAGTCGGCGATGAAGCGGATATACTTCTTGATCTCCTTGGGCGTCATACCGGGGACCGGGCCCTGCTCGAACGCGAGGTCGATGAACGCGTCCTCGAGCCGCACGGTCGTCTGGCAGACGTCCATGATGTCGTCCTTGACCGCCTTGGTCAGGCAGTCGCGCTCCTTGCAGAAGGCGTGGAACAGGCGCGTGATGCCCTCGCAGTGCAGGCTCTCGTCGCGCACCGACCACGACACGATCTGGCCCATGCCCTTCATCTTGTTGAAGCGCGGGAAGTTCATCAGCATCGCGAAGGAGGCGAAGAGCTGAAGCCCCTCGGTGAAGCCGCCGAACATGGCGAGCGTCTTGGCGATGTCCTCGTCGGTGTCGACGCCGAACTTCTGAAGGTAATCGTGCTTGTCCTTCATCTCGGCATATTCGAGGAACATGCCGTATTCGCTCTCGGGCATGCCGATCGTGTCGAGCAGGTGGCTGTAGGCGGCGATGTGCACCGTCTCCATGTTGGAGAAGGCGGCGAGCATCATCTTGATCTCGACCGGCTTGAACACGCGGCCATATTTCTCGTGGTAGCAATCCTGCACCTCGATGTCCGCCTGGGTGAAGAAGCGGAAGATCTGCGTGAGCAGGTTGCGCTCGTGATCGGTGAGCTTCTGCGCCCAGTCGCGGCAATCCTCGCCCAGCGGCACCTCTTCGGGCAGCCAGTGGACCTGCTGCTGGCGCTTCCAGAACTCGTACGCCCAGGGATATTCGAAGGGCTTGTAGGTCTTGCGGGCTTCGAGAAGAGGCATTGGATTACTCCGGGACGAATTTCGTGAATGTGAGAACCAGCGCGGCGCCACCAAGCGCGATCCACAGGACCGCGACGACGCGAAGCGAGACGATGTTGAAACGGCGCATCGCGTCGAGCCAGCGCAGGGGAATGACCCCGAGGCTTCGATGCAAGGCATAGATCGCAGTCTCTACGCCGGCCGCATGCCGGAACAGCACGTAACCGGCGAAGATGATCGCGAGACCAATGAGGATGGCCGCGATCATGCCGCGCTCGCCAGGCTGAACACCAGCGCGAAGCCGGTGAGGAAGAGGCAGAGCGCGACCAGCATCATGCCGGCGATGCGCGTGGCATAGGCGCCCTCGGGCGTGGCGGCGCGGCGGCGCAGCAGGGCGAGGCCGGCGACGCCGCTGACGATGCCGAGGCCGGCCTGAAGGGCGAGCGCGCGGGTCACTATTCGCGGACCTTCACCACGCGCTCGCGCACCACGACCTTCTTGCCGCGCCACGAGCCGACGCCGAACACGACGATGCCGAGGAAGAAGCCGAAGTCGTACCAGCCGCCATTGTTGGGCACGGCATAGACCGCGACCTCGCTGAGGAAGAGCGAGAGCACCCAGGCGACCGGGAAGATGAAGCCGTGCCACAGGCCGAGCAGGAAGCCGGGCGCGGCGGGCTCGACCGCGGTGGAGACTTGCTGCGCGCAGGCGGCGAGCAGGGCGAGGCTGGCGATCGCGAAGGCCGAACGAAGCTTCATGGCTGCACTCCTGCATCGAACGGGCGACAAGCGCGTTGTGCGGTCGAACCCCGAAGTGGAGAACGCACATGACCGATATCAGCAACATCCGCGAGCATATGGAAGTGATCGGCGCCGATGGCGTGCATGTCGGTACGGTCGACCGCGTCGAAGGGGACCGCATCAAGCTGATCAAGGCCGACAGCGGCGCCGAGATCGAAGGCGTCGAGGATGAAGGGCGCCATCACCATTACATCCCCGCCGGGCTGATCGCCGAGGTCGAGGGCGACCAGGTGCGGCTCTCCGCCAACGCCGATGTCGCGATCACCTTCGAGGAGGAGGAAGACGGGGAGGCGATCTGAACCCCGAGTGCTTGCGGCGCCGCGCGCCCCAGCCTGAGGCCGGGGCGACGATGGAGGCCGGACGGGGCGCGCTAGCTCCGCCACCTCACTGGCACGCCAGACATTCGTCATAGTCGGTCGACTCGCCGAGATTGAACTGCGGCTTCTCGATCGTGTTGTCGGCCTCCACGCCGCCCGCGAAGCCGGCGCGCTGCACCGATTTCGAGCGGAGATAGTAGAGCGACTTGATGCCGAGCTCCCAGGCGCGGAAGTGGAGCATCAGCAGGTCCCACTTCTCGACATCGGCCGGGATGAACAAGTTCAGCGAGGCCGACTGGTCGATATAGGGGGTGCGGTCCGCGGCGAGCTCGAGCAGCCAGCGCTGGTCGATCTCGAAGCTGGTCTTGTAGCAGTCCTTCTCCTCCTGGCTGAGGAAGTCGAGATGCTGGACCGAGCCGCCCTGCTCGAGGATCGAGTTCCAGACATTGTCGGAATTCTTCGACTTCTCGATCAGGATCTTCTCGAGATAGGGGTTCTTGACCACGAAGCTGCCCGACAGCGTCTTGTGGGTGTAGATGTTGGCCGGGATCGGCTCGATGCAGGCCGAGGTGCCGCCGCAGATGATCGAGATCGACGCGGTCGGCGCGATCGCCATCTTGCAGGAAAAGCGCTCCATCACGCCCATGTCGGCGGCGTCGGGGCACGGGCCGCGCTCGACCGCGAGCTGCATCGAGGCCTCGTCGACCTGCGCCTTGATGTGCTTGAAGATGCGCAGGTTCCAGGTCTTGGCCATCGCCCCCTCGAAGGGCAGGCCGCGCGCCTGGAGGAAGCTGTGATAGCCCATCACGCCAAGGCCCACCGAACGCTCGCGGCTGGCGGAATAGGCGGCCTTCTCCATGCCCGGCTCGGCGCGGTCGATATAGTCCTGCAGCACGTTGTCGAGGAAGCGCATCACGTCCTCGACGAAGCCCTTGGCGTCCTTCCACTCGTCCCACGTCTCGAGGTTGAGCGAGGACAGGCAGCACACCGCGGTACGCTCGTTGCCGAGATGATCCTTGCCGGTCGGCAGGGTGATCTCCGAGCACAGGTTCGAGGTCGAGACCTTGAGGCCCAGATCGCGGTGATGCTTGGGCATGTTCTTGTTCACGTGATCGGCGAACACGATGTACGGCTCGCCGGTCGCGAGGCGGGTCTCGACCAGCTTCTGGAACAGCGCGCGGGCGTCGACCTTGGCGCGGACGCTGCCGTCCTTGGGCGACTTGAGCTCCCACTCGGCGCCATCGCGCACCGCTTCCATGAACGCGTCGGGGATGAGCACGCCGTGGTGCAGGTTGAGCGCCTTGCGGTTGAAGTCGCCCGAGGGCTTGCGGATCTCGAGGAACTCCTCGATCTCCGGATGCGAGATGTCGAGATAGCAGGCGGCCGAGCCGCGGCGCAGCGAGCCCTGCGAGATCGCCAGCGTGAGGCTGTCCATCACGCGCACGAACGGGATGATGCCTGACGTCTTGCCGTTGAGGCCGACCGGCTCGCCGATACCGCGGACATTGCCCCAATAGGTGCCGATGCCGCCGCCACGCGAGGCGAGCCAGACATTCTCGTTCCAGGTGTCGACGATGCCGTCGAGGCTGTCGGGCACCGAATTCAGGAAGCACGAGATCGGCAGGCCGCGGCCGGTGCCGCCGTTCGACAGCACGGGCGTCGCCGGCATGAACCACAGACGCGAGATATAGTCGTAGATGCGCTGGGCGTGCGCGGCATCATCCGCGTACGCCGACGCGACGCGAACGAACAGGTCCTGGAAGGTCTCGCCCGGGAGCAGGTAGCGGTCCTTGAGCGTCTCCTTGCCGAACTCCGTCAGCAACGCGTCGCGCGAGTGATCGACCTCGACCGGATAGGGCCGCGGGTTCACCGCCTTGGTATCGGGCTTGGCGGCCTTCTTCGCCTTGGCCGGCGCTGCGGCCTTGGTCTCGGCGATCGCCTCTGCGCTGTCGGTCTCGCTCACGCTCGGTTCCTGCTCTTCCCTAAAGTCCATCGTCGCTCGCCTCTTGCCCGTCCAGATCACGACTCGGGGGCATCCGGCGATGTTACCACCGCCCACGCTCGGGCGTGAGAACAAAAAGTGTCCACCGCCCTGTCCAAGGCACGAGCGGGCCCATACCGCGATATGGGGTCGCGGACGGCGTTCCACCAGTGCTTGGGCTCGACCCCCTGTCTAGCCACTAGAGATTGTGTCAGATCGGCCCGGGAGGCAAGACCGTAAATGACAAATGAAAGACTCGGTTCGTCGCTGATTTGACTCGGCTCGTGGCGCGTCCGGAACGGCTTGGCGGATGCGACGCGCGGACCTTCCTCGCCTTTTCAGAATGCAAGAGAACGAAGGCGGAACTCACAAATATTTCGTCCGCAGATTCATCCACAGGAAATTGCCCCGCGCTGGTCAGCCTTGGGAAAGCTTCGGCCGGTCACAACAGGATGGAGTGCTCCGTAAAGGCGCCGTGGGAGATCCGAACGATGCGAATCGCGTTGCTTGCCGCTGCCGCTGCCGTGACCACCCTCCCCGCCGCGGCGCAGATCCGCGACCCTTCGGGCGGGGTGCGCTGGCCGGCCCCCTCGCCCGCCCTGCCCGGCGTGGCGCGCGAGCTGGGCCAGGCCGACCAGTCGATCCGCGACGGGCGCGAGAGCGGGCAGCTGTCGGACGCGAGGCCAGGGCGCTGCGCCGCGAGAGCCGCCAGATCGCGGTGCTGGAGGAACGTTACGCGCGAGGGGGGCTTTCGGAGACCGAGCGCGCCGAGCTCGAATCGCGCATCCACGCGCTGCGCAGCGTCACCGGGGCGAAGCGGAGCAGCAAGCGCTAGGTAGAACCGCCACCACGCCTTCCCTACCGTCACCCCGGCCTTGTGCCGGGGTCCACCGGGAGGCGAGCGCTGGACATCAGGCTCGATCGCTCCGCGTTAGGCGCCGTGGACCCCGGCACAGGGCCGGGGTGACGGGTAGGCGATTGCAGTCCGTTCGCGTCGCGCTAGGCTCGCCCCCACACGCAGGGAGGCGGCACATGCATGAGACCAACGGCACCATCGGGCGGCGGGCGATGCTCAAGGGCGCGGTGGCGGGCGCGGCGCTGAGTGCCCCGGGCGCCGCGCTGGCCGCGGACAATATGGCCGAGGTGAAGCAGGCGATCGCCGCCGGGCACGACGCGGCGGTGAAGCGGCTGCAGGACTGGATCCGCCTGCCCTCGATCGCCGCGGAGAATCGCGGCTATCCCGAGGGCCCCGAACATATGAAGAGCCTCGCGCTCGACGCCGGCTTCCAGCATGCCGAGATCGTGCCGTCCAAGGGCAAGGCGGGGGTGTTCGCGACGCTCGACGCGGGCGCGAAAAAGACGCTCGGCATCTATTTCATGTACGACGTCAAGCAGTTCGACCCGGCGGAATGGGAGCATCCCCCGCTCGAGGCGAAGCTGATCGACAAGCCGGGCTTCGGCAAGGTGGTGATGGGCCGCGGCGCGGTGAACCAGAAGGGGCCGCAGGCGACCTTCCTCGCCGCGCTGCACGCGATGAAGGCGGCGGGGCGCAAGCTGCCGGTCAATCTGGTGCTGGTGGCCGAGGGCGAGGAGGAGATCGGATCGCCCAATTTCCACGAGATCGTCACCGCGCCGCAGGTCGCCGCCGCGCTCAAAAGGACCGTCGGCGTGATCATCCCGACCGGTTGGCAAAGCCCCGCGACGGGCGGCTTGACGCTGGCGCTGGGCGCCAAGGGGATGGTCGAGTTCGAGCTGACCGTATCGGGCGATAAATGGGGCCGCGGTCCCAAGGGCGACGTCCATTCGAGCGAGAAGGCGCGCGTCGACAGCCCGCCCTGGCGGCTGGTCGCGGCGCTCTCCACGCTGGTGACGCCCGATGGCAACACCGTCACGATCGACGGCATCCAGGACAAGGTGCGCCCGCTCAGCGCCCGCGAGCGCGAACTGATCCTGCTCAATGCGCGCGCCAACAGCGAGGAGGCGGCGAAGAAGGCGCTCGGTGTCAGCCGCTGGATCGGCGACATGAGCTGGGAGGAATCGCTGGTGCGGCTGGCGCAAGTGCCGACGGTCAACATCCAGGGCCTCGTCTCGGGCTATATGGGCCCGGGCGGCAAGACCGTGCTGCCAGGCAAGGCGACCGCCAAGATCGAGATGCGGCTGGTGCCCGACATGACCAAGGACGACACGCTGGCCAAGCTGCGCGCGCATCTCGACAAGCGCGGCTTCAATGATGTCGAGGTCAACGTCTCGGGCGGCTATGGCCCGACCGAGACCGACGAGAAGAGCGCGCTGATCCGCGCCGAGCTCGCCACCTGCGAGCGGCTCGGCGTGCCGGCGACGCTCTCGCCGCGGCTGGCGGGGAGCTGGCCGGGAGTGATCTTCACCGGCCCGCCGCTGGGCCTGCCCGCCGGCCAGTTCGGCTTCGGCCATGGCAGCGGGGCGCACGCGCCGAACGAATATTTCGTGATCGAGAGCAGCAATCCCAAGGTGATGGGGATGGACGCCGCGACGTTCGGCTTCGTCGACTTCCTCTATCAGGTCGCGGCGACGGCCTGAGGAACCATCCTGTCCTCCCCCGCCAGGGGGAGGTGGCAGGCGCAGCCTGACGGAGGGGGCGGACGCGGCGCATTCCAAGATCGAGCGGCCCGCCGCCCTCCCCCTCCGACGCCTTCGGCGCCACCTCCCCCTGGCGGGGGAGGATAGGACTATGCTTCCCCTCCACACGCCGCCAGCGCGGCGCGGGCCGCGTCGAGGCGCTCGCGCACCGGGGTCGCGGCGGGATCGGGCGCGGCGCCGAGATGCTCGACGCGCAACTCGTCCATGAAGGCGGCGATCAGCTCGGGCCCGCCCTCCTCCAATAGCTGGTTGCGGATCGCGAGCTCGGGCGTGACCGGCAAATGCCGCCGGCCCCACGCGCCCATCGCGACGAGCAATGGCAGCAGCTCGATCGCCGCCTCGGTGAGGTTGTAGCGCGCCTTCTGCTTGTGGCTGGGATCGTCGCCCTTGGTGACGAGCCCGCGCGCCTCGAGCCGCTTCAATCGGTCGGCGAGGATGTTCGACGCGATCCCCTCCATCGAGCCGCGCATCAGCTCGCGGAAATAATGGCGGTTTCCGAACATCATGTCGCGGATCACCACCAGGCTCCAGCGGTCGCCCAGCACCTCCAGCGTCAAGTTGATCGGGCAGCCCGATCGCGGTTCGCTCATGCCATCCTCCAAAAACCGCTTGCAATATACAATCAGTTTGACTAGTTCGCAACTGGTTGCTATTTGCAAGCAGTATGGGAGACGGACGATGAGCAAGATACGGGTGAACGGCTTCAGCATCTCGGCCGACGGCTATGGCGCGGGCGCAGAGCAGAGCCTGGCGGATCCGCTGGGCAAGGGCGGCGAGGACATCCACCCCTGGATGGTCGAGACGCGCCATTTCAAGGCGATGTACGGCAAGGAAGGCGGCGCTGAAGGCGTCGACAACGACTATACGGTGCGGGCGATGGCCAATCTCGGCGCCTGGGTGATGGGGCGCAACATGTTCGGGCCGGTGCGCGGCGAATGGCCCGATCACGAATGGAAGGGCTGGTGGGGCGACAACCCGCCCTATCACTGCCCGGTGTTCGTGCTGACGCATCATGCGCGACCGCCGCTGGAAATGGACGGCGGCACGGTGTTCCACTTCGTGACCGAAGGGCCGGAGGCTGCGCTGGAACTGGCGCGCGCCGCGGCGGGCGACAGGGACGTGCGCATCGGCGGCGGGGTGTCGACGGTGAGGCACTATCTCAAGACTCGCGCGATCGACGAGATGCACCTGGCGATCGCGCCCGCGTTGCTCGGCAAGGGCGAGGCGCTGCTCGAGGGCATCGACCTGCCCGCGCTCGGCTATCGCGTGGCCGAGCAGGCGGTGGGCGAACGCGCGCTGCATCTGGTGATCGCGCGAGGGTGAATCCGGCGGAATTGTGGCGGTCGGCTGAACCCCGGGTGAAGGGGCCGGCTTGCCGCCACATTCGCGCGGGTTCGGCCCGCCCGTTCCCTGCCACGCTTCGTCCCGCTCCATTGCAGGCAAGTGCGCGAGACCGGCCGTTTCGCTCGGCAACCGGCGCTGCGGCCGACCGTTCTTGCGCCGGTTCATGGCGACATGAGGAGACGAACGATGCGAACTTTGTGTATCACCGCCGCGGCGCTTGCCGCGTTCACCGCCGCCCCCGCGCTGGCCGACGACCGGGGCCGCCATATCTATGACGACAGCAACCACCATTATCTCGACTACAAGACCTCGATCAGCGAGGCGAAGCGCGAGCTGCGCAAGGATCTCGCCGACGCTGATGACGAGGCCGACCGCGTCGACGCCTATGCCGAATATGAGGCCGAGGTCGCCGATGCCGACAAGGATTTCCGCAAGGAGATGGCCGAGAAGGGCATCCGCATCCCCGCCGGCCGCGTGATGGTCGAGACTGAGGTGTCGATGCTCTCGCCGCGCTGATGCGGCGCTGATCTCCTGAACTGCTTACGTGGTCCGGACTTCAGGTCCGGGAGGGCGGGAGCGGCGTTCGCGCGGACAGTTCGCGAGTGCCGCTTCCGTCCTTTTTTGCCTGCTCAGCCGCACCAGCCCTCGCGACGGCCGCCGGCATAGGGCCGGGCGAGCCCCTCGGCGACCAGCGTGTCGCCGACGCCGCGGCCATCGACCGACACGAGATGCAGCTGCCGGCCATAGCGATCGGTGTCGCGGCCGATGCCGGCGAGCGCGACCTCGCCCGAATTGAGCAGCGCCCGCAGCCGCCGCGTCGCCGCCGCGCCGAGCTCGGCCTCGCGGGCGCAGCGCGCGGGATGCGTCTCGGGCGTGTCGATATCGGCGATGCGGATCTTGGCCCCATCCATCCAGAAGGTGTCCCCATCGACCACGCAATTGGCGCCGCCGCCGGTGTGGCAGAAGTTGAAGCTGGTGCGGACGCCGCGTGCTGGTGCGGCGGACATGGAAGCGCTTTCCCCATCCGCGAACAGCGCGGCCGCGTGGCGCGCCTGCGGATCGGCGGCGGACATGGCCTCGGTGGCGGCGGTATCGCCCGCGAGCATCGGCCATGTCGCCCAGCCGAGCCCCGCGAAGATCCCGGCGAACGCCATCGTCACCAGCTCGATCCGTCCGAAGCGCGAACGGCGGCGGGGGCGGCGTGCAAGGATGCGCGATTCGAGATGTGCGCCACGCCATGAGCGCCGGGCGAAGCGCGCACGGTGCAGGCTGAACGGCTCTTCCATCGGCGGTGATGCTAGTGGGCGCGCCTCACCAAATCCTTTCCAGACGGCGCGATTTCGGCCGCGCTTGCCGCCAGAATGGAGGCACCGGCGATATATCCGTTTCGGACCGGACAATCCCCAAATCGGCGCGATCGCCGGCTAACATGCGCGGGTGAGCGAGAAGGGGCGGATCATTTACGTGTGCGATGGCTGCGGCACGCCGGGCGTGACGCGCGAGGCCTGGGCGGCGTGGGACGTGGAGACGCAGGCCTGGGTGCTAACGGAGATGTTCGACTACGCCTTCTGCCACAGCTGCCACCGAAGGACGCAGCTGGTGGAGCGGGCGGTGGAGGGGGAGTGAAGGTGTCTGGCTGAATATCGCGGAGCCGTTGCGAAAGGGGAGGTTCGCACTCGGGTCCTCGAGACGGGGTCTGGACCGCGTGCACTAGCCCTGGGCGAGCCGGGGCGATCGAGTTCATCCCAACTCGTCACCCCGGCCTTGTGCCGGGGTGACGCTCCTTGCGCGATGGGTTGTGCGATGGGTTATGCGATGGGCGGTTGCGAATGCGACGAGGCGTTCGGGCGAGCAGTGCGGCAGGCGGCTTAGGCCGCTGCATGGCTACCCCGCGTTGCTCAATCCTAGCTGCCAGAGGACGAAGGCATTCTCCTCCGCGGCCTCGTGCAGGCTTTCCCAGCGGCCCGACTTGCCGCCATGCCCCGCGCCCATGTTGGTCTTGAGCAGCAGGACATTGCCGTCGGTCTTGGTCGCGCGGAGCTTGGCGGCCCATTTGGCGGGCTCCCAATAGGTGACGCGCGGATCGTTGAGCCCGCCCGAGATGAACATCGGCGGATAAGCCTGGGGCCGCACATTGTCGTAGGGCGAATAGCCGCGGATCAGCTCGAACGCCTGCGCGTCGGTGATCGGGTTGCCCCATTCGGGCCACTCGCCCGGCGTGAGCGGCAGGCTGTCGTCGAGCATGGTGTTGAGCACGTCGACGAACGGCACGTCGGCGACCACCGCGGCCCACAGATCGGGATCGGAATTGACCACTGCGCCCATCAGCTCGCCACCGGCCGAGCGCCCGGCGATGGCGATGCCGCCCTTGTGGGTGAAGCCGCGCGCGATCAGCCCCTTCGCGACATCGACGAAATCGTTGAAGGTGTTGGCGCGCTTCTCCAGCTTGCCATCGAGATACCATTGCTGGCCGAGATCGTCGCCGCCGCGGATATGCGCGATGGCGAAGGCGACGCCGCGGTCGAGGAACGACATGCGTGCGGTCGAGAAGCCCGGCGGGATGGCGTAGCCGTAGGCGCCATAGGCGTAGAGATAGACTTTGCCGCTCCCGTCGCGCGGGAAGTCCTTCGGATAGACGATCGAGCAGGGGACTTCGGTGCCGTCGCGCACAGTGATCTTGAGGCGCTCGGTGGCGTATTTCGACGCGTCATAGCCCGAGGGGATCTCCTGGACCTTCCGCACCTCGAGCTCGCCGGTCGCAACGTGATAGTCATAGACGGTGCCGGGCGTGACCATCGATTCATAGCCGAGGCGCAGCACGTCCATCGCATATTCGGGATTGTCGCCGAGGCTGGCGACGTAGCTCGGCTCCGGAAACACGATGCGCACCGGCGCGATTGCGGGATCGTAGCGATGCAGCTCGATCTGGTCCAAGCCGTCCTCGCGCCCCTCGACGATGAAGAAATCGGCGAAGGTGGTGACCCCGGTCATGTAGAAATGCGGCGAGGGCGCGATCCGCTCCTGCCACTCGCCCGGCGCGTCGAGGCTGGCGGTGACGAGCCGCCAGTTGGTGTGGGTGTCGTTGGTATGGATGAAGAGCGTGCCGTCATGCTCCTCGACGTCGTACTCGCGGCCGGGCTTGCGCGGGGCGACCAGGATCGGATCGGCGAGCGGGTCGTTCGCGGGGAGCAGGCGCACCTCGCTCGTCACATGATCGCCGGTCGAGATGACGATCCACTTGCGCGACTGGGTCTCGCCGACGCCGACGCGATAGCCCTCGTCATCCTCGTGGTAGAGTTCGACATCCGCGGCCGGGTCGCTGCCGAGCCGGTGGTAGCGGGCATTGTCGGTGCGCCACTGCTCGTTGGCGATGCCGTAGAGGAAGCCGGCATCGTCCGAAGTCCACACGATGTCGGAGAGCGTGCCGGGGATCTCGTCGGGCAAATGCTCGCCGGTCTCGAGGTCCTTGACCTTGAGCAGGAAGCGCTCCGAGCCGTTGTCGTCATAGGCATAAGCGAGCCAGCGGCCGTTGTTCGACACCGAGAAGCCGCCGAGGCGGAAATATTCCTTGCCCTCGGCCAGCGCGGGTTCGTCGAGGATGAGCTGGGCCTGTTCGTTTCCGGGGCCGCCCGCGACGGGCTTGCGCCACCAGCGGCGATATTCCCCGCCGGTCTCGTGATCGGTCCAGTAGAGGAAGGCACCGTCCTTCTGGGGCACGGTCGCCTCGTCCTCCTTGATGCGGCCGCGCATCTCCTTGAACAGCGTGTCGGCGAGCGGCTTCAGCGGCTTCATCACCGCTTCGTAATAGGCATTTTCTTCCTTGAGGTAGGCGAGCACCTCCTCGCTGGTGACATTGGGGTAGCCCGGGTCGCGCAGCCAGTTCCACGGATCCTCGATCGTCACGCCGTGGCGCTCGAAGCTGTGGGGACGGGTAGCGGCGACGGGGGGCGTGGGCAGATCGGTCATGCCCGATCCATAGCCCCCCGCCCCGGCTTGTCGAGAGCGCTAAGCCGGATCGACATTTGAGTTTCCGGGTCTTCGCCGGTCTGATTTCTCAACCGTCACCCCGGCCTCGTGCCGGGGTCCACCGGCAGGCAAGGGACGAGAAAGAGGCTCAAACTCAGCCGGGGAGTTGGGGTGGACCCCGGCACGAGGCCGGGGTGACGAAGAGGGCGGGCTAATCCGGATACCGATCCGCCCTAAGCCGCTTCGAGGTCGAGCAGCAGTCGCTTGGCCTCGAGCCCGCCGGCGAAGCCGGTGAGCGCACCGCCGGTGCCGATCACGCGGTGGCAGGGCGCGATGATCGAGACGGGGTTGCGGCCATTGGCGGCGCCGACCGCGCGGCTCGCGCTGGGGCGGCCGATCTGGCGCGCGATCTGCCCATAGCTGCGCGTCTCGCCATAGGGGATGGTGAGCAGCGCCTGCCACACGCTGCGCTGGAAATCGGTGCCGCGCAGATCGAGCGGGACGTCGAAGGCGCGGCGCTTGCCGGCGAAATATTCGCCGACCTGCGCGGCCGCTTGGACGAGGACGGGGTGCGTCGCATCCTCGGCGCTGGGGCCGAGCGGGACGCGGCCGGCGCGCTCATTTGGCCAGAGGATCGCGACAAGGCCCGTATCGCTGGCGACCAGCCGCAGCGTGCCGACGGGTGAGCCGATATCGGTGTGAACGAGGGTCATCTGAAGTCTCCTACGGATATGCTCCGCAAGATAGACCTGGGGCAACTCCAGTGCTTCCCGTGGCTTGCGGCCAAAGGAATCAGTTGGCGATCACCCCGCCCATGCCGAGCCGCTTGCCGCGGGTGATGATCACGCGGTCGCCGAGCTTGGCCTGCGCGAACAGCAGCTTCGCGAAGGGCAAGGGCACGCCGATGCAGCCGTGGGTCGCCGCGCCCATCTCGACCTCCGAGGCGTGGATCGCGACGCCGTCATCGGTGAGGCGCATCATATACGGCATCGGCGCGCCGTAGAGGTTGGAGATGTGATGCACCTTCTTCTGCGTGATCTTGTGAAGCCCAAGCGGAGTCGGCTTCTCGTCGGCGCCATAGAGGATCGCGGTGGCACCGATCTCGTAGCCGTCGCGGAAGACGGACAGGGTCTCGGCCTCGAGATCGATCGTGATCGTGAGCGCGCCGTCCGCGGGGATGCCCTTGGCGTCCCAATAATATTCGCCGAAGCGGATCGGGCCGGGGATATCGAGGATGCGCTTCACGACGAGCTCCGCGGGCGCGGGCGCGGGAGCAGCCACGGCGGGCTTGGGCACGGGCGGCTTGGCCACTGGCTTGGGTTGCGGCGCGACCGCGGGCTGCGCCGGTGCCGCGGCCGGCGAATTGGCGGGGACCAGCGCCGCAGCGCCCATCGCGGCGGCCACGCCGCCGACGAGAAGCCCCGTCCTGATCGCCCATCCACTCCAACGCACCTGCCCGACTCCCCTGCTCGCTGTCCCGCCATGATCCGCAATTCGGACGCGGCGTGCCACCCCCGATTTGGCGGCGTTCCATGCTGGCACAACCAGAGGGGCCGTTAACTTGCCCGCCGCGCCCCTTCCAAAAGCCGCGCGATCGGCCTAGCCATTCGCCATTGCCCGGACGGCTTCACAGGCGGCCCCGCCGCCCCCAGATTGGGCCTGGAGCCGCCGGATCACGCGCTTTCTAAGGACCAGAACCATGTCGACCTATGCCGATCGCCTGAACGCCCTTCGCGAGCAACTGAAGCGCGAGAAGCTGGACGGGTTCGTCGTGCCGCTGACCGACGAGCATATGAGCGAATATGTCGGCGCCTATGCGCAGCGGCTGGGCTGGCTCACCGGCTTCCAGGGCAGCGCGGGGAGCGCAGTGGTGCTGCCCGAGGCAGCGGCGATCTTCACCGACGGGCGCTACACGCTGCAGGTGCGCCAGCAGGTCGACGGCGCGCATTGGGAATATGTCCCGGTGCCGCAGGTGAGCATCGCCAGCTGGCTTGGTGAGCATGCGCCGCAGGGCGGACGGATCGGCTATGACCCGTGGCTGCACACGCGCGGCTGGGTCGAGGAGGCGAGGAAGGCGCTGGCCGAGAAGGGCGCCGAGCTGGTCGCGGTGACCAGCAATCCGATCGACGCGGTGTGGAACGACCAGCCGCTGCCCTCCGACGCCAAGCTTGCGGTGCAGGACGACGATAAGGCGGGCCAGACCAGCGCCGCCAAGCGCGCCGGGATCGCCGACTGGCTGAGCGAGCGCAAGGCCGATGCGGTGGTGCTCTCCGCGCTCGATTCGATTGCCTGGGCGTTCAACGTGCGCGGCAAGGATGTGAGCCACACGCCCGTCGCGCTCGCCTATGCCATCGTCCATGCCGACGGCACCGCCGACCTGTTCGTCGCGAAGGACAAGGTCGGCGAGGAGGTGGCGCAGCATCTCGGCAACGCGGTGCGCGTGCACGACCGCTCGGCCTTCGCGCCGGCGCTCGGCAAGTTCGCGGGCAAGCGCGTCGCGGCCGATCCCGCAGGGTCGGTGGCGGCGATCTTCGACGCGCTCGAGGCGGGCGGAGCCAAGGTGCTCGCCGTGCGCGATCCGGTGGTGCTGGCCAAGGCGATCAAGAACCAGGCCGAGATCTCCGGGCACAAGGCGGCGCAGGCGCGCGACGGGGCGGCGCTGGCGCGCTTCCTCAAATGGGCCGAGGCGGAGATGCCCAAGGGCGGGGTGACCGAGATTTCGGCGGCGGCGCGGTTGCAGGCGTTCCGCGAAGAGACAGGCGTGCTCAAGGACCTGTCGTTCGACACCATCTCGGGCACCGGCGCGAATGGCGCGATCCCGCACTACAAGGTGACCGAGGAATCGAGCCTGCCGATCGAGACCGGGCACCTGTATCTCGTCGATTCGGGCGGGCAATATGCCGACGGCACCACCGACGTGACCCGCGTGATTCCCGTGGGCGAGCCGACGCAGGAGATGCGCGACCGCTTCACCCGCGTGCTCAAGGGCCATATCGCGATCGCCACCGCTGTGTTCCCGGCGGGCACCACCGGCGGGCAGATCGACGCCTTCGCGCGGCGGCCGCTGTGGGAAGTCGGCTGCGACTATGCGCACGGCACCGGCCATGGCGTCGGCGCCTATCTGTCGGTGCACGAAGGGCCGCAGCGCATCGCCGCGCCCAACTATCCGGGCGGCGGGCCGGCCGAGCCGCTGCGCGCCGGCATGTTCCTCTCCAACGAGCCCGGCTACTACAAGGCCGGCGAGTTCGGCATCCGCATCGAGAATCTGGTGCTGGTGATCGAGAAGGACATTCCCGGCGCCGAATCGCCGATGCTCGGCTTCGAGACGCTGACCTTCGCGCCGATCGAGCGCGATCTCATCGAACCCGCGCTGCTGACCGAGGAGGAGCGGCGCTGGCTCGACGCCTATCATGCGCGGGTGCTGGAGGTGCTTGGCCCGCAGCTCTCGCCCGAGGAGCGGGTGTGGCTCGAGGCCAAGTGCCGGCCGATCGCCGCGCGATGAGCTAGTCGTCCTCGCGCTCGCGCGGCGGCTCGGGCCGGGTCTCCCCCACCGACCGCGCCTGCGCCTTGCGCTTGCGCAGGTTCTCGCGCAGCGCGGCGGCGAGGCGGGCCTTCTTCTCGGCATCGTTCATGGCGCGATGCGATAAACCCGGCGCGTCCGCCTTGACAACCAGGCACCCCTGCGCAAAAGGGCCGCTCCCGCGCGGGGCCGGACACGCCGCCCGCGCCGAGTGCTGCCGTAGCTCAGTGGTAGAGCGCATCCTTGGTAAGGCTGAGGTCGTGAGTTCAATCCTCACCGGCAGCACCATTTTTTTCCCGATGGTGATCGTACGCCAGCGTCAGCGACCTGGCTCAGACGACATAGACAGGCCAACATTGAAATGATACCGCTACCATAAACCGGGAGCGGCACGTTCTGCCACGCCCCGGACAAAAGGGGAGGAATGCGTGCATTGGATCGGCCGCCGTGCGGAAGACAAGGTTAGGAAGGTACCCCGGCTTGCGCTGGCCGTAGCCATGCTGTTCGCCGCCACCGCCGCGCCGGCTGAGGAACTGCCCCGCCTGGAAAGCCGTGACGGCCATCATGCGCTGATCGTCGACGGGGCGCCGTTTCTGGTGCTCGGCGCGCAGGTCAACAACTCGAGTGCATGGCCGGCGATGCTGCCCAAGGTGTGGCCGATGATGAACCGGCTCCACGCCAACACCGTGCAGGTGCCGATCGCCTGGGAGCAGATCGAGCCCGAGGAAGGCAAGTTCGACTTCAGCTTCCTCGACCAGCTGCTGCGCGAGGCGCGCGCCAACGACAAGCGCCTGATCCTTTTGTGGTTCGCGACGTGGAAGAACACCGCGCCGGCCTATGCCCCGGCCTGGGTGAAGCTCGACAACAAGCGCTTCCCGCGGATGCTCAACGCCAAGGGCGAGACGCATTATGCGCTGTCGCCCTTCGCGACATCGACGCTGGAGGCGGACACGCGCGCGTTCGTGCGGCTGATGGAGCACCTCAAAACCGCCGATCCGCAGAATACGGTGATCACCGTGCAGGTGCAGAACGAAGCCGGCACCTATGGCAGCGCGCGCGATCACTCGCCCGAGGCCAACCGCCTGTTCGCGGGGCCCGTGCCCGAGGCGGTGCGCAAGCGCTTCGGCAAGGGCCCGGGCAGCTGGACCGCGCTATTCGGGCGCGATGCCGAGCTCTATTTCCATAGCTGGGCGGTGGCCTCGTATATCGACAAGGTCGCGGCGGCGGGGAAGAAGGTGAAGCCGCTGCCAATGTATGTGAACGCGGCGCTGCCCAGCGATCCGTTCGTCTGGCAGGATCCGAACACCTACGCATCCGGCGGCCCCGCGCCCGCGGTGATCGATGTCTACAAGGCGGCGGCGCCGAACCTCGACTGGCTGTCGCCCGATATCTACAATCCGGACCACAAGGCCTATCTCGGCTTCCTTGGCCAATATGCGCGCAAGGACAATCCGCTGTTCGTCGCGGAGACGGGCAATGCGCGCCACTATGCCCGCTATTTCTTCGCGGCGATCGGGCGCGGCGCGATCGGCTTCTCGCCGTTCGGGATGGACGAGACGGACTATTTCAATTTCCCGCTCGGCGCGAAGGCGCTGGACGAGGCGACCGTCGCCGCCTTCGCGCGCAATTACGAGCTGTTCGCGCCGATGCAGCGCGTCTGGGCGAAGGCCGCAGCCGCGGGCAAGGTGTGGGGTGCGGCCGAGCCGACCGATCCGGCCGCCAAGTTCGCGCAAGTGCTGAATCTCGGCCGCTATACCGCCACCGTCACCTTCGGCCGGCCGCAATTCGGCGTCGATCCGCCCAAGGGGAATCCGTCACCTTCCGGCGGCGTCGCCGTCGCGGAGCTGGGACCGGACGAGTATCTGGTCACCGGCTTCGACGCGCGGATCGAGTTCGCGCGCGCCGAGGGCGACAAGAGGCCATTGCTCTTCGACCGGGTCGAGGAAGGTCATTACGACAAGGGCCAATGGGTCTTCCTGCGCCGCTGGAACGGCGACCAGATCGATTACGGCCTGAATTTCACGGGCGCCAGGCAAGTGCTGCGCGTCAAGCTCGCCACTTACCGCTAAACCACAAGATCGCCGGAGAGAGAGATGAAGATCGCCGCCCTGCTGAGCGCCAGCATGATAGCGTTGTCGGTGCCCGCCATGGCCCAATCGACGGAGGGCTGGCGCAAGACCGGCACCGGCATCGTGGTCACACCGGCGCAGGGCGAGGAGAAGCGCGTCGAGCTTCAGGTCTATGGCGACGGACTGATCCGCGTGACCGAGAGCGACACGGCCGATCCCAAGGTGCCGGAGAGCCTGCAGGTGATCGCCGCACCCGTGAAGCAGGGCTTCACCGTCAGCGAGAGCGGCGGCAGCGTGACGCTGGCGACGCCGAGCCTGTCGGCGACGGTGCGGCTGGTGGACGGCAATGTCGCGTTCCGGGACGCGGCGGGCAATGCGATCCTGAGCGAAGCGGCGAGCGCCAGCTTCCGGCCAGCGCATGCTGAGGGGCAGAATTACGTCGCGGTGACCCAGCAGTTCAACCGTGGCACCGACGAAGGCTTTTACGGCCTCGGCCAGCACCAGAACGGCCAGTTCAATTACAATGGCGAGGATGTCGAGCTCGCCCAGTATAATTTCGTCGCGGCGGTGCCCTTCGTCGTCTCGACGCGCAACTATGGCGTGCTGTGGGACAATAACGGCATCAGCCGCTTCGGGAATCCCAAGCCCTATGCGCTCGCCGGTGCCGCGGGCGATGGCCTGCGCGTCGAGGGCAAGGATGGCCGCCCCGGCTGGGACGCGCGCTATTATCTCGGCGAGCGGCTCGCGGTTTCGCAGAGCGAGCAGGCGATCAACTACCAGCATATCCGCGACCTCAAGAACTGGCCGGCGGACGCCAAGGCCAAGACCGTCGCGGCCGAGGGCGGGCAGAATACTGCGGGCAACGCGGTCGAGACCCAGCGCGTCGAATGGTCGGCGAACGTGACCGCGGACAAGAGCGGGCTGCACCGCTTCCGGCTCTATGGCTCAAGCTATTTCAAGCTCTATGTCGACGGCAAGCTGGTGATGGATCGCTGGCGCCAGAACTGGCACCCCTGGTTCCACAATTTCGACGTGCCGATGACAGCAGGCAAGCCGGTCGCGATCCGCATCGAATGGGAGCCGAACGCCGGCTATCTCTCGCTCCACCATAGCGATCCGTTGCCGCAGGCCGAGCGCCACTCGCTCACCCTGACCTCCGATCTGGCGCGTGCGATCGATTACTATGTCGTCGCGGGCAAGGACCTGGACGGGGTGGTCTCGGGCTATCGCAAGCTCACCGGCAAGGCGTCAATGCTGCCCAAATGGGCCTATGGCTTCTGGCAGAGCCGCCAGCGCTACGACACGCAGCAGGAGATCCTCGATGTCGTGAAGACCTATCGCGACCTCAAGATCCCGCTCGACAACATCGTGCTCGACTGGCGCTATTGGCGCGACGACGATTGGGGCAGCCACCGGCTCGAACCCAAGCGCTTCCCCGACCCCAAGGGGATGATCGACGCGCTGCACAAGCAGCACGCCAACTTCATGATCTCGGTCTGGCCCAAATTCTATCCGACCACCGACACCTACAAGGAGCTCGCGGCGGCGGGCGGCGTCTATACGCGCAACATCACCATGGGGAACAAGGACTGGGTCGGCCCCGGCTATCTCAACACCGACTACGACCCCTACAACCCCAGGGCGCGCGACATCTATTGGCGGCAGATCCGCGACCGGCTCGCGGTGCTCGGGGTCGACGGCTGGTGGCTCGACGCCAACGAGCCCGACATGCACTCCAACCTCTCGCCCGAGGAGCGCGCCTGGATCATGGGCCCGACCGCGCGGGGCCCTGGCGGCGAATTCTACAACAGCTTCTCGCTGCCGCATTCGGAGAATGTCTATCGCGGCCAGCGCGCGATGCGGCCCGATGTGCGGCCCTATATCCTTTCGCGCTCGGCCTTTGGCGGCATCCAGCGCGCCGGGGCGACCATCTGGTCGGGCGACATCGCCAGCCGCTGGGACGATCTGCGCGAGCAGATTCCGGCGGGGATCAACTTCTCGATGACCGGCATCCCCAACTGGTCGCACGACATCGGCGGCTTCGCGCTCGAGGATCGCTATACGAAGCAGGACCCGGCGCATGTCGACGAGTGGCGCGAGCTCTATCTGCGCTGGTTCCAGTTCGGCGCTTTCTCGCCGGTGTTCCGCAGCCACGGCGAGTTCCCGTATCGCGAGACCTACAATATCGCCCCCGCGGGCTCGCCGGTGCGCGATGCGCTGATCCGCTACACCCAGCTGCGCTACCGGCTGATGCCGTACATCTACACGCTCGCCGCCGACACCAACCAGAAGGACGGCAGCATCATGCGCGGGCTGGTGATGGACTTCCCGCAGGACCCCAAGGTGCGCGGCATCGGCGACCAGTATCTGTTCGGCCCGGCGCTGCTCGTGACCCCGGTGACGCAGTTCAAGGCGCGCAGCCGCGACGTCTACCTCCCCGCCGGGGCCGACTGGTTCGACCTCGACACCGGCAAGCGCGAGCGCGGTGGCCGGACGGTGAAGGCCGATGCGCCGGCCGAGATCATCCCGGTCTATGTCCGCGCCGGCAGCATCGTCCCTACCGGGCCGGTGATGCAATATACCGACGAGACGCCCGACGCGCCGCTGACCATCCTGGTCTATCCCGGCGCCGACGGCAGCTTCTCGCTCTATGAGGATGATGGCCGCAGCCACCAGTTCGAGAAGGGCGGGTTCAGCCGCATCCCCTTCGCCTATGACGACGCCACCGGCACGCTCACCATCGGCGCGCGCCAGGGCAGCTACAAGGGGATGGTCGCCAACCGCCAGATCATCGTGCGCTGGATGAAGGACGGCAGCGGCATCGACGGCAGCGACGGGCTGGCGGCGCCGGTCACCTATGCGGGACGGCAGGTGACGGTGAAGCGGCCGTGAGCCTTCCACCCGCCGCCGGTGCGTGCCGGCGGAAGCAGCTCAATCCTCCCCCGCCAGGAGAGGTGTCAGCCGCAGGCTGACGGAGGGGGCGGAAACGGTCATGCTTGTTGGGAATCCTCCCCCTCCGTCGCGTTTCGCGCGCCACCTCCCCCTGGCTGGCGGGGGAGGATTGTACGATGCCCTCTACGTGACCCTGCCGCCCTCGATCCGCAGCACAGGGACGAATGCCCCCGCGTCCGGCGGCGGGAGCGTGACGCGCAGCCCGCCCGTCCCGCGCTCGAACGCGACCGGCCCGTGGCCGAGCAGCGTCACCCGCTCCACCGCGGCCTCCGCAAGCGCGGCGATCGTCACCGCCTCGCGCGGCCAGTCCATCACCGCCGCGTAGAGCTTGCCGCGGTTTGCAGTGAAGCGGATGTCGGCGGCGGAGAATACGGCCTTGTCTTCATTGAACATGCCCTCGCCGATCTGCATCGGGCCCTCGCCATAGCGGCGCCATGGGCGGCTGCCGTGAATCGCCTCGGCATTCACCGCCATCCAGCGCGCCATGCCGTCCAGCACCTTCTCCTCCTCGTCGTCGATGCTCCCGTCACCGCGCTGGGGAATGGAGAGGAGGAGGTTGCCGTTCTTCGAGACGATGTCCAGCAGCCGCTGGATCACCTGCTTCGCGGTCTTGTAGCCCTTCCGCTCATAGAGCGGGCGGTCATAGTGCCAGCTGCCGAGACAGGTGCAGGTCTGCCAGGGTTCGGGCCGGATATCCGCGACAAAGCCCCGCTCGACATCGTCGGTAGCGGCGCGACGCTGTTCGGGAGTCAGCGTCTTGGCGGTCAGAACGACATCGACTGCGCCGTGCATCGCAATCGACTGGTTGTAGTAATGCGCCGCCGCCTCGAGCCCGAAGCGCTCCAGCGGAAGCCTGAAATTGTCCATGTAGACAAGGTCTGGCCGGTATTTCTCGACCAGATCCTTCTGCCGCGCCAACCAGTGCGGGGCAAAGCCGGGATTGTTCGCTGGCACGTTCTCAAGCCACTTGCCGTCGTTCGCTTCGTGCCAGGTAGCCATTTCCTTCATGCTGCCCAGGCCGTTTGGGACGACCATCGACGGGCCGGTATAGAGGAGCTGCGGGTCGAACCCCTGCCACCATCTGCCCTTGCCGTCGGCCTTGCGCAGCCGGAAGGCGTCGTAGCGCACGCCGCGCATCGGCCCCTCGGCGTCATAGCCATAGGCGGTCTGCCACCAATGCCAGGCATGTGCGCTATGGTTGGAGACACCGAAGCGCAGCCCTGCCGCGCGCACCGCGCGTTGCCAAGTCCCGACGATGTCACGCTTCGGGCCGATCCGGGTCGTGTTCCACGGGTGGTGGCTGCTGTCGAACATATCGAGATTGTCGTGATGGTTCGCCATCGACACGATATAGCGCGCGCCCGCAGCCTTATACTTGGCGACCAGCACCTCGGGCTGCCACTTGTCCGCGCGCCAGCGCGGGATGAACTCCATGAAGCCGAATTTCGACGGGTGGCCGTAGGTGCGCAGGTGATGCTCGTAGGTGGGGTGGCCCTGGATGTACATCAGCCGGCCGTACCAGTCGCCGAACTCGGGCACGCATTGCGGCCCCCAGTGCGACCACAGGCCAAGTTTGGCGTCGCGAAACCAGTCTGGGCTACGGAAATGATCGGTGAGCGAAGCCCAGTCGGGGCGCACCGGTCCTTGCGCACCCTTGCCGCCTGCATGGGCCGCGCCCGCCAGCATCGCCGCGGCACCTCCGGCAAGCGCGTTGCGTCTGGTGATCATGTCGGTTCCTCTCCTGTCACGTCTTGCGCGATCCGATCAATATGGTAGCGCTATCATCAAACAAGGTCGAGAGGGTTGCGATGCAAAGGTGGATTTGCGGTACGGCGCTGACGATGGCTCTGGTGGCAGCGACGCCGGCGGGCGCGCAGACGTTGAAGCTCGCGCCGGTCTTTTCGGATCATATGGTGGTGCAACGGGACAAGCCCATGCCGGTGGAAGGGCATGCCGCGCCGGGCGCAGAGGTATCGGCACAGTTTGGCGACGCGCCTGCGGTGACCGGCCGCGCGGACGGCGAAGGCAAATGGCGGATCGAGCTTCCCGGGCATGGGCCGCTTGCATCCACCACGCTGACCGTGCGGTCGGGGAGCGAGACCGCGCGTCTCGCCAATGTCGCGGTTGGCGATGTGTTCCTCTGCTCCGGCCAGTCGAACATGGAGTTCACGCTCCGCGTCGCCACCAATGCCGATACAGCCGTCGCGCAGAGCGCCAACCCCGCGCTGCGCCTGTTCAACGTGCCGCGCCAGAGCAGCACCGCACCGCAAGCGCAGTTCGCGGGGCCGGTCGTTTGGCAGCCGTCCGCGCCCACCAGCGCGCGCGATTTCTCCGCCGCCTGCTGGTTCATGGGAGCCGAACTGCAGCGCCTTCGCAAGGTGCCGGTCGGACTGATCGCGGCTTCCTGGGGCGGTTCGATCATCCAGGATTGGCTGAGCGAGGCGGGCTTGCGCCGCAATGGCGGTTTCGACGACGGGCTGGCGATGCTGGCGTTGCGCGGCACCGATCCCGCCGCCGCGCAACGCTGGCTGGACAAGGAGCTCGACCGCTATTTCAAGCGCGCGACGGCAAAACTCGGAGCGCCGATCCCCGCCGATCCCAATCGGTTCTGGGAAGAGTGGGATGTACCTGATCTGGCATCCTTCGACGGCGCCGGGGTCTACACCAGCGAGGTGATGCTGACCGCTGACCAAGCACGGCGCGCACGGCGTATCCATCTGGGCGCGGTCGATGATTTCGATCAGACGCTGATCAATGGCGCAGTGATCGGCAGCACGGTCGGCTGGACCAGCCAACGAACCTATCCGCTCGCCTCCGGCCAGCTCCGCGCCGGAGTCAACCGCATCCAGGTTCGCGCCATCGACACCGCCGGCGGCGGCGGCATGTGGGGCACGACGCCCCGCGGGATCGAACTGGATGACGGCAGCTCGGTCCCGCTCAACGGCCGCTGGCAGTTCCAGCGCGGCCTGGATGTTCGCGATGCGGGGACAGCGCCATCTGTGCCCTGGATCGGAGCGAGCGGCCTGACGACGCTCTATAACGGCATGATCGCACCGCTGGGACGGATTCCGCTGGCCGGCATCGCTTGGTATCAGGGCGAGGCCAATGTCGGCGACTCCGCGGGTTACGCGAAGCTGCTGCCCTCGCTGATGGCGGACTGGCGCGCGCGTTTCTCGACCCGGCGATTCGCGATCGTCCAGCTCGCCAACTTCGGCCCGATGCAGAGCAAGCCCGTCGATTCGGCCTGGGCCGGGTTGCGCGAGGTGCAGCGTGCGACCGTGGCCGCGGATCGCGACGCGGGCCTCGCGGTGGCGATCGACATCGGCGACCCGCGCGACATTCATCCGACGGACAAGAAGAGCGTTGGCCTGCGTCTCGCGCTCGCGATGGAGGGAGCGAGCAATGCCCAGCTTCCGCAAGCTGTGCGGGAGGGCGGTCATGTGCGGTTGCGGTTCGATCGCCCATTGCAGGTGATCGGCGGCGCGGGAGCGGTCGGGTTCGAGGCATGCGGCGCGAACGGGTGCCGCTTCACCGCAGCGCGGCTCGCCGATCCCTCCACGATCCTCGTCGATGCAGTGCCGGGCGACACCAGGGTCCGCTATCTCTGGGCCGACAGCCCGATCGCCAATCTCTACGATCGCGACGGGCTGCCGGTGGTACCGTTCGAGATCACCCTGCCCTAGCGCGCGGTCTGCTCGCCATAGAGCAGGCCGCGCCCGTCGGTGCCGACATAGACGCGGCCGAAGATGCGCGGATCGCCCTCGATCAGGCGGATGCGATTGCCCCATTGGTTGGCGTCGTCATTGACGCGCACCCAACTCGCGCCGCCGTCGGTCGAGCGCCAGATGCCGGTCACGCCGCCCAGCGTACCGAATGCGAACACCGTCGGTTCGCGCGCACCCTCGGCCGGTTTGCCGAGCGCGAACCGCTTGATCTCCAGCCCCTTGCTCGCGACGGCGAAGCTGCGCCCGCCGTCGCGGCTGCGGTGCAGCGTGCCGCCGATGTCGAGCCACAGGTCGCCTGCCGCGAAGGGCGAGGCGACGAGCGGCCACGGCGTCTCGACATTGTAGGTACGCGCCTTCCACAGGTCGCCGGGCAGGGTCGCCGCGGCGCGGAACTTGCGGCCGCCGTCGGTGCTGACGAACAGCTTCGCCGAGGCGAAATCGAGCATGTAGAAGCGCTGCGGATCGACCTTGTCCGCCACCGCGCGGGTCTCGCGCGGCGCGTTGTGGCCCGAGGTCCAGGTGGCGCCGCCGTCGTGCGAGAAGAGCGGCGTCGGCGTCGCGACCGCGAGCACGCCGCCGTCGGCGGACACGGTGATCGCCGGAGTCTTCAGCAAGTCGTGGCGCTTGGCCTCGGTCTCGCCGACCTCGGCATAAGCGGGGACGAGAACCGAGCGCCACGACCGCCCGCCATCCTTGGACAGCGCGAGCGTCGCCTCGGTCTTCCACCCCTGGTGCACCCGGCCGCTGCGCACGACGACTTCAGGCGCGCGGCCCGCATAATCGAGGTTGATCGTGGTCACGAGGTGCGGGTTGAGGTGAATCTTCGGCGGCGAGACCGCGAAATCATCGTGCACGAAGCCCGCGATGTCGCCGAAGCCGGAGATGAGATGCGCGCCGCCGGTGGGGCTGGCGAGCGAGACGATCGCGGTTTCCTCGACGCCGTCGGTCCAGGGCTGCCACAACCCGCTGCTCCAGTCACCGGTCGCATAGACCGTCGCGCCCGTGGTGTAGGCGATCCGCCCGGCATCGAACGGATCGATCGCGAGCCCCGCGATCCAGTGCCCGAAATCGGCCTCGGCCTCGCCGAGGCGCAGCCAGGGCGCGGCGGCGATGTCGCGCCGGCTGTCCTTGCCGATATCGGTCCAGGTTGCGCCCCAGTCGCGCGAGACATAGGCGGTGTCGGGCGACGCGTTCATCGTCGCCACCGCCAATGTGCCGGGCGCGCCATGCGCCAGGCTGATCGCCATATAGCCGCCGCCGTGGCGCGCGCCCTTGCCGGGGGTGATGTCCGTCCACTGCCCGCCGGCCAGCCGCGACACCGCCCCGCCCGACACGCCGTTCGGGCCCATCCAGTTGGACCAGGCGATCACCAGCCGCCCGTCGTCGGAGATGTCGCCCTTGGCGGGCATCAGGCCGCCGGGTCCGCCCCGCACCCTCGCCCAGCTCCCGCCGCCATCGACCGAGCGATAAAGGCCCTGCCCGTCGGGATCGGCGACCGCGGCATAGAGGGTCTGCGACTTGCCGTCCTTCGCGCTCGAACGGTCGAACAGGATGAAGCTCACCCCGGCATTGCTGTCCCACCGTTCGGCCGGGGCGGGGCGACCGGCATGGGGGAAGCTCGCGACCTTGCTCCAGCTCTCACCCGAATCGGTGCTGCGCCACAGCCCGTCGAAGCGCGATCCGAAATAGAGGATGGCGGGGTTGTTGGGGTCGATCGCCAGCCGCTCGCCCAGACCCCGGCCGGGCTCGTTGCCGCCCATCCGGAACGGGACCGGGATCACGCGCCAGCTCGCCCCGCGATCGACCGATTTGAGGATCGCAGCGGGATCGCGGTGATACATGCCCGCGGCGAGATAGACGATGTCGGGATTGCGCGGGTCGGCGGCGATGCTCTCGATCCCATGATAGTTGCTCTCGCCAATCGAGTCCTGCAGCGGGATCCAGCGCTTCGCCTTCGCGTCCCAGCGATAGGCGCCGCCGATATCGGTACGCAGATAGGCGAGCCCGCGTTCGGCGCGGCTGAAGATCACGCCCGGTGAGAAGCCGCCGCCGCCGACCTTGACGTTCTGCCAGCGATAGGGGACGGATGGTGCCGCGCGCGCTTGCTGCGCGGAGGCGGGCCCGTCCACACCGGTCATGGCGAAGGCGAACAGCGCCGCCGCCGCCGCCCGGAAAAATGTGGACATGGCTTCCTCCCGCATTATGGTAGCGCTCACATTTCTTCAATTGAACATAGAAATCAACCTAGGAGAGCGTCATGAAGGCAAGCCGGGCGGTGTTGCTGCTACTGGCCGGGACAACGTTGTCCGTCGGCCCTGCCGCGGGCCAGGACAGCCCGGCCTCGACCGCCCATCCGGCGAACTGGCCGGCGGCGAAGAGCGTCGGCCTGATCGACCCGGCGATCGAGAAGCGGGTCGACGAGCTGCTCGCCAAATTATCGCTGGAGCAGAAGGTCGGGCAGATGATCCAGGGCGACACCTCCTCGATCAAGCCCGAGGAGCTGCGCAAATATCCGCTCGGCAGCATCCTGGCGGGCGGCAGCTCGCCGCCGCTCGGCGCGCCAGATCGCTCGCCGATCGAGCCCTGGCTCGCGACGGCGCAGGCATTCCGCGCGGTGTCGCTCGAGCAGCGGCCGGGATATGTGCCGATCCCCAACATCTTCGGCATCGACGCGGTCCACGGCAACAGCAACATCGTCGGGGCGACGATCTTCCCGCACAATATTGGCCTCGGCGCGGCGAACGATCCGGCGCTGATCGAGAAGATCGGACGCATCACCGCGCTGGAGACCGCGGCGGCGGGGATCGACTGGGCGTTCGGGCCGACGCTGGCGGTGCCGCAGGACGACCGCTGGGGCCGCGCCTATGAGGGCTATTCGGAAAAGCCCGACATCTCGAAGGCCTATGCCAAGGCGCTGATCGACGGGCTGCAAGGCGCGCGCGCCAGCGGCACGATCCAACAGGGCCATGTCGCCGCCTCCGCCAAGCATTTCCTGGGCGACGGCGGCACCACCGGCGGCATCGACCAGGGCGACACGCAGGTCGACGAGAAGACGCTGATCGTGACTCACGCGCAGGGCTATATCGCCGCGATCGATGCCGGCGTGATGACCGTGATGGCGTCATACAACAGCTGGAACGGCGAGAAGATGCACGGCAACAAGTCGATGCTGACCGACGTGCTCAAGGGCAAGATGGGGTTTGACGGCTTCATCGTCAGCGACTGGAACGGGCATGCCCAGATCCCGGGCTGCACGCGCACCGATTGCGCGCGCGGCTTCAACGCCGGCATCGACATGGTGATGGCGCCGGACACGTGGAAGGGACTCTACGAGAGCACGCTGGCACAGGCGAAGAGCGGCGCGATCCCGATGGCGCGGATCGACGACGCCGTGCGTCGTATCCTGCGCGTCAAGTTCAAGCTCGGCCTGTTCGACGCGGCCCGCCCCTATGACGGCCGCGCCGAGCTGATGGGCGCGCCCGAGCATCGCGCGGTGGCGCGCGAGGCGGTGCGCAAGTCGCTGGTGCTGCTCAAGAATAATGGCGGCGTGCTGCCGATCCGCGGCGGCGCGAAGCTGCTCGTCGCGGGCCCCGCGGCGAACGACATGGGGCCGCAGACCGGCGGCTGGACGCTGAGCTGGCAGGGCGACGGCAACAAGCGCAGCGATTTCCCCAACGCCCAGACGATCTGGGAGGGGATCGACGCGACGATGCGCGCGCAGGGCGGCTCGGCGACGCTCAGCGCCGACGGCAGCTTCGCCACCAAGCCCGACGTCGCGATCGTGGTGTTCGGCGAAGCGCCCTATGCCGAGATGCGCGGCGACATCCGCTCGCTCGAGTTCGAGCCGGGCGACAAGCAGGCGCTGGCCACGCTCAAGAAGCTCAAGGCGGCGGGCATCCCCACCGTCTCGGTGTTCCTCTCGGGCCGCCCGCTCTGGGTGAACCCGGAGATCAACGCCTCCGACGCGTTCGTCGCGGCGTGGCTTCCGGGCAGCGAAGGCGGCGGCATCGCCGACGTGCTGATCGGCGACAAGGCCGGCAAGCCGCGCCACGACTTCCAGGGGCGGCTGAGCTTCTCCTGGCCGAATACGGCGGGCCAGTTCGTGCTCAATCCCGGCCAGCCCAATTATGACCCGCTGTTCGCCTATGGCTTCGGGCTCGATTACCGGACGCCGGGCAAGCCGCTCGGTGCGCTGAGCGAGGTCTCGGGCGTCGACGCCAGCCTGTCCAACCGCTCGGTATTCTTCGCGCGCGGCGCGACGCCGGCGCCGTTCAGCGCGTCGCTCGGCGCCGGTATCACCCGCAGCCCGGTCGATTCGGCGACCCAGCAGGAGGGCGCGATCCGCCTCGCCTGGACCGCCGCGGCGCCCGCTGCGTTCACGATCACCGGGCCTGAGCTGGACTGGTCGCGCGAGAGCAATGCCGATCTGTCGCTGCGCATCGTTTATCGGGTCGATGCGGCGCCCAAGGGGCCGGTCGAGCTCGCCGTGCCGGAGAGCGCCCCCGGCAAGGGCCTGCCCGCGACTGCGATGTTCAGCCGCAGGCCCGGCGAATGGCAGACCGCGGCAATCAGCCTCAAATGCTTCGCCACGGTCAATCCCGGCCTCAAGAAGGTGGCGTCGCCGCTGCGCATCACCGCAGCCGCGCCGTTCACGGTGAGCATCGCCGACGCGCGGATCGTGTCCGATCCGAACGCCAGCGGTTGTCCGGAATAGACGTCAGCTGAGCTTGAACAAGGCCGAGGCATGGCCGCGCAGCTCGATCGCGAGCTCGGTGTCCACGTCGCCGGCTTCGCCGGTCCACAGGTTGAGCGCCTTCGCTTTGCGCGGCGCGCCGATCGCCTTGAACTTCTGTTCGACGACGAGCGGGTGGTCGGAGAGGTTGAACAGCGCGAGATAGCGCGCCGTACCGTCCGCGGTTTGCGCGGTCCACACCACGCGCGCGCCGTCGTTCGACACGGGCATATTGTCGCGGCTGGTTTGGTTGAGCGCGATCACCTCGCGGTTGGTCAGCAGCTTCAATGTGGCCGCGTCGAGCCCGCGCAGGTCGCCGCCCATGATCAGCGGCGAGCGCGCGATCGCCCACAGCGTCATCAGCGTCTGCTGCTCGTCGGGCGTGAATTTGGTCTTGCGCGATCCCATCGCCAACAGACCGAGCGGGAGCATGTCGGCGTCGGGCCAGGCGCCCGGACGGCGATAGGGATTCCATGCCTCGAGCCGCCGGAACTGGTCCTTGAGCAGGGGCCATTCGTCCCAGAAATCGTCGGAGATGCGCCACATCTGGGCATGCTGCTGCGCGTGCACGCCCCATTTGAGGTCGGTTTCGCCCGGCGAGAGGCTGAGGACCATCGGCCGGCCCGACGCGGCGATCGCGGCCTGCGCCGCCTCGATCTCCGCCCAGTTATTGGCATAGGGGCGGCTCATATCGTCCATCTTGACGAAATCGACGCCCCATTGCGCGAACAGTGCGAACACCGAGTCATAATAAGCCTGCGCCCCCGGCTTCGACATGTCGACGCCGTACATGTCGGTATTCCAGGTGCACACCGAATTGGGATTGGCGATGTCGCGCGCGGAATGGCGCGTGCCGAGCACGGGCAGGTCGCGCGCATAGGCAAGGCGCGGGATGCCACGCATCAGATGCACCCCGAACTTGAGGCCCAGCGCGTGGATCCGGTCCGCCAGCGGGCCAAAGCCCTTCCCCGCCGCCGCCGAGGGAAAGCGATTCGGCGCGGGCTGCAGCCGTCCGTAACCGTCCATCGCGAGCTCCGCGCCCGCGCGATAGGCATAGCCGGTGGCATTCGGCTCATACCATTGGATGTCGACCGTGAAGACGTCGTAGCCGAAGGGCAGCAGCTTCTCCGCCATGATCCGCGCCGTCTCCAGAGCCTGCGCCTCGGTGAGCGTGGTGGCGAACGAGTTCCAGCTGTTCCAACCCATCGGCGGCGCCGGCGCGCGCAAGCGCGAATCGGCGGCGCGCATGCCTCTCCGAATCGCCAGCGCGGGCGAGGCGGCAGCAAGGCCCAGCAAGGCCGGAACGGCGAGAAAATCACGGCGGTCGAGCAAATTTCCCCTCCTTGACGACACAGTCGAAACTCCAGGCACCGATATTTCTCCTACTATATTTTCCCTGAAGATGGGGTCAATCGCCTCGTAGGCAGTGGGCTTCATGTCACACAACTCCGCCGTTCGCGCCAAGTCGAGGCCATTTTATATCAGACAAAATAATGTCACTTAACTGTCGTGACATCGTTGACAGCCCCCGGTGAATATGATCAATGAGATTATGAGCCCAGTGTCCGGAAGAAGGCACTAGAGCCAGCGATGCGATGCGTCGCCAGGGAGAGGAAGATAAATGACGTCTCAAAATGTTAGCGGTAACATGAGCACCAAGGTCCTAGCACGGACCGGCGCCTCCTGTCTTGCGATGATCGCCATGGGCATCACGGCGCCGGCATGGGCGATGGAAACACCTTCCGCCCCCGCGGCCGAACCGCCTGCCCCGCTTCAGGAGACGGCGGCGCCAGCCGACCAGTCCGGCGGCGAGCAGGACGTCATCATCACCGCCCGCCGTCGCGCGCTCGAGGCCGCCGATGCGCGTAAGAAGGCGTCGGAAAGCATCATCAGCTCGGTCGTCGCCGACGAAGCCGGCAAGCTGCCCGACAACTCGATCACCGAAGTCCTCCAGCGCGTGTCGGGCGTGAGCATCGTCCGCTTCGCCGCGCTCAACGACCCTGACCATTTCTCGGTCGAGGGCTCGGGCATCCAGGTGCGCGGGCTCTCGGGCGTCGCCTCGCGCCTCAATGGCCGCGAGATCTTCAGCGCCAATGGCGGACGCGGACTGGTCTGGGGCGATGTCACGCCCGAGCTGATGTCGGCGGTCGATGTCTACAAGGCGGCAACGGCGGACCTGATCGAGGGCGGCACCGGCGGCCAGATCGACCTGCGCACCAAGCTGCCGTTCGACTTCTCGCCCGGCTGGCACGCCGCGGGCAGCCTCGAGGTCAGCATGGGCGACCTCGTGGAACGGACCGACTATTCCGGATCGCTCCTGCTCACCAATCGCTGGAGCACCGGCATCGGCGACATCGGCGTCCTGGTCGACCTGGCGCACAGCCAGCTCACCTCGCGGTCGAACTTCTTCCGTATGGAGCCCTATTTCCGGCGCCGGCTGCTCGGCGATACCGAGGACGTGTTCCTCCCCGGCGGCTACGACTATGGCGACGAGGAGTTCAAGCGCGACCGCACCGGCATCTACGCCGCGGTGCAATGGGCGCCGAGCGATGATCTCAAGCTGACCGGCATCTTCTTCCAGTCGCGCTACAAGAACCACAATCAGTCGCACTTCGCGATGCAGACGTCGCAGGACCTAGTGGTCAACCGCAACGGGAGCACGTTCGACGAGAATGGCGCGCTACTGTCGACGGATGCGATGTTCCTGCGCGATGGGAACACCTTCCTGCCCACCGGCGGCACCATCAATGGCGGCGGCGGTACCGAGGGCACGCGGTCGAAGTCGCTGACCCGGGACATCTCCGCCGAGTTCAGCTGGCAGCCGGGCCAGGGACCGTTCAAGCTCTCGGGCGCCTATCAGAACGTCCTGTCGACCTCGCAGCTCGATCGCCTGGCGATCTTCCGCGACCTGCCCTTCCCATCGACGTTCGGCCTCGACCTGACGGGCAAGTTCCCCAAGGTCACCTTGCCGGCGCTGGCTCCGGGCCAGTTCACCAACCCGGCCAATTACACCTGGGCGGCGGCGATGCCGCACAACGAACGCAACCGCGGCACGATGCACGCGGCCAACCTCGACGCGGAATATACCTTCGAGGACAGCTTCTTCCGCGCGATCAAGGTCGGCGGCCGCTGGTCGGAGCGCCGCGAGCGCGACCTCAACAACGGCTTCACCTGGACCGCGCTCGGCCGCGGCTGGAACGGCGATCCGCAGCTGACCTTCGCCGATGCGCGGCCGGGCGACGTCGAATTCTATGCCTTCGACAATTTCTTCCACGGCGACATCGACGTTCCCGCGAACACGCTATGGCCGTCGATCGCACTCGTCGAAGGCGTGAGCGCCGATGATCTTCATCGCCCCGCCCCGCTCGGCTATGGCGGTCCGCGGTCGCGGCCTGTCGCATTCCAGCCGGAAGATCGCGGCCTGTGGAGAACCGAGACATTCTCCGGCTATGCGCAGGTCCGCTTCGGGCGGGACTATGAAGCTGGCAAGCTCGGCTTCTCGGGCAATGTCGGCGGGCGCGTGGTGCGCGTGAAGAACGAGTCCCAGGGCTTCATCGTCCAGGAGGCGTTCAACTTCATCCGCAATGGTCAACAAGTGAACCTGGGGCGCCGGGTCGATCCTCGGGGCGGCAGCGCGACCTTCACGCGCTTCCTGCCCTCGGTGAACCTGCAGTTGCAGCCGAGCGAGGACATCAAGCTGCGCGCGGCCTACAACATCACGATGGATCTGCCGAGCTTCAACGCGACGCGCGGCGGTGGAACGATCGGCGCAGACACGGACGACAATCCGGTGCAGGGCCAGCCCGGCATCTTCACCAACTTCACGGCGTCGACCGGCAACCCCTTCCTCAAGCCCGCCATGTCCAACAACGTGGACGTGTCGCTGGAATGGTACGTCAAGCCGGGAACGATGTTCTACGTCAACGGCTTCTACAAGCACATCACGGATCTTCCGATCTTCTCGCTGACCCAGCGTGACGTCACGATCTACTATCAGGACGGCACGACCGAGATCGCCCAGGCGGCGGCGTCGGATGTGGTCACGGCGACCGAGGCGGCGACAGTGAAGGGCGTCGAAGTGGGCGGCCGCGCCTTCCTCGACATGCTGCCTGGCGACCTGGCCGGATTCGGCGTCGAGGCCAACTACACCTTCATCGACAGCAAGAACCCGGGCGACCTGTATCGCGACATCTTCGGCACGATCCGCAACGATGCCCCGCTGCAGGGTCTCTCGAAGCACAACTTCAACGTCACCCTGCTCTACGAGCGCAGCAAGCTCTCCGCGCGCGTGGCCTATTCGTGGCGGTCGAGATATCTGCAGTCGACCAACTCGAACGGCACCACGCCGACCTATATTTACAAGCCGTTGCCGAGTCCCACCAACCCGCCCGGCACCCAGATCGCGCTACCGGTCTATGGCGACGCCTATGGCCAGGTGGATGTGGGCGTGACCTACAAGGTGACCGACAACCTGTCGTTCACCGTCAAGGGCACGAACATCCTCAACGAAACGCAGCGCACGCTGATGGGCGGCTACAAGAACGATGCCATCTATACGCGAAGCTGGTTCCAGAGCGACCGGCGCGTCAGCATCGGCGCGAACCTGTCCTTCTAGTATAGCGTTCCTGGGGCGGCCGGCCGCAACGCCGGCCCCCCTTAGGAGGCATATGAAAAAGCAGATCCTCATCGTCGGAGGTGGCACCGCCGGGTGGATCGCCGCGGGCTATCTCGCCAAGCGGCTCGGTGCCGACCTCCCCGGAGGCGCAGCGGTGCGCCTCGTCGAATCCAGCGCGATCGGCATCCTCGGGGTCGGCGAAGGCACCTTCCCCACCATCCGCAAGACGCTGGCGACGATTGGCGTCGACGAGGCCGAGCTGGTGCGGCGCTGCGGCGCGACCTTCAAGCAGGGGGCGAAGTTCGCCAACTGGCGCACGGGAGACGACCATTATCTCCACGCGTTCCAGCAGGCTGACGAGCGCTCAGGGCTCGAGCTGCTGCCGTACTGGCTGCTCGGTGCGGCGGGCAATGAGGGCTGGGACGAGGTCAGCACGCCCCAGAAGAAGGCGGCCGACGCACACCGCGCGCCCAAGCTGCCCTCGCACCCCGACTATGTCGCGCCGCTCAACTACGCCTTCCACTTCGATGCGGTGATCCTCGCCGAACTGCTGCGCGACCAGGCGGTCGCGAACGGTGTCGAGCATCTGACCGACACCGTGACCGAAGTGCTGGTCGGCGCCGACGGCGCGATCGCCGGGGTGCGGACCGAGGCCAGCGGCCTGATCGAGGCGGACCTCTATATCGACTGCACCGGCTTCCGCGCCGAGCTGATCGGCAAGGCGCTCGGCATGCCCTGGCGCTCGTGCCGCGAGGTGCTGTTCTGCGACAGCGCGATCGCGATCCAGGTACCCTATGCGCGCGCCGACGATCCGATCGCTTCCTACACCATCTCGACCGCGCAGCAGGCGGGCTGGATCTGGGACATCGGCCTCGATCATCGCCGCGGCATCGGCCATGTCTTTTCCTCCGCGCACACCGACGATGCCGCCGCCGAGGCGGGGTTGCGCACCTATATCGGCGAGGCGGCGGATGGCCTCGAGATGCGCAAGTTCCGCTTCGACGCGGGCTATCGCGAGATCAACTGGCACAAGAACTGCGTCGCGATCGGGCTGTCGAGCGGGTTCTTCGAGCCGCTCGAGGCGACCGGGATCGTCTTCTCCGAGGTCGCCGCGGCGATGGTCGCCAACCTCTTTCCCTGGGGCGGCGACTACGAAACCTCGGCGCGCCAGTTCAACGAGATCATGCGCCGCCGCTACGAACGCACGCTCGACTTCATCAAGATGCACTATTGCCTGACCGAGCGCCGCGACACGCAGTTCTGGCGCGACAATGCCGATCCCGCGACCGTTCCCGAGAGCCTGCACGAGCTGCTCGACCGCTGGCGCTTCCGCCCGCCAAACGAGATGGACGTCGACACGAACATCGACATCTTCACCGAAGCGAGCTGGCAATATGTGCTCTATGGCATGGGCTGGAAGACCGACCTCAGCGCCAGGACAGGCCTCTACCGCTACCATGAAGAAGCGCGCGCGGCGTTCGCCGAAGTGGGCCGCCAGGCGCAATTCGCGATCCACAATCTCCCAAGCAATCGCGCGCTCGTCGAATATGCCCGGACCGGGCGGTTCGGGGCGCAGGGCGCCGCGGCGTGAGCGCGGGCGCGCCGATCACCAAGGTCGTGATCGTCGGCGGCGGCACCGCCGGCTGGATGACGGCGGCCGCCGTGTCGCGCCTCACGGCCGCGGGCGTCTCCGTGACCCTGGTCGAATCCGACGAGATCGGCACCGTCGGCGTGGGCGAGGCGACGATCCCGTCGCTCCACGATTTCAACCGCCTGCTCGGACTGGACGAGGACGAATTCATCCGCGCCACCCAGGCGACGTTCAAGCTCGGCATCGAGTTCGTGAACTGGGGACGGCTGGGCGACCGCTATCTCCATCCCTTCGGCGTCCACGGCCGCGACACCCAGGGGCTCAAATTCCACCAGATCTGGCTGCGCCAGTCGAGCCTTGGCGGTGCGGACGGCGATGTCGGACCGCTCGCCGACTATTGCCTCTCCGCGGTCGCGGCGGGGATGGGCAAGTTCGCGCGGCCGTCGCAGAACCCGGCGGCGGTGCTGTCGACGATGGCCTATGCCTTTCATTTCGACGCCGGCCTCTATGCGCGTTTCCTGCGCGGCTATGCCGAGGAGCGCGGCGTCACGCGCGTCGAGGGCAAGATCGCGACGGTCGAGCAGGATGGCGAGACCGGCTTCATCACCGCGGTCGTGCTCGGCGATGGCCGTCGCGTCGAGGGCGAACTGTTCATCGACTGCTCGGGCTTCCGCGCACTGCTGCTCGGCGAGACGCTGGGGGTCGGCTATCATAGCTGGCTGCACTGGCTGCCGTGCGACCGCGCGATCGCGATTCCCAGCGAGAGCGTCAGCCCGCTCACCCCCTATACGCGCGCGACCGCGGGCAAGGCGGGGTGGCGCTGGCGAATCCCGCTGCAGCACCGCATCGGCAACGGCCATGTCTATTCGAGTGCGCATTATGGCGACGAGGACGCGCTGCGCGACCTGCTCGACGGGCTCGACGGCGCGCCGACCGCCGAGCCGCGCCATCTGCGCTTCACCCCCGGCCGGCGTGAGCGGCTGTGGGAGAAGAACTGCATCGCCATCGGCCTGTCGGGTGGTTTCATCGAGCCGCTCGAATCGACCAGCATCCACCTCATCCAGTCGGGCATTTCCCGGCTGCTGGCGCTGTTCCCCGATACCGGTTTCGATGCCGTGGAACGAGACGAATATAATCGCTGGCTGACGCGCGAATATGCGCAAGTGCGCGATTTCGTCATTCTTCATTACCACGCCACCGAGCGCAGCGACACGAGCTTCTGGGACTATTGCCGGACGATGCCGGTGCCCGACAGCCTGACCGAGCGGGTGGAATTGTGGCGCGGCAAGGCGCGCAACTTCCGCATGCAGGGCGACCTGTTCACCGAGGACAGCTGGTACGCCGTGCTGCTGGGACAGCATATCGTGCCGCATGGCTATGATCCGCTCGCCGCCGCGCTGCCGGTCCCCGAGACCAGCCGCTTCCTGCATCACCTGCGCGACGTGATCGGCAAGACCGCCGCCGCCATGCCGACCCATGAAGAATTCATCGCGCAGCATTGCGCGGCGAGGCCGCCCGGCGCGGCATGAGATGCGCCGCCACGCCGACCGACCAGCCAAGGATATGAAATGAACCGGAGTCGTCGCCCCGCGTCCAACTTGCTCGCCGGCCTGCTGCTGGCGCTCGCCGCGCTGGGCACCAGTCCCGCGCACGCACAGGCGCAGGAGGTGCGCCGCATCGAGATCGACCTCGCCAAGGCGCGCGAACCGCTCGACCGTTCCTTCAACTTCTCGGTCGGCGCCGATTATCCCGGCACGCTGATCCGCCCCGACAGCCTGGCGCAGCTCAAGACCGCGCGGGATGAGCTCGGCTTCCGCTACATCCGCTTCCACGCGATCTTCCATGACGTGCTCGGCACGGTGCGCGTCGTCGACGGCAAGACCGTCTATGACTGGACCAAGATCGACCAGCTCTACGACGCGCTGCTCGGCATGGGGATCAAGCCCTTCGTCGAGCTGGGCTTCACGCCCGAGGCGATGGCGAGCTCGAAGCAGACGATCTTCTACTGGAAGGGCAACACCTCGCACCCCGAGCCCAAGGCCTGGGCCGCTTTGGTCGACGCGTTCGTGCGCCACCTGCGCCAGCGCTATGGCGAGGCGGAAGTGCGCAGCTGGTATTTCGAGGTGTGGAACGAACCCAATCTCGACGGCTTCTGGGAGCGCGCCGACCAGAAGGCCTATTTCGAGCTCTACGAAAACAGCGCACGCACGATCAAGGCGATCGATCCCGCGCTTCGGGTCGGCGGCCCCTCCACCGCGGGCGCGGCCTGGGTTCCGGAGTTCCTCGACTATGCCCATCGCCGCGGCATCGCAGTCGATTTCGTCACGACCCACACTTATGGCGTCGACGGCGGCTTCCTCGACGAGAAGGGCGAGGACGACAACAAGCTCTCGACCAATCCCGATGCGGTCACCGGCGACGTGCGCCGGGTGCGCCAACAGATCGCGGCATCCAAATTCCCCGACCTGCCGCTGTTCTTCACCGAATGGAGCGCGAGCTACAACCCGCGTGACCCGGTCCACGACAGCTATATCAGCGCCGCCTATGTGCTTTCGAAGCTCAAGGCGACGCGGCCCTATGCCCAGGGGATGAGCTACTGGACCTATAGCGACTTGTTCGAGGAGGCGGGCCCTCCGCCGACGCCCTTCCATGGCGGCTTCGGCCTGATCAACCGCGAGGGCGTCCCCAAGGCCACGTTCTTCGCGTACAAATATCTGAACCAACTCGATGGGCGCGAGGTGCCGTCGGTGGACGCGTCCGTGATCGCCGCGACTGCAAAGGGCCGCACCGGCGTGGTGTTCTGGAACTGGACTCAGCCCGAGCAGACGCTGAGCAACCGGCCCTTCTTCACCAAGGTGCTGCCGGCACAGCCCGCGGCGCCCGCCGAGCTCAGCTTCGCCGGCGTCGCGCCGGGCAGCTACCGGGTGACGGTGCGGCGCACAGGGTTCCAGGCGAATGACGCGCATACGCGCTACCTGCAAATGGGCTCGCCCAAGGACCTGAGCACGGGTCAGGTCGCCGAGCTGCGCGCGCTGACGCAGGACAAGCCCGAGACGATCGCGACCGTCCGGGTCGGTCCCGACGGGCGCTACACGTTGCGCGTTCCGATGCGGACGAACGACGTGGTCTTCGCGCAGCTCGAGCCGCTCGGCGCTGCGAAGCGCAAATAAGTCCCCTGGAGTTAGCGTCATGGAACCCACACGCCGCCAGACCCTTGCCCTCGCGCTGGCCGGGGCAGGCTTCGCGCTGCCGGGCGGTGCCCGTGCCGCTTCCGGGTCGCCGCAACCGGACAGCTTTGGCGACCCGGCACCCGCGTGGAAGCCGGGCATCGAAGGCCAGCGCAAGGCCGATCTCGGCGACGGGCGCTATCTCAACCCGGTGTTCGCGGGCGACCGGCCCGATCCCAACGTGCTCAAGGACGGGGACGATTATTACGCCACCTTCTCGTCCTTCCAATATTATCCCGGCATCCCGATCTGGCATTCGCGCGACCTGGTGAACTGGACGCCGCTGACCACCGCGCTCAAGCAGCATATCGGCATCGTCTGGGCGCTCGACATCGCCAAGCATGACGGGCGCTATTTCATCTACATCCCCGCGCTCGACCCCAATGACGCCATGCGCGGCATCAAGACCTGGGTGATCCACGCCGACAACATGGCCGGACCGTGGAGCGATCCGATCGACATGAAGATCGACAATCTGATCGACCCCGGCCACGCGGTGGGCGAGGACGGCAAGCGCTATCTGTTCTTCAACGCGGGCAACCGCGTGCGGATCAGCGACGACGGGCTGTCGGCGGCGGGGCCGGTCGAGCATGTCTATGGCGGCTGGCCGATCCCCGAGGACTGGATCATCGAGGGCTTCGCGCTCGAAGGCCCCAAGGTGATGCGCCGCAACGGCTGGTTCTATCTCTTCTCCGGGCAGGGCGGCACGGCCGGGCCCCCGACCAGCCACATGGTGGTGGTCGCCCGGTCACGCTCGATCCACGGCCCCTGGGAGAATTGCCCGCGCAATCCGATCGTCCGTACGAAGCACGCGAGCGAGCCCTGGTGGTCGCGCGGCCATGCGACCCCCGTCGAGGGGCCGGACGGCGACTGGTGGATGATCTATCACGGCTATGAGAACGGCTTCCGCACGCTCGGGCGGCAGATGCTGCTCGAGCCGATGGAATGGACCGCCGACGACTGGCCGCGCGCGCTCGGCGGCGATCTGTCACGCCCGTTCGCCAAACCGCGCGGCGCGCGTGAGGGCAAGCATGGCACCGCGCTATCGGGTTTCACCGACGACATGTTCGCGACGCACATGGCCTTCCAGACCATGGACCGCGACTATGCCGATCGCGTGCGGCTGAAGGACGGGGTGCTGCGGCTCGCGGGCCGCGGCACGAGCCCCGCCGATTGCTCGCCGCTCACCTTCGTCGCGGGCGACCGCGCCTATCAGATCGACGTCGAGGTCGAGATCGAGGGCGCCGCGCAGGGCGGGCTGCTGCTGTTCTACAACGAGAAATTGTTCTGCGGCATCGGGCTCAGCGACGGCAAGCTGCACGCCTGGCGCATCGGCCAGGAGGAGCGCTGGCCGCCGGGCGGCCCCGCCTCGACCCGGCGCATGCACCTGCGCGTAGTGAATGACGAAAACATCGTCACCTTCTTCCACAGCCCCGACGGCCGCAAATGGGTCAAGGAGCGCTCGGTCGAGGTCGCGGGCTACAACCACAATGTCGCCGACGGTTTCCTGAGCCTGCGTCCCGGCTTCTACGCGGCCGGGAACGGGAACGTGACCTTCCGCGCGCTGACCTATCGCGCGCGCCCCTCGGATCCATCCGCAACGACCTGAACCGTACCAGTCTGCCGGATATCCTCCGACGACGACCCCGCCAGCACGCGATAGGCCCCCGGACGGACGCGCCAGCCGCCCGCCCTGGAATCGTAGAAGGAGAAGGCGCGCGGATCGAGCGCGAGCGTCACCTCGTGTTGCGCGCCCGCGGAAATCGCGACTTTCCGGAACGCCCGCAACGTGCGCGTCGGCTCGCCCGGCCGCGGCTCGGCGGGCTCGACATAGAGCTGCACGACCTCCTGCCCCGCCCGCTTGCCAGTGTTGCGGACCGTGAGCCGTACCGTCACCGGCTTGCCGCCTGTCGCGCGTGCCGGCACCTTGAGCGCGGAATAGGCGAAGTTCGTGTAGGACAGCCCGTGGCCGAACGCGAACAACGGCTTGATCCCGCGCGCGCGATAGCCGCGATAGCCGACCAGCAATCCTTCCGAATAGGCACTCTTCGAAGTCTTGAGGTCGACTGGATCGTCCTCCGTGCGCTGGAGGAAGGTGACGGGCAGCTTGCCCGAGGGATTGACCTTGCCGGTCAGCACATCGGCCAGCGCCGCCGCGCCGCCCTCGCCGGGCAGCCACATGTCGAGGATCGCAGGCGCGCGATCGCGCCACGGCATGGTCATCGCCGCGCCGGCGTTGACCACTACCGCGGTGCGCGGATTGGCGGCGGCGACCGCTTCGACCAGCCGGTTCTGCTCGCCGGGAAGGTCGAGCGACGCGCGGTCATAGCCCTCGCCCTCGGTGGTCGAGGACGAGCCGATGATCACGATCGCCGCATCCGCTTCCCGCGCCGCGGCGACCGCCGCGTCGAACGACGGCTGGGGTTCGCGCACGCCGAAGCTCAGATTCTCGTACGGGGTGCCGCCATTGGCGTAATCGACCCGGATCGGATAGCCGCGCCCCGCCGCCAGCTCGACCTGCACCGTCCGCCGCGGCACGGGGAAGCCGAGCACGTCGCGATTGTCGGGGACGACCCTGCTCACCTTCTCCAGGATCACCTTGCCGTCGAGCGTGATGCGCGGGGTGCCGGTGCCGCGAATACTGAACTCGTGGATACCGCTGGCGCGCGGCCAGAACATGCCCTCCCAGCGGATCGCGGCATAACCGGTGACCTTGGGCCCTGCGACATTGCCGCTGATCCAGCGCACGAAGCGGGTGACGCGCTCGGTCTTGGTCGGCGCGCCGCTCGCATCCTCGCTCATATAGTAGCTCGCCGTCAGGCCCGTCTCGCCGCGCTCGGCGCCAGGGCTGAACAGCTTGGCATCGGCGGCGGGCGGCGTCTCCTCATTGTCGACGCCCTTCTGATAGGTGATGCGCACGCCGGACAGCGCGGCGCGCAACGCCTCGAGCGGGCTCTGCGTCTCGAACGGCACGACATTCGAGCTGCCGCCGCCCTGGATGCGCACGACATCGGCATTGGGCCCGATCACCGCGAGCGAGCGGATCGAGCGATCGAGCGGCAGCACCCCATCGTTCTTGAGGAGCACGATCGCCTCCTCGGCCGCCCTGCGCGCGACATCGGCCTGGCGTAGCGGTTGCGCGGCGGGCATGCGCGACGTGCCGCGCTCGATCACCCCGCTGCGCAGGATCAGGCGGACCATGCGCCGGGCATTCGCGTCGATCTGCGCCGGGCTCACCTCGCCCGCCGCGACCGCGGCCTTGAGCTTGTCGCCGAAATGCTTGGGCGGCCCGGGCATTTCCAGATCGAGCCCGGCATTGGCGGCCGGCGCGGTCGAATGGGTCGCGCCCCAGTCGGACACGACGAAGCCCTTATAGCCCCATTCCGTCTTGAGCAGGTCGGTCAGCAGCCAGCGATTCTCCGCCGCATAGGTGCCGTTGATCTTGTTGTACGAGGCCATCACCGACCAGGGATCGGCCTCGCGCACCACCGCCTCGAACGCGGGCAGGTAGATCTCGCGCAGCGTCCGCTGGTCGACCACCGAGTCGACGACGAAGCGGTAGCTTTCCTGGTTGTTCGCGGCGAAATGCTTGATCGAGACGCCGATCCCCTCGCCCTGCGCGCCGCGCACATAGCCGAGCGCGAGCCGGGCGGTGAGCCACGGATCCTCCGAATAGGTCTCGAAGTTCCGCCCCCAGCGCGGGGTGCGCACGATGTTGACGGTCGGCGCGAGCAGCACGTCGGCGCCGTGCGCCTTGGTCTCGCGCGCGATCGCCGCGCCGACCGCGCCGGCGAGCTCGGGGTTCCAGCTCGCCGCGAGCGCGACACCGACCGGAAAGACCGTCGCCGGCTTGCCGTCGGGCGAACGCACCCCGGTCGGCCCGTCGGTCATCTTCACCGCCGGGATACCGAGCCGCGGGATCGGATTGAGCGCCATCGAGGATTCGCCGGCGAGCAGCAGGATCTTCTCGTCGAGCGTCAGCCGCGCCATCAGGTCGTCGACGCGCGCCTCGAGCGGCGCCTTCGCATCGCGATAGACGGGCGCCGCCTCCCGCGATCCGGCGGGCGTTGCCATGGCGAAGATCAACGCGACTGCCGCAACCTGCGCCAATCTCATTTGATCGCGGCCAGGCTGGTCTCGGTCTTGGCGAGCAGTTCGTCGGTGAGCTTGCCATCCGAATAGGGCTGAAGCTGCTTGAGGCTCAGC
Source organism: Sphingomonas sp. BT-65 (assembly GCF_026107375.2). Taxonomy (NCBI): domain Bacteria; kingdom Pseudomonadati; phylum Pseudomonadota; class Alphaproteobacteria; order Sphingomonadales; family Sphingomonadaceae; genus Sphingomonas; species Sphingomonas sp. BT-65. The sequence goes on from NZ_JAPCIA010000001.1 coordinate 2,034,409, forward strand.
CCCTTGATCATCTCGATCTGGGGCAACTGGGTGAGCCCGGGCAGGTCCTTGTCGAGCACTGCCTTGGCCTGCTCGTTCGCGAGCAGCTCACCGATCGGCGTGTCGAGCGTGAACTTCGCGGCAGCGGCAGGCTTGGCGGGTTCGGCCGGAGCAGGCGCGGTCTGCGCGGCAGCAATGACGGGCACGAGCAAGGCCGCCCCGATCAGCAGAAGGGATTTCATGACTGGTTCTCCTTGGCTTCGGCGGTCGCGGGCTGCGCGCCGGAATCGCTGGCGATGCCGAGCTCGGCGATCATCGCCTGCCGGATCAGATATTTCTGGACCTTGCCGGTCACCGTGGTCGGGAAGCTGTCGACGATGCGGACGTAGCGCGGCACCTTGAAGTGCGCGATCTGCTCGCGGCAATAGGCGCGGATCGCTTCCGCATCGGCCTCGGCGCCCGCGCGCAGGCGGACCCAGGCGCAGACCTCCTCGCCCATCCGTGCGTCGGGCACGCCGACCACGGCGACATCCTCGACCGCGGGGTGCCGGTAGAGGAACTCCTCGATCTCGCGCGGGTAGATGTTCTCGCCGCCGCGGATCACCATGTCCTTGAGGCGCCCGACGATGTTGGCGTAGCCCGCACCGTCGATCACCGCGAGGTCGCCGCTGTGCATCCAGCCCGCGGCGTCGATCGCCTCGGCGGTGCGCTCGGGCTCGTTCCAATAGCCGTGCATCACCGAATAACCGCGCGTGCACAGCTCGCCCGGCTGACCGACGGGAACGACCCCGCCGTCGGGACCGATCAGCTTGCATTCGAGATGCGGTTGCACCCGGCCGATCGAGCCGGTGCGGCGGTCGAGCGGGTCGTCGAGCCCGGTCTGGAAGCTCACCGGGCTCGTCTCGGTCATGCCGTACGCGATCGTCACGTCGCGCATGTGCAGCCGCTCGATCACCTCGCGCATCAGCGGCTCGGGACAGATCGCCCCCGCCATGCAGCCGGTGCGCAGCGAGCCGAGGTCGAAGCTGTCGAACTGCGGATGCGCGAGCAGCGCGATGAACATGGTCGGCACGCCGTAGAGCGCGGTGCAGCGCTCCGCCTCCACCGCGCGCAGCGTCGCCTCCGGCTCGAACCCCGGCGCGGGATAGACCATCGCCGCGCCATGGGTGATGCTGGCGAGATTGCCCATCACCATGCCGAAGCAATGATAGAGCGGCACCGGGATGCAGATGCGGTCGTCCGCGCTCAGTCCCATCCCGCGCCCGACGAAATAGCCGTTGTTGAGGATGTTGCGGTGGCTCAGCGTCGCGCCCTTGGGCAGGCCGGTGGTGCCGCTGGTGAACTGGATGTTGATCGGGTCGCCGGGGTGCAGGTCCTCGGGCAGGCTGGCGCGACCATCGACCGCGGCAAAGGGGATCCAGCCCGGCCGCGCCGCCTCGCCGATCAGGACGCGCGCGCGCAGCGTCGGTAGCCGCTCGGGGCCCAGCGCTTCGACCATCTCGGCATAGGCGCTGGTCTTGAAGCGCTCGGCCGCGACCAGCGCGCTGAGGCCGACCTTGTTGATCGTATATTCCACCTCTGACAGGCGATAGGCCGGGTTGATCGTCACCAGGATCAGCCCGGCGCGCGCCGCGGCGAACTGGGTCAGCGCCCATTCCGCGCAATTGGGCGACCAGATACCGATCCGCTCGCCGGGCTTGAGACCGAGCGCGAGCAGCCCCCCGGCGAGCGCATCGGCCCGCGCGAGCGACTCTGCGAAGCTCCACCGTATCCCCTGCGCGACCGAGACCAGCGCATTGCGATCGCCCCATTGCGCCGCCGCGCGCACCAGCGCCTCACCGATCGTGTGCTCCAGCAGCGGCGGCGCATCGGCGCCGCACACATGGCTGAGCCCGGGCGTGACGAAGCTCATGTGCCGGGCGCCACGCAAGTGAAGCTCACGGCGGCGTCGGTCGAGCCCTTGCCGTCCCAGCGCGCGACCTTGGGCCAGGCGCACAGCGGACGCGTGCGCTGCGCCTTGGCTGGAAAGCCGAGATAACCGAACAGATCGTTGTCGAACTTGGTCGCGACGATCCGCTCGGGCGCGGGGCCGCCCTGGTGCCAGGCGTCGAGCGTGCCGAGCGCGTCGAACACGTTCGGGCCGGGCCCGGCGAGGCAGTGCGACATGCCCGGCGCCATGAACAGGCGCGTCCGCTCGCGCGCCGCGGGATTCGCGGCGCGCACGCGTTCGTAATAGCCGATCGTATTCTCCGGCGGGATCGCGGCGTCCTGCCAGCCATGATACATCAGCAGCCGGCCGCCGCGGCGGAAGAAGGCGCCGAGGTCGGGATCGTCGGCGTCGAGCTCGCTGCCGACGCGCGCCTTCGCCAGCGCATAGTCGCGGACGAGATCGAAGCGCGACAACGGCCATTCGGGATCGGCGTGCACGAAATAGCGGAAGAATTGAGTCGAGAATTTCGCATGCTGCGAGTCGGCAGCGGTCAGCCACATCGCCCACGTGCCCTCGGCCGCTTCCGCACCCGGCGCGAAGCCTGGGTAGAAGGACTTGCCATCCGGGGTCTTCGGCCCCTGGTAGAGATGCCGCGCCGCCTCGACCTGCGCGGCGGTGAGGCAATCGGCCTCGCCCGCCTTGCACTGCAGCTCGGCGGGATCGAAGCGGCATTGGCGCGGATTCCCGATCACGCCGTCAGCGACGCCGTCGAGCTTGTCGCATTTGGCGAGCGACGCCGTCTGGAGCAGCTTGAGCTGAGCCGCCCCGAGCGCCGCGCCGGGCCGCGACAGCGCGAGGCTGTTGCTCGCGAAGGCGCTGGCCATGCGCGTCCAGGGGATTGCGGGCGCCCCGGCGATGATCGCGTCATAATCCTCGGGGAAGCGCCGTGCCTCGATCAGCGCCTGGCGCCCGCCATCCGAGCAGCCATGGAAATAGCTCGCGGCGAGCGGGGCCGCATAATAGGCAGCGATCACCTGCTTTGCCGCCTGCGCTGCGAGATGGTTCGCACGCCAGCCATAGTCCTTGATCTTCTCCGGCGCATTGAGCGCCCAGCTCGCGTCGACGTCGCTCTTGCCGAAATGGCCCATGTCGCTGCCGACCGCGGCATAGCCCCGGCTCACCGCGCCGCGCATCAGCAGCGCCGGGATGCCGAGATTGGCGCCGAAGCCGCCATTGCCCGCGCCCATCAGCTTGCCGTTCCACGCCGCGCGCTCGGGCAGCCACACCTCGACCTTGATCGACGAGCTGGGGACCGGCGTCAGCACCGCTTGCACGCGGCAGAACGGCGCGGATGCGGGCAGGCCGGGCATGCCGGGGCCGGTGTCGACCGTCGCACCCGTCGTGAGCAAGGCAGCCGCCTCAATCTTACCGTTGGCGAGCGGTCGGCCGGTCAGCGCGGCACAGTTCTCCGCCTGCTGCGCGGGTTTCGCCGCGAGAGGCGTTGCGGTGCTGGCGAAGAGCGCGGCGGCCCCGAAAGCTGCCAAGCGAAAGCGGTTCATTTCTGCAGCACTCCCAGCGAGTTCATCCATGCCTGCAGGCGTTCGGTCCACGCGTCGCTCGGCTTGTCCTGATGCTTCATGCCGAAGCCGTGGCCGCCCTTGGCAAAGGTCACGAGCTCGGACCGCGCCCCGCCCGCGCGCCAGGCGGCGTCGAGCCGGGCGCTATCGGCACGTGCGAGCTTGTCGTCGTCGGCGACCGCGACGAACAATGGCGGCGCCTTGGGTGGCGCCGCGATCGGATCGGGGAGCAGGCCGGGATAGATCGCCGCGGCGAAATCGGGCCGGCTGTCGGCGTGGTTCGCCAGCATCGTCCACACCGTGACCGCGCCGCCGGCCGAGAAGCCGAGCATGCCGACGCGATCCGGCTTCACGCCGTAACGCGCGGCGCTGGTACGGACATGGCGCACCGCCTGCTCGCCATCGGCGGTCGCGAGCGGGCGCAGCGGCTCGACCGCCGCGGCGAGCTTGGGCATGTCGCCGAAATAGCGCAGCAGCACGAACGGCAGATCGCCACCCGACTTGAGCAGGCGGTAGCGCAGCACGAAGGCGGTGACGCCGCGCTCGTTGAGCCAGCGCGCGACCGCGACGCCCTCATTCTCGATCGAGAGCATGTGGAACGCCCCGCCCGGCGCGACGATCACCGCCGTGCCGTTCGCCTTGGCAGGGTCGGGGCGATAGATGGTGAGCGTCGCATCCTCGACATTGCGGACGATCGTGCCGAACGGCGCACGATCTTCCAGCACCCCGGGCGAGGCCGCAGGCTGGTCGGGCCAGATACGGACCACCTCTTCCGCAGCGGCGGCAGGCGGCGCGCCGGGCAAGGCGACCAGCGCAGCCACGACGGCGAGCAACGCGATGAGGCGCATCGTCATCTCCTTCATTGCGAATCCAGCGCCGCGGCGATCGCGGCGATCGGCGGCGTGGCGGCGGGGGCCATGGCGGTGCGGTCGATGCCGATCGCGAGCAATTCAGGCTTGGCGGGATCGAGCCGCGACCAGGCCGGAAGCCCGTTGCCATTGGGGTCACCGCTACGGGCGAAGTTGGTCCAGTAGGCCATGATCCGCTCCGCCGCCGCGCGGTCGGCGGGCGTCGCGTCCGCGGCGAGGTTGCCGAACTGGAACGCGACGTCGCTGGCATGGCCCGCACCCCTGCCCGGCTCGCGCTTGCCTTCCGCGACATAGCCGAAGCGATAGAGCCAGGCCGGCGCGCCGCTGCGTGCATGGCGCCGGGCCAGCGCCAATGCGGGCTCGCCGAAGATCGCGTCACCCGCGATATGGCGCGTCGCTTTCTCCTCCGACCCATAGGCGGTCTTCACCGCCTCCGCCCCCGCGCCAAACTCCTTGAGCACCGGACCGTTGACCATCGGCAGGAACGGCGCGGGCACGAAGCCGAGCTCGTCATCGTTGCTGCCGGCGATGAAAGGGATGCGGGCCTGCCCGCCCGCGGCGAAGATCGCGTCGGCATTGCCCGAGACGATCGCACCGTCGGTGATCGGGCCGGAATAGATCGCCTCCTCCTTGTTGAGGATGGCGATGCCGCCACGCACCGTTTCGGCCGGAAGGGCGCGCAGCGCAGCGAGATCGGCGGCTCCCGCCTTGGCCGCGAACGCGATCCCCTTGGCCTGTGCTTCGGCCAACGCCGGCCAGCGGTCGCGGCCACCGCCCGATGCTGCGATCCCCTTGGCGAACAGGCTGCGCGCCACGGGCGAGGCCATCAGCCGCGCGACAGATTGTCCGCCCGCGCTCTCGCCGAACAAGGTGACATTGGCCGGATCGCCGCCGAACGCCGCGATGTTGCGCTTGACCCAGTGCAACGCGGCGATCTGGTCCATCAGGCCCCAATTGCCGCCTGCGCCCAGTGCCGGATGGGCGAAGAAACCGAAGCGGCCGAGGCGGTAGTTGAAAGTGACGACAACCACGCCGCGTTTCGCGAGCCCCGCGCCATCGGTCACGTCGAGCGCGCCCGATCCGGCGACGAAGCCGCCGCCATGGATCCACACCATCACTGGAAGCTTCGCGCTCGCAGCGGGCTTGGGCGTCCAGACGTTGAGGAACAGGCAATCCTCGGCCATCGGCGCGCCGCGGCTGACATCGCCCGGGATCGGGTTCTGCGTGCAGTCGGCGCCGAAGCGCGTGGCATCGCGCGGCTCGGTCCAGGGCACGACCGGCGCCGGACGCGTCCAGCGCCGCTCGCCGACCGGAGGCGCGGCATAGGGAATGCCCTTGAACGCGGCGACGCCGTCCGTGGTCGCGCCGTTCAGCGCGCCGCTGTCGACGCGGACCTGCTGTGCGGTAGCGGGCATTGCGGCCAGCAAGGCCAAGACGAGCAGACGGATCATGCGCCCCCTCCCGTGCGAAACTCGAACAGGCCGGGGCCGGTGCGATAGACCGCATGGCCGCCCTCGCGCCGCAGCAGCTCGGCACCGGCCGGCGCAGTGATCGCGCCGAAGCGTTCGGGCACCCAGACCTCGCCGCTGGTGTTGGCGGGCACTTCGGCGGTGAGCCGCAGTCGCCCATTCTCGACCTGCCAGCGCGACGCGGCGCGACCGTGGATCGTCTCCATCACCGCCTCGGCATGAGCGAGCCCGGCGGGGATTGCGGGCTTGACCAGCACCGTCCTGTAGCCCGGCGCGCCTGGCCTCAGGCCCGCGAGCCGCTGACGCATCCAGTCGGCGATCGACGCGAAATAGTGATGGTCGCGCGAGCGGCTTTCGAGGCTCCAGCTCTCGAACATCGTCGAATGGCCGTTGGCGATCCACCAGCCCCAGCTTGGCTCGTCGGTGCGCGTCGCGACGCGATAGGCGAGATCGGCATGGCCGTAGTCGCTCAATATCTCGAGCAGGTAGCGCGTGCCGAACACGCCGGTGCGCAGCCCCTGCTTGGCGACATCGCGCGCGATCGCGTCGGCGACGCCCTGCTCGCGGCCAGCGGGCGCCATGCCGAAGGCAAGCGGCAGGACATTCTGAACCTGAGTCGGCGGCCCCGCTACGCCCTTGGCATCGACCGTACGGTACCAGCCGTTCGCGTCGTCCCAGTAGCGCGCATTGTACGCCGCGCGGATCGCCTCGGCGAGCTGGCGGTAGCGCGCCGCGTCCTCCGCCTTGCCGATCACCATCGAGGATCGCGCGAGCAGATCGGCCTCGTGGAAGAAATAGGCGGTCGTCACCGCATCGACTCCACCGCCGCGCGCGTTCAAAAAGTCGAGCGGCCCCGGCGGCATCCATTCGCTGAGACCGGTCTCGCGGCGGAACCCGGGCGCCTTGATAAAGGTCGCAGTATAATCGACCACCCGCCGCTGCATGTCGTGGCTGCGCTCGAGGATGCGTGTATCGCCATAGGTGGCGTAGAGCTCCCACGGCAGGATCAGCGCCGCGGCGTCCCATGGCGTGGTCGGCCCCCAGATGATGCTCCAGCCGGGTGTGTTCTCGTAGCCGTAGTTGGGCGTGGCGGGGACGATCTCGGGCAGTTCGCCGCTCGGCGCCTGCGCATCGCGGAAGTCGGCGAGCCACTTGGTCCAGATCCGCGCGATATCGAGGCTGCGCGCCGCCGCACCCGCCGAGGCCTGCGCGTCGCCGGTCCAGCCATTCTTCTCATAGGTCGGCGTGTCGGTGACGAAGCCGTGGAGGTTGTTGAGAATGGTTCCGGTCGCCGCGGCATCGATCCTGCCGAGCAGCGGGTCGGCGCTGGCGAAGCTGCCGGTGCGCGCGACATTGGAATGGACGATGCGTGCCTTGAGCACGGCGCCGGGCAGACCACGCAGCTCGACATAGCGGAAGCCGCGATAGCCGAAGCTCGGCTCCCAGCGCTCGATGCCCCTGCCCGCCAGTGTGTAGCGGTCGGTCTGCAGCTGCGCGTGGATCAGGCCGGAGGCGGGGACGACGCGGCCGTCCGCGGCGCGCTTCTCCCCCGCCATCATCGACACCGTGACGCCGCGCGGACCGCTGGCTTCGAGCACCGGCCAGCCGGCGATGATGCGCCCGAAATCGTGAACCCAGATGCCCGGCGCGACCTCCTTCACCGACGCCGGGGCGATCGTCTCGACCGGCTCGATCGGCTCGGCATTGGCGGCGACGAGCTTCCCCGTCGGGCCCGGCACCACCATCGCGGCCTGCCAGTTCGCGCGGAAGCCGGGACGGTCCCAGCCAACGGGCAGCAGCCGCGCGTCGTAGCGCTCGCCGCGATGCACCGAATCGCTGCGCGTCGGGCCAGGCGCCGTCCGCCAGCTGCCGTCGGTCGCGATGGTCTGGCGGGTGCCGTCGGCATAGTCGATCTCGAGCTGCGCCTTGAGCGCGGGGTCGGCGCGCCATGGCGCGGCGTGGAAATACCATTCGTCGGGATCCGTCAGCGCATACCAGCCGCGTCCGAGCTCCGCGCCCAGCACATTCGCGCCCGGCCGCAGCAGTGCGGTCACGTCGTGCGTGTAGCTGAGCGCGCGCTTGTCATAGGCGATGAATCCCGCGCCGAGCGGCGACCCGACCTGCGCGCCGTTGAGCACGATGCGCGGCATGCCGGCGCCCGCATGATAGAGCCGCGCCCGCGCAATCGGCTTGCGCGCCACGTCGAACGCGCGGCGGACCAGCGGCGCGGGTGCCTCGATCGGCAGCACGAACGCAACCCGCGACACGCCGGCCGCGACGGCCAGCCCATCCGCCTCGACCGAGCCGCCGGTGAAGGGATTGTCATTGCGCGCGAAGCTGGTGCGGAGGGCAGCGCTGCCCGTGCCGGCGACCGCGACCGAATGGATCGTCGCGGCCTGCGCCTCGGCCGCCGCGAAGCCGACCGTGCCACGGGCGTGTGTCGTATCCTCCAGCGTGTCGACGATCCGGCCGTCGAAGCGCGTCTCGATCCGCGAACCCTCGGCGCGGATCGTCAGCCGATGGCGCCCGCCCTTGAGCGGCGTGCCGAGCGGCACGCACTTCAGCACATCCGTCTTCACCGTCGCGCTGCTGCCGCCGGGATAGCGGCGCACGCTCGCGGTCAGCGCCGCCCCCTCGGCACCATCGCTCAGCGTCCAGACATAAGCATCACCATAGGTCTTGCCGTGCGGCAGCGCGCGGAACAGCACGTCCACCGCCTTGCCGGTCAGCGTCAGCTCGACGTCGAGCGTGAGGTCGCCCCAGTCATGCGCGAGCGGCTCGCGTCCGGCAATCCACTGCGCCTGCCAGTCGGCGGGGGCGAGCAGCCCCATCTCCCACCAGCCGGGCGCGCTCCAGCCGCTCGGCCGGTACTCGGCATCCCAGGCCTGGACTCGCCACCAGTAGCGCCGACGCGATGCCAGCGGCGGGCCGGCATAGGCGATCTGGACATTGGCGTCCGACGCGACCTTGCCGCTGTCCCACACCAGATCGCCCGCGGCGAGCGCCTCGGGCGAAAACGCCACCTGGATGCGGTACGCGCTCTGCCGCGCGACCGGCGAGCGCCAGGCGAGCCGCGGCGCCGGCTCGTCGAGCCCGAGCGGCGCGGCTGAATATTCGACGCGAAGCGCAACCGGCACCGGGGCCGGATCCGCCGCCCGCGCGGGCGCCAGCGCGAGAAGCAGCGCCCCCACAAATATCCGGAAGCGGCCGATGCGGAGGCCGCTTCCGGACAAGGGGAGCGTGGGAAGCCTCGGCAGCATGCCCCCTTCCCTAGAACTTCGTCCGCAGGCCGAACGAGACGAGCCGGCCGAGCGTGAAGCCGTTGGTGTAGCCGATCGAGCTGTGCGAATAGGGCGGATCCTGGTCGAACACATTGTCGACGTTGACCGTCAGCATTGTGTCCCTGAGCATCCCGCCCAGATCATAGGCGAAGAACAGATCGACGGTGTCGAAGGCGCGCACATCGGTCTGCGGCGCGGCGCCCAGGATCGGATAGCCGCCGCGATGATTGAGCGTGGCGCGCGCGGTGAAATCGCCGACCTTCGCACCGAGCGCCGCGACGAAAGCGAGCCGCCCGGTGCCGTTCTTGAGATTGTCGTCGAACGCGCTGCCCGCGACCGCCTGGGTCTTGCGGTTGAGCGTGTAGGTGCCGGCGATGCTCGCGTTGATCGATCCGAACCCGGTCGCGCGCAGATAGGCGAGGTTGAAGTCGATCCCGTCGACATGGATCGCGCCGAGATTGGTCCGCCGCGCGTCCATCAGCACATAGGGCGAGGTACCGAGATAGAGGCTCTCCAGGCTCGGCGCGCCGTTGAGCGGCGTGTCGCCGACCAGCGCGCGCACCTGCGCCAGCGTCGGATTGATCGTGTAGAAGCTGCGGAACCCCGGGTCGGTGAAGAAGATCGGCAGCAGCACCGGCGGCACCGAGATCGCATCGGTGAAGCGGACATTGTAATAGGTCGCACTCGCGACCAGGCCGGGAACCGCCCTGGGCGTCCAGTCGAAGCCGATCGACCAGGTCTTCGCCTCTTCGGGCTTGAGCGCCGGATTGCCGCCGGCAAGCACCAGCGTGGGCCGCAGGAAATCTGTCGGCGGGCTGCCCGGCGCGCGCAGCGGGCTGACGAGCAGAATCTGCACGCGCGCATCGGCGAGGCTGGTCGTGTCGGCGAGGCTCGGCGCGTGGAACGACGTGCCATAATTGCCGCGGATCAGCAGGTCGTCGAACGGCTTGTAGTTGAAGCCGATCTTGGGATTCGTCGTGCCGCCGACATCGTCATAGCTGTCGTGCCGGATCGAGCCCGAGATCTGGAAGGCGCGCAGCCCCGGCATCGAGTTGGCTGGTCCGACGAGCGGGATCAGCACCTCGGCGAACACCGACTTGACGTTGCGGCTGCTCACCGATCCGATCGCGTTGGTGAAGTCGTTGCGCCGGGCGAGCGAGACGATCGAGTCGAGCTTCTCGAAAAAATACTCGGCGCCGATCGCCAGCCGGATGTCGCCGCCGGCGATCGTGGCGAGCCGCCCGTCGAGGATCGCGCGCGTCTGGAACAGCTCCTGGTCGGCCTGGCCGAAATTCTCGAAATCGCGGATCGCGGCGAGCACCGCCGGGTTGGTCGCGCCCGGATCATAGGGGTCGAGCGCGGTCGCGACCGTCGTGCCGGCGAGCGCCAATGTGGCGGCGGTGGCGTTGATCGTCGGCTCGCGCACCTGCGAGAAGCTGTGGCCGTAATTGGCCTCGGTGCGCAGCTCCCACCGGTCGCCGAGGCGGATCGAAAGGCTCGGCGCGACACCCCAGCTGTCGAAGCGGGCATGGCTCTCCATGCTCTCGCCGAACACGCTGGCGAAGGACATCGCGACCTGCTGGATGGGCTGGAAGCCGATCGGGCGGAAATAGGGATTGGTGAAGAGGATCTGCCCGGTGAAGCCGGGCGTGGCGTTGAGCCGCGTCGTGTCGCGCCGCGCCCAATAGGCGGTCGCCTGGAAGTCGACGCTGTCGCTCAGCTGCTGGGTCAGCCCGGCGAAGACGGCGTGCCGCTCCTCGCGCGGATAGACATCGGCATAGTCGGTGGCGTCGCAGCGGTTCTGGGTGTTGGGCAGCAGCGCCGGCGCAGCATGGCTGACGCCGTTGTTCAGCGTGATGAAATTGCCCAGCGCACAAGTGGTCGAGCGCAGGTCGTTTCCGCCGAACGGGCGATGATCGGCACGGACATAGTCGCGGTCGATGCCCAGGATGTTGTCGTGCCAGGCATAAGCGTAGGAAGCATAGATCGAGCCGCTGCCCCAATCCCTGCCCACCGTCAGATTGCCTTCGACCGTCTGATAGTCGTCGGCGAAGCCGTAGCGCAGGTTGGCGCCGATCCCGTCGAAGCGCTTGCGCGTGATGAAGTTGATCACGCCGCCGATCGCGTCCGAGCCATAGATCGCCGAGCCGCCGTCGGGCACCACCTCGACGCGCTCGATCATGTCGGGCGGGATGATCGACGGGTCGACCGAGGTCTGCAGCACGCCCGCGCCGACGATGCGCCGCCCGTTCATCAGCACCAGCGTGGTGGTGCCGCCAGAGGCGCCGAGGTTGCGGATGTTGGGCCGCACCACGGGAAGCGAGATGTCGCCGCTCCCGCTCGGCACCGTGCCGAAATTGCCGACCTGGGGGATCGAGGCGAGCAGGTCGTTCGCCGAACTCGCACCAGTCGCCAGCACGTCGTCGCGCTTCACGCTCACCACATTGGTGCCGGTCGGCGCGACGCCGCGCAGCAGCGTGCCGGTGACGACGACTTCGTCGTCCTCCGTGGCGCCGGAGGCATCGTCGACAGTGGGCCCGGCGTCTGAGGTCTGCGGGGCGCGCGCGACCGGCGGCGATTCCTGCGCCTCGATCACGAAGGCGCCGCCCGAGGTCGGCCGGGCGCGCAGGCCGTGGCCGGCGATCAGGCGGTCGATCGCTTCGGCGGCCGAGTAGCTTCCCCGGAGCGCCGGGGCCTGTTTGCCGCGCACCAGCGCCGGATTGAAGACGATCTCGGTCCGGGTCTGTCGGCCGAGCCGGGTCAGTGCGGACGACAGGCTCTGCGCCTCGAGCTGGATCGCCGCGCGCGGACTGGCCTGGGCGACGGCGGGCACCGTCGACAATGCGAGCGGCGCGATGCCGATCAGGGCCAGCAGGCGAAAAGCGGTTTTGTGGCGGCGATTGCGGCGCATGGTTCCCCTCCCTTGCAAAGCCGGCTTCAGCCGGTCTTCAAAAGATCAGGACGCGCCCCGCTCAGTTTTCCACATCGGCCGGCGAAGATTTTTTCGACGAGGCGGTATCCGCGGTACGCGCGATCGTCACGCTTCCGTCGGCGAGCCGCTCGACGCGCACCGGCAGCAGCTCGCGCACCAGCCCGGCGAAGCGGTCGGCGTCGCCCGTGCGGAACACGCCGCTGACCCGCATCCGCCCGGTCTCCTCGTCGAGCACGCGGATCGGCGCGGCGGTGTAGCGGCTCATCTCGGCGACCGCCGCGGCGAGGGGCGTGTCCTCGAGCGAGACATAGCCCTCGCGCCACATCAGTTCGCTGCCGACATCCACCGGCGCGACGCGCTGCGGGACGCCGAGCTCGGCGACCAGCGCCTGCCCCGGCTTGAGCAACGTGGGCGCGGGATCGGGCAGCTCGGAACCGCCCGCGGCACGATCGACTACCACGCGCCCTTCGATCAGCACCACCTTCATCCGGCCGGGATCGAGGCGGACCTCGAACACCGTGCCGAGCGCGGTCACGCGGCGGCCCGCGGCCTCGACCGAGAAGGGCCGGGCGGCATCCTTCGCCACCTCGAACAGCGCCTGGCCGCGCAGCAGGCGGACATGACGGCTCCCGGGGGTGTAGGCGAGCGCGATGGCGGTGTCGGTGTTGAGCGTCACGCGCGTGCCGTCGGGCAGCGAGACGGTGCGGCGCTCGCCCTTGGCAGTGGCGAACCGCGCCGCCGCCGGCTGAGCCTCGGTTCCCGCCATCACGTCCGCCGCGGGCGTGTGCGGACCGTCGATCAGCCCGAGCTGGCCCGGAAGCAGCAGCGCCGCCGCGGCAAGGCTGGCCGCGAGACCCGCGCCCAGCGCCGGGATCCAGCGCCGGCGCGGTGCAGGCGTGGCGAGCGCTGCCTGGCGCAGCGCGGTCAGATGCGGATCGGCGTCGGCCTGATCGAACACGTCCCACACGCCATTGGCCTTGCGGAACGCGCGGGCATTCGCCTCGCTGGCGTCGAGCCAGGCGGCAAAAGCGGCCCGGTCGGCAGCCGATAGCTCCTCCCGGTCGTGCCGCAGCACCCAATAGACCGCGGCCTCGTCGGCGGTCATGCCCAGTATGGGGTTGGTTCGCGCCAGCGAAATCATGGCTCGCCCAACCGCTGCACGAGATGCGTCATGGCGCGCGTCATATGCTTCTCGACCGCGCTGACCGAGATGCCCAGTCGCGCGGCGATGTCCAGATAGCGCATCCCTTCGAGGCGTCGCATCACGAAAACCACTCGCGTCCGTTCGGGCAATTCGAGGAGCACGGCGGTCGCCCGTCCCAATGCTTCCTTGCCCAATAGGACGCGCTCGGGCGAAAAATCCACATCGCCGTGGCGCTGCCCGTCGAACGCCTCATGATCCGCCTCGAACCGGCTGCGCTTCCGCCGCAACCGGTCGGTCAGGACGCTGCTCGCGGTCTCGAACACATAGCCGCCGATCTTGTCGACATCGTCGAGGCTGCCGCGCCTGGCGAGCCGCAGGAACACTTCCTGGATCAGATCCTCGATCTCGCCCCGGTCGCGCATGCGGCGCGAGAAATAGCGATCGAGCGACGCCCGGAAACGCGCATCGAGCGCTTCGAGCGACACCTTGCCCGCGCCGGGACTGGATCGTGGAATGGCCCTGGTCATCAACTCTCGCCCTCGCGCGCGAGGCTGCGACAGTTGCGCAAGCTTGGCAATGCGTCCGGCGCTGAAGGCAAAAACCGGCTTAAATATGATTTATTGACTTTGAGTCCAAGTTGCAAAATAAAGCATATAAATAGGGAGGTCTCGCGAAACGGCGCTCCCGCAACGAGGAGAGGGGCATGAACAGGACTCGAAATTTCCCACACAAATTGCTTGCCTGCGTAGCGGCCGGGGCGGTTGCAGCCGCTGCTGCCACCGGCATCACGATCAGCGCGCCCGGCGAACCGGCCGGCACCGTCCAGATTCCGCGCGCGGCGGGTGATGCGCCAGTGCGCCCGGCTGCGAACGAAGCTGCGCTCGGCACCGCGTCGTTCACGACCAGCACCGGTTTCGATCCCAACGCGACCCAGTGTAGCTACCCCACCACCAATGTGGAATATTGGGACGTCGCGGACCAGTTCGGCGGCGGAGAGACTACGCGCGAGGCGCTCAGCGCCGCGGTCGCCGCCGCCAACAACTGGTGGGCCGATTCGGCCAACGATCCCGACACCACGATCGTGCTCCAGATCGATTCCGGCGACTGGGACATCGCCGGCGACCCCGGAATCAGCCTCAACAACCTCAACCATTCGCGTCCCGCCGCGCAGGGCTGGCTGGTGTTCGAGGGGGCGGGCATGAACGCCACGACGCTGCGCTTCAGCAACATCCGCGCGACCGGCTTCCGGGGCATCAACGTCCATCGCCTCCATATCTGCAACATGCATCTGACGCGTGCGCAGGAAACGGTGACCCAGGGCACGATCGTCGGCTTCCGCGCCGGGGCGGTGTGGGGCGCGGATCCCGACCCCAACGTGTTCGGCGATCAGGTGCTGACCAACCTCGGCACGCATACCACCACGCCGAACCGCTTCGTGGTGGTGCGCATCGATCCCGGCTTCCCCAGCATCCTGTCGGTCTATGACGAGACCTTCGGCCAGGGCCGCTACATCCGCAAATATCGCTACGGGCCGGGCGGCGAGCCCTATCTGGTGCAGGACGGCAATGGCCAGACCAGCTGGCAGCAGAAGCACCAGCTTGCCAATGGCGACTGGGTGATCGGCACTGGTGTCCATGGCGGAACCTATGCCTTAGGCGACACCGTTGCGGTGAAATCGAAGAAGGCAGGCGAGCCGTTCTGGTTCTCCGGAGGCGATTCGATCACGATCGAGAATGTCCGCTTCACCCGCGCCAGCCGGCTGCTGTTCCGTAACGGAATCGATCATCTGCGCTTCTCCAACATTTCGGTCGAGCGCGGGCCGGCGATCGACGGCAAGGTCCCCTATCTGTCGACCTCCGAAGGCGGACCGCAGATCGGCCAGCCCACTGAAGGGCCGCTGCTCGATGCGGTGGTCGAGAACAGCCGGTTCTTCGGCACCGGCGACGACGCCATCGCCGCGTTCGACACCACCGGCCTGCGGGTCAGCGGCGTGCGTATCGAGGACAGCTTCGCGCGCGGCATCCTGCTCGACCACACATCGACCACGCCGTGCATCCACGACACGCTGATCGACCGCAGCCCATTGACGATGCTGATGACGAGCGGCTTCGCCTGGGCATGCGTGACCGATTCCATCGCGCCCGCAGCCCCGACCGGAGTCGGCGCTTCAGCCGCGCCGGGGATCGTCACGCTGAGCTGGACCGCATCGGGCGCGAGCGACCTGGATGGCTATGCCGTCACGCGCACGCCGTCCGGCGGCACGCCGGTGGTGATCGCCACAGGCGTGACCGGCACGAGCTATCAGGACATCACGGCCAAGGCGGGCGTGCAATATAGCTACACGCTCGTCGCCTTCGACACCTCGCGCAACAATAGCGCGGCATCGGGCGGCGCCACCATCACCGCCATGTGAAACTCGGCCCGGCCGCGCATCTCGCGATGCGCGGCCAGGCACCTTTCTTCAGACGTCCTTGTTGCCGGCCGGCAGCGCGGGAAGCGCCAGGGCGAGCACTGCCCCCGCGAGCAGCACCGCCGCGAGGAAGCCGAGCCCCGCGCCATAGCCTCCGGTATCCTTGAGCAGCCCGATCGCGGTCGGGCCGAAATAGCCGCCGAGATTGCCGACCGCGTTGACCAGCGCGATTCCCGCGGCGGCGCCGGTGCCCGCCAGGATCGCCGCGGGGCGGGTCCAGAACACCGGCAGCGCGGCATAGACGCCCATGATCGCGGCGGTGAAGGCGATCAGGCTCAGCACGGCATTGGCCGGCACCAGGCTCGCGGAGGCGAACCCGGCGGCGCCGACCAGCATCGGAATGGCGAGATGCCAGCGCCGCTCCTGCCGCGCGTCCGAGCTGCGCCCCCACAAGATGATCGCGGCGGCGGCGAGGAGATAGGGCAGCATGGTCAGCGCGCCGGTCTGCTGGTTGCTGGCGCCGGCCAGCGCCTTGATCATCTGCGGCCCCCAGAAAGCGAAGCCGTAGAGCCCGGTGACGATGCCGAAATAGATGAGGGCGAGATGCCAGACCTGCGGGCTGCGCGCCGCGTCCCACGGCAGCTCGTGACGTCCACCGCCGCGATGCTCCTCGCGCACCGCGCGCTCGATTGCCGCGGCCTCTTGCGTGTCGAGCCAGCGCGCGTCGCGCGGCCGGTCCGGCAGGATCATCCACACCACCACGCCGAGCAGCACGGCGGGAATCCCCTCGATCACGAACATGCCCTGCCAGCCAGTGAGGCCGAGGAACGGCTTGTCGAGCAGCCAGGTCGAGATCGGCGCCCCGAACGCGCTCGACAGCGGCAGCGCGACGAGGAACCAGCCCATGATCCGCCCCCGCATCGGCGCGGGGAACCAGTAAGTGAGATAGAGGATGATGCCGGGAAAGAAGCCCGCCTCGGCGACGCCGAGCAGGAAGCGCACGATCCAGAAGCTGACCGGGCCGGTGACGAACGCCGAGGCGATCGTGAGCAGGCCCCAGGTCACCATGATCCGCGAGATCCAGCGCCGTGCGCCGACCCGCGCGAGGATCAGGTTCGACGGCACCTCGAACAGGAAATAGCCGAGAAAGAAGATCCCGGTGCCCGCGCCATAGGCGACCGCGGTGAGACCGAGATCGGCGTTCATCGTCAACGCGGCGAAACCGACATTCACGCGATCGAGGAAGGAGATGAAATAGAGCAGGCCGAGAAAGGGAAGCAGGCGCCCCGCCGCCTTGCGCAACGCGCGGCGCGCTTCGCCGTCGGTCTCCAGGGTCGAGCGCATCGCGCCGGCGTCCGCCGGGGTCTCCGTCACGGCCATCTACCTCTCCCTATTTTTCCTCCCTCGTAGCGATCTGCCTGCCGGGGAGGCAATCTTTCCTAGCCGGCGTGGCGTGGCATGACGCGCATCAGTGGCTGTCGCGCGGCAGGCCGTTCTGGGCGATGCGCTGGTACTTGACCGCGGGCTCGAGCGTCGCGCCGGTGTCGAACTGGCCGACCATCCCGCGCTGGATCTCCTGCCACGGCGTCTGCGCGGGCGGGGCGAACGGCTTCGCCCCGCCCGCGTGGCGGCGCGCGAGTTCGGCGGCATCGACCAGCATATCGGCCGAGCCGGTGTTGAGATCGATGCGGATGCGGTCCCCCGTGCGCAACAGCGCAAGGCCCCCGCCCACCGCCGCCTCGGGCGCGGCGTTGAGGATCGAGGGCGAGCCGCTGGTGCCCGACTGGCGCCCGTCGCCGAGGCACGGCAGCGCCTCGATCCCCGCGGCGATCAGCGCGGCGGGCGGGCGCATGTTGACGACCTCGGCGCCGCCGGGATAGCCGACCGGGCCCGCGCCGCGCATGACCAGGATGCAGCATTCGTCGATCGCAAGCGCGGGATCGTCGATCCGCGCGTGATAATCCTCCGGCCCGTCGAACACGACCGCCCTGCCCTCGAACGCATTTGGATTGTCGGGATCGGACAGGTAGCGCGCACGGAATGCCTCGGAGATCACCGAACGCTTCATCACCGCGCCGTCGAACAGATTGCCGCGTAGCACCGTGAGCCCGGCGTCGGGCTTGAGCGGCGTGCTCACCGGCCGGATCACGTCGCGGTCGAGCGTCGCGAAGCCACGGACATTCTCTGCGACGCTGCACCCATTGGCGCTCAGCGCGTCGCTGGCGAGCATCCCCGCCTCGAGCAGCATCCCCATCACCGCGCGCACGCCACCCGCGCGGTGATAATCCTCGCCGAGATACTTGCCGGCGGGCTGGAGGTTGACCAGCAGCGGCACATCCGCGCCGTGGTGCTCCCAATCTTCCAGCGTGAGGTCCACGCCGATATGGCGCGCGATCGCGTTGAGGTGGATCGGCGCGTTGGTCGAGCCGCCGATCGCCGAATTGACGACGATCGCGTTGAGAAACGCCTCGCGCGTCAGGATGTCGGAGGGCTTGCGGTCGGCGCGCACCATCTCGACGATCGCCTTGCCGGTTTCCCATGCCGCTTCCTGCCGGTCGCGATGCGGCGCGGGGACCGCGGCCGAACCGGGGAGCGACATGCCCAAAGCCTCGGTGAGGCTGTTCATCGTCGTCGCGGTGCCCATCGTGTTGCAATAGCCGGTCGACGGCGCCGACTGGGCGGCGAGCGCGATGAAGCCTTTGTAATCGATCTTGCCCTGCGAGAGCAGCTCGCGCGCCTTCCAGATGATCGTGCCCGAGCCGATCCGCTCGCCTTCGTGCCAGCCGCTCAGCATCGGGCCGACCGACAGCGCGATCGCGGGGATGTTGACGGTGGCCGCGGCCATCAGCGCGGCGGGGGTGGTCTTGTCGCAGCCAATGGTGAGGACGACGCCGTCGAGCGGATAGCCATGGAGCACCTCGACCAGGCCGAGATAGGCAAGGTTGCGGTCTAGTCCGGCGGTGGGGCGCTTGCCGGTCTCCTGCAGCGGGTGGGTGGGGAATTCGATCGGGATGCCGCCGGCGTCGCGGATGCCCTCGCGCACGCGCTCGGCGAGCACGAGATGATGGCGGTTGCACGGCACCAGGTCGCTGCCCGACTGGGCGATGCCGATCACCGGACGGTCCGACTGGAGTTCCTTGAGGCTGAGGCCAAAGTTCAGATAGCGCTCGATATAGATTGCGGTGAGATCGGGGTTCGACGCGTTGTCGAACCATGCGCGTGACCGCAGCGCGCGCTTGCCATCCGTCATATTGCCATCCGTTTTGTGTTCTTCTCTTCAATCTGGTCGAAGAAGGGCGCCGCGGTCCGGCGCGTGCCGAGCAGGAAGGCATCCGCGACCAGGCGGAACGGCGCGAGGTCTGCGTCGATCCGTCCATCGGCGACGATATCGGCGAAGCGCGCATAGATGCGGTGATATTCCGGGAGGTGTGGCACCGGCACCGGCGCGCCGTCGATCAGCAGGCGGTTGCCGCCCTCGACCAGGTCGAGCATGCCGCGGTCGGTCTCGACGCGGATGTCCCAGCGCTGCGGCCCCTGCTGGTCGAACGAGAACTGCACGTCGACCGGCGCGCCGTGGCCGTCGGCGAGGGCGAGCTCGGCGGCGATCGGCGCGTCGCGATTCTCGGGGAAATGCAGCGCCGCCTCCTGCACGGCGAGCGGCCCGGGCAGGATATGGGTCGCGATCGAGAAGGCGTTGATGCCGGGATCGAACACGCCGATCCCGGGCTTCCAGATCCATTGCTGTCCCGGGTGCCAGACGCGGACATCCTCGAGCCAGCGGATCTCGGTGCGGCGCACCTGCTTGTCCGCCAGCCACGCGCGCGCCGGGGCGACCGCGGGCGCCTCGCGCGCGTGCCAGGTGGCGTAGAAGCCGCGCCCCGCCGCCGCGGCCAGCGCCGCGAACCCCTCGGCCTCGGCCAGCGTCGCGGCGGGCGGCTTCTCGATCAGCACGTGCAGCCCGGCGCGGAACGCGGCGGCGATCAGCGCGTGGCGCCCGATCGGCGGGGTGCAGATCGCGACCGCGCGGACTTCGGGCAGCGCGGCCGCCAGCGCCTCGATCGTCCGCAAGGCCGGCACGTCGAGATCGTCGGCATGCGCCGAGACCACGGCCGCCAGTTCGAACGCCGGGCTCGCCGCGATCGCCGGTAGATGCTGGTCGCGCGCAATCTTGCCGATGCCGACGACAGCAATCGGTATGGGTATATCGTCCATGGTCACCAGAAGACGGCGTAGAGCGCGACGAGGATCACGATGATCCCGGCGCCGAGCGCATTGAACAGCGGGGTGGTGCGATAGCTGACGTCGCGCGTCTCGATATGGTCGGCACGGCGTTGCGGCAGGAGCAGCGAGACGATCATCGCGAACACCAGCGCGACCAGGAACACCACCAGCCAGCGGTTCATGAACGGCAGCGATGGCCAATATTGCGCGAACAGGATCGACAGCACCAGCGATCCGATCGCGCCGGTCAGCGCCCCCGCCTCGCTCGCACGCTTCCAGAACAGACCGAGCAGGAAGATCACCGTGATGCCCGGCGTGAAATAGCCGGTATATTCCTGGATGAACTGGAAGGCCTGGTCCGAATCCCCGAGCAGCGGGCGCGCCGCGGCGGCGGCGATCACCGTCGCCACCACCGCGCTGATCCGGCCGACCAGCACCAGCTCGCGCTCCTCGCGGCGGCGTTCCTCGGGCGATACCGCGGCGGCGGTCTCGCTCGCGCCTTCGGCGATTCCGGTGAAGCGCTCCGGGCGGAACTTGCGGTAGAGATCGAGCGTGAAGATCGTCCCGATCGAATTGATCTTCGACGCGGCCGAGGCGATGATCGCCGCGGTCAGCGCCGCGAAGACGAGGCCGAGCATGCCGGTCGGTAGCAGCCGCATCATCGTGGGATAGGCCTGGTCGGGCTTGTCGAGCCCGGGCGCCAGCATCACCGCGGCGATGCCGGGCAGCACGATGATCACGGGCATCAACAGCTTCAGATAGGCGGCGAAGACGACGCCCTTTTGCGCTTCCTGGATGTTCTTCGCGGCCAGCGCGCGCTGGATGATATACTGGTTGAAGCCCCAGTAAGCGAGGTTGGCGATCCACATGCCGCCCGCGACCACGGCGATGCCGGGCAGGTCCTTGAAGAAGGGATGCGAGGGATCGAGGATCATCTCGAAATGGCCGGGCACCGCGGTGGTGAGCTTGGTGAAGCCCGCGACGATACTGCCCTCCCCGATCTTGCCGAGCGTGAGCGCACTGATCATCAGCCCGCCGAGCACCAGCAAGGTGACCTGGACGATGTCGGTCAGCGCCACCGCCTTCAGGCCGCCGCGCAACTGGTAGATCAGCGCGAAGGCGGCGAGGCCGTAGAGCGCGGCGTCCTGGTCGATGCCGGTCACCTGCGCTACCGCGATCGAGCCGAGCCAGATGATCGAGGTCAGGTTCACGAAGATGTAGAGGCCGAGCCAGAACACCGCCATCACCGTCCGGATCGTCGGGCCGAACCGCCGCTCGAGGAACTGCGGCATGGTGTAGATCTCGTTGCGCAGGAAGATCGGCAGGAACCATTTGCCGACGATCAGCAATGTCGCCGCCGCCATCCACTCGTAGGACGCGATGGCGAGCCCGATCGCATAGCCCGATCCGGACATGCCGACGATCTGCTCGGCCGAGATGTTGGCCGCGATCAGCGAGGCGCCGATCGCCCACCAGGGCAGGTTCTTCGACGCGAGGAAATAGTCGGTGCTGTCCTTGGCGTGCCCCGCCTTCTCGCGCGAGACCAGCTGCGCGAGCCCGAAGATCGCGATGAAATAGACGACGACGATCGCGATATCGATGGTGGACATGATCGATGCCTCCCCTATGGCCGGGTCAGTAGGTCGCCCGCCCGCCCGATATGTCGAACACGGCGCCGGTGGTGAAGGAGTTCTCGGCCGAGACCATCCACGCGATCATCGAGCCGATCTCCTCGAGCTCGAGGAAGCGGCCGCGCGGGATCTTGGCGAGCATGTAATCGACGAACTCCTGCGACACCGAGTCGAAGATGCGCGTGCGCGCGGCGGCGGGCGTGACGCAATTGACCGCGATGTCGTGCCCCGCCAGCTCCTTGCCGAGCGACTTGGTCAGCGCGATCACCGCCGCCTTGGACGAGCTGTAGGCGGCCGCCTTGGGATTGCCCTCCTTGCCGGCGATCGAGGCGATGTTGACCACGCGGCCATAGTTGCGCTCGATCATCCCGGGCAGCACCGCGCGGCAGCACAGGAAGGTGCCGTCGGTGTTGATCCGCTGCACGCGCTGCCAGTCGGCCAGGCTATATTCCCAGGTGTTGGCGGTGGGACCGGCGATACCGGCGCTGTTGACCAGGATGTCGATCGCGCCATGCGCCTTGAGCGTGACCTCGGCCGCGGCGGCGATGCTCGCCTCGTCGGCGACGTCGACCTGGAGATGGTCGGGCGCGGTGCATTCGAGGTCCCACACCACGACCCGCGCGCCCGATTGCGCGAGCCGGTGCGCGACCGCGGCGCCGATGCCCTGCGCACCGCCGGTGACCACCGCGACGCGGCCCTGGAGATCGATCCGGTTCACGCCGCTTCCACCCGCTGTTGCTGCTCGCCCATGCCGGCGATGCCGAGCCGCACGCTGTCGCCGGGCTTGAGGAAGACCTGCGGCTTGAAGCCCGCGCCGACCCCCGCGGGCGTGCCGGTGCAGATCAGGTCGCCGGGTTCGAGCCGCGCGAACTGGCTCAAATAGCTGACGATCCGCGCGACCGGGAAGATCATCGAGGCGGTGTTGCCGTCCTGCTTGCGCTCGCCATTGACCTCGAGCCACAGCGACAGCGCCTGCGGATCGGGCACCTCGTCGCGCGTCACCAGCCAGGGTCCGACCGGGCAGAAATTGGGGTGGCACTTGCCCTTCATCCACTGGCCGCCGCGGTCGAGCTGCCAGGCGCGTTCGGACACGTCGTTGACCACCGTATAGCCAAAGACGTGGTCGAGCGCGTCGGCTTCGGCGACGTGATAAGCCGGGCGCCCGACCACGATGCCAAGCTCGACCTCCCAATCGAGCTTGGTCATGTCCTGGCGGAAGGGGATCGGATCATTGGGGCCGCAGACCGAGCTCGGCGCCTTGCTGAACACCACTGGCTCGGACGGGATCGCCATGCCGGCTTCCTGCGCGTGGTCGACATAGTTGAGGCCGATGCACCAGATCATGCCGAAGCGCGCGAGCGGCGACCCCATGCGCGTGCCGGCGAGATCGACTTCGGGTTGCCCCGCGAGATCGGCCGGGTCGAAGCCGCGCAGCGTGTCCGGCGCGAAATCGCCGACCAGCGCGGAGACGTCGAAGGCGTGCCCTTCGGCATCGATGACTCCGGGGCGCTCGGCGCCGGCCTGCCCGTAGCGAAACAATTTCACGCATATTCTCCATTGCGAATGGGCGCGCGCGCCTGGCCCCACCAGGTTGCGGCAAGCGGTGCGCCCGCGGCGAAGCGCGCGTCGGCGCCGAGCGCTTCCTCGATCCGCAGGCATTCGTTCCATTTGGCCATGCGCTCGCTGCGCGCGAACGAGCCGACCTTGAGCTGGCCGGAATCGAGCCCGACCGCGAGATGGCTGATCGACACGTCCTCGCTCTCGCCCGAGCGGGCGGAGACGATCGTGCCCCAGCCGGCGCGCTTGGCGGCGTCGAGCGCGGCGATCGCGCGGCTGACGGTGCCGGCCTGGTTGACCTTGATCAGCGCGGTGTTGCAGGCGCCCTCGCCCGCCGCCCAGGCGACACGGGCAGCATCGGTCACGAGATAGTCGTCGCCGACCAGCTGGACGCGGTCGCCATAGGCGCGGGCGAAGGCGCGGAAGCCGGCATCGTCGTCCTCCGCCACCGGATCCTCGATCGCGGCGATCGGATAGCGATCGATCCAGCCGCCGAGCTTCTCGATCAGCGCATCGGTGTCGAGCCGGGTATCGTCGAGCGCGAGGCGGTAGCCGTCGCCATCGCGGAATTGGGTCGCGGCGATGTCGAGCGAGATCACCACGCGGTCGCCCGGCGTCTCGCCTGCCGCCTCGATCGCGCGCATCAGCATGTCGAGCGCGTCCTCGTTCGACGCGAAATCGGGCCACCAGCCGCCCTCGTCGGCGACCCCGGCGAGCTTGCCGCGCTCGGCCATGCAGCGGCCGGCGGCGCGATAGACCTCGGCGGTGATCGCCATGGCCTCGTCAAAGCTCGCCGCGCCGGGCGCCATGATCATGAAGTCCTGCACGTCCACGCGCTTCGCGGCATGCGCCCCGCCGCCAAAGATCTGGATCTCGGGCAAGGGCAGCGACGGGCACGTGCCGCGGCTTCGCGCGAGGTGGCGCCACAGCGGCTCGCCCGAAGCAGCAGCCGCGGCGTGGAGCACCGCTAGCGACGTCGCGACGACCGCATTGCCGCCCAGCGCGGCGAAGGCCGGGCCGGGGTCGAGCGCCTCGATCCGCGCATCCACCGCCGCCTGGTCGGTCGCATCGAGCCCGATCAGCGCGGGCGCGATATAGGCCTCGACATTGGCGACCGCGCGCGCGACGCCCTTGCCGCCGAACGCCGCGCCGCCGTCGCGCAGCTCGATCGCCTCGCGCGATCCGCACGACGCGCCGGCCGGCGCGATCGCCCGGCCCCGCCCGCCCCCGGCGAGCGCAACCTCGACCTCGACCGTGGGCAAGCCGCGCGAATCCCAGACGCGCCGCGCATGGACGCCAATGATCCGCGACACGCTCATGCCAATGCCTCCCTGATGAAAAGCCCGCCGGGCACTCTCGCTTCGCCGCGCAGCACGGCGCGGGCGATGCGGCGGACGGCATCGCCGCTTTCCGGCGTCAGATATTCGAGCGGCGACTTGCCATCGACGCGCGCCAGCATCAGCGCGGGCAGGATGCGCGCGACGCGCGCCTGCACCGCCGCCGCGGGCTCCCAATCGATCCCGGCGCGATAGGCGGTCCACAGGGCCTCCGCCGACGCCTCCAGCCACACCGAAGGGAAGACGATCGATTTGATCACCAGATGATTGAGGCAGAAGGCGATATCGAATGCCGGGTCGCCGAAGGTCGCGCATTCAGCATCGATGAACACCGGCCCCTTGGGCCCGCACAGGATGTTCTTGGGGCTGATGTCGCCATGCACCAGCGCGATCCGCGCCGTGGCGAGCGCGGCGGCCAGTGCCTCGAGCTGGCTCGCGAGATCGGGATGGCGCGCGGCGGTGAAGCGCAGATAGGGATCGAGCCGCAGCGACGCGAAGTTGTCGGCATTGTCGAACCGCTCGGCCATGCGCGGCTCGATCGCCGAACGCGAATGGATCGCCGCGAGCCGCGCGCCGACCTCGCCGGCAAACGCCACATCAATGTCGCCGGCCAGCAGCCGCGCCTTCCAGGTCGGATGGTCCGCGGGGGGCAGGAATTCCATGACGATCGCGTGATTGGCGTCGTCGACTCCGAGCAGCGACGGCACGAAGCCGGGAAAGGCCGAGGCGACGAAGGCGAGCCAGGCATGCTCGGCGGCGCTGCGGCCGACCGGCGCGCGCCATTCGCTGGCGACGCGCAGCTGATCGATCGCGAACTTCACGCAGACCGTGCGATCGTCCAGCTCGACGCGGAAGATGTCGGACGAGACGCCGCCCGTCAGCGGCTGCACGGCAGCGACGCGTGCGTCGATGCCGACATGCCGCAGGACATCCCCGATCTGCTCGCCACGATCCACCCGGTCCCCTCCCTGACGCCCGCTTGCAGGCTACAGGTCCGGGTTATTCTCCGGGGTCCGAGAGGTCAAGTATAAAACATATTTATTCACCACCCTCAATCGGTGGCGAGCGGCGCCTTCTCTTCCACCGGATGCGCGCTGCGGATCAGCGCGCGCGTCTCGAGCAACAGCAGTTCGAGCGCCGCGCGCGCCGCCGGCGGATCGCTGAGCTTGATCGCCTGGAGCACGCGGCGATGCGCCTCGAGCTTGACATCATGGTCGTGCGACAAGGTGTTGGTGAGCCCGATCGAGAAATGCAGCGCGGTCGAGACGAGCGGCTTGAGCCGGCGATAGAAGCGGTTCCCGCTCGCGTCGAGGATCGCGAGATGGAAGGCGACGTCGGAGGCGAGCCGGTCGTCCTGGCCGATCTCGGCTGCGACCATGCGGTCATAGCCCTTCTCAATTAATATGATATTTTCTTCGTCGGCGCGGCTCGCGGCGAGCGCCGCCGCCATCGGTTCGATGCCGAGGCGCACCTCGGTGAACTCGATCAGCAGCGGCAGCGAGAAGCCGCCATAGAGCGTCCAGCGCAGCACGTCGGGATCGAACAGATTCCATTCGGACGGCGGCGTGACGAAGGTGCCGGCGCGCGGCCGTGCGGTCAGCAGCCCCTTGGCGTTGAGCACCTTGATCGCCTCGCGCAGCACGCTGCGGCTCGCCTCGTAGCGCGCGGCCATCGCGGTCTCGACGGGCAGCAGCTCGTTCGGGCGATGCTGGCCGGTGACGATCGCGATCCCGATCGCGTCGACGATCGATCGGGTGATGCGGCCGAGGCCCTTATTCCCTTCGCCCGACTGCAACAATGCTGCCATCATGCTCCCGCCTGAATTGCCTGGAGGAACAGGGATAGCGGCCAAGCGGCCTAAAATCGAGCCGCAAGCATCGGGAGGCGAATCCGCGTCTATGGCATGCCCGCCGTCGGTACGGCCGCGAGCGTCGCGCCAGGGAATAGCCGGCTCATTTGTGCGTCTGCTCCGAGACTTTCGAGAGCGAAGCGAAGTTGAATCCCTTCACCTCGTTGTTCGCGATGTCGAGCTTGCCGACCGCGTTGACCTGGATCGGGCTGGTGACGGTGCGGAACGGCGGATAGGCGGTGCTCGCCTCGATGCGGTTGTCGCGGAACACCAGCTCGGCGGTGCGATAGGCGTGGACGAGCAGCCCGTCGAAGGTGGCGAAGCGGTTGCCGGTGATCGCGACGCGCCCATGATAGGGGACGGTGCTGGTCGAATCCTTGCCATCGACCGCGACGATGTCGATCACCGCCTCGCCCCACAGGCCGTAGCGGCAATTGTCGAACTCATTGTCGCGGATCACGACCTCGCTCGCGGGTCCTGATTCATACCAGTGATCGACGCCGCTCGAGACGCGGATCGCCGAGCCGGGCGCGTGGAAGCGGCTCTTCTCGATCAGCACCTTGCCCGCGGTCGAGACCAGCACGCCGCGCGCGCGGTTCTTGCCGATCGACCCGCCCGAGAAGATCACGTCGGGATTGCGCGAGAGATTGTTGATGACGTCGCCCTTGCCCGGCGCGCGCGGCAGCGGCGGCACGACCTCGAGCTCGAGCTGGCGATCGTCGGGATAGCGAACCGACTTCACCTTGCCGCG
Organism: Sphingomonas sp. BT-65; assembly: GCF_026107375.2. NCBI lineage: Bacteria > Pseudomonadati > Pseudomonadota > Alphaproteobacteria > Sphingomonadales > Sphingomonadaceae > Sphingomonas > Sphingomonas sp. BT-65. The sequence goes on from NZ_JAPCIA010000001.1 coordinate 2,061,346, forward strand.
ATACCAGATCTCGAGCGTGGTCGCGTCGGCGATGGTGATCGCATCATTCCTCGCGAGCACGTCGATGCCGTGCTGCTGGAAGTCGGCGCGCTCGGCGGAGATGAGGCCGGCCTCGTTCGCGCTTAGGATCGGCAGGAAGATGCCGTGGACGTTGAGCCCGTCGTCGATATGGTTGCTCGTATGGCAGCCGCGCAGCGCAATCGTGCCCGAGCAGTTCACGAAATGCGTCGCGTCGAACATCGTCGAGACATAGCGCCCCGAATCCGGCCGCGGCCGCACCTCGCACTGGTCGAGCGAGATGTCGCTGCTCAGCTGCGCGATCACGCCCATGCAGCCGGCATGGCGGATCGCGACGCGCTCGAGCTTCACGCGATCCGAATTGGCGATGTGGATCGCGGGCGCCTTGCGCCGGCGCGGCTGCAGCACGACGCGCTGGCCGGGCTCGGGCGTGTCGCGGAACTTGCCCGGCACCTCGATGCGCAGCCGGCGCGGCGCGATCTCGCTGACCTTGTATTTCCGGACATATTTGCCGTCGCGGGTCAGGAAGAAATTGTCGGCGACCTGGTAGGCGGTCTCATGCCGGACGCGGTCGAAGGCGAGGATGTTGCCGATCCCGGTCCGCTCGAATCCCTCGCCATGGAAATGGAACTGCCCCTCGGCGTCGAGCCGGTAGGAAAAGGGCTCGGGCACATGGATCTCGACCCAGCCGCCGCCCGGATCGGCGGCAAGCACATCGCCCTCGCAGTGGAAGGGCACGTCCCAGTCGATCTCGAAATTGCGCAGCGTGATGTCGCGCGCCCCGAGCAGCACGAACGGCGTCACCTCGCCATGGAACACCAGCCGCGAACCATTGCCGTCGATCGTCAGCTTCTCGTGCCCGTCGACCGGGAAGATGATCTGGTTCCGACCGGGATCGTTGTTCGAGATATAGAGGTCGCGGACCAGCGCGGCGTCGGGCCAGAAATGATGCTCGCCCGCGGGCAGCGACAGGGTGCCCCCGCCCTGTCTGGCGAGCCGGTCGAGTTCGGCGCGCACGATCGGCGTCATGTCCTTGGCCTTGTCCGGACGCAGCCTCGCCGCCGCTGCCGATGGCAGCGAAAGCGCGGCCAGCAGGCCTCCCCCGAACGTCCGTCGCCGTATCTCGATCATATACTCTCCCAAGCACGCAAAGCTGCGATCGCCGCGGCAAACCGCATTATATATGTTTTATTGATAGGCTTGAGCTAGGGCTTGTCAACTGCGCCGATGTAATTGGAGAATTGCCCCACGGTGCTGCGGGCCGCATGGCGATTCGTCGAATCGCGCTCAGTTCCAACGAGCGAATCCCTATTCCTTTCGAACCGCCGGTTCCAGCGTGAAGCCGATTGACGCCAAAATAAAACGTATTTAATCAGGCGAACAGAATCGAGAGGGAGAGGGCGTTGCGTATCCATCGCAGAACCGCGGTGCTGGCCGCATTGGGAGCCAGCGTCGCGCCGCTCCTCTTCGCCGCCAGCGCCCCGGCCCAGCCGCGCCCGCAGGGAAACGCGTCCCCGCCCGCGCCCACGCAACGCCCCAACATCGTGCTGATCGTCGCGGACGACCACGGCACCGATGCGATCGGCGCCTATGGCAATCGCGTCATCAAGACCCCTAATCTCGACCAGCTTGCGGCCGAGGGCGTGCGCTTCACCAGCGCCTTCGCGACCACGGCGAGCTGCAGCCCGAGCCGCTCGGTGCTGCTCACCGGGCTGCAGGGTCATAGCAACGGCATGTACGGCCTTGCCCAGGCGCCGTATAATTTCCAGACCTCTCCCCGCATCAAGTCGCTGCCCGCGATGCTGTCGGCCAACGGCTACCGCACTGCGATCGTCGGCAAGAACCATGTGGCGCCGGCCGGGGTCTACAAATTCGACGAGGTGCTCGAGCCGAGCGCGAAGGAGCCGTACACGGTCGGCCGCAACGCGGTGGAGATGGCCGAGCTGTCGGACCGCGTGATCGCCGCCAAGGATCCGCGGCCCTTCTTCCTCTATTTCGCGACCGACGATCCGCACCGGCTCGGCCCGCACGACGTGACCAGGCCTAACAGCTTCGGCAATCTGCCGCAGGGCCATCCCGGCGTGACCGAGGTGACCTACGACCCGGCCAGGGTCGAGGTTCCCCGTTTCCTGCCCGACATCCCCGAGACGCGCGGCGAGCTGGCGCAATATTATCAGGCGGTATCGCGGCTCGACCAGGGCGTCGGCAAGCTGATCGCCGAACTCAAGGCGGCGGGCAAATACGACAACACGATCATCATCTATCTCTCGGACAACGGCATCGCCTTCCCCGGCGCCAAGACCACGCTCTACGATCCCGGCATCCGCCTGCCGCTGATCGTCAAGGCGCCGGACAATATGAAGGCCGCCCGCGTCTCCGATGCGCTGGTCTCGTGGACCGACATCACGCCGACGCTGCTCGACTATGCCGGCGTCACGCAACCCGGCGCAAAGTTCCAGGGCGTGTCGATCCGGCAGGTGATCAAGGGCGCGCCCGAGGTGCCGGGGCGGACCGCGGTGTTTGGATCGCACAGCTTCCACGAGCTGCAGATGTACTATCCGATGCGGATGGTGCGGACGCATCAGTTCAAGCTGATCCAGAACCTCGCTTCACCGCTCGCCTTCCCCGCCGCTTCGGACCTGTTCCATTCGAGCACCTGGCAGGCGACGCTGACGCGCAAGCTCGCCTACGGCAAGCGCTCGGTCGAGGCCTATCTGCACCGGCCGCAATATGAGCTCTACGATCTCGCCGCCGATCCCGACGAGAGCCGCAACCTCGCGGCCGATCCCAAATATGCCGCCCGGCTCGAGGAGCTGAAGGGCCGGCTGCACGGGTTCATGCGCGAGACCAGGGATCCCTGGCTGAGCAAGCTCGACTACGAATAAGCCCTCGGGTCGCACTGCGGGCACCGGAATGGAGAAGACGAGATGATCGTTGGCGCACGCCGCGGGCTGGTTCTGGCCGCGCTCATTGTTCCCGCCGCCGCAGCGGCGCAAACCGCGCCGCCGCTGCTCGATCCGGTCTTCGCCGATCATATGGTGCTGCAGCGCGGCCGCCCGATCGCCTTGCGGGGCCAGGCGCCCGCGGGCGGCACGGTGACGGCTGTCTTCGCGGGCGAGGAGAAACACGTCCGCGCCGGCAATGACGGCAAGTGGCGCGCCGAGTTCGCAGCGCGCGATGCCGCGACCGGGCTGACGCTCGAAGTGCGCGGGCCGGGTGCATCCGTGCGTGCGACCGACGTGTCGGTGGGCGACGTGTTCCTGTGCTCGGGCCAGTCGAACATGGTGGTCCCGGTCAACCGCGCGCTCAATCCGCAACGCGAGTTCGCGCGGCCGGTCGACCGCAACATCCGCTTCCTGCGGCTCGATCAGACCGCCGCCGCCGCGCCGCAGGCCTCGATCCAGTCGCGCATGGGCTGGACCGTGCCGTCGGCGGCGACGGTCAAGGATTTCTCGGCGGTGTGCATGTTCTTCGGCCGCGAGGTCGCGGCGGCGAAGAAGGTGCCAGTGGGGCTGGTCCATTCCGCCTGGGGCGGCTCGCAGATCGAGGCGTGGATCCCCGCCGCCGGGCTGCGGCCGATGAAGAACTTCGACCCGACGCTCGATCTTCTCGCTGCCTATGCGCGCAACCCTGCGGCCGGCTTTGCGCTGGTGGGCAAGGAATGGGAGAACTGGTGGCGCAGCTCGGTCTCGGCGAGCGACCTGCCCTGGACCAGGACGCCTGCCGCGGTGGCGGCGCTCAAGCCCGCTCCCGCCGCGCCGGGCGACTGGAAGGGCTTCGACGATCCCGAGCTGCGGCAGCATACCGGCATGGTGTGGTTCTACCGCACACTGGAGCTCAACCCCGAACAGGCGGCCAAGGCGCGACGGATCGACCTCGGCGAGGTCGGCGAGATCGGATCGGTGTGGCTCAACGGCCGGTTCCTGGGATCAAGCGGGGGCGGCGAGGCGAGCCGCTACGACGTGCCCGCGGGCATGCTCAAGCCCGGCACCAACATCATCGCGGTGAGCGGCTATAGCAGCAACCGCAACGTCGATGCGGGGCTGCTCGGCCCGGCGAGCGCGATGGCGCTGACGATCGAGGGCGGCGCGAGCGTGCCGCTCGCCTCGGGCTGGCGCTATGCGCGCGTCGCGGACCGCCGCGCCGTGCCGCCACGCGTGCCTTGGGAGGGTCGGATGGGCATCACCGCCATCTACAATGCGATGGTGGCGCCGCTCGGGCCGCTGCCGCTGGCCGGCGTGGTCTGGTACCAGGGCGAGAGCAACGCCACGCGCGCCGACGAATACAAGCCGCTGCTCCAGGCGATGATCGCGTCGTGGCGCGCGCAGTTCCGGCCCGACCTGCCTTTCGTCATCGTACAGCTCGCCAATTTCGGCGAGCTTTCGGCGGCCGCCGGCGAAGACGGCTGGGCGCGGGTGCGCGAGGCGCAGCGGGAGATCGCCGAGACGGATCCGCACACCGCGCTCGCGGTAACGATCGACGTCGGCGAGAAATACGACATCCATCCGCCCAACAAGGCGGTGGTCGCGGCGCGCGCCTTCCAGGCGGCGCGCGCGGCGGTCTATGGCGAGAAGCTCGCGCCCTCGGGGCCCCGGCCGGTCGCGGCAAAGCTCGCTGGGGGTCAGATCACGGTCTCTTTCCGTGACGTTTCGGGCGCGCTGATGGCCGCCTCGGCCAATCGCCCGTTCCCGTTCATGGTATGCGCCAGCAAGACGCAGTGCAGCTATGCCGATGCCCGGCTCGACGGCAATTCGGTGGTGGTCGACGTGCCCGCGGGCGTGGAGCCGGCGTGGGTGCGCTATTGCTGGGGCCAGTCGCCGATCTGCAACCTGTTCGATACCGCCCAGGCCCCGGCCGGGCCGTTCGAACTCAAGGTCGCGCGGTAGCTGGCGCGCTAGGCGCGCGGTAGCGCGCGTAGCTGCGGGTCGAGCGCGGCGAGGCGCGCCGCCAGCTCGGGCGGCGCGATCGCCCCGACGATGCGCGGCGAGAGCTGCCGCCACTCGCCCCCGCCCGCCCGCGCGACGTTGGGCAAGAGCGGCTCGACCAGCCGGGCGGTGAGCGGATCGCGGCTGAGCGCGTCGAACGACGCATCGATCGAGCGCGGCTGGCTCGCCGGCACCGGCAAGGTCGCGCGCCAGTCGCCCCAAGGACTGTGGTTCACGCCCACCGGCACCTTGGCCTCGAGATAATGTTCGAGGCGATCGCGGCGGAGATAGGCGTCGCCCGGCAGGAACGCGTCGTCGAGCCGGTGCCGCCACCCTATCAGCTCCGCCTCAAGACCTTCGCGAACACGCGCGTACGCCGGATCGGCGACGCGGTTGCGCTTCTGGAACGGATCCTCGCGATGGTCGTAGAGCAGCCACGGGCCGTGGATCGAGCGGACATAGGTGTGGCGATCGGTGCGCACCCCGCGATAGGCGTCGATCCCATCCATCCGCGCGTCCCACACCGGCACCGGCATGCAGAGATAGGCGCTGGTCGCGGCATCGGGCATCGCCTCGCCGCGCAGCAGCGGGGAATAGTCCTTGCCGGCAACGCTCGCCGGGACTTCCAGCCCGGCGAGGCCGAGCAGCGTCGGCATGATGTCCGGCATGTTGATCGGCACGCGCGGCGTGGCAGCGCGGCGGCCGAGCAACGCCGGGTAGCGGACCAGCAGCGGGATCGCGACGGACTCCTCCCAAGGCGCGAGCTTGCGCAACAGCCCCTGCGACCAGGCCATCTCACCATGGTCGGCCATGAACAGCACGATCGTGTCGTCGGCGATGCCGAGCCGGTCGAGCGCGCCGGTCAGGTCGCGGAAGCAATCGTCGAGCAGCGCGCAGGCGGCGTAATAGTTGCGCAGTTCCTCGGTCGCATCGTCGCGGCGGTCGGGCGGCACGTTGGGACGGAGATCGATCGTGCGGTCGCGGTAGAGCGCCGCATATGGCTCGGGCGCCATGTACGGGAAATGCGGCGGCCCCCAGGAGAGCGCGAGGAAGAACGGATCGTCGCTCGCGGCGCGGCTCTCGATGAAGCCGATCGCGTCCTTGGTCTGCGCGATCGCATCATAGCCCGGCCAGTAGCGCGGTGTGGGATCGTCGCCGTCGAAATAGAGCGAGTGCGCGTAGTTGTGCGTGGATTCGCAGGCCTTCCAATAATCGAAGCCGAAGCGCTTCGCCCGCGGGACCGGCTGGAGGCGGCGCTCCCAGCGGCCTTCCGGGCTGCCATGGAGATGCCATTTGCCGATATAGCCGGTGCGATACCCGGCCCGGGCGAAGGCCTCGCCCAGTGTCGTCCCCTTGGGCTCAAGCGGAACGTCGTTGATGTAGACCCCGTGCTGGAGCGGATATTGCCCAGTGAGCAGGCTCGCTCGCGCTGGGCAGCAGACCGGCGTCCCTGCGGTCGCATTGGGAAAGGAACAGGCTTCGCGCGCGAAGGCGTCGAACGCCGGGGTGCGGGCGTTGCGGTCGCCGGCATGGCCGAACGCCTGGGCGCGCCACTCGTCGGCGATGACCAGCAGCACATTGGGCCGGCGGCGCTGCGAGGGCGAAGCCGCGTCCGCGCCGGAAGGGAAAAAACCGGCGCCGGACGCGGCAGCCGCGCCGAGAAACTCCCTGCGGCTATAGCCGGACATCGCGGTGGATCATTCGTCCGGGGTTTTCTGCGCCCCGGCGCCCTTGGCAGCCTGAGCCTCATCGCGCGTCAGCACCTTGTCGCCATTGGCGTCCAGCTTGGTGAAGCGCGCGGTGATGAACGCGTCGATCTCCGCCGGGCTGGCCGATCCATCCTTGTCCGCGTCGAGCGTAGCGAACAGCCGCGCGGGGTCTCCGCCGGCGCCGGCGCGCGCCTGTTTCCACTCGTCGAGCGAGAGGCTGCCATCCTTGTTGGCGTCGGCCGCGAGCAGGCGTTCCTTGCGCGCGGAGACGAAGCGCTCGAGCGTCATGCCGCCCGCCTGCGGCGCGGCCGCGGCGAGCATCGGGCTGAGGGCGAGAAGCAGCAGCATCAGTGGGTTCCTTTCGGGGCAGTGATCTTGAGCTCGAACGGGCCGGCCGGCTCCTGCGCCGCAGCGGAATCGAACAGGTTGCAGACCGGCACACGGCTCCAGCAATAGCGCACCATCACCGGCTGGACGCCGCCGGGCAGGTCGATCACCACGCTGCTGCCCGCGATCTTCGCGTCGGCGAACAAACAGCTCTTGCCGTCCGCGGCGCAGATCATGAAGGGATAGGGCCGTCCCGCGGCGGCGGCGAGCAGCTTGCCCGACACGCCGGTGAACGGGATCACCACGGTGTTGCCCGCCAGCTCGGCCTTGAGCGGAACGGGGCCCGAGGGCGTGACATCCTCGCCATAGACCGCCTTGCGCGCCGCCTGCCAGGCACGCGCGCCGATCGCCTTCTTCTGCGCGGGATGGGGATCGAAGCGGTCGTCCGTGTCGAAGGTGACGACCAGCGCGGTGTGCGGGTCCTCCAGCGTCACCTGCCGCTGCGCCTCGCGGATGCGCGACCAGCTGTCGTCCTCGGCTTCGGAGGTCATCTTCCCGACGCCGGTGAGCTGGACGATGACGAACGGGAGCTCGGGCGTCTTGAACTGCCCGCGCCACTCGGAGATCATCGTCTTGAGCAATGTCTTGTATTCGCCCGCGCGGATCGCGTTGCTCCCGCCCTGGTCCCACACCACGCCGGCGAGCGGCAGCGGCCCGAGCGGCGCGATCATCGCATTGTAGATGCTGGTATAGCCGACGCGCCCTTCCCAGGGCAGGCGCGGCGGCGACCCGCGCCGCTCGCTGCGCGCATAACGCCATTCGCTATCGAGCGGCAGCGGCTCGGCACCTTCGACATTCAGCCGCATCGCACCGGCCGGGCCGAGCAGGCCGGCGCGGACGTTGGAATTGCTGTTATAGGCGGCGATCGCGATCACGTTCGCGCCGGGCTTCAGCACGCCCGTGGGAAGCGCGTAGCTGCCCTTCTCGTCGCCCGCGCTCGAACCGCCCGCGCTCGCGCCCACAAACTTGCCGTTGATCCACACCGAGGCGATCTCGCCGATCGTGCCGAAGCCGATGCGGTGCGCCTTGGCGACCTGGTCGGGCGTCAAGTCGAGCGTGCGGTAGAACCACACCATCCCGACATGGCGCTTCATCGCCGGATCGGGAAAGCCCTTCCAGTCCTCGAGCCCCGGCGGCACCGCGGGAAGCGTCTCGACCTGCACGGCTGGGCGCTGCCAGGGCCGCTCGTTCGGCGTGCGCTGGAGCCACCACGCCTCCCATTGCTTTCCGGCCATCGCATAGCCCTCGGCCGGGTTGCGGATGAAGGTCTCGAGCGTGGTGAGCTCGGTCTCGAAGCCGCCGACCTTGCGCAGCCCCTCGGCGCCGATCCAGGTCTCGATATGCGTGCCGCCCCAGGCCGAGAAGACGAGGCCGACCGGCACCTTCTTCTCGATCGTGACGTTGCGGCCGAAGAACATGCACACGGCGGAGAAATTCTCGACCGTCTTGACCGTCGCCACCGCCCAGGCCGCGCCCTTGGGCGTGACTGCCTGTGGCGCGGCGGCGCTGGTCAGCGGTACGTCGAACAGGCGAATATTCCTGTCCTCGGGCCGGTTGAGCTCGCGCATCGGGTTGAGCGCGCGATACATCGGATGGACCATGTTCGACTGGCCCGAGCACAGGAACACATCGCCGATCGACAGGTCATCGGCCGATCCGCTCTGCCCGCCTTCCTCGCGCACCTCGAGCTTGAGCCCCTTGCCGGTGGCGCGGGCCGGGAATTGGGCTCGCCATTTGCCGTCGGTACCGGCGCGCACGGTCTGCGCCGTCCCGTCAAACGTAACGCTGACCGACGCGCCCGGGCGCGCCCAACCCCAGAAGGGGATCGGCTTGTTGCGCTGGAGCACCGCATGGCTCTGGAAGAGCGGATGGATCAGCGGCGTCTGCTGCGCATCCTGCGCGGCGGGTTTCGCCTGCTGCTGCGCATTCGCTGCCTGCGGCATCGCGCAAACGGCGCTCGCGCAGGCGAGGAGATGCCAAAGCGCCTTGGTCCGTTTCGGCACAAACTGGATTTGCATCGCATCCCTCCCGGCCAATATTTGGCGGCGATTTAAATACGATTTATTTTGGCGTCAATCGTGCCGATTCACCCGCACCCACGCGACGCTCATCAGCACCCCAATGGTCCACGCCGCATCGCTCTCTTCATAGGGCGACCCGTATAAGGGTGATTGACAGCGGCTCCAAATCGTCTGAATAAAGCATATAAATAAGGCGGGAGAGGTTGGCTATGATTGCGGCGTATAGCGGCATGAGGGCGGGGGGTGGAATTGCCGCGAGTCGGCGCCGGCGCATTATAGCTTATGGCTGCGCCGGCGTGATCGCACTCGCAACGCCGCAGCTCGCGATGGCGCAAGAGATCCCGGCCGACTCGCGGGCCGCAACCGACTCGGCCGAGCAGGAGATCGTCATCGAGGGGTTCCGCGCCAGCCTCGACGATATCCTGCGCCAGAAGCGCGACTCGGTCGGCGTCGCCGATTTCGTCCCGTTGGGGGACATTGGCGACCTGCCGACCTCCAACATCGCCGAGACGCTGGAGTTCGTCCCCGGCGTGATCGGCACACGCTTCCGCGGCACGGTCGAGGACATCTCGATGCGCGGCCTGCCCTCGCTGCTGACGCTCACCACTGTCAACGGCCGCGAGCTCACCTCGAAGAGCGGCACGCGCAGCGTCGGCTTCCGCATCTGGCCATCCGAATTCTTCACGCGGGCGGGGGTGTACAAGTCGGCGGTCGCCAGCATCACCGAAGGCGGGATCGCCGGCACGGTCGATCTCAGCACGCCCTCACCGCTCGATCTGAAGCCGGGCATGCGCGTCTCGGGCCGCATGCAATATTCGCCCTACAGCAAGCACAATGACCGCGCCGATGATACGGGGAAGCGGCTGGACGTCTTCGGCTCGCAGAAGTTCGACCTCGGCGGCAGCGAGCTCGGCATCGCATTCGGCTTCAACCATACCGACGAGCCGGCGCTCACCGCCACGGGCAATCTCGGCCCGTTCGTCGAGCTGACCATCCGCGGCCAGCGCGCGATCGTCCCGAGCGGCGCGACCTTCGCCCAGATCGCCGAGAGCTTCGAGCGCAACGCGCTGCTTGGCGTCGTCGAGTGGCGCTCTGACAGCGGTTTCGCGGCGAAGCTCGACGGCATTTACATCGATGCCTATGGCCTCACCGAATCGAACTTCCAACAGTTCGCCGGACTCAATGCCGCCGCGCGCTGGCCGACCGCGACGATCGTCGGCGGCGCGATCCAGACCGGCACGCTCACCGGTATCAGCGCCACGAGCCGCGTCGATCGGGTGCCGAACCAGAATTATGCCTGGATGCTGGGCGGGAACTTCTCCTACGAACGCGGCGGCTGGAAGGCGGCGCTCGACATCTATGCGTCACGCACGACCGAGCTCAGGTTCCTCGACCGCGTGACCCTGATCACGACCGGCGTTTCGGCGACCGCGACCTTCACGCCCGAGCGCATGGAGTTCACCAACTTCAACAAGGATCTCGCCAATCCTGCGGTCTATGGCGTGAACCAGTACGCCGCATCGAAGAGCGAGGTGGACGATCAGGCGAAGGGCGCACAGCTCAGCCTCAGCCGCAGTTTCGAGGGATCGTTCATACGGCGGATCGGCATTGGCGGCCGCTATATGGAGCGGCATCTCGATTCGCTCGAGAATGTCGTGCTCAACAACGATGTGCGCAACGCGGCGCTGTTTCCGCAATTCGCGGTGGGCAAGCTCGCGCCGGGCTTCTTCGCCACGACGCCCTATCTCGACTTCAACCTCAGCGGATCGACGCGCGGGACCTTCCCCGCGCCGCACGCGCTGCTCGACTTCGACTTCGCCATCGGGGCGATGCCGCGGACCAGCTTCCCGATCACCGACACGGTGCTGCTGACCGGCGCAGTGGACAATCGCGAGAAGAACTGGGCTGCCTATGCCGAAGCCGATTTCGGCGCGGGCGGCCTCTCCGGCACGCTCGGCGTGCGCCTGGTCCGCACCGAGCTGACCGCGCGAGGCTATACCGGCAACCTCGTCGCGACCACCAATCCAGTCACCGGGGCGACGGTCATCACGGTCAACGGCCTGGTCCCCGCAACCGAGCGCAAGAGCTATACCGAGGTGCTCCCGAGCCTGAACCTCAAATATGAGCTGACGCGCACGTTGCAGGCGCGCCTCGCCCTGGGTCGCGCCATCTCGCGTCCAAACTTCTTCGACCAGCGCCTGGCGCAGCAGCTCAATGGCGGCGACACGGTCAACCAGCCGTTCCGCGGCACCGCCGGCAATCCGCAGCTCGAGCCGATCCGTTCCGACCAGGTCGACCTGACGCTCGAATGGTATCCCGAGCGCGGCACCGCGATCACGCTCGGCGGCTATTACAAGCGCGTCGACGGCTTCATCACCGACGCCGTCCGCGACGTCGAAATCGCCGGACTGCAATATCAGCTGTCGTCGCCGGTCAACACCAATGCCGGCGACTTCTACGGCATCGAAGGGCTGATCCGGAAGGATTTCAGCTTCCTCCCCGCGCCGTTCGACGGCTTCGGGATCATCGCCAGCGGCTCCTACAACTGGACCACGATCGACCCCGGCTACGGCATCCTCAACGCGACCGCGGCCGACGGCTCGTTCATCTACGATCCCGCCGACCGCGATCCGGGCGTCGAGGGCTTCACCAAGGCGACGGCGACCGCGATCCTCTATTTCGAGAAGGGCCCGTTCTCCGCCCGCGGCTCGGCGCGCTACGCTAGCGAACGCGTCCGCGCGGTCTCGTCGCTCAACGCCCCGCTGGTGAGCAACGAGCGCGTCTATTTCGACGCCTCGGCCTCGATCGGCCTGCTCGACAACCTCAAGCTGCAGTTCGGCGTGAACAACATCACCGAGGTGATCGACGATTCCTACTATGTGTTCCGCAACTATACCGGCGTGAGCCAGCAGCCGGGCCGCGTCTTCTACTTCGGGCTCGACTTCAAGCTCTGAGCCTCACTTTCCCGCGTGCAAAGACGCAGGAAAAAGGGCCCCGGTTGTCGCGACCGGGGCCCTGATTGTTTTGAGCATCGATGGACGGGGAGCACAGCGGGCCGCGCTCCCCGCATCGTTCAGGGCGTGGTGACGTTGACAGTCACGCCGGCCGACTTGTTACGCGACTTGTCATAGGCGTAGATGGTGTAAACATAGGACACACCCGATTTCACCGTGACGTCGGTATAGGCGGTACCGCGGATCCCGATCACCACCGGCTTCTCGGTGCCCACCGCGTCGGTCGAGCGGCGGCGATGGATCTCGAACGCGTCCATGTCGGGCGCGCCCGCGTGCGCCCAGCCCAACAGCACGCGATTGGCGAACACGCCTGTCGTCACGAACGACGTCGCCGCGGGCGGCGCCACGCTGTCGGTATTGCAACCCCAGGGGAAGGGGTTCGGTGTCGACGAGGCTTCGATCAGGATCGGTCCGTGCTGAATGAGCGCACGGATGCACGGCGTGGTCGTGCCGTCCGCCAGTGCGATGCCGCGGCCGAAGGAGTCCTCGATCCGGACGCTGCGTACGAGCAGCCCGCTGACGTTGAACGCGCCGATCGCATCGTCTCCCGTGCCGTAGAAATCGGCGTTTTCGATAATTGCGTTGGTCATCGGATCCGCGGTCTCGATCGGGGGAGGCGAACCTGTCGAGCATGGCGTGGGAGTCGGCGTGGGCGTAGGCGTGGGGCTCGGCGTCGGCGCCGGACGGAATGCACCTGCGACCTGCGGACCGCCCTCCGCAGTCGAGATCATCGGCACGCGCCAGACCTGATCGACCGGATCCCATTTCGCTGGCATCCGCTCCACGCCGATGTTGGTGATCCGGACGTCATCCATCGACTCGCCGGCCACGTCTCCGCCGCGCAGTGCGATGCGGCTCGCCCGCGTCATGCGGACATTCTCCACCACGATGTCGCGGCCTTGCCCGATCCAAATGGCATCGCGAGTCTTCTTCGACTTGATCGCGATCTGGTCGCCCGCCTTGTAGCGCGCCGCGGGATTTGGCGAGTTGGGATTGAACAGATGCCCCGGCCGGCCGAGGCCGATCGCCCACATCCCGTCGAGGCTCGTGCCCGTGCCGGTGATCTTCCATTTCTGGAGCCAGGGCATGAAGCCGTTGTCGTCGAGCTCGATGACGGGCTTGGTCCCGTAATATTGATATTTGCGGATATAGCGGCCCGAGCATTGGAACGCGGCACCGGCGCCTTCGTCATAGATCTCGTTGAGCTCGGGGAAGCCGCCGTGGAGATCCAAGACCATGATCTGCGCCATCTGTCCGTTGGCGCCGTCGGCCAGCGTGCCGATCGTGGTGAGCGTCTCGTCGCCATAGGGATAATTGCTTTCCGACCAGACCCCCTGGGGCAGGAAGCCGACCACCGTCCCCTGCGACACGGTCTCGGTGGACCGGGTCAAGTGCATGTCGCAGAGCGTGAAACGATAGACCCGTGCGCCCTCGAACGAGCGCTGCTTGAAGTTGGTGAAGGTGAGCGTGGTTCCGGTGGCGTCGGTCATTCCCGCCCCGGCGATGATGAGCCGTCCGGTGCCCGGCCGCTCCGCTTCGATGCCAGGCGTGTCGTCGTAATTGACGTTGTAGAGGCCGAGCGCTTCGTTGACGTTCGCGGCGTCCGCCTTGCCGATCTCCCAGTTGCCGGCGGGCAGCTTGAGCGCGATCGAATCGTTCGGATTGGTGGCGAGATCGGCGTTGGCGGCGACGATCGCGGCGTTGATGATCCCGGCATTGGTGATGCTGTCATCGCCTGCGGTGTTGACCAGCGCGAGCTCACGCACCTCGGCACCCTCGAGGCTGCAGAGCGGCGCGTTGATGTCGAAGCCGGCCGTCGGCGTGGGGGTTTCCATCGCGATCTGGCTGGACGATTTCCCGGCCCTCTGGTCGATCGCGATGCGGCCGGGCCCGGTCCCCTGTTGCGGCGCCAATGTGGCGTAGGCGATGATCGAGCCCGCCGCCGCGACGAGCGGGACGGTCTTCACCAGGGTTGCTTTGCTGACATGTGGTAGTGACATGCGGCATCCTCCTCTCAAGGCAGATGGACGCGCTCGCGTGTTACGATACGCGACTGCCCGCCGCGTTTAAATCATATCTATTAGGGCTTGAAAAGTGACTCTGTACGTAGGGAAATGCGTTAATTTCCCTTCACGATAGCCTTAGTACTGATAATATTGCGTTATTCCCGAACGGTGCTCAGAGAAATTAAATATTATCTTTCCGCGCAACTTCGCGGATGCACAGGCGCCTCGACAGCAGCCCCAAGGAAACCGGCGCCGAGTTCGATATGCATCTACGGCACAGAAAGTTCGGGACGCTTGCGCTTCCAGCGCGAGCAGGGTAGACACTGAACCATATGGTTCAGTATTTAAGCCCTCCCCTCGATCTCTCGTTTGCGGCGCTGTCCGATGCGACCCGCCGCGGGATCATCGATCAGCTTGGGCGGGGGGACGCGTCGATCACCAGTCTCGCGGACAAGTTCCAGATGACGCTGACCGGCATGAAGAAGCACGTCCAGGTTCTCGAGCGGGCGGGGCTCGTTGTCACGCAGAAGGTCGGACGGGTGAGAAGCTGCAAGCTTGGGAAACGCGGCCTCAAGGCGGAGGCCGAGTGGATCGAGGCGCATCGCAAGCTGTTCGAGGACCGCTTCGATGCATTGGACGAGATCATCAGCGAAATGAAACAGGAGGGAAGCGATGGATCAGCAAGTTAGCAGTGCAGGTGGTGCGCAGAACCGCACGTCAGTCGAGCGCAGAGGGGATCGCGAACTCGTCGTAACGCGGACATTCGATGCGCCGCCGAGCATTGTTTACAGGGCGTGGAGCCAGTCCGAGCTGTTCCAGCGCTGGTGGATGCCGAAATCACTATCCGGCGTTTCGCTCGTATCGTGCGATATGGACGTCCGTACCGGCGGCAAATATCGGCTGGAATTCAGCGCCGGCGGTCCGGACACCATGGCCTTCTACGGCAAGTATCTCGAGGTGGTGCCGAACGAGCGCATCGTCTGGACCAACGACGAGGGCGAAGAGGGCGCGGTCACGACCGTGACCTTCGAGGACCAGGACGGGAAGACGCTGCTGAATTTCCACGAAGTCTATCCGTCCAGGGAGGCGCTCGAGGAAGCCCTACAGGGCTCGGCGGCCGGATTGCCGGAGCAGCTGGAGCAGCTCGACGAATTGCTTTCCAGCATAGGGGAGTAGCGCGGGGGAAAACTCGCCTCGGGGGGAACGTCTGCTCGCGAGAAGCGCCCCCCGCCTTTCCAGCCGGAGCTAGCTGATCTCGATCGCGCTCCTGCTCTCCTTCGCGCATCACAGTCGCTAGATGATCGCAAAGCCGGCCTGAGATATCCCGTTCGACTTCCATAGCCGCGCCCGGATGCGAGGGAGGCTCAAGCGCCGGCTCAGCGATGCTCGAAGCGATCCCCTGACGGCAGGGTCGCGCCGAACTGCGCAAGCTCGGAGAGGGCGGCCGCATCGCCGAGGAGCGTCGCGCGCCAGAACAGGGTGGTCGCTGCGATCACGGTAGCGCGGATGTGGGGCGTGGCGGTTGAAGCCGGCCCCCGCAGCCCGTCCTGGGCATTGAACATCATGTGATTGGCACCCTCGATCACCAGCAGATATTTCCCGCCCGCCGGCATCGCCCGGAACGGACGCTCCCGGTCTTTGGGCGTGATGCTCGGCGTGACCCGCGCGGCATCTTCGGTTCCGGTGATCGACAAGAACGGGATGGCGATTCCGCCGAACGCTGCGGCGTCGGATCCCCGCATCGGCGGCGAGGGACTGAACGCGACCGCCGCCTTGACGCGCGGATCGGCCGCAATCCCGGCCACCGGGAAGCGCTGGCCAGCGATCGCCTGAGTGGTGTGGGCGCCGAAGCTGTGTCCGGACATGCCGACATGGGCGAGGTCGACCCGGCGCAGATCGCACACGCCCTCGCGCGGACGCCGGCCGAGTTCGTCGAGCACGAAATGCACGTCATCGACACGCGCGACGAGCTGCGCGGGTGCCATCGCTGCACCGATGCGCCCCTGGCCGAGGATCGAGCGGTCGCTGCCCGGATGCTGGAGATTGACGACGATGAAGCCGGCCTTCGCCCAGGCCACTGCCCAGTTGGTGCCGCCGTCGAGCGAACCGCCCAGGCCGTGGCTGAACAGGATCACCGGCGCCTTGCCGGTGCCGGCGGGCATGCGGATACGCATCGGCACATCGCGGCCGCGCGCATCATCGCGCCACTCGGCGTCGCAGGTGGTGACGGCATCGGCGGGCGCCGCATGCGCAACCGCCGGTGCCGCCAGCATGGCAGCAAGGAACATCGTCTTGATCATGGTCTTTCCTTCATTCGCGGCATCGCGAACAGCGCATGCGCTTTCGCGCGCCATCCCTGCGCGCCACGGGCCTCGCCGAGCATCATCGCCCACTCGCGAAACGCGAGCCGGATCGGATTGGCGGTCGCCGGGCGATGCGCGAGCCCGTAGCGGATCGGCTCGTCGGCCTGTTCGTGCGCCAGGGTGCCGAACAGCCGGTCGAACAGGATCAGCACGCCGCCATAGTTCTTGTCGACATAGGCGTCGTTCGAGGCGTGGTGCAGCCGGTGGTGCGCGGGCGTGTTGAACACCCATTCGATCGGCCCGAGCCTCCCTACGGCTTCGGTGTGGAGGAAGAACTGATAGCGCAGGTTGAGCGCCAGCAATGCGACCAGCACGAACGGCGGCAATCCCGCGAAGATCAGGGGCACGTAGAACACCCAGCCCGCGGAAAGGAGATTGGTCCAGCCGAGCCGGAGTGAGGCCAGGAGAGTCATCTGCTCGGCGGAATGATGCACGGAATGCGAGGCCCAGAGCCAGCGTATCCGGTGACTGGCGCGGTGGAACCAGTAATAGGCGAACTCGACCGCGAGGAACCCGCCGGCCCAGGTCACCCAATGGTCCGCCGGCCAGTGGACCGGGGCCGCCGCCCAGACCGCGCCGAACACCAGGCTCAGCACCGCAGCATTCATCGCCGCGAAGGGCAGGTTGCCGAGCACCAGCCCCAGCGTGGTCAGCGCTGCGCGGCCATCATAGCCGCGGCCCCGCGCAAGGCGCCAGGCGGCTTCGGCCAGCACCAGCGCGAGCATCGTCGCAAGCCATAGCGGGGAACGCCCGGCTTCCATCTCAACGCCGCTGCTTCATCGCTTCGATGCGCGACTTGGCCGCGGCCATCTCGTTGGCGTCGATCCGCCCATCGCCATTGGCGTCGGCGCGGTCGAACAGCGGCATCGGCGCCGCCTCGAACTCGGCACGGGTCGCCTTGCCGTCCTTGTTGGCGTCCATCGCGGCGATCAGCGTATCGAGGCGACTGGCGGCGTCGGGCTTGAAGCGGGCGAGCCGCTTGAAGTCGGACTTGCTCACCGCGCCGTCCTTGTTGCGGTCCATACGGGCGAAATTGGCGGCGCGCGCGCGGGCATATTCGTCGCGCGTGACGACACCGTCGCGATTGGCGTCGGCGCCGGTGAGCAGCTTCATGCCGTCGCCCTGCGACTGGGCGAAGGCGGCCGGCGCGGCGAGCAACGCTGCGGCGGCGAGGATCATCTTCTTCATCATGCTTCCTTTGACTTGGGGTGCGGCCGCGCCCCGTGGACGAGAGGGGGCCTGGAGCGCGGCCGCGGGGGAGATCAGGGCCGCGGCACCATGCCCGAGACGGTGCGCGAGCTTCCGTTCGCGCGGGTGAGCGTGCTGTTGTAGCTCGCGGTGCCGTCGCCATTGTTGGTCGCACTGGTGGTGCGGTTGCGGGTCCGGCCGTCATTGGCGGCGATGGTATGGCTGCCATTGTATGCGCCATTGCCCCAGGTCGCATCGCGCGAGTTGGTCACGCCGCGGCCATTGTTCGCCTGGACGCTGCGGTCGCTCGAATAATAGCCGGGGCCATAGTTGCGGCTGCGCGAGGCCTGATAGCCGCGCCCATTGTTGGTCTGCAGGCCGCGGCTGATCGTCGCGGAGCCGCGCTGGCGCGACGCCGAGCGCCACTGCGTGAAGCCGTGGCCGCGCGCGCCCTGCACGCTCACGCTGTGGCCGCGGCGCACCTGCGCTTCGGCGGGGACCGCGGTCGCCGCCATGCCGGCGGTGAGCGCGGCGAGGCTCAAAATCATCTTGTACATGTCTCACTCCTTGCACGGGCGACGGTTCGTCCGCCGCATCGGGCTTATGGAGGCCAATCGTAATTGGGCTGCGTCGGGCAGGTGACGAAGCGTAACAGAGTGTAACTGGGGCGCAGCCGCTCTTCGCCGCGCGCGATGCAGGCGCTATTTGGGCGTCATGGAAACCAGTTGCATCGCCGTGGTCGAGGACGACCGGGAAATTCGCGCGCTTGTCGTCGACCTGCTCACTCGCGAGGGTTTCGAGGCAGTCGGCTGCCGCAGCGCGGGCGAGTTCGACCAGCTCAACGAACGGCGGCGGATCGATCTCGCCATACTCGACATCATGCTGCCGGGCGAGGATGGGCTCTCGCTCTGCCGCCGGTTGCGCGCCACCGGAGACATGCCGGTATTGATGGTGACCGCCAAGGGCGACGACATCGACCGTATCGTCGGCCTGGAAGTCGGCGCCGACGACTATCTCCCCAAGCCGTTCAATCCGCGCGAGTTGGTGGCGCGGGTGCGCGCGATCCTGCGGCGGACGCGCGACCAGCACCGCGCCGTCCCGGCGATCGCCAACGAACGCTATCGCTTCGGGGGCTGGTCGCTCGATGTCGGCGCGCGCGCGGTCGCTTGTCCCAACGGGAACGACGTGGAGCTTACCGGAGGCGAGTTCGACCTGCTGCTGTGCTTCGTCACCCATCCGCAGCGTGTGCTCAACCGCGACCAGCTCCTCGACTGGACGCGTGGCCGCAGCGTCGGGCCGTTCGATCGCGCGGTCGACGTCCAGCTCAGCCGCCTGCGCCGCAAGCTCGCAGCGGCGCCCGGCGGCGCGGCGATCATCAAGACCGTGCGCGGCGGCGGCTATCAGTTCACGCTGGCAGTGGAGCGGGCATGACGATCGGATCGAACCTGTCGCTGCGCCTCGCCGCCATCTTGCTGGTCGGGTTCATTGCGCTTCAACTCCTGCTCGCCGTCGTCCTGCCTTCGTCCGACGACGCGCGCCGGCCCTACAACCTCCCGCGGCCCGAAGAGGCGGCAGCAATCGCGAACGCGCTCGACCGGGCGCCTGAAGGCGAGCGCGCGGGGCTGGTGGAGGCACTCGACGGCGCGCTTTACTCGATCAAACTCGTTCCAGCATCGCCAATGCCAGGGCGCCGCTCAGACGACCTGCAGGATCTCGAGGATAGCTATGGCGCGGCGATGCCTGGCCGCCGGGTGAACGTGGACGGACGGCGGCCGCGGCTCGGGCGCTGGATCGGCTCCGCAGCACGGCCCGCGCGGTTTTTCGCGCCGATCCGCGTAGCGATCGGCCTGAACGCAGGCGGCGTGCTGCTGATCACCAGCCAGCCTTCGGACTCGGCGCGCGCCTATCTGCAAGGCCGCGCGGTGATCGGCGCGCTGGGCGGACTGGTGCTGCTCGCCGCCCTCATGCTGGCGGTGCGCCAGACCACGCGCCCGCTCAGCCAACTCTCGCGCGGCGTGCGGCGGTTCGCCGGCAATCTCGACACGCCGGATCTCCCGGTCGGCGGGCCGCGCGAGGTGCGTGAGCTCGCCGCGGCGTTCAACGATATGAAGGCGCAGATCCGCGCGCTGATCGGCGAACGGACGCGCGTGCTCGCGGCGATCGCGCATGACCTCCGGACCTATTTGACGCGGCTGCGGTTGCGTGCGGAGTTCATCGACGATCCCGACCACCGCACCCGGGCCGTGCGTGATCTCGACGAGATGACCGCCCTCATCAACGATACGCTGCTGCTGGCGGACCGCGACTCCGCCCCGCCGAGCCATCCCGAGCGCGTGGGAGTCGCGCACGTGCTTGCCGAGATCGTCGACGCGCATCGCGAACTCGGCGAAACCGTGACGTTGGCGCCCGTGCCCGACAATCTAGCGATCGCCGCCACGCCGCTCTCGCTGCGCCGCGTCCTCGACAACCTCATCGCAAACGGGCTCCGTCACGGCAACGCGGTGGCGGTCTCGGCAAATGCGGCCGGCGAGACGGTCGACATCATCGTCGAGGATGACGGGCCAGGCGTTCCGGCCGACGCGCTGGCCAGCCTCGGGATACCCTTTCAACGCTTCGACCCCTCCCGCAGTCGCGAGACGGGGGGCGCGGGCCTCGGGCTCGCGATCGTGCGGGCGCTTGCCGGCCGTGATCGTGCGGAGGTCATCTTCGCCCAAGGAGCGCCGGCAGGACTGCGCGTGACGGTCCGCTATCCTCGCGTCGACGGCTGATGGCACGAGAGCGCTATGATGCTGGAAATATCCCTCCCGGACCCTGGATAGCCACCGCCGATTTCGCTCGGACCAGCTGTCAACGAACTGTTCCTTGAAGCTGTCGTGACATGGGGAACATCCGCTTCCGAGCGTCGGCAGGAAGTGACTGAGCGGCGAAAATTGGGCGCCAAACCGCCATGACTGCACGTGAGGCAAGGTCGCTAACAATTCAACGGCCGTCGCATCTACTACGCCAGCGTATTCGCTGCAGACTGTGAGTATGACACGGCAGCGCACGGCGGTGTCTGGCGGAGCGGGAGGGATTCGAACCCCGCTTTTTTAACCGACTGACCGGTCTCCACAAATTCGCTGATTTCGGCTATTAATTCAATAGTTTGTGTGGTGGTCTCGGCCGATTTTGGATCGCATTGGTCCGCTTCAATCCGCGCTGATCCACGACTCAAACCGGGTTGCCAGCCGTCCGGGATCAGTCGGAGGTCGGCAGTGTCGCGTTCGCTTCATAAGGCTTCCGCCGGTCGGCGACGGCCGTTCCGGACAGCCCTCAGAGTCCACATAAGCCGTGAAAATGGAATGGCCCAATGGGCTTTGATGGGCCTCGATAGGCGTGAAAAGGCCAGCTTCGGCCATTCGGCTAAGCGCCGACCATGGACCCTCTACTCTAAGCCAAGCCAAATCCGGTCGCGCCTCGTCCCTCAATCATCTCGAAGAACGATCATTCGTTACGGATGCGCCTCAACACCTGCGGACGAACGGGCAGTGGCTGTTTTGGGCCCCAGTTCCAGTCATACAGCGCGTGCCGGGCGATACCCCAAAGCTGCCATATGTTCAGGTACCGGGAAATGACCGTTATCAACCCAGTCGACCTTCCCCGACCTGCCGCACGAAGCCCTATTTGGTCCTAGGGCTGGCCGTCTGATGAATGCTACATTCGGCTGTCTCGGACCGAGTCGAATTTGCGACCGACCGTTTCAATCGCATTTGACCCCCTCGCGAGACCTCGGCGCCGGCCCTGTCGGCCGGATTCTCTTGTCGTTCGTGGGCGGTGCACGCCTCCGGACGAGGAGGCGACCATGACCCAGCCAGAAACCACCGTACCACCACAGCCGGAGCTTGCGCCGGCGAGCCAGCCAACGCCCCTCGGGCAGGAATCATCGCCCGGAAAAGCCGATGGTCAAGAGACCTTCATGCTGCCCGAAGCTGGCGAAGCGCCCGTCCGGCCCTTCGAATTTCACGCCTCCGACGACGATCTAGCCGACCTCAAGCGCCGGATTTTGGCGACACGCTGGCCCGACCGGGAGACGGTTCCGGACGACACGCAGGGCGTACAGCTCGCCACGATGGAGAAGCTCGCAGCCTATTGGGCCACCGACTATGACTGGCGAAAATGCGAGGCCCGACTCAACGCCCTGCCCAATTTCGTCACTGAAATCGACGGGCTCGACATCCACTTCATCCATGTGAAATCGAAGCACCCCGACGCGCTGCCCGTCATCATCACCCATGGCTGGCCAGGCTCTATCGTCGAGCAGCTCAAGATCATCGGCCCGCTCACCGATCCCACTGCGCATGGCGGAACCGAGGCGGACGCGTTCCACGTGGTCATCCCGTCGATGCCGGGCTACGGCTTCTCGGCCCGTCCGACCGAGGCGGGCTGGAATCCGCCGCGGATCGCCAATGCCTGGCTCACCCTGATGCAGCGGCTCGGATATACTCGATTCGTAGCGCAAGGCGGCGACTGGGGTGCGCTGATGACCGAGATTCTGGGTGCTATCGCACCCCCGGAGCTTCTCGCGATCCACACCAACATGGCCTCCACGGCACCGCCGGAGATCTTCGATGCGCTGCGCGCGGGCGAGGGTCCGCCGGCCGGTCTTACGGACGATGAGCGCTGGGCCTATGAGCGGCTCGAGCTCTTCTTCACTCATGGTCTCGCCTATGCGAACCAGATGGGGCAGCGCCCGCAGACGCTGTACGGCATCGCGGATTCACCGGTCGGGCTCGCCGCATGGTTCCTCGATCACGACATCGCGAGCTACCGGATGATCGCGCGCGCGTTCGACGGCGTGGCGGAGGGGATGACGCGCGACGACGTGCTCGACAACATCACGATTACCTGGCTGACCAACACCGCCATTTCCGGCGCACGGCTCTATTGGGAGGCGCTGCCGCGCACCTCGCCGGGCTTCGGCATCGAGCGCAACAACGTTCGCTTCTTCGAACCGATCGGGGTCACGGCGCCGATCGCGGTGAGCGCCTTCCCCGATGAGCTCAACCAAGCGCCACGAAGCTGGGCGGAACGGGCCTATCCCAAGCTCATCCACTATAATCGCCTTCCCAAGGGCGGGCATTTCGCCGCCTTCGAGCAGCCGGACGATCTGGTGGAGGAGATGCGGGCCGGCTTCCGCTCGATCCGCTGAATGCGCCAGGCCGCGCGGGCGTCGCCACCGGGCGCCGCCCGCGCTCCTGCAACCCCAAGGGGAGACCCGATATGCGCATCAAATATCTCATCGCGACCGCGCTGATCACCAGCACCATGGCCTTGTCGGCGCAAACGCCGCCTCCGCGTCCGCCGGGCTCTACCCGCACCGACCTCCAGCGCCACGACTTGGCCATTCCCGGCTGGGAGACGATCCAGGCCCGCATCGATTTTGCGCCGGGTGCGAGCTTTCCGGCGCACCGCCATCCCGGCGAGGAGATCATCTACGTGCTCGAGGGCAAGCTCGAATACCAGCTCAAAGGCCGACCGCCCGTCACGCTCGCGGCTGGCGACGTCCTGTTCGTCCCTGCGGGCGCGTTCCATTCGGCGCGGAACGTCGGCACGACACGGGGCAGCGAACTCGCCACCTATGTGGTGGAAAAGGGTAAGCCGCTGGTCGAGTTTGCCCCCTCGGCGCCTGAAGGACCCTGACCATGAACGAAACCGCGACGCACGAGTTCGATCTCACCCCGCCGACCGAGGAAGAGTTCGCGCGGCTGGCAGCCGACCTCGATGAAGATGAACGTCACGTCCTGCTCGAGCATGGCACGGAGGCGCCGTTCTGTGGCGTCTTTCTCGACGAGAAGCGGCCGGGCACCTACACCTGCCGGCTGTGCGGGCTCCCATTGTTCCACGGCGGTGCAAAGTTCGAAAGCGGTACCGGTTGGCCGAGCTTCACCCGGCCGTTCGCCCCCGGCCACCTCGCATACATCCGCGACACCAGCGACGGCATGATCCGCACCGAGATCGTCTGCAGTCGCTGTGGCGCACACCAGGGTCACGTCTTTCCGGACGGTCCGCCGCCGACCGGCGAGCGCTACTGCATTAACTCGGTGAGCCTCGCCTTCACCTCTGCCGGCGAACCACTGCCCGACAAGTTGGGACGCGGCGTCCCGGAGGGCGAAATATGGCGTCGCGAGGGAAACGAACTGGCCTGACGCGTCGCACGACCACTTTCCGTCCCTCGCTTACCTGCGGGGCTCCGCCGTGGGTGTGGCCTCAACCAGCCGCTTCGAGAAATCTCGCCGCCTGAGGGCGCGATTCGATCATAGTCGAGACGCTTGGTCGTGATTCATTCCATCCTGGAGCCGCCGGCCGGCGACCTTCCAGGCGAAGGCCGCCTGGTGGAGCACCTCAATGACGCGCGGGGCGGATTTCCGGCACGGTGAACGACACGGTCCTGCCGCTGATCACCCGATGCTCGGGCGTTGCGATCTCGATCAGCACACTGTGCTGGCCTGCAGGCAGGCCCGCCAGCACGATGGCACCCGTATTGCCGGCATCCGCCCAGTGCCACGGCAGGTTGTTAACCGTGACGTGGAGGTGGCCGGCGCGCGGCGACACCTCGCTCGCTCCTGGACCGAAGATCGGAAGGATCCTGAAATTTTCGGTGCGATAGGGGATGATCACCGTGGCGCGGGACGCGAGCGGTCCGGCAAGCGGCTGCTCGACGAACAGCTTCGCCTCGGGTTCGTTGGGGATGGGGATGAACTGCGAGGCTGGACCGGTTTGCGCCACGGCGCTCGTCGCGGCGAGAAACGCGGTGGCGATCACGCCGATGGTCTTGAAGGTCCGGTTCATGGGTTGATCTCCTTGGGTGTCCGCGCCGGCCGGTGCCAGGCGGCACGCGTCACGGCGGGACTGGGTTTCAGGCGACGTTGAGCGCGACCTCGATATTGCCGCGCGTTGCCTTGGAATAAGGGCAGAGCTGATGCGCACGCTCGATGAGCGTGGTCGCAAACTCCGGTTCAATCCCCGGCAGGCTCACATTGAGGCGCGCGCGCAGGAAATAGCCGTCATCGCCCAAAGCGAGGTCGATCTCGGCATCGACGGCAGCGCCGGCGGGAAGGCGAAGCTCGCGCTCCATGGCCGCGCGACCGACTGCGCCGAGGAAGCAAGCGGACCAGCCGGCGGCGAAAAGCTGCTCGGGATTGGTGCCGGAGCCGGTCGAGCCCGGCGGCGAGAGCTGGATGTCGAGCAGTCCGTCGGAGCTGCGCGACGCGCCGTCGCGGCCGCCGGTGGTGTGGGTCTTTCCGGTATAGATGATCTTCGTAGACATTTGATGTTCCTTGGTTTTTTTGGATTGGAGTCAGGCGGCCAGGTAGCGGGGCGCCGGACTGCTGGTTGAGAGATCGCCGGCCATAGCGAGCCGGGCTGCTTCGTAGGCATCCCATTGGCCGGCATCGTGCAGGCTGGGGATGGTGACGAACTCGTGGCGGGACAGGCCGAGCAGCGCGGCGTCGACCAGCGCCTGCGCCGGCATGACGATCTCCGTGGGGAGATGATCGACCGGCGTTCCGGCGGTGTCCCAGAAATCGGTGGCGGTAGCGCCGGGCAGGACGACCTGCACATGGACGTTGCTGCCGGCCAGTTCGTGCCGCAGGCTCTGGCTGAGCGCGAGCACGAACGCCTTGGTCGCTCCGTAGACCCCGTTCAGCGTCTCCGGCGTGATCGCGACGATCGACGCGATGTTGACGATCGTTCCCCTGTCCCGCGCGACGAAGGCGGGGACTGCGGCATAGGTCAGACGCATCAGCGCCTCGACATTGAGCGCGATCATCGCGCTCATCGCCTTGACGTCCGAATGGAGCAGCGGCGCGGTCGCGCCGACGCCGGCATTGTTGACCAGCATGGTGATCCGCGGATCCTGTGCGACCAGCGCCGTGACCTGGTCCAGGTCGGCGGGAGCGGTCAGGTCGGCGACGACGGTCTCGACCGTGCGGCCGATCTGCTTGCGGATGACGGCGGCGACGCGCTCCAGACGATCGCCGCTGCGTGCGACGAGGATGAGGTCGTAACCCTGGCGTGCCAGGCGATCGGCATAGATGGCGCCGATCCCGTTCGATGCGCCGGTGACGACGGCGCTACCCAGTGACTGTTGCATGGCTTTTCCTTTCAGGCTGTCGTGGCGGCAGGCTTGGCTCGTCCGGGAGCTGGCGGCCTGCGACTGGCGATGATCTATGTCGCGCGCCGGCGGTCCGGCAGACGGCGGAATCGAGAACCAGCCTCTCAGGATCATGATCTACCGGCCGTGCCGGCGATGGCGCAGTTGGCGGCTTGAGGCGCCGATCGCGCCGGACCGGAGACCATCATGACCACGCATCTCAAACGCAAGATCGCCTTCGCCCTCGCCATGGGGGTCGTGACGACGGGGATCATCTCGTTCGCCCTCATCGCCCTCAATCTGGGCTTTGCGGACGGCTTCGCACGCACCTGGCTGCGCTCCTGGGGAATCAGCTATGTGATCGTCATCCCCGCCATCCTCATCCTCGGTCCGCGCCTGCAGGCGCAGATCGAGCGCTTCATCCGTTGAGCTATCGAAAGAGGAATGGCGACATGATCACGCACACACGCCGAACGCTGCTCGCCGGCATGCTCGCTTTGTCTCTTGCGCCGGTCGTAGGACAGACACCCGCGCTTGCGGCGTCTGAACCTAGGGCCGAAATCGGCTTCATCGAGATCGACAAGGACATCACGCTCAGACGGCTGATCGTGCCCAATTCGAAGGCCAAGGGCACCGTGCTGTTCCTGCATGGCTTCCCGGAGACGCTCTACGCCTGGAAGGACATCGCGCTGGCGCTGGGCCCGGACTATGAAGTCCATGCGTTCGACTGGCCGGGTTATGGCCAGTCGACGCGGCCGCGTGTCGACAGCTTCGCGTACGCGCCGCGCGATTATGCGCGCGTCCTCAAGGCCTATATCGCGAAAGCCGGCATCGAGCGGTCGTCACTGATCATCTATGCGACGGACATCGGCGCGCTCCCGGCTCTCCTGCTCGCGCTGGACGAGCCTCGCATCGCGAAATCGATCATCGTCGGCGATTTCGCGCCGTTCGACCGGCCGCAACATATGTATCCGAGCCTTCAGAGCCTGAAGGTGAAGCCCTCGGCCGAGCAGACCCGCGCGCACATGAACCGGACCCGCGAGGAAATTCTGGAGAACGCGTTCCGGCGCGGGCTCCCGAAGGAAGCGCAGTTCGAGGTCTCGGCCGAATTCAGGGAGGATATGGCCCGGGGCTGGGACCAGGGCGGGATGACCACGGCCGACGCCTTCTATCATTATTATTCCCATTTCACGCGGGATCAGAACGCTCTCGAGGCGAACCTGGCCCGGCTCAGGACGCCGGTGAAAGCCGTCTGGGGCGAGAGGGATCTCTACATCAACAAGGAGATGGGCGCCGAGTTTGCCCGCCGGACCGGTGCGCAGCTGACGCTGCTGCCGGGGATCGGTCACTATCCCCATCTGCAGGCGCCGGCGCGGACGATCGACGAAATCCGGGCGGCCTTCAGATAGCGGACAAGCCGTGGACCTCGGCATAGCCGCTGCAGGCCTCGCGCAGCCGCGGCAGGGTCCAGTCGATGAAGGCGCGGACCTTTAGCGCGAGCAGGCCCTGTCGGGGATAGACGAGATGGATGGGCTGCGGCTCGCTCACATAGCCCGGCAGGATCGGCACCAGCGCGCCGGACGCCAGCTCATCGAAGATCTGATAGTCGAACAGACGCGCGATCCCCACGCCCCGCATCGCCGCCGCCGCGCTGTTAGCGGCGGTGTTGACCTCGATCCGGCACCGCGGAACGTGCTCGACGATTTTGCCGTCGACGTTGAAGGCCCAGAAGAACGAGACGTTGTTGAAGATCACGCCGCAGTGATCCGCGAGCTCCGCGGGATGTTGCGGCACGCCGTGGCGGTCCAGATAGGCAGGGCTGGCGCAGGTCAGCAGGCGGAATTCGCCGGCCTTGACCGCGTAGAGCGAACTGTCGGTGAGCGGGCCCAGCCGGATGGCGACGTCGACCTGCTCGTTCACGAGGTGCAGCGAGCGGTCGGAGGACACGAGGTTCAGCGTGACCTCAGGATGCTTCTCCATGAAGTCGAGTGCGATCGGCAGCACGAAGCGGTTCCCGAACTCCACCGGCATGGTGATGGTCAGTGTGCCGCGGGGCGTGCGATACTCGCCCGACGCGCGCCGCTCGGCCTCTTCGAGCTCGGCCATGATGTTCCGCGCTGCTTCGACAAAATCCCGGCCAGCGTCCGTGAGCTGCAGGTTGCGGCTGGTGCGGATGAGCAGGTTCGCGCCCAGATAGCGTTCCAACTCGGCAACCTTGCGGCTGACGCTGGGCAGCGGCGCGTTCAGCTTGCGGCCGCCCGCCGACAGGCTGCCGGCGTCGACTACGGCCAGCAAGACCCGTATCGCGTCGAGACGATCCATTCGGTACCGCCGTGAGAAGGTTGCCTTGAGCCCGCAAACTTACCCTCATGGCTGCCAGGAGAACAGAGAAACCCTCGGGTGAAGGGGCCATGAAGAAGCGGAGTGAGCCGCGACGCGGGTGTGTGGAGAGAGGTAGCGGCACTTCTTCCGTTCAGCAGCTATGTGCCCGGATTCTGGTCGTTCGAACAGCCCGCGGACGACCCCGAAAGCCGCCATTCGTTCAAACGACAGTTTGGTGGTGAACTCATTAAATGGATTACAAGCAGCGACAGTTGCTCATTGTGGTCGAACCGGCATCTTCCTGTGGCAGGGCGGAACTCCGGCGAGATTCGAGCTTGGCGATGGCAGGGAAGAGATTGCCTGATACCCAGCACACTTTTTGTGGCCAGCTTAACTATGAGGATGGGCCTCACTTGCTCGGCAATTTGTTAGGCGGCGTGCTGGGATTGACATTAGTGAAACTCACGACGCGCCAACCGGCTGGTTGTCTCTCAAGAACATAGGTTCCAATAGTCGGTCCAGCCTGACTTCGTTTCGAGACCTGCTTCGTCGAGACCTGTACCACCGCAACATTGGATCCGATCAACCGGATCTTTTCGATCGTCGGCTCGCGCTGGCTGAATCTCCCGGTCCCTGTATGCACGAATGTAAGATCACGATGAATGTCAGCCTTCCCTTTGTGCCATTCACCGAACACGTTGATGTGATCTACGTCTTCGGAATATATCGATACCATCTTGTCGGGATCATGTTCGTTCCATCCCTCGTAAAACACGGCAAGTGTCGCTCGAACCTCATCTTCAGGGCTGCGCGTTTGTGCGGCACTCGCAGCAGAGATAACTAACGTCGCGGATGCCAGAAACTTCATGAATGTCTTCATGGCTTCTCCTCCCAAATTACGTTTCCGGGCGTCCCAGACATTACCCGAAATCCTAGACTCGGTCAGCTAGTTCTATGGCTACGATTTGCGCCGCCGAGTTCGCGACGATATTCACTCATTCAATGTTCGCAACGAGTCATGTCCTGACTGCCCGCATTATGAGTCTACGCCCTGATGGGTGGTTTCTGTCCGGCAGTTTGGGGCATCACGCTGAGAAGAGCAAACGTTCTTCGTGGCGTAATGGGGTTGAATGCCGCCATTCGATTTCGAGATCATCGCGTCGGCAGCAACGCGCCCTCATTGCAGTCGTTCGACGAGCAGGCGGGCGATCCCAAAACCCGCCGTTCGTTCAGACGATGATCTTGCGGCCGCTTTTGGGTGGTAAGTGGACGTGCGCTCAGCTTGGCGGCAGATCGGTCACTTTCCCTGTGCAGTAGTCGATACTGAAACGGACGCCGCTGGTATCCGGCATTACCAGGCAGTTGCGAATCGGTTTGCATAACGTGCCCGAACAAATTGCACTTCGGTTGCTGACTGAGGTTGTTACGAAAATCGAGGTTAACTAGGTCGATACGTAATTTTCAACCAGCACGCGCTTTACAAAGTCATCGCAGAACGACAGTCAATCGGATGTCATCGTGAAGAGCGCGGCCTCACAGCGCGTTTGGGCGCCAGCGGTGGCTCGGGTGACCTGTTACCCGCGTAGACGAATTGGCCGGCAGGGAAAGCCGGCTGGCGTAATCCCGTGCCAGCAAGTTGGCTCTGTCTTCCGGGCCTGTTTGCGGGACGAAAGAGGGGGCGGCGGTGACTCGATCCTATCCTGGTTTAGCGGGCCATTGGATGCAGGCTCTCCTGACGGCGCTGTTCGCGCTGATGCTGCTGGTGCCGGCAAGCGCGCAGGCGCAGGTCACGATTGCTCCGGCCGTCCTTCCCGGCGGAAGCGCCGGCTCCCCCTATAGCGCGGTGCTGACGGCCAGCGGCGGCACGGCACCCTATAGCTTTTCCCTGCAGGCGGGCGCGCTCCCGGTCGGTCTGGCCTTTTCGAGCGCCGGCGTCCTTTCCGGGACGCCGGTTACGACGGGGACGTTCAACTTCACCGTCAGGGCGACGGATTCGCTGGGCGTTTCCGGGACGCAAGCCTACAGCGTCACGATTGCCGCGCCGACGATCGTGCTGTCGCCCGCCGCCGGCGCGTTGCCCGGAGCCACCGCTTCCGTACCCTATAGCCAGACCTTTACCGCGAGCGGCGGGACCGGACCCTACAGCTTCAGCCTGCCGAGTGGTGCGCTGCCCGTGGGGATGTTCTTCTCTAGCGCCGGCAATTTCTCAGGCACGCCAACGGTTCCGGGCACCTATAATTTTAGCGTGCGCGCGACCGACGCGCACGGGTTCAACACCACCAACAATTACAGCATCACCGTTACGGCGCCGACGATCGTGTTGTCCCCGCCGGCGGGCGCGCTACCCGGGGCCACTGCTTCCGTGCCCTATAACCAGACCTTAACCGCGAGTGGTGGAACCGGGCCTTACAGCTTCAGCCTGCCGAGTGGCGCGCCGCCGATCGGTATCGCATTTTCGAGCGTCGGCAATTTATCGGGCACGCCAACCGTTCCCGGCACCTATAATTTCAGCGTGCGCGCGACCGACGCGCACGGCTTCAACACCACCAATAACTACAGCATCACCGTTACCGCACCGACGATCGTGCTGTCGCCAGCGGCGGGACCGCTGCCCGGCGTCACC
This sequence comes from Sphingomonas sp. BT-65, assembly GCF_026107375.2. Taxonomy (NCBI): domain Bacteria; kingdom Pseudomonadati; phylum Pseudomonadota; class Alphaproteobacteria; order Sphingomonadales; family Sphingomonadaceae; genus Sphingomonas; species Sphingomonas sp. BT-65. The sequence continues at coordinate 2,092,053 of NZ_JAPCIA010000001.1, forward strand.
GCCTATACACCATACAGCCTGACATTCACTGCGAGCGGCGGAACGGGGCCGTATGCGTTCAGCCTCCCCAGCGGCGCGCTGCCCCTGGGAATCTCGATGTCGAGCGGCGGCGTGTTCGCAGGCACGCCGACCACGCCCGGCACCTATAATTTCAGCGTCAGGACGACCGACGCGCACGGCTTCAGCGCCACCAACGCCTATAGCTTCACCGTGACGGCGCCGGTCATTACCGTGGCGCCGGGCAGCCTGCCCAACGGCGCGACCCTGACCGCCTATAGCCAGACGCTCGCGGCGAGCGGCGGCGCTGCGCCCTACACCTTCAGCCCCGCCAGCGGGGCGCTGCCACCTGGCCTCAGCCTGTCGGCCGCAGGCGTGATTTCGGGTACGCCGACCGCACCCGGCAGTTTCAGCTTCGCCGTCAGGGCGACGGATGCGCATGGCTTTACCGGCAGCGCCGCCTACACGCTGGCGATCGACGAGACGGTGCCGACGGCGGCGGGACAGTCCGTCACTGTGGTCGGCGGACGGAGCGTGACGATCGACGCGCTTGCCGGATCGACGGGGGCGCCGATCACCGGCGTCGCGATCGCCACCCCGCCGGCACATGGCAGCGCCACCGTTTCCGGCACGAGCATCGTCTACACCGCCAACGCGACCTATGCGGGGGCGGACAGCTTCACCTATACGCTCACAAACGGGGGTGGCACCTCCGCCCCCGCGACCGTCAGCGTCACCGTCAATCCCGCGCCGCTCACCGCGCCGCCCAAGGCGGTCACGATCCTTGCAGGCCAGACGGCGAGCGTCCTTCTGACCGAAGGCGCGAGCGGCGGACCGTTCACGGGCGCCGCAACCGTCTCCATCACGCCGGCATCGTCGGGCACGGCCAACATCGTCAGCAGCGGCGGCCAGTTCACGCTGCGTTTTCAGCCCGCAAGCAGCTTCAGCGGCGTCGTCACGATTCTCTATACGCTCACCAATGCCCATGCGACTTCGGCGCCGGGCACGGTGACGATCACGGTCGAGGCGCGCCCCGACCCCACGCGCGATCCTGACGTCATCGGGCTGATCAACGCCCAGGTCAGCGCCGCGCGCCGCTTTGCCACCACCCAGATCTCGAACGTCAACCACCGGCTCGAGCGGCTGCACGACGACGGCGGCGAGGGCGGCTTCACCAACAATGTCCGGATGGCCGGACCCGGCGGCCGCTACCGGCCCGACAATCTGGCGGCAGGGGGCAGCGAGCTCGATCCGCGCAAGATGAACCGGGGGCAGGGTGGCGCGCCCGATCTCATGGCCGCCCCCGAAGGGCTCCGCAATACATCCGGAAACGGTGGTGCGCCGTCCGCGGTCGGGATCTGGACTTCGGGCTCGATCAACTGGGGCCAGCGCGACCCCAACGATTACAGCGCCGGCTATCAGTTCACGACCGACGGGATCACTTTCGGCCTCGATTATCGTCTCAGCGACAGCTTCGTGGCGGGTGTCGCGGCCGGCTATGCGCATGATGATACGCGGATCGGGGAGGACGCCACACGCAGCCGTGCGGAGAGCTACAGCGGCACGCTCTATGCCAGCTTCCATCCCGGCGGCGGGATCTTCCTCGACGGCCTAGCAGGCTATGGCGGGCTAAGCTTCCGCAGCCAGCGCTATGTCGTGCCGCTCAGCGCGCTGGCACGCGGCGAACGCGACGGCCATCAATGGTTCGGCTCGCTCACCGCCGGTTATGACTATCGCGACGGCCCGCTGCACCTCGTGCCCTATGGCCGGATCGAAGTGACTCGCTCGACGCTCGGCGCCTTCACCGAGCACGGCACGGGCCCCTATGACCTGCACTATGCGCTCCAGACGGCGGACACGCTGACGGGGGTGGCGAGCCTGCGCGGAGACTATCGCATTCCCGCGCGCTTCGGCTTCGTCGTGCCGCGCTTCCGCGTCGAGTACAGCCATGATTTCGAAGGCTCCACGCGTGCGCTTCTGAGCTACGCCGACTGGGTCGGCGGCCCGACCTATTCGTTCGAGGGCCTGACGCTCGCGCGCGACCGGGTGCTGATCGGAGGCGGGTTCGACGTGCTGGTGGGTGAGCGCCTGAAGCTCGGGCTCGACTATGAGGGGCTGCTGCAAAGCGGAGGCGAAGCGAACCGCGTGATCCTCTCGATCGCGCTGGGGTTCTGAAGGTCGAGGTCGGACGAATAGCGACGACCCGGAAACTCTACGATCTCACCACCAATGGACAGCATTTGGACCGTTAGCTGTCATCTGGGGACCTGCTCATCGCGTCGGCGGCTAAGCGCCCTAATCCTCGTCGATCAAGCGCGAACCAGTTGCTCCCGAAAGCTGCCCTTCGTTCACCTAGTGCCTGATGACCGAAAGGGAAAGGATCGGGCCTCCGCAATGGGCGTGGCTGGTGTCGCAGGAATCTGTCAGATCGGAGGCATGGCCCAGCACCAGACCATGCCGATTCTTCCCTGCAACGATATCGATGCGACCCAGGCTTTCTACGAGCGGCTGGGATTCACGGTCACCGGTGGCGATTCGGGATTTCGCATTTTAACGGACGGGCGAGGCTGGCAACTTGCATTACGACCTGCAGAGCAGGGCTGGGTGATCCCCGATCGCAACTCGGCTTCTCCAGCATCCGCGCAAAATTGGGTTCGGCTGTCCGACACGGATCAAGGCCCCGCGCTTCGTTGATCTCGCCTCAATAACAAGGAATGGTGAGCTTGGCTTCCAGCCCGTCGCGTCAATTTGTGGGTTGTCACGGGACGCTCAATGCGGGTTGCCAGGTGCGAACGGGAAGCTTCGCGCCTTGTACCACTCGAGATCGTGCCCGGGCGGGCGCACCCCTTCGGGCAGCGGCAGCTGGTTGAGCGACATCCAATAGGCGATACTGGCGTCGCGCCACCAGATCGCCTCGCGCTCCTGCACGCTCAGCAGTGCGGCCTGCTTCTTCCAGCGCCCCGCATCGATCTTGGGCTTGAGCGTATTCCACTGGCGCCGCAGGTCACCGACGGTGGCGACTCCGCGATCATAACGCCACACCAGCTCCGCCCATAGCGTGCGGCCGGTCGAGACGCGGTAGGTCCATGGCAAATGATGGAACCACAGCAGCTCCTCGAGTGGGGTCTTTTTGGGATCGGCATAGATCCGCGCGATCGACGGGGCGTATTGTGAGATGGCGTTGCTGCCGCTGCGCGTGCGGTCAAAGCCGATCCCGTTGCGGTCGGCACGATGATAATAGACGGGGTTCCATTCGGGTCGCTTGAGATCCGCGATCCACGGCCCTGGTCCATAATGGTGTCCGGTTGCGAACAAATGGGCGAGGCCGAGCGCGCCGGTATAGTCGACCACCGCCTCACGCGAAGCGATCATCATGCGGGTGACCCTATCGATCAGCGCCGGATCGTGGCCGAAGGTCTGCGCCGCCCATTCGCGCGCAACCGCCTCGGCGCCGAGCCCCGGGTCCCAGGCCATCCGCCCGAAGACATACCAGTTCGCCTGATTGAAGGTCGAGCCGGTCCAGTCGCGCGCATCGCCGATATTGGCGACGCCGGCCATCCCGGTCAGCCGCGGCCGCGCGCGCTCTCCGGTGATGACGCTCGCCACCGTCTCGCCCGCCCGCCTTCCAGTGCGCGCGTCGAGCACCTCCTCAAACAACGAGCCGAGATAGACGAGGTGGCTGGCGAAGCCGAGATATTCCTTGGTGATCTGAAATTCCATCATCAGCGGCGTTGCCGGCATGGCGCCGAAAAGGGGGTGAAATGGCTCGCGCGGCTGAAAGTCGATGGCGCCGTTCTTGACCTGAACGATAACATTATCGGCGAACTTGCCATCGAGCGGCTTGAACTCGGTATAGGCCTGTTTCGCGCGATCTTCGGGATCGGTATCGGCATAGACGAAGGCGCGCCACATCACGACGCCGCCATGCGGCTTCACCGCCGCTGCGAGCATGTTGGCGCCGTCGGCGTGGGTGGCACCGTAATCGCGCGGGCCCGGCTGGCCTTCACTGTTCGCCTTGACCAGAAAGCCGCCGAAATCGGGGATCGCACGATAGATCTCGCCAGCCTTGGCCTTCCACCAGGCGGCGACTTGCGGATCACGCGGATCGGCGCTCTTCAGCCCGCCAAGCTCGACCGGCGCCGAGAAGCGCGCCGAGAGATAGACCCTGATGCCATAGGGGCGGAACACGTCCGCCAGCGCCGCGGCTTTCGCAATGTAGAGGGGAGTAAGACTCTCCGCCTTGGCGTTGACGTTGTTGAGCACGGTGCCGTTGATGCCGATCGAGGCATTGGCACGCGCGTAATCGACATAGCGTGGATCCTTCACGTCCGGCAGGTTCCACCAGTCCCATAGTGAATGGCCGGCATAGCCGCGCTCCACCTGGCCATCCAGATTGTCCCAATGGTTGAGCAGGCGCAGCCGCACCGCTGGTGCCGAAACGAGATTGACTCGCTCGATCGAGCCGCCGCTTCCGAGATGCCGCAACAACGCGAAGGCGCCGTAGAGAATGCCGCGATCGCTGTTGCCGGTGACCAGCGTGACCATCCGGCCGCCAATCGTGACTCGACGGACGATATAGCCTTCGTCCCCGAGCGAAGTGGTGCGCAGGCGAAGCGGCGCGAGGGCCGCATCGCTGGCACGGGCGAGCACTACGGGACCTGCAACCGCCCGCAGGCCGCGGCGCAACTCGTCACGTGCGACCGCAAGCGTCGGTGAATCGCCGCGCGTCTCGACCGCAGCATCACCGGCGGAAGCATAGCGCAGCCACAGGGCATAGCCGTCATCGACTGGTGCCGCCGCGATCGGCGGTGCGCTGGCGAACAGCCCGAACAACAGGGCAATGACTCCGGCAACAGCCCGCGCCTTCATCGCATCCTCCCATGGTTCTTCCGCGGCCGTTGACAAGCCTGGTTCGGGCCATGCATGTTATCGCTATCATAAGGGCGGCTTCAACAGCAATGTCGCCTCGAAGGAGGGATGTTGCATGCGCGACGGTCGAGCTGCCACGAGTGCGCCGAGGCTGTCGCGGCGAAATCTCTTGCGCTGGAGCGGCGCGGCCTCTGCCCTGGCTTTCCTCCCCTTGCCCGCGCGCGCGGCGGCGGCGCCGCCGGTCTATCGCGATGCGCGCGCGCCGATCGACCTGCGCGTCCGCGACCTTATGTCGCGTATGACGCTGGACGAAAAGGTCGCGCAGCTCATCACCCTGTCCCGTCGCAAGCGCGAGGTGATGGATGCGGCGCTCGCCTTCGACCCCGCCAAGGCCGATGCCGCGCATCCGCATGGGATCGGCCAGATCGCTCGGCCGTCGGACCGGGGCGGTGCGGCGACCGCGGACAACAGTGCGGCCGGCGGCACCGGGCGGTGGCGCCCGCCCGCCAACACGATCGCCTTTGTCAACGCCGCGCAGAAATGGGCGCGTGAGCGCACGCGGCTCGGCATCCCGATCCTGTTCCACGAAGAGGCGCTGCATGGCTATATGGCGCCGGAGGCGACGAGCTTCCCGCAGGCGATCGCGCTCGCCGGCACGTTCGACCGCGGCCTGATGCAACGCGTGAGCGCGGTGGTCGGGCGCGAAGTGCGCGCCCACGGCACGGTGCTCGCGCTGTCGCCGGTCGTCGACATCGCGCGCGATCCGCGCTGGGGCCGGATCGAGGAGACGTTCGGCGAGGACGCCTATCTGTGCGGCGAGATGGGCGTCGCGGCAGTGCGCGGGCTGCAGGGCGACAGCGAGATTCTGGCGCCGGGCAAGGTGTTCGCCACGCTCAAGCACATGACCGGCCACGGCCAGCCCGAGAGCGGCGTCAATGTGGCGCCCGCACCGCTTGCCGAGCGGGAATTGCGCGAACGCTTCTTCCCGCCCTTTCGCAAGGTGGTGGCGCAGACCGCCATCGCCGCGGTGATGCCCTCGTACAACGAGATCGACGGCGTGCCGAGCCACGCCAATCGCTGGCTGTTGGGTGACGTGCTGCGCGGTGAATGGGGCTTCGACGGCGCGATCGTCAGCGACTATGCCGCGATCGGCGAACTGGCGACCTTCCACAAGGTGGCGCCCGATCTGGCCGGCGCAGCGCATCTGGCGCTGCTCGCCGGGGTCGATTGCGATTTGCCGGACGGGGAGGCTTATGGCGGACTCGCGGCGCAGGCGCGCGCGGGCAAGGTGCCGATGGCACTGATCGATCGGGCGTGCCGCCACATGCTGACGCTGAAATTCCGTGCCGGGCTGTTCGAGGCGGGCCCGGTCGATCCGCGCGCCGCAGCACGGCTGACTGCCAATGGCGAGGCGCTGGCGCTGGCGCGCGAGGCGGCCGAGAAGGCGATCACCCTGCTCACGAACGACGGTACGCTGCCGTTGACCCCCGGCGCGCACAAGCGCGTGGCGGTGATCGGGCCCAATGCCGCGATCGCACGTCTCGGCGGCTATTCGTCGATTCCGCGCAACCCGGTCTCGCTGCTCGAGGGCGTGCGCGCGCGGCTCGCCGGCAAGGCCGAGGTGGTGCACGCCCAGGGCGTGTTCATCACCCAGAGCGAGGATCGTAGCGCAAACGAGATTCTGCTCGCCGATCCTGCGCGCAACCGCCAGCTGATCGAGGAGGCGGCGGCGCTGGCGCGTACCACCGACGTCATCCTGCTCGCGATCGGCGATACCGAGCAGACCAGCCGCGAGGGTTATGCCAAGAACCACCTCGGCGACCGCGCCGATCTCGGCCTGGTCGGGGAGCAGAATGAGCTGTTCACTGCGATGAAGGCGACGGGCAAGCCGGTGGTGGTGGTTGCGATCAACGGTCGGCCGCCGTCCTGGCCGGCGGTGGCAGCGGGCGCCAACGCGATGCTCGAATGCTGGTACATGGGACAGGAGGGCGGACATGCCATGGCGGCCGCGCTGTTCGGTGACGTCAATCCGGGCGGCAAGCTGCCCGTGAGTGTCGCGCGACATGTCGGCCAGGTGCCGGTCTATTATGATGCGAAGCCGTCGGCGCGGCGCGGTTACCTGTTCGAATCCACCGACCCGCTGTTCCCGTTCGGCCACGGCCTCAGCTACACTCGCTTTGAACTCAGCGAGCCGCGCCTGTCAGCGCCCCGCATCGGCGTCGGCGGCAGCGTCACGGTCGAGGTGGACGTCGCCAATGTCGGCGAGCGCACCGGCGACGAGGTGATACAGCTCTATATCCGCGACCAAGTCGCGTCGGTCACGCAGCCGGTTAAGACGCTCCGCGGCTTCGAGCGCGTGAGGCTCCGGCCGGGCGAGCGGCGCACGGTGAAGCTAGAGCTTGGTCCTGACGCCTTTGGCATCTGGAACGACCAGATGAAGGAAGTGGTCGAGCCCGGCTTGTTCGACATTATGACTGGTCCCGACAGCCGGAACCTCCAGGCCGTCACGCTCGAAATCGCGTGAGGCGCGCAATGCCCCGGATCACTTCCGCCCGCGCCTCGTCCAGCGGAGCCTGGTTGATCGGATCGACGGTGCTCGGCTGCATCGCGCTTGTCTCGGCCGTTCCCGCCGCTGCGCAGGCATGTCCGTGGCGTGCGGCCTGGGCGTCGTCGCAGACGCGCCCCGATAGCGCCAATGCGCTGCCGGCCGAGGCGCTGGCGGACACGACCTTGCGCCAGATCGTGCGCAGCTCGATCGCCGGCAATCAGGTGCGCGTGCGCATCTCGAATGTGTTTGGAGACGCGCCGCTCCGCATCGCTGCCGCGACGATCGCACGCTCAGCCGGAAACGGGAGCGCACGGATCCATCCGCAGACGCTGCGGACGCTGCGGTTCGCAGACGCGCCCGGCGCGGTCGTTCCGCCGGGTAGCGACTGGTTGAGCGATCCAGTCACCCTGCCGATCGGCGCATTCGACGACCTCGTCGTCAGCATCCGCGTGATGGATGCGCGTGGCGCACAGACCGCGCATCCCGGCTCGCGCGCGACCTCCTATCATGTCCAGGGCGACATGACCGCGGCGACCGATCTTCCGGCCGCGGCCCGCATCGACCGCTGGCACATGCTCTCTGGCATCGAAGTGACGAGTTGCACGGCGCGCGGCGGCATCGTCGTGCTGGGGGACTCGATCACCGACGGCCGCGGCTCGACGACCAACGGCAATGATCGCTGGACCGATTTTCTTGCGCGGCGGCTCGGCGGACGTTTGGCCGTGATCAACCAGGGGATCGGCGGCAACCGCGTGCTGCTGGACGGACTCGGACCCAGCGCCATGGCGCGACTGGACCGAGATGTGCTGGCCCAGCCCGGCGTCGCTCATCTGATTCTGCTCGAAGGGGTAAATGACCTGGGCACGCTCGGCCGCGACAAGCCTGCGACGGACGCGCAATATCGCGCGCTCGTCACACAATTGACAGGGGCCTATGCGCAGATCGTCGCGCGTGCCCGTGCACGCGGGCTGAGGGTGCATGGCGCCACGATCCTGCCGTTCATGGGCAATGACTATTATCGTCCAACCGAAGCCGCCGAGCGGGCCCGCCAAGCCATCAACCAGTGGATCCGCACGCGTGGCAATTTCGACAGCGTGATCGACTTCGATCACGCGCTACGCGATCCCGCACGGCCCGCCTATCTTGCCCCTCAGTTCGATACGGGAGATGGGCTGCACCCCAATCCCGCTGGGTTCCGCGCGATGGCGAACGCCGTGTCGCTGACGATCTTTAAATAGCCGAACTCGCTCTCCCTGGAGCTAGAGCGGTATGAGAGTGCATTGGTGGTCTCAGTTTGTCCTGCCACATGCACTTTGCGCCTTGCGAAGCGACATGTTCGCGCTACCAACGCCGGAGCGATAATCGGGGAGAGACCAACATGACTGCCAGCTTCGATCGCCGCACTCTCCTCGTCGGTGGCCTCGCCGCCTCGGCCGCTAGCCTCGCGCCGCATGGCCAGGCCTTCGCCCAGCGCCGCCGCGTGTCTGCCAACGACAAGGTCCAGGTGGGCCTGATCGGTTGCAAGGGCATGGGCTGGGCGAATCTCACTGCGATGATGAAGGGGGCCGACGTTACTCCCGTCGCCCTCTGCGACGTGGATGCCAGGGTCCTCGCCGAGCGCGGAGCCGAGCTGCAGAAGGCCTCCGGCCGGGCGCCGCGGCTTTACGACGACTATCGCCGCATGCTCGACGACAAGTCGGTGGACGCGGTGATCATCGCGACGCCCGATCACTGGCACGCGCTCCAGCTCATCGATGCCATGTCGGCGGGCAAGGACGCCTATTGCGAAAAGCCGCTCGGCAACTCCATCGCCGAATGCCGCGCCATGGTCGCCGCCAAGCAGCGCCATAACCGCGTCGTCCAGGTCGGCCAGTGGCAGCGCAGCAACCAGCACTGGGCCGATGCCATCGCCCACGTGCATGCCGGCGGCATCGGCCGCGTGCGGAAGGTCAAGGCCTGGGCCTATATGGGCTGGATGAAGAACATCCCTCCGCAGCCGGATCAGGCGCCGCCTCCGGGGGTCGACTATGACCGCTGGCTCGGCCCTGCGCCCCTGCATTCCTTCAATCCCAACCGCTTCCACTTCAGCTGGCGCTGGTACTGGGACTATGCCGGTGGCCTTATGACCGACTGGGGCGTCCACTTGATGGACATCGCCTTGCTCGGCATGAAGGCCCAGGCGCCGAACTCCGTCAGCTCGCTGGGGGGCGCGTATGGCTATCCGGGCTCGGCCATGGAGACTCCGGACACCCAGACCGCGATCTTCGATTTCGGCAATTATTCGGTGGAGTGGGAACATGCGGTCGGCATCAGCCGCGGTCCCTTCGGCGGCGGCGACCATGGCGTGGCCTTCGTGGGCGAAACCGGCACGCTGGTGGTGGACCGCGACAAATGGTGGGTATCGCCGGAGATGCGCAACGGCCAGCCACTGACCCGGGAAATTCCTGTCACCAAGGCGTCGGACAACGGGCTTGATCGGCATATGGCGGATTTCGTCGCCTGTATGAAGAACCGCTCGCGCACGCCCGCTTGCCCGATTGAATCGGCGGCCAACACCGCCACCGTTTGTCAGATGGGCAACGTCGCCTGGCGCACCGGCCGCAAGGTCCACTGGGATGCAGCGGCGGGCCAGTTCAAGGATGACGCCGAAGCCAACGCCCTGATCACGCCCCGCTACCGCGCCCCTTACCGCCTGCCGGCGTAAGCAGGTCGGGGTCGGGCACGGGCATGACGCAGGTCAGAGCCGCCCTTGGGCGCGGCCTGGTTCTCGTCGCGAACGGCGCGGGGCTCCCTGCTCCCTAACCTAACGGGCCGCCTTCAGGTAACCGTGCATCGCCAGCCAGCGCGCGAATGCATCGAACCAGCCGGTGCTCGTGGTCTCCTTGGGGTACATGCCGAAGCCGTGCCCGCCCTGCTCATAGAGGTGGAACTCGACGGGGCGCTTTGCCGCCTTCCAGCTCTCGATCAGACCGAAGCCGCTGTTGGCAAAGAGCGGGTCGTCGGCGGCGAGCGCAACGAACAGCGGCGGCGCGTCCGCTGGCACCGTCACCGGCGAGAGCGGACCATAGATATTGGCGATGAACGCCGGCTTCGCATCCTGGCCGGCGAATGTGGTCGCCATGGTCAGCATCGCCCCCGCGGAAAAGCCGATCATGCCGATCCGGTCCGGATCGACGCGCCACTCGGCCGCGCGGCGGCGGATGAGCGCGAACGCCGCGCGCGCATCGGCGATCTGCGGCGCCAGTCGCGCTCGCGCCTGTTCGGGGTCCGTGCGAGGTGGACGGGCGGCGCCCGAGAACAACTCGCGCATCGAACGCTCGAACGCCGGCATGTCGCTCGGCGTCGGGTTGAGACGGTATTTCAGCACGAACGCCGCGACGCCGCGCGCCGCCAGCGCCCGGGCGACGTCCCAGCCCTCATTCTCCATCGACAGCGTGCGAAAGGCCCCGCCAGGCGCCACCACGACCGCGGCGCCAGTCGCTTTCGCCGGATCGGGCAGGAACGGCGTGAGCGTCGCGATCGTGACATTGCGGGCGAATTTACTGCCATATTGGCTATGCCACATCTCCCTGGCGGTCGCTCCCGGCAACGGGCCGGTTCCAAGCTCGATCGCGTCCGGCTGGGCCGGAATCTCGGTTGGCGTCATCCGATCGTCTTGCGCCGCCGCCATGCCGGTGGCCGTCAGGGTGATTGCTAGCGTCGCCGTAACCAGCCGCCCAGACCATCGCTGGATCGAACCGGCGGCTCCCACCGGGCTGCCATGATTGCGCATGCCTCTCTCCACTCTGTTTCGTCCGTCATTTGCGCGGAAACGGGATGCTTCTCTCGAGCACCCGACAATCAATCAGGGGCGAAACGGGTTGATCATCGGGATCGTGCCGTCGGCGTTGAACTTGAGCTCGGTCACCTTGACGCTGCGCAGATGGTTTTTGTTGCTGAGCTGGGTGTCGTGATAGAACAGCCACCACTTGCCGTTCCATTCGATGATCGAATGATGCGACGTCCAGCCCTGCACCGGCGCGAGGATATGGCCCTTGTAGGTGAAGGGGCCGTAGGGATTGTCGCCGATCGCATAGTTCACGAAATGCGTGTCGCCGGTCGAGTAGGTATAGTAATATTTCCCGCCGCGCTTGAAGGTCCATGATGCCTCGAAGAAGCGCCGATCGTGATCGCCGCCCTTCACCGGCTGGCCCCTCTCGTCGAGGATCACGGCGTCGCGCACCGGTTCGGCAAAGGTCTTCATGTCGGGATTCATGCGCACGACCTTGCCGGAAATGGCGGGCTGGTCGTCCTGCATCAGATCGGTGTCGGAGCCGTTGGGATCGTAGACGCCGTTCTTCCAGCGCTGAAGCTGACCGCCCCAGATGCCGCCGAAATACATGTAGCTTGTCCCGTCGTCGTCGGTGAACACCGCCGGGTCCATCGAAAAGCTTCCCGGAATATAGTTCGCCTCGGGGACGAAGGGCCCCATCGGGTTCTTGGAGGTGGCGACCCCGATGCGGAAGGCGCCTAGGCCGTTCTTGTCCTTCGATTTGTCGCGGGCGGGGAAATACAGATAATAGGTGCCGTTCTTATAGGCGGCGTCGGGCGCCCACATCTGCTGCGAGGCCCAGGGAACATCTTTCACGTCGAGCGCGACCGGGCCGATCGTCACGGGTCCGCCGATCCGGTCCATGCGCAGGACGCGATAATCGCGCATGGCGTATTGATTGCCGAGATCGTCGTCGGGAATGCCAGCATCGATATCGTGGCTGGGGTAAACATAGATCTTGCCGCCGAAGACGTGCGCGGACGGGTCCGCGGTGTAGATTTCAGTCACCAGCGGCTGCGCCAGATATTGCCGGCCGTCGGGCGCACGGGCGGTGCTGGCATTCGCTTCGGTTTCGGCGCGATTGTCGGCGCCGCCATTGCAGGCCGCCAGGCATGCGCTGAGGATCACGAGGGGGATGGGCGCACTACGCATCGATTCTCTCCTGTGTTTGACCGTTACGCCGCCGCTCAGTTCAGCTTGAGCATGACCACCGATTTCGCGGGGAGCGTCGCTGAAAGCCTCCCATCAGCGATGGTTGCCCCCTCGAACATGGCCGGCGCGACGATATTGGGCTGGTCGAAGCTGTTATGCGCATCCATCGCGCCAGCGGTAAGGATGCGCCCAGTCACCGCGGTTGCTTGCACACCACGAAGATCGACCGTGACCGGAAGCGCCCGGTTCGGATCGACATTGACAAGCGCGACATGCACCGCGCCCGCGGTGTCGCGTACTGCGGAGACGCTGATCGCGGGGATCGCGACCTCGTCCTTGTGATACCAGGGCGCCTTGAGCTCGACCGGGAGGCTCGTCGCGCCCTGCCACGGCGTGTAGAGATCGAACACCCAGTAGGTCGGGGTTTTCACCATGCGCGGACCGTCGGTCAGCAGCATCGCCTGGAGCACATTCACCATCTGGGCGATCGCCGCCATCTTCACCCGCTCGGCGTGGCGGGTGAAGATGTGGATATTGAGCGCCGCCACCATTGCGTCGCGCAGGCTGTTCTGCTGCTGCAGGAAACCCGGGTTCGACCCCGGTGCCGGATCGTACCAGGTGCCCCATTCGTCGACTGCGAGCATCACGCGCTTCTGCGGATCATATTTGTCCATGATCGCCGAATGCTTGGTGATGAACTCGTCCATCTGCAGCGTATGCTGGAGCGTCGAGGCCCATTCGCGCTCGGGGAAGCCGAGTGCCGCGCCCTTGTCCTCCCATTTCTCGTCGCGCGGCCGCGTGTAGAAATGCAGCGCCAGGCCGTCGATGTGCTTGGCCGACATCTTCATCATCGTCTCGGTCCACTCATAATTGGCGTCCGAGGGGCCGCTCGCGATCTTGAGCATCTTGCCGGTTCCGGCCTTGGCGAAGGTGATGTACCGGTTGGTGAGGTCGGCGGCATATTCGGCACGCATGTTCCCGCCGCAGCCCCATAATTCATTGCCGATGCCCAGATAGTGCACGGCCCATGGCTCGCTGCGCCCATTGGCGGCGCGTTCCTTGGCGAGCATCGTCGTGTTCGCCGGAGCGGTCATATACTCCACCCATTGCGAGGTTTCCGCAGGCGTGCCGCTGCCGATATTGGCCGAGACATAGGCCCGCGCGCCCAGCCGCTCGACCAGTCCCATGAACTCATGCGTGCCGAAGCTGTTGTCCTCGTTCACGCCGCCCCAGTTGGTGTTGATCTTGACCGGACGCCGGCTGCGCGGGCCGATCCCGTCGCGCCAGTGATACTCGTCCGCGAAGCATCCGCCGGGCCAGCGCACCATCGGCACCTTGATCGCCTTCAGCGCTTCCAGCACGTCGCGTCGATAGCCCTTGTCGTTGGGAATGGAGGAGCGTTCGCCGACCCAGATCCCGCCATAGATGCCGGTGCCGAGATGCTCGGCGAACTGTCCGAAGACGTCGGGATGAACCTGTGGTCCGGGGCGGTCGGCCTGGACCGTCGCTGTGGCCGCTTCGGCCTGCTGCGCGACAGCCGGAGCGGTCATATATGTGGCCGTCAGCAACAATGCGGCCAGCGCGGTCAAACGGTTCGAGCGGGCGGCGCCGCAGAGCTTTGTCACAATCGATGTCGTCACGATGATCCTCTCGCTGATTGCCCCTGAAGGCCGTCGTTTCATTTGGGCAGTTCCTGCGGCTTCTCGACCGTAAAGGTCGCGCTTTTGCCCGCGACAGCAGTTCCCGGCTGGCCCGATCCGACCGTCACGCGATAGTTGCCGGGCGAGACCCAGCGCACGCCATCGGGCGTCACGCTCGAGATGTCGCGGGATGACAATTCGAAGTTCAGCTTCTTCGTCTCGCCCGGCTTGAGCGAGACGCGCTGGAACCCGCGCAACGCGACACGCGGCATTCCGGGGCGCTGCGGAAAGGCGAGATAGAGCTGCGCGACCTCATCGCCCGCGCGGGCGCCGGTGTTGGTGAGATTCGTGGTGACGGTGATGCCGTTCTGAGCGCCGCCGCGCGCCGATCGCACTTCCACCGGCCCATAGCTGAAGCTGGTGTAGCTCAGGCCATGGCCGAACGAATAGACAGGGGCGCCCGTGAAATAGCGATAGGTCCGCCCCTTCATCGAATAGTCGTCGAAGGGCGGAAGATCGTCGACGCTGCGGTAGAAGGTAAGCGGCAGGCGCCCCGACGGGTTGGTCCGCCCAGTAAGGATGTTGGCCGCGGCGGTGCCGCCCGCTTCTCCGGGGTACCACGCTTCAAGCACGGCGGCGGCGTGATCCTTGCCCCATTGCAGGTTGATCGGACTGCCGTTCATCGCCACGAGGATGACTGGCTTTCCGGTCGCGCGCGCCTGTTCGAGCATGGCGAGCTGATCGCGCGGCAGGTCGAGCGAGGTCTTGTCGCCGCCGGAGAAGCCTTCGATCTTGAACGAGGTTTCCTCGGCTTCCATGTCGGAGGTGAGCCCGACCACGGCGACCAGCGTGTCGGCACCGGCGGCGGCGCGCTTGAGGTCGGCGTCCGGCGTGCTTGAGATGCGTTTCCACACCAGGTCGGAGCCACCGCCCTCGATGGTGAAGGGGTAGCGTTTGCCGGCGGCGAGCTGGAACGTCGTCAGGCTGGGGAGGTCGTTATATTTGGCCTTGCGGCGGTCCGCGATCATGCGGTCAGCGAACCGCAGCGTCCCGCCAGGACCGGTCAAACCGATGCGATAGGTGCCGGTTGCGGGTGGCACGAGGAATCCCGAAAACACCCGGCGATGGACATCGGCCACCTGCGCCAGGTCCAGCTGGCGATCACCGACATCCGGCTCGATCCGCGTTACCACCGGCGCCGCCGCATATTGGACGGTTTGCAGGAGCTTGTCGCGAGTCCCCGGCGCGAACTTCGTCGGCACCGGCGTCGCCGGGTTGTAGTAGCGCACGAGCACGCCCGGCTGTCCATCCGGGGCGCGCAGCGCCGATGTCGGCACCCGGTCGCCATCGGTCACCGATGCGCCAAAGGGGACCAGCGTCACATTGGCGTCGCCGAGCGCCGCGCGCAGCCCATCGACGATCGAGACGGGCGGTCCCGTCAGCGTCGAGGAATAGTTTCCGCGCAGCACGCGCGTCGCATCGCCGAGCGGCCCGATCACCGCGACCCTGGCACCCGGCGCCAGCGGCAATATCCCCGCGTTCTTGAGCAGCACCATCGACTTCTCGGCCGCGTGCAGCGCAAGCTGGCGATGCTTCGCCGCGCCGATCGCACCGACTGGAACGGCGGGAGGCGCGCCGGCCACGCCGGGCAGATCGCCGGTGCGATAGCGCGCGGCGAAAAGCAGGACGAGGCTCTCGTCGATCTGGCTTTCGGTCAGCAGCCCGCGAGCGAGCGCCTCGCGATAACGGTGCTCGAGCCCCGCGGTATCGGACAGGGTATTCGTGTTGCACTCATTGTCGACGCCGGAGCGAAGCGCGATGGCGACGCCAGCCGCCGCGTCAGGCGCATATTTATGGTTCTCGTCGATGTCGCGCACCGCGTCGCAATCCGAGACGACATAGCCCTTGAACCCCCAGGCCCCGCGCAGATGGTCCTTCAGCAGCAGGTCGCTCGCGCATGCCGGCTGACCATCGACGCGGTTGTACGCGCACATGATCGATCCCGCGCGCGCCTCGACGATCGCCGCGCGGAATGCGGGCAGATAGGTGTCTTCAAGATCATAGGGCGAGACGTAGAAATTGTCGTGGTGGCGCGTAGCCTCGGGCCCGCTGTGAACCGCGAAATGCTTCGGCGTGGCGATCACATGCGGGCGGTCCGGATCGGGGCCCTGCATCCCGCGGATGAAGGCCTTGCCGATCTCCGCCGTCAGGAACGGATCCTCGCCATAGGTTTCCTGCCCGCGTCCCCAGCGCGGATCGCGGAAGATGTTGATGTTGGGAGACCAGGTGTCGAGCCCGGTCCCGATCCGCCCCAACCGCCCGGTCTGCCGGGCCAGCGTATGGAAGGCGCGCACCTCCATGCTGATTACGCCGGCGACCTGTCCCACCAGCGGCGCGTCGAACGTCGCGGCCAGGCCCACGGGCTCGGGGAAGTTGGTCGTGGGGATGGGCCCCAACGCACCGTGCAGCGACTCCGTCCACCAATTATACGCCGGGATCTCCAGCCTGGGAATCGCGGGCGCCGTATTGAGGAGCTGGGGCAGCTTTTCCTCGATCGTCATCTTCGCCACGAGTTCACGCGCGAGGCGGATCGCCTCGTCCGGCTGCGCACGCTCCTCCTGCGGCGCCGAAGGCGACGGCGCGGCTTGCGCGGCGGAGAACGCCGTCGCCAAACTCAGCGATGCGAAGATCACGCGCCAAACCGCCACGCCCATATGCGTCTCCTCCCTCTCGCGGCGCCGGGGCGCCCTTTCGCGCTCAACGCGCGGTCATACCGGCTGCATGCCGTGCCGGCCGATCTTCTCGAGCAGCTCGCGATGGCGCGGCAGGCCGGCCATCAGGCGCGCGGTCTGGGTGCGGTTCTCCCGCCAGGCGCGCCGGGCGAGTTCGGCATCGGCATCGCTAGCACCCCGTTGCACCTGGGTGCGGTGCCCCATGCCGTAGAGGACATATTGATAGCTCGCCGCCGGGAAGACCTCTTCCGCACGATCGAATTCGTCGTGCAGCCACGGCGCCTGATATTTCCACAGCTCCATCAGCCCCTGGAGCCGATCGGGGATCGTTTCGGGGCGCCTGTTGTCGCGCCAGAAGTCGCTGTCGGCGCGCTGAGTCAGCGCATAATGGAGCTTTAGGAAATCGATGATCCGTCCCCATCGATAGTGTGTCGTCTCGTTGTAGCGCCGAGCGAGGAAGTCCATCACGTCGCGATTGGGTGGAAGCTGTTCGGCGATCATCTTCGCCGACAATTCGATCAGGACGATGGCCGACGCCTCAAGCGGCTCCAGGAAGCCGGCGGCCAATCCGACCGCCACGACATTCCCCTTCCAGAAGGTCTCGCGATGTCCTGAGCGGATCGGGATACGGCGGACGGTCAAACCCTCCGCCGCCGGGCCGATATAGGCGCGCAGCTCGCGTTCGGCTTCCTCCGCGCTGATGTGGCTGCTCGAGAACACATGGCCCACACCACGCCGCGTTGGCAGGCCAATGTCCCAGATCCAGCCGGCCGACTGCGCGGTCGAGATGGTGTGGCACGCGACCGGATCGTCCGGATCGTCATAGGGCACCTGAACCGCCAGCGCGGTGTCGCAGAAGAGCACGTCGTTGCATTCGCGGAACGGAACGCCCATCGCCTGGCCGATCAGGAGCGCCCGGAAGCCGGTGCAATCGACGAACAGGTCGCCCTCGACGACAGGCCCTTGCGCGGTCTCCAGCGCCGCCACGTCGCCGTTCTCCGACATGCGGACATCGGTCACATCGGCCAGGACATGGTGCACGCCCAGCGTTTCGCAGCAATGCTGCTGCAGGAAGCTCGAGAATTTCCCGGCATCGAGGTGATAGGCGTAGTTGGCGACCGCCTCATATTCCGGCGTGGCGATGGTCTTGGGCGCAAGGCCCTCCTCGCACAGCTGCCCCTGCGGCGTCACCGCGTCGCAGAAACTGCCTTCGCCATCGGCCAGCCAATGCGGCGCGAGATTCACGCGCGCGAAACTCTGGGGCAGCATGAGCGGGTGATAATAGCCGTCGTCCGGCGCACCCGTCGCCCATCGGTTGAAGCGCGCGCCCTGCTTGAACGCGGCATCGCAACGGCGAAAGAAATCCGTTTCGCGAACGCCGATCCGGCGAAGCGTGGTGCGCAGCGTTGGCCAGGTGCCCTCGCCGACGCCAATGATCGGAACATTGGGCGATTCGATGAGAGTCACGCTGAAGCCGTGAGGCCTCCGCCCCTGATGACGGGCGGCGATAACGCCGGCAGTAAGCCAGCCCGCCGTACCGCCCCCGACGATGACGATGCGCTTCACCTGCTGCATGGGACCCCAGTCGAAAAAGGGGACAGGGCGCAGATGGACCGCGCCCCGCCCATCAGGGGAGCCCTAATAGCGGAAACGCAGCCCGAGCGTGTAGCGCCGCCCGTAATCGAATACGTCCAGCATCTGGTTCGAAAAGCGCCCATGCGTGCTCTGCTGGTTATTGGTGATGTTCAACGCCTCGGCAAAGACGCTGAAATTCCTGTTGAAGTCATAGCTCGTGCTCAGATCGATCTGGAAGCTCTCGTCAACGAAGGTCGGCTCCGCACCGAACGAACCGGTATTCTGGTTCTGGCCGAACTGGAGCAGATATTCGTCACGCCAGTTGACCGCCGCGCGGATCTGAAACCCGTCCTTGTCGTAGAAGCCGACGAAGTTGGCGGAGTTGGCAAGACCCGTGACCGCGAACCCGGTCTGCGAGAGATCCTGGTCGTCATAC
Source organism: Sphingomonas sp. BT-65 (assembly GCF_026107375.2). NCBI lineage: Bacteria > Pseudomonadati > Pseudomonadota > Alphaproteobacteria > Sphingomonadales > Sphingomonadaceae > Sphingomonas > Sphingomonas sp. BT-65. The sequence goes on from NZ_JAPCIA010000001.1 coordinate 2,110,813, forward strand.
GGCCGGTTGGTGTTGACGAAGGTGGCGTTGGCCTGGAAGCCGAAGCCCGAATCCCCGAACACATGCTGCCACGCGAATTCGATGCCGCGAACCGTGGCGTCCGGCCCGTTGACCTGCTGGGTGACCGAGAAGATCGCAGGCCGGCCGGTCGTGGGATCGATGACGCCGTTAATCTCCTGCGTGGTCACGCCGCCGATGATGAAGTTGCTGACGTTCTTGAGGAAGGCGTTGACCGAGAGATAGGAGTTCCTCTGGTAATACCATTCGGCGGCGAGATCGAAATTGTCGGCCAGATAAGGCCGCAGATTCGGGTTGCCGCCGTTGGCGGTCAGCGCGCCGATACGCTGGCCGGACCCTACGTTCAGCACCGGATTGAGCAGGTTGAGCGCTGGCCGCGTCAGCGTTCGCGAGGCGCTCAAGCGGACCAGGAACTTCGGCGTGATCTCGAGCCGGGCGTCCACGCTCGGAAGCAGATAGGAATAGCTGCTGCTGTTCTCGATCGGCTGGGTCGGTCCATAGGACACGGTGAGCAGTGTCGGGTCCGCCGTGCTGGTGGCGATCGACGTCGGCAACCGGCCCTGACCGGTCGAGCGGAGGTTCGTGGTCTCGTTGCGCACCCCTGCGTTGAAGTGGAACGGCATGCCCGCGATCTCGGTCTTGAAATTGACCCGCAGGAAAAGCGACCAGGTTCGCTCGCGCACGTTCATGACGCTTCCGGGATCGATCTGCTCATCGAAGGTGCCGGTGAACCCGTTGACCGAACCATAGTTGAACCCGGGAATGACCTGTGTCTGCGGATTTCCGAGGCTCGTCAGATAATTCTGATAGGCAACCGGGCTGAACAGGAACACCGACGGCGGCAGGCTGCCCGAATAGCCGGGAATGAAATCAGCTAGGCTGATGCTGCCCTCGTACAGGGAAGCTGGCAGCGGCGCGATGCCGGTGGTTCGTCCAGACGGCGTGCCGTAACCGGCATAGGCCTGCCAGAAATTGTTGGTGAACGTGCTCTGGTTCAGGAAGTCGAACGTATCCTGATAGAACTGACCGCCAAATTTGACGGTGAGGTCATCCTGCTCCCAGGTGCCCGCGGCGCGGAACTGCCACAATTCATCGGTATTGCGCTGGGTCTGGTTGACGGTGACGTGCGAGCCGATCAGCGCCTGGTTTGCCCAGGCTGCCGCATTGCCGGCCGGTCCGAAATTGGCGATGGACGGGAACGCATCCTTGCTGTCGCCATCGACAATAAACTGCAAGTTGGTGCCCAGCGCGCCGCCATAGCCGATATCGGCGTTGAGGCTTCCGACGTGATCGCCCGGATTGCGCCAGCTCTTGGCATAGGCGCCATCGACCTCGAAGCTCAGATTTTCCGATGCATCGATCTTGATGTTCAGGCCAGTCTGATTGGTCTTGAGAATTTCCTTGTTCAGCGCGGAGGTGAAGTCCGTCGGGCTGCCTGCCTGGGTGAAATTGACGGCCGTGCCATTTTCATCCTGCTCGACATTGCGCAGATCGGTCTGGTTGAACCAGACGCCGAACGCGTAATTCTCCGAAACGACTTCCTGGCGAGAGAAGTTGTTGTCCAGCGTGACCATGATGCCATCGGAGGGCTGCCATTGCAGCGCGAGTCGCGCATCGATCCGCTCGTCGCTTACGCGCTGCTGCTCCGCGCCATATTGCTGGGGGAACCAGCCCGGAACGGTGCGCGCGTCCGACGCGGCCACACCGGGGCCGGGATTCGCCGGGGCGCAGGTCGGGGCTGTGCTTCCCGCAAGCTGGCACGGTGCGAAATTGCCGCCCGGCCAACCGTTGACGAAGACCCGGTTGGTGTCCGTGTCGCGCCGCGTATAGATGACGTTGGCCAGCACGCCGAACTTGTCGTTGAACGTGTTGCTGACGAGAAGCCCCGCCGTGGGAACGATCTTCCCGGCGCGGTCCTGGATCGAGCCGGAGGCCGTGGCCGCGACGCGGAAGCCGGGCCGATCGAACGGCTTCGGAAACTGGATATCGACCGTCGCGCCGATCGCGCTTGCGGAAAGCGACACGTCCGGCGTCTTCAGAACGCTCAGCTGACCGATGAAATCGACACCGACCGTACTGAAGTCGATCTGGCGCCCGCCGGTCGCGGTCGAGATGCGCCGCCCGTCATACAGGGTGGTATTGAAGTCGCCGCCGAAACCGCGAACCGTAATGCCGGTCGGCTCGCCGCGCGCACCGCTACGTTGGATCGACACGCCCGGAAGGCGCTGGAGCGAGGCCGCGACGTTCGAATCGGGGAACTTGCCGATATCCTCGGCCGAGATCACGTCGACCACGCCGGGCGACGTCCGCTTGACGTCCAGGTTGCGCTGCAGCGAGCCGCGCAAGCCGGTGATGACGATCTCGTCGGTCTGGGTTTGTCTGGCTCGGTCGTCCGCCGGGGCGGGATCGGCTTCCTGGACCGTGGCCGAAGGCGTTGTGGATCCTCCCGCCAGGGGCTGAGTCGCTGGACCGGTGGAGGCATCGCCGCCGTCCCGCGCTACGGCCGGAGCCGCCCATGCCAGCGCCATGGCGCTCGTCGCACAGCCCAATGAAAGAATGTTAGCGCTAACAATCGAGCTGGTTCGTGCAGGCTTAGCCTTTAACATGCCCCTTCTCCTCTCCCGGCCGCCCCTTATGTCGAGTTGGGCTGACCTTATCCCCAACGCGCTTGCGTGAGCCCTGCAGTGTTCCATCGGAGGATGGACAATTCGGGCCTGTGCCGTCAGGTTAGCGCTACCATACCCTAATCAGTAACAAACGCAAGCTTTTGTCGGAGTATCTGATTTCATGTAATCTGCCGCTGTGGAACGTGGTGAAAATGGGGATAAGTGAATGGGAAATCTGGAGTTTCTGGACCCCCAAGCCCATGCGAACCTCCGTCTGGACACGCGCAACGCCGCAAATCGAAACTTTGTGCAGATCGTGGCATGCGAGTTCCTGCCGGCCATGCACGACTACCCGATTCTGTTCACGAAGAATCCCGGGTCCGGCGCCTTTTATGCGGGTGCGGTCATGGGGTTGGAGCCCGGACAGAATCTCCTCGCGAATGACGGCCTCCTCCTTGGCTATCGCCCCGCTGATCTCGTGCGGCAGGGCTTTTTCCTCTCGGACGGGAAGATCGCGATCGATCCAGACGAGCTCGTCTTCGCTGCCGATGGGGAGCCGCTTTTCGATGCCGCCGGACAACCGAGCGAGACGCTCAAGCGGGTTCAGCAGGCGATGCACACACTGCATCACGGGCTGCCCGAGACCAGCGCGATCATCGATCGCTTCCTTGCCCATCGCTTGATCGAGCCGATCGACATCACGCTCGATTTCGACGACGGCGGCAGGCTGCGGCTGGAGGGGCTTTACTCCGTCAGTCTCGATTCGTTGCACGCGTTGCCGGACGACGTTGCTCTCGATCTTTTCCGGCGAGGCGATCTTCAGATCGCCTATGCGCAAGCGGCATCAATCCAACATATTCGGCGCTTGGCGCGCATGCGTAACGATCGCCTGTTCGCCGGCCTCACATGACCGTCGCGCTGCCCATAGCCGACGCGGATGGACTTACCGACTACGCGGCGTTCCGCGCCCGTATCATGGCTCCCGGCCGGCCCGTCCTACTGCCAGGCGCGGCGAGATCCTGGCCACTGCTGTCCGGAACCGGCGCGAACGGCGTGATCGAGATGCTCAACCGCTTCGATGCGGGAAGCGAGGCCGAAATCTTCGTCGGCAAGGCCGAGATCGAAGGACGTTATGATTACGCCCCCGCGCTCGCCGGGTTCAACTTCACCCGCGAGAATGTCGCCGTCGCCAAGGGCCTGCGGCGTATCGCCGATAGGGCCGGTGGGGACGACGGCGAGACGATCTATATGGGCTCGTTGCGGTCGGAACGACATTTTCCGGGCATCGAGGCATTCACCCGCCTCCCCTTCGTCCCTGACACGGTGAAGCCGCGATTCTGGATCGGGCACGCCTCACGCGTCGCCTGTCACTACGACACGATGGATAATGTGGCGTGCGTCGCGGCCGGCAGGCGTCGGTTTACCCTCTACCCGCCCGAAGCGATCGCCGATCTCTATGTCGGTCCAATCGATCGCACCATAGCGGGCCAACCCATTAGCCTGTCCGCCGCCAGCGCGCCGGGCGACCCGCGCTTTCCCCGCTTCGAAGCGATACGCGATTCCGCCTTGGTGTCGGAACTCGAGGCGGGCGATGCGATCTATATTCCCAAGCTCTGGTGGCATCAGGTCGAGGCGCTGGATGATCTCAATGTCTTGGTCAATTTCTGGTGGGACGGATTCGCCGCCGGCTCCGATCCCCCCTATGCGGCGATGCTGCTCGCGATGATCACCCTAGCCGAACGACCAGCGAGTGAACGCGCGGCCTGGCGCGCCTGGTTCGATCATTATGTGTTCCGGCTTCATGGGCATCCACTCGCCTTTCTTCAGGAGGAGCAGCGCGGCATTCTCGGCCCATTGGCTGGTGGGAACTATCAGCGCATTCGGATGATCGTCATGCGCCTGCTGCGGGGCGGCTGATTAAGCGTCCGCAGCATCGGCCTCATGCTCGAGGTTTTACGGTCGGCTCATCTGCGCCGTTCCTTCACCGCCACTTAGCTTCAGACGCAGAGAACCAGCTCGCTCGCTACGGCGTCAGCTGTTGTGACCGGGTCTCAACCGAGCGCGATCCGGTCCAGGGACCCGGCTACGATGGCCACCTGGGTACGGCTGCGGACCTTCAGCTTGCGCATAAGCGCCGTCATGTGCGCCTTGACGGTGGACTCGGCGATGCCGAGCTCGAACGCGATCTGCTTGTTCATCAGGCCCGAGTGCACGCCCTGAAGAACCTTGAGCTGCGTGGGAGTGAGTTTGGCCGGGAAATCGGGGGCGGCCCCGTTGCAATCATAGCCAAGGCCGGCTTGCGCGAAATGCATGCTCATCGATCATCCTCCTCTCGCGGACGGATAGCTGATCTGACGCCAGCACCAATTGCCGCAACCGAAGCTTTAGGAGGATTGGTCCGACAGATTCAAGTGCATATTTGGACTTATGACCAGGAATATCGGAGTTGAGACGCGTTTTCGGCACAATCTGTCGGACAGATTGTGCCAGGCCCTTCCGATTGCCCTTGCTCCGGAACGGCGTCCATAGGATAGGTGCGCGATAAAGGAGGGGCGACCCATGAGCCACGCAAGGTTGGCCGATCGCGCCTATGCGGGCATCGTCGAGCTTATCAATTCGCAGTCGCTGCAGGTCGGCGACCGGCTCCCGTCCGAATCGGGTCTGGCCGAAATGCTGGGCGTGTCGCGCACCATCGTGCGGGAGGCGCTGGCGCGGCTGACATCCGACGGCTTCACCGAGACGCGACGCGGTGCGGGCTCGTACGTCAAGAGCCGCCCTTCAGACCGCCTTGCGGCCTTTATGCCCTGGGCGGAGATGCCGACCACCATGGGCAGCTACGAGGTGCGGCTGGTGCTGGAGGCGGAGGCGGCCCGACTTGCAGCCCAGCGCCGTTCCAGCGAAGCGATGGCCGAGATCGAGCAGGCGCTGGAAAATCTGCGCGGGGCGTTGCTGTCGAGTGCGCCGGCCCATGAGGAGGACCTCGCCTTTCACCGTTGCGTCGCCGAGGCAACCGCGAACGATGCCTTCGTCGCCGCCTTCAATGCGCTGGAGAATGATATCGACAGGATCATGCGGGCGGGCGTCGACATCTCCCGGTCGCGCGCGCCCGAGGTGATCGAAACCATGATGCGGGAGCATGAGACGATCGTCGAGGCAATCCGCGTGCAGGATCCAGAAGGTGCAGCGCTCGCCATGCGCTGGCACCTTTGGGAGGGACGCAAGCGGCTTATGCCCTGACCTGCAGACTCGTCAGTCGCTCGACCGCCATTCGACACAGCGCCTCGGGCGAGGCGTTGCTGAGCAGGACGAGGACGGGCTCGTCCGCCGATGGCCGCTCGAGCGTCGCGAACTGACTGTCGAGCAGGCTGGCCGGCATGAATTCGTGCGTCCGCGCCGCCAAGCGCCGCAGGATCTCCTCGCGGCTATTGTCGAGCAGCACGAAATGGGTCCGCACGGGAATCGCGGCCCGCATCCGGTCGCGATAGGCGCGGCGGAGCGCCGAGCAGGCGACCACGATCGTTCCTTCGCTCGCCGCCGCGCTCGCGACCGCCTCGCCGATCCGGTCGAGCCAGGGCCATCTGTCCTCGTCGGTGAGCGGGTCGCCGCGGCGCATCTTCTCGATCGCAGCGGCGTCGTGAAACATGTCGCCTTCGAGAAAGCGGCAGCCCAGTCGCTCGGCCAGCAATGCGCCGACCGTCGACTTGCCACACCCGCTGACCCCTATGACGATCACCGCCATCGGCGCGCTGCCGCTTTGATTGGCGTTCTTCCGCAAGGTCGTCGCCTCTGCCCAGATCGGCGGAATTTCGCCACTGACAACGCTGCAATAGCGGCTCCTCGACGCTTGGAAATACGACCTTGGTAGCAGGTGACCTTAGTCCCCTTGCGCCGTAACGATCTGCTGAGTTGGGCGAATCGGCCCTCGCGAAAGGATGGGTCGGCCTATGCGTGCGCTTCTCCTGGCGGTGTTCCTTCTGTTGATTGCGGGGCCGAGCCTGGCCCAATCCCGATCGGTCTATCCGACTGCCCCGGACGAGCCGCGCGCGGTGACGGTCAAGGGCCGGGGTGACGGGCGCACCGACGACACGGCTGCCATCCAGAAGGCGCTCGACACGGCGCGCGACCAGAGCGGTCACGGCATCGTCTTCCTTCCCTCCGGCCGCTACCGCCTGACCCGGACCGTGGTGGTGCCGCCGGGCGTTCGCATCTACGGCGTCGGTGCCACGCGCCCCGTGCTCGTGCTCGCGCCCAATACGCCCGGCTTCCAGAAGGGCGTGTCGACGATGGTCGTGTTCGGCGGCAATCCGCAATATCAGCCGGGCAAGCCGCCCGTTCCGGTACCCACGATGGTGCCGCGGGATCGCGAGCAGCGCGATGCGCATTCGGGCACCTTCTATTCCGCCATGGCCAACATCGACGTGGAGATCGGCGCCGGTAATCCGGCCGCGGCCGCGATCCGCTTCCGCATGGCCCAGCACGCCTTCCTCAATCACATGGACTTCCGCATCGGGTCGGGCTTCGCCGGCGTCTACCAGGCCGGCAACATGATGAAGGACGTGCATTTCCATGGCGGCCGCTATGGCATCGTCACGGAAAAGACGTCGCCCGCCTGGCAGTTCACCCTGGTCGACGCCACGTTCGACGGGCAGCGCGACGCCGCCATCCGCGAGCATGAGGCGCGGCTCACCATGGCCAATGTCTCCATCCGCAACACCCCCGTCGGGATCGAGATCGACCGCGGCTATTCCGACTCGCTGTGGGGCAAGAACATCCGGTTCGAGAATGTCAGCCGGGCGGGCGTGATCATCTCCAACGAGGAGCGGGTGTTCACCCAGATCGGCTTCGAGGGCGCGGTGGCGAGCAACACGCCGACCTTTGCGCGCTTCCGGGACAGCGGCAAGACGGTGCCCGGCAAGGGGCGCAGCTACGAAGTCGCTTCGTTCAGCTATGGCCTGCACCTGCCTGGTCAGGGCCGGTTCGGGGAATACAAGACCGAGGTGGAGATCAGGCCGATCGCGGCGCTCCCCGCGCAGGCGCGGGTCATCCGCGACACGCCGCCCATGCGTGAATGGGTCAACGTCAAGACGCAGGGCGTCCGGGGAGATTGGGAGACGGACGACACGGCCGCGATCCAGCGCGCCATCGACACCCACCGCGTGCTTTATTTCCCGATTGGCCACTACCGGGTGACGGATACCCTCAAGCTGCGGCCCGACACCGTGCTGGTGGGCCTGCATCCGGCGATTACCCAACTCTCCATCCCGGAGGACAATCCGCGCCACGCCGGAGTGGGAACGGTCGTTCCGATCATCGAAAGCCCGCGGGGCGGCGACAATATCCTGAATGGCATCGGTCTGTTCACCGGCCGAATCAATCCGCGCGCGTCGGCTTTGCTGTGGCGCTCCGGCGCGACCAGCCTGGTGGAGGACGTGAAGATCGCGGGCGGCGGCGGCACCGTCACGCCCGACGGTAAGCCGCTCTATTACCGGTCGACGCGGGGCGGGGATCCGATCCTCGACGACCGGCTGGATGGACAATATCCCAGCATCTGGGTGACGGACGGAGGCGGCGGCACCTTTGCGGACGTGTGGAGCCCGCAGAATTTCGCCTCCGCCGGCTTCTACATCAGCGACACGAGCACGCCCGGGCGCATCTACGAAGTGTCGGTGGAGCACCATGCCCGCAACGAGTTCGTGCTCGACAATGTGCAGAACTGGGAATTCTATGCGCCGCAGACGGAGCAGGAGGTGAGCGACGGGCCCAACGCCATCGGGCTCCAGATCAGCAATTCGAAGAACCTGCTCTTCGCCAATTACCATGCCTATCGCGTCACCCGGACCTACCATCCGGCGCGCAGCGCGATCAAAATCTACAATTCGACCGATATCCGTTTCCACAATCTGCACAGCAATGCCGAAAGCGGCGCGGCGCTGTGCAGCGACGACGCCTGCGGCACCTATCTTCGCGCGAGCAAGTTCCCGTTCGAGAATGCGATCGAGGATGTGACCAACGGCATCTTCACGCGCGAGCGCGAATTCGCCAAGTTGCATATCAAGGGCGAACAGGAGAGGCCGGCGGATTCCCAACTGCCCGGCGCCGGCGCACTCAGGAAGATCGCCGACGGCTTCTTTTCCATCTCGGGCGCGAGCGTGGCGGCGGATGGGACGCTCTACTTCATCGATCGCCGCTTCCAGCGCATCCACCGCTGGACGCAGGCGCGCGGGCTGGAGGTGATCCGCGATCACCCGCTCGACCCCGTCAATCTCGCGGTCGACCGGTCGGGCCACCTCATGGTCGTATCCGGCCAAGGCAAATATGCGACTGTCTATTCGTTCGACCCCGACGGGCCGAAGGATCGCCTTACGGTGATCGAGCCGACGCCAGCGCGAACGGGTGGGGACGCCAAGGTCGCGTTGCCGGCAAATTGGTGGAACAACGGCGAGTTCCGCGACCAGCTGAACCACGACACCTACGAATTCACCACGCTTGCGGAGATGTTCGCGCGCGATGTCGGAACGCCGAAGGCGAATGAATATGTCTCGCCCGACGACAGCCTGGTCCTGCCCGCCTTTCCGGTGTGGCAGCAGGGTCCGATCGACCGGATCGGCTGGCGCTGGACGGACAGCCTCAACACGACGGGGCTGCTCCAGGCCAGGAAGGGCGAGCGCGTGTTCGTGTCCAACAGCTCGGAGAATGTGACCTATAGCGGCGTGGTAGGCGACGGCGGCACGCTCACCGATCTCCGCCTCTTCGCCAATCGCGGCGGCGAAAGTGTCGCGGCGGACCGGCGCGGACGCGTCTTCGTCGCGAACGGGCAGGTGTTCGTCTTTGCGCCCGATGGCCGTCCGGTCGGCCGAATCGACGTGCCGGAGCGGCCGTTGCAACTGGTCTTCGGCGGCGAGGGCGGCCGCACGCTCTTCATTCTCACGCACCGCAGCCTGTACGCGGTACAGCCCTGAACGCCGCGCTTCGACTTTGGTCGTAGATGTAGCGCTACCATCGTTGAGTTAAGCCCTCGGATGCAACTCGAACCGGCGGGAGCCGGGAGGACAATCTATTCGGGGGCTTGAGACATGACGAAGACCTTTCTTCCGCGCCGCCTTCCTTTTCTCACGAGCACCAGCATCGCCGTGCTGGCGGGACTTGCGCTCGGTAACCCGGCATTCGCAAAAGACGCGGCGCAGGAGACGCCTCCTGCGGCTCCCGCGCCCGAGACCCCGGCCGCCCAAGCCGACCCGGGTGATGCGGCCCAGGGCGAGCGTGAAATCATCGTCACGGGCACCCGCATCACGACAAGCGGATTCTCCGCCCCCACGCCGACCACCGTCATCGGCGAGGAGCAGATCCAGAACAATGCGATGCCCAACATCTTCAACACCGTCGCGCAGCTCCCTTCGCTGCAAGGCTCGACCGGCGCGGCGACCGGCACCTTCAGCACCTCGAGTGGCCTGCAGGGCATCAGCTCCTTCTCGCTTCGCGGCCTTCAGCCGATCCGCACGCTGACGTTGCTGGACGGGCAGCGCGTGGTCGGCTCGAACGTCACCGGGGTTCCCGACATCAGCATGTTCCCGCAGCTGCTGGTCAAGCGGGTCGACGTCGTCAACGGCGGCGCCTCCGCCTCCTATGGCTCGGACGCCGTCGGCGGTGTTGTCAACTTCATCACCGACACGCGCTTCGAAGGCTTCAAGGCCAACGTCCTTGGCAGCGTCACCAAATATGGGGATGACGGGACCGCGCTTGTCCAGGCAGCCTATGGCAAGGCGTTCCTCGACAACCGCCTGCACGTCGTGCTGAGCGGCGAATATGACCATGAAGGCGGCGTGGGACCCGGCCATTTCGGCATCGACCTTGCCGGGAGCCGCGATTGGCACCGCGCCTCGACGCTCTTGAATACGGGCATCACCAACAACGGCCTGCCGCAGTTCAACTATCGCGACTATGCGCAGCCCTATCAATATTCGCTCTACGGGCTGATCAACAACGGGCCGCTCCAGGGCATCGCCTTCGATGCGAACGGCACGCCCTATAATTTCAACTATGGCTCGAACGGCGTGCCACTGGGCAACGGCCGGGTCAGCAACTGCTATCCGGGCAACTCCTTCTGCGTCGGCGGCGACCTGTCCGGCGCGGTCGGCTCGGGCGCGTCGCTGAAGTCGTCGCTGGAGCGGATCAACGGCTATGGCCGCCTGGGCTATGATTTCGCCGAGGGCAACGAGATCTACGTCTCTGTCAACGTGGCGCAGGTCAAGACGCACAACCAGCCGAGCCCCGGCTATAATCGCGCGAGCCTGACCGTCCAGTGCGCCAATCCTTATGTGCCGCAGCTGGTGCGGGACCGGTGCGCGACGGCGGGGATCACCGAATTCACCCTGGGCACCAGCAACGGCTCGTTCCCGAGCCCGCAAGTCTATACGGACCGGCGCCAATATCGCTTCGTCGCCGGGCTCAAGGGAAGCTTCGGCGTCGGCGGGCGCGACTGGAAATATGATGCCTATTACCAGAAGGGCACCACCAAGTCGTATATCGACGTCGAGCAGATCGTCCTGCAGAACCGCTATGTCGCCGCCACCAACGCCATCGTGCTGAACGGCGTCATCGTCTGCGCCGATCCCAACGCCCGGGCGCTGGGCTGCCAGCCGATCAACGTGTTCGGGTCTCCGCGCCCCTCGCAGGCGGCGCTCGACTATATCATGCCGCCCAACGGCCCGTTCCAGAACACCAGGCTGACGCAGGATGTCGCCAGCATCAACTTCTCGGGCGAACCGTTCGACCTCTGGGCGGGACCGCTCTCGATCGCGTTCGGCGGCGAGTATCGTCACGAATTCTACCAGGTCCGCGCCGACCCCTATGGCGCCGGCGTCTCGGAGCTGAGCCCCAACAGCCCGGAATATCCGGCAGATCCGCTGCTCAATTCCGCGCAGGGCAGCAACTATGCCGCTGGCAACTACAAGAATGGGGGCGGCGCATATGACGTTTATGAGGGGTTCGTCGAGGTCGACGTGCCGCTGTGGAACAGCTCGGCGCTGGGCCGCGCCAACCTGAATGCGGCCGCTCGCGTGACGAACTACAGCACGTCCGGCACCGTGTGGGCCTGGAAGGTCGGCGGCACCTGGACGACCCCGATCGACGGCCTGAAGCTGCGGGCGGTGACCTCCCGCGACGTGCGCGCCCCGAACCTCTCGGAGCTGTTCGCGGCGCCGACCGTCACGACCCTGCCGAGCTTCAACGATCCGTTCCGCAACGTGGCGGTGCAGGTGTTCCAGAACCAGATCGGCAACACCGACCTGAAGCCCGAGATCGCGCGCGATACCGAGCTTGGCATCGTCTATTCGCGCCCGTCCTGGGCGCCGGGGCTCAGCCTGTCGGTCGACTATTACAGCATCAAGCTGAACGGCGTCATCTCCACGCTCACGGCGCAGCAGATCGTGCAATTCTGCTTCGAGGGCAATCAGGCCTTTTGCGGCGGATTCCAGCTGGACGGTCCGCAGGGCACCAACTTCGTCAATGTGCAGCCCTTCAACCTGGCGTCGTGGAAGACGAGCGGTTTCAACATCGAGGCGAGCTACCAGTGGCAGCGGCCGCTGGGCCTTCCGGGCACTTTCACCCTGCGCGCACTCGGCACGCACATCCGCGAGTTCATCGTCGATGCGGGCATCGCCGGCGTCGATCCGGTGGACCAGGCCGGCGCGAATACCGGTGCCACGCCCCATTGGAAGTGGCTGGCGGTCCAGACTTACGAGAATGGCCCGCTCACCCTGACGGTACAGGAGCGTTGGTTCAGCAACGGTGTGTTCGGCAACCAATATGTGGTGTGCCAGTCGAACTGCCCGGTCTCCACCGGCAATCACCCGACCATCGACTTCAACGAAATGCCCGGCGCCTTCTACGTCGACATCGGGGCTTCGTACGACGTCAGCGAGGCGTTCACCATCTACGGCAAGGTGGACAATGTATTCGACAAGGACCCGACGCCCTCGCCGCAGACCAATACGGGCCTGGACGTCAATCCAGCGCTCTACGACACGTTGGGCACGACCTTCCGCCTCGGCGCGCGCGTCCGCTTCTAAGCGGCTGCGCTGAGGTGACGAACATGAATTCGGTCCCCTCCCTGCTCCCGGCCTTACCGCCGGGAGCTTCTTCTCAAGGTGCCGCCATGCGCAGCGAGTTGTGGATCTGGATCGCGGCCCTTCTGCTGACGATGGTGGCTGCGCCCGCCGCCGCCCAGTCGATCTACCTGACTGCGCCGCCGGAGCCGAACGCCGTCACGGTCATGGGGAGGGGGGATGGGAAGGCGGATGACGGGCCCGCGATCCAGCGGGCGATCGATCAAGCGGCCGACAAGGGGGGCGGCGGCATCGTCTTCCTCCCGTCGGGCACCTACCGGATCAGCAAGACCCTCTTCCTCTGGCCGGGCGTGCGCATCTTCGGCGTGGGCGCCCAGCGGCCAGTCATCCTGCTCGGCGCCAATACGCCCGGCTTCCAGCGTGGCCTGTCAAACATGCTGATCTTCGCCGGCGCCCGCGAGCGAGATCCCGCCACGCCGGGGCGGGTTCCCTTCCCGCCTCCCGGGAGCGTGCCGTTCAATCCCAATATCGCCGATGCAAATCCCGGCACCTTCTACTCGGCACTCAGCAACATCGATTTTCGCATTGGCCCCGGCAATCCGGCAGCGGCCGCCATCCGCTTCCACGCCGCGCAGCATGCCTATGTCAGCCATGCCGAGTTCGACATCGGCTCGGGTCTCGCCGGCCTCTATCATGTCGCCAATTATGCCGAGAAGCTGGTGTTTCGCGGCGGGCGCTACGGCATCCTTGCCGAAAAGACCTCGCCTGCCTGGCCGTTCGCTCTGGTCGATGCGACGTTCGAGGGACAGCGCGACGCCGCCATTCGCGAGCATGAGGCGGGGCTCACCATGGTCAACGTTTCGTTCCGCGACACGCCGGTCGGGGTCGAGATCGACAGGGGCTATGGCGACTGGTTGTGGGGTCAGCAGCTGCGATTCGAGAACGTCTCGCGCGCCGCCGTCCTGATCTCGAACGAGAACAACGTCTACACGCAGGTCGGCTTCCAGGATGTCGTCGCGGCGAACACGCCGACCTTCGCCCGTTTCCGCGAGAGCGGGCGGTCGGTCACCGGTAAGGGCCGCGCCTATCGGGTGTCGTCTTTCACTTACGGCCTGACCTTGCCCTCGATCGGCGAGATGGGTGCCTATCGGACGCAATTCAGTGCAGAAGCGATCGCCGAGCTCCCGCGGCGCATCGCGCCCGCCATCCGGCCGCTGCCGCCCGTGGCGGACTGGGTCGACGTGCGCGCGCTCGGCGCCAAGGGGGATGACAAGACCGACGATACCGCTGCGATCCAGCGCGCGATCGACGGGCACCGCGTTGTCTACTTCCCGTCGGGCTTCTATCATGTGTCCGATACGCTCCGGCTGCGCGCCGAGAGCGTCCTCATCGGCCTCCACCCAAGCCTCACGCAAATCATCCTTCCCGACCGCACCGCCGGCTTCCATGGCGTCGGCCCGCCCAAGGCGCTCGTCCAAAGTGCGGCTGGAGGCGACAATCTGGTGGTCGGCCTTGGGCTCAACACCAATGGCGTCAATCCGCGCGCGACGGCCCTGCTGTGGACGGCCGGGGCTTCATCGCTGGTCGCCGACGTCAAGTTCCAGGGCGGTCATGGCACCAATCTGTTCGACGGCACGCGGGTCAGCCCCTACAACGGCAACCAGACCGGCGATCCCGAGCCGGCGCGCCGCTGGGACGGGCAATATGCCAGCCTCTGGGTCACCAAGGGAGGCGGAGGCACCTTCGCCAACATCTGGAGCCCCAGCACCTTCGGCCATCCCGGCATCTACATCTCCGACACGGAGACTCCCGGGCGTATCATCCAGGCCTCGGTCGAACATCATGTGCGCACCGAGATCGGGCTCAACCGCGTGGCGAATTGGGAGCTGCTCGCGCCGCAGACCGAGGGCGAGGCAGGCGAAAGCGGAGACGCGGTGGCGCTCGAGATCCGCAATTCCCGCAACATTCTGGTCGCAAATCTGCATGCCTATCGCGTGACGCGCACCCGCAAGGCGGCCTCCGCCGCGGTCACTCTCTACGATTCGCACGACATTCGCTTCCGCAACGTGCACGTGAACGGCGAGAGCGGCGTCGGCACCTGCGACGATGCGGGCTGCTTCACCTTCCTGCGGCTCACCAAGTTTCCGTTCGAAAACGCCATTCACGACGTCACCCGCGGCGTCGAGGTACGCGAGCGGCAGTTCGCGGTGCTCGACGTGAAGGGAGACGCCCCTCCGCCCGCAGCAGCCACGTTCGACGGCAGCCGCGTGGAGCGGCTCGCCGATGGCTTCCATTCGCTCGGCGGCGCGGCGGTCGGACCGGACGGCACGCTCTACTTCGTCGACCGGCGCGCGCAGCGCATCTACGCCTGGTCCGATGCGCGGCGGCTGGAGATCGTGCGCGACCAGCCGCTCGATCCCGTCAATCTTGCCGCCGACCGCTCCGGCAACCTCATGGTCCTGTCCGCGAGCGGACCAGGCGGAACCGTCTACAGCTTCAAGCCAGGCAGCCCCGACGGCGAGCTCGCACTCATCGAAGCGACGCCGGGGACGGCGCGCACCGATGCGGCCATTGCGCTACCGGCCAATTGGTGGGCGAATGGCGAGTTCCGCGACCAGCTCGATACCAGGACCTACCGCTTCAGGACGCTGGCCGAGATCTTCGCTGCAGAGATCGGCGCGCCCAACGCACGGCAATATGTCTCGCCCGACGGCAGCCTGATGCTGCCTGCCTATCGGACGGTCGTGCAGGGCCCGCCCGACTTCCGCGCCATGCGCTTCTCGCATGCGCTGGATACTTATGGCTTGGTCACGGCTGAGGCTGGCGGGCGCGTCCTCGTCACCAACGCTTCCGAAAACAAGACCTATAGCGGGTTGGTGGACACGACGGGCGCGGTCACCGACCTCAAGGTCTTCGCCGATCGCGGCGGCGAGAGCGTCGCCGCAGGTCCAGATGGCCGAGTCTATGTCGCGAACGGGCAAGTGTTCGTCCATGCGAGCGATGGCCGGCAGCTCGGCCGGATCGATGTGCCCGATCGGCCGCTGCAGCTGATCTTCGGAGGGGCGGAGCGGAACATCCTTTATGTGCTCACCCATCACGCACTCTACGCGGTCCGCTGGCCTTGACCTGCCTGTTCGAGCGAAAAGCGCAACGATGCCGGTCACGCAGAGGCGGCATCTCATGATTATGTGGCGGTCGCGGATTCGGAGCCGCGCCTGAGGAGAATGGATATGGACGATTTGGGGCGAGCGACGATCAGCCGCGTTTCCTGGCGGCTGATGCCGCTCCTCGGGCTCATCTACATGGTCGCCTATATCGACCGGCAGAACGTCTCCTATGCCAAGCTGCAGATGGTGAGCGACTTGAGCCTCAGCGAGGCCGCCTATGGCCTCGGCGCCTCGCTCTTCTTCATCGGCTATTTCCTGTTCGAGGTGCCGAGTAACCTGCTGCTCGAAAGGGTTGGCGCCAGACTGTGGTTCGCGCGGATCATGGCGACCTGGGGTGTGGTCACGGTGCTGCTCGGCTTCACCAGCAGCCCCACCATGTTCTACGTGCTGCGCTTCCTGCTCGGCGTAGCCGAGGCGGGGTTCTTTCCGGGCGTACTCTATGCGTTGACGCTGTGGTTCCCGCAGGCGCACCGGGCGCGGGCGGTCGGCTCCTTCATGCTGGCAAGTGCCGTTGCGAACGCGATCGGCGCGGCGATAGGAGGCGTGCTGCTCGATCTCGATGGCATGCTGGGCCTGCGCGGCTGGCAATGGGTGTTCATCGCCACCGGAATACCGGCGGTGGTCCTGGTGCCGGTGGTGCTCGCGACATTGCCGAGCGGCCCTGCCGAGGCGCGTTGGCTAACGGAGCGGCAGAAAAGCTGGCTGGCGGATGTGCTCCATGCGGAGCGGTCGGGTGAACATGTCGCGGACCATCGCAACCCGATGCGCGCGCTCGCCGATCCGCGCGTGCTGGCGCTCTCCGTTGCCTATATCGGCTTTCCGCTTGCCGCCTATGGGCTTGGCTATTGGCTGCCGACGATCGTCAAGGGCTTCGGGGTCTCGAATACGGTCAACGGCTTCCTGAACGTCATTCCGTGGACGCTGGTCGGCCTCGCGCTGTGGTGGGTGCCGCGCCACGCGGCGCGCTTCCAGAACCAGCGTTGGCACATCGCGGGGCCGGCGCTCATCGGCGCGGTGGCGCTAGTGCTGAGCGTCCTCGTGCCCGGCCCGGTACTAAAGTTCGTCATGCTGTGCATCGCGGCCCCGGCGATCTTTTCGGGACAGCCGGTGTTCTGGACATTGCCGCCCCGCTTCTTGAAGGGAGCCAGCGCTGCTGCCGGCTTCGCGGCCATCAACTCGATCGGCAATCTCGGCGGCTTCGTCGCGCAGACGGTGGTGCCCCGCATCCGCGATGAAAGCGGCAGCGATCTCGCCCCCATGCTCTTCCTCGCCCTCTGCCTCGCCTTGGCCGCCTTCGGCGTCCTCCTCGCGGAAAGGCGGCTACCTACGAGCGCGTGAACGAAGAAGCAGATGACAGCGCGGGTCTACCGCTTGCTGCGGGCATCTTCTCGCACCGACGTCGGGACCACGAATCAGACCCACGCCACAATTGGCGCGTGCGGACTGCTGTGAACGACCTGACCCGCCAAGCGTCGGATTTCAGAGGGAAAACGTCAATCTCGGTGGACTTCTACGGCCCCCCTGCGGACAGGGTCTGGCGGAGCGGGAGGGATTCGAACCCTCGATACGGTTTTGCCGTATACTCACTTTCCAGGCGAGCGCCTTCGACCACTCGGCCACCGCTCCGCATGCCAGGAAGGCGCTGCCCTAGTGATTTGCGCCGGTCACCGCAAGCGTTGCGCGCCGCGGGCGACCGTGCCAGCCTGTCGCGCATGCTGACCGCCCTTCTCGCCCTCGCGCTCCAGGCGAGCGCCCCGCCCGCGCCGCCCCCGCCTCCACCCAAGCCCTCCGACCCGCTGCCCGCCGACTGGCGGGCGGTGCCCGACGACGAGCTGCTGGTGATGACGCTGGCGGGCGACCGGCGCGTCTATATCCGCCTCGCCGCGCGCTACACGCCGATGCATGTGGCCAATATCCGCAAGCTCGCCGCGGCGCGGTGGTGGGATGGCGAGACGGTCTATCGCGTCCACGACAATTATGTCGTGCAATGGGGCGACGCGACCGAGAAGAAACCGCTGCCCGCGGACGTGATCGCCCAGCCGCCCGCCGAATATGATTGGCCGCGCTATGATGCGGTGACGAAGCTCGCCCGGACCGACCCCTATTCGACCGCCACCGGGCACAGCGCCGACGGCTGGCCGCTCGCGACCAACGGCAAGGTCGCGTGGATCCCGCATTGCTACGGGATGGTCGGTGTCGCGCGCGATCTCGCGCCGAGCACGGGCAGCGGCGGCGACCTCTATGCCGTGATCGGCCACGGCCCGCGTCATCTCGACCGCAACATCGCCATCGTCGGCCGCGTGCTCGAGGGGGTCGAGCATCTCTCGTCCCTGCCGCGCGGCACCGAGGGCGGGCTGGGGCTCTATAAGGAAGCGAGCCAATATGTGCCGATCGTCAGCGTGCGGCTGGCGAGCGAGCTGCCCGCGGCGGAACGCCCGCGCTTCGAATATCGCGCCGCGGACAATGCCCGCTTCGCCGCCTGGGTGAAGGCGCGCGAGAATCGCGAGCCGCCGTTCTTCAACCTGCCCGCGGGCGGCGCCGATATCTGCAATGTCATGCCGCCGGTACGACGGGCAGCCGAGCAATAGTCCGCTGCCCAAAAGTCCCAAAAGTCACACTGCCACGCGCGGGGCCTGCTATTCCAATATTGTCAAAGAGCGGCGAAAGGCTCGCGGCCGTAATCCAACATTGCAAGTGCCCAGGTGATGGCTGAGCTCAGCGCCCGACCCAGTCGGCGACCTCAGCCGCGACCTGGTTGGCGGCGGTGTTGAGCGCCACGCCGGCAGCGGCGGGGGTGATCTCGGCGACCGGCACGCGCGCCTCGAACCGGCGCCGCTCGAACGTCATCGGCGGTCGCGCGCCGCGTTCGGCGGGCGGGCGGTCGCGCACCAATGTCGCGTCATAGGTCACCACCGCTTCACTCGTCGCGGCGTCAATGCCGAACTGTCTGAGCTCGCCGCCGAGCCGTGCGCCAGGGTCCGACAGCGACTGGCGCAGCGTCAGCACCACCCGCCCGGTGCGCGCCGAGATCGTCTCCGACAGCAGCCGCGCGAACAGCCGGCTGGGCGGCTCGACCCACACCGCTTTCTTGAGATAGGCGACGTTCGTATCGTCCGAACGCACCGGCACGCGCGCCACCGCCAGCTCCTGCGGCGTGACGGGCACGGTGATGGTGATCGACTTGGCGGTGGCCGAGTTCGCCGTCTCGCCCACCGCGACCGTGGCGGCCGGGGTCAGCGTCAGCAGCGAGGGCGGCGGCTCGGCGCCGAAACGGATGCAGCCGCCGAGCGCGAACGGCGCGATGAGCATGAGTGGGGCGAGCTTCTTCATGGGACTGCTCACTTCTTCTTGGGGTCATAGTCGGGGAGCTTGGGCGATCCGATCAGCGAACTGGCGCCGCCGCGATCGACCTTCTCCGCCACCGATTGCAGCGCGATCGACATCTCGCGCAGATCCTGGATCAGCTGGTTGACCTCGGGAAGGGTCTGCGTCGAGACTTGGTCGATCCCGGCATCGGCCTTGCCCAGCGTGCGTTCGAGCGCCTTCATGCTGCCGTCGGCCGAGGCGATCGCCTTGCGCAGATCGGCCATCGCCGGGCCGACCTCGCTCGCCAGCACCTTGTCGGTGGTGTCCGAAAGCTGGCCGATCTGCTCGGCGGCGAACCCGGCCTGCTTGACCGTGTTGCGCAGCTCGGCGATCGCGGCGCGCAGATCGGGCGCACCCTTGGCCAGTTCCTCGGTCATCCGGTCGGTATTCTCGAGGATGCCGGCGATCGACGCCTGGTTGCGGTCGGAGAGCAGCTCGGTCAGCCGCTCGGTGAGGGTCGAGAGGCGCTCGAGCAGCCGCGGCGCAGTGTTGAGCAGCGCGCCGAGCCCGCCCTGCTTGGTCGGGATCACCGGCACGCCCAGCGGGCAGACGCTGCGCGGATTGACTTCGGGGCAGACGATCGCGGGCGCCCCCTTGACCGCGCCGTCGAGCTGGATCTGGCTGACCCCGGTGAAGCCGACGCCCTGAATCGTGGCGGTGGTGCCCTGCAGGATCGGCACCTCCTTGTTCACGCTGATGCGCACACGCACCAGGCTGGGATCGGGCGGGAACAGCGCGATCTCCTTGACCTGCCCCGCGGGCACGCCGGAAAAGGCTACGGCCGAGCCCTTGTTCACGCCGTCGATCGCCTGCTTGAAGAAGATGTCGTACTCCTTCTCCGTCGCGGTGTTGAGGCGCGCGAGCCACACGGTGAACAGCGCCAGCACGGCGAGCAGGATCAGCACCACGGCGCCGACCAGCACATGATTTGACCGGGTTTCCATCTAGTGCCTCATGCCCCTTGCGGTTCCGCCGCGCGCTCGACGCTGGTGACCGCCGCCCGCCCGCGCGGGCCGTTGAAATATTCCTGGATCCACGGGTGATCCAACGCGAGTAGCTCCTCGATGGTGCCGACCGCGATCACGCGCTTGTCGGCGAGCACCGCGACACGATCGCAGATCGCATAGAGCGTATCGAGGTCGTGCGTGATCAGGAACACCGTGAGGCCGAGCGTGCGCTGGAGCGACAGCGTCAGCTCGTCGAACGCCGCCGCGCCGATCGGATCGAGCCCGGCGGTGGGCTCGTCGAGGAACAGCAGTTCGGGATCGAGCGCAAGGCTGCGCGCGAGCCCGGCGCGCTTCTTCATGCCGCCCGACAGCTCGGCGGGATATTTGGGGCCGGCGTCGGCCGGCAGGCCGGTCATCACCACCTTATAGGCCGCAATCTCGTCGAGCAGCGCCTGATCGAGCTTGGGATAGAACTCCTTGAGCGGGACCTGGACATTCTCGGCCACGGTCAGCGTCGAGAACAGCGCCCCGCCCTGGAACAGCACGCCCCAGCGCTTGCGGATCTCGATCGCCTCGTCCTCGTCGATGTCCAGCGCATTCTCGCCGAACACCTCGACCGACCCGGCGTCGGGCTGCTGCAGCCCGATGATCGAGCGCATCAGCACCGACTTGCCCGTGCCCGATCCGCCGACCACGCCGAGGATCTCGCCACGCTTGACGTCGAGGTCGAGATTTTCGTGCACGACCTGCTCGCCGAAGCTGTTCTTGAGGCCGCGCACGCGGATGATCGCCTCACCGTCGAAGGTCGCCGCGGTCATCAGTTCCACCCGACTTCGGTGAAGAACACCGCGAAGAAGGCGTCGAGCACGATCACCAGGAAGATCGCCTGCACCACCGCCGTGGTGGTGCGCATGCCGACCTGCTCGGCATCCGCCTCGACCTGCATGCCCTGGAAGCAGCCGGCGATGGCGATGATCGCGCCGAACACGGGCGCCTTGACCAGGCCGACATAGAGATCGGTGATCGGCACCACCTCGCGGATGCGTTGGACGAAGGTGACCGGCGGAATGTCGAGCGAGATCCAGCAGAGCAGCCCGCCGCCGATCATCGCGACCACCGACGCATAGAAGCCGAGCAAGGGCAGCATCAGCACCGCCGCGAGCACGCGGGGGATCACCAGCGCTTCCATCGGGTTGACCCCGATGGTGCGCATCGCGTCGATCTCCTCGGTCAGCTTCATCGTGCCGATCTGCGCGGCGAAGGCCGAGCCCGAACGGCCCGCGACCATGATCGCGGTCATCAGGATGCCGAGCTCGCGCAGCGTGAGGCGGCCGACCAGGTTGATCGTGAACACCTCCGCGCCGAACTGGCGCAGCTGCACCGCGCCCTGCTGCGCGATGACGATGCCGATCAGGAAGCTCATCAGCCCGATGATGCCGAGCGCGGTCACGCCGACCACTTCAAAGCGGTGGACGGTGGCGTGGAAGCGGAAGCTGCGCGGATTGACGATCACCCGGCCGAACGCCATCGCGGTCGCGCCCATGAAGCCGAGCAGGCCGTAGAGCGTCTTGAACGCCTGGATCACCGCCTCGCCCATCTCCGCGAGCAGGCGGGTGAAGGTGCCGAGCGGCGCGGGGGGCGTCGCGATCGGCTGGTCGGCTTCGGTCACCTGATCGAACAGATGCTGCGAGTCGGTGTTGAGGCCCGACACCTTGGCGCCGGACTCGCGCGCGAAACGGTGGACGATCCACGCGCCCACCGTGTCGATCCGCTCGACCCGCGAAAGATCGAGCTCGGCCACGGAGCCGCTCACCGCGGCGAGCCGCTCGGGCAGGTCGCCGATGTGGCGAAGCGAGAGATCGCCGCTGAACCGCAGCGTGCCGCCATCGGCCGCGTCATGCTGGAAGTCGGCTGGCGCGCTCATCCCTCTTCCATGATTGATTGGCACTGGAACGGCAAGCGCTTGCCTTTACAGATGTTTCACCTCCGACCCAATCCAGGAAACGCCTCGAAGGTTCCGATGCGAAGTGTTGCAATTTATGACATGGACAAGACGATCACGCGAAAGGCGACCTGGACGCCGTTCCTGGTCCATGCGGCACTCACCCGCGCGCCGTGGCGGCTGGCGCTGCTGCCGGTGGCTGGAATCGCGTCGGTCGCCTATCTCGCCAAGGTGATCGACCGTGCCCAGCTCAAGCAGGCGACGCATCGGCTGATGCTCGGCCGCGCCATCCCGCCGGCCGACCTCGACGCGGTGGCGGAGGCGTTCGCCGACAGCGTGGCGGCGAGCAACATGTTCGACGACGCCCGGGCGCGGGTGGAGGCCGATCGTGCCGCCGGCTGGGAGCCGGTGCTGGCGACCGCGAGCCATGGCTATTATGCCCGCGCCATCGCCGCACGGCTGGGAATCACCCAGGTGATCGCGACCGAGGCCCGGCGCGACGCCGACGGCAATGTGCTGGCGGGGATCGAGGGCGAGAATTGCTACGGCCCCGCCAAGCTGCGGCTGATCGAGGCATGGCTGGCGCGCGAGGGGCTGGCGCGGGGCGATGTGCGCGTGCGCTTCTACAGCGACCATGTCTCGGACGCGCCGGTGCTCGAATGGGCGGACGAGGCGTTCGCGGTGAATGCGCACGGGCCGCTGCGGCGGCTGGCGGCGGCGCGCGGGTGGGCGGTGCTGGACTGGGAGGGGTGAGCGCAGTGGAAACCGTGGGCTAGCGACGCGGTTGCGGAGGTTCAACCACCGGACAGTTGGGCGTACATGCTACGTAGAATCTCATCTCCTCTCGTGGAGGAAGATATCAAGCAGGGATCATCCCATTCGTTCTGATAGAGGAACTCCTCGCCGCCGAAGGCGAGGATGGTCGCGATGCCAGCCGGAGCTGCTTTCCGACCCGGATATTGCGCGTCAACCAATGCTTGAATCGCATCCAGATCGCTTGGATCGAACTCGAGCGACAGGTGCTTACCCACGCTCAGCAGGGTCATGGTCATCTCACGAAGTTACTACGGCGAATGACCGTAACCAATAGCCGACCCTCATCCCCACCGTCACCCCTGCCCTGTGCCGGGGTCCACCGTGCGGCGGGCGATGCGCGTCAGATTCGATGGCATCGCTCGGGGAGCCCTGGATCCCGGCACAGGGCCGGGATGACGGTGGGGTATGCGGTGAACGCTGAGTATCAGAGCCACAGGTGCAGCGTGTGGATGACGAGCCCGACCAGTCCGCCGACCAACGTCCCGTTGATGCGGATATATTGCAGGTCCTGCCCCACCGCATTCTCCAGCCGGCCGGTGATCGTGCGCGCGTCCCAGCCGCGCACCGTGTCCGACACCAGCCGCACGATGCCGTCGCCATAGTCGGCAGCGGTGCCGACCGCGGCGCGGCGGACGAAGCGGTTGATCATGTGCGCAAGCCGCGGGTCGTTCTGCAGCGTCTGCCCAAGCTGGCGCAGCGCGTCGCCGAGCTTGCCCGCCAGCGCCGCATCGGGATCGCGCGCGATGCGCAGCAGCGCGTTGCGGCCCTGTTCCCACATCCCCTCGATCCAGCGGGCGAGCGCCGGATTGTCGAGCATCTCCGCCTTGAACTCCTCGACCTTCACCCGCGTCGGGATGTCGAACTGGAGGTCGAAGGCGAGCTTCTCGAGCCCCTCCTCGACCTTGGCGCGCAGCGGGTGGCCGGGATCCTCAGCGACGTCGGCGACGAGCTTGTAGAGCCCGTCGATAATCGCGTTGGCGAGCGTCTCGTCGAGCCCGGTCCAGCGCATGATCGCGCCGGCGCGCTCGTGCACCATCTTGCGGATCAGCTCTTCATTCTGGTCGATCACCTTGGCGAGCCAGCGCAGCATGCCGTCCATCAGCGGCAGATGGCGCCCCTCGGCGATGGCGGCGCCGAGCGCCTGACCGATCAGCGGCGCGACATCGGTCTGGCGCAGGCGGCTGGCGACCGCGCTCTTGATCATCCCGCCGAGCTGTTCCTGGTCGAGCGATTCGAGCAGGCTCGCCGCCATGCGCGAGGCGCCACGGCGCAGGCGGCCCGAGGACTCGGGCGGCTGGGCGAGCCACCGCCCCGCCGCGCCCGCGACGTCGAGGCGGCGCATGCGCCGTGCGACCACGCCGGGCACGAGGAAATTGTCGCGCAGGAAATTGGCGAGCGCGGTCGCGATGCGATCCTTGTTGCGCGGGATGATCGCGGTGTGCGGGATCGGCAGCCCGAGCGGGTGGCGGAACAGCGCGGTGACCGCGAACCAGTCGGCCAGCCCGCCGACCATCGCCGCCTCGGCAAAGGCGCGGACGAACCCGGCAGCCGGGTAGACGGGCTCATAATGCCGCGCCGCGAGATAGACCGCGGCCATCGCGACGAGCAGCCCGGTGGCGATGAAGCGCATCCGCCGCAGGCCGGGCGGGGCCGGTTCGCGGCGCAGGCCGTTGAACACTCGGCCGGAAAGCGCGCGGCCGGAAAGCACGCGGGGAGACGGGTTCATGCCCGTAACAATCCCCCCGCGCGCAATTGGTTCACTCGGCAGGCTGGGTTCCCTCTCCGCCCCCGTGACCGATGCGGCCCTGATGCTCGATCACGGGCCCCTGCGGCCCATGCTCGTCGCCGGGCGTATAGGTCAGCAGGCGGCGGCGCAGACGCGGGCCAAGCCATTTCTCGACCCCGATCGCCAGGCTGAAGCTCGCCGGGACGATCAGCAGCGTGAGCACGGTGGACAGGATCAGGCCGCCGATCACGGTGATGCCCATCGGCGCGCGCCACGAGGAGTCGCCCGTCAGCGAGAGCGCGGTGGGCACCATGCCCGCGACCATCGCCACCGTGGTCATCACGATCGGCTGGGCGCGCTTGTGCCCGGCGTCGGCGATCGCGGTGAGCTTGTCGACGCCCTTCTCCATCTCCTCGATCGCGAAGTCGATCAGCAGGATCGAGTTCTTGGCGACGATGCCGAGCAGCATCAGCAGGCCGATATAGACCGGCATCGAGATCGGCTGGCCGGCAATCATCAGCGCCAGCAGGCCGCCCAGCGGGGCGAGCAGCAGCGAGCCCATATTGACCAGCGGCGAGACGAAGCGGCGGTAGAGCAGCACCAGCACCGCGAACACCAGGAAGATGCCCGAGATCACGGCGATGATGAAGTTCTGCACCATCTCGGCCTGCCACTTGGCCGAACCGAGGGTGAGCTTGCCGACGCCGAGCGGCAGGTTCTTCATCGTCGGCAGCTGATCGATCTGCTTCATCGCTTCGCCGCTGACGATGCCGGGGGCGAGATCGGCGCCGATCATGATGCGGCGCTGCTTGTTGATGCGGTCGATGCGCGTCGGGCCGGCGCCGAAGCCGATATCGGCGACGAGGCTCAGCGGCACCGATCCGCCCGCCTGGGTCTGCACCGGCAGGTTCTGGATCGTCGAGAGCTTCGCGCGCGCATCCTCGTCGAGCGCGACGCGGATCGGGATCTGGCGATCCGAGAGCGAGAAGCGCGCGCTGTTCTGGTCGATGTCGCCGAGCGTCGCGATGCGGATCGCGGTCGACAGCGCGGCGGTGGTGACGCCCATATCGGCCGCCAGGTCCATGCGCGGCCGGATCACGATCTCGGGCCGCTGCAGGTCGCCCGAGATGCGCGGCGCGACCACGCTCTTGAGGCCCTCCATTTCCTCGACGATCTTCTGTGCGGTGCGCGTCAGCAGCGCCGGGTCCTCGCCGCCGAGCGTGATGGTGAGGGCGCGGCCGGAGCCGCCCCAACCCTGCTGGTTGCGGAACGAGACGCGCGCGTCGGGGATCTTGGCGAGCTCGGGCGTCAGGCGGCGCTCGAACTCGTCGCTCTTGAACGGCCGCTTCTTGGCCAGCATCGCGGTGACGCGGCCATTGCCGACGAAGGCGCGCGAATAGGTGTTGTCGACGCCTTCCTGCGCAGCGAGCAGGTCGCGCACGCGATCGACCACCACCTTGGTCTGCTCGAGCGTGGTGCCGGGCACCATCTCGATACTCGCGGTCACCGCGTCCTGATCGAGATTGGGCTGGAAGGTCATCGGCAGCGACATGAAGCAGACGACAGTGAGCGCGAGCGACACGATGCCGCCGACGATCGCCGACCAGCGATGGCGCAGCGTCCAGTGCAGGATCTTCATATACTGGTCCATCATCCACCCTTCGCCATGGGTGGCGTGGCCCTTCGCCTTGAGGAAATAGGCGGCGATCATCGGCGTCAGCAGGCGCGCGACGGCAAGGCTCATCAGCACCGCCGCGACGACGGTGAGGCCGAAATTCTTGAAGAACTGGCCCGAAATGCCGGGCATCATGCCGACGGGCAGGAACACCGCGACGATCGACATGGTGGTGGCGACCACCGCGACGCCGATCTCGTCGGCCGCGTCGATCGCTGCCTGATAGGCGGTCTTGCCCATACGCATGTGGCGGACGATGTTCTCGATCTCCACGATCGCGTCGTCGACCAGCACGCCCGCCACCAGGCTGAGCGCGAGCAAGGTCATCTGGTTCAAGTTGAACCCGAGCAGCTCCATGAAGAAGAAGGTCGGGATCGCCGACAGCGGGATCGCCAGCGCCGAGATCAGCGTCGCGCGCCAGTCGCGCAGGAACAGGAAGACGACGACGACCGCGAGCGCGGCACCTTCGAGTAGCGCCTCGATCGCCGAGTGATATTGCGATTCGGCATATTCGGTGTTGTTGAACAGCACCTCGAAGCGCACCTTGGGATTGCGCTTCTGCAGCTCCTCGAGCTTCTTCTCCGCCGCGTGGAACACCGCGACGTCCGACGCGCCCTTGCCGCGCTTGATGTCGAAGGCGAGCACTTGCTGCCCGTTCCACTCGGCCGAGCTGCGCTGCTCGGCATAGAGATCCTTGACGTCGGCAATGTCGGAAAGGCGCACCGTGCGGCCGCCGCCGATCGAAATCTGGGTCTGGCCGAGCGCATAGGCGTTGGCGGCGTTGCCGAGCACGCGCACCGACTGCTCGGTGCCCGAGATCTCGGCGCGGCCGCCCGCGGCGTTGAGGTTCACCTGGCGCAGCTGCTGGTTCACCTGGCTCGCGGTCAGGCCATAGGACTGGACCTTGGCCGGATCGAGGATGACGCGGATCTCGCGGTTGACGCCGCCGACGCGGTCGACCGCGGTGAGGCCCGAGACCGACAGCAGCTCCTTCGCCACCGCATTGTCGACATACCAGGAGAGCTCCTCCATCGTCATGTCGGTGGCGATGGCGGTGAAGCTGGCGATGTCGTTGTCGGTGGTGTTTGCGCGGAACACCTGCGGCTCGAGGATGCCGTCGGGCAGGTCGCCGCGGATCTGGTTGATCGCCTCGCGCACGTCGTTCACCGCGCGGTCGATCGGCGTGCCGATGTCGAGCTGGATGATCGTGACCGAGCTGCCCTCGGTGACGTTCGATTCGATCTGGTCGATGCCCTGCAGCGCGCGCACCGCGGATTCGACGCGCTGGGTGATCTGGGTCTCGAGCTCGGTCGGCGCCGCACCCGGCTGGCTGATCGTGACGATCGCGATCGGGAAGTCGATGTCGGGATCGTTGTTGACGTCCATCCGCGCGAAGCTGACGAAGCCCGCGATCGTCAGCGCGATGAACAGGACGATCGGCGGAACCGGGTTCCGGATCGACCAGGCCGAGATGTTGCGAAAGCCCATAGCTGTATCCTTAGTCCCGCATCACCGCTTGAGCTGCGTGAGGTTGGGCCGCACCTTCTGCCCCGGATTGAGGAAGGCGCCTGCAGTGATCACCACGCGCTCGGTGCCGTTGAGGCCGCTGGTGATCGCCACGCCAGCGTCGGACACGTCGCCGGTGGTGATCGGACGGCGCTCCGCCTCATCCTTGGCGTTGAGGACATAGACGAAGTTGCCCTTGGCGTCGCTCTGAATCGCCGATTGCGGCAGCATCGGCGCGACCTGACCGCCGGTGTGGAGCCGCGCGCTGGCGAAGCCGCCCGGGCGCAGCGCCTTGTTGTAGGACAGCGCGATGCGGGCGATGCCCTGGCGCGTCTGCGGATCGATCACGGGCGAGACTTGCCACACCTGACCGATGAAGGTCTCGGTCGTGCCCGTCGGCGTGACCTCGGCGCGCGCGCCGACCGGGATGCGCTGGAGGTCCGCCTCGCTGAGCTGCGCGCGCATCTCGAACTGGCCGCCCTGCGCGACGCGGAACAACGTGCCCGATCCCGAGCTCACGATCTGGCCCGGCTCGACCGTGCGGGTCAGCACCAGGCCCGCCGCGGGCGAGCGGATGTCGAGGCGGCGGTTGCGCGCGTTGGTCTCGGAATGCTGTGCCTGCGCGACGCGGACCCGCGCCGCCGCGGCATCGCGAGTCGCGGTCTTGCGGTCGATATCGGCCTTGGACACGAAGCCACGGCCGAGCAACTGCTGCGCGCGGTCGAGCTCGGACTGCGCGATCTTGAGATCGGCCTGCGCGACGCGGACGTTCGCCGCCTGCGACTGGGCGGTCTGTGCCTGGACCGAGCGGTCGACGGTCGCCAGCACCTGGCCCGCCGCGACCCAGTCGCCGGGCTCGACCAGCACGCGCGTCACCTCGCCGCCCTCGCCGGCGACGCCAACCGGCATCTCGCGCCGCGCGGCGAGCGAGCCGGTGCCGCTGATCACGCGGTCGATCGACTGGCGGCCAGGCACCGCGACGGTCACCACCGGAAGCTGGCGATTGCCGCCCCCGCCTTCCGCGCCCTTGGCTGCCGCGCCGGCCTTCTCGCCGCCGCCGCTGCCCGAGGCGAAGGCGAACCAAGCCGCGGCGAGCACCGCGATCGCGACCAGCGCACCGCCGATGATCCACCAGCGCCGCTTCGACCGGCCTTCCCCCTCCAGTGCCAGCTGCTCGTCCCTGCCCAACATCCCTGCCTCATAGTTCATGCGCGACTCTTTCCACCTCGGTCATGCGACCGTTGCGGGCTATCCCCGTCACGCTGTGTTATATGAATAAATCACCGGCCTCAAGAGCCGTTGTTTCCCCGGCCGCTACCTGCCTGTTTTCGTCTTGTTCCGCAAGGGGACATGTGCCGCGCCGCACCATCGAATCGGGGTTTGCAGCGCACGCATCCTCGGGCAAGTTCCGCGCCGGCTTCCCTTCGCGGGAACCGCAGAACAGGAGGAATCGCATGCCCGACGGTATTCTCGGTTGGATCCTCATCGGCCTTGTCGCCGGTGCTCTCGGCAAGCTGATCATGCCCGGCAAGGATCCGGGCGGTATCATTGTCACCATCCTGATCGGTATCGCGGGCGCGTTGCTCGCGGGGTTCATCGCCCCGGCGATCGGCATCAACCTCACCGGCACCTTCACCAGCTATATCGCCGCCACGATCGGCGCGGTGGTGCTGCTGGCGCTCTACCGTCTGGTGATCGCCCGCCGGGCCAGCTGAGCACGGTTCGTCGCACCTAAGGGGCCGTTCAGCCAGCGTTGTCCCGCCGCCGCTAGATGCGGCGGGACAACAAGGAAAGGCCCATACATGGTTCGATTGCTGACGCTTGCGGCGGTTGCCGCCGCGCTCCCGATGGCCGCCGCCGCGCAGGTCGCTGCGCCCGCGCTTCCCGCGGACGGCACGCTGCTCGACGTCGTGGCGGAAGGCGAGGCGACCCGCGTTCCCGACATCGCGACGATTCGCGCCGGCGTCGTCACCCAGGCGTCGACCGCTGCCGCCGCGCTTGCCGCCAATGCGCGGCAGATGACGCGCGTGCTCGCCGCGCTCAAGGCGGCCGGGGTCGCCGAGCGCGACGTGCAGACCGCGACGATCTCGCTCCAGCCGCAATATCGCTATGCCGAGAATCAGCCGCCGGTGATCACCGGCTATCAGGCGTCGAACAGCGTCTCGGTCAAGTTCCGCGACATCGCGAAGAGCGGCAACATCCTCGACGCGCTGGTCAAGGAAGGCGCCAACCAGATCGATGGCCCGAACCTGTCGATCGACCGACTCGAGGCCGCGCAGGACGAGGCGCGGACCGATGCGGTCAAGCGCGCCCGCGCGCGGGCCGAGCTTTATGCCAAGGCGCTGGGCATGCGCGTCGACCGGTTGGTGTCGCTGAGCGAGGCGCTCGACGGCGGCGGTCCCGGACCGGTGCCGGTGATGATGGCGCGGATGGAAGCCAAGGATTCGACTCAGGTCGTGCCCGGCGAGCAGCGCGTCGGCGTGACGATTCGCGTACGCTTCCTGCTCAGGTAGAAACGAAGAAGGGCCGCCCTACGCGGGGCGGCCCTTTCCTCTCCTTGGCCAATTAGCTCAGCGCACCGAACCGCGGCGCACCAAGTTGACGATCGCGAGCAGGATGATCGCACCCAGCAGCGACACCACGAAGCTGTACACCGACAGCCCCTGGTTGATCGATCCGCCGCTGAAGATCAGCCCGCCGATGAACGCGCCGACGATGCCGACGACGATGTTGAGCAGGATGCCCTGCTGCGCATCGGTGCGCATCACCATGCTGGCGAGCCAGCCGACGACGCCACCGATCACGAGCCACACGATGATTCCGACGAGGTCCATTGCTTCCTCCATCTTGTCGCCCGCGCGATGACGGGCCTTGTGGGGAAAAGACTCGCAAGCCGCCAAAATGGTTCCGCCCGCGTTTCGAGGCGCGGGCGGAAGGAGGGAGGAACTCAGGAGGAAGAAATCAATATTTCTGCTGCCGCTCGTAGAGCGAGCGATAGTGCTGGATACGCGTCACGCGCAGGCCCGGCATGCCCGAGCGGTCGATCGCGCGCTGCCAGCCGGCAAATTCCTCGACCGTCAGGCCGTAGCGGTCGCACACTTCATCGACCGTCAGCAGACCGCCATTGACCGCGGCCACCACCTCCGCCTTGCGGCGCACGACCCAACGAGTCGTGTCGGGGGGCGGCAGGGTGTCGAGCGTCAGCGGCTCGCCGAGCGGTCCGATCACCTTGGCCGGGCGGATCTTCTGGTTTTCAATCATCACTTACCTCGATCAGGGCGGGGGGTCCCCGTCTTTGTTCTGTAACGACCGTAGCGGCACCGGCTTGAGCTTCGGCTAAACGGCACGGTAAACGCCGCCTTCATTGCTCTTGCCAGCCGGTTAGCGCGGTTTCCGTGGCATGGTTGAACGCCCCGTGCGCGGGCGCGAGCAACGCGTCCGCCGCAGTGGTGCGCGCGAGCAATGCCTGAAGCTGCGCAGTGGGACTCGCCGCCTGACGCACGGCGACGCCAACCATCAGCACCGCAAGCTCGGTGGGGATGGCGGTCATCACCGCGATGTCCCGGTCGAAACGGAAGCTCAGGTCCACAACGCTACTCGCCTAGAGTCGAATCCACCCATTTTGGATAAAGGCGAAGGTTGAAGGCCGGGTAAACGCGCCCGGATTTTGCATCCGCGCCCCTCCATCCCTATGTGCGGGGCGCGATGACCGGACCCGATTTTCAGTTGAATGGACCGCTGGGCACGCGGCGCATCGTCGTCGCCATGTCGGGCGGCGTCGATTCGTCGGTGGTGGCCGCGCTCGCCGCGCGCACCGGCGCCGAGACGATCGGCGTGACGCTCCAGCTCTACGACCATGGCGAGGCGGTGGGCCGTGCCGGCAGTTGCTGCGCGGGCCGCGACATCCGCGATGCGCGCGCCGTGTGCGACCGGCTCGGCATCGCGCATTATGTGTTCGACCACGCCTCCAGCTTCCGCGAGTCGGTGATCGACGACTTCGCCGACGAGTATCTCGCCGGCCGCACCCCGATCCCCTGCGTCAAGTGCAACATGGGCCCCAAGTTCACCGACCTGTTCGCGCTCGCCCGCGATCTCGGCGCCGACTGCCTCGCCACCGGCCATTATGTGCAGCGCGTGATCGGCGCTGAGGGCCCCGAGCTGCACAAGGGCGCCGATCCGGCGCGCGACCAGAGCTATTTCCTGTTCGCGACCACCGCCGCGCAGCTCGATTTTCTGCGCTTCCCGCTGGGCGGCATGCCCAAGGCGCGCGTGCGCGAGATCGCCGCCGAGCTCGGCCTCGGCGTCGCGGCCAAGCCCGACAGCCAGGATATCTGCTTCGTCCCCGACCGCGATTATGCGGGGCTGGTGAAGAAGCTGCGGCCCGAGGCGGATACCGCCGGCGCGATCGTCGACGAGGCGGGCAACACGCTCGGCGAACACAAGGGCTTGATCCACTTTACCGTCGGCCAGCGCCGCGGGCTCGAGATCGGCGGCAGCCCCGAGCCGCTCTACGTCATCCGGCTCGACGCCGAACGCCGCGAAGTGGTGGTCGGCCCCAAATCGGCGCTCGCCGTGCGCGCGGCACGGATCGAGGGCATGAACTGGCTCGGCGGCAGCTATTCGGGCCCGATGACCGCCAAAGTCCGCTCGATGGCCCGCCCCGTCCCGGCGCGGCTGGAGGGCGATCGCGTGGTGTTCGAGGAGGCCGAATATGGCGTCGCCCCGGGCCAGGCGGCGGTGCTCTATGCCGGCGAGCGGGTGCTGGGCGGCGGCTGGATCAAGGAAACCGAGCGCGCGGCGCTGGCGATGGCCTGAGCGGCGGTCAGGGCGCTTTCAGCGTATCCGGCAGGACGAACGCGGCCTTGGAAGCAACTTGCCGCTCGCACCAGGTGACCGCATCGCCCAGCCCGCGGTTGTCGACCGGATAACGCACGCGATTCCAGCCCTCGGGCAGCCGATTTTCGGGGACGCTGCTGTCCACGTCCTTCCAGTTCCGCGACTTGAAGCTCCACGCGATCTTCCGCGCCGCGATCAGCCGTTCATACAACCGGCTCACATGCCGCCACGGCTCGCTTTCCGTCCTTCGGACCGCCTGATGCCCGCGCCAAATGAGAATGATCTCCCCCGGCTTCGACTCAGGATAAGGCAGGTTCGAGAATTGCCGGGAAGGCAAGGGGATGTTGGCATATTCCCAACGTTCGCCATCGATATACAGCCACAGCCGGTCGCCCAGCAGTGTGATCTGCTCACGCTCGCCATCCTCGTCCGGTGACCCCAGGAAGCTGATCCTCAGCGAGGTCAACGTGCCGGCGCTGTCCATCTCGAAGCTGAATTGCGGGCTTTCGCCGCGACAGCCGATCTGTGTCACCGTCGGCAGTCCGCCGGGCTGGCGCCAATTGACCTGGGTCGTCGCCTTCAAATCCCAGCCGTTGGATCGCTCGGTCGCGAAGTCGAAGCTGTCGGGCCGCTGCTGCGCCAAGGCCTCCTGTTGCGCGAGCACGATTGCGGCGCAGCTGATCCAGACAGCGATCCCCCTCATCTTTTCGCCTCCTATTGACGCTCCAGGAAGGTCGCGATCACCTCTCGCCGCACGCGGAACCCCAATTTCTCGTACAGCGCGATCGCGCCCGCGTTGGTGGCATAGCTGTGCAGGAACGGCGTCTCGCCGCGCGCCACGATCCGCGCCATCACCACGCGCATCAGCTTGCCCGCAAGCCCGCGCCCGCGCCAGTCGGGGTGGGTGCAGACCGCGCTCACCTCGGTCAGGCCGGGCGCGCGCATCCGCTCGCCCGCCATCGCGACGAGCCGGCCATCGACGCGCACGCCGATGAACGCGCCCAGCTTGTGCGTCGCCTCGACGAACGGCCCGGGCTCGGTTAGCGTCGCCAGCGCGACCATCTCGGGCGCGTCGACATCGCCGAGGTTTAGATAGTCCAGCGGCTCAGGCGGCGCGGGGTGCTCGGCGAGCATCTGGACGAGCATCGCCTGCTTCGCGATCGCCAGGCCCGGCGGAACCGGGGTCTCGGCGGCCTCGACCGTTGCGATCTTCCCGCCCGGCGGCACCAGCACGGCGAGCGCGGCCAGCGCCTCGGGCGACTCGTCCGCGGCCGCGGCGAGGATGTTGATCTCCGGCCGGTAGCGTACCGCACGGGCGTCCCCCGCCGCGAACCCGGCCTGCCGCCCGTTGAGCGCAGTCCAGACGGGACGGTCGAGCGGATGGCTCACAGCGTGAACATCCCCTCGATCACCGTCACGCATTTGCCGCGCAGGATCACCTGCTCCCCCGCCGCCTCGCAGCCGAGATGGCCGCCGCGGCGGCTCGCCTGGAAGGCAGTGAAGCGAGCGCGCCCCAGCCGCGCCGCCCAATAGGGGATGAGCACGCTGTGCGCCGAGCCGGTGACCGGATCCTCGTCGATTCCCGCGGCGGGCGCGAAGACGCGGCTGATTACATCGGTCTGGTCCCCTGGCGCAGTGACGATGTTGAGCGTGTCGCCGATCGCGGCGAGCGCGCGAAACTCCGGCTCGAGCGCACGTACCGCCTCGGCGCTGTCGAGCACGACCATATCATAGCCATTGGCATGCCGCAGCATCTCGCCCCGTTCGACGCCGAGCGCATCGAGCAGCCCCGGCACCTCGGCCGATTCGGGCGGATAGGCGGGCAGCGCCATGCGATAGCCATCGCCTTCCCGCGCCACTTCGAGCACCCCCGCCTTGCGCGTGCGGAAGCGGACGCGTTCGAGCGCCGGATCGCGCGTCAGCAGATAATGCCCGCTCGCCAGCGTCGCATGCCCGCACAGCGCGATCTCGACCGCAGGCGTGAACCAGCGCAGCTCCCAGTCCGCCTCGCCGCTCGCATCGGGGACGATGAACGCGGTCTCGGCGAGGTTGTTCTCCTCGGCGATCGCCTGCAGCACCGCATCGTCGAGCCACGCGTCGAGCGGCATCACCCCGGCCTGGTTGCCGGTGAAGGGCCGGTCGGCAAAGGCGTCAACCTGGGCGAAGGGAAGCTGCATCGTCACTCCTTGAGCTGCTCGATCTCGTCGGCCTCGCGCAAGTCGTCGCCCGGATGGTCGACATGCCCCGCCGGGTCGACATGGATCAGGATCTCGGTGCCGGGGAAGGCCGCTTCAAGCCGCGCCTCGAGCTTTTCGACCAGCGCATGCGCCGCCTCGACGGACATCGTGCCGGGTACGTGGATATGGAATTGCGCGAAGTCCCGCGATCCGCTGGTGCGCGTGCGCAGGTCGTGCAGGCTCTGCAGCTCCGGCTCGCGCGCCGCGACCTCGACCAGCGCGCGGCGCTTCGCCTCGGGCCATTCGCGGTCCATCAGCTGCGCGATCGCGTCCGCCGCGGCGCGCCATGCGCCCCACAGCAGCCACAGCGCGATGGCGATGCCGAACAGCGGATCGGCGCCGCTCAGCGACAGATACTGCTCGGCGGCGAGCGCGGCGATCACCCCGGCGTTGAGCAGCAGGTCGGACTGATAGTGAAGCCGGTCGGTGCGGATCGCGATCGATCCGCTCGCGGCGATCGCGCGCTGCTGATAGGCGGTGAGCAGCAAGGTGACGAGGATCGCGGCGAGCGAAACCGCGATCCCGGATTCGGCTCGCGCGGCGACCTCACCCGTGCGCAGCCGCTCGACCGCACGCACCGCGATGAACCCGGCGGAGATCGAGATCAGCGCGACCTGAAACAGCGCCGCCAGCGCCTCCGCCTTGCCATGGCCGAAGCGATGCTCGGCATCCGGCGGCTGCGCGGCGATGCGCACCCCGGCCAGCGTGACCAGCGAGGCGACGAGGTCGAGCAGGCTGTCGGCGAGGCTGGCGAGCATCGCCACCGATCCGGTCGCCCATGCCGCCCAGCCCTTGAGCCCGCCGAGCAGCACCGCCGCGCAGACGCTCGCGATTGCTGCGCGGGTGGGCGTCGCGCTCACGGGTAAAGCAGCCCCTCGGTCCAGGCATCCCCCTCGCGGATGAACACGCGGCGCTCGTGCAGCCGGTGCGCGCGGTCCTGCCAGAACTCGATTCGCTCGGGCATCACGCGATAGCCGCCCCAATGCGGCGGGCGCGGCACGTCCTGTCCCTCGAACCGGTCGCGCATCGCTTCGTAGCGCGCCTCGAAGGTCGCGCGCGTATCGAGCGGGCGCGATTGGTCGCTCGCCCAGGCGCCGAGCTGCGAATCGCGGCTGCGGCTCGCGAAATAGGCGTCGGATTCGGCCTCGCCGGCGAGGCTCACCGGACCCTCGATGCGGATCTGGCGGCGCAGCGTCTTCCAGTGGAACAGCAGCGCCGCCCTGGGCACCGCGGCCAGTTCGTCCGCCTTGCGGCTTTCGCGGTTGGTGTAGAAGACGAAGCCGCCGGGCCCGTGCCCCTTGAGCAGCACCATTCGCAGCGAAGGCTGGCCGGCGGCGTCGACCGTCGCCAGCGCCATCGCGTTGGAGTCGTTGGGTTCGCTCGCCCGCGCCTCGGCGAACCATTGGTCGAACAGCGCGAAGGGATCGGTCATGCGCGGGCCATAGCGGCTCGGCGCGCACATAAAAAGGCGCCGGCCTGACCGGAACCGGGCCGGCGCTATCACCGATGAGAGGACTCCGGTTCGGGGGGAGAGGCGTTTGGGCAGCGAGCTAGGCGAAGGTGCTTTTCGGGATGTGCGTGATGCGGCAGGCGAGGTCGGCCTCGCCCGACGCCACGACATAGTGATCGCCCGCATCGGCGATGCCCGTCGTGAACACCACGTCGTGGACGTACATCCGGTCCGCCAGCGGCGCGGTCAGGTTCGGACTCGCCTCGAGCAGCGGGGCCTGCCCGGTGTGCAGCAAGACCGAGGGATCGTCGCGGTCGAGCAGCGACCAATAAGTGCGGTAGATGCCGACGATCTCCTTGGGCTCGACCCCGTGCCACAGCGTCAGCCAGCCGCGCGCGGTGAGGATCGGCGGCGTGCCTCCACCGATTCGCGCGGTCGCCACCGTGCCGGCATGCGGGCGGATGCCCGGGTTCAGGTGCGGCTTCCAGTGGCGGCCGTCGGGCGAGGTGGCGAGGTTGATCGACGGCCCCGCGCGCCACTCGCTGCCCGGCGGATAGGCGAAATAGAGATCGCCGAGCGGGCGGGTCTGCGCCCAATATTGCCCGCCGGGCCTGCCCTCGAAGATCAGCATGTCCTTGTTCTGGTGATCGAGCGCGACCCCGTCGAAGCGCCAGTCGATCCCGTTGTCCGACGCGTACAGCGTGGTCGAATGCCGCTCGGGGCTGACCGAGCAGGTCGTCATCAGCCATTCGTCGCCGACCTTGCTGATCCGCGCATCCTCGACGCCATAGCATTGGAAGCTGCCCTCGGGCGCGACCGCCTTGTCGTAATGCACCGCCACGACCTCCAGCCCGTCCGCCGACAGCTCGACCGGCAACAGCCAGGACAGCGAAGTCAGCGCCATGATCCGCCACCCGCCGCCGCGCAGCATGAACTTGCGCGGGTCGGCGGTGTCGGTGAGGTCGAGTGGCCAGCCGTCGAGGACATAGATGCCGTCCTTCCAGCGGATCGCATGCACCATGCCGTCGCGGATCGGCTCGCGCAGCGCCTCGGCGATGCGCACCATCAGCAGCAGATTGCCGCTGGGCAGCCGCGTCATCCCCGGGTTGAAGGCGCCGAGCACATAGGTCTCGGCATCGAGATGCCCGGCGAGCGGCGAGCGCGACAGATCGACATCGTCCGGCCCGAAGACGAGTTGGTCGATCGGAAAACAGGTCATGCAGTACCACCCGGCAATTGCGCTTCCTTGATGAAAGCCGTGCAACCAAGCCATCACCCAGCCGCAGGTTCCATCCCACCCTGCACAATTGCAATGTCCGCATCCCGCTCATATCCCGTGCACAGGAGACACGGATGAGCCGATCGACACGCAGGACACTTGGCAGCGTGACCGTACAGGATGTCGCGCGCGCCGCCGGGGTCTCGGCGATGACCGTGTCGCGCGTGATGAACGGCGGCACCAACGTACGCGAGGATACGCGAAAGTCCGTGCTCGCCGCCGTCGAGAAGCTGAACTACCGCCCCAATGCGGCGGCCCGCTCGCTCGCCGCCGGCGGCGCCGCGCAGATCGGATTGCTCTATGCCAATCCGTCGGCGAGCTATCTCAGCCAGTTCCTGATCGGCGCGCTCGAAACCGCACGTCGCGCCGGCTCGCATCTCGTGCTCGAATCCTGCGAGGACGAAGGCGAAGCAGCGCAAGCCGAGGCGGTCCGCCAGCTGATCGATGCCGAAGTGCGCGGCGTAGTGCTTCCCCCGCCGCTCTCCGAATCGCAGACGGTGCGCGCCGCGCTGGCCGACGCCGGCATCCCCTGGGCGGCGATCGCGATGGGATCGCGCGAAGCGGGCACGCTCAATGTGCGCATCGACGATTTCGAGGCGGCGCGCGCGATGACGCGGCACCTGATCGAGCTCGGCCATCGCGACATCGCCTTCATCATCGGCCACTACAACCAGGTGGCGAGCGCGGAGCGGCGGCGCGGCTTCGTCGCGGCGCTGGAGGAGGCAGGGATCGATCCCGCCCGCGCCGCGATCGAGCAGGGCCTGTTCACCTATCGCTCCGGCCTCGACGCGGCCGAGAGGATCCTCGCCGGACCCCGTCTGCCGACTGCAATCTTCGCCTCCAATGACGACATGGCGGCCGCTGCGGTCGGCGTCGCGCATCGCCGCGGGCTCCAGGTTCCGGGCGACATCAGCATCGTCGGGTTCGACGACACCGCGATCGCCACCAGCATCTGGCCCGCCCTCACCACGATCCGCCAGCCGATCGCCGACATGGCGGAGGCCGCGATCACCATGCTGCTGCGCCGCGTGCGCGAACGGCCCGGCCAAACCGGTGCCTCCGAGGAGGAGGTCCTGCCCTACGAGCTGGTCGTCCGCGAATCCGCCGGACCGCACCGCGGCTAGCGGCTCGAAGACAAGGCTTGCCAAGCCGTTTCGAAGCGGCATAGTTACCGCTAACAAACAACGCGCCGGAGCGCGTCATTGGGAGGGACGGGGATGAACGAGGCAGTCGCCAGCCGCGCCAATATGGGGCTGATCATCGCCATCGTCGCGGTCGCGACGATCGGCGGCCTGCTGTTCGGCTATGACAGCGGCGCCGTGAACGGCACGCAAGCCGGCCTCAAATCCACCTTCGGCCTCAGCGAGGGGGGTCTGGGCTTCACCGTCGGCTCGCTGCTGATCGGCTGCTTCATCGGCGCCTTCCTCGCCGGCCGCCTCGCCGACCTGATGGGGCGGCGCAACGTGATGATCCTGACGGCCATCCTGTTCCTGATCGGCGCGCTGATCCAGGGGTTCAGCCACGAGCAGTGGATCTTCGTCGCCGCGCGCATCGCGGGCGGCATGGCGGTGGGCGCAGCGAGCGTGCTCTCCCCCGCCTATATCTCCGAGGTCGCCCCTGCCGACATTCGCGGGCGGATGACGACGATCCAGCAGATCATGATCATCTCCGGGCTCACCGCGGCGTTCGTGGTGAACTATTATCTCGCCCGGACCGCGGGCGCCTCGACCAATGAATTCTGGCTGGGCTACGAGGCGTGGCGCTGGATGTACTGGATGCAGGCGATCCCCGCCACGGTGTTCCTGGTCGCTTTGTTCTTCATCCCCGAAAGTCCGCGCTACCTGGTCTCCAAGGGCCGTCACGAGGAGGCGACGCGCGTCCTCACCAGCCTGTTCGGCGCCGGTACCGCGGCGCGGAAGCTCGCCGAGATCCAGGCGAGCTTCGCCGACCACCGCCCGGCGCTGCGCGACATCCTCGATCCGGTGAAGGGCGGGGTGCGCCCGATCGTCTGGGCGGGCCTGCTGCTCGCGGTGTTCCAGCAGCTCGTCGGCATCAACGTGATCTTCTATTACGGCGCGACGCTGTGGCAGCTCGCCGGCTTCACCGAGAATGATGCGCTACTCATCAACATCGTCTCGGGCCTGGTCTCGATCGCGGCCTGCTTCGTCACCGTCGCGCTGGTCGACCGCATCGGGCGCAAGCCGCTGCTGCTGATTGGCTCCGCAGGCATGGCGGTGACGCTGTTCACGATGGTCTTCGCCTTCAGCCAGGGGTCGCTCGACGCGGCCGGCAAGCTGGTGCTCTCGCAGCAGCTCGGCACCGTCGCGGTGATCGCCGCCAATCTCTACGTCATCTTCTTCAACGTCTCGTGGGGCCCGGTGATGTGGGTGATGCTGGGCGAGATGTTCCCCAACCAGATCCGCGGATCGGCGCTGGCGGTGTGCGGCTTCGCGCAATGGTTCGCCAACTATCTCATCGCGCAGAGCTTCCCGATCATGGCCGCTGGTCTCGGCCTCGCCGTAAGCTACAGCTTCTACGCGGTGTGCGCGCTGATCAGCTTCTTCCTGGTCCAGAAGTTCATCCACGAGACCAAGGGCAAGGAGCTCGAGGAGATGCAGGGCTGAGGGACGGCTCGCCCGGCGACGTCAGACGCTGAGCGTCATCGCCAGTCTCAGCGTCGCGCCGGGCGCGAGCACGTCCATGCCGTCGCGGTTGATCGCATCGGGCAGGTGGCTCACCGGCTCGACGCAGAAGAAATCGGCGGCGGGCGGACGATAGAGGTGAAGGACGCGCGCGCCCTCCCCGCGCATCGCAAATCCGCCCCAGCGCTGCCCGATCCCTGCCGCGCCGTCCCAGCCATCATAGGCATTGTCGATCAGCGTCGTGCCCGCGACAGGTGCGGTCGCCGGCCAATCACCAAACGCCTCGGCGGGCGCCGATTCGGTCGGCAGCATTGTTTCGTCCGCAAGCCACACCCGCTCGGCCGTGAAGGTCAGATAGGTCTCCGCGTCGCACGGGAAATAGGGGTGCAGGCCCAACCCCGCGGGCATCGGCGTATCCGCCGCGTTGGTCAGCGAAAGCTCGACCCGCATCCGCTCTGGCGCCAGCGTGAAACGCTGTTCGGCGCGATAGGCCCAGGGCCATCCCGCACCGCCGTCATGCGTATGGGCCAACGTCGCGCGGTCGGGGCCAGTCGCCGCGATCGTCCACGCCGCCTGCCAGCCGAGACCGTGCAGGCTGTGCGGATGATCCCCGAAGTTCAACGGCAGCTGGTGTTCCTGCCCAGCGAACGCAAACCGCCCGTGCGCGATGCGGTTGGCATAGGGCACCAGCGGGAAACAGCCCGCGGCGAGCGGGTCGGCGATGCCTCGCGGCGCAGGCCGCAGCACATCATGGCCGTCATGCCGCAACGCTCCGATCGCACCGCCCAGTGCGGGCAGCAGCTCGAGCGCCCAGCTATACGCGTCGAGCTTCACAGCCCGACCGAGACCTCATGCCCCGCCGCGCCCGGCACCGATACCTCGAACGCGAACAGATCGCCGGCGTGCGGCTCGGCCGCGCGGCCTTGCGCATCGAGATGCTTGTTCGCGGTGGTCGCATAGACCGTGCGCAGGTCAGGTCCGCCGAACGCCACCTTGGTGATCGCGCTTACCGGGAATTCGACCACCTCGAGCAGCTCGCCCGTGGGCGCATAGCGCCGCACCGCACCGCCATTGTAGAGGCCGATCCATATGCAGCCCTCGGCATCCACCGCGGGACCGTCGGGAAATCCCTCGGCATTGGGGATCACGGCGAATTCGCGCGATTCGCCCAGCGTCCCGTCCACGCCGATCGCGGCGGCGTAGACGATGCCCCCCAGCGTATCGACATGATAGAGGGTGCGCCCGTCAGGGCTCACCGCCGGGCCGTTGGAGATCGATACCGCCGCGGTCTCGGCGACGCAGCCGCCGTCGGCGCCGAGCCGGTAGATGCGCCCGGTCACCTCGCCCTCGCCATCGTCCATCGTGCCGAACCACAGCCGGCCGGCCGGATCGACCGTGCCGTCGTTGAGCCGGTTGCCGGGCAGCGCGGGCTCGGGATCGACCAGCGGCACGAAGCTGCCATCGGCGGGATCGAAGATCGCAAGGCCGGTCTGCAGCCCGGCGATGAACTTGCCGTTCGCCGCGGGCAGGCAGAAGCCGATCTGCGCGGGCGCGTCCCAGCTGCGCTTGTCGCCGTTCGCCGGATCGAGCCGGTGCACCTTGTGCGATTTGATGTCGACGAACCACAACGCCGCGTCGCGCGCGACCCACACCGGTCCCTCGAGCAGCGGCGCGCCGAGCGCCCAGACCGATCGCGGAGCGCTCCGGACGACCGCCGTCACCGCCAGCCCGCGTCGACGAAATAGCTGTGTCCGGTCACCAGACGCGCATCATCGGAGGCCAGGAACAAAACCATCGCCGCGACATCCTCCGGCGCGAGCCGTCCGTCAAGGCATTGCGCTGCGACGATCTCCGCCTCGCCGTCGGGCGTATACCATTGCAGCTGACGCGGCGTGCGGACATTGCCCGGGATCACGCAAGTCGCGCGAATGCCGTCGCGGCCGAGATCGCGCGCCAGGCTGCGCGTCAGCCCCTCGATCGCCGCCTTGCAGGTCTGGTAGAGCACCAGGTCGTTGAGCCCGAGATGCCACGAGATCGAGCCTAAATTAACGATCGCCCCGCCGCCCTTGGCGCGCATCGCCGGCACCACCGCCTGCGCGCAGAAGAACATGTGCTTGAGATTGACGCTCAGCCGTTCGTCCCAATAGGTTTCGGTGATCTCGTCGATCGAATGCCGATCGTCATTGGCGGCGTTGTTGACGAGGATGTCGAACGCGCCCGAACGCTCGACCAGTCGCGCGATCACTGCCTGCAACGTGGCGACGTCGGTCAGATCGACTCGTTCGAAACACGCCTTGTGCCCGCCCTCGGCCAGCCGTTCGACCAGCAGCCTGGAATCGGTTTCGGCGATGTCGAAGAAGGTGACGTCGGCGCCCTGCCGCGCAAACCCCTCGACAATCCCGGCGCCGATCCCCGATCCGCCGCCGGTAACCAGTACCCGCTTGCCGGCGAGGCTCGGGTAGAGCGCGCGCTGCGACGCCTCGATCGCGGGAGCGTGCGCGCCCATCTAGGCCGGCTCCGCCACGCGCCGCGCCGCAAGGCTGCGGTAGAGGTCACGGATGCCGAAGGTCCAGGGCGCGGCGTTCTTCGAGGTGGTGACGCGGTTGGCCAGCGTGCCGAGCCGGGGCGAATGGATGCGCACGGTGTCGCCCACCTTGTGCGTGAAGCCGCGGCCGGGCTCGTCGCGGTCCTGCACCGGCGCGAACAGCGTGCCGAGGAACAGTGCGAAGCCGTCGGGATATTGATGCTCGGACAGGGTCTGGCGAACCAGCTCGAGCGGATCGCGGCTGATCTGGCTCATCGAGCTGCGCCCTTCGAGCCGGTAGCCTTCGGGCCCCTCGATCACCAGGTCGAGCTCGGCGTTGCGCACGTCGTCGATCGTGAAGCTCGCGTCGAACAGCCGCACGAACGGCCCGATCGCGCAGGCGGCGTTGTTGTCCTTAGCCTTGCCGAGAAGCAGCGCGCTGCGCCCCTCGAAATCGCGCAGATTGACGTCGTTGCCCAGCGTCGCGCCGACTGCCTTGCCCGCGGCGTTGACGATCACCACCACTTCGGGTTCGGGGTTGTTCCAGCTCGAATCCGAGCGGATGCCGACCTCCGCCCCCCAGCCGACCGACGAGAGCACCGGCGCCTTGGTGAACACTTCGGCATCGGGGCCGATCGCGACCTCGAGATATTGCGACCACATGTCCGCCTCGATCAGCGCCGCCTTGAGCTTCGCCGCCTCGTCGCTGCCCGGCACCACCGATCGGATGCCGCCGCCGATCCTGTCCTCCAGCTCGGCGCGGATCGCCGCGGCCGCGCTTGCATCACCCCTCGCGCGTTCCTCGATCACCCGCTCGATCGCCGAGACCGCGAAGGTGACCCCGCACGCCTTGACGCATTGCAGGTCGATCGGCGCGAGCAGCGCATGCGCGCC
Organism: Sphingomonas sp. BT-65; assembly: GCF_026107375.2. Classification (NCBI taxonomy): domain Bacteria; kingdom Pseudomonadati; phylum Pseudomonadota; class Alphaproteobacteria; order Sphingomonadales; family Sphingomonadaceae; genus Sphingomonas; species Sphingomonas sp. BT-65. Next base: position 2,154,508 of record NZ_JAPCIA010000001.1, read on the forward strand.
GCCGCCAACCGTGAGATCGCCGATCCCGCACAGCTCCGGGCCTTCGGCAGCGGCCGGATCGTCGAGGTCAAACAGGTCGGCGGTGGTCGGCGCGGCGGCCGACACGTCGAGCACGCGCCCGCCGCGCACGATCACCGGCACCGGTCCGTCGGCCAGCATCACCCGGCCCGCCAACACCGCCTGTTCATGATCGGCGGGGAGCGCCGCGATATCGAAGCCCTGGCTCACATTCTCTCCCTTCGCCGCAGCCGTCATGATACGCGGCCTGACGCTGATACCGGTGTCGATGATAGCGCTATCACGCAGTCTTCTCGACCGCAAGGCGAGACACGCATCAGAGCTTCCAGGCCCCGTCGATGCGCGCGGGCACGCCCGCCTGGCCGCCTTCGCGCAGTGCGTCGGGCAGCAGCGCCTCGGGCAGGTCCTGATAGCTCACCGGGCGCAGGAAGCGATCGATCGCGAGCGTGCCGACCGAGGTGCTGCGCGGGTCCGACGTCGCCGGATAGGGCCCGCCATGCACCATCGCATGCGTCACCTCGACTCCCGTCGGCCAGCCATTGGCGATGACGCGGCCGACGGTGCGCTCGAGCACCGGAAGCAGGCCTCGCGCTGCTTCATAGTCGCCCTCGTCGACCTGCAGCGTCGCGGTGAGCTGGCCTTCGAGCTCGTCCAGCACGGCCTTGAGCTCGTCCAGGCTCGCGCAGCGCACCACGACCGAGGACACGCCGAACACTTCGTGCAGATGCACCGGATCGGCGAGGAAGTCCTTGCCCGCCACGCTGAACAGCGCCGCACGGCCGCGGTTCGGGCCTTCGGGCTCGGCACCCTCGGCGAGCCTGGTGACATAGGCGCTGCCCGCGAGCTTGGCCTTGCCGCTCTCGAACGCCTCCCAGATACCGTCGGTCAGCATTACCTGCGCCGGCTGGCCCGACAGCACTTCGCCGGCACGTGTGACGAAGGCGTCGAGCTCGGGGCCGTCCACGCCCATCACCAGCCCGGGATTGGTGCAGAACTGCCCCGCGCCCATCGCAAGGCTCGCGACGAACGCATCGGCCAGCGCAATGCCCCGCGCCTTGAGCGCCTCGGGCATCAGGATCACCGGGTTGATCGCCGACATCTCGGCATAGACCGGGATCGGGCGCGGGCGCGCCGCGGCGATCTTCATCAGCGCCTCGCCGCCGCCGCGCGAGCCGGTGAAACCCACCGCCTGGATGCGCGGATCGGCGACCAGCGCCTCGCCGACGCGGCGCGAGGTGCCGTTGACCAGGCTGAACACACCCGCCGGCATGCCGCACTTCTCGACCGCGCGGGCGATCGCCGTCGCAATCAGCTCGGCAGTGCCAGGGTGCGCCCGATGCCCTTTCATCACCACCGGGCAGCCCGCGGCGAGCGCGGAGGCGGTGTCGCCGCCGGCGGTCGAGAAAGCGAGCGGGAAGTTGGACGCGCCGAATACCGCGACGGGGCCGATCGGAATCATGCGCAGCCGCAGGTCGGGCTTGGGCGGCGTGCGCGCCGGATCGGCATGATCAATGCGCAGCTTCTGCCACGCGCCGTCGCGCACTTCCCTGGCGAACAGGCGCAGCTGGTTGGCGGTGCGCCCGCGCTCGCCGGTGATGCGCGCGGCGGGCAGGCCGGATTCGCGGCTGGCGCGCTCGACCAGTGCCTCACCCAGCGCCTCGATCTCGTCGGCGATCGTTTCAAGGAAGCGCGCACGCTCCTCGAGCGGCCTGGTCGAATAGGGCAGGAATGCAGCTTCGGCCGCAGCGCAGGCGTCGGCGACGTCCTGCTCGCTCGCACCGGCGAAGCCCGCATCCTCGATCTCCGCCCCGGCGGCGGGATCATAGGCGCGGAAGCGTTCCGCCGACTGACGGCGCTCGCCGCCGATGAAGAGTCCGCCCGTCAGTTCCATCGCTCGTCTCCATCGATTGCCGCGGCCGGTCAGCCGGCGCCGGGAAGGTGCCGCCTAGGTACAATCGTCATATGAATTTTCAACCCGTGCGGGCCAAAATACTGGTAGCGCTACCACCTCCAAGCGTCAACGCGCCCCACCATTGCGTTTTCAGCGCAGACGCGCGCTCATCAGGAAACGTTCGCGGCTCTCCGCGGCCTTGCGCCGCAGCTCGAGGATCGCGCGCTCCTCGGTCGCGTCGAGCATCGCTTCGAGCAGCCGGTTGAAATGCTGGCGCATCGCGACGCGCGCCGCGCCCGGATCGCCCGCGCGCAGCGCGTCGACGATCGCGCCATGCTCCTGTCGGCGCGTGCGGCCGTCATGCTGGCAGACGCTGGCATAGGTGGTGCGCACTTCGGGCACGTCGGTGCGCATCCGCCACAGCGACTTGATCACATGGATGATCGCCTGGTTGCCCGATGCCGAGGCGATCAGCAGGTGGAATTCCTGGTCGGCCTCGGTCGACTTGTCGTCCTCGCTGTCGTCACGACCCATGATCTCGAGCAGTTCGTCGAGCCGTTCGAGCGTCTCGGGCGTGATCGTCGATGCGGCGAGCGCCGCCGCCTCGGACTCGAACAGCGAGCGCGCTTCGGTCAGCTCGAACGCGCTCACCGCCGGCGCCTCGTCGGCGCGCGCTGCCTTGCCGTCGGTGACGTAGACGCCCGAGCCGGTCTTGATACGAATGCGGCCGATCGCCTGCAGCGCAATCTCCGCCTCGCGGATCGTCACGCGGCTGACGTTGAAGCGCTCCGCCAGCTCGCGCTCGCCGGGCAGGCGTGATCCGGGCGGAAACACCCCCTCGTCGATCAGCGCGGTGATCTGATCGGCAATGCTCTGGTATAGCCGGTCAACCACGGCGGTCCTCACCAATTCGCATCACCCGATCCTTATTGCCTGCGCGCCAAAGCGCAAGCACATGCGAGCGGCCCGCGCCCGCTCCGTCGGCCCGCCGGGAGGAGGGGCGGATGGACGGAAAGGACGCGGGCCGGCGCGGTATCGGCATGGCCGACCGGGACTAGAGCCGGACGCGCGCGCCGATGAAGTAGCGCGGGCCGTAATAGTGATATTGGCGCGAACTGCCCTGCACCGGCATGTAGGTCGCCTTGGGCTCGTCGAAGATGTTGATCGCCTCGAACCGCAGCGACACGTTCTTCATCAGGTTGAGCGTCGCGCGCAGGTCGAACGTCTCATTGTCCTCGACGTAACGCAGCTGCGTGTTGCCGCCGACAAAGTCCTGATAATAGTTCGACCGGTAGTTGTAGATGCCCTGCACCGACAGCGGACCGATCTCGTAATAGGCCTGGGCCGACAGCACGTGCTTCGAATAGCCGCTGATGTTGGCGGGCGGGATGATCCCCGGCGTGATATCGCCGGTCACCGCATCGACTACATCGCCCAGCCGGATGTCGTGCGTCTTGAAGTCCGAATCGGCATAATTGTAGCTGACTTTGAAGCCAAGGCCGTCGAGCGGCTTGGGCAGCCAGCTCAGGCGGTGCGCGGCGGTGACTTCGAGGCCCCAGATGCGGCTCTTGTCGTCGCTGTTCTGGGTCTGCGTCACGGGCACGGTGATCTGCTGCCCGCCGATCGTGAACTGCTCGTCGATCACCACCGGGATGAACCCGCCGCTGAACTGCTTATAGTAGACCGTGCCCGACAGGAGGGTGTCGCGGTTGGGGTACCATTCGAGCGCGAGGTCGCCGTTCCACGACATCAGCGGCTCGAGCCGCGGGCTGCCGTTGGCGGTGATGTTCCTGATCGCGTCCTCGATCGAGGTAAACGAGGTGCCACTCTCGAGCACGATCGAACGGCCCGCGCCGAGGCTGCTCGGCGCTGGACGCGACATCGCGCGATAGACCGCCGCGCGCAGCAGCAGGTCGTCCTTGAGGTCAAAGATCGCGTTGAGGCTCGGCAGGGCGCGCGTCGTCGCATTCTCGATCACGACATTGGTGAAGTCGCCGGATTCGACCAGGCGGATGCTGCCATCGGGGTTGGTCACGACGTCGAGGTCGCTGCGCAAGCCGACCGAGGTGACCTCGGTCCGCACCACGCGCACGCCGAAATTGCCGCGCACCGGCAGGCTGCCGAGATCGCCGCGATACTCGCCCATGATGTAGCCGGCATAGACCCGCTCGGTCACGTCGCGGTTGGCCACCGCGCGCGTGTCGGCGTTGCGCCCCGGATCGACGCTGCCGGTATATTCGCGGAACAGGCAGTCGGGGTCGAAGGTCGCCCAGCTGGTGATCGTGTTGCCTTCCGCTGCCTTGAGGAAGTTGGTCTGCGGGAAGGCGCGTACGCGGCAGAGGTTGTTGATGCGCCGGTCCTCGGTCATCGCCGGGTTGAGGTTGAACTCCTTGCGGTCGTCATAGTCGTTGAAGGTCAGTTCGGAGATGCGCCCGCCGACCGACAGGGCATCGAGGAAGCCGCCGAACTCGTAGCGCGCATCGAACCGGCCAGCGATGATCTCGTTGTGACGCCGGCTCTCGTCGCGGCGCATGCGCGCATCGTCCCAGAACAGATTGTGATTGTTGAGGTTGAAGCGCGGATCGATCGTCACGCGCGGCACGAATTCGCCCTCGGGCAGCGAGAAGCTGTACGGTACGCGCATGCTGCTGGTCCCGAACGGCGCCGTGGCGAAGAAATTACGCGTGTTGTTGACGTCGAACGGATCGGTGCGCAGCCGCGCGTTGCGTTCGATCTCGGTGCGGATGGTGCGCGAGAAGGAGGCGTCGGCGGTGAGCGTCAGGCGATCGATGGGCTGCCATTTGATCTGCGCCCCGCCGCCCAGATACTCTTCCGACCGCGACAGCTCGGATGCGGTGGATTCGAGCGCGGACAAGCCGTTGAAGCTGCGCAGCACGTGGTTCTCGTCAAAGACCACGTTGGTCAGCCCGAAGCGCATCTCCGAGATGTTGAGGTCGCGCCGGTTCTCGACGAAGGTGCGGTCGGAATATTGCACGTCGATGTTGAGCTCGAACCGGTCGCTCGGCTGCCACTGGATCGCGCCGAAGAACGCGTCGCGCTTGTCGTCCTCGCTGATCTGGCGCCATGCCATCGAGTTGGGGACGAGGTAGAAGGGCGCCCCTGCCAAGGCTTGGGCGCGCGTTACTTCGGTGCAGGTGCCGTTGGCGACGACGGTGGGCGAGCAGGCGGTCCAGGTCGAGCTGCCCGCGACCGTCTCCTCGGGGTTGCTGCCTTCGTTGCGCTGATAGCCGAGCGAAATGCCGAGCCGGCCGAGCCCGCCCAGGTCGAACTGGTCGACATAGCTGGCGGTCACGCGATAGCCGAGCCCGCCGCTGCCGACGATGCGGTCGCCATAGGGGCTGAAATTGCCCTTCAATTCCGCCTGGATGCGCCTGCCGTTCACACTGAGCGGACGGAGCGTACCGAGCTCGATCGTGCCGGCGACGCCGCCCTCGATCAGGTCGGCCTGCTGCGACTTGTAGATCTTGATCTCGTTGATCAGCTCTGACGGGAACTGGTTGTAGTTGACCGAGCGGTCGCCGCTGCCGTTGGTCGCCTCACGGCCATTGAAGGTCGAGTTGCTGAGGAACGGGCCGAGGCCGCGCAGCGCGATCTCCGAGGCATCGCCCTTCTCACGATGGGTGGTCGCGCCGGTAATCGTCTGGATCGCCTGGCCGACCGAGAGCGCGGGCAGGTCGCCGATATCGTCCGACGAGAGCGCGTCGACGATCGCCGTCTCGTTGCGCTTGGTCGCGATCGAGGTCTGGATTGTCTCGCGGATGCCGGAAATGACGATCTCTTCCTCGTCCGCCGGCGCGGCTTCGGCGGGAGGCGCCTGGTCCTGTGCCATCGCCTGCGTCGCGGCGAGCAGCGACAGCGCCGCGCTTCCCATCAGCCATGCGCGACGCGCACGTGCCGAACGCTCGGCATTGGCCGGCTTACCCATTCGTCCTCTCCCTGAGTCCAATCTTGTCGATACACTGTTTGCCGGTTGACCAATAATTGTCAACCGATCTCTTATGCCTTTACCGGTAAATTGGTCCTACCAATTATGGTACGAGCTGCGATGCCAGTGCCGGGACCGCGCGCGCCAGGTCGTCCGCCACCAGCTTGGCGAACACGCCCGCCCCGGTCTCGCCGAGATGGGTGTAGTCGAACTTGCGCGTATGCTGGCCGCGCGGTCCGCCGGGCTTGACCGGCAGGTCGGGCAAGCGCGCCTCTTCCGCCGAACGCGGCTTGAGCGTGGTGCCGGTCTTGGCAGCGGCGCGCTCCTCGGCGGTGGGCTCGGTTTGCGCGAGCGCCATCGACTCCTCGGCCCCCAGCTTCTGCACTACCGCCGCGCTGCGCCGGTTGAGATCGACCAGCGGCGTGTTGGTCGCGGTGGCGACCTTGCGCACTTGCTCCGACCAGCTCTCGAGCGTGTTATCGAGCTTGCCGTCCTTGAACTGGCGGCGCGCCAGCGGCGTCACCAGCACAGGCACCGCGCCCGCTGCGCGGACCTCCTCGACCATATGGGCGAGGTTCGCCGGGAACTCGGTGCCCTGCTCGGTCCAGCGCTCGGGGGCGCTCGACTGGTCGTTATGGCCGAACTGGATCAGGACATAGGTCGCCTTGTATCCCGCCACCTTGGCCTCGGCGAGCGCGATCGGCCACGAGCCTTCCTGGCGGTAGCTGCGCGTCGAACGCCCGCCGCGCCCGAGATTGAGGCACGCGGTCGACGATTTGACATGCCGTGCGCAGAACATCGACGCCCAGCCACTGCCGACCGCCATCGTCGAATCCCCGACCAGTATGATCTTGTACGGCTCGATCGGCGGCGCATCGGTGCGCTCGCGCGCCTGCTGCGCTAGCGCGGGCGAAGCCACGGCCAGCACGGCGGCGGCGAGCACAAGCCGGCTCACGAGAAGAACAGCCCGCCGTTGATGTCGACGTTCGTGCCGGTGAGGAACGAAGCATCGCCCGAAGCGAGGAAAGCGACCGCCGCCGCGACCTCGTCGGGATGTCCCTCGCGGCGCAGCGGGGTGTTGCCAGCGACCGCGGCACGGCCCTCGGGCTTGGAGAAGATGTCGTGGAACGACGTGCCGATCAGCCCCGGGCACAGCGCGTTGACGCGGATCCCTTGCGGCCCCAGCTCCTTCGCCCAGCTGCGCGTGATCGTCATCAGCGCGCCTTTGGACGCGGCATAGACGCTCGCGCCCGGCCCGCCGCCATCGCGCCCGGCCTGCGAGGCGATGTTGACGATCGCCGCGCCCTCGCCGAGGTGCGGCAGCGCCGCCTTGGTGACGAGGAAGGCGGACTTGAGGTTCAGGTCCATCACCGTGTCGAAGAACGCCTCGTCCATCTCGGCGAGCGTCTTGCGAGCCACCATCCCGCCCGCGCAGTTGACCAGCACGTCGATCTTGCCGCCGAACGCCTCGGTCGCGGCCTTGACCAGCCACGCCGCCTCGTCGGCCTTGGTCACGTCGGCGCGCGCGAGCAGGCCGGTGCCGCCAGCGGCCTCGATCGCATCGAGCGTCGCCTTGGCCGCGGCCTCGTCGCTGCGATAGTTGATGACGACCTTCGCGCCCTCGCTGGCGAGACGCAGCGAAATCGACTTGCCGATGTCGCGCCCACCGCCGGTGACGACGGCAACCTTGTCCTTGAAACGCATGAATACCCCTTAGTCGTTGGTCTTGGGTTGAACGGGTTCGATCCGGCCGCCGAGCCAGATGGAAAGAAGCGAGAGCGGCACCAACGCCGCGCCCAGGATGAAGATCGGCGCGAAGCTCGCCTTGGTCATCGCCGGCACCAGCCAGGTGGTGATCAGCGTGCCCGCGACCGCGGCGGTGCCGCTGATCCCGGCGAGCGAGCCGACCGCGCCGCCGGCGAACCAGTCGCTCGGCAAGGTCTGGATGTTGTTGATCGCGACCTGGAAGCCGAACAGGATCGCCGCGATCAGCAGCACCGCATAGAGCGGCGTCGATGCCGTCGCGGTGAGCAGCAGCGCCGGCAGCATGATCACGCAGCCGAGCGTGATCGCCGTCTTGCGCGCCTTGTCCGCGCTCCAGCCGCGCTGGATCAGCTTGCCCGACAGCCATCCGCCCGAGAGCGAGCCCGCCATCGCGCCGACGAACGGCACCCAGGCGAACATGCCGATCTGCTTGACGTCGAAGCCGAAGCTTTCGTTGAGGTAGATCGGCAGCCACGAGACGAACAGCCACCAGATCGGATCGAGGAAGAAGCGCCCGGCCATCACCGCCCAGGCCTGGCGATGGCGCAGCAGCTGGCCCATCGACGGGGCGTAGCCGTCCGGCTTGGCGTCGGCATCGACACGCTCGTTCGCGCCCAGGATATGTTCGCGCTCGGCCTGGCTCAGCCAAGGGTGCGCGTCGGGGTCGGACTTGTAGACCCACAGCCACGGCAGCAGCCACAGGAAGCCGAGGATACCGACGATCAGGAAGGTGGTGCGCCAGCCGACGAAGCCGAACAGCACGGCCACGAGCGGCGCCGACACGATCGCGCCGAGCGACGCGCCGGCGTTGAAGATGCCCTGCGCGAAAGCGCGCTCCGAGCGCGGGAACCAGGTCGCGTTGGCCTTGGCCGCGCCGGGCCAGTTGCCCGCCTCGCTGATGCCGAGCGTCGCGCGCAACAGCCCGAGCATCGCCATCGAACGCACGAAGCTGTGCGCGGCGATCGACAGCGACCACACGATGATCGAGATGGCGAAGCCCATGCGCGTGCCGACCACGTCGAAGATCTTGCCGAACAGCGACTGGCCGAGCGCGTAGAAGACCATGAAGATGGTCACCAGCAGGGCATAGTCTTCCTTGTCGGCGCCGATGTCCTTGGCGACCTCGGGCCACATCACCGCGAGCGCGTTGCGGTCGATGTAATTGATCACGGTCGCGAGCGCGATCAGCGCGATGATCCACCAGCGGAAACCCGATTTCATTTGCTTGCCTCTCCGTCGAACCGGCCCACCGGTCCGCGCCATTCGAGCTTGCGCCCGCTCACGGTGACGCTGTGCGCCTTGTCCGCCGTCGTATCGGCCGCGATCGCGACCAGGATCTGCTTGCCGCCGACGAGCGCGATCGTCGCGATACGCGCACCGCCGGCCTCGGCCACGGTCAGGCCGGTGACCGCGCTGCGGCTGTTGGTGGTGGTCTCGGTCGCCGCGTCGTAGCGGCCGTGCGGTTCGATCAGGCTCAGGAACGCGGCGTCGCCCGCGCCCTCGATCCGTTGGATCACCACCGGCTCGCGGCGCAGGTTGAAGCGTGGGTCGTTGGCGCCGCTCTCGGCGAGGATCACCTGCGCGCCTGCGGTCGCCATGCGATAGGTGTAGAAGCGCCCGTCCGTGATCCAGGTGACGCGGCCCTGCCCGTTGGCGAGCGCCGCGGTCGCATCGACCCAGAGATGCTGATAGCCATTGGCTTTGCCCAGCACCGGCCGTGCCGCGACGTTCGAGGCGAGCTTCAAATCGGTATCGATGATGTGCCCGGCAAAGTGGAGCGGCAGGTCGTAGGTCGCCTTGCCCGCGTTCTTCACGGTGAGCAGGTCGAGCACCAAAGGCGAGCCCTTGCCCGTCTCGATCTGCACCAGCCCGCGGCGGAAGGTCACGCCGGGATAGGCGCCCGCCATCTCGCCGATCGACCAGCGCGCCGGTCCCTCACCCTTGAATGCGAGTTGCACCGGCGCGACCTTCTCAGCCGGCGCGAGCCTGGTCTCGAAATGGCTGGTCTCGTTCACCACCAGCGTGTTGTGCGCGATCGTCTGCTGCGCCCAGCTGTCATTCTCGGGCAGGTAGCGCCCGCCGTCCTTGGCCTCGATGTTGAGGAAGCGCGCCGCGCCATAATCGGTCACGATCGCATTGCCATTGTCGTAGAGCAGCCAGTTGAGCTTGTCGAAATGGCCGTGGCCCATGCCCTGCGCGGTGTTCTTGGCGACGACGACTTGCGCCTTCTCGTCGGGCCCGGAACGCAGGATCGCGAGCGCGCCGTCCTTGCCCTCGGGCCCGTCGCGCAGCAGCGTCGAGGCGAAGGCGAACGGCTTCGCCTTGCCCGCCGCGATGTCGCGCGCCACCGCGAAGCCTTGCGGCGACAGCGCGACCTTGCCCTGCCATCGCGCGATCCCGAGCAGCCCGGCGTCGCCGCTCGCGGCATAGCCGATCGCCACGCCCTGATAGAGCTCCTCAGTCTTGAGGCTCTTGTCGGGCATCGCGTCGTTGATCGGGAAGAAATAGCCCGCATAGGTGGTCTGCACCGCGGTGCGGATCGCCTTGAGCACGATCCCGTCGCGATAGTCGAAGATCTTGCGGCTTGGCTCATTGTCCGCGATCGCCTGTGCGAACACCACGAAGGGCTGGAGCGCATAGCGCTGATAGTAAGGCCCCTCGGCATAATAGCCGTCGGGCGAGAAGAGCAGGTCGAGCTGGCGCAGGAAGCCGACCTTGCCGCTACGGTCGCTGCCCTTGAGCGCCTGCTCCACCAGCACCTTGTCGCGCAGCACATAGCCAGTCATGCCGACCCCGGCATTGGCCCAGGTCGAATGATTATGGATTCGATCGAAGGTGGCCGGCTCGCTCGTCAGGAACGCGGCCATGCGGCGGAACACGTCGTCGTCGATCGTCTTGCGCTCAGCCGGCGTCAGGTCGCCGCGCACCGCGTCGTAACCCTGGATCGCATGGACCAGCCACACGCTGTCGTTGAGGCTCTGCCAGAACAGCCGCCCAGGCACCTGGTTCGCCGCCGCCGGATGCTTGCCCAGCCCCGGATAGAGCTTGGCGTACGCCAGCAGCATGTCGCGGACATAGTCGGCGTAGCTTTTGTCGCCGGTCACCCGGTACAGCGTTCCCGCCAGCTGGATCAGCTTGTAGTTATCCTTGTGCCGCTCGTGCGTCGGCCCGCCGCCGCGATCCTTGGGCACCGGCACGTCGATCCCGGCGCGCATCCCCGCCTCGACCGCCCTCTTTGCCGAAGCCAGCTCGCGCGCAAACAGCGGCGCGTGGGCGCCCTCGGCCGCCATCGCGCGATAGGCCTCGGTACTGGCGAGCACCGGCGCGGCAGCGTCCTGCGCGAAGGCAGGCGCGGCGGTCGCGAGCAGCGCGGCGGCGAGGACCAAGCGGATCACGGCCGCCCCACCACGATGTTGCCTGCCATAACAACATCGGGCGAACCCTGCGGATAGAGCTTGGTCACCTTGGGCTCGGGCGTCGCGGCGAAGCGGTTGTCGGAAATCCGCACCACCGGCGCGCCGACGCTGTTGGCGATCTCGATCCCGCTCGCCTCGGCGAAGCGGTTGCGCGCGATCTCGACAGACTGCACGCCGGAGAGGCGCACCTTCCCGCCGCGCGTCACTGCATTGCCGGTCATCACGAAGCGCGGGCCGAAGGTGCTCTCGTCGGTGCCCAGCCGCGCGACATCGGCGATCGTCGCAACCTCCGCGAAGCTGTTGTCGGTGATCTCGATCTGCTCGGCGCTGTAGAGGCCCTTGCTCCCGGTCTCCGACACCGCCGCGACTACCGCGCCGCTGACCTTGGCAAAGCTCGATCCGCGGATCTCGACCTTCTCGGCGAAGGTGCCCGGCATCGCGGCATAGACGTCGAAATTCGGCGCGGTCAGGTCGCGCACCGAGACATCGTCGAGCGTAACGCGATAATTGTACGTGCTCACCGCCTGCGGCGCACGCACCAGCGCGTTGCGCGAGGTGCCGGTCGCCTCGGCGCCGGACAGGGTGACGCCGCGCAGCGTCAGGCTCCCGCCGGGAAACAGCTGGAACAAAGTCACGCCCAGGCTCTCGATCACCGCCTCGCGCGGGCCGTCGATCGTCAGCGGATGCGCCACGGCGACCGGCCCCAGCACTCGGTGCACCCCCGGCGCCATGCGGATCGTGTCGCCCGGCGCGGACGCGGCCACCGCCTTCGCCAGCGCATCGGCCTGTGCCGGCGCCTCGATCTGCCGCCCGGCCGCTGCCGCGGGCGCGTCCTTGGCATACCAGTCGGGACCTGCCTCCTCGCGCTTGAGCGGCACCAGGTCGCGCGGCGCGCCCGCATCCACCGCCGCATCGGCGGGATAGAGCAAGCCGTTGGCGGCGCGCGCGAGCTTCATTGCCCCCGCCACATTGCCCGCCATCGCGATGCCCGAGACGTCGCCCTCGTTGCGCACGATGTCCTTGCCGTCGGCATTGACGATCAGGTTGCGCTCGAACCGGCTGTCCACTGGCGGCGCGGTGCGTTCGGCATCGGCCCCGGCGCCAAAGGTGATCCGCGCCGCCTCGATGATCGAGTTGCGCTCGATCCGCGCGTTGGCGACCTGGTGGTAGCGGTTGATCACCGAATTCGGCACGCCGTTCATCACCGCGATCGCGCTCAGGAACGACGTCCCCGTCACTCCCTCCAGATAGTTGTCGCGCACCATCTGGTCGCGGTTGATCACGCGGATCCCGCCGGTGCTCGGCTTGCCCTTGCCGAGGAAGATGTTGCGCTCGACCAGATTGCCGTTGCCGTGGCGCAGCACGATCGCGCCCTGCGACTCGACGATCATGTTCCCCCGGATCACGTTGCCGCCCGACTTGATCGAGACGATCTCGACCTCGCCGTCGCATTTCTCGAACCAGTTGCGCTCGATCACGGTCTTCGAATCGCTCAGCGATTCATCGCTCGTCCCGATGCGGATCGTCTCGCCCCCGTTCGAGCCGAGCGGCGGGCGCGGGCCGAAATAATTATGGTCGATCCGCGCGCGGTTCGCTTGCGGCTGGCCCTTGGGCCGGATCACCGCAAGCGTCACCCCGGCATTGCCCTTGCCCGCGAACCACGAATGGTCGACGCGGTTGTCGGCACCATAGATCGCGACCCAGATATCCTCGGCGCGCCGGTCGGGATTGGTGAAATTGTCGACGACGATCCCGGTCAGCCGCGTGTCGCTCGCGATCGTCTTCGAATCCCGGCGCAGCGCGATCAGCTCCTTGGTCGGCGAGAAGCCACCACGGAAGACGAGGTTCGAGACGACGAGATGCTTGCCCCCGATGCGCAGGTTGGACTTGCCCGCGATCACCACCTTGCCCGGGGTCTGCGCGGTCAGCGTGATCGGCTTGTCCGCGATGCCGGTGCCGGTGAACACGATCTGGAAATCGCGCCACTCCCCGTCGGCTAGGACGATGCGGTCGCCCGGCGCCGCCTTCTTGACCGCGGCGGCATAGGCGCCTTGGTCGCGCACGAGATGATCGGCGGCGAAGGCCGGTGCTGCCATCGTCAACATGGCCAGTGCCAATGATCCGCCCGCCCGCATCCGCCGCTCCCGTGATTCTGTTCTGCAGATTGGACTAATCAACTGGCATGAACTCTACAAGAGACGATTAGACCACTTTCGAAAATTGGTATGTTTTAAGGTGTGCGCTGTGGGCGATCTTCGCCACGATCGATTCGCTGGCGCATTGACATCGACGGCAAAGAGGCGCGGACTCGACGCTCCTGGCAAGGAGAGAAGACATGCAGAATATCGCATTGTTCAGCATCGTATCCGTCGCCGCTGCAATCACCGCCGCCACCGCGATCGCGCCGAGTAAGGCGCAGTCCCAACGAATCACCGCGAAGAACAACGCCCCGCTCAAGGCCGCGCCCAACCCGCAGGCCCGCATCCTCGCCACCGTGCCGCGCGGTTCCACGCTCACCCTCGAATATTGCAACGCCGACGAATGGTGCCGCGTGCAGTTCGGACGGCGGACCGGCTGGATGGCGGCGGTCAACCTCAACCTGCCCGCCGGGCGCGAGACGGCGCGGGTCACCGGCCGCGCGCAGCTTCGCGCAGGGCCCGGCACGCAATATCAGGCGCTGGCGACGCTCCAGCCCGGTACGCGCGTCGGCGTGGTCCGCTGCCAGCCGCAATGGTGCAACGTCACCGCCGGCAACCGGCGCGGCTGGGTCGCGACCCGCCTGCTCGATCAAGGCGGCTGGACCGGCCCGCAGCCGCCGCTGCCCGGCCCTGGCAAGCGCTCCGAGCTGCGCATGTTCACCGAGCGCAATTGTCGCGGCAACATCTATTCGACGCTCGTGGCCGTGCCAGACCTCAACTATCCGGCGCGCTCGGCGCGCGTCATCGGCGGCACCGGCGACGTCAGCCGCGACGCATGGCAGCTGTGCGTCGGCACCAATTATAACGGCATCTGCACCTCGACCACGCCGAGCTGCTCGAACCTCAGCGAGCTGTCGGGCCGCGGGCTCCGTTCGGTCCGCCCCGCCTTCGGCGAAGGCAGCGGCATGCCGCCCCAGGGCGCCTGCACCCGGGAATATGCACCGGTCTGCGCCCGCTCGGGCCGCCAGGACAGGACCTTCCCCAATGCCTGCGAGGCGAGGGCGGCAGGCTATACCATCCGTCATCAGGGGCAGTGCCGGTAACATCGGCGCGACAACGGACCGGCGGCGCAAGCTAGCCGGTCCGTCTTTGCTACGAAACGCGCCGTGGCTATAGGCGCGCCATGGCAGACATCCTCATCCTCACCACCGGCGGCACGATCGACAAGCTCTATTTCGACGCGCTGAGCGAGTATCAGATCGGCGACAGCGTCGTCTCGCGCCTGCTCGCCGTGGCGCGCGCGGCGTGCGACGTGCGGATCGTCGAGCTGATGCGCAAGGACAGCCTCGAGCTCACCGACGAGGATCGCGCCGCGATCGCCGAGGCAGTGCGCGCCGCACCCGAGCAGCGCATCGTCATCACCCACGGCACCGATACGATGACGCAGACCGCCGCGGCGCTCACCGGCATTCCCGGCAAGCGCATCGCGCTGCTCGGCGCGCTCGCCCCGGCGCGCTTCGCGGAGAGCGACGCCGCGTTCAACCTCGGCATGGCCTTCGCCACGGTGCAGGTCGCGCCTGGCCCGGGCGTGTGGATCGCGATGAACGGCACGATCTTCCCCGCCGGTAGCGTGCGCAAGGATCGGACAAGCAACAGCTTCGTACCGGTCTAGGGCGTTATCGCCAATCTCGGGGAGATGGTGCCCGGGGACGGAGTCGAACCGCCGACACTGCGATTTTCAGTCGCATGCTCTACCAACTGAGCTACCCGGGCACGTAGCGGGAAGCGGCGCTCTTAGTCGCGGGGTTCGCCCCTGTCCAGCCCGCTTTGCGCGCCCTCCGCATCATCGGGATCGATCGCCGCGCCGGGCAGGCGATAGCCCTCGCCCAGCCATTGCAACAGGTCGCGGTCCTTGCAGCCGCGGCTGCAGAAAGGCTTGAACGCCGGGTCGGGGGTGTTGCCGCAGATCGGGCAATCGTCGCGTTTCACGTCTGCTCCACGAATTGCGTGCGCCCGCCCGTGCGGCGGTGCAGCTCGGCAAGCCATTGCGGCTCGCGCTCCAGGCGCCGCAGCAAGGCGGCAGGCAACATATGGGTATCGGGAGCGGGCGGGGGAAGACGTTCGAGCCGGCGCAGCTCGGCGCGCAGCGCGGCGCCCGCCGGGTCCGCGGCGAGCAACTCGGGCAGCGACATGCGCGTGCGCCGCCGCACGACCTGGAGAAAGCCGAAGCCGTTCATCGCCGTGCGCTCGAACGGCTGCGGCAATGCAGCGTCGATCGCCTCGGCCACTGCATTGCGCTCGTTCTTGTTGGCGAGCGTCGGGAAGTCGATGCCGACCGATCCGGCGATCTCCATCCGCTCCATCGCCTGGGCGACCGCATGCGCCGCGCTGATCGAGAGCACCCCCAGCGGGGCCGGGCCGTCGACGTCGAACAGCGTCATGGCCGGCGTCACCGCCATGCGCAGCGCGCCCCCGGCAAAGGCGATCTCGCCGGTCGCGGCCTCCTCGAGCAATTCGGACCAGCCGGCATCTTCGAGCTGGTCGGGTTCGTGCGCGCGCAGCTGCCGCACCGGCAGGTCGGTCGCCTTGATCCGGGTGAGCAGGTCGGGCCCCGGCATCGGCGGCGCCTCGGCGGGCACCGCTTTGGGCAGCTTGGCGCGGCCCTTCTCGGCGATCGCCTCGCGCACGATGCGCACGGTGAAGCTCGCGCCCTGCGTGATGCCGGGCGGGAGCGGGTCGCACAGCGCCTCCTCGCCAGTCTCGAGCGCGATCTTGCCGGTGATACGGTCAACCAGGCGCGCGCGCGCGATCGTGCCGGCGCGCAGGTCGGGTAGCTCGATCGCCGCCTTCCAGATCACGCCGCGCGCGACCAGGGCGGCGCGGTTCTCGCCGATCCCGGCTTCGTAGAGCCACTCAGCCAAGAGGGTACCCGGCGCTTTCCAGCAAGGCGCGCGTCTCGAACACCGGCAGCCCGACCACGCCCGAATGGCTGCCCGAGAGGAAGCGCACGAACGCTTCGGCGCGCCCCTGAATGGCGTAGCCGCCCGCCTTGCCCATCCCCTCGCCGCTCGCGACATAGCGGCCGATTTCGGCTTCGGTCAGCCGCTTGAAGGTGACGATCGTATCGCTGAGCCGCATCCGCGCTTTGCCTGCCGTGTCGATCAAGCACACCGCCGACAGGCAATGATGCCGCCGCCCCGAGAGCAGGGCGAGCATGCGGCGCAGGTCGGCCTCGTCCTCGGGCTTGCCCAGGATGCGGCGGCCAACGGCGATGGTGGTGTCGCCCGCCAGCACGATCTCATCCGCCGCGCGCGCGACCGCCTGCGCCTTGCCGAGCGCGATGCGCTGGACATAGGCGCGCGGCAATTCGCCCTTGAGCGGTTCCTCGTCGATATCGGGCGCGGCGATTCGATCGGGCGCGACCCCGATCCGCGCGAGCAGGTCGCGGCGGCGCGGCGAGGTGGAGGCCAGGACCAGCCGCACCGGCCCGGCCTTATTTGAAGCGATAGGTGATGCGGCCCTTGGTCAGGTCGTAAGGCGTCAGTTCGACGAGGACTTCGTCGCCCACCAGAACGCGGATGCGGTTCTTGCGCATCTTGCCGGCGGTGTGGCCGAGAATCTCGTGATCATTCTCGAGCCGGACGCGGAACATCGCGTTGGGGAGCAGTTCCACCACGCGGCCGCGCATTTCAAGCAGTTCTTCCTTGGCCAAACAAACCTCTTGCGATGATCGGAAAAAAGACGCGGTGCCTTACTCTTCCTTGTTCCAAAAGAAAAGCGCGCGCTGCGTCGCGTACCTTCGCTCCTCCCCGGGCAACAATCGGTTTCCCGCTGTTCGCTTGATGCGGGGCGCGTTCGGGCCCAAATGGGTGGTATGCTGATCGAGACCGAAGCCACGCCCAATCCGGCGACCCTGAAGTTCCTGCCTGGCCGCACCGTGATGGATGCCGGTACGCGCGATTTCGCGACCCCGGAGGAGGCGGAAGCCTCGCCGCTCGCCGATGCCTTGTTCAACCTCGGCGACGTGACCGGGGTATTCTTCGGCCGCGACTTCATCTCGGTCACCGCCGCGCCTGGCGTGGAATGGACCGGGCTCAAACCCGATGTGCTCGGCATCCTGCTCGACCATTTCAGCGCGAACATGCCGCTGTTCCGGACCGGAACCGCTGCCAGCTTCTCCGTTCCGCCCGAGGATGTCTTCACCGACGATCCCGAAGACGCCGATATCGTCGCCCAGATCAAGGAGCTGATCGAGACCCGCGTCCGCCCCGCGGTCGCCAATGACGGCGGCGACATCGTCTATCGCGGCTTCGACAAGGGCAAGGTTTACCTCCAGATGCAGGGCGCCTGCTCCGGCTGCCCCTCCTCCACCGCAACGCTCAAGAACGGGATCGAGCAGTTGCTCAAATATTACGTCCCCGAAGTCACCGAGGTGCGGGCGGTTTGATGGGAGCGCCGCTCGACGAGGCCGGCCTCGATACGATCTTCCGCACCGCGCGCACCTATAACGGCTATCTGCCGGGCGAGGTGACGGAAGGCGACATCCGCGCGATCTACGAGCTGCTCAAGATGGGGCCGACCTCGGCCAACATGCAGCCCGCACGCTTCGTGTGGTGCTTGAGCCAGGAGGCCAAGGACAAACTCGCCGACTGCGCGACCGGCGCCAACCCGCCCAAGATCCGTGTTGCGCCCGCCGCGGTGGT
Organism: Sphingomonas sp. BT-65; assembly: GCF_026107375.2. Taxonomy (NCBI): domain Bacteria; kingdom Pseudomonadati; phylum Pseudomonadota; class Alphaproteobacteria; order Sphingomonadales; family Sphingomonadaceae; genus Sphingomonas; species Sphingomonas sp. BT-65. The sequence goes on from NZ_JAPCIA010000001.1 coordinate 2,172,384, forward strand.
GATCGGCATGGACTATGACTATCACGAGCAACTACCCTGGCTGTTCCCGCACACCGACGCGAAGAGCTGGTTCCCCGATCCCGAGGCGCGCAAGATCCATGCGCTGCGCAACGGATCGCTGCAGGGCGCCTATCTGCTGATCGCGGCGCGCGCACTGGGCTTCGACACCGGCCCCATGTCGGGGATCGACTTCGCCGCGACCGACCGCGCCTTCTTCGCCGACCAGCCCTCGGTCCACGCCAATTTCATCGCCACGATCGGCCGCGGCGACCCGGCGAGCATCTTCGGCCGCAGCCCGCGGCCGGCCTTCGAGCAGTTCAACAAGATTGTCTGAAACTCTCGTCATCGAGACCGCCACCGCCGCCTGTTCGGTCGCGCTGATCCGCGACGGGACGGTGATCGCCGAGCGGCACGAGGATGTCGGCCGCGGCCATGCCGAGCGGCTGATCCCGATGATCGCGGAGCTCCCCGATGGCGGCCGCGCCGATCGCATCCTCGTCGATTGCGGTCCGGGCAGCTTCACCGGCATCCGCGTCGGCATCGCCGCCGCGCGCGGCCTCGCGCTCGGCTGGGGGGCGGAGGTGACCGGCTTCTCGTCGCTGCCGCTGGTCGCTGCCGCCGCACTCGCCGCCGATCCGGCGCTCGACGAACTTGCCGTCGTCCTCGAAGGCGGACATGGTGAGGTCTTCATGCAGGCCTTCACCCGCCCGCTGGCCGAAACCGGCCCCTTTGCCTCGCGCCAGCCCGAGGCGGCGCTGGCCGCGCTCGGCGGCCGCCCGGCCATCGGAAACGGCATTCGCCACCTCGCCGCGCTCGACCCCAGACTCGACCTGCGCGAGGCCCTGCCGCGCGCTGCCGACGCCGCGCTGCTTCCGCCCGGCTTCACCGCACTCCCGGCCCGCCCCATTTATGGCCGCGCCCCCGACGCCAAGCCGCTCGGGTCATGAGCACCGCGCCGCAACTGGTCGAGATTGTCCATGGACGCCCAGCCGACTTGCCAGTGATCAACGCGATCATGGCCGAGGCGTTCGATCCGCGCTTCGGCGAAGCCTGGACCCCCAGCCAGTGCATGGGAATGATCGCATTGCCCGGTGTGTGGTCCAGCATCGCGTGGAGCGGCGCGCAGCCCGCTGGCTTCGCGCTCGCCCGGACGGCGGCCGACGAAGCCGAGCTGCTTCTGCTCGCCATTCGTCCGGCGATGCGCCGCCGTGGCATCGGCACCGCGCTGCTGCGCTCGATCGTCGCCGATTCGCGTGAGCGCGGCGCATCGGTGCTGCATCTCGAGGTACGCGCCAACAATGACGCGGTCCGCCTCTATCGCGCCGAAGGTTTCGACAAGATCGGTGAGCGGCGTGAATACTATCGCGGAAAAGAGGGCAAACTGTTCGATGCCCACACCTTTTCACTCAAGATCGGGTGAAATCGACGAACAGCTTTCAAGCTAGACTTGCAATTGCTCCATTCCCGATCGATAGGCTGTCGTGCGGTGTGTAACCTTGCTGCCGCGGCACCAGTTCGAAAGGATCACAATGGACGCCCAGAACGACATGCAGGAAACGCTGATCACGCTAACTGCCGATATTGTCGCCGCGCACGTCAGCAACAACAGCGTCGCGGTTTCGGACCTCCCGTTGCTGATCGCGAATGTCCACGGCGCGCTCGCCGGTCTTGGCGCCAAGGCGCCCGAGCCCGAAGCCAAGAAGCAGGAACCGGCGGTTTCGATCCGCTCGTCGATCAAGCCCGACTATATCGTCTGCCTCGAGGACGGGAAGAAGCTCAAGATGCTGAAGCGGCACCTGATGACGCACTATCAGATGACCCCGGAACAGTATCGCGCCAAGTGGAACCTGCCCGCCGACTATCCAATGGTCGCGCCCAACTATGCCGAGCAGCGCCGCAGCCTGGCCAAGAAGATCGGCCTCGGCACCAAGCGCCGCAAGCGCTGAGCGCCGCGAGCGTCAATCCGCGGAACGCCGGCTGGGCCCAGGCCTCGTCGGCGTTTCCTATTTCCTGGTCCCCTTTTCCCCCGCGGTCATAAGCGCTACATCACCGCCATGGCCCGCAAGATCGACCTCGAAGCCCTTTGCCATGAGAAGGGCCTCCGCATCACCGAGCAGCGCAAGGTGATCGCCCGCGTCCTCTCCGAAGCGGAGGATCATCCCGATGTCGAGAAGGTCTATGCCCGCGCCTCGGCGATCGATCCCGGCATCTCGATCGCGACGGTCTATCGCACCGTCCGCCTGTTCGAGGAGGCAGGGATCCTCGACCGCCACGATTTCGGCGATGGCCGCGCGCGCTACGAGCCCGCGCCCGAAGCGCATCACGATCATCTGATCGATGTCGAGACGGGCAAGGTGATCGAGTTCGTCGATCCCGAGCTCGAGCTGCTCCAGAAGCAGATCGCCGAACGCCTGGGCTTCCGCCTCGTCGACCACCGCATGGAACTCTACGGCGTCGCGCTCGACCGGAAGAATTGAACGTCAGGCCCTGGCCGTCAGCAGATAGTTGAGGCTGGTATCGCCGGACAGGTGGAAGCCCGCCACGGGTGAGAAGCTGAGGCCGCGCAGATCAGCCACCTCGAGGCCGGTGGCGGCCAGCATCTCGGTCAGCTCGTCGGGCGTGATGAACTTGGCGTGATCGTGCGTGCCGCGCGGGATCATGCCGAGCCCCTCGCCCACGGTGATCATCGCCAGCCGCGACAGCGGCGTGCGGTTGGGGGTGGAGAGGATCATCAGGCCACCGGGAGCCAGCGCGGCGGCGAGGCCGGCGACGAAGGCCGCGGGGTCGGTGACATGCTCGATCACCTCCATCGAAGTGACGAGATCGAAGGTCCGGCCGGCGGCCATCTCTTCGAACTCACCGGCGCGATAGTCGATCGTCAACCCCGAAGCCTCGGCGTGCGCCCGCGCCGCGCCGATATTCTCGGGCGCGGCATCGATCCCGGTGACGCTCGCGCCGAGCCGGGCGAGCGGCTCGCACAATAGCCCGGCGCCGCAGCCGACATCGAGTGCGGTCTTGCCCGCGAGCGGGGTGAAGCCGTTGGGATCGCTCCCCCAATGCGCATCGACCGCCTCGCGGATATAGCGCAGCCGCGGCGGATTGAGGCGGTGGAGCATCGCCGAGGACCCCTTGGGGTTCCACCAGTCCGCCGCCAGCCGTCCGAAATGCTCAGCTTCACGCGGGTCAATGGTTGCTTTGCTTGTCATCGCCATCCCCCACACTTATCAGCGCGCCCACACCTTCCCAAGGGGGCAGAAGACAGATGGCACGCATCGTGATGAAGTTCGGTGGCACGTCGATGGCGGGCATCGAGCGGATTCGCAACGTCGCCAGCCGCGTCAAGGCCGAGTGGGAAGCGGGCAACCAGGTCGCCGTCGTCGTTTCGGCGATGGCCGGCGAGACCGATCGGCTCGTCGGTTTCTGCAAGGAAGCTTCGCCGCTCTACGATCTGCGCGAATATGACGTGGTGGTGTCCTCAGGCGAGCAGGTCACCAGCGGGCTGCTCGCGATCACCTTGCAGGCGATGGGCGTGCCAGCGCGCTCATGGCTCGGCTGGCAGCTGCCGGTCCACACCAGCAGCGCGCATTCGAGCGCGCGGATCGGCGAGATCGACACCGCCGAGCTCAACGCCAGCCTTGCCGACGGCAATGTCGCGGTGGTGCCGGGCTTCCAGGGGGTGGCCGACGACAATCGCGTGACCACGCTCGGCCGCGGCGGATCGGATACCAGCGCGGTAGCGGTGGCGGCGGCGATGAAGGCCGACCGCTGCGACATCTATACCGATGTCGACGGTGTCTACACCACCGACCCGCGCATCGTGCCGAGGGCGCGCAAGCTCACCAAGGTGACGTACGAGGAGATGCTGGAGCTGGCGAGCGTCGGGGCCAAGGTGCTCCAGACCCGCTCGGTCGGCCTGGCGATGAAGGAAGGCGTGCGCGTGCGCGTGCTTTCCTCGTTCGAGGATACGCATGACGAGCTGGGCCATCGCGGCACGCTGATCGTCGGCGAAGAGGAGATTGACGACGTGGAACGCCAGCTGATCACCGGCATCGCGCACGACAAGAACGAGGCGAAGGTGACGCTCACCAACGTCCCCGACCGGCCCGGCGCGGTGGCGCACATCTTCGGCCCGCTGGCCGAGGCCGGGATCAACGTCGACATGATCGTGCAGAATGTGGCGCACGCGACGGGCTCGACCGACGTGACGTTTACGGTCCCCCGCGCGGAACTGGCGCGGGCGCTCGACGTGCTCGAGAAGGCCAAGGCGCCGATCGGCTATGACGAGCTGATCCACGACACCAAGATCGCCAAGATCAGCGTGGTGGGCGTGGGCATGCGCAGCCATGCCGGCGTCGCCGCGACGATGTTCGATACGCTGGGCGAGCGCCGCATCAACATCCTCGCCATCACCACCAGCGAGATCAAGGTGAGCGTGCTGATCCACGAGGACGAGACCGAACTCGCGGTGCGCGTGCTGCACACGGCGTACGGGCTGGATGCGCCGGAGGACGAGGCGGCTTAAGGGCTTATTTGTCGCGGTTACGCGTCAGCACATGGACGGCGGCACCAACGCCAAAGCCGATCAGCGCACAAAACAGGAAAGCGCCGACCAGAATAAGCATATTGCTGTGACAACTGGTGCCGCGCGGACACGTATAGGTCGCCAGAAAAAGCGTGGCTGGCATCACAAAGATTGCGACCAGCCCAGCGGTGACGCATCCCCATCTGACACTCGCTCCGGCCGCTGGCTTGTAGCTGTCGCCCGGCATTCTCACTCCCCCATCATCTCACTCCCCCATCAAATGCACTGCCACCCGCCGCCGGTGCGCCATGCGGCGATGCTCGAACAGATAGATGCCCTGCCAGGTGCCGAGCGCCGGCGTGCCGTTCGCCACGGGGATCGTCAGCGAGGTCGCGGTGATCGCGGCGCGGAGATGGGCGGGCATGTCGTCGGGTCCTTCGTCGTCATGCTCATAGGCATCGGATTCCGGCGCGAGGCGGGCGAGCCAGCGTTCGAGGTCGCGGCGCGCGGCCGGAGCGGCATTCTCCTGGATCAGCAGTGAGCATGAGGTGTGGCGTACGAACAAAGTGAGCAGGCCGGTGGCGGTGCCGGTACCTGCCGTCCAGCGCAGCACCGCCGGGGTGAATTCGTGCAGCCCCTGTCCGGGCGTGTCGATGACGAGCTCGCCGATGTCCTGCCGCATATCATCTGCTTGCCTGAAACCGCTTCGCCCGGCTAGGCCCGCGCGCATGAGCATTGGTGAAGAGCGGCTTCAGCGCCGTATGGCGCGCGGGCGCGCATTCCTCGGCAGCGAGACGGCGATCCTGTGCGGCGCGATGTCGTGGGTGAGCGAGCGCAACCTCGTCTCCGCGATCTCCAACGCGGGCGGGTTCGGGCTGATCGCGTGCGGCGCGATGACGCCCGAGCTGCTCGATGCCGAGATCGCCGGGACCAAGGCGCTCACCGGCAAGCCGTTCGGCGTGAACCTGATCACGATGCACCCGCAGCTGTTCGAGCTCATCGAGGTATGCGCGAAGCACCAGGTGACGCATATCGTGCTGGCGGGCGGGCTGCCGCCGGCCGGTAGCCTCGACGCGATCAAGGGGAATGGCGCCAAGCTGATCTGCTTCGCGCCGGCGCTCAGCCTCGCCAAGAAGCTGATCCGCTCGGGCGTCGACGCGCTGGTGGTCGAGGGGATGGAAGCCGGCGGGCATATCGGCCCGGTCTCGACCAGCGTGCTGGCGCAGGAGATCCTCCCCGAGGTCGCCGAGCAGCTCCCCGTGTTCGTCGCGGGCGGGATCGGGCGCGGCGAGGCGATCGCCGGCTATCTCGACATGGGCGCGGCGGGGGTCCAGCTCGGCACACGCTTCGCCTGCGCGACCGAGAGCATCGCGCACCCCAATTTCAAGAAGGCCTTCTTCCGCGCCTCGGCCCGCGATGCGGTGGCGAGCGTGCAGATCGACCCGCGCCTGCCGGTGATCCCGGTGCGCGCGCTCAAGAACGCCTCGTCCGAGCTGTTCACCGCCAAGCAGCGCGAAGTCGCGCAGCTGCTCGACGAGAACAAGGTCGAGATGATGGAGGCGCAGCTCCAGATCGAGCATTACTGGGCGGGCGCGCTGCGCCGCGCGGTGATCGAGGGCGATGTCGACAATGGCTCGCTGATGGCGGGCCAGTCGGTGGGGATGGTGACCAGGGAAGAGCCGGTCGCCGAGATCATCGCCCAGCTGATGGCCGAGGCTGCGCACGCGCTGGAGAAGCGCGCGGCCTGACGAACCGCGCTCGCCGCGCGTTGAACCGATTGGCGCGCCCGCGCCGATCTGATAGCGCGATACCATGCCCGTTTCCGCCGCCGCCTCCGCCCGCGAGATCCTGACACGGCTGCACGACGTGATGGCCTCGCGCGCCGCGGCGCAGGCCAAGTTGAACTCGGTCGTCAACATCATCGGCGAGGCGCTGCATAGCGAGGTCTGCTCGATCTACCTGCTGCGCGAGGGGGTGCTCGAGCTGTTCGCCACACGCGGGCTGGCGCAGGAGGCGGTCCACGTCACCAAGCTCGCCTTGGGCGAGGGCCTCACCGGCACGATCGCGGCGAATGTCGAGACGCTCAACCTCGACGAGGCGGCTGCGCACCCCGACTTCGCCTACCGCCCCGAAACGGGTGAGGATCGCTTCCACAGCTATGCTGGCGTGCCGATCATCCGCAAGGAGCGCGCGGTGGGCGTGCTGGCGGTGCAGCATGCCGATCCGCGCAAGTACGACGAAGTCGAGATCGAGGCGCTGCAGACCGTGGCGATGGTGCTGTCGGAACTGATCGCCAATGCCGGGCTGATCGACGCGGCGGGCGGCGGCGGATCGACGCGCCCGCAATCCACCGCGACGGCGCGCGTGTCCGGTTTCAAGCTGGTCGAGGGCATGGCGGCGGGCGCCGCGGTGTTCCACCAGCCGCGCATCATCATCGAGCACACCGTCGCCGAGGATACCGAAGCCGAGCGCCACCGCGTCTATGCCGCGTTCGACAAGATGCGCGAGCAGATCGACCGCATGACCAGCCAAGCCGAGTTCGGCGGCGGCGGCGAGCATGAGGAGGTACTCGAGACCTACAAGATGTTCGCCTATGACGAGGGCTGGAGCCGCCGCATCAACGAGGCGATCGACTCCGGCCTCACCGCCGAGGCGGCGATCGAGCGCGTCCAGCAGCGCACGCGGATGCGCATGCGGCAGATCGACGATCCGCTGCTGCGCGATCGCATGCACGACCTGGAGGACCTGTCCAACCGGCTGCTGCGCATCGTCTCGGGCCAGCTCGGCACCGCGGCGCAGCTCGGCCTGCGGCAGGATTCAATCCTGATCGCGCGCAACCTCGGGCCCGCCGAGTTGCTCGAATACGACCGGCGGCGCCTCAAGGGCGTGGTGCTCGAGGAAGGATCGCTGACCGCGCACGTCACCATCGTCGCGCGCGCGATGGGCGTGCCGGTGCTGGGCCGGGTCAAGGACATCCGCCGCCTGATCGCCGAGGGCGACAAGCTGCTGGTCGACGTGACCGAGGACACGCTGATCATCCGCCCGACCGCGGCGATGGAGGAAGCGTTCGACGCCAAGCTGCTGATCACCCAGAAGCGCCGCGCCGCCTTCGCCGCGCTCAAGAACGAGGCGCCGGTCACCAAGGACGGGCATCGCGTCACGGTGATGGTCAATGCGGGCCTCCGCGACGACGTCGCCGCGCTCGACCTGACCGGCGCCGACGGCATCGGGCTGTTCCGCACCGAATTCCAGTTCCTCGTCTCCGCCACCCTGCCCCAGCGCGAGGGGCAGCGCCGCCTCTATCGCGACGTGCTCGAAGCGGCGGGCGAGCGGCCGGTGACGTTCCGCACCGTCGATATCGGGGGCGACAAGGCGCTGCCCTATCTCGACCATGACGAGAATGGCGACGAGGAGAATCCGGCGATGGGCTGGCGCGCGCTGCGCCTGGCGCTCGACCGCGAAGGCTTGATGAAGGTGCAGGCGCGCGCGCTGCTCGAGGCCGCGGCCGGGCGCACGCTCAACGTCATGTTCCCGATGGTCAGCGAGCCGTGGGAATTCGACCAGGCGCGTGCGCTGTTCGAGAGCCAGCGGGTGTGGCTGGAAGGGCGCGGGAACAAGCTCCCGTTGCAGATCCGCTATGGCGCGATGCTCGAGGTGCCGGCGCTGGCCGAGGTGCTCGATATCCTGCTGCCCAATATCGATTTCCTGTCGGTCGGCACCAACGACCTGACGCAATTCCTGTTCGCCGCCGACCGCGCGCATCCCAAGCTCGCGGTGCGCTACGACTGGCTCTCGCCCTCGATCCTGCGCTTCCTGCGCCGCGTGACGCTGGAGGCCAATGCCGCCGACGTGCCATTGGCGGTGTGCGGCGAGATGGGCGGGCGGCCGCTCGAGGCGATGGCGCTGATCGGGCTCGGCATCGAGCGCCTGTCGATCACCCCCGCGGCGGTCGGCCCGATCAAGGCGATGCTGCGCACGCTCGACCGCGGCGCACTGGTCGGGGCGATGGCCGGGTTCCTGGCGCTGCCGCCGCACGACATGCGTGTGGCGCTGGAGAATTGGGCGGACGAGCATGGCGTCGAGCTCGCCTGATTTGGTTTTGAGCTGGATTCAGCTTCGCTGAATTACGGCACCGCCCTCCGCAGCCATTCCAACGATGCTTCGCATCGCCGGAACCTTGGGCTGCTCCGCCCGCTCCCCCACGTTTCAGCTTTGCTGAAACAGACCCTATTTTCCGGCTTGCCAGCGTTGACAGCGGGGGACGGGTGGTGGACACCGCAGCCGCGGCCTGCATCCCCCTGGCGTGAACCCCAATGCGACCGGAGTGACTTGAATGGACGGCGAATCCGGCGAGAACCCGACGCTCTTCCCCGAGAAGGTCGGGGAGAAGCTGCGCGACGCGCGGCTCGCGCAGGGACTCGAGCTGTCCGACATCGCCGCGCGCACCCGCGTGCCGCTGCGCCATCTGCAGGCGATCGAGAATTCGGACTATTCGGGCCTGCCCTCGCCGACCTATGCGATCGGCTTCGTCAAGGCCTATGCCCGCGCCGTGGGCGCCGACGAGGTCGCGCTGGCCCGGGAGTTGCGCACCGAGACCGAGGGTCTGTTCGCCGCGCGCGAGGTCTATGAGAGCTATGATCCGCAGGATCCGGTGCGCGAGCCGCCGCGGGGTCTCGCCTGGGCCGGCGCGGTGATCGCGGCGCTGCTGCTGGTGGCGGTCGGTGTGTGGTACGGCACCGACCTGTTCCGCAGCGCAGGCAGCGAGCCGGAGCCGACGCCGACCGAGACGCCGGCTACCCCTGAAGCGCCCGCCGAGCCCTCGCCCGCGCCGGTGCCGGCCAATGGTGGGCAAGTGACGTTGACCGCGACCCAGCCGGTCTGGCTCCGCATCTACGACGCGAGCGGCACGCGGCTGTTCGAGAAGGAGATGGCGGCGGGCGAGCGCTATGACGTGCCGCCGGGCGCCAATGGCCCCATGATCAATCTCGGCCGGCCCGAGGCGATCCGCGTGACGATCAACGGATCGGACGTCGCGCCGCTCGGCCCCGCCGGCCGCGCGATCAAGGACGTGCCGATCAGCGCCGAGGCACTGCGCGCGCGCGGTACCGCGAATGCCGGCACCACACCGCAGCCTGGCGCCACCGCGACGCCGGCCGCCGTCCCGGCCTTTCAGCCCGCATTCGACCCCGAACCGGCTGGAAACGCCACCTTCCCTTAAGCGTGGCGACAGATTCGGCATATCATGTATAAGGCGTTGAGGATGTTTACGCCTGCGGGGATTTCGATGCGTTTGATTGGGACATTTGCGGCAATGGCCGCGCTTGCGGCGGTCATGCCCGCGGCGGCGCAGACCAGTCGCGGGGACGGGATCGAGGGCCGGGTCGACCGGCTCGAGCGCGAGATGCGCGCGGTGCAGCGCAAGGTCTTTCCGGGCGGCGCTGGCCAGACGATCGAGCCGCAGATCATCGCCCCGCAGCAGCTCCAGGCCCCTCCCGGGCAGCCCGCGACCAGCGCGGTCGCCGATCTCAACGCCCGCGTCAGCGCGGTGGAATCGCAACTGTCGCAAATGACCGGGCAGATCGAACAGGGCCAGTACCGCCTGCGCCAGCTCGAGGAGGCGTTCAACGCCTACAGGCGTGCGACCGACGCGCGCCTGAAGGTGCTCGAGGCGGGCGCGGCGCCGGCCGAGGCGGAGGAGCCGGTGACCGGAGCGGTGCGGCCCGGACCCGCGCGCCCCGCGGTCGGCGGCCCCGCCACGCCGACGGTGAACGTCGACCGGCCCAAGAGCGAGGATCCGGCCGAGGACGGCTATATCTATGGCTATCGCCTGTGGCAGGCGAAACAGTATGACAAGGCGATTCCGGAGCTGCGCGCGGTCGTCCAGAAATATCCCAAGCACCGCCGCGCCAGCTATTCGCAGAACCTGCTCGGCCGTACTTTGCTCGACCAGGGCAAGCCGGCGCTCGCCGCGACCGCCTTCTTCGAGAGCTACCAGAAGATGCCGAACGGCGAGCGGGCGCCGGATTCGCTCTATTACCTCGCCCAGGCGCTGGTGAAGATGAAGAAGCCCGCAAGCGAGGTGTGCAAGGTCTATGACGAGCTCACGCAAGTCTATGGCGACCGCCTGTCCGAAGCGATGAAGATGGATGTCGCCACCGGCCGCTCCGCCAGCAAGTGCAAGTGAGCTGAAGCCGCCCGACACCGAATGGGTCGAGCGGTTCCGGCGGGATTTCGACACGCTGTGCGTGCGGGCGGTCGGCGGCGCTCTGCCTGACGGCACTTCGGTCGCGCTCGCCGTGTCCGGCGGACCCGACAGCATGGCGATGCTGCTGCTCGCCGCCGCCGCCTTTCCCGGACAAGTCCTCGCGGCGACAGTCGATCACGGCCTGCGTCCCGAAGCCGCCGGCGAAGCGGCGATGGTCGCGGCGGTCTGCGCCGGGCTCGGCGTGCCGCACGAGACCCTCTCCCCGGCTGCACCGATCGCGGGAAGCAGCATGCAGAAACAGGCCCGCGAGGCGCGTTACGACGCACTTTTGTCATGGGCCGAGCGGTGCGGCGCCTATCCTCTGCTGACCGCACATCACGCCGACGACCAGGCGGAAACGCTGCTCATGCGCCTCAACCGCGCGTCCGGGGTGGCCGGGTTGAGCGGCATCCGGCCGTGGCGCTTCGAGCAGAATTGCCTGCTGCTCCGGCCGTTACTCGGCTGGCGCCGCGGACGGTTGCGGATGATCGCCGAGGCGGCGGGCGTGCCCTGGGTGGACGACCCTTCGAATGAGGACCCGCGCCATGACCGAACGCAAGTTCGCATGTTCCTGACGCATCAGACCTTGCTCGATCCCGCCGCATTGGCCGAGTCCGCCGCGCATATCGCGGAGACGGAGGAGGCGCTCGAAGCGCTGACGAGGATGTTCGAGGCGGATCGCTGGTACGGACGCAAGTGCCTGCTCCGCGCCGCCGATCTGCCGCGCGAGCTGCAGCGCCGGCTGGTGCGCCGCGCGGTAGCGGAGACGCGCGCGGTGCACGGCATCCTCCTACCGCCCTTTTCCGACGCGGCGAATGTCGAGCCGCTGCTCGACGCGTTGGAGGCCGGCCGGCCCGCTACCCAGGCCGGCGTAATGGTGACGCCCGAGCGCGACGGACGCTGGCATTTCGCCCCGGCCCCGCCGCGGCGATCACACTGACCGACGCTGTTCCATTGCCATTAACCTGCCAACGCCTATCTTAGGTAGAATCATCACACGGAAATTCGATGAACGACAACGACAAGCAGCAGGGCCCCGAGAATAACGGCAATCCCTGGATGAAGAGCCTGCTGATCTGGGTGGGCATCCTGGCCGCGCTCGCGCTGTTCGTGACGATGTTCGATACGCGCTCGAGCCAGTCTGCGGGCAGCACGCTCGCTTATTCGGAGTTTCTCGACAAGGTCGAGCAGGGCACCGTCAAGGACGTCAACGTCGCCGGCAGCGTGATCACCGGCACGCTGACCAACGACAGCAAGTTCCGCACCAACGCGGTGCCCGACCCGCAGCTGATCCCGACGCTGCGCGCCAAGGGCGTGACGATCAGCGCGCGGCCCGAGGAGCAGCCCTCGGTGTGGCTGTACCTGCTCTATCAGTCGCTGCCGTTCCTGCTGTTTCTTGGCATCGCCTTCTTTGTGCTGCGCCAGATGCAGAAGGGCTCGGGCTCCGGCGCGATGGGCTTCGGCAAGTCGCGCGCAAAGCTGCTGACGCAGAAGGAGGGCAAGGTCACCTTCGACGACGTCGCCGGCATCGACGAGGCACGCGAGGAATTGCAGGAGATCGTCGAGTTCCTGAAGGATCCGACCAAGTTCGCGCGCCTCGGCGGCAAGATCCCCAAGGGCGCGCTGCTGGTCGGCTCGCCCGGCACCGGCAAGACGCTGCTCGCCCGCGCCATCGCGGGCGAGGCGGGCGTACCGTTCTTCACCATTTCGGGATCGGACTTCGTCGAGATGTTCGTCGGCGTCGGTGCGAGCCGCGTGCGCGACATGTTCGAGCAGGCCAAGAAGTCGGCGCCATGCATCGTCTTCATCGACGAGATCGACGCGGTCGGCCGCCATCGCGGTGCGGGCCTCGGCAACGGCAATGACGAGCGCGAGCAGACGCTGAACCAGCTGCTGGTCGAGATGGACGGCTTCGAGGCGAACGAAGGCATCATCATCATCGCCGCGACCAACCGTCCCGACGTGCTTGATCCGGCGCTGCTGCGCCCGGGCCGCTTCGACCGCCAGGTGGTGGTGCCGCGCCCCGACATCGAGGGCCGCGTCAAGATCCTGCAGGTCCATATGAAGAAGGTGCCGCTGGCGCCCGACGTCGACGCGCGCACCATCGCGCGCGGCACGCCGGGCTTCTCGGGCGCCGATCTCGCCAACCTCGTCAACGAGGCGGCGCTGATGGCCGCGCGCAAGGGCAAGCGGCTGGTTGCGATGCAGGAGTTCGAGGAAGCCAAGGACAAGGTGATGATGGGCGCCGAGCGGCGTTCGATGGTGATGACCGACGACGAGAAGCGGATGACCGCCTATCACGAGGCCGGCCACGCCATCGTCAGCCTGCACGAGCCGGCATCGGACCCGATCCACAAGGCGACGATCATCCCGCGCGGCCGTGCGCTGGGCATGGTCATGCGCCTGCCCGAGCGGGACAGCTACAGCTATCACCGCGACAAGATGTACGCGAACCTCGCCGTGGCGATGGGCGGCCGCGTCGCCGAGGAGATCATCTTCGGCTACGACAAGGTCTCGTCGGGCGCGTCGGGCGACATCCAGTACGCCACGGGCCTTGCCCGCGACATGATCACCAAATGGGGCATGTCGGACAAGGTCGGCCCGGTCGAATACGCCCAGCCCGAGGGCGAATCGTTCCTCGGCTATTCGGCGTCGCAGCCGCGGCACATGTCGAACGAGACCCAGCAGCTGATCGACCATGAGATCCGGTCGACCGTCGAGGGCGGGCTCAAGCGTGCGCGCGAGGTGCTGACCGAGCATCTCGAACAGCTTCACACGCTGGCCGGCGCGCTGCTCGAATATGAGACGCTGTCGGGCGAGGAGATCAAGAAGCTGCTCGCCGACGGCGATATCGGGCGCCCCGAGCCGGGCTCGCTCAAGGGTCCGGTCGCGGCGGCGGGAACCTCAATTCCCAAGACGCGGCGGCCCAAGGGTCCGTTCGGCAGCCCGGCCCCACAGGGGGCATAGGGCTCCTTACTTCTTCGCTGAATCCGGTTCGGCCCGCGCGGTGAGCGCGGGCCGCATCGTTTTGGCGATGTCGATGTCGTCCTGCGCGACCAACGCCTCGAGGAAGGCGATGCGCGCATCGCACTTGGCCTTCACGTCGCTGCCCTCCATCGCCGCGCCGAGACGCTCGGCCTTCGCGGCGTCGTCATTGGCGGCGACGCGGAGCAGCTCGTTCGCCGGGATCTCGCGCCCCCGCGCCAGATCGCTGGCGCTCGCCGGATAGCTCCCCGCGACCTTGAGTGCGTGACGATAGTGCCGCTCGCGCAGCGTCTCGCTGATTTGCGGCGACTTGCCTTCGCCCGCACCCGAGGCGCAGGCGCGGACATCGAGACCGCGATATTCGCGCAGCGTGGCAAGGCGGATGTCCATTTCCGCTGCAAGCAAGGCGGCCGGCGCGCGTGGCAAGCGCTCCCGATAGGCGGCGTTGACCAGCCGGTCGATCTCGCGGCTAGCCTCGGCGCCAGTCTTGGTCCGGTCGGCCTGCTGCTGGCGGAGCAGCGCGACCGCCGAATGGAGCCCGGGATTGCCCATCTTCAATGCGGCGAAGCCCGGCTCGCGCTGTTCGAGCTGCTTCATCGGATCCGCGGGGACGACGCCCGAGCGCTCGACCGGCGGGGTCGAGAGGATCGCGGCGAACACCAGCATGATCCACAACCCCCAGCGCGCCCAGGGCAGCACCGGCACCACCGGGCTGCTGTCGGCGATCTCGCGCACCGCGCCGAGCAGCACCATCCCGGCGATCGCCGTCGCGCCCCACGGCACCAGCGGCTCGGGCGCGCCGGGCAGCTGGAAGCGGATGATGGCCGACAGGATCAGCGTCACCGTAATCGCCAGCGCGGCCAGCGTCGGCCACCGCACGACCCGCCACAGCGCCGCCGCGAGCCCGGCGCTGCCCGAAAAGGCGATCAACGCCGACGCAGCCGCGAACACGCTCAGCGCGAGCTTCTCCGGCCCCGAGAGCGCGAAGAACGCCGCGCCGCCGATCAGCGCAAGCACGGCGAACGAGAAGATCTTGTAGAGCGGACTGCCGATCGCGGGCTCGCGTCCCACGGTCACCGCCATCCAGCCGGTCGCGACCGTGCAGAGGGCGGAAACGATCCCCGCGGTCCATGCGCCAGCCGGGAGCACCACGAGCAGCAATGCGGCGACCAGCCAGGGCACCGGCCAGGCATCCGCGAGCCAGCCGGGCGCCTCGTCCGCCATCTCGCGCCGCTCACGCCACGGCACGACGATCCGCAGCCGGACGAACGGAAAGGCGATGCCGGAGAGGAGCGCCGCGGCAGCACCCCCGATCCGCGCCGCCGGCGTCTCGGCGACGAGCGCGACGACGCCCGCCAGCGCAGCGGCGAGCAGCAGCGTGGCGAGGTCAACGAAGCCGAAGCGCGGCGCGTCGAGATGCGCGCGCCACCACGCCGCCGCATCGGGATCGAAACTGTGGGCGATCCCCGGCGTCTGATAGTCGGCGAGATCGAACAATTGCCGCACCTGCGCGGCGATGCCCGGACGCAGCGAGCTGACCCGCCGCTGCCAGCCGGGCGCCTTGGCGCGCGTGAGCGCATTCCACCCCGCCGACAGCGCATGATCGCCGCGCCGCAGCGCCTGAATCACGCGCCATTCGTCGATCCGCGCGAGGATGCGCCATACCGACGGCGGATGATTGCCCTCATCCTCCCAGCCAAACGCATCGATCGCATGGCGCAGCACGGGATCGCTGCGCGGGCTGGTGTCGGCGAGCAGGTCGGCGAGCCAGTTCTCGATCGAATCGCGCACCGCGATCTCGATCAGCGCGGGCGCGGCGAGAATCGCGTCGAGCTGCGCGGTCAGCGCGGCGGCGTCGCCGTGCCACGGACCGCGCAACCCGGCGTCGAGTGCGG
Source organism: Sphingomonas sp. BT-65 (assembly GCF_026107375.2). Lineage (NCBI taxonomy): Bacteria > Pseudomonadati > Pseudomonadota > Alphaproteobacteria > Sphingomonadales > Sphingomonadaceae > Sphingomonas > Sphingomonas sp. BT-65. The sequence goes on from NZ_JAPCIA010000001.1 coordinate 2,188,030, forward strand.
CGGTGCGGCGGCGCAGTTCCTCGTGATCGGCGGCGCGAGCCTCGGCGAGCGGATCGGGCTCGGGCGGCGCGGGATCGAAGGCCGGCACCGGATCAGGCGATTGCAGCGGTTCGGCCAGCTCGACAGCGAATGCCGGCTCCTGTGCAACGGCCTCTTCATCCGATTCCTCCCAGTCGACATCATATTCGACCCAGCGCAGCGCCGCCTCATAGGCTTCGCGCAGCGCCATGAAGCCCTGCGGATCGTCCTCGGGATTGGTGACGCGCAGCTTCTTGGCATAGGCGCGGCGAATCGTCGCGCGGTCGCTCTTGCGCGGCACGCCGAGCACCTGCCACCAGCTCTTCACAGGAAGGTTTCACCCTCGAGCGTGTCGAGCGCCTGGTGCAGCTCCTTGCGCGCGGCCTCGATCGTGCGCGGGTCCTGGGTCTCGAGCGCGGCGCTGAAGCGGCCCAGCACTTCACCCACCCAATAGCGCTGCTCGCCGAGGAAATTCTCGAAGCATTTCTCGCCGCGCGCGATCGCCGCCTTGTTCTCCGCCTCGTCGCGCGGATGCACCTTCAGCGCGGCGAGCGATTTGCGCGCCTTGTCCAGCGCTTTCTCGTCCCCGGCCATGCCGTCGTTGATCGTGAGATTCACCGTCTCGCCGGTCTGCGCGACGATGATGTCAACCTCGAGCAGCCCGCTGACGTCGTAGGAGAAGCGGACATCGACCTGCTGCCCCGCCGGCCCGCGCGGCACGCGGACCGAGGTGCGGCCGATCTCGACATTGTCGCGCACCAGCCGCGCCTCGCCCTGGAAGATGCCGAAATCGACCTTGGTCTGGTTGTCGTGCATCGTGCCGAAGCTGTGGATGCGGCTCGCCGGGATCACCGTGCCGCGCTCGATGATCGGGGCGAACAGCCCGTCCTCGATCCCGCCGCCGGGCAGCCGCCGCGAATGCTCGACGCCGAGCGAGTAGGGGCAGACGTCGGTCACGACGACTTCCTTGAGCGCCACGTCGCGCGACTTGAGCCCGGCCTGCACCGCCGCGCCCAGCGCCACCGCCTCGTCCGGGTTGACCGTGGCGTTGGGGAAGCGGCCGAACATGCGCGTGACCGCGCTGCGCACCAGCGGCATGCGCGTCGCGCCGCCGATCAGGATGATCTCGGAAAGCTCGGCGCTCTTGATCCCTGAATCGCGCATCGAGCGCAGCACCGGCTCGCGCAGCCGGTCGATCAGCGGCTTGGCCGCCTCCTCGAACGCCTGGGTGGTGACGGTGTGGCGATATTCGGCGTCGTTCCAGACGAGGCGCATCTCCGCCTCAGCCCCGCTGCTCAGCGCCCGGCGCGCGCGCTCGGCGGTCTCGCGCAGTTTCTGGTGAAGCGGATCATCGCCGCGTCCCGCTTCACCGAATGCCTCGGTATGGGCTTCGCGCATCAACCCGACGAGCAACTCGTTGAAGTCCTCGCCGCCAAGGTGATTGTCGCCGGTCGAAGCGCGCACCTCGATGATCCCCTCGAAAATCTCGACGATCGACACGTCGAACGTGCCGCCGCCGAGATCGAACACCAGGAAGCGCGATTCGTCCTCAAGCTGGTGGATGCCATAAGCGAGCGCGGCGGCGGTGGGCTCGTTGACCAGCCGCTCGACCTTGAGGCCCGCAAGCTCGCCCGCGCGGTGCGTCGCCTTGCGCTGCTTGTCGTTGAAATAAGCGGGGACGGTGATCACCGCCTCGATCACCTCTTCGCCCAGAAACGCCTCGGCATCGGCCTTGAGGCTGCGCAGCACCAGCGCCGAGAGCTCCTCGGGCGTGAACTCGCGCTTGCCGAGCCGAGCGGTGCGGCGCGTGCCCATATAGCGCTTGAACGCGGTGGCGGTGACCTCGGGGTGGCTCGCCATGCGCTCACGCGCGGCGAGGCCGGTGATCACCTCGCCATCGTCGCCGATACTCACTGCGCTGGGGGTGAGGACGTGCCCGAGCCGGTTGGGCACGAGCACCGCCTCCCCGTCGCGCCAGACCGCCGCGGCACTGTTCGTGGTGCCGAGGTCGATACCGATGATCATGCTTGGGCCCCCAGTTGAAACCGCGCGACTTTAGCGAGAGGCGCGGCGCTGTGAAGCCGTCAACAACCGGCCATAATCGCATTCTAGCGAGTGGCGCGGGAGGACGTGCCGATGAAGCGCCGGATGATTGCCGCGATGATGCTGATCGCCTTGCCCGCCAGCGCGCAGGCGATGACCGTCGCGCAGTTCCTGGCCAAGGCCAATGCGCTCAAGGCCAAGGGTTTCCTCGCGATCGGATCGCCCGACATCAAGCTGCTGCGCGCCGAGGTGCAGAGCGTGGCCGACGCCTATCGCGCCGACCTCACCGCCGCGCGCCAGGCCGGGCGCACCCCGCACAGCTGCCCGCCGCCCAAGGGCAAGGCGAAGCTCGGCGCGAACGAGGTGATGGCCGAATTCAACGCGATCCCTACGGCTCAGCGCGGGATGAGCGTCAAGACCGCCTTCTACGCGATGATGAAGAAGCGCTTCCCCTGCAAAGGCTGAACCCGATGATCCGCGCCACTCTTGCCCTCATGCTTGCCGGACTGTCCCCTGCCGCCGGGGACGGGCCGGAGATCCGCACCGCCGACGTCGACCGGTTCTACGCACTCTATGACGCGACCGCCGGCAAGCCGAGCGTCGCGCAGATCCAGCGCGACTATCTCGACCATGCCAGCGACGGCTTTGCCGCGTTCATGCGGATGCGCCGGATCACCGCGGAGAGCATCGCCCAGCGGCTCGCCGCGCAGCCCGATCTCTATGTGAAGGCGCGCGGCTGCGCCAGCCACCTGCCCGTGATCCGGACCCGGCTTGCGGCAGACCTCGGTAAGCTCCGCGATCTCTATCCCGAGGCGCGGCTGCCGCCGGTGACGGTCGCGGTCGGCCGCGGCAAGCCGGCCGGCGTCGCCAATGCGGACGGGGTGATGATCGGGCTCGAGGCGCTGTGCGCGGCGGATTTCGCCGTGGCCGATCCCGAGGATCGCTTCGTCCACGTCATCGCCCATGAATATGTCCATGTTCAGCAGGCGGCCGCCGGATCGGATACCGATACGGGAATGACCGTGCTTCAGGCCGCGCTGGTCGAGGGCGGCGCGGAATTCATCGGCGAGCTGATGTCGGGCGCGGTCGGCTCGCAGCATCTGCACCGCATCACCCGCGGGCGCGAAGCGGCGTTCGAGGCCAGCTTCCTCGACGACCTCGACAAGCCCGCCGAGGGATCGCGCTGGCTGTACAACGGCCTCGGCACACCCGAATGGCCCGGGGATCTTGGCTATTGGGTCGGCTATCGCATCGCCAAGGCCTATTATGTCCGCGCCAAGGACAAGCGCGCCGCGGTGCGCGAGATCATCGCGCTGCGCGATCCCAAGGCATTCCTCGCCGCGAGCGGCTGGCGCCCGGGCATCACGCTCGACTGAGCTAGCCGAGCAGCCCGAGGCCGAGCAGCAGCAGCGCGAAGATCACCACGATGAAGGTGATCATGTTGAGCAGCACGAAGGTGCGCAGCAAGGCGCTCCAGCCGCGCAGGCGATAGGCGCCCTTCATCTGGAAATAGATGTGCAGCGGCGGGACGAACAACGCCGCCAGCGCGATCACGCTTCCGGCCAGCCCCAGCCCGCCCGCGATCGTCAGCAGGATCGACAGCAGCGACATGAACGAGAGCGAATAGGTCACGAACACTGCGTGGTCGTAGCCCTTGAAGCGCCGCTTCCAGAAGAACAGCAGCCACACGAACGGGATCGACAGCGGGATCAGTACCCAGCTGAACTTGTAGCTGTTGGTCTGCAGCTTGTAGAGCGCGAGGCCGGGGTTCTGGTTGACCTTCTCGATCCCCTTGTCGATCCGCTTCCAGCCGGTCTTGAAATTGAGGCCCTTGCCGCTCGCCCGGCTGAGCGAGACCGGGATCTTCTTGAATTCCTCGAGATCATGCGAGAGGCCGGCAATGCGCTTGTCGAGCTTCTGCGCGCGCTCGCTACCGGGCGTGGCCTTGGCACGCGCTTCCCGCGCGTCGGCGAGCGCGCTCTCGGTATTCTGCCGCGCGAAGGTCAGGCCCTGCTCGAACTGCGCGGCGGTGCCGACCTCGGCCGGCGGCGAGATGCCCATGATCTGGAGCACCGCGAACATCGTGAAGACCGAGAACAGGAACATCGCCATCGGCGAGACGAAGCGCGCGCGCTCGCCATGGATGTAGCGCCGCGTCAGCTCGCCGGGACGGAAGAACAGCAGCGGCAGCGTGTTCCACAGCTTGCCCTCGAAATGGACGACGCCGTGCAGGATCTCGTGCCCGATCGCGCCGATCGTGCGGTGGACATGCCCCGCCTGGCCGCAGTGGTGGCAGTGCGGGCCGATGAGGCGCGTGCCGCAATTGAGGCAGATGCCGCCATGCTCGCCGTCACCGTGCGCCTCGCCATGCCGCTTCTCGACCGCGCGGCTCCACAGCGCTCCGCTGACGACTTCTCCGGCTGCGTCGAATTCCCCCATGAAAGCCCACCTAACAAACCCGCAAAGCAGAGGCGATAGGGACTTTCGCCGCCACCCATGATAGCCCAAGGGCCATGGACATGATGACGGAGACCTCGCCTGAAGCCCTGATCGCGGACATGGGCGCCCGCGCCCGCGCCGCAGCGGTGACGCTGGCCGCGCTGCCGACCGCGCGCAAGGCCGAGGGGCTGCGCGCCGCCGCAGCGGAGATGCGCGCGCAGGCCGATGCGATCCTGGCGGCGAATGCGCAGGATGTCGCGGCGGGCGCGGCGAACGGCCTCAGCGCCGCGCTGCTCGACCGGCTGCGGCTCGATCCGGGCCGGCTGGAGGGCGCGGCGGCGGGCGTCGAGGCAGTCGCGGCGCTTGCTGATCCGGTGGGCGAGGTGATCAGCCGCAGCGAGCGGCCCAACGGGCTCCAGCTCAGCCGCGTGCGCGTGCCGATCGGGGTGATCGGGATCATTTACGAAAGCCGCCCCAACGTCACCGCCGACGCGGCGGCGCTGTGCGTGATGAGCGGCAATGCCGCGATCCTGCGCGGCGGTTCCGAGGCAGCGCACAGCAACCGCGCGATCCACGCCGCCTTCGCCGCGGGGCTCGAGCGCGCCGGGCTCCCCGCCGATGCCGCGCAGCTCGTCCCCACCACCGATCGCGCCGCGGTCGGCGCAATGCTGCGGGCCGAGGGCGCGATCGACCTGGTCGTGCCGCGCGGCGGCAAGAGCCTGGTCGCGCGCGTGCAGGAGGAGGCGCGCGTCCCCGTGCTCGCGCATCTCGACGGGATCAACCACACCTATATCGACGGCGCCGCCGACCCGGCGATGGCGCGCGACCTGGCCGTGAACGCCAAGATGCGCCGCACCGGCATCTGCGGCGCGACCGAGACGCTGCTGATCGACGACGCCTTCGCCGATCCAGCCCCGATCCTGTCGGCGCTCGCCGACACCGGCTGCGAGCTGCGCGGCGACGCCGACATCCGCGCGCTCGAGCCACGCGTCGTGGCGGCCAATGCCGGGGACTGGGACACCGAGTATCTCGATTCGATCCTGTCGGTGAAGCGAGTCGACGGCGTCGACGGCGCGATGGCGCATATCGCGGCGCACGGATCGCACCACACCGACGCGATCGTCACCGAGGACGCGGACGCGGCCGAGCGCTTCCTCAACGGCGTCGACAGCGCCATCGTGATGTGGAACGCCTCGACCCAGTTCGCCGATGGCGGCGAGTTCGGGCTCGGCGCCGAGATCGGCATCGCCACCGGCCGCCTCCATGCCCGCGGTCCGGTCGCGCTGGAGGGGCTGACGACCTATAAATGGGTGGTGCGCGGGAGCGGACAGACGCGTCCTTGAAGTTCCAGCATCATTTGTATACATTCGATACATGAGCAAATCAGCCGTCATCACCACCCGTCTCGACGGGGAGACCGCCGATCTGATTGATCAAGCCGCTGCGCGTCACGGTCAAAGCCGATCTTGGTTCGTTAGTCGTGTCCTTGCTCAAGCTGCCAAGCGCGAAGCAGAGTTTCTCGCCTACATCCAAGAAGGTATCGACGAACTGGATCGCGGCGAGGGAATTCCGCACGAAGTGGTAATGGCGGAGCTCGATGCGATGATCGCCAAGCATGAGGCTCGATGCCGGGATTGATCTGGGCGCCATCCGCGCGCCGCGATCTGATGACGATCGACGAATATCTCAGCGAACATGATCAGCGAGCGGCACTGAACACGCTTCGTGCAATCCGTGTCGCCGCCAATCGACTGACGGAATATCCGCGCATCGGCCGAGCCGTTGACCCGCCATTTCGCGTCCTTGGGGTCCGCTCGACCCAATATCTCATCGTTTACCGCCTCAAGGGCGAAGGCGTGGAGATCGCTCGGGTGCGGCACCGGCGCGAGAATTGGACTTACGACATCGAAGGGGATCTTTGAAACGCATCGGCCTTCTCGGCGGGTCGTTCAACCCGGCGCATCGCGGGCATCGCGCGATCTCGCTCCACGCACTGCGCGCGCTGGGGCTGGACGAGGTGTGGTGGATGGTGTCGCCGGGCAATCCCTTGAAGGAGCGCGAAGGGATGGCGCCGTTCGCCGCGCGCATCGCCTCGGCCCGCGCCATGGCCAGGCACGCGCCAATCCGTCCCACCGCGGTCGAGAAACGGCTCAAGACGCGCTACACCGTCGACACGCTGACCAAGCTCCCCCGCCTCTATCCCAAGCACCGCTTCATCTGGCTGATGGGCGCCGACAACCTCGCGCAATTCGACCAGTGGAAGGGCTGGCGCCATATTGCGCGACAGGTTCCGATTGCGGTGATCGCGCGCCCGGGTTATGATCGTGACGCCCATGCAAGTCCTGCCATGGGCTGGCTGCGGCGCTTTGTGCGGCCCGCAGGCCAGGCGAAGAACTGGACGAAGTGGAGTTTGCCGGCCCTGGTGCTGTTGCGCTTCCGCCCCGACCCGACTTCGGCGACCCGCCTGCGCGCCGCCGACCCCGCCTGGCACCGGCGTTATGCGCCGTCCCCACATCACCGCACGCGCGTCACCAGACGCTAGGAGTCCCCTTGAACGCATCGCCCCATGTTTCGCGTACGCCCCAGCCACAGGGTAACCTGGACGAGGCTGAGGCGCTCCACCAGCTCGTCCTGACCTCGCTCGACGACGATCAGGCGGTCGAGACGGTCTCGATCCCGCTCGCCGGCAAGAGCAGCATCGCCGACTATATGGTCGTGGCCTCGGGCCGCTCGACCCGTCAGGTCGCGTCGATGGCGAACAAGCTGGCCGAGAAGATCAAGGCGGAGTTCGGCCGCAATCCGCGCGTCGAAGGGCTGCCCACCGCCGACTGGGTGCTGATCGACGCCGGCGACGTGATCGTCCACTTGTTCCGGCCGGAAGTCCGCACCTTCTACAATCTCGAGCGGATGTGGGCGTTCGGGGACACGGCGCCGGTCGGCAACGCCTGAGCTTTACCGCCCGTGCTGCTGCATATCGTGGCGCGCGGGCGCATTGGGCGCGGACCTGAAGCGGAGCTGGTCGAGCGCTATCTCAAGCGCGTCACCTGGCCGCACAGGATTACCGAGCTTCCCGACACCGGGGGCAAGCTGCCCGATCTCCAGCCCGGCACGCGCCGCGTGATGCTCGACGAGAAGGGCGAGAACCTGCCCTCGCGCGTGCTCGCCGAGCGGCTCCAGGCGTGGCGTGACGACGGGGTGCGCGAGACGCGCTTCCTGATCGGCGCGGCGGACGGGTTCGGCGATGCCGAGCGGGCCGAGGCCGACCTGCTGATCGCCTTCGGCCGCGCGACCTGGCCACATCTGATGGCGCGCGCGATGCTCGCCGAGCAATTGTGGCGCGCCACCAGCATCCTTGCCAACCACCCCTATCACCGCGAAGGCTGACGGGATGCGCTGGGTCCTGACCGCCATTGCCGTCCTCCTGCTCGGACTCGCGGGCTTCACCGCGCTGCCCGCCCAGGCGCCCGACCTCGCCGCGCAGCAGGGCCAGCTCAAGGCCGCAAACCAGGCCGCCAGGGACGCCGCGGCGCGCGCCGGGCGGCTGCAACGGGCGGCGGCGGGCGAGCGCGACGAGGCGCGGCGTGCCAAGGCCCGCGAAGCCGCGGTCGCCGCGAGCATCGATGCCGCGCAAGCGCAGATCGCTGCCGCCCGTGCCCGCGTCGCGATCGTCGACCGGCTGCTCGCCGCGCAGCGCGCGCGGCTGGAGACGCAGCAGGGCCCGATCGCGCGGCTGATCGCGGCGCTCCAGTCGCTCGCGCGGCGCCCGGCGATGCTCGGGCTGCTTCAGCCGGGCTCGACCGCCGACATCGTCCATGTCCGCGCGGTGCTGGGCAGCGTCGCCCCGGTGGTGCGCGAACGCAGCGCGGGCGTCCGCGCCGAGATCGCGCGCACCCGCCGCCTGCGCGAAGGCGCGCAGATCGCCGCACGCAGCCTGGACGAAGGGCGCGAGCGCCTCGAGACCCAGCGGCTCGCGCTGGTGCGGATGGAGGCCGGGCACCGGCTGCGTGCCGCGGGCTACCGCCGTGACGCGATGTTCGAATCGGATCGCGCGCTCGCGCTCGGCGAACAGGCGCGCGACCTGGTCGAGCTGATGGACTCGCTCGGCGCCGCCGCCGAGACGCGCGAGGCGCTGGAGGCGCTGCCCGGCCCGCTGCCGCGCCCCGGCGCCGCTGGTGAGGAGGATAGACCCGCCCCGGCCCGCGCCGCGCGACAGGGACCGCCGCCCTACCGGCTCCCGGTCGCGGGCAGCATCGTCACTGGCCTCGGCGAGGTGTCCGAGGCCGGCGTGCACTCGCGCGGCCTCACGCTGTCGAGCTGGGCCGGGGCCCAGGTCGTCGCGCCCGCCGCGGGGCGGGTGATCTATGCCGGGCGCTTCCGCGGCTATGGCAATATCGTGATCCTCGACCATGGCGCCGGCTGGACCTCGCTCGTCGCGGGACTCGACCGGGTGCTGGTGCGAGTCGGCGACGCGCCGGTGCAGGGCACCCCGCTCGGCCGCGCCCCGCAGGGCGAGGCGCCGCGCATCACCGTCGAGCTGCGCCGCCAGGGCCACAGCGTGGACCTCGCGCAGTTGCTGGATTGAGAAGTCCCCCCCGTCGGGGGAGGATTTTTCCCGCCCCACCCTTGCCGCTTTGCCGCCACGGCTTTCCGGTCTATCTTGCTATCAAGCACTGCTCAGGAAGTAAGCGTATGATCCGTCCCATCCTCCAGGTCACCGCCGCGGTCGGCGCGCTGGCGCTCGTCCCGCTCACCACCGGCGCGATGGCCAGCGTCGATACCTCCAGCTACCGCGAGCTCGATGCCTTCATGGACGTCTATGCCCGGGTGAAGGCCGATTATGTCGAGAAGGTCGACGACAAGACGCTGATCAAGGGCGCGATCGACGGCATGCTCGCCAGCCTCGATCCGCACAGCTCCTATGTCGACGCGGTCGCGTTCGACAATATGCGCCTCGCCACCGAGGGCAATTACGGCGGGCTCGGCCTGTCGGTCACGATGGAGGACGGCGCGGTCAAGATCGTCACCCCGACTGAGGACACGCCGGCCTGGCGCGCCGGCCTCAAGTCGGGCGACTTCATCACGCATCTCGACGGCAAGCTGATCTATGGCGGCACGCTCGACGAGGCGATCAGCCAGATGCGCGGCGAGCCGGGCACCAAGATCACGCTGCGCATCATCCGTCCCGGCCGCGACAAGCCGTTCGACGTCACGCTGACCCGCGACACCATCGTCCAGAAGGCGGTGAAGTGGGAGGTCAAGGACGGCATCGGCATCCTCAACATCAACACCTTCAGCGCCACGACCGCGTCGGACATGCGCGCGGGCATCGCGGCGATCGAGAAGCAGCTGGGCGGCAAGCCCAAGGGCTATGTCATCGACCTGCGCGCCAATGGCGGCGGCCTGCTGACCCAGGCGATCGAGGTGACCGACGCGTTCCTGGCGCATGGCGAGATCGTCTCGCAGCGCGGTCGCGAGAAGGCCGATATCGAGCGCTGGTACGCCAAGACCGACGATCTCGCGCGCGGCCTGCCGCTGGTCGTGCTGGTTGACGCCGGCACCGCTTCGGCCTCGGAAATCGTCGCCGGCGCGCTGCAGGACCATCACCGCGCGCTGGTGCTGGGCGAGAAGACCTTCGGCAAGGGATCGGTGCAGACCTTGCTCCAGCTCGGCCCGCGCACCGCGCTGCGCCTCACCACGGCGCGCTACTACACCCCCTCGGGCCGTTCGGTGCAGGAGGGCGGGATCGAGCCCGACCTGCTGGTGCCGCAGCTTTCCGACGCCGACTACAAGACTCGGCCGGTGTTCCGCGAGGCGGACCTGCGCCGCCACCTGATCAACGAGACCAAGGTCGACAACTCGATCCTCGAGGAGGACACCAAGACCGATCCGCGCTTCGCCGCAAGCGTCGAGGATCTCAAGAAGAAGGGCGTGGAGGACTTCCAGCTCCATTATGCGCTGCAGACCATCGCACGCACCTCCGCCCCCGCGCGGATGGCGGCGGGCGGCGCGCCCAAGAGCGGCACGAAGCGCTAACCGGCGATGGCTCCCCGCCGCACCGCGCAGGCGCTCGCCCTGCTGCTCCCGCTCGGCCTGATGGCGGGGGCGCTCTACAGCCAATATGTCGGCGGGCTGTTCCCGTGCGAAATGTGCATGTGGCAGCGCTACCCGCATTATGCCGCGATCATCCTCGCCGCGCTGTCCTTCGCGGCAAAGCCGGGACGCGACGTGCTGGTGTGGCTCGCCACGCTCGCCATCGCGATCAGCGGGGCGATCGGCGCATTCCATGCCGGGGTCGAATATGGCTGGTGGGAAGGGCTCACCCGCTGCGCCACCAATTTCGGCAGCGGCAATGCCCTCGACGCGATCATGAACGCGCCTTTGGTGCGCTGCGACGTCGCGCCGTGGCATTTCCTCGGCATCTCGCTCGCCGGCTGGAACGCGATCCTTTCGCTCGGTGGTGCGTTGGTGATCGCGATGCTGATGCTCAGGAAACAGAAGCGCAGGGCGTTCGCGTGATGCGGTGGAAGCCCGGCGATCCCCGCCCCGACATCGGGTCGATGATCCGCGTCGATCAGGCGGGCGAATATGGCGCGACCCGCATCTATGCCGGGCAGCTCGCCGTGATGGGGGACCGGCACGACATGGCGCGCGCGATTTCGGGCATGGCGAACCAGGAGGAACGGCACCGCGCCTTCTTCGATGCGTTGATCGCCGAGCGCGGCGTGCGGCCGACCGCGCTGCAGCCGGTGTGGAACGCGGCGGGCTTCGCGCTGGGCGCGGCCACGGCGGCGCTCGGGCCGGCGGCGGCGATGGCCTGCACGGTGGCGGTCGAGACCGAGATCGACCTCCATTACCAGGAACAGCTCGACGCGCTGGGCGAGGATGATCCCACGCTCTCCGCGGCGGTCGCCGAATTCCGCGCCGAGGAGCTGGAGCATCGCGATTCGGCGCTGGCGGCAGGCGCGGAGACGGCGCCGGCCTATCCGCTGCTCTCGGGCGCGATCCGGCTGGCGTGCAAGGCTGCCATTGCAGCCTCGAAACGGATATAGACGCGATATGGGGCGTTAGGGGACTTGGAGTTGACGATGACGAAGACGATCCTGCTGGGCCTGACCCTCGCCGCCGCGCCGCTCGCGGCGCCGCTTCCCGCGCTCGCGCAGAATGCGGCGCAGAACGGCGTGCTCGTCATCTATGGCGACGACAAATGCCCGACCAACGCCGATGGCGATGAAGTCGTGGTCTGCGTCCGCCGCCCCGCCGAGGAGCGTTTCCGCATCCCGCAGGAGCTGCGCGACCAGGAGGTCACCCCGCAGAACGAGAGCTGGGCGGTGCGCCAGCAGGGTGCGATGTCGGTGGGCGACACCGGCATCGGCAGCTGCACCACGGTCGGCCCGGGCGGCGGGATCGGCTGTTCGACCCGCGAGATCCAGGCCGGCAAGGCCGAGGCCGATGCGCGCCGCAAGGCCGAGAAGGTCCTGCCGGACTAAGATAGATCACCCTCACCCTTCCCACCGCCTGGCGGCGTGTTCGAGCGATCGCGCTCCCAGCGCGATCTTGGCCTGCCGGGGGCAGGCCAAAGCTCGAACACCCCTTCCCTCTCCAATTGGGAGAAGGAGGGAGGCGCGAAGCGCCGGAAGGGTGAGGGCGATCAGACCAGCCACGACAACCCGCTTCCCGAGCCTTCATGCAATCATCAACATCGTCATTGATGGCCAGGAAGCGCTGGCAGGTCCCGGCGCTGCTGTTCGCGCTGGTCTGGCTGTCCTGCACCTGGTTCGGCTCCTGGGCGTTCAATCCCAACAGCGCGACGCGGCTGCTCGCCGCCACCGCGATCGTCGAGAAGGGCGATGCGCGGATCGACGATTTCGCCGACATGACGATAGACAAGGCGCTGTTCGACGGCCATTTCTACATGGACAAGGCGCCGGGCATGACGCTGATGGCGCTGCCCTGGGTGGCGCTGACCAACCACGTCACCAATAGCACTTCGTTCGACATCCCGCACCGGCTGTTCGATCCGGCCGCGGAGGATTTCCTGCGGCTGCGCCTGCGTGTCGCGGTCGCCTTCACCAGCGCGATCCTGACCGCGCTGGCGGCGATCGCGCTGCTCGACCTCGGCACCGGCCTCACCGGCAGCCGCGCTGCCGGGCTGTTCGGCGCGGTGGGGTTCGCCTTTGGCACGACGATGTGGGGCTGGAGCACCACCTATTTCGGCCATGCGCCGACCACCGCGCTGATCGCCATCGCGCTGTGGTCGGTGTGGCGCGGGACCAGTGGGGGATCGCCGGGACGGCATGCGCTGATCGCCGGGCTCGCGCTCGGCTGGGCGGTGGTGATCGAGCACACCGCGATCCTCACCGGCGCGCCGGTCGCGCTCTGGGCGCTGTGGCGCATCCGCGGCTGGGAAGCACAGCGGCTGTGGCGCACGATCGGCCTCGCGCTCGCCGGCGGTATCGTCGCGGCGATCCCGCTGCTCGCCTACAACCTCGCCGTGTTCGGCCATCCCTTCCAGACCGGCTATTCGGGCGTGGTCGGTTTCGAGGGGATGCGGCAGGGATTGTTCGGTCTGACCTATCCCAAGCTCGACGTGCTGTGGCAGATCCTCGGCGGCAAAAGGCGGGGCATGGTATGGGTGGCACCGGTGCTGGTGCTCGCCCCCTTCGGTATCTGGACGTTGCTGCGCACCCCCCGGACGCGCGACATCGGCGCGGTAGCGGCGGCGGGTGCGGTGGTCGCGTTCCTCTATCACGCCGCCTATGTCTATTGGGACGGCGGCAACTCGACCGGGCCGCGCCACGCGCTCCCCGCGGTCGCCTATCTCGCCATCGGTCTCGCCGCCTTCTGGAGCGGCGCCAACCGCTTCGAGGAATGGCTGGGCGGCGGCTTCCTCATCGCGAGCGTCGCGATCAACCTCGCCATCGCCGCAGCCGAGGTGCAGGCGCCGCATTTCTACCCCGCACCGGTGACGCAGCACATCATCCCCAAATTCCTCGCCGGCGATATCCGGACGATTCCCAACGAGTTCTGGGGCTGGTCGTCCTGGGCCGGGCTCGGCCTTTACCTGTTGCTCGCTGGACTGCTGGCGGCGCTGCTGGCGCGGGCATGGCGGCGGGAGGGGCAAGTCGCTGAAACAGCGTGAGAATGATTCGCGGCTGAAACCTCGCCTCTCCTGACCAGTTGAAACGCCAAAGGAGAATTTCCGATGGCCGACGACCGTATCTTCGCAGACCTCAAGCGCGACCACGATCGCCAGCGCAAGCTGCTCGACGCGATCGGCGAAACCAGCGGCGACAGTGCGGAACGCCGCACCCTGTTCGAGGAACTGCGCCTTGAGCTGCAGGCGCACGCCGCGGCCGAGGAGGAATCGCTCTACGCGACGATGCTCGCCAACCCCGAGCTGCGCGACGATGCTCGCCATTCGGTGTCCGAGCACAAGGAGGTCGACGACATGCTCGGCGAGCTGGTCGAGATGGACATGAGCTCGACCGGCTGGCTCACCCGCTTCAAGACGATGCGTGACCGCTACCTCCACCATATCGACGAGGAGGAGGAAGAGATGTTCCCGGCGGCGGCCAAGGACCTCGACGAGGAAACCAAGGCGCGGCTCGCCGCGGTGTTCGAGAAGCGCAAGCCCAAGGAGCTCGAACGCGCCGAGGATGAGCTGCCGGGCGACGCGCGTGCGTAACTGACAGGCATGTTAATGGCTGGACGGGCGCTGCGGACCGGGTAAGCTGGGCGGAAAACAGGAGAGGCCCATGATCCGCACCGCTGCCGCGGCCACCGTGCTGCTTGCCTTTGCGTCGCCCACCGCGCTCGCCAAGACGATCGACGTCCCCGCCGGCCCCAACGCGCAGGAGCGGCTGCAGGAGGCGCTGCTCGACGCCAAGCCGGGCGACACCGTCCAGATCGGCCCCGGCCGCTTCGAGCTGACCGACGGTCTCAGCCTCGATGTCGACAAGGTGACGGTGCGCGGCGCCGGGCCGGACAAGACCGTGCTGAGCTTCAAGGGCCAGCTCGGCGCGGGCGAGGGGCTGCTCGTCACCTCCGACGACGTCGTGCTGCGCGGCTTCGCGGTCGAGGACAGCAAGGGCGACGGGATCAAGTCGAAGGAGGCGAATCGCATCGTCTATAAGGACATCCGAGTCGAATGGACCGGCGGGCCCAAGGCGACCAACGGCGCTTATGGCGTCTATCCCGTTTCCAGCCACACCATCCTGGTCGATGGCGTCACGGTGAAGGGCGCGTCGGACGCCGGCATCTATGTCGGCCAGTCCGAGCGGATCGTGGTGCGCAACTCAACCGTCTCGCAGAACGTCGCGGGGATCGAGATCGAGAACAGCAACATGGCCGACGTCCATGGCAACACCGCCACGGGCAATACCGGCGGCATCCTGGTGTTCGACCTGCCCAACCTGCCGCGCATGAACGGCGGCCGGGTGCGCGTGTTCGGCAACAAGGTGTTCGCCAACGACACCCCGAACTTCGCGCCCAAGGGCAATATCGTCGCGACCGTACCCAAGGGCACCGGCGTGCTGGTGATGGCCAATGACGGCGTCCACGTGTTCGACAACGACCTGTCGGAGAACGCCACGGCGAACGTCATGATCATTTCCTACCGCCCCAAGTTCGAGGACGCGAAGTACAACCCCTATCCGCGCCGCATCATCGTGTCGGGCAACCGCCATGGCCGCGCCGGCTTTGCGCCGGATGTCCCGAGCGGCGGATTCCTCACCGCGGCGTTCGGCGGCGCGGCCCCGCCGGTCTGGTGGGACGGCACCGGCAAGGCGGACGAGCTCGGCCTGCGCGTCGCCGACGCGGTGCCGGTGCTCGGCCTCGGCCTCGCGCTCGGTGCGCCGGTCGAGAGCGCCAAGCCGTCCAAGGTCGAGCTGAACGCCCCCGACCTGCCCCAGCCCGCCGCGGTGGTGCTGCCGGCGGAGATGGAGGCCGCCGCCAAGTGAAGCGGCTGGGGCCGGTGCTGCTAGGGCTCGCGGTGCTCGGCTTCGCCGCCGCCGCGGCGCGCCCCTCGCCACAGGTCAACGACACAGCGATCACCGCGGAGGGCTATCCGGCGAAGCTCTCCGACTATGGCTTCTTCGCCGATCTGACCAAGCGCACCCCCGCGCCGCGCGTCACCGGCTACGACCTCGAAACCGCGCTCTTCTCCGACTACACCGTGAAGCAGCGCTTCATCTACGTCCCCGCGGGCGCGACGGCGAAATACGACCCCGCCAAGGCGTTCGACTTCCCCGTCGGCACCGCGCTCATC
This sequence comes from Sphingomonas sp. BT-65, assembly GCF_026107375.2. Taxonomy (NCBI): domain Bacteria; kingdom Pseudomonadati; phylum Pseudomonadota; class Alphaproteobacteria; order Sphingomonadales; family Sphingomonadaceae; genus Sphingomonas; species Sphingomonas sp. BT-65. Next base: position 2,203,796 of record NZ_JAPCIA010000001.1, read on the forward strand.
AAGACCTTCGGCTATGGCGAGGGCGCTTCGTTCAAGCCCCTCGAAACCCGATTGCTGCTGCGCCGCGCCGCGGGCTGGGTCGCGATCCCCTATGTCTGGAACGCCGAAGGCACCGACGCGGTGCTCAAACGCGCGGGAACCCGCCTCGCGGTCGCCTTCACCGATCCCTCGGGCAAGCCGCGCCAGATCAGCTACGCCGTGCCCAACCAGAACCAGTGCAAGGACTGCCATGCGCTGTCCGGCCAGATCACCCCGATCGGCGCCAAGGCACGCTACCTCAACCATGGTGGCCAGCTGCAGAAGCTCGCCGCCGCCGGCCTGCTCGATCGCGCGCCCGCGGATGCCCCGCGCGTCGCGCGCTGGGACGACACCAAGGCCCCGCTCGAAGCCCGCGCTCGCGCCTATCTCGAGATCAACTGCGCGCATTGCCACAACCCGGCGGGCGCGGCGTCCAACTCCGGCCTGTTCCTTGAGCTCGACCGCAAGGAGGCGGTGACGATCGGCATCGGCAAGCGCCCGGTCGCGGCGGGACGCGGCAGCGGCGGACGCGAGTTCGCGATTGCGCCGGGCGACGCCGAGGCGTCGATTCTGATCTACCGCCTGCGCAGCACCGATCCCGGCATCGCCATGCCCGAGCTTGGCCGCGCCACCGCGCATGACGAAGGCATCGCCCTGCTCTCGCAATGGATCGATTCGATGCCCGCGCGTTGAACAACCGTGCGCATCGTCGCGCACGGGAGACGGTGATGGCGAAGAGGGCAGGCGCGGCGCCAGGTGCCAACAGCGAACTCGCATGGGAGGCCCTGCGCGACGAAGCGGCCGCCTGCACCCGCTGCCGTCTCTACAAGCACGCGACCCAGACCGTGTTCGGCGAAGGCCCGGTCGACGCCCCGCTGATGCTGGTCGGTGAGCAGCCCGGCGACCAGGAGGACTTGCAGGGCCGCCCGTTCGTCGGTCCGGCGGGGCAAATGCTCGACCGCGCGCTCGCCGATGCCGGGATCGACCGCGACAAGGCCTACCTCACCAACGCGGTCAAGCATTTCAAGTTCGAGCCGCGCGGCAAACGCCGCATCCACGCCAAGCCCGATGCCGGCGAGATCAGCGCGTGCCGCTGGTGGATCGAGCAGGAGTTGCTGCTGGTTCGCCCCAAGGTGATCGTCGCGCTCGGCGCGACCGCGGCGCGCGCGTTGCTCGGCAAGGTGATGACGATCAGCCGCTCACGCGGCACCCCGCATCCGCTCGCCGAGGGCGGCGAAGGCTGGGTCACCGTCCACCCGAGCTATCTGCTGCGCATCCCCGAAGCCGAGCGCAAGGCCGAGGAATATGACCGCTTCGTCGCCGATCTCAGCGCGGCAGCGGCGCGAATCACAGCTTCTTCTTGAGCGCCGCCAACGCCGCGAACGGCCCGGCCTCGTTCTCGCTCAGCACGCCGGCTTCGCGCAGCACGGCCTCCGCGCCGGGGCTGCGCGGGAAGGGATCGAGCGCCAGCGCCAGCGTTTCCGCCGCTGCCTCGCCCAGGTCGATCGCGCCGCCGGTGTAGAAGACGGTGTCGCAATCATCCGCGCTCAGCTCGATCTCGTCGCCGCTCCCGCTGCCCTCGGGGAGGAAGCGGATCGCGAAATCCTCCTCGATCTTCGCCGGGACCGGATCGCCGGTGACGCCGCACGCCTGCACCACCGCGCCCGAGAGATGCCCGCGTGCGAAAATCCCGGCGGCGTCGCGCCGCACCGCATAATCCGCCGCGAGCCGGTCGACCGCAATCAGCCCGAAGCGCCGCGCGAGCGCCTTGCGCTCCTCCGCGTCTGCCGCGATCGCGACGCGGCTCTCGCCCGCGCCGATCGTGTCGAGCCGGTGGGGACGGGCGAATTCGGGAGTCATGCCGGCAGCCGTCCCGCCATCAGCGCGTCGAACTCGACTCCGGCGAGCGCGGCATGCAGCCTGCGCAGCTCGCCCGCGCCATGCGCCAGCGCCGCCTCGCCGGGATGCTCGGCGCGGTAGAGGTTGCGCAGCAGCGCGTCCTCGAAGCTGCCCTTCCCCTCGATCAGCGCCTCGCGATAGGCGCCGAGGCGGCCGCCGAGCAGCCCCATCATCTTGCCCATGCGCTTGCCGACCACGACGTCGCCGATGCCGATCTGGCGCAGCTGGCCGTCCATGTCGTCGACGAAGCACTCGATCAGCCGCGCCGTCGCTTCGGCGGCGGTCGGCTCGGCTTCCAGCCGCAGCAGCACGATCGCCAGCACGCTCGCGATCGCGTCGAAACGGCCGTTCACCGTGTCCGGCACCCCGCCCGCCTCGTACCAATGCGCCTCGCGACCGCGCGCGACGATGGCCTGATACAGCGCCGCCGCGGGATTTTCCGCCTTGCGTCCGGCCAGCCGTTGCCACAATCCCATGTTCTAACTCCTCGCCACGCTTGTTTGCGCGGGGTTGCCCGCATATTGAGGCGAATGGCCTGCGATGCAATCCGCAGGAATCTGCCCGCCTTGGGAGAGTGAGTTTGATGATTTCCGCCCGTGTCCTTCTTGCCGCCGCTTCCGGTATCGCGCTGCTCGGCGCCGGTGCGTGCGCACCGCTCCGCGGCTATCAGGGCTATGTCGTCGATGCCGATCTGGTGAACTCGGTGCAGCCCGGCGTGGACAATCGCGAATCGGTGCTGGCGACGCTCGGCAAGCCGACGCTGACCAGCCAGTTCAACCAGGGCGAATGGTATTATATCGGGCGCAACACCCGCAATTATGCCTACAATAACCCCAAGCCGCGCGCGCAGACCACGCTGCGCATCCGCTTTGACGCGCAGGGCAACGTCACCGAGGTGTCGCGCACCGGCGTCGAGCAGGTCGCGTCGATCAACCCGTCGAACAAGAAGACCCCGACGCTCGGCCGCGACCGCGGCTTCTTCGAGGATCTGTTCGGCAATATCGGCACGGTCGGCGCGCCCGGCACCGGGCCCGGCCCGAGCGGCGGCCCCTGATCGCCTGGGTCCCAGACCTACGGCTTTCATTTCGCTGACAGATTCATTCCCGCGCCGTTCAGTCGCGCAGGGATAGCTTTTCCTTCACGCCGGTTGATCCGGCATGAGAACAAGGAGGAGCTGTGATGAAGAAGAAGCTCATATTGACCGCGCTGATCGCCGCCGTGGCGATGCCGACGATGGCTGCGGCGCCTGCCGCTGCCCAGTCGCAGCGCGAGCTGCGCCGCGATCGCCAGGAGATCCGCGAGGAGCAGCGTGAACTGGAGCGCGCCAAGCGTTATGGCACCCGCCGCGACGTGCGCGAGGAGCGCCGTGACGTCCGCGACGCCCGCCGCGAGTATCGCGAGGACCTGTCCGACCGTAACCGCCGCTGGGGCAATGACGACTGGCGCGGCTGGCGCGACCGCAATCGCGGCATCTATGCCCGCGGCAGCTGGCGTGCGCCGTTCCGCTACAACGGCTTCCGTGCCGGCGTGCGCATCGCGCCGCACTATTATGGCAGCCGCTACTACATCAGCGATCCGTGGCGTTATCGCCTGCCCCCCGCGGGCCGCTGGCAGCGCTGGGTGCGTCACTATGACGACATGCTGCTGGTCGACACGCGCCGCGGCATCGTGGTCCGGGTGATCCGCAACTTCTTCTGGTAAGCCAGAGGAATCGCCAAAAAGATGGCCGCGCCGGCGGGTTACGCTGCCGGCGCGGCCGAACGGTTTCGGTCCCGAAAGGGTTTAGGACCAATCGCCGCAACGCGCGGGAATCGTTTTGGTTCGATTCACCCTTCGCGTGCGGCCGGTGCTGGGCTCCTTTCCCCCGAAGCCGTGTCCCTGTGGCAACATTTTGTGGGGCACGGCGGGAAAGCGCCCGGCATCGTATCCCTGCTATGCGGGCTCAGCGCACCGTGAACAGCACCTGATCGACCACTCGCCCGCCCGGGTCGACCAACCGCAGGCGATGCCGCCCGGGCCCCGCCAGCACCATCGGCCGCGCATCCGCCGCACCCAGATCGCGCCCGTCGAGCTCGAGCCGGTGCCCCGTGACTTCGCCCGACGCCGAGATCGCCATGCGCTGGCGCTCGACCGGGATGTCGGGATCGAGCGCATAGACGCTGCCCGACACCGGGCTGACGATGCGCGGGCGGCGCGAGGCGGGGGGCGCGACGGCAATCTCGCTCATCCCCGTACCGGCAAGGAAATATTCGCGACGCGGCTGCTCGATATTGTTCGCGAAGCGGATCGCGCGCTCCTCGATCCCCTGCGGCCGTGCGGGCGCCCGCCCCGGCTGGCCGGCATGCAGCGCCATCATCACGTCGCGCCACACCGGCGCCGCGCCGCTGGTGCCGGAGACCGCGCGCATCGGATCGCCCTCGAGATTCCCGACCCACACGCCGACGGTGTAGCGGTCGGTGAAGCCGATGCACCAATTGTCGCGCATCGCCTTCGACGTCCCCGTCTTCACCGCCGCCCAGAAGGGCAGGCGCAGCGCCGAATCCATGCCGAAGGTGCTCGCCCGCGCATTGGGATCGGCGAGCATGTCGGCGACCAGCCACGCGGCCTGCGGGGTGGTGGTGGCGCGCGGCGCCTCGGCCTTGGCGTCCTTGCGCACATGCAGCGGCGACCAGCGCCCGCCGAGCGCGAGGCTGCGATAGGCCGCCACCTGCTCGACCAAGGTCACCTCGGCCGAGCCGAGCGCGAGGCTGTAGCCATAATATTCGCCGCTCTCGGTGAGGCCGCGATAGCCTGTATCCCAGAGGCGATCGCGGAACGGCTCGACCCCGGTGAGCAGCAGCGTGCGCACCGCCGGCACGTTGAGCGACCCCGCCAGCGCCGCCCGCGCACTGACCGGCCCCTTGAACGCGCGGTCGTAATTCTGCGGCACATAGAGCCCCGAGGCGGTGTCGAGCTGGACCGGCGAATCGTCGAGGATCGAGGCCGGCGTCAGATAGCCCTTCTCCAGCCCCAGCGCGTAGAGGAAGGGTTTCAGCGTCGATCCCGCCTGCCGGTAACTGTTCGCGCCGTCGACCGAGGGCGCGGTCGAGGACCCGCCGATCCCGCCGACCCAGGCAAGGATCTCGCCGGTGCGGTTGTCCGCCACCACCACCGCCCCGTCGCGCGCCCGCGTCCCGCCCAGCCCTTGCAGCTGCCGCCGCAATGCGCGGGTCGCGAGCCGCTGGATGCGCGCGTCGATCGTGGTCTCGACGCGCAGCCCCGGCTCGGTCAGCAGCTGGTTGGCGAGATGCGGCGCGAGGCCGGGATCGAGCGCAAGGCTGCGCGCCGGGCCGAGCATCGAGGCGGCGGCGCCCGGGAAGCGGCTGCAATCGCTTTCGCGTGAGAGGGCACAGGCGCGGCGCGCGACCTCCGCCGCGCCCGCTGCCGGATTGGGCAACAACGCCGCGAGCAGCAGCCCGTCGTCGCGAGTCAGCGCCTCGGGGGTTTTGCCGAACAGCCCCAGCGCCGCCGCGCCGATCCCCTGCGCCTCGCCGCGAAAGCCCGCGAGGTTGAGATAGGCCTCGAGGATCTGGTCCTTGCTCCACCCTCGTTCGAGCGCCGCCCCGGCGCGCATCTGGCGCAATTTGTCGAGCAGCCCGCGCGATCCCGGCGCCGACAGCCCGGGCGCGAGATAGGCCGCCACCTGCATCGACAGCGTCGAGGCGCCACGCGCGCGCTTGCCTTCGATGCGGTCGCGCATCGATCCGGCGACCGACCACCAGTCGATCCCGTCATGGTCGCGAAAGCGCTTGTCCTCGGCCGCGACCAGCGCCTCGACCGCCGCCGGCGCGACCTCGTCGAGCGGCATCCACCCCAGCCGCCGCGCCTGGAAATCGACTCGCGCCGAATCGAGCAGCCTTCCCTCGCGATCGTAGAGCCAAGCCTCGGACGGTTTCCACGCCGCGACGGTCGCATCAGGACCGGGAAGCCGCGGCGGGCGCGTGGCATAATCAGCGGCGGCATAGAGCGCGCCGAGGCTCAGTACCGCGGCGATGACGAGGCGAGGGCCGGTCCACCACGCACGATGCGTGGGGGCCTCGGCGATTGCCCAGAGGCCGCGGACACGTTGCCAGAAGCGAGCCAGGCCAGTCATCCCAAAACCCGTCACCCCGGCCTTGTGCCGGGGTCCACCGAGAGACAAGCGCTGGGCGCAAGGCTCCCGCCCATCGCGCGGGGAGCCGTGGACCCCGGCACAAGGCCGGGGTGACGGTAGGGTCGAGTTACCAAGCCGCGCTCACCTCACCGCTGCGCAATCACCATCGGCTGGTTCGGCACCGCCGCGCGGATCTCGGGCGAGTACATCGCCTCGACCTTCGACGGCGGCAGCTGCATCCGGCCCGCGGCGTTCAAGCGCATCACGTAGGTCACCGTGTGCGTCCCCCGCGGCAGCCACGCGAAATAGCCGCGCCATGTGTCGCGCCCGCGCTCGACATAGCTCGGCTGCGCGCCCGCCGCCTCGCCGCCCTCGGCCAGCATCTCCGATTGCCCGCCGAGCGATCCGAGCACCGTCGCGCCCGCCGGGACCGGATCGGCGATCACCACCCAGTTGCGGTCGGCGGTCGCTTCGACCGTCAGCGTCACGCGGATCACGTCGCCGCGCGTCAGCACGCCCTTGGTCTTGGCCTGCACCACCTCGGTCTTCCGCGACAGGCGGTAGCCGGCGCTGAGCGGCTGGGTCAGCGGCACCGCGGCCTTGACCTGCACCATCGCCCATGGCCCGGCCCCGCCCGACTGGCTGAGCGTCAACGGCGTCTGCTGCCCCACTGCGGGCAACGCCATGACGAAGCTGCGCTGCGGATCGGGCAGCGGCCAGCTGCGCGTCACGCTCTGCCCGCCGAGCGAGGCGGTGGTGATCCCCGCCACCGCGCTCGCGGGATAGGTGGTCGAGAATTTGCGCGCCGCGATCACGCCCCAGGCATTGGCGGTGGTCGTGTCCCAATGCCCGCGCTGCTGGCGGAGCGCCGCGCCGACCATCATCTTCGGCCCCTCGCCCGAGAAGCTCGGCCGCCCGAGCGTCGCGACCAGCGCTCGCAGCACCGACTCGTCGCCCGAGGACATCATCCACCACGCCGTGTTGGCGCTGTCGCTCAAGTCGATCCGCGTGCCCTCATAGACCAGCCGCGTCTTGAGCACGCCCTCCGCCGCCGCGCGCAGCTGCGCGCCATTGGCGAGACCAGCCACCTTGCCCAGCGCCGCGATGTAATCGGCCAGCGTAGAGGTCGGCATGTCCTGCGGGGTCATGCCGATCTGGCCGAGCATCGCGGCATTGGCCGCGCCCTGCCGCGCCAGCGCCGCGAACGCCGCGACCTTCTGCAGCCGGACATCGCCATAATCCTCGTGCCGCAGCCGCCCGTCGAGCACCGCCTTGAGCGCCTCGATCATCCGGCCGCGCGGCCCGTCGGGGATCGGCAGCCCCGCCTCGGCGGTGATCGACAGGATGTAGCTGGTCAGCGCCTCCGACCCGCGCAGGCTGTCCGAGGGGAAGTAACGCAGCAGCCCGTCGCTATCGAGATAGACCGGCATCTCCCCCGACAGGCGGTTCCACTCGCCCATGTCGCCGAGCACGATCGCGCGCGAGGTGCGCTGCTCGAAACAGCCATAGGGATAGGCCGCCATGTAATCGCGCACGCCCTGCAACGGCGGCGCCAGCGTGTCGGTGAGCAGCACCGAGACCTGGCCGAACCCCGCCAGCGCCCCCGCCGGCGGCTGGATCGCGACCGGCCCGCCCTCACCGACGCGCACCAGCGTCGCCGCCCAGGTCTCGACCGGCACTGCGGGCGCGATCTCCTGCGCCACGGTGATCGCATCGGCGGCCTTGCCACTCGCGTCCTTCGCCGTGACCTTCCACTGCAATTTGTCGAAGCCAGCCGGCGCGGTCAGGTTCCACGCGATCGGCACCGCCCCGCCCGCCGGAATCTCGACCGTGAGGTCACGCCCGGTAGCGACGCGCGGCGACAGCTCGACATGCGCCGTCACCTTCATCGGCTTGTCCGATCCGTTGCGCAGCGTGAAGCCGGCCGAATAGAAGTCGCCATTGCGCACCAGCGGCGGGATGCCGGCAAAGATCGACAGGTCCTGCGCGGTGCGCACCACGGTCTCGCCCATGCCGAAGGTCTGGCCGCCCTCCCCCAGCGCAATCGCCACAAGCTTGAACGAGCTCAGCGCATCGGACAGCGGCACTTGCAGTCGCGCTTGCCCGTCCGTGCCGATCGGGACCTTGCCTTTCCATAGCAGCACCGGCTGGAAATTCTCGCGGTTGAGCGCCGACAGATCCCCGCCGCCCCCGCCGCCGGCCTCGACCGCCTTGCGGCCATAGTGGCGCTTGCCGACCACCTGAGTCTGCGCAGTCGAGGTGAGCACCGAGATCGGCCGCTCGCCCATCATCGCCTTCAGCACGTCCCAGCTCTCGTTGGGCGCGAGCTGGAGCAGCGCCTCGTCCACCGCGACGAACGCGACATCGGCATTCGCCGCCGCCTTGCCGTCCGGGTTCCGCACCGTCAGCGCCACCGTGGCCGTATCGCGCGCGGCGTAACGCTCCTTGTCCGCCGCCACGTCGACTTTCATCCGGTGCCCTTCCCAGCCGACCTTCACCTTGGCGATGCCCAGGCGATAGCTCGGCTTGGCGAGATCGACCGTCGCGGTCGGCGCCGCGCCCTCGCGCGAGAAGAAGGGCAGGTTCCAGCGGCGCGCGAGGTCCGCCCACCAGAGCTTCCACCCGCCGATGCGCCCGCGCACCGCCATCACCGACACGAACACGTCGGGGGCATAGACGCCCTGCATCGGCACCTCGACCACCGGGTTATCGCCCGACAGCTCGGTGACGAAGCTCGACAGCACCCCCTCGCGCTCGACCGTGACCAGCGCGGTCGCGTTACGGAACGGCATGCGCACCTGGAAGCGTGCGGTGTCGCTCGACTTGTACTCCTGCTGCTCGGGGATGACGTCCATGCGGTCGCCATTGTCGCCGCCGAACCACCAGTCGTCCTCGCCCGCCAGCCACACCGAGGTCACCGCGCGCGCGACGTTGCCGCTCGCGTCCTCGGTCGTCGCCACCGCATAGACCTCGCCCGACACGCCCGGGTCGATCGCGCATTGCGCGAGGCCCAGCTCGTCAGTAGTCGCCGAGCAGCTCGCCGCGATCTTGGTCGTCTTGGCGTTGTTCTCATAGGCATAAAAGCCGCCGATCAGGCGCCGCCGCGCAGTCAATATCTCACGGCTGTACAGCGCCACCTGCACCCGCTGCCCCTTGACCGGCTTGCCCTGCGTATCGAGCGCGACGAAGCGGAGGCGCAGATCGTCCTCCTTCATCAGCCAGCCGTCGGTCCGGACCCCCAGCTGCACGCCCGAGGCATAGATCGGCACGCGCCGCGACGCCGTCAGGATCTCGCCATTGGCGTCCTGATAGTCCATCTCGACGCGCATCTGGCTGCTGCCGTCGAGCGTCTGCGGGATGTCGACATTGGTCCGCGCCGTCCCGTCCGCGCCCAAGGTGACCGGCAGCGTCTGCATCGGCGGAAGCGTGGTGGTGTCCTCCTCGCCCTCGCCATTCAGCGGCTTGGTCCCCTCGGCGATCGCCTTGCCGCCGAAGCTGTAGCCGTCATAGCCGTCGGGCGCCGCGATCCCGTCATAATAGCCGACGCGCAACTCGACCGGCAGGTTGGAGGCGCCACCGCCCGAGAGATAGCCGACGAACAGGTCGAGCGGCAGGCTCTTGGGCTTGACCGCCGCCTCCTTCGGCCCCGCGACCGAGGCCTTCATCGTCGGCAGCTTGTACTCGTCAACCTTGATCGACTGGTTGGTCCAGATCGTGTCGTCGCCCTTCACGAACTGCAGGTCGTAATCGCCCATCGGCGCGCCCTGCGGCACGTTCCACACCGTCTCGCCCACGCCCGAGGCATCGACCGTCACTGGCAGCTCGAAGCTGGTGTCCGACCCGCGATGACTGAGCTTGAGCGTCCCCGTGAACCCCGCCGGCGTCACGAAGCCCTGCGCCACCGGGCGGCGCAGCACATGCTTCATGTTGACCGCCTCGCCCTGGCGCACCAGCGCGCGGTCGAAGATGGTGTGGACGATCTCGCCCGCCGCCTCATAGCCATAGCGCAGGTCGAAGTCGTAGGGCCGGATGCCCTCGCCCCACGCGGTCAGCGTGAAGCTCATATCGTCGCCCTTGCGCGCCGAGATCATCAGCGGGTGCGAGTTGCCGTCCTCGCAGCTGCCATAGCTTTGCGGCTCGGGGATGCCCTGCTTGACCGCGAGCCGCCCCATATCGTCGGTGGTGCCCGTCGCCAGCGCCTGGCCGGTGCAGCTGTCGGTCACCTTGACCGCCGCGCCGCCAACCGGCTTGCCGCTGTCGAGCGAGGTCACCCAGGCGAGCGAGCCCTCGCGGCCCCATTTGAAATGCACCGCCATGTTGGTGACCAGCGCCCCCGCTGCCACGTAGCGCGGCGCATTCCTCCCGAGCAGCGCCTGCCCGAGCTGAGGCGAAGCCAGCTCGACGACATAGAATCCGGGCTTCTGCAGCGGAATCCCGACGACCTCGAACTCCTTGCCCTTGCCGGGCAGGCCGATGTTGAGCGGCGCGCCGAGACCCGGCGTCAGGATCGGCTTGGCGCCGGTCTGGTTGATGCGGATCGTCTCCTCGCCGCGCTTGACCTCGTCGACCGCGTAATCGTCGGCCTTGTCGATGTTGCGCAGCCATTTGGCGATCACCCCGTCCGAGGCATCGACGCGCATATGCTGCCCGGCGACCGAGAGGCCCTTGCCCTGCAGCGCGGCTTCGACGTTGCGCACGGTGACGGGCAGGATACCGCCCTCCTCCGCCTCGATGATCCCGAAGGGCGCCGCGAACTTCACCAGCGGCGGCGCCTCGTCGAAACGCACCTCGAGCGGGAAGCGCTCGGCATTGGCGAGCACGCGCCCGCTCTCGTCCTTGACCCCGGCAGGCAGGACGAGCTTTGCCGTGGTCGAGGCGGGCAGCGGCGACTCGAACTTGAGATCGCTCATCGTGTTGGCGCGCTTGTCGTCGTCGGACAGCGTCGGCGTCAGCTTCTTGCCGTCGGGCAGCTCGATGCGGACCTGCTCGGCCAGCTCCTTGGGGATCCGCGCGGAGAAGCGCACCCACGCCTCCTGCACCGGCGAGCAGCCCGCCTGCGGGTTGACGCGTGAGCATTCGAAGCGCGCGGTGAACGGCTTGCGCACGGTGAAGTCGAAGCGCTGCTCGGCCCCCGCGGTCTTGCCGCCCGCGCCAGCGATCGAGGCGCCCCACACCAGCGAGACGTCGCGGCCCGGCGGCAGCGGACGCCCGCACTTGACCGCGACCACGCTCGCCAGCGCCTTGGCACGAGTCGCCGCGTCGTCGGGCAATTTCTCGGCGATCCCCGAATCGGACAGGAAGTTGCGCACCTCCCAGCGCTCCGGGTTCAGCCCCTGGAGCAGCTTGCCGGGCAGCCCGGCGTCGAGCAGCTCGACCGGGATCTGCTCGCCCAGCCCCTCGACCGCGCAATAGGCCCCCGCGGCGATCGATTCGCGCGTCGCGGGCATGTTGGTGCCGATCAGGAAGACCTGGTCTTCCTCGATCTGCCCGCCGTAACGGCTCGGCAGCATCCCCTTCACGGTCGGCCCGCCGGCATCGACCTTGAAGCTCTGCGAACCGGTGACCGCATAGCCCGACAGGCTCTTCAGTTTCTCGTTGAGCTGGAACTCGCACACCGTGCCACCGGGCAAGGGGCTTGCGAACTCATGGACGAAGGTCTGCTGGTCGATCCAGCGCCCCTCGCCGCCGACCGGGCAAGTGACCTTGGCCGGCGCCGCCGCGCGCGGATCGCCGAGCGGCACCATCGGCGCGCTGAACCGGATCGTGAAACGCTCGATCGCGCCGTCGCCCATCCCGGGCGTGGCGAGCACCACCTGCGGGCTGGCGTCGCCCCAGGCAGCAAGCGGCGTCAACGCCAATGCCAGAACCGCCGCGGCGCGTGCGAGGTGCTTCATCGAACCCTCTCCCCCTTACAGGATGGCGGGAGCGTAACGAGGCGCGCGGGCAAGTCCAGCGGAGAGCTTCGTGAGAGCACTGATTTCGCAGCAACAGGCGGTGACTCAGTTTGGATCCCATCGTCACCCCGGCTCAAACTGCGTCTCCGCCCAGCAACGGTCACGGTTGACTCTCGATCGCTTCGAGTAAATACTTAAGTGAATGCTACAGTATCAAGCCGCCCCGCTCGACCTCGCCTTCCAGGCCCTGTCCGATCCCGCACGCCGTGCCATGGTCGAGCGCCTGAGCCTGGGGCCCGCCTCGGTCAGCGAGTTGGCCAAGCCACTCCCGATGACCCTGTCGGCGGTGGTCCAGCACCTGAAGGTTCTCGAAGAGGCCGCGCTGGTGAAAAGCGAGAAGGTGGGCCGCGTGCGCACCTGCACGCTGGAGATCAGCACCGTGACTCAGGTCGAACGCTGGATCGCCGAGCGCAAGCGCTTCTGGGAACAGCAATATGATCAACTGGAGGCCTATCTGGCCCGGACCGCCCCCGAGGAGGAAGACCGATGACCGTCACCAATGCGACCTTCACCATCGAGCGGGTGCTGAACGCTTCGCCGACGCGGGTGTTTGCGGCCTATGCCAGCCTCGAGGCCAAGAGCGCCTGGTTCAAGGCGCCGACGGACATCGAAACGCTGAACCGCGACTTCGACTTCCGCGTCGGCGGCAAGGAACGCTTCCACGCCCGCTGGCCAAGCGGCATGGTCACCGACTTCCAGGCCACCTACCACGACATCGTGGAGGATGAACGGATCATCCTCGTCTACGACATGTTCCACAACGGCGATAAGCTGTCGGTCTCCCTGCTGACGATCGAACTCAGGGCCGAGGGCGACAGGACCCGGCTGACCCACACCGAGCAGGGCTCCTATCTGACCGGCGGCGACGAGGCAGTGAAGAGCCGCGAGCACGGCACGACCTGGCATATCGACAATCTCGTCGCTGTCCTCGAGGGCCGCGAAGCAAGGGCGTTCGCATGAGCATCGAACTCTTCGCTCACCCCTTCTCGTCCTACTGCCAGAAGGCGCTCATCGCCTTCTACGAGAACGATGTCCCGTTCACCTGGCGGATGCTGGAGGACGCCGGCGTCGGCGAGGAACTCGCGTCGCTGTGGCCGATGAAGCGCTTTCCGATCCTGCGCGAGAACGGGCGCGTGGTGCTGGAGGCCAGCATCGTCATCGAATATCTTCAGGTCCATCACCCGGGACCGGTGAAGCTGATCCCGGAGGATCCCGATCTCGCCCTCGAGGCGCGGATGCTCGACCACTTCTTCGACAACTATGTCATGACGCCCCAGGGCAAGTTCGTGTTCGACGCCCTGCGCCCGGCCGAGAACCGCGATCCCCACGGCGTCGAGGACGCGCGCAAGATGCTGGACACCAGCTACGCGTGGCTGGACCAGTATCTGCAGGGCCGCACCTGGGCGGTGGGCGAGACCTTTACCCTCGCCGACTGCGCCGCCGCGCCCTCGCTCTTCTATGCCGATTGGACCCACCGGATTCCCGAGCAATACGGCAATCTCACGGCCTATCGCACACGCCTGCTGCAGCGGCCGTCCTTCGCCCGGGCGGTGGACGAGGCGCGGCGCTTCCGCCACTATTTCCCGCTGGGGGCGCCGGACCGGGATTAGGCGCGCCTGCGACCATCCGGGCTTGTCGCAACGCGCTCAGCTCCCGCCAAACACCCGCAACGGGCCGGTAGCGGCCTCCGGTCGGGCGCTTCCCTTTAAGCGACAATCTGATGGGCGAAGAGGAGACGCCAAGCGGGTGAATCACCAACTTCGGCAACGACATGTTCCGCCGCCGGGTTTTCCCGGGCCCGGCGAATCGGCCTGTTTTCGCCGATCCGGCGCGCCACGCGCCCTTCCGTCAAACACGCAACGCCCGGAAAACCACGGGGACGCGCTTGCGCTTTCCTACAGGAACCCAATTGGTTATACTGATAACTGAATTCGAGCCGATATGGGGAAAGTGGAATCCATGCCACATGCTGTCCGAAAATGTGGAAATTGGAAAAAGGGATTGGGCGCGGCTCAGTCCTCTGTCGTCTCCACCCGCCCCTTGAATCCCTGCGCCACCACGAACCACTCCACCGATCCCTTGCGGCTCGATGGCGGCTTGGCGTGCTTCACGGTGGCGAAGTTGCGCTTCATCTCGGCGACGAACTTGCCGTCGCCGCCGCTCGCGAACACCTTGCTGACGAAGGTGCCGCCGGGCGCGAGATTCTCGATCGCGAACTGGAACGCGGTCTCGACCAGCCCCATGGTGCGCAACGCATCGGTCTGCGGATGGCCGACGGTGTTCGCCGCCATGTCCGACATGACCAGGTCGGGCGCGCCGCCCAGCGCCTCGAGCAGCAGGCCCGGCGCGGCGTCGTCCATGAAGTCCATCTGGAAGATCGTGACGCCCTCGATCGGGTCGACGGGCAGCAGGTCGATCCCCACCACCGCCGCCCGGGGGCATTTGCGGCGCACCACCTGGCTCCACCCGCCCGGCGCCAGCCCCAGGTCGACCACACGCTTCGATCCCTTGAGCATGTCGAACTTCTCGTCGAGCTCGATCAGCTTGTAGGCGGCACGGCTGCGATAGCCCTCGGCCTTGGCCTGCTTGACATAGGGGTCGTTGAGCTGGCGTTCGAGCCAGCGCACCGATTGGCTGGTGCGCCCGCGCGCCGTCCTGACGCGGGTGCGCCCGCGCGTTCCACCCCGGCTCATTTCGCGTCCCTCATTGTGCGCGGCTGCCCATCAGGCGGCGCAGGATGCCCTCGCGGATGCCGCGATCGGCGATGCCGAGCCGCTCGGCGGGCCAGATGTCCATGATCGTCTCCAGGATCGCGCAGCCCGCCACCACCAGGTCGGCGCGCTCCGCCCCGATGCACGGGATCGCCGAGCGCCCCTTCATGTCGAGCCCGGCGATACGCTGGCTGACGGCGCGCATCGACGCGGCGGGCATGATCAGCCCGTCGACCGCCGAGCGGTCGTAGGAGGGCAGGCCGAGATGCACGCTGGCGAGCGTCGTCACCGTCCCGCTGGTGCCGAGCAGCCGCGGCGTTCCGGAGACCGCGGGCAGCCGCGCGATGAACGGCGCGAACGCCTCGGCCACGCTCTCGCGCATCCGGGCATAGCCGGCGGCGCGCAGCTTGGGATCGTGATCGCCGGTGATGCCGCGCGCCTCGGTCAGCGAGACCACGCCCCACGGCGCGCTGTGCCAGTCGAGGATGCGCGGATGCTCGCCCGCCGAATCGACCAGCACCAGCTCGGTCGAGCCGCCGCCGATGTCGAACACCAGTGCCGGGCCGTCGCCCGGCTCGAGCAGCGCGTGGCAGCCGAGCACGGCGAGCCGCGCCTCCTCCTCGGCGGTGATGATGTCGAGCACGATCCCCGTCTCGCGATAGACGCGCTGGATGAACTCGGGCCCGTTGGCGGCCTGGCGGCACGCCTCGGTTGCGACCGCGCGCGACAGCGCGACGTGGCGGCGCTTGAGCTTGTCCGCGCAGATCCGGAGCGCAGCGATGGTGCGCTCGATCGCGGCGTCGGAGAGCCGCCCGCTCGACGCGAGCCCTTCGCCGAGCCGCACGATCCGCGAAAAGGCATCGACCACGGTGAACCCCGACCCCTGCGGGCGGGCGATCAGCAGCCGGCAATTGTTGGTGCCAAGGTCGAGCGCGGCATAGTGCCGGGCCTCGGGCCAGCGTGCCCGCCCTTGCGGCGGAGACGGATTCGGGGCCGGGCGGGCCGGTTTCGGAGCCGGCGGGCGCGGCATCCTGGCGGAGCCTTCCCCCATCGCAAACCACTCACTTATGTTCTTCCGTCACGGCCAAGCCGGCCGCCGGTGCTTGGGGGCGAAGCTAGCGCATGGCGGGCAGGGGGGCAAGGCAAGGGGAATCGGCGACCCGGACAACCCCTCTTGACCCCCGCCCGGCGCCCGCCTAGATGCCCCGGCTCCAACGGCATTGCCCTGTCGTCTAATGGTAAGACTACGGACTCTGACTCCGTCAATCGTGGTTCGAATCCACGCGGGGCATCCAATTCTTCACCGCCGCTGAAGCGAAAGCGCCGCCAGCACAATGCCGACGGCGCCTCAACCTTACTGCGTCGGGAAACCCCGGCGCTTGAACAGCGCCTTCACGTCGGGATCGCGGCCGCGGAAGGCCTTGTAGGCTTCCTTGCGGTCGGTCTCGTTGCCCGTCGCCAGCAGGATGGTGCGGAACTTGTCGGCGGTGGCCTTGTCCCAGACGTTGCCGGTCTCCTCGAACGCCGCCCAGGTGTCGGCGTCCATCGTCTCCGACCACAGGTACGAATAGTACCCGGCCGAATAGGCGTCGGACGAGAACAGGTGATTGAACTGCGGCAGGCGGTGCCGCATCACGATCTCCTTGGGCATCTGCAGCTCGGCCAGCGTCTGGCGCTCGAACGCGTCGGGATCGGCGACCGGCGTGTCGCGGTCGTGCAGCTTCATATCGACGATCGCCGAGGAGAGATACTCGACCGTGTCGAAGCCCTGGTTGAAGGTCTGCGCCTTCTCGATCTTCTCGACCAAAGCCGCCGGGATCACCTCGCCGGTCTTGTAGTGCTTGGCGAAGCGGTTGAGCACATCTGGCGTCAGCAGCCAGTTCTCGTTCACCTGGCTCGGATATTCGACGAAGTCGCGCGGCGTGCCGCCGAGGCCGGGATAATAGACGTCGCCGAGCAGCGCGTGCAGCGCGTGGCCGAATTCGTGGAACAGCGTCGAGGCGTCGTCGATGCTGATCAGCGTCGGTTCACCCCCGCCGCCCTTGGTGAAATTGTTGTTGTTCGAGCCCAGCACGATGTTGTCGCCGCGCAGCCCCGAACGGCCGCGATAGGCGGTCGCCCAGGCGCCCGAGCGCTTCCCCGCGCGCGCGAAATTGTCGAGGTAGAAGACGCCGACGGTCTTGCCCTCGCGCGTCACCTCGAAGGTGCGGACATCGGGGTGGAACACCGGGATGGTGCCGGTATTTTCCTTGAACTGCAGGTCGTAAAGGCGCCCTGCGGCATAGAACATGGCGTTCACCATGTTGTTGAGCTCGAGATACGGCTTCACCTCGCTCTCATCGAGGTCGTACTTCGCCTTGCGGACCTTTTCCGCATAATAGCGATAGTCCCAGCCTTCGATCGTGATCTTGGGCCCCTTGCCCGCCGCGGCCTCGGCATCGGCGAGCTTCTGCATATCGGCGACTTCCTCGAGCACGCGGGCACGCGCCGCGGGCCAGACCGACATCATCAGCTTGGTCGCGTTGGCGGGGGTCTCTGCCATCGTGTCGTCCATCCGGTATTCGGCGTGGTTCTTGAAGCCGAGGATCTTGGCGCGCTCCTGCCTGAGCTTGAGGATCGCGGCGATGGTCGCGTTGGTGTCGTTCGCGTCGCCATTGTCGCCGCGGTTGATGTACGCGTTGTAGACCTTCTCGCGCAGGTCGCGGCGCGTCGAGTACATCAGGAAGGGCTGCATCGACGAGCGCGTGTTCTTGACCGCCCACTTCCCCGCCTGGCCGCGCGCCTTGGCTTCCTCGGCAAGGCTCGCCTTGAAGCTATCGGACAACCCGGCGAGGTCGGCCTCGCTCGCCAGGATGATCGCGGTCTCCTCATCGGCCAGCACGCGCTTGCTGAACTCGGTGTAGAGCTTGGCGAGTTCGCCGTTGATGCGCTTGACCTCGGTCTTCTGCGCGTCGTCGAGCAGCGCGCCCGAGGTGACGTAGTCGCGATATTCGCGCTCGAGCAGGCGCAGTTGCTGGGCGTTGAGGCCGAGCGACTGACGCTTGTCGTGAAGCGCCTTCACCCGGGCGAACATCTTGGGGTCGAGGCTCAATTCGGTGAAGAAGGCCGAGAGCTTGGGACTCCATTCGGCCGCGATCTTCTGCACCTCGGGCGTGGCGAGGTTGCTGGTGTAGACGCCCCATACCGGGAAGACGCGGTTGAACGCGCTGGTGTTCTTCTCGGCCGCCTCGATCGTGTTGGCGAAGGTCGGGGCCTCGGGATTGTCGCGGATCTTGACGAACTCGGCGCGCGCCTCGGCCATCGCCTTCTCGAACGCCGCCGGGAACATCGCCGGGGTCAGCTTGTCCCACTGGGGCACGCCGTCGAACAGGCCGGGCCATTTGTCGAGCATCGGCGCGGGATCGGGGGCAGCGGCGGTGGCGGGAGCCGGAGCGTTCTGGGGCATGGGAGCGGCCTGGACGTTGGTGGCGAACAGCGAGGTGGTGGCGAGCAGGATCGCGCCGGTGACGGGCTTCATCAAATTCCCCCGGAATATGGTGTGATAGGCGAATGATACGCAGCCGCCAACGCCATTGGCAAGCGGTTGACTCTGTCTACCAACGGAACAAAATAGGAACGATCTGTCCCGAGTCGGAGTTTGCAGGCAGGAAACATGGCCGATCCCGCCGTCATCAGGCAATTGCGCGAGACGCTGAGCGCAATCGAGGGAAGCGGTTTTCTTCGCCGCCGCCCGGTGCTGCCGTTCGGCCTCGGCAGGCTCGATACGCGGCTGGCGGATGGCGGGCTGCGGCTTGATGCGCTGCACGAGGTCGCGGCGGCGACGCCCGACCTGTCCGACGATGCCGCCGCGACCCTGTTCACGGCCGGAATCGCCGCGCGCGCCTGGGGCCCGGTGCTGTGGGTGGTGCGGCGGCGCGACCTGTTCGCGCCGGGCCTCTACCAGTCGGGGCTCGCGCCCAAGCGCGTGCTCTATGCCGAGGCCGCGGACGATGACGAGCTGCTCGCGATCATGGAGGAGGGACTGCGGCACCGCGGCCTCGGCGCGGTGGTGGGCGAGGCGCGGCGGGTGGGCATGCCGGCGACGCGACGGCTCCAGCTCGCGGCGGAGGGCGGGCGCACGATCGCGCTGCTGATGAAGCGGCACCCCAGGCAGGCGGGTGACCCGCTCGGCGCGCCCTCGGCGGCGGTGACGCGGTGGCGCGTGGCCTGCGCGCCCTCGGCGCCGCTGCCGGTGGAAGGCGTGGGGCGTGCGCGCTGGCAGCTCGGCCTCGCACGGCAAAAGGGGGGCGATTCTTTCGATATTCAAGTGGAGGCATGCGATGAAACGGGTCGCTGCGCTCTACCTGCCCCTCTGGCCGATCGAGCGGTTGCGGCAGGCGGAGCGGCGGCACGCGCCGCCTGAGATCGCGCACGGCGCGCTCCCCGCGGCACGCGCCCCGCTGCGCAAGCCGGCCCAGCATGAGGGTCATTGGCGCCCCGGCGCACGCTGGGCGGCGGATGCGGATGAGGTGTCGGCACAATCCTCCCCCGCCAGGGAGTGCCGGGTTGGATTGCCGCCGGCAATCCAAGCCCGTGCCGGGGGCACGGGCGACCCGACACTGTGGCAGGCGAAGCCTGACGGAGGGGGAGGAAGCACAACGGGAGTTGGTCGCCGCCCTCCCCCTCCACCGCCTTCGGCGGTCCCCCTCCCCCTGGCGGGGGAGGATCAGGGCGACCCCCTCGTCACCTCGCTCCGCAACGGCAGCCGGATCGAGATCGCCGCGGCCTGCCCCGCTGCCCAGGCATTGGGGCTGCGAGCCGGCATGGCGGTCACCCAGGCGCGCGCGCAGGTGCGCGGGCTCGATATCCGCCCGGCGGATCCCGAGGGCGATCTCGCCGCGCTCCGCCGTCTCGCTACCCTCGCGGCACGGCGCTGGTCGCCGATCGTCGCACTGTCGGGCAGCGACGGGCTGTTCCTTGACCTCACCGGCACGGCGCATCTGTTCGGCGGCGAAGCCCGGATGGCACGCCATTTCGTCCGCCTGCTCGCTCGCGCCGGCTTCACCGCGCAGGTCGCGGTCGCCGACACGCCAGGCGCCGCCTGGGCGCTGGCGCGGCATGCGCGCGAACGGGTGACGATCTGCCCGCCCGATCGACAGGCGCAGGCGCTCACCGATTTCCCCACCTCCGCGCTGCGCATCGACGAAGCCGCGGTCGAACTGCTCAAGCGCCTCGGCATCGAACGGATCGGCCAGCTCGCCGCGATGCCGCGCGGACCGCTCGTCCGCCGCTTCGGCGCGGCGGCGGTGCTGCGCATCGACCAGGCGCTGGGCCGCATGCCCGAGCCGCTCGACCCGGTGATCCCGCCCGAGGCCGTCGTCGCCCGCCAGCGCTTCGCCGAGCCGATCGCGACGGCCGAGGCGATCGAACATTGGCTGGGCGAGCTCGTCCCCAGCCTCACCGCCGCGCTCGAGGGCGAGGGGTTGGGTGTACAGGCGCTCGAATGCATCGCCGACCGGGTGGACGGCGTGCCGCAGCGTATCCGCATCGGCCTTGCCCGGCCGAGTCGCGATCCGGCGCATCTCCTGCGCCTGCTCAAGCGCCGGATCGAGGATGTGGAGCCTGGCTACGGCATCGACGCCATCGCGCTCCACGTGCGCCGCGCCGCGCCGCTGGGCCCCGAGCCGGTGGTCGAGCGGCTCGACGAGGAGGCCGCGCCCGACATCGCGACCCTGGTCGATACGCTGGCGACGCGGATCGGCCTCAAGCGGATGTGGCGAATGCGCGCAGTGGAGAGCGACGTCCCCGAACGCGCCGCGGCGCGGACGGCGGTGCTCGACCCGCCCGAACGCGGCGGCGCGCGGCCACGGATCGACGATGTGGGACAGCTCGATCGCAACCCGGCGCTGCATCCCTGGCATCCCGAATGGCCCAAGCCCGCGCGCCTGCTGCGCCGGCCCGAGCGGCTCGACCATGTCATCGCCGAGCTGCCCGACCATGCCCCGCGCCGCTTCACCTGGCGCGGCCAGCCCCACCGCGTGGTGCGCGCCGACGGGCCCGAGCGAATCCATGGCGAATGGTGGAAGCGCCCAGCCGAGGCCGAGCAGGTGCGCGACTACTTCCGCGTCGAGGACGAGGCCGGCCGCCGCTACTGGCTGTTCCGCCGCGGCGATGGCGAGCAGAGCGCGACGGGGGACCTCAGCTGGTATCTCCATGGGGTGTTCGGATGAGTTACGCCGAGCTCCAGGTCACCACGCATTTCTCGTTCCTGCGCGGCGCCTCCTCGCCCGAGGAATTGTTCCGCCAGGCCGCTTTGCTCGGCCTGCCCGCGCTCGGCATCGTCGACCGCAATTCGGTGGGCGGGGTGGTGCGTTCGCTGGTCGCCGCCGAGCAATTCGCCGCGCTCGGCGCGCCGATCCGGATGATCGCGGGCTGCCGGCTCGACCTGACCGACGGCAGCTCGGTGCTGGTCTGGCCCGAGGATCGCGCCGCATGGTCGCGGCTCACCCGCCTGCTCACGCTCGGCAAGTCCCGCGCCGACGCGCAAAGGGGCGAGAAGGGCAGATGCTTCCTTCATTGGGAGGATCTCGCCGAGGCGGCCAAAGGGCTGGTCGGCGCGCTGGTGCCCGGCATGGCCGACCCGGGCGACCCCTTGGCGCTACGCTGGATGGCGGACGCGTTCGGCGACCGCGGCCATGTCTGCCTGACCCAGCACCGCCGTCCCGGCGATGCGATGCGGCTGCACCAGCTCGACATCGCCGCCCGGCGCTTCGGGCTCACGCCACTCGCCACCGGTGACGTGCTCTACGCCACCCCGGGTGAGCGCATGCTGCAGGACGTGGTCACCGCAATCCGCGAGAAATGCACGATCGACGAGCTTGGCTTCCGCCGCGAGCGCAGCGCCGACCGGCATCTGAAATCACCCGAAGACATGGCGCGCCGCTTCCGCGATCATCCCGAAGCGCTGCGCGCGTCGCTGGCGATCGCCGAACGCTGCACCTTCTCGCTGCGCGAGCTCAAGCATCAATATCCAGAGGAGGAAGTCCTTCACGGAAGGACGGCGCAGCAAGCGTTGCACCAACTGGCATGGAACGGGCTGCGGCAAAAATTTGGGCCGCATCCGGCCAAGCCCTATTGCGACCTGCTCACCCACGAGCTCGGGCTGGTCGAGCGGATGGGCTACGCGCCCTATTTCCTCACGGTCAATTCGATCGTCCAGTTCGCCTTGAGCCAGCAGATCCTGTGCCAGGGGCGCGGCAGCGCGGCCAATTCGGTGATCTGCTTCGCGCTCGGCATCACCTCGATCGATCCGATCGAGCACCAATTGCTGTTCGAACGCTTCATCTCGACCGAGCGCAAGGAGCCGCCCGACATCGATGTCGATTTCGAGCATGAGCGGCGCGAGGAAGTGATCCAGTGGATCTACGAGGCCTATGGCCACGATCATGCCGCGCTGACCGCGGTGGTCAGCCGCTACCGCTCGCGTGGGGCATTGCGTGAGGTCGGCAAGGCGATGGGTCTGCCCGAGGATCTGACGGCGGCGCTGTCGAGCCAGGTCTGGGGCTCGTCGAACGATGTCGACGACAAGCATGCCGACGCGCTCAACCTCGACCGCAGCGACCCGCGCCTCGCGCTGACGCTCGAGTTGGCACGCCAACTGGTCGGCACGCCGCGCCATCTGTCGCAGCATCCCGGCGGCTTCGTGCTGACCCGCGACAAGCTCCACGACCTGATCCCGGTCGAGCCGGCGGCGATGATCGACCGCCGCGTAGTCGAGTGGGAGAAGCTCGATATCGAGGAGCTCGGCTTCATGAAGGTCGATATCCTCGGCCTCGGCATGCTCGGTTGCATGCGCCGCGCCTTCGACTTGCTCGCCGCGCACAAGGCGACGCACCTCACCCTCGCCTCGCCGCTGATGCAGAAGGACGATCCGCTCACCTTCGAGATGATCCGGCAGGCCGACACGCTCGGCGTGTTCCAGATCGAGAGCCGTGCGCAGATGTCGATGCTGCCGCGGATGAAGCCGGTCAATTTCTACGACATCGCGATCCAGGTGGCGATCGTCCGGCCCGGCCCGATCCAGGGCAATATGGTGCACCCCTATCTCAAGCGGCGGCAGGATCCCGATCAGGTCGAATATCCCTCGCCCAAATTGAAAACGGTGTTGCTGAAAACATTGGGCGTGCCGCTGTTCCAGGAACAGGCGATGCAGGTCGCGATCGTCGGGGCGGGTTTTTCGCCTTCGGAAGCTGACCGGCTACGCCGCGCCATGGCGACGTTCAAGTCAACCGGAGGAATTGGCGAGTTCAGACCCAAGCTGATCGATGGCATGCTGGCCAACGGCATCAGCCAGGAGTTCGCCGAGCGGCTGGTCGCGCAGATCGAGGGGTTCAGCAACTACGGCTTCCCGGAGAGCCATGCGGCGAGCTTCGCCAAGATCGCCTACGCCTCGTCTTGGATGAAATGCCATCATCCCGACGTGTTCTGCACGGCGCTGCTCAATGCGCAGCCGATGGGCTTCTACGCGCCCGCCCAGCTCATCCGCGATGCCCGGACGCACGGCGTGGAGGCGCGGCCGGTGTGCATCAACGACAGCGACTGGGATACGCGGATGGTGCCGGAAGGAGATAATGCACGGCCGCGGCATGCCGGCTTCTGTGGAACCGATACGGATTGGGCGACCCTTCAGCCCATCCGGCTGGGCATGCGGATCGTACAGGGGCTGTCAAAGGACGACGGCGAGGCCATCATCAAGGCCCGCACCGCTGACGGTCCTTTCACCTCGATCGAGGAGGTCTGGCGCCGTTCGGGCGTGAAGCCAGCCGCGCTCGAACGGCTGGCGCGCGCCGATGCCTTTCAGGCGCTGGGGCTCAATCGCCGCCAGGCACTGTGGGCGATCAAGGGTCTCGCCAACCGGCCGCTCGACCTGTTCGCTGCCGCCGACCTGCGCGAGGGCAAAACCGCGCCCGAGAGCATCGAGGCGCCGGTCGCGCTCGCGCCGCTCACGCAAGGGCGCGAGGTGGTCGAGGATTACCGCGCGACGCAATTGTCGCTCCGCGCGCATCCGGTGGCGTTCCTGCGCGATCGCCTTGCGGCGCGGCGGATCGTGCGATGCGCGGACCTCATGCAGATGAAGGACGGCCAGCGCGTCGAGGTCGCCGGGCTGATCCTCGTGCGCCAGCGGCCGGGCAGCGCCAAGGGCGTGGTGTTCGTGACGCTGGAGGACGAGACCGGCATCGCCAATGCGGTGCTGTGGGCCGACCGGTTCGAGGCCAATCGCCGCACCGTAATGGCCGCGACGATGCTCGCGGTGCGCGGCCGGGTGCAGCGCGAGGGGATCGTGATCCATGTCGTCGCCGAGCAGCTCACCAACTTGACCGACTGGCTGCGCGAGGTGGGCGATCTCGACCTGCCGCACCTCATGCCCGGCGACGGCGCGACGCATGGCGGCACGATCGACCCGCGCGACCGGCTGCTGCCGCGCCGCAGCCTCAAGACGCCGGACCTGATCCCGGTGCGTTCGCGGGATTTCCATTGAGATGGGCGGGCAGGCGAAGCGGCAATGGCACAGGCCGCTCTATCTGATGATCAAGCCGCACTCGCCCGAACGTGCCCGGCTCGTCCGCCTCTGCGCGGCGCTCGGGATCGAGATCAGCTACGCGCCCGAACGGTGGCACAGCACCTTGCTGCCGATTGGGGAGAGCACGCGATCGACGATCGACAAGGTGCATTGGGCGCTGGAGCGGCTCGACGCCGAACCCTTTCCGGTCGCGTTCGACCATATCGAGGGCGACACGCTCAAACCCCGCAAGGGCCAGCGCACACCAGGATATTTCCAGCGTGCCCTCGCGGCGCGCATCGCGCGTTGCGGCATTCCAGTGCCGGACTACAAGTTCAGCCTGCACCTCAATCTCGCCTATGGCGGCGCCTCGGCGCGGCGCGCCGCGGTCCCGCTCATCGAATGGGCGGTCGATGAAATCTTGCTGATCGAAAGCGGGAACGGCCGGCATATCGATCATGGCCGATGGCCGCTGATCGATCGGCAGGGCGTGCTCGAATTCTGATCGGTCCCGGCGCGGGATCGCGCCGCCACAGCCGATCGATGCTCAGAAACCCAACCCCAACTGCGGCATCTCCCGCGTGACAACACCGTCTTTCACCTCGACGCCCTCGATCTCGAGCATGCGCGCCTTGGACAACGCGCCACCGGGTGCCGAGAAGCCCCCGATCCGCCCGTTCGCAGCCGTCACGCGATGGCAGGGGATGATCAGCGGTACCGGGTTGGCCGCCATTGCCTGCCCCACGTCGCGGGCGAACTCCGGCCCTGCTCCGAGCATTCTGGCGATCGCACCATAGGTCGCCGTCTCGCCCCAACCAAGTTGGCGCACGACACCATAGACGCGTTCGAAAAAGGGCTCCTGCACCCCGAGATCGACGGGCACGCCGGCAAAATCGACCTGCTCCCCGGCGAAATATCGCAGCACGTCATCGATCACGGCCTGCACCGGAGCGAGCGGCGATACTGCCTTCGCGCCCGGCAGGCGCCGCAGAAGCGCTCGCTCCGCCTCCTGCGCCGAGCCTGCCGGCAGCCGGAAGCGGTTGATGCCCTTTGCGTTCCAGCCGATCGCCGCAAAGCCCGCCGCGGTCCTGAACACGTGATAGCTTTCGACCGTCATGATGCACCATCAGCCCGCAGCGCCGCTGCGCTCAGGTGAACATCGGAACTCCATCAGGCGTTCGCAACCCGCCTTGCCGGCAAGCGCGTCCTAGCCCCCGACGGTCTGCTCGATCACCCCGAAGATCGGGTGATGCCGGTCGTCCTCAGCCCAGATGCGCACAGTGTCGCCGGTCTTGAGGAACGGCGTCACCGGCTTGCCGCCGTTGATCGTCTCGACCGTGCGGACCTCGGCCAGGCACGAATAGCCGACGCCGCCCTCGGCGATCGGCTTGCCGGGGCCGCCATCGCCGTCGCGGTTCGAGACGGTACCCGAACCGATGATCGTGCCTGCGCCCAGCGCGCGAGTCTTGGCGGCATGCGCGACCAAGGTGCCGAAGTCGAACGTCATGTCCTCGCCCGCCTCCGCGCGGCCGAATGGCTTGCCGTTCAAATCCACCATCAGCTTGCGGTGCAGCTTGCCATCGCGCCACCAATCGCCGAGCGCGTCCGGGGTCACCAACACCGGGGAGAAAGCGCTCGCCGGCTTGGACTGGAAGAAGCCGAATCCCTTGGCGAGCTCGCCGGGAATCAGGTTGCGCAGCGACACGTCATTGGTGAGGCCGACCAGCCGGATCGCGGCCAACGCCTGCTCACGGCTGGCGCCAAGCGGCACGTCGCCGGTGACCACCACCACTTCGGCCTCGAGGTCGCAGCCCCAGGCCTCGTCGGCGAGCGGAATCGGGTCGCGGGGCCCGAGAAAACCGTCGCTGCCACCCTGGTACATCAGCGGATCGTGCCAGAAGCTCTCGGGCATCTCCGCCCCGCGCGCCTGCCGCACCAGCGCGACATGGTTCACATAGGCCGAGCCATCGGCCCATTGATAGGCACGCGGCAACGGTGCCGCCGCCTCGCGCTCGTGGAAGCGTTCGCGCGGGATCACCTCGTGATCGAGATCGGTGGCGAGGTTGCGGAGGTCGGGCTCGAGCCGGTCCCAGTCGTCGAGCGCGGCCTGCAGCGTCGGCGCGATATGCCCGGCATCGGCATACCAGGCGAGATCGGTGGAGACAACGACCAGCTTGCCGTCACGGCCTTGCTTGAGGCTCGCCAGTTTCATTCGTTACTCCTTCTCCTGTCTCATACCCTTAGCGTAGCCGCCCAACCGCGCAACGCCTCTTGACGCGAACGCCCCCGACGGCCATTGGCGCCCCGCATTTCCGAAAAGCCCGGCCGCCGAGTCCTGTCGAAGGGCGGCCTTGGGTCTGCCTGGCAGGCGGAGACGTGTATCCATGGCAAATGTCGCAGTGATCGGCGCCCAATGGGGCGATGAGGGCAAGGGCAAGATCGTCGACTGGCTCGCCAGCCGCGCCGATCTGGTGGTCCGCTTCCAGGGCGGGCACAATGCCGGCCACACGCTCGTCGTCGGCGACAAGGTCTACAAGCTCTCGCTGCTCCCCTCGGGCCTGGTGCGCGGCACGCTCTCGGCGATCGGCAACGGGGTGGTGTTCGACCCCTGGCATTTCCGCGACGAGGTCGCCCGGCTGCGCGAGCAGGGCGTCGAGATCAGCCCCGAGACGCTTCAGGTCGCCGAGACCGCCCCGCTGATCCTGCCCTTTCACCGCGATCTCGATGCGCTGCGCGAGGATGCCTCAGGCGCGGGCAAGATCGGCACCACCCGCCGCGGCATCGGCCCGGCCTATGAGGACAAGGTTGGCCGCCGCGCGATCCGGGTGTGCGACCTTGCCCATCTCGACGACCTCGGCGCGCAGCTCGACCGCCTGTGCGCGCACCACGACGCGCTGCGCGCTGGGTTCGGCGAGCCGCCGATCGACCGTGCCGCGCTGCTCGAAGAGTTGCGCGAGATCGCCCCTTCCGTCCTGCCCTATGCCGCGCCGGTGTGGCTGACGCTCAAACACGCCAAGGAAGCCGGCAAGCGCATCCTGTTCGAAGGCGCGCAGGGCGTGCTGCTCGACGTCGATCACGGCACTTACCCCTTCGTCACCTCGTCCAACACGGTGAGCGGCTCGGCCGCCTCCGGCTCGGGCCTCGGCCCGGGCTCGGTCGGGTTCGTGCTGGGAATCGTCAAGGCCTACACCACGCGCGTCGGCTCGGGGCCCTTCCCGAGCGAACAGGATAACGCGATCGGCGAATTGCTCGGCACGCGGGGGCGCGAGTTCGGCGTGGTGACGGGGCGCAAGCGCCGCTGCGGCTGGTTCGACGCGGTGCTGGTGCGCCAGTCGGTCGCGGTGAGCGGCGTCACCGGTGTGGCGCTGACCAAGCTCGACATCCTCGACGGGATGGAGAATCTCCGCATCTGCATCGGCTACAAGGTCGGCGACCGGCACTATGACTATCTGCCGCCCAGCCCGCAGGACCAGGCGCGCGCCGAAGCGGTCTATGAGGAATTCGAGGGCTGGCGCGAATCGACCGCAGGCGCGCGCAGCTGGGCGCAGCTTCCCGCGCAGGCGATCAAATATATCCGCCGGATCGAGGAGCTGATCGGGTGCCCGGTGGCGCTGGTCTCGACCAGCCCCGAGCGCGAAGACACGATCCTCGTCCGCGACCCGTTCGCGGACTGACCGAAAACTTCCGCGATCCCTTCGCGGACTACTCAAAAAGTCGTCGTTTCGGACGCAACAGGTCGCTGCGCCCGAAACGACGAAAGCCCGTCAATAAGCGGTCGAGTTAGGCTCGGGCGCCGTCTCGGTGCCGTTGCTGGTCGGATCGGTGCTGGGCTCGACATCGGTCGTATTCGACGTCGTCTCAGGTGCCGTGGTTTCCGGCGCGGGCACGCCCTGGTTGCTCATCTCGTTCTGCAACGGCGGCTCGGTCTGGCCCGGCGCGATATGCGCGATCGCAGCGGTCGAACCGCAAAGAAGAAGAAGGCTGAACAGCGTCTTATGGCGCATGGGATACTCCTGGTTACGTGGCATAGGAGTAACGCCGCGGCGCGCAGAGGGTCCCGAAACCGTTCCTCGCCTCGTCGCCCCGACGTGCCGTTCCGTCCCCGGAACGCATGCAACGCGGGACGAGACGATTGAACTAGATCGAGAAAATCAGCCGATCTGGGCGCGATGCAGCAGTTTCTGGTCGGCCAGGACCAGCGCCATCATCGCCTCGACCACCGGCGCGCCGCGGATACCGACGCAGGGATCGTGCCGCCCCTTGGTGCGGATCTCGGTCGCTTCGCCCTCGCGCGTGACCGTCTCCACGGGGGTCAGGATCGAGCTGGTCGGCTTGAACGCGACGCGCACGCGCACCGGCTGACCGGTCGCGATCCCGCCGGCGATGCCGCCCGCGTGGTTGGCGAGGAATTGCGGGCCGTTCTCGCCCGGCCGCATCGGATCGGCATTGGCCTCGCCGGTCAGCGCCGCCGCAGCGAAGCCGTCGCCGATCTCGACGCCCTTCACGGCATTGATGCTCATCATCGCCGCGGCGAGCTCGCTGTCGAGCTTGGCATAGAGCGGCGCACCCCAGCCTGCGGGCACGCCGGTCGCCTCGCACGCGATCACCGCGCCGAGCGACGAGCCCGCCTTGCGCGCGTCGTCGACGAGCGTCTCCCAGCGCGCAGCAGCGTCGGCATCGGGGCAGAAGAAGGGGTTGTTGCCGATCTCGGCGGCGTCGAACTTCGCATAGTCGATCGCGTCGCCGCCGATCGCCTCGACCCAAGCGAGGATCGCGACCTCCGGGATCACCTTGCGCGCCACCGCACCCGCCGCGACGCGCATCGCGGTCTCGCGCGCCGAGGAGCGCCCGCCGCCGCGATAGTCGCGAAAGCCGTATTTGGCGTCATAGGCATAGTCGGCATGGCCGGGTCGATAGGCCGCGGCCACTTCCGAATAGTCCTTGGAACGCTGGTCGACATTCTCGATCAGCAGGCTGATCGGGGTGCCGGTGGTCTTGCCTTCGAACACGCCGGAGAGGATGCGGACCAGGTCCGGCTCCTGCCGCTGCGTGGTGAAGCGCGACTGGCCGGGACGGCGCTTGTCGAGAAAGGGCTGGATATCGGCTTCGGCGAGTTCCAGACTTGGCGGGCAACCATCCACCACAGCGCCGATCGCGGGGCCATGGCTCTCTCCCCAGGTGGTGAAGCGGAAGACCCGCCCGAACGTGTTGAAGCTCACCCGTCTTGTCCCAGCATCGCGAACGCTCCCGCATGGTCCGCCTGCCCGCGGACCCCGCACGGAAGCTTTCCATCCTGCAGCGCCAGCGCCATCAGATAGTCGCCCGCATAGGGCGAGACGAAGCCTCGCGCCAGATCGGCCGCATAGCCGAACCGCTCATAATAAGCCGGATCGCCGAGCACGAAGCTCAGCACATAGCCTGCATCGGCGAGATGCTGGTGCCCCACTGCGATCAACGCTTCGGCCACGCCCTGGCGGCGATACGCCATGTCGACTGCAACCGGGGCAAGCGCCACGGCAGCGATCGGCTGGTCGTTGACCCGCGCATCCATCCGGCTGAACGCGACCATGCCGGCGAGCGCGCCGGTCTCCTCGTCGTCCGCCACCAACGTCAGCACCATATCGCCGTCGATGCACAGCCGCTGGACGAGCAGCGCCTCATCCGGCGCCGGGAAACTGCGCCGCAGCAGCGCGTCGATCGCCGCGACGTCGCCGCCGGTCGCCGGGCGGATCGCGATGGTCATCAGACCAGCGCCCAATCAGACAAGGGCAATATCCGGCGCGTCCTCGGCTTTCATGCCGATCACGTGATAGCCGGCATCGACATGGTGGGTCTCGCCGGTGGTGCCGCTCGACAGGTCGGAGAGGAAGTAGAGGCCGGCGCCGCCGACATCCTCGATCGTCACGTTGCGTTTCAATGGCGAGTTGAGCTCGTTCCACTTGAGGATCAGGCGGAAGTCGCCGATGCCCGATGCCGCCAGCGTCTTGATCGGCCCGGCGCTGATCGCGTTGACGCGGATATTCTGCCTGCCGAGATCGACCGCGAGATACTGCACGCTGGTCTCCAGCGCCGCCTTGGCCACGCCCATCACGTTATAGTGCGGGATCACCTTCTCGGCACCGTAATAGCTCAGCGTCAGCAGCGAACCACCCTCGGGCATCATCGCGCTGGCGCGCTTCGCCACGGCGACAAACGAATAGACACTGATGTTCATCGTCATCAGGAAATTGTCGAGGCTGGTGTCGACATAGCCGCCGCGCAGCTCGTTCTTGTCCGAGAAGCCGATCGCGTGGACGACAAAGTCGATCGTCGGCCAGCGTTCCGCGAGCGTCGCGAAGGTCTTGTCGAGCTCGGTCATGTCGCTGACGTCGCAGTCGATCAGGAAATCGCTGCCGAGCTCCTCGGCCAGCGGGCGCACACGCTTCTCCAGCGCCTCGCCCTGGTAGCTGAACGCCAGCTCGGCACCATGCTCGCGCAGCTTCTTCGCAATCCCCCAGGCGAGCGAGCGATCATTGGCCAGGCCCATGATCAGCCCGCGCTTGCCCTGCATCAATCCGGTCACGTCCTACCCTCCGGTCTTTTCTTGCGGTTCCTCTAGACCGTTCTCCGGCGTTTCCGCCAGCGCCGCATTCAGTTCCGCGCCGATAACCACCCCGAACCCGATCAGGAAGAAGAAGATAAGCGCCACCATCACCCCCGCAAGGCTGCCATAGGTGAGCCCATAGCCGCCGAACACGCCGATCACATGCGGCAGCGCGGCGGTGCACCCCATCCACCAGATCGTCACGAACAACGGCCCCGGCCATTTCGGGCATTTCGATTGGCGGTAGCGCGAGGGCGTCAGCGTGTAGAACAGGATGTAAAGCGCCCCGTAGAGCGCGATGGCGGGGGCGATCTTGGTCACCGACACGATCCGCGCGGCATCCGACGCGAAGGGCAGCACGCGCCAGATGAACTGCTCGGCGCCGATCAGCAGCACCTGGAAGCTGAACGCCATCATCGCCAGGATCACCGATCCGATCACCATCCCGATCGCACCGAGCTTCAATCGCCAGAAGGGCGTGCCCGATTGGACGCCATAGGCCTGGCGCAAGATCGCGCGCACCGTCTCGATGAAGCCGGAGGTGGTCCAGAGCCCGACCAGCGCGCCGAGCCACAGCAGCGAGCCCGAGCGCGCGTCGAGCACTTCGAGAATGGCGGGGCGAAGCAGCGCGCCGACCTCGGGCGGCACGGTCTGCAGAAACGCCGCGACTGCCTGAAGCCCGTCCCCGGTGCGACCCACCAGCCGGGCGATCGCGGTGGCGACGATGAAGAAGGGGAAGAGCGTGACAAGGCTCAAATAGGCGAGGTTCCCGGCATGCGTGAAGCCATCGGTATAGGCGCCGACCACCACGCGCTTGACCACTTCGATCACCCGGTCGGTGATGCCGAGATCCGACAGATGCTTGTGGAACCCGCGGCGGCGGGCCTCAGGGGATTCGGGGGAGATCGGCTCGCTCACGCGGGATCAGACGCCCAGCCGGGCACGCGGGTTCCCCCCATTCTCCCAGTCGCTTACGAACTCGGCGAGCTTGGCGTCCGCGGCCGGAATCTCGATCATCAGCGTGACCAGCAGGTCGCCGCGGGCGGCCTTGCCGTGGAAGCCGCGGCCCTTGAGGCGCAGCGTCTTGCCCGAGCTCGATCCGGCGGGGACCTTGAGGTTGACCGCGCCCTCGGGCGTCGGCACGCGCACCGACGCGCCCTCGACCGCTTCCTTGAGCGTCACCGGGAGATCGAGGCGGATGTTGTCGCCGTCGCGGCTGTAGAAACGGTGCGGCTCGATATCGATCGTCACGATCGCGTCGCCATTGCCGCCGGGGCCGGGGTCGCCCTTGCCAGAGAGCCGCATCTGCGTGCCGGTCTCGACTCCCTTGGGCAGCTTCAAGTCGATCGTGCCGCCCTCGCGCAGCTGGATACGCTGCGGCTTCAAGGCAGCGGCATCCTCGAACGGCACGCGCAGGCGATAGGCGACATTGGCGCCCTTGGCAGGCGGCGGACGCCGTCCGAACCCGCTCGAAAAGCCGCCGCCCTGCTGCCCGCCCATGCCGGCGCGCCCGCCGAAGAGGCCTTCGAGAATGTCCTCGAACCCGGTCTCGCCGCCGCCGCCGAAGTCGAACTGCGCGCCGCCCGGCCGGAAACCGCCCTGCGCGCGACCGCCGCCGCCGAAGCCCGCGCCGAAGGGGGAGGTGGGGTTGCCCTCGGCATCGATCTCGCCACGGTCGAAGCGCGCGCGCTTGTCCTTGTCCATCAACAGGTCATAGGCCTGCGTTACCGTGCTGAAGCGCTCGGCGGCCTTGGGGTTGTCCTTGTTGCGGTCGGGATGCAGCTCTTTCGCGAGCTTGCGATACGCCTTCTTGACCTCGTCCTCGCTGGCCCCGCGCGAGACTCCCAAGGTTGCGTAAGGATCGGCCACTTGTTTCCCCGAATTGATGTTCTGGCGTGTTAGCCCGCTACATCGGCCGCTGGCGCCGCGGTTGCAAGAGAAGCCGCATCGTCGAGCGGCTCGACATCCACCGAAACGTGCATGTTCTGCGCGCCATAGCCCAGGATGATGCCGTCGATCGGCGCGATGTCGGCATAGTCCCGCCCGATCGCGATGATGACGTGATCGTTCGCCATCCAGATGCCGTTGGTGGGATCGAACCCGACCCAGCCGCGCTCCGGCCCGCACCACAGCAGCACCCATGCGTGCGTCGCGTCCGCGCCTACCAGCCGCGGCTTGCCCGGCGGGGGCAGCGTGCGGAGGTAACCCGAGGCATAGGCGGCGGGGAGCCCCGCGGCGCGCAGGCCCGAAATCATGATCTGCGCGAAATCCTGACAGACGCCGCCGCGTTTCACGAACGCCTCGTGCGGCGGGGTGTCGACCAGGGTCGCGGTGGGATCGAAGTCAAATTCGCGCTGGATGCGGCGGGCGAGGGCGATGCCGGCCTCGAGCGCGCCGCGACCGAGATCGAGGTCCTGCGCGCACCAGGCGGCGATCTCGGGATCCAGCGGGATCAGCGGCGAGGGGAACATATAGGCGGCGGGACTGGCCGGGCCCGCGTCGCGGCTGTCGCGGGCGAGAGCCGCGATCTGCGCTAGCGTTGGGTCGCCGGGCGCGGACTCGGGCACCGGGCGGTCAACGGTGATCCGGCAACGGCTCTCGATCGTCAGGCTGTTCGCCGCCTGCTCGACCACCAGCCGCACGACATTGGCGAGCCCCGCCTCGGCGCGCGCGGGCGCGGTGCGCCCGCCCGGCTCGACGCTGAGATCATAGTCGTGGAGCTGCTGGCCCGACCAGTGGATCGGCTTCAAGCGCAGGTTGCAGCGCGCGAACCCGACGGGCTCGGCATAGTCGAAACGCGTCACATGCCGGATCGAATAGAGCATCAGGCGAGAACAAGCCCGGCGGCGCGCAGCGGTTCCGAACCCTGCAGGAAATAGCGCCGCGCGATCGCGTCGGAGAGCGACGCCAGCCGGTTGCCAATCTCGGCGAGCTTGCCCTCGTCGAGCGCTGCCGCCTGGGTAATCGCGACGATCGCGGTAAGCTCGGCCGCCTGGGCCTGCTGCGGCTCGGCGAGGCCGTCGTCGGACAGCACCGGGAGCTTCGCGAGATGGTCGCAGATCGCCGCGACCTGATAGGCGATGCCGCGCGGATTGCCGGGATCGAGCGCGACGAGGTCGAGCACCGGCACCCGCGCGATGCCAGTGAGGTAGCGCTGACGGTAGCTGATCTGGCTGTCGGCGAGATCGAGCAGGGTCGAGAGATCGTCGCTCGTGGCGCCGGCATGGCCGAACGCACCGATCGCCCGGATCGCTCCCATCGCACGCTCGACCCGCCGGCCGAGATCGTGAAAGCGCCAGGCATCGGTCCGCCCGAGATGCTCGGCGCCGAGCCCGGCCAGCGCATAATAGCGCCGCTGGAGTGATCCCGCCCGGTCGAGTGCCCCGCCCTTCGTCGGAAATGGCGCGTCGAGCAGCTTGATCATGTCGGCCGACAGCCGGTCGCGGCTCACTGCGCCAATGCCGCGCGCTTGGCGGTTGATCGCGCGTACGCTGTACCAGCCGTCGGCCGCCTCCATCGCCATGCGCGAAAAATGGTTGAGATCGGCGCGGCGGAAGCTCGCCGGCGCGGGCGCCGCGCCCTTCTCCACCACCAGATCGACCAGCTGGCGCACCGTCTCGACCGAGAGCGCGGCGCCGGTGTCGGCGCTGATCGAATGGCCGAGCAGCGAACGGATCACGCCGAGCAGCGCCTCGCCGCGCTCGAGATAGCGGCCGAGCCAGAAGAGATTGTCGGCAACGCGGCTGGGCAGCGTGCCGGGATTGCGGCGCAACTGGGTGGTGTCGTCCGACGGCAGCAGCGTCACCGGGGTCACCGGATCAGGGCCATGGACGATGACGTCGGCCGACCAGCTGCCCTCGCCCATCACCGCGGCGCGCTCGTCGGCATGCTCGCCGATCTGCGCGAAGCCGCCGGGCAGCACGTGCCAGCCGCCATCGGCCCGCCGCGCCGCGAAGACGCGCAGCGTGAACGGCCGCGCAGCCAGGCCGCCCTCGCCCACCACCGGCATGGTCGAGAGGCGCACCACCTCGCGCCCGACATAGTCCTGCGGCCGCCGCTCGAAATCGGCGAGCAGCGCGGCGCGCTGCGCCCCGGGCATGTCGGAACCGAGCACCGCCGAGCCGTCGCCAAGCACATTGGTCGCCACGCCGAACGCCGGCGCGATCAGCATGTTGTCGAGATCGCCCGCGACCTCTTGCCGCTCACGCTCCTGCCCGCACCACCAGGTCGCGATGTTGGCGAGCTTCAATTGCTCGCCGGTCAGCCGGGTACACAGGCGCGGCAGGAAGGCGGCGAAGGCCGGCGCCTCGAGCATCCCGGCGCCCGGCGAGTTGGTCACCACCACCTCGTCCGCCGCCATCGCATCGATCAGCCCCGGCACGCCGATCCCCGAATGCGAATCGAAGGCGAGCGGGTCGATCATCCGCGGATCGACGCGATGCCACAGCGCATCGACGCGCTTGAGGCCCGCGATGGTGCGCAGATAGACGCGGTCGTCGAGCACGGCGAGGTCGCCACCCTCGACCAGCGGAAAGCCGAGATAGCGCGCGAGATGCGCCTGCTCGGCATAGCTGGGGTTGAACCGGCCCGGTGTGAGCAGTCCGATCCGCGGTTCGGCGCGACGGCAGCGCGCGGCGAGCCCCTCACGGAAGGCGGCGAAGAAGGGCGCGTGCCGCTCGATGTTGAGCCGGGTCTGCAGGCCGCCGAGCAGCCGCGACATGGCGAGCCGGTTCTCGAGCGCATAGCCCGCCCCGACGGGCGCACGGAGTTGGTCGGACAGCACGCGCCATTCGCCCGACGGCCCGCGACATAGATCGACCGCGACGAAGTTCAGGTGATAGCCGCCCGGCGGCGCGAGGCCCGCCATCGGCCGCAGGAAATAAGGGCTGCCGGTAACCAGCGCGGCGGGGAGATAACCGCCCGACACCAGCTTCTGCTCGCCATAGCAATCGGCGAGCAGCGCTTCGAGCAGGTCGGCGCGCTGCGCGACACCGGTGGCGATCGTGTCCCATTCGCGCTTGGCGATCAGCAGCGGGATCGGTGAGAGCGGCCAGCGGCGCTCCTCAACCTCGCCCGCGATGCGGAAGCCGGTGCCGATATCCTCGGCGTGGCGCTGCGCCCGCTCGCGCGCGTTGACGAGATCGTCGCCCGAGCGACCGGCCAGTTCCTCGAACAGCGCATTCCATGCCGGATCGTCGAGCCCGGCAGCGTAGAGCATGTCGGTCGCGGGGGTCGCGGCGCGGTAGGCGGCCACCCAGCGCGCGGCGATGGTGGCCGCATCGAACAGGGATGTCGCCACTACGCTCGCCAAATTCACCAACCCCTTCCGCCGCGCCTTGTGACCCCATTGATATGGCGGTGCAACAAAGATCACCTTCTGAGGTCAGATGTCGGGCAGCATCTGATCGGCTTGTCCCCAGCCCTTGAGCGCGCGCCCATTGGCGCGCTCGATCAGCTCGGCCGCGTCCTTCACGCTGAAGCGTTGCGGCGTCTCGAGGTCGCGCAGCTCGCTCCAGCTGATCGGTGCCGACACGGGCGCGCCCGGCCGCGCCCGTGCGACATAGGGCAGCACGGCCGTAGAACCGCGCTGGTTGCGCAGATAATCAAGGAAGATCTTGCCCTTGCGGTTAGCTTTCTTGAGGTTGGCGGTGAAGCGGTCAGGCTCGGCCTCCGCCAGCGCGCGCGCGAAGCGCTCGGCGAACGACCTGACCGCCGGCCACTCCGCTTCGGGACGCAGCGGCACGACGACATGGAGCCCCTTGCCGCCCGACAGCATCGGCCAGGTGGTGAGGCCGATATCGGCGAGATGCCGCTTGAGGTCGTCGGCCGCCTTCTTCACCTCCTCGAAATCGAGCCCCTCGTCGGGATCGAGATCGAACACCATCCGGTCGGGCTTCTCGACGTCGGCGACCAGGCTGCCCCAGCCGTGGAACTCGATCGTGCCCATCTGCACACAGGTGAGCAGCCCCGCTTCATCCTCGACATAGAGATAGGGTTCGACCGACCCGTCCTTCTCCTTGATGTCGATATGATGGACATGCTCGCCGAAGCTGCCCGCATCGTGCTTCTGAAAGAAGCAATGCTTGGCGCGGCCCTGCGGGCAGCGCACCAGGCTGATCGGGCGGCTGGCGAGCCAGGGGAGCAGCACCGGCGCCACCTCGGCATAGAAATCGGCGAGGTCGCCCTTGGTGATCTTGGCGTCGGGGAAGATCACCCGGTCGCGATTGCTGATCCTGACGTCGATTTCGGGTGCCTTGGGCATGGTTGCCACCTCCTCGGTCTCGACCTCGCCCGCCGGCTTATCCTCGCGCAGGCCGAGGAAGCTGGCGTGGCGCACGACATTCTCGGCAGTGAATTCGGCAAAGGCGACCTCCGCGACCAGCTTGGGCGTCACCCAATGTGCACCGCGTGCCGCCTCGCGCGGGACGTCGATCGCGGCCGATTTGCGGGCGAGGCGGTCGAGCTGGTCGCGCAACGCATGGCTGGTCTCGGTATTGAAGCCGGTACCGACCTTGCCCGCGTAGCGCAGTTTGCCGTCCTCGTTCACTCCGAGCAGCAGCGCGCGGAAACCGCGGCCCTTGGCGCTGCTTTCGGTCCAGCCGACGATCACGAATTCCTGCCGCCGCGTGCATTTGGTCTTGAGCCAGGCCTTAGTCCGTCGGCCGCGATAGGGCGCGTCCGCGCGCTTCGAGACAACGCCTTCGTGGCTGGCGCCGCACATCGCTTCGAACAGTTTCTCGCCCGCGCCGATGACATGCTCGGAAAAGAGGATGCGTTCATCCGCGCCGGCGATGAGCGCGCGCAGCCGTTCCTTGCGCTGCGCCTGGGGCAGCTTGGCGATATCCTCGCCGTCGAGCGCGAGCAGATCGAAGGCGAAATAGGTGAGCCCCTCGCCGCCATTCGAGATCGCGTCCTGCAGCGTCGAGAAGTCGGTCTTGCCGTCCTTGAACGCGACGACCTCGCCGTCGATCAGCGCCGAGCCGGCGGGAATCGTGCGCGCGGCCAGCGCGATGCCGGGGAATTTGGCGGTCCAGTCGAGCCCGGTGCGCGTATAGAGTTTGGGTCCGCCCTTCCCGATCGCGATCAGCGTGCGGTAGCCGTCATATTTCATCTCGTGCAGCCAGCCATTGCCGGCGGGCACGCTGTCCACCAGCGTCGCGAGCTGGGGTGGCTGGAATTTGGGCAATGCGCCCGCGCGCTTCGGGGCAGTGCGGGTAGGCTTGGCGGGTCCGGTCTTCGCCTTGGCCTTCTTGCCCTCGGCGATCTCCTGCATCGTCCGGCCGGTCTTGACGCTGGTGAGGCCGGTCTCGACCAGGGCATCGGTCGCCCCCGCCGCATCGTCGTCGATCTTGCGCAGCAGCCAGTTCTCGCGCTTCTCCTTGCCGCGCGGGGGCAGCCGGACCAGCAGCCATTCGCCGTTCATCCGCTCGCCGCGGAGCATGAAGTGGAGATGGCCCTTCTCCAGATCCTTGGCGCTCTTGCCCGCAATCGGCGCCCATTCGCCCTCGTCCCACAGCATCACCGTGCCGCCGCCATATTCGCCCTTGGGGATGGTCCCCTCGAAGCTGGCATAGGACATGGGATGATCCTCGGTGCGCACCGCGAGCCGCTTCTCGTCGGGATCGAGGCTCGGCCCGCGCGTCACCGCCCAGCTCTTGAGCACGCCGTCCAGCTCGAGCCGGAAGTCCCAGTGCAGCCGGGTCGCGTCATGCTTCTGGACGATGAACTTGCGGCCCTTGCCGCGATCGAGCTCGCCCTTGGGCTCGGCGGTCTTCGAGAAGTCCCGCTTCGAATTATATTTGGCGAGCGGATCAGCCTTTGCAGCCATCGCCTCACGCCCGCTTGCGCGCGGGCGCCTTCCTGGCGGCCGGCTTCTTCGCGGCGCCCGGCTTCTCCAGGCTCTTCTTGAGCGCCGCCATCAGGTCGACGACGTTCGAGCCGCGCTTGTCGCCGCCTTCGTCCTTGTCCTCGATGATCAGGCGGTTGCTCTTCTGCTTGCGCTTGCGCTCGATCAGCTTCTCCAGCGCCTCGACATAGCGGTTGTGGAACTCCTTCGGATCGAATTTCGCCGCCTTCTTCTCGATCAGCGATTCGGCGAGGCCGAGCAACTCGGCGTCGGGCTCGATATCGGGGATGTCGCGGAAATAGCCCTGCGCCTTGTTGACCTCGTCGGCATAGCGCAGCGTCTCGAGCACCATGCCGCGCCCGCAGGGTTTCAGGCTCACCACATATTCGCGCCCGCGCATCGCGAGCTGCCCCAGCCCCACTTTCCGCGTACGTTTGAGGGCCTCGCGCAGCACCACGAACGCTTCCTCGGCCAGATCGTCGGCGGGCACCACGAAATAGGGCTTCTCGTAATAGAGCACATCGATCTCGTCGGCATCGACGAACTGGGTCAGCTCCAGCGTCTTCTTGGACTCGAGCTTGACCGCCTCGATCTCCTCCTGGTCGAGCAGGACATATTCGCCCTTCTCATACTCGAAGCCCTTCATGATCTCGTCGGTGTCGACCGGGCCGATGCCGGGCACGACCTTCTCGTACTTGATCCGCTTGCCCGAGGGTTCGTGGACTTGGTGGAACGCGATCTGCGCGCCCGACTTGGTCGCCGAATAGATCTCGACCGGGATCGAGACGAGCGCGAGGCGGATCTGCCCCTGCCAATAGGCGCGCGCGGCCATGTGCGTTGCTCCTCGTTGCGTGACCGATTCAAAGCGCGAGCGCGGGAGTCGTTCCGCACTTGGAGGATGACGGCGCGCGCGGCGCTGCTACAAACTCGCGATGACTCCGCAATTCGCTCCGCTCGACTGGCTGGTGGTCGGGCTCTACGTGCTGGTGTTGCTCGCCGGCGGCTGGCTGTTCTCGCGCTTCAAGGCGGATGACGCGCGGGATTACTTCCTGGCGGGCCGGACCGTTCCGGCCTGGCTCGCGGCGGTGTCGGTGCTCTCCGCGACGCAATCGGCGGCGACCTTCCTCGGTGCGCCCGATCAGGGCTATCGTGGCGATTACAGCTATCTCGGCGCCGTGGTCGCGCCGGTGCTGGCAGCATTCTTCGTCGCCTATGTGCTGATCCCGCGCTTCTACGCGATGCGGGCAACCACGGTGTACGAGCTGCTCGAGGCGCGGTTCGACGCGCGCGCCAAGCAATGGGCGGGGGGCATGTTCCTGGTTGGGCGGGTGCTCGCCGGCGGCGCGCGCGTCTATCTCGCCGCGATCGCGATCGCGATGGTCGCGTTCGGCAGCATCGATGCACAGGCGATCATTCTCTCCGCCGCCGCGGTGATGCTGGTGAGCTTCCTCTTCACCTTCCATGGCGGGCTCAAGTCGGTGATCTGGAACGATCTCATCCAGTTCGTCATCTATGCCGGCTCGGCGGTCGCGGTGCTAGTGTTCCTGCGGTTGTCGATCCCGGCGAGCAACGCCGAACTGATCGCGGCGCTGTCGAGCACGCCGGAAGGGGTGAACAAGCTGCGGCTGTTCGACTTCTCCACCGACCTGTCCAAGCCGTTCACGGTGCTGGCGATCTTCACCGGCCTGTTCCTGCTCAACATCGCCAATGCCGGGCTCGACCAGGATACGACGCAGCGGCTGCTCGCCAGCCCCGACGCGAAGACCGGCGCGCGCGGCCTGATCCTCTCGCAGCTCGCCAGCATCCCGCTGATCGCGATGTTCGTGACGATCGGGCTGCTGCTCTATGTCTTCTACAACCGCCCCGACCTGATCGGTGCGCAGAACCAGGCCGCGACCAGCTTCGCGGGCGAGAAGATCACGGTGTTCGTCCACTATATCCTGACCCAGGTGCCGCCAGGTCTGCGCGGGCTCGTCACGATCGGCGTGACGGCGGCGGCGGTCGCCACCACCAACTCGGCGCTCAACGCGATGTCTTCGGTGATGATCAGCGATTTCTACCGGCCGTGGCGCGAGCGGACGGGTGAGGCGAGTGCGAAACATTATGTGCATGCGGGGCGGTGGGGCATGGGGATCGTCGCGGCCGCGATGTTCGGCATGGCGGTGCTGAGCTTCTACTGGCAGCGCCACACCGACATGCCCTTGCTCGAATTCGCGCTGCAGGTGATGGTGTTCGCCTATGCCGGGCTGCTCGGCGTCTATTTCGTCGCGGTGTTCACGACCCGCGGCAGCAGCGCATCGGTGATCGCGGGACTCGCGGCGGGGTTCGTGACCGTGCTGCTGCTCCAGCCCTTCGTCCTCGGCCCCGCGGGCCTCGCCTTCCCCTATCAGCTGTGCATCGGCACCACGGTCGCGGCGTTCATCGCGGCGATCCCGCGCGGAAAGGGCGTGGCGGTCGCCAACGTCATCGCATAGGGTCGCCCCGAATCTGACCCGGAGTTGAGATGCTTACCAAGCTGCTTCGCCACGCCGCGCCGCTCGCCCTCCTGCTCAGCGCGCCAAACGCCTTGGCGCAGGACGCGGCACAAGCACCCGCGGCCAAGGACGCCGACCCGGCGCTGTGGGTGGTCAAGGACAAGGACACGACGATCTATCTGTTCGGCACCGTCCACATCCTGAAGCCGGGCCTGTCCTGGTTCGACGAAGCCGTGAAGAAGGCGTTTGACGCGAGCGGCGAGCTCGTGACCGAGATCGGCGGCACGCCTGATCCGGCCGCCGTTCAGCAAACGATCTTGAAACTGGGCTTCAACCCGACCGGCCCGACGCTCACCGAGCGTCTACCTGAGGAAAAGCGTGCCGAGTTCGTTAAAGCTGTAGCCGATCTCGGCTTGCCGCCAGCCAGCTTCGATCGTGTCGATCCGTGGGTCGCAAGTATTCAAATTATCGGGCTGTCGGCGATCCGGCTGGGCTACAACCCCCAAAGCGGCGTTGAGGCAGCTCTCAACAACGCGGCCAAGGCGGCGAACAAGCCTGTTTCGGGTCTTGAGACAGTGGACGAGCAGTTCGGTTTCTTCGATTCGCTGTCGGATGGCGACCAGATCAAACTGCTGGTTGAGACAATCGACAAGCTAGCCGAGACGGGACCCACGCTCGACGCGATGATCGCCGAATGGGGAGCGGGCGACGCCGAAAGGCTTGCCGCGCGGATGAACGAAGGCTTCAAGGCATCACCCGACCTCGCGAAGAAGCTGCTCGCAGACCGCAATGCCCGGTGGGCGGAATGGATCGACGAACGGCTCGACAAGCCGGGGGTGGTGTTCGTCGCTGTGGGCGCAGGGCATCTCGCGGGTCCCGAAAGCGTCCAAGCCTATCTGAAAACACGCAAGATCAAGACGAAGCGAATGAAATATTGATCGCCGCCGTGACCGGCCCTGTTCTAGGGACCGGTCACCGTCGGCGCATCAGCCCAATCGCCCCTGGGCAGCCGCGCGGGATCGAGCACCACGTGGCGGATGCGCTTGCGGTCCCAGGTATAGGTGATGTGCACGCGCCCGTCGCGTGCCTGGATGACCGCGGGATAGGCATAGCCCGCGCCCAGCGGCGCGCTCTCCAGCGTCAGCACCTTGCGCCAGGCGACGCCGTCGTCCGAGATCGCGACGTTGATCGGATAGCGCAAGCCCTTGCCCGCCCGCGCATGGCTGTGTGCGGTGTGGTTGTAGACGATCAGCTGCCGCCCGTCGGCAAGCGTGACCGCATCGGTCCCCGAATTGGGATTGGGCAGGTCGATCGCCGAGAGCGGCGACCAGCTCTTGCCCTGATCCTTCGACCAGCTCGCCGCCACCACGCCCTCGCGCGTCCGCGCCACCGCCTGAAGCTGCCCATCCTTGTTGAACAGGATGCTCGGCTGGATCGCATCGATGCCTTCGGGCGAAGCGACCGGCGGAGTCGCCTGCCAGCTCTTGCCGCCGTCGCTGCTGCGCTCGAAGTGCAGCGACCAGCGGTCGCCCTCCTGCTCGGTGCTCGACGGCGACAGCCAGCTGCCGTCGGCCAGCTCGACCGGCTTGTTCTTGATCGGACCGAGAATCCCGTCGGGCAGGCGCTGCGGCTTGCTCCACGTCCGGCCATCGTCGGTCGAGGTGATCACCATCCCCCACCATTCGCGCGGGCTCGGGCCGACCTTGTAGAACAAGGTCAGCGGGCCGTTCCTGGGCTGGAACAGCACCGGGTTCCAGGTCGGCAGCCGTGGGCGGCCGGGCTGGATGCCGTTGGCCACACTCACGGCCGGTTGCCAGGCGCCGTCCTGGTATCGCGCGACATAGATCTCGACGTCCGGATTGCGCTCCCGGGTGCCGCCGAACCAGGCCGTAAGGATCGTGCCCGCGCGCGTCTCGACGATCGTCGAGGCATGGACCTGAGGATAGGGCGCGGTTTCGAAGGTGAAGCCGGCGCTCAGGACCGGCGAGGCCGGCTGGGCGGCTTGCCGCGGCGCTGCGGCGGCGAGCAGGGGGGCAGCGAGGGCGAGCGCACACGCGGCGCGGAAAGCTTGGGCCATATAGTCATACTAATGGCGAAGCGCGCGGCGTCCAGCGCGTTTCAGAACAGCGCCGGCTGCCGTTCCGGGCGAACCACGCGCCCATGCCCGCGCCGCCGCTCCAGCTCGACCTGTGCGGTGTAGCGGATATCGGCGTCGCGATCCTGGAGGAAGCCGTCGAGCGAATCGTCGTCAATCTCGCTCCATTCCTTGCCGCGATCGGGGCCATAGCGGACGCGCGGCAGCAGGCCGGGGAGCTTCGACCATTCGATCAGCTGCGCGACGCTCGCTTCGTTGAGCATGTCGCGCAGATGATGCGCGGTCACATAGGCGTCGGGGAAAGCGCGGTGCGCGGGCAGGCCGCGTTCATGCTCCAACCCCTCGGGCATACGGAAATAGCGCAGCATCTGGTTCGAGAAGCCCGGGCTTCCCGGCCACAGCCGCATCGCGCATTTCCAGGTGCAGATCCAGTCGGCGCCACGGGTGAGCGCGGGCGTGCAGAACTGCTCCTCGAAGCTCGCGCGGTGCGCGGCGAGCGCGAGGCGGCGCGGCCAGGGATCGAGGATCGGCCGCGCGACATCGTGCCACCACGGCGCGTCGGCGACGTCCTGATCGCGGATATGGTGCACCGCCATGGTCAGCGGCGGAATCGGCCGGCCGGGATTGACCATGCGGTTGCCGCCTTCGCCCTGCAGCTCCCACCGCCCGTTCGCGCCGAGCGCGACATCCTGCCAGCCGATCTCGCACACGGCATGCGCCGGCGGCTTGTCGCCGGTGGTCTCGAGATCGATGACGCGGATGATCTGGGGCATTGCAGCCATGCCCGCCTAAGTGGGAGGTAGCGGCCCGAAAAGCGAGTCGAAACGGAGATCAGGCGGAAGGGATTTCGGCGGTGACGAAGGGCGAGAGCACCGTCCAGCCGAGCGCAGTGTAGAGCGCGCGGCCTTCGTCGGTAGCGACAAGCAGCTCGGTCGCTGCGCGATCCGCTCGGGTCTCATGCAACGCCGCCATCACGACGCGGCCCAATCCCCTGCGGCGATGGTTCGGCTCGGTGATGATCCGGTCGTAGACGAAGACTCCCCCGGCCTCGGCGGCGGTACCGCTCGCGGCAAGCGCGCCGTCCGGCGCCAGGATGGCGACGCGGCTGCCCCGCGCATCGCGATCGAACTGCAGCGTATAGCCCGCAGGCAGCGCGGACGCCGGCGGCGGGGTCTCCGGCCCCTGCATACAATAGCCCAGATCCTGCAGGCGCCAGCGCGGCGGAAGCGGTGCCAGCAGATCCGCGCCATTGCCGCACAGCTTGAGAAAATAGCCGGGCGCGTCGAGCGCGTGGCCGAGCTCTGTCAGTCCCGTGCAAGGCCGGGTGAAGGCCCAGCGGCAGATTTCGACTTCACCCCCGGTATCGACCCGGAATCCGTCATGATCCGCTACTGGCGCCGGCAGCCCGCGCGCGATCGACCGCGCCGCGAGCCAGCCGAACAATAGTGCGTCGTTCAATGCGCCGCTTGCGGTCCACGCTTGAGGCCGCTCGCCTCGAGCTGCGCGTCGATCTGCGCGAGCAGGCGGTCGAGCGCCTCCTGGCTCTTCGCTTCGGCGCGCGCGACCAGCACGTCCTGCGTGTTCGACGCGCGCAACAGCCACCAGCCGTCGGGCGTGTTGACGCGCGCGCCATCGGTGTCGTTGACGTCGGCGCCAGCCGCCTTC
Organism: Sphingomonas sp. BT-65; assembly: GCF_026107375.2. Taxonomy (NCBI): domain Bacteria; kingdom Pseudomonadati; phylum Pseudomonadota; class Alphaproteobacteria; order Sphingomonadales; family Sphingomonadaceae; genus Sphingomonas; species Sphingomonas sp. BT-65. Next base: position 2,248,711 of record NZ_JAPCIA010000001.1, read on the forward strand.
AATCGCGCCAGCACCTCGTCGATCACCGCGAACTTGCGGCTCTCATCGATCTGGAAGCGCATCTCCGGCGTGTTGACGAAGGCGGGCATGCTCCCGCGAATCTCGGTGAGCGACTTGCCGATCAGGTGCACCGCGTTGATCAGCTGCACCGCGGCATATTGCGCGTCGTCAAACCCGTAATAGTCCTGCGCGAAGAAGATGTGGCCGCTCATCTCGCCGGCGAGCGGCGCGTGCGTCTCCTTCATCTTGGTCTTCACGAGGCTGTGGCCGGTCTTCCACATTAGCGGCTGCCCACCGAGCTCCGCGACGCGGTCGAACAGCATCTGCGACGCCTTGACGTCGGCAATGATCGTCGCGCCGGGCTCCTTCCTGAGCACAGGTTCAGCCAGAATGGACAGAAGCTGATCGCCCCAGATCACGCGGCCTTCGCCGTCGATCGCGCCGATCCGGTCGCCGTCGCCGTCGAAGGCCAGTCCGAAATCGAGGTTCTTCTCGGCGACGAGCCGCCGCAGGTCCGCCAGATTCTTCTCTTCGGTGGGATCGGGGTGATGGTTCGGAAAATTACCGTCCACATCGGTGAACAGCGTGTGATGCTCACCCGGCAGGAGCTCGACCAGCTTCTCGATCACCGGGCCGGCGGCGCCATTGCCGGCATCCCAGCCGATCCGGAAGCTGCCACCCGCATAGCCCGCGAACAGGCGGCCGACATAATCGTCCAGGACATCGGCGTCGGAGACGCTTCCCGCGCCGTCCTCCCAGTCGCCCGCCGCGGCAAGCTGGCCGATCTCCTGAATGTCCTGGCCGAAAAACGGACGGTGCTGAAACACCATCTTGAAGCCGTTGTAATCGCCGGGATTGTGGCTGCCGGTTATCTGTATGCCGCCATCCACTTCTAGGATCGCCTCGGCATAATAGAGCATCGGCGTGGGACCCATGCCGGTGCGCACCACGTCGCAACCCGATGCGGTCAGCCCCTCGACCAGCGCGGCTTCCAGCTCCGGCGAGGAGATGCGCCCGTCACGGCCGACCGCGACGCGATGCCCGCCCGCGCGGCGCAGCAACGTCGCGAAACTGCGGCCGATCGCGCGCGCGTCGGCCGGCCCCAGCGTCTTTCCGACGATGCCGCGGATGTCATACTCGCGGAGCGAGGTCGGGTCGAAACGGTGCGTCATGATGCCTCCCGGAGGTTTCGGTAACCGCCCAATCCGCGAGCGGGACGGAAGTTTCAACCGTCCGATCTGCGAAGCAGCGTATCGCGTGCAGCATTCACCTGACGCGTCAGTTCGGGCGAGCCGCCGCGGTCGGGATGAACGCTGGCGATCAAGCGGCGGTGTGCGGCGCGGATCTCCTCGGGTCCGGCCTCCGCGCTGACGCCGAGCACCGCGCGCGCGTCCGCCTCGGGGCCGGCCGGCGCGGGCGGGATCGGGGCCGGCGTAGGCGTGCCGGGCATCGGCCGCCCCCAGCCGTGCCACATCCGCCAGCCGATCCAGCCGATCGCCAGCGCGACGAGGAGCTTCCAGATCATGGCCGCGTCACGCGAACATCGGCATGGTGCTGGCGGTTTCGGGCGTTTCGGGCAGCGCCAGCCCCGCCATCATCTCGCGCAGCTCCTGCCGCGCCGCGACATGCGCCAGCCCCATCTCACCGAACTCGCGCGCGTCGAGCATGGTCAGCCCCTTGGGGAACAGCTCGCGGTAGATCACGCGCTCGCTGAGTCCGGGGATGACGCGGAAGCCGACTCGCTTGGCGAGCTGATCGATCGCCTCGGACACGCGCTTCATGTTGCGCGCCTCGATATGCTGCATGCGGTTGCGCAGGACGACCCAGTCGATCGTCGCGCCATCGGCCTTGGCGCGGCGCTTGCGCGAATCCCAGATCAGCTCGGAATAGAAGCTCGGCTGAGTCACGCGGAACGTGTCCGGGTCGACATGGCCGATCAGGTCGAAATCGACGAAACTGTCGTTCATCGGCGTGACCAGCGTATCGGCGTTGGTGATCGCGATCCGCCCGAACTTGTCGTCGCGGCCCGGCGTGTCGACGATCAGGAAGTCCGATCCTTCGCTCAGCCGTTCGAGCGATTCGGAGAACAGCTCGTTGCTCTCGCCGTCATGCGTCTCGTAGCGCGGCATCGGCAGTTCGCGCCCAGTGCGCTTGATCGTGGCGAGGCGATTGTCGAGATAGCGGCCGAGCGTGCGCTGGCGATGGTCGAGATCAAGGCATGCGACGCGCGCGCCCCGCGCCGCCAGCGCGATCGCGGTGTGGACTGCCGTGGTGGACTTGCCGGTGCCGCCCTTCTCGTTGGCGAAGACGATGACATGCAACGGGTTCGACGCTTCGCCCACCAATTAACTTCCTTGATTGATCACCGGACCCACCCCCCATAGAAGGCCGCGCTTCCGTCCATATCCAAGGCCTCATGCGCGTGCAAACCGTCCGTCAGCTTCCCGACCTCCGCGATGCCATTTCGGGATTTCGAGCCGCCGGAGAGCGAATTGCGTTCGTGCCGACGATGGGCGCGCTCCACGCCGGGCACATGGCGCTGGTGGCCGAGGCGAAGCTCGCTGCGACTCGAGTCGTGGTGTCGATCTTCGTCAATCCCAAGCAGTTCGGCCCGAACGAGGATCTAGCGCAATATCCGCGCAAGGAGCAGGCCGATTCGCGGATGCTCGCCGAAGCGGGCGTGGACCTGCTGTGGCTGCCCCCGGTCGAGGTTATGTATCCCAAGGGGCATTCGACCAATGTCGCGGTCGCGGGCGTGAGCGAGCCGCTCGACGGCGCCGCGCGGCCCGGCCATTTCGACGGCGTCGCGACGGTCATTGCCAAGCTGTTCAACCAGGTGAAGCCCGACATCGCCTTGTTCGGCGAGAAGGATTTCCAGCAGCTTGCGGTGATCCGCCGCATGGTCGCCGATCTCGATTTCGACATCGAGGTGCGCGGCGTGCCGACTCAGCGCGACGATGACGGCCTCGCCCTGTCCTCGCGCAACGCCTATCTCGCGCCGGAGGACCGTGCCGCCGCGGTAGCGCTGCCCCGCGCGCTCGGAGTCGCGGCCAAGGCGATCGAGAAGGGCGACGATGCGGAAGGCGCGCTCGCTACCGCCCGTGCCTCGCTCGAAGCGGCGGGCTTCGACATCGATTATGTCGAACTGGTGGACGCCGAAACGCTGGGCGCCCCAGCCGCTGGAAGGCCCCGCCGCCTGCTCGCTGCTGCCCGGATCGGCGGCACGCGCCTCATCGACAACATCTCCGTCGAAGGCGCGTAAACAACATTAACGCTTTAGTTACCATGACTGCCCCACCCTGCGTCCCATGAGGATACAGAGCAAAAGTGGGGCAACGTCATGGGCAACAGTCTTAAGAGCGCACAGTTCCTGATCGACAGCCGGCTGGCCGACGCGGCGCGGGGAAACGCCGAAGCGGCCTATGAGCTCGGCATGGTCTATTCGAGCGGCGCGGCCGGCATCGATGTCGACCTGATCGAAGCGCACAAATGGTTCAACATCGCCGCTCTCAAGGGCGATGCCCACGCGCCGTACATGCGCGCGGAGATCGCCGAGGACATGACCGCGCGCGAGATCATCGAGGCGCAGAAGCAGGCACGCTCCTGGCTCCAGCTGACCACGCTGCGAGCGGCCTGAGCTACTTCTTCGCCGCCGTCTTCCTGGCGGGCACCTTCTTCGCCGGAGCCTTTTTCGCGGGCGCCTTGCGGCCCTTCTTCTTGGCCGGCCCTGCCGCTGCCTTGGCGTCGATCAGCTGCACCGCCTCGTCGAGAGTCAGCGCGGCCTGATCGACCGATTTGGGCAGCGTCGCATTGGTCGTGCCGTCGGTGAGATAGGGGCCGAAGCGCCCTTCCATCAGCTTGATCTCCGCGCCCGACACCGGGTGTGCGCCCATGACCTTCAGCGGCTCGCGCGAGCCGCGCTGCACCCGGCCGCCGCCATTCGCGGCCTCGGCGAGCTTGACCACCGCCGCGTTCATTCCCGTCTCGAACACCTCGGCGGTCGAGGACAGCCGGGCGTACTTGCCGTCATGCGCCAGATAGGGGCCATAGCGGCCGATCGACGCGGTGATCGGATTGCCCGTCTCGGGATGGTCGCCGATCGTGCGCGGGAGGTTGAGCAGCTTCACCGCCCAGTCGAGATCGAACTCGGGAATGTCCTTGGGGATCGAGGCGCGCGCCGCGTCCTTGCCCTCGCCGCGCTGGATGTACGGCCCGAACCGGCCCGAACGGCGCGAGATGTCCTCGCCCGTCACCGGATCCTGCCCGATCACTTCCGGCCCGCTATCCCCGCCATTCTCGCCGCCCGGCTGGCCGAAGCGGCGGGTGAACTTGCACTCGGGATAGTTGGAGCAGGCGACGAACGCGCCGAACTTGCCGCCGCGCAACGCCAGACGCCCCTCGCCGCACGACGGACATAGCCGCGGGTCGCTGCCGTCGCCCTTGTCGGGGAAGAGATAGGGCTCGAGGAACTTGTCGAGCGCTTCGGTAACCTCGCTCGGCTTGCGCTCCATCACCTCGTCGGTACGCGGACGGAAATCCTTCCAGAAGGCGTCGAGCACCGCCTGCCACCCGGCGCGGCCGCCCGACACGTCGTCCAGCTCCTCCTCGAGCCCGGCGGTGAAGTCGTAGTTGACGTATTTCTCGAAGAAGCGCTCGAGGAACGCGGTCAGCAGCCGGCCGCTCTCCTCGGCGAAGAAGCGGTTCTTCTCGACGCGGACATAGGCGCGGTCCTTGAGCACCTGAATGATCGAGGCGTAGGTCGAGGGGCGGCCGATGCCGAGCTCCTCGAGCCTTTTCACCAGCGAGGCTTCGGAGAAGCGCGGCGGGGGCTGGGTGAAATGCTGCTCGGCGTCGACGCCCTTCTTGGCCGGCGTGTCGCCTTGGCGGATCACGGGGAGGCGGCGGCTGTCCTCATCCTCCGAATCGTCCCTGCCCTCTTCGTAGAGCGCGAGATAGCCGGGGAAGATCACCACCTGGCCGGTCGCACGCAGCGCGTCCTGCCCGGTCGGCTCTTCCAGCTCGACGGTGGTGCGCTCCATCCGCGCGCTCGACATCTGGCTGGCCAGCGCACGCTTCCAGATCAGCTCGTAGAGCTTGGCATGGTCGCCGCCGCCGGCGCGATCCCGGCTGAAATCCGTCGGCCGGATCGCCTCATGCGCTTCCTGCGCGTTCTTGGCCTTGGTCTGGTATTGGCGCGGCTTGTCGGGGATGTAGCTCGGCTGATAGCGGTTCACGATCGCCTTGCGCGCGGCGTCGATGGCGCTGCCGTCCATCTGCACGCCGTCGGTCCGCATATAGGTGATCGCGCCATCCTCGTAGAGCGCCTGCGCGATGCGCATCGTGTGGCTCGCCGAAAAGCCGAGTTTCCGCGCCGCCTCCTGCTGCAGGGTCGACGTCGTGAAAGGCGGCGGCGGGTTGCGCATCGCCGGCTTGGTCTCGACCGACGCGACGCTGAAGCGGCCCTGCTCGACTGCCGCCTTGGCGCGCATGGCGGTGCCTTCGTCGCCGATCGACAGGCGATCGAGCTTCTTGCCCTCGAACCGCGTGAGCCGCGCGTCGAACGCGGTGCCGTCATGCTCGAGATGCGCGGTGACCGACCAATATTCCTGCGACTTGAACAGCTCGATCTCGCGCTCGCGCTCGACGATCAGGCGCAGCGCGACCGACTGGACGCGGCCCGCCGACTTGGCGCCCGGCAGCTTGCGCCACAGCACCGGCGAGAGGGTGAAGCCGACGAGATAGTCGAGCGCGCGGCGCGCCCGGTATGCGTCGATCAGGTCGGTATCGAGCTGGCGGGGATGCGCCATCGCCTCGGTCACCGCTGCCTTGGTAATCGCGTTGAAGGTGACTCGCTCGACCTCCGCGGGCAGCGCCTTCTTCTTCGCCAGCAGCTCCTGCACGTGCCAGCTGATCGCCTCGCCCTCGCGATCGGGGTCGGTGGCGAGGATCAGGCGATCGGCCTTCTTGGCCTCGTCGGTGATCGCCTTCAGCTGCTTCGCCTTGTCGGGATAGGTCTCCCAGTCCATCGCGAAGCCGTCGTCCGGCTTCACCGAGCCGTCCTTAGGCGGCAGGTCGCGGACATGGCCGTAGGAAGCGAGGACGCGATAGTCCTTGCCCAGATATTTCTCGATGGTTTTCGCCTTGGCGGGCGATTCGACGATGACGAGCTGCATGGGGTTCCGATAAAGGCTTCGCGTATACGCGCGAGGATGGGAAGCCGCGGCGCCGGGCGTCAAGAGGGCTGCGGCGCGACTTGTTGTTAACCCGATCCGGCTATCGGGCGAGCAATGGGCCCGGCAGCGTCTCTCCCTTGCTCTCGTTCGAACGCCTGATTCGCGATCACAGCGTGATCGCCGCGGCGGCCGCGGCGTTGGTTCGCGCGTTGCAGGCGAATGCGGTTCCGGCCGAGCTGGCCGAGGCTGTGGAACGGCTCGATGCCGTGTTGACTCCCCATGTCGCGATCGAGGACGAGCAGATCTATCCGCTGCTGCTCGCCAGCAAGGACGCCGGGCAGCGAGTCGCCGCACGCGAAGCGATCGAGGCCTATGCGACGTTGGGCGCCAGCTGGCGGGCATTCGTGGCCAAGTGGGACGAAGCGGCAATCGCTGCGGACCACAAACGTTTCGCCGCCGATCTCGACGTGATCCTCGAAATGATCCGGGGACGAGTCCGCTCTGAAAACGAGACGCTCTACCCCATGGCACTCCGCGCCGCGCATATCCGCCTGCGCTGCGCGTGACGCGAAGTTCGACTCAGGCGAACACGTCTTCGATCGCTCCGGCCTTCGGTGCGGTGAGGCGATAGGCCGCTCCCGCAATCGCCCAGCCCGCCAGCGTGATCGCACCGATCACCAGGTTGCTGAGCAGCGCGAATTCGAGCGAGGTCTCGTCGGACAGCAAGCTCTCCTGATCGACCACCCAGACGATGACTCCAAGGCCGATAAAACCGAAAAGCGGAACGAGCAGCAGCGCCTGTCCCAGCATCAGCGGCAACCAGCTTTGCCGCGTGCGCCGCCAGCTTTGCGCGATGCTCGCGAACAGGCCGGTGCGCTCGGCCACGCTCACCCCCACCGCGGCCGAAAGGCGGCCAGCCAGATAGCATCCAGGTAGCACGAGCAGCACATAGCCGATGCTGGCCACGATCCAGACGACGAGATAGGTCGCGACAGCGGTCACTGGCGCGAGCAATGCCGCCAACCGGCCACCGGGCACTGGGGGCCCGAGCGCGCGGCGAAGCACGAGATACTGGAGCAGGCCGGAAAGCAGGGTGATCGCCCCCAGCGTCACGAACTGCGCCCCCAATGACCAGATCTGGCTGTCGATCCAGATTCCCGCCGCGACATAGATGGCGGTTGCCGCGCCAAAGGTCAGCGGGCGATCCCCGACAAGCGCCGCGGCATCGTTGAGCAATGCCGCCAGTTCGATTCGGGGCGTATCAGCCATGTCAGATCAGGCTCACCCGGCCGCCAGCATGCCGCTCCAGCCGCCCGGCAAGCTCGAGCTCGAGTAGCACGAGCTGGACCGCCGCAGCAGGCAGCCCGGCCTGGCGGATCAGCTCGTCGACGGGAACCGGGACCGGCCCCAGCAGCCCTTCGATCCGGCGCCGTTCGGCGTCATTGGGCTCGGCCGCCGGCTCGCCGCCGAAGTCGCGCACGGGCGAACGCACCGCACGCGGATCGATCGGGCGGATCGCCTCGAGGATATCCTCGACACTCTGCACCAAGGTCGCGCCCTCGCGGATCAGCAGGTTGCAGCCCTGCGCGCGCGGATCGAGCGGCGAGCCCGGCACCGCCATCACCTCGCGCCCGGCCTCGGCCGCGATCCGCGCGGTGATCAGCGAGCCCGAGCGCGGCGCCGCCTCGACCACCACCGTGCCCTGCGCGAGCCCAGCGATGATGCGGTTGCGCGAAGGGAAATGGCGCGCGAGCGGCTCGGTGCCCGGCGGCTGTTCAGCGATCAGCAGGCCCTCATTGGCGACCCGCTCCTGCAACTCGCGATTCTCCGGCGGGAAGGCGATGTCGATCCCGCTCGCGATCACCCCGATCGTGCCGCCGCCGATCGAGCCCAGATGCGCCGAGGTGTCGACGCCGCGCGCCAGGCCGGAAACGACCGTCGCGCCTGCCTCCGCCAGCCCCTGGGCGAGCTGGCGCGCGAAGCGGCAGGCGGCCGCCGAGGCGTTGCGCGCGCCGACCATCGCAACGCACGAGCGCCGGGCGAGCGCGAGTTGGCCGCGCACCAGCATCGCGGCCGGCGCATTTTCGAGCTCGGCAAGCAGCTGCGGATAATCGGGATCGCCGAGGAACAGATAGCGCGCGCCGAGCTGCGCCGCAGCCGCCATCTCGCGGCGCACGGCCGCGACCTCGGCGATTACCGGCGTCGCGCCGCCGCCACGCATCGCCAGCGCCGGCAAGGCGTCCAGCGCCGCCTCGGCGGTACCGAAACGGGCGATCAGCTGGCGATAGGTGACAGGGCCGATTCGGGGCGAACGGATCAGGCGGAGCCGGGCGAGATCCGCCTCGGCCTCACCCATCCTTGCGGCCGATTCGCGGCTCCGTTCCGGCCAGCAGCCGCTCGATATTGGCGCGATGCTTCCACAGCACGACCATCGCCAGGCCGAGGAGCAGCAGGACGATATCGAACCGGTCGAAAAAGGCGGCGCTCACCGGCGCGCTGACCGCCGCGGTCATCCCCGCGACCGACGAGATGCGGACCAGGCCGAGCAGGCCGAGCCACACCGCCGCGAACACCAGCCCCGACGGCCAGTGCAGCGCGAGCACGATCCCCATCAGCGTCGCGACGCCCTTGCCGCCCTTGAAGCCCAGCCACACCGGATAGCAATGGCCGAAAAAGGCGCCCGCAGCGGCGAGCACGCCCGTCCCCGGCCACAGGCGTTCGGCGATCCACACCGCCGCCGCGCCCTTGCCGAGATCGAGCAGCAGGGTCGCCGCCGCCAGACCCTTACGGCCCGTGCGCAGCACGTTGGTGGCGCCGATATTGCCCGATCCGATCGCGCGCAGGTCCCCGGCGCCGGTCATGCGCGTCAGCAGCACGCCGAACGGGATCGAGCCGAGCAGATAGCCCAGCAGCAGCGCCAGGGTCGGCGTCACCCAGAGGATTTCGGTGGTCAGCTTCGTTCCCCTTGCTTGCGTCCGAAGCTAGGTACTTCGATAAGCGGGCGCAACAATCTCAATCAGGCGATGCATGCATATGGCCGATACCCGGCCCATCCTCTTCTTCGACTCGGGCGTGGGCGGCCTCTCCGTGCTCGCGCCCACCCGCGCCGTGCTGCCGCAAGCGCCTTTGGTCTATGCCGCCGACAGCGCGGGCTTCCCTTATGGCACGCGCAGCGAGGCCGAGATTGCCGCGCGCGTGCCCGCGCTGCTCGGGCGGCTCGCCGAGCGCTACCGGCCGCGGCTGATCGTCATCGCCTGCAACACCGCCTCGACCATCGCGCTGGCGCATGTCCGCGCGGCGCTCGACATACCGATCGTCGGCACGGTGCCGGCAATCAAGCCCGCAGCCGCGCTGTCACGGACACGCGTCATCGGCGTGCTCGGCACCGACGCGACCGTCCGCCAGCCCTATGTCGACAAGCTCGCCGCCGAATTCGCCGCCGACTGTACGGTGGTCCGCCACGGCAGCGCCGAGCTAGTGCAGCTAGCCGAAGCGAAGCTGCGCGGCGAATCACTCGACCCGGCGCGGTTCTACACGGTGCTCGAAGGCCTGTTCGGCCAGTCCGGCGGCGAGAGGATCGACGTGATCGTCAACGCCTGCACGCATTTCCCGCTGGTCGAAGAGGAGCTTGCTGCGGCGGCGGCGCGGCCGATCGCGTTCATCGATGGCGGTCCCGGCATCGCGCGCCGAATCGCGCATCTGACCGAGGGTCAGGACTGGCCCCGCACGCCGGCGCCGGGCGTCGCAGTGTTTACGCGCCTCGACGAGGCCGCACAGGCGCTCGCCCCGGCACTAGGGCGCTACGGCCTCGAACGAATCGAGGCGCTCTGACCGTTTCGATATCGAAGCCAGCGGCCGGTGGTAATGCCCGGCCGCCGTCATAAGGCTAGATCGCGTTGGACACCGGCGGCGCCAGCGACCGCACCCGCTCGGCATAGCGCTCGGCCATGTCGAGATGCGCGCGGCGCGCCGTCAGGTCCTGGGCGCGTTCGGCATAGGCGCGCTCGTCCTGCTCGCGCTGCCTGAAATAATGATAGTCGTTCCGTTCCATGCGACCGATCTCCCTTCGCTTCAAGCGGGAGCCCTTCTGGTCTCTCAGCCGCGGGAATGCTGCGAGTCGTCCCACGGTGCGTTCACCATAGCAGAAACGGCCTCCGGAGTCCCGATCCAGGATGGGTCCCCATCGCGTTCGTCCGCCCAATCGGACCGGATCGAGATGCTGGCATTGCCCGCGCAAAACCGCTATCGGGACCGCCCATGACTACCCCAGTGCCCACCGACGCCAGCCCGCGTGCCGTGGATTATTCGCGCGTCTTCACTCAGGCGATCGACCGGCTGCATGCCGAGGGCCGCTATCGCGTGTTCATCGACATCCTGCGCAACAAGGGCGCCTTCCCCAATGCGCGCTGCTTCGCCGGCCACAACGGCCCCAAGCCGATCACGGTGTGGTGCTCGAACGACTATCTCGCGATGGGCCAGCATCCCAAGGTGATCGCAGCGATGGAGGAAGCGCTGCACGATGTCGGCGCGGGTTCGGGGGGCACGCGCAACATCGGCGGCAACACGCACTACCATGTCGATCTCGAAGGCGAGCTCGCCGACCTGCACGGCAAGGAAGGGGCGCTGCTGTTCACCAGCGGCTATGTCTCGAACGAGGCGACGCTGTCGACGCTCGCCAAGATCCTGCCCGGCTGCATCATCTATTCGGACGAGCTCAACCACGCCTCGATGATCGCGGGCATCCGCAATTCGGGCTGCGAGAAGCGCGTGTGGCGGCATAACGACCTCGCGCATCTCGAGGAGCTGCTCGCCGCCGACGATCCCACTGCGCCCAAGCTGATCGCGTTCGAGAGCGTCTACTCGATGGATGGCGACATCGCCCCGATCCACGCGATCTGCGATCTCGCCGACAAGTACAACGCGCTCACCTATCTCGACGAAGTCCATGCCGTCGGCATGTACGGCGCGCGCGGCGGCGGCATTTCGGAGCGCGACGAGGCGGCGGGCCGGCTGACGATCATCGAAGGCACGCTGGGCAAGGCGTTCGGCGTGATGGGCGGATATATCGCCGCGGACCAGACGATCATCGACGTGATCCGCAGCTACGCCCCCGGCTTCATCTTCACCACCTCGCTCTCGCCGGTGCTGGTCGCCGGTGCGCTCGCCTCGGTCCGCCACCTCAAGCAATCGAGCGCGGAGCGTGACGGGCAGCAGGCGGCTGCGGCGAGCCTAAAGGCGATGTTCGCCGAGGCGGGGCTTCCGGTGATGAACTCGGTCACGCACATCGTGCCACTGATGGTCGGCGATCCGGTCAAGGCCAAGCGGATCAGCGACATCCTGCTCGCCGAATACGGCGTCTATGTACAGCCGATCAACTATCCGACGGTATCGCGGGGCACCGAGCGGCTGCGCTTCACGCCCGGCCCGGCGCATGACGAGACGATGATGCGCGAACTCACCACCGCGCTGGTCGAGATCTGGGAACGGCTGGAGCTGCGCGCCGCGGCCTGAGGCCAGTTGGAGAATGCGCGATAAGGCTGGTCTGATCGCCTGAATCGATCACTGAAGCCATATCTTCGCGTTTCGGATCGATTCCTCCATTCACTAGGTGGGTGGTTCCACTTAACGAGGAATCGTCCATGCCCCGCGATCTCATGAAGACGCTGACCTATCTCGCGGTCCATCTGATCGTGGGCTTCTCGGTCGCCTATGCCTTCACCGGCTCGCTGACGCTGGCCGGCGGGATCGCCTTGATCGAACCGTGCATCAACGCGGTCGCCTTCTTCTTCCACGAGAAGGCGTGGAAACGGGCAGAGCGGCACGCCGCGATCGACCCGTTCGTGCGCTCGGCGGTGGCGCACGGTTGAGCTAGCTGCCGCGGTCGAGCAGGTCGTCGGTGACTTCCATCAGCAGCAGCGGCTCGGTCGCCGCATCGGCGATAGCGTCGACGAACGCGGCGCGGGTCGCGGGCTCATCATAGACCATCCTCGCGTCGAACGCCGCCTGCCAGGTGGCGCGGTCGGGCCATTCGGCGACGCCGATGAAGCGTCCCTGATCGTCGCGATGGAGCCGCGAGCCGAGCGAGCCGTACTTGGCCTGGATGAGCTCCGTCCCGCGGCGCCAAGCGGCGCGGAACTGGGCTTCCTTGCCGGGATGCACCTTCCACCAATAGGCAGCGACGAACATGGCGGGCCTCCTTGTGGATGAAGCGTTTCGCCCCGGCGAAGGTTGCGCTGCAGCCGCGTCCGGCGCAGAATAGACACCGGTTTCCTTGAGGAGAGTTTCGATGCGCCGCACCGCCCCCGCCCTCATTCTCGTTGCGGCGCTCGCCGCCTGCTCCCCGGCCGCCGAGACCGGCAACAATGCCGCGGCAGCCGATAATGGCGTGCTGCCCGAGGGCCCCGAGACGGCGATCAACGAGGTCACCGCGGCCGAGCTGCCCGCGGGTCTCGCCGAGCTGGTCGAGGCGACGGTGCCGGGAATGACGATCGCCGAGGCCGAGCGGAAGGAGCTCGAGGGGCGCATCTATTACGACGTCGAGGGCAAGCGTCCCGACGGCAGCGAGGTCGAGATCGACGTGCTGCAGGACGCCGACGGCAAGTTGAGCGCGGTGGAAGTGCAGCGCGACATCGACTGGGCCACCGCCCCCGCGCCGGTGCGCGCGGCTGCGGCGGCGAAGAAGGACGCCTTCACCCCCGAGCGGGTGATCGAGAGCCGCCAGGTCGAGGGCGGCGCGACGATCTACGAACTGTTCGCGCCGGGCCGCAAGGACGAGCCGGCGATGGAAGTGCGCTGGCAGGGCGGCAAGGCCGAAGTGCTGGGCGAGCGCTGGGCGCACTAGCCTCGCCGGGACAGGCGCAACCGCAGCCAGCTGCTCGCGGCCCACCAGGCGAGCGCCCAGAGCAGGCCGAAGCTCCAGCCGGCGAGCACGTCGCTCGGCCAGTGGACGCCGAGATAGACGCGACTCACCCCGATCGCTGCGACCAGCAGCAGGGTGGCGACGAGCAGGAACAGCCGCGCCGAGCTGCGGTGGACCACCTGGATGCTGACCAGCGCGATCGTCAGATAGATGATCGCGCTGTTGGCGGCATGGCCGCTGGGGAAGCTTGCCGAGCCGACCTCGACCAGGTGATCGACCAAGGCCGGCCGCTCGCGCCCGACGAGACGCTTGGCGAGTGCGACGGCGATCGAGCCGGTGGTGGTGCCGGCGAACACGAGGGCCGCGGCGAGCAGGTGGCGATTGACCGCCAGGAAGAGAATGGTGACCGCGGCGGCGAGGGTGAGCACGGTCTCGCCGCCCAGCGCGGTCACGTCGACCATCGCCTGTTTGAGCCAGAGCGGACCGGCGGGGACCGCGAGGTTGCCGTCCTGGCGCAACGCCAGCATGATCGCGCTGTCGAAGGCGAAGCGGCTGCCGCCGGCGATGGTGCGGCCGAGGATCGCGAGCACCAGCACCGCGCCGGCGAGCGCGGCGAGCGCGATCAGCACGAAGGGCGGGTGGCGCACGTCCGGCGCGGACTGATCGGGGGTGACCGGCGCTTCGGTGATCGCGGACAGGGAGAAGGGTTCGCTCATCCCCGGGGGTCTGGCAAAGCCGGCGGGCGAGGGCAAGCGAACCAGCGGGCGCTTCAGTGCCGCTTGAAATACTGGATCTCGCGCTCGTGCTGCTCCGCCGCCGCGCGCGTCTCGAAGGTGCCGAGATTGCGGCGCTTGCCGGTTCTCGGGTCCTTGTGCCGCGAGTAGATGCGGTAGCCGGCCTTGAGCTTGCGGATCATGCGGCAGGAACGCGCGAGTCCGGGAAGGGATGCGCGGCGCGCCTAGTGCGGGTGGCTGTGCGTGGGCGTGGGGCGGGGTGTTGGCCGGGTGGAGGGCAGGCTGCCGTCGGCGCCGTCGAAGCTCTTGACGTGGCCCGAGCCGCCGCCCTTCGGGCGCGAGGTCGGCGCGGGGGTCGGCTTGGGCTTGGGCTTCGCAGCCTGGGTAGGCGCCGCGGACGTCGTCGCGATCGGCAGCGCCGCGAGCGCGGCGAGCGCGGCGGTGGTGGCGAGCAGGGCGAAGCGACGCATGAGCGGGCCTTTCAAATGCGGGGAGCGGGCGCTTCTAGCATGGCCTGCGGTGCGCGGCCAATGGCGGGCGGCGCGCTAGTCGATCGCCTCGACACCTGCTTCCTTGAGGCGGGCGAGATGCTCCTTCATGTGGCGGAGCTGCTCGGGCGAATGGCCCTGCCATTGCTCGACCTCGCCGATGACGCGCAGCGGATCGCGCGAGCGGTAGGACTTGGTCGGGTTGCCGGGGAAGCGCTGGTCGGTGAGGTTGGGATCGTCGACGAATTCGCCGGTCGGCTCGACGATATAGACGCGCTCGCGCGCATCTTCCTGCGCCAGCTCCGCACCCCAGATCGCGGCCTCGAGCGTGCCGGAGAAATAGACCCAGGAAGCGGCTTTGCGCTCGCCATAGTTGGACGCGTAGCCGGGGCCGATCAGGTCGCCGGGCGCGAGATCGGCGCGGTTGCCGTGGTAATAGGGCGGAGCGGCGTCCCTGGCATAGGTCATGGCGTGACAGTCCTGCGGTGACGGGAGGAGGACGGAGCGGACGCGGGGATGCCGTAGCCTGCTTCACCGGGCGCGCGGAAGCCTGCCGCCCGGATCGCGGCGACCCGGATCACGGCAAGACGCGCGCGGAAGCTGTCAAAGCTCACACTACATCCCCCCCGATTCGCGATCCTTGGGCGGAATCAGGTCGTCGCGCAACCAGGCGTTGAATTCATTCTGGCGGATCGCATGGATCCGGCCCTCCTCGCGCGCTTCGCGTTCGGCCTCGGCTTCGTCGGGAGAAGGACGGCGGCGGAGCAGCGGTGCGGCCTGGGGCGAGCGGGGACCGCCGAGCGCGTCTGCCCAGGCATCGTCCCCGACCCGGTCGGTCCAGCGCGCGAGCGCGAGCGCGGCGCCGTCCGGGTGGCGCTCGGCGATCATGTCGTCGAGCCAGGCGCCATAGCGCACCGGATCGCGATAGCGCAGGAGGAACATGGTGAGCCGCTCGTCATAATAGCGCCGCTCGCCGACCTGCTCGCCCTGGAAGAAGACCGGACGCGACACGCCATTGAGCGCGCGGGCGAAGGCGGCGTCGGACAGGCGCTGGACGGCGTGGTCCAGAGCAGCCTCCCACGCCATGCGGAAGCTCTGCGCGTCCGGGCGGCGGCGCAGGGTATAGGCGGTGGTGGCGCTCATCCCGACGCGCGCCGCGGCCTCGGTGACGCAACCGGATTCGGCGAGGGCGTCGATGAAACCGGTCTGCTTCTCGGGCGTCCAGCCGTCGTGGCGCGGGCGCGTGGGGACGGGATCGAACGGGGTGTCGAGTCCGTCAGCGGGCTGCGTGGCCGCGGGCATGCGCGGGCCTCTGCGGGGGTTGTGCTTCATCCGAGAGGATGGAGCATTTTGGTTCCAACATGTCTCCAACAATCGGGGGTGTTGGAGAATGTTGGAATTGGGTGTGGCTTGGGGGTGACAGCTTGGTTCGGACTTTAGGGAGCGTCACTTAGCGACGACAGTCCTTGATTTCGGAACATATAAAGAACATACTGAGTTCGAAATCTCCAACGCGATTCACTAACGAGTAGTCGAATCTGAGCTGGACAAGCGTTCATGAATAGATTCTACAAATGTTTTGCGACGGGGCTCACTAAAGGGGGGATGAGGCGCCTATGTCTGACCATGCGAGGATTGCATCGGAATCCCATCGGATTTCTGAGGAAAAATTGCGCCTATTAAAAATGGTGGTAGAAGAGCGCCTGAAAGAACGGCCTCGGCGTCAGTCAGAAAAGGCCGCTCATTCGGGGGGATAGGAATGAGCAATCTTCTGTATGGACCTAGAGACAGTAGCAGGTTCATACAGGAGACAGGGTCGAGTGAAAGCTGGCGTGACGAGTTCCGACGGGACTTCGCCCGGGTTATTCACTGCCCAAGCTTTCGAAGGCTTCAAGGTAAGACGCAGCTCTTCCCTGGGCACGAATCCGACTTTTTTCGGAACAGACTCACCCACTCACTCGAAGTGGGTCAGATCGCTGAGTCGATCGCCCATGCCATAAATGGCAAACAGCCATTCTTCGCCAATAATCCGATAAATCCACGTATTTGCCTAACAGCCGCCCTCCTACACGACATCGGGCATCCACCGTTTGGTCACAACGGAGAAGAAGCACTCGATGAGCAAATGCGAGAGCATGGCGGGTTTGAAGGCAATGCCCAGACGCTTCGGATCGTGAGCCAGTTAGAGAAGAAGAGATTTACCTCGCAAACCTGCCCTCTAGAGAGAAGAGCGGGCCTCAACTTAACCTATCGAACTCTCGGCGCCGTTCTAAAGTACGATCGGCCGATTGGACTTAAGCGCGAGAAAGTAGACAAAGTAGCTAAAGGGTATTATTTCGAGGACAGGCCAGTAGTAGACGATATAAAAGAAGCGGTAGCACCCGGCTTTCAAGGATCGTCATTTAAGACAATCGAATGTTCGATAATGGATATCGCTGACGATATCGCCTATTCTACATATGACCTTGAGGACTCTTTCAAAGCTGGTTTTCTATGCCCTTCAAAGATACTTTCGATGGACTTCTCCATACTTCACAGAGTCGCAGAAAAGGTAAAAAAAGAAGTAAATATTGAGGACTTTTCTGCAACAGACGTGCTACAAGTATTTCTGGAAATATTTGAAAACCATTTTGAGATACCCACAGACCTAAGCCCTCTTCGACCGGACTCCAAGCCGGAGAGAATATTATCTTCATTACAGGTTATGACAGAATTGGACAATATAGCCACCGATAGCTATATTAGGACTCAGTTTACGTCAGACCTGGTAGGTTCATTTATATCAGGAGTATCAATTACAGAAAACCATGAGCTACCACAGTTAAGTAAGGTGGTCGTGGACAAAGAAATACTTATTAAAATTGAAACTCTTAAGAATTTATCGTTTGAAGCCACTATATTTTCCAATCGGGTCAAAGTATCTGAGTATCGTGGCAAGGATATAGTTAGTGGGATATTCAGCGCTCTCGCCGGAGAGAAGGGCCACCTCCTTTTACCTGAGGATGCGCTGAAGCTCTTTGTGGCCGCGAGAGATGACCGTCAAAAGCAGCTACGGGTCGTATGTGATTTTATAGCGGGAATGACCGACAGGTATGCGATTGAGTTCTACAGTCGTCTCTACTCCGATAATGCGCAAAGCATGTTCAAGCCTCTCTAGCTATCTCTCGAGGGAAGCGTCGACTGATGCTAGAACGCATCGCCTCCCTACCAAACCTCCACACCCCCTCGAACGGCGGGCTGTCGCGCATGCTGTGCCAGGCCTTGAAGTGGAGGCGGGTGGGGATGATGCTCGTGCCGCGATAGTTGGGCTCGACTGCCATCTTGTCGATCAGGCCTTTGTCGGTGAAGCGTTCGAGCGTGCCGATCAGCAGCGCGCGGGCCTCGGCGGCTTCGGGGGTGATGTAGCCGGTGTTGACCGTGTCCTTGGGGCCGCCCAACTCGGTGGGGAAGAAGTGGATCTCACCAGCCTGCCTTTCCGGACCAGGTGCTTGGCGGCGGCCTTGGTGATGACGGCGGTGAAATCAGGGGCGTTCGGCGTGAGATCCTTCTCCTCAACCGCCGCAGCGGGTGCGAGGATCAACGCGCCGAACACGAGCAACAGGCCGCCGATCGCCAGCCCCGATCGTCCCCACCGCATAGTCATTCCCCCCGACGCGAATGCCGGCAGGCTATCGGCTTTCGCGTCGGGAATGGACGCAAGCTGGTCCGTTTCGGAGGCGACTCCCGCGAGCCGCCCTCAGGCCGGCGCGTGGCCGTAGTAGCGCAGGATCTCCATCAGCCGATCGATGGTGATGCCTTCGTCCTGATCGATCGCGAGGGCATGATCAGGGTCCATGATGCGCAGCGTGGGACGTTGCCGGTCGGGCTGCGGGAAGACATGGACGCTCTGTGGCTCGGTGCCGATATAGGTTTCGAGCCGGTTGCATAGCCAGCCGGTCCACGGCCCCCAGTCGGGAAAGGCGCCGTCGTCGAAGCCCTCGATATATTTGTCGAAATTCTCGCGCGACAGGGTGGACCAGCAGCCGAAGCCGAACTTTTCCGCCAAGCCGCGCACCGGGATTTCGAGCACGGCGCGAACGAAGAAATACTTGCCGCCGAGCACGCAGAAATCCTCGGACAGGAAGTCGCCTTCCAGCCGGATGGCGCCGTTCGGCTCGCGCGCTTCGCCGTGCGGCCAGGGATCGGGCGCGAACGCCGCCAGGTCCATCATGCCGTGATGGACCTCACCGCACCCGGCGCAGGTCCATACATCGGAAAAGGGATTGGCGGGCTTTGCCCGGCGGAACCAGCTCATGCCGCGATCCTAGGCGCGCGTATGCGGGCGGATCAATCGTGCTCCCGCCCGCCCGAGCCCATGTAGAGCTCGCTGCCGGTTTCCTTGAAGACGGCGCTCATCGCGGCCATGCCCGCCTCGGCTTCTTCCGCGCCTAGCGGCGCGGCCCCTCCGTCATCGCTGCGCGATGCCACCTCCCCTGAAGGGGAGGAATTGGTGGCGGCGAGGAAGCTCTCAGCGCCCTGGTTCTGCTTCGCGGCGAAGTCCCGCACCTCCTGCGTGATCTTCATCGAGCAGAATTTCGGCCCGCACATCGAGCAGAAATGCGCGGTCTTGGCGCCTTCCGCGGGGAGGGTCTGGTCGTGATACTGCTCGGCGGTGTCGGGATCGAGCGACAGGTTGAACTGGTCGCGCCAGCGGAACTCGAACCTCGCACGGCTCAGCGCGTCGTCGCGCATCTTCGCGGCGGGGTGGCCCTTGGCGAGATCGGCGGCGTGGGCGGCGAGCTTGTAGGTCACCACGCCGACCTTGACGTCGTCGCGGTCGGGAAGCCCCAGATGCTCCTTGGGCGTGACGTAGCAGAGCATCGCCGTGCCGTACCAGCCGATCATCGCCGCGCCGATGCCGCTGGTGATATGGTCATAGCCCGGCGCGATGTCGGTGGTGAGCGGCCCGAGCGTGTAGAAGGGCGCCTCGCCGCACGCCTGCAGCTGCTTGTCCATATTCTCCTTGATCTTGTGCATCGGCACATGGCCGGGGCCCTCGATCATCACCTGCACGTCCTGTTCCCAGGCGCGCCTGGTGAGCTCGCCCAGCGTGTAGAGCTCGGCGAACTGGGCCTCGTCATTGGCGTCGGCGATCGAGCCGGGGCGCAGGCCGTCGCCCAATGAATAGGCGATGTCGTAGGCCTTCATGATCTCGGTGATCTCGTCGAACTTCTCGTAGAGGAAGCTCTCGCGGTGGTGGGCGAGGCACCATTTCGCCATGATCGAGCCGCCGCGGCTGACGATGCCGGTGACGCGCCTGGCGGTCATCGGGATGTAGGGCAGGCGCACGCCGGCGTGGATCGTGAAATAATCGACGCCCTGCTCGGCCTGCTCGATCAGCGTGTCGCGGAAGATCTCCCAGGTCAGGTCCTCGGCGATGCCGCCGACCTTCTCGAGCGCCTGGTAGATCGGGACGGTGCCGACCGGGACGGGCGAGTTGCGCAGGATCCATTCGCGCGTGTCGTGGATGTTGCGGCCGGTGGAGAGGTCCATGATCGTGTCGGCGCCCCAGCGGATCGCCCACACCATCTTGTCGACCTCGGCCGCGACGTCGGAGGCGACGGCGGAGTTGCCGATATTGGCGTTGATCTTGACCAGGAAGTTGCGACCGATCGCCATCGGCTCGGATTCGGGGTGGTTGATGTTGCTGGGGATGATCGCGCGGCCCCGCGCCACCTCGTCGCGGACGAATTCGGGGGTGACATAGTCGGGGATCGAGGCGCCCCAGTCCTCGCCGTCTCGCACATATTCGGCGAGCCTCTCGCGGCCGAGATTCTCGCGGGTGGCGACATATTCCATCTCGGGCGTGACGATGCCGCGGCGGGCATAGTGCATCTGGGAGACGTTGGCGCCGGGCCGGGCGCGGAGCACCTGCTTGCGGACATTGGGGAAGGGCTGGACGCCGCCGTTTCTGTTGCCGCTCCGCGCAACAGCGCTCGCGGTGCGGTCGGGGCCGAGCTGGCCATTGTCCTCGGGGCGGACCTCACGCTGGGCGACTTCCTCGACGTCGCCTCGGTTGCGGATCCAGTCGCGGCGCAGCTCGGGCAGGCCGGCCATGATGTCGATACGGGCTTCGGGGTCGGTGTAGGGGCCGGAGCAGTCATAGACGCGCAGCGGGGGTTCGCCGGAGGAAGGTTCGAGATGGATCTCGCGCATCGCTACGCCGAGCGGGCCGACATGGATTTTCTTCGAGCCGCGGATCGGGCCGGTGGTGACCTTCAATTCGGTGCGCGCGGGCCGCTGGCTTCCAGCGGAAGCCAGTTCAACCTTCGAATCAATATCGGCCATTCGTCACTACTCCTCAGACGGGAGAGGACGGACTTCGGGAGAAAGCCGCTCCCTCCCTACGCCGGTGTCAGCCGGATCAGGTTCAGCGGGTCGGAAGCTGCTGCTTCCCTCTCAAGCGCGCGTCAGCGCTCCCCCGGGGATGGCCGGACTCTAGAGGGCGGCGCGGCAAAGGTCCAGCGGCGGTTAGCCGAGGACCTTGCGCACGAGGATGGCGATCCACAGCAACAGCCCCGCCGCGCCGCCCGCCAGCGTCCAGCGCACGGCATGGCGCAGCAGGCGCGCCTGCACGTCCATCGAGCGGATGAAGGCGGCGAACAGGCGCTGGCGCAGCGCGTCGCTGTCGTCGAGCCCTTCGCCATCGACCTCCTCGCCAAGCAGCATCGCGCGCAGGCACAGGAAGCTCGACACGATCAGCGGAACGAGCGAGGCGCAGCAGAGCAGGGTCAGCACCGGCTGGCGCGCGGCGTCGAGGCTAAGCGGCGCGCCGGGCGAGGCGGAGATCGGATGCGTGCCGATCGTGATCATCAGCGCGTTGAAGGCGAGCATCGCGCCGAGCCGCACCGAGAGATCGAGATCGCGGTTCTGGAGATAGTCGAGATCGGCGGCGAAGCCCGCGTCGATCCGCTCGCCGCGTATCGCCTGGAACGCGCGGAAGGCAGAGCGGAAGCTGCGGGGACGCCGGGCCATGCGGCACAGCCTAGCCGCATGGCCGCGCCGCGCAATCCCGGTCAGAAGGTCAGCGCCAGCCCCGCACCGAAGGTCCAGTTGTGGCGCGAGCCGGCGATCGCGACGATGGGCGAGTCGGCGAAGTCGCCCAGCAGCTTCCGGTAGGAGACGCCGGTGACAAGGGCGAGGCCCTTGGTCAGGTCGCCGGTCAGCGCATAGGTGAACAGGCCGCCGACGGTGATGTCCTTTTGCCCGCCTTCGGGCGTGAACACGGGCAGGCCGCTCGCCACGCTGCCCGCGGGGGTGACGCCGAAATAGGTGCGGGCGTAATCGTCCTCGACGAACTCGGCCGAGGCGAAGATGCCGACCAGCGCCTTGGTGCTGAGTGGCGTCGTATAATTGATCGAGGGGGTCCAGATGCCACTCTTGTGGATCTTGGTCACGTCGTGGCGATAGGAGAGCGAGAGCGAGAGCTTGTCATAGTCGCTGGTGATGAGGCCGGTCTTGCCGATGCCGACGAAGCCGCCGACCTCGACCGCTGTGTCGATCTCGCCCAGCGCGGCGACGCGCGAATCCTCGATCGCGTCGATGTTGGTGCGATTGAGGTTGAGCACCGCGACCGGGCCGAACTGGAAGTCCCAGGTGGGGCCGGTGGGATTGGGGATCAGGTCCATGCTGGCGCGGTTGCCGAGCACGGTGAAGCTCATCCCCGCGATCGTGCCGTTGGCGGCGGGGAGCGGGGTCCAGCGCTTGTCGTCCGAGCCCTCATAGTCGGGGATGTTGGCGACGCCCGCGCCGATGGTGAGCCGCGCGGCGCCCTCCTCGGCCGCGGCGGCCTGCTCGGCTGCCGCCTGCGTCGGCGCGGTCTCCCCCGCGGGCGGGTTCACCGCTTCGGCAGGCGGCGCATCCTGGGCGAAGGCGGGCGTGGCGACGAGCGCGATGGCGGGGAACAGGGCGTGACGCATTGAGTAGCTTCCTGAAACTGTTTCAGGTGCGCAACGCCGCAGCGCGCGAATGGATGCGAGCGAATTGTTACAAAGAGTTGCGGCGGACAGTTTCCGGGGCGCGACTTGCCGTCATGCCGCGAGCATGGCTGTGCGCGAAATCCCCGACCCCACGGTCGGTACCGCAGAGCCGGTCCCAGAAGCGGAAATAGAGGCCATAGTTGCACCCGTATTGCGCGTGGTGCCGCTGATGGTGGCTCGCCGTGATCAGCCACGCCCCCAAGGGCCCCCGCCACATCGCCCGCGGGAAGATCTCCCAGCCCATGTGATTGGTGACGCCCATCACCGTCATGATTGCGAGCACGATGCCCAATGCGGCGGCGTGGATCGGGATGAGGAAGACGAGCGCCGGGATCACCACTGCGCCGGTCACCGCCTCGATCGGATGGAAGCTCATCGCCGCCCAGGCGGTCGGGGGCCGGCTGGCATGGTGGACGGCATGGGCGAGGCGGAACCAGCGCGGCCGGTGCATCCAGCGGTGGGTCCAGTAGAACCAGGCGTCGTGCGCGAGGAGATAGAGGAGGACCGAGACGGGAAGGTACCAGAGCGGCCAGGCGTCGAGATCGGTATAGATCCGCGTCCAGCCGCGGTTCTGCCAGCCCCAGGCGACCACCCCCGCGGGGATGCCGTAGATCGCCGCGCTGGCGAGGCTCCAGCGGATCTCCTGGGCCATCTGCTTGTCGAGCCCGCGATAGAGGCCGGGATGCTTGAGCCGCGTCGCCCAGGCGAAACCGCCCGAGACGATCAGATAGCGCATCCCGACGATCAGCGTCATCGCGAGCGCGGAGAGGAGGATGGCGGTCAATCCAACCATTGCCGCGGGTCCATGGCATGATGCAGGACGCGGATGACCAGTACGATGTCGTCTTCGTAGCGGTAGAAAATGCGATGCCGCCCGCACGGAAGGCAGCGCGGCCGTCGCTTCAGTTCCGCAACAAGAACTCCCAGCTCGGGAAACTCGGAAAGCAGGGCAAATGCTTTGTGGAGTTCGGACACATAGGCGTCGGCCACGTCAACTCCGAACATCGCAATGCTGTAACTGGCGATCTCGTCCAGATCGACGAACGCTTCATTGCTGAGCTCGACCCGAACCATCGGCTCAGCCCTGGTTACGCGCGTCGTCTATTTTCCGCCTGAGACGAGCAAAGACTTCCTCCACGGAATGCTCGCTCACGCCGGATGCCAAGCCCTTGTCGATTTCGGCCTGCAGCACGCGCAGCTTCTCCGCATATTCCTGATCCCTGCGCATCAGGTCGCGGACATAATCGCTGGTGCTGCTGTAGCGGCCCTCGGCGACGCGGGATTCGGCCCAGGCCTTGAGGCCTTCGGGGAGCGAGACGTTCATCTGTGCCATAAACATAATATAGGATTTTGCGCTAAGATTGACAACGCGCGAAAGCAGCGGTGCCACAGCGACACGCCCTATTCCGCGTAGATCATCCTGCGCGTCATCCCGCCGTCGACGACGATCTGCTGCCCGGTGATGAAGCCCGCGCCCGCGCTGGCGAGGAAGACGACGGTCGCGGCGATGTCCTCGGGCACGCCGACGCGGCCGACAGGATGCTGTTCGCGATCGATCGCGCGGTGATCGGGCTCGCGCCGCTTCGACGCCTTCGCCCAGGGGCCGGTCTCGATCCAGCCGGGCAGGATCGCGTTGACGCGGATCGCCGGGCCGAGGCTGACGGCGAGTGCATGGGTGAGCGCGACCAGCCCGCCCTTGGCCGCGGCATAGGCCTCGCAATGCGGCTCGGACTGGAGCGCGCGGGTCGAGGCCATGAGGATGATCGAGCCCTTGCGCGGACGCAGCAGCGGCACGGCGGCGCGGACCATCAGGAAGCCGCCGGTCAGGTGGCTGTCGATCCATTTGTGCCAGCCCGCAAGGCTGAGCGCCTCGACCGGGCCGTTCACCGGGTTGGCGGCGCCGGCATTGCTGACGAGCAGATCGAGGCCGGGCTCCTCGCCCAATTCCCTGAGCCACACGCCGAACGCGTCGAACGCGTCGCCCACCGCCTGCTCGTCGCCGACATCGAGCGTCAGCGCGAGCAGCGGCCGGGGCGCGTGCGCCGCGGCGAGTTCCTTCACCGCCTGCGCGTCGAGGTCGAGCGCGGCGACGGCCCAGCCTTCGCCGAGCAGCCGCTCGACCACCGCGCGACCAATGCCTTGCGCCCCGCCGGTGACGATCGCTGTCTTCATGCGGCGCCAACGCGGGGACACGCGAAAGGCTTCATGCGGCCGGGGCGATCAAGTCGATACAGTCCTGCGCCAGAGCGTCCAGCTCGGCGCGTGGCGCGCGCGCACGGGCACGCACGCTGAGCGAATGGATCATCGCGGTGACGAACCGCGCCTGCGTCTCGGGCGCGGCGGCGCCCGCGTTGCGCAACAGCCGCTCGACCTGCGCGTCCTCCATCGCGAGGAAGCGCGCGATCGCGGCGCGCACCTCCGGATCGCCGACCGATTCGGTTGCCGCAGTGCTGATGAACAGGCAGCCCGCGGGACCGTTCTCGCCGGTGAGATAACCGTCGATCACCGCATTGAAGAGGCGTTCGAGCATCGCCCGCAACGGCAGATCCGCCTCTCCCAGCCGGACGAAGCCTCGCTCGGCGCGGGCATAGGTGCGCTCGAGCGCGGCGAGGTAGAGCGCCTTCTTGTCGCCGAACGCCGAATAGAGGCTCGGCCGGTTGAGCCGCGTCGCCGCGGCGAGCTCGTCGAGCGACGTGCCCGAATAGCCACTCGCGCGGAACCGCTCGGCCGCTGCGCCCAGCGCCGTATCGGGATCGAACGCACGGGGACGGCCGCGTCCTCTCGAGCTTTCGGGCTTTTTTGTACTATCTCGCATAAAATTCCTTGACCGCCCTGATATTCTTGCGAGATGGTACAAAAATCAACCCCAGGAAGGAGTCGTGCCATGAAGCTCTATTTCATCCCCTTCGCCTGCTCGCTCGCCACCCGCATCGCGATCGAGGAAGCCGGCCTCGACGCCGAATTCGTGCAGGTGCTGACCGGCCACAAGCTGCCCGACGGCAGCGATTTCCTTAGCGTGAGTCCGATGGGCTATGTTCCGGCGCTGGAGACGCGCTCGGGCATTACGCTGACCGAGGGGCCGGCGGTGCTGCAATATCTCGCCGACAATGCCGCGGACGGCGTGCTCGCCCCGGCGCTGTTCAGCGAGGACCGTTACCGCATGCAGCTGTGGCTCAACTTCATCAGCACCGAGGTGCACAAGGCGGTGTTCGCGCCGCTGTTCGCCAAGGATGCCGGCGAGGCGGAGAAGGCGGCGGCGCTCGGCCGGGTGGCCAAGCCGTTCGGCGTGCTCTCCGCGCATCTCGACGGGCGCGAATATCTCGGCGAGAGCTTCACCGTCGCCGACGCCTATCTGCTCGCGGTGCTCAACTGGTGCGAGACCGCGGGCGTGGACATCGCCGGCTGGCCGGTGTTGCTCGCCTATCGCACGCGGCTGCGCACCCGCCCGTCGGTGGTACGAGCAATGGCAGTGGAGATGCCGCTGCTCAAGGCGGCCTGACATTCGCCTCGCCGCGTCGCAATCGCCCGCGCCCCGGGGGTTTCCCGCGCGCGGGCGATCCGCTAGGCGGCGTCGATGCCAGCCATCATCCATTGCGACGTCGCCATCGTCGGCGGCGGGCTAGCGGGCGGACTGATCGCGCTCGCACTGCGCAAGAAACGCCCCGAGCTCGACATCCGCATCGTCGAAAGCGGCGAGCGCCTTGGCGGCAATCACCTCTGGTCGTTCTTCGCGAGCGACGTCGCGGCCGCCGACCGCTGGCTGGTGGCGCCGCTGATCTCCTATGGCTGGACGCACTACGACGTCGTCTTCCCGGGGCACGCCCGCACGCTCAAGGCAGGCTATTATGCGATCGAGTCCGACCGGCTCGACCAGATGGTGCGCGCCGCGCTGCCCGCGCACGCCGTGATGACCGGGCGCAAGGCGCTGGGGGCGAGCGCGCGCGCGGTGGTGCTGGCCGATGGCGACCGGATCGAGGCGGGCGGGGTGATCGATTGCCGCGGCCCCGGCAACCTGGCGCAGCTCGATCTTGGCTGGCAGAAATTCCTCGGGCGCGAGTTCGCGCTGGCCGAGCCGCATCCGCTCAAGCGCCCGCTGATCATGGACGCGACGGTGGCGCAGGCCGATGGCTATCGCTTCGTCTATGCCCTGCCCTTCGCGGCGACGCGGCTGTTCGTCGAGGACACCTATTACAGCGACACGCCCGAGATCGATACGCCGGTGCTGCGCGCGCGGATCGACGACTGGCTGGCGGCGCGCCGGATCGAGACCGAGGGGGTGACGCGTGAGGAGACCGGCGTGCTGCCGGTGGCGATGGGCGGCGATTTCGAGGAATATTGGCGATCGGGCGGCAACCGCGTCGCCAAGGCGGGGATGCGCGCCGGCCTGTTCCATCCGCTCACCGGCTATTCGCTGCCCGACGCTGTGCGCCTCGCGCGGACCATCGCCGATGCGAGCGACCTCAGCGGCCCGGCGCTGCACGAGCTGACCTATGGCTATGCCCGGCGGCAATGGCAGCGGCGCGGATTCTACCGCATGCTTTCGGCGATGCTGTTCCGTGCGGCGGAGCCGGAGGAACGCTATCGCATCCTCGAACGCTTCTACCGGCTGGACGCGGGGCTCATCGCACGCTTCTATGCGGGCCAGTCGAGCCTGCTCGATCGCGCGCGGGTGCTGGTGGGGAAACCGCCGGTGCCGGTCGGACGGGCGCTCAACGTGGTCAAGAGCGTCGCCATCAGGGGAAGCCAGTGAAGCGGGCAGTGGTCATCGGCGCGGGGTTTGGCGGGCTGGCGCTGGCGATCCGTCTGCAGTCGGCGGGGGTCGACACGACGCTGATCGAGGCGCGCGACAAGCCCGGGGGCCGCGCTTATTATTGGGAGAAGGACGGCTTCACCTTCGACGCCGGGCCGACGGTGATCACCGCGCCGCAAGCGCTGGAGGAGCTGTGGGCGCTCTCGGGCCACCGCATGGCGGACGATGTCACGCTGGCGCCGGTCAACCCCTTCTATCGCCTGAACTGGCCCGACGGGACCAATTTCGACTATTCGAACGACGATGCGGCGCTGGCGAGCGAGATCGCCAAGCTCGACCCGGCGGACATCGCGGGCTACCGGCGCTTCCTCGACTATTCGGCCGGGGTCTATCGCGAGGGGTACGAGAAGCTTGGCCAGGTGGCGTTCCTCGACTTCGCCGCGATGGTGAAGGCGGCGCCCGACCTCGCCAGATACCAGGCGTGGCGCAGCGTCTATTCGATCGTCTCGTCCTTCGTGAAGAACGAGAAATTGCGCCAGGCGCTGAGCTTTCACACGCTGCTGATTGGCGGCAATCCGATGACGACCAGCGCGATCTATGCGCTGATCCACAAGCTCGAGCGCGACGGGGGCGTGTGGTTTGCGATGGGCGGCACCAACCGGCTGGTCGCGGGGATGGCGCGGTTGTTCGAGCGATTGGGCGGGGTGCTGCGGCTCGGCGACCCGGTGGCGCAGATCGAGACGCTGGGCGAGCGCGCGACCGCGGTGGTAACCAAGAGCGGCGCGCGCTTCGAAGCCGATGCAGTGGCGAGCAACGCCGACCTGATCCACAGCTATCGCGACCTGCTCAAGGGGTCGCGCAGCGCGCAGCGCACCGCGGCACGGCTGGCGCGCAAGCGCTTCTCGCCCTCGCTGTTCCTCGTCCATTTCGGGGTCAAGGGCAGCTGGCCGGGGATCCCGCACCACATGATCCTGTTCGGGCCACGCTACAAAGAGCTGCTCGAGGATATCTACGACCATGGCGTGCTGAGCCAGGATTCCGCGCTCTACCTTCACCACCCGACGGTGACCGATCCGAGCCTCGCGCCGCCGGGCCATTCGACCTTCTACGCGCTCGCCCCGGTACCGCATCTCGGCAAGTTCCCGGTCGACTGGAGCGAGATCACGCCGGTGCTGGAGAAGCGCATCCTCGACGAGGTCGGGCGGCGGCTGATCCCCGACATCCATGCGCGCATTGTGACCAAGTTCAGCTATGCGCCGAACGACTTCCGCGACGATCTCGGCGCGCATCTGGGCAGCGCGTTCAGCCTCGAGCCGATCCTGTCGCAGAGCGCGTATTTCCGCGCGCACAATCGCGACGACTCGATCCCCAACCTCTATTTCGTCGGCGCCGGCACGCATCCGGGCGCCGGCATCCCCGGCGTGGTCGGCAGCGCCAAGGCGACCGCCGCGCTGATGCTGGAGCAACCATGAGCCTGAAACGCCTCGCCATCTATTGCGGGTCGGCGACCCCCAACGATCCCGTGTTCATCGAGAATGCGCGCTACGTCGGCCGGACTCTCGCCGAGCGCGGGATCGGGGTGGTCTATGGCGGCGGCCGGCTTGGCCTGATGGGCGCCATCGCGGACAGCGCGCTGGCGGCGGGCGGCGAGGTGATCGGGGTGATCCCGCAGGCGCTGGTCGATGCCGAAGTCGCCCATCGCGGCTGCACCGAGCTGCACGTCGTGCGCACGATGCACGAGCGCAAGCAGGCCTTCACCGACCTCTCCGACGGCTTCGTCACTTTGCCCGGCGGCACCGGGACGATGGACGAATTATGGGAGGCGATGAGCTGGGCGCAGATCGGCTATCACGCCAAGCCCGTGGGGCTGCTCAACGTCGCGAGCTTCTATGACGGGCTGATCGAGTTCGTCGGCAAGATGGGCGAGGCCGGCTTTCTGCGGCCGCAGCACCAGGGGCTGCTGATCATCGACAGCGAGCTCGACGGCCTGCTCGGCAAGATGGCCGCGCACCGTCCGGCCGCGACGATCGGCCAGATCGGCGCCAAAGATCTGTGAGCGCGCCCGCGCCGACCCGCGCGTCGGTGGTCGCCGCGGCACAGGACAGCATCGCGCGGGGATCGCGCAGCTTCGCCGCGGCGAGCCAGCTGTTCGACCGCCGGACGCGCGAGCGGGCATGGTTGCTCTATGCCTGGTGCCGCGCGTGCGACGACCTCGCCGACGGGCAGGAGCTGGGGCATGGGGCACGGCCGGTCGCGGATTCCGCCGCGCGGCTGGCGCGGATCCGCGACCTCACCGGCAGGGCGCTGGCCGGGGAATCGACCGGCGACCTGGCATTCGATGCGCTCAAGCTCGTCGCCGGCGAGACGCGCATGCCGCCCCGCTTCGCGCACGACGTGATCGAGGGCTTCGCGCTCGACGCCAAGGGGTGGTTCCCGCGCTCCGAGACCGATCTGCTGCGCTATTGCTATCATGTCGCGGGCGCGGTCGGCTGCATGATGGCGGTGGTGATGGGGGTGGACCCGCAGGACGAGGCGACGCTCGACCGCGCGTGCGATCTCGGCATCGCCTTCCAGCTCGCCAATATCGCGCGCGACATCGAGGCTGACGACCGCATGGGCCGCTGCTATCTGCCCGTCGAGTGGCTGGTCGAGATGGACCTGCCCCCCGGCCAGCACATGAAGCCGCCGTTCCGCGCGCGGCTCGTGGTGATCGCGCGATGGCTGGCGGAGATGGCGGCGGACTATGCCGCGAGCGCGCGGCGCGGCACGCCGGCGTTGCGCTTGCGCTCGGCCTGGGCGGTGCTGGCGGCGGCGGGCATCTATGGCGACATCGCGCGCGAGGTGACGGCGCGCGGCGCGCACGCCTGGGACCATCGCGCGCATACCAGCAATGTGCAGAAGCTCGGCTGGATCGCCCGCGCCCTGCCGCAGGCGATGTTGCGCGATCGGCTCTACCGCCCCGTCCCGCGTCCGGCCGGGCTGTGGACGCGGCCGCGTTAACCGTGTTCAGCGAGACTTGGGTAAAGCCGCTGGCGCCATAGAGGCGGCGATGACCGCGTTATCGCTTCACCTGTCCCGCGCGCTCGCCAAAGGCCGCGCAGCCCCCGCCCCGCCCGCGAGCCGCGCGGACCTTTTGTTCACGCTGCTGCGCAAGCGCGCCGCCGCGCACAATGCCGGCGCGCCGGAGCTCGAAGCGCTGCTGCGCGACCAGATCCGCTGGGCGCTGCCCATCGAGCGGGGTTAAGGACGCCGTTCGCGCTGGGCGAACGGCATGCACGCGTTGCATCCGGGCGCACACGGGCCCAGATAGCGGTCATGCCGCCCCAGACCGCACCCGCCAGCGGCGAACGCCCGTTGTTCGCCACGCTCAGGCGTTTCCTCCCCTATCTCTGGCCCGCCGGCATGACGGGGCTGAAGGTGCGCATCATCGGCGCGTTGCTGCTGGTGCTGCTCTCAAAGGTCGTGCAGGTCTATGGCGCTGCCTATGCGCTCAAGGCCGCGGTGGATTCGATGGCGATCAGCGATCGCAGCGCGGTGACCTTCGTCATCCTGATGGTCGTCGGCTACGCCGCCGCGCGGCTGTTCACCACCGTCTTCGACAACCTCCGCAACACGGTGTTCGAGAAGGTCGGGCAGGATGCGACGCGGCGGCTCGCCATCGTCACCTTCCGCCATCTCCACCAACTCTCGCTGCGCTTCCATCTCGAGCGGCGCACCGGCGCGGTGACCAAGGTGGTCGAGCGCGGCACCAAGAGCATCGACACGATGCTCTATTTCCTGCTGTTCAACATCGCACCGACGATCCTCGAGCTGGCCCTGGTGCTGCAGATCTTCGGCTCGCGCTTCGGCTGGTGGCTGGTCGCCTCTACGATGGCGATGGTGGTGATCTACATCGCCTTCACCCGCTGGGTGACCGACTGGCGCTCCAAGCTGCGCGAGCAGATGAACGACCTCGACACCGGCGCGGTCGCGCACGCGGTGGATTCGCTGCTCAACTTCGAGACGGTCAAATATTTCAACGCCGAGAAGCGCGAGGCAGACCGCTATTCGGCGGCGGTCGAGGCCTATGCCAAGGCGGCGGTGAAGTCCGAGAATTCGCTCGCCTGGCTCAACATGGGCCAGTCGCTGATCACCAACGTCATGCTCGGCGCGGGGATGGCGGTGGTCGCCTGGGGCTGGTCGAGCGGGCGTTTCTCGCCGGGCGACGTGGTGTTCGTGTCGACCTTGCTCAGCCAGTTGTTCCGGCCGCTCGACATGCTCGGCTGGGTCTATCGCACGATCCGCCAGGGCGTGATCGACATGGGCGCGATGTTCGACCTGATCGACACCGATGCCGAGGTGAAGGATGCCCCCGGCGCGCCCGCGCTGGTCGTCGACCGGGGCGAGGTGCGGTTCGAGGGGGTGCGCTTCGGCTACGAGGCGGATCGCGACATATTGAAGGGCATCGACCTGGTCATCGCGCCCGGCCACACCGTCGCGGTGGTCGGCCCGTCGGGCGCGGGCAAGTCGACGCTGGCGCGTATCCTCTATCGCTTCTACGACCTGTCGGGCGGGCGGGTGACGATCGACGGGCAGGATATCGCCCGGGTGACCCAGGCAAGCCTGCGCGCCGCGATCGGCATCGTGCCGCAGGATACGGTGCTGTTCAACGACACGGTCGGCTACAACATCGCCTATGGCCGCGAGGGCGCGACGCCGGACCAGGTCGCCGCGGCGGCACGCGGCGCGGCGATCGCCGGGTTCATCGAGAGCATGCCCGACGGGTATGAGACGCGCGTCGGCGAGCGCGGATTGAAGCTGTCGGGAGGCGAGAAGCAGCGCGTCGCGATCGCGCGCACCCTGCTCAAGGATCCGCCGATCCTGATCCTCGACGAGGCGACCAGCGCGCTCGACAGCCGCACCGAAGCGGAGATTCTCGACACGCTCGAGGCGATCGAGCGCGGGCGCACCACGATCGTGATCGCGCACCGGCTCTCGACCGTGGTCAATGCCGACCGCATCGTGGTGCTGGAGGCCGGCCGCATCGCCGAGCAGGGCACGCATGCCGAATTGCTGGAGATGCGCGGCGTCTATGCCGAGATGTGGGCGCGCCAGCAGGCCGAGCGCGAGGCGGTGGCGGAGGCGGCGGAGTAACGTTCGGCTAGCTAAAAGCCCACCAAAGCGCCGCTGCCGCGGCGATCAGCGGCGCCACGGTGAGCATGATCGCCAGCGTCCAGGCGATCCAGCGCCCATATTTGTCCTCGACCCGTTCGACCAAGGCAGCTGCGAAATCGAACCACGCCGGTGTCATATCGGCTCAGCCGAACTCGACCGCCTCGAACCGCACCGGGCGGCCGTGCGCGGCGTTGGCGAGCTGACCGTCCCACATCACGCGGCGGCCGCGGATAATTGTCCCGATCGGCTTGCCGGTGAGCTCGTCCCCGGTGAACGGCGACCAGCCGCAACGCGAAGCGAGCCAGCTCTCCTCGACCGTCCACTTCGCCTTCAAATCCACCACGGTGAAATCCGCGTCATAGCCCGCCGCGATGCGCCCCTTGCCGACCAGCCCGAACACGCGCTGCGGCCCGGCGCTGGTGAGGTCGATCAGGCGTGCAAGCGTGGTGCGGCCCTTGGCGACATGATCGAGCAGCAGCGGCAGCAGCGTCTGCACCCCG
This sequence comes from Sphingomonas sp. BT-65, assembly GCF_026107375.2. Taxonomy (NCBI): domain Bacteria; kingdom Pseudomonadati; phylum Pseudomonadota; class Alphaproteobacteria; order Sphingomonadales; family Sphingomonadaceae; genus Sphingomonas; species Sphingomonas sp. BT-65. The sequence continues at coordinate 2,281,387 of NZ_JAPCIA010000001.1, forward strand.
GGCATGCCGCTGGGCGAGGCGGGGTAGGGCTTGGCCTTCTCCTCGATCGTGTGCGGCGCGTGGTCCGAGCCGAGCACATCGGGCACGCCCTGGTTGAGCCAGTGCCACAGGCCATCGCGATGCGCCGCCGAGCGGATCGGGGGGTTCATCTGGGCATAGGTGCCAAGGCGTGGATAGGCGTCCTCGCCCGCCAGCGTCAGATGTTGCGGCGTCACCTCGCAGGTCGCGATGTCCTTGTGCTGCGCGAGCAGCTCGAGCTCCGCCGGGGTGGTGACGTGGAGGACGTGGATGCGCCGCCGCGCCTCGCGTGCGAGCTTGAGGATGCGGCGGGTGGCGAGGATCGCGCTCTCGTCGTCGCGCCACACGGGGTGCGAGGAAGGGTCGCCCGCGACGCGCTCGCCCTCGCGATCGTTCATGCGGAACTCGTCCTCGGCATGGATCGCGACGCGGCGATGGCCCGAGGCGAGCACGCGCGCGAGATTGGCGTCGTCTGACACCAAGAGGTCGCCGGTCGAGGCGCCCATGAAGATCTTGACCCCCGCGGTGCCCGGCATGCGCTCGAGCTCGGCAAGCTCGGCCGCGTTGTTGTTGGTCGCGCCGACATAGAAGGCGTGGTCGCACCACATCCGGTCCTTCGCGCGGGCGAGCTTGTCGTTCACCGCGTCGGCGCTGTCGGTGTTGGGCTTGGTGTTCGGCATCTCGAACACCGCTGTCACCCCGCCCAGCACCGCCGCGCGGCTGCCGCTTTCAAGGTCTTCCTTGGCCTCCAGCCCCGGCTCGCGGAAATGGACCTGCGTGTCGATCACGCCGGGAAGCACGTCGAGTCCGGTGCAGTCGATCGTCTCGCCCGCGTCGCCGTTCGCGCCGATCGCGACGATCTTGCCGTCGCGTACGCCGAGATCGATCTGGGCCGGGCCGCCGGGCAGGTGCACCGTGCCGCCGGTGAGCTTGAGATCGAACGTCGCCATGGGAGCCTCTTTTGAAGTCGCTCCGCGCGTCCTACCTGTTCGCCATGACAGAGACCAGCCAAGTTCGGGCCACCCTGCTCGCCGACCGCGCCCTCATCCGCATCTCCGGCGAGGATGTCCGCGGCTTCCTCCAGGGATTGGTGACGCAGGACGTCGCTGTAGTGCGGCCGGGCGCGCCGCAATGGGCGGGACTGCTCACTGCGCAGGGCAAAGCGCTGTTCGATTTCATCCTGTGGGATGCGGACGATGCGATCCTGATCGACTGCGAAGCCGATCAGCGCGAGGCGCTCATCCGGCGCCTGTCGATCTACCGCCTGCGCCGCCCGATCGCGATCGAGCCGGTCGAAGGCGGCGTGCACTGGTCGCGCGACGCGGGCGCGGGCGTGGTCGATCCCCGGCTTGCGGAGCTCGGCTATCGCTGGCTGGGGGAAGCGGCCGGCGCCGCGGCGACCGGCTGGCGCGAGCATCGTCTGCGCCTCGGCGTAACCGAGGGTGCCGCCGAGCTCGGCCAGGACAAGACGCTCTGGCTCGAATGCAACGCTGCCGAGCTCAACGGCGTGAGCTTCGCCAAGGGGTGCTATGTCGGCCAGGAGAATACCGCGCGGATGAACTGGCGCGCGAAGGTCAACCGCCGGCTCGTCGTCGCGCCACTCGGCGAGCCGGGCGAGCGCACCCGCATCGCCTATCCCGATCTCGGGCTGATGGTCGAGCATCGCCGCGTCGAGGCGCTGGGCGATGCGATCGTGCCGGCGTGGCTCGGCGCCACATTGGCGGCTGGAGAAGTCTAACTCGTTTCGCTTCGATCGGTTGTTCCCTTGCGAAGTACGGGGGACGATCCATCCGAAAGGAACCGTGACTAGCTCAGCTTGGCAATCGGGCCAGCCATTCCACGATTTTCGCTTGGCTGGCGGGTAAATAGGCGAGATCATGACCCGCGCCCCTGACGCGCACCAACGCGCCGTTCGGAGAGGCTGCGGCCAATTGCTCGCCATGCCGGATCGGAATCAGCGTATCGTCGGTTCCATGAAGCACGAGCACCGGCGCCGAGACCTGCTTGAGCTTGGTGCGATTGTCGTAACGGTCGCGCAGCAGAAGACCGACGGGCGCCCAGGGATAATGTTGAGACGCCGCATCGGTGAGGCTGGTGAAGCCGGAGACCAGCACGAGCGCCGCCACCTTCTCCTCGCTCGCCAGCTGGACCGCGACGCCGGACCCGAGCGAATTACCGATCAGCACGATCCGCTCCCGCCCCACACCCTGCGCGGCGAGCCAGGCCAGCGCCGCGCGCCCATCACGATATAGGCCGGCTTCGCTGGGGCTGCCGGGATTGGCGCCATAGCCGCGATACTCGACGAGAAGCCGGCCATAGCCGGCGGCATCGAGCCGCTCGGTCGCCCGGTCGGCGCCTGCGAGGCTGTCGCCATTGCCGTGGAAGAAGACGATCACCGGCAGACGGCCAGCGCCCGGCTTATAGGCCGCCCGCAAGGAAAGCCCATCCTCCGTCTCGAGCATGACCGGTCGCATCCCATCGGGGACGCCGGGCTCGGACGACGCGGGCGCGGGATAGATCATCGCGCGCTGAGCCAGAAATAGTCCGCCGAGCAACGCCAGAACCATCACAGTGAAGAGGAGCACGGTCCAGATGGCGAGCTTGAGGATCATCTGCCTCCCCGGTTGATCGCTGTAACGCAAAGAAAAAGGGAGGCCGGTTGCCCGGCCTCCCATATTCTGTCGATCCGCAGTGCGGACCGCGTGGCTTACATGCCCGAGCCCGGACCGTAAGTGATTTCCACGCGGCGGTTCTGCAGTTCGCGGACGCCGTCGGCGGTCTCGACACGCGGACGGCTCTCGCCGAACGCTTCCGAGCTGATCACGCCGTCGGGGATGCCCCGGCCGCCGAGATACGCACGGACCGAGTCCGCACGGCGCTGCGACAGGCCGACGTTGTAGCTCGCCGAACCCGAACGGTCGGCGTGGCCCGCCAGCATGACCTGCGCGTTGCCGCAGTTCTGGTACGCCGAGATCGCGTTGTCGAGAATGCCGGCCGCCTCGGGCGTGATGTCCGACTTGTCCCACTCGAAGAACACGATGTACGGCCCCGGGGTGCAGGGCACCGGCGGCGGCGGCGGCGGCGGGGTCGGCGCCGGCGGCGGGGGCGGCGGAGCCGGCTCCGGCGGCGGCGGCGGCGGCGCAGCCGGCTCGCCGAAGTTGAAGGTCACGCCGCCCAGGATGCTGTGCGAGCGGAACCGGCCTTCGAACTCGCGGCCGGTCACGTCGACCAGCTTGACGTTGTCGGCGTTGAAGAAACGATACTTCAGCGTCACGTCGATGTTGTCGCTGATCGGCTGACGCAGACCCGCGATGACCTGCCACGCGAACACGGTGTCCGAATCGTCGAGGAACGAACCGTTGGTGGTCAGCGCATAGTCGGCCTTGACGCGGGACACGCCCGCACCGCCGCCGATGAAGCCCTGCACGCCATCGTCCTCACCGAAGTCGAGGAGACCGTTGACCATGAAGCTCAGCGCCGACGAGGAGCCGCCTGCATAGTCGAACGTGCCGGCCGGCGCGCTCACGACCGCACCAGCACCGGTGAAGAACGGCGTGGTCACGGTCGAGCTGTAGCCGTCGACGCTCGCGCGGCGATAGCTGACGTCCGCCTCGATGCGGAACCCGCCGAGATCGTAACCGATGACGCCGCCGACGTCCCAGCCATAGTTGTGGTCGACCCGGCTCGCATCCTCGACGGCGCCGATGTCGAAATTGATGTCTTCGACGATCATCGCGCCGCCTTCAACACCCACATACCACGCGTCATCGCGGGCGAGGGCGGGCGTGCTGAGCGCGGTCGAAGCGAGTGCCAGTGTTACGGCAAGCTTCCGCATCATAATCCCCTTTCTTGGTTGCCACTTCGGACAGCGCTAACTTCCTACCTTGTGGAAAGTTTCCGCGCAAGCGAACAAAATCTGGGGACTGTTGCCGGAACGTCACAGTTATCCGCCGTCGATCAGGCCATGTGCCCGCAACGCCTGCAAAATTGCTTCGATCGCCGCGCGGGCCTCGGCGTCGACCACGCTGCCGCCGTCCGGCTCGTCGATCGCCCCCTCGCGCGCACCGACCACCTGCTCGCCATCGATCACGAGCTGCGCCGCGCTGAGCTGACCGGCGCGCCACGCGCCCGAAACATAGCGGGCGGCCAGTTCCTCGCCGGCGATCCAGACGGCCATGCCTTCGCGCGGCGCCGCGAACCGCCATCCACCCTCGGTCCACGACGCCAGCGCGCCCGCCGATCCGGCCCAGGCGCCCGCGGGCGAATCACCCACGATCCAGCATTGGCCCGGAACCGGATCCGGCGGCGGCGCACCGAGGCCGAACGCCTCGACGCACGGCTGCACCAGCATGTCGGCGAGCAGCGTGGCGTAGAAGTGCACGAACGGCTTGTTCGAGTAGGGGTCGCGCAGGATCTGCGTCTCGCCGCGCTCGGCGATCAGATAGCCGGCCTTGAAGTTGCCGAACGCGATCGACAGCGCGTTCGCCGCGATGTCGGGCATGTCCTCGGCCTCGACCACTGGATAGCCGAGCAGCGTCGCCGGCTGGCCCGAAGCGATGCCCGGCTGCCACAGGAACGCGCCATCGCTGGTCTTGAACTTGCGGATCCGCGCCAGCGTCGACGAGTTCATCACGAACACCGCGCCTTGGCGATAGGGCGGCCGCAGCGCCTGGACCAGGTCGATCAGCTTCTCCTCGGGATTGGCCGCGAATGCACCCGACGCGCCCGACGCGACATGCTGCAGCGTGCCGAACGCACGGGCTCCGTCGCTCGTCGCTGCGGTGGCATAGGCGAGGAAGCCCTTGGGCTTGTTGGTCCCGTTGCCGCTCACGAACGCGGCACCCTCGGCACGGGCGAACTCGCGCGCGATCTCGTCGGCGAGCCACGCCTCGACGTCGAACGCCGCGTCGTCGAGCATCGTCTGGCTCGCCGCCGGGTTGGCGTAGAGGTCGCCCATCGGCGGCGCGATCTCGTTGAACGTCGCGGTGCTGGTCTCGTCGCGGTCGCCGGTCTCGGCCGCCCAGCCCGAGGGCGTGCCGCCCGACGCGACGAGCTTGCGATAGCCCGCGCTGCCCACCGTCACGACATTGGCGATCGCGCGGATCGGCGAGATGCTCGCCAGCGTCGTGTCCACCAGCGCGTCGATCTCGCGCGGGATGGCATAGCCGCCCGCGCCATCGGTCGCGCCCGACATCGCCTTCATCTCGAGCGCACCGGCGCCACTGCGCAGAAACCCTTCGAACGCCGCGCCATTGGGAGTCCGCGCCCCCTCCAGCACCGGCCGCGCCACCGGCACGCCCGCACCCTCAATCGCCTCGAACGACTGTTCGAGGACGTCCGCCTTCGTTTCCATGTCTTTCTCCCACGCGAAAAACCCGCCGGGAGGGTTCCCGACGGGCAAATTTGGTCATTCGAGTTTCAAGTTCGCGGAATGCCTCCGCGCGCAGGTACTAACCGATAGCGGCGACCTTGATGCGGACGTTCGCGCCTAACACCGAATAGACAAGCTTAACTCTGGGTAGAGCGCGGTCTTCGTCTCCAGCTGCAGCAAACAACCGGTGTCCCTTGGCAAACCGGGCATCCGCTACGCCTTCCACATGCGCTGTGAAGCGCAAGCGCTCCAGGATATCATTCCAATGCTGCTCGAAGGCTGGATTAGTATCGATTGCCTGAGCAACCAACGCTTGGACGCCAGGCGAGCAAGTAATCTTGAACCCGCCCGGCGGCCGTAGAATCATGCGCTAGCGCGATCCATTGCACTTAGTGCCCAAGCGATATCCGTCCCGTCGAGATCGTCCGGCACTACGACCGCCGCTCCTACAGGAATTTGCTCTCCGATCTCGGCGTTTTCCCAAAGCTTGTCATGCGACAGCTCACTGATCGATCGAGCGGTATGGAGTTCGCATACCCAATCGATTGCCTCATTCAGGATATCGACCTCATCGGCGCTAAACGTCGACAAATCCGGCTTCTGCAGCCACACGTGTTCGCGCCGGGTACCGCCGAACGTCGGTACCTCGCGCGTCGCGATCTTATCACTCTGTTCCAAGCGGCGAATGCTTCGAACAATATTGTTTGGCACTGGGCCGTGTTGGCGTTTTTCGTACGAGGCCTGACCAGTTACGGTACGGCCGAGCCGCCGATACGCCTCCAAATCCGCAAACCACATTACCTTGTTGAGCTTTACAGCACCGAGTTTATTCGGGTCTGCGCGTGCGATAATGTAGTGCGCCACAGCTTCAGTGCGATCCTGCTGTGTCAGGGTCACGTTGCGCTCCGCATCAATTTTGTCGGTCCCCTTTGCCCGCTCGTACGGGTCCCATTCCACCGACTCAGTAACATACAAACGACTCGTTGGGCAAAGTTTATCCACACTCGCTTAATCGAGTTTGAACGGAGCCACAGCATGAACCCGCGCCAGCCTCTGCATCGGCCGCGCCACCAGGCTGACCTCGCACAGCTCGACCGCATTCAGCTCACGCCAGCGGCCATGCCGTGCGCCACGCACGCGATAACCGAAGCTCAGCCCGGTCACCGCGCCCTTCGCTACCCGCTCCGCCAGTTCGGGCGCATCGATCCGCCCGGTCACGCGCAGCCCGCGCGCATCTTCGCCAATCGCCTCGATCACGCCCACCGGCTCGCCGCGATGCTGCCATAGCAGCGGCACGCGCCGCACCCGCGGGCCGAACGCGCCCTTGCGGATCACGTCCCCGCCGCGGTCGGGCGCATCGAACACCGCCGCGTACCCCGCGAACCGAACGCTCACTTGCCCAGCCCCCAGAAGCCGAGCTTCACCGCCAGCCCGATCACCACCAGCGCGAGCAGCATCCGCACCACCCAGCCCGCCACGGCCTTCACCGCCGAGCGCTTGGCGTCGCGCCATGCCTCGAGCAGCTCGCGCAGATCGCTCATGTCCTTGGCCGCCTGCGGGTCGTCGAGCCCCAGTCGAGTCAGCGCGCGGCTTGCGCCGAGCTCGCCCGCTTCCTCGGCAATCGCGCGCAAGGTCGCCAGGTCCGCGCCCTCGGCCGCACCCTGTGCGATCAGCTGCGCCAGCAGTCCGCTGTTCATGCCGCGCCTCCTTCCAGGCCGAGCATTGCCCGCTTCTCTTCCGTCGTCAGGAAATCCGCCGCGCTGACCGACCGCCACAGCCGCTCGCGGTCCTCCGCCATCGCCGGCAGCTTGTCGATCTCGACCCGCAGCCAGGCATCCGGAAACCAGCCGCTCAGCCCTTGCGTCAGTTCGGTCAGGATCTTGTCGGCGAGCGGCAGGATCGTCAGCCGCCACACCGCGCGATTGGCCTCGCGATAATTGGCATAGCTGTTGTCGCCGGGCAGGCCGACCAGCATCGGCGGCACGCCGAACGCCAGCGCGATCTCGCGCGCCGCCGCGGCCTTCAGCCCGACGAAATCCATATCCGCCGGGGTCAGGCTCATCGCCTGCCATTTGAGCCCGCCCTCGAGCAGCATCGGCCGCCCCGCATTGGCCGCACCCGAGAACGCCGCCTCCATGTCCGCCTTCAGCCGGTCGAACTGCGCCGGCGCCAGCGCCGATCCGTCGCCCGGATCATAGACCAGCGCCCCCGACGGCCGCGCCGCATTGTCGAGCAACGCCTTGTTCCAGCGTGTCGCCGCATTGTGGATCGCAATCGCGCCCGATGCCGCGCCCAGGCAGCCAAGGCCATAATGATCGTCGACCGGGCTGAACGCCTTCAAATGGATCACCTGCGGTTTGCCCGCCGCATCCTCCGCCGCGATCCGGCTCACGCTTCCGCCCACGCGATAGCGATAGGCGGCGGGCCAGCCGCCCGCGTCGGTCTCGACGCTGACCCGTTCGGGCCGCAGCGCGAACAGCTCCGCCACCCCCCCGGCGCCGTCGCCCAGCAGCTGCACGAACGCGTTGCCGTGGAGCAGCAATTGCGCCGCCAGCGCCGCGATCAGCGCCTGCCCCTGCGTCCGCATCGCCACCAGCGCCAGCAGCGCCGGGTCGGATGCCGCGATTGGCGCGTCCGCCACGCCCTCGGCGATGATCTTCACCGCGCGCTGCGCCACCGGGTTGGCGCAATAGCCCTCACGCACCTGCGCCTCATAGCTTTGCGGCCATTCGCCGAGCACGCCCGCCGCGCCATGCGCGCGCGTCAGCGCCGGCCGCGACGCATCGCGCCGCTTCCCGAACCATTTCATGTTGTTCTCCTTTTATCGCCTCTCGGCGATGGGGCGGTGCCGGCCCGCTCCCCCACCCGGCCACCCAACGCCAGTATCCTATGGGTGGCCGGGTGGGGGAGCGGGCCGGCACCGCATCCGCGTCAGCGGATCGAAAACGCCGCTATTTCCTTCCGAACCAGATCACGTGCCGCGGTCCCTTGCCATTGGACCTTGCGCGCACCGCCACCTCTTCCACTGCAAACCCGGCCTCGCCCATCCGCCGCCGGAAGCGGTCGTCCGGCGCCGCCGACCACACCGCCAGAATCCCGCCAGGCTTCAGCGCCGCCTGCGCCGCGCGCAGCCCGTCGAACGTATAGAGCCGGTCGTTCGCCAGCCGCGTCAGCCCGTCCGGACCATTGTCCACGTCGAGCAGGATCGCGTCATATTCGCCACGCCCCTGCGCGATCACCGCGCCGACATCGCCGATCATCACTTCCGTCCGCGGATCGTCGAGGCACCCGGCGGCAAGCTCGGCCATCGGCCCGCGCGCCCAGTCGATGATCCCGGGCACCAGCTCGGCCACCACCGCCTTGCCCGCCGGCCCCAGCAGCGCCAGCGCCCTGCGCAGCGTGAACCCCATGCCGTACCCGCCGATCAGCAGCCGTGCCTCCTTCGGCGCCTTCAGCCGCGCCAGCGTCAGCTCCGCCAGCGCCTCTTCCGATCCGCTCATCCGGCTCGACATCAGCTCGTTGCGGTCGAGCACGATCATGAAGTCGCCCCCGCGCCGGAACAGCCGCAGCGGCTCGCCGCCCGGCACCTCGGCCACGCCGATCAGCTCGCGCGGGGTCAACTCTCGTGTCCAGTCATCCCCGCCTCATGCCCTCACGGCCAGCGAAAGCGCAACACCGTCTCGCCCGCCGGCGCGCCGTCGGCATGGAAGCGCCGCTCGGCGATCCGCCCGCGCCCGTCGCGGTCCACCGTCACCACCGTGCTGCACCGCGTGCCATAGACCGGCCCGCGGATGAACACCGGCGAGTTGACCGGCTCGAACACGTCCGGCTCGTCCAGCTCGGGCGATCCCGCCGGCCGCTCGTCGGCCAGCGCCGCGAACAAGGGCTCGATCGCCTCGCCGCCCGCCGCCAGCCAGCTCGCCACCCCCGCCTGCAGCCGCAGCGTCTTGGGCCACAAGGTATCGAGCAATCCGTTCGACAGCCCGTGCATCCCCGCGCCCAAGGGCCGGTGCAGCGGCTCGGGCCGGTTGGTCAGGAACATCGGCCCCTCGGGCTCGACCGCGATCAGGTTGAAGGGGTTGAACGCCTCTAGGTCCGCGGGCTCGTTCCCCGCCAGCATGTCCGTCACCAGCGCCCCGCGCGAAGCTTTCGCCGGGTCGGGCACCTGTCCATGCACATTGGTCACCGCCGCGAACCGCCCGCTCTCGTTCAGCCCGAGCCAGGTCCCGCCCGCCACCAGGTCGCGCCCGGCAATGACGGGCCCGCCGGCCATCCACCGCGCCAGCGCCGCCGCCGGCCGGTCATGCCGCTCGTCGCGGTTGCCCGCCGCCACCAGCCGCCAATCCGGATGCGCATGCCATGCCAGCGCCAGAACACACATGACGCCAAGCTAGCGCCGCCGGTGCCCCATCGCCAAGGCCGGGGCGCGCGCGCTACCGCATCCGCGCTCCGCTTCGCCCAGCCCCGCGCGTCAATCGCCCGCGGGCGCGGCCTCCTCATCGGACAGTGCGCTCACCCATTCGGCGAGATCGGCGAGCGCGATCGCGCGCGAGAACTCGATGCCGATCCGGTCCTCCTTGATCCAGCGCACCCGGCCCGACACCGGGGCGAGGCGCTCGACCATCAGCTCGACGCTCGCCTCCAGCTCCATCGGCAGGTCGCTTTTGACCTTCGCGCCCTTTTGCGACAGGTCGATCAGGTCGACGAGGTGCCACATCACCCCCACGCGCAGCCGCGCGCGGCGGTCGACCGTGAGCCGCGGCCCGCGCGGCGCCTCCAGCGTCGGTGACAGCTGGTGCGGATTGAGATAGGCCGCGACATCGATCGGCGCGTCGAAGGTGACGCCGGCATTCCTGTCCTTCACCCAGCAGATCTTGCCGTTGACTGGCGCGGACCCCTTGGGTTCGACTCGCACCGCCGTTCCCGTGTCGAACCGCGCATAGGTTTCCAGCATCAGGCCACCGGCGCCGATGTTGCGGATCAGGCACAAATGCTGCGCGCCGTCCTCGAGGACGACGCGGGCGACGCGGAACAGCGTCGTGAACCGTTCGTCTGAACGTTGGTCAGGCGCACGCTGATCAGATACAAGGTTCGCTTCCGGCGCAACCGCATAGCTTCGCACGGGCATTCCTCCCGCGAGCATCGACAACCGTGACAGGAAGCGTGCTCGCAGCCCCCCTGTCCGGACCCCCACGGGCTGTCATACGCCTTTAGGGCTAACTCGAACTTGCCGGGAATGGTTAATTTCCACGCCTTTGGTTCCGGGTCCGCAGGCCGGCGTCTTCGCGGCACTGGCGTGCAGCTAGAAGAAATGCTCCAGCGGCAGCTGCCCCGCCGCGAGCGCCCAGGGGTGCTGCCGCTCCTCATAGACCGACACATACGGCGCCGGAAACGCCGGATCGGCGAACGCCCCCACCGCCACATAGACCAGATCCGGCATCTCCGCAGGCTCCCAATAGACCGTCGAGCCGCACACCGGACAGAAATGGAACAGCGCCGACCCGCCGCTGTCGCCGGCCCGCGTCCAGGTCGTCGAGCGGCCCTCGCGCGTCACCTCCTCGCGCGCGAAGCGTGCCTGCGTCGCGAAGACGCTGCCGGTGCGTTTCTGGCATTCGAGGCAATGGCAGATCGACACGCGAACCGGCTCGCCCGCGCAGGTCAGGCGAAGCTGTCCGCAACTGCACGACGCGACCCGGTTCGACATGCGCTTATCCTTAATGCGCGCGCAATCGGCGCGAAAGCTGGTTACCTCGAATTATCCGGTTCGGGCGGTCGTCATCCCGGACGATCGATCGCCACCAGGAACATCAGCAGCGCTAGCATCCCGACCGCAAGCAGCACCAGCACGACGAGCGGCAGACAGGTGCCCAGATCATTGTCATGCCGCCACGCGATCCACAGAATCGCTACGACCGCGGCGATCAGGCCTCCGACCGGTCCGAACAGGCTTCCGGCAATCGCCGTCGCGACAAGCGCGATGACGATCGAGGTGAGCACTCGTATCGCCGTTGTTCGCCGCACCATCGAGTCTCCGTTTCACACCTTTGCCCGCATCGCCGCACATTCGCTGTTGATGGAAAACCGACGGTCGGGTCTTCTAGCCCTCTCCCGCTTGCGGGAGAGGGTTGGGTGAGGGCCTTCTAGTGTTCTTACTCGTGAGAGGCCGCAAGCGCGGCGCTGATCACTGCGACCCCCTCGTCGCACGGGGTTTGACCCCGGGTCCAGCTTCTACGCGCCGCACTTCCGCTTTGAGGAAAGCGTACGTTCCCCTATCCTCCCCCGCCAGGGGGAGGTGTCGCCGCAGGCGTCGGAGGGGGAGGACGGCGATGCGCCTCGAAGGTTCGGAAGACGGCCGCCGCAACGCAAAGCGCCTGCGCCGCGAAATGACGCCGCCCGAGATCGGATTATGGCTTGCGCTTCGCAGCAATGATCAGGGCCTGCGCTTCCGCAAGCAGCATGGCGCCGGAAACTATGTCCTCGACTTCTACTGCGCCCCCGCAAGGCTCGCGATCGAAGTCGATGGCGAAGCGCATGAGCGCGGCGACCGGCCCGCTCGGGATTCGGCGCGCGATGCCTGGCTCAATTCGCGAGGGGTCCACGTGCTTCGCTATCCCGCGCAGGAAGTCTTGGCCAACCTCGAGGGTGTCGTACGGCAGATCTTGGCGATTGCGATCAAGCGACGGGAGCACAAACGGCCGGACCGCTGACCTCCCCCTCCGTCAGGCAACGCCTGACACCTCCCCCTCGCGGGGGAGGATTAAAGATGTCCGCAATCGGCTCGTTGGCAGAATCTTCGACACAATCCTCCTACCCCAGCCCCCTGACCCCCGCCGCGCCCTTGCGCCCCAGCATCAGTTCGCTCAGCGCCCACACCAGCGCGTCGGCCCGGTCGGGCGAGCGCCCCGGCCCTTCGTAGCCGCCGCCCGCCACCAGCCCGCACAACTCATCCTCCAGCGCGGGAAACCGCCCGGCATGCTTCACCCGCCCGCTCTCGTACAAGGCCGCGACCGGCTCGGCGCGCGCCGTCTTGCCGCGGCTGGCATGCACCAGCCTCAAGGGCAGCGTCACTTCCGCCGCGTGCAGCACGCTCTTCACCATGTCGCCGCCCTGGTTCTTCTCCGCCACGACCTTGTCCGCGCCGTGCCGCCGCGCGCATTTCGCCACCGCGCGCGCCCAGCCCTCGGGCGACAGGCCGCCCACGCTCGCATCCTCGAGCACATGCCCCACGCCCGTGGCATCCAGCGCCACAACGACGATCCCGCAGGCATCGCCCTCGGCGCTCGCCGGCGGGTCGACGCCAACCACCACCCGCGCGATCCCCTTGGGCTTCCTGCCCCGGCAGGCCTCGATCATCCCGCGCGTCCACAAGGCGCCGGCGACATCGTCGATCAGCTCGCCGTCCAGCTCCTGTCTTCCCAGCCGCGTGCCACCATATTCGGCCTCCATCGCCTCGATGAAACTGCGCGGCAAGTGCGGATTGTCCCGCGTCCGTCCGCGCGTCTCGACCGTACCCGGCAGCGCCATCACCCGCCGCATCAGCCGCGTCGGCCGCGGCGTCGTCGTCACCAGTACGCGCGGCTGCTCGCCGGCGCGCAGCCCCAGCATCAGATTGTCCCACATCGTTTCGCCATGCCGCCATTTGGCGAGCTCGTCGCACCATGCGGCGTGATGTTCGGGGCCGCGCAATTTCTCGGGCGCCTCCGCCGAATAGACAAAACCCTTCGCCCCCGATGCGAAGCGCACCTCGCCGATGCTCGCCCGCCATGTCACCGGTTCGTCGTCATGCGCGATCGCGAGCAATCCGCTCGGTCCCTCGATCATCACCTTGGCGACGTCGTCCTCGCTCGCACCGACCAGCGCGATGCGCCCGTCGCCATGCCGCCGCGCCCATTCGCTCACCCATTCGGCGCCCGCGCGCGTCTTGCCAAAGCCGCGCCCGGCGCGGATCAGCCACACCCGCCACGCGCCTGGCGGCTCGATCTGCCCGGCATGCGCCCAGGCCAGCCAGCGCTCGCGCAGCTCGATCTGCTCCAGGCGCGTCAGCCGGTTGATGACGATCGAGCGGTGCGGTTCGTCGATCAGCGCCAGCTTTTCGAGCTCGGTGAGCGGAGGCGTCTCCGCCGCTTCATCCGCGCCCGGCGAAGCGCCGCTCACGGTGCCCGCCCGGACTCGCGGAGCCTGCGCGCCAGCGCGTCGAGCTGCTTCCTGAGCGCGGCGTCGGTCTCGGCCGGGGTCGGCCGTGCGCCGCGCTTGGTCACCGGCTTGCGGTCCACGGTCTGGCGGTGCTTGGTCAGCAATGCCAGCGCCAGCTGCACCGCGCCCGGCTCCACCAGCGCCCCGCCGGCAGCCGCCTTCTGCCCATGACCCTCGCCCATGGCCTCGGCCGCCTCGATCGCCTCGCCGATGTCGATCGCATTCACCCCGATCAGCGCATGCTCGAGTAGCGCGGCCTCCAGCCGCTCATATCCAATGTCCAGCGCCTCGGCCCATAGCGCGGCAAAGCCCGCGTCGCGCTTGCGCAACTGATAGGCGCCGCTCGGGGTCATCCCCGCGGCGGCGACGGCCTTCAGCACGTTGCAGCTCTCGGCCAGCGTGGCCAGGAAGACGCTCCGCTTGGCCTTGGTCCAGCCCGTGCGCGGCAGCCGCCGCTGCTGGATCGGGCGCCGGCATCCGGGCTCCAGCTTCTCCGTCATCATCCACTCCCCGAAACGCGATGGCAGCTATCCCCTTCGCGGGAACGACGAAAATCATTGTTCAAACGAGATAGCCGACAAACCGAGTCGAGACGGAAGGCGTCGCCGCCCCGGCCCGACTCGCAATTCTTCAGCGTTCTTGTTTTGTACCTAATCAGCGCGACGATGTCAAGCGTAATTTTCCCATTTGGTTCGTTGCAGGGAAGATTCCGGTTCGCTCCGCGCATCCTTTCGCGCGGCTGACCGTTGAACTCAGCGCGCGTTCAGTCGCCCGCGCCCAGAGGCCGCCGCATCATGACTCGATTGATCCGCCCGTTCGCCGCAGCCGCACTCGCTGTGGCTTCGCTGTCCGCTCTCCCCGCCGCGGCGCAGGAACCCCGCGCGCGCGCCGTGAAGGAAGCGCGCATCCCCTTCGCCTCGATGGTCAGCGACTATCGTGCCGAGGAACGCGACGTGATCTATCTGCGCGCCGGGCGCGACTGGTATCGCGGCACCTTCATGGCACCGTGCCAGGAGCTGCCCTGGGCGTGGAACATCCGCTTCGAAAACAGCCCCGGCATCGACGCGATCGACCGCTTCTCCACCGTCATCGCCCGCGGCGAGCGCTGCCGGCTCAATTCGCTGATCAAGATCGACGGCCAGCCCCCCGCGAAGGCGAAGAAACCCGCGCGCAAGAAGGACTGATCTAGCCCGTCACCGCCGCCCAGGCCGCGACCTCGTCGTCGCGCCGCCGGGTGACGGTCAGCGCGCCCGCTTCGCCGGTCGCGGGGTCGATCTCGATCTCGCCGTCCCACTCGAACGTGGCGTTGCCCGCGATCGACACGCGGTCGTCGCCCGCCGGACCTTCGGCACGCACGCGTACGCGGCCGCCAGGATTGTGCACCGTGATCCATTGGCCGAACGGCAGGCGGCCGGTCAGCCCGGCGACGTGCGTCGCCGCGCCCATCGCCGTGCCGCACGCCTTGGTGAGGCCGATGCCGCGCTCATAGGTGTGGACGTAGAGGTCAGCGCTGCGCAGCTCGACGAAGCTCACATTGGCGCGATCGGCGAGCAGCTCGGGCCCGGCCTCGCACCAGTCGCCGAGCGCGGTCAGCTCGGCGACATCGACCTTGTCGACGAACGCGATCAGATGCGGATTGGGCATCGCCAGCGCGGTGAAGGCGCGGCCGCTGGGCAGCCCCGGCACTTGCGCTTCGATCACCGGCGCCGCGGCGCGCAGCCCGGCCGCGGCGGGATCGGTCGATGCCGGTCCCACGGTGGTGCGCACGGTATAGACGCCGGGGGCCAGTTCGGCCTCGTGCTCCACTTCGGCGTTGCTCGTCTTCAATCGCACCGTCGCCGCGTCGATCCCCAGCGCCTCGAACCCGGCGCGCGCGGTGCAGCGCAGCCCGTTGAGGCAGGTCTCGGGGATCGAGCCGTCGGCGTTCACCACCATCTGCGCGAACGCGGCCTCGCCCCCGCCCTGCCGCAGCAACAGCAGTCCGTCAGCCCCCACCGGACCGCTCCGGTCGCACAGTGTCCGCGCGATCCGCCCCCATTCGGCGTCGGACAGATCCAACGCGCGGACGTCCAGAAGGGCGAAATCATTCCCCGATCCGTGGCATTTGGTGAACGCGAGCCGCATGCCCCGCATCTAGGGACATCGCCGGGCCATGCAACCGCAGATCGGCTTGATGCGCGCAAAGCCGGACTGGCGCATCATGGCGCAAGCTGCGACAAGCGGCGCGATGACGGGCATCCTGTTCCTCGCGGTCGTGGTCCTCGGCATCGTCGTTGCGGCGCAGGGCCAGCGGCTGCGCGAGTTCGGCCGCCGCCTCGACAAATTCGAGCGCACGCGCCCGGCTGCCCCAGTGATGGCCGACCCGGCCCAGGCACCACCGCCACCAGCTCCCGCACCCATGCCGGTTGCCATTGCGCCGGTGCCGCTGGTCACGCCGGAGCCGGAACCCGTCATGGCCGCCGCACCGGAGCCGGAATTGGAACCCGCGCTGCCTCCGCGTCCCGGCCTCGAATCGCTGATCGGCGCGCGCCTGCCGGTATGGATCGGCGCCATCGCGCTCGTCGCCGCCGGCTTCTTCCTCGTCCGCTACTCGATCGAGATAGGCCTGCTTGGCCCCGCCGTCCGCACGCTTCTCGCCGCGCTGTTCGCCGCCCTGCTGGTCGCCGCGAGCGAGGTCGCGCGCCGCCTGCCCGCACTGCGCGAGGATCCGCGCATCGCCCAGGCGCTCGCCGGCGCGGGCATCGCCAGTTCCTATGGCACGCTCTACATCGCCGCCGCGCTCTACCACCTGATCGCGCCGCTTCCCGCCTTCGTGCTGATGATCGGCGTCACCGCGCTGGGTCTCGGGCTCGCGCTGCGCCACGGTCCGCCCACTGCAGTGCTGGCGCTGGCTGGCGGCTTCGTCGCGCCGCTGGTTGCGGGCTATGACGCGGCCGGGATCGGGCCTTTGCTCGTCTATCTCGCGCTGTTCGCCGCGGCGCTGTTCGGGCTTGCGGCGCATCGCGGCTGGGCGTGGCTGGCCATCGCCGCGACCGCGTGCGGCTTCGCCTGGGTCAATTTCCTGCTATTCGCCCTCGGCAGCGATGATCTCGCCGCTCCCGCCGCGTTCGTGGTGCTGCTCGCCGTCGGCGCCAGCCTCGCCTTGCCCCGTGCCGGGGTCACGGCGGCCTGGCTCCGCCTTGCCCCGCTCGTCGCCGGTCTCGTCCAGCTCCTCGCCTTCGCCCCCGCCCTCGACTTCTCCGCACTGGCCTGGGCACTCTACCTAACCCTCGCCGCCGCCACCCTATTCCTCGCCTGGCGGGACGAGACCTATCTTCCCGGCGCACTCGCCGCGCTTGGCCTCACGCTGTTGCTGCTCGCGATCGGCCTCGACCCGCCGCAACCGGGCGCAACCCTCGCCGCCGCGATCGCCGCCGCTCCGCTCTTTGCGGGGCCCGGCCTCATCCTTCTCGCTCGCGCGCGCGGCTGGGCGATTGTCGCGCTCGGCGGCATCGCCGGACCGCTGCTGCTCGCCAATGCCCTCGATCCGGATCGCCTCCTCGACTGGCAATGGGCCGGGCTTAGCCTCGGCGGCGCGGCGCTTGCGGCATGGCTGAGCTGGCGCCGCCGTCTCGAAGCCGGCAAGCGCGATCCCGGCCTGATCGGCGGCACGCTCGTCGCGGCCATTCTCGCGGTCGTGGCGCTGGGCCAGTTCGCGGGCGCCGACTGGATCGCGCTCCCGCTCGCTCTCACCGCCGTCGCGCTGGGGCTGTGGGCGCGCCACACCGGCGACCCGCAACTCCATCTCCTCCCGGCGATCGCGCTCGCCGTGATCCTCCTGGCAGGCGGCGAACCCCTTGCCCGCTACGCCACGCTCATCGTCGAATCCGCGAGCGGCACGCATTTGCCCTATCTCGATCTCCCCGACCTCGCTCTATCGCTTCGGTACCTGCTTCCCGCGCTGCTCGCCGCGGCAGCGCTGCTCGCCGACCGCCAGCAGCTCGCCCGCACCCGCCCGGCGGTATGGAGAGGTGCGATCATCGTCGCGCTGCTCCTCCTCTACCACCTCGCCAAGCTGCCCCTCGCGATCGCCGACGAGTCCCGCTTCACCGCCTGGGGCTTCGTCGAGCGCGCGCTCATCACGCAGGCACTGCTCGCCGCCGGCTGGGCGATCCGCCGCCGTGCCGGCTGGACCGCGCTGTCCCTCGCTCTGTTCGGTCTGGGCCTCGTCCGCATCGCCTGGTTCGATCTGCTGCTGCTCAACCCGGCATTCGTTGCGCAGCAGGTGGGCGGCATCCCACTCACCAATGCCGCCACGCTTCATCTCGGCCTCGCCGCCTTCTGGAGCTTTACCTTCGCACCCGGCCGGCCATGGCGCGCGATCGGCCTCGCCCTGGTCCTCGCCGCGATCGCCGCTTTCGTCCGTCAGGCCGCGCATGGCAGCCTGCTCACCGGACCGATCCCGACCGGCGAGAATTACGGCTATTCGGCCGCGTTCCTTCTCCTCGCGCTCGCCTGGCTCGCGCTCGGGATCCGCAGCGGCGCACGCGACCTTCGCCTCGCCGGCCTCGCGCTGCTCACCGCGGTGACGCTCAAGGTCTTCCTCATCGACGCCGCCGCGCTCGGTGGACTGCTCCGCATCCTCTCGTTCCTCGGCCTCGGCGTCGCGCTGATCGGCATTGGCTGGGTCTATAACCGCTTCCTCGCCGTACCCTCCGGCGCGGCGGAGAAGGCCTGACCGCCGTTCACTGCATCCCGTAGTGCGCCGCCACCCGGTCGAGCGCCAGCGTCAGCACCAGCCGGCCGGCGCGCGCGGGCCAACCGAGCGCCTTCTCGGCCACCGGAACCGTCTCCCCGGCACAGATCACCCGCCACAGGATATCTGCAAGCCCCGGTCCGGCGGCCGCCACCGCGGCATCGAACCGGCGCTTGGCGGCGATCTGCGCGGTCGTCGGATCGAGTCCGTCGTGCGCGCGCCCTCCGCGCGGCCCGGCCGGCGCGGCGTCCCAGCGCATCGTCACGCGCGGTCCCAGCGCCGCGGTCTCATAGTCGGCGCGCAACCGCTCGCCCGCGTCAAACTGGCGTGCATCGACCAGCCCCCGCGCGCGCAGCCAGGAAAGCGGCGATTCGGCCAGGTTCACCGTGATTCGCCGCCCGCTCTTCCGCGCCGGTCCATGGTGGACGACATGTCCGTCTTCGATCGATCGTTCCACCAGTTCACGCATCCGCCCATCTCCCGGCAATTACGAATCACCCTTGCCATATCGTCACGCTTGTAGGAAAATGATTTAACCACACTGGTTATCGGAGCTGGGGAATGATCACCGCCATCCGTGAAGTACGCCGCGCCAAGGGGTTGACGCTCGAGGAAGTGGCGCAGCGCTGTGACCCGTCCACCACCGCGCAGACCATCGGCCGGCTCGAAACCGGCACGCGCACCGTCTCGGTCGACTGGCTCAATCGCATCGCCGCCGCGCTCGGCGTCGATGCCGCCGATCTGGTGCGCCTACCCGACCGGCCGGACATCGCCGTCGCGGCGATGCTCGACGCTTCGGGCGCTCAGGCCCCGCGCCGCGCCGCCACGGTGGCGCCGCCGCATCCCGAGCCCGAGCTTGTCGCCGTCACCGTCGCCGGTGGCATCGGCGACTATCGCACGGGCGACGTCATCTGGTGCCGCCGCCTCGCTCCCGGCGACTTCGCCTCGGCGCTCAACCGCGACGTGTTGATCCCCCGCCCGGCGGGCCGCTTCCTGTTCGGCCGGCTGATCGCGCATGAGGGCGAAGGTGGCCGGCTCAACGTCCTTCCGCTGGGCCCCGGCGCGCGCCAGCAAGTGGTCGCCGATCCGCCCTGGATCGCGTGCGCGGTCCAGCTCATCCGCCAGCTCTGACCCCATCTTGCGAAGCACCCGATAGAGGCGCATGCTCACGGCGTTCCTTTAGGAGAGGAATGCACCATGAAGCACTTCATCGCGCTGGCGGGGGCCATGCTCGTAGCGACGCCGGCGCTCGCCGAAGACTGGGATTTCATGCTCACCAACGGCTCGGGCAAGTCGATCAAGACGATCGAGCTCGCCCCGACCGGCACGACCGATTTCAAGCCGCAGACCGTCGATACCGAAATGCGCCGCGACCCGGTCATCAAGGTCGGCGCCAAGACCACGGTTCGCTTCGATAAGGCGGAAAAGCAGTGCCGCTATGATCTCAAGGCGACGTTCGAGGACGGGACCAGCATCGTCTGGGCCGGAGCGAACATCTGCGAGAACAGCTACATCACGCTGAAGCTCACGAACGGGAAGCCTTCGCTCACGGCAAGCTGATGCCGATATCCGCGGCATGGCGGGCGTTGACGGGCTCGAACCGCCGACCCTCTCGGTGTAAACATTGGGATAGTACCGAGCCTTGGTATCCCGGCAAACGCTATCCCGGCAAACGCTATCCCGGCGTAATTGCGCGTGCCCAGTAAGCGCAGTCCTGAGCGGCCAACCATGCCAAAAATACGGTCTTCGGTTCACAATCGACGTCATTTGGAACGGAAGCCGATGGCAGTGGTTCGATCCCCTTGGGATCCCGGCGGAGCAGGTTTCCAGCCATGACAAACGAAATCAGGATTACGCGCCGTGAGCTGATTGAAGCGGGTGCGGTTGCTCCTGCACTGCTTGCGGCGAGCGAGGTGGCCGCGCAAGCGCGAGACGCGGGAGCTCCGACGGCGAGCGTGACGCTCACGGTCAACGGCCGGCGCGAAACGCGCGATGTCGACACGCGAACCACATTGCTCGACTTCCTGCGTGAGCATCTCGGGCTGACCGGCAGCAAGAAAGGCTGCGATCATGGTCAGTGCGGCGCGTGCACGGTGATCCTCAACGGCCGCCGCGCGAATGCCTGTCTGACATTGGCGGTAATGGCCGATGGCGACGAGGTCACCACGATCGAAGGGCTCGGCGGCGACGACCGGCTCCATCCGATGCAGGAGGCCTTCATCAAGCATGACGGCTTCCAGTGCGGCTATTGCACGCCGGGGCAGATTTGCTCGGCGATCGGGATGCTCGATGAAGCGAAGGCGGGCTGGCCGAGCCATGTCACTGCCGACGTCGCCTCTCGGCCCAGGCTCGATGATGACGAGATCCGCGAGCGGATGAGCGGCAATCTCTGCCGCTGCTCTTGCTATATCGGCATCCTCGCCGCGATCAGGGACGCAGGAGGTGTGGCATGAAATCCTTCACCTACGAGCGCGCTTCCGATCCAGTCTCCGCCGCGCGCGCAGTTGCGGCGCGTCCCGACGCCAAGTTCATCGCCGGCGGAACCAACCTTGTCGACCTGATGAAGCTGCAGATCGAGGCGCCGGGGCATCTGGTCGACGTCAGCCGGCTCGATCTCGATCGCGTCGAACGAGTGGACGGCGGGCTCCGCATCGGCGCCGAGGTGCGCAATAGCGACCTCGCCGCCAATCGGACGGTGCGCGACCGCTATCCGGTGCTCGCCGAGGCGCTGCTTGCGGGCGCCTCGGGCCAGCTCCGCAACCGGGCGACCACGGGCGGCAACCTGCTGCAACGGACGCGCTGCTATTATTTCTACGACCCTTCCAAGCCCTGCAACAAGCGCGAGCCGGGCTCAGGCTGCTCGGCGATCGGCGGGTTCAACCGTATCCATGCGATCCTCGGCGCGAGCGAGCGCTGCATCGCCACCCATCCCTCCGATATGGCGGTGGCCATGGCCGCCCTCGACGCGACGGTCGAGACGATGAGGCCCGACGGCAGCACACGGCGTATCCCGATCGCCGAGTTCCATCGCCTTCCCGGCGGCACGCCCGAGGTCGAGACGGTGATCGAGCGCGGCGAACTGATCACGCATGTGACCTTGCCGCCGCCGCCTCGGGGCCGGCAGAAATATGTGAAGGTGCGCGACCGCGCTTCCTATGCCTTCGCATTAGTCTCGGTGGCGGTGGCGGGGCGAGCGGTGGCGCTCGGCGGCGTCGCGCACAAGCCGTGGCGGGCGAGCCGGCTGGAGGCTGCGATCGCCGGCGGAGCGCCGGTCGCGCAGGCGATCGATGCCGAGTTCGCGCCGGCGCGGACCTATCCGCATAACGCCTTCAAGGTGCCGCTCGCGAAGCGGGTGATCGCCTCGGCTTTGGGCGAGGAGGTCTGAGATGACGCAGCAGCAGCCGACGCCCGAGGTCATTCCGCTTTCCGACACCTGGCGCGATGCCAAGATGGTGGGCGACCCCGTCCACCGGCTCGACGGGCCCGCCAAAGTGCGCGGCCAGGCGAAATATGCCTATGAGTATCGTGGTGCCGGCGAGGTGGCCTATGGTTGGATCGTGGAGGCGACGATCGCCAGGGGCCGGATCGCCGCGATCGACACCCGGGCGGCCGAGAGCGCGCCGGGGGTGCTCATGGTGATGACCCACGCCAATGCGCCCAGGCAGGGTGGTCCGCCTCCGCGCCCGACCCAGCCCAACCGCTTCGATCGGCCGATGCCGGTGCTGTTCCAGCCGGCGGTGCGTTATCATGGCGAGCCGGTGGCGCTGGTGGTCGCCGAGACGCTCGAGGCGGCGCGCGCCGCAGCGGCGCTGGTCACAGTTCGCTATGCTGCCGGCCGCGCCACGGTCGATTTCGAGCGGAACCGGGACAAGGCCTACAAGCCGGCCAACCGCATCAACGCCTTTGCGCAGCCCGATACCAGCGAGGGCGACTTCGCGGGCGCGTTCGGTGCGGCGCCGGTCAAGGTCGATGCGACCTATGTGACCTCGTACGAGCACAATATGCCGATGGAGCCGCATGCGGCGATCGCGGAGTGGCAGGGCGATCGGCTGACCCTCTGGTCGGCGCAGCAGAATCTGGGCACCGCCGTCGGCACGATCGCCAAGACATTGCTGATCCCGCCCGGAAATATCCGCGTGCTGAGCCCGTTCATCGGCGGCGGCTTCGGCTCCAAAGTGCCGGTGACACCCAATGCGATCCTCGCGGCAATGGCGGCGCAGCAGCTCGGGCGGCCGGTCAAGATCGCGCAGACCCGCCAGCAGATGTTTGCCAACACCGCCCATCGGCCGCTCAATCATCAACGCGTGCGGCTGGGCGCGGAGCGCGACGGGCGGCTCATCGCTTTCGCGCATGACGTGATCCAGCAAACGACGCCTTATGACGAGTTCATTGAGCAGACCGCCACCTTCGGGCGCGGCATGTACCAGGCGCCCAACCGGCTGACGACCAGCCGCGGGGTGATGCTCGACATGCCGAGCGGCGACATCATGCGCGCGCCGGGCGAGCAGCCGGGCAGCTTCGCGCTCGAGAGCGCTATGGACGAGCTGGCGCACGCGCTGAAGATGGACCCGATAGAGCTGCGCCTGCTCAACGAGCCGGCACGCGATCCCGAGGGCGACAAGCCCTTCTCGAGCCGCAGCCTAGTGGCGTGCCTGAAGGAGGGCGCAGCCAAGTTCGGCTGGGTCCAGCGGCCGAGCGCGCCCGGATCGCTGCGGCAGGGCGACTGGCTGGTCGGCTTCGGTGTGGCGGCGGCAACCTTCCCCGCCTTTGTGCGGCCCGCATCGGCAATGGTGGAGCTGACGCCCGACGGCACTGCGATCGGGCGGGCCGACTTCACCGATCTCGGAACCGGCAGCTGGACGAGCATGGCACAGATCCTGGCGAAGGAAACCGGGCTGCCGGTCAACCGCGTCAGGTTCGAGATCGGCGATTCGCGCTTTCCCCGCACCGCCGGCTCGGGCGGATCGTTCGGCATGACCAGCGCGGGCGCTGGCGTCCACCGCGCGTGCGAGAACCTGCGCGCGGAAATGGGGAAACTCGCCGGCGCCAGCGGCGCGGTGAAGCTGGCGGAGGGGCGCGTGCACTGGGACGGTCAGGCGCAGCCGCTGGCCGAGTTCATGCGGCGATACGCGCCGAAGGGTCTTTCGGCGCAGGGAGGACAGGGTGGACTGCCGCCGCCCGAGAAGCTGCCGGTTTCGGCGCATAGCTATGGCGCGCAGTTCGTCGAGATCGGCGTGCACCGCGTCACCTTCGAGCTGCGCATTCGTCGCGCGCTAGGCGCGTTCGCTGCGGGACGGATCATCAATGAGCGGCTCGCGCGTTCGCAGCTGCTCGGCGGGATGATCATGGGAATCGGATCGGGGCTGCACGAGGAATCGGTGGTCGATCCCCGCCATGGCCAGTTCGTCAATCGCGATCTGGCCGAATATCACATACCCGTCCATGCCGACATCCGGAACCTCGACGTGCTGTTCATCCCTGAGCGCGAGGAGGTGTTGAATCCCTTGGGCACCAAAGGCCTGGGCGAGATCGGCATCGTGGGAGTAGCGGCAGCGATCGCCAACGCGGTGTTCAACGCGACCGGTGCGCGCGTGCGCGAAGCACCGGTGACGCTCGATAAGGTCATGGTGGGACCCGGCCAAATGTAGCGCTTCGTCGTTGCGTATCAGCGCGCTTCAGTCTCTGAAGCTTCCCTGAAGAGCTCAATCAGACTGGAGGCTCGAATGAATTGTGGGTCGACCTAGCTTTGAGGTTCGCCGTGCTATGCGACCGCTAAGCGCGCCCTCATTCCGGTCGTTCGGCCGGTGCGCGGACGACCCTGAAAGCAGTCGTTCGTGCAGACGCAGGCCAGGTGTCGGCTATTGGGCGGGAATCTGCCCAGCCGCTCGGGGTGCCGGTCTGAGTGAAGCGGACATTATGCTGAGGTTGCGGGAGTCCACTTCAACGGCGAGACTGCTCGAGTTGCAGTCTCGCCGTAGATGTCGGAGATGATCAGAGCTTGCCCTCCGCAAGCAGCTCCCGGGTGCGCTTAAGCGTCGACAGCAGGGCAGCTTTATATCCATTGTCGCCGTCGAATTGTGCCTGCTCCGCCTGCTCCTCGGGGCCGTTCGGCGCGTTGCCGCGCAGGCCGAGATGGCAATAGAAGCGCAGTTGAAGCGCGCCGGCTTCATCCTCGTAGAGCTCGTTGATGATCGCGCCTTCGCGCAGGCCGGCGGCCTGGAAGAAGGTGACCTTGCGCTCGTGCTCCAGCACGACGATCTCGCGCAGATCGGCGCCGCCGATCGTGGCTTCGCGGACGAAATGCGTGACGCTCTCCTCCACGACATCGCAACGGGTGCACAGGCCGGGCGGAAGGAACAGGCGCGCGTCGCGGGCCTTCAGCTCCAGCCCGGCCCATGCCTGCGCGCGAGTCAATTTGATCTCGCCCTCGGGGTTCACCGGGACGGTGGCGGTCGAATAGATCATAGAATATCTCCTTGTTGCGGGTTGCCGCGGGCTGGGCTCAGGCCGCGATTTCGGCGGCGAATTCGCGATAGGTGCGCAAGGGGCGGCCCAGCAGCGCAGTGAGGCGATCGACGTCGCCGGCAGCGGGGATCATTCCTTCGGTTTGGAAGCGCTCGGCCATCAGGCGCATGTCGTAGGCCATCCAGCTTGGCGCGAACTGCCGCAGGTTCTGCTCGAATCCGGCGATGTCGTCGCCCGGATAGGCGATCGGACGCCCCAGGACCTCGGTCCAGATCGCGGCGACGTCCGCCCCAGTCAGGGTGTCAGGGCCGACGATCGTGATCCGCTCGAGCGGAAGCGGCGTGCTTGCCTGTTCGCGGCGAATGAGCTCAATTGCCGCGACCTCTCCCAGATCGCGCGCGTCGATCATGGCCAGGCCCTTGCCGCCGATGGGCATCGGGTACACGCCATAGCCGGTCACCACGTCCTTGATGGTGAGATCGTTCTGGATGAAATAGGCGGGGCGCAGGATCGTGGCGTTGAGGCCCATCTGCTCGATCATCCGCTCGACCGCGAGCTTGCCCGCGAAGTGCGGCACGTTCACATAGAGATCGCCGTGGATCACCGACAGGTAGACGATCCGCTCGATGCCGGCGTCACGGGCGAGGTTGAGCGCGATGAGCGCCTGGGTGAATTCGTCCGCCGCCACCGCGTTGAGCAGGAACAGCGTCGAGACACCCGAGAACGCGCTGCGCAGGGAGTCGATGTCGAGCAGGTTGCCCTGAACGACAGTGACGCCCGCGGGGAGGTTCGCCTTGGCAGGATCGCGAACGAGCGCGCGCACATCGGCGCCGCGGTGGATGAGCTGTTCGACGACATAGCGTCCGACCTGGCCGGTAGCGCCGGTAACGAGGATGGTCATGAGGGTAACTCCTGGTTGATGCCAAATGGCACTCCCAGAAATTGGTGATCCACATGCGCGCCAATAGACGCTAGATTTGGACACAGCGTCTCACTGGTGGAACACATGGACCTGCTCGCTCTCGCCGATTTCAATCTCGTCGCACGGCACGGTGGCTTTGGACGCGCCGCGCGCGCGGCCGGACGCCCCAAGGCCACCTTGTCCCGCCGGGTTTCGGAGCTGGAAGCCAGCCTGGACCTACGGCTGTTCGAGCGCGGCGCGCGCATGCTCAAGCTGACCGAGGAGGGGCGCGCTCTCTATGAACGGACGGGCGCGTTGCTCACCGAGCTCAACGAGACCGCGGCTGCCATCGCTTCCGGTGGACACACACCGCGCGGGCGGTTGCGGATCAGCGCGCCGTTGCTGTTCTCGCAGATCGCGATGGGAAAGCTCGCCGCCGGATTCACCGCCCGTTTCCCCGAGGTGCGGCTCGAAGTGACAACCGAAGATCGGCCGGTGGACATGATCGAGGAAGGTTATGATCTCGTGATCCGCGTTAACCCGGCTCCGGACGAGAGCCTCGTCGGACGCCCGTTTCTGCGCGATCGGTTGGTGGTGGTGGCAAACCCCTCCATCGCTCGGCCGAAAGACGGCGAGGCGGCTCCTGCGGTCATTCGCGGATCGTTCGATCAGACCGTGGACTGGAGGGTGAAGACCCCGGATGGGGTGATCCGCATCGCGGTCGAGCCGGTCCTCAGCGTGTCGTCGCTGGTCATGAACCGCGACGCGGTCCGCGCTGGGGCTGGTGCCGGACGCCTTCCGATATCGCTCGTCAGTCGCGATCTGGCTGCCGGGACCCTGGTGCATTGGGGCGACATCGACGGGCCGGAAATCGCCTTGTGGGCGCTCTATCCCTCGCGCCGCTTGCTGAGCGCCCGCGTGTCGGCATTCCTCGACTATCTCAAATTGGCCTTTCCTACGGGGGCGCCGGACGAACTGGCCGCCTTTGTCGCAGGGTGAATGAAGGTCGGCTTCCGGAATTCTTACGCCCAAACATCGATGTCCGAACTTGGGGCGCTAGCTGACGTCCGGTCTCAAGTTCGCATAGCCGGCGGCTACGCGCCCTCATTTCGGTCGTTCATCGCGTTTAGGGCGATGCCCACAAGCTGTCATTCGTTTGGGTCGAGGAGTAGCGGCAGCTAGCAACCCACTTGCGACCGTTCAGCCGCATCGCCGCTGCCCTCATCTTCTGGCTCTGATCACGAATCCTGACCGTGGCGACATCACAATCGGAGCGCGCGACTATTCGGTCGACAGGTCGGTATCCGCGACCAGGCCGCCTGGCGTCAGAAAGACCAGCAGCTCGGTGTCGTGGAGATCGCCTTTGACGCGATAGGACAAAACATTGGCGACAGCCTCGCCATGACGCGAAATGCCACGGCCCTGAACAGCCTCATCGTGAAGCAGTTGGAGCGAACGGATTCCGCCCAAATCGATCGAACCGCTGAAATTGCGTTTCCGCCCCGGCGCGATCGCAGCTGAATCCCGGACGGCGGTCACACCCTTCTCCATAGCAATCAACCCGGCCTTCACGAGTGCCGCGCGCTTCGGATCTTGATGCTCGATCGGCACTGCGGCGGCGAAAACGGGCGCGAGACGTGGAATGACGCGGCGGTTGCCGTCCGCGCCGATCACCGCCATCCCGTTTACCCTGCCGGCCCCATCCTTCACCGGCATGAGCGACGTCGCGTCCTCCTCGTTCCAGAAGCGCCCGTCCGCTGTCGCCAGAAATTCGACCGGGCTTCCACCGCCAAGCCTCGCCGAGAATCCGCGCGGCGCCGGCAACAACGCGAGCATATAGTTGCCCCAATATTCGTAATAGCCGGCAGCCGCCGCGAGTGTGGCATGATCCGGGCGCTTCAGGGCCGGCGCAGGGCCCAGATGTGGTGGGCGCAGCGCGGGAAGATACAATCGCGCGATTCCGCCCGCGATGCGCCGGCTTTCGGCCAGATCGCTCTGGTTGACGGCAACGATCACCGTGACATGGTCATCCGGGTAACGTTGCATGCTCGACAAGAACCCGTTCATCGCCCCGTTGTGCGTGATGAGGGGATGGCCGTTGACCTGCGAGACTTCCCAGCCGAAGCCATAGCCGGTCGCCTTGCCGTCATTGAGCGTGCCCGAGGTCCACATTTGCCTGCGGCTGTCGGCTGTGAGCAGTCTGTTTCCGTTCAGAGCGGCCTCCCAGCGGACGAGGTCGCGCAGCGTGGATTGTAGCGATCCCGAGCCGCGAAATCGCGTGGGGCTGCGGGGCAGGCACAGGCGCAACGCGCCCCGCGCCCAAAGATAGCCCTGGACCCGGTTCGGCGTGATTCCGGTCCGGTCGGCCACGCGCGTGGCGGACATTCCGGCTGGCCCGAAGATACGCGCCTGCAGGAAGTCGCCGTAAGCCTGTCCGCTGACGCGGCTGACGATGATGGACAGCAGGTCATAACCGAGATTGCTATAGGCGAAGGCCGTACCGGGCAGCGCCAGGAGCGGCAGCGCCGTCGCCGAGGCGAGGAATTCGGGCTCGCTGAAATCAGCCAGTTCCGTCTTGGCGTCGGTGGAGATGCCGTCGGTCGCCAGCCCCGAGCTGTGGTTCAGCAATTGCCGGATGGTGATGTCACGCCAGGTGGGCGGCGCTTCCCCAAGATATCGGTTGATAGGATCGTCCAGCGCCACTTTGCGATCCTGGACCAGGAGCATGATCGCCGCCGCGGTGAAGGATTTGGTGAGCGAGCCGATGTCGATGACGCTGTCTGGCGTCATTGGCGTGTTCAGCTCCAGATTGGCTCGCCCATAGCTCTTCAGTTTGACCACTCGGCCGCGATCGATCACCGCCAGCGACAAGCCCGGCACGTGCTGCGACTCCATCTGGCGAGCGACGTAAGCATCGAGGGCGTCCGCGCGGGCCGCGGTCGCGCCGACCGTTGCAGCCACCACGATCAAAACAGCGCGTGCGGCCGCAGCCACGAAAGTTACGGTTCTAGCCATCCCCTTCACCCATCCTGTAAGTGGCTCGAGTGCAGGCCGCTCCCACATGGAGGATCCGGCCGAGCCGTCAGCTGTTGAATGACGCGCGTCGCTGAATTCGCCTCGCAACTTAGCCTTGGTTCCCGCTCCTTCCGCGCGCTCGGCGTTCGATGAGCTTGCTCTTCATCCGCCTGCGCTTGCACGACGATTACATTTGTAGACGTTGCGATTACAGCTGTAAACGCAAGAGCTGGATGAACGAAGGAGGAGCGCTCATCCGCGCGGGCCGTCTTCGCATCGCGGCAGGGTCAGGCACATCTTGAGCTCCTCAAGGAGCGTGGGCTGGGCCACAACAGTCTATGGCGCTGCGCAAGTTCGCGCTCGGGCTGGAAGCATTGCACGCTTTTGTCGAGCATGCTCCTCCGACGCGCGTCCATCAGCCCATGCTGGCATGCAGGCGATGGAGAGGGAGCTGGTGAATCCGCGGCTCTGACCAGGATGTGCCCGTCCGCTTTCGACCTTTCGAAGCTTTAAAGCCGACGGGCGGCGCGTTCGTGCTGGGGATTCTCGCGGGTGCGGTGTAATATGCACCTAGTCAGCAGATTTGCCTGACCGCGCGAGCAGAAGGATCTCAGGCAGCATTGCCGTTGCCGGGGGTTGGCAAACTGCTCTAACGGCGCAGCTTGTTCTGCGCTGCCTTGCGATCGTTGCGGGCCGCGACGAAAAACAAGATAATAACGACTCCCAGCAGGCCTCCCATGGCCATTCCCATTGTCTGGCCGAGGACCGCCTGGAAATCCGATGTGACGCGAGCGGGATTGGCCATGCCGTAACGGGCGAGATACCACCATATGCCTGCCAAGGCCGCTTCGATGATCACCATCACCAGGATCAGTCTCGCCTTCTTGCTCATCAGCATTCCTCGACTAGCGATGCCTTCGGCCTAGCATGGTGGATCGAACGGCGACAACGTTCGTGGCTGCGGCGTTCGCCGGTGCGCCTAATTTAAATCGTTCAGGCGCGGATTCACGATTCCCAAAGCGGATGAACATCGACCAGAGTATGGCGGCATAGGGTGGACGGCGTTCCAACCGCCGCCATGAATCTTGCTAAGCGTTCGGCGGTTCAATCGGGAACACCAGCAGCGTTGAGGTTGCAGAGGCGCACAATCGTCCCTGGGCATCGACAAGCCGCGCTTCGGAGAAAGCCACGCGCCGGCCGAGGGTTACCAGCTTGCCCTCCACGCGCACAGGCCCGCTTTGGTCGCTCAAGGCACGATGATAGGCGACTTTCAGCTCGAGCGTGGTGTAGCCTTGCCCCGCTGGAAGGCTCGAATGCACCGCGCAGCCACAGGCGCTGTCGAGCAGCGTGGCGGCATAACCACCATGCACCGATCCGATCGGATTGAAGACCTTGCGCGTCGGCGATCCCTCGAACACGACGCGCCCGCGCTCCAGCTCGATCAGGACGAATTCAAGCGTTTCTCCGATCGGCGGATGGATGTTGGCGCTCATCAGCGCGGCGAGCTGATCGTGGCCGTCGAGACCGGCGTCATTGGCGAGAATGTTCATGCAGCACGCCCCTTGCGCGCCGCCATTTTCGGATCCGGTGAATTCCTGCCGTCGATCCACGCCCGAGTCTTGGTCAACAGCTCGTCCGCCAGCGCGGGATCATCGATCGACCGGGCGAGGATGAGCGCGCCGACCATCGCCGACCAACTGCCGATCGCCGCCAGGCGGCGCTCGGCGGCATCAGCCCCCGGCATGGCATCAGCGAGGCTGTCGATCTGCTCCGCCAGAACCCGCGCCATGGACGCGCGCGCTTCCGGCGCCTGTTGCCGCATGAGGCCCGCCAGGGCGGCCGTCGGACAACCCAGCCCCGGATGATCGCGATGGCGCCGCGACAGATAGGCATCGATCCAGCCGTCGATACCGTCCGTCGCTGACTGACTGCCCGAAGCATGACCGATCGCGTGCGCGATCAGATCGTCCTTCGATCGGAAATGCCCATAGAAGCCGCCATGGGTAAGCCCTGCCGCCTTCATCACTTCGGCGACGCTCACCGCCTCGAAGCCCTTCTCGCGAAACAGGCGTCCGGCCTCGGTCAGGATGCGGCTGCGGTTCTCCGCCATCTGCTCCCTGCTCACCTTCATTTCCAGCTGACTCCACGGGTCATTGACATATTCATGATAACGATCATATATAACCGTCATTGATGACAATCATCATGAATATAGCTTCAATCCAGCGAAAGGCAAGGCCATGACCTCCAAACCATCCGTCCTCGTGACCGGCGCTTCCACCGGCATCGGCGCGGCTTACGCCGAGCGCTTCGCGCGGCGCGGCCATGACCTGGTGCTGGTGGCCCGTAACACGGCGCGGCTGGAGGCGCTGGCTGATCGTCTGCGGGCCGACACCGGCGCTACGATCGATATCCTCTCGGCAGACCTTGCCGATACCACCCAGCGCGTAGCGATCGAGGCGCGCCTGCGCGACGATGCAAGGATCGGAATCCTCATCAACAATGCCGGGACGAGCCTGGGGGGCACCTTCATCGAGCAAGCCATTGACGACATCGACAGGCTGGTGGCGCTCAACACGACCGCGCTTGTGCACCTCGCGCACGCCATCGCCCCCCGCCTTGCGCAAGCGGGCGAAGGCGCGATCGTGAATATCGGTTCTGCGGTCGGCCTCGTGCCGGAATTCGGCATGCCGGTCTATGGCGCGACCAAGGCCTTCGTGCTGCATCTCTCCCAAGCGTTGAGCCTCCAGCTCGCGTCCCAGGGCGTCTATGTCCAGGCTGTGCTTCCGGCCGCGACCCGCACCGAAATCTGGGGCCATGCGGGCGTCGATGTCGACACCCTTTCGGGCGTGATGGAAGTGGACGATCTGGTGGACGCGGCCCTGGTCGGCTTCGACCGGCGCGAGCCCGTCACCATCCCACCACTTCACGACGTGGGACAATGGGAAGCTTTCGAGGCCGCGCGTCAGGCCATGATCCCCGGCTTCGCGCAGTCCCGACCCGCCGATCGCTATCTGGCGACCGCGTGAGAAGCCACGGAATTACGCAAACGCATTCACCACATTCGAACGGAAATCGAGACGATGACCGATACCGATCTGTTCAGCCCTTACGACCTCGGCGGGCTCACGCTTGCGAACCGCATCGTCATGGCGCCCTTGACCCGTAACCGCGCCGCAGCCGGCCTTGTCCCGAACGACCTGGCGGCGGACTATTATTCGCAGCGCGCGAGCGCCGGCCTAATCATCACCGAGGCTACGCAGGTTTCGAAGCAGGCCCAGGGCTATCAGGATACGCCCGGCCTCTACACGCCAGACCAGATCGCCGGCTGGCGCAAGGTGACCGACGCGGTTCATGCTAGGAACGGGCGCATCTTCGCCCAGCTGTGGCATGTGGGCCGCGTCAGCCATGTCGATCTTCACGGCGGAGAGGCACCAGTCGCGCCGTCGGCGATCCGCGCAGAGACCAAGACCTTTGTGAACAACGGTTTTGCCGATGTGTCGCAGCCGCGCGCGCTCGACCTGGAGGAGATCCCGGGCATCGTCGATGACTTCCGCCGTGCAGCAGCCAATGCGATCGAGGCAGGTTTCGACGGGGTCGAGGTGCATGGCGCGAACGGCTATCTGCTGGACCAGTTCCTGCGGGAAACCGCCAACGTCCGCACCGACGCCTATGGCGGTTCGATCGAGAACCGCGCCCGGCTGTTGATCGAAGTGACGGCCGCGGTGGCGAGCGAGATCGGGGCGCAGCGGACGGGCGTCCGCCTCTCGCCGGTGTCGCCGGCAAGCGGCGTCGTCCCGGCGAGCGACGAGCAACCGCAGTTCAACCACGTAGTGGAAGCGCTCGACGGACTCGGCATCGCCTATATTCATGTGGTCGAGGGCGCGACAGGCGGGCCGCGCGATGCGCGGCCGTTCGATTTCGACGCGCTGCGCAAGAAGTTCCGCAACACCTATATCGCCAACAACGGCTACGATCTGGAGCTTGCAAGCTCACGCCTCGCGGAGGGGAAGGTGGACCTCTTCGCCTTCGGGCGTCCCTTCATCGCCAATCCCGATCTGGTCGAGCGGCTCAAGAACGATGTGACGCTCGCTCAGCTCGACCCTGCCACGCTTTATGGCGGCGGCGCAAAGGGCTATACCGACTATGCTGCCGCCGCCGTCGCGGCCGAAGCCTGATCAGGAGAAGCGTGCCATGAAGGCCTTCATCCTCGATCGCTACAAGACGCGGACGCTGCGTCTCGATGACGTGCCGGAGCCGGCGCCCGATCCCGGCGACGTGCTGGTCAGGGTGGAGGCCGCCGGCCTCAACTTGCTGGACGCCAAGATCCGGGACGGTGAGCTCAAGTCGGTCCTGTCCTACAAAACGCCGCTTGTTCTCGGCCACGACCTTGCCGGGACCGTCGTCAAGGTCGGTGCGAATGTGCGGCGCTTCAAGCCGGGCGACGCGGTATACGCCCGTCCACGCGATGGTCAGATCGGCACCTTCGCCGAGCAGATCGTCGTCAAGGAAGCCGATCTCGCGGCAAAGCCCGTCAAGCTGTCGATGGTGGAAGCCGCGTCGATCCCGCTGGTCGGGCTGACCGCGTGGCAGGTGCTGGTGGAACGCGCGCAGATCAAGCCGGGGCAAAAGGTGCTGATCCATGCCGGATCGGGCGGCGTCGGCACCTTCGCCATCCAGCTCGCCAGGCATCTCGGTGCGACGGTCGCGACGACAGCGAGCGCCGCAAACGCCGCGCTGGTGAAGGAGCTGGGAGCGAATATCGTCATCGACTATCGCAGCCAGAGGTTCGAGGAAGAGTTGTCGGGCTACGATGTCGTCCTCAATAGTCTCGATGCCGGCACGCTGGAAAAATCGCTCAAGGTTCTGAAACCTGGCGGCCATCTGATCTCCATTTCGGGCCCACCCGATCCCGCCTTCGCGCGCGCGCGCGGGCTGAACCCGGTGCTGCGTCTCATGCTGCGACTGATGAGCGCCAGGATTCGGCGCGAGGCGAAGCGCGCGGGCGCCGATTATTCCTTCCTCTTCATGCGTGCTGATGGAGGCCAGCTCGACCAGATCACCAAGCTGATCGAGGACGGCACGATCCGCCCGGTGGTCGATCGCATCTTCCCCTTCGCGGATTTGAACGAAGCCTTTGCCTACATCGAGACGGGACGCGCCAAGGGCAAGGTTGTCGTCACGCTGAAGTGACGCACGCTGCCAGGAACCATAGAAGTCGATAGCCGCGGGGGAGCCTCGTCCAGCACCATTACCTCAAGGGTGTCGGGAGCCGATGCCCCTTCCGGGACGTCGCCCACTTTTGGACTACAATGTGCGGTGAAGCCGTGCCAGGGCGCTCCCGGGCAGACGAACCATGGTGCCATCGGTCCGTTCCCCGCGCCAGGGAATGGAAGCCGAAATTGCGCTAGCCGGCGCGGATAACCAAGTGGGGCAACGCTTCCTCTTTCGCAGGAAAGACAGTTGCCAGTGGTTGGTGCGGAGCAGCGAAGACACGGTGGCACGATGATTCTGACCGAGATCTTGCTGCCCGAGGGCGCCCCACTCTCAAACGGACTTTTATACTTGTTGAGCAGTGCGCCGGTCGGTCGAGGTCAGCCTGAGGGCATCATTTCCTCAATTCAACAAAATAGACTTGTCTATTATCCCGCTTTTCTGTGCCGAGCTTTGCCGCCATCGTCAGCTCGCGATATTGGATCCTGGTCAGAATTTTGCCGAGTTTCGGAAAGCCGCGTGCTGCGGCATTGGCCCTCGCCATATCCTCCGGCAATGCCCGAATGCGGGTGAGGTCATAGCCGGTCAGCGCGCAATTCACCTGATCGCTTTTTATGCGTTCGCAACCCTTTTCGGTGAAGCTGGGAGCGGGATTCTCGGCAAACAAACCATCGACCAGCAAAATTTCTCCGGGCCTTGCCGTGAACGACGCAAAAGGCGTTGTCAGAATTGCTTGTACTTCAACGCCGTCCACCTTCACTTCTTTTGTCGTTTTATAATATCCAGCGGCTCGTCCCTGGCTAGTCACGTTATCGGTATAAGTGCCCCATTGTACACACTGATCGCTTCCGGCTATAGCCATCGCGCAATAATTGGATTTCACCGTTTCGGTGACATAGGCTGCATTACGCCATTCCTGACCCATTTGATATTCGGAGAATTTGGTTTCTCTGAAAGAGACCTGACCTATTCTGGAGGCCCCGCCCGTGCCGCGGCTCGCGCCGGCCCGGGGAGCGCGCGTCCGGGGCAACTTATAGCTGCCACCGGTAAGGGTGTAGGTTCCCGGGGCAACGATATAGACCATGTACCGTGTGCCGCCTGACGTGAAACTGTAGAAAGCGCGGTCGAGCTCGCCGCTTTTGAAATCCGAATCATTTCCAACGGTGAAGAAACTTTCAGGCCGTTGCCCCTTCCAGACAGACGTGGATGTCCGGTCGATTACAAACGTCCCTGTTCTGCTGGATGTATATAACGCGCTATTATCGATCATGGCGTCTTTATTGGGGTATTTATGATCTAGATTGATTGTTGCGGTGACGATTATGCTCATCCCATTCTCTAAGGCATCCAAAAAAAGCTGGTCGGTCAGCGCGGCATTTCGGGCTGCCCCTTCTCTGCCTTTATCTCCTGGCGCCCTTTGAGCATGCGCAGGCACAGCTACGCACGTCATTATTGCCGCAACGGCAACCCAACCGCCAAATCGCGATGCGAGATCGGAATGGATCTTCGTCATGAGCACCTCAAATTTGAACTAAGCATTTACAATGTAATGAACGATATCGATAAATATGCCGTCTGCAGTCAGCGCATTTTATGACGATCGTCATCCATCACTCATAAGATCTGATGTTGGATTGATTTCCTTCACCGCCTGATTGTTCTGAAAACATCCGAAGCCTGACGAAGCGGTCGCAATGACTATCCTGCCACAATTTCCCTGGGCGGATAGTCCGCCTTTTCAGAGGGGCACTGTCCTTGCATCATGATGCCTTCCTTTCCGGCCGAGAACCATTGGGATGAAGCAAAGGCATCAGGCTCAACCGGGGCGACAGCTTTATAGATGCAAACATCGGCTTTGCCGCCATCGGGGGTGATTGCTACTGCCCAGTTATAGGAGTCCTCGGCGCGATTTTCTGCGCCCCATGCAACGATACGCCCATTTTTCTCGTAGATCGGAACTTCAAGGCCGCGGGTGCCATAGATAAAGGCACGGTCATCGGCATCACGGAGCACGGATCGGATCGCCGCCTTCACAAGCGGGTTATCCAGAAAGCGCTGTCCGTCCACCTTGTCTCCAGGATATTTGCCGACATAGCCGGATAGGCTGACCGATGCCTTTGCCGCAGCGTTGGAGGCGTCGGTTGCTGTATCCGATTGTATGATCGCTCCAGCCTCCGCCTGCACATTGCTGGCGGTGCCGCTCGCACTCTCCTTTTCCGCCGATTGCGGCCCACAAGCTGAAAGTATAAAAATAGCCGCAATTGGCGTGATCAGTACGTTTTTCACAAGCACGCTACCCTCACCATCCACTGCACTCTGGCGTGATCTGTATCAGGTGGCATTTTGCGGACAACCCCGCGAAAATTCCGCGGTACGGCACCGGACTTGCCCTGCCTGACAGAACGGAGACTGCGTGGGACCAGCGGCAGCTATTTCGGCGGCGATGCCCAATGCGGCCGATCCGCAATCGGCCACCTCCCGTCATCCCCTCCCAACGGCTATTATGCGCCCTCTTACCTGTCGTTAAAGCGCTGTCTTCCCGTTCCCGACAGCGGACGCGCTCTCAGGCTGACGTCCCTGCTGCGCAGGCGTGACGCTCATGCCTCAGTTAGCGGCCACTTTCGTAGCTCACACCAATCGATGGGACCACTTGACCGCTAACTCTACATATGTTGTATTGTTTTTGTAATGGCCGTTACTCGCCGCCCGTCGCGCCAAATGCGCATCTTGCTTGAAC
Source organism: Sphingomonas sp. BT-65 (assembly GCF_026107375.2). Lineage (NCBI taxonomy): Bacteria > Pseudomonadati > Pseudomonadota > Alphaproteobacteria > Sphingomonadales > Sphingomonadaceae > Sphingomonas > Sphingomonas sp. BT-65. Next base: position 2,318,036 of record NZ_JAPCIA010000001.1, read on the forward strand.
AGCTGTTGGCCCATGCCCCGCGGTTGCAGCACGGATATGAATTGATGAAGCAAACGGGGCTGTCTTCAGGCACGCTCTATCCGCTTTTGATGCGAATGGCCGATCAAGGGCTCGTAGAGGCGGAATGGCAGGCGCCTTTACAGCCTGGCCGACCGGCGCGTCACGCCTATCGCTTGACTACTGGCGGCGCGCAGTTCGCTCGCGACGCGTTGCGGGATGACGGAGGTGCGCCGCGCGGCGTGCCGTTCCCCGCATGACCACTACATCGGCCAGGCTGGTGATGGCGCTGGCGGTGCAGAGCCTCGGCGAGCATCGCATTGCATGGGCGCAGGCGATGGCAGCCGAATTCAAGGCCGCGGAGGAAGACGGGCGTCCGCTTCGTTTTGCACTGGGCTGCCTGATCGGCGCGTGGCGGATGATGCCGGCCCATGCCGAGGGCCGCTTCGTACTTGCCAGCTATGCCCTGTCGCTAGGGGTGCTCATCCCCGTAGCCGCGATGCTGGCGCTGGCCGCAGCGTTTGGCTTCCCCTTCTTCGCTGCAAGCGACGGCGTCGATGGTTACCTTTGGGGCAGTGGCGCTCATGTGCTGCTTCTGAATGACGGAAACATGATTGTCGCGCCCTCCCTTGCCCTTTTGATGATGGCGATGGCGGCACTCCACCTTCCGCTCGCCTGGTGGATGCTGGACGGCGATTGGGATCGCGTCGCCGCCGCCAACCGATTCGGCGCGGCAGCCGCTACGACGCTGGCGATCGTCATGAGCCTTGCCGCGCTGGACCCGACTCGACTGTTGCTGCCGATTGCGGTGCTGGCCGCGGAGATGGCCACGATCTGGGCGCTGACGCGGTGGTACCAACGACTCTTCGGCGACGACGACGCTCTCGACGAGTTCGCTGCGGCGAGCTGAGCAAGACGCAATCGAGGGGAGCAAGACGTGCCAAGGGCAAGAACAATCGTGCCGCACCGACTTGTGCAACATGTGACGTGGTTTTTCCTCGTGCTTTCACTCGCGATTGGCCTCGTTGGACCAGGCCGGGCGGATGCCCAGCAGGTGCAGACCTATGGTGCATCGCGCTGGCAGATCTGGGGCACGACGTCCGGTTATGGCCTTGACCAAACGGTCTCCGGAGGCGGAACCGTGGCGGTGCAGCCGCGGACGGGGCCCGGCGAACCCTGGTCGAGCGGCGCAGGCATGACGATCCCGGGAAGGATCACCTCAGGAGAGCGCGTGACCGCCATTTTCTGGGCTCGCGCAGCGCGGCCGGTGCGGCTGACCGTGGCATTGCAGGGTGGCGCACCGGGCTATGCGCGCTTTGCAACGATGGAGGCGGCGTTGACGTCTGCCTGGCAGCAGGTGTCAGTCAGCGGCATAGCACCCAGTGACTTCGCCGCGGATTCACAGTCGCTTTCGGTGCCGCTCGGTCTGGCAGGCGCCGAGGTCACGCTGGGGCCAGTTGCATTCCTGCGCGGAACTGTCGACCGCACTACCGTCGTGCGCGCCTTCGCCGATTTCCGACCTGCGGAAATCGTCGTCGACGTCCGCCTCCAGTCCAAGCCCGGCGTAATTCTGGCCGGGACGCTGCGCTTGCCGACCGGCCACGGCGACGGCCCTTTTCCGATCGCGATCCTGATCCAGGGGCATGGGCCCAATGGGCGCGGTGGATTCCCGGAGATTATCAAGCGGCTGACCGGCGACGGCATCGCGACTCTTGAATATGACAAACGCGGGATCGGGCAGTCGACCGGCAAATACGAGGAGGACATAGAGCGATTGACCGCCGACGCTGCGGCCGCCGTAGCGGCGATGCGCCGCCAACCGGATGTTGACGGTAGCCGCGTCGCGCTGGTCGGGCAAAGCCAAGGCGGTGTGATCGCACCTGCGGTGGCGGCTGCTGACCCGACGATCGCAACCGTGGTCATGCTCGCCGGATCGGTCGGGGACGGACTGCCTTACCTTCGGCAGGCGATTTTCAGTCAAATGATCTTTGCCGGTCGGCCCGAGGCGACGGCGGGCCCCGCGGCCGATGCCGCCATCGCGCTCCTCCAGGCCCGGATCGACGGCAAGGATGCAGCGACGATCGAAACGTTACGCGCGGCGGTAATCAAAAAGTTCGAGGCAGCGGGTTTTCCGCGGCCGATGGCGGAACGCGCGCTGGCGACGATCGACACGCCGACCGCGTGGAAGGCAAATCAGCTTCGATCGGCCTCCGATCTCAAGATGCTGCGGATGCCGGTCCTGGCGGTGTTCGGGACCAAGGACCCGCTCGTTGTGGCTTCTCACGAAGCCCCGGCGGCGCGCGCGGCGCTGACCGATAACCCACGCGCACGCGTGGTGGTGCTGGACGGGCTGAGCCACTGGTTCCAGGAAGGCGCCGTTACCGGCGCGTCAGCGGAAGGTACGAAGCTGGGCCCGAATCTCGGGTCGCCGCGCCTGGTGACGCTTGTCGGGGACTGGCTGCGCGATGTGCTGGCGCCGGGAAGCGGCAAACCAGAGCGCGCTAGAGCGGTTTGGGATCGAATTACATCCGATCAACGATCTCACGCCGACATCGTCGCCGAAGGCCCCTGCCTTGCCGGGTCAGCTTCGGCTATCAGCTTGCTTATAAGCGGCCTGGCAGCTTACGGCCCCTAAGCAGCCATCAAATACCCTTCAGGAACCGAGGGTATCTTCGTGCACGAGTTCGCTGGATACACAGCATCATGACCGGGTCTGGCCGATGCCGTCCAATCACAAAAAAATGGCGGTTTTCCGCGGTCTGGATGGTGGGCGCTGACGGGCTCGAACCGCCGACCCTCTCGGTGTAAACGAGATGCTCTACCAACTGAGCTAAGCGCCCGGCCGCTCGGCCGTGTGCGCTCCGATAGGCCGGTTCGGCGCGCGCGTAAACCGGGCGGTGCACGCGGCCGCGAAATGGAGTAGCGGGCGTCGCATGAGCGTCGTCACCCGTTTCGCACCCAGCCCCACCGGCCGCCTGCATGTCGGCAACATCCGCACCGCACTCCATAATTGGATGTGGGCGCGCAAGGCGGGCGGCCGCTTCCTGCTGCGCATCGACGACACTGACCGCGAACGATCGCGCGAGGAGCATGTCGAGGCAATCCGCGCCGATCTCGCCTGGCTCGGCCTCATCCCCGACGGCGAGGCGCGCCAGTCGGAGCGCTTCGACCTGTACGAGCGCCGCTTCGCCGAGCTGGTGACCGCGGGCCGCGTCTATCCCGCTTATGAGACCCAGCAGGAGCTCGATCTCAAGCGCAAGATCCTGCTCGGCCGCGGCCTGCCGCCTGTCTATGACCGCGCAGCGCTGGCGCTGACCGACGCTGACAGCGCCCGGCTCGAGGCCGAGGGCATCCGCCCGCACTGGCGCTTCAAGCTCGATCACGGCGCTCCGATCGAGTGGCACGATCTGATCCGCGGGCCCCAGCGCTTCGATCCGGCGACGATGAGCGATCCCGTCATCCGCCGCGCCGACAGCTCGTGGCTCTATCTCCTCCCTTCGGTGATCGACGACGTCGATCTCGCCATCACGCATGTGGTGCGCGGCGAGGATCACGTCTCCAACACCGCGGCGCAGCTCCAGATGTTCGCCGCGCTCGGCGCCGCGCCGCCTGCCTTTGCGCACGAAGCGCTACTGACCGGCGCCGAGGGCAAGCTCTCCAAGCGCCTCGGCTCGCTCGGCGCCGATCATTTTCGAGAGGCAGGGATCGAGCCGCAGGCGATCGTCGCGCTGCTCACCCGGCTTGGGACCAGCGATCCGGTCGAGCCGCTTGCCGATCCCGCACCGCTGATCGAGAGCTTCGATTTCGCGCGTTTCGGCCGCGCTCCCGCGCGCTTCGACGAAACCGAGCTCGCCCAGCTCAATACGCGCATCGTCCATCAGCTCGACTACGCTGATGTCGCCGGGCGGCTTCCTGCCGCCATGGATGAGGCTGGCTGGCTCGCGATCCGCCCGAATCTCACAACCGTCGCCGAGGCCGCGGACTGGTGGGCGGTGGTCGAGGGGCCGATCGACTCGAGCCCCGATCCCGACGACGTCGAGTTTCTTCGCCTCGCGGCGCGGACCGTCGCTGCGATCGACTGGTCCGGCGATCCCTGGCACGCCCTCACCGGCGCGCTCAAGGACGCGACCGGCCGCAAGGGCCGCACGCTCTTCCTCCCGTTGCGTCGCGCGCTCACCGGCCGCGATCATGGCCCCGACATGGCGGCGCTGCTGCCCCTGATCGGCCGCGACCGTTCGATCGAGCGGCTAGGCGGCTAAAGGCAGCACGATTCGTCGCCGCGCAGAACCGTCTTGCCTCAGTGATGTAATAGTGTAACATCTCTTCATCCGGCCAAGACCGGAGACAAGGAGAGCAAGCCATGTATGCCGACAGGTATCATTCGACGGCATCGCGCCCGGCCGGAGCCGGCGCAGCCCTTCTGATCAGCGGCGCGATGATCCTGGGCCTCTATTATGCGGGTCCGACGATCATGCCCGGCAGCATCACCACCGTCCTTACCGGTCGCAATATCCCACTGCCCGAACCCACCCCGCCGAAGCCCAAGCCGCAGCCCCCGGCCGAGCAGGCGATCAAGTCCCGCACCACCCCTCCCATCACGCAGCCTGATCCCAGGGTGGTGCTTCCTCCGACGGGGCCGGCGATCGGCACCACGCCGGATCCCGGCCCCGTCACCTTTGATCCCCCTGGCGATCCCGGACCGGCCTCCGGCGGCATCACGGTCGACCCGCCACGCGCCCCGGTGCTGGTTAGCGCGGCGGTCGATCCGCGCTACGCCGATGCGCTGCAGCCGCCCTATCCGCCCTCCGCGATCCGCGGCGGGATCGAAGGGAGCGTCAAGGTCCGCGCGCTGATCGGCGTGGATGGCCGGGTCAAGGTGATCGAGGTCGTGAAGAGCCCCAACGATGTGCTGGCCGACGCGACGCGCCGCCATGCGCTCGCCCGCTGGCGCTTCAAGCCCGCGACGCGCGACGGCATCCCGGTCGAGGGGTGGAAGACGATGACGATGCGTTTCCAGATCGTCGAGTAAGCGGGACTGGTCCCGGCCGCGCGGCACGCCTATCTTGGCGCCATGTTCTTCATGAGGCGCAACAGGCAGGTGTCGTCGGTCGGGCCGCTCCAGGACCTGCGCGACGTCCTGCGTATCCGTCATCGCTACCAGCTCTGGTTCCTGCTCGCCGCCTTCGTGACGACCGGGCTGATCCTGACCGGTTTCTATTTGGATTCCTATTTCGAGCGCGCCTACAAGCGCGAGATCATCTACGTCCAGAACTGGCGCGCCGACCGCACGCTGGACGAGATCATCGCCCAGCAGAAGGTCGACGAGGAAAAGCGCCTGAAGCGCGAGGCCGAGGAAAAGGCCCGCGCCGAGAAGAAGCGGCTCGAATACAAGAAGATCGACGACCAACTGAAAGCCATGGGCCTTTGAGCGACGCACGCTGGATGGGCGTGGCGGTGGCGCTCGCGTCGCGCGGGCGCGGCCGGACCGCGCCGAATCCCAATGTCGGCTGCTTGCTCGTCAATAGCGGCCGGGTCGTCGGCCGCGGTTGGACCCAGCCCGGCGGCCGGCCCCACGCCGAAGCGATGGCGCTCGCCCAGGCCGGCATCGCGGCGCGCGGCGCCACCGCCTATGTCACGCTCGAGCCGTGCGCGCATGTCTCGCCCCGCGGTCCCGCTTGCTCCACCTCGCTGATCGAAGCGGGAATCGCCCGGGTTGTGATCGCCATCACCGATCCCGACCCGCGCACCAACGGCAAAGGCATCGAGTCGCTGCGTGCGTCCGGTATTGAGGTCACGACTGGCACCGCCGAGGCCGACGCCCGTCGCGCAACGGCCGGCTTCCCCATTCGCCAGGCACATGGCCGCCCGCACGTCACGCTCAAGCTCGCCACCTCGCTCGACGGCTGCGTCGCGCTGGCGAACGGCAAGAGCCGCTGGATTACGGGACCCGAGGCGCGCGCCCACGTCCATCTCGAACGCGCGCGCCACGAGGCGATCCTGGTCGGGCGCGGCACGCTGGAGGCCGACTCGCCGCGTCTCGACGTCCGCCTGCCCGGCCTCGAAGACCGCGCCCCGCGCCGCATCCTCCTGTCGAGCTACGCCGCCGAAGGCTGGACGACGATCGCCGCGCCCGAAGTCATCGCAACACTCGACGGTGTCGACCATCTCTTCGTGGAGGGCGGCGCGCAAACCGCCACCGCCTTCCTTCGCGCCGATCTGATCGATCGCCTGCTGCTCTATCGCGCGCCCGTGCTGCTCGGCGGCAAGCCCGGCCTCGCCGATCTCGGCCTCGCATCGCTCGCCGACGCACATGGCCGCTGGCGGCTCATCGACACGCGCATGCTTGGCAGCGACCGGCTCGAGGTTTACGAGCGCGCCAGGACTTGAGGATTCAGAATAAAGGTATGTTCACAGGCATCGTCACCGACATCGGCACCATCGACGCCGTCGAGAACCGCGGCGATCTGCGCGTCCGTATCGCGACGGCCTACGACACCGCGACGGTCGACCTCGGCGCCTCGATCGCCTGCTCGGGCGTGTGCCTCACCGTGGTCGATAAGGCGCCCGGCTGGTTCGCGGTCGACGTCTCGCACGAGACCGTATCGCGTACTGCCGACCAATGGGCGCAAGGCCGCAAGCTCAACCTCGAACGCGCGCTCAAGGTCGGTGACGAGCTCGGCGGCCATATCGTCACCGGCCATGTCGATGGCACCGGCACCGTGCTCGACATCGAGCCCGACGGCGAGTCGAAGCGGATCGGCTTGAGCGTCCCCCGGGCACTGGCCCCCTTCATCGCCGCCAAGGGCTCAATCACGATCGACGGCGTCTCGCTGACCGTCAACGAGATCGCCGACCAGGCCGACGGCACCGCGAACTTCACCGTCAACCTCATCCCCCACACCCAGGCCGTCACCACCCTCGGCGCACTCGCGCAGGGTCAGGCCGTCAACCTCGAGATCGACGTGCTCGCACGCTATCTCCAACGCATGGAGGCCCATCGTGGCCAAGCCTGAACTAGCCCGTCTGCGCCACGCCTTCCTCTCTTCGCCCGAGGAGATCATCGACGAGGCGCGCAACGGCCGCATGTTCATCCTCGTCGACGACGAGGACCGCGAGAATGAGGGCGACCTCGTCATCCCCGCGCAGATGGCGACCCCCGATGCGATTGCCTTCATGGCCAAGCATGGCCGCGGCCTGATCTGCCTCGCCATGACCAAGGCGCGGATCGACCAGCTCGGGCTCGAGCCGATGGCACGCAAGAACGGCACCAAGATGGGCACCGCCTTCACCGTCTCGATCGAGGCCAAGGAAGGCGTCACCACCGGCATCTCCGCCGCCGACCGCGCGCGCACCGTCGCCGTCGCCGTCGACTCGAACAACGGCCCCGACGATCTCGTCTCGCCCGGCCATGTCTTCCCGCTCGTCGCGCGCGAGGGCGGCGTGTTGGTCCGTGCCGGCCATACCGAGGCCGCGGTCGACGTCGCGCGTCTCGCCGGCCTCAACCCCTCGGGCGTGATCTGCGAGGTGATGAAGGACGACGGGACGATGGCCCGGCTCGACGATCTCGTCGCCTTCGCCCAGCTCCACAACCTCAAGATCGGCACGATCCGCGACCTCATCGCCTATCGCCGCCGTCACGACCATCTCGTCGAGCGCCGCGCCGAAACCGTCTTCACCAGCCGCTGGGGCGGCGAGTGGCGCGTCCTCACCTTCTGGAACAAGGCGACCGGCACCGAGCAGATCGCGCTGATGAAGGGCCGCGTCGACGCGGACAAGCCGACCCTCGTCCGTATGCACGCGCTCTCACCCTTCGGCGACCTGTTCGGCGAGGAGGGCGCGCGCGGCAAGCTGCTCCAGCGCTCGATGGAGATCATCGGCGAGGAGGGCGCCGGCGTCGTCATCGTGATCAACAAGCCGCGCCCCGACGCCTTCACCATGGCGGTCGAGCGCAAGGCGGGCAAGCGCACCGAGGCGGACATGGAGGAGCTGCGCGACTATGGCGTCGGCGCGATGATCCTGACCGAGCTCGGCGTCGAGGAGATGGTGCTGCTCACCAACACCCACCACACGCTGGTCGGCCTCGATGGCTATGGCCTGTCGATTGTCGGCGAACATCCAATCGATCTCGACGGAGCCGCTTGATGGCCCGGGTCCTGCTCGTCGAGGCGCGCTTCTACGATCATTTGAACGACATGCTGCTCGCCGGCGCCCGCGCCGCGGTCGAGGCGGCGGGTCACAGCCATGAGACGATCACCGTCCCCGGCGCGCTCGAGGTGCCCGGCGCCATCGCCATGGCCGCGGAAACCGGCCGCTATGACGCCTATGTCGCGCTCGGCGTGGTGATCCGGGGCGAGACCTATCATTTCGAGATCGTCGCCAATGAGAGCGCGCGCGGCATCATGGCGCTGACGATGGACGGCATTCCGATCGGCAACGGCATCCTCACCACCGAAAATGAGGTCCAGGCGATCGCCCGCGCCGATCCCAGGCACCTGAACAAGGGTGGCGGCGCGGCCGAAGCGGCGCTGGCGATGCTCGCACTCCGCGGACAGCTCGGATGACGAAGCCATGGTGAACGGGCCGGTCCTCTTCACCGAGCGGCTACTCCTGCGCCGCCCGGCGGCGGCGGATCTCGACGGCTGGGCGGCCTTCTCCGCCGATCCGGTCGCGATGGAGCATCTCGGCGGTCCCGTCGAACGCAGCGTCGCCTGGCGCCACCTCTGCATCATGGCGGGCGCGTGGGAAATCGCCGGCTACGGCATGTTCTCGGTGATCGAGCGCACCACCGGCAAATGGGTCGGCCGGCTCGGCCCCTGGATGCCCGAGGGCTGGCCGGGAACCGAGGTCGGCTGGGGCGTCGCGTCGGAGTTCGCCGGCAAGGGCTATGCGCATGAGGGCGCGGTCGCCGCGATGGATTATGCGGTCGAAATTCTCGGCTGGACCAATGTGATCCATACCATCGCGCCCGAGAATAGCCGCTCGATCCGCCTCGCGCAGCGGCTCGGCTCGTACAATATGGGGCCAACGAAGCTGCCGGCGCCTTATGCGGACGTTGCCGTGGACGCCTGGGGCCAGACCGCCAAGGAATGGCGGGCGAGGCGCGCCGCGAAATGACCGACGCGCCGCCCAGCCGCTACAAGGTAGTTGAGCGCGGGCGGCGGCTGGTGGTGATCGATACGCGAACCGGGCAGCCAGCGGTGCGCGAGCCGGTGGTGCGTGCGCCCTCGCCCTCAGGCACGCCTGCCGTCCGGCCGGTAGAGACGATGACGCCGAGCAGCGTCGACGATCGCAGCGGCAGCGCCATCCTCACTACCTCGCGCCTCTACGACCTCAAGGGGCCGCGCCGGATCGTGATGAGCGACAATTTCTCCAATCGCCTTGGCCGCGCGCTGGGCGGCTGGATAATCGCGCTGTTCATCTTCGTCGCGGTGACCGCGCTCTTCTTCCCGTGGCTGCTGCTGCTCCCGCTCGTGATGCTCTTCCAGCCCAAGGCCCGCGCGGTGTTCCGCCAATGGATCACAGCGCGGCTCGACGAGACCGATCGCACCGCATCCTGAGCCCGCACCGGCCTGTGAAATTTTCCTGCCGATGGGTTGCAATACGCAACAGTTAGGAGGCTAAGGGCGGCATGCATCAGCGAGCTGCCTCACGACAAGCTGCGCCGCAGCACAGCGGGACTGCGCCGCCCTTCGCGGCGCTGATCCTCGGCAATATCGCGCTCGCCTTCGGTCCGTGGTTCGTGCGCGCCGCCGATGTCGGTCCCGTCGCGGCGGGGTTCTGGCGGCTGGCGATCGGTGTGCCGTTCCTGTTCGCGATCGTCTTCGTGATGGAGCGCAATCCGCTGCGGAATGCCAAGGGGCTCGGCCTTGTCCTGCTGCTCGCCGGCATCGCTTTCGCCGCCGATCTCGCTTCGTGGCATGTCGGCATCCTGCACACGACCCTCGCCAACGCGACGCTGTTCGGCAACTCGGCGACGCTCATGTACCCGATTTGGGGGTTCCTGATCGCGCGCGCTTGGCCGACGCGGCAGCAGGGAGTCGCGCTCGCGCTCGCCGCGCTCGGCGCGGGGCTACTGCTCGGCCGCTCCTACAGCCTGTCGCCCGAGCATTTGCTCGGCGACCTGCTCTGCCTGCTCGCCGGGGTCCTCTATACCGTCTATTTCATCCTCATGGCCCGCGCGCGTGGCGCCATGACGCCGCTGCCGGCGCTGGCGCTGTCGAGTGCTGCCGGAATTCTGCCCCTCCTGCTCTTCGCCATCGCACTCGGTGAACAGATCTGGCCGCAAAATTGGGGCGTGCTCGTCGGCCTCGCACTCGCCAGCCAGGTGCTCGGCCAAGGGCTGCTGATCTACGCGCTCGGGCATCTCTCGCCGCTCGTCGTCGGCATCGCCCTGCTCTCGCAGCCGATCGTCGCGGGGACCGTCGGCTGGATCGTCTATGACGAGCGGCTCGGCCTGCCCGATTTCATCGGCGCGATCCTGGTCGCGATCGCGCTCGTCCTGGTCCGCCGCGGCTCGGCACCGGCCGGGCAGGTTGCAACCGCGGAAAGCGAGGCTAAGTCTTGAACCATGGCTGACGTTGCCGACATGACGCTTGACGAGCTGCGCGAGGCGCTTGCACCGCATCTCGCCCCCAATGCCGCCTTCGATGGCTGGGGCGCGACCGCGGTGGACGCGGCGGCCGACGCGATCGGCGCGGACCGCGACGTCGCCCGGCTCGCTGTCCCCGGCAATGCGGTCGACATGATCGATCTATGGTTCGAGCAGATCGACCGGCGGATGGCCGAGGCGCTGCCGCCCGAGACGCTCGGCGCGATGAAAATTCGGCAGAAGATCACCGCCCTTGTCGAAGCCCGGTTAGCCGCGCTCGCCCCGAATCGCGAGGCGCTGCGCCGTGCCGTCGCAATCCTCGCCATGCCGCAGAACGCCGCGCGCGCCGCCCGGCTCGGCTGGCGTTCGGCCGACACGATGTGGCGGCTCGCGGGCGACACCGCGACCGACTATAACCACTACACCAAGCGCGCGATGCTCGCCGGCATCTATGCCGCCACCATCGCCGTGTTCCTGAACGACGAGAGCGAAGGGCAGGCTGAGACCCGCGCCTTCCTAGCCCGCCGGATCGAGAACATCATGCAGTTCGAAAAGGCCAAGGCGAAGCTCGCCGGCCGCAAGGACCACCGCTTCAGCCTGTCGCGCTTCGTCGGCCGGCTGCGCTACAACGCGCGGTGACGCCGCTTCCCTATCCGGCCCTTCACGCCAGCCATGGCGGCATCTGGATCGCGACGGTGGAAGGCACGCGTAGCGTCGGCCGCGGCGAGGCGGTGCGCCTGGCCGCCGATACGCCGATGGTGCTGCTCAACGCGCCGCTCGCCGCACAGCGCCTCGGCTATGCCGAGCTCTCCGGGCTCGACCTGCTCGAACTCTTCGCCTTTCTCCGCCCCGCACGCTTCATGGTGCCCACGCCCCGCGGGCTCGCACGCACGCTCGGCCTCGCCGAACCGGCGAACGATGCCGAAATCGCCCCGTTCCTCCGCACCGCCGCCGAAGCGATGCTCGCCATCGCCGGCACGGACTGGCCCGAGCGCGAGGGCGCGTGGCACGCGGCGCAATCGCTTGCCCGCCTGCGCTGGAGCTGGGCGCCAGCCATCGCCCAGCGTCTGAACCGGCCCGAAAAGGCCGAGCGCTGGCTCTTCTCGCGCCTCCCCGAATGGACCGAACAGGCGCCACGCACCCCGCCGCGCACGGTGGCGCTCGAACCGGAGGAGGTGCGCGAACGCCTCGCCGCGCTGACCGGCAACGGCGCCGAGGAACGCGAGGGCCAGCGTCTCTACGCCGAAGCTGCTGCCAGCGCCTTTGCGCCCCGCGCCATGCGCGATTCGCCCAATCTCGTCCTTGCCGAGGCCGGGACCGGAATCGGCAAGACGCTGGGCTATCTCGCCCCCGCCTCGCTTTGGGCGGCGAAGGCCGGCGGCGCGGTATGGGTCTCGACCTTCACCAAAGCGCTCCAGCGCCAGCTGGGGCATGAGGGCGAGCGCCTGTTCGCCGACCCCGAAGTCCGCAAGCAGCGCATCGTGACGCGCAAGGGCCGCGAGAACTACGTCTGCCTGCTCAACCTCGAGGATGCGCTGCAAGGCGGCTTTGCGGGCCGCGCGGCGATCCTCGCCCAACTCGTCGCGCGCTGGGCGGCCTATACCGCCGACGGCGACATGGTCGGCGGCGATCTGCCCGGCTGGCTCCCCGCGCTGTTCCGCCGCAACGGCTCGACCGCGCTCACCGACCGGCGCGGCGAGTGCGTCTATGCCGGCTGCCCGCATTACCGCAAATGCTTCATCGAGCGCGCCGCAAGGGCAAGTGCCGACGCCGACATCGTCATCGCCAATCATGCGCTGGTGATGGTCAACGCCGCGCGCGGCCGCGAGACCGCGACGCGTCCGACGCGCTACGTGTTCGATGAGGGACACCACCTGTTCGACGCCGCCGACGCGATGTTCGGCACCGCCTTGTCGGGCCAGGAGACGATCGAGTTGCGGCGCTGGATCACCGGGCCTGAAGGCGGCGCGCGCGGCCGCCGGCGCGGTCTCGCTGCACGCCTGTCCGACGTCGCGAGCTATGACGATGCCGGCGGCCAGGCGATCGCCGAGGCGGTCGACGCCGCCCGCGCGCTGCCCACGGACGGCTGGCTCCAGCGTCTCGCCGAGGGCCAGCCCTTCGGTCCGGTCGAGCAGCTCCTCGCTGCGGTGCGCGGACTCGTCTATGCGCGCGACACCGACGGATCGGGCGAAGCCGGCTATGGCATGGAGACCGAGCTCGCGGAACCCGATCCCGCACTAGTCGACGCCGCCACCCCCGCCGCCGCCGCACTCGAGCGGCTGCTGCGCCCCATGATCGCGCTCGGCCGCCGCCTCGAAGCCGTGCTCGACGATGCGCCCGACTGGATGGACGGACCCGCCCGTGCCCGCATCGAAGGCGCGATCGCCTCGCTCGGCTGGCGTGCCGAGACGGTGGCGGCATGGCTCGCGCTGATCGCCCGCATCGGCGGCGCCCCGGCCGAGGAGTTCGTCGACTGGCTCGCCGTCGAACGCGTCGAAGGGCGGGAGATCGATATCGGCCTCCATCGCCGCTGGCTCGATCCGAGCAAGCCCTTCGCCGATACCGTGCTCAAACCCGCGCACGGCGCGCTCGTCACCTCGGCGACCTTGCGCGCCGGGGGCGACTGGGACGTCGCCGAGGCGCGCAGCGGCGCGCAGCACCTGCTCCATCCGCCGCAGCGGTTCGAGGCGCTGTCCCCGTTCGACTATGCCACGCGCTCCGAGGTGATCATCGTCACCGACATCAAGCGCGGCGACATGGGCGCGCTCGCCGCGGCCTATGCCCGCCTGATCGTCGCGGCGCAGGGCGGCACGCTCGGCCTGTTCACCGCGATCCGCAGGCTGCGCGCGGTCCATGCCCGCATCGCCGACCGGCTCGCGCGCGAAGGCCTGCCGCTCTACGCGCAGCATGTCGACCCAATCGACACCGGTACGTTGGTCGACATCTTCCGCGACGATCCGCGCGCGTCGCTGATCGGCACCGATGCGCTGCGCGACGGCGTTGACGTGCCCGGCCATTCGCTCCGCCTCGTCGTGATGGAGGGCGTACCCTGGGCCAAGCCCAGCGTGCTCCACGCCGCACGCCGGCTGACCAATGGGGGGAGCGCCTATGACGACCGCATCGTCCGCGCGCGGCTCGCCCAGGCGTTCGGCCGGCTGATCCGCCGCGCGGACGATTACGGCGCGTTCGTCCTGCTCTCCGCTGCGATGCCCTCGCGTCTGCTCGGCGCCTTTCCGCCCGGTACGCCGGTCGCGCGGCTGCCGCTCGACGAGGCGATCCGGCGCGTCGAACGTCTTTCCTCTGTCGCAAGCTTCGGGCAGAAGGCGCGCGCGACCCCCGAGCCGGAGCCCCGATGAAGACTCTGACGTTGCTGCGCCACGCCAAATCGAGCTGGGAAGATCCCGTGGCGCGCGATTTCGACCGGCCGCTCAACGCCAAGGGGCAGCGCGCCGCGGTCACCGTCGGCCGCCATCTGCGCGGCGAGGCGATGCGCTTCGATCACGTCGTCGCCTCGCCGGCCGCGCGCGTCGTCGAGACGGTCGAGCAGCTTGAGCAGGGCTATGGCAGCCAGCTCGCGCCCGCTTGGGACCGGCGCATCTACCTCGCCTCCGCCTCGAGCCTGCTCGACGTCGTCCACGAGCTTCCCGCGGGTGCCGAGAGCGCGCTGCTGATCGGCCATAATCCGGGCCTCGAGGATCTGATCCTGAAGCTGATCCCCAATCGTGCCGGCGATGCCCTACGCGATTCAGTGGAGGAAAAATTCCCTACCGCCGCCCTCGCGATAATGACCTTCGAGGTGAGTGATTGGCATGCAGTCCGCGCGGACGGCGGGACGCTCGTCCGCTTCACCCGCCCGCGCGATCTCGACCCGGCGCTCGGCCCCAGCCGGGACTGACGCTCAGCCGTCGCGCTTGAGCGCTTCGGCGAGCGTATCGCGAACCGTCTGCAGCGACTCCCCACTCTTGCCCCGCACCCCGCGCTCGGCGTCAAGCAGCCGCTGTACGCCGCGGATGGTGTAGCCCTCTTGGCCGAGCAGCGAGTCGATTCGCCGCACCAGCGCGACATCCTCGGGCCGGTAATAGCGGCGCCCGCCCGCGCGCTGGAGCGGGCGTAGCTGCGCGAACCGCGTTTCCCAATATCTCAGGATATGCTGGGGACGCCCGACTTCCTGCGCGAGTTCACCGATCGTCCGGAAGGCGCCAGGTTTCTTCTCTGACACCCCCTTATCCGGACCGGTGGCCATCTTACCCCCCGTTGACGATCCGGTCACGCAGCATCTGACTGGCGCGGAACGTCAGCACGCGGCGCGGCGCGATCGGCACTTCGACGCCGGTCTTCGGATTGCGGCCGATCCGTTCGCCCTTGTCGCGCAGGACGAAACTGCCGAAGCCCGAGATCTTGACGTTCTCACCATGGGCAAGCGCCTCGCACATGTGGCGCAGGATCTGCTCGACGAGACGCGACGCATCCGCACGCGACAGGCCCACTTCACGATGCAGCGCATCGGCAAGATCGGCTCTGGTCAGCGTCGCAGCGGTGGCCATTGTTGAATCTCCCAGTCGGGCCTTCGTAATACCGTAACACATGGATATCACAGCGCAACCATCGTTACGCGCTCGTGACGAGCCGGCGTCTCAGAAGCGGACGACCGCAGCCCCCCAGGTGAATCCGCCACCCATCGCTTCGAGCACCAGCAGGTCGCCCTGCTTGATCCGTCCATCGCGCACCGCCGTGTCCAGCGCCAGCGGTACCGAGGCGGCGGAGGTATTGGCATGTTCGTCGACCGTCACGATCACCTTCCCGGGCGCGAGGCCGAGCTTCTTCGCAGTCGCGTCGAGGATGCGGGCATTGGCCTGATGGGGTACCACCCAATCGACATCGGCCGGATCGAGCCCTGCAGCCGACAGGCTCTCGCCCATCACGGCCGCGAGGTTGACCACCGCATGGCGGAACACTTCCTTGCCCTTCATCCGCAGCTTACCGACCGTGCCGGTGGTCGAAGGGCCGCCATCGACATAGAGGAGCTGGTTGTGACGTCCGTCGGCATGCAGCTTGGCGGCGAGCACGCCGCGCCCGTCGCGTGACGCCGTCTCCTGCGCTTCGAGCACGATCGCGCCTGCGCCGTCGCCGAACAGCACGCAGGTCGCGCGGTCCTCCCAGTCGAGGATGCGGCTGAACGTCTCCGCGCCGATCACCAGCGCGCGGTTCGCACTGCCCGCGCGGATCATGCTCTCCGCCACCTGCAGCGCGTAGAGGAAGCCAGAGCAGACCGCGGCGACGTCGAACGCGACGCAATCGGCGATGCCGAGCGCCGCCTGCACCTTGGTCGCGCTGGCAGGGAAGGTCTGGTCCGGGGTCGCGGTTGCGAGCACGATCAGGTCGATATCGGTGGCCGCGGTTCCCGCCGCCGCCAGCGCCGCCTTCGCCGCATCGGTCGCCAGCGTCGCGGTGGTCTCGCCCTCCGCGGCGATATGGCGGAAGCGGATGCCGGTGCGCTCGACGATCCACTCGTCGCTCGTGTCGACCTGCTCCGCCAGCTCGGCGTTCGACACGCGGCGCGGCGGCAATGCCGAACCGGTTCCGGTGATCACCGCGCGACGCACCAACTCACTCATGCCGCTTGTGCCTCGAAATTACCCAGATCCTCGGCGATCCTTCGCGTAAGATCGTCACGCACCATCTTCGCCGCAACGCCGATCGCCGTGTCGACGCCCAGCTCGTTGGCGCTGCCGTGGCTCTTCACGACGATGCCGTTGAGACCGAGAAAGACCGCGCCATTGTGGTTGTTGGGATCGAGATGATGCCGCAGCAGCTCGGTCGCCGGGCGCGAGATCAGGAAGCCGATCTTGGATCGCGTCGAGCTGGAGAAAGCGCGCCGTAGTAGGTCGGCGACGAAGCGCGCGGTACCTTCGACCGTCTTGAGTGCAATATTGCCCGCAAAGCCGTCGCACACGATCACATCGACATCGCCGCGCGACAGCGCATTGCCCTCTATGAACCCGGTAAACTCGAGCGGCAGGTGAGTCGCGGCACGCAATCGCTGCGCGGCATCGCGGATGATGTCGGTGCCCTTCATCTCCTCGGTGCCGATGTTGAGTAGCGCGACGCGCGGCGCCTGCAGGTCGAGCACCGTCCGCGCATAAGCGGCGCCCATCACCGCGAACTGGATGAGGTTGCGGCTGTCGACCTCGGTGTTCGCGCCGAGATCGAGCATCACCACGTCATTGGCGCCCAGCGTCGGCATCAGCGCGGCGAGTGCAGGGCGGTCGATCCCGGGCATGGTGCGCAGCGCAAGCTTCGACATCGCCATCAGCGCACCGGTATTGCCCGACGAAACCGCCGCGGCGGCCTCGCCCTTCTTCACCAGGTCAATGGCGATGCCCATCGAGGTCACCTTGGCGCGGCGGATCGCCTGGCTCGGCTTGTCGTCGGCGGTAACGACCTCCGGCGCGTGGACGATCTCCGACGCGGCGGTGAGGTTGGGGTGCGTCTTGAGGCCCTCGCGTATCGCGGCCTCGTCGCCCACCAGCAGGAAGCGCATCCCGTCGAACCGGCGGCGCGCACGCGCGACCCCGGCGAGCATGACCGCCAGCCCCTCGTCGCCGCCCATCGCATCGACGGCGATCCGCGCGCTGGAGGTCATGGATGACAGCCCCTGTTGCTTCGAGTTCAGCCCTCGACCGAGACGATCTCGCGGCCGTTATAGTGACCGCAGGCGCCGCACAGCACGTGCGGGCGCTTGAGCTCACCGCAGTTCGAGCATTCCTGGAACGCCTCGACCTTCAGCGCGTCGTGCGCCCGGCGCATGCCGCGGCGGCTCGGCGAAACTTTTCTCTTAGGGACGGCCATTTCGGCAACCTTCTTGGATTCGTCATCAAAAAACTGGATCGCGATACGCCCGGCGCGGCGAACGGGCAAGCGCCGTGGAACCGGCACCCGCCGGACCGCCGGTCTGGCCTGTCGCGAAGCGAGCGAGCGCCTATACCGATTTTCGGCCAAGTTGCAAGGCGGCGCGCGGCATGGCAGCGAGGGCGGGTCAAAAAGGGGGAACCGACTTCATGGACGCGATCATCCTGCCCGTGGCGCTCGCCACCACCGCCGCCTGCGCGCTGATCAACCTGTGGCTCGCATTCCGGGTGGGGATCGTGCGGCGATCCGAGAAGGTCTCGATCGGCGACGGCGGCAGCCCGAAGCTGACCGCGCGGATGCGCGCGCAGCTCAACTTCGCCGAATATGCGCCGATCGTGCTGATCCTGATCGCGCTGATCGAGCTCGCGGTTGGCACCGTCGATTGGCTGTGGGCGGTCGCGGTCGTGTTCGTCGTCGCGCGCATCCTGCATCCGTTCGGGATGGACGGCTGGCGCCCGGGCCGGGCGATCGGGATCATCCTGACCTTCCTGGTGATCGCCGGTCTGGCGCTCTATGCCGCGAGCATCCCGTTCCTGAGCTTCGGCGAGACCGAGACGATCGAGATGATCCAGACCGCCGGCTAGCCGGCGAGCCAGGTCCGCAACAGCGTGTGGGCGATCGCATAGGGCGGCGGCGCACCGAACCGGGCGTCGGGTGCGCCATCGAGCGCGGCGCGCACTTCGTCTCGCGTCGCCCAGAACGCGTCCTCGAGCTCGTTCGTGTCCAGCGTGATCGCGTCGCCCTCCGCCGTCGCGACGCACGCGATCATCAGCGAGGAGGGAAAGGGCCAGGGCTGGCTGGCAACATAGCGAACGTTGCGCACAGCGATGCCGGCTTCCTCCAGCGTCTCGCGCGCAACCGCTTCCTCGATCGATTCGCCGACCTCGACGAACCCGGCGAGCGCCGAATAGCGTCCGGCCGGCCAGGCGGGACCGCGGCCCAGCAGCACCCGGCCGTCATGCTCGGCGAGCATGATCACCACCGGATCGGTGCGCGGGAAATGCTCGGCGGCACAGCTCTGGCAGCGCCGCGCCCAGCCGGCGCGGAACAGCTCGGTCGGGTTGCCGCAAGCCGGGCAGAAGCCGTGGCGCTGGTGCCAGTCGACCAGGCTGCGCGCGCAGGCATAGAGGCCGGCCTGGTCGGCAGGCATCAGCCCGAGCATCTGGAACAACGCGGGGGAGCGCACATTGCCGTGCCGCTCGCCCATCGCCAGCGGCGCGAAATGCGGCTTGCCGTCGATATAACCGAGGAACAGCGGCTCGCTCCCCTCGGGCAGGTCGGCGAGGCTGGTCCACACCAGCTGCCCTTCACCATCGAGCTCCGGTTCGAGCCCGTTCAGCCGGAGCAGCCGTGCGCGCCAGTCGCCGAGCGCCGCGGCCAGCGCCTCGGGATTATTGCGTTCGCGGTCGGCGCGGTCGAGCACCGCCCCGGTGAACCCGACCTCAACCACCGTCAGCGCGCCAGATCGGCATAGACGGCTTTCACCGAGTCGGCGCGCAGCGGCCATTTGTCGCTGGGGAAATAGTTGACCATCACGGTGGTGCGCACCTTGGTGGCAGGATCGACCCAGGCGATCGTGCCGGCGGCGCCGCCCCAGCCATAGGTGCCCTTGCCCGGCCCGCCCGGCACGCCTTCCAGATAGACCGAACCGCCCGCGCCATAGCCCATCCTGGGCGCGACATCGCCGCCGCTCCCGCTCGGCGCGCGCTGGAACTCGACGCCCTTGGGCAGCAGGTTCGACATGGCGAGCCGCACCGTCGCAGGCTTCATCACGCGCAACCCGTCGACCATACCCTGATTGACCAGCATATGGAGGAACCTGTCATAGTCGCGCGCCGACATCACCAGGCCAGCGCCGCCATAGGGGAAGGACGGCGGCGCGGCGAAGACCGAGGCCTTGCCGGGATCGAGCGGGATGCGGTTCTCCCCCGCCCAGAGATAGTTGGTCGCGAACCGGCCGATCTCACTCTCCGGCACGCTCCAATAGGTCGAGGTCATCTTGAGCGGGCCGAACAGCCGCGTCTGGACGAATTGCTCGAACGGCATGCCGCCCGCGACCTCGACCACGCGCGCGAGCACGTCGAGGCTGATCGAATAGCTCCACTTGGTACCCGGATCGGCGATCAGCGGCAGCGTCGCCACGCGATCGGCGAACGCCGCGAGCGAGGTGGGGCGCAGCTTGCGCAGCTCAGTTTCCACCCCGGGGTTGAGCGCCGCGGGGACGACCCCCAGCCGCTCATACTCCTTGAGCAGCGGCCCCTTGGTCACGATCGTGTAGCCCAGCCCGGCGGTATGGGTGAGCAGGTGCCGCACCGTCACCGGCCGCGCCGCGGGGCGCGTGGCGAGGCTGTTCGCCGGATCGGTCAGCACCTTCATCGACTTGAAGCCGGGGATGAAGTCGCTCACCGGCTGGTCGAGCTTGAGCTTGCCATCCTCGACCAGCAGCATCGCGGCGATACCGGTGATCGGCTTGGTCATCGAATAGACGCGCCATAGCGAATCGGCGTCGGCCTTGGCCGCGCTCTCCTCGTCGGCGATCTTGCCCGCGGCGGCGAAATTCGGGGGCCGGTCGCCCTTGGCATAGGCGATGACGATGCCAGGCGCCTTGCGGTCGGCGACATAGGCGCGGGCGAGCGCGGGAACAGCATCGGCGGCGACGGTGACGTCCTGCACCGGCGGCTGCACGGGCGGCGAGGTGACCGCCTGCCCAAAGGCGCCCGAAACCGCGACGATCGCAAGCGCGGCAGCGCCGCCGGCCAGCCAGAGTGTCTTCATCCCGTCCTCCGCAACGCTGCCACTGCCTTGGCGAACAGGGTCGGAAGCCCCGCCGAGTCGAGCTCGGCGATCGGCCACCATTCGCCGTCCGCGGGCGCAATGTGGCGGCCGATCGAGGCGGTCGCAAGCGCGGCGACCAGCTCGAAATGCGTAAAGCCGTGGGTGACCACGGCGTTGCGCAGCGTCCAGTCGGCGGCGAGGGGTGCCTCTGCAAGCGCAGGCGGCGCTTCACCCCAGGGACCGGTGGGTAGCGCACGCATGCCGCCGAGCAATCCCTTGGCGGGGCGGCGGACGAGTAGCACCTGCCCGTCGCACTCAGCCCAGAAGAAGGTGCCGTAGCGTACTGGGCGCGCCCGTTTCGGCGCCTTCACGGGATAGGCCTCGGCCATCCCCGCGGCGCGCGCGTCGCAGCGATCGGCGAGCGGGCAGAGCAGGCATTTGGGCGACCGGGGGGTGCAAATGGTGGCGCCGAGATCCATCATCGCCTGCGCGAAATCGCCCGCGCGGGCCGAGGGCGTGATCGAATCGGCGAGCTCACGCACCCGCGGCCTCGCCCCGGGCAACCGGTCGGCGAGTGCGAACAGGCGCGCGACCACGCGTTCGACATTGCCGTCTACCACCACCGCGCGCTCCCCGAAGGCGATCGCCGCCACCGCCGCCGCGGTATAGGGACCGAAGCCGGGCAGCTGGCGCAGCTTGGCTTCGCTCGAAGGAAGCTTGCCGTCATGCTCACCGGCGACCGCGCGTGCCGCGGCGAGGAGGTTACGCGCGCGGGCATAATAGCCGAGGCCGGCCCAGGCGCTCATCAGATCGGCGTCGTCAGCCGCCGCGAGGCTCGCGAAATCGGGCCAGCGCGCTGTGAACTTCGCAAAATAGGGGATCACCGCGGCGACCTGGGTCTGCTGGAGCATCACCTCCGACAACCATACGCGATAGGGATCGGGCGGCGGGGTGCCCGGGGCCGCGCGCCACGGCAGGACGCGCGCATTCGCATCGTACCAGGCGAGCAGCGGTCCGGAGACCTGCTTATCCCCGGAGACCTGCTTGGTGATGTCGCGAGAAACATTGTCGGGCACGGCCCGGCTATGGCATGGACTGGCGGGATGAGTAAGCCGCGTGCCCCGACCGACGAGCCGAAACGCAGCAACCGTATCCGCCAGGTGGCGGAGCTGGTGCCCGATGTCGGCCGCGTCGCGTTCCGTAAGTTCGGCTTCGTGCAGAGCGCGGTGGTGCGCCGCTGGAGCGAGATCGTCGGTGAGCGCTATGCCGGCGTGTCGGCGCCCGAATCGATCCGCTTCCCGCGCGGCGAGCGCGCCAACGGCGTGCTGAGCCTCGTCGTGCAGGGCGCGCACGCGCCGATGATGCAGCATATCGCGCCCGAGATCATGGAGCGGGTCAACCGCTTCTTCGGCTATCCCGCGGTGGCGCGCGTCGCGATCCGCCAGGGCGAGGTGCCCCGCGCGCCGATGCCCGCCGCGCCGGCTACGCCCGCTCCGGTTCCGGCCGAGCTCGGCGACAGCCTGCGCGCGATCGCCGATCCCGAGCTGCGCGCGGTGCTCGAGGGGCTCGCCGCGGGGGTAGCGATGCCCGTCCTCAAGCTGGGAAAGATCGACTGATGCGTTTCGTTCGCCTGTGCCTCGCGCTGATCGCGGGAGCCCTGCTCACCACCGCTGCACCGGCGCAGCGGGCGCAGGACTGGCGCGCCCATGTCGCGCAGGCGCCGTCGGGCGCGTTCCTGATCGGCAATCCGGCGGCCAAGGTGAAGCTGGTCGAGTATCTCAGCTATACCTGCCCGCATTGCGCGCATTTCGTGGCCGAATCGAAGGCGCCGCTGCACGACGATCTGGTCCGCCGCGGGCTGGTGCGCGTCGAGTTCCGCCATGCCGTGCGCGACCCGCTCGACATGGCAGCCGCGCTGCTCGCACGCTGCACCGGGGCCAAGGGCTTCAGCGGCGCGAGCCAGGCGATCTTCGCCGCGCAATCGAGCTGGTTCGAGCAGGGCCGGACCTGGTGGCAGGCCAATGCCGCAAGCCTCAAGTCGCAGCCCGAACTGGCGCGCCTGAAGGCGGCGGCGAACGGATCCGGCCTCACCGCGCTGATGGCGAAGCGCGGGATGAGCGCGGCGGCGGTCAATCAGTGTTTCGCGGCGCCGGGCGATCTCAACAAGGTGACCACGATGACCAAGGCGGCCTGGGGCACGATCCAGGGCACGCCGAGCTTCACGATCAACGGCAAGGCCGGCGGCGGCAGCGACTGGGCCGCGCTCGAACCCGAATTGCGCGCCGCGGGGGCGCGATGATCAAGTTTTCGACTGGAGAGACGAACTGATGCGTATAGCGATTGGCCTGGCTTCGGCGATGATCCTGGCGGGCTGCGGCGGCAGCGAGACCGGCAACAGCGTCACCCCCGCGGCGCCGGCTTCGCCGGTGGCGGGCACGGCGGCCCCGGCCGGCACCCAGTGGACCGACACGGTCGAGAAGACCGCCGAAGGCGGCTTCCGCATGGGCAACCCCGCCGCCCCGATCAAGCTGATCGAATATGGCTCGCGCACCTGCGGCCATTGCGCCGCCTTCGCGGTGACCGGCATGGAGCCGCTCAAGGCCTATGTCGCGGCGGGCAAGGTGAGCTTCGAGTTCCGCGACTTCCTGCTCAACCCGATCGACCTTGGCGCGGCGCTGCTCGGCCAGTGCGCCGGCCCGGGCCCGTTCTTCGCGATCATGGACCAGATGTACGAGCAGCAGCGCACATTGCTCGAGAACGGGCCCAAGGAAGGCGACCCCTTCCTCCAGCAGGTCGAGACAATGGCCCCGGCGCAGCGCACCACGGCGCTGGCCGAGCGCTTCGGTTATCTGGGCTTCGTCCAGCAGCGCGGCGTGCCCGAAGCGCAGGCGCGCCAGTGCCTTGCCGACCAGAAGGCGATCGACGCGCTGGTCAAGGGCAATGAAAACGCGGCCAAGGAATACAGCATCCCCGGCACGCCGACCTTCATCCTCAACGGCAAGGTGCTCGAGAACACCGGGACCTGGCCGCAGGTCGAGGCGGCGCTCAAGGCCGCGGGCGCCTGATCGGGTAAGCCGGGGGGCGGGCCGCACAGAGATGCAGATCAAGCGGCTCCGCCTCACCGGATTCAAGAGCTTCGTCGATCCCGCCGACCTGCGCATCGAGCCCGGGCTGACGGGGATCGTCGGCCCCAATGGCTGCGGCAAGTCCAACCTGCTCGAAGCGCTGCGCTGGACGATGGGCGAGAACAGCGCCAAGTCGATGCGCGGCGCGGGGATGGAGGACGTGATCTTCGCGGGCACCGCGACACGGCCGCAGCGCGACTTTGCCGAGGTCTCAATCCTCGCCGAGCAAGCGGGCGGCGAGGATGACGGCGAGATCGAGGTCGTCCGGCGGATCGAGCGCGGCGCGGGATCGGCCTATCGCATCAACGGGCGCGATGTGCGGGCCAAGGATGTGTCGCTGCTGTTCGCCGACTCCGCGACTGGCGCGCATTCGCCGGCGCTCGTGAGCCAGGGACGGATCGGCGCGATCATCCAGGCCAAGCCGGGCGAGCGGCGGCAGATGCTGGAGGAGGCGGCGGGCATCTCCGGCCTCCATGTCCGCCGCAAGGACGCCGAGCAGAAATTGCGCGCGACCGAGACCAATCTGACGCGGCTCGACGAGGTGATCTCTGACCAGGAGGCGCGCGCGGCGGCGCTCAAGCGGCAGGCGCGGCAGGCCGAGCGGTATCGCGAGCTTTCCGACAAGATCCGCACCGCCGAGGGGCGGATGATCTTCGCGCGCTGGCGCGACGCCGCGGCGGCAGCAGACGCGGCGAAGAAGGAGGCGGCGGAAGCCGAAGCGCTGGTCGCCGAGCGGACCGCGAAGCAGGAAGCGGCGCTCGCGACGCAGCAGGAAATGGCCGAAAAGCTTGGCTCGGCGCGCGCGGCGGCGCTGGCGGTGCGCGATCGGGCGAGCGAGGCGATGCACGCGCTGGCGGGGCTGCGCAGCGAGCGGGCGAGCGTCGAGCGGCGGATCGCCGAGCTGGCCGAGAGCGCGGCGCGGCTCGAGGCGGACAAGGGCCGCGAGGGCGCGCTGGCGCATGATGCGGCGGATGCGTTGGCCCGGCTAGGGGATGAGGCGGCGACGCTCGAGACCCGTATCAAGGATGCCAAGGCGCGGATGCCCTCGCTCGAAGCGACGTTGGCGAAGGCGGAAAGCGAATCTCGCGATGCGGAGGTCGCGCTGGCGCAGGCATTGTCCGCTCAGGCGAGCGAGGCGGCCGAGGCGCGCGTGGCGGATGCGGCATTCTCAGCGGCGCGGACGCGAGTCGAGCGCGCCGAGCGCGACGCGGCGCGCGTCACCGCCGAACTCCACGCGCTGGGCGACCCGACTCCGCTCAAGACGGCGCGGACGCAGGCGGCCGACGTCAAGGCCAAGGCCGAGCGCCAGGCCGAGACCGCGCGCACCGGGCTCGCCCGCGCCGACGCCACCGAGCGCGGTGCGGTCGAGGCGCGGACGCGGGCGCAGACCGCGCGCGCGGTCGCGCATGCCGAGCTGGCGCAGCTCGACAGCGAGGCAGCGGCGCTGGCCAAGGCGACGCGGCCGAGCGGCAAGGACCGGCTGCTCGACAAGCTCAAGGTCGATCCGGGCTATGAGCGCGCGCTCGCCGCAGCGCTGGGCGACGATCTCGAGGCCGGGCTCGATCCCAAGGACGAGCGGCACTGGGCGGGGGCCGAGGCGCTGAAGAGCGACCCCGGCGCGGCTTCGGGCACGACGCCGCTGGCCGGGCATGTCGAGGCGCCCGGTGTGCTCGCGCGACGGCTGGCGCAGGTGCTGGTGGCGGAGAGCGACGAGGGCCAAGCGCTTGCCGTAGGACAGCGGCTGGTGACGCTGGCGGGGGTGCTGCGGCGCTGGGACGGCTATGTCGCGAAGAGCGGCGGGGCGGCGGCCGCCGAGCGGCTGGAGCGCGTCAACCGGCTGCGCGCGATCGAGAAGGCACGGCCGGCGGCGGTGCGCGCGGTCGATGCTGCGGACGCCGAGCTGGCGCGGATCGAAGGCGACATCGCCGAGGCGCGCCGCGCGGCAGCCGAGTGCAAGCGGCTGCTCGACCATAGCGACAATGCGGCGCGCGAGGCGGCGCGGGCGGAGGATCGCGCCGCGGCGGCGATCGAGCGGCTCGACGCGCAGCGCGCCGACATGGAGGCGCGGCGCGCCCGCAGCACGGCTGAACTCGAAGAAGCCAATGGCGAGCTCAAGCGCGCCGAGGCGGCGCGCGCGGCGCTGCCCGACGGGAGCGCGACGCGGGCGAAGGTCGCCGCGCTGACCGCCGAGGCCGAGGCGCGGCGCAACGCGGCCGCCAATGCGCGCGCCGAGCGCGGCAATCTCGAACGCGACATCGCGAGCGCCCGCGAACGGCTGGCGGCGTCGCAGGCGGAGAGCAAGGGCTGGGGCGCGCGGGCGGGTGAGGCGGCGAAGCGAATCGCGGAGATGGACGCGCGCGCCATAGAACTGGCGCAGGCGGCCGAGGCGCTGAAGGATAGGCCCGCCGAGCTCGATGCCGGCATCGAACAAGCCGAGAAGGCCAATGACGAAGTGCGGATCGAGAGCGCCGCGGCGCAGCTTGCCGAGCGCGACGCCGAGGCCGCGCTACGCGACACCGAGACGGGGATGCGTGCCGCGGGCGAGGCGCTGGCGGAGGCGCGCGAGGCGCGCGCGGGCGCGGTGGCACGGCACGAGAACCAGGAGATGCGACGCCTGGAGATGGGGCGTCTATCGGGCGAGCGCTTCGAATGCCCGCCGCCCCTGCTGCCCGAGCGCGCGGGCTTCGCCGAGGACAGCGTGCGCGATCCGCAGGACGAATCCGCGGCGCATGACCGGCTGATCGCCGAGCGCGAGCGGATCGGACCGGTGAACCTGGTGGCCGAAAGCGAGCTGGCCGAGCTGACGACCAGCGCCGAAGCCAATGCCAGGGAGCGCGACGAGCTGATCCAGGCGGTGCACCGGCTGCGCGGGAGCATCGGCACGCTCAACCGCGAGGGCCGCCAGCGGCTGCTCGCGGCGTTCGAGGCGGTCGACCAGCATTTCCGGCGACTGTTCACCACGCTGTTCAATGGCGGGCAGGCGCATCTCGAGCTCATCGATTCGGACGATCCGCTCGAGGCGGGACTCGAGATCATGGCGCAGCCGCCGGGCAAGAAGCTGCAGTCGCTCACCCTGCTGTCGGGTGGCGAACAGGCGCTGACCGCGGTGGCGCTGATCTTCGCGCTGTTCCTGACCAACCCGGCGCCGATCTGCGTGCTCGACGAAGTCGACGCGCCGCTCGACGACGCCAATATCGAGCGCTTCTGCGACCTGCTCGACGCGATGACGCGCGAGACTGCGACGCGCTATCTGATCGTCACCCACAACGCCGCGACGATGAGCCGCATGCACCGATTGTTCGGCGTGACGATGGTCGAGCGCGGGGTCAGCCGACTGGTGTCGGTCGACCTGGGCGGGGCGGAGTCGCTGCTGGCGGCGGAGTGAGCCGGATGCATGGCCCCATCCGGTTCAGCCTCACCGCCGACGACTATGTCACGGCAACCCGGCTGCACATGACTCGCGAATTCTACCGCAGCAAGCTGATCAAACTGACCGCGCTCATGGGGCTGTTCTACGCGGCGCTGGTATTCCTCACATTGGGCCAATGGACTTGGCAGTACGCCGCCATCGCGGCGGGGCTGGGCGCGGTCGCAGCGGCGATCATCGTGCTTGGCATCGCCGTGACCAACCACATCATGATCGCGCGCCGATCCCGCCGGATCTACGCGCAGCAGAAGTCGCTACACGACGAATTCGAGTTCTTCTGGGACGAAACGGCGTTCAATCTCGCGACGCAATCGGCGCGGTCTCGGCACAATTGGGCCGACTTCAGGCAATGGGCCGAAGGTCCGGACGCGATCATCCTCTATCAGAGCGACGCGCTGTTCAACATGCTCCCGAAACGCGCCTTTCCGGAGGAAGCGCTGGCGGATATTCGGGAGCGGCTGAGCCAGGCCAAGGTTCGGCAGCTGACGGGCTGGCGTTGACCGCCATCCGTCCCTCCCGTGCGCGGCTGACCCTGTTCGCCTTCGGGGACTTCGCGTTCAATCTCTACTGGCAGAGCGCGATGCTCTTCCTGCTGTTCTACTATACCGATGCGCTTGGTCTGCCGGTGGGCGCCGCGGCGGCGATCTTCATGGCGGCGTCGGTGTGGGACGGGATCGCCAACTTCGCCGCCGGGGTGCTCGCCGACCGGCGCGAACCCAAAGGCGGGCTCGGGCGGCTGGTGGCGATTGGCGGCATCCCGCTGGGGCTCGGCTTCGTGCTTGCGTGGCTGCCACCGCTGGCGCCGGGCTGGTGGGGCATGGCGGGGGTGTTCGCGGGTCATATCGCGTTTCGCACCGCTTATGCCTTCATCAACCTGCCCTATCTCGCGATGAGCGCGCGGGTGAGCGCTGACAGCGGCGACCGCGCCTATGTCGCGGGGATGCGGATGCTGTCGGGCACGCTGGCGGCGGTGGTGGTGGCGCTGGGCACCGTACCGCTCGGCGGGCTGCTGCTCGGGACCAAGGTGGCCGCCAATGCCTATCTCGGCGCGGCATTGCTGTTCGCGGTGGCGGGCGCGGCGATCCTCGCCTGGGTGGGCCTCAGCTATCGCGAAGCGGATGTGCCCGAGCGGCGTGAACCGGTGCCGGTATGGACCGCGCTCAGGAGCATCGCCGCCAACCGCGCCTTCGTCACGCTCAACCTCGCGATGATGGCGATGATCGTGGCGGTGACGATCCTCAACAAGTCCGTACTCTATTATTTCAAATACTTCCTCGGCGACGAGGGTGGCGGGCAGCTCGCGCTTGCCTCGATGAGCGTGGTGAGCGCGGTGTCGGTGCCGCTGTGGATGCTGCTCCAGCGACGGCTGGGGACGCGCGCCTTGTGGTTCCTCGCCGCGGTGCTGGCGATGGCGGGGCTCGCATCGTTCGCGGCGTTCGACATCCAGCGCGCGGGAGTGATGCAGGCCTATCTAATGGCGATGCAGGCGATGATCGTGGGCCTCAACTTCGTCTTCTGGGCGATGCTGCCCAACACGATCGAATATGGCGAGCAGACCACCGGGCTGCGCGTCGAGGGGGCGGTGTTCGGCATGGCGGCGCTGCTGCAGCGCGTGGCGATCGGGATTGCAACGGTGATCCTGGGGCTGGGGTTCGAAAGCGCGGGCTATGTCGCCAATGTCGCGCAGAGCGCGGCGACGCTGAGCGCGATGCGGCTGACGATCGCGCTGGTGCCATTGGGCTTCCTCGCGCTGTCGTGCGTGCTGATGGCGATGAACCCGCTGGGGCGCGGGGCGCATGCACGGATCGTACGCGACCTCCGGGGGTAGCTGTCCGGCACCGCCCCGGGGAGGAGGGAAGGGAAGCGGTGCCGGACCCCCGGCATGCCGGGGAAGCGGGTTCAGGCCGTGAGCGTGAAGGTCGAATGTACGCCTTCCGCCTGCGCCGAGGGCGCGATCCACACGTCGAACAGGCCGGGCTCGACCGTCGGTTTCAGCTCGCGGCCGATGAATTCGAGCTGCGACCGCTTGAGCACGAAGCGGACGGTCTCCGACGCGCCCGGGGCGAGCGCGACCTTACGGAATGCCTTGAGCTCACGGATGGGGCGAGTGATGCTCGCCGCGCGATCGCGGATGTAGAGCTGCACCACCTCTTCCGCTGCGCGGGAGCCGCGGTTGGTGACTGTCGCGGTGAAGGCGATCTCACCGTCCCAGGCGAGATTGCCCTGGTCGGGGGTCAGGCCAGCATATTCGATCTTGCCGTAGGTCAAGCCGTGGCCGAACGGGTAGAGCGCCGAGTTCGGGATCGAGCGATAGTGGGTCTTGTACTCCTCGAGCTTGGCGTCGCTCGGGTTGGGGCGGCCGGTCGGCTTGTGGGAATAGTAGAAGGGCTGCTGGCCCGGCTCGCGCGGGAAGCTCATCGGCAGGCGGCCCGAGGGGCTGTAGTCGCCGAACAGGACGTCGGCGATGGCGTTGCCGCTCTCCGACCCCAGGAACCAGGTGACGAGGATCGCGGGAGCGTTCTTCACGGCACCTTCGAGCGCGAGCGCGCGGCCGTTCTTGAGGATGACGATCACCGGCTTGCCCACCGCGGCGACCGCCTCGGCCAGCGCCTGCTGGGGTTCGGGGACGGTGATACTGGTGCGCGACTGCGCCTCGCCCGACATGCGCTCGCTCTCGCCGATCGCGAGCAGGACGACATCGGCGTTGCGCGCCGCAGCGACCGCGGCGTCGATCCCGCCAGCGAGCGGCGCCTCGACCTCCGAGCCCTCGACCACAGTGATCTGCGCACTCTTGCCGAGCGCGTTGTGCACGCCGGTCTCGAGGTCGATGGCGAGCTTGTTGTCGCCATAGACGCACCACGGGCCGTTGAGGTCGTGCTGGCCGGCGGCGAACGGGCCGATGATCGCGATCTTCTGCCCACCCTTGCGCAGCGGGAGGATATCGCCCTCGTTCTTGAGGAGGACGATCGATTTCCTGGCCATCTCGCGCGACAATGCCAGCGTTGTCTTGTTGCGGCTGCGCGCAGCCTCGCGCTTCTCGTCGATGCGGCGGAACGGGTTCTCGAACAGGCCGAGCGCGGCCTTGATCGCCAGCACCTTGCGCACCGAGGCGTCGAGCCGCTCCATCGGCACTTCGCCCTTCTCGACCAGGTCGGGCAGGTGGTCGCGGTAGAAGCCGCTGGTCATGCTCATGTCGACCCCGGCCAGGAAGGCGAGCTTGGTCGCCTCGCGCGCGTCGGCGGCGAAGCCGTGCGCGATCATCTCCATGTCGCCGGTGTAATCGGACACGACGAAGCCCTGATAGCCCCATTCGTCGCGCAGCACCTTGCGCATCAGCCATTCGTTGCCGGTGGCGGGGATGCCCGACAACTCGTTGAACGAGGCCATCGCCGACAGCGCGCCGGCGTTGAAGGCGGACTGGAAGGGCGGGAAATAGATCTCGCGCAGCGTGCGCTCCGAGACGTCGACGGTGTTGTAGTCGAGCCCCGCCTCGGCCGCGCCATAGGCGGCGAAATGCTTGGCGCAGGCCATCATCGTGTCGATCGCCTTGAGGCTGGCGCCCTGGAAGCCGCGCACGCGCGCCGCGGCGAAGAGGTTGCCGAGATGCACGTCCTCGCCCGCGCCCTCCATCGTGCGACCCCAGCGCTGGTCGCGCGAGATGTCGACCATCGGCGCGAAGGTCCAGTCGATGCCCGCGGCGGCCGCTTCATAGGACGCGGCCCTGGCGGTCTTCTCGGCCAGCGCGGGCTCGAAGCTCGCGGCTTCGCCGACGGGGACTGGGAAGATGGTGCGGTGACCGTGGATGATGTCGGCGGCGAAGATCAGCGGGATCTTGAGCCGCGATTCCTTGACCGCGGCGGTCTGCATGATCCGGCACATGTGCGTGCCGCTGCCGTTGAACACGCCGGTGAGCATGCCCTTGCGGACTTCCTCGACCTGCTGCTCGAAGTTCGCGTTCGAGCCGCTGGCGGGATTGATCACAGTGCTGCCGCCCCAGGCCGAAGCCATCAGGCTGAGCTGCCCGGCCTTCTCTGCCAGCGTCATCTTGGCGACCAGCGCATCGATGAAGGCGGGCACCTCGACGCTCGCCGCCTGCTGCATGAGCGCGCGCGCCGGGCTGTGCAGCCACGCCGCGATCGCGCCGGCGCCCATCAGCGCCGCGCGGCGGGAAATCCGGGTGTCGAGCATCTCTTGTCCTCTCCTGAACGCATCGCGCCAGCGACAGCGCGGGGGGAATGCGAATGGAACGCCGCCCTATTTGCAAGGCCCCCTTTTCCAGGCCCCGGTTTTAGGGTTGTCGCGGTAAACCGTAACCGGTTACATGCCGTCGAACGAACCAATTTGCAATCGCGAATGATCCGCCCGAATACGGTTACCGCAACCTGGGGGGAGAGAGGGTGAATGGCCGAGGCGACGATCCGCGACGTGGCGCGCCGGGCGCAGGTATCGATCGCATCGGTATCGCGCGCGCTGAACGGGCTTGGCAATGTCCGGGAGGAGACGCGCGAGCGGGTGATCGCCGCCGCCGCCGAGCTCGGCTATGTGCCGCATGCCGGCGCGCGCAGCCTGAGTCTCGCGCGTGCCTATGCCGTGGGCGTGGTGCTGCCCGACCTGCACGGCGAATTCTTCAGCGAGTTCGTGCGCGGCATGGACCGCGAGGCGAGCCGGCGCGGCTATGTGCTGCTGCTGTCCAACATCCATGACGAGAGCGAGCAGGCTGCGAACGCGCTGAAGGCGATGCGCGGGCGCGTCGACGGGCTGATCGTGATGGCGCCGCACCTTGGCGCCGGGATGCTGCGCGCGGCGCTGCCGCCGACGCTGCCGTCGCTGTTCATCAACGGGCCCGAAGAAATCGACGACCGGCCGACGCTGCGCCTCGACAATGTGGGAGCCATGGACGCGATGGTCGCGCACCTGGTCGCCAACGGGCACCGGCGGATCGTCCATGTCGCGGGGCCGGAAGGCAATGTCGACGCGCGCGAACGCGTCGAGGGCTATCGCGCCGCGATGGCCCGGCATGCGCCCGATGTCGAGCCGTTGATCGTGGCGGGGGATTTCTCCGAGGAAGGCGGCGAAGCGGCGATCCGGACGATCCGGAAAAACGCGATTCCCTGTGACGCGGTGTTCGCGGCGAACGACATGATGGCGATCGGCTGCCTCCAGGCGCTGAAAGCCGCGGGGATCGACGTGCCGGGCGAGATCGCGGTCGCCGGCTTCGACGACGTTCCGCTGGCGCGCTACCTCGGCGTCACCACGGTGCGCGTGCGAATCGCCGAGATGGGCGCGCGCGCGATCGAGCGGCTGATCGACATACTCGAAGGCGGGCCGGCGGACGATCGCGCGGAACGCCACAGCGCCGAGCTGGTGGTGCGGGACACCACAGCGGCGCGGCCCTGACTTCAAGCAAGCTCACGAGAGGAACCCGTTCATGCGTATTCCCGTCACCCGCCGTTCGCTGCTCGCCGCACCCGCCCTCGGCGCTCTCGCCGTGCCCGCCACTGCGCGGCCGCTGCTTGCGCAGACCACGAAGCCCGCGCTGCCGGACTGGTATGCCGATCTCGAGCGGCGCACCTTCGACTTCTTCTGGGAGCTGGCCAACCGCAAGAATGGGCTGGTGCCCGATCGCTGGCCGACCCCGGCCTTCTGCTCGATCGCGTCGGTGGGCTATGCGCTCGGCGCTTATCCGATCGGTGTCGAGCGCGGCTGGGTGACGCGCGCTGCGGCGGCCGAGCTGACGCGGACCACGCTGCGCTTCTTCTGGAACGCGCCGCAGGGGTCCGAGCCGACGGGCAAGACCGGGCACAAGGGCTTCTTCTATCACTTCATCGACATGGAGACCGGGCATCGCTTCCGGAATGTCGAGCTGTCGAGCGTCGACACCACCATCCTGTTCATGGGCATCCTGTTCGCCGCCGAGTATTTCGATGCCGACAACGCTGTCGAGACCGAGATCCGCAAACTCGCCGTCGATATCTATGCGCGCGCCGACTGGAATTTCTTCCGCAGCGACGGGCGCGCGGCGATCTCGATGGGCTGGCACCCCGAGACCGGCCTGATCCCCGCCAATTGGACCGGATATAACGAGGGCATGTTCGTCTATGTCCTCGCGCTCGCATCGCCGACGCACGCGGTGCCGGCGAACAGCTGGGAGGCGTGGACCGCGAAATATGCGCAGTGCTGGCGCGGCACGGGCGACACCCGCCACCTCGCCTTCGCGCCGCTGTTCGGCCACCAGTACAGCCATATCTGGATCGATTTCCGCGGCATCCGCGACAAGCCGATGCGCGAGGCCGGGCTCGACTATTTCGAGAACAGCCGCCGCGCGACCTATGCCAACCGCGCCTACTGCATCGCCAACCCGATGGGCTGGAGCGGCTATTCGAAGGACATCTGGGGCCTCACCGCGTGCGACGGGCCAGGCAACTACCAGATCCCGTTCAAGGGCAGGACGGCAACCTTCTACGGTTATGCGGCGCGCGGGCCGCTCGGCCAGCCCGACGAGCGCGACGACGGCACGATCGCGCCGACCGCGGCGCTGGGCTCGCTGCCCTTCGCGCCCGAGATCGTGGTCCCGGCCGCCCAGGCGCTGCGCCAATCGCCAGGGCTCTACGCCAAATATGGCTTTCTCGACGCGATCAACCCGAGTTTCACCTGGACCGACAAGAAGCTCGAGGTCGGCAGGATCAATGGCGCACATGGCTGGCTCGGCACCGATTATATCGGCATCGACCAGGGTCCGATCCTGCTCCAGGCGGCGAACTATCGCAGCGACTTCGTATGGAAGCGGATGCGGGGATCCAAGGTGATCCGGCGCGGGCTGGAGCTGGCCGGGTTCACCGGGGGATGGTTGGCGGAATGAAGCTCCATTCCTCCCCCCGGGGGACCGCCGAAGGCGGTGGAGGGGTAGTTTCGGCAAGCGGTGCCGCGTGGGGAGAATACCCCTCCGTCAGCGCTACGCGCTGCCACCTCCCCCTCCGGGGGAGGATTTGAAAACTAGCGCATCCGCACCGGCTTGCTGCGCTTCGACACGCCGGTCTCGTTGAACGCCTCGACCGCGGCATAATAGCCGACGTCGACGTTCAGCGCGCGCAGGTCCTGCTTGCCGGTCTCGCCGCTACCGAGCTCGTCGGCGAAGACCTGATAAGTCAGCGTCAGGCGGTCGGGGCGCACGCCCCACATGACGTTGTAGCCCACCGCGCCAGGCACCTTGCGCCAGCTGATGCGGGCATTGCGCTGGTCCTTCTCGCGCACCGCCGTGACGCCGCCGGGGAGCGCAGGCGCGGCGCCCCCGGCATTGCCGAACACGCGCA
Organism: Sphingomonas sp. BT-65; assembly: GCF_026107375.2. NCBI lineage: Bacteria > Pseudomonadati > Pseudomonadota > Alphaproteobacteria > Sphingomonadales > Sphingomonadaceae > Sphingomonas > Sphingomonas sp. BT-65. The sequence goes on from NZ_JAPCIA010000001.1 coordinate 2,352,167, forward strand.
GGTCGTTGATCGCGAGATGCGCGCCGCCGACATGGCCGTGGACGTAGCGGACGTAGCGGACCTTGGCCGGCGCCTCGAGCTGGAAATAGGCGTTGGGACGGTCGCGACGCGGGCCCTCGGTTTCGGCGAGCTTCGACCAGCGCTTGCCGTCGGCGGAGCCCTCGAGACGGAACTCGGTATAGATATCGGGCGCGTCGCCGAAGCGGCCGGACTTGTAGTCGGCGAAATTGACCTGGATCGCACGGACGGTCTTCACGGCGCCAAGGTCCATCGTCAGCGTCTCTCCGGGATTCCGACTCTGCGCGACCCAGAAGGTGCGCGGATTCTCGTCGGCGGCGCGGCTGGCGTCATATTCGCCGAGCGTCGAGGAGGCGACGAGCTGCTTGCGGTAGGAGAGCAGCATCCAGCCGGTGAACAGCGACTCGATGTCATCGACCTTGCTCTCGGGCGCCCAGTGCGGGAAGTCGCCGAAGCGCGCCGAGGACCACATCTGCCCGTCCGCCTCGAAGCGCGTCGGGAACATGTTGATACGCCGCTCGAAGGTCCAGTTGTGGCCGAGCCAGGGCGTGCCGGTGTTCCACCAGTTGCCGTGATTGTCCGCGAAGGTCGAGCCGTGGCCCGCGCCCTCGACGAAGCCGCCAGGCTTGTAGGCGACCGGGTTCCACGGCGCATATTCCCATGGGCCGAGCGGCGATTTCGAGGTGTAGGTGCCGTTAGCATAGGCGTTATACTCGGTGCCCGGCGCGCCGTATTGGAGATAATAGGTGCCGGCGACCTTGGTCATCCAGGCGCCCTCCATGAACGGCTTGATCGGCGTGCCGTTGGGCAGGCCGCCCGAATGATCCTGGCCGAAGCGCTCCCAGCCATGCTGGTCGGGATGGAGCTTGAACATCTCCTTGGCCGGGCCCTTGTAGACCAGGCGGTCGTCCTTGAACTCGATCTCGAGCCCGTAGAGCGGGAAGACGTTGGACGAGTTCCAGTAGAGATACCATTTGCCGTCATCGTCGAGGAACAATGCCGGATCCCATGGACCGGGCGGGATCTCGCCGGGCTTCATCTTCTCCTCCTCGCCGGGACGGACCTGGCCGGGAAGACGCGGCATGCGGCGGACGAAATAGTCGAGCCGGCCGGTCTCGGGCGCGTCGGTGACGTAGATCGCGCCGGGCTCCATCATCGAGGGCATGAGGTAGAGCCGCTCGCCGTCGGACCAGGCGGCGGGGGCGACGAAGCTGTCATTCTCCCAACGGCTGGGCGTGATGAAGGTCCAGTCGACCAGGTTGGTCGAGCGCCAATAGCCATCGGCAAGCGTCTGGAAGAGGTAGAAGGCGCCCTTGTGCCGGATGATCACCGGATCGGCGCCGGTGCGGTAGGAAATGCCCTCGTTCAATTGCTCGAAATTGTAGCGGTAATCGATGTCGATCGGGTTGGCGTAGCTGCGCTTGCCCGGCTGCGCGCTCGCCGCGGTGGCGACCAGGGCGGTCAGCGCGACCGTCAGCAGGGGAGCGTACTTGAACATCGGGCGGTTCCTCAGTGGGTGCGAATGAACAGGTTGGCGGTGAGCCGACCCTGGCGCGGGTCGGCGCTCAGCTTCATGCCATGGGGGATGATTCCCGAATGGAGCAGCGCGCCGCGATAGATGACGAGCCGGTCGGGCACCGCATCGATCCGCCCGATCTGCTCGAAATGCGCGTTGTTGGCATTGGTGTAGCCGGCGAGGCCCTCGCTCTCGGCCTTGGCGGCGGCGACGAAGGCGTCGCGATTTGCCTCGGTCACCAGCTCGATCCCGGTCGAGCGCTGGCGGTAGAAGGCCGTGCCGGTGCCGGGCGTGTCCGCGAGATAGTGGAGCACGGCGATGTAGTTGGGATCGGTCGAGTCGAAATGCGGCGCGCGCTGGGGAGGCGTAAGCGTCTCCGGCGGCGCGGTGACGATCGAGAAGCTCGCCTCGAGCAAGTCGAAGCCGTCGGCATCGAACGCCCCGCCGATGAACGGCGCGGCGGCCTCGAGCAGGCGGAAGGCATAGGCAACCGCATCGGCATCGGCCTGGGTGAAGATGCGGCGCAGGCCGGGATAATAGGTCTGGCTCGGCGGGAATGGCGCGAGGCGGGCGGCGATCGCGATGACCGCAGCGGGATCGCCGGTTGCGCCGTCCACCGTGACGACGGGCTGACGGCTCTCACCGACGCGGTGCAGCTCGGGTTTCACTTGCCCTCCCTCGCCGAAGAAAAGGGGAAGGAAGCGATCTTGCCTCCCTCCCCGATTATGCCATGCCGATCCGAAGATCAGAACTTGTACTTGAGGCCCGCCTGGAAGGTACGGGCATAACCAACGGTATTGGTCTCTTCGCGCGTGGGATTGGGGCCGCTGCCGGCACCCCATGTCGAATAGCTGCGGTTGACCCAGTCGAAGACGTTGAACACCTCGAAGTCCGCGGTGAGCTCGCCACCGACCAAGGGCATCTTGAATGTCTTGGCGACGCGCAGGTCGAGATTCTTGTAGGCGATCTTCTGCTTGGGCGAGAAGACGCCGGCGTCGTTGTAGTAGAAGCAGCCGCCGCAGTTCGGCGGCGGCGTCCGGGTGAAGTCGACATTGCCGAAGCGCGGCCCGGAGGCGAGCGTCAGCGTGCCCGCAACCTGGAAGCCCCAGGGCAGGTCGCCGATGCCGGTGGCGACGAAGCGCCAGCGTTCGAGGTTACGAGTCGGCTGCCAACCAAACGCGTCCTGCTTGCCCGCGTTGAACATCTGCCCTTCGTCGAACGAGATCGCCTGATTCGACTTCGCGTCCGAGATGGTGAGCGTCGCGGTGGCGCCCCAGCCCGAGTCCTTGGTGTAAGTCTTGTCAGCGGTCAGATAGAGCGCGGTGTACTTGGCCTTGCCCTCGCTCGACCCGATGTTGAGACGGCCGGTATAGCCCGGGACGAGGCCGTTGCCCGCCGGGAAATTGTCGCGCACCCAACCGAAACCGCCATCGGTATAGTTGCCATTGGTCTGGCGGTTGCCGCGCACGAAGATGAACGCGTTGTGCGACCGGTTGTGCGCGAGCGCCGCCGAAAGCTGGACCGGCCCGAGCCGCTTGCGTACGCCGAGCGTGAACTGATCGGTATAGGGCACCTTGGCGTCATTGTTGATCACCCAGATGTCACCGCTGAGCCCGGTCTGGGCGACCGCGGCGCGCAGCGCTTCGGGATCGCGATAGGCCTCGTTCCACTGGAGCAGGCCGGCGCCGCACGCCGGGAGGCCGGCCGCGCCGCAGAAGTTCACCGAAGCGTCGCTGCGGATGTTGTTGAACAGCGTCTCGAGCGAGGCGAGGTAGAAGATGTTGCGATCGTAGTAGCGGCCAGCGCCGGCGAACAAGATCAGATCGCGATCGCTATGGACGTCGTAGGAGACGCCGAGGCGCGGCTGGAACGCGCCCAGGAACGGTTTCCGCTTGGTTCCGTCGGTGATGTAATCCTCGGGATCGATGCCGGCGGCCTGCCACGGCTGGTAGTTGCGCAACGCGGTCGCGACCTTCTCCGGCGTGTGGTAGTTGTTATTGAAATTGTTGCTTTCATAGTCCCAGCGCAGGCCGAGATTGACGGTCCAGTGATCGTCGATCGTCCAGTCGTCCTGCAGGAACAGGCCAACTTGGACATTGTCCGCCTCCATCGGCGTCGGGGGAAGCAGCGAGATCGTGGCGCGATAGGGAATGCTGGAATCTTCATTGACGAACCGCTGATAGGCGAAACGGTACGCGCCATTGGCAAAGGCGTCCTCGATGCGCCGCAGCGTGTTCATCGAGATCTTGATGCCGGTCTTCACCACATGGTTGTCCCAGCCGGTGTAGGTGAAGTTGTTCTTGAAGGTGAAGCTTTCCTGCTCGTTTATCTGCTGGAACGAATTCGCGCCGAAGAAGAACAGGTCACCGCCACTGGGATCGTTCGGGTCGTTGTCCGGAGGACCATCGACGAGGCCGTCACCGTCATCGTCGAAGCCCGGTGCGCCGTTGGTCAGCACATATTCCGGCCCCTCCGTGATCGTCGGCGTGCCCGTGAAATTGCTGAAATAGCTGAACGTCAGCTCGTTGAGGAAGCCTTCGCCGCGATGGCTCCATTCGAGCTGATAATTCTTGCTTTCGGTCCCGACGTCGCGACCCTGCTCGAACGCGCGATTGTCGCCATAGTCCTTGACGTCAGTTTCCTTGCGCAGGAAGTAGCTGGCGCTGATGGTGTCAGCATCCGACGCGAACAGGGTCAGCTTGCCGAAATACAGGTCCTGCTTGAAATCCGCGGCGAAGTTGCCGCCGAAGCGGTCGCGGATACCACCCGGCAACAGCGCGGCCGGATTGACGATCTTCGCGGGGCTGGTCTGGCGCGTTCCTTCATAAGCCGCGAAGAAGTGCAGCACGCCGGGGATGATCGGGCCACCCAGGTCGCCGCCGAACTGCCAGCGCTTATAGTCGGGCTTGGGATTGGCGCCGGTCGGGTTGTTGACTTCGCCAGGCCGGTCGAAGAACGGACGGCCGTACCAGGATTTGGGCACGTACTTGCCGAACGCGCTGCCGTGGAAATCCTCGCCACCGGTCTTTGTGATTGCGGTGATGATCGCCGAACCGGCATTCTCGAATTCAGCCTTGAAGTTCTGCGTCTCGACGCGGAACTCCTGAATCGCGGACTGCGGGAAGGGATTGCCCTTCGAGAAGTTCTGACCGGCGACGCCGCCAAAGCCGACCTGGCTCTTCTGGCTGGTGCCGTCGATGAAGACGTTGACGTTGTTCGAGCTGACACCGCCTGCCTGGATTCCCACATTCTCACCTGCAGGCAGGGTGACGCCCGGGGCAAGCGCGGCGAAGTTCAGGAAGTTGCGGCTGGTCTGCGGCAGGCTCTCGATCTGAGCCTGGCTGACGCTGGTGCCGATCGTGGCAGTGCGCACCTCGGCGCGACCGCGCGTACCGGTGACCACGACTTCGCCACCTTCGGCGGCGGCCGCCTCCGGCGGGCCGAGATCGACATTGACGATCTGGCCGACGGGGAGCGAGACCTGCTGCGCTTCCTGACCCTCGGACTCGACGCGATAGGTGCTCGGACGCAGGCCGACCACGGTGAAGCTGCCGTCGGCGCGGGTGGTGGTGCTGACGGAGCGGCCGGTGACGGTGTCGGTGACGGTCACCGTGCTGCCCGCGCTCGCGCCCTCGACTCGACCCTGCAGGGTCGCGGTGGTCTGTGCGAAAGCGGAAGTGCTGACCATCAGCGCGGCGGCAAAGGCGCCCGCCGAGATCCCGCGGACGAGTTGTGAACGCTTGCTGCGGAAATCCCTCATCAATCTGCTCCCCTAAACCCAGTTATGTAACCGGTTACAGCGTCACCGGAGCTTTTAACATCTCCTGATACCTGCTTCACAAAGCTCTTTGTGACTACGTTGTCAATCGCCTTTTCGTGGGAGCTTGACCATGATGGGTAGGCGGGCCCGGATATACGGCATCCGGGCCACAGGCCTCATTCCCACCAATAGGGACGGCGCTTGGCGGCTCCAGTCTCGACCTCGTTCATCGTCTTGGCGTCATAGAGGCGGCCGCCGAGCATCACGCGGCTGACCTTGTCGCTGTTATGGATATCGGCGACGGGATCGGCGTCGAGCACCACCAGGTCGGCGAGCTTGCCCGGCTCAATCGAACCGATGTCCTTGGCGAAGCCGAGCGATTTCGCCGAATCGATCGTGCCCGCGCGCAGCGCCTCGACCGGCGTCATCCCGCCGCGCACGAACGACCACAGCTCCCAGTGCGGCCCGATCCCGGCCTGCTGCCCGTGCGCGCCGATCGACACCAGCTTGCCGGTCGCCGCGACCTTCTTCGCCTCGCGCGCATTGTCGTCGTCGACGAAATTGTCCTCGGGCGCCTTGGTCACGCGCATCGTGTCCGAGCGCAGCCGCGCCGGCGGGGTATGGACGAGCAGCGGGTTCTTCCACACATCGGTCGCCTGCCGCCAATAGGGATCGCCGGCGAGGCCGCCATAGCTGACGACGAGCGTCGGCGTGTAGTTGGTGTCGCCCTGCCCGAACAGCTGCAGCACGTCCTTGTAGAAGATGTCCGCAGGGACATTGTGCTCGAGCGTCGAGTTGCCGTCGGCGATCAGGTTCATGTCCATGCCGAACAGCGAGCCGCCCTCGGCCACGACCTGCATCCCCTCGGCGCGCGCCGCCGCGACGACCATCTGGCGCTGCTCGCGCCGCGGCTGGTTGTAGTTCTTCACCGAATGCGCGCCCTGCGCCTTGAGGCGGCGGACATGGGCAAGCGCGTCCTCGTAGCTGTCGATCTGCGCATAGACGTCGGCGTTCTTCGCGCCATAGACGATCTCGCCGGTCGAGAAGATGCGCGGCCCCAGGATCTTGCCGGCGCGCTGCAGCTGCTGCGCTGTGAAGACCAGGCTCGCCTGGCTCGACGGATCGTGGATCGTGGTGGTGCCGAGCGCGAGATTCTGGACCAGCGACCAGTTCTGCTGCGGCACGAGATCGTCGGTACCATAGGGGCCGTGGGCATGCGCGTCGACCAGCCCAGGGATGATCGTCTTGCCCGCGACGTCGATCGTCTTCGTGCCCGCGGGCAGCTGGATCGTAGCGGTCGGCGCGACCTGGACGATGCGGTCGCCCTCGATCACGATCGTGGCATTGTCGATGATGCCGCCGTCCGCGCCGGACATGGTGACAACGCGCGCACCGGTGAGCGCGATACGGCCTGTCGGCTTGGCGGCCTTCACTTCCATTGCGAGTGAGGTGGCGCGCGGTGTCACCGCCGGCTTGTCGCCCGGGGCTCCAGCGAAAAAGGCGCTGCGATCCGCGGTGAACAGCGTCGGGCCCATGCTCCAGTGGAGACGCGCGCCGTCGCCCGACCAGTGGATATAGTCGGCCCCGTCGGTACTGACCCGGTTCACCGGAAGCGCATCGGCCTTGGGCCCGACCGCGACCTCCTGCCCGCCGGGCATCAGCGGCATCGCGAACACCTGGTAATTCTGGCGGAAGGCGACGCTCCTGCCGTCGGGGGCGACGACATAGTCGTTGGCGAGCTCGCCGGTGGCGTGGACGCGCTTGCCCTCGCCGTGCAAATCGGTCGAGACGAGCTGGAGCTTGTCCTCGCCCGGCGCGGTCATGAACAGGCGCTCGCTCGACGCACCGAACTGCGGCCGCGCCATGCCGCGCGCGACGAGCTGTGGCGCGCCGCCCGCCGCCGCCACGCGGTACACGCCGGGATCGTCGGACCAGCCGGGCGCGGTGAGATTGCCGCCCGCCGCCTTCTCGAACACGATCGTCCGGCCATCGGGCGAGAATTGCGGGCGCGAATAGAGGCCGGGCTGGCTCGTCACGTCCTTCGCCGCGCCGCCCGACGCCGCGACGGTGCGGATGCGGCCGAGCCTGGCGTCGCTCCACTCGACGAACACGATCGACCGGCCGTCGCGCGACCAGGACGGATAGAGCTCCATGCCAGCATCTTCGGCCAGGCTGGTGAGCCGCTTGGGCGCCCCGCCCGAGACCGGCTTGATCCACAGCTTACCCATGCTCTCGAACACCACGCGACCGCCATCGGGCGAGACCGCGGCGAAGCGAGTCATTTTGGTCGTGAAGCTGGCGGGCGCGACCTCGATCTGCGGATGCGTTGCGGCGGCGACGGCGCGGCTGTCGGCGACGTGGAAGGGGATCACCGCGGCGTTCGCGCCGTCCGCATCGACGCGACGGATCTTGCCGCCCGCCCAGAAGACGATCGACTTGCTGTCGGGCGTCCAGTCCATGTTGGGATAGACGCCTGTGACCGCCCAGGTCTCCTGCACGTCCTGGTCGAGCGCGTCATAGACCTTGCGCTCCTCGCCCGAGGTCAGGTCCTTGACGTAGAGCTTCGACTTGGTCGCCTCGCGGCGGACGAAGGCGATCTTCCTGCCGTCGGGCGAGGGCGTCGGGCGCACCGAGCCGCCAAGGCCGGAGACCGCGGTGGTCGTCTCGCCGCTGTCGAGGTCGTAGCGCTCGATGTTGAACAGGTTGGTGTTCGAATCCTGGGCGTATTCGAAGATCGGCCCGGGGGTGATGTTGCGGGTGAAGAACACCGACTTGCCGTCGGCGGCATAGACCGGCTCGCCCAGCTCCTTCTGCACCTTCTCACTGGCGCGCTTGACCAGCTTGACCCCGCTGCCGCCCGAGACGTGGTAGAGCCACACCTCGCCCGTACCGAGCGAGCGGCCCGTCGTGAAATGCTTCTTGGCGACGAGATACTGGCCGTCGGGCGACCAGCTTGGCTGGTTCAAGAGCCGGAAATCCTCCTTGGTGAGCTGCTTCTTGTCGCTGCCGTCGGCGTTCATCAGCCAGATATTGTCGCCGCCGCCGCGATCCGAGGTGAAGGCGATGCGGCGGCCGTCGGGCGAGAAGCGCGGATGGACTTCCCAGGCCAGCCCCTCGGCAATCCGCGTCGGCGTGCCGCCCGCGATCGGCATGGTATAGATGTCGCCGAGCAGGGTGAAGGCGATCGTCCTGCCATCGGGCGCGACATCGACGTCGATCCAGGTGCCTTCGTCGGTGTCGATCGCCGCCTGCTTGAGTGCCGCACCCTGCGGCGCGTTGACGTCCCATTTGGGCTTTTCGGCCGGCTTGTCCTGCGCCTGGGCCTGACCAAGGGCGAAAAGCGCGGCGAGGACGCCGGCGACCGTGTGACGCATCCGAAAGCTCCCTGAACCTGTTGCGGGCGGGAGTGGTAACGGGCGAAACAGCCCGCGTCATCTGCGCTTGGTCGAAAAGCTAGCGCCGCAGCAGGAAGACGGCGTGCTCGGCGAGGAAATTGGCGGCGGCGGACGTGGTCCGCGAACCATTCGAGAGGAACCAGGCCTGCTCGACGGTGATGCCGCGCTCGCGGACATAGGCGCGGAAGTCGTCGATCGTGACGTGATGGATGTTGGGCGTTTCGTACCAAGCGACCGGCAGCAGCCGAGTCACCGGCATCCTCCCGCCCCACAGCAGCGACACGCGCACGCGCCAATGCGCGAAATTGGGGAAGGAGACGACCGCTCGCTCGCCGATGCGCAGCAGGTGATCGAGCACCACATGCGGACGCATTGTAGTCTGCAGCGTCTGGCTGAGGATGGCATAGTCGAAGCTTGCGTCGGGATAGTCGGCAAGATCGGTGTCGGCATCGCCCTGGATCACCGACAGGCCATGCGACACCGCGGTGGCAACGTTATGCGGGTCGATCTCGAGCCCGCGCGCGTCGCAGTCGCGATAGTCGCGCAAGGCGGCCATCAGCGCGCCGTCCCCGCAGCCGACGTCGAGGACGCGGCTTCCCCGCTCCACGTTCTGGAAGATGATCGACAGGTCCGGGCGGAGGTTCGGGGGCCCGGGGGTCAGCATTAGGCGGTCGCTGATCTTCATGGCTCCCCCGCGCGCAGAAACCCGTCCACAACCCGGTTCAATTCCGGCGCATCCAGCAGAAACGCGTCGTGGCCATAAGGTGAGCTCAGCTCGACGAAGCTGACCGGCGCGCCGGCGGCGTTGAGCGCGTGGACGATCGCGCGCGACTCCCGCGTGGGATAGAGCCAGTCAGTGTCGAAGCTGACCAGGCAGAAGCGCGCCCTGGTCTCGCGAAAGGCGTTGGCGAGCGTGCCGCCATGCTCCTCGGCGAGGTCGAAATAGTCCATGGCTCGCGTGATGTAGAGATAGGCGTTGGCGTCGAACCGGTCGACGAAGCTCAGGCCCTGGTGGCGCAGATAGGATTCGATCTGGAAGTCGGCGTCGAAGCCGAACGACTTGGCCTCACGCGCCTGCAGCCGTCGCCCGAACTTCTCGGTCAGGCCGGCCTCGGAGAGATAAGTGATGTGCGCCGCCATGCGCGCGACGGCGAGGCCGGCGGCGGGCGGTTCGCCGTCATAATAGGCGCCGCCGTTCCAGCGCGGATCGGCCATCACCGCCTGGCGGCCGACCTCGTGGAAGGCGATGTTCTGCGCCGAATGGCGCGCGGTCGAGGCGATCACCACCGCGGCCTCGACGCGGTCGGGAAAGGTCGCGGGCCAGCTCAGCGCCTGCATGCCCCCCATCGAGCCGCCGACCACCGCCTTCAGCCGGCCGACGCCGAGATGGTCGAGCAGCATCGCCTGGGCACGCACCATGTCGCGGATCGTGATCACCGGGAAGCGCATGCCCCAGGGCTGGCTGGTCGCGGGGTTGACCGTGGCCGGGCCCGACGTGCCCATGCAGCTGCCCAGCACATTGGCGCAGACGATGAAGTGGCGCTCGGGATCGACCGGCTTACCGGCACCCACCATGCGCGTCCACCAGCCCGGCTTGCCCGTCACCGGGTGCGGCGAGGCGACATGCTGGTCGCCGGTCAGCGCGTGGCAGATGAGGATCGCATTGCCGCCATCGGGCGTGAGATTGCCATAGGTCTCGTAGGCGATCTCGACCGGCGAGAGCAGCACGCCGCCGTCGAGCCGCAGCGGCCCGGGCAGGGTGACGTGGCGCGAGAGGCCGAAACGCGGGTCGTCGGACATGCGCGTGTGCCTAGGGGCCTCGCGGCCCGCGTTCAAGCGGCGCGGCGTCGCGACCGTGCGGCGATCACCGCCTGCGCCGCGAGCCGGCCGGTCTGCGCGCCGCCGTTCATGAAGCCGACCCAGGCATCCGAGACATGCTCGCCCGCGAACACCAGCCGTCCGGCGACCGCCTGCTGGCGCTCGGCGGGATCGTCGGATTCGATCCAGAAGAGAGGGCCGAAGCGGGTGAGTTGGCCCGGCGCGCTGTTGGTGTAGGCGCCGAGCGTCAGCGCATCGTTGCACCAGTTGGTGCGACGGACCATGCCGCCCGTCACTGCCTGTGCGATGCCGGGCACGGCGGGCTCGGTGCGCTGGGCGAAGGCCGCGGCGAGCGCTTCGGGTGTGTCCTTCGCCGCCGCGACCTGGTCGCCGCCGAGGAACCAGTTCCACACCGGTTTACCGCCCTTGATCCCCTTGAGCGTGCCGTCCCAGCCGAGCGAATAGGACGAGGCAGTGTCCCACAGCTCGCCGCCGGTGCCGAGCACCTCGGCCCAGGGCGTCGCCGAGGCGGTGACCTGCACCTTCTCGTTCCGGCCGAGGTCGGCCTGCGCGACGAATTCGCGCCAGCGCGCGGATAGCGGCACGGCGAAGTCGATCTGGCGCAGGATCGGCGCGGGGACGGCGACGATCACCGTGTCGGCCTCGGCGCTGGCCCCGTCGAGGAATTCGAGCCGCATGCCGCTGCCGGTCTCGTGGATCGCGCGCAGTCGCCGCCCGGTCTCGATCCGGTCGCGATGCGCCTGCGCGATCGCCTCGGCGAGCCGGCCACTGCCGCCCGCGATGACGTAGCGTTCGTCGCTGCCGGCGAGCACTTCGACATGCTCGCCCTTCACCGTTGGCAGGTTGAAGATCAGCTGGAGCGCCGAGGCACCCTCCGGCTCCGAGCCATATTCGGTGCGGATGCTCGACTCGATCAGCGCGCGGATGCGCGGGTCGCGGATCAGCGCGGCGTGGCGGTCGAGATATTGCGCGACCGACAGCCGGTCGATCGCCGCGGCGGTACGCGGGCTGGCATCCACCATTTCTGAATCGCGTGCGATCCGCGCAGCGAGCGGGGCGAGCAGCCGCGCGAGCTCGGCCTGCGGCGCCACCGCGCCGTCCGCCAGCACCACCGAATGGTGCAGTCCGGCCTTGCGATCGACCAAGGGCACCGCGAACTCCTTGGCGAGCGCATGCATGTCCGCATGATCCGAATTGACGAGCTGGCCGCCCGCCTCGAACAGCTGCCCCTCGGCGGTGCGCTGGGTGAACATGCGCCCGCCGAGACGATTGCGCGCCTCGTACAGCAGCGCGTCGACGCCCGCCTTGGTCAAGTGATGCAGCGCCGAAAGGCCCGCGATCCCGCCGCCGACGATCGCGACCCGGCCCGTGGCGGGTAGCGCCAGCGCCGGCGCGGGCAGACCCGCCGCCACGCCGCTCGCCGCCATGCCCTGCAGCAGCGTGCGCCGCCCGATCCCGCCATGACCGGCACGCGGCGCCGCCTTGCCCCGCGCCGCCAGATCATTCCGCCGCGCCAGCTCCAATGCGCGCCACAAGGTTTCGCTTCCCCGCATCCTGCCTCCTGTCGACGCTGTGCCTAGCATGGCGCGATTGCGCAAACCTTGCCATTCTTACCCGCTTCGGCCATCGCCCGCGCCATGAACGCACCTGCCAAGCCCCGGCCCATGCCCTGGATCATGGAGATCGCCCCCTATGTGCCCGGGCGCTCCAAGACCGATGACGGCCGCAAGGCGATCAAGCTCTCGTCGAACGAGAATCCGCTCGGCACCTCGCCCGCGGCGCGCGCGGCCTTCGCGGCCGCTGCGGACAATCTCGAGCGCTATCCCGATGCCAGCGGCACCGAGCTGCGCGAGGCGCTCGCGCAACTGCACGGGCTCGACCCCGCGCGGATCATCTATGGCAACGGGTCGGACGAAGTGCTTCACCTCGCCGCGGGCGCATTCGCCGGGCCGGGCGACGAGATCATCTATGTGAATTACGGCTTCTCGGTCTATCCGATCGCGACGCGGCGCGTCGGCGCGACCCCGGTGGTGGCGCCCGACAGCGACTATGCGACCGATGTCGACGCGATCCTGGCGTGCGTGAGCGAGAAGACGCGGATCGTGTTCATCGCCAACCCCAACAACCCGACCGGCACCTATGCGGCGCGCGAGGAGATCGCGCGGCTGCACGCGGGCCTTCGCCCCGACATCCTGCTGGTGCTCGACCACGCCTATGCCGAATATATCGAGGGCAAGATCGACGACGGCGGGATGGAGCTCGCCAGGACCGCGCCCAACGTGCTGGTCACGCGCACCTTCTCCAAGCTCTACGGGCTCGCCGCCGAGCGGATCGGCTGGGGCTATGCCTCGGCCGAGATCATCGAGGCGATGCATCGCATCCGCTTGCCGTTCAGCATCACCATCGCGGGCACCGCGGCGGCAATCGCGGCGCTCGGCGACACCGCGTTCGTCGAGCACACCCGGACGCACAATGCCAAATGGCGACGCTGGTTCGCGGACGAGATCGCGAAGCTCGGCAATGCCGGACTGCGCGCAGTACCGAGCCAGGCCAATTTCATCCTCGTGCTGTTTGAAGGCGCGCTGACCGCCGAGGCGGCATACAAGGGGCTGATGGACGCGGGCTATATCGTGCGCTGGCTGCCCGGCCAGGGGCTGCCGCACGGTCTGCGCATCACCATTGGCACCGAGGACGAGACCCGCGCGGTGGCGGGCATCCTTCAGCGGCTGGTGGCAGACGCACGCGACAGCGCGGCGGGATGAAGAGCTTCGGGATCATCGGCTTCGGCCGGTTCGGGCAGCTCGCTGCCAAGCATCTGCGCGATCATTTCGCGGTCACGGTGACCGACCGCGCCGACATCGCCGAACCGGCCGCGGCACTCGGCGTGCGCACCGGCACGCTCGAGCAGGCCGCGGCGAGCGACGTCGTGATGCTGGCGGTGCCGGTGCAGGCGATGGCGGCGACCGTCGCCGCGATCGCGCCGCTGCTGCGCCCCGGCGCGCTGGTGCTCGACGTCGCCTCGGTCAAGATGCTGCCCGCGCGCTGGATGCGCGAGATGCTGCCCGAAGGAGTCGACATTGTCGCCACCCATCCGCTGTTCGGCCCGCAGAGCGCACGCGGCGGCCTCGCCGGCCTGCCGCTGGTGGTGTGCCAGGTGCGCGGCGAGGCGCATCACAAGGTCGCCGAGTTCGGGCGCGGCCTCGGCCTCGCGGTGTCGATCACCACCGCCGAGGAACATGACCGCGAGATGGCCTATGTCCAGGCGCTCACCCATCTGATCGGGCGCACCTTGGTCAACATCCGCATCCCGGACGAGGAGCTCAAGACCCATAGCTACCAGCATTTGCTCGAGCTGTGCGGGCTGATCCGCGACGATACCGAGGAGCTGTTCTTCGCGATCCAGAACCTCAATCCGTTCGCGGAGGAGATCACGCGCCAGTTCATCGCCGAGGCGAACGGCCTGCTGGCGCGCAGCCTGAAGGCCGGCAACGCCAGCAGCGCCGGCTGACGCTAGCTTATCGCCCAGGCATAGGTAAGCACCACCGCCGCGACGAACGAGGCGAAGGTGCGGACATGGTTCCACCAAGTCCAGTCGCGCAGATAGCGTGCCCACAATGTCGCGCCCTGCTCGCTCTCCGGATCGACGCGGGCGAGCGCGTCATTGAGCGGGACGTTGCGCCACATCGTCAGAACGAAGCAGCCGAACACATAGCAGATCGCGCCGAGGATGACGTAAGGCGCGCCGGGCCGGCCGAGGTGCAGCGCCGCAGCCACGGCCAGCACCAACAGGAGCAGCGCCGTACCCATGAACACACCGAGGAACAGCGGCGTGATCACGGTGATGTTGATCGACTGCATCGCACGGATGCCCTCAGCCACCGGCAGGCGGGCAAGCGCCTGCATGATGAAGGTCGAGAAGCCGTAAAAGACGCCGGCGATGATGAAGGCGCCGATCGCGGCGACAAGGACGGGAAGTTCGAACAGGCTGGCCGTCATGATCCGTCTCCCTCCGTTCCTTCGTGCACCTAGGATTCGAGCGCGTTGATCCCCCTGTGTACCGCATCCTCCGCCTCGGCGCGTGGCAGGCCGGGCGGGACCGGCGCGCCGAAGCGGAAGGTGACGATCCCACCCCGCTTGGGTCCGCGCCGCGGCCACAGCCGGCCGCTGTCGAGCGCAACGGGCACCACTGTTAGACTAAGTGCGCGATAGAGACCCGCAAAGCCCGAACGCAGCGGCGGCGTTTCGCCCGGCGCGACGCGCGTTCCCTCGGGGAAGATCAGCACCGACCGGCCCTCGCCTGTCGCATCGCGCGCCTCGCGCATCATCTGCCGCAAGGCCTTGGCGTTGGCCGCGCGATCGACCACGATCACGCCATAGCGTTGCGCCGCCCAGCCCCACACGGGAATCTGCGCGAGCTCGCGCTTCATCACGATGGCGGGCGCGTCGAGCATGACGGCGAGCGCCATCGTCTCCAGCATCGCTTGGTGCTTGGCGGCATAGAGCGCCGGCCCGGCCGCGCGCTGGCCGTCGACGTGGATGCGGATGCCGGCGATGTGCCGCGCCGACCACACCCCGAACCTCGCCCAAGCCATGCAATAGGGACGCAGGATGCGCGCGCCGAACAGCGCCGCCACCGGCGCGCCCAGCACGATCGGCACCGACAGCCCATAGAAGAAGATCGCGAAGGCAAAGCTGCGCAACCGCTTAGCCATTGCCGAGCCCGAACAGCAAGGCGACGCGGCGGACCAGATATTTGTGATATTCGCGCAGTAGCATGGCGAAGCGCGGATTGGTGCGCACACCGTCGCCCTCAATCTCGATCTCGCCGCCCAGCGCATTGCCGAGCTCGAGCTTGGCGCGCGGCACGTGCCAGTCGGCGGTGACCAGCCGCACCGACTTGTAGCCGCGCGCACGCACCCAGGCGGCGGTCTCGTCGGCGTTGGAGCGGGTGTCGACCGCCTCGTGCCCAAGGTCGATGCAGCAGCGGAACAACGCCGGAGGCGCTCGGTGCTCGATGGCGAGCTCGATCGGGCGGACGGTGGGGTCGGTGCCGGTGATCAGCATGCGCTTCGCCGTGCCGCGCTGAAGCAGTGCGATGCCGCGCGGGATGCGCCCCGCGCCGCCGGTGGGGACGACGATCGCATCGGTGCGGACGCCGGGATCGAGCGGGGTGCCGAGCGAGAGCATGAACAGCGCAAAGCCGAGCGCCCAGGCGAGCGCGAGCACCGCGAGGATGCGCCACGCCGCCCCGATCACAGCGTCTTCCCCAGCGTGCCCAGCACGGCGATGCGCGCCGCGAACAGCGCCAGCAGCGCGAAGGCGAGCGGGAGCAGGAGCAGCAGCACCCAGTCGAGCGGCGCCAGCGCGACCCCGCCGAGCAACTCCGACCCGAGCCCCCCCGCCTGCTGGCCGAGCAGCCACACCACCGCCAGCGCCGCGGCCGTGCCGAGCGCGCCGCCGAGCAAGGTGTCGAACGCGATCCGCCGCTGGAACAGGCGCGCGACCTGCATGTCGGTCGAGCCGAGCATGTGCAGCACCGCGATCGTGTCGCGATGGGTGTCGAGCCCGCCGCGCGCGGCGAGCAGCACGACAATCGTGGTGGCGGTCGCCATCAGGATCACGAGCGCCGCGGCGAACCAGGTGATAGTGGTGAGGAAGCGGCTCACCGGCGAGAGCCATTGCGCGTGCCGGTCGACCTGCGCGGCGGGCGCGACCGCGCGCGCGGCGCGCGTCACGCGGTCGGCCGCAGCCGCGTCGCCCGACGCGAGATCGACGTCGATCATCGCCGGCATCGGCAGATCCGCGTCGAGCCCGGCCTCGCCCAGCCACGGCTCGAGCAGCGCGGCGAGATGCGCGCGATCGACTTCCGCGACGCGCATCACGCCGGGGAGCGCGCGCACACGTTCGGCGATGCGGCGGGCATTGGCGTCGCGCCGGGCGGCGTCCGCCTCGACGAGCTGGATGGTGAGACGTCCGGCGAGCTGGCGGTCGAGCGTGCGGCTGGCACCCGCCATGCCGAGACCGAGCGCGGCGGCGAGCACCGTCAGGAACAGCATGATCGCCATCACCCACAGCATCGCACGCGTGCGCCGGCTCTCGTCGAGCAGGCGGCGTTCGGGCTTGTCGCGTGCGAGGAGCTTCATGCCGGGGCGGCTCCGGGCGGGTAGCGCAGCGAGCCGGTGGGATCGACCAGCCGGCCCTTCTCGATCCGCATCATCTGCGCGTCGGGGATGCGGCTGATCAGCTGGAAGTCGTGCGTCGCCACCACCACCGTGGTGCCGAGCCGGTTGAGCGAATCGAATAGGTGCAGCAACCGTTCCGCCATGTCGGGGTCGACGTTGCCGGTCGGCTCGTCCGCGATCAGCATCTCGGGCCGGGTGATCACCGAGCGGGCGATCGCGACGCGCTGCTGCTCACCGCCCGACAGCGTCGGCGGCTTGGCGGTGTCGCGGTCCTTGAGGCCGACCCAGGCGAGCATTTCGCGCACCGGCCCCTCGATGTCGCTTTCGGGCATGCCCGCGACGCGCAGCGGCAATGCGACATTGTCATAGGCGGACATGTGCGGGAGCAGGCGGAAGTCCTGGAACACCACGCCGATGCGGCGGCGGAAACCCGGAAGACGTTTCCGCGGCAAGGCGCCCGCATCCTCGCCGAACAGCCGCACGATGCCGCGCGTCGGGCGCTGCGCGAGGTAGAGCAATTTGAGCAGCGAGGTCTTGCCCGCCCCCGAAGCGCCGGTGACGAAGTAGAAGGAGCCGGCACTGAGCGTGAAGCTGACGTCGCTCAGCGTCTCCGCCCCGGTCCCGTAGCGCAGGCCGACATTCTCGAACTGGACGATATTGGCCATGCCCGGCGCCCGGCCGCTCCTGAAAACGCTTTCCCCCGAAGAACCCAGCCATCGCACAGGCGGGGGGCGGGCTCAAGCGCGAGGACATGCCTCTTGCAAAGCCGAGTCGGGAGGTGTTTAGAATCGGGATCGGCCATTGTGCCCCGTACAAGATGTGCCGCGATGATCCTGGAATGCCCTGAGTGCCGCACCCGCTATTTGGTTCCCGACAGTGCGATCGGGGCGGATGGCCGCACGGTGCGTTGCGCGAGCTGCCGGCACAGCTGGCACCAACTCCCTGCGGGCACACCCGCCGCCAAGCCGGCGCCCGACGTGATCCGCGCCGACGCCTATTCGGCGCCGCCGCCACCTCCGCCGCCGCCGGCCGCTCCCGTCGCTCCGGTGGCAACAACGGAGGCCGAACGCGACTATGATCCCTTCGCGCACGAGCCGCCGTTCAAGCCGCGCAAGAACCCCGAGCGGCGCTGGACCGCGGCGGCGCTGATCACCGGCCTGTCGCTGTCGGTCGGCGCGGGTGCGATCCTGTGGCTCGGCGCGCCCGGCATCGCCTCGCAGCTCGGCCTGCCGATTGGTGAGGCGAAGACGCCGCTGATCTTCACTGCGCAGGCGGTCGAGCGCAAACCGCGGCTCAACGGGGGTGAATTGTTCGTTGTGAGCGGGCAAGTGATGAACCCGACCCGCGAGCGCCAGCGCGTCCCCAACATCCTCGCCGAGCTGCGCGACGCCAATAATTCGATCGTCTACAACTGGACGATCACGCCCGAGCCGCGCGCGCTGCCGCCGGGCGGCAGCCTCGAGTTCAACAGCGGCAAGCTCGACGTGCCGGCGAGCGGCAAGACGATCCAGTTCAGCTTTTCCGGCGAAGCCGCCGACTGACCCAGAATAGCCGTCCGCCGTTGAGCAGCGCCGCGGCGAGCATGCCCGACGCCGACGCGGCGACCAGCCCGTTCGCGCCCCAGCCGGCATGGACGGTCCAGAGACCGATCCCGCCAGTGAGCAGGAAGAAGGCGGCAATGCCGTTGAGCCCCGCCGCGACCTGGTCCCCCAGCGAGCGCAGCGCATAGACGAACACGACCTGAAGCCCGTCGAACAGGATGAACGGCCCCCAGAGCGGCAGCATCGCGGCGGCTGCGGCGGCCACCGCGGCGGTGGCGGGGAAGCCGCCGACGACGAGCATCGGCGCGAAGATCAGCGGGAGCGCGAGCAAGCCGAGGATCAGCGCGGCGAGCCCGGCAGCGATCGCGGTGCGCGGCCCGGCTTCGGCCGGCACGCCCTCGCCCACCGCATTGCCCGCGCGCACGCCGGCGGCCGAGCCCAGGCCCAGCGCGAAGGCGAAGGTGACGTTGTGAACCGAGAAGACGATCTGGAAGGCGTGAGTCACCGTCTCACCGAGCTGGGTCGAGAGCGCGATCAGGATCGAGAAACCGGCGAGCTCGAGCCCCGAGGCGATCGCCGGCACCAGGCCGAAGCCGAGCAGCGCCCGGACGCCGCGCCACATTGCGGGCGAACCGAAGTCATGCCAGTCGCGCACGCCGCGCTCGCGGGCACGTGGCAGCGTGAGTGCCGCCGCGACCATCGCTACTGCCCCAACCACGGTGGCGGTCACCGTCGCCGCTGCCGCACCGACCGCGCCCATCACGGGCAGGCCGAACTGGCCGGTCGCGAGCACCCAGGCGAGCAGCGCGTTCAACGGCAGGATCGAGAGATTGACCGCCATCACCCGCTGCGGCCGGCTGACGCCCTCGAGGAAGAAGCTTGCGGCGACGATCAGCAGCTGGAAGGGATAGCCGAGCGCCATCGTCCGCACGACCCGCGCCGCATCGGGTGCGATGTCCGGATCGACACCGACGCCGAGCAGCATCGGCAAAGCGAAGGCGAACAGGGCGCCGCCGCTGAGGAGGCCGAGCAGCAATCCCAGCACCAGTCCCTGGCGCAGCACCGCGCCGGTCCCCGGCAGGTCTTTCGCCCCGTCGGCGCGCGAGGCGAAGACGAGCACGCCGGTGAGCCAGCCGAGCGCGACGACGATGCCGATGAAGGTCAGCGTGCGGCTCGCGCCAAGCGCCGCCACCTCGTGCGTGCTGACCATGCCGACGACGACCACGTCGGTGACGTGCAGGATCGTCCAGTTGAGCCCGGTCAGCACCACCGGCCATGCCAGAGCGAGGATGCGGCGCGTCTCGGCACGGATGTCGGCTGGCAGGTGCATGGGCAGGCGGGGCTTAGCGTTTGTTCCGCTCACGCGGAAGCCGCACCAGTCCGCTCCCCCACCCGGCCACCCACGAAAGTATCCTGATGGGTGGCCGGGTGGGGAGTGTAGCGGTCGGTCATGCCCCCGGCATGACCTGAACAGCGCGGGGCGCTGTTCACCGCACACTGGCTGGTGCGGCCACCGTTGTCGTGAAACGACAACGCACGCATAGACGGTTGCAAGCCCCGTGACGCTTTGCTAGGGGCCGCGCCTTACCAGCCGCCGGGTTCATCCGGCGGACTTGAATCAGTGCGGTCGTGGCGGAACTGGTAGACGCGCAACGTTGAGGTCGTTGTGGGCGAAAGCCCGTGGAAGTTCGAGTCTTCTCGACCGCACCATTCGCCCCGGAAGGGGCCAATCCCATCGCCGGAATGAATTCGCGCTTCGGCGCGGACGCGGCTTGGCGCGCAAAGCCCAAGGGCTCCGCACGCCGTGTCATTCTTGGGATTATGTCCCCGCCTAGCGGACGCGGGTCCAGATCTTGGTGCGGCAGAAAACGGCGACGCAGCCCTTGAGCTCGAGCTTGCCGTCGGGCAGCAGCTTGAGATAACCACGGCCCGCCCCGTCGCCCGTTTCAGGGTCGTAGACCGGGCCGCCTTTCCATTCGCCCGGGCCGCCGGTGAAGCCGTTGAGCACCACCAGCCCCTTGAGCCGCCGCTGGCGCAGCTTGGGGTCCGAGTTGCGCAGGTCGCGCAGGTCGGGATTGGTGCGCAGCCGCGCGGCGTCGACCACGCGCCCGCACAGCGCCTGGCCGCAGCGATAGATCTGGACTCGCCCGCCTTCGCTCCCGGTGGCCCACACGCCGGTGATGTCGGCGGCCTGCGCGGCGCTGCCGGTGGCGAGCAAGGCGGCGACAAGCGCCAGCAGCCTCATGCCGCCTGGCTCCGCGGCTGCTCGAGCAGGGCGAGCGATTTCGCCAGCAAGGGCCGATCGTCGAGCTCCCAGGGATGGAAACCGGGCCGCATATAGACGAACACTCCCTTCAGCAGCAGGCGCAATGGGCCGGGACGGCCGTAGAGATAGCCCAGCAACCGGCGCCATGTCGCGAAATTGTTGCAGCCGTCCTGGCGCAGCAGATCGGCGGTGTTGCGGAAGATCACATAGTGGAAGCGCATCGTCGTCACGAACATCACCGTGCTGCGCTTGAGCCAGCGGCGCAGCCGCGTCATCTCGCGCGCGGCGTGGAGATAGGTGTCGAACGCCACCGCCTTGTGCTCGACCTCCTCGATCGCGTGCCATTGCCACAGCCGTTTGGCCTCGTCGGTCGCGCCCGCGAGATGCGCGGGATCGGCCAGCGCGTCATGCGCGAGCGTCGCGGTGAAATGTTCGAGCGCGCAGGTCGCCGCGAGCTGCTGGATCGGGGAGCGCCGCTTGACCCAGGCGATGGTGCGGCGCGCGCGGTCCTCCAGCGGCGCGATGTCGTATCCGACATCCTCGGCCTGGCGGTTGAACACCACATGCTCGCGCGAGTGCATCGACTCCTGATACAGGAAATCGTCGATCTGGCTGCGCAGCGGCTCCGGCGCGCCGTCGCGGAAATGACGCACCGAGGTCATGAAGAACTTCTCGCCGACCGGAAAGGTCGAGGAGAGCGCGTTGAAGAACGCCGTGCGCCCGGGATCACCGCTGTGCCACCAGCGCGGCAGCGGCGCCTTCCGGCCGAACTTCATATCCCGCTTGTGGATGGCGAGGTCCCGTGGCGTGCGGTCGGACAAGATGCACCTCATCGCGAATCAAATGACATTAACATCAATGTTAATATAGCAGGCCCACAATCGTTGCAAGATCGATTAAGACGCGGTCCAGATTGGGATTTCCGACGGAATCACCGGCGCAGAGAGGAATTGTGACTATTGCGCGCTTTGCGCTAAAACCGCGCGACCGGTCCGGGGGTGGGCCGGCAGGGAATGAGAATGTACAAGCAACCGCCACCGCGCGTGAAGCGGCGCAAACGGCTGGGCCCCGAAGTCCGCGAAGAAGGCCTGGCGGCGGCGCGGCGCCTGCTGCTCGAGGGCGGGCCCGCCGCGGTCACGCTCGCCAATATCGGCGACGAGATCGGCATGTCGCACGCCAACGTCCTGCATCACTTCGGATCGGCGGCGAGCCTGCAATCGGCGCTGATGGGTTCGATGATCAACGACCTCACCGTCGCGCTCGACCATGTCGTCGAGATGCTGCGGACCGACGCGGCTGCCCCACGCGCGGTGGCGGACAAGGTGTTCGACGCGTTCGACAAGGGCGGCGCGGGCCAGCTCGCCGCGTGGATCATCCTGTCGGGCGATGTCGAGCATCTCGAGCCGGTGCGCGACGCGGTCAAGTCGCTGGTCGAGGCGATCGTCGGCCAGGCGTCCGACGAAGGCGCGCCGGAGCGGGTGCGCATGGCGGTGCTGATGATGGCGGTGTGCGCGTTCGGCGATGCCGTGATCGGCCCCTATGTGCGCGACATGCTCGACCAGGAGGACGATGCGATGCGCAGCCTGATCTCGCGCATCTTGCCGCTGTTCCTGCTTCCCCAGGGAATCCCGCCGGCCCTGACCTGAGTCGGATTCAGCTTCGCTGAATCGCGGCACCAGCCAGTCTCGGGTGAACAGCGCCCCGCGCTGTTCAGGCCATGCCGGGGGCATGGCCGACCCGATACTCCCCACCCGGCCACCCATCAGGATACTTTCGGGGGTGGCCGGGTGGGGGAGCGGGCTGGTGCCGCCACGTTTCGGCTTTGCTGAAACAGATCCTAGAAGCGCTTGCGTACCGACAGCTTGATGGTCCGCCCGACCGGATCGACCTCGTCGCGGCTATACCCCGCCGGTACGCTGCCATCGCCCAGCGTCGCCCGGCGATAGTCGTTGAGCAGATTGTCGATATCGAGCGAGATCCGCATGTCGTCGAGCAACCTGGAGCGCTTCAGCGACGGAGAGAGATCCTCGGGATCGACGAACAGGCCGAGATCGACGCGCAGCGGCGGCGCGTAGCGATATTCGGCCTGCGGCCCGGTCGCGGCCCGATCGCGCAGGC
Source organism: Sphingomonas sp. BT-65 (assembly GCF_026107375.2). Lineage (NCBI taxonomy): Bacteria > Pseudomonadati > Pseudomonadota > Alphaproteobacteria > Sphingomonadales > Sphingomonadaceae > Sphingomonas > Sphingomonas sp. BT-65. Next base: position 2,374,802 of record NZ_JAPCIA010000001.1, read on the forward strand.
GCGCGGCGCTGCTCCAGATCGCGCTGACGTTCGTCCCGAACGCCTTCTTTCCCGCCACGGCCTGGATCGACAGCAGGTGGCGGGACTGGCCCGTGTCGCGGAGTTGGTCGATCACCGGAACGCCGGGGCGCGTCAGCAACTCGCTCCTCAAGCGCCAGCGATGATTGAGCGTCAGCGTTAACCGGAGCGGATCGGCGGCCTTGGCCTCCGCCGGCCCCTTGGGCTTGGCGCCGGGGTCGGGGAGCCGCAGCGTGATGCCCGAGACGAGCTCGGACTCGCTGCTGCGGGCGATGTTGATCGCACGCGCGTCCACCGCCACCAGCCGCCCGGCCGCATCGCGCGTCACGCGCTCGGGAAAGGCCGCCTCGATCACCGGGGTCAGCTCGGGAAAGGCGGCGACCCCGCCGGTTCCGCGGTACGCGCGATAGGAGACGTCGATCGAGAGTGCCTGGCTTCCGAACGGCCGCAGCAACGCGCCGAACACGCGGTTCTGCCGGCTGCCGGCGCGCAGCAACGGGTTGCCGCCGGTGATCCAGACCGGCTCGGCCACTTCCTGGCGCGCGAAATCGTAGATGCGCAGCACGGTCTCGACCCGCGGCCCGTCGAGCTGCTCGAACGTCGGCGCCACCTCCTCATGATCGAACGATCCGCGCAACTGCAGTTTCGCGAACGGCGACCAGGTGAGCCCGGTGCCGTAGCGCTTCTGCCATTGCGAACCGGAGGTCTTGTGCCCGCCCAGCGACAGGTCGAGCGCAAGGTCGCCGAGCCGCCACAGCTCGCCCTCGCCGCGGCGCGAGATCGGCACGCCGAAGGAAAGCTGGCCATAGAGCTGGTCGCGCGTGCGGCGGTCCAGCGCGATCAGCGCGTCGAGATTGTCGATCCGGCGGTTCTCGACCGAGCTGCGGCTGGCATTCGCCGACAGGCTCGCCGTCACCGGCCCCGCCGGCAAATCGATAAGCGATTTCCCGAGACCGAACCGCGCGCTCATGTTCTCGCCGCGCGAACGATTGGTTTCGGCGAGGAGGAGCCGGTCGCCCCAGGGCGCATAGGGATTGAACGCGGGGTCGCCGCGGCTGACCAGCTCCTGCACGCGCACGGTATCGATCCCGCGCTCGAGCAGGCTGCTCGCCCAGTTGCGCGTATAGCTGGCCGCGACGTTGGTCTGCCAGCCGCCGATCGTGCCCGACAGGCTGAGCGCGGCACCCAGCGAGTCCGAACTGGTCTCGCTGCGCAACGGCCGGTCGCGCCGGAGCGGGCGGACCAGCAGGACGTCGTCGGCGAAGGGCGACCACGGGCTGCCAGCCGGCAGGACGATCGAAGCCATCGGCACGCCGCGCCGGCCGCTGCTGCTGTTCGACGCGGCGTTGACGCTGAGCGAGGCGCTGAAGGGGCCGAGCGGACGCGTCATGCCGAGCCGCAGCGAGAGGTTGCGCCGCGACGGCCGCAGCGTCTCGAAGTCGCGCGGATCGGCCGGATGATCGCGGTTGGCGGTCGCGACGAAGTCTTTGAGCGCCGGCGGCCGCGACAGGACATCGCCGGGAAAGGCGGCGATCGTGACGAGTCCGCCCGCCGCCCGGCTCAGCGCGGGATCGATTTCCGCCTGGCCGAGGCCGGCGGCATAGCCGGTCAGGTCGATCGGGCCGGTGCGCGGCGGGACGTTCCGCGCGCTCTTGGGCAAGGCGCTGTCGAGGGCGACGCGCGCCTGCACATTCCACCGCACGGGTCCTGCAATCGCGACCTGGCTCGCGGTCACGCCGCCGCCATATTGGCCGCCGCGAGTCGCCCATTCGACCTCCGCATCGGCGTTGCGGCTGGCGAAATTCTTCTTGAGCACCAGATTCACCACGCGCCGGCCCGGCGGGTGGCCATAGCGCGCGGCCGCCTCGGGACGCAGCACGGCGATGCGGCTCAGCGCTTCGGCGGGATAGCCCAGCACCGAGCGGTCGAATCCGACCTCCTGCCCGTTGACCAGGATGACCGGCTCCTCGTCCGATCCGGTGGCGATCGGGCCGAGGCGCTTGAGCAGCTCCTCGATACTGTCGGCGCCGTAGCTCGCGATCTCCGCTTCGCCGACCTCGGTCTCGGCCTCCACCTTGGCATCGCCATAGCGTTGGGCGGTGATCACGATCTCGTCGGGCCGCGCCGCGCCCTTGCCCGGATCGGTTGCGGTTTCGGAAGGCGGCGCCTGTGGCGGAGGCGCCGCACCGTTCGCCTGCCCCGCCCGCGCCCTGGCGTCGCCATGTCCCCAGGGGGACAGGATCGTGATCAAGACGGCGAAACGCGCCAGCTTCATTACGGGGCACCGATATTCTGCAACGATCCGCAACTCCGAACGATACTCCGCCGCCGGCGGCTGCCCCTGCCGAGCCTCGATCCTTCCAGCTGGCGAACCGCGGCGCGTTGATAGGCACGCGTCCGGCGCGCTGTCACCCCGGCCAGGCGGAACGAGCCGTCAGAAAAAACGGGCGCACGATACCGTGCGCCCGCCCCCTTTTAGGTTTCATTCCGATCGAACTTGCGATCAGGGATGGTTCGGGTTGTAGTCCCCGTCGCCAGGCTCAACCGCATTGCCCGAGCTCGGCGTGTCGAGATCGACGTCGCCGTCCAGCGTGCAGTCCGCGCCGCTCACCGCCGGCAGCGTGCCCGCGACGCTCAGCCGCTGCAGACCTTCGTTCCAGGTCGCGACGATATCGCCCTCGCAATTGCCCGGCGTGATCGTCGTCACGAACACGTCGTGCAGCGTGAAGGTGCTGCCCGAATAGCTGATCTTGCCCGCGGGAATCGGAGCGATGTTGACCGACGAGCAGAGGCCAAAGAGACCGCCCGTGAGGGTGATGGTCGCGCTCAGGCCGGCAACGTCGCTGTGATTGAAGGGGGGCGAGGTATCGGCCGCATCGTTGGTGCCGGTGATCTCGACCTCGGCAGTGCAGGTGAGTGCAATGCCCTTGTTGACATCGACAGTCCCCGTGAAGACCCACGGGCTCGTCGCGTCTGGAACGATATAAGCTTCCTGCGCCGCAACGGTCTGCGACCCGAGCAACGCGACAGAGCTTGCAAGAAATGCAAATGCCTTTTTCATCCCACGTCTCCCGATTTAGCTATGATTTAGCTATGTATTTTTGTCACGCGCCTGAAACTACACGGCATCTTCTTTCTACTCACATTGATGTCAATGTCAATACCTATCAATCCCTAAGCCGCCCTTAACCCTCCATTTCGGCGTCGATCGCGCCCGTCCCGCCGAGGAATCGCGCTAGAACCGCTTGGTCATGCTGAACCCGACGATCCGCGGGTCGAGCGTGAACACGTTGGTGGTGAGTCCGGTGTCGTCGGCGTTGGTGAAGAAATCGGTGATCGGCGCGTCGTCGAACACGTTCTTCACATAGAGCTGGAAGACCAGATCATCCGCCGGGCGCGCCAGCGTCATCGACAGGTTGAGATTGTCCCACGCTCGCAGCCGGTCATATTCCGTGTTGTAGATCCGCGCGAAGCTTTCCGACTGGCGATAATAGTCGCCGCGGACGGTCAGCTCCCAATCTCCGCCGCCGATGAAAAAGGTGTATTGGGCGCCGATATTCGCCGTCCAGCGCGGCGAGTTGGGCAGCTCGTTGCCGCCCAGATCCGCGTAGAAGCCACGCCCGCCATTGGGCGCACCGCTTCCGCCCTGGGCGATGTTGAGGCCGACCGTGGCGGGATTGTAGGGCGCCAGCGGATCATAGGTGAAGCCGTAGAAGGTCGAGAACGGCACCTGGCCGTTCGGCAGGGCGGGGTTGAAGTCGCCGATTCGGCTCGATCCAGGGCAGAGCCCGGACAGCGCGAGCGCCCGGAAGGCCGGATTACCGGACAGGATCCGCTCGACGAATGCGCGCGGCGCGATGCAGTTGGACGGCACCTGGATCCAGGGACGCAGCACGACCCAGTCCGGATCGCCCTGGGTGCGGTTCATCACGTCGATCGACTGCGACCCTTCCTTGAGCCGCGTCTTCAGCAGGCCGAAATTGCCGTCGATGCGGAAAGCGCGCGACGGGCGCCACGCCGCCTCGAACTCGAGTCCCATGCTGGTCGCGTCGAAATTCTCGTTGAACGCGATGCGATCGACGATCTGCGAGACCTGATAATCCTTGTAGTCGTAGAAGAAGCCGGTGACGTTGAAGGTTAGGCGCCCGCCGTCGAAGCTGTTCTTGGTCCCAATCTCGAACGCATTGACATATTCGGGTTCAAAGGTCTGCGGCAGGAACTGGTACTGAACCACCGCCGGGTTGAAATCGACCCGCGGCGGATTGGTGCCGCCGCCCTTGTAGCCGCGCGCGGCCGAGAGATAGATCAGCGTGTCGTCGGTGAAACCGAGGTCGGGCTTCCAGTCGAGCACCGCGCGACCGGTGAACCGGCCCCATTGCTGCTCGATATCGGGCAGCGCCGGATAGCCGCTGTTCACCCGGCCGCCGGTGATGCCGCCCGGAAACGCCATTCCCGTGCCGCCGCCGAGCAACAATTGGCTCGGGACCTGAGTCGATACCTTCTCGTCATTGGTGTAGCGCGCCCCGAGCGTCAGCTTCACATTGCTGGCGAGGTTCCAATAGAGCTCGCCGAATGCCGCCCAGCTTTTGATCCGTACGCCATTCTGGCTGAGGAAATAATTGTGGCCCTGGTTGTTCAGCTGGCCGATCGGATTGGGATCGACATAGATGCACTCCCTGCCTTCAAAGCCAAGCGCGCAGGGCAGGAGCGCATTGTTCCCGCCAAGCGCGGGATTGCTGTCCTTGCTGTAGAACCATTCCGCCAACAACGTGAAGAAGTTGTTGAAGACGTAATAATCGTCCTGCGATTTGAAATCGAGATAGTTGACGCCGAAGTTAAAATTCACCGGCCCATCGAAGCTCGACTGCAGACGGAGCTCCTGCGACCATTGTTCGTTGCGCGAGCGGCTGAGATCCGCGGACAGCATCCGGTCCGAACAGCCGAGCTGGGGATCGCAGCGAATGCCTCCCGGCGTCGGCCCCGGATACAAGGCGGTATTGAGCGGGACGTTGCGGTTGTTCACCAGCGCGCCGGTGGAATCGTTGAAGATCGGATTGCTGACGAACCGGTTATAGTCCTGCGTCGAGAAATAGCGGTCGCGCGCAAAGGCGGTCTGCGATACCAGCTGCAACCCGTCCGCGGGCTCGAACTGAAGGTTGAGCTGGAACACGTCGTTGGTCGCGCGGAACTTGGGATCATAGCTGGTCGCGATCTCGCGCAGGTTGCGCGATTGCGTTAGGCCAGCAAACGGGTCGCTCGCATTGGTCGCGAACACATCGGCCCCGGGCCTGGTGCCCGTACCCGGCCGCCTGCCGATGAGGATGCCCTCCGCCGGCACCAACGCGTAGACGAGGCTGCGGCCGTTGGGCACGCCATAAGCGGCTTCGTCATAGAGCGAGCCGGGCAAGCAGCCCTGGCTCATCCGTCCACGCAGCAGCGGATCGGTGACCGCGACATTGCCGACCCGCTCGGGCCCGGGATCGTTGGTGCACAGCTGCTTGCCGGTGCGCGAGCGGTCGTCATCCTCCTCGAAATGCTGCCAGATGAAGTTCGCGCGGAAGCGGTCGCTCGGCTCCCACTGGATCGACGCGCGCGTCGACCACAGGCTGCGGCCGTTGACGCGCTTCTGCGTGAAGGTGTTGTAGTCGAAGCCGTCGCGGCTGGTGAAGGCGCCCGCCACGCGCACGCCCAGCGTGTCGGTGAGCGGCACGTTGAGCATCCCGCTCGCCCGCATCGTGTCGAAACTGCCGACCTCGAGCTTGGCTTCCATCGCGAAATCCGGCCCGGGGAGCGCGGGGATGACGTTGACCACGCCGCCCGTCGCATTGCGGCCGTAGAGCGTACCCTGCGGGCCGCGCAGCACCTCCACCCGCTGCAAGTCGAAGAATTCGGATTCGAACAGCCGGTTGCGGATCAGCGGCGTGTTGTTGAAGCTCACCGCGACCGCCGGGTCGCTCGACGCGGAAATGGCCTTGGTCCCGATCCCGCGGATCGAGAAATTGTACATGCTGAAATTGCTCTTCGAGAAATTGACGTTGGGGACCGCGCGCAGCAGCTCCGACCCGCCCTCGATCTTGTACTGGTCGAGCGCCTCGGCCGAGAAGGCCGAGATCGCGATGGGAACATCCTTGAGCCGCTCCTCGCGCTTCTGCGCCGTGACGACCACCTCGCCCTCATAGGTCGGTGCAGCGCTCTGGTTCTGCGGGGTCTCGCCGCCGCCCTCCTGGGCATGCGCGGGAATCGCGAGCGCGCAGGCAAGGGCGAGAAGGCTGGTGGCACGTACGGCGTCGGATACGGTCTTCAAGATCTGTCCCCTCCACAATCCTGGCGTCGCGCCGTGCCGGTCACAGGGATGTCGCCGTCCCATCGACCGGCAAGGCGCGATGCGTCTTGTCTTTTACGGAGGAGATGCATCGGCAGTGCGCGCCCGGTGTCCCCAGCGGACCGCGCTCGAAATATCCTCTCCGTTTGCGGGGATGTTTCCCCTTACGTCAAGATTCCCATTATGAACATTGATGTCAATTAAAGATTGAGGAAAATCGTCCGCTCAGTTCCGGTGCTTGCGTAGAATCGTCCCCGCGCCGCCTTCACGCCAAAGGCGCCGCCGCCATCCTCGCGACGCGATCGCGTCCCCGACCTGTAACCGTTTACCCCTGACGGGCGCCCGCCTATAGATGCAGAGCGGCCGCGAGAGCCGGGCAAGAGGGGACGGACATATGGAGCATGGCAATCCGCCGATTCGCAGGATCGTGATCGTCGGCGGCGGCACGGCCGGCTGGATGACCGCGGCCCTGCTCTCCAAGCTGTTGTTCCGCGGGTACGAGATCACGCTGGTCGAATCGGACGAGATCGGGATCATCGGCGTCGGCGAAGCGACCATTCCCGGGATCAAGGACTACAACCTCCTCGCCGGCATCGACCTGACCGAGATGGTCCGCGCGACCCAGGCGACGTTCAAGCTGGGGATCGAGTTCGTCAACTGGCGCGAGCCGGGCTTTCGCTACATCCACGGCTTCGGCAAGATCGGCACCGACCTCATATGGCTCCACCCGCACCAGCTGTGGCTCAAGCTGGTGGCCATGGGACAGGCCAAGCATTTCGACCTCTATTCGCTCAACACGCTCGCCGCGCGGCAGAACAAGTTCTGCTTCCCCGATCCGCGCAACCCGGGATCGCCGATGGGGCATCTCGATTATGCCTATCATTTCGACGCCTCGCTTTATGCCCGCTTCCTGCGCGGCCAGTCCGAGGCGCGCGGGGTGACGCGGACCGAGGGCCGGATCGTCGAGGTGAAGCAGCGCGCCGAGGACGGCTTCGTCGAGGGCGTCGTGCTGGCCGACGGGCGCACGGTCGAGGGCGACCTGTTCGTCGATTGCTCGGGGATGCGCTCGCTGCTGCTCGGCCAGACCTTGGGCGTCGACTACGAGCACTGGAACCACTGGCTGCCCTGCGACCGCGCGCTCGCGGTACCGTGCGAGAGCGTCTCGCCGCTCACCCCCTATACGCGCTCGACCGCGCATGGCTCGGGCTGGCAATGGCGCATCCCACTGCAGCACCGCATCGGCAACGGCCATGTCTATGCGAGCGCGCAGATCAGCGACGACGAGGCCGCGGACGTGCTGCTCGCCAATCTCGACGGCAAGGCGCTCGCCGATCCGCGGCCAGTCAAGTTCGCACCGGGCAAGCGCCGCAAGGCGTGGGAGAAGAACGTCGTCGCGATCGGGCTCGCCAGCGGCTTCCTCGAGCCGCTCGAATCGACCAGCATTCACCTGATCCAGACCGGCATATTGCGGCTGGTGGCGCTGTTCCCCGGTCAGGGCTTCAACGCGGCCGACATCGCCGAGTATAACCGGCAGCACAATTTCGAGTTCGACGATGTGCGCGACTTCATCATCGCGCACTACAAGGTCACCAACCGCGAGGACACGCCGTTCTGGGCCTATGTCCGCAACATGGACATCCCCGACAGCTTGCACGAGCGGCTCGAGCTGTTCCGCGCCTCGGCCCGCTTCTTCGTCCACGGCAAGGCCGAGCTGTTCCGCGAGGAGAGCTGGGTTCAGGTGCTGCTCGGTCAGGGCCTGCCGATGACCTACGATCCGGTGGTCGACATGATCCCCGAGGAGGATGTCGTCGCGTTCATGCGCGACGTCGAGGAAGTGAACGCCGATGTCGCGGCGGCGATGCCGACGCACGAGGCGTTCATCGACCGCCACTGCAAGGCGCCGCCCCTAGCGGCGTGACGCACCCTTAGAAGGGCACGTCGTCGTCGAGATCATCGGGGAAGCCGCCGCCCGCAGGCGCACCGCCGCCGCTTCCGCCGCGACCGCCGGCGCCGGTCGAGCCGCCACCGAAGCCGCCGCGGCTGCTCGACTGGCCGGCGAAGTCGTCATTGCCGCCACCCCAGTCCTCGCGCGCGCCGCCGCCAGCGCCGCCCTGGCCGCCGCCGGGCCCGTCGAGCATCACCAGCTTGGCGTCGAAGCCCTGCAGCACGACCTCGGTCGAATAGCGGTCGGCGCCCGACTGGTCCTGCCACTTGCGGGTCTGGAGCTGGCCCTCGAGATAGACCTTACTGCCCTTGCGCAGATAGCGCTCGGCGACATTGGCGAGGCCTTCGGAGAAGATCGCGACCGAGTGCCATTCGGTCTTTTCCTTGCGCTCGCCGCTGTTGCGGTCCTTCCACGACTCGCTGGTGGCGATGCGCAGGTTCACCACCTTGCCGCCGTTCGAGAAGGACCGGCTCTCGGGATCGCGCCCGAGATTGCCGACCAGGATCACCTTGTTGACGCTGCCCGCCATGGAAACTCCGCGTTTTGATCGTTAATGTCTTGGTGCAAAGGGGTAGTCGCGATGGGCGAGGTCGTAAACCTCAACAAGATGCGCAAGGCGAAAGCCAAGACCGCCTCAGCCGCAAAGGCTGTGGAGAACCGCGCGAAGTTCGGCCGCACCAAGGCCGAGAAGGCGCGCGACGATGCCGAGCGCACCCGGATCGAGCGCGCGATCGACGAGTCGAAGCGCGACTGAAGCGTACCCGAAGCTTCGCGGCGGCTGCGGAAGTTGTCAAAGTTGCCACTACGTCCCCCCTCATTTCCCTTCCCCGGCGCGATGCCGTTGAGGCCGAGACGAACGAATGGGGCCGGATGCAATTCCGCATCCGAGAACAAAAGCAGAACTAATCCAACATGGCAAGCCCCGAGCTACAGCCCGATCGCCGTAGCCGTCCAGAAGGTGATCCCCGCGGCGGCATAGGCCAGCGTGAACAGATACACGATCATCACCACCGGCCATTTCCAGCCATTGGTCTCGCGCCGCGTCACCGCGATGGTCGACAGGCACTGCGGCGCGAACACGAACCAGGCGAGAAAGGCGAGCGCGGTGGGCAGCGACCAGCGCGACGAGAGCTGGCTGCCGAGCGCCTGCGCGCCGGCCTCTTCGTCCTCGGCATCGATCGAATAGACCGTCTGCAGCGCCGACACCGCGACCTCGCGCGCCGCCATCGCGGGGATCACCGCGAGGCTCATCTCGTGGTTGAACCCGATCGGGCGAAGCACGACCTCGAGCCCCGAGGCGATGCGGCCGGCGATCGAATATTCGCTCTGCTTCTGCCCCGCCGGCGCGACCGGATAGGACGCGAGCAGCCACAGCGCGATCGTCACGCCCATGATGATCGTGCCGGCGCGGCGCAGGAACACATAGGCGCGCTGCCACAGCCCGATGAGAAGGTCGCGCAGCGATGGCAGCTGGTAGCGCGGCAGCTCCATCATGAACCCGCCGGTCTTGCCCTTGGTCGCGGTCAGCCGCAGCACCAGCGCCGCCGCCACCGCGCCGATAATGCCGAACAGGTACAGGCCGAGCAGCACCAGCCCCTGGAGCCCGATGCCCGGACCGACGCTGATCGCCGGGATGAACGCGCCGATGATCACGGCATAGACCGGCAGGCGCGCCGAGCAGGTCATCAGCGGCGCGATCAGGATCGTGGTCAGCCGCTCCTTGGGATCGTCGATCGAGCGCGTCGCCATGATCCCCGGAATCGCGCAGGCGAAGGAGGAGAGCAGCGGGATGAACGCCCGGCCCGACAAACCGACTCCGGCCATCAGCCGGTCCATCAGGAAGGCGGCGCGGACCATATAGCCCGACGCCTCGAGCAGCAGGATGAAGAAGAACAGGATCAGGATCTGCGGCAGGAACACCACCACCGATCCGACGCCGTTGATGATCCCCTCGATCAGCAGGTCGCGCAGGAAGCTCTTGGGCAGTTCGGCGGCTGCACTCTCCGCAAGCCAGCCCTGCAACCCCTCGATCCAGCCGATCGGCGCTTCCGACCAGGCATAGACCGCCTGGAACATGACGAACAGCACGCCGAGCAGGATCAGCGGCCCGGCGACCGGATGCAGCACCACGGCGTCGACGGCGCGCGTGAAGGCGCGGCCGCGCGGCTGATCGGTGATCGCGGCCCTGGCGATACGGCGCGCCTCGCGCTGGAAATGCGTGATGTCGGCGTCGAGGGCGGCGGGCACGTCGGGCCGGGTGCCGAGCAGCACGCCGGCGAGCGCTGCGCGCAGATCCTCGAGCCCGCGCTTGCGCACCGCAACGGTCGTGACCACGGGCACGCCAAGCTCGGCCGCCAGTGCGCCGGTGTCGATCGTCAGGCCGTCGCGCGTCGCCATGTCGATCATGTTGAGCGCGACCACCATCGGCCGGCCGAGCTGACGCAGCTGGAGCACGAAGCGCAGATGGTTCTCGAGGTTCGAGGCGTCGGCGACCACCACCAGCGCGTCGGGCAGCCGCTCGCCATCCTGCTTGCCGAGCACGACGTCGCGCGTCACCTGCTCGTCGGGGCTTGAGGGATCGAGGCTGTAGGTCCCGGGCAGGTCGACCAGCTCGATCGGGCGCCCGTCGTCGAGCGCCATGCGCCCGGCATGGCGCTCGACGGTGACCCCGGGATAGTTGCCGACCTTCTGCCGCGCGCCGGTGAGCGCATTGAACAGCGCAGTCTTGCCGGCATTGGGGTTGCCGACCAGCGCGACGAGCGGGGCCTGGTTCATTCGGCCGCGACCGCGACCTGGATGGCTTCGGCGACATGCCGGCGCAGCGCCACCGTCATCCGCCCGATGCGGACGGCAGCGGGGCCGCCGGCCCAGCCGCCGGGGCGGACCAGCTCGACCTCGACACCCTCGTCGAGCCCGAACTCGCGCAGGCGGCGCGCTTCCGACGGGGCAAGCGAATTCCAGTCAACCGACGCGACCGTCGCGGGAACGTTGCGCGCGGTGCGCGCCAGCGAGAGACTCATAATGCGAGCGATTATCAACTGCGACAGGTAAAGACCATAGTCTATCCGCATCGCTGCCCGTTTTCCGGGCGCACAACCTTGCAAAAACCGCACCGATCGCGCACCGGCTGCCGGTTCCCTCCAGCACGGCAAGCTCGTCCATGACCGATCCCGCACCCAGCCTGTCCCTGCGCGATGCCGCGCTCGCTTCCAAGGCCTGGCCCTATGAAGAGGCGCGCAAGCTGCTCAAGCGCTATCCCGACGGGAAGCCTGGCGGCGCACCGGTGCTGTTCGAGACCGGCTATGGCCCGTCGGGGCTGCCGCATATCGGCACCTTCAACGAGGTGCTGCGCACGACGATGGTGCGGCATGCGTTCGAGACATTGTCCGACATCCCTACCCGGCTGATCGCGTTCAGCGACGACATGGACGGGCTGCGCAAGGTGCCGGACAATGTGCCGAACAAGGCGATGCTGACGCAGTATCTGGGCAAGCCGCTGACGAAGGTGCCCGACCCGTTCGAGAAGTATGAGAGCTTCGCGCACCACAACAACGCGATGCTGCGCGAATTCCTCGACCGGTTCGGGTTCGACTACGAGTTCGCCTCCTCGACCGACTATTATACGAGCGGCAAGTTCGACGACGCGCTCAAGCTCGTCCTGCGCAGCTACCAGGGCATCATGGACGTGATGCTGCCGACGCTGCGCGCCGAGCGGCAGGCGACCTATTCGCCCGTCCTCCCGATCAGCCCGAAGAGCGGGATCGTGCTGCAGGTGCCAGTCGAGGTGCTCGACCCGGAGACCGGAATGATCGCCTTCATCGATGAGGGTGAACGGATCGAGCAGTCGATCCTCGGCGGCAAGGCCAAGCTGCAGTGGAAGGTCGACTGGGCGATGCGCTGGGTCGCGCTCGGCGTCGATTACGAGATGTCGGGCAAGGACCTGATCGACTCGGTGATCCAGTCGTCGAAGATCGCGCGTGTCATGGGCGGCAAGCCGCCCGAGGGCTTCAACTACGAGATGTTCCTCGACGAGAAGGGCGAGAAGATCTCCAAGTCCAAGGGCAATGGCCTGAGCCTCGAGCAGTGGCTGACCTATGGCCCCGACGAGTCCCTTGCCTTCTACATCTATCGCGAGCCGAAAAAGGCCAAGGCGCTGCACATGGGCGTGATCCCACGCGCAATCGACGATTACTGGCAGTTCCGCGGCAACTATCCCGGCCAGCCGGTCGAGCAGAAGCTGGGCAACCCGGTGCACCATGTCCATAACGGCGCGGTGCCCGAAGAGACGCTGCCGGTGACCTTCGGCCTGCTGCTCAACCTCGTCGGCGTGATGGGCGAGGCGAGCAAGGCGCAGGTGTGGGGCTATCTGGCCAACTATGTCCCCGACGCGACGCCCGAGAAGCACCCCGCGCTCGACGCGCTGATCGGCTATGCGCTGGCCTATGGCCGCGACTTCATCGCGCCGACGCTCAAGCGCCGCCCGCCCGAAGGGGTCGAGATCGCGGCGTTGCAGCGGCTCGACGCCGATCTCGCCGCGCTGCCCGCGGAGGCCAGCGCCGAGGATATCCAGAACATCGTCTACGAGATCGGCAAGACGGGCGGCTTCGCCGAGCTGCGCGACTGGTTCAAGGCACTGTACGAGACGCTGCTCGGCTCCAGCCAGGGACCACGCATGGGCAGCTTCATCGCGCTCTACGGGATCGACAACTCTCGCAAGCTGATTGCCGAGGCGCTCGCCAAGGCGGGTTGACCTAACCTCCGTTCGCCCTGAGCTTGTCGAAGGGCTGCCATTCTTCCGCAAGCGGCCCAAGGGGAGAGCAGTGCTTCGACAAGCTCAGCACGAACGGGGTTCAGGATGCGGGCGCGCATAGCTCGAGTCCGATCGGCGTCCCGCGCGTTCCTAGAGAGCGAGGCGGCGGGCGGCCTCATCCTGATCGCCGCCGCGGCGCTGGCGATGCTGGTCGCCAACCTGCCCGGCCTGTCCCACGATTATTTCCACCTGCTCCACCTCGAGACCGGGCCGGTGATCAGCCCCAAATACGGGCCGATGACGGTGCATCTGTGGATCAACGATGCGCTGATGGCGGTGTTCTTCCTGCTCGTCGGGCTCGAGATCAAGCGTGAGTTCGTCGACGGGCAGCTGGCGAGCTGGGAGCATCGGCGGCTGCCGGTGGTGGCCGCCGCCGCGGGCATGGTGGCGCCGGCCGCGGTCTATCTCGCGATCACCGGCGGCGGCGAGCTGACGCCTGGCTGGGCGATCCCGGCGGCGACCGATATCGCCTTCGCGATCGGCGTGCTGGCACTTCTCGGCAGCCGTGCGCCCGCTTCGCTCAAGCTGTTCCTCACCACCGTGGCGATCGTCGACGACATGGGTGCGGTGGCGATCATCGCGCTCGCCTATACCAAGAGCATCGGCTCGCTCGCGCTGGCGGCCGGGGCGCTGGTGATGGCGGTGATGTACGTGCTGGGCCGCAGCGGGGTGCGCAGCCTGTGGCCCTATCTGCTGCTCGGGCTCGCGCTCTGGTATTTCGTGTTCCTGTCGGGCGTGCATGCAACCGTGGCCGGCGTGCTGACCGCGATGATGATCCCGGTGACCCGCACGCCCGGCGCGCCCGATTCGGCGGAGTCGCCGCTCCACCGGCTCGAGCATGCGCTGGCGCCGTGGGTCGCCTACGCCATCGTCCCGCTGTTCGGCTTCGCCAATGCCGGGGTGAGCCTCGCCGGCATGTCGCCCGCGATCCTCCTCGCGCCGTTGCCGCTCGGCATCGCCGCGGGGCTGTTCGTCGGCAAGCAGCTCGGCATCTTCGGGAGCATCTGGATCGCCGACCGCACCGGCTTCGCGCAGCGGCCGGGCGGGGCGAGCTGGGCGCAGCTCTATGGCGTCGCGATGCTCGCGGGGATCGGCTTCACCATGTCGCTGTTCATCGGCGGCCTCGCCTTCCCGGGCAACGAGGCGCTGGTCGACGAGGTCAAGATCGGCGTGCTCGCGGGATCGCTGCTGTCGGCGGTGGCGGGCTTCCTCGTGCTCCGGTTCGCGCCGCCGCGCGGCGCGCGCCGGGACTAGGCCGGTGCCGAGCGACGCTGGCCCGTTCGACCTCGCCGGTTCGCTCGAACGGGTCGCCGGCGGCGATCGACTGGCGATGGCGGCGCTCTATGAGACGACCGCGCCCATCCTTCATGGCATCGTCCAGTCGATCACCCGCGATTCCACGGCGGCCGCGCAACTGACCGAGGGCGTGTATCTGCGCATCTGGGACCGCGCGCCGCGCTTCGATCCGGCTGCAGGCGAGGCGCGCGCCTGGCTCGCCGCCATCGCCCGCAACGCGGCGATCGACTGGCGCCGCCGCGTGCCGGGCCCGTCCGCGCTTGCCGATGCCGAGATGGTGCTGTCGGACGAGACGCTGCTGACCGGCGAGGCACCGATCACCTGGGGCAACGCCGCCGCGCTGCTCCACTATCAGCTGCGCGCGCTCCCGTTCGATGCGCAGGCGGCGATCCGCGCGGCGATGCTGACCGGCGCGAGCGAGGGCGAGATCGCCCAAGCCGGCCTGATGCGCCCGGAGACGGCCGCGCAGCAAATCCGCGACGGGCTGGCCAGACTCGCGAGCGAATTCGGCCTGCCCGCGGCCGGCGGCGAGCTTGCCCTCGGCGCGGTGGAGGGCGAACGCCGCGCGCGGGCGCTGCGCATGCAGCTCGCCGACCCCGGCTTCGCGCTGGAGGTGGAGGCGTGGCAGCAGCGGCTGGCGCCGATGCTCGAAGCGCTGCCCGCGATCGAACCGCCCGCCGAGCTATGGACGCGGATCGACGCGCTGATCGAGCTGCGCGAGGCCGATGCACCCCGGCGCATGCGGCGGCGCCAGATGCGCTGGCCGATCGCCCGGACGACGGCGATCGGGCTCGCCGCCGCGCTCGCCGGGGCGCTGGTGACGATCGCGATCTTCACCTTCGCCTTTGGCGGGCTGCGGCCCGGCCCGCCGGGCGAGGCGCCGGTGCTGGTGGCGCAGATCGCGGGGCCGGATCGCCGCCCGGACATCGCGGTGCGCTATGATCCGACAGGCTCGGCACTGCGCGTCCGCATGCGCCGCTTCGATCCCGCAGCGGGAGTGGCTGATCTGTGGCTGCTCGCCGCCGACGGCACGCCCTTCTTCCTCGGGCGTGTCACCAGCAACGGGGTGGCGCGCTTCCCCCTGCCGCGCCCGACCCAGGCGCTGCTGCGCGATGGCGCGACGGTGATGGTGACGGTGGCGCCCGCCGATCAGGCGCGGCGCTCGCAGCCGGTGGGGCGGGTCATCGCCACCGCCCGCTTGGTGCTGGTCTGATCGCGCAAAATTTTTTGGCCGGTGCGGAACCAATCGCGGCAGGGGCGCGTTGTTTACCAGCTTGATCGATGAGAAAGAGCACTTCGACGAGCCGAACCTTTCACGAGGAACGGATCGTCAAGGAAGGCCCGCCATGAAAATGGCGGGCCTTACCTTTTGTGAGCCGCCGGCGTCCGGCGTCACCGATTGCCCGCCACCTCACGCTTCCCTAGAATGATCAGAGCCAGGCAATGGAGTAACCGCATGCGCGTCCTCGGCTTGTCCATCGCATTGCTGGCCGTCGCGCCCGCCCTTTCCGCAGAAGCCCGCGACCAGTCGTTCGGCGTCTGGCGCAACCCCTCCAACAGCGTGCACGTCCGCGCCGAGCCGTGCGGCCAGCGGATGTGCGGGGTGGTGGTGTGGGCGAACGACAAGGCCAAGGCCGACGCCGCGCGCGGCGGCACCGCGCAGCTGATCGGCGCGCGGCTGTTCCGCGACTTCCGTCAGGAAAAGCCCGGCGTGTGGCGCGGCCGGGTGTTCGTGCCCGACATCAACAAGACCTTCTCGGGCACGGTCAGCGTGCTCGATCCCAACCGCATCGAAGGCAAGGGCTGCCTGGTCGGGCGGATCGGCTGCAAATCGCAGATCTGGACGCGGATCCAGCCATAGAACGGGGCGGCCGAAACCGCCCCGCCATTACGATCAGAGCTTCTCTGTCAGCTCCGGCACGATCTTGAACAGGTCGCCGACCAGGCCGATGTCCGCGACCTGGAAGATCGGGGCGTCCTCGTCCTTGTTGATCGCGATGATCGTCTTGCTGTCCTTCATGCCCGCAAGGTGCTGGATCGCGCCCGAGATGCCGATCGCGACATAGACTTCCGGCGCGACGATCTTGCCGGTCTGGCCGACCTGATAGTCGTTCGGCGCATAGCCCGCATCGACCGCCGCGCGGCTCGCGCCGACGGCGGCGCCGAGCTTGTCGGCGAGCGGGTCGATCAGGCCGTGGAACTGCTCCGACGAGCCCAATGCCCGGCCGCCCGAGACGATCACCTTCGCGCTGGTGAGCTCCGGTCGCTCCGACTTGGCGATCTCGGCCCCGACGAAGATCGAGATGCCCGCATCGCCCTTGCCCGACACGGCTTCGACGCTGGCCGAGCCGCCCTCGGCCGCGGCCTTTTCGAACGCGGTGCCGCGCACGGTGAGGACCTTCTTGGCGTCCGATGACTTGACGGTGGCGATCGCGTTACCGGCGTAGATCGGGCGCGTGAAGGTATCGGCGCTTTCGACCGAGAGCACTTCGGAGACCTGCATCACGTCGAGCAACGCGGCGACGCGCGGCGCGATGTTCTTGCCAGTGGTGGTGGCGGGCGCGACGAACGCGTCGTAGCCGGACATCAGCTCGGCGATCAGCGGCGCGATATTCTCGGCCAGCGCGTGGCCATAGGCGGCGTCATCCGCCAGCAGCACCTTGGACACGCCGGCGATCTTGGCCGCGGCGTCGGCCGCAGCCTGCGCGCCCTGCCCGGCGACCAGAGCAACGACGTCGCCCAGCTTGGCACCCGCCGTGACGGCGGCGAGCGTGGCGTCCTTGACCGACGCATTGTCGTGTTCGACCCAGACCAGAACGCTCATTTCGCAACTCCCAGCGCCTTGAGCTTGCCGACAAGCTCATCCACATCCGCAACCTTGACGCCCGCCGTCCGCTTGGGCGGCTCGGCGACGCTGACGACGGTGAGACGCGGGGCCACATCGACGCCGTAGTCGGCCGGGGTCTTCTGCTCGAGCGGCTTGCTCTTCGCCTTCATGATGTTGGGCAGCGAGGCGTAGCGCGGCTCGTTGAGGCGAAGATCGGTGGTGACGATCGCGGGAAGCTTGAGCTTGACCGTTTCGAGCCCGCCATCGACCTCGCGCGTCACGTCGACCTGCTCGCCCGCGACCTCGACCTTGCTGGCGAAGGTGCCCTGGCCCCAGCCGAGCAGCGCGCCCAGCATCTGGCCGGTCTGGTTGTTGTCGTCGTCGATCGCCTGCTTGCCGAGGATGACGAGGCCGGGCTGCTCCGCCTCGGCGACCTTCGCGAGCAGCTTGGCGACGCCGAGCGGCTCGACCGGGCCGTCGGACTGGATCAGGATCGCGCGGTCGGCGCCCATCGCCAGCGCCGTGCGCAACGTCTCCTGCGCCTTGGCCTCGCCGATCGAGACCACGATGATTTCGGTCGCCACGCCCTTTTCCTTGAGGCGGATCGCCTCTTCCACGGCGATCTCGTCGAACGGGTTCATGCTCATCTTGACGTTGGCGAGGTCGACCCCCGTCCCGTCCGCCTTCACCCGCGGCTTCACATTATAGTCAAGCACACGCTTGACCGGCACCAGCACTTTCATCGCGTCCTCCGCTTGATCGCGTCGTTTTGCAGTTTCGAGTCTGCGGTTTCCTTGGTCAATTCAGGCCGTTTTCGCAAGTCCGGTATGGAATCGGCCGATTGCCGTAACGTCACCCGCACAAAACGCAAAAGGGGGCCGGGGCGGCCGCCGCCCCGAACCCCCTTTCAATGGGCTTCGAATGCCGGGCGATCAAGCAGCCTGCTTGACCTCCGCGACGATCTTGCGTGCCGCATCGCCGAGATCGTTGGCCGGGACGATGGCGAGGCCCGAATTGGCGAGGATGGCCTTGCCTTCCTCGACATTGGTGCCCTCGAGCCGGACCACGAGCGGCACCGACAGGTTCACTTCCTTCGCCGCGGCGACGATGCCCTCGGCGATGATGTCGCACTTCATGATCCCGCCGAAGATGTTGACGAGAATGCCCTTCACCGCGGGATCGGCGAGGATGATCTTGAACGCCGCCGTCACCTTCTCCTTCGAGGCGCCGCCGCCGACGTCGAGGAAATTGGCCGGGAACATGCCGTTGAGCTTGATGATGTCCATCGTCGCCATGGCAAGGCCGGCGCCGTTGACCATGCAGCCGATATCGCCGTCGAGCTTGATGTAAGCGAGGTCGTACTTCGACGCCTCGAGCTCGGCGGGATCCTCCTCGCTCTCGTCGCGCAGCTCCATCAGGTCCTTGTGGCGGAACATCGCGTTCGAATCGAAGCCGACCTTGGCGTCGAGCACGAGCAGGTTGCCCTGCTCGGTCAGCGCCAGCGGGTTGATCTCGATCTGCGAGGCGTCGGTGGCGAGGAAGGCGTCGTAGAGCGACTTGGCGACCTTCGCCGCCTGCTTGCCCTGCTCGCCGGTGAGGCCGAGCGCGGCGGCGACGGTGCGGCCGTGGTGGGGCATGAAGCCGGTCGCGGGATCGACCGAGAAGGTCTTGATCTTCTCGGGGGTCGAATGCGCGACTTCCTCGATGTCCATGCCGCCCTCGGTCGAGACGACGAAGGCGATCTCGCTCGACGCACGGTCGACGAGGAGCGCGAGGTAGAATTCCTTGGCGATGTCGGCGCCGTCGGTGATGTAGAGGCGGTTGACTTGCTTGCCGGCCTCGCCGGTCTGGATCGTCACCAGCGTGTTGCCGAGCATGTCGGTGGCGTGCGCGCGCACCTCGTCGAGGCTGAAGGCGAGGCGGACGCCGCCCTTGGCATCGGGGCCGAGCTCCTTGAACTTGCCCTTGCCGCGGCCGCCGGCATGGATCTGTGACTTCACCACGAACAGCGGCCCGGGGAGCTTCTTGGCGGCCTCGACCGCTTCCTCGACGGTGAAGGCGGCATGACCGGCCGCGATCGGCGCGCCGAACTTCGCGAGCAGTTCCTTGGCCTGATATTCGTGGATGTTCATCGGCGACCCCTTCGCGTGCGCAGCAAAAATCCCGCCGCCTTAAGCACAGGGGCGAAGTCGAATCAAACCGCGAAAAGTCACAAAGGTCCCACCCGCGCGCGTGAGGGCTCGGTGACGCTTTGCCCGACTCGAACCATGTCAGGCGAAATCCAACATTCCCAGCGCTTCAGCGAGCAAGCCCTGTCGCGCACAGCGCAGCCGAGCTGGAGGTGACCGAAAGAATTTCTGGGTCACCGAGCGCGCGCACGCGGCGGAGGAAGCGATCGACCGACTCGGCCTCGCGCGCCCTGGGCAGGTCGGCGAGGCGCATCAGCTGGGCGAGGCTGAGCCGGTCGACCATCCGCTCGGCCATGCACGCGGCGAGCGGGCGCGGCAGCCCGGCATTGACCAGGCCCGTCCGCAGCCGGTCCTCGGGCACGGCGCAGGCCGACAAGACGAGCAGAAGGAGAAAGGATGCGCTTCGCATGCCGCGTCGCTATATCGCGCGCATGCACCCGGCAATCGGCATCGCGCTGTTCCTCGGCACCATCGCGGCGATGGAGGGGGTGGCCTATGCCGCGCATCGCTGGGTGATGCACGGGCCGGGCTGGTTCCTGCATAGGAGCCATCACGAGCCGCGCGCCGGCATGTTCGAGCTCAACGATCTCTATGCCGTCGTGTTCGCGATCCCCTCGATCGTGCTGCTGCTCGGCGGGGTGCAACTGGGCTGGTGGCCGGGCTTCACCTGGATCGGCGCCGGGATCGCCGCCTATGGCGCGATCTATTTCGGGTTCCACGACGTGATCGTGCACAAGCGGATCGGCCACCGCTATTTGCCCAGATCGAGCTACATGAAGCGCATCATCCAGGCGCACCGCTTGCATCATGCCGTGGAAACCAGGGACGGCACGGTGAGCTTCGGCTTCCTGTGGGCGTCGGCGCCTGAGCAGCTCAAGGCGCAGCTCAATGCGCGCGGCAATGCCGGCATGCGTGCCCCGGCTGCCCGCTCCTGATTTCCGATCCGCTCTTCTACGCGCTGGCGATCCCCGCCGTCGCGCTGATCGGCCTGTCCAAGGGCGGATTCGCGGGGGCGGGCGCGCTTTCGCTGCCGATGATCGCCTTCGCCACCGATCCGGTGCAGGCGGCGGCGATCCTGCTCCCGCTGCTGATCGCGCAGGACGTGGTCGGGGTTTGGGCGTTCCGGCGGACCGTCGACTGGTTCGTGCTCGGCTGGACGCTGGCGGGGGCGGTGATCGGCATCGCGCTCGGCTATTGGTATGCGGCGAGCGTCTCGGCGGATGCCGTGCTGGCGATGGTCGGCGGCATCTCGATGCTGTTCGGCGCCTATCGCCTGTGGCGCGACCGCCATGGCGCCCCCGCGCCGTCGACCTCGCCGGGCTGGGTCGGATCGCTGTTCGGCATCGCCTCGGGCTTCACCAGCCAGATCGCGCATGCCGGGCAGCCGCCGTGGCAGCTATGGGTGCTGCCGCGCCGGCTCGAACGCGACATGCTGGTGGGGACCACCGCGGTCTATTTCGCGCTGGTTAACTGGATCAAGGTGCCCGCCTATCTCGCGCTCGGCCAGTTCACGCGCGAGAATCTGCTGACCTCGGCGGCGCTGCTGCCGGTCGCGGTCGCCTCGACCTTCGCCGGGGTGTGGCTGGTGCGGCGCGTCTCGCCCGAGCGTTTCTACACTGCGATCTACTGGCTGATGATCGCGGTAGGTGCGGTCCTCGTCTGGAAGGCGCTGGCATAAGCCTTCCGGCGCCTTCACAACTCCCGCTCCCGTCACCCTGAACTTGTTTCAGGGTCCATTTCTCCGCAGGCGACTGAGCCGCCTGGGGTACGATGGATGCTGAAACAAGTTCAGCATGACGGCAAAGAGGTTGAAGCCAAATCTCAGTCGAACAGGCTGGAGACCGAGCTCTCGTCCGCGATGCGGCGGATGGCTTCGGCGATCAGCGGCGCGATGGTGAGGTGGCGGATTTTCTGGGCGTCGGCGATGACGTTGTGATTGCCGATCGAATCGGTGATCACCAGCTCAAGCAGCGACGATCCGTCGACGCGCGCGACCGCGCCGCCCGACAGCACGCCATGCGTGCAATAGGCCACGACGTCCTCCGCCCCTGCTTCCTTGAGCGCCGCGGCGGCGTTGCACAGCGTGCCGGCCGAATCGACGATGTCGTCGATCAGGATGCAGAAACGGCCCGAGACCTCGCCGATGATGTTCATCACCTCCGATTCGCCGGCCTTCTCGCGGCGCTTGTCGACGATCGCGAGCGGCGCGTTCTCCAGCCGCTTGGCCAGCGCACGCGCGCGCACCACACCGCCGACGTCGGGCGAGACGACCATCAGGTTACGGTCGGAGAAGCGCGCCTTGATGTCCTCGCTCATCACCGGCGCGGCGAAGAGATTGTCGGTCGGGATGTCGAAAAAGCCCTGGATCTGCCCGGCGTGCAGGTCGACCGAGAGCACACGGTTGGCCCCCGCGGTGGTGATCAGGTTGGCGACGAGCTTGGCCGAGATCGGCGTACGCGGCCCGGGCTTCCGGTCCTGCCGGGCATAGCCGAAATAGGGGAGCACCGCTGTGATACGCTTGGCCGACGCGCGGCGCAGCGCGTCGATCATGATCAGCAGCTCCATCAGATTGTCGTTCGCCGGATAGGCGGTCGACTGGAGCACGAACACATCCTCGCCGCGGACATTCTCGAGGATCTCGACGAAGATCTCCTCGTCGGCGAAGCGCCGGACATTGGCCTCGGTCAGCGGGATTTCGAGATAGGAAGCGATCGCCTGGGCGAGCGGCAGGTTCGAATTGCCGGCCATCAATTTCATGTGTCTCGCTCCCCAGCGACATTTCTCTGCAATGCTTTCCCTTAGGAGGCGCGAGCCGATCGGGAAAGGGGGCGATTCGCCTGAACCGGTGCGGCGCGATACAATGAAAGTCAGGACAGCGTTGCTGACCCATCTCGACTCGCACGTTGAAAGAATATAACAGGGGCCTGAAATCATATTCCGTGCGTTGGACGGCGACACGGAGGCCTTTTGACGCTGGAGAGAGCATGACTGCGGACGCCGTGCGCCCCAATTTGCCGCCGCTCAGCCTGCATGTGCCCGAACCGCGGTTCCGGCCCGGCGATGCGGTGGACTTCGCCGATGTCGAGGTGCCGCCCGCCGGCGCGCAGCCCCGCCCCGATACCGCCGCCGAGGCCGCGAGCTTCCATGAGCTCGCCTATACGCTGGTGCGCGTGCTCGATGAGGAAGGCCGCGCAGTCGGCCCGTGGAATCCCAAGCTCGACCCCGACACGCTTCGCAAGATGTTGCGCGACATGGCGCTGGTGCGCGCGTTCGACGAGCGCATGTTCCGCGCCCAGCGCCAGGGCAAGACCAGCTTCTACATGAAATGCACCGGCGAGGAGGCGGTGGCGATCGCCGCGGCGCATGCCCTCGCCAGCGACGACATGTGCTTCCCGAGCTACCGCCAGCAGGGCCTGCTCATCACGCGCGGCTACAGCCTCGTGCAGATGATGAACCAGATCTACTCGAACAAGGGCGACGATCTGCAGGGCAAGCAGCTGCCGATCATGTACTCGTCGAGGGAGAAGGGCTTCTTCTCGATCTCCGGCAACCTCGCCACGCAATATCCGCAGGCAGTGGGCTGGGCGATGGCGAGCGCGGCCAAGGGCGACACGCGCATCGCCGCGACCTGGTGCGGCGAGGGCTCGACCGCGGAGGGCGACTTCCACTCCGCGATGACCTTCGCCACCGTGTACAAGGCGCCGGTGATCCTCAACGTGGTCAACAACCAATGGGCGATCTCGAGCTTTTCGGGCTTTGCCGGGGCCGAGGCGACCACCTTCGCGGCGCGCGCGCTGGGCTATGGCATCGCGGGCCTGCGCATCGACGGCAACGACGCGCTCGCGGTCTATGCGGCGACCCAGTGGGCGGCGGAGCGCGCGCGGACCAACCAGGGCCCGACGCTGATCGAGCATTTCACCTATCGCGCCGAGGGTCACTCGACCTCCGACGACCCCTCGCAATATCGCAGCGCAGGCGAGCCGACCGCCTGGCCGCTGGGCGATCCGATCGCGCGGCTCAAGCAGCACCTGATCGCGCTCGGCGAATGGGACGAGGAACGTCACGCCGAGCAGGACCGCGAGCTCGCCGAGATGGTCAAGGCGGCGCAGAAGGAAGCCGAGAAGAACGGCATCCTCGGCCATGGCCTGCACCAGCCGCTCGATTCGCTGTTCGACGGCGTGTTCGAGGAGATGCCGTGGCACCTCAAGGAACAGCAGCAGATGATGATTGCCGAGGAAGAAGCCTCGGGCCGTCCGTGGGCGCGCAAGAAATGAGCGAGGGACGCGTGAGCGAGGCTGAGGCCGGCGAGGCGGGCGCGACCACCCGCATGAACATGATCCAGGCGATCAACTCCGCCATGGACGTAATGATGGACCGCGATCCCTCGGTGATCGTGATGGGCGAGGATGTCGGCTATTTCGGCGGCGTGTTTCGCGCCACCGCGGGGCTGCAGGCCAAATACGGCAAGACCCGCGTGTTCGACACGCCGATCACCGAATGCGGCATCATCGGCGTCGCGATCGGCATGGGCGCCTATGGCCTGCGCCCGGTGCCCGAGATCCAGTTCGCCGACTATATCTACCCCGCGCTCGACCAGCTGGTGAGCGAGGCGGCGCGGCTGCGCTATCGCTCGGCCGGGCAGTTCACCGCGCCGCTGACGGTGCGTTCGCCCTTCGGTGGCGGCATCTTCGGCGGGCAGACGCACAGCCAGTCGCCCGAGGGCATCTTCACCCATGTTTCGGGCGTGAAGACGGTGATCCCCTCGACCCCCTATGACGCCAAGGGCCTGCTGATCGCTGCGATCGAGGACAATGACCCGGTCATCTTCTTCGAGCCCAAGCGCATCTACAACGGCCCGTTCAACGGCCATTGGGACCGCCCGGCCGAGAACTGGTCGAAGCATCCCGGCGGCGAGGTGCCCGAGGGCTATTACCGCATCGATCTGGGCAAGGCGGCGATCGTCCGGCCGGGCGAGGCGCTGACCATCCTCGCTTACGGCACGATGGTGCATGTCGTGCAGGCGACGGTCGAGGAGCTGGGCATCGATGCCGAGATCATTGATCTGCGCACGCTGGTGCCGCTCGACATCGAGACGATCGAGGAATCGGTCAGGAAGACCGGCCGCTGCATGGTGGTCCACGAGGCGACGCGCACCAGCGGTTTCGGCGCCGAGCTGGCGAGCCTGGTGCAGGAACGCTGCTTCTATCACCTCGAGGCGCCGGTCGAGCGCGTCACCGGCTTCGACACGCCGTATCCCCATTCGCTCGAGTGGGCGTATTTCCCGGGCCCGGTCCGCATCGGACAGGCATTGAAGAAAATCCTCAAGGACTGACCCGCATGGCACGCTTCACCTTCCGTCTCCCCGATATCGGCGAAGGCATCGCCGAGGCCGAGATCGTCGCTTGGCATGTCAAGGTCGGCGATCGCGTCGAGGAGGATCAGCAGGTCGCCGACATGATGACCGACAAGGCGACCGTCGAGATGGAATCGCCGGTGTCGGGCGTGGTGGTCGAACTGGCCGGCGAGGTCGGCGACCAGGTCGCGATCGGCGCGGCGCTGATCGTGGTCGAGACCGGCGGCGATGTTGCGGAAGAGCCGGAAGCTGCGCCGGTCTCCGAAGAGGTCGAAGTGCAGATCGAGGCGGAAACGCCGGGGTTCGAGGAGGTCGTGGAAGCACCGCCGCCTGCGCCCACCCCGGCGCCTGCACCCGCTCCCGAGCCGGTGGTCGAAGCGCCCGCGGCGTCGCACCGCGCGGTCCTCGCCTCGCCCGCTGTCCGCCAGCGCGCCAAGGA